>CAVPSW010000006.1:0-1245884 GCA_963708585.1 uncultured Alphaproteobacteria bacterium | reverse complement strand
CAATGCGGCGATCTCGGAGATCACGGAGACGCAGCCCTCTTCCCATTGGATCGAGCTGTTCGAGGGCGCCGGGATCCCCTGCGGCCCGATCAACACGATCGATCAGGTCTTCGCCGACCCGCAAGTCCAGCATCTCGGCCTGGCTGCCCCCGTGGAGCATCCTCGCCTCGGGCGGACGAAGCTGGTGGCATCCCCGGTCAATATGTCCGGCCTCCCACGCGCGGTCCGCACGCCGACGCCGGAGCGCGGCGAGCACACGGCGGATGTCCTCCGCAGCCTCGGCTACGACGAGGCGGCGATCGCGGACATGCGGACAAAGGGGCGATCCGAACCTGCCCGGGCGGCACGCGCGCCTTTTTTGTTGTCCGCGCGTTGTCGACTGGCCAGAGTGGATCCTTCGCCCGATGCCGACGCCGCCCGTCACCGTTTCGCGCCTGCAGAACAGGATTAGCCCGCCTGACGCGCCGGGGCTCGGCGGATTGCTGGGCCTTGCCGTTGGCGTGGTCATCATCGCCGCGCTCTATGTCGCGCGGGAAGTCCTGATCCCGCTGACGCTATCCGTGCTGCTCTCCTTCATGCTGGCCCCTGTGGTCACCATGCTGCGCCGGGTCGGCATCCCGCGGACGCTGGCGGTGCTCGCCGCCATCCTGGTCGCGGTCGGCTTCGTCATCGGCGGGGATCGTGATCGGCAGCCAGGTGGCCCAGCTCGCCGGCGACGCGCCCGCTATGCCTCGACCGTCGAGCAGAAAATCTCCACGTGCGCAACTTCGCCGAAGGCCAGGTCACGGCCCTGACCAACCGGCTTGGCCATGTCGCCCAAACGCCCGCGCCCCGTCCGCCCCCGACAAGGACCGGCGGCGCCGCCCGCGCAGCCGCAGCAACCGATACCGGTGGTGGTGCAGGAGCCCGGGCCGGGGCCGCTGGCGCTGGCCAAGGAGGTCCTGCTGCCGGTGATCTCGCCGTTGGCGACCGCGGCGATCGTGTTCGTGGTGGCGATCTTCATCATGCTGCAGCAAGAGGACCTGCGCGACCGGATCATCCGGCTGTTCGGCTCGTCCGACCTCCATCGCACGACGGCCGCGCTCGACGACGCCGGGTCCCGGCTCGGCACCTATTACTTGCGGCTGCTGGCGATCAACACGGGGTTCGGCGTCATCATCGGCGCCGGCCTATGGCTGATCGGCATCCCGAGCCCGATCCTGTGGGGGATCGTCGCCGGGCTGCTCCGATTCATTCCGTATATCGGGCCGGTCGCAGGCGCGGCCATGCCGCTGGCCCTGGCGGCGGCCGTCGACCCTGGCTGGACCATGGTGCTGGAGACGCTGGGGCTGTTCTTCGTCGTCGAGCCGGTGATCGGCCAAGCGGTCGAGCCGATGGTCTATGGCCACAGCACCGGGCTCTCGCCGGTCTCGGTGGTGATCGCGGCCATTTTCTGGGGCTGGATCTGGGGCCCGATCGGGCTGCTGTTGTCCATGCCGCTCACCTTGTGCCTGGTCGTGCTGGGCGAACACATCGAACGGCTCGAGTTCCTGGCCGTGCTGCTCGGCGACGAGCCGGCACTGACGCCGGCCGAGAGCCTCTATCAGCGCATGCTGGCCGGCGACGCGGATGAGGCGCTGGACCAGGCGGAGGCGATGCTCAAGGAAAAGCCGCTCTCTGCCTACTACGACGACGTGGCGATCCCCGGCTTGCGGCTAGCGGCGAACGACTCGCTGCGCGGCGTGCTGACCGGGGATCAGCTCCGCGGCATCCTCGAGGCGATCAGCGGCGTGATCGTCGACTTGGCCGAGGAGCAGGACGGCCAAGTGCCCGACGACCTCAATCCCGAGTGGACCGGCAACTCGGCGGTGCTTTGCGTGTCCGGTCGCGGGCCGCTCGACGAGGCGGTCTGCGCCATGCTGGCCCAGATTCTCGGCAAGCGAGGCCTGCGGGCGCGGGTGGTGGCGCACGAGGCGGTGTCGCGCGGCCACATCGGCGCGCTCGACATGCAGGGCGTGCAGATGGTCTGCGTGTCTTATATCGAGGGCGCCAATAGCCTGACTGCCTTGCGCTACTTGTTGCGTCGCCTGCGGCAGCGTTCGCGCAGCGCCAAGCTGCTGCTCGGCCTGTGGGACGTGGACCGGAGCCTGCTCACGGACGACCGCATCCGGTCCGCCGTCGGGGCCGACCTCTACGTCAGCTCGCTCCGCGATGCGGTGGACCAGTGCCTCGCCGCCGCCCGCCAGCCTGTGCCGCGCCCGGAGATGGCAGCGTGAACTTTCGGCCACACCTGTTGCAGCTTCGCACTAGCCGCCGTCGCCGGATCGGCGCAAGCTAAGCACCTTGCGTTCGCCCTAAGGAGGACCCTCATGCGGATCGCCCTCACGACTCTTACGCTGCTGGCCGGCTTCGGCCTGGCGGCATGCGCCAACAATCCGAACCGCCCGACCGACGTCGGCAGCATGCAGGAGCCAGCGCCGAGGGCGCCGGTAACTACGGGACCGAGACCCCGCAGGTGCAAACCGGCAGCATGGCGCCGAACACGCCGTTCGGCGGAGTCACGACGCGTGGCCAGAGCGCGCCGGATACCGGCAGCATGGCGCTGCCGTCGCGCGCTCAGGGCAACTCGACCCCCGCGCCGCTACTGATCGGAGCGCGGCGCCGGCCACCCGGCGCCGCCTCACTCCGCAGCGGCCAGCTCGCTGCGGATCGCGTCGAGCGGCAGCAGCGCGCCGCCGCGCTCGATGTGCCAGAACGTCCAGCCGTTGCAGCTCGGCGCGTTCTGGAGCCGTGCGCCGACCTGGTGGATCGACCCGCGCACGCTGCCCGCCGTCAGCGACCCATCGGCCGCCACGACGGCGCGCACCCGCCGCTGCTTGTCCATGACCACGGTCCCGCCGGCACCAGCCCGCGCTCCACCAAGCTGCCGAACGGCACCCGCGGCG
This sequence comes from uncultured Alphaproteobacteria bacterium, assembly GCA_963708585.1. GTDB lineage: Bacteria > Pseudomonadota > Alphaproteobacteria > Acetobacterales > Acetobacteraceae > JAVVHH01. The sequence goes on along the minus strand of CAVPSW010000006.1, from coordinate 1,242,960 downwards.
CGTCTCGCTTGGTCGGCGACCCGGCCGCCGACTCCGCCGGCGCCGGCCGGACCCGCCTGATCCGCCCCCAAGCCGCCTCGACATAGGCCGGATGCCGCTCGATCCCGATGAAGTGCCGATGCAGCCGCTTGGCGACCGCCGCCGTCGTCCCGGTGCCGAGGAACGGGTCGAGCACGATGTCGCCCGGTGACGTGCTCGCCAGCAGTATCCGGTGCAGCAGCGCCTCCGGCTTCTGCGTCGGATGCAGCTTCAGCCCGTGCTGGTTACGCAGCCGCTCCGGCCCGGTGCACAGCGGCAGCGTCCAGTCGCTGCGCATCTGCAGGTCGTCGTTGAGCGATTTCATCGCCTGGTAATTGAAGCGATACCGGCTGTCCCGCCCGCGCGCCGCCCAGATCAGCGTCTCGTGCGCATTGGTGAACCGCCGGCCGCGGAAGTTCGGCATCGGGTTCGACTTGCGCCAGATCACGTCGTTCAGGATCCAGAAGCCGAGATCCTGCAGGATCGCGCCGATCCGGAAGATGTTGTGGTAGGCGCCGATCACCCAGATCGTGCCGTCCTTGCGCAGGACCCGTCGGCATTCGGACAGCCACTCGCGGGTGAACGCGTCATAGGCGGCGAAGTCGGTGAACCGGTCCCATTCCTCGTCCACCCCGTCGACCACGCTATCGTCCGGCCGCCGCAGCTCGCCGCGGAGCTGCAGGTTGTAAGGCGGGTCCGCGAACACGCAATGGACCGAGGCCGGCGGCAGCATCTCCATCATCGGGATGCAGTCGCCGAGCAGAACCTGGTCGAGGGGAAGTTCGCGGGTGATGTCCAAGAGAGGCCCTTCGCTCACCGCATCGTGGCGATGCGGCCGAGGCCGCGTCAATCCGCGGCTTCGGCCCCGAATGCGAGCTCGGCCTGCCCGAGCAGCCGGACCGTGCCGAACGCGGCCCGGTGGTGGCGCGACGGCCCATGGTCGCGCAGCGCCGCCCGGTGCAAGGGCGTCGCGTAGCCCACGTTCTCGTGCCAGCCATAGGCCGGGTAGCGCTGCGCCAGCCGCAGCATCGCCCGGTCCCGCGTCACCTTGGCGATGATGGAGGCCGCGGCGATCGACAGCGACGAGCGCGTCGCCGCCGATGCAGCACTCCACCGCGCAGGGCAGCCCTGGCGGCGCCCGGTTGCCGTCCACCAGCACCAGCTCCGGCGCCGTCGCCAGGCGCGCGACCGCCCGCCGCATCGCCAGCATGGACGCGTGCAGGATATTGAGCTGCAGGATCTCGGCCACCGAGGCGGCGCCGATCGCGATCTCGGCGCAGCGCCGGATCGCGACCGCCGCCTTCTCGCGCTCCGCCGCGGTCAGCTTCTTGGAATCGTCGATCAGCGGCGAGACCCGCCGCGGCACCCCGTCGGGGAACACGACCGCGACCGCGACCACCGGGCCGGCCAGCGGGCCGCGCCCGACCTCGTCCACCCCCGCCACGCGCCCGCCATGCGCGCGCTCCCGTCGAAAATGCGGCCGCATGATCAACCGTTAGCACCGGCCGGCCCGAGTTCGGACAGCGCAACTCACGAGCGCCGGTCGTGCCGCTCGATGCGCAGATCCTCGATCACCAGCCGCGAGATCCGCAACTCGCCGACCCGGCCACGGCGCAGCGTCCCCCGCCCGAGCGCGAGCTTCCCCACGGCGAGTTGCCCGATCGCCAGCGCGCCAACGGCAAATGCTCCCACCGCCAGCGCGCCCAGCGCCGTCGCCCCGATCGCGACCGCTCCTCCTGTCCTCAGCACCGGCTGCCCCCCGGCAGGAACCGGGAGAGTCGCCACGCGGTCGCCATCATCGCTCATGCCGTAAGCCTCCAAACTGGTCCGGCTTCGGACAATATCAGCCCCGGCCGACCAAGGCCCAGTTGACGCCCACTGGGCCGGAAATGTTCATGTTCCGTTCATGTCTGCTCGTTCGCCCAACAAACCCGCTTCTCCGCCGCGCTACTTCCTCGCTGAGGACGCGCAGGCCTGTCAGGAGCTGCTCGACGAACTGATCGAGCTGGGGATGACGCTGGCCCGGGAGAGTGCTTACCGCGCCGGCAATCGATCAGCTTCGGGGTCGGAGGTCAGTCGCCAGTCCGAAGCGCTCGACTGGGCGTCCGGCGCCGTCGGCCGCGCCATTCTCCTCTCCAGGCGGTTGGAGGCACGGTGCGTGCCGGGCGCGAACCGGAAGGGACGGGCCGCCGCGCGCCAGCGCGTGCTCCGCGCCGTCAAGCAGGCCCTGCCGGCCGCACGCGCCAACCAGAACACGCCGATGAGCGGGTTGGACCTCGACTGCGATCACCTCGGCCGGTCGGATGCCGAGCTCGTTGCCTCGATCTGCAACGACCTCGGCGCGGCCGCCCGCCTGGCCGGCGCCCGGCTCCGTTGCGCCGGGTCCTCTCCCGCCGCCACGAGTCTCTGCGCCCGCGGCTTCAGCCAGCCGGACCGTCAAATACCCCCGGACGATCTGGACGACGAATTGGGCTGGTAGACGTCCGCTTCGGCGCTTCCCGCACTGGTCAACGAGCGCGCTTGTGTGACATGGGGCCGGCATGTCCGACGCGCCGCCCGACCGGCTCTCCGCCGATCCCGAAAGCCCGTTCTACGACGCGTCCCTGCTCGAGCGCGGGGTCGGGGTCCGGTTCAAGGGGGTCGAGAAGACCAATGTCCAGGAATATTGCGTGAGTGAGGGCTGGGTCCGCCTCGCCGTCGGCAAGGCGACCGACCGCAAGGGCCGGCCGATGACGGTCAAGCTGCAGGGCCTCGTCGAACCTTATTTCCGCGACTGAAGAAAACGGTATCGCCTCGATCGGAACGATCGTAGCCTCCGCGCCGCACCGGCCACGTAACAAGCCGGATCACGGGAGGATGGGGATGCGATCGTCCACGCGCGCGTTGCTGCTGTCTGCTGCCTTCGGCGTCGTCTCCGCCCCCGGTTTCGCGCAAGCATTGGCTGGCCCGGCACGCCGCTTCAGATCATCCCTCCCGTCGTGAGCACCCATTACGACGGCACGACCAACGACCTCCTCACCGCCGGGCTCGGCGGCGGCCCGACCGGTTTGCAGAGCGACACCGCACCGAGCGTCAGCAACCCGCCCACGGCCGAAGAGCTGCGCCGCCTCGCAATCTGGACCAATTACCGCGCCCTCGTGGATACGACCACCGGTGGGGGCTACGGCGTGTTCTGGGGCCCTCTCGCGCCGGTCAACGGCGTCACCCCGGGCAACGATGGAAAGATCCCCGGCGACGAGACCCTCGCCTTCGCGCTGCAGCCGGACGGCTCGCGCGTCACGCTGATGCTCCAGGTTCCCGACAGCTTCAACCCGGCCGACGCCTGCATCGTCACCGGGCCGTCCTCCGGCTCGCGCGGCATCTATGGCGCCATCGCCACCTCCGGCGAGTGGGGCCTCAAGCACGGCTGCGCCGTCGCCTACACCGACAAGGGCTCCGGCACCGGGTTCGACGACCTGCAGAACAGCCTGACCGACACGCTCCGCGGCCAGGTCGTGCCGATCGCTCAGCGCCGGCGGCGATTACCAGTTCATCGCCCCGCTCTCGCCCTCCGACCGCGCCGCCTACGACGCGGCCTATCCCAACCGCTTCGCCTTCAAGCACGCCCACTCCAGGTCGACCCGGAGAAGGCCTGGGGCCAATACGTGCTGCAGTCGATCCGCTTCGCCTTCGACGTCCTGAACGCCAAATACCCTGGCCGCATCGCGCGTCGGAACACGGTGGTCATCGCCTCCTCCGTCTCCAACGGCGGCGGTGCGTCCGTCCGCGCCGCGGAGCAGGACGTCACCGGCCTGATCGATGGCGTCGCCGTCGGCGAGCCCAACCTCAACCCGATCTACGCCCCGTTCGCCATCCAGCAGGGCAGCCAGCCGCCGTTCTTCGGCCATTCGAAGCCGCTGATCGACTACGTGACCGTGCAGAACATCTACGACGGTTGCGCCATCAACGCGCTGCCGAAGGGGATATTCCTGCTGAACCTCTACGCCACCCCGGTCCGCTGCACGGCGCTCCATACGGCCGGCCTGCTGCAAAGCGCGGACCCGACGACCCAGCCCTTGGAGGCACAGGCGATCCTGAACAATTTCGGGATCTTGCCGGAGCAGAACGCGCTCGAAGGCGCGATGTGGTTCTCGTACGTCCCGCAGTCGATCTCCGTCACCTACGCCAACGCCTATGGCCGCTTCAGTGTGAAGGACAACCTCTGCGGCTACAGCTTCGCGGCCACGGACGCGAGCAATCCGCTCGACGCGAACTATGGCAACCTGATCCCGCTTCCATCGCCCGCTGAGAACACCCTGTTCGGCACCAGCAACGGCATTCCGCCAACCAGCGGCGTGAACCTGGTCAACAACACGGTCGGGAAGGAGATCCGGGTCTCGACGCCGGACCAGTTCCTGCAGGGCGCACTCTGCCTGCGCGAGGTCGCGACGGGGCGCGATCCAGCAACCGGCCGACTGCTTCCCCTTCAGCAGGAGCTCCAAACCGCGCGAGTGGCGGTCGGCGTTGCCGAGATCCTCGCGTCAGGTCGTCTGCATGGCACGCCGACCCTGATCGTCACCGGCCGATCCGATGACATCCTCCCGCCGAACTTCGCCTCGCGCGGCTATGTTGGCCTGAACGCGCTCGCGGACGGGCGGGGGAGCAAGCTCCGCTACATCGAAGTGACCAACGCGCAGCATCTCGATTCGCTGTTGAGCTTGAGCGCATACGGCTTCCCGCAGAACTACGTGCCGCTCCACCGCTACTTCGTGCAGGCGATGGACCTCATGTACGCCCACCTCCGCACCGGAGCCGCGCTCCCGCCCAGTCAGGTCGTTCACACGACTCCTCGCGGGACGACTCTTCCGCCCATCACGGCCGCGAACGTCCCGCCGATCTCGCCCGCACCCGGCGCCGACGCGATCACCTTCAACGGCCGGATCCTACACATACCGGAGTGACAAGCCCGAATTGACCCTCGCCGCTGCTTCTTCTCTGCTTGATTCGACGCCGAATTTGACGTATTTCTCATCAAAGTTTCGTGAGAATTGCGTCTATGAGTATGGTTACCAGGGCGAGGTATTCCGGTGCTACCTGCTGAACCGGAGCGGCCGGATTGAGCGGCGGGTGGATTTGCTGGCGGGCGACGAGTTTGCCGCGTTGGAGGAGGCCACCTCAATCCTTAACGCCTCGAGCTTCCGATCCGCCGAGCTATGGATACGCGACCGACTGGTGTCGTCGCTCACCGGCAGGGTTGGTAGCAGCGGAGGGATTTGAACCCCCGACCAAGGGATTATGATTCCCCTGCTCTACCACTGAGCTACGCTGCCATCGCGGGGCGCCGGTGATGCCCGACACCCCCGATTTAGTCAATGCGCCGGCGCCGGTGGAAGGCGGGCAGATGAAGCCGCCGCCGAGCATGCGCGACCCGCGATACATCACGCAGGCCTGGCCGGGCGCAGCCAGCGCCGGCGTGTCCAGTTCCACCGCGGCGCCCGCCTCCGTCCGACGCACCGTGGCCGCGTGCGGCGCCTCGCGCGCGCGCAGCTTGACCTCGCATCGGAACGTCTCCGCCTCGTCCGCCAGCCAATTCACGTCCCGCAGCGCGATCCGCGTCCGCCCGGCGCTGCGCGGCCCGACCGTGACCCGGCGCGTGGCCGGGTCGAGCGCCAGCACCGCCCCGTCGGCGCCGCCGGCCCCGCCCAGCCCCTTGCGCTGGCCAACCGTGTAGTGCGCCAGCCCGCGATGCTGCCCGAGCACCGCGCCGCCCTCGCTCCACGATGTCGCCCGGCTCCAGCGCCTCCGGCCGCATCCGGCCAACGAGATCGGCGTAGCTCCCGGACGGGACGAAGCAGATGTCCTGGCTGTCCGGCTTGTCCGCCACCGGCAAGCCGAGCCGCGCCGCCTCCGCGCGCACCGCCGCCTTGTCCGGCATGTCGCCGAGCGGGAACCGCGAGAAGCCGAGCTGATCGGGCGTGGTCGCGAACAGGAACCAGCTCTGGTCGCGCGCCCCGTCGCGGGCGCGGTGCAGCTCCGGCCCGTCCGCCCCCTCGACCCGGCGCACGTAATGCCCGGTCGCCATCGCCTCCGCGCCCAGGTCGCGCGCCAGCCCGAGCAGGTCGGTGAACTTGACGCTCTGGTTGCACCGCACGCATGGGATCGGCGTCTCGCCCGCGGCGTAGCTGTCGGCGAAGTCCCGGATCACGGCGTCGCGGAACCGCGCCTCCGCGTCGATCACGTAATGCGGGATGCCCAGCCGGTCCGCCACGTCCCGCGCATCCGCCACGTCCCGCCCGGCGCAGCACGCGCCCTTCCGGCCCGCGGCGGCGCCGTGGTCATAGAGCTGCAGCGTCACGCCGATCACCTCGTGCCCGGCCTCGGCCAGCAACCCGGCGACGACGGACGAGTTGACGCCGCCGGACATGGCGGCGACGACGCGCATCACCCGAGCTGGGCGTTGCGCGTGCTGGAGGGCAGGCGCACGACCAGCCCGTCCAACTGCGGCGTCATCACGATCTGGCAGCCCAGCCGGCTGGTCGCCTCGAGCCCGAAGGCGAGGTCCAGCATGTCCTCCTCGTCCTCGGTCGGCTTCTGCAGCTTCGCATACCAGGCGGGCTCGACGATCACGTGGCAGGTCGAGCAGGCCAGCGACCCCTCGCAGGCACCCTCGATATCCACCCCGTGCTTATGCGCGATCTCGAGCACGGACAGGCCGAGCGGCGCGTCCACCTCCCGCGGCTCTCCGTTCTTCTCGATGAAGGTCATCTTGGGCATCTAGGCGACGGCTCCGGCGGGAACGTGGGCGGACGCGCGTGCGGCTTCGCTCAGCGCATGCGCGGCGAAATCGACGTCGGCGGCGCTGGTAAAGCGTCCCAACCCCAAGCGCAAGGTGCGCGAAGCCGCGTCCTCGTCGAGCCCGAGCGCGCGGAGCACATAGCTCGGCTCCACCTCGGCCGACGAGCAGGCCGACCCGGTCGAGGCGCACAGGTCGGGCACGGCGCGCAGCAGGTCGAGCGCCGGGACCGGGAAGGTGAGGTTCAGGTTGCCCGCGATCCGGTGCTCCCACGAGCCGTTCACCGCGACCGGCACGCGCAGCCCGTCCAGCAAGCGCTGCCGGAGCGCCGCGATCCGCGCATTGTCGTCCTCCATCTCCGCCCGCGCCAGCCGGCAGGCCTCGCCGAGCCCGACCACCAGCGGCGTCGGCAGCGTGCCCGACCGCAGCCCACGCTCCTGCCCGCCGCCGGAGAACAGCGGCGGCAGCCGCACCCGCGGCCGGCGTCGCACGTAGAGCGCCCCAACGCCCTTGGGGCCGTAGAGCTTGTGGCCGCTCAGGCTCAGCAGGTCGATCCCGTCCGCGACGTCGATCGGGATCTTGCCTGCCGCCTGCGCCGCGTCGGTGTGGAACAGCGCGCCGGCCGCGTGCGCGACGCGAGCGAGCTCGCGAAGGTCCTGGATCACCCCCGTCTCATTGTTCACCGCCATGACGCTGACCAGCAGCGTCGGCGTGCGCAGCGCTTCGGCCAGGCGCGCCGGGTCGAGCCGCCCGTCGGGCTCGACCGGCAGGATCACCGGCTCGAACCCCTCGGCGCGCAGGTCGAGCACGCATTCGAGCACGCACTTATGCTCGGTGGCGACCGTCACGACCCGGCGCCGCTCCGTCCCCTGGCCGAGCGCGAACCGTGCCGCGCCCTTGATCGCGATGTTGTTGCTCTCCGTGGCGCCGGAGGTCAGCACCACCTCGCGCGGCTCCGCCCCGAGCAGCGCCGCGACCTCAGCCCGCGCCGCCTCGACCGCCTCTTCCGCCTCCTGCCCCATGCGGTGCTCGGCGCTGTGCGGGTTGCCGAACCGCTCGGTGAACCAGGGCAGCATCGCCTGGAGCACGCGCGGATCGGTGGGCGTGGTGGCCTGGTTGTCGAGATAGACGGGCCGATTCGGGCGCATGTCCGCGATATGGTTCAGCGGCCGCCTCGGACCAAGGTCAGGGCGGCGGCGAGAGGTCCAGCGACCAGTATTGGCCGACGAGATCGTGGCCGAAGCTGTGGTGGCGCTCCTCGGCCACGAGCTGAAACCCGGCCGCCTGGTAGATCCGCCGCGCCGCATGCAGCACGTCGTTGGTCCACAGCTCCAGCCGCCGGTAGCCGAGCGCCCGCGCCGCCGCGATGCACTCCTCCACCAGCCGGCGGCCGATCCCGAGGCCGCGGGCGGCCGCGTCGACATAGAGCAGCCGCAGCTTGGCCACGTCGTCATCGGCGCGGACCAGGAACACGGAGCCGACCACGGTGCCGTCCATCTCGGCGATCCAGCATCGCTCCCGGTTGCTGGCCGGGCTGCGGAGGAAGGCGGCGACGATCTCGGCCACCAGCGCCTCGAACTCCGCGTTCCACCCGTACTCCTCGGCGTAGAGCGCGGCTTGGCGGGCGACGACCAGCCCCATGTCGCCGGGAAGCGGCGCGCGCAGGCGCCAGGCCGGCGGGCCCGCGCGCTCGCCGAGCAGCATCTCGGCCGTCCGCAGCGCGGTGACGAGCCGGGTGCGCTGCGCGGGCCGGAGGCGTTCGAGCAACTCGCCGACCTCGGCGGCCGACTGCGCGTCGAGGTCTCGGAAGGCGCCGCCGCCCCGTCTTCGTGAGGGTGATCGCGCTCTGACGCGCGTCTCCCGGCGCGGGACGGCGCTCGATCAGCCCGCCGGTCTCGAAGGCGCGGAGGATCCGGCTGAGATAGCCGGCGTCGAGCCCCAGCTCCTTGCCGAGCCGGGTCGCGCTGGTCGGCCCGCTCCGTCCGAGCTCGAACAGGACGCGGCTCTCCGTCAGGGTGAGCGGGCTGCCGAGCAGGCCCTCATGCAGCAAGCCGATCCGCCGCGTGTAGAACCGGCTGAACTCGCGCACCGACTCGACCGCTGCGGGGACGTTCGACATGCCGCAGCGTCGGCTAAATGGTTGACTTAGTCAAGCATCAACGCGTCTCGTTGGTTGACTCAGTCAAGCAATCAGGCGGCGCGACGGCGGAGTCTCCCGGCCATGTCGGCATAAGCCGCGGCAAAGGCGTCGATGTCGGCCTCGGTCGCGGTCCAGGGCAGGCTCACCCGGATCGCCTCGCCGGCCAGGGCGCCGGCGCCCATCGCGTCGAGCACGTGGCTGCGGGTGACCTTGCCGCTGCTGCACGCCGCGCCGGCCGAGACCTGCACCCCGAGAAGGTCGAGCGCGATCACCTGCGCATCGGCCCGCACGCCGGGGAGCGCGAGGCAGGACGTGTTCGGCAGCCGGTCCGGCCCGCCGAGCACCACGGCGCCGCACGCGAGCGCGGCTTGCTCGGCCCGGTCGCGAAGCGGGCCGAGCTCGACCGGCGCCGCGGCGCAGGCGGCGGCGAGCCCGGCGATCGCCGGCAGCGGCGGCGTGCCGCCCCGCCGACCGCGCTCCTGCCCCCCGCCGGCGATCAGCGGCGCGAGGTGCCGGTCCTCCCGGAGCAGCAGCGCGCCGGCGCCCTTCGGCCCGCCGAGCTTATGGCCGGAGATCGCCACGCTGTCCGCCCCGAGCGCGCCCAGATCCACCGCGACACGCCCGGCTGCCGCGACCGCGTCGACATGGAGCAGCGCGCCAAACCGCCGGCACAGTGCGGCGGCCGCCCGCACCGGCTGCATCGTCCCGGTCTCGTTGTTGGCCAGCATCAGGCAGAGCAGGGCAGGGGGCGCGTCAGCGAGCAGGCGCTCGAGCGCATCGAGGTCCGCGACCCCAAACCCGTCCACCGGAAGCACCGAAGCTCCGGGCGCGGCGGCGCGCACCGCGTCATGCTCGGTCGCGCCGACGATGACCCGGCGCCCGGCGCCGAGTGCCGCGATCGCCAGCGCGTCCGCCTCGGTGCCGCCGGAGGTGAACACCACCGCATCCCGACTGGCGCCGAACCGCGCGGCGACGGCAGCTCGGCTGCCTTCCAGCACCCGGCGGGCTGCACGGCCGGCGGCATGGACGCTGGCCGGGTTGCCGAGCAGGTCCATCGCGGCGATGGCGGCCGCCCGCGCCTCCGGCCGCATCGGCTCGGTGGCGTTGGCGTCCAGGTAGGGCAAGCTACTCCGCCGCGGGCGAGCGCTGCCGCTCCGCGACCCGCGCCTCGAGCGCCAGCAGCTCGGCGCGCAGGGTTTCCACCGCGCAGACGATCGGGTCGACCGTGCCGTCGCAGGGTGTGCCATAGGCCACGAAGCTCGGCTGGCGCGTCGGCTTCTTCAGCGGATCCCGCTCGACCGGCCGGGCCGGAATGCCGACCACCGTCTCACCCGGCGCGACGGACTGCACGACCACCGCGTTGGCGCCGACCCGCGCCCCGTCGCCGACGGTGATCGCGCCCAGGATCTTCGCCCCGGCGCCGACGATCACGCCGTTGCCGATGGTGGGATGGCGTTTGCCGCGCTGGCTGCTGGTGCCGCCCAGCGTGACCTGGTGATAGAGGTAGACATCGTCGCCCACCTCGGCGGTCTCGCCGATCACGACGCCCATGCCGTGGTCGATGATGAGCCGCCGCCCGATCCGTGCCCCGGGATGAATCTCGATCCCGGTCAGCCAGCGGCCCAGATGGGACGCGAACCGGCCCGGCAGGTAGAACCCGCGCCGCCACAGCCCGTGCGACAGCTTATGCCAGAGCACGGCGTGCAGGCCGGGGTAGCAGAGCAGGACCTCGGCCGACGAGCGGGCGGCCGGGTCGCGCTCGCGGTAAACCCTGACGGCTTCTCGCAGAAACATGAATGCCATGCGACAAATCCATTATGAAGTCGGCAGCGACCCTGCCTATATTCAGGCCGCCCACGGCTTTTCGCGTCTGGCCGGTGGCAGGGTAGGGATGTTTGGACGCTGACTCCGACTGTCAACGGGAACGCAACGCTACGCTGCTCCACGCCACGCGGTCAAACGAGCGCGGCGCCGGGGAAGGAAACGAATTGTCGGCCGGGCATGACGCCCAGGTCGGCCGGAACGGATTGGAATGCCATGCCTGAGGTCTTGTTCGCTGGCCCCGATGGGCGCCTGGAGGGTCGCTATCACCATTCCAAGGAGCCGGGTGCGCCGCTCGCTCTTATCTTGCACCCGCATCCGCTTCATGGCGGGACCATGAACAACCGTATAACTTATGTAATGTATCAGTCATTCCAGAAGCTCGGCTTCTCGGTCATGCGCTTCAACTTCCGTGGCGTCGGCCGCAGCCAGGGCCGGTATGACGGCGGCTTCGGCGAGATCAGCGACGCCGCGGCGGCGCTCGACTGGATGCAGATGGTCAACCCGAACTCCGGCGGCCTGTGGATCTCCGGCTACTCGTTCGGTGCGTTCGTCGGGCATGCAGCTGCTGATGCGCCGGCCGGAGATCTCCGGCTGGGTCAGCGTCGCGCCCCCGGCCAACCACTACGATTTCGGCTTCCTCGCCCCGTGCCCGTGCGGCGGGCTGATGCTGCATGGCGACAACGACGAGCTCGTGCCGGAGCCGGCCGTGCGCAAGCTGGTCGACAAGCTGAACACGCAGAAGAACGTCCAGGTCGACTACCGGGTCTATGCCGGCGCCGACCACGTCTTCGCCTCCCATGCCGACGAGGTCGGCGTGGCGATCGAGGACCACGTGGGCCGGATCATGGCCCGCAAGGCGATGGCGTTAGCCGCCGATTGACGACGGTTTGAGATCGGCGGGTTCCGTGTCGTGGAACCCGCCGTAATCGATGTAGCGGCGCCCGTCGTCGTCCATCTTGAAGATGTCGCTGAACCGTTGGCCCCAGAGGATCTCCTCGAACGTGTAGGAGTGGCGGGCGTGGACCGTCTGCGACGTTACCTCCTCCAGCCCGGTGACCGTGATCAGCAGTTCGGCGTCATCGTCGGCCATCATCGCCCGGCGTGCAGCCGCATAGCGGGCTGTGCTCGTCGATCGGATGCATGACCGTGAAGGTGAGCGCGAACACGGGCGTGTGGCTGCGTGCCAGCTGCAGGTCGTAAAACCGTCGGAACACGTCGCCCTCGAGCGGTGCGCTCGTAGCGGAGCAGGGTGACGTTGACCTCGGCGGCCAGGATCTGGCTCAGACGCTCGTTGCCGAGCCGCAATGTGAGCGTGGGCGTTCCGTTATAGGGCGCCACGACGGCGTGACGAGCGAACATGACGCGCGCCCGGGGGCGGCTGAACCGGGCGAACACCAACCCGGTGGCGAGTGCGACGATCGCGAGGCTGATGATCGCCTCGGCCGTCGTGAGCAGGTTGGCGTAGAGCGTCGCCGGCAGGAAATTGCCGAAGCCGATCGTGCTGATGCACTGCACGCTGAAGAAGAAGGCGTCGGCGAACGAGCCAGGCCGCGCATTGGCGATGGAGCCGGGTTGCAGCAAGTAGAGCAGGGCGAACAGCACGTTCACCGCGATGTAGAGCGCGCTGCCGCAGGCCACGAACCAGGGCCAGCGGACCGTCAGCGTGCTGTGATACGCGTCCTGCCACCAGTGGGTGCGCAGGTTCACGCGGCGGATCGCCTCGGCATTGGTGCGGGGCACGATGCGGGGCCGGGTGGGGGTGTCCTGCATTTGTCCCGGAAGCAAAGCGGTGCTAGCGGGGCCCGGTCAACTCGGAACGCCGAAAGCGACCATGCCGACCAGCCCGTTCCTCCACGAGGCGCAGCAGCGCGGCTTCGTGTTCCAATGCACCGACGAGGCGGCGCTCGACGCGGCGCTGATGGCCGGGCCGGTCGCGGGCTATATCGGGTTCGACCTCACCGCGCGACAGCCTCCATGTCGGCAGCCTGGTGCAGATCATGCTGCTGCGGCTGATGCAGCGGCACGGCCACAAGCCGGTCGTGCTCATGGGCGGCGGCACGACGCGGATCGGCGACCCCTCCGGCAAGGACGAAGCCCGGCAGATGCTGAGCGACGCCCAGATTGCCGCCAACCTCGAGGGCATCCGGGCCTCGATCGCGCCTTTCGTGCGCTTCGGCGACGGACCCTCGGACGCGCTGCTGGTCAACAACGCCGAGTGGCTCGACCGGCTCGGCTGGATCGACCTGCTGCGCGACGTCGGCCCGCATTTCACCGTCAACCGCATGCTGACCTTCGACAGCATCCGCCTGCGGCTCGAGCGCGAGCAGCCGCTCACCTTCCTCGAATTCAACTACATGATCCTGCAGAGCTACGATTTCCGCGAGCTCCTGCGCCGGCATGGCGTGGCGCTGCAGATGGGCGGGTCGGACCAGTGGGGCAACATCGTCTCCGGGGTCGAGCTGATCCGCCGGACCGATGGCAAGCCCGCGTTCGGCCTGACCACGCCGCTGATCACCACCGCCTCCGGCGCCAAGATGGGCAAGACCGCCCGCGGCGCGGTCTGGCTGCGGCCCGAGCGGCTGTCGCCGTGGGACTACTGGCAGTTCTGGCGCAACGCCGAGGATGCGGACGTGCCGCGGTTCCTGCGGCTGTTCACCGAGCTGCCGCTCCCGGAGGTGGCAAGGCTCGAGGCGCTCGGCGGGGCCGAGATCAACGAGGCCAAGAAGATCCTGGCGACGGAGGCGACCGCGCTCGCGCACGGGCGCGAGGCGGCGGAGGCGGCGGCGGAGACGGCGCGGCGGACGTTCGAGGAGGGCGCGGCGGCGGAGACCCTGCCGAGCTACCTGGTCGACGCCTCGGCGCTGGCGAGCGGGATCCCGGTGTTTCGGCTGCTGGCGGAGTCGGGCTTGGTGGCGAGCAATGGCGAGGCAAGGCGGCTGATCCGCGGCGGCGGCGCCCGGGTCAACGACGAGCCGGTGACGGACGAGGGGCGGCTGGTCTCCGCCGCCGACCTACGCGACGGCGCGGTGAAGATCTCGGCCGGGCGCAAGCAGCACCTTCTGGTCAGGGCGGGGTAGGAAGCGGCCAGGGCAGCGCCCGCCAAACCTCGTGCCCGCCCTCCCAGATCATCTTGGCCGCGATGTAGAAGACGATCGCCAAGCCCAGCCAGGCCAGCCAGCGATGCCGGTCCAGCAGCCGGGCCACCAGGGTCGCCGCCGCCCCCATCAGCACCACCGAGATCGATAGCCCGAACACCAGCACCCACGGGTGCTGCCGCGCCGCTCCGGCCACGGCCAGCACGTTGTCGAGGCTCATCGAAAGGTCGGCCAGCACGATCTGCATGACCGCAGCCCGCAGCGTCTTCGGCGCCGCCACGCCCGCGTGCGGGCGCGTCCGCGGCCGCAGCTCGCGATACATCCGCCAGCACACCCAGAGCAGCAGCAGCCCGCCGGCCAGAACAGCAGGCCGATGATCGCCAGGAGCTGCAGCGTGATCAGTGCGAACACGATCCGCAGCCCGGTCGCGGCCGCCACCCCGACCAGGATCGGCCGACCGCCGCTGCTCCACCGGCAGCCCGGTCACCGCCAGCCCGACCACGATCGCGTTGTCCCCGGCAAGGACGAGGTCGATGATCAGGACCTGGAATAGGGCGACGACCTCCGCCCACAGGATCGCGCTGGAATACAGGGGCGAGCGTCCTTGCTTGTCAGCGCGGCCCACCGGGCGTAACCGCGCGTCCGCAGCTTAAAGGAAACGGGATAGAATGGTTCCCCGCTATGCCCGCACGGAGATGACGAGGATCTGGGCGCCCGAGAACCGGTTCCGCATCTGGTTCGAGATCGAGGCGCTCGCCGCCGAGGCGATGGCCGCCCAGGGCGACATCCCGGCCGAGGCGGCGCAGGCCATCCGCGAGCGCGGCGGGGCCAAGGTCGCCGCGATCACGGCGGCGGACCTCGACCGGATCGACGCGATCGAGCGTGAGACCAGGCACGACGTCATCGCCTTCCTCACCTGGCTCGCCGAGGCGATCGGGGAGGACAGCCGCTTCGTCCACCAGGGCATGACCAGCAGCGACGTGCTCGACACCTGCCTGTCCGTGCAGCTCACGGAGGCAGCCGACCTGCTGCTGGCCGACCTCGACCGCGTGCTCGCCGCGCTCGAGCGCCGGGCGCACGAGTTCAAATACACGCCCACGATCGGCCGCAGCCATGGCATCCACGCCGAGCCCACCAGCTTCGGCCTCAAGCTCGCCGGGCACTACGCCGAGTTCGCCCGCAACCGGGTCCGGCTCGAGCAGGCGCGGGCGGAGATCGCGGTGTGCGCCATCAGCGGCGCCGTCGGCACCTACGCGCATCTCGACCCGGCGGTCGAAGAGCATGTCGCGCTCCGGCTCGGCCTGCAGCCCGAGACCGTCTCCACCCAGGTGATCCCCAGCGACCGCCACGCGGCCTTCTTCTGCACGCTGGCCGTGATCGCGAGCGGGATCGAGCGGCTGGCGACCGAAATCCGGCACCTGCAGCGCAGCGAGGTGCGCGAGGCGGAGGAGTTCTTCCACGCGGGCCAGAAGGGCAGCAGCGCCATGCCGCACAAGCGCAACCCGGTGCTCTCGGAGAACCTGACCGGCCTCGCCCGCGTCGATCCGCGCCGCCGCGATGCCGGCGCTGGAGAACGTGGCGCTCTGGCACGAGCGCGACATCAGCCATTCCAGCGTCGAGCGGTTCATCGGCCCGGACGTGACCGTCACGCTCGACTTCGCGCTGGTGCGCCTGGCCGGCATGGTCGAGCAGCTCACCGTCTATCCCGAGCGGATGGCGGCCAACCTCGAGAGCCTTGGCGGGGTGGTGCACAGCGGCGAGGTGCTGCTCGCGCTGACCCGCGCCGGCATCTCGCGCGAGGATGCCTACCGGATCGTGCAGCGCAACGCGATGGCCACCTGGACCGGGCTGGGTCAGGCCGGATGCTCGCAGCTTCCGCGATCACCTGCTGGCCGACCCGGAGGTTGCCGGCCGGGTCTCGGCGGAGGGGCTGGACGAGGCGATGCGGGCGGATCGGCATCTAAAAAATGTCGATCACGTGTTTGCGAGAGTTTTCCCGCGCCACGCTTCCGCCGCAGAGGCGGCCTGAACCCGCTGCAATCTCGCGCTTTATCATGTCGAGGCCGATAGGAGGGCCTTCGACACATGCGTAAAGTCCTGCTTTCCCTTGCTGTCCTGGGTGGGCTGGCTGCGGCAAGCGGCGCGGCGAGCGCGGCCCCGGTCCCGCTCGCGCCGGTTGTCGCCGGTCCTGCGCAGGTCCAGCCGGTTCAGTATGTCTATGTCGGCCCGCGCTGGCATCGCGGCTACCCGCACCGCTACTGGGCCTGGCATCACCCGTGGCACCGTCATGACGGCTGGCGGCACGGCTACTACCGGCATTACGGCTGGCGGTAATCGACCAAGAGCAGCACGACTAGCCTGCTCAGCGCCGCGGTGGCAGCCTGCCGCCGTGTGCACCGTGATCGTTCTCCTGCGGCCGGGCCATGCCTGGCCGCTTCTTTTTGCGGCTAACCGCGACGAGCGGGTCGACCGCGCCTGGGATGACCCCGGGCCGCACTGGCCGGACCGCCCGGGCGTGATCGGCGGGCGCGACCGGCTGGGCGACGGCACCTGGATGGCGATGCGGGGCGGGGTGATCGCCGCCGTGCTGAACCGGCCCGGCAGCCTGGGTCCGCTCGCGGGCAAGCGCAGCCGCGGCGAACTGCCGCTCCTGGCGCTGGAGCACGACTCCGCGGCGGAGGCGGCCGAGGCACTGGGCGGCCTGAACGCCGCCGCCTACCGCACCTTCAACATGGTGGTCGCCGACGCCGAGGGGGCCTGGTTCGTCCGCGGGGCGGGCGCAGGCCGCCCCGCGGTCCGCGGGCTCGACCCCGGCCTGTCCGTCATCACCGCGCACGACCCCAACGACCCGGCCAGCCCGCGCGCCCGCACCCATCTGCCGCACTTCCAGGCGGCGCACGCCGCCCGAGCCGGATCGGCGGCGAGTGGTCGTCCTGGATCAAGCTGCTCGGCGACCGGTCCGGCCCGCGCGGGGCGGCGATCAACGTGCCCGCCGAGGGCGGGTTCGGCACGGTGTGCTCGTCGCTGGCCGCCGTGGCGCCGGGGCGGCCGCCGCTTTGGCTGTTCGCGGCCGGGCCGCCGGACGAGGCGCCGTTCCGGCCGGTAACCCTGCCCTGATCGGGTGGGCGTGGCGAAGCGGCCACACCCTTGCTATATGACCGCGGCGCGCCGCCCGCTTCCGGGCGGGCGGCACCCAAGGATCGCTCGATGGCACGGCGCCGGCAACTCTACGAGGGGAAGGCGAAGGTCCTCTTCGAAGGGCCGGAACCCGGGCACGCTCGTCCAATACTTCAAGGACGACGCCATCGCCGGCAAGCGGCACCAAGCGCGGCACCATCACCGGCAAGGGCGTGCTCAACAACCGCATCAGCGAGTACCTGATGATGCGGCTGAACGAGATCGGCGTGCCGACGCACTTCGTCCGCCGTCTCAACATGCGCGAGCAACTCATTCGCGAGGTTGAGATCATCCCGCTCGAAGTCGTGGTCCGCAACGTGGCCGCGGGCAGCCTCTCGACCCGGCTCGGCATCCCCGAGGGCACCCGGCTGCCGCGCCGCATCATCGAGTACAACTACAAGAACGATCAGCTGAACCGGCCCATGGTCGCCGAGGAGCACATCACCGCCTTCGGCTGGGCCAGCACCCAGGACCTCGACGACATCGTCAGCCTGGCGCTGCGGGTGAACGACTTCCTCTCCGGCCTGTTCCTCGGCGTCGGCATCACCCTGGTCGACTTCAAGCTCGAGTTCGGCCGCCTCTGGGAGGAGGACGACATGCGCATCGTCCTCGCCGACGAGATCAGCCCGGACAATTGCCGCCTGTGGGACAGCCGGACCAACGACAAGATGGACAAGGACCGGTTCCGCCGCGACATGGGCCGGGTCGAGGAGGCGTATCAGGAAGTGGCGCGCCGGCTCGGCATCCTGCCGGAGGCCGGCAACAACGACCTCAAGGGGCCGGAGCTGATGCAGTGAAGGCTGTGGTCACCGTCATGCTGAAGCACGGCGTGCTGGACCCGCAGGGCAAGGCGATCGGCCACGCGCTGCAGACCCTCGGCTTCGACGGCGTCGGCGAGGTGCGGGCCGGCAAGGTGATCGAGCTGGAACTCGCCGAGCCCGACCCGGCCCGCGCCCGCTCGCAGGCCGAGGACATGGCGCGGCGGCTGCTCGCCAACACCGTCATCGAGAGTTTCCGGGTGGAGGTATGCGGCATGAAGGCGGATTGGGTTGGCGGCGGTGGCGCTGCTGGCGCTGGGCGGGACGGCGCATGCGCAGCGCTTCTCCAACCTCAGCGGCGGCAAGCTTGGCGATCTCTGCATCAGCCGCGACCGCAACGTCGCCGAGACCTGCACCGCCTACCTGGACGGGATTTCGGACACGGTCAGCTTCTACCAGCGCCTGATGCCCGAGCGACGGCTCCGAGGGCGGCAAGCTGCCCGACTACGTCTGCGTGCCCGGCCCGACCACCGGGCCGCAGCTGCGCCAGACCGTACGTCGAGCTGGGCTGCGCCAGCATCAGCGAGCGCCGCAGCGGGAGCCGGCCGCGTCAAGCCGCCGATGCGGGCGCTGCAATGACACGCTATCAGTGCCCGCGGCGAGCAGTAGGCTGGGCGTGAGCGCCTGACGCATGAAAGCCGGCATCGTCCTCTTCCCCGGCACCAACCGCGAGCGGGACGTCGCCATCGCGCTTCGCCGGGTCACGGGCGAGCGGCCGCGCATGGTGTGGCATCACGAGACCGACCTCGACGGCCTCGACCTCGTCGTGCTCCCCGGCGGGTTCAGCCACGGCGACTACCTTCGCTGCGGCGCCATGGCCGCGCGTTCGCCGGTGATGGGCGCGGTCCGCGACTTCGCCGCGCGCGGCGGGCACGTGCTGGGCGATCTGCAACGGGTTCCAGATCCTCACCGAGGCCGGCCTGCTGCCCGGCGCCCTGCTGCGCAACGCCTCGCTCCGGTTCCTTTCCCAGGACTGCCGGCTCCGGGTCGAGCGGACCGACACGCCCTACACCGGCCATTACCAGCGCGGGCAGGTGTTCCGCGCGCCCATGGCCCACGGCGACGGCAACTACTTTGCCGATGACGCCACGCTGGACCGGCTGGAAGGCGAGGGCCTGGTCGCGTTCCGCTACGAGGGCGAGAACCCGAACGGCTCCGCGCGCGCCATCGCCGGCATCACCTCGCCCAACCTGCGCGTGCTCGGCCTGATGCCGCACCCGGAGGACCTGGTCGACCCGCTGATGGGCGGCACCGACGGGCTGCCGCTGTTCGAGGGCATGGCGGAAGCGATCCCAGAGTCGCTCGCCGCGTGAAGCCGGTCGACGCCTCGCTGGCCCGCGAGTTCGGGCTCAGCGCCGAGGAATACGGCCGCGTGCTCGCCATCATGGGGCGGACGCCGACGCTGACCGAGCTCGGCATCTTCAGCGTCATGTGGTCGGAGCACTGCTCCTACAAGTCGAGCCGCGTCTGGCTGAAGCGCCTGCCGACCACGGCGCCGTGGGTGATCCATGGGCCCGGCGAGAACGCGGGGGTGGTGGACATCGGCGACGGGCTCGCCGCCGTGTTCAAGATGGAAAGCCACAACCACCCGAGCTTCATCGAGCCGTATCAGGGCGCGGCGACCGGCGTCGGCGGCATCCTGCGCGACGTGTTCACCATGGGCGCGCGGCCGATCGCCAACCTGAACGCGCTGCGGTTCGGCGAGCCCTCCGACCCGCGCACCCGCCGGGTCGTCGACGGCGTCGTGCGGGGGATCGGCGGCTACGGCAACTGCGTCGGCGTCCCAACCGTGGGCGGCGAGGTCAATTTCCACCCGGCCTTCAATGGCAACCCGCTGGTCAATGCCATGACCGTCGGCATCGCGCGGCGGGACCGGATTTTCCTCAGTGCCGCCGCCGGCGTGGGCAACCCGGTTATCTATGTCGGCTCGAAGACCGGCCGGGACGGCATCCATGGCGCGACCATGGCGTCGGCCGAGTTCGGCGCGGACTTCGGAGGAGAAGCGCCCGACGGTCCAGGTCGGCGACCCGTTTACCGAGAAGCTCCTGATCGAGGCTTGCCTCGAGCTGATGGAGACGGATGCGATCGTCGCCATCCAGGACATGGGCGCGGCCGGGCTGACCAGCTCCAGCGTCGAGATGGCGGGCAAGGGCGGGGTCGGCATCGCGCTCGATCTCGACCAGGTGCCGCAGCGCGAGACGGGCATGACCGCCTACGAGATGATGCTGTCGGAAAGCCAGGAGCGCATGCTGATGGTGCTCCGCCCCGACCGCCAGGACGTCGCCCGCCGCATCTTCGCGAAGTGGGAGCTGGACTTCGCCGTCATCGGCCACCTGACCGACACCGGCCGGATCGTCGTTCGCCACGAGGGCCGGGTCGAAGCCGACATCCCGCTCGACCCGCTGGCCGACCAGGCGCCGCTCTACCACCGCCCGACCGCGCCGACTCCCAACGCCGGCGCCGCTCGGCGAGGTCGCGGACCCGGTCGGCATCGGTCCCGCCCTGCTGCGCCTCATCGCCTCGCCTGATCTGTGCTCGCGCGCCTGGGTCTGGAACCAGTACGACAGCACGATCGGCGGCCAGACCGCACGCCGGCCTGGCGCGGCCGACGCCGCCGTGGTCCGGGTCGATGACCACGAGCTGGCCCTGGCGCTCACCACCGACTGCACGCCCCGCTACTGCGCCGCCGACCCGGCGGAGGGCGGCAAGCAGGCCGTCGCCGAGGCCTGGCGCAACCTCACCGCGGTCGGCGCCCGGCCGCTCGCCGTCACCGACAACATGAATTTCGGCAATCCCGAGAAGCCCGAGGTCATGGGCCAGTTCGCGGCCGCGATCGAGGGCATGGCGGAGGCCTGCCGGGCGCTCGACTTCCCGGTCGTGAGCGGCAATGTCAGCCTTTACAACGAGACCGAGGGCCGCCCCATCCTGCCCACGCCGGCGATCGGCGGGCTCGGCGTGCTGGCGCATGCCGCGCAGGCGGCGGGGCTCGCGCTGCAGCCGGGTCTCACGCTGGTGCTGATCGGCGAGACCACCGGCTGGCTCGGCCAATCGGTCTGGCTGCGCGAGGTGGCCGGGCAGGAGGCGGGCGCGCCGCCCCCGGTCGACCTCGCAAGCGAGCGCCGCAACGGAGACTTCGTCCGCGCGCAGATCGTCGCCGGCCGGGTCCGCGCCTCCCACGACGTCTCGGATGGCGGCCTCCTGGTGGCGGTGGCGGAAATGGCGCTCGCCGGCGGCACGGGTGCCACGCTGGCTGCCGCCGCCGGACGGGATCGCGCCGCATGCCTGGTGGTTCGGCGAGGACCAGGCCCGCTACGTGCTCGCCGTCGCCGACCCGGACGCGCTGCTGGCGGCGGCGGAGGCGGACGGCGTCCCGGCGCGGCGCCTCGGCACGGCCGGCGGCGCGAGTTTGACACTGCCAGGGGCCGACGCCATATCGCTCGATACGCTGCGGGAGGCGCATGAGCGCTTCTTCCCGGACTGGATGCGGAGCTGACCTGATGGCCATGGGGCCGAGCGAGATCGAGGCCATGATCAAGGCGGCGCTGCCCGACGCGCAGGTCACGATCGAGGACCTGGCCGGCGACGGCGACCACTACGCCGCCACCGTGGTCAGCGAGGCGTTCCGCGGCCGGTCGCGGGTCCAGCAGCACCAGATGGTCTACGCCGCGCTGCAAGGCCGGATGGGAGGCGCGCTGCACGCGCTCGCCCTGCAGACCAACCCTCCCGACTAGGAGTCCGATGAGCGACCCCGTAACCGAGCGTATCCAGAACGACATCAGCGCCAACAAGGTGATGCTGTTCATGAAGGGCAACGCCATGTTCCCGCAGTGCGGGTTCAGCGCCCGCGTGGTGCAGATCCTGACCCATCTCGGCGTGCCGTTCCAGACCGCCAACGTGCTGGAGGATGCCGGCCTGCGCGAGGGCATCAAGCAGTTCAGCAACTGGCCGACCGATCCCGCAGCTCTATGTCGACGGCGAGTTCGTCGGCGGCTGCGACATCGTGACCGAGATGTATCAGTCGGGCGAGCTCGAGACGCTGATGAAGGAGAAGGGCGTCCCGCACCAAGCCGAGGCGTGATGACCCCGTGATCCCGGCCGCCGCCTTCGACTTCCTTCGAGGGCTGGCGGCCAACAACGAGAAGGCCTGGTTCGAGGCGAACCGCGCGACCTATGAGAGCGCCGTCCGGGAGCCCGTGGCGGCGCTCGTCGTCGTCCGTCACCACCGAGCTGACCAGGCGCGGCGTGCCGCTCGAGGGCGACCCGAAGCGATCGACCTTCCGCATCCACCGCGACGTCCGCTTCAGCAAGGACAAGCGGCCCTACAAGACCCATGTCGGCAGCGTCTGGTATCGGCAGGGGAGCGGCAAGGGCGGGGCCGGGATCCTCTACTTCCATCTCGACCCGGCCGGCTGCTTCGCCGCCGCGGCGTTCTACCAGCCGGAGCCGGAGGTCCTGGACTCGATCCGCGAGCGCATCCGGGTGCATCCCGACCGGTTTCTCGAGGTGCAGGCGGCGCTCGCGAAGGCCGGGCTGTCCCTGAACGGCGAGGACATGCTGAGCCGGATGCCGAAAGGGTTCGAGGACCTGAAAGGCTCGCCGGTCGAGACCGCGCTACGCCTACGCTCCTTCATCGTCCGCCGCCTGCTCTCGGCGCGGCAGGTCCATGGAAAGGGCCTGGCCGCCGCGATCGCTGGCCTGGGCCTCGATGCTTTGCCGCTGCTCCGCTTCGGCTGGGACGCGATCGACGAGGTCTTGGTCCGCGCCTGATCAATCGTTCCAGAGATCGACGCTGGGCAGCGCGGTAAGGAGCATGCGGATGCGGACCAGGCATACTTCCGCCGGGTCGCGATGGTTCGCCTTCATCCAGTCCGCCATGCGCTGAGGCGCATCGGGCGCGAACACATCGAACAAGTCCCAGCCCGGCGGCTGCCATCCGCTTAACCCGTTTACAACCGGGATGCCCGCCAGGGAGGCGCTTAGCGGGATGGTGTAGTTGTAGAAGAACATCATCGCGACGTGATAGGTTTGCGTGCTCTCGTCGAGCCCGCGGTTCTCCTTGCGGCCGAACAGGACGTAGTGCTGCCACGCCGTGCCTTTCCAATCGCGCGCGACGTCCGGGTTGGCCTTCAGGTAAGCGGCCGCGTCGAACTGGGCCTCGTTCGTGATGACCGGCGGCGGCGGGATCATGCCCCCCGCGCCCAGCACATAGGCGGCCTTGCACCCGCTCGGGATCGCATCGGCGACCTTCCAAGCCAGCGCGCTCGCATCGCGCGCCGAGTAGCGCTGCACGAAGCCGATCTGCTCAATTGCCGCAACCGCCACCCCGGCCGCCGCTGCCACACGCCAAGCGCGCCCCGGCCGAGCTCATCGCCAACTGGATGAGCCAGGCGAAGCCGAGCGCCATCGCCAGCGCCACGACCTGCTGAATACGGCCTACTGCTCGGATACCGGCCATGCCGGGAAAACCCTGAAAGATGAGCCACCACCCGGCAACGTTACCGAACCGGATCGTCGTGAGCTGTAACAGGGCGGCGGAGACGATGATCACGCCCGCGATCGCCCGGTCGCGCTCGGACGCCGGAACCGGGGCGGCAGCCGGGCGGAGCGCCATGCGCGCGCCCCACACGCAGGCGCCGGCCCAGGCGAGCGTCCCGACAAGCCCGATACCGAGCCGCTTGCCAGCCCATTTCTCTATCGCCAGGTCATGCCACCTGCCGAACAGCCAGCCCCAGACCAGGTTCTCCCTGCCCATCCAGATCAGGTCGATCGGGTCGAGCAGCATGCGGCTGAGCTCGTGCCAATCCCGCCCGCCGCTCTGGCGCATCACCGGCAGGTAGACGCGCGCGATTGGCACCGCGATCACCGCCATCAGAATGGAAGCGGCGACCAGGCTGGGCCAATGCCGCCGCACGGTGCGCGCATAGGTTTGCCGCGCTGCGCGGCGGGAAAGGCTGAGCAGCACCGCAACCGAGACGAAGAGCGCGAAGAACTCGGCGTAGTAGAACGTGGTCGCCGTCGTGAGCCCGAAGAGCGCGACGAGGCTCAGGATGCGCCAGCAGAAACCCGCCCGGTCGAGGAACGGCCCGTCGCGCAGACACTCGAGCGCGAGCAGCGCCATCAGCGGCAGCGACGAACGTGAACTGCAGCTGCACATGCACCAGCTCGGCGAAGCGCACCCAGGAGTAGGCGAAGAAATAAGCCCCCACGGTGCTGGCGATCACGCCCAGCCGGAAGCCGCGGCGGAGGAACAAGAAAGCCGCGGCGAACGAGGCCAGAGACAGCAGGACCAACTGCACATTCATCGCCGTGAACGGATCGAGCCCGAGCGTCCGCAGCAGCACGTGCACCGGCGCCATCCCAAGCAGCGCGTCCGAATAGCCGAGCGTGCCCCGGATCGGATAGAAGATCAGCGGCGAGCCAATCGTGGCGCGCGCGTGAACGACCGCGTTCCAATGTTCGAGCGAGAAGGCGATGAAGCGGCTGTCGCCCTTGTCGGCCTGCACCGCATCGAAGCCCGTCATGATCGTGTAGCGGTGGAAGATCAACGCGCCAACCACGCCGGCAAACCACGGAATGGCCCGTTTCAACGCCCCAGTTCTCCCCCGGCAATTCGGGTCTAGAAGGCGTCCGCGCCCATGGCAAGGGTGCCAAACCCTTGGCCTTGCCTTGCTCGGATCGCTACGGTATCGCGCTCAGCATGCTGAAATTCTGGACTGGCCGCGTGGAGCGCCCAAGCGGATCGCTCGACGTCGCCAGCCGCAAGCTCATCGCCGGCTGGGCTGTGCCGATGGATGGCGACACGCATGCCACCGTCGACATCAGCATCGATGGCAAGCCATACGCAAGCCTTCTCGCGGACGGTCCGCGCCCAGATCTGGGCGACGCGCTCGGCCGGACCGATCTCGGCTTCGTTCTGGCCATTGACCTGCCGCGCGAGGACGCGCCGCTGACTGTGAGCGCGCGCATACGCGGGGCCAAGGTGGAGTTGCCGAACTCACCGTGCGTGCTGCCGCCGATCTCGCAAGTCAAGACCGTCGACAACCCCGATTGGTATCGCGAAGAGACCCGGAAATTCCTGAAATGGCGGTTCCAGGACGCTGCCTATTTCGATGGCATCTATAACGGCCACCAGCCACTCTACGGCTTCGGCGTCCAGCCCTGCGAGCCCGGCTGGCTCGAGCGCTACACCATCACCCATGCGATCATGACCGAGCTAGCCGGGCTTGAGTTTCATACGCTCGCCGATATCGGGGGCGCGGAGGGCTATAAGGGCGCAATGATCCGGGACCTGTTTGGGGCCGATGTGGTCAGCGCCGATCTCTCGGCCGAAGCCTGTACCCTGGCGGAGCAGATTTACGGGCTGAAAACGAAGCCGGTCGCGATGGAGCAGCTGCCATTCGACGACGAAAGCTTCGATGTCGTGCTGTGCAGCGAGAGCCTCGAGCATGTCTCCCAGCCGACGCGCTCGATCTCGGAGTTGCTGCGCATCGCGCGCCGGGCCGTGGTCATCACGGTGCCGGCTGAGCCGCTCGAGCTGGTCTCGCATTCGATCCAGACCGGCGATCCGCACGGGCACGTCAACTGGTTCGGCCTACGCTCGTTCGACTACTTGGCGCCGCGCCTGCACGCGGTGGTCACCCGTGCGATCCTCAATACGGATGCGGAGTGGCGCGGCGCTGGGAGGGCGGTCGAGCTCGCAGTTCAGAAATTCAAGGACGAGCGGCTTCGGTTGGCAGGTCGGGCGATGATCGAGAGCCTGGTGTTGCGTGATCGGCCGCTGATTGAGCAGGGCGCCCCATTCAACGGGCTGGCCGCGGTGCTGCAGAAGCTCCCGTGCGAGCGGCCCGGAGGGCCCATGACCGTGTCAATCGAGGAGATCATGGATTTCACCGTGCCGTTCTTCCGCCAGCCGGCCGCTTAGGTTGCGTCATCGAGCGGCAGCGCCGTGGTGGACTTCACGCGCTCCATGCTGAAGCGCGAGCTGACGTTCTTCAGCGGCACCGCCGCGATCAGCCGCTTGTAGAACAAGTCATAGGCCGGGATGTCCCGCGCGACGACCCGCAGCATGTAGTCGATGTCGCCCGCCATCCGATGCACCTCGACCACCTCCGGGAAGCTCGAGACCGCGGCGGCGAACCGCGTCGAGCCATTCCGGCGAGTGGTCGCCCGCCTCGATCGAGACGAACACGGTCAGGCCCAGCCCCAGCTTCTCCGGCGACAGCAGCGCGACCCGGCGCTCGATCACCCCGTTCGCCTCGAGCCGCTGGATCCGCTTCCAGGCCGGGGTCTGCGACAGGTGCACCTGCTCGGCGAGCTGCGCGATCGACAGCGTGCAGTCCTCCTGCAGCAGCGCCAGCAGCTTGCGGTCGGTCTTGTCCATCAGGCCGCGAGCACGTCGGCGCGCACGTCCTTGATGTCGCGGAAGGTCAGGCCGGCGTGCAGCTCGGTGGTCCGGCGCATCATGAAGGCGGAGCTGGCGAGGATACACCGGGTCGCCGTCCACGTCGTCGGCCATCGCGGTCCGGTTCTCGGCGATGAAGCGGGCGAGCGGCGCCTTCTCGCCGGTCACCCAGCGCGCCAGCGCGTAGGGCACCGGCTCGAACCCGATCGCCACGCCATACTCGCCGGCCAGCCGCGCCTGCAGCACGTCGAGCTGCAGCGTGCCGACCACGCCGACGATCGGCTGGCTGCCGTCCTGCGGGCGGAACAGCTGCACCACGCCCTCCTCGGCCAGCTCCTGCAGCGCCTGGCGCAGCTTCTTGGCCTTCATCGCGTCGTCCAGCCGGACCCGGCGCAGGATCTCCGGCGCGAAATAGGGCACGCCGACGAAGTTGAGGTCCTCGTCCTCGGTCAGCGTGTCGCCGATCCGCAGCGTGCCGTGGTTCGGGATGCCGACCACGTCGCCGGCGAACGCCTCCTCGGCGATCTGCCGGTCGCGCGCGAAGAAGAACTGCGGCGCGTGCAGCGGGATCGACTTGCCGGTGCGCACCTGGCGCAGCCGCATGCCGCGCTCGAGCCGGCCGGAGCAGACGCGGGCGAAGGCGATGCGGTCGCGGTGGTTGGGGTCCATGTTGGCCTGGATCTTGAACACCAGCGCGGTCAGCTTGTCCTCGGTCGCCTGCACGGTGCGGGTGTCGGCGGGCTGGTTGCGCGGCGGCGGGCCGAAGGCGACCAGGCTGTCGAGCAGGTCGGAGACGCCGATCTCCTTGATCGCGCTGCCGAAGAACACCGGGGTGAGCGTGCCCTCCATGAACGGCGCTCGAGCTCGAACTCCGGCAGCGCGGCGCGGACCAGCTCCAGCTCCTCGTCGAGCTGGATCAGCCGGTCGTCGCTTTGGGCGAGCGGCTCGGTCAGGTGGAGGTCGCGGTTGCGGACGTCGTAGGTGCCGGCGAAGGTCGCGGCGCGGCCGACCGGCCAGGTGACCGGCGCGGTGTCGAGCGCCAGCGTGCTGGCGACCTCGTCGACGATCTCGAACGGGTCGCGCGCCTCGCGGTCCATCTTGTTGATGAAGGTCAGGATCGGGATGTCGCGCAGCCGGCAGATCTCGAACAGCTTGCGGGTGCGCGCCTCGATGCCCTTGGCCGCGTCGATCACCATGACGGCGGAATCGACCGCGGTCAGCGTGCGGTAGGTGTCCTCGGAGAAGTCCTCGTGGCCGGGCGTGTCGAGCAGGTTGAACACGCAGCCGCCGTATTCGAAGGTCATCACCGAGGTGACGACGGAGATGCCGCGCTCGCGCTCGATGCCCATCCAGTCCGAGCGCGTGCGGCGGCGCTCGCCCTTGGCGCGGACGTTGCCGGCGAGCTGGATCGCGCCGCCGGCGCGCAGCAGCCGCTCGGTCAGCGTGGTCTTGCCGGCGTCCGGGTGCGAGATGATCGCGAAGGTGCGGCGGCGGCCGATCTCTTCGGTGGGGGTCATGCGTGCACCTCGGAAGCCCTCTCCCGCTGGCGGGAGAGGGCAGGGTGAGGATGGTCCGGCACGGTTAGCGCGAGTAGAACTCGACCACCAGGTTCGGCTCCATCGTGACCGGATACGGCACGTCGGTGAGCTTCGGCGCCCGGCCGAAGCGGCCCTTCATGGCGCGGTGGTCGACTTCGAGGTAGTCCGGCACGTCGCGCTCGTTGCTCTGCGCGGCGTCCAGCACGATGGCGAGCTGCTTGCTCTTCTCGCGCACCTCGATCTCGTCGCCGTCGCGACCAGGAAGCTCGGGATGTTGACCCGCTTGCCGTTGACCGTGACGTGGCCGTGGTTGACGAACTGGCGGGCGGCGAACGGCGTGATGGCGAACTTCATGCGGTAGACCACCGCATCCAGCCGGCGCTCCAGCAGCTCGATCAGGTTCTCCGAGGTGTCGCCCTTGCGGCGCACGGCCTCGTCGTAATACTTGCGGAACTGCTTCTCGCCGATGTTGCCGTAATAGCCCTTGAGCTTCTGCTTGGCCATCAGCTGCACGCCGAAATCGGTCGGCTTCTGCTTGCGGCGCTGGCCGTGCTGGCCGGGTCCGTATTCGCGCTTGTTGATCGGCGACTTGGCGCGGCCCCAGAGGTTCACGCCGAGGCGGCGGTTGATCTTGTACTTGCTCTCGGCGCGCTTGGTCATGCGCGGTGCTCCATTCTATGTCGCCACGGTGATGCGGCTTGTTGCACCGGTAGGCCGTAACGCAATACGGCGGGCGCACGCCCCACAGGCGCGTCCACGTTCCCGGCAATGGCGCGGCATCTACGCGGTCGCGCGCCCGCCTTGTCAAAGTGGCCGACGATCGCCGCTCGGACCCGCAGGGCGGCTTGCACGGGCCCGCATGATCACCCGCGGCGACATCCTCTGGCTCGGCATCGCGTCCGGCGTCTCCGGCGGGCTGATCGGCGGCCGCATGCTCGGCGTCGGCATGGACCTCGCCATCAACGGGCAGCCGCTCGGCCTCCTGCTGGTCTGCATCGGCGGCCCGTGCTCGGCGCTGATCGGC
Organism: uncultured Alphaproteobacteria bacterium; assembly: GCA_963708585.1. Classification (GTDB taxonomy): domain Bacteria; phylum Pseudomonadota; class Alphaproteobacteria; order Acetobacterales; family Acetobacteraceae; genus JAVVHH01. Next base: position 1,214,153 of record CAVPSW010000006.1, on the reverse strand, counting down.
TGGCTGATGGCGCGGCGGCTGGCGCGGCAGCTCACAGATCCGGGTTAGGGCCCTCCGGCTCCAGCCGCCCCAGCCGCCGGCGCCCCAGCGCCAGCCCGGCGACGACCCCGTGCAGCGTCCGCAGCTCCTGCTCGCGTCACCTCGCCGCGCTGGAACAGGTGGCGGATGTTGCGCACCATGCCCGGCCGCTTCGGCGCGTTGCGCAGGAAGCCGCAGGCGTCGAGCTGGTCGACCAGGTGCTCGAGGAACCCCTCCAGCTCCGCCTTGGTCGCCACCCGCGTCTTGTGCGTCAGCAGCTGCCGCGGCGGCGTCGGCCTCGGCCGCCGTCCACCACTCATAGGCCATCACCATCACCGCCTGCGCCAGGTTGAGCGAGTCGAACTCGGGGTTGAGCGGGTATCTGCATCCAGCGTGTCCGCCGGCGGCCATGTCGTCGTTGTCGAGCCCGGCGCGCTCCGGCCCGAACAGGATGCCGCAGCGCAGCCCCCGCCCGGCCGCCTCGCGCATGTCGGCCGCGGCCGCGCGCGCGGTCAGCACCGGCTTGATCGATGTGGCGCGGCCGCGGGCAGGTCGCGAACACCCGGTGCAGGTCGGCGACCGCGTCCGCCACCGTCGCGTGCACCGTCGCCGCCTCCAGGATGCGGTCGGCGCCGGACGCGGTGCGCCAGGCCCGCTCCTGCGGCCAGCCGTCGCGCGGGGCGACGAGCCGCAGGTGGAACAGCCCGCCATTGGCCATGCAGCGGGCCACGGCGCCGATATTGTCGGCGAGTTGCGGCCGCACCAGCACCACCACCGGGCTGCCCGGGATCGGCGCGCAGGTCGGCGCCGCCTCGTCCCGTCCGGTCACGCCGGCGCGGCCACCCGCCGCCATTCGGTCGTGCCGTCCGGCCGGTCCTCGAACGCGACGCCGCGCGCCAGCCACTCCGCGCGGATCGCGTCCGCGCGGGCGAAGTCGCGCGCCTTGCGGGCGGCCATCCGCTCGGCGATCGCGGCCTCGACCGCGCCGGCATCGATGCCGCCCTGGAACCACGCCGCCGGCTCCTGCTGCAGCAGCCCGAGCAGCGCGCCGGCCGCCTTCAGCCCCGATGCCGCCGCCGCGCGTCGCCCGCCATCGCCCGGTCCGGCCAGCTCGTGCATCGCGGCGAACGCCGCCGGCGTGTTCAGGTCGTCGCACAGCGCGTCCAGCACCGGCTCCGGCACCGGCGCCGTCGCCGGCGGCGTCCGCTGCAGCGCGCGGTAGAACCGGTCGAGCTCGCCTGCGCCTCCCGCAGCCCCTCGAAGCTGAACTCCAGCGTCGAGCGGTACTGCGCGCGCAGCAGCAGCAGCCGGATCGCCTCGCCCGGCGCCCGCTCCAGCACGTCGCGGATCGTGTAGAAGTTGCCGAGCGACTTCGACATCTTCTCGCCGCCCGACAGCAGCATCCCGCATGCAGCCAGACCCGCGCGAAGCCGCTGCCGGGCAGCGCGCACAGGCTCTGCGCGCGCTCGTTCTCGTGGTGCGGGAAGATCAGGTCGCCGCCGCCGCCATGGATGTCGAACGTCTCGCCGAGATAGCGCCACGACATCGCGCTGCACTCGATGTGCCAGCCCGGCCGGCCGCGGCCCCAGGGCGAGTCCCAGCCCGGCAGCTCCGGCGGCGACGGCTTCCACAGCACGAAGTCGCCGGCGTCGCGCTTGTACGGCGCGACCTCCACCCGCGCGCCGGCCAGCAGCTCGTCCGGGCTGCGGCCCGAGAGCGCGCCATACGACGGCGAACGCGTGCACCGCGAACAGCACGTGGCCCTCGGCCGCGTAGGCGTGGCCGCGCTCGATCAGCCGCTCGATCAGCTGATCATCTCGGCGATATGCTCGGTCGCGCGCGGCTCGAGGTCGGGCGGCAGGTTGCCGAGCGCCGCCATGTCCTCGTGGAACTGCGCCGCCGTGCGCGCGGTGACCGCGTCGATCGGCTCGCCGCTCTCGGCGGCGCGCGCGTTGATCTTGTCGTCCACGTCGGTGATGTTGCGAACGTAGGTCACGCGCGGATACAGGTGGCGCAGCAGCCGGACCAGCACGTCGAACACGGTCATGCTGCGGGCGTTGCCGATATGGGCGAGGTCGTAGACCGTGGGCCCGCAGACGTAGACGCCGCACGTGCCCGGGGTCGAGCGGCGCGAACGGCTTCGCGCGCCGGGTCATGCTGTTATGGAGCGTCAGGCGGGCATGGCGGATTTTGGTGCAGCGCGGGCCTCGGCGCAACGGCTCCGGGTTGCCACGGCTTTGCCGACGGTACTAGTTGTAATGACCTTCGGGGTGGGACGGGAATGCGTTTGAAGATTGGTGCCAGTGTCGTGGCGGGCGCGGCGTTGCTGAGCGGGTGCGCGGCGCCGCCGATGGGGCCGATGGTCCAGGTCATGCCGGGCCCGGGCAAGCCGTTCACGCAGTTCCAGTCGGAAGATGCGGAGTGCCGCGGCTTTGCCGCTCGCAAGTCGCCGGGTCAGGCGGAGGCCGCGAACCAGCACGCGGTGGGCGGCGCGGTGTTGAGCACGGTGCTCGGCGCCGGGCTCGGTGCGGCGGTCGGCGGCGGCCGCGGGGCGGCATCGGCGCGGCCTCCGGGGCCGCGGTTGGCACCGGGATCGGCGCCGGGGCGACCTCGGCGCGCAGCTCGGCATCCAGGCGCAATACGATGCGGCCTACTCGCAGTGCATGTCCTCGCACGGCAATCAGGTGCCGGGTTATGCGCCGGCCGGGGCCTACGAGCCGCCGCCGCCGCCCGCCTATCCGGCGCGGCCGGGCCTCGTCCGGGCGGTGCAGGTCGAGCTGAACCGGCTTGGCTATCTTCGCAGCCCCGCCGACGGCGTTCCGGGCGGACAGACGGTCAGCGCGATCCAGGCGTTCGAAGTCGTCGCACGGCCTGCCGGTCGACGGCGCGGCCACGCCCTACCTGCTCGACCGCTTGCGGGATACGCCCTACGGCTACTGACGCTTAGGGCTAGTGCTGGACGCGGCTTCCAGGCCGTGTCCAGCTCCGGCGCTTAGCGCCACGGACGCTGGGAACAGCAGGGCTGAGTTACGCAGACTCGCCCTGCCCGGATCAGATGAAGGGCAGTTTCAGCCAGTGCGCGAGCAAGGTTAATGACGAACATGGCGCAGATCGTCATCCGGCTGCCGTGGTCGCGCGCGGCGTAGACGATCGGATCGTCGTGCATCTCGCCACGGACGGTTTTGATCCATAGCCGGCCGAGCCAATAGATGAGGCCGAGGGCGACGAACCACAGCAGCTCCGGGCCCTGTAGCGTGCCTGGGTCTCGGGCGCGCTGATGAACAGGCCGAACACGACGACCGCGGCCGTTGAGGCACTCACGCCAAGCCGCCAGAGCACCGCGAGGTCGGCGACCCGGTAGTCCCGGCCGATCGCGCTCGGCCGCCCCGGCGCGAAGCCGAGCGAGACGAGCGAGTTGGAGCAGCGCTTCACCAGGGCTAGGCTGAAGAACACGAACAGCGAAAACGCCAACAGCCAGGGGCTGGTGACCACGCCCGTGGCGGCGGCGCCCGCGACGATCCGCAGCGTGTACAGCACCGCGAGGGTCACTATGTCGAATCAGCACGTAGCGCTTCAGGGCGAAGCTGTAGGCCAGGGTCGTGGCCAGGATACGCCAGGAGACAGAGGGTCAACAAAGCCGGTGCGAGGCTCGCTAGGCCCACAGCAAGCAGCCCCAGCAAGCCAGCCGCCGCGAGCCCGTGTTGGATCGGCAGACGGCCACTTGCAAACGGACGCTGCCGTTTGCGCGGGTGCGCGCGGTCACTTGCCAGATCCAGCAGGTCGTTCACGATATAGGTGGCGGAGGCGAGCAGCCCGAATGCGACGAAAGCTGTCACCGCATCAACCACTGCCCATGGCCGGACGAAGCTGAAGGAGGTCAGCAACGGCACGAACAGCAGGAGGTTTTTGGCCCATTGATGGAGCCGGAGCGCGGCGATGCCAGCATCTGCCAGTTCGCTGGTTCGGTCTCGAACCTGCGGTCGAACTCCACGGCGCGCGCCAGGCGCGCCCCCGAGGACCTCGGCGACCCGGCGAACATCGCCACCTCGGCTCGCTGCCAGATCGGCACATCGGCTGCGTGGTCCCCGATATAGACGAAGCTCTCCCCGACCCCGCGTCTCGATTGCGGCCAGCTTGGTCTCGCCTTTCATTGATTTTGTTGGCGCCGTCCGAACAAAGGACATCGTCGAAAAGGTGCCAGATGGTCGGCGACGCGCCTTGCAATGGCGCTATCGGCTGCCGTCGCGAGAGCCACGACCCGCCGCCCGCAGGCGCGCTCGTCGCGCAAGAACGAGATCAGTGGACGGTTGTAGGGCAGGTGCTCGACGGCCACCGGCTCGCCTGCTCGAGCAACCTTGGCCTTCCAAGAGCCGCTCGCCCTGCAGCGAGCCACGCAGGCAGGAGTAGACAGCGCGACGGATGCGCCCGCAGCAAGCCCAGCACGCTCTCGAGCAGTGTATCGGTGTGCACCAAGGTTCCGTCGAGATCGACCACGATCGGCGACCCGATGTCCAAGTCATCTTCGCGGGCGATGCTGTCGTCCAGGCATGCGATTCTGGCCGCGGCCGGACAAGCTGGTTCACGACATCTCCTTTTCGAGCGCCGCGGCCCGAAATGCCGCGCGGAACACACCGTCTCTCGCGAGGATAGTTTTCACGAAACCGTGAGGCAAGGTAGAAGTTCACGGACCTGTGAATGCGTGCGCTGGCGGATGCCACCCTCTATGCGAGCAGCTCGCGTTGAGGCGAGGAGGTGGGGGCATACTCGGCTCTGTCCGCGAGCTGGCTACGTCGTTCTGGGTTGCGCGGCCAAACTCTGTCCTGCGCGCGACAGCGCCCGCAGCGATTAGCACGGTGAACCCGACGTATAGCAGGCTGAGATTGCGCAGTTCGCCAACGTAACAGAACAGTATGTAGAATGGGAGGTTGATCGCGGCGGCGAGCAGCAGATGGCGGCGGACTGGTTGCGAACAGGCGGGCCATCCTCGCACGACCACCAGCGCCATGAGCAACAGCGTGCCCGCGAATGAGCCCTGAGGCCCAATCACGCCGTATGTCATTTCGACCCTGTGGTAGGTCCAGTGACGGAAATAGGCGCCAAGGGCGGCGGAGAGGTCGTTCAAAGTCCCGCTGACCGGGTTGTCACGGCAGATCCAGCGGACGAGGCCATGAGCGGCGAGTGCCAGAACGGTCGCGACGCACGTGGTCACGAGCGCTTTCCGCCTGGACACGGAAGCGGCCAGGAGCGGGAAAAGGGTCGGGACGAACAGGCCGAAGGTCTCTTTGTTCAAGGCGGCGATGGGGGCGAGCAGCACCAGCGGCAGGACCTGCCCTCGGACCGCGAATAGAAACGCCGAGCTTGAAAAACAGGAGTTCGAGGCTGTCGTAAAAATATCCGCCGAAGGTTTCGAAGTAGGGGAGGGCGAGCAGGAGGCTGGCCGGCGCTATGAGGGCCACCGGCTCGCTTGCGCCGCTGTCGAGGACGACGCGACGCAGGACCAAGCCGGACAGGAACAGCGCGCCGAAGTTGAGATAGTAGATGATCCCATAACGGGCCGCGTAAGTCGGATCGCGGATCGCGCTGACGGACCTGAAGATGTTCGCGGGATTAAGGCTGTCGAGCCCATTCCCGGGCAAGAAATCGGATAGTGCAGCGCCGGCGGCTTCAGCAATTCTTGGCGGCATACGCACGATCAGGTCAGCCAGAAGCGGGGCGAGGCGGCGATACACGTAGGGCGCTGCGGCCGTGCCGTCGGCCATGGCCTGAAAACTGTAGGCCGCATCCATTCGGGGCGCTTCGGCCGCGACGAACGGGATCTGATTGCTGTCGCGCAGGCCCCATTTCCCAACAAAGCCGGCATGGCTCGCGGCAGCCACCATCCAGAAAAATGCGCAGAGCATCAGCGCCGACGACACACGGGACAGCGTCGCGTTCGCGACGACCCGAACCTGCAAAGGCGACGTCACCGGTCGGGCGACCGAGATTGCCCGGCTGCTCTTGCGCGCGCGAACCGTCTCGCCTTTCGCCACAGTGTCTTGCGAGCCATTCCACGTCTCGTTCAGCCGTCACTCACCTTTTAGTGAGCATCTACTCTGATCGCAAGCGGGTCCGTCCTTGGGAGCGGACCAATTCAGACGGCTCGGCCCGGGATGCGGTGCCGGTAGGACAGCGCTTCGGCGACATGCGCGCGCTGCACCACGATGGCCCCGGCGAGATCGGCGATGGTGCGGGCCACGCGGAGCACGCGGGTGAAGCCGCGGGCGGAGAGCCGGAGCTTCTCCGCCGCTTGCTCGGCCAGGCCGCGCGCGTCCGGCTCGAGCTCGATCGTGCCGATCTCGGCCTCCGCGTTGGTCCTCGCGCCCTCCGTGCCGAAGCGCGCGCGCTGCCGCTCGCGGGCCGCCACGACCCGGCCGGCGACGGCTGCGGTCGGCTCGCCGGGCGGCAGCGCGGGACAGCTCCGCCGGGGGCACGGGCGAGACGGAGACGACCAGGTCCATGCGGTCGAGCAGCGGGCCGCTGATCCGGCCCATGTAGTCCTCGCCGCAGCGGGGTGCGCGGCCGCACTCGCGCGTGGCGTCGCCGAGATGGCCGCAGCGGCACGGGTTCATGGCGGTGACGAGCTGGAAGCGGGCGGGGTAGGTGACGTGGGCGGCGGCGCGCGCCACGGTCGTGCGCCCGCTCTCCAGCGGCTGCCGCAGCGCCTCGAGCGCCTGGCGCGGGAACTCCGGCAGCTCGTCGAGGAACAGCACGCCGCGATGCGCCAGGCTGACCTCGCCGGGCTTGGCCCGCGACCCCGCCGCCGGCGAGCGCCGCCTGCGAGGCGCCGTGGTGCGGCTCGCGATAGGGCGGGCGCATGAGCAGCCGGCCGCCGTCGAGCAGCCCGGCCACCGAGTGGATCATGCTGACCTCGAGCGCCTCGACGGGCGAGAGGTCGGGCAACAGCGCCGGGAGGCGGGCGGCGAGCATGCTTTTGCCGGCGCCGGGCGGCCCGACCAGCATCAGGTTATGGCCGCCGGCGGCGGCGACCTCGAGCGCCCGTTTGGCGGTCTCCATTCCGCGCACGTCGGAGGTCCGGGACCGCGTCGGCGTCGCGCGCGCCGGCCGGGTCGGGCGGGGAGAGGACTTGGGTGCCGCGGAAATGGTTGATCAGCGACAGGAGGTCGGGCGTGGCCAGCACCTCGATCCGGCCGGCCCACGCCGCTTCGCCGCCTTGGGCGGCCGGGCAGATCAGGCCGAGGTCGCGAGCCGCTGGCGCCGATCGCCGCCGGAAGCACGCCGGCGACCGCATTGACCGCGCCGTCCAGCGAGAGCTCGCCGAGTGCGGCGTATTCGTAGAGTCTCGTCGCGGGGCAGCACGTCCATGGCGCCGAGCACGGCGAGCGCGATCGGCAGGTCGAAGTGGCTGCCCTCCTTGAGCAGGTCGGCCGGGGCGAGGTTGATCAGCACCCGCTTGGGCGGGAGGGAGAGGCCCATGGCGGTGAGCGCCGCCCGCACCCGCTCGCGCGCCTCGCCGACCGCCTTGTCCGGCAGGCCGACGACGAGGAAGGCGGGGAGGCCGCTCGAGATCTGCACCTGCACCTCGACCGGCACGGCCTCGATGCCGCTGAACGCGAAGGACGCGACGCGGGCGATCATCCGGCGTAGGCGGCGAGGAAACGATGGAGCAGGCGGGGGAGCATCTCGGTGTTGTAGCCGCCTTCTCCGACGATCGCAGCCGGGAGTTGCAGGGCGCCGATCCGCTCGCCGGCGCGGGCGAAGCCGTCGTCGGTCACGGCGAGGTAGTTGAGCGGCTCGTGCTCGGAGGCGTCGAAGCCGAGGCTGAGCACCAGTGCGTCGGCGCCGAAGTGGCGGATAGCGGCAAGCCCGGTGTCCAGGGCTTCGAGCCAGGGGCGTCGCCGCTGCCGCGGGGAGCGGCAGGTTCAGGTTATAGCCCTCGCCGGGGCCGGCGCCGCGCTCGTCGGCGCGGCCGACATACCACGGGTAGTAGCCGTCCGGGTCGCCGTGGACGGAGACGAACAGCATGTCGCCGCGCTCCCAGAACACGCCCTGCGTGCCGTTGCCGTGGTGGCTGTCGATGTCGAGCACGGCGACGCGGGCCGCGCCGCGCGCGCGCAGGCGCTCGGCGGCCAGCGCGGCGTTGTTGAGGTAGCAGTGCCCGCCGGCCCGCGCCGGATAGGCGTGGTGACCCGGCGGGCGTACCAACGCATACGCGCTGCGGCCCGCGGCGGCCTCGTCCGCCGCGGCCAGCGCGCAGGCGGCGGCGGAGAGCGCGGCCGCCCACGTGCCGGGGCCGATCGGGCACGCGGTGTCGGCGGTGAACCAGCCCGCGCGGCGCGATCGACGACGTCCGGGCCGGCCGCCCTGCGCCAGCATCTCCGGGGCGGCGTGGACGTTGGCGACCACCTCCGGTCCGGCTCCCGGCAGCGCCGACCAGTCGGCGTGGGCCGTGCGCAGGAAGTCGAGGTAGTCGGCGCTGTGGCACGGCCGCGAGCGCGCTCGGTCCGACCGTGCGGCGGCGCTTCGGGCACGAGACCGAGCGCCGGCGACGCCCTCGAGCAGGGCCAGGGCGCGGGCGGGAACCTCGAAGTTGGGGCGGACCTGGCCGCGCTGGAGGAAGAATTGCGGGGCGTGGCGGAGCTGTATCTCGTCCCAGAATACGCGCACCCGATGGTCTCCCGATGCCAAGTTTCCCCTTGTGGCACGGTGGACCCCCGGATCAAGTCCGGGGGTGACGACGAGAGGGCAGGGGCGATGCGCATTGCGGTTGGCGGGTTTCTGCACGAGAGCCACTCGTTTGCGCCGCGGCCGACCAGCTATGCCGACTTCGTCAGCCCCGGGGGGTTTCCGCCGCTTACGGAGGGCGCGGGGCTGATTCCGGCCATGCGCGACCGCGTCCTGCGGGTTGCGCGGGGCGATCGAGGTGGGGGAGGCGGAGGGGCATGAGCTGGTGCCGCTCGCTTGGGGGTTCGCCAACCCGGCGGGGCCAGTGGCGGACGCGGCGTTCGAGCGGATCGCGGCCATGATCTGCGCCGGGTTGTCGCGGGCGCTGGATCTCGGGCCGCTCGACGGCGTCTATCTCGATCTGCACGGCGCGGCGGTCGGCGAGACCTTCCTCGACTTGGAGGGCGAGCTGTTGCGCCGGGTCCGGGCGATCGTGGGCGTCACGCCGGTGGCGGCGAGCCTCGACCCGCACGCGAACCTGACGGCGGCGATGGTCGAGGGGGCGGACGTGTTCGCGCCCTACCTGACCTATCCGCATATCGACATGCCGGCGGCCGGGGCGCGGGCGATGCGTCTGCTGCTGCGCCGGATCGCGCTGGGCCGCCCGTTTGCGCGGGCGTTCCGGCAGCTCGACTATCTGCTGCCGATCACCAGCCAGTGCACGCTGGTCGAGCCAATGGCGTCCGTCATGGCGGCGCGGGCGAGGATCATGGCGGAGACCGGCGCGGCCGAACTGGCCTGGTCCTTTGGCTTTCCCTATGCCGATTTTCCCGGCTGCGGACCGGCCTTCGCCGCCTATGCCGAGGCGGCGGCGGCGGCGGAGACGGCGGCGGATCGGTTCCTTGCCGAGCTGCAACGGCGCGAGCTGGAGTTCGGGTCGGAGATCCTTCCGGCGGCTGAGGCGGTGGCGGCCGCGCTGCGTGAGGCCGGGCCGGGCGGTCCGATCGTGATCGCCGACACGCAGGATAATCCGGGCGGGGGCGGGCATGGGGATACGACCGGGCTGCTGGCCGAGCTGGTGCGGCAGGGGGCGCGCGGGGCGGTGCTGTGCCTCATCAACGATGCCGAGAGCGCTTCGGCCTGCCACGCGGCGGGCGAGGGGGCGGCGGTGGCGCTGCAGCTCGGTGGCAAGTCGGACGGCGTGCCGTTCGCGACGGAGGCGATCGTCCACCGGTTGACCGACGGGCGCTTCACGCTGACCGGGCCGATGGGGCGCGGCAACCCGGGCAATCTCGGTCCGTGCGCGCTGATCGAGGTCGGGCCGGGCGTGCTGGTGCTGGTGACGAGCCGCAAGATGCAGGCGCTCGATCAGGCGATCCTGCGCCATGCCGGCGTCGAGCCGTCAGCGGCGCCGATCATCGTGCTGAAGTCGTCGGTGCATTTCCGTGCCGATTTCGGTCCGGTTGCAAAGCGGATCATCGTCGCCGCCGCGCCCGGCCCGGTGGTGGCCGATCCGGCGACGCTCCCGTTCCGGAATCTGCGTCCCGGGCTGCGGCTCCGGCCCGGGGCGAACCGGGCCGGCGGGTCGCTTATGCTGGGCTGAGCGCCTCGGTGGCGACGGTGACGGCGGCAGGCTCGTCGGGCGGAACCAGCACGAGTGCGAGGTCGCCTGCTGCGGGCTCGGGCGTCGACGCGTCCTCGGCCGAGAGCAGGGCCATGGCGCCGCGGGGGCGGACGAAGAGCAGCGGCAGCGCGCTCTCGGGCAACTGGGCTTCCTCCAGCCGCAACGCGACGAACTGCCATCCCGCGTCGAAGCGCGAGGCCAGAGCCGCCTCGTGCAGCGGCGGTGCGCCGAGCACCTTGCCGCGCAGGTCCCGGTGCACCCAGCGACGCTGGTCGACGCCGCCGGCGGGGCGACCTGGTAGACGCGCTCGCGGCCCAGCTCAGGCGCCAGCCTGGTGCAGACCAGCCCATTGTAGATGTCGTCCGGGGTCGCCGCGAGCAGCCAGTCGGCGGCCCGGCCGGCCAGCTCCTCCTCACCGTGCTCGCTCAGCAGTTCGGCCTGCAGGACGGGGATCCCCTCGGCGCGCGCCGGGTCGAGCGCGCCGGGGAAGGTGTCGACCAGCAGGACCGGAACGTCGGCAAGGTGCAGGGCGGCGGCCAGCGCCGTACTCCAGGGCGAGGCGCCGACAATGACCAGGCCGGGGGCCTCGCCGAGCCGCAGCCCGAGTCGGCGGGCGAGCGGCCCGAGGGTGAACCCGTGCAGGATCATGGTGGCGGCGATCAGGCCGAACACCGACGGCATCACCAGCACCGCCCCGCCATAGCCCGCGCCCTGCAGCCGCAGCCCGGCCACGCCCGCGATCGCCGCCGCCACGATCCCGCGCGGCGCAATCCAGGCGGCCAATGCCCGCTCCTGCCGCGAGAGCCCGCTGCGCAGCGTCGCGAGGGTGATCGCGAGCGGGCGCACGACGACCAGCATGGCGACGGTCAGGCCGAGCACCGGCCAGGAGAGCTGTGCCAGGACCGAGCGGTCGAGGTCCGCCGATAGGGTCACGAACAGGGCGGACACGATGAGGACGACCAGGGCCTCCTTGAACCGGCGCAACTCGCCGATCCCGGGCACCCGCATGTTGGCCAGCGCGACGCCGAACACGGTGGAAGCGACCAGCCCGGCCTCGTTCATCACGACGTTGGACACCGCGTAAACGCCCATGGCCAGCGCGAGCAGGATCGGGACCTTGAGGACTTCCGGCACCAGGTCGCGGGTGAACAGGCGGCGGACCAGGAAGGCGGCGGCGGCGCCGAGCGCGGCCGCGAAGACGACCCCGACCGCCACCGTCGCGGCGAGCCCGGCCGTGCCGCCCTCGGCGGTCAGCACCTCGAGCACGATGGCGGCCAGCATGGCGCCGATCGGGTCGTTGACGATCGCTTCCCATTTTAGGAAGGAGGCGGCCCGGCGCTGCAGCCGCGTGTGGCGCAGCAACGGCAGCACCACGGTCGGGCCGGTGACGACGGTGATCGCGCCGTATAGGAATGAAGCGCCCCAGCCCATGCCGGTGCACAGTTCGGCTGCGAGCGTGCCGAGCACGAAGCTGATCGGCAGCGCGATGGCGGTCAGGCGGAGCACGCCCTCGCCGGCGGCGCGCAGCTCGCGCAGGTCGAGCCCGAGACCGCCCTCGAACACGACGATGGCGACGGCGAGGCCGACCAGGGGCCGGAGCGTGCCTTGCAGGGCCTGCGACGGGTGGATCAGGCCGAGGCCCGGTCCGGCCAGCAGCCCGGCCGCGAACAGCAGCACGATCGCCGGCAGCTTCAGCCGCCACGCCACCCATTGCGCCGCCACCCCACCCACAGCGACGCAGAGCACCGCGATTGCGACCGAGCTTTCCACCGCGACCTCAGACCAGAGCCGGTTCAGCGTCCGGGATGTGCCGGGGTTGCCCCGAGCAGGCCCTCCGCTCAGCCGATCCCGAGAAACACGGCCACGGCACCGTTGAGCCGGACCAAGTCCGTGTCGGACACTCGGCCAATCGGGGCGCCAATTCGATGACGTCGGACGGTGGTGATCTTGTCCACCTCGATCCATGAGGCCTGGTCGAGCGGCAACGCGGAGGACGGCAGCAACTCCAACCGTAACAGCGGTGCATCCGCGGGGGCCGTGGTGATGGGGCAGAGCGTCACCGATGCCAGCTCGGCAAAGGGGTCGCCCTGAACGATGACGGCCGGGCGCGGTTTGCTGGTGAACTGGCCGCTTCGGTCGGCGACCGTGACCACGTCACCGCGGCGCATGATCCTCGTCGAACTCGCTGACCCCTTCGAGCCAGTCCATGATCTCGTCGCGCTCGTCGGCCGCGTTGACCGCCTGGCATTGGCGGGCTGCCTCGGCCGCGAAGTCCGGCGCGCGCGTGTCTGGCACCCAGATTTGTATGGGGCGCAGTCCGCGTGCTCTCAGCGCGGCGCGGTAGCGCTGGACGCGCGAGCGCGACGGGGACTTCGACATGCGTTACATGTGACGCTTGCGGACCACGGTCGTCAAGGGCCATGAGTTTGACATCGGACGACCGAGCCCGTATCTCCCGGCCCTGACTACAACGCCGCTCCGCGTGCCCGCGCAGCGGCGCCTTTGCGTTTGAGGACCACCCCACCATGTTCGACACCCTGTCGGGCAAGCTTTCCGGCGTTTTCGATCGGCTCCGCGCGCGCGGACGGCTGTCCGAGGAGGACATCGCCGACGCGCTGCGGGAGGTCCGACTCGCGCTGCTCGAGGCAGACGTGGCGCTGCCGGTGGTGCGGGACTTCATCAGCAAGACCCGGGAGCGCGCGCTGGGCGCCGAGGTGCTGGACAGCGTCAGCCCCGGCCAGATGGTCATCAAGATCGTCAACGATCAGCTCGTGGAGGCGCTGGGCGGGGCCGGGGCCGTGCCGCTCAACCTGAATGCCGCCGCGCCGGTGCCGATCCTGATGGTCGGGCTGCAGGGCTCCGGCAAGACGACGACCTCCGGCAAGCTCGCGCTCCGGCTTACGCGGCGGGACCGACGCCGAGTGCTGCTGGCGTCGCTCGACACGCAGCGGCCGGCCGCGCAGCTCCAGCTGCAGCAGCTGGCGGAGCAGACTGGCGTGACGTCGCTGCCGATCGTGGCGGGACAGACGCCGGTGGAGATCGCGCGCCGGGCCATGGAGACCGGGCGGCGTGAGGTGTTCGACATCGTCATCCTCGACACCGCCGGCCGGCTCTCGATCGATCAGGCGCTGATGGATGAGGTCAAGGCGGTCCGCGAGGCGACCAACCCGGCCGAGACCTTGCTCGTAGTCGACGCCATGACCGGCCAGGACGCGGTCAATACCGCCCGCGCCTTCAACGAAGCGCTCGGCGTCACGGGCATCGTGCTGACCCGGATGGACGGCGACGCCCGCGGCGGCGCGGCGCTCTCCATGCGTCAGGTGACCGGGGCGCCGATCAAGCTGACCGGCACCGGCGAGAAGCTGGACGCATTGGAAGAATTCCATCCGGAGCGCGTGGCGGGCCGGATCCTGGGCATGGGCGACGTGGTCGGGCTGGTGGAGAAGGCCAGCGAGACCATCGAGCAGGAAGAGGCGGAGCGGCTGGCCAAGCGCATGATGCGCGGGCAGTTCGACCTCGAGGACTACGCCAACCAGCTTAAGCAGATTTCTAAAATGGGTTCGCTGTCGGGGATCCTCGGCATGCTGCCGGGGGTGGGCAAGCTGAAGGCGCAGCTCGATGACGCCAAGCTCGATACGACGATCCTGAAGCGTCAGGCGGCGATCATCTCGTCGATGACGAAGAAGGAGCGGAAGGCGCCGGACGTGATCAAAGCGAGCCGCAAGAAGCGGATCGCGGCCGGGTCGGGGACGACGGTGCAGGACGTGAACCGGCTGCTGAAGCAGTTCGACGACATGTCCACCATGATGAAGCGGATGAGCAAGCTCGGGCAGAAGGGGCTGATGCGTCAGGGCATCGGCGCGCTGATGCCGAAGGGGATGGGACAGCAGGGCCGTCGGCCCTTCTAACGTTTTGGAGCAAAGGAACACTCTATGGGTCTGAAAATCCGTCTTTCCCGCGCCGGCGCCAAGAAGCGGCCGTACTACCACATCGTGGTCGCTGACAGCCGCAGCCCGCGGGATGGGCGCTTCCTCGAGAAGGTTGGCAGCTACAACCCGATGCTGCCGGCCGAGCATGCGGACCGCGTGCGGCTGCAGGCCGAGCGGATCCAGCATTGGATGAGCGAGGGCGCGCTGCCGACCGACCGGGTGGCCCGGTTCCTTGGCCATGCTGGGCTGGCGCCGATGCCGGCCTATCGCGAGCAGCCGGTCCAGTCCGCGCCGAAGAAGAAGGCGCAGGAGCGGGCCAAGGCGGCCGCTGCCGCGGGCTGACATTGACTGACCGGCGCATCCTGCTGGGCGTGGTCGGCCGACCGCACGGGGTGCGGGGGCTGGTGCACGTCCATTCCTACGCCGAGGGGGACCTCGCGTCCTACTCGCCGCTGCTGGACGAGCAGGGGCGGGCCTGGACGCTGGTCTGGCGCGGGGAGGGGATCGCCGAGCTGCGGGACGCGGCGGGTGCGCCTTTGCCGGACCGGACCGCGGCGGAGCGGCTGGTCAATGTGAAGCTGTACGTGGAGCGCGACCGGCTGCCGGCGGCGGAGGGGGACGATTTCTATCTAGCCGACCTCGTCGGGCTTGCGGCGGTCGGGGCGGACGGGGCGGCGCTCGGGCGGGTGGTGCAGGTGCACGATTACGGCGCCGGGGCGAGCCTGGAGATCGTGGGGCAGGGGGCGCCGCTGCTGGTGCCGTTCACTCGCGCCTGTGTACCGGAGGTGGATGTGGCGGCGGGTCGGGTGATCGTCGTTCCGCCGGAGTTCGTGGAGCCGACCACCCTCACCCAACCCTCTCCCGCCAGCGGGAGAGGGCTTCATCAGGGTCCGTCGACATGAGCTGGCGGGCGACTGTGTGGACGTTGTTTCCGTCGATGTTCCCGGGGCCGCTCGGGGAGTCGCTGGCTGGGCGGGCGCTCGAGGCGCAGCGGTGGGAGCTCGATGTCCGCGACATCCGTGCGGCGGCTGCGGATCGGCATCGGACGGTGGATGACACGCCGTTCGGGGGCGGGGCGGGGATGGTGATGCGGGCGGACGTGCTCGATGCGGCACTCGGGCCGGACGACGAGCGGCCGCTGCTCTATTTGTCGCCGCGTGGCGCCAAGCTGACGCAGGATCGGGTGCGCGTGCTCTCGGCCGGAGCGGGCGTGCGGCTGCTTTGCGGGCGGTATGAGGGGGTCGATCAGCGCCTGCTGGACGCGCGGGGGGCCGAGGAAGTCAGCATCGGCGATTACGTGCTGTCGGGCGGCGAGCTGCCGGCGCTCGTGTTGTTGGACGCCTGCGTGCGGCTGCTACCGGGCGTGATGGGCGCGGCGGCCTCGGCGGAGGAGGAAAGCTTCTCGGCCGGGCTGCTGGAATATCCGCATTACACGCGGCCGGCGGAGTGGCAGGGCCGGGCCGTGCCGTCAGTGCTGCTGTCGGGGCATCACGCCGCCATCGCCGCCTGGCGCCGCAAGGAGGCCGAGGAACTTACCCGTATGCGCAGACCCGACCTCTGGGACGCGCTGATAGACACTGGGCGCGCCGCGCCCTAACAACGCTCACGAAAGGACTGAGACCATGAATATCCTGCAGAGATACGAGGCAGAGCAGATCGAGCGGCTGACCGCCGCCCGCGCCGTGCCCCAGTTCCAGCCCGGCGACACGCTCCGCGTCATGGTCCGCGTGGTCGAGGGCGAGCGCACCCGCGTGCAGGCCTATGAGGGCGTGTGCATCGCGCGGTCCAACAAGGGGCTCGGCAGCAACTTCACGGTGCGCAAGATCAGCTATGGCGAGGGCGTCGAGCGCGTGTTCCCGCTCTATGCGCCGACCATCGCCGAGATCGCGGTGGTGCGCCGGGGCGACGTGCGCCGGAGCAAGCTGTATTATCTGCGCGGACGCAGCGGCAAGTCGGCGCGCATTGCCGAGCGGGCCCGCGAGGTCCCGGCGGCGGCGGAGAAGGGGCACGCGGCGGCGGCCGAGTAGGCCGCGTCGCAGAAGCGCCGCGCTTCGGGCGGCGACGAGGGGGAGACATGGCCAAGACCTTGTTCGACAAGCTGTGGGACAGCCACGTCGTCGACCGGATGGAGGACGGCACCTGCGTTCTCTACATTGATCGGCACCTCGTCCATGAGGTGACCAGCCCGCAGGCGTTCGAAGGCCTGCGCATGGCGCGCCGCGCGGTGCGGCGCCCGGACGCGACGATCGCCGTGGTCGACCATAACGTGCCGACCGACGACGACCGCCGGCAGGGCATCCGCGAGGAAGAGAGCCGGGTCCAGGTCGAGACGCTCGAGCGCAACGTCGCCGATTTCGGCGTGCCGTATTTCCCGATCAGCGACACGCGGCAGGGCATCGTCCACATCATCGGCCCGGAGCAGGGGATCAGCCTGCCCGGCATGACCATCGTCTGCGGCGATAGCCATACCAGCACGCACGGCGCGATGGGCGCGCTCGCGTTCGGTATCGGCACGTCGGAGGTCGAGCACGTGCTCGCGACCCAGACGCTGCTGCAGAAGCCGGCCAAGAACATGCTGGTCGAGGTCAACGGCACGCTCGGGGCGGGCGTCACGGCCAAGGACGTCGTGCTGGCCATCATCGGACGCATCGGAACGGCGGGCGGGACCGGGCACGTGATCGAGTATGCCGGCGAGGTGATCCGCGGGTTCGACATGGCCGGGCGGATGACGGTCTGCAACATGAGCATCGAGGCGGGGGCGCGCGCCGGGGTGATCGCGCCGGACGAGACCACGTTCGCCTACATCAAGGGCCGCCCGTTCGCGCCGAAGGGCGAGGCGTTCGACCGCGCGGTCGAATACTGGCGGACGCTGCCGTCGGACCCGGGCGCGCACTATGACACGGTGGTCCGGCTGGACGCCTCCGAGATTGCGCCGATGGTGAGCTGGGGCACCAACCCCGAAGCGGTGCTGCCGATCACGGAGCGCGTGCCGGACCCTGAGCAGGTGGACGACGAGGCACGGCGGACGCAGATGCGGCGCATGCTGGAGTACATGGCGCTGCAGCCGGGTCAGAAGCTTGCCGAGGTGCCGATCGACGTTGTGTTCATCGGGTCCTGCACGAACGGGCGGATCGAGGATATCCGGGCGGCGGCGCACGTGGCGAGGGGCCGCAAGGTCGCGGACGGGGTGCGCGCGATGGTCGTGCCGGGCAGCGGCGTGGTGAAGCAGCAGGCGGAGCAGGAGGGGCTCGACCGCATCCTGGTGGAGGCGGGGTTCGAGTGGCGCGAGGCCGGCTGCTCCATGTGCCTCGGCATGAACCCGGACAAGCTCAAGCCCGGCCAGCGTTGCGCCAGCACCAGCAACCGCAATTTTGAAGGTCGGCAAGGCCCGGGTGGGCGGACCCACCTGTTGTCGCCGGCTATGGCCGCGGCCGCGGCGGTGACCGGCCATCTGACGGATGTGAGGGAGCTGGCCTGATGCAAGCGTTCACGGAGCTGACCGGTATCGCGGCGCCGCTGCCGATGGCCAATGTCGACACCGACAAGATTATCCCGGCGCGCTTCCTCAAGACGATCAAGCGCACCGGGCTGGGCGTGCACCTGTTCGACACGCTGCGCTACGACGGGAGCGGCGAGGAGCGGCCTGACTTCGTGCTGAACCAGCCGCCGTACCGCCATGCGGAGATCCTGATTGCGCATGAGAACTTCGGCTGCGGCTCGTCGCGCGAGCATGCGCCCTGGGCGCTGCTCGACTTCGGCATACGCTGCGTGATCGCGCCGGGCTTCGCCGACATCTTCCATAATAACTGCTTTAAGAACGGCATTCTGCCGATCCGCCTGCCGCGCGAGATCTGCGACGAGCTGATGGAGGATGCGCGGTTGGGCGGCAACGCGCGGATCACGGTGGATCTCGATCGGCAGGTCGTGGTGCGGCCGAGCGGGGAGGAGATCCCGTTCGAGATCGACCCGTTCCGGCGGCACCTGCTGCTGAACGGGCTCGACGATATCGGCCAGACCATGCAGCGGGCGCCGGCGATCGACGGCTACGAGCAGCGGCGGCGCGAGGAGCAGCCTTGGCTGCCGGGCATCGCGGTGTGATGAGCAGCAACAAGCACTTGCTGATCCTCCCCGGCGACGGGGTGGGGCCCGAGGTGATGCGGGAGGTGCGCCGGGTCATCGACTGGATGGACCGGCGACGGCGCGTGTCGTTCACCCTGACCGAGGACTTTGTCGGCGGCGCCGGGATCGATCACCACGGCACGCCGATCACGGACGAGACGATCGAGGCAGCCAAAGCGGCCGACGCGGTGCTGTTCGGCGCCGTGGGCGGCCCGCGGTGGGAGAAGCTCGGCTTCGAGCAGCGGCCGGAGGTGGCGATCCTGCGGCTGCGCAAGGAGCTCGGGCTGTTCGCCAACCTGCGCCCGGCGATCGTGCTCGACCCGCTGGTGGACGCGAGCACGCTCAAGCCGGAGGTGGTGCGCGGGCTCGACCTCAT
Source organism: uncultured Alphaproteobacteria bacterium (assembly GCA_963708585.1). Classification (GTDB taxonomy): domain Bacteria; phylum Pseudomonadota; class Alphaproteobacteria; order Acetobacterales; family Acetobacteraceae; genus JAVVHH01. The sequence continues at coordinate 1,195,426 of CAVPSW010000006.1, read as the reverse complement.
GATCGTGCGGGAGAGCACCGGCGGCATCTATTTCGGCGAGCCGCGCGGGATCGAGACGCTTCCGGACGGGTCGCAGCGGGGCGTCGATACCGAGGTCTATACCACCGAGGAGGTGGAGCGGGTCGCGCGGGTCGCGTTCGAGCTGGCGCGCGGGCGGCAGGGACGGGTGACGTCGGTGGACAAGGCCAACGTCATGATGTCCGGCCTGATGTGGCGGCAGATTGTGACGGCGCTGGCGGAGCGTGAGTATCCCGAGGTCGCGCTCTCGCACATGTACGCCGACAACTGCGCGATGCAGCTGGTGCGCAACCCGCGGCAGTTCGACGTCATTGTCACGGGCAACTTGTTCGGGGATCTGCTGTCGGACCTGGCCAGCATGCTGACCGGAAGCCTCGGCATGCTGCCCTCGGCGACGCTGGGGGCGCTGGATTCGTCCGGGCGGCGGCACGCGCTGTATGAGCCGATCCATGGCAGCGCGCCGGACATCGCCGGCAAGGGCGTGGCCAACCCCATGGCGCAGATCCTGAGCTTCGCGATGCTGCTGCGCTACTCGTTTGGCATGGAGGAGGACGCGGCGCTGGTCGAGCGGGCCTGCGCCAACGTGCTGGCGAGCGGGCTGCGCACCGCGGACGTGATGGGGCCGGGCACAGCCAAGGTCGGCACCTCGGTCATGGGCGAGAGCGTGATCCGCGAACTGGACAAGCTCGCCGTCTAGCTCCTGCCCTGGCCGGGCGTGAGTTGTCGGGTTAGCGTCAGGCCCGGTTTTCCCCGGGGTGGTTATGCAGAACACGGAACAGATCTGGCGGCTGGTGGAGGGCAAGCAGGAGGCGTTCATCGCGCTGTCCGACCGGGTGTGGGAGATGCCCGAGCTGAACTTCCGGGAGGTCCGCTCGGCACGCGAGCATGCGGAGATGCTGCGGCAGGAGGGGTTCCGGGTGACCGAAGGCGTCGCCGGCATCCCGACTGCGGTGGTCGGCGAGGCCGGGGAGGACGGCCCGGTGATCGCGATCCTCGGCGAGTACGACGCGCTGCCGGGCTTGAGCCAGGAGGCGGGGGTGGCGGAGCATCGGCCGGTCGAGCCCGGCGGGGCGGGGCATGGCTGCGGCCACAACCTGCTCGGCGCCGGGGCCATGCTGGCGGCGGCGGCGGTCAAGGACTGGCTGGCGGCGCGGGGCATGCCCGGCCGGGTCCGCTATTACGGCTGCCCGGCCGAGGAGGGTGGGGCGGCCAAGACCTTCATGGTCCGTGACGGCGCCTTCGACGACGTGGACATCGCCATCTCCTGGCATCCCGCGCCGTTCGCCGGTGTGAACGAGGCCTACTCGCTCGCTATCCTGCAGGTCGATTACCGGTTCGTCGGCCGCACCGCGCATGCCGCCGTCGACCCGGAGCTCGGACGGAGCGCGCTGGACGCGGCCGAGCTGATGAACCTCGGCGTCAACTACCTGCGCGAGCACATGCCGTCCTCGGCGCGGGTCCACTACGCCTATCTCGACGCCGGCGGGATCGCGCCGAACGTGGTGCAGGCGGCGGCCGTGCTCCGCTACATCGTTCGCGCGGCCGACCTGCCGCAGCTCCAGACTCTGGCGGCGCGGGTCGACCGGATCGCGGACGGGGCGGCGCTGATGACGGAGACGCGGATGGAGCGCCGGGTGGTGAGCGGGATGAGCAACCTGCTCGGCAACACCCCGCTCGAGCGGGCCATGTTCAGCAACCTCCAGCGCCTCGGGCCGCCGCCGTTCGATGCGGAGGATCGGGCGTTCGCCGAGGCGATCCGGCGGACCGTGAGCCAGGCCGACATCGATAGCGCGCATCAGCGGTTCGGGATCGAGATGACGGACGCGCCACTTTGCGACCGGGTCGTGCCGTTGGAGGCGAAGGGTGCGGGGATGGTCGGGTCGACCGATGTGGGCGACGTGAGCTGGGCGGTGCCGACGGTGCAGATGCGCGGCGCGACCTACGCGATCGGCACGCCGGGCCACTCCTGGCAGCTGACCGCCCAGGGCAAGAGCCCCTTGGCGCACAAGGGCATGGTACACGCGGCCAAGGTCATGGCCGGCACCGCGGTCGACGTGCTGGGCGATCCGGCGCTGCTGGAGCAGGCCAAGAGCGACCATCGGGCCCGCCTCGACCGGACGCCGTATGCCTCGCCGCTGCCGGAGGGGCTGCAGCCGGTGCTGGACATGGCCGGCACCGGGTAGCGAGGCCGACCGGCCGCGATCAGCGCGCGGCTTGTCGCATCAGACGCTGCAGGCGCAGGGCGGCTTCGGGGTTCCCTGACGCGGCGGCCATGCGGTACCAGCGGGTTGCTTCCACCTCGTCGGGATTGGCCAGCAAGCGGCCATCGAGGACGGTCGGGTCGAAGGTCCCGCCCATGCTGAGCATCGCCTCCGAGCTGCCGAGCTCGGCAGCTCGGGCGAACAGGAGGCGGGCGGCCGAGAGATCGCCGAGGTCGAGCATCGCCTGCCCGCGCTGCAACATGGTCTCGAGCATGCCGGCGGAGATTGGGGACGGTGCGGCGGCCGCGAGCGGGGCCGGCGCCGCGGCCGTTGGTGGGATGTCAATGCTCGCGAGCACGACCGGCGCTGATGCCGCGAGCTCGGGGACGGCGGCTTCGCTGTCGGCAGCGCGCGGGGGCGGCGGGGCCTCGGCGGCCAGCAGCGGGGGCATGCCTGCCGGGGCCGCGGCGATCGGAGCAGCAGCGTGCGCCGGAGCGGCGTCGGCCAGTTCAGTCGAGCCCGGCAGGCGCTGGGTCAGCCGGGTTCCAAGCGCGGTCAGGCGGGTCGCTTGCTGAACGATGAGGTCGGACGCAAGCCGGGTCTCGGTCGGCCAGACGCGGCCGGCGGTGAAGCCGGTCGCCGTGAGCAGCAGCAGCGCGGCCATCGCCGGCGCCATCGCGTGCACTCGCCGCCGCGGTGAGGCGGGGCGTGCTTGCTCCTCATCGGGGAGCTCGGAGTCGGTGGGCTCGGCTTCGGTATTGGCGTCGAAGCAGGGGCGCAGCGAGCCCGCGTCCCGCACGTGCTGCAGCTCGACCGTGGGGCGACCGGCCGTTTCCGCCAGCCAGCATGCGGCCGCGAGCAGGGTGGACAGGAGGCGCGGCACGCCGCCGGCGAGCACGAGGAGCCGTTCGACGGCGGAGGGGGTCACGTGCGCCGGCGAGCGCCCGGCGAGGGCGAGCCATTGCGCGATGAAGTCGCGGGACTCGTCGGGCGTCAGCGGCGCTAGGCACACGCGCGAGCCGGCCGGCGCGCGCGACGCGAGCGGCTCAAGACCGGCGAGCAGAAGCGGGCCCGGGGTGGTCCGGAGCAGGGTTTCAAGCTCCCTGCGGGAGAGCCGGTCGGCCTCGTCCACGAACAGCGCCGAGGGGGCGGCGGCGGCGGCCGGCGGGGGCCGGCCATCGGCCTGCCAGACCTGCACCTGCCAGCCCGCGGCCCGCAGCACGTGCGCGGCGTGGTCCAGCAGCAGGGTCTTTCCGGTGCCGGCTGGTCCGGTCAGCAACAGCCGGGTCTCGCCGGCGAGCAACGCGGCGCATGCACGGTCGCGCGCTTTTTGCCAGCGGGGGAACAGGACGAAAGCGGGTGCAAGCCGGCCCGGGAGCGCGGAGCGAATAGCCGCATGTTGCGAGACGGAAGAGTGGATCACGGCCGGCGACCTCATTTTCGAGATGAGGCAGCTTAGCGCCCCCGAGAGTGAACGATCAACTCTTCTTGAGCAGGGCCGTTAATGCGCTGTGACCGCGAGGTCGCCCTCCTCAGGCGGCAAGCCGGCCGAGCAGACGGGCGTGGCTGCGGATGCCGTGGCGGAAGCAGGCCCACTCGAACTTCTCGTTGGGGCTGTGGACCTGGTCGTCCTCGAGGCCGAATCCCATCAGCAGGGCGTCGAGGCCGAGCACGCGCCGCATGCTTTCCACGACGGGGATGCTGCCGCCGCTGCCGATCAGAACGGCGGGGCGGCCGTATTCGTCCTCGAGCGCCTGCTCGGCGGCCTGGATGAAACGGCCGGTCGGGGGGACCTCGATCGCGGCGGAGCCGGTGAAGACCTCGATGTCCAGCTTGGCGTCGGCGGGCGCGCGCTCGTGGAGGAAGCGGCGGAAGGCGTCGGCGACCTTCACCGGGTCCTGGCCGGGGACGAGGCGGAAGGAGACCTTGGCGCCGGCCTCGGCGGCGATCACGGTTTTGGCGCCGGGGCCCTGGTAGCCGCCCCAGATGCCGTTGATGTCGGCGGTCGGGCGGGCCCAGAGGCGCTCGAGCGGCGCGCGGCCCTGCTCGCCGGCGGGGTGGTGCAGGCCGATGCCGGCGAGGAACGCGCTCTCGTCGAAGCCGAGCGAGTCCCATTGGGCGCGCTGCTCCGGCGAGACCTCGGAGACGCCATCGTAGAAGCCGGGAATCTGGACCCGGCCGGCGTCGTCGTGGAGCTGGCCGAGCAGACGGGTGAGGGCGTTGATCGGGTTGAGGGCGGCGCCGCCGAACTGGCCGGAATGGAGGTCGCGGGCGGCGGCGCGGAGGCGGACCTCGGTGTAGACCATGCCGCGCAGGCGGGTGGTGAGGGCCGGGGTGTCGATGCGCCACATGCCGGTGTCGCTGATGACCGCGATCTCGGCGTGGAGCTCGTCGCGGTTGGCGGCGATGAAGGCTTCGAGGTTGGGGCTGCCGATCTCCTCCTCGCCCTCGATGAGGACGGTGGCGCGGACGGGGATGGAGCCGGTGGTTTGGTGCCAGGCGCGCAGGGCCTCGATCCAGAGCATGGTCTGGCCTTTGTCGTCGACGGCGCCGCGGGCGTAGACGCGGGGGCCGTGGGGGCCCTCGACGACGGTGGGCTCGAAGGGCGGGTGGGTCCAGAGCTCGAAGGGCTCGGCTGGCTGGACGTCGTAGTGGCCGTAGAAGAGGAGGTGCGGGGCACCGTCACCGGGTCCGTCGTGGTGGGCGAGCACGACCGGCTGGCCGGCGGTGGCGCGGACGCCGGCCTTGAAGCCCATGCCGGAGAGCTGGTCGCGCAGCCACTCGGCCGCGGCGTGGCAATCGGCGGCGTGGGACGGCTGGGCGGAGACGGAGGGGATGCGCAGGAGGCTGAACCAGCGGTCCTGGGCTGCGGGCAGATTGGCCTCGACCTGGTCGAGGACGGCGTCGATCGTCATGGCCCTATATTGGCCAACTCCGCGGGGAACGCCAGGTAAGCGCTGGATTTCGGCTGCGAAACGGCGAGAATGGCGGGGCAAGCAGGGAGGAAGCTGGCATGGGCGAGCCCGGCGCCGCGGCGCACCCGCACGAATTCAATGCCGCCGAGATCGGGGCGCTGGCCCATCTCTACCGCGGCGAGATCTATCGCAGCACGGTGTGGCGAACGCGGCTGGACGCGACCACGAATTGGGCGGTGGTCTCGACCGGGCTTGCGCTGTCGCTGACGTTCAGCAGCGAGACCGCGTCGCCGCTGCCGCTGGTGCTGGTCGGGCTGCTGGTGGCGGTGTTCCTCAACATCGAGGCGCGGCGGTACCGGTTCTTCGATTTCTGGCGGGTGCGGGGGCACATCCTGGAGACGCAGTTCTTCGGGCCGATCCTGTTGGGGCAGGGCGTGTCGGTGGAGAACGGGTGGAACAAGGTGCTGCATCAGGACTACGTTCATCCGCACCTGCATATCGGGAAGTTGGACGCAATCGGCCGGCGGTTGCGGAAGAATTACTGCTACATCTTCGGAATCCAGTGCATCGCTTATTTCGGCAAGCTGCTGATCCATCCGCGCGCAGTGGGGTCGGTGGATGAGCTGATGGCGCGGGCGACGATCGGGCCGGTGCATGGGGGGGTCGTGCTGCTGGCCGGGCTGCTGTTTCATGGGAGCTGGATCGCGCTGGCGGTGCTGACCAAGCGGGCGGGACGGGGCAGCGGGCGGCAGCGCAAGCTGCCGACGGAGGATCACGTGCTGGAGCTGGCGCGGCAGGCGGCGTGATTAGGAGGAACCTCTTAGGTCTCGCGATAAAGCAGCAGGATGATGCTGATCAGCAGCAAGCCCGCCGGCGAAACCCAGCGGCGATCCGCGCCACACGCCCATCCGTACGCAATTGGAGCCACCGCGCCGAGGGCCGGTATTGCCGGAGAACAGCAGCAGCGCCAGCAGCAGTGCCGCGGCCATCTTGATCAGCCCGGCGACCACGAACTTCGCGCCCACGATCTCGCTCAGATCGAGACCAACCGCCTCCTTGAGGACCGCCCCCCGCATCGCGACGGTCAGTCCCTGCGCGACGATCAGCGCCAATGCACTCCAAGCGGTCAGCAGCGCCGTCCGCCGCGCCAGCTCTGCGCCGTCGAACGCCTGCACTGCGCCGTACGCCGCAATCGGCACGGTCAGCCGCGAGGCGAACGGCTGCGCCAGGAACATCAGGAATAGTGATCCGCCGATGGCCATGCTCGGCGACATGATAACCAGCGCGTGCACCACCACGCTGAAGTATTGGACACGTCGACCAGAAGAAGGAGCATAATGTCTTCTCGGATCTTCCTTGTCCGCCGGCAAGACGTCTGCCCCGATCTCGGTCGTTCAGCCACGCTGGGCGGGCTCCGGGAGGCGGACATTAGGCTATGGACGTTCTGCTCTCGGCCAAATGGATCGGCGACCAGGGCTCTCCGGCTCAAAGGCGGTCGCCACGCTGGGGGTCTCGCGAGACCTCAGTGGCAGGCGATCTGGCGTCGAGCACAGTCTTGGGATGAGCAGTCCGGAGGCCATCGCCAGGAGGACCAGGGAGGCGATCGCGCCGTCGCGCACGCTCCGGTCAGCGTGGCGATGCACACGTTCGACGGAGGCCAAGGCCAGCGCACCAACCGGCAAGCGCAGCCGGTGCGCGCGCTGAGTGCGACGGGTGGGACTGGGACCACCCTCACCCTCACCCTCCCTCTCCCGCCAGCGGGAGAGGGTTCTCTTAGGCGGGGTTGAGGGTGGCGAAGGCGGTAACGACGCTCGGGGGCGGGGTCGTTGGCGGCCGGGTCGTCGAGGCCGGCGCGGGCGAGGACCGTGCGGGCGGCGCGGGCGGCGAGAGCGGCGGCCTCCTCGGGGGTGCGGCGCTTGCAGCGCGGGGCGCCGGCCCAGAGGGGGCCGAGGCCGAGCTCGTGGAGGATGTCCTGGATGATGTAGGCGGCGGGGTCGCGGGTGAGGGCCTTATAGGCGGCGAGGTCGGCGGGGTCGTCGGTTGGGGGTTGGTGGGCGGGGGTGGGCATGGAGTGGGTGGGAATATTTACCGCCGGCCGGTGTCAAGGGTTTTGCGATCCGCTTAGGCCTCGCGATAGAAGAGCAGCAGGAAACCGACCAGAAGCAAGCTCGCCGGCCAAACCCATCCCGCGACGCTGCGGGCGAGGGAGCGAGGTTCGCGCAGCTCCAGCCAGCGCGCCGAGGCGGCAACGAGCGCGAGCAGGGCGGTGGGCAACCGCGCCAGTTCGAGGCGAGCGGGCGCGCCAGGCTGGCGAGGAACATGGTGCTGCCGATCGCCACGCTCTGGCCGGCGACGGCCAGAGCGTGGGAGATGACGGACAGGTAGCCGAACAGGTCGATGAAGAAGGCCACGCTCGGCAATCGCGTCTCGACCTATTATGCGCCCCGCTGGCGGACACCGGGCGACCGTGCCCGATGCCTGCCGGAAGCGGCGTGCTGCCCCTTAGCGGGACGGCCCGCTTGGCTGATCGTCCCAGTCGGCGTCCTGCAGCGGATTGTTCAGCACGAATTTCTGCACCCGCTTGCCGACGTCGACCTCGCCTTCGAAGTAGTTGCCGTGGGAGTCCAGGTCGGCGACGTGCACCCAGTGGAACTGGCCGGCCTGGTGCCCGCCGTGGCCGAAGGAGGCGACGACGTTGCCGGTCGCGCGCTGCACCTCCCAGACGACGTTGTCCTCGCCGTCGGCGATGAGCAGGTATTGCTGCTGCGGGTCGTGGGAGAACTTGATGTCCCAGACCGAGCCGTTGCCGAGCGTGGCCGGGCGGATGAAGACCTCCTGGAGGAACCGGCCCTGCTTGGTGAAGACCTGGTAACGGTCGTTCACGCGGTCGCAGACGTAGACGTAGCCCTCGCGCGAGATGTTGATGCAGTGCACGGGGTTCCTGAACTGCCGATCGACGGTGGCAGTCGGGTTGTAGGGCGTGCCGGGGCCTCCTTCGGCCCCGCCGCCGCTGGGCCCGTTGTCAATCGAGGACAGGGGCTGGCCGTAGGCGCCCCAGCCGCGTTTGAACGCGCCGGTTCTGGTGTCGTACACGACCACCCGTTTGTTGAGGTAGCCGTCGGCCACGTAGATTTCGTTGGCTGCGTCGTCGACCACGAACTGTGCCACCTGCCCGAGGATGCTGGTGTCCTGATTGTTCTCCGGCGGGGCACTGGCGGCGGGGTATTTGTGGCCGATCTCGAGCACCAGCTTGCCGTCGTTCGTGAACTTCAGGAGCTGACGGTCTCCGGCGCCGTTTCCGGCGACCCAGACGAAGCCCCTCTTGTCCACCAGGATGCCGTGTTCGGTGGCTGGCCAGTCCGGCACGTAGCCGGGGCCACCCCAGGCCTGGATGACGTTGCCCGCCTGGTCGAACTCGAGGACGGACGGTGCGGGGACGCAGCATTCGGAGCGCTGCGGGGTCTGGACGGCGCCGGTTTCGGTGGTGTCGAGCGAGAGCGGGCGTTGCAGGACCCAGATGTGGTCGAACTGATCGACCGAGAGACCGCCGACTTGGCCGAGGATCCAGTTGTTTGGGAGCTGCTTGGGCCAGGTGGGATCGACTTTGTAGCGCGGCGGGCCGGCTTGGCCCTGCGCTGCTGCCGGGTCGGGGGTTGCGAGCGCGAGCAGGGCGGCGAGGGCGATGGACATCGAGGCGGCGACTGCCGCTCTCTTATGCCGCCCCACGCCCGCGCGCGGAGTACACTTGTAATGAACGTCCGGCATTTTGGACTCCTTCCCGTTTTATGTGGCTGATACCACCTTTTCTAGGCCCAGATCAGGATGCGCACATCCCTGAGCGGCCGTTTCTCAGCCGTGGAGGAGGCAAGCACCATCACTAGCTAGCCGTAACGGTTAGCCGTCAGGATCTACTCTCGTCAATGGCGGCTCTCTCGACGAGTGTGCCATGCGCTGCGGGGCCGCTTCCGGCCGAGGCGGATGGAGCGAAGGGAGTTAGCTCGTTGGGGAGCCTTCGCTCAGCTGGTGGCCCTCGGCGCGGATGGTTGCGCGGCCTTCGGGGAGGGGGATGAATTCGTGGTCGTCGCCGGGGACGGGGCCGAAACGGCCGGAACGCCAGTCTTCCTTGGCTTGCTCGATGCGGTCGCGGCTCGAGGAAACAAAATTCCAGAAGAGGTAGCGGGGGCCGTCCATGGCGGCGCCGCCTAATAGGAGCACGCGGGCGCCGTTTGGGCCGGCGCGGAGGGATAGTTGGTCGCCGGAGCGGAAGAGGAGCATGCGGCCGGGAGAGAAATGGTCGCCGGCGACTTCGAGCTCGCCTTCTAGGAGGTAGGCGGCGCGCTCTTCATGGTCGTCGGGCATGGGGAGGACCGCGCCGGGCGAGAGGTGGGAGTCGGCGTAGAAGAGGGGGGAGGAGACGGCGACGGGGGAGCGCAGGCCCCAGGCGGCGCCGGCGATCAGGCGGAGGTGGAGGCCGCGGTCCTCGATCTGGGGGAGCGAGGCGGCTCCGTGATGGAAGAAGGCGGGGGCGGACTCCTCCGCGGCGCGGGGGAGGGCGACCCAGGATTGGATGCCGTAGAGGCGGTTCGAGTGGGTGCGCTGGGCCGGGTCGGTGCGCTCGGAATGGGCGATGCCGGCGCCGGCAGTCATCCAGTTGACGTCGCCGGGGACGATGGGCTGGCGGGAGCCGAGGCTGTCGCGGTGGAGGATCTCGCCGTCGAACAGATAGGTGATGGTGGAGAGGCCGATATGGGGGTGGGGGCGGACGTCGAGGCCGCGTCCGGAGAGGAACTCGCCGGGGCCCATCTGGTCGAAGAAGATGAAAGGGCCGACCATCTGCCGCTCCTGCGCGGGGAGGGCGCGGCGGACCTCGAAGCCGCCGACATCGTGGGCGCGGGGGAGGAGGACGGCTTCGACGGCGCCGGGGGTAAATGGGTCGGTCATGTGGTGGAGTGCATCGCGGACCAGATGCGCTGGGGGGTGGCGGGCATGTCGAGGTGCTTGACGCCGAAGGGGCGGAGGGCGTCGACGAGGGCATTCATGACGGCGGGGAGGGCGCCGGCGCAGCCGGCTTCGCCGCAGCCCTTGGCGCCGATCACGTTGGTGCGGCAGGGGGTGGGGTGGCTGCCCATGGTGAAGCTGGGCGCGTGCACGGCGTGGGGGAGGGCGTAGTCCATGAAGGAGCCGGTCATGAGCTGGCCGTCCTCGTCGTATGCGACCGTCTCGAGGAGGGCCTGGCCGATGCCTTGGACGACGCCGCCATGGGCCTGGCCGGCGACCATCAGCGGGTTCACGACGACGCCGAAGTCGTTGACCATGTGGTAGCGGACGACCTCGGGCTCGCCGGTCTCTTCGTCGACCTCGACTTCGGCGATGTGGCAGCCGTTGGGAAAGGCGGAGTTCTCGAACTCGGCGGTGGTCTCGACGTCGAGGGTGTTGGGGACGCCTTCGGGGAGGGGCATGCCTTCGCGCAGCCGGGCTGCGAGCTCCATGATGCCGATGCCGCGGTCGGTGCCGGCGATGACGAAGCGGCCGCGCTCGAATTCGATGTCGCCGACGGCGGCTTCGAGGGCGTGGGCGGCTATTTGGCGGCCGCGATCGATGCAGAGCTCGGAGGCGGCGACGATGGCGGTGCCGCTGGCCATCATGCTTTTCGAGCCGCCCGTGCCGCCGCCGGCGATGAGCTGGTCGCTGTCGCCTTGCAGGAGGCGGATGGATTTCGAAGGGGACGCCGAGGCGGTCGGCGAGGACCTGGGCGAAGGGGGTGGCGTGGCCCTGGCCGTAGTCGAGCGTGCCGGTGATGATGGTCACGGTGCCGTCGGGCTCGAAGCGGAGGCCGCCCATTTCGGCCATCGGGGGGGCGGTGACTTCGAGGTATTGGCCGATGCCACGGCCGCGGAGCTTGCCGCGGGCGCGGCTCTCGGCGCGGCGGGCGGCGAAGCCGTCCCAGTCGGCGAGTGCCAAGGCGCGGTCGAGGACGGCGGGGAAATCGCCGCTGTCGTAGTTCATGCCGGAGGGGGCGGCGTAGGGCATCTGCTCGGGCTGGATGTGGTTGCGGCGGCGGAGCTCGATGCTGTCGATGCCCATCTCGGCGGCGGCGGTCTCGATCAGGCGCTCCATGTAGTAGTTGCCCTCCGGCCGGCCGGCGCCGCGGTAGGGGCCGACGGGAGTGGTGTTGGTGAAGACGCAGCTGGTGCTGACCTCAATCAGCTTGGTGGCGTAGACGCTGACGGTGTTCTTGGTGGCGTTGACGGTGGACGGGATCGTGGTGGCGTTGCTGAGGTAGGCGCCGAGGTTTCCATAGACTTGAAGGCGTACGGCGAGGAACTTGCCGTTTTGGTCGAGGGCGAGCTCGGCGTCGGTTTCGTGATCGCGGCCGTGGCTGTCGGAGAGGAAGCTCTCGGAGCGCTCGTCAGTCCACTTCACCGGGCGGCCGAGCTGTTTGGCGGCGAGGAGGAGGCAGGGGTACTCGGGGTAGACCGAGGCCTTCATGCCGAAGGAGCCGCCGACATTGCCGGTGAGGACGTGGACCTGCTCCGCGGGGACGCCGAGGACGCCCATGAGGCCTTGCTTCATGCCGAAGACGCCTTGGCAGCCGAGGCGGAGCGTGTAGCGGCCGGTGGCCGGGTCGAAGGCGCCGAGGGCGGAGCGGGGCTCCATGGCGGAGACCACGACCCGACTGTTGCGGAGGGAGAGACGGGTCACGTGCGCGGCGCGGGCGAAGGCGTCGGCAACGGCGGCGGCGTCGCCGTGGTGATAGCGCAGGACGACGTTGCCGGGGGCGTCGTCATGGACGAGCGGGGCGCCGGGGGCGACGGCCTCGCGGGCGGTGGTGACGGCGGGGAGGGGTCGATGTCGAGCAGGACGGTCTCGGCGGCGTCGCGGGCGGCCTTGGCGGTCTCGGCGACGACGCAGACGACGGGGTCGCCGACGTAGCGGACTTTTCCCTGGGCGAGGGCCATTTGGCGGGGCCGGGGCGTGGGCGTGCCGTCGGCGTTCTTGCCGGCGGAGCCCTGCATGGGCTTGATGCCGCCGGCCTCGAGGTCTGACGCGGTCAGGACGGCTGAGCACGCCGGGCATCGAGCGGGCCTCGGCGGTGTCGACGCCGCGGAGCGTGCCGTGGGCGTAGCGGCTGCGGACGAAGACGGCGTGGAGCTGGCCGGGCAGGTTGAGGTCGTCGGTGTAGCGGCCGTCGCCGCGGAGCAGGACGGGGTCTTCCTTGCGGGAGACCGGCTGGCCGACGGCGAATTTTTCGGTGGCCGGGTTCCAGGCGACGTTCATTCGGTTCCAGTTCCTTCGACGCTGCGCTGCGACACGTTGGGCTTCGCTGGCCTAACGTAAAGCCGTCGTGCGGGGCCAGACTAGCCAGGTGACCGTGATGGCGGCCAATTGGACCAGGATGACGAGGGCGACGCAGCCGGGCCAACCGGCGTGGGACCAGATCGAGGCAGGGAGGATGCCGCCCAGCGAGCCGCCGACGTAGTAGCAGGTGACGTAGAGGCCGACGGCGGTGGAGCGGGCGCGTTCGCCGGCGACCGCGACGTAGCCGATGGAGAGCATCTGCTCGGTGAAGATGCCGACCGCGACCAGCGAGAGGCCGACGATGATGAGCGGCAGCGAGGCGGCGAGGGTGAGCAGCATACCGAGGACGGAGGCAATGCCGGCGAAGAGCGCGGTGTGGCGGCGGCCGAGGCGCACGGCGAGCCGGGCCGCGGGCGGGGTGGCGACGGCGCCGAGCAGATAAGTGACGAAGATGCTGCCGAGCTCGGCCGGGCCGAGGCGGTAGGGCGGGGCGGCGAGGAGGAGGTTGGCGTAGGTGAAGGCGGCGACGGTGGAGAACAGGACCGCGAAGCCGACGGCGCAGGTGGCGAGGACCTGGCGGTTGCGGAATGCGCGGCGAACCCGGCCACGGTGCCGGCCCAGCCGCGGACGGGGCGGAAGCGGCGCTCCGGCGGGAGGGTGGCGAGGATGAACAGCGCGGTGGCGAGGGTGATGGCGGCGAGGAGGAGGAAGCTTGTTCGCCAGCCGAGGAACTGGGTGGTCCAGCCGGCGATGAAGCGGCCGCTGAAGCCGCCGATGATGGTGCCGACCGAGTAGATGCCGGTGGCGCGGACGCCTTCGGGGCCGGAGCACTCGTCGGCGATGTAGGCGACGGTGACGGTGAAGATGAAGGGGAGCAGCAGGCCCTGGAGGAAGCGGAAGAGGACCAGCCATTCCAGGCTGGGGGCGAGACCGCAGAGCGCGGTGGGGACGACCAGGGCGAGGCTGGCGGGCAGGATGAGGCGGCGGCGGCCGAACGCGTCGGAGACCGTGCCGACGAAGGGCGCGACCAGGGCGACGGCGACGAGCGAGGCGGTGATGGTGAGGCCGGTGTCGGCGGCGCTGGCGCCGAAGGCGTGGGCGAGGGTCGGCAGCAGGGATTGCGGCGCGTAGAGGTTGACGAAGGTGGCGAAGCCGGCGGCGGCGACGCGCGGCCGTCGGCAGGTGCGGCGGGTTCACGGCTCGGCCAGGATGGCGGCGCAGGCGGCGGGAGGCGGATCGGGCGGGGCGGCGCGGGCGGAGGCGCGGGTTTGTCGAGCTGAGCGAACCACCAGTCGAGCGAGGCGTCGCAGCCGTCGCCGGGCGGCGGGGGCGATTGGTCGACGCATTCCGGCTGGCCGGGCGGGCAGTGGAAATGGATGTGCATGTGGGCGGTGTGGTCGTACCAGGGGCGGACGCGGTGCAGCCAGGCGTGGTCGCCGACGCCTCGAAGCAGAGCTGGCGCTTGATGGCCGGGTTGACCAGGACGCGGTCGACGCCGGGGAGGGCGGTGGCCAGGCGGATCAGGGTGGCGATGCCGGGGTCCAGAGCGCGGGGTCGACCCTTCTTCCGTCGGGGGTGACGAGCGAGTGCACTCGATCTGGTTGCGCTCGGCCGGGGTGAGGGGTGGCTTGGGGCTGGTGTCGAGCCAGACGTCGGCGTCGAGGCCGAGCATGTGGCTGGCGTGCAGGCCGACGATAGGGCCGCCGTGGGGGAGGGAGATGTCGTTCATGTAGAGCGTGCCGAGGCCGGCGGCCTGGGCTTCGCGGGCGAGCAGTTCGAGGGCGGCGATCGTGGCGGGATGGCCCCAGAAGGTGGAGCGGCTTTGGCGGATGGTGACGTAGCCGGGTCCTTCCGGCGGGAGTTCGACTGCGCCTGCGATGCAGCCGGCGCCGGGCCCGCCGATGATGCGTGGAGGCTCCTGGGCGACGGCGGAGTGAATGGAAGGCAAGCAAATATTAACGCGAGCGGCGCATGGTCGGACTATGGACTGGCCATGGCGGCCTGCCAGGTTGCCGGCCGAACTGGAAAAGGACGCAACGTGAGCAGGTTGAGCGGGCGTTACCTCGTGACCGGCGGCGCCGGCTATGTGGGCAGCCATTGCGTGGCGCTGCTTCATCGGGCGGGAGCCAGGGTGGAGGTGCTCGACAATCTCCGGCAGGGGCATCGGGAGGCGGTGCCGGAGGGGGTGCGGCTGCATCGAGCTCGACGTCGGGGACGCGGACAGGGTGCTGGCGGACGGGCGCTGGGACGGGGTGCTGCATTTCGCGGCGCTCTCGCTGGTCGGCGAGAGCATGCAGGACCCGATGCGCTACATGATCGAGAACGCCGGCGCCGGGTTCCGGCTGATCCAGGCCTGCGTTCGGTTCGGGGTGAAGAAGTTCGTGCTGTCGTCGACGGCGAACCTGTTCGGGAATCCCGACGAGGTGCCGATCACGGAGGCGGCGCGGATCGCGCCGGGGTCGCCGTATGGCGAGAGCAAGCTGGCGATCGAGCGGGCGCTGCATTGGGCGGGCGAGGTGCATGGGCTGCGGTCGGCCTGCCTGCGGTATTTCAACGCGGCGGGCGCCGATCCGGAGGGCGTGCTGGGCGAGGACCATGACCCGGAGACGCATCTGATCCCGCTGGCGATCGATGCGGCGCTGGGGCGACGGCCGAAGCTGGTGGTGTTCGGGACGGATTATCCGACGCCGGATGGGACGGCGATCCGCGACTACATCCATGTGTCCGATCTGGGCGAGGCGCATATCCTGGCGCTCGAGCAGCTCGAGGCGCGGAGCGTGACCTACAATCTGGGCAACGGCGCCGGGCATTCCGTGCGCGACGTGATCGCTTCGGTGGAGCGGGTGCTGGGGCGGCCTGTGCCGCATGATCTGGGGCCACGGCGGGCGGGCGATCCGGCGGCGCTGGTCGCTTCGTCGGCGCTGATCCGGCGGGAGACGGGGTGGACGCCGCTGCATCCCGACCTCGACGACATCGTGCGGATGGCGGCGGAGTGGCGGGTGCGCCACCCGCAAGGTTATGCGTCGTCGGTGCGGGAGTATGCGGGGATGGCGAGGTAGGCCAGGCGCTTGAGCTCGGTGCGGCCGCGGGAGACGGAGTCGAGGATCAGGCCGCAGGCGAAGGACAGGCAGGCGAGGCAGACCAGGCCGGTGGCGAGGACGGCCGTGGGCAAGCGCGGGACCAGGCCGGTGCGGATGTAGTCGGCGAAGACCGGGATGGCGATCAGGACCGCCGAGCAGGAGCAGGACGGCGCCGGCGACGCTGAAGAACTGCATCGGCCGCTCCTCCTTCACCAGGCGGATGATGGTGCCGAGGATGCGGAAGCCGTCGCGGAAGGTGTTCAGCTTGGAATGCGAGCCGGCCGGGCGCTCGGCGTAGGGGGTGTCGACCTCGCCGATGGGCATGGCGAGTTCGAGCGCGTGCACGGTGAGCTCGGTCTCGATCTCGAAGCCGCTGGACAGCGCCGGGAAGGACTTCACGAAGCGGCGGGAGAAGACGCGGTAGCCCGACAGCATGTCGGTGATGCGGTTGCCGAAGATGGCGCGGACGAGGCCGGTCAGGAGCTGGTTGCCGAAGCGGTGGCCGGGGCGGTAGGCGGCCTGGGCTTGGGAGACCCGGGTGCCGTTGACCATGTCGAGCCCGTCCTCGAGCAGCAGGCGGACCATGTCGGGGGCGGAGGGGGCGTCGTAGGTGGCGTCGCCGTCGACCAGGACGTAGACGTCGGCCTCGATGTCGGCGAACATGCGGCGGACGACGTTGCCCTTGCCCTGCAGGCGCTCGGTGCGAACGACGGCGCCGGCGTCGCGGGCGACCTCGACGGTGCGGTCGCTCGAGTTGTTGTCGTAGACGTAGACGGTCGCGCCGGGCAGGGCGGCCTGGAAGTCGCGCGACCACGGTGGCGATGGCGACCTCTTCGTTGTAGCAGGGGATGAGCACCGCGACGCGCGGGGTCGGGCTGGGCTGCAATCGGAGGTTAGGTTCCGGCGAGGCGAGGCGCATGGCGGTCCGCTTAATCTATTTTGGTTGTGGGCGGAACCTCCGGTGCGGTGTCGGCGGGTTACGATTTGCGGGCCGGATTGTTCGGGGCGTAGTTGCCGTCCGTCGGGCGTGGCTGGTGCGGGCCGCGCCGGCGTGTTTTGGTGGCCGTCGGGGTTTCGGGGGGAATGGACCGATGGCGATTGCGCGGCGGACGCTTCTGGGCGCATCGGTGGCTGCGTTGGCCGCGCCGGCGCTTGGGCAGAGCAACAACAACAAGCTGATCCGGTTCATCCCGCAGGCGGACCTGGTCGTGCTGGATCCGATGTGGACCACGGCTTACGTGACGCGGAATCATGGGTTCATGGTGTTCGACACGCTGTGGGGGATGGACAGCGCGTATAAGCCGTCGCCGCAGATGCTGGCCGGGTTCAAGACGGAAGACGACGGCAAGCTGTGGACGCTGGGCCTGCGCACCGGGCTCAAGTTCCATGACGGGGAGCCGGTGCGGGCGCAGGATTGCGTGGCCAGCATCAAGCGCTGGGCGGCCCGGGATGCGTTCGGCCAGACGCTGATGGCGGCCACCGACGAGCTGTCGGCCAAGGACGACAAGACCATCGTGTTCCAGCTGAAGCGGCCGTTCCCGCTGCTGCCGACCGCGCTCGGCAAGACGCAGACCTACCCGCCGGTGATCATGCCGGAGCGGCTGGCGGCGACCGATCCGGGCACGCAGGTGACGGAGATGGTCGGCAGTGGGCCGTTCCGGTTCAAGGCGGACGAGCGCGTGCCGGGGGCGCGGGCGGTGTATGAGCGGTTCGGCGGTTATGTTCCGCGCGACAACGGCACGCCGGACATGACGGCGGGGCCGAAGGTGGTCAACGTGGACCGGGTCGAGTGGACCACGATCCCGGACCCGACCACGGCGGCGCAGGCGATCATCAGCGGCGAGCAGGATTGGTGGGATTATGCGACGGCGGACCTGATGGGGCTGCTGTCCAAGAGCCGCGGCGTGAAGGTGGTGGTGCAGGAGCCGTCGGGGCAGATGAGCCAGATCCGGTTCAACCAGCTGCAGCCGCCGTTCAACAACCCTGGTGTCCGCCGGGCGCTGCTGGGCGCGATCAGCCAGGAGGACGTGGTGACCGCGGTGGTCGGCACGGACAAGAAGATGTGGACGGCGCCGGTCGGGTTTTTCACTCCGAACACGCCGATGGCGAGCCAGTCGGGGCTCGACGTGTTCACCGGGCCGAGGGACATGGCGAAGGTGCAGGCGGAGCTGAAGGCTGCGGGCTACAAGGGCGAGAAGGTCGTGCTGCTGGTGGCGACCGACTTCCCGGTGCTCAAGGCGATGGCGGACGTGGCGGCGGACTCGCTGAAGCGGGCGGGGATGAACGTGGACTACGTCGCGACCGACTGGGGGACGGTGGTGACGCGGCGGGCGAAGAAGGACCCGGTGGATGCGGGCGGGTGGAGCGCGTTCTGCACCGCCTGGGCGGGCGCGGACCAGATCAATCCGGCGGGGCACATCAGCCTGCGGGCCAACGGGGATAAGGCGTGGTTCGGTTGGCCGGATGACCCGAAGATCGAGCAGTTGCGCGATGCGTGGTTCGCGGCGCCGCACGTGGCGGCGCAGGCGGGGATCTGCGACGAGATCCAGAAGGAGGCGTTCCAGTCGGTGCCGTATATCCCGATGGGGCAGTACATGCAGCCGACGGCGTATCGGACTTCGCTGGATGGGGTGTTGAACGGGTTCGCGATCTTCTGGAACGTTCGGAAAGGCTAGGGCGCCTCGCGTTGTGGGTCGTGACGTTGGGAGCGGGCTCGTGCCGCCCCTGGATCGCCACGCGGCTGCGCCGCTCGCGATGACGGCTATTGTGGCACGCGCGGTGTCGGGGGGGGATCGCCGGGTCAAGCCCGGCGATGACGATACGGGGCTCACGCACGGCGTGGCCCGGAACGTGCTTCTGCACCGCTGAGGATTTGGACGGGGGCGCACGGGGATGAGACGTCGGGGGTTTTTGGCGGGCGGGGTTGCTGCCGCGGTGGGCAGCTTGGCGGCGCCGCGGTTGTCGCTTGCGCAGAATACGCGCGTGCTGCGGTTTGCGCCGCAGGCCAACCTGTCGAGCCTCGATGCGGTGGCGGGCACGCAATACGTGGTGCGCAACGCGAGCCTGATGATCTGGGAGACGCTGTACGGGATCGACTCGAACATCGTGCCGAAGCCGCAGATGGCGGAGGGGCATGAGGTCTCGCCGGACTTCAAGGAGTGGACGTTCAAGCTGCGGCCGGGTCTGAAGTGGCATGATGGAGAACCCGTGCTGTCGCGGGACGTGAGCGCGAGCCTGCAGCGCTGGATGGTGCGGGACACGATGGGGCAGCGGATCAAGGCGAGCCTCGACGCGATCGAGACGCCGAATGATCGGACTGTGCGGATCCGGCTGAACAAGCCATTCCCGAAGATGTTGTTTGCGCTGGGAAAGAACAACGCGCCGGTGGCGCTGATCATGCCGGAGCGGATCGCCAAGACGGATCCGTTCAAGCTCATCACGGAATACGTCGGCTCCGGGCCGATGCGGTTCAAGACGGATGAGTGGGTGCCGGGGAGTAAGGCCGTGTTCGAGCGGTTCGCGGATTACCAGCCGCGGGCGGAGGCGGGGGACTGGCTGTCAGGCGGCAAGCGGATGATGTTCGACCGGATCGAGTGGATGATCCTGCCGGACGACGCGACCAAGGCGGCGGCGCTGCAGAACGGCGAGATCGATTGGTGGGAGAACCCGATCCCGGACCTGGTGCCGCTGCTCAAGCGCAACCGCAACTTGAACGTGGATATCGCGGACCCGCTGGGCAATATCGGCTCGTTCCGGATGAACCATCTCCACCCGCCGTTCAACGACGCGCGGGCGCGGCGGGCGGTGCTGATGGCGCTGAGCCAGGAGGACTACATGCGCGCGGTCGTCGGCGACGACGAGACGCTGTGGAAGGGCCTGCCGAGCTTCTTCACGCCGGGGACGCCGATGTACACGGAGGCGGGCGGGGACGCGCTCAAGGGTCCGCGGCGGTATGACGAGGCGAAGAAGCTGTTGGCCGAGGCGGGCTACAAGGGGGAGACGATCGCGCTGCTGGTGGCGACGGACGTGCAGATCACCAAGGCGCAGGGCGACGTGACGGCGGACCTGCTGGGCCGGATCGGGATGAAGGTGGATTATCAGGCGCTCGACTGGGGCACGGTGGGCGCGCGGCGGGCGAAGAAGGATCCGCCGAGCGAGGGCGGGTGGAACATCTTCCACACCTGGCATGCGGGCGCGGACTGCATCAATCCGGCGCCGTACACGGCCTTCGACGCCGGGGGCGACAAGGCTTGGTTCGGGTGGCCGAACTCGCCGAAGGTGCAGGAGGATATCGGCCAGTGGTATGATGCGCCGTCGCCGGAGGCTGAGAAGGCGGCGATCGATAAGGCGAACAGCGACGCGATGGACTTCGTGACCTACATCCCGACCGGGTTCTTCCTGCAGTATCAGTCTTGGCGGAAGAACGTGAGCGGGGTGGTGAAGGCGCCATTCCCGGTGTTCTGGGGCGTGTCGAAGAGCTGATGCTGGCCTATGCCGCCCGGCGGGTGCTGTCGACGATCCCGGTGATGGCGATCGTGGCGCTGTTCGTGTTCAGCCTGCTCTACATCGCGCCGGGCGACCCGGCGGCGATCATCGCCGGGGACCAGGCGAGCCCGGCCGATGTGGACCGCATCCGGGCCGGGCTGGGGCTGGACCGGCCGTTCTTGGTGCGGTTCGGGGAGTGGGTGTGGCACGTGCTGAACGGGGATCTCGGGACGTCGATCTTCACGAACCTGCCGGTGACCAAGATGATCGGGCAGCGGCTGGAGCCGACGTTCTCGCTGATGATCCTGACGCTGATCCTGTCGGTGGGCGTGGCGGTGCCGATGGGCGTGCTGGCGGCGTGGAAGCAGGGGACGTGGATCGACCGGGCGGTGATGGTGCTGGCGGTGTTCGGCTTCTCGGTGCCGGTGTTCGTGGTCGGCTACCTGCTCGCGTACGTGTTCGCGCTGCAGCTCGAGTGGTTGCCGGTGCAGGGCTACACGCCGATTGCGGACGGGGTGTGGCCGTGGCTGGCGAACCTGATCCTGCCCTCGATCGCGCTCGGGGGCGTGTATATCGCGCTGATCGCGCGGATCACGCGGGCGACGATGCTGGAGGTGCTGAGCCAGGACTACATCCGGACGGCGCGGGCGAAGGGGGTGGGGAACCGGACGGTGCTGTTCCTGCATGCGCTGAAGAACGCGGCGGTGCCGATTGTCACCGTGATCGGGATCGGGGTGGCGCTGCTGATCGGGGGCGCGGTGGTGACGGAGAGCGTGTTCGCGATTCCCGGGCTCGGGCGGCTGGTGGTGGACGCGATCCTGCGGCGCGATTACCCGGTGATCCAGGGGGTCGTCCTGCTGTTCAGCTTTGTGTATGTGCTGGTCAATCTCGCGGTCGACCTGCTCTATACGGTTTTTGACCCGAGGATCCGGTATTGAGCCTGACCGCCGAAGCGCCGGTCGCTGAGACTACGGTCGCGCATGTCACGCCAGCGCCGGCGCTGCCGGACGTGCTGCCGCCGGTGCGGCCGCGGGGGCGGGTGCGGACCTTTATCCGGCGGTACCCGACGATCGTGGTGGGCGGGGCGCTGCTGCTCATCGTGCTGTTCATCGCAGTGTTCGCGCCGTTCCTGGGGACGCGGGATCCGACAGCGCTGGCGCCGGCGCGGCGGCTGCGGCCGCCTTCCGCGATGTATTGGTTCGGGAGCGACATGCTCGGGCGGGACGTGTACTCGCGGGTGATGTACGGGGCGCGCGTGTCGCTGATCGTGGGGTTCTCGGTGGCGGCGCTGTCGAGCCTGGTCGGGATGACGATCGGATTGGTGGCCGGGTTCGTGCGATGGCTGGACGCGGTGGTGATGCGCGTGATGGACGGGCTGATGTCGATCCCGCCGATCCTGCTGGCGATCGCGCTGATGGCGCTGACGCGGGGGAGCGTGGGCAACGTGGTGACGGCGATCACCATTGCCGAGATCCCGCGGGTGTCGCGGCTGGTGCGGGGGGTGGTGCTGAGCCTGCGCGAGCAGCCTTATGTGGAGGCGGCGGTGGCGTCGGGGACGCGGCTGCCGATGGTGATCTGGCGGCACATCGTGCCGAACACGCTGGCGCCGATCACGGTGCAGGCGACGTATATCTGTGCGTCGGCGATGATCACGGAGGCGATCCTGTCGTTCATCGGCGCGGGGACGCCGCCGATCATCCCGAGCTGGGGCAACATCATGGCGGAGGGTCGGGCGCTATGGCAGGTGCACCCGACGATCGTGCTGTTCCCGGCGCTTTTCCTGTCGCTCACGGTGCTGGCCGTGAACCTGCTCGGCGACGGGCTGAGGGATGCGCTCGACCCGCGCATGGCGAAACGATTTTGAGCCAGACTCAGAGGCCAGACATCAGAGGTCAGGAGCAGAGGGGGCTGAGCCGCTGCTTCAGGTAGAGAACCTGCAGACGCATTTTGGGACGCCGGATGGGGTTGTGCGGGCCGTGGAGGGGCTCTCGTTTCATATCGACGCGGGGGAGACCCTTGCGGTCGTGGGGGAGAGCGGGTGCGGGAAGTCGGTGACGTCCATGTCGATCCTGCGGCTGATCCAGGAGCCGCCGGGAAAGATGCGGGGGGTGATCCGGTTTGGCGGGCGCGACTTGCTGGCGCTGCCGGAGGCGGAGATGCGCAAGCTGCGGGGCGGCGACATTTCCATGATCTTCCAGGAGCCGATGACCAGCCTCAACCCGGTGCTGACGATCGGGCGGCAGATCGGGGAGACGCTGCGGCTGCATGACGGGCTCGGCGCGCGGCAGGCGGAGGCGCGGGCGGTGGAGATGCTGACGCTGGTGGGGATACCGGCGCCGGGTCGGCGGGTGCGGGAGTATCCGCACCAGCTCTCGGGGGGGATGCGGCAGCGGGTGATGATCGCGATGGCGCTGGCGTGCAATCCGAAGCTGCTGATCGCCGACGAGCCGACGACGGCGCTGGATGTCACGATCCAGGCGCAGATCCTGGACCTGATGCGCGACCTGAAGCGGCGGCTGGGATCGGCGATCATGCTGATCACGCACGACCTCGGGGTCGTGGCCGAGATGGCGCAGCGGGTGGTCGTCATGTACGCGGGGCGGAAGGTGGAGGAGGCGCCGGTGCGGGAGATTTTTGCCCGTCCGCAGCATCCGTATACGCGCGGGCTGCTCGGGGCGGTGCCGAAGCTGGGATCGTCGCTCTCGCTCGAGGGGCGGACCAAGCTGGCGGAGATCCCGGGGCAGGTGCCGAGCCTGAAGCGGCGGATCGAGGGGTGCCCGTTCGCCGGGCGTTGCTTGTCGGCGACGGATCTGTGCCGGGAGGTGGCGCCGGCGGTGGAGGAGAAGCGGCCGGGTCATAGCGTCGCCTGCCATTACGCGGAGTACGCGATGCCGCTGGAGGCTGCATGATCAAGAAGGTGCCGCTGCTGGAGGTGCTCGGGCTGAAGAAGCACTTTCCCATTTCCGGCGGGCTGCTCGGGCGCACCACGGGGCGGGTTTACGCGGTCGACGGGGTGAGCTTCTCGATCGAGAAGGGGGAGACGCTGTCGCTGGTGGGCGAGAGCGGGTGCGGGAAGTCGACGGTGGGGAAGACGATCCTGCGGCTGCTCGACCCGACGGACGGGGAGGTTTGGCTGGCGGGCGAGCGGATCGACAACCTGCCGGCGCGGCAGCTCCGGGGGCTGCGCCGGCTCGCGCAGGTGGTGTTCCAGGATCCGTTCAGCAGCCTGAATCCGCGGATGCGGGTAGGGGAGATCATCGCCGAGCCGTTACGGAACTTCGGGATGACGGACGGGCTGCAGGCGCGGGTGGCGGAGCTGATGGACATCGTGCGGCTGCCGCGGGATGCGGTGCGGCGGTTTCCGCATGAGTTCAGCGGTGGGCAGCGGCAGCGGATCGGGATTGCGCGGGCGCTGGCGCCGGGGGCGGACCTGATCGTGTGCGACGAGGCGGTGTCGGCGCTGGACGTTTCGGTGAAGGCGCAGATCGTCAACTTGCTGTCGGACTTGCAGGATCAGCTGGGGCTGGCGCTGTTGTTCATCAGCCATGATTTGGCGATCGTGGAGCATCTGACGCACCGGGTCGCGGTGATGTATCTGGGCAAGATCGTGGAGGTGGCGGACCGCCGGTCACTGTTTGCGAGCCCGCGGCATCCGTATACGCGGTGCTTGCTGTCGGCGGTCCCTGTCCCGGATCCGACGGCGAAGCGGGACCGGATCATCCTGTCGGGCGATGTGCCGAGCCCGATCAATCCGCCGTCGGGGTGCCGGTTTCATACACGGTGCCCGTATGTGTTCGACCGTTGCCGGGTCGAGGAGCCGGTGCTGCGGGAGATGCCGGAGGGCGGGCCGGGGCAGCACGCGGCGTGCCATTTGGACGAGCTGCCGCCGCTGCACGCGCTACCGCGGGCGGCCTGAGCCGGCGGGCGTTACCGCCAGACTATCGAGCGGCGCGGGGTTCTGATACGATTGCAGAAGGACGGGAAAAGCCCTCTTCTGATGGTGCGCCATATCCGCTCGTGGTTGTTGGTTGGGTTCGCGCTGTTCTCCGAGCCGGTGGTTGCGCAGGAGATGCGGTGGCAGGACGCGGTCGCGCGGCTCGAAGGGGAGCGGAGCCAGGCGATTACTTGTGCTGGGGTGGTGAGGAAGTATGCGAGGCCGGGTGCGGCTGACCTGGCAGCGCTCGATTATGGCGCGGCGAAGGCCGAATACGACGCGGTGATCAGCGGGCTGGTGGTGGCGCTGGCGCGGAAGGAGGCGCCGGCGAGCTTGTCGGATTTGCAGGGGCGGCTGCAGCGCGGGTTCGAGAAGCGCGAGGCGTTCTGCACCGAGGCGAAGGCGATGCTGCCGGCGGCGGCGGGCGGGGAGAAGGGGGTGATCGAGGGGATCGTCTCCGGGATCGCCAAGCCGCTGATCGACGCGCTGAAGGCGATCTACTTCCGGTCGAGGGACGACAACGCGCTGATGCGCGCGACCATCCAGACGCAGCTGGAGGCGACACGATGGCCCGAGTTCGGTTCGGTTACGCCGTCGCCCTGATCTTGCTGCTCTGCGCGAGGGTGGTCTCGGCGCGGGCGGAGGAGGCGGGGGCCGGACTGTATGATAGCCCGGTGCTGGTGGTCGATCCCGGCATGCACACGGCAATGATCAGGCGCGTTGACGTTGACGGCGAGGGACGCTGGGCCGTGACCGGGTCCGATGACAAGACGGTGCGGGTCTGGTCGGTGGCGGATGGCAGCCTCGTGCGCACGATCCGGGTGCCGGCCGGAGCGGGCAATGTGGGCAAGATCGACGCGGTGGCGATAAGTTCCTGATGGGGCGCTGGTTGCGGCTGTGGGCTGGACGGGCGGGGGCGCCGGACAAATTCGCATCTACTTGTTCGAGCGCGAGACTGCTCGCGTTCTTCGCGCGATCCGGGGCTTGGAGGACGTTGTTCCCCACCTTGCCTTTTCCCCGGATGGGAGTTTGCTGGCCGCGGCACTCGGGGGCGGGCACGGGCTGCGGATCTATGCCCGGGATCGTGGTTGGGCCGAAGTCGCCCGTGACGAGGGCTATGGGGACGCGAGCTACGCGGTCGCGTTCGCGGCGGATGGGAAACACCTCGCCACAACCTCCGACGACGGAAAGGTGCGGCTCTACGCGGGCCAGTTCAGCGGTGCCGTGCACCCCGTTGCCGTCTTAGAGCTATCCGGCGACCCTTGCGGCATCAGCTTCAGTCCCGACAGTCGCCGGCTGGCCGTTGGTTTGCATGATACCGCGTCTGTCACACTGCTCGATGGGCGAACACTCGAACTGTTGCCCGGACCTGATCTGCAGGGAGTCTCGGGCGGCAACTTGTGCAGGGTGGCTTGGTCGCGAGACGGGGCGACGCTGTTTGCGGGGGGGATCCACAAATCCGCAGAGACCAGACCGGTTCTTGCCTGGGGTGATGGAGGGCTCGGAACCAGGCGTAAACAGAGCGCTGGGCGGAACACTGTGATGGACCTAGCCGCGCTCGGCGGCGGCGAGCTGCTGGTCGCCTCCGCGGACCCCTGGCTCGGGCGGTTGAAGGAGACGGGCGAGGTACGTTGGGAGCATTCATCCCCAAACGCTGATTTTCGAGCCGACCGAGCCTCTACTCTCGCCGTCTCGCGCGATGGGAGAACCGTCGATTTCGGGCTTGTCTATGGCGGGACCGAATCGGCTCGGTTCGACCTGATCACGCGCAGCCTGACTCTCAACCCGCCCCCGGATGATCGAACGGAGAGGCCAGGCCAGAGTCGTATCCCGGTCGTGGATTGGGAGGACAACCCGGCCCCGACGCTTGCCGGCCAGGCACTTCCGCTCAAGCTCTCCGAGACCTCGCGTAGCTTCGCGGTGCACCCCTCCGGGGACCGGTTCGTGCTCGGGGCCGACTGGACCCTTCGCGCATTCCAGGCCGACGGCACGCTGCTCTGGGAGCGCCCGACTCCGTCTACAACCTGGGCCGTGAACATCACCGGAGACGGGCAACTCGTGGTGGCGGCATATGGGGATGGAACGATCCGTTGGCATCGGATGTCGGACGGGGTCGAGTTGTTGGCGTTCATGCCCTTGGCGCCGGCGAGCCGGGGGGATTGGGTGGCTTGGACGCCGGAGGGGATCTATGCGGCCAGTCCGGGGGCGCATGGGGTGTTGCGGTGGCATGTGAACCATGGGTGGGACCAGGCCGCGGATAGTGTGCCGGTCGAGGCCATCCCGGGGACAAGGCGGCCGGACGTGCTGCCGCTCGTGCTGCAGGAGTTGGAGACGCCGCGGGCGCTTGGGCTGGCGGGGCTCGCGGAGATCAGGCAGCAGGTGGTGCTGAAGACGCAGAGCCAGGTGCCGCCGGGGGCGAAGCTGCATCTGCTGGCGATCGGCATCGATGCGTATGACAAGGACTACGCGAACACGCTTCACCTGAACTATGCGGATAAGGACGCGAGCGACCTGGCGAGCGCGATCGTCAATACGCAGGGCAGTCTTTATGCCCAGGTCTTGGCGCAGGTGCTGCTGAACAAGGATGCCGATCGGCAGGGAATTAAGAGGGCGCTCGAGACGGTGCTGGCGGGGATGGCGCGGGGGACGGGGCACGACCTCGCGGTGATCCACTTCTCCGGGCATGGAGCGAAGGTCGGGGACAGGCTGTACCTGCTGCCGGCGGATGTGGATCCGACACCGTTCGGGATCGAGGATGGGGCGATCTCGGTGGACTATCTGCGAGACAAGCTCGCGGAGATCGCCAAGTATGGGCGCGTGCTGGTGCTGATCGACGCGTGCCATTCCGGGGCGTTCGAGATGAACGGGACGGCGCTGCGCGCCGGGTTGGCGGGGGCGAACGTGACGGTGCTGACGTCGTCGAGCGGCGATGAGGTGTCGTGGGAAAAGCCGGACTGGCAGCATGGGGCGTTCACCAAGGTGCTGCTCGACGCGCTGAACGACCCGGCGGCGGACCCGGACCGCACCGGGCTGATCACCGCCAACGGCCTCGCGCACTACGTGGCGCAGCGGGTTCCGACGCTGACGGACGGGGCGCAACGGCCGGATATGGAGGTCCGCTACGAAGGGACCGTGTTCGAGACGGCGCAGTAAGGGGAAAGAGTCATGACGCCGCATGTGCGTGAGCCGTTGTTGGAGACGGTGCCGATTACCGAGCTGCGGCCAACGCAGATCACGGTGGGGTTCCGGGAGGTGATGGCCAAGCGGCAGGCGTGGAAGAACCGGGAGGGGGAGAAGGCGGGGGCGTTCCTGGGGCGGCAC
Organism: uncultured Alphaproteobacteria bacterium; assembly: GCA_963708585.1. GTDB lineage: Bacteria > Pseudomonadota > Alphaproteobacteria > Acetobacterales > Acetobacteraceae > JAVVHH01. Next base: position 1,168,173 of record CAVPSW010000006.1, on the reverse strand, counting down.
TTGGTGCCGGTGATCCGGGGGTCGAAGGACCGGTATTTCGTGACCGACCACCATCATCTCGCCCGCGCGCTGCTCGATGAGGGGCAGGAGACCGTGGCGATCGCGACCATCGCCGACCTGCGGCACCTGTCGACGGACTCGTTCTGGTTCGTGCTCGATAACCGGGGCTGGATGCATCCGTACGACGACAAGGGGAAGCGCAGGGATCACGAGGATATCCCGAAGTCGGTGGCGGAGCTGGTCGATGATCCGTTCCGGTCGCTGGCGGGGGAGCTGCGGCTGAAGGGCGGTTATGCGAAGGACACGACGCCGTTCAGCGAGTTCCTATGGGCCGATTTCCTGCGGCATCGGATGGAGCGCAAGGCGGTCGAGCACGATTTCGATGCGGCGCTGACGGACGCGCTGCAGCTCGCGCGGACGGAGGATGCGAACTACTTGCCAGGGTGGTGCGGGCCGGTGGCGCGCTGAGGGGCGGGGTTGGAAGGGCCACCCTCACCCCGGCCCTCTCCCGCAAGCGGGAGAGGGGGAGTGAGAGTGGGGTTTCAGGTGCGCGGGGTGGTGTTGGTGGGCGGGACGGGACGCTGCGTTCCGGTGGTGTCGTCGACATCCACTTCGGTGTGACGCACGGTGTCGCGGATCGTCTCGGTCCGCTCGTCGGCCTCCTTGCGGATGCCGATTTCCTCGACCACGCGGGCCTCCTTCGCCACGACGGCTTCCTCGGCGGTGGCGCGGGCTTCGATCGTGTGCTCGCCGAATGCGCCGCTCAGCTCTTCCGGGGTTGCCTCGCGGTCGACCGGGCGGCGCTCCAGGCGGACGCGCTCCTCGCGCAGGCGGACCTGCTCCTCGACCGGGCGCTCGACGACGTAGCTGCGGACGCGGACGGCGCCGGCGGCCACGTCGCGCTTGCCGACCCGCAGACGCTCCTCGATCACCTTGATCGTGTCCGGGCTGTCGACGGCTCGCGTCCTGTCGGCTGCGCTCGACGTTGCGGCCGTCGTCTGGCCCGCGGTGGCGCCGCCCATGGTCTGCATGCCCGCGCCTGAGCTCTGCGCCATGCCCGACCGGGCCGGAGGCTGCGAGTAGTCGTAGCCGGATTGGCGCCACTCGTGGAGCTTGGCGTCGAAGTCGATCGGGTTCGTCTGCTCCAGGATCTCGATGGCGCGGCTGCGGTCCATTCCGGATTCGACCGTCACGAGCACCATGGCGTGGCCGCGGTCGACCGCGTGGTGATAGGCCGTCACATCTTCCTCCGGGGCGAAGATGCTCTTGATCGCGCCCCAGAAGCCCTCGTCGCGCTCCCCGGTCGTGACCGTGTCCGCGCTCGTCCCCTCCGGGCGTTGCACGACCCTAACGGCGCTGGACGGGATGCCCGCGCGCAGCAGCTCGTCGCGCGCCGCCTCGGCGTGCGCCTCGGTGTCGTAGACGGCCACGAGCTGGTTCTCGTGCTGGATCGGATCATAAGAGGCGGCATCGCCCATGGTCTGTGTGCTCACTTGGTCGCTCATTGCATGATTCCCTTCTTGGGTCTCGATTGTGACGGTTTCTCTGCGCAGCCGGACGTTTTCCTGAACGTGCTGGTGAGATATTGCCGTCCGGATGTGCAGTTCTTCTTTCAACAGTAGCCGTTTCTCCACGACGAGCACCTCTTCCAGTATCGGGAACACCCAGGTGTCCCCCTCCTGGCGTGAAGCGGGCGGCTCCGCGACGACGCGACCGACGGGCACCCGTTCGATTTCGACGTCCTGCCGCTGAAGCAGGGCGTCGATGACCTGGTCTTGCTCCTCAACCGATTTGTGGACGAGGGCGCGGCCGGTCTCGACGGTCCGCTTGCTCACCGTTGCCGTCTCGGCGACGACTGGAATGGTCGCCGTCTCGGCGACGGGTGGGATCGTCGCCGTCTCGGCGTCTTCCCGACGGTTCGTGTTGCTCGATTGATGCGACATCGCCTCGCTGTCCGTCGCCTCCCGAGCCAACAGCCGGGGCGGGCCGGAGTTCGTCTTCCTGACGGCGATGTGAGAGGCATTTACTCGCCCCCAAAGGAGGCGGTCTGTCCGCGCCTGCGGGTGCAGCTTGACCCCCGCGCCTCGGCCCCCGCACAGTAGGGTCAACACAGATCAACCGGGGGACGAGATGCCGCAGGTCGGGCTGACGGTGAACGGCAAGGCGCATAACGTGGAGGTCGAGGGGCGGACCCTGCTGGTCGAGCTGCTGCGCGAGAAGCTGCACCTGACCGGTACCCATGTCGGCTGCGACACCAGCCAGTGCGGCGCTTGCGTGGTCCATGTGGACGGCAAGTCGGTCAAGAGCTGCACCATGCTGGCGGTGCAGGCGAACGGGGCGCAGGTGACCACGATCGAGGGGCTGGCGGCGGCGGACGGAACGCTGCACCCGATGCAGGAGATGTTCCGCGAGCACCACGCGCTGCAGTGCGGCTTCTGCACGCCGGGGATGGTGATGAGCGCGATCGACCTGGTGAACCTGCATCCGGAGGGGCTGAGCGAGGAGCAGATCCGGCACGGGCTCGAGGGCAATCTGTGCCGCTGCACCGGCTACCACAACATCGTCAAGGCGATCGCGGCGGCTTGGCCGCTGATGCATGGGAAGCAAGCGCAAGCCGCCTAAGACGGCAGCGCCTTTCGGGGGGACGGCGATGGGGTTCGAGGGGATCGGCGCTTCGGTGCGCCGCAAGGAGGACCACCGCTTCCTGAGCGGGCGGGGGCACTACACGGACGACATCAATCGGCCGGGCCAGGTGTATGCGGTGATGCGTCGCTCGGATCGGCCGCATGCGCGGCTGCTGTCGGTCGATACGGCGGCGGCGAAGGGGGCGCCGGGGGTGCTCGCGGTCTATTCCGGCGCGGATTTCGACGCGGACGGCGTGGGCGGCGTGCCGTGCGGTTGGCAGATCCATAACAAGGACGGCTCGCCGATGGCCGAGCCGAAGCACCCGGTGCTGGCGGTCGGCAAGGTGCGCCATGTCGGTGACCCCGTCGCGGTGGTGATCGCGGAGAGCCGGCAGGCGGCGAAGAACGCGGCCGAGCTGATCGAGATCGGGTACGAGGACCTGCCGGGGGTGGCGACCACCAAGGCCGCGATCGCGCCCGGCGCTTCGACGGTGCACGAAGATGCGCCGGGAAACATCTGCTATGACTGGCATATCGGCGACGCGGGGGCGGTCGAGCAGGGGTTCGCGCGGGCGGCGCACCGGGTCAAGCTCGAGCTGCACAACAACCGGCTGGTGCCCAACGCGATGGAGCCGCGGGCGGCGATCGGCGAGTTCGATCCGTCGACCGGGGACTACACGCTGTACACGACGAGCCAGAACCCGCACGTGATCCGGCTGCTGATGGGCGCGTTCGTGCTGCATATCCCGGAGAATAAGCTGCGGGTGGTGGCGCCGGATGTCGGCGGCGGGTTTGGCTCAAAGATCTATCACTATGCCGAGGAGGCGATCGTCACCTGGGCGGCGGGCAAGCTGGGCAAGCCGGTGAAGTGGACGGCGGATCGGAGCGAGGCGTTCATCTCGGACGCGCATGGGCGGGACCATGACAGCATCGCCGAGATGGCGGTGGATGCGGACGGGACGTTCCTGGCGCTGCGGGTCAAGACGGTCTGCAACATGGGGGCGTATCTCAGCACCTTCGCGCCCTGCGTGCCGACGTATCTGTACGCGACCTTGCTCGCCGGCTGCTACAAGACGCCGGCGATCTATGCCGAGGTGAAGGCGGTGTTCACCAACACGGTGCCCGTGGACGCGTATCGCGGCGCCGGGCGGCCAGAGGCGACGTTCCTGCTGGAGCGGCTGGTCGACGTGATCGCGCGCGACACGGGGCTCGATCGGATCGAGATCCGCCGCAAGAATTTCATTCCGACGGACGCGTTCCCGTATCAGACGCCGGTCGCGCTGCAATACGACAGCGGGGACTATTTCACGACGTTGAAGGTGGCGCTGCAGACGGCGGATTGGGACGGGTTCCCGGCGCGGCGGGCGGCGGCGGAGGCGCTGGGCAAGCTGCGCGGGATTGGGATCTCGACCTATCTCGAGGCCTGCGGGATCGCACCGAGCGCGGTGGTCGGGTCGCTGGGCGCGCGGGCCGGGCTGTATGAGGTGGCGAACGTGCGGGTGCATCCGACCGGGAGCGTTACGGTGTTCACCGGGTCGCATAGCCATGGGCAGGGGCATGAGACCACGTTCGCGCAGCTCGTGGCGGACCAGCTCGGGGTGCCGTTGGCGCAGGTCGATGTCGTGCATGGGGATACGGCGAAGATCCCGTTCGGGATGGGGACGTATGGCAGCCGGAGCCTGGCGGTGGGCGGGTCGGCGATGGTCAAGGCGATGGACAAGATCATCGCCAAAGGCAAGCGGATCGCCGCGCATCTGATGGAGGCGTCTGTCGAGGACATCGAGTTCCGGGACGGGAAGTTCTCCGTGACGGGGACGGACAAGAGCAAGGCGTTGAGCGACGTCTCGCTAGCCGCGTATGTGCCGCACAACTATCCGATCGAGGAGTTGGAGCCGGGACTGGATGAGACCGCGTTCTATGACCCGAAGAACTTCACTTATCCCGGTGGCTGCCACATTTGCGAGGTCGAGGTTGATCCGGACACGGGCAGCGTGGCGGTGGTGAACTTCACGGCGGTGGACGACATTGGCCGGGTCATCAACCCGATGATTGTGGAGGGGCAGGTGCAGGGCGGACTGGCCCAGGGGATCGGCCAGGCGCTGATGGAGAGCGCGCATTACGACGGGGCGGGGCAGCTCGTGACCGGGTCGTTCATGGACTATACAATGCCGAGGGCGCACGACTTCCCGCAGTTCAGCGTGGCGACCGAGAACACGATGTGCACGCACAACCCGCTGGGCTCGAAGGGCGTGGGCGAGGTGGGGGCGATCGGCAGTCCGCCGGCGGTGATCAACGCCGTGGTGGACGCGCTGCGCCGGTATGGCGTGCGGCATCTGGACATGCCGGCGACGCCGGAGAAGATCTGGACGATCATCCAATCCAACCAGCCGCGGATGGCGGCCGAGTAGGGGATCTCGCGATGTACGACTTCGAATATACCAAGCCGAGCTCGATCCCGGAGGCGGTCAAGGCGCTGAGCGCGGACCCGGAGGCCAAGGCGCTCGCGGGCGGGCAGACCTATATCCCGGTGCTGAAGCAGCGGCTGGCGCGGCCGACGGTGATCGTGGATCTTTCGGATATCGGGCTGACCGGCATTGCGGCCGAGCCGGGCAAGATCACGATCGGGGCGATGACGACGCATCACCTGATCGAGTCCAACGCGGACATCAAGCGCAACATCCCGGGCCTGGCCAAGATGGCGTCCTGGATCGGGGATACGCAGGTGCGGCATCGCGGCACGATGGGCGGGTCGCTGGCGAACAACGATCCGGCCGCGTGCTATCCGTCCGCGGTGCTGGCCTGCGGGGCGACGATCGTGACGGACAAGCGGCGGATCGGGGCGGACGAGTTCTTCCAGGGGATGTTCACCACGGCGCTCGAGCCGGGCGAGCTGATCACGGCGATCGAGTTCCCGATCCCGGAGAAGTCGAACTACGAGAAGTTCCGCAACCCGGCGAGCCGCTACGCCATGGTGGGCGTGTTCGTTGCCAAGGGCCCGATGGGCGTGCGGGTGGCGATCAACGGGGCCGGGCAGGGCGGGGTGTTCCGGCATACGGAGATGGAACAGGCGCTGAGCCAGAACTGGTCGCCGGATGCGATCAAGGACATCAAGACGTCGCCGGACGGGCTGAACGGGGACATCCATGCGAGCCCGGAATATCGGGCGCATTTGATTGGCGTTATGGCACGACGCGCCGTCGCGGCCGCTTGAACCACCCTCACCCTAACCCTCTCCCGCCAGCGGGAGAGGGGACCGGGGGGTGTTTGCGGTGAGGGTGGTTGTTGTTGGGGCGGGGATCGTTGGCGCTTGCTGCGCGATCGAGCTGTTGCGGGACGGACACGAGGTGGTGGTCGTCGAACCTGGCGTTCCCGGGGGGGAGCAGGCGGCGAGTTATGGGAATGGGGGGTGGCTGAGCCCGAGTTCCGTAGTGCCGATGTCGATGCCGGGGACCTGGCGCAAGGTGCCGGGGTGGCTGCGCGATCCGTTGGGGCCGCTGACCATAAGCTGGCGGTACCTGCCGGCGCTGCTGCCCTGGTTGCGGCGGTTCCTGCTGGCGGGGGCGACGGTACGGCGGGTGGAGGCGACGGCGCGGGCGCTGCGGCCGCTGGTGGAGGATGCCTCGGAGCGGCATCGGCGTCTGGCGGAGGAGGCGGGGGTCGCCGGGCTGATCGAGCGCCGGGGCCTGCTCTACGTGTTCCCGAGCCGGGCGGAGTTCGAGGCGGAGGCGCTGGCGTGGCGGCTGCGGCGGGACAACGGGGTCCGCTGGATCGAGCTGGACGAGGACGAGCTGCGCCAGCAGGAGCCGGATCTCGACCGGCGCTACGGCTTCGGTGTGCTGGTCGAGGAGGGCGGGAACTGCCGCAACCCCGGCGCCTACGTCGCTGCGCTAGCGGCACATGCAGAGGCGCTGGGCGCGAAACTCGTCCGCGGGCGGGCCGAGTGGCTGCGGATCGAGGGGGGGCGGCTGCACGCGGTGGTGCTGGAGGGCGGTGACGAGGTTGCGTGCGACCGGGCCGTCATCGCTGCCGGCGCCCGCTCGCGTGCGCTGGCGCTGGAGGCGGGCGACCGGGTCAGCTTGGAGACGGAGCGCGGCTATCACGCCGTGATCGCCGACCCAGCGGTCCGGCCGCGCCATCCGATCATGCCGAGCGACGGCAAGATGGTGATCACGCCGATCGATGCCGGGTTGCGCGTGGCGGGGCAGGTCGAGCTGGCCGGGCTCGAGGCGGCGCCGAACTGGAAGCGGGCGGAGGTGCTGCGCGAGCACTTGCTCCGCACGTTTCCGGGCCTGGGCGGCAGCGTGCCGCCGGACCGGATCAAGCTCTGGATGGGGCATCGGCCGAGCACGCCGGACGGGCTGCCGGTGATCGGCCCGGCCTCCGGTTGCCCGAACGTGATCCATGCTTATGGGCATGGGCATATCGGGCTGGCGACCGGGCCGATGACGGGCCGGCTGGTGGCCGACCTCGTCTCCGGCCATAACACGGTGATCGACCCGGCGCCCTATGCGCCGCAACGATTTGCGAGGAGACGATGATGGCCGAACGGCCCTTTACCCAAGCCGATCTCGACGCGCTCAAGGCGTGGGATACGCCCACGATCTGCAACGGGCTCGAGCTGATCGTGCCGGAGCGGCGGGCGATCGGCTTCACGGTCGAGCCGGTGGTGGCGGCGGACAAGGCGCTGAAGCCGATCGTCGGGCTTGCGCGGGTCGGCTACATACGGGCCAAGGAGCATCCGCGCTCGACCGTGGCCGAGCGGATGGACTGGTACGACTACGTGGCGAACGCCGACCTGCCGACCGTGGTGGTGCTGCAGGATCTGGACGCGCGGCCGGGCTACGGCGCGTGGTGGGGCGAGGTGAACTCGGCGATCCACAAGGCGCTGGGCGCGATCGGCTGCGTGACCAACGGCTCGTTCCGGGACTGCGACATGCTGGCACCGGGCTTTCAAATCATCGGCGGCCGGATCGGGCCGAGCCATGCCCATGTGCATGTGGTCGATTTCGGCAAGCCGGTGGACGTGCTCGGGATGCACGCAGTGCATGACGACGTGATCCATGCCGACTACCACGGCGCGGTGGTGATCCCGGCGGAGGCGGTGCGGAAGCTGCCGGAGGCGATCGAGCTGGTGTCGCGGCGGGAGAAGGTGATCCTCGACGTCGTGCGCGCGCCGGACTTCACGCCGGACAAGCTGCGCGCCGCGATCAAGGCGTCGGGGGAGATTCACTAGCCGACCCCGGGCTCGTCCCGGGAATGCCCGGGTCGAGCCCGGGCATGACTGGGCTGGGGTGCGCGGCTCAGGAGAAGCGGAAGTCGGCCGCGGTCAGCGTGTGCGGGTTGACGCCGGCGAGGGTGATGGTCTTGCCGCCGTCGAGGGTGAGGACCGCCGACTTGGTGCCGCTGAGCAGCGACTGCACCTGCGTGAACGAGGTGATGCCCCGGCCGCTCAGGTCGATCACGTCGTGCGTGGCGCCCGCGGCCTTGAAGCCGTCGATGACGTCGCGGCCCTTGAACGACATGATGGCGAAGACGTTGCTCGTGCCCGGCGCCGAGGTGAGCGTGTCGTTTCCGGTGCTGGCGAGGAAGAGGCTGCCGTCCATCGTGCCGGTCTTGCCGGAAGCGGTGGTTGCCGTTGCGCCGTAGCGGCTGATCGTGCCCGTGCTGATCTTCACGTGCGAGGTGAGCGACCAGGTGCCGCCGCTCGCCGAGGCGGTCGCGGTGCCGACCACGGTCGTCTTGCCGGAAACGGTGTCGGTGATCGTCACCTTGCTGTTCGGCGTCGAACTGCCGGTGAGCGTGACGCCGCCATCGTGATTGCCGGTGATCGTCGTGATCACCGGCGATGGCGCCGGGGTGGGGCTTGGGGTCTTCGACGGCGTCGAAGTGGGCGGGGTGGTCTGGCTCGATGTCGAAGTGAGCGTGGTGGTCGGCGATGAGGTCGGGGTGGGCGTGGCGGTCTGGGTCGACGTCGAAGCCGCTGTGCTGGTCGCCGATGGGCTCGAGGTGGGCGTGGTGGTCTGCGCGGCCGAGGTGGTGGGGATGATCTGCAGGATCAGCGGGTCGCCCGAGAGCGGCAGCGACACGTCCTCGACGTTCGTGTATTGCGCGATCGGTGCGCTGCTGACGAGCGGGTCGTAGACCAGCACCGAGGCGACACGCTGGCCGAGATCGACGGTGATGTTCGTCGTGGTCGCCGCAAGCTGACTGTGGGCGTTGGAATCCCAAAGCGCCTGCTCGTCCCAGATCGCGAGGTCGTAGACGCCGGAACTCTTCTGCAGCAGAAGGCTCTGCGCGGTCCATGGCAGGTTGGCGATGGTGTAGGCGAGGGTGCCGGTCGTGAACGTGCTTGCCGTCGTGCCGGGGTCGGCGAGCAGCGTGGTCAAGTTGCCGAGCGCGGTCGCGAACGGCTTGGGGCTGCCGTCGAAGCGGAACAGGCCGAAATGCTGCTCGCGATCGTTGCCGGTACCGCCGTCCTCGAGTTCGTAGAAGTAGGTGGCGGCGACGCCGTTCTTCGCGTCGTCGAGCGCCGTATCCAGGCCGTAGATCGCCTGCACCGGCTCGTTGACGCCGCCCCAGTTCGAAGTCGTTCGGCAGCGTGTAGTAGTTCGTCTCGGTCACGACGGCGGGCTTGCCCGGAACGTCGGCGGCAAAGCCCTGAACCGCGGCGGGGATCACCCAGCTCGGCCGGATGCCGTTGGGCGCATAGGCGTGCACGTTTGCTTCGTCGGCGTAGGCGGCCATGTTCCCGACGCCGGCGTCGGCGGGGAGAACGGAACCGAGGGTGAAGTTGAGGACGGGGATGCCGGCGAGCTTCGGATCGGCATGGACAGCGGTGTAGAGGTCCTTCTGGAAAGCCTCCGCCGCGGCGATGTCGGTCTTACCCTGGTAAGTGATCGGCCAGATGTCGACCTCGTTCGGGCCCTCGATGGAGGCGATCGCGCCGGGATGTTTGGTCTCGAACGCGTCGAGCTCCGCCATGTCCTGCTGGAGGTTCACCGGACCGTTCCCAGGGATCAGGATGTCGAACTTGATGCCGGCGGCGGCGAGCTGATCGGCTTCGGCGAGCTGTTGCGCGCTCACCGCGCCGGGGAGGCTTTCGCGAATGTGAGTGATGCCGAGCGTGCGCAGTTGCGACAGAACGGTGGCGGCCTTGAGATACCCTCTCCCGGGGTCGCCGACATCGAGGCCGGTGTTGACGCCGAGACTGTTGATGAAGTCTGAGGCGCGTTCGGCAGCCGCCATGGAAGCCCTCTTGAGAGAGAGTGGGAGTGTAGGGGCGATTGGTTAATCGACCCTTGCGGCGGCATGCGCCGCCGGGATGCTTAAGTCCACCCGTGTTGGCGTTTAATCGTCGTGAACGGCCCCGCGCGAGAGACGGGGCGGCAATTCGCGGGACGAGGAGCGGCGGTTATGGACAGTTCGGCGCAGCACCCGGTGGGTGACCGCAAGCCGTGGTATTCGGTGCTTTACATCCAGGTGCTGATCGCGATCGCGCTCGGGGTGGTGCTGGGCGTGGTCGCGCCGGAGACGGCCAAGTCGGTCAAGTGGCTCGGCGACCTGTTCATCGCCCTGATCCGGATGATGATCGCGCCGATCATCTTCTGCACCATCGTGCACGGGATCTCGGCGATGGGCGACCTGAGGAAGGTCGGCCGGGTCGGGCTGAAGGCGCTGGTCTATTTCGAGGTGGTGTCCACCTTTGCGCTGCTGATCGGCGTGATCGTCGGCGAGCTGGTGAAGCCTGGGGCCGGGTTCGGCGCCGACCCGGCGACGCTCGACCCGAAGGCGGTCGCCAGCTACGCGAGCGCCGCGGCCAAGGACAGCACGGTCGCGCACATCCTGGCGCTGGTGCCGCGCAGCTACTTCGACGCGTTCGCCACGGGCGACCTGCTGCAGGTGCTGCTGATTTCGGTGCTGACCGGCGTCGTGGTGTCCGGGCTGGGCGAGGTGGCGCCGGGGGTGGGCCACGCGGTCGAGGTGGCGGGCAAAATCTTCTTCCGCATCATCGGGCTAGTGGTGAAGATGGCGCCGCTCGGCGCGTTCGGGGCGATGGCGTTCACCATCGGCCAGTATGGGCTCGGCAGCCTCGGCCAACTCGCCGGGCTGGTCGGGCACGTTCTACCTGACCAGCATCCTGTTCGTGCTGATCGTGCTGGGGGTGATCGCGCGCGTGGTGGGCTTCTCGATCCTGCGGTTCGTCGCCTACATCAAGGACGAGCTGCTGATCGTGCTGGGCACGTCGTCTTCGGAGACGGTGCTGCCGCAGCTGATGCAGAAGATGGAGGGGCTCGGGGCGTCGAAATCCGTGGTCGGGCTGGTGATCCCGACCGGCTACAGCTTCAACCTCGACGGCACCAACATCTACATGACGCTGGCGACGCTGTTCCTGGCGCAGGCGGTCGGCGCGCATCTGAGCCTTGGCCAGTACGCGACGATCATCCTGGTGGCGATGCTGACGTCCAAGGGTGCGTCGGGGGTGACCGGCGCCGGGTTCATCACGCTGGCGGCGACCTTGGCGGCGATCCCGGATAGCCCGGTGCCGGTCGCGGCGATGACCTTGGTGCTCGGGATCGACAAGTTCATGAGCGAGTGCCGGGCGCTGACCAACCTGGTCGGCAACGGGGTGGCCTGCGTGGTGGTCAGCGCGTGGGAAGGCGAGCTCGACCGCGGCCGGCTGGCCCGCGCGCTCGCGCATCCGATCGCGCTCGGGGACGCGGTGGAGGCCCAGCCGCTAGACGGGGCGATCTAGCTAGGTCGCACCGCGGTGACGGACGACCCAGTCCTTTGGGAGCTCGACGGGCGCGGCGTGGCGACCGTCACGCTCAATCGCCCCTCGGTGAACAACGCCTATGATGGCGGGCTGATCGACGGCCTCCTGTCGACCATGGACGCGCTCGCCAGGCGCCCGCTGCGTGTCGTGGTCCTGAAGGGCGCCGGCAGGCACTTCCAGGCCGGGGCGGATCTCGGGTGGCTCAATACGGTGCGGGTGCAGTCGCCGGAAGCGAACGAAGCGGCCTCGCGCGCGACCTTCGAGGCGGTGCAGCGGTTGAACCGGTTGCCCGTGCCCGTCGTAGCGCTCGTGCAGGGCGGGTGCTTCGGCGGCGGGACAGGGGTGATCTCCGCCTGCGACGTCGTCCTTGCCGCAGACAACAGCGTGTTCTCGATCAGCGAGGTTCGATGGGGGCTGACGGCCGCCATCATCATCCCGCAGCTATGCGACGCAATCGGCGTGCGGCAGGTCCGGCGTTACGCCCTGACCGGCGAGCGCTTCGGCGCCGAGGAGGCGCGGCGAATCGGCCTAGTCCACGAGGTGGTCCCGCTCGCGGAGCTCGAGGCGGCGGGGGCGAAGGTGGTCGAACAGTTGCTGCTCAACGGGCCGGAGGCGCTCGCTGGGACGAAGCGCTTCGCGCTGGGGAGCGCGTTCGGGGGGATGGACGTGGACGATCCCGCTTGGGGCCGGCTGGTGCAGGCGCACGCGGCCAAGCGGCAAAGTGTCGAGGCCGAGGAGGGGCTCGCCTCGTTCGCTGAGAAGCGGGCGGCTCGGTGGTCCGAGTGAAGCCTGCAGCTTCATAGGGCGGCGATGAAGCGCGACGTCTCGTCCAGAACCGGGGCGCGGCGCTGGAAGAGGGGGGCGAAGGCGGTGATCAGGCCGATGTGGCCGAGGTTCGGGTAGAGCTTCAGGACGACCGGGCCGCCGTTGTTGTGGATTTTGGTGGCGAGGTCGGTGGTGTTGCGAGGGCGGACGACCGTGTCGTCGGTGCCGGCGGCGAGGAACATCGGGGGGTTTTTGCCGTCAGCGAAGGCGTAGGGCTCGTTCGCTGGGCGTGTTGGCGGGGCCGAAGACGGGAATGACGTCCGGGTCGTCGGTCGGGAGGAAGTGGTAGGGGCCGGCGAGGCCGATGGCGCCGGCGAGGCGGTCGCGGTCGGTGCCGGCGGCGGCGAGCCAGCGTGGGTCGAGGGCGAGCATGGCGACGTTGTAGGCGCCGGCGGAGTGGCCGAGCAGGACGACGCGCGCCGGGTCGGCGCCGAAGGCGGCGGCATGGGCGAAGGCCCAGGCGACGGCGGCGGCATTGTCCTGGAGGAAGGCGGGAAACGTCACTTCGGGGTAGACCCGGTAATCGGGGACGACGACGACCGCGCCGCGACGGGCGAGCGGCTCGGCGACGAACGGGTACATGCCCTTGCTGCCGGTGCGCCAGGAGCCGCCATAGATGAAGACGACTATCGGCAGCGGGCCGCTCGCGGCGGTTGGGCGGTAGACGTCGAGCTTGCCTCTGGGGCCGGGGGCGTAGGGGATGTCGGTCGTGGCGGTCACGCCGGCGTCGGAGACCGTCGCGTTCAAGAGCGACGCGGGCGAGCACGCGCCGAGGGGCCCGGCGAGCGAGCCGGTCAGCAGCAGGCGTCGGCGGGAGATCAAGCGCTGGCGGCCAGGGCGGCCAGCACCGCTTCGGCTCGGGGGATCGGCGGGACGGCGCCGTAGCCGGTGGTCGACAGCGCGGCGGCGCAGGCGGCGTAGGTCGCGGCCTCCGGGGGCGCGTCGCCGGCGATCAGGCGGGCGAGGAAGGCGCCGCAGAACGTGTCGCCGGCGCCGGTCGCGTCGACCGGGCTGCAGGGGAACGGGGCGATGCGGAGCCGCTCGGTCGGGGTCGCGAGCAGGGTGCCGCCCGCGCCCATCTTCAGCGCGACCAGGCTTGGGCCCGAGATGGAGATAGAAGTCGGCGACCGCGTCGGGGTCGCTCAGGCCGGTGAGCAGGGTCGCGTCGTCGAGGCCGGGCAGCGCGATGCTGCTCTGGGCGATGGCGGCGTGGATGATGGCGGAGGCGCGGGCGGGCGGCCAGAGGCGCGGGCGGTAGTTGGTGTCGTAGGCGACGCGGACGCCGGCGCCGCGCGCGACGTCGATGGCGTGGAACACGGCGTCGGCGGCGCTGTTGGAGATGCCCTGGCTGATGCCGGAGGCGTAGAGGATCTTGGCCCCGCGGACGGCCTCGTCCGGCACGTGGGTCGGGCGCGTAGGCGCTGGCGGCGGAGCCTTGGCGGTAATACTGGAACTCGTGGCCGCCGGGTCCGTGATGGACCAGGTAGACCGCGGTGGGGTTGACCGGGTCCCGGACGACGTGGGTGGTGTCGATGCCTTCGGCGCGCCAGAGTTCGAGGAAGCTGGCGCCGCCGGCGTCCTGGCCGACTGCGGTGAGGTAGCCGACCCGGGCGCCCTGGCGGGCCGCGGCGATGGCGGCGTTGCTGGTGTCGCCGCCATGCCCGGCGCGGTAGAGCGGTTCGCCGCCGCCGCCGTCCTGCTGGTTCAGCTCCAGCATGGGCTCGCCCATGCAGAGGAGGTCGATCACGCGGATCCAGCGACCTCCCGCGCGGCCGCCTCGATCGCGGCGCGGTCGCCGGCGGCGATGCGGGCCTCGTCGACCAGCGCGCCGCCCATGCCGACGAAGGCGGCGCCGGCGGCGAGATAGGGGGCGACGTCCTTGGGCGCGATGCCGCCGGTCGGGCAGAAGGCGACTTCCGGCAGCACGCTGCGCAGCGCGCGGATGTGGGCGGGGCCGCCGGCGGAGGAGGCCGGGAAGATCTTTACCGCGTCGGCGCCGGCGGAGATGGCGGCGCGGACCTCCGTGGGAGTCATCGCGCCCAGCATCAGCACGGCGCCGTGGGCGCGGCAGGGGGCGGCGAGGGCCGGGTCGGTCCAGGGTGCGACGATGAAGGCGGCGCCGGCCTCGAGGCAGGCGCGGGCGGTCGCCGCGTCGGGGACGGTGCCGGCGCCGACCAGCAGGTCCGGGTCGGCGGCCAGGGTGCGGATCAGCGCCGGGGCGTCGGGGATGGTCATGGTGATCTCGAACACGCGCAGCCCGGCCGCGTGCAGCCACTCGACCGCGCGCTCGGCGTGGGCGGTCTGCTGCGTCCGCACCACGGGGACGACGCGGGCGGCGCGCAGCCGCTCCATCACCATAGGACGACGCGCCCGTGCAGCATCAGGACCAGCCAGACCGAGACGAGAAAGACGATGACGATCGCCGAGAGCACCCAGCGCAGGCCCATGTAGCCACGCGGCACGTAGCCGGCGCGGCTGCCGCGCGCCTCGACGACGGTGGTGGCGATGAAGCCGAGGGCGAGCACGACGAGCGCGACGAGCGGCAGGCCGGTGAAGGCGACCAGCAGCGCCACCCAGCCGAGGAGCGACGGCACGACGCCGAGCCCGAACCGCGCCCGCTGCACCGGCGCCGGCACGAGGCCCGCGGCGTCCAGCCCGAAGCCCCAATGCACGCCGCCGAGGAAGGCGAGGATCACTGCGCCATAGGCGATCAGCGCCAAGAGGAAGCGCTCGTTGGCGGGCGGCTCGTAGGTGAGCGCGGCGAGGCTGCAGCCGACAACGGGGATCAGCCCGGCGATCCCGAGCAGCATCGCGATGGTCGGAAGGTTGCGGTTCATTCGCAGCCGACGTAGCGGGGGCGCCGATTTCGTGCAACGGGGCGCCGGTTCACGGAAACCGTCCGGGCCGGTTTCACGGAAGCCGTCCGGGCTTGGTAGGTTGCGCGCATGACCCTGAGTTCCGAGCTTCTCGTCGTCCTCCTGCTGGTGCTGCTTAACGGCGTGTTCGCGATGAGCGAACTGGCGCTGGTCTCGGTGCGCCGGGCGCGGCTCTCCGTGCTGGAGCGGCAGGGCGTGTCCGGGGCGGCGACGGCACGGCTGCTGTCGGATGATCCGCAGCGGTTCCTGCCGACGGTGCAGGTCGGGATCACGCTGGTAAGCGTGTTGGCCGGCGTGTTCGGTGGCGCGCGGATTACCGCCCGGCTGGAGGCTGTGGCTCCAGACGGTGCCGGCGCGTGGCGCCGTTCGCCTCCAGCATCTCGTTCACCGCGGTGGTGGTGCTGACCACGTATCTCACGCTGGTGGTGGGCGAACTGGTGCCGAAGCAACTGGCGCTCCGCCACCCCGAGCGGATTTCGGCCGTGGTGGCGCCCGGGCTGCTGCTGCTGGCGCGGGTGGGGGCGCCGGTGGTCTGGCTGCTGAGCAAGTCGTCCTGGCTGGTGCTGCGGGTGTTCCGGCTGCACCGCGAGGAGCGGCAGGGGGTGACGGAGGAGGAGCTCAAGGCGGTGCTGGCGGAGGGCGCGCAGGAGGGCGTGCTGGAGACGGAGGAGCGGCAGATGATCGAGCGCGTGCTGCGGCTGGCGGACAAGCCGGTGCGCGCGATCATGACGCCGCGGACGGAGCTGGCCTGGATCGATCGGACCGACCCGAAGAGCGACATCGCGGCGGCGGTGCGGGCGGCGCCGCATAGCCGGCTGGTGGTGTGCGACGGGTCGGTGGACAACGTGGTGGGGGTGGTGCAGGCGAAGGACCTGCTGGACCGGATGCTGACGGGGGCCGGGCTGTCGGTGGCCGAGGCGCTGCGGCAGCCGCAGGTCATCCCGGACGCGACGACGGCGCTGGACGCGCTCGAGCGGTTGAAAGGGGACACGATCGGGCTGGCGCTGGTGATGGACGAGTATGGGAGCTTCGAGGGCGTGGTGACGGCGGCGGACGTGCTGTCGGCGATCGTCGGCGAGCCGGAGACGGCGCAGCCGCCGTCGGAGCCGGGCAGCGACATGCTGAGCGGGACGTTGCTGCTCGAGGGGGCGATGCCGGTGGACGAGATCAAGGCGAGGCTGGACTTGCCGCCGTTGCCGGCAGAGGGCGACTATCACACGCTCGGCGGGCTGCTGCTGGCGCTGCTGAAGCGGGTGCCGCGGACGGGGGACCGGATCGTGTTCGGCGGCTGGAGGTTCGAGGTGCTGGAGATGGACGGCCGCCGGGTCAGCCGGGTGAGCGCGATGCGCGAACCGGCGGCGGAGGCGGAGACGGCGGCTCGGGAGTAGGGGTGGGCGGCGAAGTTGGCGAGGGCTGGCCTCAGGCCATGTACTTGCAGGTCGCGCCGTTGCCGAGGTCTACGGACTTGCGCTTCTTGAGGCTGGTCGGGGTGGGGCGGCTGGTCGTCCTGGTTGCCGTCCCAGGGGAAGCCGATATAGGCGGAGACGCGCGGGAGCGCATACGCGGCGGCGACCATCTTCTGTTCGCTTTTCATGATGAAGCGGGCTGGGGCGGTGTAGAGATACTGGGATTCAACCATGACGACCGTGGTGTTCGTCCCGTTGGCGACGAGGCCGCCCGCGATCGGTTGGCTGTACAGGTTGAGCAATGCGCTGATCGGGCCGCCGCTTGGGGTGGTGGTGACGGCGGATTTGGCGGCGTAGGGCGGCAGCGCGCCGGAGCCGCAGCTCCAATACACGAACGCGTTGCCGTTGCCGTCGGAGGCGACGCTGGTGATGCGCAAGGACAGGCCGACGGTGGAGAAGGGCGCGAGCACGTCGTTGCCGCCCCGCGAACAGGTCGGCGGCATCCGAGACCTGCAGGTTGCCGAACTGGGTCGTCAGGTCGGCAACCGACTGGGTGGCGTTCGTGCTCTTGTAGCGCGCGGTGATGGACGGGGCGAGGTCGCACAGGCTGAGCAGCCAGGCTGATGAGCAGGGGGCTGACGATCGCGAATTCGACCGCGACGGCGCCCCTGCGTCCGAGAAGTAGGCGAAGCGCGCGAACCAGCGTCGGGACCGGGATGCGGGCGAGGCATCAACAACCGACGCCGTTGTTGCTGGAGTTCGCGTTCGGTTCGTTCTTGAAGATTTCCGACGACATCAGCACGTAGTAGTTGCCGGCCACCGTTCCGCTCGGGGTGGTAACGGAGTTGACGTTGCTCAGGATAGGGAAACAAGCCGATCATGTAGAGTGGCCACAAATAGTAGGCGTGAACGGTGACGACGCTGCCCTGCGCTCCCGGAATAAAAGCAGAAGCCCGAGGTGTTGAAGTTGTTGGCGACGATCGGGTTCGGCGAGGAGGTGCTCGAGAACGAGGTCTGGGTCCGCACATCCACCTGCAACTGGCTGCAGGCAAGTCGAGGTGGGGACGATAGTCATGCGCTTGCAAATGGCGGTCTTGAAGTCGGACAAGTCCGTGAGGGTGCCGGAACTACTGGTCGCACCCAGTCCTGCCGCAGCGATCTGGCCGACGCGGATTTCGCGCGCTAAGACCAATGTGGCGTTCGAGAGGCAGAAATTGCCAATGAAGATCAGCCCCATCTCCGTGATGGCCGCGAGCAGGAACAGGAACGGCATGGCCACGAGGGCGAACTCGACCATGGCGGTCCCGCGCTTGTCGGCCAGAACGGGCCGTTGCTTGCGTAGGTAGCGAATGAGGTTTGGCCGGTGGTCGTCGGTCGCGGACATTGTCGGGGTCACTGGGTCAGCCGCGCCGTGACCGGCTGTGTCTTTTGGAACAGAGCCTGCATCGCGGAGTTGATCGCGGGGCCGTCGCTTGCCTCGAAGTAGTAGTCGCTCGACGTTGCACAGGCCTGCAGATTGGGGGGAATATTGCCGATGACGGGCTGCACGAGGCCGCTGTAGCGGGCGTCGAGCCCCTGGACTTCGATCGTTGTTCTGGTAGATTGGGAGGTAGGTCGTATAGATGACCCCGACCGTGGCCTTTGTTTTCAGCGCTGTGCACAAGCTAGGGTCGAACGCGGCCGTGGAGTGCGTGTCGAGACACGACGCGCAGTAGACGTCGCGCAGGCCGTCCGTGATGATGAAGACGTAGTTCAGCGGCGAGGCAGCGCTCGCGCCGGTGCCGCTGGTGGCAGGAAGCTCTTTGGCGAAGGCCGTCAATTCGTCCGAGAAGTCGCTGTCGCCGATCCCGGCGCTGGTGTTGTTGCCGAGGTCGATCTTGGTCGCCGAGTGGACACGGTCGAGTAATTCGAAGACGGCGGGGTCAGTATCTTGCCGAGGACATTCTGCGTCGTTGGATCGTTCTGTATTGTATAAAGGGCGAACGAGATGTTCCTGGTCGATCCTGCGATGCTGTTGGCCGCGCTGACGATGGTCTGGATCGCGGCGACGGCGGAGTCGATCCGCAGCGTTATCGGGGGGCTGACGTTGTGAGCGAGATATTCGTTCGTGAGGGTCTGTCCGGGCCCCAACACATGACAGCCGAAAACGCATCCGATATCGCCTCCACCATCCTTGTAGGTCGCAACCCTTGTGTAGAGGTTGTTCATGTCGGCTTGGGTCGTACCGATGCCCATCGATTGTGACGTGTCGACAAGGATATAGTACGTGACGTAGGTCGTCGGATGGGCGGTCGCGGTCATGCTGCCCGAGACGGGGATGATCTTCTTGCCGATCATGTTTCCGAACATCGCGGGCGAGTTGTAGGTGTAGCTCCCGGACGCGATCACGCCGCCCGACCCGTCGGAGTTCACCGTAAGATTGAACGTCACCCCGGTCAGCCCGAGCTGGCGGATGTTCTCGTTGAAGACGTTAGTGCCGTAGGTCTGCAGCGCGGCGGTTTGGCTGTAGCCGCCGACGGCGGTGGCCGCGCTCTGGGAGACCGCGGTAAGGACCGCCGCGTCGGACGCCTGGCCAGGCGCTGATTGATGTATGACGCGTAGCCGAAATCGAGCGTGAAGCCGCCGACCAGGATCAGGGCCGGCGCGGCGAACGCGGTCATGATGGCGACCGAGCCGGCGCGCGTCGCCAGCGCCGCGCGACGCGACCGGCGATGCGGCGCACGCAGTGGCTCAGCCTTGCTGCGACAAGTCTCGGGAACACGGCTCCAACTATTGCTGCGTCGAGCGCAATGGTAGCGTTGAAGGTCTTAAGAACTTGCTAACGCGGGGGGACGGGCAGCCGTGTCCCGACTGGCTCAGGCGGGCTGCCAGGTCGTTGAGGCCGTCCGCCTCGGTGTTGGCGAAGGCGAGGCGGAGGTGGCGCTTGCCGCCGGGTCCGAACGCGGTGCCGGGCAGGCCGACGGCGCCGAGCGTGGAGGCCATCACTTCCGCGACCACCGGCGACGCGAGACTTTCGAACGGATGGCGGACATAGGCGAAGTAGGCGCCGAGCGAGTCGAGCTGCCAGGCGGGCAGGCGCGCGAAGGCGGCGCGGACGGCGTCGGCGCGGGCGTTGATCAGGCGGCGGTTGGCGGCGCGCCAGTCGCGCAGGGCGCCGATGGCCCAGCAGAGGGCGGCTTGCGCCGGGCGCTGCGGGCAGATGTGCATGCAGTCCAGCACCTTCATGAACTGGCCGATCAGCGCCGCGTCGGCGACCACGGCGCCGAGGCGGGCGCCGGGCACGCAGTAGGCCTTGGAGAAGCTGTAGAGCTGAATGATGGTCTCGGCCCAATCCGGGCGGGCGAACAGGTCGTGGGCGCGGTCTTGGCCCTCCGGGAGGAAGTCGCGGTAGGTCTCGTCCAGGATCAGCCACAAACGGCGGCGCCGGCAGAGTTCGGCGAATGCGGCGATGATCTCGGGCGGGTAGACGGCGCCGGTCGGGTTGTTGGGGGTGACGAGGACGATCGCGCGGACGCGGTCGTCGATGAGGGATTCGGCGTGCGCGGGGTCGGGGACGAAGCCGTCTTCGGCGCGGCAGGGGAGCGGGCGGGGTTCGATGCCGAGCATCGCGCAGGTCTGCTGATGGTTCCAGAACCAGGGCAGGGGCAGGAGCACGGCGTCGCCGGCGCGGGCGAGGGTGAGCATGGAGAGGAAGAAGGCCTGGTTGCAGCCGGCGGTGATGGCGACCTGGGCCGGGCCGATCGGGCCGCCGTAGGTGGCGGAGACGTCCGCGGCGTAGGCCTCGCGGAGGGGGAGGTCGCCGTTGATCAGGCCGTAGCGGGCGTTGTCGCGGGCGGCGGCGGAGGTGGCGAGGTGCTCGAGGACCTCGGGATGCGGCGCGTAGCCGGGCACGGCCTGGCAGAGGTCGAGCGGCGGGCCGAACGCGCCGTCGTAGCGGGCGGCCCAGGCGTGGGCCTCGGGGATCGGCGGCAGCTCGATGGCCGCGACGAGCGGGTTGATGTCGGGCATCGCGTCTCCTTGCCGGGCCGGACGGCGGTTCGCATATTGGGGCACGTCCAACAGGGGAAGACCATGACGAAGTCCGACGGGACCTATCCCGAGGTGCTGCTGCACATCGACGGCGCGTGGACCGCGGCGCAATCCGGCAAGACGATCCCGGTGATGAACCCGGCGACTGGCGAGGAGAACGGGACCGTTGCGCATGCCGAGCGGCCCGATCTGGACCGCGCGCTCGAGGCGGCGGAGCGGGGGTTCGCGGTGTGGCGCAAAGTGCCGGCGTTCGACCGCTCCAAGCTGCTGCGCAAGGCGGCGGACCTGCTGCGCGAGCGGGCCGGCGAGATCGCGCCGATCATGACGATGGAGCAGGGCAAGCCGGTCGGCGAGGCCAAGATGGAGGCGCTGGCCGGGGCGGACGTGATCGACTGGTTCGCCGAGGAGGCGCGGCGGACCTATGGGCGGGTGATCCCGGCGCGGGCGGAGGGGGTGTATCAGCTCTCGCTGCGCGAGCCGGTGGGCCCGGTGGCGGCGTTCACGCCGTGGAATTTCCCGATCAACCAGGCCAACCGGAAGATCGCGATCGCGCTGGCGGCCGGGTGCTCGATCATCGTCAAGGGGCCGGAGGAGACGCCGGCTTCGTGCATGGAGCTGGTGCGCTGCTATGTCGATGCCGGGCTGCCGCCGGGGGTGGTGCAACTGGTGTTCGGGGTGCCCTCGGAGATTTCTGAGTACCTGATCCCGCATCCGGTGATCCGGAAGATTTCGTTCACCGGGTCGACGCCGGTGGGCAAGCAGTTGGCGGCGCTGGCCGGGCTGCACATGAAGCGGGCGACGATGGAGCTGGGCGGGCACGCGCCGGCGATCGTGTTCGACGACGCGGATATCGGGGCGGCGACCAAGATGCTGGCCGCGGCCAAGTTCCGCAATGCCGGCCAGGTGTGCGTGAGCCCGACGCGGTTCCTGGTGCAGAACGGGGCCTACGAGCAGTTCGTCGAGGGGTTCACCAAGGCGGCGCAGGCGGTCAGGGTCGGCAGCGGGATGGAGCAGGGCACGCAGATGGGCCCGCTCGCCAACCCGCGCCGGATCACGGCGATGGAGACGCTGATCGGGGACGCGGTGCAGAAGGGAGCGGAGCTGCGCACGGGCGGCAAGCGGATCGGCAACAAGGGCAACTTCTTCGAGCCGACGGTGCTGACCGGGGTGAACACCGAGATGCGGGTGATGAACGAGGAGCCGTTCGGGCCGTTGGCGGTGATCGCGCCGTTCGACAGCATGGAGGACGTGGTGGAGGAGGCGAACCGGCTGCCGTTCGGGTTGGCCAGCTACGCGTTCACGCGCTCGGCCAAGACGGCGTCGCAGGTGGCGGCGAAGGTCGAGGCTGGGATGATGACGATCAACCATATCGGGCTGGCGCTGCCGGAGGTGCCGTTCGGCGGCGTGAAGGACAGCGGGAGCGGGTCCGAAGGCGGCGCGGAGGCGATCGAGAGCTATCTCAACATCAAGTTCGTGACCCAGGCGGGGATGTAGCGGCGATCACCGCGTCGTCCATGCTCGGGCGGCCGGTGACGAAGCGCCAGTGGTGCCAGAGGAGGCGGGCGGCCAGGGCGCGGTAGGGGCGCCAGGGTTCCGCCAAGGCGCGGAGGGTCTTTGGATCGGGCCGTTGCTCGAGGCCGAGCAGGTGGGCCGCGGCGCCGGCAACGGCGATGTCGCCGGCGGGGAACACGTCGGGGCGGCCGAGCGCGAACAGGAGGTAGACCTCCGCGGTCCAGGGGCCGAGACCGGGGATCGAGGTCAGCAGGGCGAGCGCGGCCTCGTCGTCGAGCGCGTCGATGGCGGGGTCCGAGAGGCGGCCGTCGAGGTAGGCGGCGGCGAGGCTGCGGGCGTGGGCGACCTTGGGGCGAGAGAAGCCGGCAAGACCCAGGGCGTCGGCGGGGAGGGCGAGCAGGCCCTCGGGCGTGAGCGCGCCGGGGAGGGCGGCGACCCGGCGCCAGATCGCCGAGGCGGCCTGGTTGCTGATCTGCTGCGCCGTGATCGCCTGCAGCAGGCCGGGGAAGCCGCGCGGGCGGGTGCGCCAGGGGAGCGGCCCGGCGGCGGGCTCGATCACCGCCAGGCGGGGGTCGGCGGCGACGAGCGCGGCCAGGCCGGCGCGCGCCGCCGGCGGCGGATGCGGGAAATCCGGCTCGCAATGTTTGACCTGGCAATTCACGTCCTGATCGTTCCGACCAGGACGATCGCAGGCTAGTGCGTGTGGCAGCGGACGAGCGGGTAGGGGAACTCGCTGCAGCCGGGGAAGGTGATCTCGTTCTCGCCCCGGCGCTGGACGCGCAGGAGGTCGGGGGAGTCGCAGCCGAAGCCGACGCGCCCGCTCGCGTCGCCGCCGAACATGGGCGGCAAAACGCCGGTGGTGGTGAAGCGAAACTCGGCGCCCTGCGCGGTGTTGCGGACGGTCTCGATCTCGCGCTGGGCCAGGGTCTGCTGGGTCAGCGTGGCGCGGAGGACGAGGTCGCGGGTGAAGATGACGACCGGCTGCGAGAAGCAGGCCTGCGACGAGATGCTGGGCGGCGGCGGGAAGAGGCCGCCGGTCCAGGTTCCGAACAGCCAGGCGTGCGGCGGCTGCGCCGGGCTTTGCGCGCCACTCTGGGCGAAGGTGGCGGGGGCGGCCAGGAGCAGGGCCAGGCTGAGCAGCAGGGTGCGACGCATACATCGACCTCGGTGATGGGGGGCGGACTTTAACGGCGATTGAACGGCGTGGCCAAGCGTGGCATGGGAGCGCCATGTTGCGCGCACTCTACAACCGTGTGATCGCCCTGGCCGCCAGCCGTCGCGCGCCGATCTGGCTCGCGGTGGTGGCGTTCGCTGAAAGCAGCTTCTTCCCGGTGCCGCCGGACGTGCTGCTGGTGCCCATGGCGCTGGCCCGGCCGGAGCGGGCGTATCGGTTGGCCGGGCTGTGCACGGTGGCGAGCGTGGTGGGCGGGATGCTCGGCTACCTGATCGGGTATGGGCTGTATGAGGCGGTGGCGGCGCCGCTGATCCACTTCTACCATTACGAGGCGGCGGCGGACGCGTTCGTGCAGCGGTTCCAGCAGTATGGGCTGTGGGTGATCCTGATCAAGGGGCTGACGCCGATCCCGTACAAGATCGTGACGATCGCTTCGGGGATGGCGCATTTCAATTTCCCGCTGTTCGTGATGGCGAGCGTGATCACGCGGGGCGCGCGGTTCTTCGTGCTGGCGTCGCTGCTGCGGTATTTCGGCGAGCCGGCGCGGCACTTCATCGAGCAGCGGCTGACGCTGGTGACGACGGTGACGGTGGTGGCTGTCGTGGCCGGGTTCGTGGCGTTGCGGTACGTTTAAGGCTGCACGAATGCGGGGCGGCCGTTCCGGCCGAACCAGCGTGCCTCAATAGAAATGCGCAGCCCTCTGTGGATCATGCCGGGTGGCCACGCCGAAACTGCGTTCCCGTATCGAGCGCCAATACGGAGCGGGGCGAACGATCATTCCAATGAACGCAGGTGGCGCATATAGTCCGGAGCGCAATCAGTCTGGAGAGGACGACGATGGCGCAACCGGCTTGGCCTGCCTTACTGACGAATAAGGACTGGCAGAAGAAAAAGGGGATTATTGCGAAGATCGCCGGAGAGACCGGCATCGGTGCCGCATTGAACGCGGGTGAGGCCGCATTCAAAAAGATCGATTGGAAGAAAATGGACGCGACCACCATCATGCCCGCGGAGCGTGATGTGGACAATATCGAGGCCAAGCAGAAGGAAGCCGCGGCACATTACTCCAGTGTTATCGAGCCAGCCCGTGCAAAGCTGCGAGACATCCGCGATGCGGCGGCGAGTACGGCATCGGAATGGAGGAAGAATAAGGCGATCCCATCCTCGGCGGTCAAAGCTGTGGAGGCGATTGGCGCGAGCGCTTCGTTTCTCGCGACCGAGCTCAAAGATAATTCGTCGACGATGAAGGACTACGGGAAAACCTTTACGGACATGATCGCGACCAAGAAGAAGAACGCGGCCGAGGAGGCGAAGAAACTCGAAGTCACGATCAAGAACCTCGTTAAGGCGCTAAGCGAAGCCACGAAGACTCCGAGCAAGCAGTTTTGGTCCGAAGGCAACACCTCAGCGCATCAGCGCTGCCGGAGCATGTGCAACGCAATCCGCAATATTCCTGAACTGAAGCAGCCATATTGGGCCACGTGGCAGAAATTCGGCGACGAGTATCACAAGGACGCGCCTGACGGCGACCCGGCTGAACGCAAGGCGATGCAAGCGAAGATCAAGACGGTCATTACGGCGACCATGGCTTTCCAGAAGGATTACAAGCGCCACCTGGGGTGAAGCGGAAAGCCCCGGATCGGGCGACTTATTGCGGGCGGTTTCGTCTGAAGCTCGGTCAGGAGGCGACGATAGGCGCGCAGGCTTGCGAGAGCCAGGCTCGATCGCCGTCTCCGAGCAGCGGTCCGACCTCTGCCACCACTCGCGCGTGGTAAGCGTCCACCCACGCGCGCTCTGCTGCGCTCAGCAACGAGGGCTCGAGGAGGCGGCGGTCGAAGGGGGCGAGGGTTAGGGTCTCGAAGTGGAGAAAGGGCTTTTGGGCGGTCGGGACGGTGGCTGGCTGGACGAGGAGGAGGTTCTCCAGGCGGATGCCGTAGGCGTCCGGGAGGTAGAAGCCGGGCTCGTCGGAGAGGATCATGCCCGGGGCCAGCGGGACCATACGGCCGGCGCGGGAGAGGCTGGCGGGACCTTCGTGAACTGACAGGAAACTGCCGACGCCGTGGCCGGTGCCGTGGTCGTAGTCGAGGCCGACATCCCAGAGGGCGCGGCGGGCGAAGGCGTCGAGGTGGGGCCCGGCGACGCCCTGCGGGAAGATGGCCGTGGCGATCGCGATGTGACCCTTGAGGACGCGCGTGGCGCGCTCGCGGAGTTCCGCAGGGGCCGGGTCGGGGCCGGTCCAGACGGTGCGGGTGATGTCGGTGGTGCCGTCGGGGTATTGGGCGCCGCTGTCGATCAGATAGACCTCGTTCGGGCGGATCGGGCGGTCTGTGTCGGGCGTGACCCGGTAGTGGATGATGGCGCCGTGCTCGCCGGCGCCGGAAATGGCAGGGAAGCTCTCGCCGCGGAAGTCTGCGACGTCGCGGCGGAAGGCCAGGAGCTGTTCGGCGGCGCCGATCTCGGTGGTGCGCCCGGCGTGGCCGTCGAGCCAGTGGAGGAAGCGGCAAACGGCAACGGCGTCGCGGCGATGGGCGGCGCGGGCGCCTTCCTGCTCCGTCTCGTTCTTGCAGGCCTTCGGCAGCAGGCACGGGTCCGGCGCGTCGACGACGGCCGCACCCGCCTCGCGTAGCCTCTGCGCGAACCAGACGGGTGACCCGGCCGCGTCCACCACCACGGTCTTGCCCGAGAACTCGGCCAGCGCCGACGCGAGCTCAGCACGGTCGCGCAGGACGACGCCGTTGCCGAGCCAGGCGCGGGTCGCGGGCGGCAGCTTGGTCGGGTCCATGAACAGGGTCGCGGTCTCGTCCGCGCCCATCAGCAGGAAGCCGAGCGCGAAGGGGGTGAACTCGACGTCGCCGCCGCGAATGTTCAGCAGCCAGGCGATCGAGGCCGGGTCGGTGACGACGGCCGCGTCGCGTCGGGCCGAGCGCAGGGCGGCGGCGATCTCGGCGCGCTTCTCGGCCGAGGGCGTGCCGGCGTAGCGGAGCGGGTGCGGGACGGCCTCGGCGCGGGGCGGAGCAGGGCGGTCCTGCCAGGCGGCGTCGACCGGGTTGGGGTCGGCCGGGACCAGGAGAAGGCCGGCCTCGCGATAGGGTCTGAGGCCGGCTTCGCTGACCAGCATCGGGTCGTAGCCGATGCGGGCGCCGGGCTGGAGCTTGGCGGCGAGCCACTCGGCCGGGGGCTCCTCGATCAGGTGGTGCGGCTCGAACAGGGCGGGGTCGATCTGGGCCCGGAGCTGTAGGGTGTAGCGGCCGTCGGTGAACACGGCGGCGCGGTCGAGCAGGACGAGGGCGAGGCCGGCGCTGCCTGTGAAGCCGGTGAGCCAAGCGAGCCGTTCGGCGCTGGGCGGGACATACTCGCCGAGATGCTCGTCGGCGCGGGGAACGAGGAAGGCGTCGAGCGACTGGGCGCGCATGGCGGCGCGGACGACGTCGAGCTTGGCGGTGGTGCCGTTCATCTTTTCTTCACTTTTTGCATAGCTGATCAAGGATGCATGCGCTCTCTGCATGGCAGCGACGGTCACTTCGCACATGCAGCATAAACCGAGGAAGCACATATTTGACGCGACGCCTCGGGGACCTTGGCGCTGTCGCGCTGGTCCGGACGGGGCGCCGCGGATTGAGTGAACGGAACGAAACCATGAACGCCCCTATTGCCAAGGAGCAGATCGCGCTCCTGATGTCGGACAAGCTGACCTACCAAGCCGCGCCGGTCCAGGGGACCGGGGCGCAGGGTCGGCCGACCCTCTCTGGCCGGCTGGCTGCCGCGCTGCGCTACGTCGCCGAGTTCCCCCGCCGCCAGGCGGTGCTGGATGAGCTGTCGAGCCTGTCGGACCGCGAGCTGGCCGATATCGGCCTGCATCGCGGCGAGCTGACCCAGGTTTTCGCTCGGGCGCGCTGAGGCGTGGCCCTCACCCAGGCCCTCTCCCGGAGGGAGAGGGTTTGGAGGGGCTCAGTTTAGGGCTTGTGCAGGACGAGGGTTGCCCAGGCGCCCTCGTGCATGACGCGTTCCAGAGTGAGATGCTGGCGCCGGTGGGCGGCCAGGACGAGGCGGGCTTGGTCGTGCAGCAGGCCGGCTAGGATGGCGGTGCCGCCCGGCGCCAGGTGAGCGGCCAAGTCGCGGGCCATGCGGCAGAGCGGCCGGGCCAGGATGTTGGCGAAGACAAGGTCGAACGGGGCGGCGCGGCTGATGACCGGGTCGCGCCAGCCGTCGGCAAGCTTCACGCGGATGAGGCGGTCGACGCCGTTCAGCGCGGCGTTCTCGCGGGCGACGCGGACGGACCAGGGCTCGATGTCGGTCGCCAGGATGGGCCGGCGCAGCAGCTTCGCGGCGGCAATGGCGAGGATGCCGGAGCCGGTGCCGAGATCCAGGATGCGGCGCGGGGCGCGGTGGGCCACGTGCTCGAGCGCGCGCAGGCAACCGCGGGTGGAACCATGCTCGCCGGAGCCGAAGGCGAGGCCGGCATCGAGCGTGAGCGTGATGCGGTGGCTGCGCGTGGCGGAATGGCTGCCGCGGACCAGGAAGCGGCGGCCGATCGGCTGATCCGGGAACGAGGCCTGCGTGCGCGCGAGCCAGCCTTCGGCTTCGGTCGGGGCGCGCGCCAGCGTTGGCGCGATGCCCGTTGTGGCGCTGGCAAGGGCGAGCGCGGCTTGGAGGCGGCTATCGTCTTCCGGGACGTCGCGGACGCCTTCGACGCGCCAGATCCGGCGGTCCTCGTCGGCCAGGAAGAAGCCGACCGTGTCGCAGACGCTGGAGAGCGCGGACTCGAACGGCTCCAGGGCGTCTTCGGGGACTTCGACCGCGACGGTTTCGAGCGGCCCGGCGCGCCGCCTCACGCGAGTTCCACGAACCGGTCGAGCAGGCGTTTCTGGCCGGCTTTCTCGAACAGGACTTCGAGGCGGTCGTCGTCGACCTGCAGCACCTCGCCGTAGCCGAATTTCTGGTGGAACACGCGGGCGCCGACGGGGATGGAGTCGGCGCGGGGCGGGCGGGCTTTGGGTTCCCAGGGCAGGGCCTCGGCGGCGGCGCGGCGGGCGGCGAGCAGGGGGCCGGAGGCGAAAACGCTGGGGGCGGCCATCATCTCGCGGCGCATCGCGGCGGCCGAGCCCTGGCGCTCGATCCAGGCGTCGGGCAGTTCCTCGATGAAGCGGCTCGGCATCGAGCTTTGCCAGTTGGCGTAGAGGCGGCGGTTGGCGGCGAAGCTGACGATGGCGCGGCGCCGGGCGCGGGTGAGGCCGACATAGGCGAGGCGCCGTTCCTCCTCGAGGCCCTTGAGGCCGCCTTCGTCGAGGGTGCGCTGGCTGGGGAACAGGCCCTCCTCCCAGCCGGGCAGGAACACGGTGTCGAATTCCAGGCCTTTCGCCCCGTGCAAGGTCATCATGCTGACCCGGTCGCCCTCGGCGGCGCTGTCGTTCTCCATCACGAGGGAGACGTGCTCGAGGAAGCCGCCGAGCGCGTCGAAGTCGGCGAGGGCACGGACGAGTTCCTTCAGGTTCTCCAGGCGGCCAGGGGCTTCGGCGGATTTGTCGGCCTGCCACATGCCGGTGTAGCCGCTTTCGTCGAGCATGGTCGCCACGGTGACGACGTGGCCGTCCCCCTCGAGCGAGCGGCGCCAGCGGGCGAGGTCCATGAAGAAGGTCGCGAGCGACTCGCGCACCTTGCCTTTGAGCACGCCGTTGCTGACGAGCTGGGCGGCCGCGACCGAGAGCGGGATCCCTTGCTCGCGGGCGGAGGTCTGCATGGTGCGCATCCCCGCCTCGCCAACGCCGCGGCGGGGGAGGTTGACGATGCGCTCGAAGGCGAGGTCGTCGGCGGGCTGGACCAGCACGCGCATGTAGGCGATGGCGTCGCGGATCTCCTGGCGCTCGTAGAAACGCAGGCCGCCGACGACGCGGTAGGGGATCCCGAGCGTGATCATGCGCTCTTCGAAGGCGCGGGTCTGGGCGGTGGTGCGGACCAGGATCGCCATCTCGCCGAGCGAATGGCCCGCGCGCTGGAGCTGCTCGACCTTCTCGCCGACCATCCGGGCCTCCTCGTCGGAGTCCCAGAGGCTGACCACCTCGACCTTCTCGCCGGTGGCGTCGTTGCGGCCGGGTCGCAGCGTCTTGCCGAGGCGGCCCTCGTTGTGCGCGATCAGGCCGGAGGCGGCGGCGAGGATCGGCGCGGTCGAGCGATAGTTGCTCTCCAGGCGGACGATGGTGGCGCCGGGGAAATCCTTCTCGAAGCGAAGAATGTTCTCCACCTCGGCGCCGCGCCAGGAGTAGATCGACTGGTCGTCGTCGCCGACGCAGCAGATGTTCTTGTGGCCCTGGGCCAGCAGCCGCAGCCAGAGATACTGGATGACGTTGGTGTCCTGGTACTCGTCGACCAGGATGTAGCGGAAGCGTCGGTGATACTCCGCGAGCACGTCGGGGTGCTCGCGGAAGATGTGGACCATATGCAGCATCAGGTCGCCGAAATCGGCGGTGTTGAGCTGGCGCAGGCGCTCCTGGTAGGCGGCGTAGAGCTTGGGCGCGTGGCCACCGGCGAAGTCGCCGGCCTCGGCGGCGCTGATCCGGTCGGGCATCTCCGCCCGGTCCTTCCAGCGCTGGATCATGCCCATCAGCGCTTGGGGCTGACCAGCGCTTGGCGTCGACATGGGCGGCCTCCATGACCTGCTTGAGCAGGCGGAGCTGGTCGTCCGTGTCCAGGATGGTGAAGCTCGAGGTGAGGCCGACGAGCGCCGCGTGCCGGCGCAGCATGCGGGCGCAGAGCGCGTGGAAGGTGCCGAGCCAAAGCCCTTCGACCGGGCGCTGGAGGATCGCGCCGACCCGGTCGCGCATCTCGCGGGCGGCCTTGTTGGTGAAGGTGACGGCCAACACCTGGCTCGGGAAGGCCCGGTTGGTCATCAGGATATGGGCGAAGCGCGTGGTCAGCACCCGGGTCTTGCCGGTGCCGGCGCCGGCCAGCACGAGCACCGGGCCGTCCACGGTCTCGACCGCGAGGCGTTGCTCGGGGTTCAAGCGGGCGAGGTAGTCGGTCATCGTGCCGGGAGATATGACCCCAAGCGGCTGGCCGGCCAAGGCTCAGCCTTGGGCGGCGGCCACCCGGCTTGGCCGCACTCCGAGCAGATGCGCGATCGCGTAGGTAAGGTCCGGGCGGTTCAGCGTGTAGAAATGGAACTCGTCCACGCCGTTGGCCTGCAAGCAGCCGGACCTGCTCGGCCGCGACGATGGCGGCGATCATGCGGCGGGTCTCGGCGTCGTCTTCGGTGCCGGCGAACATCTCGCCCATCCACTCCGGCACGGAGGCGCCGCACATGGCGCTGAACTTGACCGCCTGGGCGTAGTTGGTCACGGGCATGATCCCGGGGACGATCGGCGCGGTGATCCCGGCCGCCAGCGCCCGGTCGAGGAAGCGGAGGAATACCTCGCCGTCGAAGAAATACTGGGTGATCGCGCGGGTGGCGCCGGCGTCCAGCTTGCGCTTGAGGTTGTCCAGGTCGTGGTCGGGCGAGAGCGCGGTCGGGTGGGTTTCGGGATAGGCGGCGACCGAGATCTCGAACTCGGCGATGCGCTTCAACCCGGCCACGAGGTCGGACGCGTAGGGGTAGCCGTCGGGGTGCGGCTCGTATTGCTCGCCGGGCGGCGCGTCGCCGCGGAGGGCGACGATGTGGCGCACGCCAGCGTCCCAATACTGCCGCGCCACCTCGTCCACCTCAGCGCGGGAGGCGCCGACGCAGGTCAGATGTGCGGCCGGGGTGAGCGAGGTCTCGCGGACGATGCGGACGACGGTCGCGTGGGTGCGCGCCTGGGTGCTGCCGCCCGCGCCATAGGTGACGCTCACGAACCGCGGGGCGAGCGGCTCGAGCCGGCGGATGCAGGCCCAGAGCTGCGCCTCCAGCGCCTCGCTCTTGGGCGGAAAGAATTCGAACGAAAGCGCCGGGACCGGCGTTGTGGCCGAACGCGCGGGGATGGCGGAAACGCGCGGCCCGGTGAGCCAACGCTCGATCGTGGCGATCGGCGGCTCCGGCAGGGGGCGATTGGAGGCGAACTGGTTCATGCGGGTGCTATCCGGGTTGTGATGCGGCGCGCGGCGTTCCGGTATTATAGGCGTGCGGCCCCAAGACGCCATGTTCGGCGGTCGTGTTGCGCTCGGTGGTCATGTTTCCCTGGCACTTGCCTGGTATGATAAAGAAGCGAACCGGTTCACAAGGGAACATCATGCGTAAGCTCTTACCCGGCTTGCTTCTTGCCGCGTCCTTGACTGCCCTCGCCGCCTGCGCCGCCAAGCCGGCGCCCGGGGACCAGCTGGCGCAAGAGGAGTATAACGAGGCCAACGATCCGCTGGAGCCGACCAACCGCTTCTTCTATCGGATCAACGACGGGCTCGACACCTACCTGCTGCGCCCAGTCGCAGTGGCTTACCGCTACGTGCCCGGCGTGATCCGGACGCCGATCCACAACGTGCTGGCCAACATGTCGAGCCCGGTCGTGTTCTCCAACGACGTGCTGCAGACCAGGCCGCGGCGCGCCGGCACGACGATGATGCGGTTCCTGATCAACAGCACGGCGGGGGTAGGCGGCCTGTTCGACGTGGCGAAGGACCTCGGCTACCCCGAGCACGACAACGATTTCGGCATCACGCTGGCGCTGTGGGGCGTGGGCCCCGACCCGTTCCTGTTCCTGCCGGTGCTGGGGCCGAGCAGTCCGCGCGACGCGGGCGGGTTCGGGGCCGACATCGCGCTCGATCCGCTGACCTGGGCGAGTTTCCCGGGCAGCGCCACGCTGGGCTGGTCACGCTATGGCCTGCAGCGCAGTCGATGAGCGCGAGCGCAACATCGACACGATCGACAGCATCAAGAAGACGGCGCTCGACCCCTACGCCACGTTCCGCAGCCTCTACCGGCAGAACCGGCAGTCGGACATCGACAAGGTGCGCAACGACACGCAGGGCACGGTGCCGGCGTGGTTCAACCGCTAACGAGTTGAGAGCCTACCCATGATCACCAGACGTGCCGTTCTCCTCACCTCCGCGATGGGCGTGGCCCTGCTTGCCGCCGGGTCGCCCTCCTGGGCGCAAGGTGCGGGGGCGGCGGCAGCGACCAACTTCGTCGTCAACCTCGGCAACCAGCTCGTGGCGATCGTCAACGGGCCCGGCTCGCTGGAGCAGAAGCGCGAGCAGATGCATCCGCTGATCGAGCGCGACGTGGCGGTCAACGAGATCGGGCAGTTCGTGCTCGGCCGGTTCTGGCGGGTGGCCTCGCCGGAGCAGCAACAGCGGTTCCTGAAGCTGTTCCACGCGGTGCTGCTGAACAACATCACCAGCAAGCTCGGGGACTTCCAAGGGGTCACGTTCCGCACGACCAGCACGTCGGAGCGGGACGGGGACTACTACGTCGGCACGCTCATCACCCGGCCGAACAACCAGCCGAACAACGTGCAGTGGGTGGTGAGCACGGCGTCCGGCCAGCCGAAGATCATCGACGTGGTGGCCGAGGGGACCAGCCTGCGGCTGACCCAGCGCTCGGATTACGCGTCCTACCTGGCGCGCAACGGCAACAACGTGGACGCGCTGCTGACGGCGATGCAGCGGCAGGTCGCGGCTTAGGCTTTCGCGCGCGGCAACCGCGGCGGTGCCGGCGGCCACCCTCACCCAGGCCCTCTCCCGCCAGCGGGAGAGGGTTTTGGGGTGGGTTCGTTAGTGGTAGACGCCGGCTAGGATCGCCAGCAGCAGCAGGGCGACGATGTTGGTGATCTTGATCATCGGGTTCACCGCGGGGCCGGCCGTGTCCTTGTAGGGGTCGCCGACGGTGTCGCCGGTCACGGCGGCCTTGTGCGCCTCCGAGCCCTTGCCGCCGTAGTTGCCCTCCTCGATGTATTTCTTCGCGTTGTCCCAGGCGCCGCCGCCCGAGGTCATGCTGATGGCCACGAACAGACCGGTGACGATGGTGCCCAGCAGCATCGCGCCGAGCGAGGCGAAGCCCTGGGCGCGGCCGCCGATCGCCGAGATGACGAAGTAAGCACCACCGGCGCCAGCACCGGGAGCAGCGAGGGGAGGATCATCTCCTTGATCGCCGCGCGGGTCAGCAGGTCGACGGCGCGGCCGTAGTCGGGCTTGCCGGTGCCTTCCATGATGCCGGGGATCTCGCGGAACTGCCGCCGGACCTCGACTACGACCGAGCCGGCCGCGCGGCCGACGGCGGTCATGCCCATGGAGGCGAACAGGTAGGGCAGCAGGCCGCCGATGAACAGGCCGACCACCACGTACGGGTTCTGCAGGGCGAAATCGACCTGCAGGTTACCGAAGTAGAAGTGGAGATCCTCGGTGTAGGCGGCGAACAGCACCAGCGAGGCGAGGCCGGCGGAGCCGATCGCATAGCCCTTGGTGACCGCCTTCGTGGTGTTGCCGACTGCGTCCAGCGCGTCCGTGGTCTTGCGCACGTCGGGCGGGAGGTCGGCCATTTCGGCGATGCCGCCGGCGTTGTCCGTCACCGGGCCGTAGGCGTCGAGGGCGACCACCATGCCGGCGAGGGACAGCATGGTCGTGGCCGCGATGGCGATTCCGTAGAGGCCGGCGACCAGGTAGGAGAACAGGATGCCGAGGCAGATCACCAGCACCGGCAAGGCTGTCGACTGCATGGAGATCGCCAGGCCCTGGATGACGTTGGTGCCATGGCCGGTCGTCGAGGACTGGGCGATGCTGCGCACCGGCCAGTAGTTGGTGGCGGTGTAGTATTCGGTGATCCAGACGATCAGCCCGGTCACCGCCAGGCCGATGATGCAGCACTCGAACAGGCCGAACCCGGTGACCGAGAAGCCGGTGGTGCCGATCTGGATGCCCGTGGTGAAGCCGATCGTGGCCGCGATGACGATCGCGATCGCCACGGCCGAGAGGACGCCGGTGGCGACCAGGCCCTTGTAGAGCGCGCCCATGATGCTCTCGGAGCTGCCGAGCTTGACGAAGTAGGTGCCGGCGATGGAGGCGAGGATGCAGACGGCGCCGATGCCGAGCGGGAGCTGCATCATGGTGTCGGCGGTGGCGCCGGTGAAGAAGATGCTGCCGAGCAGCATGGTGGCGACGATGGTGACCGCGTAGGTCTCGAACAGGTCGGCGGCCATGCCGGCGCAGTCGCCGACGTTGTCACCGACGTTGTCGGCGATGACGGCCGGGTTGCGGGGGTCGTCCTCGGGGATTCCGGCCTCGACCTTGCCGACCAGGTCGGCGCCGACGTCGGCGCCCTTGGTGAAGATGCCGCCGCCGAGTCGGGCGAAGATGGAGATCAGCGAGGCGCCGAAGGAGAGCGCGACCATCGCCTCCATGACCGGGCGGATGCTGCCGCCCGGGGGCATCGTGCCGCGCAGGATGAAGTAGTAGATGGACACCCCGAGCAGGCCGAGCCCGACCACCAGCATGCCGGTGATGGCGCCCGACTTGAACGCGACGTCCAGCCCGGCGGCGAGGCCGTTGCGGGAGGCCTGCGCGGTGCGGACGTTGGCGCGGACGGAGATGTTCATGCCGACATAGCCAGCGAGGCCGGAGAGGATGGCGCCGATGGCGAAGCCGATCGCGACTGAGATGCCGAGGAACACGCCGAGCAGGATCAGGATGACGATTCCGACGATGCCGATCGTGGTGTATTGCCGGTTCAGATAGGCGCGGGCGCCTTCCTGGACGGCGGCCGAGATCTCCTGCATCCGCGCGGTCCCCGCGTCGGCGGCGAGGACTTGCCTCGTGGTGACGAACCCGTATGCCACGGCGACGAGGCCGCAGATGACGATTGCGATCTGAGCGATCATCGCGTTCCAGAATCCCTAGTTTTTCGTTGGGGCGGAGCCTGGCAGAGAAGGGATCGCGCCGCAACAAGGCTTGATCGAGACGCGAAACCGATCGGATTCTGGCAGTTACGTCCAATCGCAGGGTCTTCGGTCTCGCCGGAAGTCTTCGTCATCGCCGGGCTTGACCCAGCGATCCATGGAGATGCCCGGGTCAAGCCCGGGCATGACGAGGAGAGGCCGTTCCTGTCCGGCAATAATGTGGGTCAGCCCCGGCTTTCGTAGACCAGCATCGGCTCGCCCTCGCGCAGGAACGCGTCGCACTCGCGCATGCCGATCGCGCCGAGCACCGTCCGCGAGGCGATGTTGCTCTCGCGCGCGACCGCGACCACGCGGGCGAGATGGGCGCGGTCATGGGCGTAGCGGAGCGCCGCGCCGGCCGCCTCGCGGGCCAAGCCGCGGCCGCGCGTCTCCGGCCGGAACGCGAAGCGCAGGGCGATGCCGCGCCCGTCGGTGCGCTCGTGCAGACCGGTGAGCCCGACCGCGCGGCCTTCCAGGTCGCGGGCGATCCACATGCCGCAGCGGTGGAGCGCCCAGAATCGCGTGTCCTCGGCCAGCTCGGCCGCGACCTGCACCGGGCTGCGCACGCCGCCCAGCATGATAGCGTAGACCAGCGGGTCGCCCTTCAGCGCGCAGAGGTCGGCCATGTCCTGCCAGCCGACCGGGGTCAGGACGAGCCGCCCGGTGCGGATCGACCAGGTCGGGGTCACGCCGGGGGAGGGCGGGTCACCGCGCCAGCGGGCGGTACTTGATCCGGTGCGGCTCCGTGCTGTCGACGCCGAGCCGGCGTCGCTTGTCCTCTTCGTAGGCCTGGAAGTTGCCCTCGAACCACTCGACGTGGCTGTCGCCCTCGAAGGCTAGGATGTGGGTCGCCAGCCGGTCGAGGAACCAGCGGTCGTGGCTGATGATGACGGCGCAGCCGGCGAACTCGGAGAGCGCCTCCTCGAGCGCGCGCAGCGTGTCGACGTCGAGGTCGTTGGTCGGCTCGTCGAGCAGGATCACGTTGCTCTCGGATTTCAGCATCTTGGCGAGGTGGACCCGGTTGCGCTCGCCGCCGGAGAGGATGCCGACCTTCTTCTGCTGGTCCGAGCCCTTGAAGTTGAAGGCGCCGACATAGGCGCGGGACTGGACCGCGCGCTTGCCGAGGTAGATCACGTCGGTGCCGCCGCTGATCTCCTGCCAGACGGTCTTGTCGTCGTCGAGCGACTGCCGGCTCTGGTCGACATAGCCGAGCTTGACCGTGTCGCCCACGCGCAACTCGCCGCTGTCGGGCTTCTCGACGCCGGTGATCATCTTGAACAACGTGGTCTTGCCGGCGCCGTTGGGGCCGATCACGCCGACGATGCCGCCTGGCGGCAGCTTGAAGTCGAGCTCGTCGATCAGCAGCCGGTTGCCATAGGCCTTGCGCAGCCGCTCCGCCTCAATGACGGTCCCGCCGAGGCGCGGACCCGGCGGGATGACGATCTCGGCCACGCCGGTCGCCTTTTCCTGGCTGGCCTGCAGCATCTCCTCGTATTTCTGGATGCGGGCGCGGCTCTTGGTCTGCCGCGCCCGGGGGCTGCTCTGGATCCACTCCTGCTCAGCCGCCAGCGACCGCTGCCGCGCGCTCTCTTCCTTCTCCTCCTGCTGCAGGCGCTTGCGCTTCTGTTCCAGCCAGGACGAGTAGTTGCCCTCGAACGGGTAGCCGCGGCCGCGCTCGATCTCGAGGATCCAGTTGGTGACGTTGTCGAGGAAGTAGCGGTCGTGGGTGATCACCATGACGGTGCCGGGGTAGTCGCGCAGCGTGCGCTCCAGCCAGGCGACGCTCTCGGCGTCGAGATGGTTGGTGGGCTCGTCCAGCAGCAGCAGCTCGGGTCGTTCCAGCAGCAGGCGGCACAGCGCGACCCGGCGCCGCTCGCCGCCGGACAGGTTGGCAATCGAGCTTTCCGGGGGCGGGCAGCGCAGGGCGTCGAGCGCGATCTCGATTCGGCGGTCGAGGTCCCAGCCGTCCTCGGCGTCGATCTTCTCCTGCAGCTCCGCCTGCTCGGCGAGCAGCTCCGTCATCTTGTCGTCGTCCATCGGCTCGGCGAAGGCCTCGCTGATGGCGTTGAACCGGTCGATCGCGGCCTTCAACGGGCCGAACGCCATCATGACGTTGTCGGCGACGGTCTTGTCCTCGTCGAGCTTGGGCTCCTGCTCCAGGTAGCCGACGCGCACGCCCTCGGCGGCCCAGGCCTCGCCGCCGTGCTCCTTCTCGATCCCGGCCATGATCTTGAGCAGGGTGGATTTGCCGGCGCCGTTGACGCCGAGCACGCCGATCTTGACCCCTGGCAGGAAGGAGAGGGTGATGCCCTTGAACACCTCGCGACCGCCCGGATAGGCCTTCGTGAGGTCCTTCATCACGTAGACGTATTGATAGGCGGCCATGAGCGCTCCGTGCGGATTGTATGGGGCGGGCCGGAAGCGCGTGGCTCGCGTGGGCCGCCCGGCGTGGCGGTGAACTAGCCCGGCCCCGTGTGGTTGACTAGTCCCCCAGCGGACGAAGGACGAACAGGTCCGGCGAGCCCGGCATGCGCGACTTCTCGGCGCTCCAGCCGGTCCGTTCGAGCAGCTGGTTGAAGAAGTCCTCGCGGAAGCCGAGCTCCAGCCAGCCCTTGGTGCGGATGTCGTAGATCGAGGCGCCGTCTAGCCGCAGGCCCCACGGCTTGTGGAAGTCGGCCAGCACCGGCTCGCCGGCCAGGATCAGCACGCCGCCCGGCGCGAGGCGGCGGTGCAGCGTCCGCAACAAGGCTTCGAACTCGAGGCAGTGGTGGAACGCCTCGTAGAACAGGATGGCGTCGAACCGCTCGGCCTCGACCGGGACGGCGCCGAACTCGCCAACGAAGGTCCGGACCGAGAGCCGACGGCCGGTCGCGATGCGCTCGACGATCGCCAGCATGTCCTTGTTGATGTCCACGGCGGTCACGTGGTGGCCGGACGCCGCCAGGGTCGTCGTGGTGACGCCGGTGCCGCACCCGTATTCGAGAACGGACAGCCCGGCGCGGGGATCGTGGCGCCACAGCGCCTGCATGATGCGGCCCACCGCGATGAGATGGCCGCCGATCAGGTCGCCGTCGCCGGTGCAGAACGGGTAGGGGCGGGGGTCGACGAAGTCGCCGACCGGCATGTCGTAGGCTTCGGCGGCCCAGGGCTCGTAGCTGGGGCGTCCGGACAGGACCGCGTAGAGCGCGAGCTGGCTCTGGCGATACTCGGGGGAGAACGCATCGGGCGGGAGCGCGGCCACGTCCTCCTCGAAGGTGAAGGTGGCGCGGGCGCGCAGCCACTCGCTGAACGAGCGGCGCTCGATCTCCTGCAGCCGGGCGATCTCGCGGTCGAGCTCGGCGGCGGTCCGCGCGACGCGCAGCCGGAGGGCGCGGCCTTCCTGCCGCCCAAACGCCGCGTAATGGGCGGCGCCGGACGGGAAGGCACCGGCGGCGATGGCGGCGCGGACGTCCGGATGGGCGTGGAGGTAGGCGTCCTCGTCGAAGCCGGCTTCGGCCTGGGCGGGCGCCGGACGGGGGCGGTCGGCTCGCGGCGCCCCAGCAGGCGGGAAAGGACGCCCTCAGGCCGCGGCGTCATGCGCCTTGGCGCGCTCGATGGCCTCCATGATCATGCGCTTGGCCTCGTCCGGCCCGCCCCAGCCGACCACCTTCACCCACTTGCCCTTCTCGAGGTCCTTGTAGTGCTCGAAGAAGTGCCGGATCTGCTCGAGCGTGATCTCCGGCAGGTCGTTGAAGCTGTGGACGTTGACGTAGCGCTTGGTCAGCTTCGGCGAGGGCACGGCGAGGATCTTCTCGTCGCCGCCGCTTTCGTCCTCCATCTTGAGCACGCCGATCGGGCGCACGTTGATCACCGCGCCGGCCGCGATCGGGCGGGTGTTGGCGACCAGCACGTCGATCGGGTCGCCATCATCGGACAGGGTGTGCGGCACGAAGCCGTAATTGCCGGGGTAGCGCATCGGCGTATGGAGGAAGCGGTCGACGAACAGGGTGCCGGCGGCCTTGTCCATCTCGTATTTGATCGGCTCGCCGCCGATGGGCACCTCGATGACCACGTTGATGTCGTCCGGGGGATTGATCCCGACCGGGATGGCTTCGAGCCGCATTGCCAAGGGGTCCGTTCAAGAGGGGCGTTCAAGATGGGCGGGCACCATAGGAAGGCGCCTCGGAGCCGGCAAGGACAAGCGGCGCGGCGATGCGCCCGGCAGGGCTCGAACCTGCGACCAAGCCGTTATGAGCGGCCCGCTCTAACCAACTGAGCTACAGGCGCGGCGCCCGGTCTCTGTATGAAAGCGGCGGGGAAAAAGCTAGGGCGTAGCGCGTTGTCGCAGCGAGGCGCCGCTGGAGGGATTGAAGCCTGACGCGGTAGGCTTCCTCGCGCCAAAAACGCGAGAGTGGTCACAACTGGGAGGTTTGTAGATGCGAAACATGGTCTTGGCGGGGCTCGCCTTGGCGGCCGCCTCGGCGCTGTCGCCGGTCCAGGCGGCGCCTGCGCCGCTCTGGAGCGTTACGGCCGGCAGCGGGGTGATCTTGGTCGAGGGCGGGTGCGGACCCGAAGCCTATCGTGCGGCGAACGGCTACTGCTATCCGCGCCGTCCGCCGCCGCCGCCGTATTACCGTCGGGAGTGCCCGCCGGGCTATCACCTGACCCCGTACGGGTGCCGTCCGAACTGGTGACGTTGGTTGCGATCCGCTCCTTTCGGGAGCGGATCGCCTTCCATTTGTAATTGTTCCATTTGTAATTGGTCTTTTGCCGCCCGGTCGCTGAAGGGCCGGATGGTGGGCTGCCTGGTGTCGGAAGGGGCCGACCTCGCCGTCGTCGAGCAGTTGCGGGAGGCGGTCACGAAGGAGGGCGGCATGCTCAAGGTCGTCGCGCCGCGGATCGGCGTGGTCGGCGGCGGCGACAAGGGGATGGAGGCCGATTTCCAGCTCGCCGGCGGTCCGTCGGTGCTGTTCCACGCCGTCGCGCTGGTGGTCGATACCGCGGGCGCCCAGGTGCTGATCAAGGACGCGGCGGCCAAGGCGTGGGTCATGGACGCGTTCGCGCATCTCAAGGTGATCGGCCACACGCACGGCGCGTTCAGCCTGCTGCAGGCGGCGGGCGTGCAGACAATCGAGGCGGGCGTGGTCTCGTTGGAGAGCGGCGTCGAGGGGTTTGTCGAGCAGGCCAAGGGCGGCCGGATTTGGGCGCGGGAGAAGGAGGTGCGTCAGGTCCACTGACCAGACGCGCTCGGGCTGGGTGGCGTCGTGTGACGATCCGGAGTAGCTCTTGGGGATGCGCGCGCTTGAACCGCATCGATTCGCTGCTGACGGCTGGTTCCCGAACTCCCCGCTGCCGCTGCTGGTCTATCGCGGGGCGCTGCCGGCGGATGCCGACGCGATCGAGCAGTGCTTCGAGCGGCACGGCTGGAGCGGTTGCTGGCGCAACGGGATCTTCCCGTTCCACCACTTCCACAGCAATGCGCACGAGGTGCTCGGCATCGCCGCGGGTGAGGCGCGGGTGCAGTTCGGCGGCCCTTCGGGCGAGGTGGTCAGCGTGCGGGCCGGCGACGTGGTGGTGATCCCGGCCGGGGTCGGTCACTGCAATCGCGGGCAGTCGCCCGGCCTGCTCGTGATCGGCGCATATCCGGGCGGGGCGGATTACGACACGCGGCTGGGTGAGCCGGGCGAATACGAGGAGGCGTGCCGGTCGGTCGCGGCCGTCCCGGTGCCGGCGAGCGACCCGGTCGAGGGGCACCGGGGCGCGCTGCTCCGGCTTTGGCGGGATGCTAGCGGAGAGTGCCTCCGGTCCGCTTCGTAACGGCGGCCACCACTTTCGCCGCGACCGCCTCGATCTCCGCGTCGGTCAGGGTCCGCTCGCGCGGCTGCAGGACGATCTCCACGCCGACCGATTTCTGGCCTTCGGGCAGGCCGGCGCCGGCGTAGACGTCGAAGACGGACGCGTCCGCGATCAGGGCGCGCTCCGCGCCCTTGGCGGCGCGCAGCACCGTCTCGGCCGGCACGTCGTCGGCGACCACGAAGGCGAAGTCGCGGCGGACGGGCTGGAAGGCGGGCAGGTCGGGTGCTGACCGCTTGCGCCGCTTCGGCTCGGGCACCCGGTCGAGGAACACCTCGAACGCGGCGAGCGGGCCCGGAAGGTCGAGCGCGGCGAGCACGGAGGGATGCAGCTCGCCGAACGTCGCCAGCACCAGCTTTGGGCCTTGCCGGACGGCGCCGGAGCGGCCGGGGTGATACCAGCCGGGCGCGTCGGTCGTGACGGAGAGGCTGTCGGGGGGCAGGCCGAGCGCCTCGAGCACGTCCATCGCCGCCGCCTTCGCGTCCATGGCGCCGAACGGCCGGCAGGGGCGAGCGGGTGGCGCGGCGTGTGGCCGGCGAGCAGCCCGGCGGCGACGGTCTCCTGGCTCGAGGGCGCGAAGGCGGGGCCGACCTCGAACAGGGCGCAGTCGGGCAGGCCGCGCGCGGCGTTGCGCTTGGCGGCGAGCGCCAGGGTGGCGACCGGCGTGGGGCGCATGGCGTCGAGGTCGGAGGCGATCGGGTTCAGCACGATCGTGGCCGGGTCGCCGCCGCCGAACAGGGCCGCTTCGCGGCTCGCCATGAAGCTGAACGTCACGCATTCCAGCAGCCCGGCGGCCGCCAGCACGCGCTTGGCGAGCGCGGCGCGGACCTGGCGCGGGGTCAGCGTCGGCAGCGGGACCGGGGCGGCGCGCGGGAGCGAGACGGGCGGGATCGTGTCGAGGCCGCGCAGGCGGAGGACCTCCTCGACCAGGTCGGCTTCGGGCTCGACTTCGGCGCAGCCCTCGGCGGCGATGCGGGCGCGCGCCGGGGTCGAGGGAGGGCGCCTGGTCGAGCACGATCGGCGCGGCGACGTCGTTGCGCCAGGAGGGGACGGCGACCTGCACCAGCTCGGCGGTTCGGCGCTCGACCTCGAAGCCGAGGCGTTCGAGCGAGTCGACGGCCTCGTCCTGCGGCACGGCGAGGCCGCCGAGGCCTTCGAGGCGGGCGAAGCGGAGCGTGGCGCTGCGGTGCCAGTTCGGCTCGGCGCCGGCGCTGACGACCTCGCTCGCCTCGCCGCCGCAGAGGGATTGGATCATGTGGGTCGCGGCCTCGAGCGCGTCCGGCATCAGCGCCGGGTCGATGCCGCGCTCGAAGCGCTGGCGGGCGTCGGAGGTGATGGCGTGGCG
Organism: uncultured Alphaproteobacteria bacterium; assembly: GCA_963708585.1. Taxonomy (GTDB): domain Bacteria; phylum Pseudomonadota; class Alphaproteobacteria; order Acetobacterales; family Acetobacteraceae; genus JAVVHH01. The sequence goes on along the minus strand of CAVPSW010000006.1, from coordinate 1,125,946 downwards.
GCGGCCGGTGAGGGCGACGCGCACCGGGTCGAACAGGGCGCACTCGATGAACACGGCGGTGGTCGCCTCGGTGCAGCCGGTCGCCTCGCCGCCGATCACGCCGGCCAGCGACTGGACGCCGGCGTCGTCGGCGATGACGCAGTCTTCCGGGTCGGCGACGTAGTCGCGGCCGTTCAGGGCGCGGAAGGTCTCGCCGGCGCCGCGGCGGAAGCGGAGGGCGCCGCCCGCGACCTTGTCCGCGTCGAACACGTGGAGCGGGCGGCCGAGGTCGATGGTGAAGAAATTGGTGACGTCGACCAGGGCGTTGATCGGGCGCAGGCCGATGCTGGTCAGGCGGGATTGCAGCCAGGCCGGGCTCGGGCCGTTCTGCACGCTCGCGGACGGTGCGGCCGAGCACCCAGGGGCAGGCGTCGGGGAAGTCGATCTCCCAGCGGACCGGGCTCGGGAAGCGGCCGGCGACGGGCAGCGGCGCCCAGGGCAGGAGCCGGCCGAGACCGGCGGCGGCGAGGTCGCGGGCGACGCCGCGGACGGAGAGCGCGTCGCCGCGGTTGGGGGTGACGGAGATCTCGATCACCGGGTCGTCGAGGCCGGCGTACTCGGGGTAGGGGGTGCCGACGGGCGCGTCCTCGGGCAGCTCGACGATGCCGTCATGGTCCTCGCCGAGGCCCATCTCGCGGCGGGAGAGCAGCATGCCGGCGCTGGTGACGCCGCGGATCTCGCCGACTTTGAGGGTGATCCCGGTGCCGGGGATGTAGCTGCCGGGCGGGGCGAACACGGCCTTCATGCCGGTGCGCGCGTTGGGGGCGCCGCAGACGACCGAGACCGGGCCGTCGCCGGCGTCGACGGTGCAGGCGCGCAGGCGGTCGGCGTTCGGGTGCTGCACCGCCTCGATCACGCGGGCGACGCGGAACGGGCGCAGCGCCTCGCCGGGGTCGGTGACGCCCTCCACTTCGAGGCCGATCCCGGTCAGGCGGTCGGCGATCACGCCGGCGGGGGCGCCGGTGTCGAGATGGGTGCGGAGCCAGGAGAGGGTGAACTTCACGCGCCGACGCCCTCATGCAGCGAGCGCGGGGGCGAGCGGGTTGAAGCCGTAGTGGCGCAGCCAGCGCAGGTCGCTCTCGTAGAACAGGCGGAGGTCGGGGATGCCGTATTTCAGCATCGCCACGCGCTCGACGCCCATGCCGAAGGCGAAGCCTTGCCACTCGCGCGGGTCGAGGCCGCAATTGGCGAGCACGCGGGGGTGGACCATGCCGCTGCCGAGGATCTCCAGCCAATCCGCCGCCGCCGCCCAGCTCGCCGGTGCGGCGGTTCCAGCCGATGTCGACCTCCATGGAGGGCTCGGTGAAGGGGAAGTAGGAGGCGCGGAAGCGGACCGGCAGGGTGGCGATGCCGAAGAAGGCGCGCAGGAAGTCGATCAGGCAGCCCTTGAGGTGGGCGAGCGTCAGGTCGCGGTCGATCGCGATTCCCTCGCATTGGTGGAACATGGGCGAGTGGGTCGCGTCGTGGTCGGCGCGGTAGGTGCGGCCGGGCGCGATGACGCGGAGCGGCGGGTCCTGCTCGAGCATGGAGATGATCTGGACGTCGCTGGTCTGGGTGCGGAGCAGGAGCGGGCGGCCGTCGCGCTCGCCGGGCATGTAGAAGGTGTCGTGCTCGGCGCGGGCCGGGTGGTGGGCGGGGATGTTGAGCGCGCCGAAATTGTACCAGTCGGTCTGGACGTCGAGGCCTTCGCCGACGCGGAAGCCCATGGCGCCGAAGATGGCGGCCATCTCCTCCATGGTGCGGCTGATTGGGTGGATCAGGCCGTGCGGACGGGCGGCGGCGGGAGGGTGACGTCGATGCGCTCGCGCTGGAGCCGGGCCTCGATCTCGGCCTGCTCGAGCGCCGCGCGGCGGGCTTCGATGGCGGCGGCGAGCTCGTCCTTGAGGCGGTTGAGCGCGGCGCCGCGCTCGCGCCGCTCCTCGGGGGCGGCGGCGCCGAGCGACTTCAGGAGCTGGGTGAGCCTGCCCTGCTTGCCGAGCGTGGCGACGCGCACGGCGTCCCAGGCGCGCAGGTCCGGGGCGGACGCGAGCGCGCGCTCGGTCTCGTCGCGGAGGGCGGTGAGGTCGTCGGACATGGCGGGCTCTTTACCCCCTCTCCCGCGAACGGGAGAGGGGGTTCGGATCACATCGGGGGTGCGTGGTCCGTGAGCGCGGCGAGCTCGGCCACGGTGGCGTCCTCGGCTGGGTGGTGCAGGACGTCCTTCACCTGCTCGACGATGGCGGCGAAGGCGGCCGGGTCGTCATAGGCGATGGCGGCGAGCACCTTGCGGTCGAGCTCGATCTCGGCCTGCTTCAGCCCGGCGATGAACCGGCTGTAGACCAGGCCGTGCTCGCGCACCGCGGCGTTGATGCGCTGGATCCAGAGGCCCCGGAAGTCGCGCTTCTTCTGCCGCCGGTCGCGATAGGCATATTGCAGCGACTTCTCGAGCCGCTCGAGCGCGATCCGGTAGTTCGTGGACGAGCGGCCGACGAAGCCCTTGGACTGCTTGAGGACCTTCTTGTGACGGGCGTGCGTGGTGACGCCCCGCTTCACGCGTGCCATGGGTGCTGCTCCTTACCCGAGGCCGTAGGGGGCCCACTGCTTCACAGTCAGCCCGTCGGCGTGGGTGAGCACCTGGCTGCCGCGGTTCTGCCGCTTGGCGTTCTGGCTGCGGGCGATGAGGTTGTGCCGCTTCTTGCCCGGCCCGGCGAGGACCTTGCCGGTTGCGGTGATCTTGAAGCGCTTCTTGACGGAAGACTTCGTCTTCATCTTGGGCATTTGGGTCTCCTAGGGCTGGGCTGCCGCTTGCAGGATTGCGAACGCGCAAGCGCCGCGGCCGGGCATGCCCATCCAGGCCCGGTCACGCTGGCGAAGGGCGGGTGTGTATCGGAAGGGGGTTCGGGGGGCAGCTTCTGCCGGCGAGGCAGGGCCGCTGTCGTTGCTACACCGGAACGATCAGGACGTGGAGAGGCCGGGGCATTGGCAGCGTGATTTTCGCGGCGGTGGCGGGGAGAGGCGGTCGCCGTGATTGGGGGGGATGGCGGGGCCGGGTGGGACGGTGCTGGGGTCCCCGGCGGGGCGCCCGGGGACGGGGCGTCGGGCGGTGAGGCTTCGGGCGGTGGGGGCGCCTCGACGCCGAGGCTGCGGAGGGGGCGGAGGGTGCGGTGCAGGGTGGGGAGCGGCGTCGAGGAGGGTGGCGCTGGCCGGGTCGGCGAGGAGGGCGCGCAGGTCGGCGGCGATGGCGGGGCCAGATCGGGCAGGGCGGCGAGGAGCCAGCCGGGGCGGCTCGGGAGGCGCGGGGTGGGGTCGCCGCTCGCCCGGACGGGGCGGTTGGCCGCGCTGGCGGGGGCGGGGGCGGGGGCCTTACGCGTGGGGACGCCGAAGTGGCTGAGGCGGATCAGGCGGGTGATGAGACGGGAGAGGCGGAGAAAAAGGGTGTGGGCGGCGAATTCGTCGAAGGTGAGGGTGCCGCGGGCCAGGGCGACGGGGGCGACGGCGACGAGGCTCATCAGGGTGGTGATGAGGCGGTCGGCGGCGTCGAGGGCGGCGGGCGGGAGCACGAACGGAAGGGGAACATAAGCGGGTGGGGTTGGCAAGGGTGGGTTGGCGAGGTTGCTGCCGTCATTCGGGGTCCGAAGCCACTTCCGAAAGCTGCCGAACCGGTAAGGGTGGGCCTCTTCGAGCTTTCGCCGGTGCGTGGGTCTGGCGTTTACCCCGTTCACTGGGAGGTAGCGGGGCGGAGTTGCCAGGCGCCGGCGAGCGGTCAGCTGTGACGGGGGGCCCAAGCCCACGGTACTTGCTGACCGCAAGACATCCTGCCTTGCCCCCCAACAACTCCGGAGTCCATTGTGGTTTCAGTGTTCATCAGGGGACTCGAGGAGTAGATGCCTTCCAGCGATCCAGACGTAAGAGACTCCACGCTTGTCGTCCCGAATTGCCGGCACAGCGCTTCAGGCTCTGTACCATGCCGTTACGGGTAAAACCGAGAGTATGTCGAAAAACCTGTTCAAGACAGTCATTATAACGAGAAATGATATTGAGCAGCTGTATCTCGTATCATTCAGCAAATCGGGCACTATAATGTGCCGGTCGCGCCCACAGTCACTGTAGTAGTCAAGGAGAGCGCCGGCCGCACTCTGCAGTACAGCAGCTGGGAACGCTACGTGAAACTTGAGGCGTCAACCTCTGAGCTGACGTCCGAAGTAAGGATTAAAGTGGAGTTTCTTATCTCTTTTCCGAACACTCCAGCTGCTCAGCGGTGCGTGATCAATCTTTCTCTGGACTTTGGCCTGCCCCATCACGTCAATCAGGGGCAAGCGGATGATGACGACGGCTTTCTCCGATTCATCATGACCTTATCTGACTACCTGACATGCCAGGTCTCTATCGAATTTGTGGATTTTCTCCTGGCGAAGGTCTTTCTCGGTGTGGTGGAGGAGTGGTTCGGCGCTCTTGAGCCTGTGCCTCGCTCGTCCCTCATGACGGTAACCTACCGTAACCGCCATCTGATAAATTCAGTAGCAGGAAGCTTTGCCCGCTTGGGAGTCGCGGCGTTTATAGCGGCATACGCCTGGTTTGGCCGAGCCGACCTCGGGAACTTTCAGAAGGCAGCTTACGCGATAAGCATCGGCTTTTGCACATGGGCCGTCGTAGCGGTCATTGTCTCGGAAGGGCAACGATCCTTTAGGCGGTACGTCGGCCGGTGCGTCCTACCTTCCGTTATCCTTCTAAGCGAGGGAGACAATCGAGCTTTCGCCACGGCCAAAGCTAGGTCGGAGAAGTCGGTGAGTAGTGTCGTCAGCATCACCGCCTCAGCGGTCCTGGCGATCGTCCTTAACGTAGCGGCAAGTTATCTGTTCGTCTTCTTTCACGGGTGATGCAAGTACGCGAGCTTGGATGGCCTGGGACCAGATGGGAGGTCGCGCAACCAGTCCCTCACAGAAGGGCGGCCGTAATCATAGGGTTTAAGGCCGCTTGACGGCGACGTTGCTACTGTCAGGTCCTGTGTCCCCCAGCTCCGGCGCAAACGCCTCGTTCCATGTCGCAGGAACCGTTCGGATGGTGCCGGCTCGGTGCATGAAGGCGACGTATTGCATGAAGCCGTGGGGGGCGGTGTCGAATTTGGTTTGGGGGTCGCGCAGATACGCCGAGGATCTCCTCGGGGTCGATCTTGCTGCCGCTGTTTTGGATGAAGAGCTGAGTCGCGCGGGCCGGGTCGTCGGCGATGAGTTTGTTGGCGGCGCGTTGGGCGGCGAGGAAGGCTTTTACGTGGCCGGGGTTGGAATCCGTAAAGCGCTTGGCGGCGAAGACCATGTCGAGGGTGATGTCGCCGAGGATGTCGGGGCTGCGCAGGACGGGGTGGATGTTCGGGGCCTTTGCTTCGGCGAGGGTGAAGGGCGGGCTGGCGAAATGGGCGGCGACCTCGGTCTTGCCGGCGATCAAGGCCTGCACGGCGAGCGGGTGCTGCATGGTGATCGTGTTCCCGTCGAGCTTGGCCCAGTTGGCGTCGCCGAAGGTCTTGGCGACGGCCATTTGCAGGACCACGGCTTGCAGGGAGGATTTGATGCTGGGGACGGCGATCTTGTCGTCGGGTTTGAAGTCGGCCAGGGAGTGGATGTAGGGGCGGTTGGTGTTGAGGATCAGGGCGCAGGTGGAGAGGCCGGAGACGCCGATCACCTCCGACCGTGTGCCGCGGCCCTTGGACCAGAGGGTGAGAAAGCCGGGGATCGAGGTGCCGGCGATGTCGAGCGCGCCGGCGAGCATGGCGTCGTTGATCTGGCCGCCGCCGTCCATCACGACCCAGCTGACGGTGGATTTGATGCCGGCCTTGTCGAGCTCGGCCTCCATCAGCTTGGCCTCGCGCATGACGATCAGCGGGAGGTAGAGGACGCCGAGGCCGTGGCTGATATGGACGGTGTCGGCCTCGGCGCGGGCGGCCCGGGGCAGGGCGGCCAGGGCGGACAAGGTGGCGGGGAGGGCGAGGAAGGAGCGGCGGCGCATGACAGGTACCCTGCCACGTCCGCCGGGCTTGGCCTATATGCAGCCCGACATGCCGATCCCCTTTGTAAAGATGCATGGCGCCGGCAACGACTTCGTCGTGATCGACCAGCGCGCCATGCCGTTCGAGTTCTCGCCCGACCAGGTGCGGCGGTTGGCGGACCGCCGGGTCGGGATCGGGTGCGACCAGTTCATCACGCTGCATCCACCGCCGCCGCAGACGGATGCGGACCTGCTGATGCGGATCCGCAATCCCGATGGGTCGGAGGCCGGGGCTTGCGGGAATGCGACGCGGTGCGTGGCGGAGCTGCTGTTCGAGCAGAACGGGCGGCCGTACCAGGTGATCCGGACCGTGGCGGGGGATCTGCCGGCGGAGCGGCTGGCGGATGGGCGGGTGCGGGTGGACATGGGCGCGGCGCGGCTCGGGTGGGAGGACGTGCCGCTCGCGATGGCCTGCGACACGCTGCACCTGCCGCTGCAGGGCGACCCGGCGGCGTGCTCGATGGGCAATCCGCATGTCACCTTCTTTGTCCGCGATCCCGACCTGGTCGAGCAGCACGGGCGGCGGTGGGAGCGGCACGAGCTGTTCCCGGAGGGGGTCAATGTCGGCTACGCGCGCGTGCTGGATGAGGGGCGGATGCGGCTGCGGGTGTGGGAGCGCGGGGCGGGGCTGACGCTGGCCTGCGGGTCGGGCGCGTGCGCGGCGGTGGTGAATGCGCATCGGCGGGGGCTGACGGGGCGGCGCGTTTCGGTGGAGATGGATGGCGGGCTTGCTGGAGATCGAGTGGACGGAGGCGGGACGGGTCCTGATGACCGGGCCGGTCGCGACCAGTTTTCGGGGTGAGGTGGAGGTTTGAGCCTCGAGGTGCTGACGTTTGGCTGCCGGCTGAACGCCTATGAGAGCGAGGTGATCCGGGGGCACGCGGCCGGGCTGTCGGACACGGTGGTCGTGAACACCTGCGCGGTGACGGCGGAGGCGGAGCGGCAGTGCCGCAAGGCGGTGGCGCGGGCGCATCGGGAGCGGCCGGGGGCGTCGATCGTGGTCACGGGCTGTGCGGCGCAGATCGCGCCGGCGCGGTGGGCGGCGATGCCGGGCGTGGCCCGCGTGCTGGGCAATGTGGAGAAGCTGCGGGCGGAGAGTTGGGAGCCCGGCGCGGGCAGCGCCGTGGGCGATATCGGCCGCGCGCGTGACCACGAGGTGGCGCCGGTGGTCGGGATGGCGGGCCGGGCCCGGGCCTTTCTCGACGTGCAGCAGGGGTGCGACCACGCCTGCACGTTCTGCATCATCCCGCAGGGCAGGGGGCTGAGCCGCTCCGTCCCGGTGGCCGAGGCCGTGCGGCAGGCGCGGGCGGTGGTCGAGGCCGGGATCAACGAGTTGGTGCTGACTGGCGTCGACCTCGCGAGCTTACCGGAGCGGCGAGGCGCGGCTCGGGGACCTGGTTCGGGCGTTGCTCCGCGAGGTGCCGGACCTGAAGCGGCTCCGGCTTTCGTCGCTCGACCCGGCCGCGATCGATCCCGCGCTCTGGCGGGCGGTGGCGGAGGAGGAGCGGCTGATGCCGCACCTGCACCTCTCGATCCAAGCCGGGTCGGACCTCATCCTCAAGCGGATGCGACGGCGGCACTCGCGGGTGGACGGGCTGGCGGTGGTCGCGCGGGCGCGGGCGCTGCGGCCGGGGATCGCGATCGGGGCCGACCTGATCGCCGGGTTCCCAACGGAGACGGAGGCGCAGGCGCAGGAGACGCTCGATTTCGTGGCGGAGGCCGAGTTGCCCTACCTCCACGTCTTTCCCTACAGCGAGCGCCCCGGCACGCCGGCCGCACGGATGCCGTCCGTGCCGGTCCCGCTGCGGCGGGCGCGGGCGGCGGCGCTGCGGGATGCGGCCGAGCCGATCGCGGCGCGGTTCCATGCGGCGCAACTGGGCCGGAGCGTGCGCGTGGTGGTCGAGCGCGGCGGGACGCGGGCATTCGGAGCATTTTTCGCCGCGTGCGCCTGTCGCCGGAGCATCCGGTCGGGGCGTTGCTGACGTTGCGGGTCAGCGCGACGGACGCGGCCGGGTTGGAGGCAGGCTGATGGCGCTCGGGTTCTTCTCGCGGCTCAAGGAGGGGCTGAGCCGCAGCACGCAGAAGCTGACGGGCGGCATCACCGCGGCGCTCACGAAGAAGCGGCTGGATGACGAGGCGCTGGAGGCGTTGGAGGAGACGCTGATCACGGCCGATCTCGGGCCGGAGGTGGCGGGCCAGGTGATCGAGGAGTTCCGGCGGACGCGGTTCGGGCAGGACGTGACGGATGAGGAGGTCAAGCAGGCGCTGAGCGAAGAGATCGCGGCGATCCTGGAGCCGGTGGCGATCCCGCTCGAGATCGACCGGGCGCTGAAGCCGCATGTGGTGCTGGTGGTCGGCGTGAACGGGACGGGGAAGACGACGACGATCGGCAAGCTGGCGCAGCAATATCGGCGCGATGGGCTGCGGCCGGTGCTGGTCGCGGGGGACACGTTCCGCGCCGCGGCGGTGGAGCAGCTGCAGATCTGGGGCGAGCGGACCGGGGCGCCGGTGGTGTCGGGCGCGCCGGGCGCGGACCCGGCCGGGCTCGCCTTCGACGCGCTGTCGCGCGCGCGGGAAGAGGGCGCGGACGTGCTGCTGATCGACACGGCGGGGCGGCTGCACAACAAGGGCGCGCTGATGGAGGAGCTGGCCAAGATCATCCGCGTGATCCGCAAGCAGGACCCGTCCGCGCCGCACTCGACGCTGCTGGTGCTGGACGCGACCACGGGTCAGAACGCGATGGAGCAGGTCCGGGTGTTCAAGGAGATGGTCGACATCACCGGGCTGGTGGTGACCAAGCTCGACGGCAGCGCGCGGGGCGGGATCGTGGTCGCGCTGGCACAGGCGTTCGGCCTGCCGGTGCATGCGGTGGGGGTGGGCGAGAAGGCGGACGATCTGCGCCCGTTCGCCGCGATCGACTTCGCGCGCGGCCTCGTGGGCGCCTAGTGCTTCTTCCGATCGAAGCGGATCGGAAGAAGCACTAGGTATTTGTTTTGGCGAGCATCTTTGTCCGACGGCTGACCGCTTTCGGTCGGACGATGCTCTAGCCGCCGGCGCCGGGGTAGAAGCCGTAGGGACGGCTGATGTAGGCGGCGTGCTGGCTCTGGCTTGGCTGGGTCTGCATCAGCCGAGCGGTCGAGGCCGCGTCGGACGCTTGGTGAGCCCGGCGACGCCGACGACTAGGCCCAGCCAAACCGCGAGCGTCACTGCAATTGGATCCAGCGGCGCCGTCTCAATTTGCGCACGCGCCTTGATGTTTCGTCCATTCCGGCCCATCCGCTCGCGCCCTGTCCTGCAAACACAGAGGACTTTGCCTGGTTCGGGACGCGGAGGCTGTTAAACAGACCGTTACTAAAGCGAGCGTGACCGAGGGCGCTACTGCGGCGAGAGCGGCATATGCAGGCTGAAGCCGACGCCGGGCTTCACGTTCTTCTCCTGCTCGCTTTGGGCGGTCGAGTTCGGTGAGAACCCGTCGCCGCGATACTGGGTCTTGTTGGTGAACAGGGTCGGCGCCAGACGGGGTTCGTTGCTGGCGGCCGGCGCACGGACTCCGCTCAGGTCCCGGTTCGGCAGCGGGGCGGGCTCGTAAAGCGGGCCGGTCGCGGGCGCCAGCGAGCGCGGGCGCGCCGAGCGTGGATGCTTGGGGGGCGAGCAGGAGCGAGCCCTGATCGGCTGGAACGGCCAGGCTGAACTGGCGCGGTGCGGGGGCGCCGGCCATCAGTGGAAGGGCGAGCGGGAGCAGCCACCAGGTTTTCATAGCGCAACCTCGGTCATGATGCGGGCGGTGCCGCGGCGGTCGGAGACGGGGTTCTCGGCGGGGGGCCCGAGCGGGCCGTCGCCGGCTTCCAGCCAGGCGTCGAGCGCCCAGCGCACGGACGGGAAGGCGAGCTCGTCCCACGGGATCTCTGCCCGGCCGAACAGGCGCACGTCCAGGCTTTCCGGGCCCGGCGCGAACTGGGCGGGGCCGGCGAAGCGGGCGCGGAAGATGACCTGCACCTGGCCGATCCGGCTGATGCTGTAGAGCGCGAGCACGCCGTCGGGGACGATCTCCGCCTCGGCCTCCTCCCGCGCCTCGCGGAGCGCGCCCTCTTCGAGCGTCTCGCCATGTTCGAGATAGCCGGCCGGCAAGGTCCAGAACCCGGAGCGGGGCTCGATGGCCCGGCGGCAAAGCAACACCCGGCCCTCGTGGACGACGACGGAGCCGACCACGACCTTCGGATTGCTGTACGCAATGTAACCGCACGAGTTGCAGACCTCGCGCGGACGGTTATCGCCCTCCGGGACAAGCTGGCTGAAGCTTGGCATCGACGGAGTCTTGGCGGGTGGACGAGCGGATTTCAAGCAATTCGTCAATGGTTCCTCGGCTTTTTTCAAGCCGTGGCGAATTTGCTGACTCGGAGTTACCGCTCCCCTGTCTCTCGCGTCGGTGTTTCTGCAGCTTCGGGCCGCGCCGCCGATGAGCGGCGACCTGCTCCGGCCTTTGGCGTTGATGCCGGGCAGGCTGCGTCAGGCCGTGGCGAGTTTACGGACGCCGAGCTCGGCCTCCATGGCCTCGCGCATGAGGAACTTCTGCATCTTGCCGGTCACCGTCATCGGGAACGCGTCCACGAAGCGCACGTAGCGCGGGACCTTCTGGTGCGCGATCTGGCCGCGGCAGAATTCCTGCAGCTCCTCCACCGTGAGGGTCGCGCCGGGGCGGAGCTTGACCCAGGCGCAGACCTCCTCGCCGTAGCGCTCGTCGGCGACGCCGAAGACCTGGACGTCCTGGATCGCGGGGTGGGTGTAGAGGAATTCTTCGACTTCGCGGGGATAGACGTTCTCGCCGCCGCGGATCACCAGGTCCTTGATGCGGCCGACGATATTGCAGAAGCCCTCGTCGTCGACGGTGGCGAGGTCGCCGGTGTGCATCCAGCGGGCGGGGTCGACCACTTGGCGGGTCTTCTCGTCGTCGTCCCAGTAGCCGGGCATGACGCTGTAGCCGCGGGTGCATAGCTCGCCGGGGGTGCCGCGCGGGACGACGCGGCCCTCGGCGTCGACGATCTTGACCTCGAGATGCGGGTGGATGCGGCCGACCGTGGAGACGCGGCGCTCCAGCGGGTCACTCGTCGAACTTTGGAAGCTGACCGGGCTGGTTTCCGTCATGCCGTAGGCGATGGTGATCTCGGAGAGGTGCATGCGGTCCACCACGCGGCGCATGACCTCGATCGGGCAGGGGGAGCCGGCCATGATGCCGGTCCGCAGCGAGGACAGGTCGAAGCGGGCGAATTCGGGGTGCTCCAGCTCGGCGATGAACATGGTCGGCACGCCGTGCAGCCCGGTGCAGCGCTCTTCGGCGACGGTTTCGAGCACGGCGAGCGGATCGAAGCCCTCGCCGGGATGGACCATCGTGGTGCCGTGGGTGGTGCAGGCGAGGTTGCCGAGCACCATGCCGAAGCAATGGTAGAGCGGCACCGGGATGCAGAGGCGGTCGTGCTCCGAGAGGCGCATCGCCTCGCCGATGAAGAAGCCGTTGTTGAGGATGTTGTGGTGGGTCAGCGACGCGCCCTTGGGGCTGCCGGTGGTGCCGGAGGTGAATTGGATGTTGACCACGTCGTCGAACTGCAGGGCCTCCTGGAGCCGGGCGAGCTCGGCGCGGTGCCAGTCCGAGGCGAGGCCGGGGACGTCGCCGAAGCGGTAGGTGTTCGGGGTCTCGCCGCCGATCTGGATCACGGTGCGGAGCTGCGGGAGGCGGGCGGCGTGGAGTTGGCCGGGGGCGGCGGAGGCGAGTTCCGGGGCGAGTTCGCCGAGCATGCCCATGTAGTTGCTGGTCTTGAACTGCGTCGCGGTGATCAGCGCCTTGCAGCCGACCTTGTTGAGCGCGTACTCCAGCTCGTGGAGCCGATAGGCCGGGTTGATGTTGACCAGGATGATGCCGGCTTTGGCGGTGGCGAACTGCGTGACGACCCATTCCGCGTTGTTCAGCGACCAGATGCCGACCCGGTCGCCGCGCTCCAGCCCGAGCGCCAGCAGCCCGGCGGCGAATGCCTCCGCCCGCTCGACCAGCTCGCGGTAGGTCCAGCGAACGCCCTGGCTGCGGACGATCAGCGCCGGGGTGTCGGGGAATCGGGCGGCGGTGCGGTCGAGGTTATGGCCGATCGTCTCGCCGAGCAGCGGCGTCGAGACCGCTCCATGAACGTAACTGATCTGCTTTGGGCTGATCTGCCCTGACATGGACGCCCCCCGTCTTGTATTCTCCGGTGAGTACAGAAGGAAAACGTCCGTGGCTGCAACCCTGTCGAATCGGCCGCATCCGCTGAACTTCGAGCTGGGCGAGGCGGCGGACATGCTGCGGGCCAGCGTGGAGGCGTTCGCGCATGACGAAATCGCCCCGCGCGCGGCGGAGATCGACCGGAGCAACGAGTTCCCTGGGATCTCTGGCCGAAGATGGGCGAGCTGGGCGTGCTCGGGATCACGGTCGACGAGGAGTATGGCGGGGCCGGGATGGGCTATCTCGAGCACTGCGTGGCGCTCGAGGAGATCAGCCGGGCGAGCGCCAGCGTCGGCCTGTCCTACGGCGCGCACAGCAACCTCTGCGTCAACCAGATCCACCGCAACGGCACCAGGGATCAGAAGGAGCGGTTCTTGCCCAAGCTGATCAGCGGCGCGCATGTCGGCGCGCTGGCGATGAGCGAGCCCGGCGCCGGGTCGGACGTGGTGAGCATGCGCATGCGGGCTGACAAGCGCGGCGAGCACTACCTGCTGAACGGCACCAAGATGTGGATCACCAACGGGCCGGATGCGGACGTGGTGGTGGTCTATGCCAAGACGGACATGAAGGCCGGCTCGCATGGGATCACGGCGTTCCTGGTTGAGAAGAGCGCGGCCGGGTTCAGTTGCGCCAAGAAGCTGGACAAACTCGGCATGCGCGGCAGCAACACTGGCGAGCTGGTGTTCGAGGACTGCGAGGTGCCGGAGGACAACGTGCTCGGCGAGGTCGGGCGCGGGGTGCAGGTGCTGATGAGCGGGCTCGACTACGAGCGGGCGGTGCTGGCGGCCGGGCCGCTCGGGATCATGCAGGCCTGCATGGACTTGGTGCTGCCCTATATCCGCGAGCGCCGGCAATTCGGCCAGCCGATCGGCGAGTTCCAGCTGATCCAGGGCAAGATCGCCGATATGTACGTCGCGCTGAACACGGCCAAGGCGTACGTCTACGCCGTCGCGAAGTCGTGCGACCGCGGGGAGACCACGCGCAAGGACGCAGCCGGCGCGATCCTCTATTCGGCGGAGCGGGCGACCTGGATGGCGCTGGAGGCGATCCAGGTGCTGGGCGGCAACGGCTACATGAACGACTACCCGACGGGGCGCCTGCTGCGCGACGCCAAGCTGTACGAGATCGGCGCGGGGACGAGCGAAATCCGGCGGATGCTGATTGGGCGAGAGCTGTATCGGGAGACGGCGTGAGGGTCTCCGAGCGGCTGATCGTCGCGCTCGACCTGCCCACGATCGAGGAGGCGAGCGCGCTGGTGGCGCGGCTCGGGGATGCGGTGTCGTTCTACAAGGTCGGGATGTGGCTGCTGTATCAGCGGGGCGCCGACGCGCTGGTGGACGGGCTGCTCGAAGCGGGGAAGCAGGTGTTCCTCGACTGCAAGATGTACGACATCGGGGAGACGGTGCGGCGCGGGGTGGAGGCGGTGGCGCGGCGGGGCGTGTCCATCGTCACCGTGCATGGGGAGCCGGACATCCTGCGGGCGGCGGTGGATGGGCGGGGGCATAGCGGGCTTCGCGTGTTTGCGGTGTCCGTGCTGACCAGCATGGACGAAGCGGCGCTGCGGGCGATGGGGGTCGAGCGGCCGCTGGCGGAGGTGGTCGACATGCGCGTGCGGCAGGCGGCGGAGGCGGGGTGCGACGGGGTGATCGCGTCGGCCGCGGACGATCCGGACCTGCTCAAGATGCGGGCGGGGCGGCCGGACCTGCTGGTGGCCACGCCCGGGATCCGGCTCGCGGGCGGGGCGGCGCATGACCAGAAGCGGACGGCGACGCCGGACGACGCGGTGGCGCGCGGGGCCGATTACCTCGTCGTGGGCCGGCCGATCACCGGGGCGCCGGACCCGGCGGCGGCGGCGCGCGAGATCGTCCGGTCTGATGGAGCAGGGGTGGGCAAGGCGATCACGAGCCGCCCCGTCGTGAGCGAGATCCACATGCGGCGCTGTCGGAGGTAGTCGAAGCCGAGCAGCATCTCGGCGCGGCCGACCTGCAGCGGCGCGATGCTGACCGGGGCGCCGCGGCGGACGTCGTCGCCGACGGCCAACTCGTCGACGCGCAGGTGGCCGACCGGCAGTCTCTCGCCGTCGACGCCGCTTGCGGTGTTGGCCGAGATGGGCGCGCTCAGGCCGAGCCGCCTTGCCGCGTCCTCGGTGAGCAGGGTCGCGCGCGAGCCGGTGTCGAGCAGGGCGAGCAGGGTCTGGCCGTTGACCCGGACCGGCAGGAGCGGCGTGCCGTCCTCGGCCAGTTCCAGCGGCACGGACGTCATGTGGGGCGCGAGGTCCGGCGTCGCGCCGCCGCAGGCGCCGGGCTCGAACAGGCCGACCCGGCCGGAGGGGACGTCGAGGTCGAGATCGAAGCGCTGGAGCAGCGGTGCGCCGAGCAGGCCGGCGAGGAGCGGGGTGACGTGCGGCAGGGCGGGCAGGGGGGCGACCGGCGTGGGCAGCGGGTCGAGCCGGACCGGCGGGAGCGAGACGCCCTTCGAGCAGCACGATCGGCGCCGCCGTGGCGCCGCCCGTGCCGAACAGCGGCACCGTCCCCGGCAGGACCGGAAAACGCAGCGCCGCCTGCGCCTCCGGCAACACGAGGTGCGCCTGGGCGCCGGTGTCGAGCAGGAACGAGACCGGGGTCGTGCCGACAAAGGCGCTGATCACCGCGAAGCCCTCGATGGGCCGGATCGGCACGATCGCGTCCGGCCCGAGCCGACACGCCCCGCCGCCGAACAGCGCCGCCGCGCTCACGACCGCGGCCCGGCGCCCGAGCAAAACCCGCTTCAGAGCATCCGCTGCAGGATGATCTTTTGCACGTCGGAGGTGCCTTCGTAGATTTGGCAGACGCGGACGTCGCGATAGATGCGCTCGACCGGATAGTCGGCCAGATAGCCGTAGCCGCCGAGGGTCTGGATCGCGGCGGAGCAGACCTGCTCGGCGATCTCGGAGGCGAACAGCTTGGCCATGGCGGCGGCTTCGAGCGCGGGCTGGCCGGAATCCTTGAGGCGGGCGGCCTTCAGGGTCAGTTCGCGCGCGGCGGCGAGCTTGGTCTTGGCTTCGACCAGGCGGAAGGCGACGGCCTGGTGCTCGATGATCGGGCGGCCGAACTGCTTGCGCTCCTTGGCATAGCCGATCGCGTAGTCCAGCGCGGCGCGGGCCATGCCGATGCTTTGCGCGGCGATGCCGATGCGGCCGCTTTCGAGTGTGGAGAGGGCGATCTTGAGGCCTTCGCCCTCCTCGCCGATGCGCTGGTCGTCGGGGACCTGCATGTCGTCGAAGGAGAGCGCGCAGCTGTCGGAGGCCTTTTGGCCGAGCTTGTGCTCGACGCGGGCAACGGTGAAGCCGGGCGTGCTGTTCTCCACGACGAAGGCGGTGATGCCCTTCTTGCCGGCGTCCGGGTTGGTGACCGCGAACAGGACGGTCATCTTGCCGACCGTGGCGTTGCTGATGAACTGCTTGCTGCCGTTGATGGTGTAGCCGGCGTTGGTGCGGACGGCGCGGGTGCGTATGCCCGACGCGTCCGACCCGGCGGAGGGTTCTGTCAGCGCGAAGCTGGCCACGGCCTGGCCGCTCGCCATCGGGCGGAGCCAGCGCTCTTTCTGCTCTTGCGTGCCGAACTTTTCGAGGATCTCACAGGTCGGGGCGTTGTGGACGCTCACCAGCGTGGATACGGCGCCGTCGCCGGCGGCGATCTCCTCGACGACTTGGGCGTAGGTCTCGTAGGGGATCTCGCTGCCGCCCCAGTCCGCGCTGTTGGTGGCGCCGAGGAAGCCCATTTCGCCGAGCGCGGTGATGATCTCGGGCTCGATCCGGCCGGCCTGCTCGCGGGCGGCGGCGGTGGGGGCGAGGCGCTCCTGCGCGAAGCGGCGGGCGGTCTCGATGATGAGCGCGTTCGGGTCGGTGGTGTCGAGCATGGCGTTCCCTCTCCGCCGGGTTCTACTCCGCGGCTTCTTGCATCGCCACCGGGGCGGCGCGGACCCGGTCCAGCAGCGCGGCCCGGCGCGGGGCGGCGGCGGCGAAGGCGGCTTCCTTGATCGGGCCGAAGCCGCGGATCTCGAGCGGCAGCCGGGCTAGCTCGGCGGCGGGCTCCAGCGTGTCGGCGCGGAGCAGCGGGAGGAGCTCGCGGAGGTCGGCCTCGTATTGCGCGGGCGAGGTCGCGCTCCTGCCGGCGCTCGGCCTGCCAGCCGAACGGGTCGAGCGGGGTGCCGCGGAGGATCTTGCCGTGGCGGAGGGCGCGGAACAGCGGCAGCGCGATCCGGCCGGAGATCGCGAGCTTGCGGCGGCGGCCGGTGGCCGGGTCGAGGCGGGCGAGGAGCGGCGGGGCGAGGTGGAAGACCGGCGCCTCCCCGTAGTGCGCGGCGGCGTGGAGCCGGGCGACCTCGTATTCGTCCTTGTAGGCGAGGGCGCGGTAGAAGCCCTCGGCCACCGCGCGGGTGAAGTCGCCGGGCGAGCCGGCCAGCGCCGTCTCGCGGACGGCGGCGGCGTCGACGAGGCGGCGGTAGCGGCGGGCGAGGCGCTTGCTCCCGTAGGACACGAGCTCGGCGGTGCGGCGCTCGATCACGCTGGGGAGGTCGTCGGGTAGCGGCAGCTGGTCGGCCATGATCTCGTCGGCGAGCGCTGGCTGGGTCGCGAGGATGCGGCCCCACAGGAAGGCGCGGCGGTTCAGCTCCACCGCGGTGCCGTTCAGCTCGATCGAGCGCAGCAGGCTCGCCTCGCCGAGCGGCAGGGCGCCGTCCTGCCAGGCCATGCCGAGCATGAGCGTGTTGACCGCCTGCGCGGTGCCGAACAGGCGCTCGGAGATCGCGCTGCCGTGCAGGTAGGCGGAGCGGCTCCGGTCCGTGTGGCGCTCGATGGCGCGGCGGTGCAGGCCGGCATCCACGGTGAGGTCGCGATCCCTGAGGAAGCCGGCGCCGGCCTGCAGGTCGAGGTTGCCGATCACCGCGGCCGCCCGGCGGCAGCTTCCGAGCACGTCCGGGGAGGCGGCGACGGCGAGGTCGGCGGCGAGCAGCAGGTCCGCCTCGCCGCGCGGGATGCGGACGACGTCGAGCGGGGCGTCGGCGATCTGGACGTGGGAGACCACGGCGCCGTTCTTCTGCGCGAGCCCGGTGAAGTCGAGCGTGCTGACCTGGTGGCCTTCGAGATGCGCCGCCATGGCGACGATCTGGCCGCAGGTGACGATGCCGCCGCCGCCGATGCCGGCGAACAGGCCGCGCCAGGTCCCGCTCGAGAACAGCGTGGGCGCCGGGAGAGAGGTGGCGAGCTCGGCCTCGCGTGCCTGCCAGAGTGCGGCGTGGTCCATGACCGGGGGTGGCGCCGCCGCGCTCGACGTGACGAAGCTGGGGCAGAAGCCTTTGAGGCAGGAGAGGTCGGTGTTGCAGGTGGTCGGGCTGATCCGGCGCTTACGGCCGTGGTCGGTCTGGACCGGCTCGATGGCGATGCAGTTGGACTGCGCAGTGCAGTCGCCGCAGTTCTCGCAGACGTCCGGGTTGATCATCACCCGCGTTTCGGCCTGGGCCATCTTGCCCCGCTTGCGGCGGCGGCGCTTTTCGGTGGCGCAGACCTGGTCGTAGATGATGACGGAGACGCCGGGGGCCTCGCGCATCTCGCGCTGCAGCGCGTCCAGCTCGTCGCGGGTGCGGCGCAGCGTGTCGGGCGGCAGAGCATCGGCGGGCGGGAGGCGGGCGGGGTCGTCGGCGACGACGGCGAGGCGGGACACGCCCTCGGCGGCGATCTGCGCGGCTAGGCGCGGGACGGTGGGCGAACCCTCGGCAGGCTGGCCGCCCGTCATGGCGACGGCGTCGTTGAACAGGAGCTTGTAGGTCATGTGCGTTCCGGCGGCGATCGCCTGGCGAATCGCGAGCAGGCCGGAGTGCTGATAGGTGCCGTCGCCCATATTGGCGAACATGTGCGGCAGCTCGGTGAAGGGCGCGAGGCCGACCCAGGGGACGCCCTCGCCGCCCATCTGGCTGAAGGTGCGGGTCCAGTCGCTGGTGGAGACGGCCATGGTGTGGCAGCCGATGCCGGCCATGGCGTAGCTGCCGTCCGGCAGCACGGTCGACGTGTTGTGCGGGCATCCTGCGCAGAACATCGGCGCGCGGGCGATCAACCCGGCCGCCGCCGGCGCGGGAGGCGGCGGCGCGAAGTTGGAGACCACGATCCCGAGCCCGCGGAGCACGCGCTGCAGCGCGGGGATGACCACTTCGGGGGAGAGTTCGAGCACGGCGGGGATGAGGTCCTGCCCTTCGAGGTCCCGCTTGCCCTGCACGCTGGGCCGCCGGTCCGCCGGCATGTTGTACAGCGCGTCCCGGATCTGCCGCTCGACGTAGGAGCGCTTCTCCTCGACCACGAACAGGGCGCGCTTGCCGGCGGCGAAGGCGCGCAGCCCTTCCGTCTCCAGCGGCCAGGCCAGCGCGATCTTGTAGAGCGCCAGCGCCGGATGCCCTTCGAGCCCGAGCCGCCGCAGGGCGTGGACGAGGTCCTGGTGTGCCTTCCCCACGGTGACGATGCCGACCTCGGCGTCGCGGGCGCCCCAGAGCTGGCGGTCAAGCCGGTTCGCGCGCGCCCAGGCTTGCGCCGCCGGCAGCCGTTCCTGCACGACACGGCGCTCCAGCTGCTGCCGCTGCGCCGGCCATTGGAGGTGCGGGTCGATGTTCAGCCCGTGCGGCGGGAGGACGAGGTCCGGGGTGACGAAAGACGCGGGCGGTGGGGATGGTGGCGATCCCGTGCTGCTCGGCGGTCTCGGCGATGGTCTTGAGCGCGATCCACAGGCCGGAGAAGCGCGACATCGCGATCCCGGCGAGCGCGAGGTCGATGATGTCCGCCACGTCGGCGGGCTGCAGGACGGGGATGTTGACGCTCTCGAAGATCCCCTCGGTGTTGTGGGGGAAGACGGAGGAGTGCGCGACGTGGTCGTCGCCGGCCACGGCGAGGACGCCGCCGTGGCGCGCAGTGCCGATCGTGTTGGCGCAGCGGAAGGCGTCGCCGGACCGGTCGACGCCCGGGCCCTTGCCGTACCACATGCCGAACACGCCATCGACGCGCTTGCCGGGGAAGAAGTCGATCTGCTGCGTGCCCCAGAGCATGGTGGCGGCCAGGTCCTCGTTGAGACCGGGCTGGAACCGGACTCCCGCCTCCGTCAGCAACTTCTCGCGGCGCCACATTTCCTGGTCGACGCCGCCGAGCGGGGAGCCACGATAACCGGAGACCAGGCCGCCGGTGTTGAGCCCGGCTGCCCGGTCGAGGCGGGCCTGCTCCAGCAGGGCGCGGACGAGCGCCTGGACGCCGGATAGGAGGACGGGGCGATCGAAGTCGAGGAATCGACTCTCGAGCCTGATCGGAGAGGGGGTGAAACCGATATCCATGCGAGTCTTCCTTACCGTCACATCATAGCGCCGAGCGCGGTGGCTTGTGTTCCCATTGTTGCGCTAGGCTGGGCCGGGGATTGGCAGGTTCTGCCAATGCTGCAGAGCAACATGGCAGGATCGTGTGTAACTCCCGTGAGACTTGACCGGATCGACCACGCCATTCTGGATCACCTGCAGCGCGACGGCCGCGCGACCAGCGGCGAGATCGCCGAGGTCGCCGGGCTTTCGCCCAGCCCGGCGCACCGGCGGCAGCGGCTGCTCGAGCGAGGCGGGATCATCCGCGGGTATGTGGCATTGCTCGACCAGGACCGGGTCGGGTTGCCGGTGAACGTGTTCGTCTCCGTCCGGCTCTCGGCGCAGACGGAGGAGCACCTGCAGGCGTTCGAGCAAGCGATCGCCGAGATCGCGGAGGTGATGGAGTGCTACGTGATGTCCGGCGCGTCCGACTACCTGCTGCGGGTGGTGGCTCCGGATTTGCTTGCCTATGAAGAGCTGCTGCGGACCAAGCTCACCCGAATCCCGGGCGTGCGCGGGGTGGAGAGCGCGTTCGCGCTGAAGCGGGTGGTCTATCGCACGAACCTGCCGCTTCGGCGGGCGGGGTAGGGTGATTGCTGCCTTCCTCCTGGCGTTCCCGGCCCTGCTCAGCATCGTCAACCCGCTCGCCGGCGCGTTTCTATTCCGCCAGGTGACCGCGGACCTGACGCATCCGGAGCGGGTCCGGCTCGCCCGCCGGGTCGGGCTCTACTCGCTACTGGTCATGCTGGTCGCGCTCTGGGCCGGCTCCTACGTGCTGGCCTTCTTCGGCGTCAGCCTGGCGGCGCTCCGGATCGCCGGTGGGGTGGTGCTGGCCGGCTTTGCCTGGGAACTGCTTGGCGCGCCGGAGCGGCGGGAGGATCGCAAGCAGAAGCAAGCGTCCGACGCCGGCCCGCGCGCGACGGACGACGTCGACGTTCTTCCCGCTCACCCTCCCATTCACGACCGGGCCGGGGACGATCGCGGTCGCGGTCGCGCTCGGCGCCGGCCATCCTGCCGGCGGCGTCGGCCTGCTCGCCTTCTTCATCGGCGTGAGCGGGGCCGCGCTGGCGGTCGCGGTCGCGATCGCGCTCACCTACGGCTTCGCCGACCGGCTGAGCGAGATTGCTCGGCCGCAGCGGGACCAATGCGGTCAGCCGGCTTTCGGCATTCATCCTGCTCTGCATCGGGGTTCAGCTGCTGGTGACCGGGGTGACGGATGTGCTCGTGCCGCTCCTGCGTGGCCACTGAGCGGGGAACTTCCGTTCTTAACCTCCGTTAGCCGGCCGATGCTCGACCGAAGCTTCAGGGGGAAGCTCGAGTCCGGCCTCCAGCGCCTGCATGGGAGGCTGCGGGACGCCGGCTACGCCTTCACCACCCCCACGCCGGCCACCCATGCCCGGGTCAACGCGCGACCCGGCAACGAGTGGGCGCGCGATTTGCGTGGCGTGTTCGGCTGGAGCCGGCCGTTCCGCCCGGGCGTGGTGCCACCGCCGATCGCCGAGGCGATGGAAGAGGCCGGCGCACTGCTCCCGGTGAGTGACGGGTTCCGGTCATCACTCCGCTTCTCCTCGCTTGACGGCCTCCTGTTCGCGCATTCCGCCTACCCGACCGAGGCGGCCGACTCGGTGTTCTTCGGTCCCGACACCTACCGGTTTGGCCGCGCCATCGTGCAGCACCGGGCGGAGCGCGTGCGGCGGGCGGTCGACATCGGGTGCGGCGCCGGGCCGGGCGCGATCCTGATTGCCCGGCGCTGGCCGGAGGCGGAGGTGCTCGGCGTCGACATCAACGACGGCGCCCTCCTGCTCACTCGCCTCAACGCCGCTTCCGCCGGAGTGACGGTGGAGGCGCGGCGCAGTGACCTGCTGAGCGGGGTCGATGGCGTGTTCGACCTCATCGTCGCCAACCCGCCCTACCTGCTCGACCCGGCCGAGCGCACCTATCGGCATGGCGGCGGCCCGCTCGGCGCCGGGTTGTCGCTGAACATTCTCGGAACCGCCATCGAGCGCCTCGCGCCCGGCGGCACGCTGCTGCTCTACACGGGCTCGGCGATCGTCGACGGGGTGGACGGGTTCCTCGGGGGATCACGAAGCTGTTTGGCCGGGTCGGGCCTGTCCTGGACGTATGCGGAGCTCGATCCAGATGTGTTCGGCGAAGAGCTGGAGCAGGGGCCATATCGGGAGGCGGATCGTATCGCCGCCGTCCTGCTCACAGTCACGAAAGCAAATCAGGGGACACGCCATGCCTGACGGAAGCCTCGGCCCACTCTCGGAGCACGACGTGTTCCACCGCCGCGCTCGCGGCCTTCAATGCCAAGCGGTTCTCGCCGGGCCTGCCGCAGGACGGATGGGAGGGCGACATCGAGGAGAGCTGCCAGATGCTCCTCGAGGAGGGGCGCTGGCTCGAGCAGTTCCGCGTGCGCGTGGCCGAGCGGGCGGCCGAGGCGCCGCGCGACCCCAAAGGGTTCATCGCCTGGTTCGAGGAGCTGGACCGCAGCGGGCCGGGGCAGGGCGACCCATTGTTCCCGTGGCTCGCCGAGCAGGCGACGATGGACGAGATGCGCTGGTTCCTGACCCAGGAAGTGGCGGGGGAGGCGGGATTCGAGGACCTCACCGCGGTGACCCAGGTGCGCCTGCCGCAGCGGCCCAAGCTGGAACTCGCGCGCAACTACTGGGACGAGATGGGCCGCGGCAACCCGAAGGGGATGCACGGGCCGATGCTGGATACGCTGGCGCGCGCGCTGGGGCTGGAGCCGAGCGTGGAGACGACGGTGTGGGAGGCGCTGGCGCTGGCCAACACGATGGCGGGCCTCGCCTGCAACCGGCGCTATGCATTCCACTCGGTGGGCGCGATGGGGGTGATCGAGCAGACGGCGCCGGGTCGCTCGAAGCTGGTGGCGGCTGGGCTGAAGCGGCTGGGCGTGAAGGCCGGCAATCGCCACTATTTCGACCTGCACGCGGTCCTGGACATCAAGCATTCCGAGGCCTGGAACGCCGAGGCGGGGGCGCCGCTGGTCGAGTGGCGGCCGGAATTGGCGCCGGCGCTGGCGGAAGGGGCGCTGATGCGGCTCGAGTGCGGTGCGGCGTGCTTCCGGCGGTATCGGAAGGAGCTGGGCGTCCCCGGCTAGGTCGGGGCCCGGGTCAGGCGCCGCTCCAGCGCCGAGCCTGCCAGCGAGATCATGAGGCAACACAGGAAGAACACGCAGGCGGCGAACACGTAGCCTTCGCGGGCGTGGCCGAGCCAGGCCTGGTCCTTGGATGACTGGTTCACCACGCCCATCAGATCGAACAGGCCGATGATGCTGACCAGCGTCGTGTCCTTGAACAGGTCGACTACCAGGTTGACGATCCCCGGCACGGCGATCCGCATTGCCTGCGGCAGGATCACGGTCAGGTGCGCCGGGACCGGGTGCAGGCCGAGTGCCGCCGCCGCTTCGTGCTGACCGTGGCCGACGCCCTGCAGCCCGCCGCGCACCACTTCGGCCATGTAGGCGGAGATGAAGAAGATCAGGACCAGCGCGGCGCGGAGGAGGTTGTCGGGGCTCCACCCCTCCGGCAGCGCCATCGGCAGCAGCACCATGCCCATGAACAGGGCCGCGAGGATCGGCACGCCGCGCCAGAACTCGATCAGCGCGGTGCAGAGCGTGCGCAGGAATGGCCAGCGGGAGCGGCGGCCGAGCGCCAGCAGGGTGCCGAGCGGGATCGCGGCGGCGACGGCGAGGAAGCAGAGCACGACGTTGAGGGTGAGCCCGCCCCAATCGGCGGTCGCTACCGGCGCAAGCCCGAGCACGCCGCCGGCCAGCAGCAGGCCGCAGCCGAGCGGGACGAGGAGGAGCAGGGCGAGCAGCCAGGCCCCGCGCCGCCGCCGGGCCACCAGCGCGCCGAGCAGCACCAGAAGGAGCAGCGCCGCGGCGAGGTCCACGCGCCAGCGCTCCGCCACCGGGTAGGGGCCGTAGAAGAACAGCGCGAACCGCGCGCGGATGAACGCCCAGCACGCGCCGTCCGGCCCACAGCCGCGACGGTCCAGCGCGGTCCAGGTCGCGTCGGAGACCGCCCAGTACCATAGGGGCGGCAGCGCGAGTGCGAGCAGCAGGAGCAGCGCCACGCTGACCGCCGCGTTGAGCGGCGAACCGAACAGGGCGCGCCCGAACTTCATTGTCCCTGCCTCATCGCCCCTGCATCTGCAAACGCCGGTCCCAGCGGTGCATCAGGCCGGAGACCACCAGGTTGACCGCGAGGAACACGCCGAGCACCAGCGCCATCACCTCGACCGCCCGGCCGGACTGGTTGAGCACCGTGCGGGCGAAGATCTGCAGGATCTCGGGATAGGCGATGGCTGCGCCCAGCGTCGTCGACTTGATGATGTTGAGGTAGTGGCTGGTCAGCGGTGGCAGGAGCGTGCGCAGCGCCTGCGGCAGGATCACCAACCGCATGGTCCGACCCGGCCCGAGCCCCAGGCTCCGCGCGGCCTCGATCTGCCCGTGCGGGACCGCCGAGATGGAGGCGCGGACGTTCTCGGCGATGAAGGCGCAGGTGTAGATCCCGATGCCGACCACCAGCGCTAGCAGCTCCGGCGGCAGGCGCCAGCCGCTGGCGAAGTTGAAGCCCCGGAGCACCGGCAGCTCCCAGGGCGTGAGCGCGACCGCGAGGCCCAGCGTGGCGAGCAGCGGCAGCACGGCGGTCAGCAGGATCGGCCGCAGCGGCAGCACACGAGGCAGCACCAGCGCGATCACCAGCCCGGCCCCGGCCAGTGCCGCGAACAGGTCCGAGCCTGGCGCCGGCAGGAACAGCCCGCGGACATTCAGGAACACCGCCGTCCCGAGTTGGACGCTGGCGCGCGCCGGCGGCAGCACCTGCAGCACGGCGATGTACCAGAACACGATCTGCAGGAGCTGCGGCGTGTTGCGGATCAGCTCCACCAGCGCGCGGGCCAGGGCGGCGGCGAGCGGGTTGCCGGAGAGGCGCAGCAGCGCGAGCAGCAGCCCAAGCACCGAGGCCAGCGCGATCGCCAGGGCGCTGGCCAGCAGCGTGTTGAGGCCGGCCACGAACAGCGCCTGGCCGTAGGTGTCGCTGGTGGTCCAGGGCACGAGCCGGAACGGGATGTCGAACCCGGCGGGGTGCAGCAGGAAGGTGAAGTCAACGCCCATGTTGCGCCGGGCCAGCGCGTCCCCGGCGTTGCGCGTCGCCCAGACGAGCACGGCGAGGGCCAGCAGCCCGGCCAGCGCCTGCCAGGCCCAGGCCCGCCAGTCGCGACGGGCCGCCGGGGGTGGGCGGGCGGCGCCGGCCGGGCTGACGTTCAGCGAGGCTTCGTTCAGCTCGGCGCGGGCCAGCTCAGCCGCAGCCGCGTCGGAGGCGAACGGTTGGATCGCCTCCACTGGGCCGTCAGCGGAACGGGAGCGGGTAGACCAGGCCGCCGTCCTTGTAGAGCTTGTTCTGGCCGCGGGCGAGATCGAGCGCCTTGGGGCCGAAGAACTGGTCATAAAGCTCGCCGTAATTGCCGACCGCCTTGATCGCGCGGTAGCTCCAGGCGTTGTCGAGCCCCATCATCTCACCGAACCCGCCTTCCACGCCGAGCAAGCGCTTGACCACCGGGTCGCCGCCCGCCTTCTTCTCGTCGACGTTCGCCTTGGTGACGCCGTACTCCTCCGCGTTCTTCAGCGCGGCGTCGACCCAGAACAGGATGTTGCCCCAGTTGACGTCGCCGCTTCTTGCGTGGATGCCGAGCGGCTCCTTGCTGATCACGCCCTCCAGCACGACCCAGTCGGCAGGGTTCTTCAAGGTCGAGCGGACCGCGGCGAGGCTGCCGGTGTCGTCCGTATAGCCGTCGCAGCGCCCGGCCTCCATTGCGGCGATCGCCTCGTCGGATTTCTCGAACAGTAGCGTGCCGATCTTGGTGCCGTTGCTACGGGCGAAATCGGCGATGTTCAGCTCGAGCGTGGCGCCGGTGAGGGTGCAGATGGTGGCGCCGTTCAGCTCGGTGATCTTGGAGACGCCGAGCTTCTTCGAGACCAGGAAGCCTTGCCCGGCGTAAAAGTTGATCGCGACCTCGTTGAGGTGAAGCTGGAGGTTGCGGGTCATGGTCAGCGTGCTGTCGCGGACCAGCACGTCGATCTCGCCGGCCTGCAGCATGGTGAAGCGGGCGGGCGTGGTGGTCGGCACGTAGCGGACCTTGCCGGCGTCGCCGAGCACGGCGGCGGCGATCGCCTGGCAGTAGGCGACGTCGAAGCCGTGCCAGGTGCCGCTGCTGTCCTGGAAGGCGAAGCCGGGAATGCCGGTGTCCACGCCGCAGGCGAGCTGGCCGCGCTTCTTGATCGCGTCCACGGTCGGGCCGGGGATCGGCACGGTTTGCGCTCGGGCGATGCCCGACGTGAGCAGGAGCGCGGCCATCGCCGCCAGCCAACTGGTCCTGATGCCCATTGTGGTCCCCACCGTTTCGATGCTGTGACGCGATAGTCGGGTCGTCGCAACGCGGGGGTCAAGGAAATCGTGAGCGGGGAAATCGTGAGCGGGCCGGGATCAGCCCGGCGGCGGCCGGGAGGCGAGCAGCAGCAACCCGGCGCCGAGCGCGCCGGCCAGCACCGTGACCACGCCTAGCATCAGCCGGCTCCGCCCGGCGACGCTGCTGCTCTCTTCGCGCCCCTCCTGGCGGATGGCCTCATGGGCGCGGGCGAGCCGGGTGACGAGGTCGCCGGGACCCGCCATCGCGTCGGCCACTGCAGGGCCGAACTGGCGCCGGATGGCGGCGGGGTCGAGCTCTCCGACTGTCGCGGCCCGATCCAGCGTCTCGCTCCGGAACAGGGCCCGTTCCAGCGGGATCGCGCCTGCGTAGCTGGCGAACAGGCCGACCAGGCCGGTCAGCAGGAAGCAGGTCAGGAGGAAGGCGACCCAGACGGGGCGGTTCTGCATAGGCGCGGACATGCGGGCCGGCGCCGGGCCCGGTCAAGCCGGCCGCCATCTCCCCCGGCGTCTCCTTGACATGCGCGTGGGCGGCCGTTAATGGCCCCGCTCCGTTTTGACCCGGCCTAAGCGCCGCCAAGGTTTTCCCCAAGGTCTCCCATGAAGATCCGCAACAGCCTGAAATCGGCCAAGCTCCGAGACAAGAACTGCCGCGTGGTGCGTCGCCACGGCCGCGTCTATGTCATCAACAAGAAGAACCCCCGGATGAAGGCGCGCCAGGGCTAGTAGCTCGGCCCACCCGCCGGGTGAAGGGGGCGATGGATCCGCACGGGATCCTGAGCCCCGGCCGCGTGTGTGCTTGCTTTAGTCCCCTGTCCCGCTGGCCGGAGAGCGCTAGGCTTAGGGTGGCCACGGCTAGATAGATCGATGCACACCAGCTTCACCGCCGAACAGGAGCTCGACTCCCCCAAGCCGGAGGTGCTGGCATGAAGCGGCGCGCGCTGCTGCTCATGCTGCTGAGCAGCAAGGCCCTGGCCGATCCGCCCGCCTCGATCGACAACCTGCTCACGGCCCTGAAGTCCGCGCCCACCGAGGAAGCCGCGGCGGCGCTCGAGGCGCAGATCCGCGCGCTCTGGACCCAGGCGGCGACGCCGGCGGTTCGGCTGCTGCTGTCCCGGGCGCGTCGCGAGATGTCCGAGGGCGCGCCGGGCGACGCGCTCGACAGCTACGACGCGGCGCTCGACCTGCAGCCGAACCTGCTCGAAGGCTGGCGCGGCCGGGCGGAGGCGCGCCGGGCGCTCGGTGACTACGTGGGCGCGGTGCATGACTGTCAGGAGCTGCTTAAGCTCGAGCCGCGCAGCTTCCTCGCCTTCAAGGAACTGGCGCAGATCGCCGAGGCGCGGCGGGACTGGCGCAGCGCGCTGGCGGCCTGGCGCAAGGTGCTGGAGCTGAGCCCGCACACGCCGGGCGGCCAGCCGCGGCTGCAGGATCTGGAGCGGCGGGCCTACGGCGAGGAGTTGTAGCGAGGAGAACATAACTTGAGCAGCGCGATGGCGCCCCCGGGCTGGGTGGTTCGGCCGGGCAAGGCGTTCAACACCTATGTCGGGCCGTTCTATCAACTGGAAAACGGCGACTCGCTGCGCTGCGGCTTCGTCACCGACGAGCGGCACGGCAACAAGCGGGGCGTGACGCATGGCGGCATGCTGGCGACGGCGTTCGACGTCGCCCTCGGCAATGCGAGCTGGGACGCGGCCGGGCAGAAGCCGTGCGCGACCGTGCAGCTCAATATCCACTACGTGGGCGCGCTCAACCTGCACGAATTCGCCGAGATCGCGATCGACGTCGTGCGTACGAACTCGGAGCTTGGTGTTCCTGCGCGGGACCATGACCGCGGCCGGCCGGACGGTCGCAACCGCGGATGGCGTTTGGAAAATCCTGAACTGGCGCGGCGCACCGTACGCGAATCCGTGAGTTTTTCGAGAGCGGTCTCAGCCTGCGCGACGTGGACCAGTTTTCCCCGGTTGTCCACAGGGTGCAACGACATTTGTCCACAAGATTTTGTGGTGTTGAGCCCGAATTCGCACTAGCGGTAGCTACAACCGCGACGGTAGCCTCTACCTCAGTTACGCAAGAGGAACTGCCGCGATGGAGTGGAACGAAGAGACGGTTGCCCGCATCCGGGCGCTCTGGGCCGAGGGGCACTCCACCGCCGAGATCGGCCGCCGCATGGGCATCAGCAAGAACGCGGTGGTCGGCAAGGCGCACCGGCTGAACCTCCCGGCCCGGCCGTCGCCAATCCGCCGTACACCCGGCGAGAAGAAGGCGAGCCGGCCGCGGGTGCGCCGCATCACCGGCCCCACCCTGCCGGCGCTGCAGTCCGTCCAGCGCCAGCCGATCACCGCTTCCCGGGCGCCGGTGCTGCTGCGCCCGGTGCCGGCCCAGCCGCGGCCGGTCGGGCGCGTCTCGTCCTGCTGCTGGCCGCTCGGCGAGCCCGGCACGCCGGAGTTCCGCTTCTGCGGCGACCCGACCGTCCCGGCCAAGCCGTATTGCGAGGAGCACGTCGCGATCGCCTATGTGCGGGTCCGCGACCGGCGCGAGGACGCGGCCTAACCGAAGCTCAGTCCTCGCGGCGCTCCGGCGGCATGCAGACCGCCGAGCCTGGACTTGTCCGGGGAGAGGAGGTCGTCTCAGGAACTGATCGGGGCGCAGTGCGTCAGGTCTCTACTGGCCGGTCCGCACGATGTATTGTGACGTCCAGGTTGCGGCGGAAGCCCGGCGACCTTGCACCTTCAGGTGCGCAGGACTAGGGACAACCCATGCCTCACGGTCATGAAGCTGTCATCCGGCAGCCACACACGGCCTTGGACGCCGACGCAGTCCGAAACGCGTATCGCCGGTGGGCCCGGATCTACGACGTCGTGTTCGGGGGCGTGTCGGCCGCGGGCCGGCGCCGCGCGGTCGAGGCGGTCAACGCCTTGCCGGGCCGCAGCGTGCTCGAGGTCGGCGTCGGCACCGGGCTCGCGCTGCGGCATTACCTGCCGAGCAAGCGCATCACCGGCATCGACCTCTCGGCCGACATGCTCGAGTTCGCGCGGCGCAAGGTCCGGGAAGCCCGGCTGTCGCACGTGGAGGCGCTGCACGAGATGGACGCGGAGCAGACCGCGTTCGCCGACGGCCAGTTCGACATCGCGGTGGCGATGTTCGTCGCCTCCGTGGTGCCGAATCCGCGCCGGCTCTACGCCGAGATGCGCCGGGTCGTCCGGCCCGGCGGGCGCCTGCTGTTCGTCAACCACTTCGCCGCCGAGCGCGGCCCGCGATGGTGGATGGAACGGACGCTGGCGCCCGCGTCGCGCGCGCTCGGCTGGCATCCGGACTTTGCGAGCGACGCCCTGTTGCCGCCCGAAGACAGGGCGCGCGCGACGTTCACCCCGGTGCAGCCGCTCGGGCTTTTCACCTTGGTCTGTCTGCCAAATTAATCCGTGAACGGCCAGTGTCGCTCGACTTGATCTCACGTCGGGCGTCCGATACTCCCTGCTGCAGTGCGCCGCGGCTCGGGCCCGGCGCCAGGCAGGCGATAGGACAGTTGGACATGCTGGGAGTTCGGCGGCTCGGGGCCGCTCTGATGGGGATCGCCGCGGCGCTGCTGGCCTCGCCGGCCCTGGCGCAGACACCGAAGAATTGGCAGATCGGGTTCCAGAAGCCGCAGAGCATCGTCATGAGCGGCATCGAGGGGCTGCATGCGATGGTGATCTGGCTGATGGCCGTGGTCACCATCTTCGTAGCCTGCCTGATCCTCTACGTGGTCTGGCGTTACCGGGCCTCGCGTCACCCGGTGCCGAGCCGGGTCAGCCACCACACCGCGCTCGAAGTCGCCTGGACGCTGCTGCCGATCCTGATCCTGGTGCTGATCGCGATCCCGTCGTTCCGGCTGGTCTACTACGAGGACCGGACCGCCGACCCGGCCATGACCATCAAGGTCACCGGCCGGCAGTGGGCGTGGGAATACACCTACCCGGACAATGGCGGGTTCAGCTTCATCAGCAACATGATCCCCGATGACGAACTCAAGCCCGGCGACCTGCGGAGGCTCGCCGTCGACAACAAGCTGGTGCTGCCGGCGGGGGAGAACATCCGCATCCTGACCACCAGCAACGACGTGATCCACAGCTTCTTCATCCCGTCGCTCGGGGTGCAGCGCTATGCCATCCCCGGCCGGACCATCGAGACCTGGGTGCGGATTGATCGCCCCGGCGTCTACTATGGCGAGTGCAACCAGATCTGCGGCACCAACCACTCCGCCATGCCGATCGCCGTGGAGGCGATGACGCCGGCGGACTTCGCCAAGTGGACCCAGGACGCCAAGACCAAGTTTGCCAGCAGCGCGCCCGCACCGGCCGAGGACGCGACGAAGCTGGCCGCGATTGCAGAGCCCGCGCGCTGACCCACATCGGGCGGGACAGGAGAGAGTAGATGTCAGCCTCGACGCAGGACCATGGGCACGACCATGGGCATGACGCCCACGCGCATGACGACCACCACGGGCACTATCCCGGGTTCGTCCGGCGCTGGCTGTTCAGCACCAACCACAAGGACATCGGCACGCTCTACCTGATCTTCGCCATCTGCGCGGGGATTTTCGGCGTGGCGCTCTCCGTGCAGATGCGCATGGAGCTGATGAACCCGGGCCTGCAGTATTTCACCAGCGGCCAGGAGTGGAACGCGACGGTGACGGCGCACGGGCTGATCATGATCTTCTTCATGGTCATGCCGGCGATGATCGGCGGGTTCGGCAACTGGTTCGTGCCGATCATGATCGGCGCGCCAGACATGGCGTTCCCCCGGCTGAACAACATCAGCTTCTGGCTGCTGGTGCCGGCCTTCACGCTGATCATGCTGGGCCTGTTCACCGGCGACGGCGCGGGGCCCGGCTGGACCCTCTACCCGCCGCTCTCGTCGTCGACGTACCACTCCGGCCCGGCGATGGACTACACGCTGTTCGCGCTGCACCTGGCCGGCGTCTCGTCTCTGCTCGGCGCGATCAACTTCATCACCACGATCTTCAACATGCGCGCGCCCGGCATGACGCTGCACAAGATGCCGCTGTTCGTGTGGTCGATCCTGGTGACCGCGTTCCTGCTGCTGCTCTCGTTGCCGGTGCTGGCCGGCGCGATCACCATGCTGATCACCGACCGCAACTTCGGAACCGCGTTCTTCGACCCGCAGGGCGGCGGCGACCCGGTGCTGTTCCAGCACCTGTTCTGGTTCTTCGGCCACCCCGAGGTCTACATCATGATCCTGCCGGGCTTCGGGATGGTCAGCCACGTGATCTCGACCTTCAGCCGCAAGCCGATCTTTGGCTATCTGGGCATGGCCTACGCCATGATCGCGATCGGCGTGGTCGGCTTCGTGGTGTGGGCGCACCACATGTTCGTCTCCGGCATCACCGTCGACACCCGCGCCTACTTCATGGCGGCGACGATGATCATCGCCGTGCCGACGGGGATCAAGATCTTCTCCTGGATCGCGACCATGTGGGGCGGGTCGATCGAGCTGAAGACGCCGATGCTGTTCGCGATCGGCTTCATCTTCCTGTTCACCCTCGGCGGCGTGACCGGGATCGTGCTGTCCAACGCCAGCATCGACCAGATCATCCACAACACCTACTACGTGGTGGCGCACTTCCACTACGTGCTGAGCCTCGGCGCCGTGTTCTCGATCTTCGCCGGGTTCTACTACTGGATCGGCAAGATGTCGGGCCGGCAGTATCCGGAGTTCTGGGGTCAGGTGCATTTCTGGATGCAGTTCATCGGGGTGAACCTCACCTTCTTCCCGATGCACTTCCTCGGCCTGGCCGGCATGCCGCGCCGCTACCCGGATTACCCCGACGCGTTCCACGGTTGGAACTTCGTCGCCTCCATCGGGTCTTATATCTCGGCGGCGTCCGTGCTCGTGTTCCTCTACGTCCTCTACCGGACGTTCACCTCGAAGGAGCACCTGGCGGACAACTACTGGGGTGAGGGGGCGACGACGCTGGAATGGACCGTGACCTCGCCGCCGCCGTTCCACACCTTCGAGGAGCTGCCTCGGATCCGCTGATGTCCGAAGCCACCCACACGCTTCCGGCGTCGGCTTCGGCCGACGTGCGGGACTGGTTCGCGCTGCTCAAGCCTCGCGTGGTCAGCCTGGTGGTGTTCACCGGGCTGATCGGCCTGCTGCTGGCGCCGGGCTCGCTGCATCCGGTGCTGGCGTTCGCCGCCGTGCTCTGCATCGCGGTCGCCGCCGGCGCTTCGGGCGCGATCAACATGTGGTACGACCGGGACATCGACGCGCTGATGCGGCGCACCGCCAAGCGGCCGATCCCCGACGGCCGGATCGAGCCGGATGCGGCGCTCGGCTTCGGCGTGGTGCTCGCCGTCGCGTCCGTGCTGGTGATGTACCTGGCGACCAACGCGGCGGCCGCGACCGTGCTGGCGATCTCCATCCTGTTCTACGTGTTCGTCTACACGATGTGGCTGAAGCGCCGGACGCCGCAGAACATCGTCATCGGCGGCGCCGCGGGGGCGTTCCCGCCGGTGATCGGCTGGGCCGCGGTCACCGGGCATATCGACGTCCTGCCGCTGCTGTTGTTCGCCATCGTGTTCTTCTGGACGCCGCCGCACTTCTGGGCGCTCTCCCTCTACGCATCGGGCGACTACAGCCGGGCAGGGGTGCCGATGCTGCCGGTGGTGGCCGGCGCGCGAGCGACCCGGCGCCATGTGCTGACCTACACCGTCGTGCTCGTGCTGGTGTCGCTGCTGCCGTGGGCGCTTGGCTACGCCGGCCCGATCTACGCCTTCTCGGCGGCGATCCTCGGCGCGGTGTTCCTGTTCGCGTCGGCGCGCGTGATGTGGGACCGGCAGGATGAGGCGGGCAGGAGCCTCACCCGCGACGCGCCGGCGCGCTGGGCGTTCCGCTACTCGCTGCTCTATTTGTTCCTGCTGTTCCTCGTCATCGCCGTCGATCACGCGGTCTGGCACGCGGTCTGGTAGCGCCATGCCCGATGATCCGCGCCTGCCCGACGCCGAAATTCGCCGCCGGCAGCGCGTCCGCAACCTGGTGCTGCTGATCGTGCTGCTCGGGCTGGCGGCGCTGTTCTACGCCATCGCGATCGTTCGGTTCCGGGTGTCATGAAGCGCAACAACATCGTCGGCGTCGCCCTGCTCATCTGCGCCTTCGGCATGGTCGGCCTGTCGTTCGCCGCCGTGCCGCTTTATCGCGTGTTCTGCGCCGCCACCGGTTACGGCGGCACGCCTGTGATCGGCGGCAAGGCCGGGCCGGGCGCCGCCGCCGGCACGATGGAGGTCCGATTCGACGCCAATACCAGCCCGAGCCTGCCCTGGTATTTCGTGCCCGGGCAGCGAAGCGTGGTCGTCCCGCTCGGCGAGGAGCACCTCGCCTTCTATATCGGCCGCAACGACGCGACTCGCGCGGTCAGCGGGGTCGCGACCTACAACGTCACCCCGGACAAGGTGGGCAAGTATTTCCACAAGACCGCCTGCTTCTGCTTCAACGAGCAGACGCTCGCGTCCGGCCAGGAGATGCAGTTCCCGCTCAGCTTCTGGGTTGACCCGGCGATCGCCACCGACCCGGCCACGCGCGACGTCCACAGCATCACGCTGTCCTACACCTTCTTCCGCTCGCTCGACGACGCGGCCAAGAACGGCGGGCTCGAGCACGCCGGCCCCCATGTCGGACCCCGCGCCGATCTTGGCGCCGACTTGGGCGCCACCCCGGGCTTGAGTTCCGCGCCGATTTCGCGATGATGCCCCCGCCTACGGACAGGACCCGATGAGCACCGAGACCACCACCGTGCCGCTGCAAACGGCAGCAGACGACCACCACAGCCTGCAGCGGCTGGACCTGTCGGGCATGAAGCAGCCCTACCACCTGGTCGACCCGAGCCCGTGGCCGCTGCTCGGCGCGCTGGGCGGCGGGCTGCTCCTGTTCGGCATCGTCGAGTGGGTGCACGACATCACCAAGGTGCCGTTCTTCGTCGGCGTCATCATCGTCCTCAGCGTGATGTTCCTGTGGTGGCGCGACGTGCTGCGCGAGAGCAAGACGCCGGGCTTGCACACCGCCGTGGTCCGGCTCGGCCTGCGCTACGGCATGATGCTGTTCATCGCCAGCGAGGTCATGTTCTTCTCCGGGTTCTTCTGGGCCTACTTCCACTTCTCGCTCTACCCGGAGCACGTGCTCGACGCGACGACGCCGGCCTGGCCGCCCGTCGGGGTCCATACGTTCAACCCGTTCGCCCTCCCGCTGATGAACACGCTGATCCTCCTGCTGTCCGGCACGACGATCACCTGGGCGCACCACGCGCTGATCGAGGGCGACCGCAAGCACCTGATCATGGGGCTGGGGTTCACGATCATCCTCGGCCTGTGCTTCACCACGTTCCAGGCGATCGAGTATTCAGACGCGCCGTTCAAGTTCAGCGGCGGCGGCATCTACCCCTCGGTGTTCTTCCTTGCGACCGGGTTCCACGGCTTCCACGTGATGGTCGGCACCGCCTTCCTGATCGTCTGCTGGTTCCGCGCCCGCCGCGGCGACTTCACCCCGCAGCGCCACTTCGGCTTCGAGGCCGCGGCGTGGTACTGGCACTTCGTCGACGTGGTCTGGCTGTTCCTGTTCGTCTGCATCTACCTGGGTGGCATCTCCAACGTCGTCTCTGAGTAGGGCAGGGCTGAGCAGGGCGGGGCTGCGCCGGCTCGTTGCGCCGGCGCTCTCCACCCTGGCCATCCTCGCGATCACGGTGAGCCTCGGCGTCTGGCAGGTGGAGCGCCTGCACTGGAAGCTCGGGCTGCTTGCCGACATCGACCGGGCGGAGGCCGCGGCCCCTGTGCCGCTCGGGACCGCGCCGCTCCCCTGGGCCAAGGTGGAGGCGACGGGGCATATGCGCGATGACCTCGCCGCGCTCTACGGCTCGGAGGTCCGCAACACCGCTTCCGGGCCGACGCTTGGCGCCCAGTTGATCACGCCGCTGATGCGCGACGGCGCCGACCCGGTGCTGGTCGACCGTGGCTGGCTCCCGGAAGGCGCCGCGGTTCCGCACGATCCCGACCCCAGCCGGGTCGTCGGCTACGTGCGTCCGCCCGATCACGCCAGCTGGCTCTCACCCGCCGGCGACCCGGCCAAACACCGCTTCTTCACCCTCGACCCCCAAGCGATCGGCGCGGCGCTCGGCCTCGCCCGAGTCGCACCCTTCACGCTGGTGGCACTCGGACCAGGCGGCACCCTCCCGGAGCCCGCCCAGTCGCTGCCGCGGCCACCCAACGACCACCTCGGGTACGCGATCACCTGGTTCGGCCTCGCGGTCTGCGCGCTCGGCGTGTTCGCCGCTTATGCCTGGAGGACGCTGCGTCCATGACCGCCTATGCCCGCCTCGTCGACCGATTCGCCCGCATCGCGACGATCGGCGAGGCGAGTTCGGTGCTGCACTGGGACGCCTCGGCGGTGATGCCGAGCGGTGGAAGTGCGGCGCGCGGCGACCAACTCGCCGTACTCGCCGGCGTGTCCCACGCCATGCTCACCGAGCCATCCCTAGGCGACGACCTCGCGGAGGCCGAGGCGACTCCGCCGGAGGACGGCTGGGATGCCGCCAACCTCCGCCTGATGCGCCACGCCTACACCCGCGCGACCGCGCTGCCGGCCGACTTGGTCGAGGCGCAGGCGCGGGCTAACACCGCCTGCGAGCAGTACCTGGCGCGAGGCCCGGCGCACTTCGGATTTCGACCACGTCTCGTCGCATCTGGCCGATGTGGTCAGCCTGACTCGGCAGGCCGCGTCCGCCCTCGGCCCGGCGCTCGGCCTTTCGCCGTACGACGCGCTGATGGACGGGTATCAGCCCGGCGTGGGCAGTGCCGACGTCGCCCCGATCTTCGAGCATTACGAGGCCTGGCTCCGGGACGCGCTGCCGCGCGCGGAGGAGAGGCAGGCTCGGGAGCCGGCGCCGGCTCCGCTTCAAGGCATCTTCCCCGCCGACCGGCAGGAGGGGCTCTGCCGCCACCTCGCCAGCCGCGCCGGGCTCGAGGCCGAGCACTTCCGGCTCGACCGCTCCGCCCACCCGTTCTGCGGCGGCACGCCCACCGATGTCCGCATCACGACGCGCTACGACGAATCCGACCCGGCGCAGGCGCTGATGGGCGTGCTGCACGAGACCGGCCACGCGCTATACGAGCGCGGCCTGCCAAGGGCCCATGCGCGCCAGCCGGTCGGTGAGGCCGCCGGGATGGGCATCGCATGAAAGCCAGTCGCTCGCGCTCGAGATGCAGGCCTGCCGGACGGACGAGTTCCTGTCCTGGCTCGGCCCGCAGCTGCATGGCGTGTTCGGCGGCGATGAGGCGCCGTATGCGCCGGAGAACCTGGCCCGGCTGTGGCGCCGGGTCGAACGCGGCTTCATCCGCGTCGACGCCGACGAGATGACCTACCCCGCCCACGTTATCCTGCGCTTCCGGCTGGAGCAGGCGCTGATCGCGGGCGACCTGCAGGTGGTGGACCTGCCGGGCGCCTGGCGGGACGGCATGCAGGCGCTGCTCGGCATCGTCCCGCCCGACGATGCAAGCGGCTGCCTGCAGGATATCCACTGGTACGACGGCGGCTTCGGCTACTTCCCCAGCTACACGCTCGGCGCCATGGCCGCCGCCCAGCTCATGGCGGCGGCGCGGGCGGAGGTCCAGGGGCTCGACGCCGCGCTCGGCCGCGGCGACCTGCAGCCGCTGCTCGGTTGGATGCGCCCCCGCATCCACGCCCAGGGCAGCCGCCTTCGCTTCAATGAGCTGCTGGAAGCCGCCACCGGCCGCCCGCTCGACCCGGCCGCGTTCGAGGCTCACCTCACTCGGCGTTACCTGGGACCGGCGTAGCACCCGTTGGCGCGTCCGCCTGCGGATGCTAAGGCCACGCCTCGTTTCACGCAGATGCCTGGCCCGCACCGCTCCCGACCGTTTCGTTGGGTGGAGGACCGGCCGTTGCATCAGGAGGACCTGTCGATGCCCGACATGAAGATGATTGCGATCGACCTCGAACCTTCGGAGGTGGCGCTGGTCATCGGCGAGGAGGACGGGTCGATGACCGTCCGTGTCGTGCCCGCCCGCGAGCTGCCCGAGGGCGCGTCGGACGTGCCGGAGCCCTACGAGATCGCGGTGGCGCTGGCGATGCGCCTGCTGAACGACCCAGATTTCCACGACGACGTTCTCGAATGGTACGAGAGCCAGGAGGAAGAGGACGAGGAAGAGGGCGAGGAAGGCGAGGAGGAGCCCGAACGCAGCTAAGCGCGATGCGCTACGTCTCCACCCGCGGGCAGGCGCCGGTCCGGGATTTTTCCGGCGTGCTGCTTGCCGGGCTGGCGGAGGATGGCGGGCTCTACGTCCCGGAGAAGTGGCCGCACCTCTCGCCCGCCGAGCTGCGCTCGTTCCGCGGCCTGTCGTATCCCGGATCTGGCCTGCCGCGTCCTGCTGCCGTTCGTCGGCGACACAATCCCCGCGGACGAGCTGCTCGCGCTCTGCCGCGACGCCTATGCGGGGTTCGACCACCCGGCCGTGGCACCCCTGGTTCAGCTCGAGACGGACCTTTGGGCGCTGGAGCTGTTCCACGGGCCGACGCTCGCCTTCAAGGACATGGCGATGCAGTTGCTCGGCCGGCTGTTCGACCGGGTCCTGCGCGACCAGCACGAGCGCATCACCATCGTCGGCGCCACCTCCGGCGACACCGGCTCGGCGGCGATCGAGGCGTGCCGCGATCGCTCGCAGCTCGACATCGTCATTCTCCACCCGCACGGCCGCACCAGCGAGGTGCAGCGGCGGCAGATGACGACGGTTCAGGCGCCCAACGTCGCCAATATCGCGATCGACGGCACGTTCGACGACTGCCAGGACCTGGTGAAGGCGATGTTCGCCGACGCGCCGTTCCGCCGCGACCTGCATCTCTCGGCGGTCAACAGCATCAACTGGGCCCGGGTCGCGGCGCAGATCCCGTATTACGTCGCCGCCGCGGTCGCGCTCGGCAGCCCGGACCGTGAGGTCGCGTTCAGCGTGCCGACCGGCAATTTCGGCAATGTGCTGGCGGCCTGGGCGGCGCGGCGCATGGGCGTGCCGATCGCGCGGCTGCTGGTGGCCAGCAACCGCAACGACATCCTGACCCGGTTCCTCCTGTCCAACGACATGAGCATCCGCCCGATCGAGCCGAGCCTGTCGCCCAGCATGGATATCGAGGTCAGCAGCAACTTCGAGCGCCTCCTGTTCGAGCTGCTCGACCGCGACCCGGCCGCCACGGCCGCCACGATGCAGGGCTTCCGCAGCGGCGGGCGCATGCACGTCCCCGACGCCGCCTGGCACCGCGCCCGCACCCTGTTCGGCGGCTTCCGGCTCGACGATGAGGGGACTGGGGCCGAGATCCGCCGTCTCGACGGCCAGGGCTACCTCGCCGACCCGCACAGCGCGATCGGCATTGCCGCCGCGCGCGCCAACAAGGTGCCGCACATCCCCACCATCGCCGCCGCCACCGCCCACCCGGCCAAGTTCCCCGACGCGATGGAAGCCGCCACCGGCCGGCGCCCCCCTCTGCCGCCGCGCTTGGCCGACCTATATGAGAGGCCCGAACGCTTCACGCGCGCCCCCGCCGACCTCGATGCGGTCGAGGCCGAGGTCCGCGCCTTTGCCCTGAGGAACGCTGCATGAACGACGCCATCCGCGTCACCCGCCTCCCGTCCGGCCTCGATCGTGGTCAGCGAGACCATGGACCGGGTCGAGACCGTCTCCTTCGGCGCCTATGTGGCGACCGGCACCCGCAACGAGACCGAGGCGGAGAACGGCGCCTCGCATTTCCTCGAGCACATGGCGTTCAAGGGCACCGAGCGCCGCACCGCGGCCGAGATCGCCGAGGCGATCGAGAATGTCGGCGGCCACATGAACGCCTACACCGCCCGCGAGCAGACCGCCTACTACGTCAAGCTGCTCAAGGAGGACCTCGCCCTCGGTGCCGACATCATCGGCGACATCCTGACCCACAGCGTCTTCGCCCCCGACGAGCTGGAGCGCGAGCGCGGCGTGATCCTGCAGGAGATCGGCCAGGCGAACGACACGCCGGACGACATCATCTTCGACAAGTTCCAGGAGACCGCCTACCCCGAACAGCCGATGGGTCGCCCCGTGCTCGGCACCGAGGAGGGCATCCGCGGCATGGAGCGCGGCCAGCTCACGGGCTACATGCGTCGGCAGTATGCGGCCGGCAACGTGGTCGTGGCTGCGGCGGGCAATCTCGACCATGACCGGGTCGTGGCGCTCGCCGCCGAGCACTTCAAGGACCTGCCGTCGGAGATGCCCGGCCAGTTCGCGCCGGGTAGCTATGCCGGCGGCGAGTTTCGCGAGGCGCGCGAGCTGGACCAGGTCCACATCGTGCTCGGCTTCCCCTCCGTCTCCTTTGCCGACCCCGACTACTACGCGGCACTCCTGCTCAGCACCCTGCTCGGCGGCGGGATGTCGTCGCGGCTGTTCCAGGAGGTGCGGGAGAAGCGGGGCCTCGTCTATTCGATCTACTCCTTCGCCGCGCCGTTCATCGATGGCGGCCTGTTCGGCATCTACGCCGGCACCGGCGAGTCGGAAGCGGAGGAGCTGATGCCCGTCACGCTCGCCGAGCTGCGCAAGGTGCAGGCGGACGTCAGAAGCGAGGAGCTGGAGCGGGCGCGGGCGCAGGTGAAGGCCGGCCTGCTGATGTCGCTCGAGAGCACCGGCAGCCGCTGCGAGCAGCTCGCCCGGCAGCTCCAGGTGTTCGGCCGCGTAATCCCGACCGAGGAGATCGTCGCCAAGATCGGCGCCGTCACGCTGGAGGACGTGCGCCGGGCCGCGCGTCGCATCTTCGGCGGCCGACCCACGCTCGCCACGCTCGGCCCGGCCGACCGCGTCCCGGCGCTGCCCGTCATCGTCGACCGGCTCGCGGCGTGACGGAGCTCGACCTCCTCTCCGACCTGATCCGCCGGGCGAAGGCGGCGGGCGCTGACGCGGCGGACGCGGTGCTGGTCGCCGGCACCTCCATCGCGGTCCAGCGCCGGCTCGGCCGGATCGAGAAGCTCGAACGCGCGGAGGGGCGCGACCTCGGTCTGCGCGTCTTCGTGGGCCGGCGTTCGGCCAGCGTCTCCTCCAGCGCCGTCGACCCGGCGGGGTTCGGCGCCTTGGCCGAGCGCGCGGTCGCGATGGCGCGGGTGGTGCCCGAGGACCCGTATGGCGGCCTCGCCGAGGCGGCGTCCGCGCCCGAGCCGGTCGATCTCGACCTCGAAGACCCGTCCGGCGAACCCGAGGCCGAGTCGCTGGTCGCGCGCGCCGCTGCGGCCGAGGAGGCCGCGCTCGCGGTACCCGGCGTGACCAACTCGGAAGGCGCGGAGGCCGGCTACTCGCGGACCGAGGTGTTCCTGGTCACCTCCGCCGGGTTCGCCGGCCACAACGCGCGCACCACGCACACCGTGTCGGCGACCGCGCTTGCGGGCGAGGGCACCGCCATGCAGCGCGACTACGATTTCAGCAGCACCACCCATCTCGACGACCTCGAGGACCCGGCCACCCTGGGCCGCGTCGCCGGCGACAAGGCGGTCGCGCGGCTCAACCCGACCCGGCCGAAGACCGCGCGCCTGCCGGTCGTCTACGACCCGCGCGTTGCCAGCAGCCTGCTTGGCCACTTCGCCGGCGCCATCAACGGCGCGGCCATCGCCCGCGGCACGAGCTTCCTGAAGGAGCGGATGGGCGAGACGGTGTTCGCGCCGGGGATCACCATCCACGACGACCCGCGGCGCCGCCGCGGCCTTCGTTCCCGCCCGTTCGACGCCGAAGGGGTGCCGACGACCGCGCGCCGGCTGATCGATGACGGCGTGCTGACCACCTGGCTGCTCGACAGCCGCAGCGCCCGCCAGCTTGGGCTGCAGACCACGGGCAGCGCCGCCCGCGGGATCGGCAGCCCGCCCGGACCGGCGCCCACCAACCTCTACCTCGCCGCCGGCACGATCAGCCCGGCCGAGCTGATGGCCGACATCGGCGAGGGGCTCTACGTGACCGAGCTGATCGGCATGGGGGTGAACGGCACTCACCGGCGATTACAGCCGGGGCGCCGCCGGGTTCATGATCCGCGACGGCGCGTTGGCCGAGCCGGTGGCCGAGATCACGGTCGCCGGGTCGCTGCCGGAGATGTTCCGGCACCTCACGCCGGCGAACGACCTGCGCTTCCGCCGCGGCGTCGACTCGCCAACGGTGCGGGTCGAAGGCATGACGCTGGCGGGCGCGTAGCTCGGCTCTGTAACGAGAGTTGGCGCGGGCCTATATACGCGGCGTCCCAGGAGTTCCCGCCCTTTCATGCGCCGCACCCCTCGTATTCTCGCTGGCCTGCTCGTCGCGGCCCTCGCGCTCGCGCCCTCGCTGGCCGACGCGCGGGCCGGCGGCGGCGGCTCCTTCGGCAGCCGCGGCATGCGGACCTATTCCGCGCCGCCGGTGACCAACACCGCGCCCTACACCGCCGCACCGTTCGAGCGGAGCCTGACCCCGCGCCCGGCGCCGCCCTACGGCACCCCCGGCTACGCGCCGTATGGCCAGCCCGGCTACGGCCGCGGCGGCTTCACCTCCGGCCTGCTCGGCGGCCTGCTCGGCGCCGGGCATCGGCGGGCTGCTGTTCGGGCACGGCCTGTTCGGCGGCGGCGGGTTCGGCTTCATCGGCCTGCTGCTGCAGCTGGCGCTGATCTACTTCGTCGTCCGCTGGCTGTTCCGCATGTTCACGCAGCGTCCGGCCGCCGCCGTTCCCGGCCTCGGCGGCTATGCGCGGCTCGGGCAGCCGGCCGCCTTCGGCATGGCCGGCGGCGGCGGACCGGCGGCCCGCCCGGTCACGATCACGCCCGGCCGACTACCAGGCATTCGAGCGCATCCTCCACGAGGTCCAGGCCGCCTGGTCGGCGCAGGACCTGCGCCGGCTGCAGTCGCTCGCCACGCCGGAGATGGTCAGCGTCTTCGCCGAGCAGCTCGCCGAGCAGAACAGCCGCGGCCTCCGCAACACCGTCACCGACGTGCGGCTCGAGAAGCGGCGACCTGTCCGAGGCTTGGTCGGAGGGCAACCGCGAATACGCGACCGTCGCCATGCGCTTCTCCATGCTGGACGTGACCCGCGACTCCGCCGGCCGGGTCGTGGACGGCGACGCCGCCGTGCGGACGATTGCGACCGAGCTTTGGACCTTCGTGCGCGCGCCCGGCGGGCGCTGGCTGCTGTCCGCGATCCAGCAGGCGCGCTGATCCCGAGAAAACGTCAACGGTTTCAAGGCCCAGCTTCGGGCTTGGAGCGGCTCGGGCGTATATGTTAGTCCCGCGGCGCTATCTGGAGTTGCTGCATCACTGAATCTTCACGTGCAACTTGAGCGTCCGACTCGTATGAGGCGGGCAAGTCTGGTCAGAGAAGGTTCTCGGTCGGAATGAACGCGATCCTGCCCGCCCACTCTCAACGGTATCGATCGGTGTTCATTTCCGACACCCATCTCGGGACCAAGGGCTGCCGCAGCGACTTCCTGGCCGACTTCCTGGAGCGGATGACGCTGCGAGAAACTGTTCCTGGTCGGCGACATCGTCGACGGCTGGCGTCTGCGCAAAACCTGGTATTGGGATCGCGACCACGACCGGGTGATCCGCTCCATCCTCAAGCACGCCAAGCACGGGACCGAGGTCACCTACATCCCCGGCAACCACGACGAGATGTTCCGCGCCTGGCTCCCCCAT
The DNA here is from genome assembly GCA_963708585.1 of uncultured Alphaproteobacteria bacterium. GTDB lineage: Bacteria > Pseudomonadota > Alphaproteobacteria > Acetobacterales > Acetobacteraceae > JAVVHH01. The sequence goes on along the minus strand of CAVPSW010000006.1, from coordinate 1,083,119 downwards.
GTGCACGACGCGCATCGCTTCGAAGTCGCGGGGATTGAGGTCCGGCGGGAGACGGTGCACGTCACCGCGGACGGCAAGCGGCTGCTGGTGATCCATGGCGACGAGTTCGACGGGGTCATGCGCTACGCCAAGTTCCTCGCGCATCTCGGCGACAGCGCCTACACCGCGGCGCTGGTGCATCAACCGCTGGTTCAACGCCATGCGCCGGCCGTTCGGCTATCCTTACTGGTCGCTCAGCCAGTGGCTGAAGCGGCAGGTCAAGGGGGCGGTCAAGGCGATCGACCGGTTCGAGACCGCGCTCAGCGCCGACGCCGCCCGCCGCGGCTTCGACGGCGTGGTCTGCGGCCATATCCACCAGGCCGAGATGCGCACGGTCAACGGCGTGCTCTACTGCAACACCGGCGACTGGGTGGAAAGCTGCACCGCCCTGGTCGAGCACGAGGACGGACGGCTCGAGCTGGTGGACTGGGTGGCGCGCAACCGCCTCTCCTTCTACCGCGCAAGCGCGCCGCTCCCGCTCCCCGCGACCGCCTGAGGACCTGGCCATGCGCATCCTGATCATCTCCGACGCCTGGCACCCGCAGGTCAACGGGGTGGTCATGACCCTGGCCATGCTGCAGCAGGAGCTGACCGAGCTCGGCCACGAGGTGGAGGTGATCGGGCCCGACCGGTTCCGCACCGTGCCGATGCCGACCTATCGCAGCATCCAGCTCGCGGTCTGGCCGTCGGCACGCCTGGTGCCGATGATCGAGGCGTTCCGCCCGGAGGCGCTGCACATCGCGACCGAGGGGCCGCTCGGCTGGGCGGCGCGGCGGTGGGCGATCCGCCGCAAGGTGGCGTTCACCACCTCCTTCCACACCCGCTTCCCCGAATACCTCCAGGCCCGCGCCCGGCTGCCGATCCCGCTCGGCTACGCCTGGCTGCGCGGGTTCCACGGCCGGGCGCACGGGACCATGGTCGCGACCGGCAGCATGCGCCGCGAGCTGGCCAGCCGCGGGTTCCGCAACCTCCTGCCCTGGTCGCGCGGCGTGGACCTGCACCGGTTCCGCCCCGACGACCGCGAGGACTGGTCCGTGGGAGCGGCCGATCTTCCTCTATGTCGGCCGGCTCGCGGTGGAGAAGAACGTCGAGCGCTTCCTCGCGCTCGACCTGCCGGGGACCAAGGTCGTGGTCGGCGACGGGCCGCAGCGCCAGGCGCTGCAGGCGGCCTACCCGCAGGCCCGCTTCGTCGGCGAGCGCCGCGGCGCCGCGCTGGCCCGCGCCTATGCCGGGGCGGACGTGTTCGTCTTCCCCTCGACCACCGACACGTTCGGCCTTGTCCTGCTGGAGAGCCTCGCCTGCGGCACGCCGATCGCGGCGCTTCCGGTCACCGGCCCGGCGGACATCCTCGCCGACGCCCGGCCCGGGGTCGGCGCGCTCGATCAGGATCTCCGCGCGGCGGCGATGCGGGCGCTCGGCGGCGACCGCGTCGGCCTGCCGGGCGCATGCCGAGCGCTTCTCCTGGCGCGCCTGCGCCGAGCTGTTCGTCGCGAACCTGACCAAGCCAGCCTGAGCCTGCGCGGCCCGGCGTTTGCCGGGCCAGCTTCGCCATGCTACCGCGCGCCGCGGTATGAAGCGGCTTCTCCAGCATCCCAGAGCCCTGGCCCTCGGGGCCCGGGCGCTCGGGGCCTATCTGCAATTCGCGCTCCGGACCACGCGCTGGACCCTGCATGGGAGAGAGCAGCTCGGGCCGTACCTCCTGGGCGGCCGGGCGATCTTCGCGTTCTGGCATGAGCGGCTGCCGCTCATGCCTGCGCTGTGGACGCTGGCGCTGCGAGGAACGGCGCGGCGGTCCGCGCGGGCAGATGCACGTGCTGGTCAGCCAGCACAAGGACGGACGGCTGATCGGGGACATCATGCGCGGGTTCGGGGTCGAGGTGGTGTTCGGCTCGACCTCCGACCGCCGCAAGCAGCGCGGCGGCGCGGCCGGGCTGCGCGCGCTCGCCGCCGCGCTGGCGGGCGGGGGCCAGGTCGTGATCACCCCGGACGGTCCGCGCGGCCCGCCGCGCCAGGCCGCACCCGGCGTCGCCCAGCTCGCCGCGATAACGCGCGCCCCGGTGGTGCCCTGCGCGGCGCAGACCACGCGGCGCCGGGTGCTGCCGACCTGGGACCGCATGGTGCTGCCGCTGCCGTGGGGGCGCGGCGTGCTGGTCTGCGGCGCGCCGCTCAGCGTCCCGCGCGAGGGCTGGGAGGCGTGCCTGCCGCGCATCGAGGCGGCGCTGACGGCGGCGGCGGACGCAGGCGGACGCGTTGTGCGCGGCGTGATCCCGGCGGTTTGGCGGGTCGGCGCGGCCGCGGGTGCGCCGGCGCTGCGGCTGATGCTCCGCCGCCGGGTCGCCCGCGGCCGGGAGGAGCCGGCGCGGCTCGGCGAGCGCGAGGGGCTTCGACCCGACGCCCCGGCCGGAGGGCAGCCTGCTCTGGCTTCATGCCGCGAGCGTGGGCGAGTCGGTCTCGGTCCTGCCGGTGCTCTCCAGCCTCGCCCGCATGGCCCCGGCGCTCCAAGTCCTGTTCACCACCGGCACGGTCACCTCCGCCCGCTTGCTCGAGCAGCGCCTGCCGGAGCTCGGGCCTGCGCGCGTGCTGCACCGCTTCGTGCCGCTGGACGTGCCCGCCTGGGCGGCGCGCTTCCTCGACCACTGGCGCCCGGACGCGGCGGCCTTCGTGGAGAGCGAGCTGTGGCCCAACCTCCTCTCCGCCTGCCAGGCGCGCGGGATCCCGCTGATGCTGGTCAACGCCCGCATGTCGGCAAGGAGCTTCCGGAGCTGGATGCGGGCGCCGGGCTTCGCGCGGCAGGTGATCGGCGCCTTCGACCGCGTGCACCCGCAATCGCCGGACAACGCCGAGCGCCTGCGGGCGATGGGCGCGCGCGGCCTCGAGCCGCCGGGCAACCTGAAGCTCGCCGCGCCGCTGCTCCCGGCGGACGGGACCGAGCTCGCCCGCCTGCGCGCCTTGCTCGGCGACCGGCCGCGCTGGCTGGCCGCCAGCACGCATGACGGCGAGGAGGCGCTGGCCGGCGAGGTCCATCGGCGCCTCGCCCCGTCGCATCCCGGCCTGGTGACCGTCGTCGCCCCGCGCCATCCCGCGCGCGGCGCGGAGGTCGCGGCGGCGCTGTGCGGGGCAGGGCGGCGCTCGCAAGGCGCGGACCCGCCGCCGGGCGGGATCTGGGTCGCGGACACGATGGGCGAGCTCGGCCTGCTCTACCGGCTCTGCCCGCTGGTGTTCATCGGCCGCAGCCTGGTCGGCCGCGGCGGCCAGAACCCGCTGGAGGCGGCGCGGTTCGGCTGCGCGGTCGCCACCGGCCCGCACACCGGCAATTTCGAGGACGTGGTCGCGCGCCTGCGCGCGGCCGGCGGCCTCGCCTGCGTTCCCGACGTCGACGCGCTGACGTCGTGGGTCGACGGCATGCTCCGCGACCCGGCCGCGCGCGAGCGGGCCGGGCAGGCCGCACAGGCGGTCGCGAGCGGCGAGGACGACCTCCCGGACCGCGTCGCCGCCGCTCTGCTAGAGCTGCTCGCCGCGTGAGGCCGCCGCGCTTCTGGAACCGGGACGGCGTGCTGCCGCGCCTGCTCTCGCCGCTCTCCGCCGTGGTCGCTTCGGTCACCGCCCGGCGCGTGGCCCGTCCCGGCTGGCAGGCGCCGGTCCCGGTGCTCTGCTGCGGCAATGCCGGCGTGGGCGGCGCGGGCAAGACCACCGTCGTGCATCGACCTGCTCCGCCGCCTGCGCGCCCGCGGCGTCGCGGTGCATTGCCTATCCCGCGGCTATGGCGGCCGGGTGCGGGAGGGCAGGCGGGTCGACCCGGCTGCGGGACGCGGCGGCCGACGGTGGGCGACGAGCCGCTGTCTCTTGCCGGAGCTCGCGCCGACCTGGGTCGGCGCCGACCGCGCCGCGACGGCCCGGCTTGCGGTCGCCGCCGGCGCCGAGCTGCTCCTCATGGATGACGGGCTGCAGAACCCGAGCCTGGAGAAGACCGCCTCCTTGCTGGTCGTCGACGGCGCGGTCGGCTTCGGCAACGGCCGCGTGCTGCCGGCCGGCCCGCTGCGCGAGCGCCCGGAAGCCGCCGCGCGCCGCTGCCGGGCCGCCGTGCTGATCGGGCCCGACGCCGCCGGGGCGCGCGCGCTGCTGGCCGGCGTTGCCGATCCTGGCCGCCGATCTCGTCGCGGGACGGGCGGCTCGACGGCATCCGCGTGTTCGCGTTCAGCGGCATCGCCCGGCCGTCCAAGTTCCACGCGACGCTGCTCGAGGCCGGCGCCGATCTGGTCGGCTCGCTCGACTTCCCCGACCACCACCAGTTCTCCGCCGCCGACCTCCAGCGCGTGTTCGACACCGCGGCCCGGCTCGGCGCGCGGCCGATCACCACCGCCAAGGACGCGGTCCGGTCTGCCGGAAGCGGCGCTGCTGGAGGTCGACGTGATGGGGGTGCGCCTGCGCTGGCACGACGAGGCGGCGGTGGAGCGCGTTGCTGGACGAGGTGCTGCGGTGAAACTCTCGCACCGGATCGAGGGCGCGGCCGCCCGCGCCGGCACTTGCCCTGCTGCGGGCGCTCGGCCCGGTCGGCGCGAGCAATGTCTGCGGCGCGCTGGCCCGGACGGTCGGCCCGTTGCTGCCGGTCTCGCGGGTCGCCCACGCCAACCTGCGCATGGCGCTGCCGGAGCTCGACGACGCGGCCCGGCGCCGGGTCGTGCGCGGCGTGTGGGAGAACCTGGGCCGGACCGCGGGCGAGTTCGTCCATGTCGGCCGGCTCTCCGAAACCGCGTCCGGTCCCGGCTGGGAGGTGGTCGGCGCCGAGCACATCGAGGCGCTCGCCGCGCGCGGCGGCCCGGCGATCCTGTTCACCGGCCATATCGGCAACTGGGAGGTCCTCCCGCTCGCCACCGCGCGCAAGGGCGTCCAGTTCGCCACGCTTTATCGCCCCGCCGACAACCAGCTGATCGACGAGCTCATCCTCGAGCTACGCCGCGCCTCGGCAGGCGCGAACGAGAAGCTGTTCCCCAAGGGCGCCCAGGGCGCGCGGCAGACGCTCATGCACCTGCGGGCACGGCGGCTATGTCGGCCTGCTGCAGGACCAGAAGATGAATGACGGCATCGAGGCCCGCTTCTTCGGCCACCCGGCGATGACCGCGTCCGCCCTGGCCACGCTGGCGCTGCGCCTCGGCTGCCCGGTCCTGCCCGACCTACGTCCAGCGGATCGCGCCCGCCCGCTTCCGCGTCACCTACGAGCCGCCGCTCCCGCTCCCCGCCACCGGCGACCGCAACGCCGACGTTCTCGCGCTACCCAGGCCGTGAACGACCGGCTGGAAGCGTGGATCCGCGCGAAGCCCGAGAGCTGGCTCTGGCTTCACCGCCGCTGGCCCAAGGAGGTCTACGCCGGGCTGTAGAGGTCAATGCCGCTGGATCTGCCCGATGAACGCCTGCGTCCGCGCGTGCTGCGGCGCCTCGAAGATCTGCGCCGGCGGGCCCTGTTCCAACACTTCGCCATCGGCCATGAACACCACCCGGTCGGCCGCCGCCCGCGCGAAGCCCATCTCGTGGCTGACCACCACCATGGTCATCCCGCTCTCGCGCAGCTCGCGCATCACCGACAGCACGCCGCCCACCAGCTCCGGGTCGAGCGCGCTGGTCGGCTCGTCGAACAGCATCACCTTGGGCTCCAGCGCGATCGCGCGCGCGATGGCCACGCGCTGCTGCTGACCGCCGCTCAATTGCGTCGGCCGGTGGTCGGCGCGGTCGGCGAGCCCGACCCGGTCGAGCGCCGCGCGGGCTAGCGTCTCCGCCTCTTCCCGGCGCTTTCCCGCCGCCTTGCGCAGCGCCAGGGTCACGTTCCCCAGCGCCGTCATGTGCGGGTAGAGGTTGAACGACTGGAACACCATGCCGATCCGCCGCCGCACCCGGTTGAGGTCGGTGCGCCGGTCCAGCAGGTCGGTCCCGTCGATCACGATGCTGCCGCTGTCCGGCTGCTCCAGCCGGTTCAGGCAGCGCAGCAAGGTCGACTTGCCCGACCCGCTCGGCCCGATCACGAACACCAGCTCGCGGTCGGCAACCAGCAGGTCCACGCCGCGCAGCACGTGCAGCGCCCCGAAATGCTTGTGGAGCGCCCTGGCCTCGATCACTTGGCGACGTTTAAGCGGGGCAGTGCAGCTCGTGCGGGGTTGGATCGTAGCCGGGCATGCCGGGGACGCCGTAGCCGGGCTCGACGACCACTTCGAGGTCGTCCGGCGCGGGCTTGGTGCCGAACCACTTCTCGCTCAGCTTCGCGATCGTGCCGTCCTTCTTCATGCAGGACAGCACGTCCTGGATCTGGTTGCGCAGCGCGACCTCGTCCTTGCGGAACGGCGCGGCCCACTCCGCCCGCGTGTCCTTGAGCTCGAGGTCGGCGACGAAGTTCGGGTTCTTGGTCGCGGCGTAGCGGATCACCGTGTTGCCCGCGAGGTTCGCGTAGGCCCGCCCGGACAGCACCGCCTGAATCGCGTCCGCGTTGGTGTCGTAGGCCTGCACCTCGAAGCCGATCTCGGCGGCCTTCTGCCGTGCGAGCTGTTCATAGGGCGTGCCCTTGTTGACGGTCACGACCTTGCCTTTGAGGTCTTCCCAGCTCTTGATCGGCGCCGAGCCCTTGCGGATGCCGAACTGATACTCGGTCCACAGATAGCCCTGGGCGAAGATCATGTTCTCCGCACGCTCCTTGGTCACCGTCACGGGGGCGGCCAGGAAGTCGTAGCGGCCCGCGTTCATGGCGGGGATCAGCCCGGAGAAGCTGGCGCTGTCGATGGTGATCGGCCGGCCCATCCGGCGCGCCACCTCGGTGAACAGGTCCACGTTGAACCCCTCCACCCCGCCGCCGAGCTTCGGCATCGCGTGCGGCGCGAAGGTCCCGTCCACGGCGGTGCGGAGCGGCGCTGGCTCGTCCGCCAGCGCCGGCAAAGCAAGGAGGCAGAGGACGAGGGCCAGACGCATCGAGAACTCCGGTTCGGGCAGGAACCCTGACCCTTACACATGCTCCGGAAACAAGCCAGCCAATCCCTCGGCGCTGGCCTCGCATCGCCCGCGCTCGGTGATAAGCCCGCTCAGGAGCCGCGAGGGCGTCACGTCGAACGCCGGGTTGGCGGCCGGGCTGCTCGTTGGCACGACCCGAACCGTGGTCACCACGCCGTCGAGGCCCCGCCCGCTGATCGTGGTCACCTCCGTCGCGTCGCGCTCCTCGATCGGGATGTCCGCCCCGTCCGCGAGGCGTCCAGTCCACCGTGGTCGAGGGCGCCGCGACCCAGAACGGCACGCCGTTGTCCCGCGCCGCGAGCGCCTTCAGGTAGGTCCCGATCTTGTTGGCCGCGTCGCCCGGAGCTGCTGATCCGGTCGGCGCCGACGATGGCGAGGTCCACCTGGCCGCGCTGCATCAGGTGCCCGCCGGCATTGTCGGAGATCACCGTGTGCGGCACCCCGTGCTTGCCGAGTTCCCAGGCGGTGAGGAATGCGCCCTGGTTGCGCGGGCGGGTCTCGTCGACCCAGACATGGACCGCGACGCCCGCGCCGTGCGCCTTGTAGATCGGCGCCAGTGCGGTGCCCCAATCGACGGTCGCGAGCCATCCGGCGTTGCAGTGGGTCAGCACGTTGACCGGCGCGCCCCCCTTCTCGCGCGCGACGTCCTCGATCAGCTCCTGGCCGTGCCGGCCGATGGCCGCGTTCTGCTCGACGTCCTCTTCGGCGATCAGGGAAGCTTCCGCATAGGCGGCGGCGGTGCGCTCGGAGGGCACGGTGTTGCGCAGCCGGGTCAGCATGCGCTCCAGCGCCCAGCGCAGGTTGACGGCCGTCGGCCGGGTCGCCGCGAGCACCTCGGCCGCCCGCTCCATCGCGTCCGTGCGCGGATCCTCGCGAACCGCGAGCGCCAAGCCATAGGCCGCGGTGGCCCCGATCAGCGGCGCGCCCCGCACCTGCATGCTGCGGATGGCGTGCGCCGCCCCGCGCAGGTCGATGAGGCGGACGAACTCGAGCGCCCAGGGCAGCTTGGTCTGATCGATCACGCGTACGGACCAGCCGTCGGAATGGTCGACCCAGATCGTCCGATACGCGGTCCCGTCAATCTTCATCCCCGACCCCTCCAGGCGCAACGGCCCGATATAGGGAAGGGGAGGACGCGGTTGCTAATGCGTCAGCGCGCGCTCGAGCAGCTCCAACAGGTCGTCCGGCACGGTTTCGCGCGCGATCGCGCCGTAGCGATCCCTCAGATCGCGCCGGATCCAGAGGTCGAACGCCACCGGCTCGTCCCTCTCCTTCGTTCCGTCCTGCTCCGCCTCTTGCGATCATGCAAGAGCAAAGCGGAGCGAAGCGCTCGGTTTCGCACACAAAACCGAGCGATTCCTTACCGTCACGGCGCCCCGCCACGCTCCGGCGGCGCTTCCTCGCCCTCCCGCAGCTCCTGGCGGGTCATCGGCGTCTCGCGCCATTCCCCCTGATCGGCCATTCCGCTGGCCGCCGGGAACTCGCCGAGGTTCTCCTGGATCTCGGCCTCCTCGACGATCACGCCGGGGATCGTCTCGTTGCGCGACTGCGGGTTGGGCTCGAGCCCGGTCGCGCCGGCCAGCTCCATCCGGGCGAGCTCGTCCGCCCGCTCGCGGTACTCGTCCATCCGCCCGGCCGGGCTGCCATCGGCGCGCCACAGCTCCTCGGCGAGTTGCTTGACGCGGGCCTGGAACTCCGGCGAGGGGTCGAGGGGATTGTCTGACATGAAGCCTCCGCTGGTTCCGGAGGTAAGCGCCCGATCACGCGTCCGGGTTGCCCGCGGCCGGCAGGTCGATCCAGGAGAGGTGCCCGCCCTTGCCGGCGCCGGTGTCGAGGAACACCGCCGTCCCCCGGCCGAGCCGGTCCGCACATAGGGCCGCCCGTCCGTGCTGCGCTGGTCATGGCCGCAGTAGACGGTGATCCCCGCCGGGATGCGGTCCACCCAGCGCAGGATCCGCTCCGGGTAGCCGTCCGGCTGCATCCGCCCCGTGGTCTCGCCGAACAGCGCGCGGGACAGCAGCGGGTCGACCCGGCCGAGCGGCGGCGGCGGCGGCTCGTTCAGCATGGCCGGATGGAACCCGCCATGCACGAACGCGACGTGGTCCAGGACCAGCCAGGCCGGGGCGCGGCTGATCTCGTGCAGGGCGCGCTCGCGCAGCGCCGGGTCGAGCTGGGCGAGGGTCGCCTCGAGCGCCGGGTCGGTCCGCACCCCGAACCCGGCCAGCGCGCGGCCGAGCTTGCGGTCGTGGTTGCCGAGGATGAACAGCCCGCGGCCCTCATCGAGCAGCTCGAACATCGTCCGCAGCACGCCGGCGCTGTCGGGCCCGTGGTCGCTGAGGTCGCCGAGCTGGACCACGAACCGGTCGGTGCTGGCCGCCGCGGCGAAGGCCCGCAGGTCGCCGTGGACGTCGCCGACGATCCGGAGCTTCGCCCCTTCCGGGATCACTCCGCCGCCTCGCGCACGGTGGAACGATAGGTTTCGAGCGCGCGCTGCCGGCTCTCGGCGAGGTCGACCATCGGCCGTGGGTAGGTCTGCCCGAGCGCTGACGCCCGCCTCGCGCAGCACATCGGCCGGCGCCGTCCATGGCGCGTGGATGAACCGGTCCGGCAGCCCGGCCAGCTCCGGCACAAAGCGCCGCACGTAGTCGCCGCTGCGGGTCCCACGTTTCGCCCTGCGTCACCGGGTTGAACACGCGGAAGAAGGGCTGGCTGTCGATCCCGGACCCGGCGATCCACTGCCAGCTCGCGGCATTGTTGCCGAGGTCGGCGTCGACCAGCGTGTCCCAGAACCAGCGCTCGCCCTCGCGCCAGTCGATCAGGAGCTGCTTGACCAGGAACGAGGCCGCGATCATCCGCACCCGGTTGTGCATCCAGCCGGTCTGCCAGAGCTGGCGCATCCCGGCGTCCACGATCGGGAACCCGGTCTGCCCACGCTGCCAGGCCCGCAGGTTCGCGCTGGAGCGGTGCGGAACGGCAGCTTCGCGAAGGCCGGGCGGAGCGGGGCCTCCGGCATGTGCGGGTGGTGGTGCAGCAGGTAGGCGGAGAACTCGCGCCACAGGATCTCGCCGAGGAACGAGTCACGCCCCTCGCCGGGCGGCAGGGTGCCCGCCGCGTGCCAGACCTGCCGCGCGGACAGCTCGCCCCAGTGCAGGTGCGGCGAGAGCCGGCTGGTGCTGCCCGCGCCGGGCGAGTTGCGCCCGATCTTGTAGCCGTCGAGCGAGGCCTGCACGAACGCCGTCGAGCCGCGCCCGCGCCGCGTCCTCCCCCGGCGTCCAGGCCGCGCGGATGCCGCCGGCCCAGTCGGGGTGCGTGGGCAGCAGCCCCCAGTCCTCCAGCCGGTCGGAGGCGGCCGGCCCCGCGCCACGCAGCCGGCCGGGAGCGGGCAGGACCTCGCCCACGTCGCCGCGAGCCCGGCAGGCGCGCGCGAACGGGGTGTAGACGCCGTAGGCGCCGCCCGACCCGGTGCGGATGGTGTCGGGGTCGAACAGCGTCGCCGTGCGGAACAGCCGAAACCGGTCGCCCAAGGACCCGGCGAGCGTCTCGTCCACGCGCCGCGCCCACGGCTCCGGCATTCGGCCGGCATAGACCCCGTCGGCTCCAGTCTCCTCGACGAGGCGGGGGATGATCTCCGCCGCGCTGCCCCGCCGCAGGACCAGCGCCGCCCCGTGCTGGCCCAGCGCCGTCCCGAGGGACGCGAGGCTCCCGTGCAGCCACCAGCGCGCCGCGCCGCCGAGCGCCCAATCGCCGGGGGCCGCGTCGTCGAGCACGTAAAGCGGCAGGACCGGGCGGCCCGTCTCGACCGCTGCATGAAGCGCCTGCGTGGTCGACGAGGCGGAGATCTCCCCGGAACCAGATGATGACGGGTGCCCGCGTGCTCATGCGCCTTCTATGTTGGTCCCGCTCGGCCAGGCGGCAACCGACGGTCGCGCGAGGTCAAGCGCGGCGGCGAGCGGAAATCCGAACAGCCGTCCCTGGCCGAGCAGGAACGCCCTTCCGCCGCGCGGGAACAGGGCGGCGATGGCCGGGCTGCCGATCTCGAGCCCGCCGGTGAATGCGCCGAGCGCCGGTAGCATCAGGCGATTGTCGTCGGCGACGAAGCAGGGACGGGTGACGGTGCCGGCGCGGGTCGGGATGCTGGCCTTTGGGTGGTGATGGCCGACCAGCTCCGGCCCGCGACCCGGCCGTGCCTGGTGGCAGAAATCCAGCCCGCCAAACTCCCAGCAGGAAACGGCGGTGCCGGCGAGGCCGGGATGCGGCGCCGGGTCGTGGTTGCCCAGCACCCAGACGAACCGCGCCCGGTGCGCCATCGCCTGCAGCCGCGCGGCGTCCGCCGGCGCCATGCGGGCGAAACCGCCGGCGTCGTGGAAGCTGTCGCCGAGCGCGACCACGGTCGCCGGCCGCCACCGCGCGATCATCTCGGCTAGCCGATCGAGGGTCGCCGCCGTGTCCCAAGGCGGGACCAGGCTGCCGCCGACCGCTGCGGCCGAGCCTTTCTCCAAGTGAAGGTCCGCCACGGCCAGCAGCCCGGCCGCCGGCCAGACCACCCCGCCCAACGGATCCAGGAGCAGCTCGCATCCGGCAAACCGAACCGGAACCGCGTTCAAACCTCCCTCTCCCGATGGCGGGAGAGGCGCAGCGGTAAGGGTGGTCGAACGCGGAGCGGGAGCGGCCTTCTTTGGCTGGCCAGGCTTGCGCTGCAGGATCGCCAGGTTCGCCCGATGCACCGCATGCACCCGCATCGGCTTCTGGCTCGGCTCCGCGTGCCCGGTCGCCTCCGCCACCAGCGCCTCCGTCTCCGCCAGCAGGGAGTCCTCGCCGCCCTCGGTCCGCACCAACTCGCGCCCGATGTCGAGCAGCACCGGAACCGCAAGCGGCGAGACCCGCGACAGCTTCACGTGCCGCACCCGCCCGGCCACCCGCGCCAGCATCGCCGACAGACGGCCGAGATCGGTCAGCCCGCTCCCCGCGTCCGCCCGTGTCGCGCGCAGCAGCACGTGGTCCGGCTGGTGCCGGCGCAGCACGTCGTAGATCAGGTCTGTGTTGACCGTGACCTGCTTGCGCGTCCGCTCCAGGCCAGGCTGGTTCCGCTCCACCAGTCCGGAGATCACGGCCACATTCCGAAACGTGCGGCGGAGCATGGAGCTCTCGGCCATCCAGGCCTCGAGGTCGTCGCCCAGCATGTCCTGCTCGAACAGCCCGGCCACGTCGGTCGGTTCGTGCGCCGACCAGGTCGCGATCACGTAGTCGGTCGCGACGAAGCCGAGCGGCGCGTAGCCGAACCGCTCCATCCGCCTTGTCAGCAGCATGCCGAGGGTCTGATGTGCGTTCCGCCCCTCGAAGCAGTAGGCGACCAGGAACCAGCGCCCGTTGCGCGGGAAGGTCTCTACAAGCAGGTCGTCGGGACCGGGCAGTTCCGACCGTTGCTCCTGCAATGCGAGCCACTCGCGGCACCGGCTCCGGATAGTGCTGCCAGGAGTCGTGGTCGTGCAGCATCGCCCGCACCCGCGCGGCGAGGTTGGTGGTGAGCGGCATGCGGGCGCCGGCATAGGCCGGGACCATCGGCTCGCCGTCGCCGCCATCCTCGACCTCCACAGTCGTCTCCCGCACCCGCAGGAAGCGCAGCAGCCGGCCGGCGAACATGAACGTCGCTCCCGGCGGGAGCATGTTCACAAAACTCTCCTCCACCTCGCCGAGGTTCGGCCCGCCGCGCCCGGCGTAGCGCACCTTGAGCAGCGGCATCTCGACGATGGTGCCGAGGTTCATCCGCGCCATCCGGGCGATCCGCTCGCTGCGGATATGGACCTGCCCCTCCGAGTCGCGGAACAGCTTGCGGTAGCGCTCATAGGCGGCGAGCGCATACCCGCCGTTCTCGACGAACCCCACCACGTCGTCGAAGTCCCGCCGGGTCAGGCGGAATAGGGCGCGGCGGTCCGCACCTCCCATACAGACGTCCGGTCGGAACGGCCCGGCGGCGGCGGTCAGCAGCACGTGCTGGGCGAGAACATCGAGTCCACCGGGCCGCGGCGGGTCGCCGTCCTGGTCGCCCTCGGCCACCCCTTCGATGGCCGCCTCGCACTCCAGCAGCTCGAACCGGTTGGCGGGCACCAGTATCGCGTTGCTGGTCTCGTCCATCCGGTGGTTGGCGCGCCCCACCCGCTGCAGGAGGCGCGAGACGCCCTTCGGGGCGCCGACCTGGATCACCTGGTCCACCCCGCCCCAATCGATGCCGAGGTCGAGCGAGGACGTCGCCACCACCGCGCGCAGCCGCCCGTCGGCCATCGCCGCCTCAACCCGGCGCCGCTGCTCCAGGTCGAGGCTGCCGTGGTGGATCGCGATCGGCAGCGTGTCGGCGTTGATCCGCCACAGCGCCTGGAACAGCAGCTCGCCCTGCGCCCGCGTGTTGACGAACACGATCGTCATGCCAGCGGCCTTGATCCGCTCGAGGATCCGCGACGCCGCGGTCAGCCCCATACGGCCGGACCAGGGCAGCCGATCCTCCGGCAGCATGACAGAGACCGCCGGCGGCGCCGCCTCCGCCACCTCGATCAGCTCCGCCCCGCCGCCCACCCAATCCAGCAGCGCCCGCTTATGCGCCACCGTGGCCGACAGCCCGACCCGGCGCAGCCCCGGCGCCAACGTCCCGAGCCGGGCCATGCACAGCGCGAGCTGATCGCCCCGCTTGGTCCCCGCGAGCGCATGCACCTCGTCCGCGATCACCGTCCGCAGCCCCGCGAATACCGTGGGTGCGTCTGGCTGCGACAGCAGCACGGCGAGGCTCTCCGGCGTGGTCAGCAGCACGTGCGGGGGCGTCTGCTTCTGCCGTGCCCGCTGCGCGTGCGGCGTGTCGCCGGTCCGGGTCTCGACCGCGATATCGAGCCCCATCTCGGCCACCGGCGTGAGCAGGTTCCGGGCCACGTCCGTCGCCAGCGCCTTGAGCGGGCTGACATAGAGCGTGTGAAGCCCCGTCACCGGCTCCCGCGCCAGCTCGATCAAGCTCGCCAGGAACCCGGCCAGCGTCTTGCCGCCACCGGTCGGCGCCACCAGCAGCGTGCTTCGCCCGGCGGTCGCCGCCTCGATCATGGCAAGCTGATGCGCCCGCGGAGTCCAGCCGCGCCGCGCGAACCAGCCGGCAAACGGTTCAGGTAATGTTCCCATCCAGAGGCAGAGATAGAGCCTGGAACCCGGACGTCAAACTATCTGCTATGACCGCAGTAGGAGGTGAGCCATGGACGGCAGTACCGCGACCGCCGAAACCCGCCCACACCGCTTCACGGTGGCGGATTTCTACCGCATGGCCGACGTAGGGATCTTCAACGAAGACTCTCGTGTGGAGCTGATAAAGGGGCAAATCGTCGACATGGCTGCGATCGGCACGCCGCACGCCGCAACGGTCAACCGTCTCAATCGCGCGCTGACCATGCGCCTGATCGGTCGAGCCACGATATCGATTCAGAACCCCCTACGCCTCGATGACAGATCGGAGCCGCAGCCGGACGTCGTCGTTCTCCGTCCGCGGGAGGACGATTATGTCAGCGCACATCCTGGTCCGGCGGACGCGCTGCTACTCATTGAGGTCGCGGATACCACGCTCCGCTACGACCAGCTGACGAAAGCTCCGCTCTATGCCGAGAGCGGGGTTTCCGAACTCTGGATCGTGGACCTCGGGGGCGGGGCGATCGAGGTCTATCGCGAGCCGCAGGACGGAGAATACGGGCACGTCCACCGGGTCGGACGCGACGGGTCACTAAGCATTGCGGCGCTGCCCGACTTCGCCATTCCCGCCGCGGAGATCCTGCCGGACTGATGCCTCTTCCGGCCTGGCACAAGGAAAGCCTCGCTGCCCGGCTTCCGTTCCTCCGCCGGCGCGCGCTGGTCCTTGACGCCACTCGCGCCTTCTTCCGCGCCCGGGGCTACACGGAAGTCGAAACTCCCTACGCCGTTCCCACCCCCGGCGAGGAGGTCCATCTCCGCGCCTGGCGCACCCGCCGCCATTTGCCGGACGGGACGGGGCGGGATCTCTGGCTGCATACCAGCCCCGAGTTCGCCATGAAGCGCCTGCTCGTGGCCGGCGCCGGGCCGATCTTCCAGCTGGCGCGCGTCTGGCGGGACGGGGAGCGGAGCCGGCAGCACCTGGGCGAATTCACCATGCTGGAGTGGTATCGCCCTGGGCTCTCGTTCGCCGGGCTGATGGACGAGACCGAGGATCTCCTCCGCGCCACGCTCCCGCCGCCGTTCTGGTTGAGCGGCTTCGAGCGCCTGACCGTGGCCGAGGCCTTCGCCCGCTACGCCGGCGCCGACGTGCTCGCGACCGAGGGCGACGCGCCCGCGCTCGCCCGCCAAGCGGGCGCGGAATTGCGCGACGGCGAGGACTGGGAGGATTTGTTCTTCCGCCTCCTGCTCGAGCGCGTCGAGCCCGCGATCGGGCGCGACCGCCCGACCTTCCTGACCCATTGGCCCGCCTTGCAAGCCGCGCTCGCGCGCCGCGACCCGGCCGACCCGCGCGTCGCGCTCCGGTTCGAGCTGTTCGTCGGCGGCATGGAGCTCGCCAACGCGTTCGAGGAGCTGACCGACGCCTCCGAGCAGGAAGCCCGCTTTCGCCACGACCGGGCGCGGCGCGCGGCGTTGTACGGAGCCGATTGGCCGATGGACGATGACTTCCTTGCCGCCCTCCGCCATGGCATGCCGGCCGCCTCGGGGATCGCGCTCGGCTTCGACCGCCTGGCCATGCTCGCCTCTGGCGCCCAGCGGATCGAGCAGGTGCTCTGGCTCCCGCCGGCGGATTGAACGCGGCGCCGCTCCGGCCGTTGTAGACGGCATGAAACGCGCCCTCGTCCTCCTGCTCTGTGCGTCCGTGCTGGGCTGCGCGGAGGACACGTCGCGTCAGCAGGCGCTGCAGGGGCTGATCGGCCATCCGGAAAGCGATGCGATCCGGCTCCTCGGCGTGCCGAGCCGGACGTTCGAGACCAACGGCCGCACCTTCCTCGCCTGGGACGGCCAGCGGCTCGATTACGCGGCCGTCGGTCCCGGTTTCGGCCCATGGGGACCCTGGGGCTGGGGCTACTACGCCCCGGCCACGGTGCCCGTGATGCGCGGGTGTCAGACCACGCTGGAAGTGGGCGGCGGCAAGGTGCTCGGCTGGGCGCTGCACGGCGCCGATTGCTGATACTTCGCGCGACAGCAACTCCGCCGTGAGTGCCGCGTAGGCTGGATGCACCATCGAAAGAGCATCCTATGACCTCGACAACCATCCGCCTCGTCGCCACGGGTCTCGTGCTGGCGTGTCTTGCCGCCTGTGCTCCGGCTTCCGGACCGGCCGGCACTCCGAGCAGCTCGGACGTAAACCCGATCACCGGCGCGCGCGGCGGCACCAACGGCGGGAAGTAAACGCTTCATAGATTAAGTTTTGACGGTGCTCCGCCCTGGGCGGCGGGGCGGAGTGCCGTTACGCTGTCCGTATCAAGGAGAGCGTCATGCAGCCGCCGGTCCACCTGCCGCACCCGCCGGGCTGGGTGTCCGAGTTCCGCGCCTTCATCATGCGCGGCAACGTGGTCGACCTGGCGGTCGGCATCATCATCGGCGCGGCCTTCACCTCCGTCGTCAACAGCCTGGTCAAGGACGTGTTCACGCCGCTCCTTGGCCTAGCCGTCGGCGGCATCGACTTCAGCAACATCTTCATCACGCTCAAAGGCCCGCATGAGGCGACGCTCGACGCGGCGCAGCGCGCCGGCGCCGTCACGGTCAATCTCGGCCTGTTCCTCAATGCCTGCATTTCCTTCCTGATCGTCAGCTTCGCCGTGTTCTGGCTGGTCAAGGCCCTGAGCCGGTTCAAGGCAAAAGAGGAAGAGAAGCCGGAGGTGCTGACGAAGACGGAAGAGACGCTGATCGAGATCCGCGACCTGCTCGCCCACTCCCGCACGACCTGAAGGGAACCGCCATGCGCTGGCTCCTCGTCCTCCTGCTGCTGTGGGGCGGCCTTGCCCGCGCCGCCGAGTTCAACCCGCCCGGAACTCGAAGCCGACAGCCAGGCCTATCTCAACAGCCTGACCGCGAAGAGCCCGGCCGGGATGCCGCCGCAGGCGCGCCGGCAGGCCGAGGCCCGCGCCGCCGACGCGCAGCGCCGGGGCGATTGGGCCGGCGTCGTCGCCGCGCTCGAGGCCCGGCTCGGCGGCGGCTCGCCCACCTCCGACCTCTGGCTCCAGCTCGCCCGCGCCCAGCTCCGCCGTACCCCGCCCGATCCGGCGCACGCCGCCCAGGCCGCCTGGGAGGCCTTCACCGCGGCCGACGCCGGCGCCCCCGAAGTCCCATCGCTCCTGACGCTGGCGGATGCATTCCGGGCCATGAACCGGCCGGAATGGATGATCTCGGCGCTCGAGGCGGCCCAGGAGCGCACGCCCGACGACCCGAACGTGAAGACGATGCTGGCCGACGCCCGCCGCGAGGCCGGCATCCTGGTGCACGGCGTCCGCACCGAGCCGGACTCCGACCCGCCGCTCGCCTGCATCTCCTTCACCACCGCGCCCGCAAGGCGCAGCGACCTCGTCCCGGCCGACTGGGTCCGTCTGCAGCCGGCCCAGCCCGGCGCCGCGATCACCCGCCAGGGCGACGAGTTCTGCATCGCCGGCCTGCCGCTCGGCGCGACCACGAACGTCATCATCCGCGCAGGCCTGCCCGGCGAGGACGGGCTGTCGCTGCGGCGCGAGACCACGCTGGCGGTGGCGATGCCGAACCGCCAGCCACGCATCATCTTCGACTCCCGCCTGTTTCTGCTGCCGCGCAACCAGGCGCCGCGCCTCTCGCTGGCGACGGTCAACCTCTCGACCGTCAAGCTGAAGCTGCTGCGGCTGACGGAGCGCAACCTGGTGCCGTTCACGCGCGACACGAGCTTCGCCGACCTGGAGCGCTATAATTTTGAGAATCAGACCGACAACGGCCGGATCGTGTGGGAAGGCACCGCGCCCATCCCGCACTGGCAGCCGAACCAGATCATCCGCACCGCGCTGCCGCTTCCGGACGTATTCGACGCGCCGGGCGCCTACTTGCTTCTGGCCAGCCCAGGCGACGGCTCGCCCGAACTCGACCTCCGCCGTCCAGGTCATCATCCGCACCGACCTCGCGCCGACGGTTTGGCGCGGCTCCGATGGGCTCACCGTCCAGGTCCGGAGCTTTGCCAGCGGAGAGACGCGTCCCGGCGTCCACCTCAGCCTGCTCGCCCACGACAACGACGTGCTGGCGGAGGCGACGACCGACGCGGACGGCGTGGCCCGCTTCGCCGCCCCGCTGCTGCGCGGCACCGGCCCGCAGGCGCCGCAGAGCCTGCACGGGCAGGCCGGCGACGACCTGGTGGCGCTCGACCTCACCACCGCCGCGTTCGACTTGTCCGACCGCGGCGTCGAGGGCATGCCGGACCCCGGCCCGCTCGACGCGTTCGCCTGGACCGACCGCGGCATCTATCGCCCGGGGGAGACCGTGCAGCTGATGGCGCTGCTGCGCGACGCCGCGGGGCAGCCGTCCGAAATCCCGGCGCACGTCGTCATCAAGCGTCCGAACGGCCAGGTATTCAGTGACACCGTGCCGCCGCGCGGCCCGGACGCCTCGCTCCATTTGCCGGTCCCGCTCACGCTCTCCGCCCCCGCCGGCACCTGGACGGTCGACCTGCTCGCCGACCCGGCCATGCCGCCGATCGGGCACGCCGAGTTCCGTGTCGAGGCCTTCGTGCCGGATCGGATGGCGGTCGAGGCCAAGCCGAACGGTCCGATCACGCCCGGCCAGCCGTACAATCTCCCCGTCACCGCCCGCTTCCTGTACGGCGCCCCCGCCGCGGACCTGTCTGGCTCGGCGACGGTCAAGCTCACCCGCGATCCGCAGCCTCCGCCGGCGCTCGCCGGCTACCGAGTCGGGCTCGAGGGCGAGGAGTTCGCGCCGGACGCGCTTGAAATCCCACTGCCGAACACCGACACATCCGGCCAGTCCACCCTGCCGATCCTGCTGAAATCCGCCCCCGACAGCACCGCGCCGGTCCGTGCGGAGATCGACGTCGCGGTCGACGACCCGTCCGGCCGCGCCAGCCACGCTCACCTCTCGATCCCGGTCCGCCCTGCCTCCGGCTTCATCGGCATCAAGCCCGCCTTTACGGACGGGATCGATGCCGGCGCCGAAGCGGCGTTCGACGTCGCTGCGGTCAACCGCGACGGGTCCCGCGCCTCCTTGGCGGCCGACTTGAAGCTGGTGCGCGAGCGGCCCGACTGGCGTCTCGTCACACACGGCTCCGTCGCGCGCTACGAGACCGTCTACAAGGACGAGCCAATCGAGGCCGCCGACATCACCATCCCCCCGGGCGCGCCCTTCCATTTCGCCAAGCGGCTCGATTTCGGCCGCTACCGGCTCGAAGTGACGGAGCGCGGCGGGCTAGCCGCGACCTCGGTGCGCTTCCGCGCCGGCTGGGTCGCCTCCGACAACCCGGACACGCCGGACAAGGTGGACGTGTCCACCGACCGGCACCAATACGCGGCCGGCGAGGTCGCGCACGTGCATATCGTGCCGCCATTCGCCGGCCACGCCACGCTGCTCACCCTCTCCGACCGGGTCCACAGCCTGCGGACACTGGAGGTGCCGGAGAGCGGGACCACCGTGGACGTCCCGGTCGACGCCGCGTGGGGGCCCGGTGCCTATATCGCCGTCCACGTCTTCCGCGGCGGCGCCGACGGGCGGCCGTCGCGCGCGATCGGCCTCGTCTGGGCCGGCATCGACCCGGCCGCCCGCACCCTGCCGATCACCGTCACGCCCCCGGACCGGGTGACTCCGCGCGGCCGGGTCACGATCCCGGTCCGCACCGCCCCTGGCGCCTGGATCAGCCTCGCCGCGGTCGACGAGGGGATCCTTCGCCTCACCAGCTTCACCTCGCCCGACCCGGTCGCCCACTTCCTCGGCCGCCGCCGGCTCGGCCTCGACATCCGCGACGATTGGGGCCGCCTGATCCCGCCCGCCGAGGGCGAGGCCACCGTGCTGCGTCAAGGCGGTGACGAGGCCGGCAGCGCGCTGCCGGAGATCCCGCAAAAGACCGTCGCCCTGTTCACGCCCCCGGTGCAGGCGGGGCCGGACGGCATGGTCAACATCCCGCTCGACCTGCCGGACTTCAACGGCCAGGTCCGGCTGATGGCGGTGGGCTGGCAGGGCAACCGCATCGGCTCCGCCTCCGTGCCGCTCATCGTCCGCGACGCGATGATCGCCGAGCCGCTGCTCCCGCGCTTCCTCGCCCCCGGCGACGAGGCCCGTCTTGCTGTGCTCATGCAGGATCTCGACCTGCCGCCCGGCGAGGGCGTGGCTCAAGTCTCCGTCTCCGGCCCGCTCGTGATCGCCGGCGACACCCGCCTCGCGGCCAATCTCCAGCCCGGGGCGCAGATCGTCCGCGCGACGACGCTGCGCGCGACGGGGGCGGGCAGGGGGATCATCCGCCTCGCGGTCACCGGGCCCGGCGGGTTCCATGTCGATCGCGAGACCGCCATCCTGATCCGCCCGTCCCGCCCGGAGGTGACCGTCGCGACCGCGGGCGAGCTGGCTCCAGGGGCCGAGGCGCGGCTCACCCCGGCGCTCGACCGCATGGTGGCGGGCACCGGGACGGCCACGCTCGGCGTCGGGGGGCCGGTGCGATATGACGTGGCCGGGCTGGTCAAGGCGCTCGACGACTACCCGCTGCTCTGCCTCGAGCAGGCGAGCAGCAAGGGCTTCCCGCTTGCCGTGCTGCCGGATACCGGCGACCGCGCGGCTCGGCTCGGCCAGGCGGTCGCGACCGTGCTGGATAAGCAGCGCTTCGACGGCGGGTTCGGCCTGTGGTCGGCCAACAACGAGGCCGAGACCTGGCTGTCCGCGTACGCCACCGAGTTCCTGCTCCGCGCCCGTGCCGCAGGCGCCGCGGTCCCGGAAGGCGCGGTCAAGGACGCGCTGAAGTTCCTCGCCGGCGGGCTGGACGAGCTGCCGTCCAAGCCGGAGGGCCAGGCCGCGCGGGCCTACTACCTCTACGACCTCGCGCTCGGTGGCCAGCCGCGGGCCGGCGCCAACCGCATCCTCGCCGAGCAGCTGGACCAGCTTCCGACGCCGCTCGCCAAGGCCCAGCTCGGCGCGGCGCTGGCCCTCACCAACGACCGTCCCCGCGCCGAGGCCGCCTTCGCCGCCGCACTCGCCGCGCCGCAGCGAAGGGATTGGGACGCCGACCGCGGCAGCGCGCTGCGCGACCAGCTCGCCACCGCGATGCTGCTCAAGGAGAGCGGCCTGCTGGCCGACCGCCTCGCGCCGCTGCTCGCCCAGCTCCCGGGACCCGACCTCAAGCCGGAGCTGCTGAGCACGCAGGAGGAGGCTTGGGGCGCCGCCGCCGGCGCCGTGCTGGGCCGCGACGGGCGGCCGGCGCGGATTGCCGTCGACGGCAAGCCGGTGCCGCCCGCACCCATCGTCCAGGTGGCGCTCTCCGGGCCCGCCGCGCTGCGCAACCTCGGCGACCGCCCGGTCTGGCAGACCCTCTCCACCGTCGGCGTGCCGACAGACCCGCTGCCGGCCGCCCGCGCCGGCATGCGGATCAGTCGCCGCTTCTTCACCCTCTCCGGCGACCCGCTCGATCTCGAACAGCTCAAGCAGAACACGGTCTTTATCCTGCTGCTGGAGGGAAGGGCGGATGACGGCCAGGACCACCGCGCGCTGATGATCCAGGGCCTGCCTGCCGGCTGGGAAATCGCGGGCCGGCTCGCCGCGGGCAAGACCGACGGCATGCCGTGGCTTGGCGAGCTGTCGGAAGTGGAGGCCGAGCCGGCCACCGACGATCGCTTCGCCGCCACCCTCATGCTGACCAAGGACCAGCCGGCGTTCCGCGTCGCCGTCCGCCTCCGCGCCGTGACGCCGGGCAACTTCGAGATCCCCGGCGCGGTGCTGACGGACATGTACCGTCCCGCTATCTTCGCCCGGCAGAACAGCAACCGCATCAAGGTGCTCGCCCCGGAATGAAGGCGGCGCTGCTCGCGGCGCTGGTCCTCCTGGCGCTCGCGGGCGCGGCGCTCGGGCTCGACCGACTCTACCCGCCGAACCTGTCCCGCCTCGAGGCGACGGGGACGGAGGTGCTCGATCGCAACGGCCGGCTGCTCGCCGTCCTGCCCGCCGCGGGCGGCGTCTGGCGGCTCCGCACCTCGGTCGACGACGTCTCCCGCCCGTTCCTCAACCTGCTGGTGCACACCGAGGACCGCCGCTTCTGGCAGCATCCGGGCGTGGACCCGGTCGCGGTCGTTCGCGCGGCGGCGCAGTGGGCGCGCGCCGGCCGGGTCGTGTCTGGCGGCTCGACGCTCTCGATGCAGGCGGCCCGACTGCTCGAGCCGCGGCCGCGGACGCTGCGCAGCAAGCTGGTCGAGGCCGCCCGCGCGCTCCAGCTCGAATGGCACTACGGCAAGCGCGGCGTGCTGGGGATCTGGCTGACCCTGGCGCCGATGGGCGGCAATCTCGAGGGCGTCCGCGCCGGGGCCCGCGCCTGGTTCGGCACCTCCGCCGCCGCGCTCGACCCGGCGCAGGCGGCGCTGCTCGTCGCGCTCCCCCGCCGCCCCGAAGCGCTCCGCCCCGACCGCCATCCCGAAGCGGCCGAACAGGTCCGGGACCGCGTGCTCGCCGAAGCGGAGGGCGTGCCGGTCCCGCTTCGCCGTCTGCCGTTCCCCCGCCATGCCGCCCAGGCCCTGGCGGGCCTCCGCGGCGGCCCGACGCTGCGCACCACGATCGACCTCCCGCTGCAGGCCGCGCTCGAGCGCAGCGTCGCCGCCCGGCTGGACACGATGCCGGAGCGCGCCTCGCTCGCCGTCCTGGTCGCGGACGCGCGCAGCCGCGAGATCCGCGCGCTCGTCTCCGGTCGACCCGGCGACGAAGCCCGCGCCGGGGCGCTCGACCTCAGCCGCGCGGTGCGCTCACCGGGCTCGGCGCTCAAACCGTTCCTGTATCAGATGGCGTTCGAGGAAGGCCTGGCCCGCCCGGACTCGGTGCTTACCGACCTGCCGCGCCACTTCGGCGCCTACGCGCCGGAGAATTACCTGCGCGGCCACGCTGGCCGGGTCTCGGCGGCGGCCGCGTTGCAGCGCTCGCTCAACCTGCCCGCCCTGGCGCTGCTGGAAGAGGTCGGCCCGCTCCGGTTCGCCGAACGGCTCCGCGCATCCGGCGCCAAGCCGCTTCTCCCGCCTGGCGCCGACCCGGCACTCCCGCTTGCCCTCGGCGGCGCCGGCCTCACCCTGCGCGAGCTGGCCGGCCTCTACGCCGGGCTGGTCGCCCCGAGCGACGCCCCGCTGACTTCTGGTCCCCATGCCATCGCGACCCAGGCCGGCTCCAGACGAGGCCGCGCGCCTGGTCGCCGATATCCTGACGCAGCCCTTCCCCGGCCTCGGGCCGCCGGGGATCGCCTGGAAGACCGGCACCAGTTGGGGCGGGCGCGACGCCTGGGCGTTCGGTATCGACCGCGAGCGCGTGGTCGGCGTCTGGGTCGGCCGTCCGGACGGCACGCCGCTCCCCGGCGCGACCGGGCGCGGGCTGGCGGTGCCGATCCTCGCGGACGTGTTCGCGATCCTGCCCGCCGCCCCGCGTCCGCCACCGCCGCGCTTCGCTATGGAGCCGACCGCGCCGGCCGAGAGCGGGCTGCGCCTGCTGTTTCCGCCGCCTGACTCCGTGCTCTCCGCCGATGGCCCGGTCACGCTGCGCGCCATGGGCGGCCGACGCCCGCTCACCTTCCTGGTGGATGGCGCGAAGCTGCCAACCGAGCCGGCGCAGCGCCAGACCGGCTGGCGCCCGCCCGGTCCCGGCTTCTACACTGTCACCGTGCTGGACGCCGACGGCGCCGCGGCCCGCGCCCCGATCCGCGTCCAATGAATCGCATCCAAACGCCGACGCTCGAGCTCGCCTATGAAGAGCACGGCCCTCCTGATGGCCGCGCGGCGGTGCTTCTGCACGGCTTCCCCTACGATCCCCGCGCCTACGACGCCGTCGCCCCGCCCCTCGCCGCTGCGGGCATGCGCGTGATCGTCCCCTACCTGCGCGGCTATGGCCCGACCCGGTTCCTTCGCGCCGACACGCCGCGCTCCGGCCAGCAGGCCGCAATCGGCGCCGACTTGAGGGACCTGATCGACGCACTCGGCCTCGCCCGCCCGATCCTGGCCGGCTACGACTGGGGCGGCCGCGCCGCCTGCATCGTCGCCGCGCTCTGGCCGGAGCGCTGCGGCGGGCTCGTCAGCGTCACCGGCTACAACATCCAGGACATCGCCGGGTCAACGAGGCCCGCCGACCCGGCGCAGGAATACCGCTACTGGTATCAATACTACCTGCACACGCCCCGCGGCGCCGCCGGGCTCGCGCAGAACCGCCGCGCCTTCTGCCGCCTACTCTGGCGCCTCTGGTCCCCGACCTGGGCGTTCGACGACGCGACCTTCGAGCTGAGTGCCGCCTCGTTCGACAACCCCGACTTCGTCGATGTGGTCGTCCAGTCCTACCGTCACCGTTACGGCTATGCCGCCGGTGATCCGACGCTCGACCCGATCGAGGCCGCTCTCGCCGCCCAGCCCGCGATCACCGTGCCGACCGTCGTCCTGCACGGCGCCGACGACGGCGTCGCGCCGCCCGAGGGCTCGGCCGACCTCTCCCGCTTCACCGGCCCCTGCCGCCGCGAAGTCGTGCCCGGCGCCGGCCACAACTTGCCGCAAGAGGCCCCGGATCCGGTGATCCGCGCGGTGTTGGAGCTAAGCGCTTAGGCCCGGTCCACACGCGCCGCATAGCAACCAGCGGCCGCATAATGCAGATGGATGTAGTCCGTCCGCGGATCGGCAAAGAACCGCGCGATCACCCCCTGGAGCTTCACTCCCTCCACCAACTCGACCGCGACCGTCATCCCCTCACCGTCGAACGCGCGGGCGGCGAGGACCCGTCGGCGGAGCTGCTCCGGCACCATGTCCATCGCGTCGAACCGCGTCTCGCCGCGGCGGACGAACACCGCATACCGCCCGCGGTACGGCGAGGCGACCGGCTGATGCTCGTAATTGACCAGGATCAGCTCGTCGCCCGGCGCCGCGTCGGTCAGGCTGACGCGGCAGGGTTCCGCCCCCGACGCAAGCCGCCGCACCCCGCCCCGCTCGCGCAACTCGGCGTCGGACAGGTCGAACAATGGGGCAAACGTCTCGGCGGGCAGGCCCGCGATGCGGAATGACATGGCACTTCTCCTCAGTCGATGGAGGGAAGATGGGCCCCGCAGACTGCCGCCGCGCTCCGCCGCTTGCGCCGCAATCAGGGAAACAGGCCGCGCACCTGCTTCGCGTCGCGGACCCGCTCCACCCCGATCGCCATCGCCGCGGTCCGTTCCGAGACCTGGTCGCGCGCCACCCGCTTCGTCACCAGGTCGAACGCCTTATCCAGCACGGCGCGGAGCTTGTTGTTGACCTCGTCCTCCTCCCAGAAGAACTGCTGCAGGTCCTGCACCCACTCGAAATAACTGACGATGACGCCGCCCGCGTTGCACAGGATGTCCGGGATGACGAACACGTCCTTGCGCCCCTCCAGCACGCGGTCGGCGTCCGGCGTCGTCGGCCCGTTGGCGCCCTCGGCCAGCACGCGGCACTGCAGCCGCTCCGCCACCGCGGCGTCGATCACCCGCTCCATCGCCGCGGGGACCAGGATGTCGCAGCGCTGGGTCAGCAGGGTCTTCGGGTCGGCCGCAAGCTCGTTGGAGAACCCGGCGAGCGACCGGTGCTTCGCGGCATGGGCGACCATCGCCGGCACGTCGAGCCCGCGCTCGTCGAAGTAGCTGGCCGCGTGGTCGCTGACCCCGATCACCTTCGCCCCGCGCGCCACCAATTCGAGCGCGGCGACCGAGCCGACATTGCCGAAGCCCTGCACGATCGCCGTCGCGCCCGGCACGCTCACCCCGACCCGCTCGGCGGCCCGTGCCGCCAGATGCACCACCCCGCGCCCGGTCGCTTCCCGCCGCCCGACCGTGCCGCCGGACGCGACCGGCTTGCCGGTCACGATCTCCGTCACCGTGTGGCCCTGGTACATGGAATAGGTGTCCATGAACCAGGCCATCACCTGCTCGTTGGTCCCCATGTCCGGCGCCATCACGTCCGTGTGCGGCCCGACGAACGGGATCATCTCCTGCATGTAGCGCCGCGACAGCGCCTCCAGCTCCCGCTCGCTGAGCGCGGCCGGGTCGACCGTGACACCGCCCTTCGCCCCGCCATACGGGAGCCCGGCCAGCGCACACTTCCAGCTCATCCAGACGGCCAGCGCCCCGACCTCGCCCAGATCGACGCTGGAGGAGAATCGCGTTCCGCCCTTGGTCGGCCCGAGGGTCAGGTGGTGCTGCACGCGGTAGCCGTGGAACAGCGCCACGCTGCCGTCGTCGCGATGGATCGGGCACGCGACGGTGACCGCGCGCTTCGGGTAGAGCAGCCGGGCCCGCTGGTCGTGCGGGATCTCGATGTAGTCGGCGATGGTCTGGAACTGCTGCGCCGCCATCTCGAATACGGGGCCGGTGTAGACGGTCATGGGCGGTTCTCCCTTTAACGGAGACCTTACGAGCGCCCGGCGATGGAGGCCAGGACGCGGCTTGACGCCTGCGCTCCCACCTTGGCAAAGGCGGGCGGCGGCAGGCGAGGTTCGATGGACGAAAGGGAAGGGGAAGGGGAAGGAGCAGCCGGCACGATCTGGCTCGATGTCGAGGACTTCTTCGACTACTTCGTGGCCAACCCCCGCCCGAGCGGGATTCAGCGCCTCCAGTTCGAGATCATGACGGCGCTCCGCGAAGGAGAGGCGGCCGAGCGCATCCGCTTCGTCCGCCATGCCCCAGGCGAGCCGCTCGGTGTGCGCGAGATCGGCTGGGACGACGTCGTCGCAATGCTGCGCCGCTCGCTTGTTGTCACCCGCCCCTCGCGCCAGCCGGAAGTCGGCAGCGAACGGCGGGTGAATGCCAAGCGGTTGATCAGCAGCCTCCCGGACCATATGCGGGAGCCGCTGTTCCGCGCCGGCCTGCTGCATAGCGCGGCTGGCCGCAACTGGCGCGAGCTTCGCCGGGTGCTGCAGCAGCGCCGGACCGCAGCGCCGCCACCGCCACCGCCGAGCCGGTCCGGCATCGAGGCCCCGCTCCGGCCCGGCAACGTGCTTCTCGTCCTTGGTGCCCCCTGGGCCGTGCCGGGCCAGGGGGCGTTGCTCCGAACGCTGAAGGAGCGCTCCGGGGTGACCGCCCACCTCCTGCTGTACGACCTGATCCCCGTCCGCCATCCCGAGTGGTGCACACGCCACGCCGTATCGCTGTTCACGACCTGGCTGGAGGAGAGCCTGCCGCTGTTCGACCGGATCCTGGCGATCTCGCGTCACACCGCCGCGGACGTCGAGGCCTATGCCGCCGAGCGCGGGCTTCGCCTACCCGGGCCCGTCCGCCCCATCCCGATCGGCACCGGCTTCGCCGCCGCCCCGGGGGAGCAGAGCCCGGCGCCCGCCGGCCTACCGGCTCCCGGCAGCTACGTGCTGTTCGTCTCTACCCTCGAAGCCCGCAAGAACCACGCGCTCGCCGTCCGGGTCTGGCGCAGCCTTGTGGACGAGGTTCGCGCCGGGCGGCGGCCGCCGTCCTCGGTGCCGACGCTCGTCTTCGCCGGCCGGGTCGGCTGGATGGTCGCGGACCTGCTGCAGCAGCTCGACAACATGCGCTGGCTCGGCGGCCGGATCCGGCTCATCCACGACCCGACTGACGCCGAGCTCGAGGCACTCTACCGCGGCTGCCTGTTCACCTTGTTCCCGTCGTTCTTCGAGGGGTGGGGCTTGCCGGTGACGGAGAGCCTTTCGTTCGGCAAGCCTTGCCTGGCCTCCTCGGCAACGGCGCTGCCCGAGGCCGGCGGCGCGCTCGGCCGATACTTCGACCCGGGCGACGCCGGCTCGGCGCTGCGCGAGATCGCCTTGCTACTCGACTCGCCGGACGAGCTTTCCGCCTGGCAGGACCGTGTCGCGCGCGAGTTCCGGCCCACGCTTTGGGCCGAAACCGCCCGCGCAGTGCTCGAAGCGCTCGCCACCCCGGTCCACAAGGCGGTGCCGTGACGATCTGGTTCGACGTCGAGGACCTGTTCCACTTCGTGCGGTCCGGAAACAAGCGCACCACCGGCATCCAGCGGCTTACGCTCGAGATCTACCGTGCGGCCGAGGCACTGTCCGGGGGCGACGGTGCGGTGCGCTTCGTCCGCCATGGCAGGAGCGGCGAGATCTTCGAGCCCGTGACCTGGCCGGACATCCTGGCCCAGTTCGCGCCGCAGGAGACGCCGCCGGCGGAGGCTCCGGCGATCGCCCGCCCCGCCGTGCGCGCCCCCATCGGCCCGTCACGTTCCTTGACCCGGCGAGCGATGCGCAGCGTCGTCAACCGGCTGCCCGAGGATGTGCGTCAGCCCATGGTGCTCGCTTCCGTCATGCAGTTGCAGGCCGCCAGCGAGCTCCTCCGCTTCGGCGCGAACACGATCGCCAACCCGGCGCGACAGCTCGTCCGCCGGGTCGGAACTCGCCCGGTCCGGGGGCGGACCGGCACCGAAACCTCGCCGAAGAGGACCGACGCGTTCGAACGCGAGGTGCGACCCGGCGATACGCTCCTCGTCCTCGGCTCGCCCTGGTTCCGGTCCGACTACAGCGCAGTCGCAAGATGGCTCCGGGACAAGAGGCGGATGCGCTTCGGCGTGCTCGTGCACGACCTGGTTCCGATCCGCCGCCCTGAATGGTCGGACATCGGCACCACCCTGGTCTTCGAGAGCTGGTACGCCGATTTGCTGCCGTTCTGCGACCTCGTCCTGTCCAACTCCCGCCATACCGCTGACGATGTGGAAGCGTATGCGCGCGAAGAGGGCATCGTGCTCTCCAGGCCGGTGCAGCCCCTGCCGATCGGCGCCGGATTCGGCCTCGCCCGCCAGGAGGACGGACCCGCCCCCCCGGACCTGCAGCCGCCCGGCAGCTACGCGCTGTTCGTCTCCACCATGGAGGCACGCAAGAACCACACGCTCGCGGTCCGGGTGTGGAAGCGCCTGCTCGACGAGGTGGCATCTGGCCGGCGGGACCCGGCTTCGGTCCCGGACCTCGTCTTCGCCGGCCGGGTCGGCTGGCTGGTCGCCGACCTGGTGCAGCAGCTCGACAACACGGGCTGGCTCGGCGGTCGCGTGCGGATGATCCAGGACCCGACCGACGACGACCTGCGCGCCCTCTACCGCGGGTGCCTGTTCACGCTGTTCCCATCCTTCTACGAGGGCTGGGGGCTGCCGGTCAGCGAGAGCCTCTCCTTTGGCAAGCCGTGCCTCTGCTCGAACGCGACCGCGCTGCCGGAAGCGGGCGGCGCGCTCTGCCGTTACTTCGACCCCGAAAGCCTCGAGAGCGCCTACCGCGCCGTCGCCGCCGTGCTCGACGACCCGGCCGGGCTCGCCGCCTGGGAGGCGGAGGTGCGGCGCGACTACCGGCCGATCCCGTGGTCGGAGACGGCCCGGACGCTGTTCGAGGCGGTCGCCGCGCTCGATCGCCCGCAATCCTGAACGCCATGGGACCGCGTCGGCGTGATGCGGCGCTTGCCGTGCTGGGCGCCGTCGTCCTCCTCGTGGCCTACGTGTGGGTTTACCTCGTCACGCCCATCGTCCCGCACGCGGGGTGGGCAGGCTGGTGGGGTTGGTGGGACCAGGGCAAGACGCTCGAGTCCGCCGAGGCGTTTGCCCGCCTCGACCTCGACCCGGCGCACCATTGGTACCCACCCGGTTACGCGCTGGTGGGGGCGCCGTTCGTGGCCCTTGGCCTGCATGCCCACGCCTACTTCGTGCCGGACCTCGCCTGTCTCCTACTGACCTATCTCGGTTTCCTCGGCTTCGCCCGGAGTTGCGGCGTGAGCCGGGCCGCGGCCATGGCGCTGTTCCTCCTCTCGGCGCTTTGGGATCACCAAGTGTGGCGCGAGTGGGTCATCCCCTGGAACACCACCCTGGTCGCGGCGCTGCTCTGGGCCATGCTCGCGCTGGCGGCCTCGTGGCGGAGGGAAAGCGCCGCGCGATCGCGCTGGGGCTGCTGGCGGGCACGGTGCCCCTGGTCCGGCCGACGGAGATGATCTTCACCGGGATCATCATCTTGTGGGTGCTGCTCGCGGACCTGCGCGCGGGGCAGTTCCGGGTTCGCGCGGTGCTCGGCCTCGCAGCCGGGCTGCTGCCGATGCTGCTCGGCCTCCTCGTGCACCTGCTGATCTATGGGCCGCACCCCAGCCCCTACATGGAGAACAGCGGCACGATCGGCTTCACCCTCGACGACTGGGGCCGCCGCGCCTTCGTCATCCTGGCCGATCCCTATCCGTGGTTCATCGACGGGCAGGGGCTGCTGAAGCGTCTGCCCTGGGCAGCGCTGGGGCTGGCGGCAACGCTCCCGGCGCTGTTCCGCGGCGGCCCGCGCGGCCTGCTCGCTGCCGTCCTGATAGCCCACCTCGTGCTCTACATCAGCTACGTCGACCTGCTGCCGATCGGGCTCTGGCGCTACAACAACATCCACTACTGGGTCTGGGCGCTACCCGGCTACGCGCTGCTCGGCTGGGTGCTGCTGCGCTCGCTCGCGCACTGGCGGCCGACCCGTGAGGGCCGGATCGCGCTTCTCGCGCTGGCCGGGGCGGCGGCGCTCGCGTTGGTCCAAGTCGCGCCCCGCGCCGTTGGGCCTACCGACCCGGCCCGCATGCTCGAGTTCCACGGCGAGGCACCCTGGTTCGACCGCAGCTACTTCGGCGACTTCACCATCGCCGACGATGGCGGGACGCTGCACAACATCTCCGACTTCCGCGCCTTCCCCGTCCCCGGCGGCATGCGCGTGATCGCCAATCGCCGCCCGTTCGAGGGCACCGTGCACGTCCGCCTCGGCTCCGAGCCGCTTCCGGCCGATCTCCTCGCCTCCTCGCCCGACCGGTTCGGCGAGTCGGTCGTGCTGGGCCGCCCCTGCTGGATGCCGCGCATCCGCTGCGGCCGCCGCGACCCCGACCCGCTCCTCCCGCCGCCGGGCTAATCCTTCAGGACCAACTCCACTCCCGCCGCGAGTGCCATCAGCCGGGAATCGCCGCCGGTCTCGCCCATCAGCATGAACCCGACCGGCGCCTCGCCCGGCCGATGGCAGGGCAGGCTGATGGCGCAGCGGTCGAGGAAGTTGCCGAGCGACGTGTTGCGCAGCGCCAGCGCGTTCAGCCGCGCATAGTCCGCGTCGTCACCCAGGCTGTCGATCCGGGGCGGCACGATCGGCGCGGTCGGCATCGCCACGGCATCGAACGGCGCGGTCGCCTCGTCCATCGACGCGATGATCGCCCGCCGGGCGGCCAGGAGGCGGATCATGTCACCCGCGGTCATGCTCTCGCCCCGCTGAATGCGCACCCGTACGCGGGGGTCGTAGACCTCGGCCGAGTCGGCCAAGAACTCGCGGTGCCAGGAATGTGCCTCGGCGGCCGCGAACCCACCGGTCGCATTCGCCTGGGCGATGCGTTCGAACTGCGGAAAGGTGAGGTGGGTGACGCGCACGCCGAGATTGCTCAGCCGGTTGAGCGCCCGGTTGAACGCCTCCGCCACCGCAGGCTCCATCCCGTCCAGCACCACATTGCCCGGCACCGCCAGCCGCAACCCGCGCAGCTCCATCGGCCGCACCGCCGGCAGCCGCTCCCCGGCCAGCACCGCGTCTACCGCGGCGCAGCAGCCAACCGAGCGCGCCAGCGGCCCGACGCTGTCCAGCGAAGGTGAGAGCGGCAGAACGCCGTCGAGCGGCACCCGCCGCGCGGTCGGCTTGTAGCCGACGATGCCGCAGAACGCGGCGGGGATTCGGCACGACCCGCCCGTGTCGGTCCCCAGCGCGGCCAGCCCCATCCCGTCCGCGACCGAGACCGCCGCGCCCGACGACGACCCGCCGGGAATGCGCCCGCCACCGTCCGGCCCGGGCTCGCGCTCCCACGGGCTGCGCGGGGTGCCGAAATGCGGGTTGATGCCGATGCCGGAGAAGGCGAACTCCGTCATGTTGGTCCGCCCCACGAGGACCAGCCCGGCCGCGAGGCAGCGCTCGATCACCACGGCGTGCCGCGAAGCCGGATTCGCCTCCGCCAGCACCCGGCTCCCCGCCGCGGTCCGCTCGCCGGCGACGTCGAACAGATCCTTCACGCTGATCGGAATCCCCGCCAGCTTGCCCGGCGCCCGCCCGACTCGGCGCAGCGCGTCCATCGCGTCCGCGCTCGCCCGCGCCTCGTCCGCGTACACCCGCACGAAGGTCCGCTTGCCTTCGCCCTCTGGCGCCTCGATGCGCTCCAGGCAAGCTTCCACGAGCTTGCGGGCGGTGGTCTTCCCGGCTTCGAGGTCGGCGACGGCGCTGGCTATGGTCTGCATGGGCCCGAGCCTGCCGCCGCGCCTTCCGAAGGGCAAGCGGGGATCAGGACGCGTTATCCTGCGTTAACCGAATCCAGAGAGGCGTGGAGAACGGCGTGGCCCAGCCGCGGACAGTGATCGAGAATATCGAGGCCGTGGTCGCCCTGGAGGACGAGCACGAGCGGGGACGCGGGTTCACCGACCGCATGGCCGACGCGATCGCCACGTTTGCCGGAACGGTCATCTTCGTCGTCGTGCACCTTGTCTGGTTCGGGCTCTGGGCGCTGGTGAACCTCGGGGTGATCAGCATCGTGTCGGAATTCGACCCGTATCCGTTCCAGCTCCTCTGCATGCTGGTCTCGCTGGAGGGCGTGCTGCTCTCCACCTTCGTGCTGATCAAGCAGAACCGGATGAGCAACCGCGCCGACCGCCGCTCCCACCTCGACCTCCAGGTCAACCTGCTGACCGAGAAGGAGGTGACCAAAATCATCCAATTGCTCGAGCGGGTGTCGCAGCATCTCGGTGTGCCCGACGGGATCGACGGCGAGACGCAGGAGCTCGGCGAGGCGACGGCGGTGTCCGAGCTGGCGCGCGAGCTCGACCACAAGCTCGAGGAGGACGCATAGACGCTCCGATCGCCGTTGTCGGCGCCGGGCCGGCCGGGCTAATCGCGGCGGAGGTGCTGGCCGGGGCGGGGAGGGAGGTCGAGTTGTTCGACCGCATGCCCTCGTTCGGGCGCAAGTTCCTCCTCGCCGGCCGTGGCGGCCTCAATCTCACCCACTCGGAACCGCTCGAGCGCTTCCTCCGCCGCTACGGCCCGGCCGCCGACGCGCTGGCCCCATCCATCCGCGCCTTCCCGCCGGACGCGCTACGGCGCTGGTGCGAAGGGCTCGGGCAAGAGACGTTCGTGGGCAGCTCCGGCCGGGTCTTCCCCAGTGCGTTCAAGGCCACACCGCTGCTTCGCGCTTGGCTCGGCCGTTTGCGCGGCCTCGGCGTCCGGTTCCGGCCGGCGCATCGTTGGCTCGGCTGGGCGGAGGACGGCGCGCTTCGCTTCGCCACCCGGTCAGGCGAGGCGCTCCTCCGCCCGGCAGCGACGCTGCTCGCACTCGGCGGCGCGTCCTGGCCCCGTTTGGGCTCCGACGGCTCCTGGGTCGACACGCTGCGCGCTCGCGGCATCCCGATCACCGATCTCCGGCCGGCCAATTGCGGCTTCCTTCACGCGTGGTCGCCCGCGTTCCGCGAACGCTTCGAAGGGCAGCCGCTGAAGCGGATCGCGGCCAGCATCGGTGCCGAGACGGTCCGTGGCGAGGCAATCATCACCGCCGACGGGATCGAGGGCGGGGTGGTCTATGCCCTGTCCCGTCCGCTTCGGGACGCGATCGAGCGCGACGGCAGGGCCACAATCCTGCTCGACCTTCGCCCGGACCTCGATGCAGAGGCGCTCCGCGGCCGCATGGGCGGTCCAGGCGTCTCGCGCGCCAACGCCTGGCGCCGCGCCGGTCTCTCGCCGGTGGCGGCCGGGCTGTTGCGCGAGCTTGGCGGCGAGCCGAAGCGTGTGGAGCTCGTGCTGTCGGGCACCAGCCCGATCGCGCGCGCCATCTCCACCGCTGGCGGGGTCGCGCTGGAGGAGGTGGACGCGCGGTTCATGCTCCGGGCGCTGCCTGGCGTCTTCGTCGCGGGCGAGATGCTGGACTGGGAGGCGCGGACTGGTGGCTACCTGCTCCAGGCCTGCTTCAGCACCGGCCGTGCGGCGGCGGAGGGCATTCTGGCGTTCCTCGGCTAGGCGGCCGGCTCGCCCTGGATCGGCTCCTTGCCCATCTCCCGGATCAGCGCCGTCACCTCGTCGATGCAGGCCTCTGCCTGCGCCGGGTCGGTGCCCTTCGCGACCAGGGCCACGCCGTTGCCGGTCGCGCGGTAGAATGGATAGCTGCCGAGGTCGAGATCCGGATAGCGCTTCTGGATGGCTTCCAGCCCGGCCGCCACGCTTCCCTCCAGCAACCCCACCGCATGCACCGCGCGCGAGGCGATCGGCGCGCCGCCCTCGAGCGTCGGCAGGAGATTGGCAAACATCGCCTGCATGATCCGCGGCACGCCGGCCATGACGTGGACGTTGCCGATCGTGAACCCCGGCGCGATCGAGATCGGGTTGTCGATCAGCGTCGCTCCCCCCGGCATCGTCGCCATCCGCTGCCGTGCGGCGTTGAACTCGCCCGGCTTGTAGTGCCGCTCCATCCGCGCCCACGCCTCCGGGTGCGGCTCCCACGGCACGCCGAACGCGGCGGCGACGCACTCGCTGGTGATGTCGTCATGCGTCGGCCCGATGCCGCCGGTGGTGAACACGTGGTCGAACTTGGCCCGGCACTCGTTGACCGTGTTGATGATCGTCTCTGCCACATCCGGGATGATGCGCACCTCGCGCAGCGGGATCCCCCTCTCGCTTAGCCCGGTCGCGACGACCTTGATGTTGGCGTCCTGGGTTCGGCCGGACAGCACCTCGTTGCCGATGACAAGCAGGCAGGCGGTTGGATTGGGCATATTATCCATTTCGCCCTTGATCGAACCGGGGAAAGACGCTTCGCGACCGGTTTGGTTCAGGTCGTGGCGACGACCCGCACAGGCGGTCGATCGCGCCGCCGATCTCGAGCGTCTGCGGCGTGCGTGGCGCGACCTCGGGAACCCGCCCGGCCGCGACCTCCGCCAGCAGCGGCCCGACGTCGCGGTCGAGTCGCACCGCAACCGCTCGCCCGTCGGCGACCGCACGGACGAGCGCCGCCTCGAAGGCTACGATCTCCGCCAACCCTGGGACGGAGAGGTCGCGATCGGCGAGGAAGCGCGCGAAGCCGAGGCCCTCGTCGCTCGGAAACAGGCACGGCGCGCTCGACCCGACATAGGCGTCGAGTAACGCGTGCGTCTCGCCGACACCGACGCCGAGGAGAAGCAGCCTGACCGTGTTTTCGATAGAGAAAATCCCTCAGCAGGGGGATGAGCGGCTTGTCCGCCGGCGGCATCGCGTAGTCGTCAAGCTTGTCGGGCCGCACCCAGGCGAGCGCCTGGCCTTCCAGCCCCTCGGGCCGCCCGGACCAGCGGCGGCAGAGGAAGAGCGGCATCATCAGGTGGAACAGCTCGTAGGCATGGGAGGCGAAGGCGAACGGGGCGAGGCAGTGGCTGGCGATGTCGATCCCCAGCTCCTCGCGCAGCTCGCGGATGACGCCCTGTTCCGGCGCCTCGCCGGGCAACAGCTTGCCGCCGGGGAACTCCCAGAGTCCGGCCATCGCCTTGCCCTCCGGCCGCCTTGTCAACAGGATCCGCCCGTCCACGTCGATCAGCGCGCAAGCTGCAACCAGCACCAGCTTGCGGCCGGGCTCCGCGGACGGCTCAGGGTCGGGCTTGCCGAACAGGTCGTCGCGGGTCGCCTCGAACCGGATCACCGGATGCTTGCCGCCGCGGGCCAGGAACGGCTCCATGCCGGTGCCGACCTCGCGGAACCCGGCCCGCCGCAGCACCGCGGCCGAGGCCGGGTTGTCCACCGCGACATGGGCCTCGAGCCGGTCGAGGTCGAGGTTGGCCAGTGCCCAGCGCGACAGGCGCGACGTCGCCTCCGTGCCCACGCCATGCCCCCAGAACCGCCGCCCGATCCAGTATCCGAGGTTGCCCACCCGCGGCGTCATGTCGAGCCGGAGCCCGATGCAGCCGATCAGCATCTCCCGCCCTGCCTCCTGGCCGGTGATCGCCAGGTGGTAGCCGCTGCCGCGGTCAAGCTGCTCGCGCGTCGAACTCGATCCACTTGTCAGCCAACTCGCGCGGGTAGGGGAAGGGGAGCTGCGAGAGCATGCGCACCACTTCCCAGTCGTTCACCAGCCGATGGACCGCCGGGGCGTCCTCCGCTCGCAGCGGGCGCAGTAGCAGGCGCTCGGTGGCGAGCGGCTCGAACACCGGCGTCGCCGTGAGCTGCAGCGCCACCTGCCGACCCCTCCCTAGCTCCGGTAATTGCCGTTGATGTCGATGTAGCCATGGGTGAGGTCGCAGGTCCACGCCGTGGCGCTGCCCTTGCCGAGGCCCAGGTCGACGGCGAGCGCGATCTCGCGCCCCTTCATGTGCTCCACCACCGGCGCCTCGTCGTAGCCCGGCACCACGGTGCCCTCTCGCGCCATCCACACGCCCCCGATCCCAACCGACAACGTGTCCCGGTCCGCCGGCTCGCCGGCCTTGCCGACCGCCATCACGATCCGGCCCCAGTTCGCGTCCTCGCCAGCGATCGCGGTCTTGACCAGCGGCGAGTTCGCGACCGCCATCGCCACCCGGTGCGCCGACTTCTTGCTGACGGCCCCGGTCACGTCGATCCGCACCAGCTTCTGCGCGCCCTCGCCGTCGCGCACCACTTGCAGCGCCAGGTCCTGCAGGACGGCATGCAGCGCGTCGCGGAACGGCCGCAGCGCCTTCTTGCCGCCGGGCTTGCCATTGCCCGCTGCACCGGTCGCGAACAGCAGCACCGTGTCGCTGGTCGAGGTGTCGCCATCCACCGTGGTCGCGTTGAAGCTGCCGGCGACCCCGTCCTCCAGCAGGTCCTGCAGCACGTCCGAGCCG
This sequence comes from uncultured Alphaproteobacteria bacterium, assembly GCA_963708585.1. Taxonomy (GTDB): domain Bacteria; phylum Pseudomonadota; class Alphaproteobacteria; order Acetobacterales; family Acetobacteraceae; genus JAVVHH01. Next base: position 1,046,148 of record CAVPSW010000006.1, on the reverse strand, counting down.
AGCTTGGCGTCGGTGAACACGAAGCACAGCATGGTCGCCATGTCAGGCGCGATCATCCCGCTGCCCTTGGCGATGCCGCTGACCCGCACGGGTTTCCCGTCCAGCTTCGCTGTCCGGGTGCTGCCCTTGGGGAACGTGTCCGTGGTCATGATGCCCCGCGCCGCGTCCTCCCACCGGTCGGCCGCGAGCGCTCCGTGGAGCGCGGGCAGGGCGGCGGTGATCCGCTCGTGCGGCAGCACCTCGCCGATCACCCCGGTGCTGGCGACGAACACCTCCTCCGGGTCGGCGCCGAGCAGGCGCGCCGCGGCCGCCGCGCTTTCCTTGACGGCGAGCGCACCGGCCCGGCCAGTGAACACGTTCGCGTTGCCCGCATTGACCAGCAGCGCCCGGGCCCGTCCGTGCCGGAGGCTCTCGCGGCACCAATCGACCGGCGCTCCCGGGCATTTGTTCCGCGTCAGCACGCCCGCGACCCGCGTGCCGGCCGCAAGCTCGACCATCACCAGGTCGGTCCGCCCCTGGTAGCGAATCCCCGCCTCCGCCGCCCCGAGCCGCACGCCGTCGATCGGCGGCAGCACCGGCAGCGGGACGGCGAGCGGCGAGACGGGGAGAGCCACCCTTACTTGGCCGGAGCCGGCGTCGCCGCGTCCTCGGCCGGCACGGCGCCGGGGGCGGCGCCTGCCGCCGGTGCGGGTGCCGGGGCCATCTTGGTGCCGTCCGGGTTGAACTTCTGGATCTCGATCCCCTGCTTGGCGCTGGCCAGCACCTTGGCCACGCCCTGCTGGATGATCTGCTGGCGGATTTCGTCGCGCACCTCGTCGAGCGTGGGCGGCGGGGCGGTCCGCTTCTCCTCGGTCTTGATCACGTGCCAGCCGAAGCGGGTGTGCACCGGCGTCTGGGTGATCTCGCCGGGCTTGAGCGCGAACGCCGCCGTCGAGAACTCCGGCAGCATATCGGTCTTCTTGAACCAGCCGAGCTCGCCATTGTTCTGCTTGGCCGAGGGGTCCGTGCTGTTTTCCTTGGCGAGCTGGGAGAAGTCGGCGCCCTTCTGGAGCTGCGCGATGATGTCCTTGGCCTTGTCCTCGGTCGGGACCAGGATGTGGGCGGCGCGCACCTCCTCGTCGCCGGGCTTGCCCGCGTATTCCTTGTCGTAGCGCGCCTTGATCGCCTCGGGCGTCAGCATCGGCTGAATCTCGCGGGTGAGCAGCGCGTTCTGCAGCGCCATGTCGGTCGCCTGCTGGATGGCATGCTGCACCTTCGGGTCGTCCTGCAGCTTCTCCTTCTTGGCCTGCAGCACGATCACGTCGCGGTCGACGAGCTGATCGAGCAGCATCGGGTAGAGCATGGTAGGCGGCAGGGCGCGGAGCTGCTCCGGCAGGCCCTGCACCGCGTCCGTCAGGTCGGAGTAATGGATCGTGTCCGGCCCCACCTTGGCGATCACCGTGTCCGGGGCCGGAGTCGCGGCCGTCGTGGTCGGCTTCGGTGTCGCGTCGCTGCCGGGCGCGGGTGGCGTGGTCGCGGCGGAGGGCGGCGGCGCGGTCGTAGATAATCGGGGTGAAGTCGGGGCAGGGCTGGTCTGCGCGGCGGCGAGCAGGGGCACGCTGAGCGCGGCAACGGTGGCGAGGAGCAGGCGCATCGGACTTCCTTGGTATGGCGGAGCCCGGGCGAGCCCGGGCGGGGGAATGGCGGAGCCCGGGCGAGCCCGGGCGGGGGAATGGCGGAGCCCGAGGGGGCCCGGGCGGGTGGCGGACAATAGGGGGCCGGCAGGGGCCCCACAAGCAGTCCGCGTTGACCCGGTGGCACGCGGCTCCTATCTCACCGGAGGTTGCGCCGGACGCAAGAGGCCCGCGCACGCTGTCTCTTTTCCGACCCAGGGATCCCGATGCTCTCCAGCCTAGCCCGCACCGTGTTCGGGTCTGCCAACGACCGCTCGCTGAAGAGCTATCAGCGCCGGGTCCCGCAGATCAACGCGCTCGAGCCGTCGATGGCGGCGCTGTCCGATGCCGAGCTCGGGGCCAAGACCGCCGAGTTCCGCGCGCGGCTGGCCGACGGCGCCGAGCTCGAGTCCCTGCTGCCGGAGGCGTTCGCGGTCGTGCGCGAGGCCTCGCGGCGCGTGCTCGGGCTGCGCCACTTCGACGTGCAGCTGATCGGCGGCATGGTGCTGCACAGCGGCAAGATCGCCGAGATGAAGACCGGCGAGGGCAAGACCCTGGTCGCCACCCTCCCGGTCTATCTGAACGCGCTCGAGGCCAAGGGCGTGCACGTCGTCACCGTCAACGACTACCTCGCCCAGCGCGACTCCGAGTGGATGGGCCGCGTCTATGGCTTCCTCGGCATGACCACCGGCGTCATCGTCCACGGGCTGTCCGACGAGCAGCGCCGGGCCGCCTACGCCGCCGACATCACCTACGGCACCAACAACGAGTTCGGCTTCGACTACCTGCGTGACAACATGAAGTACCGGCTGGACGACATGGTCCAGCGCGACTTCGCCTACGCCATCGTCGACGAGGTCGACAGCATCCTGATCGACGAGGCGCGCACGCCGCTCATCATTTCCGGCCCGGCCGAGGACAGCAGCGAGCTCTATAAAAGCGTCAACGCCGTAGTCCGCGACCTGGTGGTCGATCCCGAAACGTACGAAAAAGACGAGAAATTCCGCACCGTGCACATGACCGAGATGGGCTCGGAGCGGGTCGAGGACATGCTGCGCGAGGCCGGGATCCTCACCGAGGGCAACCTCTACGACGTGTTCAACGTGTCGGTGATCCACCACGTGCAGCAGAGCCTGCGGGCCCACACGCTGTTCCACCGCGACGTCGACTACATCGTCCGCCAGGACAAGGTGGTGCTGATCGACGAGTTCACCGGCCGCATGATGGAGGGCCGCCGCTACTCGGAGGGGCTGCACCAGGCGCTCGAGGCGAAGGAGGACGTCACCGTCCAGCCGGAGAACCAGACGCTCGCCTCCATCACCTTCCAGAACTATTTCCGCCTCTACCCGAAGCTCGCCGGCATGACCGGCACGGCGATGACCGAGGCCGACGAGTTCGCCGAGATCTACAAGCTCGACGTGGTCGACATCCCGACCAACGTGCCGGTCCGCCGCAACGACGGGGACGACGAGGTCTACCGCTCCGCGGCGGAGAAATACGAGGCGGTCGCCAAGCTGATCGAGGAGGCGCGGGGCCGGCAGCAGCCGGTGCTGGTCGGCACCACCAGCATCGAGAAGAGCGAGATCATCAGCGAGCTGCTCAAGAAGAAGAAGGTGCCGCACGCGGTGCTCAACGCCCGCTTCCACGAGCAGGAAGCCACCATCGTCGCCCAGGCCGGCGCGCCTGGCGCCATCACCATCGCCACCAACATGGCCGGCCGCGGCACCGACATCAAACTCGGCGGCAACGCCGAGATGCGGATCAAGCTCGAGGCCGCCGACGACCCGGCCGTCGCCGCCGCCATCAACGAGGAGGTCGCGCGGAACCACGAGGTGGTCAAGGCGGCCGGCGGACTGCTGGTGATCGGCACCGAGCGCCACGAAAGCCGCCGCATCGACAACCAGCTCCGCGGCCGCTCCGGCCGCCAGGGCGACCCCGGCGCGTCGCGCTTCTTCCTGAGCCTCGAAGACGACCTGATGCGCATCTTCGGCTCCGACCGGATGGGCGGCATGCTGCAGCGCCTCGGCCTCAAGGAGGGCGAGGCGATCATCCACCCCTGGATCAACAAGGCGCTGGAGAAGGCGCAGAAGAAGGTCGAGGCGCGCAACTTCGACACCCGCAAGAACGTGCTGAAATATGACGACGTCATGAACAACCAGCGCCGCGAGGTCTACAGCCAACGCCGCGAGTTCATGCGCGCCGACGACGTGTTCGAGACGGTCGCCGAGATGCGGGCGGAGGTGATCGCCAATGCCGTCGCTCGCCGGATCCCCGAGAAGGCCTATGCCGAGCAGTGGGAGACCGCCGAGCTCGCCGAGGACATCAAGCGCCTGCTCAACCTCGACCTCCCGGTCGTGGACTGGGGCCGCGAGGAGGGCATTGACGAGACCGGCATCCGCGAGCGGATCGAGGCCGCCGCCGACCAGCACATGGCGGCCAAGGCGGCCAATTTCGGCCCGGAGCTGATGCGCTTCATCGAGAAGAGCCTGCTGCTGCAGGTGCTCGACGCGGTCTGGAAGGAGCACTTGCTGGCGCTCGACCACCTCCGCCAGGGCATCGGGCTACGCGCCTACGGCCAACGCGACCCGCTGAACGAGTACAAGAGCGAGGCGTTCGCCCTGTTCAACGCCATGCTGGACGAGCTGAAGGAGCGGGTGACGGCGATGCTGTCCCGCGTCGAGCTGGGCCCGGAAGCGCCGCCCGAGCCGCTGTTCCAGCCCGCCGCCGCGCCCGCGCCCGTGCTGCACTACTCCGACCCGGCTGCCAGCGCGCCGTATGCCGGCGGCGACGTGCTGGAGGCCGAGCGTCCGGCGGCCGCGGCGATCGTTCTCTTCGGACCCCGCCACCTGGAAGAACACGCCCCGCAACGCGCCCTGTCCCTGCGGCTCAGGCAAGAAATACAAGCACTGCCACGGCAAGATCTGACGCCCGCTGGACAAAGGGAGGCGCACACGGCGCTCCCTTTCAGGTGAGGGCAGTACGGACTTCAGGCGTGTTGACGGCGCCGAACGGCTCCAAAGCCCAACAAGCCCCGCCGCGAGCAGGGCCATGGAAGCCGGCTCCGGCGTCGTATGTCGCGGGCAGGCGTGGCAGTCCACCGCCGAAGTAGACCTAAGGCGCCACGCCGTCGCGCTGGATCGCCGCCTCGATCACGGCCCGATCGAGCGTCCCCCACGGGTCGCGCGACCCGGCCAGGAACTGCCGGAACACGGCGTATCGCTCCAAGCTGACGCGGTACAGCCGCCGCAGCTCGGCAAGCGGGTCCGGGTGGTCGTCGGCGCGGATGTCGACCTCCGGATAGGGGTCGTGCACGCAGACCTTGACCGCCGCGCTCTGCCGCCCCCGCTTGTCGCCGCCGGCGGCCTCGCCCGCCGCCATCGCCGCGATCAGCCGCTCCGCCAGGCTCCCCTCCGCCCGCTCGAACCGCTCCAGCATCGCCTCGACGACGCGCGGGCCGGCCAGCATGTTGCCCGCCGCGGACACGTCCGCGCCCCGCAGGTGGCCCGCCCAGGAGACGCACTCCGCCCCGGTATGCTGGGCGATGCGGCCTTCCGCGTCGACGATGTGCAGTTGCCGCTGGCTGCGGCCCGGATCCGGCCCGGTCAGGGCCGCGACCACCGCCTCCGGCGCCTCGCCGTCGCGCAGCCGGGTCATGCCCTGGGACGCGTACATCGGGTTGATCAGCGCCTGCGTCGCCAGCGCCCCGACGCCGCCCTCGACATGGATGCACAGCGCGCCCACCGCGAAGAAGCGCGACGCCACCGCCGCGCCGAGCGCGCCGGAGAGCGGATCGCGGACGAGCAGGGAGAAGGTCATTCGCGGCCAGTCTGCGGCCGCCGGCCCGGTTGCGGCAAGCGCGCGTCTCGGTCATATCGGCGCCCATGCTGCGCTCCCTGCTGCTCGCCTGCGCGCTCGCGCCCGCCGCCGCCCTGGCGGCACCCGCGACCGCGCCGTCGCCGTCCGCGTCCTGCGAGGGCGCGATCGCCGCGCGCCGAACGCTCGGCCGGAACCGCGCCCGGCCTGCTCCGCGCGATCGGCCTGGTCGAAAGCGGCCGCCGCGACGCGGGCGGCACCCGCCGGCCCTGGCCCTGGACCGTCACCGCCGAGGGCGTCGGCACCTTCTACGCGAGCAAGGCCGAGGCGATCGCGGCGGTGCAGGCGCTGCAGGCGAGGGGGGTGCAGTCGATCGACGTCGGCTGCATGCAGGTCAATCTCCTCTACCACCCGAGCGCCTTCGCCACGCTTGACCAGGCCTTCGACCCCGCGCCGAACGCGTCCTACGCCGCCCGCTTCCTGCGCAGCCTCTACGCCCGGCTCGGCGACTGGCCGGAGGCTGCGGCCGCCTATCACTCGTTCACCCCGGGTCCGAACGCGCAGTATGCCAGACTGATCGCCGCGGTCTGGGCCGGCGCGCCGGTCCCGGTGGTGCGGGCGCCGAACGGGGCGGAGGTGGTCGTCCTCCCTGGCGGCGGCGAGATGCGGATCTTCCGCAGCGCCGACGCGACCGGGCGCGGCCGGGTGTTCGGCGTGCTCGACTGAGGGGAACTTGCAAAGGCCAGCGCCGATCTACGTTCTAACGATGGACGCGCCAGGTTTCTTCGAAGTCGAGCTCAGTTCGCCGCTGCCCCTCGCGGCGCTCGACCCAGCAGCCCGGGGTGCTCCAGACGACCCAGGCTCGGCTCGCCCATCACGGGTTGCTCGACCCGCCGCCTGACGCCCAACTCGGCCCGGTCACCACCTGGGCGCTGCGCGAGTTCTGCCGGCGGGCCGGCCTGACGTTCGAGAACGCGCTCTCGCCCGAAGCCGCCGCCCGTCTCGCCAGCCCGGCGCCGATCCTGCCGCTCGAGCCCGGTGACGACCTCGCCGGCCGGGTCGTCCGCGCCATGACCGCCCGCGGCCACTGGATCTGCCGCCATCCCGACTGCCTCAACATCGTCTATCTGGAAGGGACGGAGCCCGACGGTCGGCCCGAGCCCGGCGCGCCTGGACGCGTTCGACGACGCGCGCCTGCTGATCCGGGTCGCGCGGCGACGGGCGCCCGGTGATCGAAGGCGCCTGGGCGGCGACCACCGGCTCCGGCCGCGCCGCGCTGGAGGAGCCGATCGACGCGCTCGGCCCGCCGCGCATCGAGCCCGGCCAGCACAAGGCGTGGGTGATCGGCCGCACCGCGGTCGGCACGGAGCTGGAGCAGGACGCGCTGGTCCAGGTCGCCCCCTTGCCGGTCAGCCGCGACGTCAACCGGGACGGGCTGCGCGACGGTGACCCGCGCCTGTTCGGCCTATTCATCGTCGACCAGCACGGCGCCCAGGACGCACCCCGCGACGCCATCGGCGACCGGAGCGCCGGGTGCCTGGTCGGGCAGAGCCAGGCGGGCCACGAGGCGTTCATGCGGCATGCTGCGCACGGACGCGCGCTGGCGGGTCAACAATGCCTATCGCTTCATGACGACTGTGCTTACCCGCGCAGAGCTGGCCTGAGCGCCGCGCGGCCCTGAGCGAGCCGCGGAGCTCTGTATCGTTCCGCGATGACCGCCCCAGAACCCGACTCGCGCGCCGCCTGGGCCCGGCTCGGCATCTGCATGGTGCTGAGCACGGTCGGCGGCGTGGGCATGTGGTCGGTGGTGGTCATGCTGCCTGCGGTCCAGGCCGGGTTCGGCGTCGACCGCGGCGCGGCCTCGCTGGCCTACACCGCGGTGATGCTCGGCTTTGCGTTCGGCAGCGTGCTGATGGGCCGGCTCACCGACCGGTTCGGCATCGTCCGCCCGATGCTTTGCGGCGCGGTGATGCTGAGCCTCGGCTATGTCCTGGCCGGGCTGTCCGGCGCGCTATGGCAGTTCGCGCTGATCCACTTCGCGCTGATCGGGCTGCTCGGCGGCTCGGTCACGTTCGGGCCGCTGATGGCCTACATCTCGCTCTGGTTCCGCCGCCGGCGCGGCATCGCCGTCTCCCTCTGCGCGTCCGGCAACTACTTCGCCGGCGCGCTCTGGCCGCCGGTCCTGCAGCATTTCGTGGCCGGCTTTGGCTGGCGCGCGACCTCGATCGGCGTCGGCCTGATCTGTCGCCGCGGTCATGCTCCCGCTCGTCTCGCTGCTGCGCGGCCGCCCGCCCGTGGCCGCCGCCACCGGGCTCGGCCCCGGAGTCGGGCGGCTCTGCTCCTGCCGCTCGCCGGTGCTGCAGGCGCTCCTGATCGTGGCCGGCTTCGCCTGCTGCATCGCGATGTCCACGCCGCAGGTCCACATCGTCGCCTACTGCAGCGACCTCGGCTACGGCGCGGCGCGGGGCGCGCAGATGCTGTCGGTGATGCTCGGCTTCGGCCTGATCAGCCGGATCGGCTCCGGCTGGCTCGCCGACCGGATCGGCGGGATCCGCACGCTCCTGTTCGGCTCGGTGCTGCAGGGCCTGTCCCTGATGCTCTACGTCGAGTTCACCAGCCTGTCGTCGCTGTACTTCATCTCGGGCCTGTTCGGCCTGGTCCAGGGCGGCCTGATCCCGAGCTACGCCGTCATTGTCCGCGAGTGCTTCCCGGCGCGGGAGGCGGGCGGCCGGGTCGGGCTGGTGCTGCTGGCGACCATGTTCGGCATGGCCACCGGCGGCTGGCTCGCCGGCGCGATCGACGATTGGGCCGGCAGCTACCGCGTCGCGTTCGCCAATGGCGTGCTGTGGAACGCGCTGAACGTGTCGGTCGTGCTGTTCCTGCTCTTGCGGCAGCGTTGGGCGCGGGCGGTTTCAACCGGGGCGGCAATCGTCTAAAGCGCCCCGGTGCTGTTCAACTCGCAGATCTTCGTCTTCGCCTTCCTGCCGCTCACGCTGCTCGGCTACTACGCGCTGGCCGGGAGCCAGGCGCTGCGCCAGGGCTGGGTGATCGCCGCCTCCATCGCGTTCTACGGCTATTGGGACGTCCGCTTCGTCCCGCTCCTGCTCGGGCTGACGATGGCCAACTGGCTGATCGCCCAATGGTTCGGCCGCACCGGTCAGCGCTGGGTGCCGCTGGTCGGGATCGTGCTGAACCTGTGCGTGCTCGCCCTGTTCAAATACGCCGACTTCCTCCGCGGCACCGTGTTCGGAGTCGCCGGCGTCGACTGGCAGCCCTGGCGGCTGATCCTGCCGCTCGGCATCAGCTTCTTCGTGTTCCAGAAGATCAGCTACCTCATGGACCTGCGCCGCGGCGACCGGCACATCTATGGCTTCCTCGACTTCTGGATGTTCGTCACCTTCTTCCCGCAGCTGATCGCGGGGCCGCTGGTCCGGCACAACGAGATCATCCCGCAATTCCGAGCGCGACCCGCGCGGGCCGCAGATGTGGGAGAATCTCGGCCGGGGGCTGGTCCTGTTCCTGATCGGCCTGCTCAAGAAGGTCGCGATCGCCGACACGCTCGGCCACCTCGCCGACCCCGCCTTCGCCCGCGCCGCCGCCACCACGCTCACCGCCGCCGAGGCCTGGGTCGGCGGCCTCGCCTTCACTTTCCAGCTCTATTTCGACTTCTCGGGCTACTCCGACATGGCGATCGGCCTTGCGCTGATGTTCGGCCTGACGCTGCCGATCAACTTCAACTCGCCCTACAAGGCCGTCTCCAGCCGCGACCTCTGGCGGCGCTGGCACATCACGCTGTCCCGTTTCCTGCGCGACTACCTCTACATCCCGCTCGGCGGCAGCCGGCATGGCGAGACCCGGCAGGTCTTCAACGTGATCGTCACCATGCTGCTCGGCGGCCTGTGGCACGGCGCCAACTGGAACTGCGTGGCATGGGGCGGGCTGCAGGGCGTGGGGCTCGCGGTCAACCACGCTTGGGACCGGACCGGGATCAAGCTGCCCCGCTTCCTCGGCTGGGCGATCACGTTCTTCTTCTTCTTCGCGACGCTGATGGTGTTCCACTCGCCGGGCTTCGCGGTGGCCGGAAGGTTCCTGCTCTCGCTTGCTCGGTGTCTCCGGGCTCGGCCACGTGCACCTCGATCGGGAACACTGGATCGCGCTGGTCGGCGGCGGCGGCGCTCGCCTTCTTCGGCCGGCCCAGCCAGGAGATCGCGCTGCGCCGGCTCCAGCCGCGTCCCTGGCTCGCCTGGCCCGCAGGGGCGCTCGCGATCTGGGTGTTGCTGCTGGTCGGCGGCCGGCTGCCCAACGTGTTCTTCTACTTCCAGTTCTGACATGAGCTGGCGCTCCTTCGTCCTTGCGCCTGCTTGCGGTCGTCCTTGGCGGCAGCGCGGCGCTGTTCGTGCTGCTTGCGCTGCTCGACCCATGGGGCACGCTGCCGTTCCGGAGTCCGCTGCCGCGAGCTGCCGGCCGACCATAGCCAGCGCTGGGCATATCCGGAGCTTGCCCGCGAGCCGCGCTTCGACTCCGTGATCATCGGCGACTCCGCCTCGCGCCTGCTCAACCCGGCCGACCTCGACCCGGCCGTCGGCGGCACTTCGTCAATCTCGCCATGGTGCACAGCTTCGCCTGGGAGCAGGCCCGCCTGCTTGACGTGTTCATGGCCGCCCACCCCGCGCCCCGTGCTGTCCTGATCGGCCTCGATCGCAGCTGGTGCGAGCGCGGCGACGACCTCGAGCATTTCGGCTACGACCCTATCCCCGAGTGGCTCTACGACGGCGACCGGGTCGGCGAGTTCACCAATCTGCTCAACATGCACGCCATCGACACGGCGTGGCGTTCGCTGAGCGTGGTGCTTGGCCTCGCGCCGCGCCCCTACGGTGCCGAACGGGTGGAACCTGATCGACGTCGACTTCCATCACTATGACCCGGCGCTCGCCCATGCGCTGATCGCCAAGAACCTGAGCGAGACCTGGCCCGTGCCGGCCAATCCCGACCCGGCCACCTGGCACTACGTGGCTCTCGATTGGCTCAAGGCGCACATGGACCGTCTGCCGGCGACCACGCGCAAGCTCCTGGTGTTCGTTCCGCGCTACCACCTTTATCCGGCGCCCGGTTCGCCCGGGGCCGCGATGATCGACGAGTGCAAGCGCCGGGTCGTGGCGATGGCGAGCCGGCTGCCCAACGCGGAGGTTTATGACCTCTCTTTCCCCAACCGGATCACGATGGAGGACGACCTCTGGTGGGATGCCGTCCACCTCCGGCCGGAGCCGATGGCCGAAGTCTCCCGCGACCTGGCCGGGGCGATCATGGGCAAGCCGGAGCCGGACGTGCATGTGCTGCGCGCTTCGTCAAATGCGGGAAGAAGCATTTCAGCTCGCTGAAATGCGGTCAGGCAGCTGGACATTCCGCCTGCCGGCAGCTGACGCAAATGTGAGAAGACTGGCATGAAAAGCGAGCTACTCTCGAATACCGGGACCGTCTCAAGGCTCCGGCGTGCAATAAAAATTGGGCGGAGAGAAGCGATGCCGTTACGTTCTCGCGGGTAGGACTGTTTTGCTTGCCGGCTCGATTCTTGCGGCGTCGGCTGTCCGTGCGTGTCTGGCCGCGCCCTACACGATCGAGACCACAATCGGCATCCCGGCCTCGCAAGGCCAACAACCAAGGCGGCGCGCTGACCGGCTTCGATATCAGCTACGTCGACCCGGTGACCGGCTATTACTACTTCGCCGACCGCTCCAACGCTTCCGTCGACATCATCAACGGCGCGAACAACACGTTTGTCGGTCGCGCAACCGGCTTCGCAGGCCAGCTCTCGTCGACCGCGATCTCCGGCCCGGACGGCGTGGTCGTAAACACGAGCGGCGGCGTCTCTACGCTCTACGCCGGCGACGGCGGCAGCACTCTCCGAGCCTTCAATGTCAGCAACCCAGCCACGCCGACCCAAATCGGCACCGTGAATACCAACGGCGGCACTTTCCGCGTGGACGAAATGGCCTTTGCCCCGGTCAACGGCGGCCTCATCTTCGCGGCGAACAACGCCAACACGCCGGCGTACGGGAACCTGATCAACGCCACGCCGAACGTCAGCCTGAACAAGGGCAACATCACCTGTACCAACACAGGTCCAGTATGGTGGGCTGGAGCAGCCGGTTTGGGATCCGTACACCAAGACGTTCTTCGTCTCCGTTCCGACCTTCAACGGCACCGATGCAGGCGGCGTGGAGGAATTCGACACCAACGGGAACGCCATGCAGGCCTACAACTTCAACGCGCTCGGACTGTCCGGGGGCTGCGGCTCGGCAGGCCTCGACCGTTGGCTCGAACGGCAACCTGATGGTCGGCTGCGCCACCGCCGGCACCCAAACCATCGTGCTCGACCCGACCGCAAACGGGGGCCTCGGCTCGATCGTTGCCAAGATCGGGGCGGTATCCGGCTCCGACGAGCTCTACTACGATCCGACCAATAATCAGTTCTACGTCACGGGCGTGAACGCCAATGGCGACCGCGTGATCGACGTGATCGACGGCTCCACCTACGGGCTGGTGCAGGAGATCGACCTTACCTCGCTCGGCGTGGCACCGACCGTGAATGCGCACTCGGTCGCCGTAGACCCGTTCAACAACGACATATTCGTGCCACTGGAAGGCACGACAAGCGCCGGGGCCGACACGCTTTGCTCGTCTGGCTGCGTCGCCGTGTTCTCCACTCCGGAACCTGCCTCCTACGGCATGATGCTGACGGCGCTGGTCGGCCTGCTCGGGATGGGCGCATTCCTCCGCAGTTCGCGAACCACCTGAGTACCCGACCTGGAGCCCTCTCCCCGCGTGCGGGAGAGGGTCCGGCAGATCCGTCTTTAGCGTTCTGTTAGGGATCGTGCGCTAAGCTGATTGCTCGAGAGTGTTCTGGGCCGTTACTGCGGCTCGGGCCAGGATCAAGCATGTCGCCCGCGGATGGAGAAGCCGCCCTGTCGCGTTCCCGCTCACCCGATCAGATGGAGCGGTTTGTCGCCTTCACCTTCGCCGCTGCGGACCTCGTGGCCGAGGTCGAGCCGGACGGGACCGTCACCTACGCCGCCGGCGCTTTCCGCTCGCGGCTTGGCCGCGCGCCGGAGGAGCTGGTCGGGCAGAATCTCCGCTCCATCGTCGCCCGCGCCGACCACACGATGCTCGATATGGGGCTCGAACTGCTCCGGGTGCGCGGCCGCTTGGCGCCGACGGTCGTGCGGCTGGAGGCGTGCGGGCATCCGGCATTCGCATTGGCCGGGCTGGCGCTGGCGCCACCGGGCTGCCCGGCGCGGTTCTGCGTCACCTTCGCCCTGCCGCCCACGCCCGCCGTGACGGAGGTCATGCTGAGCCGGAGCGCTCTCGCCAGGAGCGTGGCGCGCCTCTGCCGAGGCCGGGTCCAATCTGGCGCTCATCGAACTCTCGGGCGCTGCCGTGTCTGGCGCGGAGCTGGAGCGGGCGCTTCGCTCGATCGCCCCCGAACTCAGTTGCCAGCGAACTCGCCCCGGGTCGCTTTGGCGTGCTCGGGGTGGAGGGCCCACAGCAGCTCGCCGCGACGGTTGGGCTGCTCGAAGCGGCGTTGCGCGCGTCCAACGGCGCCAGCGTGGTCAGCAGCACCCAGCTCTCCTCTGAGGGCACGGCGCTGACCGCGTCCCAGGCGGCCCGGGCGCTGGGCCAGGCGCTCATGGCGTTCGCACGCGACGGCGTGGGCGGCCTGGAGCGCGCCGGCTTCGGCGGCGGACTGGGCGCATTCATGGATCGCGCCGCCAGCCAGACCAACGCGCTCCGCCGCGCGATCGAGCAACGCCGGTTCGAGCTGGCGTTTCAACCGATCGTCTCGCTCGCCGACCGCAAACTCCATCACTACGAAGCGCTTATCCGCCCGGAGCCCGGCCGGGGTGACCGCTCCCCGCAGGAATTCGTGTCGCTGATCGAGATGCTCGGCCTGTCGCACGAGCTGGACCTCGCCGTGGCGGAGCTGGCAAGTGCCGCCGCGATGCGAGCGGCTGCACCGGTCGCGTTCAACCTGTCCGGCCTGTCGATGGGCGATGCCGGCTTTCGCGATACGCTGGCCGCCCTGCTCACCTCGCACCAGGCTGGCCGCAGCCGGCGCTTGATCGTCGAAATGACGGAGACCGCCGAAGTCGGCGACCTCGAGGAGGCGGCGCGGACCGTAGCGATGCTTCGCGGGGCCGGAATCCCGTTCTGTTTGGACGATTTCGGCGCGGGTGCGGCCGATCTGCGCGTGCTGCGGGCGCTGGGAGCGGATTACGTCAAGCTCGACGGCTCGTTCGTGCCGGGCGTGACCGCGGGTGCCCGTGAACGCGGCTTCGTCGCTGGGATTATCGAGATCGCCCGCGCCGCCGGTGCGGCCGTGGTCGCCGAACGGATCGAGACGGAGGCGGAAGCCGCCGCGCTGGCCGCCACTGGCGCGACATATGGGCAGGGTTGGCTGTTCGGCAAACCCGCCCCGCTGCCCCGTGCACCCGAGAACGTCGCCCGCCGCGCCGGCGAGCGCGAGACCTGGGGTTAATCGCTGGTCGGCGCTTTCAACTCGTCTAGCGGGACCGGATAGGCATGCGGCCGGGTTGCCAGCATCGCGTCGATCAACGCCAGCGCCTCCGCCCTGCCGCTGTTGCGCACCTGCTCGAACGGCGTCCAGGTCTGGGTGAAGTCGAGCGGCGCGAACACCGCCCGATACTGCCGCAGCTCTCCCGGCGTGAGCGGAATGCCGCGCACGAACGCCTTGTGCGCGGAGATCGTCACCGCCCGGCGCTGGTCCGCCCGTCAAGCTCGAATTTCAGCGCGTCGCCGCAGAACAGGATGCGCCGCGCCCGGTCGAACAGCACCGTGTGCCCGTCGAAATGCCCCGCTGTGAGGTGCAGCTCCAGCCCCGGCAGCGGTTCGAGCATGTCGTCGAACGGCCAGCTCACTTGCAGCGCGCCCGACCATTGGAGGTCGCCCGGGTGCAGCGCCAGCTCCGGGTCGAACCGCTCCTGAAGCTGCCATAGCGCGCCGTAGGAATGCGGGTGCGATGCCGACAGCACCTGGATTCCGCCCAATGTCGCGATGTGCTCGAGCGCCGCCTCGCTGAACACCGGGCAACCCTCGAAGCCCATGTTTCCCGCCTGGGTCTGCAGCAGGTAGGCGCTCGGCCCGATGCCGCTCACCGGCTCGTTCCAGAACCGCCATACGCCGGGCTCAAGCTCGGCCCAGTGGCACGGGAAATCGACCCTGCGCCTCCTCGCGGTCCCAGAACCGCCAGCCGTCCTGCGGCACGACGTGCCGCGCGTCGAGGCACATGGGGCAGGAGGGCGGGGTAGCGAACGAGCGCTGCCAATACCCGCAATTGTCGCAGAGGAAAGCCGGCAGGCGCAGCGCGCCCGCAAAGGGAAGGTAGCCCGGGCTCATGGAGGAGGCGTCACCAGCGATGGTTGGATGGCGGAGAGGGTGGGATTCGAACCCACGGTAGGGGTTAACCTACAACGGTTTTCGAGACCGCCACCTTAAGCCACTCGGCCACCTCTCCAGCCGGCGCCTTATAATCGCAAGACCTCGACGGTCGCAACGGCCTGGCTGTTCAGGATTCCTTCACGTTCCCCGCCTACGATCCGCTGAGGGGAAAGGGGGTCTGGTGACGCAGGAAACCGATCTCGGCAGGCGGAGCAGCGAGGCCGCTGCGTTCGCGCGGGCTGGCCGTCATGAGCGAGGCGGTCTTGATCTGGGAGGAGCTCCATGCGCGGGCGCCGGAGAACGCGCTGGTCGCGGCGGGGCTCGCCGCGGCGTTGCTCGGCGCCGGACGGCGGGAGGACGCGCAGGCTTGGCTTGCCGCTTCATGCCGGCGGCATCCGCAGAACACCATGCTGCTGCGCCTGCACGCCCAGGCGCTGATGCGCATGGACCAGCGGCGGGCCGCAATCGGCGCGCTGTATCAGGCGCTCACGCTCGAGCCGGAATCGGTGGCGGTCCATGGCGACCTGGCCAATGCGCTTTACCTGGAGCGGTCCCCGCGAGAGGCGCTGCCTCACGCGCTGTTCGCTTTCGAGGCGGAACCATTCGCAAACCACGTGACCACGCTTGCGGCGGCGTTGCTGGAGCTGGGCTATGTCGACGAGGTGTTCGCGGTGCTCGACCGGGCGCTCGCTGCGGGCGCAGATCGGTCCTGCGTGCTGGTGCTGCGTTCACTGGCGCTTGGCGGCACGGGGCGGCACGCGGAGGCGCTGGCGGCGGCCCGCGAGTTCGTCGCCTGCGCGCCCGAGAACGCCATCGCGCGGCACAACCTCGCGGCGGTGCTGCTGCTCCATGGCCAAATGACGCCGGAAGCTTGGGCACTTTACGATTCGCGCGCCGGGCTGCTGGAGATGCGCACCTGGCCCGGCGCCGACCGGCGCTGGACCGGCGGCGACGTGCTGCCGGGAACGACCGTACTGGTCCACGCCGAGCAGGGGTTCGGCGACACGATCCAATTCGTCCGCTACGTGCCGATGGTGGCGGCTCGCGGGATCCGCGTGGTGCTCGCGGTGCAGAAGGGCCTCGTGCGCCTGCTCGAGGGTACGCCTGGCGCGGCGACCGTCGTGGCGGGCGGGCCGGGCCTGCCCCCGTTCGACCTGTATTGCCCGTTGCTGAGCCTGCCGGGCGTGTTCGGCACCACGCTGGACACGATTCCGCCGCCGCTTTCCTATGCCGCCGGCTTCGCCGCGCCGCCGCCCGGGAAGACGCTCCGGGTCGGCCTGGTCTGGGCGGGGAATATCGAACTTCCTGGACGACCGGAAGCGCTCGCTCGAGCCGCAAATGCTCGCTCCGCTGGCCGAGATCGGACAGCGTGAGCCTCCACAGCCTGCAGCTCGGCGCGAAGACGATGCCGAGCCCCTCCGTGATCGACCTGATGGACGGCGTGACCGACTTCGCCGACACGGCGGCACGCATCGCCGGGCTGGACCTCGTCATCAGCGTCGACACCGCCGTCGCCCACGTGGCCGCGACGATGGGCAAGCCGGTCTGGATGCTCTCCCGCTTCCAAGGCTGCTGGCGCTGGATGCTCGACCGCGCCGACACGCCCTGGTACCCGACGCATGCGGATCTACCGGCAGGAGGTGCTTGGCGACTGGGCCCCGGTGATCCGCCGCGTGCGCGACGATCTCGCCCGGCTCGCCGCCGAGCGCGCGGAGATCACGAATTTGGCCGCTTGAGCTGCAGGCCCGAGCGCTTGCAGTGCGCGACCAGTTCGCCGTTCTGGTTGTAGGCTCGATGCAGGAAGGTGACGATGCCCGCGTTCGGCCGCGACCGGCTCTCGCGCAGCTCCACCACCTCCGTCTCCACCCGGATCGTGTCGCCATGGAATAGCGGCTTGGGAAAGCGAACCTCGTCCCAGCCTAGGTTCGCGACCGCGGTGCCGAGCGTCGTGTCGCCGACGGAGATGCCCACCATCAGGCCGAGCGTGAAGCAACTGTTGACGATGCGCTGGCCGAACTCGGTGTGCTCACGGCAATAGTGCTCGTCGAGGTGCAGCAGCGCCGGGTTATGCGTCATCGCAGTGAAGAAGACGTTGTCGGCTTCCGTGATCGTCCGGCTGATCGGATGCTTGAACACCTGCCCGACCGCCAGTTCGTCGAAATACAGCCCGGGCATCGGCGTTCCTCCTGAACGGGACGGTATGGAGGCGCCCGAGCCCGGTCAACGGCCGGCCGGGGCTGCCACCCCGGCCCCGGTTCGGCTAGGCGTTCAGCTTGTTGACGATACTGGTGTTGAACAGCTTGAGCACTTCGAGCGTTGCGTCTCGCCCAAGGCGCCTTGGCGAAGGTTGTCCTCCGTGAATTTCTCCCGCAGCCCGGAATCGATGTTGATTTCCTGCGGGGAGCCTTCCTTGACGAAGGTGTTGAAGGTCTTGGCGGAGTAGTCCTTTTTGGCCATTGCCGCGAGGAAAAGCACCAGCTCCTGGTTGTGCGTCTTTTTGGCGTATTCGATGATGCGTTCGGCGTTCGACTTGTTCTTCATCATGTTGCTGAAGTCTTCGATGCGGCTGCACCATTTCAGCTTGCCGACGTCCTTGATCGCCTTCTCCGCCTCGTCGAGCAGGTTGATGATCTCGCCGATCATGACCTTGCTTCGGTCTGCACGCCCCGATCCGTCTCGGCTGCCGCCGCTTTGCTCAGGACGAGCTGATAATCCTTGCCCGCCTTCTGCAGGGCGGTCAAGCGCGTCCTCCGCTGCCTTCTTGTCGTCTTTCGCGAGCGCCTTGTCGAAGGCGGAGGTTGCGGGAGTTAGTCCCGAGGCCTTTTTGAAGACAAGTCGCGAATTTCTCGCTCGGCTTCTTCTTGTCGGTTGCTTTCTCAAAGTTGGTCTTGATCGTCTTCCATTCTTTCTCGTAGGAGGCAATTGGCATGTCGACTCCGCTTAGCTGGGGTTGCGGAACGAGGCTAGCTCGCAACGGTCGGCCTCACCAGGCCGGCAGTCCGGACCGCGACCGTGAATCGCGCGCCAAATCCGCTCGAGGTGGAGCAGCGTCGGGTCGTCCGTCAGCGGGATCAGCGGCGGCGGCGAGGGCGAGGCCGATGAGACCAGTGGCGAGGAGGGCGAGGGAGGTCGGCTCAGGGGTGGGGATGACGGAAGGAGCGAGGAGGTCGATCTCGATGCTCCCGTCGCCGGTGCCCACCCCGGCCAACGCAAATGTGCTGGTCAGGTCAGCGTCGAGGAACGAGCTGCCGCCCGCCGCCGCTCGCACAGCTCTTATAACCGGATTAACCCGCGCTGAGCAGGCCGCCGCCGGCGCCCCCCGAGCCGCTGCTGCTGCGGCGGTTCCGCCGCTTCCTCGTGCCGCCCGAGCCAGCAAATCGAGTGCTGCATTGCCGCCCGTGGTCGAGGTGGAGGCGTTGCCGCCGTTGTCGCCGGGTCCTGGGAAGGCATTGCTGCCGCCGCCGCCGCCGCCGCCGCCGGCAATGACCAGCGGTGTGGTTCCGTCGAGAACGAAGCTCCCGCCGCTCCCGCCGCTGGCGCCGGAAAACCCTGGCTGGGCAGTCGGCCCATTCGCCCCAGCGCCGCCGACAACGATTGACAGCATCGTGCCGGCGGTGAGGAAGAGATTGCCGCCAAGTTCCGCGCCAAGCCCGCCGAGCCCGCCGAGGCCGATGTCGTTGGCTATTCCAGCCCCGCCCGCGGTATCGTTTCATGTGCGGCGGGGTTTGCGGGGATTGCGCACCAAATCCGCTCCGGAGTGGCCGGCATGTCGAGATGCCTCACCCCGAGCGGCCGCCAATGCGTCCAGCAGTGCGGCGATCACGGCCTGCGGCGCTGCCATCGCGCCCGCCTGGCCCGCGCCCTTGCTGCCGAGCGGGTTGGCGGTCGGTCGGCGTGCCGAGCAGCTCTACAACCAACTCCGGCAGGTCGGCCGCCCGCGGTAGGCAGTAGTCCATCAGGGAGCCGCTCAGCAGTTGCCCGCTCTCGCCGTCATAGGCCGTGTGCTCCAGCAGCGCCTGCCCGATACCCTGCGCGAGCCCGCCCTGGACCTGGCCGATCGTGAGCAGCGGGTTGAGCACCGTCCCGTAATCGTCGACCGCGGTGTAGCGCAGCAGCGCGGCCGCGCCCGTCTCCGGGTCGACCTCCACCTCGGCCACGTGCACCCCGTTGGGGAAGGTGATGAGGTCGAGCTTGTTCCAGATGTAGGTGTCGAGACGCTCGTCGGGCTCCGCCGCCGTCGGCCACTTCGAGCAGGCCGACCGAGCGGCCTTCGGCCTCGTAGCGGCCAGCGGCGAACACGACCTGCTCCGGCCGCGCCTGAAGCAGCCGGGCTGCGACGGTGCGCCCCTTCGCGACCACTGTCTCCGCCGCCCGCGTCAGGGCGGCGCCGGCTTGGTGCAGCGAGCGGGCCCCGCCATGGCCGTGCCCGGCTGGGATCAGCAAGGTGTCCGCCTGCACGTAGCGGAACGCCTCGACCGGCAGCCCGAGCAACGAGGCGGCGAGTTGCGGGAAGCTGGTTTCGTGGCCCTGCCCATTGGACTGCGAGCCGACCAGCAGCGCGACCCGGCCGCCGCCTTCGAAGCGAAGCTCCGCGCCCTCGTCCGGCGCTCCGCGCGCGGTCTCGAGGAAGCAGGTGACGCCCAGGCCGAGCAGCCGGCCTCGCGCCCGGGCGGAAGCGCGCCGGGCCGGAAATCCTGTGTAATCGGCGGCTTCGAGCGCGGGGTCGATGTTGGCCGCGAACTGCCCGCCGTCGATCGTGGTCGCCATCGCCGTGCGGTGCGGGAAGCGGCGGAGCAGGTTCTGCCGGCGCAGCTCGACCGGGTCGCGCCCGAGTGCGGCCGCGGCAGCATCGATCAGCCGCTCCAGCAGGTAGTTCGCCTCCGGCTTGCCGGCGCCGCGATAGGCGTCGGTCGGGACCGTGTTGGTGTAGGCGCCGCGCACGTGCATGAACACGGCGGGGATGTCGTATCCGCCGCCCATGGCGTTGCCGGGGGCGGTGGTCGAGCTGCCGGGGCCGCCGCTCGACATGGCGGCGCCCAGGTTGGCGACCGTGTCCACGTCCAGGGCGAGGAAGCGGCCGTCGGCGTCCAGCGCGAGCCGGGCGCGGGTCAGGTTGTCCCGGCCGTGCGCGGTGCTGATGAAGTCCTCGCTCCGCTCTGCGGTCCAGCGGACCGGTCGGCCGAGCCGTCGCGCCGCCCAAAGAAGAAGGATATATTCGGGATAGAGCGCGTTCTTCACGCCGAACCCGCCGCCGACGTCCGGCGCCGCCACCCGCACCCGCTCGCGCGGCACGCGAAACACGGTATCGGCCAAGGCGTCGCGGATGAAGTGCACGCCGGCGGCGGAGACGAGGAGGTGGAAGGTGGCGTTCGCCGGGTCGAAGCGGGCGACGGCGGTGCGGGTTTCGAGCGGCGCGACCACGAGCCGATTGTTGACTAGGTCAAGCATCACGATTTTTTCGGCACTGGCGAAGGCCGCCTGCGACCGCCTCGCGATCGCCCTTTTCGAAGGTGTAGGCGAGGTTTCCCGGCACGTCGGGCCAGAGAGTTGGCGCGTCCGGCTGCAAGGCCGCGCGTGCGTCGACCACGGCGGGGAAGGGCTCGTAGTCGACCTGGACGAGTTCGGCGGCGTCCAGCGCGGCGGCCCGGGTCTCGGCCACGACGAAGGCGACCGGCTCGCCGACGAAACGGACGCGGTCGGCGGCCAGAGCGAAGCGCTGCGGGCACCAGCATCGGCCCGACCGTCGGCACCTGCATCTGGCACGGGATCGGCCCGAGGTCCTCGAGGTCCGCCGCCGCGAACGCTCCGAGGACGCCCGAAGCTGCCCGGGCCGACGCCAGCTCGACGGCGGCCGACACGCGCATGCGCATGCGGGGACCGCACCACGACCGCGATCGCCTCGCCCGGAAACGCGATATCCTCGACATACCGCCCCATGCCGGTGAGGAAGCGGACATCCTCCAATCGCCGCAGCGACTGCCCGATCAGCTCGTTCTCAAAAAGCGCTCTTCCGCTGGCGGGAGAGGGCAAGGGTGGTTCGCTCAATCCCCCGGCCGCTCCGGAGGGAACACGTCATGGCTCGGCCCAGGCGGGGCGGGCGGTTGTGGCGCCACAGGCGCGGCGCGGTGGACCGAAGCGCGGTGGATCGGCCGGTGCGTGGGGGCTTCTCGTGGGGCGTACGGGATCCCGTAGGCCGACTCTGCCACTGGCGGCGCATAGGCAACCGGCGGCGGCACCGCATACACCACCGGCGGCCGCCAGAATGGCCGGTAGTACGGCCATCCCCAGGCGTAATAAGGCCGATAGAACGGCCGGTAGTAGCCGACATACGGCCAGACATACTGGGCGCTGCGCCGCGCCGGGCAGCATCAGCCCGGCTAGCGCAACCACGGCAAGGAAACGGCCAGTCCGCATCGGTGTCCTCCAGGTGCGACACCATAGAGTTAGACTGGCCGCCTCCCGATCACATCGCCTCGCGTCAGAGCTCGCGGGCACGGACTGCACGATGCGGTCGCACATGCCGTAGGCCACCGCCTCTTCGGCGGACATCCAGTAGTTGCGGTCGGTGTCGTCCACCACCTTCTCGAACGACTGGCCGGTCTCGCGGGAGATGATGTGGTTGATCCGCTCGCGCATCTTGATGATCTCGCGGGCCTCGATGTCGATGTCCGTCGCCGGGCCGCGGACGCCGCCCATCGGCTGGTGCAGCAGGAAGCGCGTGTTCGGCAGGCACACGCGGTGCTTCTTCTCGCCGGCGAGGAAGATCAGCGCCCCGGCGCTGGCCACCCAGCCGGTCCCGATCACGCGCACCGGCACGGTGTCGCGGACGAAGCGGATCATGTCGTGGATCGTGTCGCCGCTCTCCACGTGCCCGCCCGGCGAGTTGACGAACACGTCGATCGGGCCGTCGCCCTCGTTGGCCAGCGCCAGCAGCCGGCCGGTGACGTCGCGCGCGACCCGGTCGTTGATCGCCCCGAAGATCAGCACCTTGCGCTGCCGCAGCAGCCGGCTTTCCAGCTCGTTGATCGGCGCGGCGAGGGTGCGGTTGTCGCTCGGCTCCTTCGGCTCCGGGCCGCGCGGCTCGGGAACGTCGGGCTCGTCGGGCTCTTCCGGCTCGTCGGGGGTCTCGGGCGGATCGTCCAGCCGGATCATGAGGGCTCCTGGAAATCGGGGCCGCCGTAGTGCAGCCTCCCCAAGTTGAGGTCAACCCGGCGGGACGGGCGGGGGCAGGGGATGCGGGTCGGCGAGGGAGAGTGGGTCTTCGAGCCGGTGGAGGGCTGGGGCAAGCTGCCGCCGGGCTGGTCGTTTAAGGAGGTCGGGGCCGTCGGCACCGACCGGCACGACAACGTCTACGTGTTCAACCGCGGCGAACACCCGATGATCGTGTTCGACCGCGAGGGCAATTTCCTGCGGTCGTGGGGGGAGGGCGTGTTCCCGCGCGCCCACGGGCTGCACATGGGGCCCGGACGATACGGTCTGGCTGACGGACGACGCCGACCACACGGTCCGGCAATGCACGCTGGAGGGACACGTGCTGCTCACGCTCGGCATCCCCGGCCGGCCCTGCGCCTTATATGAGCAACGAGCCGTTCCATCGCTGCACGCATACTGCGCTGTCGCCCGAGGGCGACGTTTACGTCGCGGACGGATACGGCAATGCCGCCGTGCACAAGTTCGCGCCGGACGGGCGGCTCCTGTTCTCGTGGGGCGGCCCGGGCTCCGACCCCGGCGAGTTCAACATCGTCCACAACATCACCTGCGATGCGGATGGCTGGGTCTATGTGGCCGACCGCGAGAACCACCGGGTCCAGGTGTTCGACGGCAAGTGGTCGGTACGAGACGCAGTGGAACAACCTGCACCGGCCGTGCGGATTGTTCATGCCGCCGGGTCGCTGCCCGTGGTGCGTGGTGGGCGAGCTTGGGCCGGTGATGCCGGTTAATCGCAACGTGCCGAACCTTGGCCCGCGGCTTTCCGTGCTCGACCATACCGGGAAGCGGGTCGCGCGGATTGGCGGCCGCCATGCCGGCCTTGGCCCGGCCGAGTTCGTCGCGCCGCACGGGATCGCGGTCGACGGCCATGGCGACATCTATGTCGGCGAGGTGTCCTGGACGCAGTGGCCGCAGCTTTGGCCGGAGCAAGCGCGGCCGGACGGGTTGCGGTCGCTGCACAAGTTCCGGCGCGTGGACGGGACGGCGCCCTGACACCGGAGGAATGGGAGGCCGTCCGGCTTAGCCTGCTGGTCTCGAGCTGGAGCCTGCTATGGAGCTTGCCGCTTGCGATCGGGGCCGCCGTGCTGCTGAGCCGCGGGCGGTTCTGGGGGCGGCCGGTGCTGGACGCGGTCGTGCACCTGCCGCTGGTGCTGCCGCCGGTGGTCACCGGGTGGATCCTGCTCATGCTGTTCGGCGCTCGCGGCCCGCTTGGCCGCGCGCTCTACGACCTGTTCGGCGTGCGCCTCGTGTTCACCACGGCGGGCGCGGCGCTGGCGACGGCGGTGATGTCCTTTCCGCTCGTGGTCCGCGCGGTGCGGCTCAGTCTGGAGGCGATCGACCCCGGGCTGGAGGCGGCGGCGCGGACGCTGGGGGCGGGCGCGCTCGACCGGTTCGCGACGGTGACGTTGCCGCTGATGGGGCCGGGCATCCTGGCCGGTGGCGTGACGGCGTTCGCGGCCGGGCTGGGCGAGTTTGGGGCGGTGATCACTTTCGTCTCCAATATTCCCGGCGAGACCCAGACGCTGCCGCTCGCAATTTACAGCGCGACGCAGATCCCGGGCGGGGACGCGATCGCGGCAAGGCTTGCCGCCGTCTCGTTCGTGCTCGCGGTTGGCCTCCTCCTGCTGGCGGATGTGCTGGCCCGGTGGCTGCGGACCTGGCTTGGCCGCTGATGCTCGAGGTCGAGGTCGAGCACGCGTTTTCGGGTTTTCACCTTCAGGCCGCGTTCAGCGCTCCGTCGGAAGGGGTGACGGCGGTGTTCGGGCCGTCCGGGTGTGGCAAGTCGACGCTGCTTGCCTGCGTGGCCGGGCTGCTGCGTCCCGACCGGGGTCGGGTGGCGCTGGACGGGGCGGTGCTGGTGGACCGGGAGGCCGGGCTGTTCGTCCCAGCGGAGCGCCGCCGCTGCGGGGTCGTGTTCCAGGACTCGCGGCTGTTCCCGCACCTCTCGGTCGAGAGGAACCTCCGCTACGGGATGCGCCGGGCGCCGCCCGGTGCGGGGCCGGGGTTCGACGAGGTGGTGGCCCTGCTTGGGGTTGGCGCGCTGCTGCCGCGCCGGCCCGGCGCGCTCTCGGGCGGCGAGCGCCAGCGGGTCGCGCTCGGCCGCGCGCTGTTGTCCCGGCCGCGCATCCTCCTGCTCGACGAGCCGCTCGCCGCGCTGGACGCCGCGCGTCGGGCCGAGGTGCTCCCGTTCCTTGCCCTGGCCCGCGCGCGGTTTGCGCTGCCGATGCTCTACGTGACGCACGCGCTCGATGAGGTCGACCGCCTGGCTGATGGGCTCGTGCTGATGGGGCGGGGGCGCGTGCTGGCGAGCGGCACGCTCGAGGAGATGGCGCTGCGCACGGACCTGCCGCTCGCGGCGCGGCGGGACGCCGGCGCGGTGCTCCGCTGCATCGTGACGGACCACGACGAGGCGCGCGGCCTGACCCGGTTGGCGTTTCCCGGCGGCGCGCTGCTCGTTCCGCTGCAGGAGGAGGCGCCCGGCACGGAACTGCGCGTCCGGGTGCGGGCGCGCGACGTCTCCGTCGCGACGACCCGGCCGGAGGCGATCTCGGTGCAGAATGTGCTGCCGGCGGCGCTGGAGGCGGTCACGCCGGGGCAGGGGGCGCATGAGGCGTTCCTCCGGCTGCGCGTCGGCGAGAGCGCGCTGCTCTCGCGCGTGACCCGCGATACGGTCGGCCGGCTCGGGCTCGAACCGGGCTTGCCGGTCTGGGCGCTGGTGAAATCCGTGACCCTGGGCGATGGGCGGCGGGATCTGGAGGTGTAGGCGTGGAGGAGTTGATGTTCCGGCGCGCGACGGCGGAGGATGTGCCGGCGATCGTGGCGTTGCTGGCAGACGACGATCTTGGCCGGGGGCGAGAGTCTCCCGGAGACCCGGTCTACGCGGTGGCGTTCGCGGCGATTGAGCGCGATCCCAACCAGCTGCTGGCGGTCGCGGAGCTGGCGGGCGAGGTTGTCGGCACGCTGCAGCTCAGCTTTCTCCCCGGGATCTCGCACCGCGGCGCCTGGCGTGGCGAGGTCGAGGGTGTACGGGTCGCCCGCGCCGTGCGCGGCAGGGGGGTGGGGCAGCTTATGCTGCGCTGGGCGATCGAGCAGTGCCGTGCCCGGGGATGTCGGCTCGTGCAGCTCACCACGAACGCGGCGCGGATTGATGCGCAGCGTTTCTATGAGCGGCTCGGCTTCCAGCGCAGCCATATCGGTTTCAAGATGAGCCTTTAGGGGAACCAGCATGGACAGCGCACGCCCACCCTTGCCGCCGTTTACGAGCGCCGAGGCCGCCGCGCAAAAGGTGCGCCTCGCCGAGGACGCTTGGAACAGCCGCGACCCGGCTCGCGTCTCTCTCGCCTACACGGCCGAGAGTCAGTGGCGGAACCGTGCCGAATTCATCGTCGGGCGCGACGGGATCGTGGCGTTCCTGACCCGCAAATGGAACCGCGAGCTCGACTACCGGCTGATCAAGGGGCTGTGGGCGTTTCGCGGTGACCGGATCGCGGTGCGCTTTGCTTACGAGTGGCATGACGACAGCGGCACGTGGTTCCGATCCTACGGCAACGAGAACTGGGAGTTCGACGGCAGCGGCCTGATGCGGCGTCGGGTGGCCAGCATCAACGACCTGCCGATCCAAGAGTCCGACCGGCTGTTCCGCTGGCCGGCCGGGCGCCGGCCCGACGACCATCCGGGGCTCGAGGAGCTGGGCCTTTAGTCCGCCGCGATCGCACATGGCCCGGGCGCCCTAATCCAGCCGGTCATCCTCCAGCGAGCCGACGCGGATGACGCTCTTGAGATTGCTCAGCCGGACGATCAGGTCCGACACGGGCTTCTTTCCCTTGACCTGAATATACAGCGTGACCAGGCGGCCGCGGTATTCGTCCGCTTCGGTGCCCTCGACATCCGCCTCGTCCTGCGCTTCCTCGGGGCTCCATCCACGCACCCCGCCCCGGTCCACCTCGACCTGATCGATCGCAAACCGCAGGTCCGTGCAAGCGACCAGGATGCTTTCGAGGCATCCCCGGCGATCCTCGAAGACGATCCGGAGCCGGGTCGCCGTCTTGCGCTGCTTCGGCAGGAAGAGCGCGACGAGCGGGGGGAAGGCCAGCATGATGACGAAGTGCCCGGCCGTCGTCGCCACGGCCAGCACCGGCAGCCCCGCGCCGCAGGCCATCCCGAGCGCCGCCGTCAGCCAGACCGAGGCCGCCGTGGTCAGGCCGCGCACGACGTCGCGGCGCATGAAGATGACGCCGCCGCCGATGAACCCGATTCCCGACACGATCTGGGCGGCGACCCGCGATGGGTCGACCACGACCGAGCCGTTCTGGAGCACGTTGGTGAAGCCGTATTTCGACACCAACATGAACAGCGCGGCCGAGACGCCGACCAGGCTGTAGGTCCGAACGCCGGCGCTCTTGTGCCGTACCTCCCGCTCCAGCCCGACCAGGGCGGACAGGACGAAAGCGAGGGTCAGTTCTCCGAGTTGCAGCCAGCCTTGGCCGGCGAGTTCGGACGACAGCAGCATCACCCCGCCGGGGGAACGTCCAGGCGCACCACCGTTCCCGCCAGCGCCGGCGACGGGGCGGGGTAGCGCGCCATCACCAGCGGGTCGTGGCCGGGAATGATGTGGTCCGGCGAGTTGGCCGCGGCGCAGACCCGGTCATAGCTCTCCAGCGTGTCGGCCGTGCTGACGGTGATCGTGAACGGCCGGCCGCTCTCGATGTTCTCATAGAAATGGGCGGCGTCGGACGCCAGCACGACCATGCCCCGCTTGGTATGCACTTGCACGAATTGTAGCCCGGCCGAGTGACCCGGCGCAGGGAACAGGGTGATCCCGGGATAGAGAACCACCTTGCCGTTGTGCAGGTGGACCCGGCCCGCATAGTTCAGCCGCACCAGCCGAACCACGTCCTCCACCTCGAACGGCGCCCGCAGGTAGGGATGGCGCATGTGCCGCCCCACCGCGTAGTGCAACTCCGGCTCCTGCAAATGGAGCCGGGCCGCCCCGAATACGTCGAGGTTGCCGACATGGTCGTAATGCAGGTGCGTCAGCACCAGGTCCGGCACCACGTCCGGGTCGACGTCGAGCAGCGCTAGCACCTCTGACGGCGTCTGCAGCAGCGTGCGCCCGCGCCGCGCCGCCACCTCCGCCCCGAACCCGCAATCCACCACCACGACCCGGCCGTCGCCGCGGATCACCCAGATGTAGTACGCCATCGGCATCGGCCCGTCATGCGGGTCGCCGCCGATGAAGTGCTCGGCCCGGCGCGCGTTACGATGCGCGTAGCGGAGCGCGAACACCTCGTAGCAAGGGAGCGTCACGTCTTCGGCGCTGGGAGCGCGCCCTCTTTCACAAGCACCTCATGCGCCGCCTTGAAGGCGTCGAGCCCCGCCGGAATGCCGCAATACGCGGTCGCGTGCAGCAGCGCGGCGCGGATTTCGGCCACGGTGACGCCATTGTTCAACGCACCCTTCACATGCAGCTTGATCTCCGGCGACCGGTTCAGGGCGGTCAGCATGGCGAGGTTCAGGAGACTGCGCGTCTTGCGATCGAGCGTCTCGTCGCCCCAGGCCCAACCCCACGCCCAGGACGTGGTCGCGCGCTGGAACGCCATCATGAACTCGTCGGCGCGGGCCATCGAGGCGTCGACATACTCGGCGCCCAGCACCTCGCGCCGGATCGGCATGCCCTTCTGGAACAGGGCCTCGTCTTCGGACATCGCCCGCCTCCCGCTTTGCTTTGATCGGAGGTTAGGCAGGCTCCCGCGCGTTCCACAAGGCACCGAGCCGCGCGCGTGCGGCGGCATACTCGCGCACGAGCCGATCGACGAGCCTGGCGGCGGGCACCACGCGCTCGAGCGCGCCGATCCCTTGGCCGGAGCCCCAGATGTCCTTCCAGGCTCGCTTGAGCTCCGGGCCGAAATCGCTGGCCGCCCCGCGCTGGGGCAGGTTCTCCGGGTCCAGCCCCGCCGCCTCCAGGCTCGCCCGCAAGTAGTTGCCGTGCACGCCGGTGATCGCGTCCGTGTAGACGATGCTCGCGGCACTCCCCTCGATCAGCGCCGCCTTGTATGCCGCCGCCGCGTTGGCCTCCTCGGTGGCGATGAACGCGGTGCCGATATAGGCGAGGTCCGCCCCCATCGCCTGGGCCGCAAGCACCGCGCCGCCGGTCGCGATCGCGCCCGAGAGCGCCAGCGGCCCGTCGAACCAGGCGCGGATCTCCTGGACGAGTGCAAAGGGCGAGATCGTGCCGGCATGCCCGCCCGCGCCGGCGGCGACCGCGATCAGCCCGTCGGCGCCCTTCTCGATCGCCTTGCGGGCGAATCGGTCGTGGATCACGTCGTGCAGCACGATCCCGCCATAGGTGTGGACCGCCTCGTTCACTTCCGGCCGCGCGCCGAGCGAGGTGATGACGATCGGCACACGGTGCCGCACCACGATTTCGAGATCCTGCTCGAGCCGCGTGTTGGTCCGATGCACGATCAGGTTGACGGCGAACGGCGCCGCCGGTCGCTCGGGATGGGCCGCGGTCCAAGCGGCAAGCGCGGCTTCGATCTCGGCGATCCAGTCGTCCAGCGCCTCCGCCGGCCGGGCGTTGAGGGCCGGAAAGGCGCCGACGATCCCCGAGGTGCACTGCGCGATGACGAGCGCCGGGTTGGACACGATGAACAGCGGCGCGCCGATCGCGGGCAGGCGCAGGTGGGCGAGGGCGGGCGGCAAGGACATAGCGGCATGGTGGCACGGGCTTGCTGGCGAGGGAAAAGCCCGGGACAGTGGGAAGCTAAGAAGAGCGGGGAGGACAGGGGATGGTCGTGAGCGTGCAGCGTCACGGGGACGTCGCCGTCGTGAGCATGGACAATCCTCCGGTGAACGCGCTGGGCCACGCGCTCCGCTCCGGGCTGATGGAGGCGCTCGCCGGGCTCCGTGGCGAGGCCGGGCTGCGGGCGGTGGTGCTTGCCGGCACGCAGCGGGCCTTCAGCGGCGGGGCTGATATCACCGAGTTCGGCAAGCCGCCGCAGGAGCCGAGCCTTCGCGCCGTGATCGCCGCGGTCGAGGACATGGCGGTCCCGGTCGTTGCGGCGATCCATGGTGTGGCGCTCGGCGGCGGGCTCGAGCTCGCGCTGGGTTGCCACGCCCGCGTCGCCTGGGCCGGCGCCCGGCTCGGCCTGCCGGAGGTCAAGCTCGGCCTGCTACCCGGGGCGGGCGGGACGCAGCGACTGCCGCGGATCGTCGGGGTGGAGAAGGCGCTGGGCATGATCGTCAGCGGCAACCCGGTGAGCGGCGCGGAGGCCGCCAAGCTGGGCCTGGTCGATGCGCTGCTGGACGGGTCGTATCCCGAGGCTGCTGTGGAGTGGGCCCGGACCGTGACGGAGCGGCGCCGGGTCAGGGACCGCGAGGACAAGCTGCAGCCGGCGCGGGATGATCCTGGCCTGGTCGATCGCGCTGCCGGGCCGTTGCTCAAGGCCTCGGGTGCGGCTGCCCCCCGCGCCTGCGTGGAGAGCGTGCGCAATGCGGTGACCCTGCCGTTCGACGAAGGCGCGGCGGCCGAGCGCCGGCTGTTCGAGCAGCTCGTCTCCGGCGATGAGAGCCGCGCCCAGCGGCACGCCTTCTTCGCCGAGCGCGAGGCGCAGAAGGCTAAGCTGCCGTCCGGCACGGCCGCCCGCCGGATCGAGCGCGCGGCGGTGATCGGCGCCGGCACGATGGGCGGCGGCATCGCGATGTCGTTTGCCAACGCCGGCATCCCCGTGACGGTGATCGAGACCGAGTCCGGCGGCGCTCCAGCGCGGGCTTGGCCGGGTTGAGGAGCTGTACGCCACGTCGGCCAAGCGCGGCAGCATTTCCGAGAGCCAGGCGCACGAGCGCCGGGGCCTGATCCAGGGGCAGCTCGAGATCGAGGCGGTCGCCGAGGCCGACATCGTCATCGAGGCGGTGTTCGAGGAGATGAGCGTCAAGACCGACGTGTTCGGTCGTCTCGACCGGGTGGCCAAGCGTGGCGCCGTTCTGGCCAGCAACACCTCATATCTCGACATCGACGCGATCGCGGCCGCGACCAGCCGCCCCGGCGACGTGCTCGGCATGCATTTCTTCAGCCCGGCCAATGTCATGCGCCTGCTGGAGGTCGTCCGCGGCCGCGAGACGGCGCCGGACGCTATCGCGACCGCGGTGGACGTCGGCAAGCGGCTCGGCAAGGTGTCCGTCGTGGTCGGCAACTGCTTCGGCTTCGTCGGCAATCGTATGCTGTCGCGGCGCACGGAGGCGGCCGAGCGACTGCTGCTCGATGGCGCCAGCCCGCAGGAGGTCGACCGCGCGTTGACCGAGTTCGGCTTCCGCATGGGCCCGTTCGCGATGGCCGACTTGGCCGGGCTCGACATCGGGATGCGGATCCGCCGCGCGTTTGGGAAGGTGGCGCCGGTGGCGGACGCCATCACGGCGGAGGGGCGCTACGGCCAGAAGACCGGGAGCGGCTATTATGTTTACCAGGGCCGCACCGGCCAGCCCGACCCGGCGGTCGACGCGATCATCGAGCGCGAGGCGGCCAAGCTCGGCATCACCCGCCGCCCGATCGGGCCGGCGGAGATCCTGGAGCGCCTGGTCTACCCGATGATCAACGAGGGGGCGCGCATCCTCGAGGAGGGGATTGCCGAGCGGCCTGGCGACATCGATACGATCTGGTTGCACGGGTATAACTGGCCGGCGTGGCGGGGTGGGCCGATGTTCTATGCGGACCTGGTCGGGCTGCCGCGCATCCGCGACCGGCTGGCCGAGTTCGCGGCGGCGACCGGCGACGCCTCGCTGCAACCGGCGCCGTTGCTGGTCCGGCTGGCCGATTCCGGTGAGGGGTTTGGCGGTGCGAGAGGCGGCCTGACCCAGAACCCTCCCCGGCTGGCGCATGACCCGGCCCCACCCCTGGGAAGCCCACTACCCCCCAGGCCTCGATTGGGGCGCGCCAGTCCCGCAGACGACGCTGACCGCCCTTCTCGATCGCGCCGTCGCCGCTTACGCGCGACCGCCCCGCGATCCAAACGCCGACCGAGACCCTCACCTACGCCGACCTCGCGGACCGAGCCGAACGTCTTGCCCGGTTCCTCGCCACGCTCGGCATTGGCCCGGGTGACGCCGTCGCCCTGCTCCTGCCGAACAAGCCAGCGCACCCGATCAGCTTTTTCGCCACGCTGCGGACCGGCGGCCGGGTCGTCCATCTCACGCCGCTCGACCCGGCGCGCGCGGTCATCCGCAAGCTTGGCGACAGCGGCGCGCGCACCCTCATCACCACCGATCTCCCCGGCGTGCTCCCGCAAGCCCTCGCCGCGCGCGACGCCGGGGCCTGCGACCAGCTCCTTATCCTCCCCGACAGCGCCCCAGACACGCTCGACGGCCCGCCTCGTGACTGGCCCGCGCTCGGGCCCGATGACGTCGCCCTGCTCCAATACACCGGGGGCACCACCGGGCTGCCGCGCGCCGCGATGCTCACCCATGGCAACCTCACCGCCACCGTGGCGATCTACAATGCTTGGAACCGCGCCTGGGGCCGGCCGCTCGGGCCCGGCGACCGCATGATGGGCGTCCTCCCGCTGTTCCACATCTACGCCCTCACCGCCGTCCTGCTCCGCACCCTCGACTGCGGCGCCGAAATCCTGCTTCGCCAGCGCTTCGACGCCGACGCCGCCCTCAGGGATATCGAGCACGGGCGCTGCACCCATTTCCCGGGCGTGCCCACGATGTGGATCGCGCTGGCCAACCACCCCCGCATTGCGCAAGCCGACCTCTCGAGCCTGCGTTCGGCCAGCTCCGGCGGCGCCGCGCTCCCGGCGGAGGTCGCCGAGCGGTTTGCCGGGCTGACCGGGCTCACGCTCGGCGGCGGCTGGGGGATGACGGAAACGTCGCCCGCGGGCACCAATCTCCTGCCGGACCGACCGCATGGTCCCGGCGAGATCGGCGTCCCGCTGCCCAATGTCGAGCTCGAGGTTGTCGCGCTCGACGACAAGCGACGCGTCCTCCCGCCTGGCGAAGTCGGTGAGCTGCGCGTCCGCGGGCCCGAACGTGTTCCGGGGGTATTGGAACCGGCCGGAGGAGACCGCATCCGCCTTCATCGACGGCTGGTTCCTGACCGGCGATGTCGGGTTCATGTCCCCCGACGGCG
Source organism: uncultured Alphaproteobacteria bacterium (assembly GCA_963708585.1). Lineage (GTDB taxonomy): Bacteria > Pseudomonadota > Alphaproteobacteria > Acetobacterales > Acetobacteraceae > JAVVHH01. The sequence goes on along the minus strand of CAVPSW010000006.1, from coordinate 1,013,898 downwards.
TCTTCACCATCGTCGACCGCAAGAAGGACATGCTCATCTCGGGCGGCTTCAACGTCTATCCGCGCGCGGTCGAGGAGGCGATCCACGAGCATCCGGATGTGCAGGAGGCGGCCGTCGTCGGCGTGCCCGACCCGTATCGCGGGCAGACGGCCAAGGCGTTCGTGGCCTTGCGCGAGGGCGCCGACCCCCTCACCTTGGAGGGGCTGCGGGCGTTCCTGGCCGACAAACTGGGCCGTCACGAGCTGCCGGCGGCATTGGAGCTGCGCGAGTCCCTGCCGCACACCCCGGTGGGCAAGCTCGACAAGCGCGCCCTACGGGAGGAGGCCTAGACGATGGACCTGTCGTTCACGCCCGAAGAGCGCGCGTTCCGCGAGGAGATGCGGACCTTCTTCACGACGCAAATCGCCAAGAGCACCCGCGAGCACGTGCAGCGTGGCGAGCATGTTCCGCGGGACGAGTGGATCGCCGCGCATCGGACCATGAACGCCAATGGCCTCGCCGTCCCGCACTGGCCGCGCGAGTGGGGCGGGCGGGACTGGAGCCCGGTGCAGATCTACATCTGGCAGGACGAGATGCAGTTGGCCTCCTGCCCGCCGCCGCTGCAGTTCAACTGCAACATGGTCGGCCCGGTGATCGCCCAGTTCGGCTCCGAGGCGCAGAAGCAGCGCTTCCTCCCGGCCACGGCCAACCTCGACATCTGGTGGTGCCAGGGTTTTTCGGAGCCCGGCGCCGGCTCCGACCTCGCGAGCCTGCGCACGTCGGCCGTGCGAGACGGCGACCATTACGTCGTCAACGGCCAGAAGACCTGGACCACGCTTGCCCAATACGCCGACTGGATCTTCTGCCTGGTCCGCACCGACCCGGCCGCGAAGAAGCAGGAGGGCATCAGTTTTCTGCTCGTCGACATGAAGACGCCTGGGCATCACCGTGCGACCGATCCAGACGATCGACGGGGGCCGCGAGGTCAACGAGGTTTGGTTCGACGACGTGCGCGTTCCCGCCGAGAACCTGGTCGGGCAGGAGAACAAGGGCTGGGATTACGCGAAATTCCTGCTCGGCAACGAGCGGACCGGGATCGCCCGCGTGGGCGTCAGCAAGGCCCGTATCCGCCGCATCAAGCAGCTCGCCGCGCTCGAGCGCGTGGGCGATCGGCCGCTGATCGAGGAGCCGCACTTCCGCGAGAAGGTGGCCGCCATCGAGGTGGAGCTGAAGGCGCTGGAGATGACGCAGCTTCGGGTGGTCGCGCGACGAACGGAAGCGCGAGCGTGGGGAAGCCGAACCCGGCCAGCTCCGTCCTCAAGCTCAAGGGCTCGGAGCTGCAGCAGGCGACCACCGCGCTGCTGATGGACGTGGTCGGCCCGTATGTGCTGCCGTATGCGGAGCACGGCGAGGGCAGCAACGAGCCGCCGATCGGGCCGGATTACGCGGCCGAGGCGGCGCCGACCTACTTCAACTGGCGCAAGATCTCGATCTACGGCGGCTCCAACGAGATCCAGCGCAATATCGTCGCCAAGGCGATCCTGGGGTTCTGACGCATGCCGAAAGCCGCCTTGTTCGACATTGATGGCACGCTGGTCGACACCGTCGATTTCCATGCCGCCGCCTGGGTCGACGCCTTCGCCGAGTTCGGCAAGACGGTCGCGTTCGAGGATGTGCGCGGCCAGATCGGCAAGGGCGGCGACCAGCTCGTCCCGGTTTATCTCTCCGAGGACGAGCAGGCGCGGTTCGGCGATGAGATCCAGGCGTGGCGGAGCAAGCACTTCAAGTCGCAATACCTGCCGATGGTCCGGCCGTTCTCGGCCGTCCCGGAGTTGTTCCGCCGGGTCCGCGAGGCCGGGCTGAAGACGGCGGTGGCGAGCTCCTCGAAGCAGTGACGAGCTCGAGACGTATCTCGAGATCGCCGGGGTGGCCGATCTTGTGGATGCGAAAGTCTCGTCCGATGACGCCGAGCGCTCCAAGCCGGCGCCGGACGTCTGGGAGGCCGCGCTGCACAAGCTCGGGCTCGACGGCCTCCGACACCGTCGCGATCGGCGACTCGCCGTATGACGCCGAGTCGGCCCGCAAGGCTGGCATCCCGGTCGTCATCGGCCTGCTCGCTGGCGCCTTCGCGGAGGCCGACCTCCGCGCCGCCGGCGCCGACCCGATCTATCCCGAGCTGCGCCACCCTGCTCACCTGCTTTGCGTGCCACGCCGCTTGCGAACGGCGCCGTGAGGGCGCTGGACCTGCTGGTGTTCTATGGCTCCTATCGCACGCGACCGTGCCGGCATTCGGCTCGCCGACTACGCGGTCCGGCAACTCGCCGCCCGCGGCCACCGGGTCGAGCTGATCGACGCGAAGGCGGTCGGGTTGCCGATGCTCGACCGCATGTTCAAGGAGTATCCGCAAGGCGAGGCGCCTGAGGCGATGGCCGCGCTCGCCGCGAAGATCCGCGCCGCGCATGGGTTCGTCTTTGTTGTCGGCGAGTACAACTGGGGCGTCCAGCCCGGCCTGAAGAACCTGACGGACCATTATCTCGAAGAGTGGTTCTGGCGCCCGGCCGGGATCGTCAGCTACTCCGGCGGCCGCCTCGCGGGCGTCCGTTCCAGTCTCGTCTGGCACGGGAGCTTGGCCGAGATGGGCATGGTGGTGATCTCTAGCACCGTCACGGTCGGCAACGTCGCCCAGGCGCTCGACCCGGGCGGCTCGCCGACCGGGGCCGGGCGGGGACGCTCTGGAGAAGAGCTTTCCCGCGCTTCGCCGCCGATCTGGAATGGTGGGCCGAGGCCGCCGCCCGCCAACGTGCCGAGCAAGCCCCGCCGTATTAGACCGCCGGCAACACCACCCCGCGGCACGCCCCGAACCCGATTGGCGCCGCCCCATCCCGTCGCGCCCGCGCCCGCAGGGTGATCTCGTCGCCGTCCTCCAGGAACCGGCGCACCTCGCCGGACGGCAGAGTCAGCGGCGAGCGGCCGCCGCCGGTGATCTCCAGCAGGCTCCCGCTGCCTTCGCCTTCCGGCGAGGAGATCGTGCCGGTGCCGAACAAGTCGCCGGGCTGGAGGTTGCACCCGTTGCTCGCGTGATGCGCCAGCAACTGCGCGGGGGTCCAGTACAGGTCCGTCGCGCGACCGAGCGAGAGGCGATGCGGCGCGAGGCGCTGCGCCTTCATCGCGCCCGTGCAGATCAGCACCTCCAGCTCCAGGTCGAGCGCGCCCGTTCGCCTGGTCGGCCGGGTCGAGCAGGTAGGGCAGGGGCGCCGGGTCGCCCTCTGGGCGCTTGGGCTGGGCGACGCGATACGGCGCCAGCGCTTCTGGCGTCACGATCCAGGGGCTGATCGTCGTGTGAAAACTCTTGGCCAGGAATGGGCCGAGCGGCTGGTATTCCCAGGCCTGCAGGTCGCGCGCCGACCAGTCGTTCAGCAGGCAATAGCCGGCGATATGCCGGTGCGCGTCCGCGATCGGCACCGTGGTCCCCAGCGCGTTGCCCGGTCCGACCCAGATCGCCCAGCTCCAGCTCGTAGTCGAGGTTGCGGCTCGGCCCGTAGCTCGGGACCTCCTCGCGGGCCGGCTTGCGCTGGCCGCTGGGCCGGCGGACCTCGCCGGACACGGTGATCGAGCTGGCCCGGCCGTGGTAGCCGATCGGCACCCATTTGTAGTTCGGCAGCCAACGGCGCGTCCGGCCGCAACTGGCGCCCCACCGCCGTCGCGTGATGGATGCCGGCGTAGAAGTCCGTGTAGTCGCCGACATGCGCCGGCATGTACATCAGGCAGTCAGCAGCCGGGTGCAGCAGTTGCGGCCGCTCGTCCGACCCTTCCTGCAGCAGCGCGCTCACCGCGTCGCGCAGCGCCCGCCGCGGCGCCTCACCGAGCGCGAGGAAGGCGTTCAGCGTCGGCCCGGTGCACGTCGCGCAGGCCGCCTGCGCCTCCTCGTCCAGCAGCTCCGCCTCGTAGAGCGCGCGCAGGTCCAGGATCTCGTCCCCGATCGCGATGCCCCCGCGCGGCGCCCCGGCGAGCGGGCTGAACACGCCGAGCGGCAGGTTCTGGATCGGGAAGTCCGGGTGCGCCGCGGCCGAGGCGACCCAGCTCTGCAGGCTCTGATCATGGGTATGGTCGATGCCGTCAGACATGATGACGCTTCCGGATGCTGCGAGGAACGGGTTATGTCCTTCCTTTAAACCCCGGCCAAAGGGGCGGGGAAGGGAGGTATATGCAGGGCTTGATGCAGGACCAGCCGTTGCTGGTCTCGTCCATCCTCCGCCACGCCGCCCGCAACCACGGGCGTGCGGAGGTCGTCTCGCGCCTGCCGGACGGGCGCATTCACCGCACGACCTATCGCGAAGTTGAGCAACGCGCGCGCCGTCTCGCCCGAGCGCTGGAGGGGCTGGGGGTCCGTCGCAGCGACCGGGTCGCCACGCTGGCGTGGAACAGCCACCGCCATCTCGAGCTCTATTACGGCGTCTCCGGCAGTGGCGCCGTCATCCACACGGTCAACCCGCGCCTCTCTCCCGACGACGTCGGCTGGATCATCCGGGACGCCGGCAGTGTCGTGCTGTTTGTCGACAGCACCTTCGTGCAGCTGGTGGAGACCATCGCCGCCGGGCTGCCGGACGTCCGCGCGGTGGTGATGCTGTGCGACGGCGCGGAGCTGCCGCCGGTCCGGCTCGGGCCCCACCAGGCGCTGCTGGCGTATGAGGATGTCCTGGACGGCGCGGACGAGCTCCCGGAATGGCCGGTTTTCGACGAGAACCTCGCCAGTGGGCTCTGCTACACGTCGGGCACCACCGGCCGGCCCAAGGGCGTGCTCTACTCGCACCGGAGCACGCTGATCCACGCCTATGCGCTCGGCGCCGCCGACGTGTTCGGACTGCGGGCGGTCGACCGGGTCATGCCCGTGGTCCCGATGTTCCACGTCAACGGTTGGGGCCTGCCGTACTGCACGCCGATGGCCGGGGCGAGCCTGATCATGCCGGGCCGGCACCTCGACGGGCCGAGCGTTCACGCGCTGATGCAGGAGGAGCGCGTCACGTTCACCGCCGGCGTGCCGACGGTCTGGCTCGGGCTGCTGCAGCACCTGCGCGCGACCGGGGGCCGGCTCGACCATCTCAAGCGGCTGATCATCGGCGGCTCCGCCTGCCCGCCGCTGGTGCTCGACGCGTACGAGCGCGAGTACGGCGTCCGCGTGACCCATGCCTGGGGTATGACGGAGACCAGCCCGCTCGGCACCGTGTTCGCCGAGCAGCCGGGGTTCGAGACGCGGCCGCAGGAGGAGCAGGAGCGGCTTCGGCTCAAGCAGGGCCGGGTCGTGCCCGGTCTCGAGATGCGCATCGTAGACGAGAACCGTGCGGAGCTGCCGCGGGACGGCGCCACGTTCGGCAACCTCGAAGTGCGTGGCCCCTGGGTGCTCCGCCGGTATTTCAACGCGCCGGAGGACTCGGCCAACGCCGACGGGTGGTTCGCGACGGGCGACGTCGCCACGATCGACGCGGACGGTTATCTCGAGATCACCGACCGAACGAAGGACGTGGTGAAGTCCGGCGGCGAGTGGATCAGCTCGATCCAGCTCGAGAACATCGCCGTCTCGCATCCGGACGTGGCCGAGGCGGCCGTGGTCGCGGTGCGCCATCCGCGCTGGGACGAGCGCCCGCTCCTGGTCGTCGTCCCGAAGTCCGGGCGCGAGATCGACGGGGCGGCGCTGCTCGAGACGTATCGCGGCGAGGTGGCGAAGTGGTGGATTCCCGACGCCGTGGTCGTGGTCGACGAGCTTCCGCATACTGCGACGGGCAAGCTGAACAAGCTCGCGCTGCGCCAGCAGTTCCGCGACTACGTCTTGCCGTCCGCGGCTGAGTGACAGCGCCCCCGGGCCGTTCAGAACCCGGTGTGCTGCAGGTAGCCCCAGCGATCCACCGCCGGCTCGGCGGCGGCCCACGTCCAACGCTCGGCGCCGCGGCACAGCGTCGTCGTGTAGTGCTCCGGCGGGTCGTCCTCCACGCTGAACACGATTTCGCGGCAGGTCGTGAGCGGGGTGGCGATCTCGCGGACCGCCTCCAGCTGACCGTGCTCGTTGCCGAACGGGATCGTGTGCCGGATCTCCCACGGCCGCGCCACGCCGAGCGGGGCCGAGCCGGCCGCGTCCGCGATCGCGTCCTGCTCGCCGCCCCAACGCTTGCGCTGGACGTATTTGACGATCTCGTCGACGCCGGCGCGGACGCCGATGCCGACCGCGATCCCGATCGCCGGGTTGCCCGTGCCCGGATCCGGAGCCCGCCGCCGCCACGATGCCCGCGACGTCCGAGATCGTGTGGCAGCCCGGCAGCAGCAACAGCGCCGCGAGCGCCAGCCCCCTCACTGCAGCCCGCCCCAGCGGGCGGTCGAGGGCTCGGCCGACGCCCAGCGCCAATCCGCCCCGTCCTGGCAGATCGTCGTGGTGTAGAAGGCGCGCTCGAGCCCGTGCTTCGTCTGGTCGTCGACGGAGAAGACGATCTCCTTGCAGCGGAACCCGAGGCCGCCGAACTCGCGGCTCACCACCACCTGGCCGTGCTGGTCCGATTCGATCGGCAGGGTGTGGCTGGTCGACCAGGCGGCCACCGCGTTGACCGGCAGCGGCCCGGCGACGCGCGCGATGTCGTTCTGCTCCGTCCGGTGCACCCGCCGCTCCACGTAGCGCAGGCCTTCGTCGGCGGCCGAGTTCACGCCGAGCCCGATGGCCGCCGCGACGGTCGCGTTGTGGGTGATTGCGGCGCCGGTCGCTGCGCCCGTGACGCCGGCGACGGTGGAGGTTCCTTCGGTGATCAGGCTGCCGCAGCCCGACAGAGCCAAGAGGAGAAGCAGCCCGACTCGTGCGTACATCCAGACCTGACATGTTGCGGGGCGCCACTATGTCGGGGCGGAACGGGCCCGGCTAGAGCGAAAACGTTGCTGTCAGGCGGGCGGGCGCCTCGGGACCAGCACCGTCCCGATCATCGTCGCGACAGTCTGTCCGTCCCCGGCCATCGTCGCCGTCAGGAACCGGATCACGTCCCGGCCGGGCTCCGATTCGCTCTCGCTGATCTCCTGGATTTCCACGGCGACATGCAGTGCGTCGCCGGGTCGCACCGGGCGGAGCCAGTTCAGCTCGCTCACGCCGCGCGCCTGTGGGTCCGTTCGAGATCCGGCTGAACGCCGCCTCGTCTTGCAGCCGCATGCTGAGGGCGACGGTATGCCAGCCGCTGGCGATCAGCTCGCCGACCCTGCTGCTCCGGGCTGCGGCCTCGTTCAGGTGGTATGGCTGCGGGTCGAACTCCTCCGCGAACGCTATGATCTCCTCGCACGTGACCACGACGCTGCGGGAGATGAAGGTCTGCCCGACCCGGAAGTCCTCATGATAGAGCACAGTCATGCGCGCATGTGCATCCATCTGCGCGGCCCTGTCCACGCCCGCTCCGAGGCCCCCTATTCTGGAACCCCTTGGGCCGCGCCGCGCTTTGCCCCGTGAATGAACCGGCGGAGCCGCAATTGACCGATAGCACCAGAACGTCGCGAATCTCCGAGGGCCTGCCGCATCCGCTCGGCGCCACCTGGGACGGCGTGGGCGTCAACTTCGCCCTGTTCTCCGCCAACGCCACCAAGGTCGAGCTCTGCCTGTTCGACCAGGAAGGCAAGACGCAGCTCGAGTGCATTGAGTTGCCCGAATATACGGACGAGGTCTGGCACGGCTACCTGCCCGATGCGCGGCCGGGCACGGTCTACGGCTACCGCGTCCACGGCCCGTGGGAGCCCGACGCCGGCCATCGCTTCAACCCCAACAAGCTCCTGCTCGACCCCTATGCCAAGGGCCATGTCGGCGAGCTCAAATGGGGCCCGGAAGTGTTCGCGTACCAGCTCGAGACGGAAGACGACCTCACCTTCGACGAGCGCGACAGTGCGCCGAACATGCCGAAATGCGTGGTGATCGACCCCGCCTTCACCTGGCTGCGCGACCGGCGGCCGGAAGTCCCGTGGGAGCGCACGATCGTTTACGAGACCCACGTCAAGGGCTTCACCAAGCGCCACCCGAAGGTGCCCGAGGAACTGCGCGGAACCTACTCCGGCCTCGCGGTCAAGGAGGTGATCGACTGGATCCGCCGGCTCGGCGATGACCAGCGTCGAACTGCTGCCGATCCACACTTTTATCAACGACTCCTACCTGATCGACAAGGGCCTCTCGAACTACTGGGGCTACAACACGATTGGCTTCTTCGCCCCGGATCCGCGCTACAGCAGCAAGCCGGCCTTCGCTCATGCCGAGTTCAAGGAGATGGTCGCCCACCTCCATGATGCCGGGCTCGAGGTGATCCTGGACGTGGTCTACAACCACACCGCCGAGGGCAACGAGCGCGGTCCTAGCCTGTCGTTCCGTGGCATCGACAACACCAGCTACTACCGGCTGCTGCCCGACCAGCAACGCTATTACATCAACGACACCGGCACCGGTAACACGCTGAATCTATCGCATACCCGCGTGGTCCAGATGGTCGCCGACAGCCTCCGTTACTGGGTGCAGGAGATGCACGTCGACGGGTTCCGGTTCGACCTTGGGACCATCCTGGCGCGCGAGGCGTACGGCTTCGACCAGAGCAGCGGCTTCCTCCATGTCTGCCAGCAGGACCCGGTGCTGAACGGCGTCAAGCTGATCGCCGAGCCCTGGGATGTCGGCCCCGGCGGCTATCAGGTGGGCGGGTTCCCGCCGGGCTGGGCGGAGTGGAACGACCGTTTCCGCGACGACGTGCGCGCGTTCTGGAAGGGCGACGAAGGCAAGGCGCCCGCGCTGGCGGCGCGGATGTGCGCCTCGGCCGACGTGTTCGACAAGCGCGGCCGCAAGCCTTGGGCGAGCGTCAACTTCGTCACCGCCCATGACGGGTTCACGCTGCGCGACGTCGTCAGCTACAACGAGAAGCACAACGAGGCGAACGGCGAAGACAACCGGGACGGCAACGACAACAACCACAGCTGGAACCACGGCGCGGAAGGCGAAACGGACGACCCGGAAATCAACGAGCTGCGCCAGCGCCAGATGCGGAACATGCTCGCGACGCTGTTGCTCTCCCAGGGCACGCCGATGTTGCTGGCCGGCGACGAGTTCGGCCGCACCCAGGGCGGCAACAACAACGCGTATTGCCAGGACAACGAGATCGGCTGGCTCGACTGGGACATCCCCGAATGGGGCCTGAAGCAGGCCGGGCTGGTGCATCGGCTGACCCGGCTTCGGCAGCGCTACCCGATCCTGCACCGCTCGCGGTTCTTCACCGGCGTGGAGCTGCCGGAACTCGGCGGGGTCAAGGACGTCACCTGGATCAACGCCGCCGGCACGGAGATGGAGCCCTCCGACTGGGGCGACCCGGCCATGAAGTGCCTCGGCATGCTGATCGACGGCCGGGCCCAGCCCACCGGCATCAGGCGGCCCGGCAGCGACGTGACCATGCTGATCGTCGTCAACGCCCACCACGACATGGTCGTGTTCACGCTGCCTGACTGCTCCGGCGGCAAGGAGTGGGAGCTGGTGCTCGACACCAACGTCCCCGAACGCGACGACGCGCAGCGTTTCGCCATCGGCGAGACTTACGACGTCACCGCCCGCTCCATGCTGCTGTTCGCCCTCCAATCCTGAGGCCTCGACAAGAACCCTCTCCCGCTCGCGGGAGAGGGTGGTCCGGCGGCACGAGAGCGGGCGGTGGGGCAGCCTAATCCAGTGTGCTTGACGCGGCCTCCGCCGCTCGCGAGAGTTCCCACAACGCGAGAACCAACCGGAACCGTCCAAAAATGTGGGTGCTGCTGCTTCTGCCGTTCATCGGCCTGCTGTGGGTGCCGTTCTACGACGTCCGCGAGCCCTACCTGTTCGGCTTCCCGTTCTTCTATTGGTACCAACTGCTCTGGGTGCCGATCACGTCCTTGCTGACCTGGATCGTCTACCGCAGCAGCCGGCGGGATGAGGAGGACCGGCCGTGACCGTGTTCGGCGCCTCCGTCGACTGGACCGCGCTTGCGGTGTTTGTCTTCTTCTTCCTGCTGGTCACCGTCATGGGCTTCCTCGCCGCCGGCTGGCGGCGGCCGGCCGAAGCGGCGCACCTGGACGAATGGGGCCTGGGTGGCCGCAACTTCGGCACCTGGATCACCTGGTTCCTGGTCGGCGGCGACTTCTACACCGCCTATACCGTGATCGCGGTTCCCGCCCTGGTCTATGCCGTCGGCGCCTACGGCTTCTTTGCGCTGCCGTACACCATCATCGTCTACCCGATCGTATTCATGATCATGCCGCGCCTGTGGCGCGCGGCGCATCGCGAGGGGCATGTGACGGCGGCGGACGTGGTCTATGCCCGCTACGGCTCGCGCTGGCTCGAGCTCGCCGTGGCGCTGACCGGGCTGCTGGCGACCATGCCGTACATCGCGCTGCAGCTGGTCGGCATGGAGGTGGTGATCCAGGCGCTGGGCCTGCAGGGCGAGCTGCCGCTGATCATCGCGTTCCTGATCCTGGCCTTCTACACCTACGCGTCCGGCCTGCGCGCGCCGGCGCTGATCGCCTTCGTCAAGGACATCATGATCTACATCGTGGTGCTCGTGGCCGTGGCGCTGATCCCGGCGAAGCTCGGCGGCTACGGCCATGTGTTCGACGCCGCCGACGCGGCGTTCAAGGCCAAGGGCGCCGGCGGGATCCTGCTGGCACCCGCGCAGTTCATCCCTTACGCCACGCTCGCGCTCGGCTCCGCGCTGGCGGCGTTCATGTATCCGCACACGCTGACCGGCATCTTCGCGGCCGGGTCGGCGGACACGATCCGCAAGAACGCGATTCTGCTGCCGGCCTACACGCTGCTGCTCGGCCTGATCGCCATGCTCGGCTACATGGGCCATGCGGCCGGGGTCCAGGTCGCGGCGCCGAACGCCGTCGTCCCCGCCCTGTTCAAGACGCTGTTCTCCTCGTGGTTCGTCGGCTTCGCCTATGCCGCGATCGGGATCGGCGCGCTGGTCCCGGCCGCGGTGATGTCGATCGGGTCGGCCAACTTGTTCACCCGCAACGTCTGGAAGGCCTACGTGAACCCGGACGTCACCCCCGCCGGCGAGGCCCAGGTCGCGAAGGTGACCAGCCTGGTGGTCAAGGTCGGCGCGCTCCTGTTCATCCTGTTCGCGCCGGTCCAATACGCGCTCGACCTGCAGCTCCTCGGCGGGCTGTGGATCCTGCAGACCTTCCCGGCGGTCGTGTTCGGCCTTTACAGCCGCTGGTTCCGCGGCTCGTCACTGCTGTTCGGCTGGCTGGCCGGGTTCGCTTGCGGCAGCTACCTGTCGTGGACCAACGGGCTCAAGCCGCTGCAGACGATCTCGTTCGGCGGCGCGAGCTACAGCGTCTACATCGGCCTGATCGCGGTGGTATTGAACATCGTGGTCGCCGTCCTCGTGAACCTGATCCTGCCCAGCCGGCAGCCCCACACCGTGATCGCCGCCCGCCACTAACGAAGCGCTCAGTCCGCCCGGTCCTCCATCCCCAGCATCCGCAGCTCCCAGGGCATGATCACCCGGCGGAAGATGACCGGGTCCGTCCAGCCGCGCGCCTCCCGGCCGAGATGCCCGCCCTGCGGGTTGATCCAGGCGTCCTTTGGCACGTCCCCGGTCCGGAGCAGCAGCTCCAGATCGGCGAACGGCACCTGCGTGTCCTTGGCCCCGCCCACGATCAGCATCGGCCCGGTCGGCTTGCCGATCAGCCCCTCCTGAGCCAGCGAGAGCGCCGGGAACCGCTCGGCGAGGGCGTCTACGCTGTCCGCTCCCTCCACTACGTTCAGGAAGGCCGGGACGACGTCGAACAGGTATTCCCGGTTGCCCAGCAGGTTGCTCCGCAGCCACGACACCTGCAGCGCCTCGTCGACCGGCGGCGACTGCGCCACCACGCCGAGCAGCCGCCCGTGCTCGGTGATGGCGATCTTGGTCGCCCAGTAGCCGCCGAAGCTCACCCCGTGCGCGAGGATGCGCTTGCTGTCGATCTCCTTGCGGGTTCCGAGATAGTCCAGCATGGCGGTGAACATCCGGTCGGCGGTCGGGCTCACCTTGATCGGCGCCTGTCCCGTGCCCGGGCTGTCGACCGCGAAATAGCCGACGCCGTGCGGCAGCAACTGGTTGTAGGTCTCCGCCACCGTCTCCTTGCGGCTGTCGAGCCCGCTGATCGCCAGCACGATCGGCACCGGGCCATCCGCTTTCGGCAGGCGCAGGTAGCCGACGATCTCCTTGCCTTCGAACGGGATGTGCACCGTCTCGATCTTGGGTATCGAGGCTCTGGGCGTGCTGGGCGTAGGCGTCGAGCGCCTTGCGGTATGCGGCCTGCTTGCCCGGCGAGGACGGCACCGGCCATTGCGCGAAGTAGTAGAGCCGCCAGGCCCGTAGCCGGTCCGCGTCCGCCCGCTCCGGATGGCAAGCGGCGTCCTGCATGTAGCGATCCGCGACCGCGCTCCAGCCCGAAGCCCAATCGTCCGGGTCGCGCGTTTGGATGTGCCCGAGCGCGTCATGCACGTCGGCCGGGTCGAGCCCGATCAGCGGGTAGCCGCCCCGCTCCGCGCGCGCCTGCGCCTCTGTCTTGATCTCGTCGATGGTCCGTTCCGGCGCCTGCGACTGCGCCTGGGCCTGGGCCTGGGCCGACCCGGCGAGAACGAGCAACGCAACGAGGGCAACGGCGCGGATGAGCATGCGGACCTCCCGGATGGCCTCTTCGGGCCGGCGCTAAGTTCGTCCGGCTCCGTCGCGCCCTGTCAAGCGGCGCCGGGTTAAAGCAGGGACGCCGCGATGTTGACCGTCAGCGCGATGATCACCGCGTTGAACAGGAACCCGATCAGCCCGTGCACCGCCGCCAGCCGGCGGAACTTGCGCGACGTGATCTGCACGTCCGACACCTGGAACGTCATCCCCAGCACCAGCGCGAAGTAGAGGAAGTCCCAGTAATCCGGCGGGAGGTCCCCCGGGAATGTGAGCCCGCCATCCACGGCCGGCGCCCCGCCCGTCCGCTGTAGAACTCGTGCGCATAGCGCAACGCGAACACCACCTGCGTCACCAGCCAGGTCACGAACAGCGTCGCTCCCCACCCAGGCCACGTACAGTTCCCGCGGCCCTCCTTCCGGCAGGTCCTTGACCTCGCCCAGCACCCGCGTCAGCGCCGCGAAGCTCACCAGCACGCCGACCAGCGTGATCGCGAATACCGTCCACTCGCCTTCCTGCTGGGCCTCGGCGTTGCGCGCCATCGCCTCCTGATCGCCCTGCGCCAGCAGCAGGAATCCGAACAGCAGCAGCAGCGCGACCGCCCCGATGTCCCAGGCGGCGACCACGCGCCCCGACTGAGGCTTTCCGGCAGCAGCAGGTAGGCGAGCACGCCGACCACGAATCGCCGATATCGTGTATCGATGCCCGGTCACCACGCGCGCCAGCCAGAACGCCCGTGCGGGGGTCATTCCACGGTCGCCAGCAGCCCGGCCAACAGCCGGAACCGCCGCTCCAGCCGGTCCTCCAGGATGTGCTCGCCGAGCGTATGCAGCCCGGCGCCTTCCACCCCGAGCCCGTCCAGGGTCGGGATGCCCATCGCGCCGGTGAAATTCCCGTCCGAGCCGCCGCCCGCGCTCCCATGCGGCAGCTCGAAGCCCAGCGACCGCGCGATTGCTTGTGCCCGCTCGTAGAGCGCCATGGTCGCCCCGTTCGGCTCCCACACCGGCCGGGTCACGCCGCGCGTCACCTCGAACGCGACGCCGTCACCGCTGTGGGAGAGCCCGAGTATCCGCGGCGACCCCGCGCTCCAGGTCCGGCTCCCGCTTGGCCATGCTCAGCGCCTCGCCTTCGCAGAGGGTGGACACGCAATTCACCCATTGGCCGCCCCGCACCACGCCGACGCTGAACGTGTAGTCCGGTCCGCTCATCGCCTCGATCGCCAGCACCTGCCGCGCCACCTCGCGGATAGCCGACCGACCCTCGTCCAAGCGCGCGCCCGCATGGCTCGGCCGCCCGGTCGCGCGGAGGTTGAAGCGCGCGATCGCGTAGCGGCCCGTGGTCACGCCGCCGTCCCGGTGCGCCGGTTCCGGCACCAGAACGGCGAGGTGGCGCGCCGCCTCCGCCTCAATCAGGCCGCGCGTGTTTGGGCTTCCGACTTCCTCGTCCGGCGTCAGCAGCAACGTGACGGGCAGCGCCGTCTCGACGCCGACGGCTGCGAGGGCGCGCAACGCGAGCAGGGTCAGGACGATGCCGCCCTTCATGTCCTGGATGCCCGGCCCATAGACCTTGCCGCCCTCGCGGCGGAACGGCAGCGCCGCGAGCGTCCCGACCGGATGCACCGTGTCCAAATGACCCAGCACGAGCAGGCCCGGGGCGGCCCGGCTATGCGGCAGCGAGGCCCGCAGCGATGGCCCGAATCCGCCGCTTCCCGGCAATCGCTCGAGCGCCGCTCCCATGGCGGACAGCTCGGTCGCGGCCAGCGCCATCATCCGCTCCAGCGCGGTCGCGTCGAAGGTCGGACTTTCGCACTCCACCCAGGGCCGCAGCGCTGACAGCGCCGCCTCGAGGTCGAAGGGAAGGGCGGCCGGGTCCATCGACCTAATCGGCGAGCATCGCGCCGAACAGGCCGAGCGCGGAGATGAACATCGTGGTCAGGAGTCCGAGCAGCAACGGCCGCATCCCCCGCGCGCGCAGCGCCCGCAGGTCCGTGTTCAGGCCCAGGGCCGCGACCGCCGCCCCCATCATGATCGGCACCAGAACGACGGAGGTCCGCACCGCTTCGCGCGGCACCAACCCTGTCCCACCGATCGCCACCAGCAACAGGAAGCCGAACGCGAACCACGGCACCGGCGCCTTCAGCTCGGCGCCCTCGAGCCCGCCATCGCGCCGGATCCACCAGCCGAGCCCGAGCACGGCCGGCGCCAGGAGCACAACCCGAGCGAGCTTGGTGATCGTCCCCGCCTCGGTCGCCAGCGGCCCGCCCGAGGCCGCCGCGCCCACCGCCTGGACCACCTCGTGGATGCTCGACCCGGCCCATAGCCCGAACGCCCGCGGGTCGAGGTGCAGCCCGGCGTCCAGCGCCGGATACAGCAGCAACGACACCGTCCCGAACAGCGTCACCACCGCGAGCGCGTAGGCCACGTCCTCCTGGCGCCCGCGCACGACCTGATTGGCCGCGACGATCGCGCTCGCGCCGCAAATCCCCGTCCCCGCGCCGATGAGCTGCGACAGTTCGGCCGAGACGCCGAGACGCCGCCCGAGCCACACCGCGAACGGGATCGTCAGGGTCACGACGGCCAGCGCCAGCACCAACGCCCCCGGACCCAGGTGCACGAGCTGCCCCGGCGTCACCTGCAGGCCGAGGATCACGATCGCCGCCCTCAGCACCGGCCGCACGGTGAACGCCGCTCCCGGCCGCAGCACGCGGGGCAGCCCGGCCGTCGCCCGGATCAGGATTCCGATCACGAGGGCGACGACCACCGGGTTTAGTGCCGCAAGCCCGGTCGTGTCCCGCACCCAAACCGAGAGCCAGGCGATCACGAAGCAGACCACGACCCCAGGCGCGAGTTCGAAGTAGGACGCGGTTCGGGCGGCGGCTGCGGTCATGCGGGCTCCGAGACGAGGCGATGGGCGGCAAGTCGGACATGCTCCGTTGCCATCGGGATGAACTCCCGGGCCAGCGCGGGATGGGTCGGCAGCAGGAGTCGCGCCTCGGTCTCCAGGCGCTCGAACGCTTCGAGTGCGCCAGCCGGGTCGCACCCGCGAAGGAGGCGCTGCACGCCGAGCGCGAAGAGCGTCCGCAGCCGCGTCGCCGGATCATCGAGCGCGGCGCACAGAGTGTCCAGGTCGCGGAGCGCCGGCTCCACGCGGTGCGCGTCGTCGAACCGGTCGGCCGCGACACATGCCACGAACCAGGGCGCGATGCGGCGGAGCAGGGCAGGGGGCGGCGGGTCCAGCCGGTCGCCGAGCGCGCCCGGTGACGGCTCGACCAAGCCACGCAGGATCTCGCCTTCCAGCTCCGGCGCCAGCTCTGCCAGGCAGTCGGCGATGAGCAACCGCGCCCGCCACGAAGTCGCCTTCAGGTCGAGGTCGATCATGTTCTCGGCTTGCAGCACGCGGCGGGTCTGAACCGCGTGGAGCATGGCAGGGCGCGCCCATGCGAGCACCGCCTCTGGCGTGCGGCCCGGCGTCCGCGCCTCGAGCAGCGCCCGCCCGAGCAGGACGCCGGCGAGGTTGAGCGGCTGTCCCGCGGCCAGCATCGCCGCGCTCGTGGTGGCGAGCTTCGCCTCGGTCAGCACCTCCGGCAAGCGTAGCCGGGCCAGATCGATCCCGAACCGCTCCCGCCACGAGGCCGCGATCCGCCCGAACAGCGCATGCACCTCGGCGAGCGGCGCGCCCCCGGCCAGCAGCGCGAACAGCCGCCCGGCCGCCCCGTTCCACAGCGCCGACCCCACCTCCGCCCGCTCCAGGAGCGCTTCGAGATAGGCCCGATACGCCGCCCCATGCCGCTCGTCCGCATCGGCCGCGAACCGGAGCGGCCGGTCCGACGCATACGCCACCAGCGCCCCTTCGCCCGCCACCTCGACCGTCACATGCCGGAACCCCGCCCGCCGCAGCAGCAACGCAAGCAACTCCCGCGTGAACAGCACGAGATGCACCCGCACCGCGAGGATGCCGATCAACTGGCCCGTGCCCAACCCTGGCCGCAACGCCGCCGCGTCCGGCGTCGTCAGCACGAGCGCCCCGCCCGGCCGCAGGAACCGCCGCAGCAACGCGACGAATGCCGCAGGCTCCGACACGTGCTCGACCACCTCCGACGCCATCACCAGCCCGAACGGGTCGCCGAGCGCCGTCTCCGCCGTCAGATACGCCTGCCGGATGTCCGCCCCGAGCAGCCGCGCCCCTTCTCCCGTGGCCGCCGCGGGGTCGATCCCGACCGCGCGCCACCCGAGCAGCGACCCGGCCAGGTCGACCGAAAACCCGAACCCGCACCCGACGTCGAGCACGCTATCGCCGCCGTCGATCGCGAACAGCGGCCGCGTCTGGTGGTGGATTCCGGCATTCTGCTCCAAGTAAAGCTGCTGCAGCAGCGGCGCCGTCGCTTCCGCCTCGTACGCGTGCGCCTCCTGCCGCTCGTAGAAGCAGCTTCCGCACTTGCCGCAGCGCGCAAGATCCTCGCCCTCCACCCGGAGCAGCAGTGGATGCGGGCCCGGGGCGTCGCACACCGGGCACGCCCGCTCCAGCACGCCTTCGGGATGCCACGTCACGAACCCATCCGGCGCCGACGCGGCCGGGCTTGAGGCCGGAAGCGGGGCCGACACCCGCGCCGGCAACCTCCGCCGCAGCGCCAGGCGCTGCCGCAGGCCCTCGATCTCCGCGTCCCGCGCCTGGGCCTCCGCCTCCACTCGGCTCACGGTCGCGAGCAGGCGACTCCACCATGCCGCTGCCGGGTCGAGAAGTCGCCGCGCCACCCGCCCCTCGCGGAACCCTGACTGCAGGTAATGCCGATAGCCCGAGGCGACGATTCCTGCCGCCACCGCCGCCCGCACGTCCTCGTGCCGTCGGAGGTAGTCCTCCTCGTCGAACTGCTCCGGCGCCGTCAGCAGCGTCTCGGCCTGTCCCCGCACATACGCGCCCGCGTCCGTGACTTCCCGCGCCGACGCCGGCCGGTCGAGACGCGCCCGCCCGATGGCTTCCGCCCACGGCCACGGCCCCAGCGTCTCCGGGTCGCGCGCGTCCGGCCAGCCCGTCGCCTCCGGTCTGCGCAGGCACAGAAGCCGCGCCCGCTCCAGCCCGTCGATCCACGCCTCATAGGTGTTGTCACACAGCACGTCCGGCCCGAGGTCGCTGTCGAGATAGGGCAGGGCCCGGCTGAACACGCCGACCAGCCCCGTCCGCCGCGCCTCGATCACCTTCACGTCGCTCTTGCCGTCGACGAAGTCCTGCGTCGCCGGGTCGGCGCCGGTCTCGAGCGGCGCCACCAGGATCCCCGGCGACACTCCGCGCAGCCGCGCGAGGTAGGCCGGATACGACAGCAGCGGAATGTGCGTGACCTCCAGCCCCGACTCGGCGAGCACGGCGGGCGGCGGCGCCCCGATGCACAGCAGCGGCAGCCCGTGTGCGGCGCAGAAATCCCGCACCGCCCGCTCCACCTCCGGCCGCGACCCGGCCAGCGCCGGCGCGTCACTCGAGGCCCACACCACCGCCGACGGCTCGCCCGAAGGCGCCGCCGGCGGCCCGTCCGGCAGGTTCGCCGTGACGATCGCCTTCTCCGCCACAGCCTCGCCCAAGAGCCCCGGCCAGCCGCGCCGTCGCGCAGGACAGCACCGCGCAGCGACGCAGCAATGCCCGCACCACCGCGATGCTCTCTGCCGTGAACGCCTCCCGATACGCCGGCGACCGCAACAAATTGTCGTCCAGGTCGAATACAAACGGCCGGCCCAACACTTCCAGCAGCAACTGCGTCGAGGGATCGGCACTCCGCTGGACCCAGATGGCGTCGAACCGCAACTCCGGGCTCACGGGCCGGGTTGAGAACGCCCACTCCCCGTGCCGCAGCACCGAGTAGCCGCCGATCGCGCCCCGCCGGACGAGCGTGTCGAACGGCAGGTGCACACGGATGTCGACGAGGTTGAGCGCCTGGTCCGACACCACCAGCACGTGCTCGGCGACGCGGGGGACCGTCGGGCGCCGCCAGGCGTTTGCCCGCCGCCTCGCGCGGGCCAGCCCGTAGGTGAGCGCGCGCAGGAGCGCGTCCTGCGCCGGCGCCACGGCGAACCGCTCGCGTGCGACCGCGAGCGAGCCGGCCGACAGCTCGAGCCGCCGCGCGTCCGGCAGCGCCGCGAACGCGTCCAGCTCCGCCTCGATCGCTTCGGGATCGACGAGCAAGTCCGGGCAGCACGCTCTCTCCGGTCCGCAGCACTGGCGCGCCCGCCGCCATCGCGTCCGCCAACGGACGCGACACGCCCAACGCATCCGCGCCCGCGCGCAGGTCGAGCACCACCGTCCCCGATTTCAGCTTCGGTGCGGCGCCGACCCGGCCAAGCACGACCAGCCCGCCCACACCCTCCGCATCCGCGACGCCACACGGCAGACGCCGCGCCGCTGCCCATGCGGCCGCGCGCTCGGCGACCCCCATCGCCTCGGCCGACGGCGTCCGCCCGAGCAGGACGTGCAGGGCCCGGAACCGAACCGAGGCCTCGGCCGCCGCCTCGGCCACGTGCGGCACCACCGCGAACGGCACGTCCGGCGCCAGCGCCGACCAGGCCCCAGCTTCCGCCTCCGACGCATGGAGAAGCAGTCCCGCCGTCCGGCAGACCGGCGCGAGAACCGGCTCCGCCCGCACGTCGCGCAGGTCGAGCACATGCAGCACGTCGCCCACCGCCCTCGGCTCCGCCCGGGCCCGTTCGGGCGTCCAGATGACGATGTCCGCGCCCGTCGGCCCATCCTGGATCGGCACGCGGCCACAAGCCAAAACCCGCCCCAAGTCGCCGCCCAGCACCGCGACCGAGAACGGCGCGCGCTCCCGTCGACTCACAGCGCCTCCTCGACCGCCGCGCGCAGCGCCCGGATCTGCCCCTCTTGCAGCTCCACGAGTTTGACCAGGCGATCGACCGCCCCCGCCAGCCCATCGGCCGGCACCGAGGCGCCGGTCTGGCGCGCGCGCAGGATGCCGCGCGGCCAGCGCGCAGACCGCATCCCCCTCGGCGCCCCGTTGTTCCAGCATCGGCAGCAGCGCCGCCGCGGCCGCCTCGACCTTGCCGCGCGAGAGAAGCCCCTCAACCTCCCCCAACACCTCGGCATCCGCCGTTGGCAGCGCAGGGGAAGGGGACGGAACCGTCATGATGCCCTCATGCCGCCGCCCCGGTTTCCGCGTCAACTCGCGGCTAGGTCGAGGCCTGGTTACGCCCGCACCAGACCCGACGCCCCCGCCACGCCTTCGCTCCCGGGGAACGCCCGCGCGATCGCCGCTGGGCGGCAGACGCAGATGGGCGGCGAGCAGCCCTTTCGCCAACGCGCGCGCATCGAGGCTCGGCTGCAGGTCCCGTCCGCTCCAGCAGCTTGTCGGCGGCGAGCCCCGGCCAGTCCGCCATGACCCGTCCGCCCGCCACCGCGCCGCCGAGCACGAAGGCGGCCGCCCCGGTCCCGTGGTCCGTGCCGCCCGTGCCGTTCACGTGCACGGTCCGGCCGAACTCGGTGATGACCAGCACCGCGGTCTGCTTCCACGCGTCACCGAGCCCGTTCCGGAGCGCGACCAGCCCGGCGTCGAGCTGCCGGAGCGGTCCCTCCAGGCGCTGCGCCTGCGCCGCGTGGGTGTCCCAGCCGCCCAGCTCCATCGCCGCGATCCGCGGGCCGTCCGATGCCGCGAGCAGCCGGCCCGCCGCCGCGGCGAGCGCCGGGAAGGCGTACCTTGCGGCGCCGCCGCCCGCCTCGGGTCCGATCGTCCCGCCGGCGAACCCGCGCTCGGCCAGCCCCTCGCGGATCGCCGGCCCGGTGACCGGGTCGTGCTCGTGCAGCGCCATCAGCCGCGCGTAGAGATCCGGCTGCGGCTCCGCGAACCCGTGTGGCGCGTACGACCCCACTGGCGCCGGCCCCCGCAGCAACAGCGGCAGCGCCACCCCCACGGACAACGGCACCGCCGAGGGCGCCGTTGCCGGCATGCCCTGCACCGCCCGGTTCAGCCATCCGCTGGACATCCGCTGCTCGGCGCCGCTCTCCATGATGTCCTGCGCCTCGAAGTGGCTGCGGGTCCGCACCGGCCCGGCCACCGCATGCACCGGCAGCAGCTCCCCCGCCGCATACATCCCGTGCAGCCCGGCGAGCGCCGGGTGCAGCCCATAGAATCCGCCGAGGTCGAGCAAGCCGCCGTCCGAACCCGGCTGCTTCGGCGCCAGACCGCCCCGCAGCCCCGCGAACTCCGGATCCCCATACGGCGCCACCGCCGCCAGCCCGTCCAGCGCCCCACGCAGCAGCACCACCGCGAACCGCCGCTCCGTGGGCGCCGCTGCCACGGCGAGCGACGCCCGGCCGAACGACACGGCGGCGGCCAGCCCAAGCAGGGCGCCGCGGCGGGAAAGCGTAGGGACCATCATCATCGCCTCTGGAACTCGGGTGAACCCAGCAGAAGAGTGATCGCGTCGCGCCGCGAGCCGGCCGTGCGCATCGCTTCCGCCGTCTCCGGCGACCTCAGCGAACCCAGCAGGATGTCCGCGAACGCGTCCGGCTCTGGCAGTTCCGGCCGCGCTGCGAACCCGTACGCCCAGTCGATCCGACGCAGCATGGCCTCCGGTCCGGCCCACTCCGCCGCCGTGTCCGGCCAGCCGATCGGGAACGGCGCCTGGAACATGCCCTGACCTAGCCCGGCCATGATCCCGTTCACCGGCGGCCGCCGCGAAGCTGGCAGCGCCGCGCCGCGTAGGGTTGCGAGCACCAGCTCCTGCGGCGACCGCAGTTTCGTTAGCGGCGTCCACGCGGCCGGGAGCCGGAGCACTGCCAGTGCCGCCGCCTTGAGGTCGCCGCCGCTGTCGCGTAGCGCGCCTTCCACGGTCCGCACCGCCGCCGGCGGTGGATCGTCGGCAACGAAGTGCCGCACCAGCTTCAGGGCGAGGTGGTGATGGGTCGCCGGATGCAAGGCCAGGAACAGCAGCGCCTGCTCCCCGCCCGCCTCGCCCTCCGGGAACGTCCGCCCGAGCAAGACTTTGTCGCCGGGCTCGTGGATGTCCGGTCGGAACCGGAACCCCGGCGCCTCCTGCCGGTCGATGCTCCAGCCGGTCAGGATCCGCGCCAGCGAGGTCACGTCCGCCTGCGTGTAGCCGGAGGCCGGGCTGAGCGTGTGCAGCTCGAGGCACTCGCGCGCCAGGTTCTCGTTCAGCCCGCGGCCGGTCCGCAGGCCTGCTCGGCTGCCCGGCCCGATCGACTGCGCGTTGTCCAGATAGATCAGCATCGCCGGGTGCCGCATCACCGCCAGCAGCATGTCGGCAAACCGCCCCGTCACATGCGGCCGGATCGCGTCGCGCATATACGGGCCCACCATCGGCGCCACCTGGCCGGCGCGCACGCTGACCGTGAAGTGGTTGGCCCAGAACCAGACCAGCCGCTCGCGGAACGGCGTCCGGGTCGCGATCGCCCAATCCTGCAGCGCCGCCGTCTCATCCTGGAACAGCTTGCGCGCACGGGGAAACTGGCTACCGCCCGCTTGCCGGTCTTCGCGATCCTCCCGCAGCGCGGTGAACGCGTCCGCGACGGAGACTCCTGCCGGCCCCGGATCGGCCGGCTCCAGCTCCGCCCGCGAGTGCCACCCGCAGATCCCCGTGAGGCGCGTCGCCCGGCGCGCGTCCGAGGCCGAAACGGGCAGACACATGGGCGAAGTCGGTCAGCATCGCGTCGCTCGCGGCTTCTCTCGTTCTTCTACGGAACGAGCGCGCCGATCACACGCCTATTCCGTGACCCACCGGTGTCGCTGAAACACCCAGAGCCCCTCAGCGCCGCCCTCCAGGAAGGCTTGGAGCCGCAGCAGCACTTCCCGCGTTACCAGCATCAGGTCGAGCTCGAGCGCCTCGTCCACTTGGTAGAACCGCACCTGCTGCAGCTCGCGCGTGTCCGCGGGCTTGCCCGTCGCGTCCGCCGCCGGGGCCACGAGGAACCGCGCGTTGAACCTGATCGGCAAGTCGGGCGGCGTCACCGCACGGCAGAGATAGCGCATCGTGTCGAGCCGTGGCGGGTGCCCGAGCGAGAGCCCGGTCTCCTCCTCCAGCTCACGCGCGGCCGCCATCGCGAGTGCCCGCGCCAGCTTCGGCCGCGCGTTGCGCCCCAGCTGCTCGAGCGTCGCCGGGTCAGGCTCCGCCGCCGCGGGCGCGGTCCGGTCCGACTCGTCCACCGCGCCGCCGGGGAACACCAGCCGGTTCGGCACGAAGCGGTGCCCGGCGCCGCGCATCCCCATCAGCACTTCCGTGCCCACCGCGCCGTTCCGCCACAGCAGCAAGCTCGCCGCGTGACGGGCGAAGACTGTCGGCCGCCGGCCGGCAGGCGCGTCCATCACGCCAGCGCATCCCAAACATCGCCGTTCGCCGGCAGGCCGAGGACGTGCGCCCGATGCCACAGCGCGTAGAACAGCAGCGTCCACGCCGCGCGCCCCTCGCGCTTGCCTTCCGCGTGCCGGAACAGCGCCACCACACGGTCCGGCCGCGCGATCTCCGCAACGCCCGGCTGCTTCGCCACCAACGGCCCCAGCCGCGCGCCCGACGCCGCGATCCAGGCGCCGATCGGCACCGTGAACCCCTGCTTGGGCGCGAACGGCCGCGCTTGCGGCATGGCCCGCTCCAGCCATCGCCGCAGCAGGTATTTTCCCTGCCCGTTCCGCACCTTCAGCCCGTCCGGCAGCCGGAACCCGGCCCCGGCCACTTCCGGATCGAGGAACGGCGTCCGCCCCTCCACCGCATGCGCCATCAGGCAGCGGTCGAGCTTCAGCAGCAGGTCGTGCGGAAGCCAGTCCGCCACGTCCGTTGCCTGCGCCACTGCCAGCCGCGTCCGACCCGGCAGCGCAGCCTGCGCCTCCGCCGCGGCCAGTCCATCCCGCCAGCCCGGCGGCGTCTCGCGCAGCACGTCCAGCTTGTCGAACGTCCCGCGCGCCCGCATCACCCGCCCGCCCTGCCACCACGGCCGCATCGCGCTGCGATACCGGCCATACCCGGCGAAGATCTCGTCCCCACCCTCGCCGCAGAGCACCACCTTCACGTCCTGCCGGGCGCGCCGGGCCAGGAGCCAGGACGGGATGATCGCGTAGTCGGCGGCCGGGTCGTCCATGGCCGCCACGATCGCCGGCAGGTGGCGCCAGACCATCGCCTCGGTGATCTGCAGGCTCTCGTGCCGCGCATTCGCCGCCCGCGCCACCGCCGCCGCGTGCGCCCGCTCGTCCGCTGCCGCCGGCACGTCGAACCCGGCCGTGAACGCCAGCACCCGCTCGTTGTTCAGCCGCGCCATCGCCGCCAGCACCGCCGAGCTGTCCACGCCACCGGAGAGGAACATCCCGTAAGGCACGTCGCTGCGCTGATGCAGGTCCACGCTGCGCATCAGCGCCGCGTCTAGCCGCTCGAGCGCCGCCTCCTCGCTCATCGTCTCCGGCCCACCCTCCGGCAGCGCCGCGGCCCGCGTCCGGTCCAGCACGTGCCCGTCCGCCACCCGCACGCTCTCCCCGGGCAGCACCCGCTCGATCCCCGGGAAGATCGTCGCCGCCCCGGTGGTGAACTGCATCTGCAGCAGCTCGTCCCGCGCCGCCGGGCGCACGCCGCGCTCGACCAGGCCGGAAGCGAGCAGCGCCTGCGGCTCGGACGCGAACGCGATCCCGCCGTCGACCTGCGCCAGGTAGAGCGGCTTGATCCCGAACGGGTCGCGCGTCAGCGTCACGGCCCGCTGCACCCGCTCGTGGATCGCGATCGCGTACATCCCGCGCAGCGCGCCGGCATAGGCCGAGCCGTCGCGGAGCCAGAGGTGCAGCGGCGGCTCGCAGTCGCTCGCGGTCGCGAACTGGGCGCCGGGCAGCTCGTGCCGCAGTTCGCGGTAGTTATAGACCTCGCCGTTCGCGACCAGCGCCGCCGACCCGGCGAACAGAGGCTGGTCCCCGCCCTCGAGGTCGATGATCGCGAGCCGCGTGTGCACCAGCGCGACCCGCCCGACCACCGAATGCCCAGCCCCGTCCGGCCCCCGATGCGCGAGCGCCCGGCTCAGGGCGTGGAGCACGGTGGGGTCCGGCGGGCGACGCGCCTCGGCGCCATCACCAGCCCGGCGATCCCGCACATTCAGCCGGCCGCCATCAGTTCGAGCGCCTCGCGCCAGCGCCGGACGACCGGCGCCTCCGCGTGCTGCGCTGCCCACTCGGCCCGTCCGGCCGCCGCCAGCCGCGAGGCGAGATCCCGGTCGTCGATGACGCTGCGGATCGCCGCGGCCAGCCGCGCCGGCTCGTTTGGCGGGACCAGCAATCCGGTCCGCCCGGGGTCGATCAGCTCCAGCGGCCCGGCCACCGCGGTCGCCACCACCGGCCGCGCCGCCGCGAACGCTTCCAGCACGATGTTGCCCAGCGGCTCGACCCGGCTCGGGCACACGAGCACGTCGCACGCGGCGAGCAGCGCTCCCGTGTCCGTTCGCCAGCCCAGCAGGAGAAGCCGGTCCGCCACCCCTAGCTCCCGCGCCAGACGCAGGAGCGTCGGGGCGCTCCGGCCCGTCACCCGCGATGACGAGGCGAACTGCCGGGCAGGGCAGGGGAGGGCCCGCACCAGCACGTCGAACGCCTTGTTGCGATGCAGCCGCCCCAGCGCCAGGACGATCGGTCCTGACGGCAGCTCCGCGCGGTGCTGCTCCCAGGAGGTCGGGCGAGAAGTTCGGCAGGTGGTGGACCCGGTCCGCCGGCCACCCCTGCTCGCGAATCCAAGCCACGATCCCCCGCGTGTTGCCGACCAGGTGGTCGCAACCGCGGTAATAGCGGAGGTCGTAATACCCCCCGAGCCGCCCCACGCTGACCCATCCGTCCCGCGGCGTGGTCCGTGCCGCCCGGTTCATCCAGGCGACCACGATTCGCGGCCCGAAGCGCCGCAGCACGCGCCGCAGACGTGGCCGGGTCAGCAGGTCGAGCGCTCCTCCGAACGCCAGCTCCACCGGGCCGCAGTCCGGCCGCCTGGAGCCGCGCCGCGCGCGCCGGGTTGCGCCGGATGACCGGCAGCACCGTTTCCCCTGCTCGCTCGAGAGACGCCGTCAGCCGCTCGAAGAACAGCTCCGCCCCGCCCGAAGCAGCCCCCGCCATGACATGAGCAACCCGCACCCGGCACCCTTTACCCCGGGAGCCCAGCTCAACAAAACCTCTCCCGGCGGCGGGGCCGCCTAACCGATCAAGTGCTTGGCCCAGCTCGATACCGGCTTGCGGTAGAACAGGTGCAGCCCCTCAGAGGCGCTGGCGAAGGCGAAATCGTAACGGTACGCGAGCAGGGTCAGGCTCTGCCGCGTGTGCAGGCTGATATGGCCGTTGCGCGGCGAGGCGTACCACCAGGTCAGCTTCTCCCCAGCCCGGATGGCCTCATCCGAGACCAGGGTGCTGAACAGCAGCACTCCGCCCGGCGTCAGCAGCGACGAGATCGTGTCGAGCGTCGCCTGGATGTCCGGCACGTGCTCGAACACCTCGAAGGCGGTGACGAGGTCGAAGCGGCCGAGGCTCGCCGGGTCGAGATCGCCGTCCACGAACGGGTCGTAGCTCGCGGATTCCAGCCGCGCTGCCCGCAGCAGGCTCGAGAGGGTGCCGTTGCCGCCGCCGTAGTCGAGGTGGCGGGATGTGTGCGGGAAACGCAGGGAACAGGGTTGCGACGAGTTGGGCGTTGCCCTGGGGCCGAAGCTCCGCATAGTCGGGGTCCACGGCGGCGTAATCGGCGTTGTAGACCCGCTCCGCGAAGGTCTCGATCGGCCAGGCATGCATGCGAGGCGCGAAGCAGAAGCCACATACTCGGCAGCGATGGTATCGGACCGGCTCGCCGGCGCGCGGCAGGCGCACCCCGCGCCGCTCCTCGCAGGACTTGTTGAAGTCCACTTCGTCATGCAGCCGCGCATTCCCGTGGCAAATCGGGCAGTCCGCCACCTGGAGATCGTCGACCGCGAGCATGGACGCGATCCTGCCAGGGTTTCCTTGCCGATCGCTTAACGGCTCGGTCCATTCCCCTAGGAGACGGCCGGGCCAAGAACCATCTTCCCCGCATGACCCTCCTCGCGCACCTCTCCGACCGCGCCGTGCTCCAGGTCGCCGGCGACGATCGGATCTCCTTCCTCCAGGGGCTCGTCTCCAACGACGTCGCCGCGGCTGCGCCCGGGCGAGCCGTCTGGTCCGCCCTGCTCACGCCGCAAGGCAAGTGGCTCGCCGACTTCTTCGTCTTCGCCGACGCGGACCGGCTGCTGCTCGACTGCGAAGCCGGGCAAAGCGAGATGCTGCGCGCGCGGCTGTCGCGCTTCCGGCTGCGCGCGAAGGTCGCCATCGAACCGGTTGACCTGCCGGTATTCGCCGCCTGGGATGGCCCGCCGCCGGAGGCCGCCATTCGATCTCCCGACCCGCGTCTTCCCGAGGCCGGCTCCCGCCTCCTCGGGGACGTCCACGGCGCGAACGCGACCGAGGCCGATTACGACCTGCACCGCCTGCGTCTCGGCCTTCCCGACGGCTCCCGCGACCTCGAGTCGGAGAAAAGCACCCTGGTGGAAGCGGGGTTCGACGAGCTTCATGGGATTGGCTGGGAAAAGGGCTGCTACATGGGGCAGGAACTCACGGCCCGCACCAAGTATCGCGGTCTGGTCAAGCGCCGGCTCGTCCCCGTGGCTGTCGACGGCCCGCTGCCCGCGCCGGGCACGCCGGTGTTCGAAGGCGAGGCCGAGGTCGGGACGATCCGCTCCGGCCGCGCCGACCGCGCCCTGGCCCTGCTGCGCCTGGAGGCGATCGGCGCCGCCTCCCTCCGTTGCGGCGAGGCCACTCTGCGTCCCACGCCGCCGGTTGGCTCCGCTGGAAGCCGCTGCAACTCGCCTCCGCCTGACAAATGCGGGTCGTGATCGTCGGCGGCGGCGTGATCGGCGCCTCCATCGCCTACCGCCTGGCCGAGCGGGGCGCCGGGGTCATCCTGGTCGAGCAATGCGCGGTCGCCTGCGCGGCGTCCGGCAAGTCGGGCGGCTTTCTCGCCCTGGACTGGTGCGACGGCACCCCGCTCATGTCGCTTGCCCGCCGGAGCTTCGCGCTGCACGCGGAGCTTGCCGACGAATTAGGCGGCGATCGTGCGTGGGGTTATCGCCGCATGACGACCTATGCCGGCGTCCTGGGTCGGCGCGGGTCCCGGGTCGGCGGCGGGCCAGGCTGGGTCGCGGACGACGTCGCCATTCGGGGCCAGCTCGGGTCGGCAGCTCACGACCGCTCAGGTCCACCCCGCCGCTTTCACGCAGGCGATGATGCGCGCCGCCGCCGAGCACGGGGCCGTGCTGCGGCACGGCCGGGTCAACGGCCTGCTCCGCCGCGGCGACGACGTGGTCGGCGTGCGTCTTGACGGAGAGACGCTCGAGGCGGACGCGGTCGTGCTCGCGATGGGGCCCTGGTCGATGCTCGCGTCGCAATGGCTCCCGCTTCCGCCGGTGTTCGGGTTGAAAGGGCATAGCCTCGTGTTCGAGACGGGCACGGCGATCCCGCCGGACGCCCTGTTCCTCGAAGCTGCCGAACCGGGCGGCCACCTTTCCCCCGAAGTCTTCCCGCGTGCCGACGGCACCACCTATGTGTGCGCCATCTCGAGCGAGACGCCGTTGCCCGCGGATCCCGACCGGGTCGTGCCCGACGACGGCGCCATCGATCGCCTCCGTGGGCTGTGCGCACGCATCTCGCCGGTGCTGGCCCGGTCCCCCGTCATCGCCAGCCAAGCCTGCTATCGCCCGATCACGCGCGACGGGTTGCCCTTGGTCGGCCCCGTTCCGGGCGCCCCGGTGCCTTCATGGCGACCGGCCATAGCGTCTGGGGCATCCTCAACGCGCCGGCGACGGGAGAGGCGGTCGCCGAGCTGATCCTCGACGGCGCGGCGCACACTGTCGACCTCGCGCAATTCGACCCTGCGCGCCTTCCCGCCCTCCACCCCGCCTGACTTTTGGGTGACGGGAGGGCTACCGCACTCCCACTCGTCGTCCGATCCAGTCCGGCCGCCCGGCAAACGCGGCGGCCGCCGCGCGCAGCCCGGCCGCCACACTCTCCGTCCACGGCACGACGCGCCGGGTCGTGAGGCTTACGCTCAAATACATCACCTCCTGCTGCGCCGAGACCGCCCCGTCTCGGACGCGCTCCATCGTGTGCGCGACGTGCAGCCGCTTCTCGTCCACGGCCACGATCTCGGAGGAAATGGCGACCTCGTCACCCTCCAGCAACTCAGCCCGGTAGAGCGTGTGCGCTTCCGCCGCGAAGGTGCCAAAGCCTGTTGCCCGCAGCGGGTCGCCAAGTCCGATCCGCCCCCAGAGTGCATCCGTTGCCCAGTCGAACAGCAGGACGTAGTAGGCGAGGTTGAGGTGCAAGTTGTCGTCGATCCACTCCGGGCGGACACGATAGGGCCCAGAACGGAACGGGGCCGGCAGTGCCGACCCCGTCATCTGCGTCACGTGTTGTCGAACCCGCCGCCGCTGTCGAAGCCGCCACCGCCACTGTCGAAGCCGCCGGAGTCGAACCCGCCGCCGGTGTCGCCGCCCTGGTCGAAGCTCGCCTGGTCGAACCCGCCGCCGCCGCCGCCCTGGTCGAACCCGCCCTGGTCGAACCCGCCCTGGTCGAAGCTCGCGCTCTGCCCGGGGTCGGCGAACCCGGCGGTCGGATCACCGCCTGGCACCACGCCGCCGCTGTCGAACGCGTTGGTGCCGGGATCCGCGCCACCGCCGCCGCCGAAGAGGCCGCCGGCGCCCGTGGCTGCGTCAGCGATCCCGTGATGTCCCTCGAACGCGTTCATCAGCGCGTTGCCCAGCACCACGCCGCCCGCGACGCCTGCCGCGGTGCGTAGCGCCGAGCCGAGGAAGCCGGAGCCGCCGCCGCCGAACATCCCCGGCTGGTAGCTCGGCGAATATTGCGGGGGAGGGGGCGCGTATTGCGGACCGCCATAGCCGGGCTGCCCACCGCCCGCGGCACCCCATGGGCTCGGCCGTGGTGCTTGCGGCTGGTGGGGCTGCTGCGAGCCGCCGCCGAACAGGCTGCCGAACAGCCCCTTGGATTGCGGCTGCCCCGGCTGCTGTCCCGGTCCTTGGCCCTGGGCCTGGCCCTGGCGCGCCTGGTCCAGCTCCCATTGCAGCCGCTGCAGCCGGTTGTTCAGCTCCGACAGCGCGGCTTCCTGCACCAGCGCCATCTGGGTGAGGCGATACCGCGCCTCCGGGTAGTGATTGAACTGGTCGGCAATGAAAGCGTCGGCCTCCCGATCGATCGGTGGCAGCGGCGCCTGCGACTGCGGGACGCTCCCGGTGCCCGGCAAGAAGCCGCCGCCTGCTTGCGCTCCGCCTATCCGGGCAAAGAACCGGGCGATCAGGTCGCGTTCTTCGTTGGTCATGTCACGTCCCGTCCTTGTGGGGTTGTGGCGCGGGCGATTTGGTCCGGTTTCAGTTCAGCTTCAAGGGCAGACCGAGCCGCCCCCACTCCTGCAGCGGGCACCGGTCCATCACAACCCGCAGCCCGGCCGCCCGCGCCCGCTCCGCCGCTTCCTCGTTCATGACGCCCAGCTGCATCCAGATCGTCCGCGCGCCGAGCCGGATCGCCTCGTCCACCACCGGGCCGACCTGGTCCGAGGCGCGGAACACGTCCACCATGTCGAGCGGCCCCGCCTCCTCGAGCGACGCCACGACGGGCGCGCCCATGCAGGGTCTGGCCGGCGATCCCAGGGTTGACCCCGGTGACGTCGTAGCCGCGCTGGACCAGGAAGCCGAGCACGTAGTTGCCCGCCCGCTCCGGCTTGTTCGACGCGCCGACGACGGCGACCCGGCGCGTGCTCAACAGGATGTCTCGGATGTCCTCGGCCATGATTGCATAACGCGGCGCCCCGCCTATGGTGCCCGCGCCATGAGCAAGCCGCCGAGTTTCCAGGAGCTGATCCTCCGCCTGCACGCCTTCTGGTCCGAGCAAGGCTGCGTGATCCTGCAGCCCTATGACGTCGAGATGGGGGCCGGCACGTTCCATCCGGCCACCACGCTGCGCGCCCTCGGCCCCGAGCCCTGGCGCGCCGCCTACGTCCAGCCCAGCCGCCGACCCGGCGATGGCCGCTATGGCGAGAACCCGAACCGGCTCGGCCACTACTACCAATATCAGGTCATCATCAAACCCAGCCCCGCCGACGCGCAGGAGCTGCTGCTCGACTCCTACCGCGCGATCGGGATCGACCCCCTGCTGCACGATATCCGCTTCGTCGAAGACGACTGGGAGAGCCCCACGCTGGGCGCTTGGGGCCTCGGCTGGGAGGTCTGGTGCGATGGGATGGAGGTGAGCCAGTTCACCTACTTCCAGCAGGTCGGCGGCATCCCGGTCGTCACGCCCAGCTTCGAGATGACCTACGGGCTAGAGCGGCTGGCGATGTATGTCCAAGGGGTCGAGCGGGTGTTTGACCTCGACTTCAACGGCGCGGGCGTCACCTACGGCGACGTGTTCCTGCGCAACGAGCGGGAATGGAGCGCCTACAGCTTCGAGCAGGCCGACCCGGCCCTGCTGTCCCGCCACTTCGAGGACGCCGAGCACGAGTGCAGCCCGCCTGGTGGGCGAGAAGCTCGCGCTTCCTGCCTACGACCAGTGCATCAGCGCCAGCCATCTGTTCAACCTGCTGGACGCAAGAGGCGCGATCTCGGTGGCCGAGCGCGCCGCCTATATCGGCCGTGTCCGAACGCTGGCGAAGTCCTGCTGCGAGGCCTGGCTCACCCCGTAGAGTGCCTTTCACAACTCTATTACGCTGGCCATCTGACGGTGATTTCTTGCGCTCCGGTGCTCACAGATCACCGCCAGCAGACTCAGCCTAGAGAGTTTTGAAAGGCACCTCTTAGAGCCAAGCCTCAGAGGACCTCGGCAACGAGCCCGAGCGACTTCGCCTCGTTGGCCTCGATGTACCAGTTGGACGGCGCCCGGCGCAGCACCTCCTCCATCGACACCGTCGAGCCGCGGATCAGGTTCTCGAAGCCCTCGTTCTGGATCGCGATCGAGGCCTCGATCTCGTTCAGCGCCGCTTTCACGGTCGCGATGCACGTCGTCAGCGGTCCGCTGATGTGGAGCTGCTTGTCCATCTTGCGTTCATGGACCATGAGCCGGGTCCCGCGCGTCAGGTAACGGTTCTCCAGCGCGAAGAAGCTCATGAATGTCGTGCCGGCGGAGTAGATCGCGGCCTTGCCCAGAAACACGAAGCGGCAATCCGGCGACCGCTCGCTGTGGAACCGGATGTCCTCTCCCATCATCCGCGCGACTTCCGGGTCGCCGCCCAGCGTCGACAGCTCGGTGATCACCAATGCCTCTTTCTTTGCCGAATCCAGCTGGCCGCGGAAGGTCTGGTACATGTCGTAATCGACGGGCCCGCTGAGCAGGATCGCCGGGGCGTCGAAGTCGGATGGCTGCAGCTTTTCCATGGTGGCTCCCAAGTCTGGCGGCGACGCGATGCAACAATCCGGCCAGTGATGCGCTCCGTCAACCCGAATGCCGTCGCAGGCCGTGTCGGGCCGCCGGGACAGGGCGGGGGGTGGACACCGCCGCGCGTTCCGGCTTCAAACCCGGCCGATGCCGGAACTTCTGCTTGAACTCTTCAGCGAGGAGATCCCCGCCCGCATGCAGGCGCGCGCGGCCGCGGACCTCGTCCGGCTGCTGACCGAAAGCCTCGCGGCTCTCGCGCCGACGGATTTTCAGGCGTTCGCCGGCCCGCGCCGCCTTGCTGTGGTCGGCACCGTCGCTTCCGAGCAGAAGGCCAGCAGCGCGAGCGAGCGCGGGCCGCGGCTGTCCGCGCCGGAGGCCGCCGTCACCGGCTTCCTCCGCAAGCACGGCGCGTCGCGCGAGGATCTCGTGGCGGAGGGCGACTACTGGGTCCTGCATCGTCAGACCACGGCGGTCGAGGCCGGGCACCGTGATCGCCGCGGCGCTCCCTGGCCTGCTGCGCCGTTTTCCCTGGCCCAAGAGCATGCGCTGGGGCGAAGGGAGCGCCTTCACTTGGGTCCGCCCGCTGCGCCGGATCCTGTGCCTGCTCGATGGCCGCGTCGTCCCGTTCACGCTCGCCGACGGGGCCGACACCGGCCACCATCTCGCGGTCGGGCGACGAGACCGAGGGGCATCGCTTCCACGCGCCGGGGCCGTTCGTGGTCTCGTCGTTTGCCGACTGGGAGGAGGGCCTGCGCCGCCGCCGGGTCATCCCCGGCGCGCCGGAGCGCCGCCGGCTGATCGAGGACGGGCTCGCGCGCCTTGCCGCGGCCGAGGGCCTCACTGTCGTCCCCGACGAGGGTCTGCTGGACGAGGTCGCCGGGCTGGTCGAGTGGCCGGTGCCGCTGCTCGGCCGCATCGACCCGTCCTTCATGGACCTGCCGGCCGAGGTCATGCAGGTCAGCATGCGGGTGAACCAGCGCTACTTCGCGCTGCGCGGGCCCGATGGCGCGGCCGCTCCCCGGTTCGGCTTCGCGGCCAATATCGAGGCGCCCGACGGCGGCGCGGCCGTCATCGCCGGCAACGAGCGCGTGCTGCGCGCCCGGTTCAGCGACGCCCGCCATTTCTGGGATCTCGACCGCCGCACGGTGCTCGCCGACCGCATCCCGGCGCTCGACGCCATCACCTTCCACGCCAAGCTCGGCAGCCAAGGCGCCCGCGTCCGCCGCCTCCGGCGCCTCGCTCGCCATCTCGCTCCGCTCGTCGGCGCCGACCCGGCGCTGGCCGAGCGCGCCGCGCTTCTCGCCAAGGCCGACCTCGTCACGGGGATGGTCGGTGAGTTTCCGGAACTCCAGGGCGTCATGGGCGGCTACTACGCCCGGCACGATGGCGAAGACCCGGCCGTCGCCGACGCCGTCCGCGACCACTACGCGCCCAAGGGCCCCACCGACCCCGTTCCCACCGCCCCCGTCTCGATTGCCGTCGCCCTCGCCGACAAGATCGACCAGCTCGCGGCCTTCTTCGCGGTCGGGGAGATCCCGACCGGCTCCGGCGACCCCTACGCGCTCCGCCGTGCCGCCCTCGGGATCATCCGGATCATTCGGGAGAACAATCTCCGCCTCGAGCTGTTGAAGCTGTTCCATGAGGCTGAGACCGACCTGCCCTCCGAGGTTCCGACCCAGGCGCTGCTTGCCTTTGTCGCCGAGCGCCTTCGGGTCCAGCTCCGCGCCGCCGGGGAGCGGCACGACGTGCTCGCCGCCGTGTTCGCCGCGGGCGCGGATGACGACCTCGTCCGCCTGCTCGCCCGCACGGAGGCGGTGGCGCAATTCCTCGCCACTTCCGATGGGGCGAACTTGCTGACCGGCTATCGGCGGGCCGCCAACATCCTGCGCATCGAGGACAAGAAGGACGGCCCGCATCGCGGCCCGGTCAACCCCGACCTCCTCCGCCAGGGGGAGGAGCAGGCGCTCGACGCCGCGCTCTCACGCACCGAGGCCGAACTCGCCACACTTTTGCCACGCGAACACTATGTTGGAGCGATGGCCGAGCTCGCGAAACTCCGGCCCGTCCTGGACGGGTTCTTCGACAAGGTCACCGTCAACGCGCCGGAGCCCGAGCTGCGCGAAAATCGCCTCCGCACCCTTGCCCGCGTCGGCGCCGCCATGGCGCGCGCTGCCGACTTCTCCCAGATCGAAGGCTAAGTGAACATCATGCAGAAGTGGGTCTACAGCTTCGGCGCCGGCAATAACGAAGGCCGCGCCGAGATGCGCAACCTCCTTGGCGGCAAGGGCGCGAACTTGGCGGAGATGGCCAGCATCGGCCTGCCGGTTCCGCCCGGCTTTACCATCACGACAGAGGTTTGCACGGCGTTCTACGAGAACGACCGCAATTACCCGGATGGGCTCAAGGAACAGGTCGAGGAGGCGCTGCGCCGGGTCGAGGAGGCGGTCGGGCTCCGGTTCGGTGACGCCGAGCACCCGCTGCTCGTCTCGGTCCGGTCCGGCGCCCGGGTCTCCATGCCCGGCATGATGGACACGGTGCTCAACCTCGGGCTCAACGACGACACCGTGCAGGGGCTCGAGAAGGCCAGCGGCGACCCCCGCTTCGCTTGGGACAGCTATCGCCGCTTCATCCAGATGTACGGCTCCGTCGTGCTCGGCGTGGAGCACCATCGGTTCGAGGAGATCATCGAGAGCGCCAAGCTCGACGCCGGCGTCACCGAAGACACCGCGCTCACGCCCGAGCACTGGCGGCGGGTGGTCGGCGAGTACAAGGACATGGTGCAGTCCGAGAAGGGCGCGCCGTTCCCGATGGACCCGCACGCCCAGCTCTGGGGCGCGATCGGGGCCGTGTTCGGCTCCTGGATGAACCCGCGCGCCAACACCTACCGGCGCCTGCACGACATCCCCGCGACCTGGGGCACCGCGGTCAACGTGCAGGCGATGGTGTTCGGCAACATGGGCGAGGACTGCGCCACCGGCGTCTGCTTCACCCGCGATCCCTCGACCGGCGAGAACACCTTCTACGGCGAGTTCCTGGTCAACGCGCAGGGCGAGGACGTCGTCGCCGGCATCCGCACGCCGCAGCCGCTCTCCCGCGCCCGCGCCGAGCCCGGCGAGCGCAGCATGGAGGAGGCGCTGCCCGGCGCTTACAAGGAGCTGCTCGAAGTCCGCGAGAAGCTCGAGCGGCACTACCTCGACATGCAGGACATCGAGTTCACGGTGCAGCAGAACAAGCTGTATATGCTGCAAACCCGCAACGGGAAGCGCACCGCGCCGCGGCCAGCCTGCGGATCGCGGTCGAGATGGCGGAAAGCGGCCTGATCGAGAAGGTGGAGGCGGTCAAGCGCGTCAGCCCCGCATCCCTCGATCAACTGCTGCATCCGACGCTGGACCCGAAGGCACCTCGGAAACTGCTCTCCCGCGGCCTGCCGGCGAGCCCGGGTGCGGCCAGCGGGGCGGCCGTGTTCAGCGCCGACGAGGCGGAGATGCGCGCCGCGAAGGGCGAGGCCGTCATCCTGGTCCGGATCGAGACCAGCCCGGAAGACATCCATGGCATGCATGCCGCCAAAGGGATCGTCACCACCCGCGGCGGCATGACCAGCCACGCCGCCGTGGTCGCCCGCGGCATGGGCCGGCCCTGCGTGGCCGGCGCCGGGGGGCATCAGCGTGGACTATGGCGCGCAGACGCTCAGCTCCGGGCGGCACGGTGGTGCGCGCCGGCGAGACCATCACGCTCGATGGCGCCACCGGCGAGGTGTTCGTGGGCGCCGTGGCCATGATCGAGCCCAGCCTGTCCGGCGATTTCGGCAAGCTCATGGAGTGGGCCGATGGGGTCCGTCGCATGGGCGTGCGCACCAACGCGGAGACGCCGCTCGACGCCGAGACCGCCCGGAAGTTCGGCGCGGAGGGGATCGGCCTGTCCCGCACCGAGCACATGTTCTTCGACCCCGAGCGGATCGGCGCCGTCCGGCAGATGATCATGGCTGGCGACCCGGCGGGCCGGCGCGCGGCGCTTGACCGGTTGCTGCCGTTCCAGCGCAAGGATTTCGCCGAGATCTTCCGCATCATGCACGGGCTGCCGGTCACGATCCGCCTGCTTGATCCGCCGCTGCATGAGTTCCTGCCGCACCGCGAGGAGGAGCTCGAGGAGGTCGCGGCCGGGCTGGGCCAGGACGTGGACAGCATGCGCCGCCGAGCCGCCGAGTTGCAGGAGGCCAACCCGATGCTCGGCCACCGCGGCTGCCGGCTCGGCATCTCCTATCCCGAGATCTACGAGATGCAGGCGCGCGCCATCTTCGAGGGCGCGATCGACGCCAAGGAGGCCGCCGGCGAGGCTCCGATCCCCGAGATCATGATCCCGCTGATTGCCACCCGCCGCGAGCTCGAGATCACCCGCGCCCAGGTCGACAAGGTCGCCAAGGAGGTCTTCGCCGAGCGCGGCCAGACGATCGAGTACCTGGTCGGCACCATGATCGAGCTGCCCCGCGCCGCGATGATGGCGGACCGGATCGCCGAGATCGCCGACTTCTTCTCGTTCGGCACCAACGACCTGACGCAGACCGTGTTCGGCCTCTCCCGCGACGATGCCGGCCGGTTCCTGCCCGATTACGTCAGCCAGGGGATCCTGCCCAAGGATCCGTTCATCTCGCTGGATATCGACGGCGTCGGC
Source organism: uncultured Alphaproteobacteria bacterium (assembly GCA_963708585.1). Taxonomy (GTDB): domain Bacteria; phylum Pseudomonadota; class Alphaproteobacteria; order Acetobacterales; family Acetobacteraceae; genus JAVVHH01. The sequence continues at coordinate 977,178 of CAVPSW010000006.1, read as the reverse complement.
CGCATGGTCCGCATCGCCGCGGAAGGTGCCCGCAAGACCAAGCCGGACCTCAAGATGGGCATCTGCGGCGAGCACGGCGGCGACCCGGCCAGCATCGCGTTCTGCGAGGAGGTGAAGCTCGACTACGTGTCCTGCAGCCCCTACCGGGTGCCCGTCGCCCGCCTTGCGGCTGCCCAAGCCGCCCTCGGCATAGGGATCGATCGCACGGCCTAATTTCCGCAGGTCAGACGCGCAGTCAGACCCGCAGTCAGACGGGCAGCCACACCGTCACGCTGGTTCCGGCGCCCTCGGCGCTCTCGATCCGGAGCTGGCCGCGGTGGCGGTTGACGATGTGCTTGACGATGGCGAGCCCGAGGCCGGTGCCGCCGACGGAGCGGGAGCGGTAGGTGCTGACGCGGTAGAAGCGTTCGGTCAGCCGCGGGATGTGCTCCTGGGCGATCCCAGGCCCGTCATCGCGCACGGTCAGGACCGCGCCGGACTGCCCGCCGCGGGCACCGATCCGCCCGGACACGTGGACGTGCCCCTCGTCCCGTCCGTACTTGATCGCATTCTCGATCAGGTTTTGCAGCAACTGCTCGAGCTGATCCTCGTCGCCCGTCACGTCCGGCAGGTCTGGCGCGACCTCGATCTCCAGTTCGACCCGGCGGCCCGCGAGAAGCGGAGCAAAACCGGCCGCAATGCGCTCGATCAGCGGCTCCAGGGCGACGCGCTCGGCGGGGGGGACGTGCTCGGTCAGCTCGACGCGCGAGAGGCTGAGCAGGTCGTCGATCAGGCGGTTCATGCGCTGCGCCTGCTCGGCCATGATGCCGAGGAAGCGCGATTGCGCGGCCGGGTCGTCGGCGGCGGGGCCGCGCAGGGTGTCGATGAAGCCGATCAGGCTGGTGAGCGGGGTGCGCAGCTCATGGCTGGCGTTGGCGACGAAGTCGGCCCGCATGCGCTCGACGGCGCGCTCGCGGGTCCGGTCGGAGAGCACCGCGAGCAGGGTCCGGTTGGCGCCGCCCATCGCCAGGACCGCGACGTGCAGCTCCCGGGCGATCGGGAGGGGGAGGTTCAACTCGGCGAAGGAGTCCTCGCCATGCGCCTGGGCACGTTCGAGCGCGGTGCGGAAGCCGGGATGGCGCAGCAGCGCCGGGACGCCGACGCCGAGCACGGCGCGCGCCGCCGCGTTGAGGCGCTGGATGCTGCGGTCCGGGCCGAATAGCACCACCGGGTCGGGGAAGCGGTCGAGGAGGGCCTGCTCGTCGGCGAGGCGCTCGCGGAGGAGGCGGTTCTCTCCCTCGAGCGCCGCCGCTTGGCGCTCGGCCCGCGCTTGCTCCAGCACGGCACGGGTGGTCCGGCGCATGCCGATATAGGAACCTGCGCAATACGCGAGGACCGCCGTCGCCAGCAGGACGGCGAGGGCGAGGGCGGTCAAGCGCGGTTACATGAGGCCGGGGCTGTTGAAGCTCCGGGCACCCGGGGTGCGGACGCGCACGCCGGTCGGCGTGACCTCGAACAGCGCGAGGGCGCGGCGGACGCCGCCGTCGGCGAGTAGCAGAAAGGTGCCGTCGGCGCCGGCGAACCCGGCCGGGTTCAGCAGCGCGTTCACGTTGATGCCGTTGGGCGAAGCCACTGCACGGGCGGCGCCCGCGGCGTCGTAAGCGATGCCGGCGAGGCCGCGCGGGTCCGAGCCGTAGCGGGCGCGGTAGAGCCGGTTGAAGTTCTCCTCCGTTTCCGGGTCGGGGCCTGGATACCAGGCGCCGGCGAGTGCAGGGGTGTGGGCGGCGTCGCGGGCCCAGAGCGCGGTGCCGAGCACGCGCACCCGGTCGGGGCTTAGGCCGGCGCGGGCAAGCGCCGGCAGAGCCTGGGCGGTCGCCGCGGCGCTGGCGCCGAACAGGACGGCGTCGACCGGGGGTGCGCCGCCCGACGCGAGTTGGGCGACCGCGCTGTCCAGCGCCGGGCCGCCGCCGGTGTAGCGCACGATGACGGGCGGCGGCATGCGGGCCTCGGCGGCGGCGTCGGTCAGCGTCGTCGCCAGCGCGTCGCCGAACGGGTTGGAGGGGAGCACGGCCCCGATTCGGCTCTTGCCGTCGGCGCGGAGGGCGGAGACGAGAGTCCGCACCTGCTGCGCCGGGGTGATGCCCATGGGCCAGACGCCCGGCTGCGCCTTGGAGCTGTCGGAGGTGAAGGCGAGCACGGGGATGTTGCGGGCGCGGGCGATCGGCGCCACTGCGTCCGTCTCCGCGGCGGTGAGCGGGCCGACGATGATGCCGGCGCCGGTTTCGATCGCCTTGTGGGCCGCCTCGGCCGCGCCTTCCGGCGTGCTGTTGGTGTCTTTGACGTCGAACGGGGGGCCGTCGGCGAGGGCCAGCTCGGCGGCCATGCGCAGCGAGCGGCCGATATCGGCGCTGGCGCCGGTGAGGGGGAGCAGCAGCTCGATGCGGCGGCCGGCCGGGGCGGGCAGAACGGCGACGTGGCCGGGGCCGCCGGCGAACGGGCCGGGGCCGGCGTAGCCGTAGGGGTTGGGTTGAGGTACGCAGGCGGCGAGCCCGAGAAGGGCGCACAGGAGGGCGGATGCCCGGCTCGCACGACGCAACGCAGACCCCATCCGATCTCTCCCTCTCGACCGGGGCCGAGGCGGCCCGCTTGTTTCCACTATCACCGGGTCTGGTGCTTGTGGCCACCCCGATCGGCAACCTCGGAGACCTGTCGGCGCGCGCTGTTGCAACCTTGCGCGGGGCCGACCTGCTGCTGTGCGAGGATACGCGGGCAACGGCGCGGCTGCTGAGCCATTTCGGGATCGCGGTGCCGACCTCGCCGCTGCACGAGCATAACGAGGAGGCGCGGATCCCGGGCCTGCTGGACCGGCTGCGGGGCGGGGCGCGGATCGCGCTGGTGTCAGACGCGGGCACGCCGCTGCTGTCCGACCCCGGATACCGGCTGGTGCGGGCGGCGATCGAGGCGGGGCTGCCGGTTTCGGCGGTGCCGGGACCGAACGCGGCGGTGATGGCGCTGACCTTGTCGGGGCTGCCGCCGCATCCGTTCCTGTTCCTGGGGTTCCCGCCGGCGCGGTCGGCGGCGCGGGTGCGGGGGTTCGCCGGGCTGCGGGCGGCGGAGCGGGCGGGGCTGTCGGCAACGCTGATCTGGCACGAGGCACCGCACCGGCTGCTGGAGACGCTGGCGGATGTGTTGACCGTGTTCGGCGATCGGCCGGCGGCGGTGGCGCGCGAGCTGACCAAGCGGTTCGAGGAGGTGCGGCGCGGGAGCGTGGCGGAGCTGGCCGCGCATTACGGGGCGGAGCCGGCGCGGGGGGAGGTGACGCTGCTGCTCGGCCCGGCGTCGGCAGAGCAGGCCGACGCGGAGGATCTGGACGGGCATCTGCGCCGGGCGCTGGAGACGCACAGCGTGAAGGACGCGGCGGCGCTGGTTTCGGAGGCGACGGGGCTGCCCCGGCGCACGGTGTATGCGCGCGCGCTGGAGATCGGGCGGGGGTAGGTCGGGCGCTGGGTGGCTGCGTCGCCGAGGGCTGATCCGAGGAAGAAGTTACGGCAAAGTGATGGCTGGAGGCGGAAACCAGACCGTCCTAGTGTTACGCTACCGCGATCAGCCGCGCGACCGATCACACCCCCACCCACTATCAAGAGCGGAGTACGGGCATGCCAGGCGACACCATCACCGAGGTCCGGGTCGACAAAAGCAAGCTCGGGATCACGATCGGATCGGGCAGGGGCGCGCCGAAGGAGCCGGAGAAGCAGTACCTGGAAGACCTGTTCCAGGTGAAGCTGGTGACCGGCAACGGGGTGCGCGGCGAGGAGGGAGGCGGGGCGGTGATGCCGTACGACGCTCCCTCGCAGCAGGCGCTCGACGACAGCAAGACGCTGGCGGAGGCGAAGAAGAAGCTGGACGAGGCGCGCAAGGAGGCCAACACGCTCGCGCGGGAGCTGTCCGAGGCGGCCGGGCAGACGAAGTCGGTCAGCGACTTCCGCGGCATCCGCAGTCCGGAGGAGCGCTACAAGCAGGCCAAGGACTTCAAGGAAGCGCTGGAGAAGGTGCCGGCCGTGCTGGCCAAGTTCACGGTGATCGAGGGCGCGGCCACGTTCCGGATGGAAGAGGCGGAAGCGCGCGACGCCAAGAACGGCGGCAAGCCGGTTCCGAAGGCGACGACGCCGGAGGAGTGGAACACGCTGCGGCTGCAGGCGGTGCAGGCGCGGTCGGGGGTTCGCGAGAACGGGCTGCCGAGCGGCTTCGCGGTCAAGGAAGGTCCGGAGTGGCACAAGGTGCTGATCGCCGAGCTGCAGCCGTTCTGCAAGGGCAAGGACCAGAAAGAGAACGAGGACCTACGCGCGACCGACCTGAAGGCCGCGCTGTCCGACGACGCGAAGAAGAAGGTCGCGCAGGCGGGCAAGCAGTTCAAGGAGACCGTGCAGCCTTACCTGTCCAAGGGGGTGAATCGCGCTTCGCTGTTCTTCGATGCGACCACGAACGGGGTGCCGCTCTCGCTGGAGGACGGCAAGAAGGCCAAGGCGGCAATCGACACGCTGTCGCAGCAGGGCATCGCGATCCTGAACAACGGCGGCTCGGTACAAGCAGGTCAAGGAGGTGATGGCCGCGGCCGACCTGTCGGAGGAGTTCTGGCCGCCCGAGCTGGTGCAAGCCATCCAGGCCTGGCGCAAGACGACGCGCGCGCTGCAGGAAGAACGGCTGCGCAAGGTGAGCGAGACCAAGACGTTCGGTCAGGAGACGACAAGCGTTGCGCTCAAGATGCTCGCCGGGTTCACCGAGCTCGCGGAGTCCGGCGGCCCGTCGACGATCCGGGGCTTCACCGAACTCGACGACTCCGTGCGCGAGATCCGCAAGGCCGAGCTGCCCAAGACGGACGGCGGTTCCGATGATAAGCAGGAAGGCATTTCGGGCCTGATCAAGACGAGCGCCGAGAATGCCAAGGTGCTCGAAGAGGTCGCCAACTTCATGAACGGCGCGGTCCAGGGGGTGGCAGGCGTGACCTCGGTGATGGACCTGATGAAGACCATCGCGGAGATGTACAAGACCGGCAAGGAAGGCAGCCTGGACCTGCAGACGGCGCTCAAGCAGCTCGACCTTGCGATGGAGGGGCTCGCGAAGGGGTTGGGCGCGGCTCTCTCCGGCATGAACATGGCAAAGGATTTCGGCGGCGACGCGGTGAAGGAGCTGATGAAGAAGATCGTGCCCGGGCTCGGGCTGGCGGTCGCCGGGGTGGAATTCGCCAATGCGCTGAAGGATCTGGCTAAGAAGTCGGTGACGCTGCACCAGCAGCGGGGGACGAAGAACGAAGGGCTAGCCATGTTCGTCACCGACGACGTGGACGAGCCGATGCTGTATGCGATGAACAACGCGCTGCACGCCGAGCGCACCAAGGTGGCCAAGGCCTCGATCAAGGTGGGCACGTCCGGGATGGAAGTGGCCGGCAACGCGGCCACGACCTTTGGCGGGCATTTCGGCGCTGCGGCCGGGTCTGCGATCTCGATCACCGCGACCGGCATCGACATGGGTTCGAAGGCGATCTTTAGCGGGATCGACTGGGGCAAGGCGAACAAGGCCAAGAAGATGCTGGCCGAGGCGCGCGCCGGCAACATGGAGGCGCAGATCGAGATCTTCGAGCACTCGAACCTCTACGCCAAGATGTTCCTGGCGATTTCGGTCAAGGAGGGCAGCCCGCTCGCGAAGAAATACATCATCGACCGAGGCATCGAGGAAGGCGACCTGGACAAGGCGCAGAGCCTCGAAGTCCTGCGCGACGCGATGCTGAACGCGGCCGAGCAGAGCAACGAGCAGGAGACCGAGGACAGCCTGGTGCTGCATTTCGGCGGCACGCCGGGCAAGGCGCTGGCCAGCGGGATCAAGTCGGCGGGCAACAAGCTGACCGGCGCCAAGGACCGGGTGGTGCGCCTGACGACCAAGACCTACAAACCCGCCGCCAAGAACGATGCGGTTCGGTTCACCAGCGACCCGGACCAGTGGGCCGAGACCTGGGAGAGCGCCAAGGAGACCCACATCGCCAACGGGTTGCTCGACGAGAGCACGGGGATCGGGGACGCGCTGACGAAGGCGGCGAAGGCGGCCAAGGCGGTGACCGGCACGGCGTCCAAAGAGACGCTGCTGGCGGCGATCGACGCGATGAACCAGGCGCTGCAGACGAACCTGTCGACCAGGCCGGTCGGGTTCGAGGCGGAGGGGTCGCCGAAGCGGGTGCCGCACAAGCAGGCGTACGAGATCGCTGCAGCAAATGCGGGTCGAGATCAACAAGAAAATCGAGGGCTACTGGGCGCAACTGGACAAGGTGCCGGGCGCCAAGCCGAACTGGGCGCCGGCGAACATCAGGAAGGTGACGGCGGCGGAGTGGGGCCGGTTCTGGAAGGACGGGCAGGCGGCGGTCGCGTTCCCGGCCGGGGACGCCGGGGTCGGCGAGGCGATCAAGGAAGCGGAGACCGCCAAGACTGCGTTCGAGACCCAGAAGGGCGATGATCGGGCCAAGCGCAAGCTGGCGATCGCGTATGTTGCGGGGCTGGACGACGTGAACGACGCGCTGCTCGATTGCATGGACCTCGAGGCGGTCAACCGCCGCGACAAGGCGAGAGCAGCGATCAACGGCCTGATGATGCAGGTCAATGCGGATCGGCGCACGGTCGACGAGTGGCTCGCGGGCTATGCCCCGGACGGTTCGGACGACTGGGCCGGGCCGAAGCCGGACTTCAGCACGATGAGCGCAGGGTCGTTCGTCAGCAGCTATGACGGGGTAATGGACTACGCCCATGCCGCGGGCTTCCTTGCGACCAAGGGGGAGCGGGGCGGCGCCAAGCTGGACGGCGGGCTGCGGTCCGCGCTGGTGGCCTGGGAGGAGAAATACCTGGCCTACGAGAAGGCGAAGGCGCCGAAGGACGTGCTGGCGGCGGTCCGTGCGGTGCAGGAGGAGGCCGGCCGGGTCAAGAAGCGGGCGCTGCAGTTCATGCGGGCGCAGCGGGCCGGCTCGGACCAGGCCGAAGGAGTATCGCCTCGAGCGTGATCTCGGAGAACGTGGTGAAGCTGACCATGGCGGCGGTGGAGGGGTTCGAGCGCTGCATGGCAAGGTGACGTTCGTCGTGCCGACCGACAAGACGGCGCTGAGCTCAGAGAACTGGCGCACGGTCTACGACAACGCGGTCTCGGCGGGGGCGGTGCTCCCCTCTGCCGCGAGCCGGAAGGGGCTGAGCAAGTCGCTCAAGGCTGCTGCGGAGCGATCGGGAGAAGGTACGAGAAGGCGAAGGCCAAGCCGCAAGCCCGATGCGACGAAACTGCGCGATCTCGCCCGCAAGTATTGCGAGTTGCTCAACGACGTGGAGGGCACGATCGAGATGGTCCGGGGCCTCAAGCGTTATGGCGAGAACGAGATCCTGGCACGCTACCTCGACAGGATCGTGACCGAGGTCAAACAGGCGCGGACGACGGAAATGGTGGCGATCGCCGGCGGCACGAGCCAGCCCGAACGTCAAGTTCGTCATGCCGCAGGCGCTCGACCTGAAGAACTGGGAGACCAACAAGAAGAAGGCGGTCGAGGAAGGCGTCATCCCCGACCGCAAGACCGGCGTCGGCTCGGCGATCGGCGACTATATCAAGGTCGCCAAGGACAAGGACAAGCGGCGCGCGGCCGCGATGAAGGTGCGGCCGCTGCTGCGGACGCCGGCAACGATTCCGAGTTCCAGCCGTGGCACGACTATATCAATAAGCTGCTCGACTTGACGCCGGCCTGAGCGGGGCGGGGTGAGGCTCCCGGTCTGGGAGCCTCACCCCGCAGCCGGGCTCACCCTGGGCCGGGTTGGCCGGCGATGGATGCGCCGCCCGTAAGTAAAAAATGGACAATCCGGCCAAACGATGCTGTTTGGCCGGATCGTTGCCCTAGTGCAGCGACGCGCGCAGGACCTTCAGCGCCTGGGTCATGGTCGAGTTGACGCTCAAGGAGACGCCGAACGGCGTGTCGCCTTCGAGCTTCTTGAACAGGCGGTTGGAGTTGGCGCGCGACTCGTATTCGCCGAGCAGGCCTTGGGCGCCCTTGATGAGAGCGAGCCGCTGTTCCGGCGTGGTCCCGGCGTCGAGCCACTCGTCGAACGTGTCGGTCAGGCGCTCGTCGAAGCCATCGATGATCTCATCGAGATCGTCGAGAGCATCGACGATCTCATCCTCGTTCTCGTCGCCCTCGAACTCGGATTCCACGGCAGCCTTGAAGTGATCGATCTCGGATTCGACCTTCTTGCGGGCGGATTCCCAGAGCAGCCGCATCTTCTGGATCCGGACGAAGTCGCCATCGTCCCGGGCCTGGCCGCCGGTTCGCAGCTGCAGTTCCAGCGCGTTGGTGGCTTCGGTGGCGGCCGCGAGATCGCTGCTGCCGAGCGAGCCCTGCGCCTGCTTGGCCAGCTTGGTCATCTCCTCCTTGGCGGTCCCGTCAGGCCGGGCGAGCATCTCCTTGACCAGGGTGGTCAGGCGCCCCTTCAGCTTTTCGGCATCCGGCGCGGCGGTGGTTTCGGACGACTGCTTGGTCCCGTCCAGCAGTGCCTCGAGCGCATCCGCCTTTTCCGTGGCCAGGTTGGGATTGCCGGTGCCCAGGAAGGTCTGCGCCTGCTTGGCCAGCGCGGTCATCTCGTCCTTGTGCGACGGGTCCTGCGCGGTCTGCTCGATCATGCGCTTGACCAGGCCGGTCAGGCGCTGCTTAAGCGCGGCCGTGTCGACCGGCGGCTTCTGCGTGGGCGGCGGGGGCGCTTCGGGCGGGGGCGGCGGCGGCGCGGTTTGGACCGGGGATTCCGGCTGCAGCTCCGTCAGCGGCGGCGTATCGCCGGTGGCGCCTTCGCCTTCCTTGTCCAACCCAGCGTCGACGACGATGACCGCGCCCTGGTAGGTCGCCTTCTTCGCGAGCCGCACCAGCGCCATGATCGTGCCGCCGGCTTCGCTCTTATTGATCGACAAGCGAAGCGTGCCGGGATCCTCGGACAGGACGGTGGCGAAGCCGAAGCGCATCGACTTCTCGTCGATGAAGCTGACGCCTTCCTTCTTCAGCTGAGCCGCGAGCGGTTTGGGCTTGCCCATCTTCGAGGCCAGCATGACGCACTCTTTCCGGTCCTTGGTCAGAGCGAACGCGCAGGGGATCGGCTTGGTGTCCGCCGCATTGAGCACGAGCTTCAACGACGTCATGGGAAGGATCCGGTCCTGCGATGTTTCGGCCATGATCGAGTCCTCGAGGCAGGTGCCTTGGTTGCCGTGTGATCCTATTCGGTTTGGAACGATTTCGAAAGTGCGGACTGGCGGCCGCGTGCGGGTTACTTGGCGCCGGTGCTGGGGTCGATCCAGCCGATGTTGCCGTCGGGGCGGCGGTAGATGACGTTCAACTCGTTGCTGGCGCTGTTGCGGAACATCAGGACCTGCTGGTCGGCCAGGTCCAGGCGCATCACGGCTTCGCCGACGGACAACACGACGATCTCGGCGGTGCTCTCGGCGATGACGGTGGCATAGGCGCCGGCGACGGCCGCGCCGTCCGGCTCGCCGGGGGCGGGCTCTTCCTCACCGGTGCGCAGCACGTATTGGCGGGCGGCTTGCGGGCGGGCGCGGTTGGCCAGGTCGCGGGCATGCTCGTTGACCCGGCGGCGGTAACGGCGCAGGCGCTTGGCGATGTGCTCGGCGGCGTCGTCGAAGGCGCTGTGGGCGTCGGCGGCCTCGCCCTCGCCGCGGAGCATCAGGCCGCGGCCGGCGTGGACGTTGATGTCGCAGGTGAAGAAGCTGCGGGCGCGGCCGAAGGTGACGTTGGCCTCCTGCGCGCGGTCGAAATACTTGCCGGCGATGGAATCGAGCTGCTCGGCGACGCGGGTGCGCAGCGCGTCGGAGAGTTCCACCTGCTTGCCCGACACCGTGATCTGCATCGACGCTCCCTCTGCGCTGGGGTTAGCCGACCCGGTCGAGCGCTCCGAGGCCGGCACGACTCTTCTCGCGCTTGCGCTGCACCGAGCTGGGGATGCGCAAGGCTTCGCGGTATTTGGCCACGGTCCGGCGGGCGATGTCCACGCCCTCGGCTCGCAGCGCCGACACGATCGCGTCGTCGGACAGCACGTCCTCCGGGTCCTCGGCGCCGACGAGGGCGCGGATGCGGTGGCGAACGGCCTCGGCGCTATGGCTCTCGCCGCCGCCGGTCGCGGCGAGCGCGGTGGTGAAGAAATATTTGAGCTCGAACACGCCGCGGGGGGTGGCGATGTATTTGTTGGCGGTGACGCGGCTGACGGTGCTCTCGTGCATCTCCACGGCGCCGGCGACGTCGCGCAGGATGAGCGGGCGGAGGTAGCCGATGCCCTGGCGGAAGAAGCCGTCCTGCTGGCGGACGATCTCGGCGGCGACTTTCAGGATGGTGTTGGCGCGCTGCTGGAGGGATTTGACCAGCCAGTTGGCGCTTGAGAGGTTCTCGCCGAGGAAGCTCTTCTCCTCGCGGCCGGCGCGGGCGCTGACGCGGGCGTGGTAGGATTCATTGACCAGGACGCGGGGCATGGTCTCGGGGTTGAGCTCGAGCAGCCACTCGCCGTTGGGCAGCGCGCGCATCAGAACGTCGGGGATGACCTGCTGGAGCGGGCCGTCGTCCCAGCCGGCGCCGGGCTTGGGGTCGAGGGCGCGGATCTCGCCGATCATGTCGGCGAGGTCCTCGGAATCGACGCCGCAGACGGACATGAGGGCGCGGAGGTCGCGGCGGGCGAGGAGCTCGAGATTGTCGAGCAGGGCGTCCATGGCCGGGTCGAGCCGGTTCTTGTCGGCGAGCTGGGCGGCGAGGCATTCGCGGAGGTCGCGGGCGAACAGGCCGGGGGGGTCGAACCGCATCATGGCGGTGCGGACGCGCTCGACCTGGGCCTCCTCGATGCCGAGGGCGGCGGCGAGTTCGGCGTTGCCGACGGGGACGCGGCCGGCGCCGTCGAGCAGCGCCGACGAGCTGGGCGCCGATCATGCGGTCCCTGCGGGTCGCGGAAACTGAGGCGGAGCTGCTCGTCGAGATGGGCGCGGAGGTTGCGGGGGGAGGCGGCGAGGTCGTCGATGCCGCGCTCGTCGTCGCTGTCGCGGCCGCCGGGGCCGATCGACTGGGCGTAGCCATCCGAGCTGCCGCCGTGGTCGAAGACGTTGGTGGTGTCGGACTCCACGGCGTCGGGCAGCTTCTCCATGCGCAGGAGGGAGGCGGCGTCTTCGGCGGCCGGGTTCTCGGCGAGGGTGCGCTGGTCGGGGGCGGGGAGTTCGGGGACGGCGTCGGACCGCTCGTCACGCTCGAGCAGGGGGTTGCGCTCGAGCTCCTCCTCCACGAAGGCGTTGACCTCGATGTTGCTGAACTGGAGCAGCTTGATGGCCTGACGCAGCTGGGGCGTCATGACCAAGGACTGCGTCTGCCGGAACTCTAAGCGTGGACCCGTCGCCATGACGGCAGACTACAGGCTAAACCTTTCTCCAAGGTATACCCGTCGCACGTCTTGATGCGCGACGACCTCGTGGGGGCGGCCCTCCATGAGAACCTGGCCGTCGTGCATGATGTAGGCGCGGTCGACGATCTCGAGCGTCTCGCGGACATTGTGGTCGGTGATGAGCACGCCGATGCCGCGGTCCTTGAGGTGGGAGATGAGGTCGCGGATCTCGCCGACGGCGATCGGGTCGATGCCGGCGAGGGGCTCGTCGAGCAGGATGTAGTTGGGCTGGGTGGCCAGCGCGCGGGCGATCTCGACCCGGCGGCGCTCGCCGCCGGAGAGGGCCAGGGCGGAGGTGCGGCGGAGGTGGGAGATGCCGAACTCGGCGAGCAGCTCGTCGAGCATGGTGTCGCGGCGGTCGGGGTCGGGCTCGACCACTTCGAGCGCGGCCATGATGTTCTGGGCGACGTTGAGGCCGCGGAAGACGCTGGCTTCCTGCGGCAGATAGCCGATGCCGAGGCGGGCGCGGCGATACATCGGCAGCGGGGTGATCTCCTGGCCTTCGAGGCTGATGCGTGCCGGAGTTGGGGCGGACGAGGCCGACGATCATGTAGAAGGTGGTGGTCTTGCCGGCGCCGTTGGGGCCGAGGAGGCCGACGGCCTCGCCGCGGCGGACGTTCAGCGAGACGTTGTGGACGACCGGACGGCGCTTGTAGGTCTTGCCGACCCCGTGCGCGGACAGGCCGCCGTCGCTCCCATTGACCTGGAGCATGAAGTTCATTTCTTGCCAGGGCGGGCGCGCGGCGCGGGCGGCTTGGCGCCGCTGTCCGCCGCGCCGCGCGTGCTGGGGTCGTTCGGGACGATCAGGCCCTGCACGCGCTGGCCGGGGTCGCGGACGAGGGTGGAGATGCCGGTTGCCATGTTGACCAGGGCCTCGTCGCCGTTGAGCTGGTTGAGGCCGCGGGTGATGTGGACGTGGCCGGCGACGCGGGCGATCTGGGTGTCGGCGACGTAGACGGCGCGGTCGCCGGTGATGGTGTCGGTGGCGGTGCGGACCTCGACATGGCCGAAGGCTTCGACGCGCTGGATCTTGCCGCCGGAGGTGAGGGGGTCGGCGCCGGGCTGGGGCGGCTTGGCGGCGACGGGAGTGGCTTTGGGCGGGGTGCCGGCCTCGGGCGCGCCGGGTTGACCGGGCGGCGGGGCGGTGTAGGCGACCAGGACGTCGGCGGCGAGGCGGCGGCCGTCCGAGGTCGTCACCGTGGCCAGGCCGCGTCCGATCGCCATGTGCTTCTGCGAGTAATATTCCATGGTGTCGCGGGCGGTCATGACGTCCGTGGGCGTGGTCAGCTTCATGTCCTTGCCGGTGAGCAGCAGGACAGCCTGATCGATGTCGTAGATGGCGTGGTCGCCGACCGCGATGTCGGTCGGGTTGAACATCTTGACGTGCCCTTCGGCCTCGAGGCGGTAGATCTCGTTGTTGCCGGTGTCGGAGCTGCCGAAACCGGCCGGGGCAGTCGGGGCCGGTTGGGCGGGCGCGTCTGCCGGCGCCCGCTTTCTTGCGGTAATGGGCGATCAGCGTGTCGGCGATGACGGTGTTGTCGCCGCGGACGGCGCGGGCGTCGCCGCGGGCGATGACCTCCTGGTCGTTCTGGCGCCACTCGATGCCGTCGCGGGCGGTGACCTCGATCGGGCCGCCCTTGGACATGTCGAGCCCCTGCGCGAAGGCGGGGCCCACCGGCGGCGGCGAGGGCGAGGCAGGCGGCGAGGAGGGCGGGCTTCACTTGGAGGCGCCGTTCAGGATCAGCCGGGCCGGACCCTGGAATTGCACGTTGCCGCCCTTGTCCGTCAGCATGAAGCCCTGGGCGTCCAGCACGCCGAAGGGGCCCTCCGCGTGGGTCATGTCGTTGCTGGTGGCCGCGCCCTGCTTGATGTCGACGGCGGCGGTCTCCGTGTGCATGACGAGGCCGTCGTCGCGGTAGAGCACGACGGCGCCGCTGAGGTCGAGCAGCTCGGCATGCTGGATGAACACGCCGGTCCGGCCCTCGACCTGCAGCCAGTTGCCGCTCTGCAGCACCATGTCGCCCTTGGGGTCGCCGAGGTTCACCCGGTTCTGGCCGGCCTGCTCGGCCCAGGTGGCGGTCAGCGTGTAGGGGCGGCCGCGCTCGTCGACGCCTTTGTAGTGCGGCTCGAGCATTCGGCCGTTATCGGCTTGGAGCGCGAAGACGCGCTTGAACGACGTGCGGCTGTGGTTGGCGATGCGGACGAACTCCGGCCAGAACGCGACCGCGCTCAGCAGCACGAGGGCCAGCAGCGGCAGTCCGAGCTTGGCGACCATCACGGCGAAGCGGCGAAGCGCGATCCGCCGCGCGCTGAGCGTGGCCCGGCGGCGGCTCACCTGGGTCAGCATGCGCGCGCGGGCGCGCTGCTGGGTGTCGGTCATGCTCATGCGACGCCGGCCCGGAGCAGGTCGTGCACGTGCAGGATGCCTTCCGGGCGGCCGTCGGCGTCCACCACGAAGAGGCTGGTGACCGGGCGGGGGCCGCCGTTCATCGCCCGCAGCGCGTCGGCCGCGAGCGCGTGGGCGCCGATGGTGCGGGGCGCGGAGTTCATGACGTCCACTACCTTACGCGCGAGCAGGTCCGATCCCATAGCGCGGCGCAAATCTCCGTCGGTGAGCACGCCGGCGAGGCGGCCCTGGGCGTCGACTGCGCCGAGGCAGCCGAAGCCCTTGCCGGTCATGATCAGCAGCGCGCGGTCCATGCTGAGGTCGAGCGGGGCGAGGGGGACGGCGTCGCCCTGGTGCATGAGGTCGGCCACGAGGCGGAGCTGGGCGCCCGAGGCGGCCGCCGGGGTGGATCAACGAGAACTCGCTTTGGGTGAAACCGCGCCGGGTCAGCAGGGCGACGGCGAGGGCGTCGCCGAGGGCGAGCTGCATGGTCGTGCTGGTGGTGGGGGCGAGGCCGAGCGGGCAGGCTTCGGGCGCTTGCGGCAGCAGCAGGACGACGTCGGCGGCTCGGGCCAGGGCGGAGGCGGGCTTGGCGGTGATGGCGAGCAGCGGGAGGCCGAAGCGGCGGGCGTGGGCGACGAGGTCGGCGAGTTCGGCGGTCTCGCCGCTGTTGGAGAGGGCGAGGATGGCGTCCCCGGGCACGATCATGCCGAGGTCGCCGTGCGAGGCTTCGGCCGGGTGGACGAAGATCGCGGGCGTGCCGGTGGAGGCGAAGGTGGCGGCGATCTTGCGGCCGACATGGCCGGACTTGCCCATGCCGCTCACGACGACCCGGCCGCTGCAGGCGGAGAGCCGGTCGACGGCGTCCGTGAAGCTCCCGTCCAGCGTGGCCGAGAGCGCGCGCAAGCCGGCCGCTTCCGCGGCCAAGACGGCCTGGGCGACGGCCACGTCGGACGGGCTGTCGAGCTGGAGGGCGGCGGTCATTTCCCTCCTTGTATGGGCAGCGGCGGGGGGCCGGTCAACGGAGACGCGACGCGCCCCGGCGATGCGGTCTTAGTGGGCGAAGATGTCCGGCGACTTCGTAGCCCAGGAGGTCGAGTTGGCAACGTGCGGGAAGGAAGTCGAAGCACGCTTCGGCGAGGGCGAGCCGGTGCTCGCGCTGCAGGAGGGCTTGGAGGCGCTCCCAGAGGGCGTGGAGGTGGAGCACGTCGGAGGCGGCGTAGGCGAGCTGCTCGGGGCTCAGCTCGGGCGCGCCCCAATCGGAGGATTGCTGCTGCTTGGAGATCTCGACGCCGAGGAGCTCGCGGCAAAGGTCGCGCAGGCCGTGGCGGTCGGTGAAGGTGCGGACGAGCTTGGCGGCGATCTTGGTGCAGCGGACGGGGGCGACGGTGATGCCGAGCGCCTGCTGCAGGACGGCGACGTCGAAGCGGGCGAAGTGCATGAGCTTGACGCGCGCCGGGTCGGCGAGGAGGCGGGCGAGGTTGGGGGCGTCGTAGCCGTGGCCGCCGAGCGCTGTCGGGCACGAGCTGGACGAGGTGGGCGACGCCGTCGCCGGCGGAGAGCTGGACGAGGCACAGGCGGTCGCGATGCGGGTTGAGGCCCATCGTCTCGGTGTCGACGGCGACCACCGGGCCGAGGTCGAGATCCGGCGGGAGGTCGTGGCGATGGAGGTGGAGCGTGCCGTCTCCAGGAACTGAGTGACGCTCACTTGCGGGGGGTCAACTGCATGGTGCCCAGGAAAAGACTCGAACTTTCACGACCTTGCGGCCACAGGTACCTGAAACCTGCGCGTCTACCAATTCCGCCACCTGGGCACTCGTGCGGTGGAGCGGGGAGGTAGCCCCGGGGCCGGGGACGTCAAGCGGAGTTAGAGCAGGCCGGGAAGGTAGCGGGCGCCGTGGACGACGCGCACGATTTCGACGCCGTCGGAGGTAGGGCCTCTACGCTTAGCCTCCATGATGCTTCGCGATTCGGCCGTGAGCTCGTCCCACGACTGTGAGACGGGCCGCTGGCGAGGCCCTCCTCTACGAGGGCGCGGAGCTCGACATCGCTTCCTCGCGGGTGAGGAAGCGCTCCTGGCTGTCCCGGTCGGGGAGGGGAGAGCTTGGTGTCGGGCATGACGCATCATCTCGTATTTTGGGGCGGGCGCAAAGGCGGGAGGCTTGAGGCGGGCAGGGGTGTTCCATAGTAGAGAGCCGAAGCTCGAAGGACCTTTCTCATGGCGACGCGCAACGTGGCGGCGGTGTTTGGCGGCAGCGGCTTCATCGGGCGCTACGTGGTGCAACGGCTGGCCGCGCGGGGCTATGTCGTGCGCGTGATCGGGCGCAACACCGAGCGCGCCAAGAACCTGATGGTGACCGGGTCGGTCGGGCAGGTGGTCGCCCTGTACGCCTCGTTCTCCAACCCGGCCACGATCGCCCGCGCCGTCGAGGACGCGGACGTGGTCGTGAACCTGATCGGCATCCTGAGCGAGCGCCGGGCCGGCGACTTCCAGCTTGTCCAGGCGGAGGGGCCCGGCCAAATCGCACGCGCCGCGGCCGCCGCGCGGGTCCGCCGGCTGGTGCAGATCTCGGCCATCGGCGCCGATGCGGGCAACGCGAGCCTGTATGCCCGGACCAAGGCGGCGGGCGAGGCGGCGGCGCGGGAGGCGTTCCCGGCGGCGACCGTGCTGCGGCCCTCGATCGTGTTCGGGGCGGAGGACCAGTTCTTCAACCGGTTCGGCTCCATGGCGATGTTCCTGCCGGTCATGCCGGTGATCCATGGGAATACGCGGTTCCAGCCGGTGTATGTGGGCGATGTGGCCGACGCGATCGTGGCCGCGCTGCTTCGGGAGGACACGCCGGGGGCGACCTACGAGCTGGGCGGGCCGCGCATCTATACCTTCCGCGAGCTGCTCGCGTGGCTGCTGCACGAGACGCACCGGCATCGGCCGCTGTTCGAGGTGCCGCCCGGCCTGGCGCGGCTGCAGGCAAGGTTGGGCGAGCTTGTGCCCGGCAAGCCGTTCACCCGCGACCAGCTGCTGATGCTGCAGCGAGACAACGTCGCGACCCCGGGCGTTCCCGGGCTTGCCGGAGCTGGGCATCGTGCCGACGCCGCTGGAGCTGATCGTCCCGGGTTATCTCGATCGCTATCGTCCAGGTGGCGGCAAACGGGAGGAGGTTCCGGCATAGGTCCGAAGCGGACCTATCCTCTCGGTCGCCGCGCTGATTCTGGGTTGGCATAGGAGGTATTCCCTCTGAACGGGTCCGATCCGGACCTAACTCAGTTGTTTTCGCTTCCCGTGCATGTGTTCATGGTCATATGTGCCGGTGCGGGCGCCGTGCTCGCTCGGAGGGCAAGATGGCTGATCGCATGCTGCAATTCGTTCGTCTGCCTCAGCAGCAGCCAGCCAAGCGCCCGGTCGCCGCGCGTCGCGAGGACTTTGCCGAGATCTACCGCGATTTCGACCCGGCGGAGGCGGGCAGCCAGAGCAGCCGGTGCAGCCAATGCGGCATCCCGTTCTGTCAGGTCCACTGCCCTCTCTCCAACAACATCCCGGACTGGCTGAAGCTCACGGCCGAGGGGCGGCTGCAGGAGGCGTACGAGGTCAGCAGCGCGACCAACACGTTCCCCGAGATCTGCGGCCGGATTTGCCCGCAGGACCGGCTGTGCGAGGGGAACTGCGTGATCGAGAAGGGGTTCGAGAGCGTCACGATCGGCGCGGTCGAGCGGTTCATCACCGACAACGCGTGGAACGAGGGCTGGGTTAAGCCGCCGCGGCCACTGCGGGAGCGGGCGCAATCGGTGGGGATCGTGGGCGCCGGGCCGGGCGGGCTGGCGGCGGCGGAGCGGCTGCGCACGCTGGGGTACCAGGTGCATGTGTATGACCGCTACGACCGGGTCGGCGGGCTGATGATCTACGGGATCCCCGGCTTCAAGCTGGAGAAGGAGGTGGTGCTCCGGCGGTGGGCCTGGCTGGAGGAGGGCGGGATCGTCTTCCACCTGAACACGGAGATCGGGCGGGACTTGTCGTTCGCGGAGCTGCGCGGGCGGCATGATGCGGTGCTGATCGCGACGGGCGTTTACAAGGCGCGCGACATTGGCGGGCCCGGGGCCGGGCTCGGCGGGATCGTGCCGGCGATGGACTACCTGACCGCGAGCAACCGGCAGGGGCTGGGCGATGCGGTGCCGGAATTCGAAAGCGGGGCGCTGAACGCGCAGGGCAAGCGCGTGGTGGTGATCGGCGGCGGCGACACGGCGATGGACTGCGTGCGGACGGCGGTGCGGCAGGGCGCGGCGAACGTGCAGTGCCTGTATCGGCGGGACAAGGCGAACATGCCGGGCTCCATGCGCGAGGTGAAGAACGCGGAGGAGGAGGGGGTCGAGTTCGTCTGGCTGTCGGCGCCGGAGGCGTTCCTCGGCGACCCTGGCGAAAGCGGGCAGGTGTCGGGCGTGCGGGTGCAGAAGATGCGGCTGGGGATGCCGGATGCGTCGGGGCGGCAATCGGTGCTGCCGGCGGATGTGCGGCTGACGGTGGAGGCGGACCTGGTGATCAAGGCGCTCGGGTTCGACCCGGAAGAGCTGCCGCGCCTGTGGGAGCAGCCGGGGCTCGAGGTGAGCCGGTGGGGGACGCTGAAGACGGACCATCGCACGGCGATGACGAGCCTGCCGGGGGTGTTCGCGGCGGGAGACATCGTGCGCGGGGCGAGCCTGGTGGTGTGGGCGATCCGCGACGGGCGTGACGCGGCGGCGCGGATGCATGAGTACATGACGTCGGCGGTGATGCCGGCGGCTGCAGACTGAGGGAGGTGGGCATGGATTTCGTCGCGGACTGGAACGCCAACGTCGCCCGCCTTCAGGGTACGTACGATCCGTCGCAGGAGCATGATGCTTGCGGCGTGGGCCTCGTCGCGGCGCTGGATGGGAAGCGGCGGCGGGAGGTGGTGCAGGCGGGGATCGACGCGCTGCGGGCGGTTTGGCACCGGGGCGCGGTCGATGCCGATGGGAAGACGGGGACGGGGCCGGTCTGCATATCGAGATCCCTTACGATTTCTTTGCGGAGGCGATCCAGCGGAGCGGGCACCGGGTCGATCGCGAAGGACTGGATCGCGGTGGGGATGGTGTTCCTGCCGAAGACCGATCTCGGGCGCGCAGGAGCGGTGCCGGCAGATCGTCGAGACCGAGATCCTGAACTTCGGCTACGGCATCTATGGCTGGCGGCAGGTGCCGATCAACGTCGCCTGCATCGGCGAGAAGGCGAACGCGACCCGGCCCGAGATCGAGCAGATCATGATCAACGGCGGAGAGATGGACCAGGCGCAGTTCGAGCGCGACCTCTACGTGATCCGGCGGCGGATCGAGAAGCAGGCGATCGCGGCGCAGGTGAACGACCTCTACCTGTGCTCGCTGTCGTGCCGGAGCATCATCTACAAGGGGATGTTCCTGGCGGAGAGCCTGACCGAGTTCTACCCGGACCTGCTGGACCCGCGGTTCGTCAGCCGGTTCGCGATCTATCACCAGCGCTATTCGACCAACACGTTCCCGACCTGGCGGCTGGCGCAGCCGTTCCGGATGCTGGCGCATAACGGCGAGATCAACACGCTGTCGGGCAACGTGAACTGGATGAAGAGCCACGAGACGCGGCTGGCGGCCGGCGAGCTCGACCAGTACATCGAGGACGTCAAGCCGGTGATCCAGGCCGGGAGCTCCGACACGGCGACGCTGGACCAGGTGTTCGAGCTGCTGGTGCGGGCCGGGCGGGACGCGCCGATGACGAAGACGATGCTGATCCCGGCCAGCGTGGGCCAGGACGCGACGATGAAGCGGGCGCATCAGGACCTGTTCCATTACTGCAACGCGGTGATGGAGCCGTGGGACGGGCCGGCGGCGATCGCGGCGACGGACGGGCGCTGGGTGATCGCGGGGCTCGACCGCAACGGGTTGCGGCCGCTGCGCTATACGATCACGAGCAACGACCTGCTGGTGGTCGGGTCGGAATCGGGGATGGTGAAGTTCTCCGAGGCGGACATCGTCGCCAAGGGCCGGGTCGGGCCGGGGCAGACGATCGGCGTCGACCTGGATGCGCCGCGGTTCTACACCGACGAGGAGCTGAAGGACGTGCTGGCCGCGCGGCAGCCGTTCGGGGCGTGGGCGGAGCGGATCGTCCGGATCGACCAGGTTGTGAAGACGGACGCGCCGGAGCCGGTGCTGTTCGAGGCGGAGGAGCTGCGGCGGCGGCAGCTTGCGGTGGGGACCACGCTCGAGGAGCTCGAGATGATCCTGCATCCGATGGTGGAGGACAGCCAGGAAGCGGTCGGCTCCATGGGGGACGACACGCCGGTGGCGGTGCTGTCGGAGCGGTATCGGGGGCTGCACCACTACTTCCGGCAGGCGTTCGCGCAGGTGACGAACCCGCCGATCGACAGCCTGCGCGAGACGCGGGTGATGACGCTGAAGACCCGGCTGGGCAATCTGGGCAACGTGCTGGACGAGGATGCGAGCCAGTGCGACCTGCTGCAGCTGGACAGCCCGGTGCTGTCGACCGCGGAGTTCGCGGCCATGGCAGCGACCATGGGCACGACGGCGTGCCATGTGGACTGCAGCTTCCCGGTCGCGGACGGCGAGGCGGGGCTGCGGGCGGGGATCGAGCGGATCCGGCGCGAGGCGGAGGAGGGCGTGCGCGCGGGATGCGCACACGTGATCCTGTCGGACGAGAAGCAGGGTCCGGACCGGGCGGCGATCCCGATGATCCTGGCGACGGCGGCGGTGCATACGCATCTGGTGCGGCAGTCGCTGCGGACCTTCACCAGTCTCAACGTGCGGTGCGCGGAGTGTCTGGACGTCCATTACTTCGCGGTGCTGATCGGCGTGGGTGCGACGACGGTGAATGCCTACCTGGCGCAGGAGAGCATCGCGGACCGGCACCGGCGGGGGCTGTTCGGCTCGCTGTCGCTCAAAGAAGCGGTGCAGCATTATAAGAAGGCGGTCGACAAGGGGCTGCTGAAGGTGATGTCGAAGATCGGCATCTCCACGCTGTCGTCCTATCGCGGCGGATACAACTTCGAGGCGATCGGGCTGTCGCGGGCGCTGGTGGGCGAGTTCTTCCCCGGGATGCAGTCGCGCGATCAGCGGGATCGGGCTGACGGGGATCGCGCGGAAAGTGCTCGGGCTGCAGAAGGCGGCCTGGGAGTCGGAGGCGACGACGCTGCCGGTGGGCGGGGTCTACAAGTTCCGTCAGCGCGGGCGAGGTGCATGCGTTCGAGGGGCGGCTGATCCACACGCTGCAGAGCGCGGTGGCGACCGACAGTTTCGACACGTATCGGCGCTACGCGGACGCGGTGCGGCGGCAGAAGCCGGTGGCGCTGCGCGACCTGCTGGATTTCCGGCGCGAGGGGGTCGCGCCGATCCCGGTGGACGAGGTCGAGAGCATCACCGAGATCCGCAAGCGCCTGCTGGCGCCGGGGATCTCGCTCGGGGCGCTGAGCCCGGAGGCGCATGAGACGCTGTCGATCGCGATGAACCGGATCGGGGCGCGGAGCGACAGCGGGGAGGGCGGCGAGGACCCGGCGCGGGCGAAGCCGCGGGCGAACGGGGACAACGCGAACTCGTCAATCAAGCAGATCGCGTCGGGTCGGTTCGGGGTGACGGCCGAGTACCTGAATGCGTGCCGGGAGATCGAGATCAAGGTGGCGCAGGGCGCGAAGCCCGGCGAGGGCGGGCAGCTGCCGGGGTTCAAGGTGACCGGGCTGATCGCGCGGCTGCGGCATTCGACGCCGGGGGTGACGCTGATCAGCCCGCCGCCGCATCACGACATCTACTCGATCGAGGACCTGGCGCAGCTCATCTACGACCTGAAGCAGATCAACCCGGACGCCTCCGTGTGCGTGAAGCTGGTGGCGCGGAGCGGGATCGGGACGATCGCGGCGGGGGTGGCGAAGGCGAAGGCGGACGCGATCCTGATCAGCGGGCACTCGGGCGGCACCGGGGCGAGCCCGCAGACCTCGGTGAAGTATGCCGGGCTGCCGTGGGAGATGGGGCTGAGCGAGGCGCACCAGGTGCTGATGCTGAACCGGCTGCGGCACCGGGTGAAGCTGCGGACCGATGGCGGGCTGAAGACCGGGCGGGACGTGGTGATCGCGGCGATGCTGGGCGCCGAGGAGTTCGGCATCGGGACGGCGAGCCTGGTGGCGATGGGCTGCATCATGGTGCGGCAGTGCCATAGCAACACGTGCCCGGTGGGCGTGTGCACGCAGGACGAGGCGTTGCGGCAGAAGTTCGAGGGGACGCCGGAGAAGGTCATCAACCTGTTCAGCTTCATCGCCGAGGACGTGCGGCACATCCTGGCCTCGCTGGGGGTGCGCCGGTTCGCCGACGTGATCGGGCGGACGGACCTGCTGATGCAGGTCAGCCGGGGGGCGGAGTTCCTCGATGACCTCGACCTGAACCCGCTGCTGGCGCAGGCGGATCCCTGGGCCGCACGCGCGGTATTGCACGCTCGAGGGGCGCAACGAGGTGCCGGAGACGCTGGACGCGCAGATGCTCGCCGACGCGGCGCCGCTGTTCGAGCGCGGCGAGAAGATGCAGCTGCAATACACGATCCGGAACACGCACCGGGCGATCGGGACGAAGGTGTCGTCGAAGATCGTGCGGAGTTTCGGGATGACCGGGCTGCAGCCGGGTCATCTGACGGTGCGGCTGCGCGGGGCGGCGGGGCAGTCGCTGGGGGCGTTCGCGGTCCAGGGGCTCAAGCTGGAGGTGATCGGCGACGCCAACGACTATGTCGGCAAAGGGCTGTCCGGGGCGACGATCGTGGTGCGGCAGGCGCCGAGCTCGACGCTGATCAGCAACGAGAACACCATCGTGGGCAACACGGTGCTGTATGGCGCGACGGCCGGCGAGCTGTTCGCGGCGGGGCAGGCCGGCGAGCGGTTCGCGGTGCGCAACTCCGGGGCGACGGCGGTGGTCGAGGGGTGCGGGTCGAACGGCTGCGAGTACATGACCGGGGGCACGGTGGTGATCCTGGGCGCGGTGGGCGACAATTTCGGCGCCGGGTTCACCGGGGGGCAGGCGTTCGTCTATGACGCGGACGGCAGCTTCGAGCAGCGGATCAACCCGGACACCTTGGTCTGGCAGCGGGTGCTGCACCCGCATTGGGCGGAGGTGCTGCGGGGCTTGATCGAGCGGCATGCGGCGGAGACGAGCAGCCGGTACGCGGCGACGATGCTGATCGATTGGTCGCGCGCGCTGCCGCAGTTCTGGCAGGTGGTGCCGAAGGAGTATGTGAAGTACTTGCCGGTGCCGCTGCAGGAGGCGGAGGCGCTCCGGGCTTAGGGCGCCGCCCTCACCCCGGCCTTGGTCCGCTTCGCGGCCCAAGCCCGAGGGGAGAGGGAGAGGCATGGCTCAGTTGAGTTGGCGGACTCGCGCTGCGGTGCGATAGGTCTCGGGATGCGTCTGCTCTATCACCTTCCGCTCTCGCCCTATGCCCGCAAGGTCCGCCTGGTGCTCGCTGAGAAGCGGCTGCCGTTTGAGCTGCAGCTGGAGAAGGTGTGGCAGCGGCGGCCGGAATACCTGGAGCTGAACCCGGCCTGTCAGGTGCCGACCTTGGTGGACGAGGACGGGACGGTGGTCCCGGATTCCGGGGTGATCTGCGAGTATCTCGAAGAGGCGTATCCGGACGCGCCGGCGCTGATGCCGAAGGGGCTACCCGAGCGGATCGAGGTGCGGCGGCTGCATCGGTGGTTCGACGTGAAGTTCGGGGCCGAGGTGACGAGCAACCTGCTCGGCGAGAAGTTCATGAAGCGGCTGCTCGGGCGGGGGAACCCGGACGCGACGGCGCTGCGGGCGGGGTATGCCAGCTTGCGGCACCATCTGGAGTATATCGGCTGGCTGGCGGAGACCCGGCGGTGGCTGGCGGGCGACGAGTTGAGCCTGGCGGATTTCGCGGCGGCCGGGCACCTTTCGGCGCTGGACTTCGCGTCGGACGTGGACTGGTCGATGTCGGAGGCGGCGAAGGACTGGTATGCGCGGATCAAGTCGCGGCCGAGCTTCCGGGCGTTGCTCGGCGACCAGGTGCCGGGGGTGACGCCACCGCCGCATTACGCGGATTTGGATTTTTAGGAGGGTCGTCTGCAGGCCCACCCTCACCCAGGCCCTCTCCCGCCAGCGGGAGAGGGTTTTTTGTGGCGAGGGTCGGCGGCGGTCAGGGCGACGCCGTGGGCAGAGCGCCGACGTCGACCGAGGCGACGGTGCCGGGCACGACCTCCTCGAGCCAGCAGGTCCGGCGGCCCCGGCAAAGGTCTTCGGGTCTCGGCCACGCCGGACTACTGGCGCTGGTCGACCGGGACGTAATCGCGGCGGGTGTGGCCGGTGTAGAGCTGGCGTGGGCGGCCGATGCGCTGGGTCGGGTCCTCGATCATCTCCTTCCACTGGCTGATCCAGCCGACGGTGCGAGCGACGGCGAAGAGGACGGTGAACATTGAGGTCGGGAAGCCCATCGCCTTGAGGATGATGCCAGAGTAGAAGTCGACGTTCGGGTAGAGCTTCTTGCTGACGAAGTAGTCGTCATGCAGCGCGATGCGCTCCAGCTCCATGGCGAGGTCGAGCGTCTTGTTGTCCTTGATGCCGAGCTCGGCAGGACTTCGTGGCAGGTCTCCTGCATGATCTTGGCGCGCGGGTCGTAGTTCTTGTAGACGCGGTGGCCGAAGCCCATCAGCCGGATGTGGCTGGTCTTGTCCTTCACCTTGCTGATGAAGTCCGGGATGTGCTTGGGGTCGCCGATCTCGTCCAGCATCTTCAGCACCGCCTCGTTGGCGCCGCCATGGGCGGGGCCCCAGAGGCTGGCGATCCCCGCGGCGATGCAGGCGAACGGGTTAGCGCCGGTGGAGCCGGCGAGGCGGACGGTCGAGGTGCTGGCGTTCTGCTCGTGGTCGGCGTGGAGGATGAAGATGCGGTCCATCGCCTTCTCCAGCACCGGGCTGACGGCGTAGGGCTCGGCCGGCACGGCGTGGAGCATGTGCAGGAAGTTGGCGGCGTAGCTCAGGTCGTTGCGCGGGTAGATGAACGGCTGGCCGATCGCGTATTTGTAGGTCCAGGCGGCGATGGTCGGCAGCTTCGCGATCAGGCGGAAGGCGCTGATGCGCCGGTGGTCCGGGTTATTGATGTCCAGGCTGTCGTGGTAGAAGGCGGACAGGGCGCCGACCACGCCGCAGCAGACCGCCATCGGGTGCGCGTCGCGGCGGAAGCCGTTGTAGAAGCTGCGGAGCTGCTCGTGCACCATGGTGTGGTGCATGATGCCGTCCTCGAACTCGGCCTTTTCCGCTGCCGTCGGCAGCTCGCCGTTCAGCAGCAGGTAGGCGACTTCGAGGAAGGATGAGTTCTCGGCGAGCTGCTCGATCGGGTAGCCGCGGTGCAGCAGGATGCCCTCGATCGCCGTCGATATAGGTGATCTTGCTGTCACAGGCGGCAGTGGTGCCGTAGCCCAGGTCGTAGGTGAAGAGGCCGAGCGTGGCGTAGAGCTTGCTGATGTCGGCGACCGAGGGACCGATGGTCCCGTGGCGCAACGGCAAGGAGAGGGACTGGTTGGTGCCGTCGACGGTCAGGGTGACCGAGTTGTTCGATGTTGCGTCCATGTCGCGTCCCCGCTCTGCTGCGCTGCGCCAAGTTAGGGCGCGTGCCCTTATATAGGCAACCTGAGCAATTGCAGCATTGGGCGGACGGTCAGGGCGTCTGGGCGTCGGCCCACAATCCCGTGCGCTGGCGGCGGGCGCGCAGTTCCAGGTCCGCGAGGTCCGGCAGGCCGGGCTTGGCGCGGGCCCAGCCGCTGGCCACGATGGCACGCGAGAGGTCGGTGCCGTTCGCCGCGCAGTCGGCGTAGGGCCGCCCGGCCGCGTCGTGCCCGGCCAGGTCGCACTCGACCCGGCGGCCGCGCACCAGCCCGGCCAGCGCCGACGTGGCCTGGCCACCGCAATCAAGGTCGGTGCCGCAGCGATCGCCCCGGTCGGGCGCCTCGACCCCGCGCAGACGGACGACTTGGCCATCGAGCCGCAGCGTGTCGCCGCCGATGACGGCGACGTCCGAGGGCTCGGCGGCGACCCGGGACGGGCCTGGCGGCGCCCGCCCGAACAAGTCCGTAGATAGGCCGAGCGCCAGGAGCCCCCCGACCGCGAGCCCCAGAGGCAGGCGACGAACAGGCGTCCCAGCAGGCGCGGCCGCAGCGGCGAGGACGCGCGGAAGATGCGGCGGGGCTGCCTCACGCGCGAGGAAAGCGGACGTCCATGGCACAGCCCCTAACAAGCGGCCGACGGCCGATGCAACCGCGCGTTGTTCAAGCGCTCCAGAACGAGGGCGTCGCGCGGAACCGTTTCCAGGCCTTGGCGATGTCGGCCCGGGCCGACGCGTCGGTCGCCGCACCCGCCCAGCCCTCGACCAGGCCACCGGCATAGCCGCGGCCGGGTCGGCCGAGCTGGCCGACGAGCTGCGCCGCGACGGCGGCGTCATTCAGGGCGCCGAGCTCCTCTTGCAGGGTCGCGAGCCGCTTGACGAAGGGCTTGACCGCCTTGGACCCGAAGCCGCCCGAGAAGAACTCGGCCGCGTAGCGCAGCCGCTTGCAGTCCTTGCGCAACTCGTGCAGCTCCGGAATCGGCAGGGAAGTGAGGTCCCGGCCGCGGCGGCGGACGCGCTTGGCCCGGTGCGCGAGCATGGCGGAGGCGAAGGCGGCGGTGGGTTCGTGGGCGGTGGCCGGGTCGATGCGCCGCTCCCAGGGGCGGAGCGAGGCGGCGGCGCCGAGCCGGAGCTCCAGACTGCGGAAGCCGGGGCTGTCCAGGTAGGCACGCAGCTCGGCATAGGCCTCCTCGCGGCGGCGGCGGGCGGCGCGGAGCAGCGGCGCGGCGCGGGGCGTCCTCGCGAAGCCGGGCGCCGGTGGTGTCGAGGAACACGTCCCAGTCGCGCGCCGCGCCGAGCAGGGTGGCGCAGGCTTTCAGCTCCGCGCGGGCCGTTTCGAGCTCCGGGCAGGGGACGGCGCGCTTGTAGAGCGAGAGCGCCGAGCGGAGCCGGCGGGTGGCGACGCGCGCCTGGTGCACCGCGTCCACGGCCGGTTCGAGACGGAAGCGGTCGGCCCAGTGCAGGAGGACGTCGAGCAGGTGGGCGATGATCGCCGCGAGGCCGTCGGAGACGGTTGTGTCGCCTGGCAATGCGGGCGCGCCGAGATGGCGGGCGGGGAGCTTGCAGCCGCGGGCGACCGACAGGGCTTCGCAGCGCCAGGCTGGCGCGCGGGATACCGACGCGAAGCTCGGCCAGACTCGGGAGGGTTTCGAGCAGCCCGTCGCGCGGGCCCTGGAGAGTGAGCCGGCAGGCTGGGCCGCGTGCCGACCAGGCCGCGGAGCTCGCCTTGGAGCACGGTGACTCGCAGTCGGCCGGCGGCGAGCGGGCGGCGGCGGCCCTCGAACGCGCCGACCGGGGCGACTTCGAAGGGCGGGGTGGGCGAGAGGGCGTCGGGCGAGGCGGCGCGGCTGTATTCCGGGACCGGGCTGCAGGCCGGCCAGGACGGGGCGTCGGACGGGGCGTCGGGGACCTCGATCGCGCCGATTGCCCAGCTCTTGCCGTCACGGAGCAGGATGCGGCCATCCAGCGGCGAGGGAGAATTCGGGGTCGTCGAACCAGACCAGGCTACAGGGCCGGCTCGACCCTTCGCGGACCATGCCGGGCAGGCGGGACAAGGCCGGGACGTCCTCCGGCGCCAGCACCAGTTCCAGGGCGGCTTCGGGTTCCGGCGCGGGGGGCGGCGGCGCGAGTTCGGGCCGCTTGCGGCGCGATCGCGCCGGGTTCGAGCGAGGTCGCTCAATCGGCGCCTCCCGGAAGGTCGCGCGGGCACACGAAGCGGACCAGTCGGCCGCCGCCCTCACCGATGTGCCCCACGGGCCGGGAACGGTGAACTCGGCCAGCGCGCCGGAGGGATAGCCCTCGGCCAGTCGGCGCAGGTCGGGATTGACGAAGGTCATGGCATGGTCCCCCACCAAAGTCATCGCAAGCTCATGCAAGCCGGGATTGTGCGCGATGAGCAGGGCGCTGCGCACGGTTTCCTTGATGCCGCGCAGCGCGTTCAACAGGATCAGGGGCGGGGGCGTTGTAGAGGCTGTCCATCGGCTCGACCAACGGCGTGTCCGCCCAGGGCTCGAGCGCCTCCAGGGTCTGGCGGGTGCGGACGGCGGAGGAGACCAGCACGAGGTCGGGGGCGAGGCCGAGGTTCTCCATCACGTCGCGCATGGCGGCAGCAGCCCGGCGCCCGCGCGGGTTGAGCGGCCGCTCGTGGTCGGGCAGCTCCTTGTTCTCCCAGGAGGACTTCGCGTGCCGCAAAAGGAGAAGCTGGCGCATTCCGCGAGACTGCCCGTCCGGGAGTGCGGTCGCAAGGCGTGGGGGTGGCGCTTACCGAGTCCAGCCGAACCAGTCGTAGGCCCAATCGAGCCTGGCGACGATCCGTTCGGCAAGCTCGGGCGGCATGGTCGCGGCCCAGTCGCCGACAACGCCCTTGCGGTGGAAGGCACCTTCTTTCGTCTCGCCGCGCTGGCGGCCGCCGGTGACGGCAGGCGAACGCGGCGCCCTCGACGCAAGCGCGGACGAGGGCCGGGTCGTCCGAGACGCCGAGGAAACGGCAGAGGCCGGCGGTGATGTCCTCCGGGGCTTCGAGAAGCCGCTCGTAGGTGAAGATGCGGCAATCGCTGGGCATCGCTTCGTGCACAGGAGACAAAGGTCTGGAGGCCGTGCTCCACGGCCGGGAGCGACGCCTCGACGAACCCGGCCAGGGCGTTTTAGCCGCCGGAGCCGATGTTGGCCTTCGCCCAAAAATGCCAGGCCGAGCTGAGGCTGTCGCGCGGGTCGCGAGCGATGCCGATGAACCGTGCATTCGGGAACAGGGCTCTTGAGCCGAGGGAACAGGAAGACGTTTTCAGGGGTCTTCTCGCCGATCGGCGTCGTAAACGCGGCCGCCGCATTGGCGCTGGAAGGCGAGCAGGATCGCGGTGCCGAGCATGATGTCGGTGTCGTAGATGGTGGGCGGCGGGAAGCCTTTGGCGTGGCGGAACGTGGTCGCGTTCTTGGCGGCGATGGCTTTGCTGCGAGCGTGCATGAGCGCGTCCAGAGGACGGGCGAGGTCCTGGTGGAACAGGGCCTCGCCGCGGCACGACACAGAAGGGTGCAGATCGAGCAGCTCCTGAACCCAAGTGGTGCCGGAACGGGGGGCGCCGCCGATGAAGAAGAGCTGGCGATTGGCGAGTTCGGCGAGCTGGCGATGGCGGTCAAGCCAGGGCGTGGCGGTATCGATCGGGTCAGGCAAGTTCGAGGTCGTTCCGTTATCCCGGGTGGTCGCCGAGCCGTCGCCTCTGCTCCGTTGCCGAGATGGCGTGGAGCGCGCTATCCAGCTCGATCCGCTCGATGGCATAGCCGACGTCGCGTCCATAGAAGACGTGGGTGAGGTTGGGCAGCGGGACGACGCTGAAGCGTCCTTCGTGCCGCCGGAGCCCGTATTCGATCCTTGCGCGGACATATTCGAACGAGAACGGGTTCTTCTCGTCGATCCCGGCGGTGTCGCGCACGGCAATGCACACCTGGCCGACCCGGCGGAGCCCTTCTTCGATCAGGGCCCGGTGCCCTTCGTGGAAGGGCTGGTAGCGGCCAATGAACAGCGCGGTTGGGCGCTTCGGGTCGAATAGCGGGCGCAGCTGGAGCGCGATCCGCTCGGACCAATATTCGACGCTTCCCTCGGCCGTCACGCGGACGTCGCACGGGTCCGGCGGCACGAACATGGCGTTGGTGTCCTCGAACCGCCCGGACGCGATGCGGTCCACCCAGATGATGAAGGCAGGCCCGTCCGCCTGGAACGCGGCGCGAGCTTCGGGGACGGGGCAGATGAAGTCGGCGACCGCATAGCTGCCGGCTTCGACGACACGGTCGCACAGCCAGCCCATGCGTCGGGCGTGCTCGATGCGGTCCGAGACAGAGAAGCCGAGGTCGCGGCTGATCTCGCGCCGGACGGCGTCCGCGTTGAAGTGCACGGCGTTGATCCGCTGCAGCAACGCCAGAGCGAGCGACGTCTTGCCGGCACCTGGCAAGCCCATGATCAGGATTTTGCGCGCCATGCGCGGCCACTCCTCTCCGCAGGATCGATCGAGGGCTAGGCTTGCCCGGCCCGCATCGCAACCAGCGCACGGTCCTTGCAGGCTTGCCGAGCGCGCAGTCCGGGCCAGTTGCGCAGGAGTAGCGGAGGGCGCGATGCGGACGCTTCGGGTTGTGTTGGGGGATCAATGCAGTCCGGCGCTGTCCTCGCTCCGGGATCTCGACCCGGCGCGGACCGGGTGCTGATGGCGGAGGTGATGGGAGAGTGCACCTATGTGCGCCACCATCCGAAGAAGATCGTGCTGGTGCTGTCGGCGATGCGGCATTTCGCGGCGGCGCTGCGAGAGCGGGGCGTGGCGGTGGATTACGTGCGGCTCGATGACGAGGGCAACACCGGGTCGCTGCGGGGGGAGATGCTGCGGGCGGTCGAGCGGCAGCGGCCGGAGCGGATCGTGGTGACGGAGCCGGGGGAGTGGCGGCTGCTGGAGGATTTTCGGCGGTGGCACGAGCTGACCGGGCTTGAAGTCGACATTCGGGATGACGACCGGTTCCTGTGCCGGGTGCAGGACTTCCGGCGCTGGGCGCAGAGGCGGGGGACCGTCCGGATGGAGTTCTTCTACCGGGAGATGCGGCGGCGATACGAGCTGCTGATGGATGATGGCGAGCCGGCGGGCGGGCAGTGGAACTACGACCCGGAGAACCGAAAGAAGCTGCCGAAACGGATCGCCGCAC
This sequence comes from uncultured Alphaproteobacteria bacterium, assembly GCA_963708585.1. Taxonomy (GTDB): domain Bacteria; phylum Pseudomonadota; class Alphaproteobacteria; order Acetobacterales; family Acetobacteraceae; genus JAVVHH01. Next base: position 946,515 of record CAVPSW010000006.1, on the reverse strand, counting down.
CGCCGGTGCCGCGGTTCGAGCCGGATGCGGTCACGCGGGAGGTGATGGATCTCGTGGAGTCGCGGTTCTCCGGGCATTTCGGGGACGTGCAGGGCTTCGGGTTCCCGGTGACGGCGGCGGATGCGGCGGTGGCGCTGGAGGACTTCGTGCGCAACCGGCTGCCGCAGTTCGGCGACTGGCAGGACACGATGAAGGCGGGGGAGGCGACGCTGTTCCATGCGCTGATCTCGACGTCGCTGAACAGCGGGCTGCTGTCGCCGCTCGTGCCGCTTGCCGGGCGGCGGAGGCGGCGTATCGGCGCGGGGCGGCGCCGCTCAACGCGGTGGAGGGGTTCATCCGGCAGATCCTCGGCTGGCGGGAGTTCATGCGCGGGATCTACTGGTGGAAGATGCCGGAGTACCAGCACCTGAACGGGCTCGGGGCGATAAGGCGGCTGCCGTGGTTCTACTGGTCGGCCGAAACGAAGATGAACTGCATGCGGCACGCGATCGGCGACACGAAGCGGCACGCCTATGCGCATCACATCCAGCGGCTGATGGTGATCGGTAATTTCGCCTTATTGGCCGGGCTTCATCCCGACGACGTCGATGAGTGGTACCTGATCGTGTATGCGGATGCGTATCAGTGGGTCGAGATGCCGAACGTGCGGGGCATGGCGCTGCATGCGGATGGCGGGATCGTGGGCTCCAAGCCCTATGCGGGGTCCGGGGCCTACATCGATCGGATGAGCGATTATTGCCGGCGTGCCATTACGACGTGAAGGCGGCGACGGGTGAGCGCGGCTGCCCGTACAACGCGCTGTATTGGGATTTCATGGCGCGGCATCGGGACCGGTTTGCTGCAAATCCAAGGATGGCGATGCCGCTGCGGACCCTGGAGCGGATGGGGGAGGAGCGGGTCGGCGCCATTCGGGCGCGGGCGGCGGAGTTCCTCGCGCGGATGGACGCGGGGGAGACGGTCTGATGGAGGCGCTGCGGGCGCAGGCGCTGCAAGCGCGCGAGGCGGGCGAGCACGAGCGGGCGATCGGGCTGTGGCGGGAGATGCTGCGGGAGCGGCCGGAGGATTGGCGGCTGGCGCTGGAGCTGAAGCGGGATCTGAAGGCGGCGCTGCATTATCCGGAGAGCGATCCGCAGTTCCGGCGGGCGGCGCGGTTCCTGCCGGATGCGGAGTGGCTCGCGCATTACGCGGCGCTCTATGCGTATCACGGGGAGGATCTGGAGGCGCTGGACGCGCGGGCGCGGGAGATGCTTGTCCGGAGGCCGGGGAGCATCGGCTGCTGGCGATCATCGGGGATGTGGCGTCGCAGCGGCGGGATTGGGCGGGCGCGGAAGCGGCGTTTGCGGCGGCTTGGGAGACGGAGCCGAACGGGAGGAGTACGGGTTCAAGCGGGACATCGGCGGCGATGTACGGTCGGCTTGAGACCACCCTCACCCCGGCCCTCTCCCGCCAGCGGGAGAGGGAGTTGTCGGCGGGGTCTTATTCGATTGCGTTCATGAATTTGGATCGGAATCCGGAGCGCGAGGTTGAGCTGCGGCGGCAGTTTGCGGGGTGTGCGCCGGCGCAGCATCGGCAGGCGGGGGTCGAGGGGCGGCGGTTGGCGGGGGCGGCGGTGCGGCGGCTTGGGCGGCGATCCGCATATGCGGGGAACGCTCGGGTGCTTCTTGAGCCATGCGGGGGCTTGGGAGGCGATGATCGAGCGGGGGGACGATCATTGCCTGTTCGTGGAGGACGACGTCATCCCGCTGCTCGAATTGCCGGCGACGCTCGAGGAGTTTGGGTTGCCGGCCGGGTTCGACCTCGTGTTCGTCAACGATCGGATCGCGCCGCGGCTGGAGCCGGCTGAGGTCACCGGGTTCACGGTCCATACGCTGCAGGCGGCGATGGAGGCGTTCCACCCGGAGGACAATGCGCCGGGGGGCGACGGTTACGTGCTGAGCCGGGCGGCGGCGGAGAAGCTCCTGGCTTGGATCGCGGAGGACGGGTTCGGCGACGACGTGGACTGGCGATTGATCGCCTATGGGCTGACGCCGGAAGGCATCGCGGCGCTGCCGCGGCCGAGCCATGCGGGGCCGTGGCTCGATCGGGTGAGCCGGCAGGTCGGGCGGGCGGAGCGGCTCGCCGCCTATGTGCTGCATCCGCCGCTGATCCGCACTGTCGGCGTCAGCAGCGACCGCGAGGACGAGAACCGGAGGCATCTCGCCCCGTTGACCCGGCGGCGCGATGCGCCGAGGTTTTCCGCCATGGCGGAGCGGGTCGAATGCGTGGTGATCGGCGCCGGGGTGGTCGGGCTCGCGGTGGCTCGCGCACTGGCGCTGTCCGGGCGGGAGGTTTGGGTGCTGGAGGCGGCCGAGGGGATCGGCACCGGCGCATCCTCGCGGAACTCGGAGGTGATCCACGCCGGGATCTACTATCCGACCGGCAGCTTCAAGGCCCGGTTCTGCGTCGAGGGCAAGCACATGCTCTACGACTACTGCCGAGAGCGGGGGATTCCGCACAAACAGCTCGGCAAGCTGATCGTCGCGGCCGATGAGGCAGAGGTGCCGACGCTCGAGGCGATCAAGCGGAAGGCGGCGGAGAACGGGGTCGGGGACCTCGAGTTCATGTCGGGCGACGAGGCGCAGAGCGTGGAGCCGGCGCTGCGCGTCGCGGGGGCGCTTCATTCGCCGAGCACAGGGATTGTCGACAGCCACGCGCTGATGCTGGCCTACCAGGGCGACATCGAGAATGCGGGCGGGGCGGTGGTGTTCCATGCGCCGGTGCTGGGCGGAGACCGTCCTTGGCGGAGGGTTCCTGCTGCAGATCGGCGGCGAGGAGCCGATGGAGCTCGAGTGCGAGGTGCTGGTCAACGCGGTCGGGCTGCATGCGCCGGACGTGGCGCGGCGGATCGAGGGGATCCCGGCGGAGACGATCCCGCGCAAATACCTGTGCAAGGGCAGTTATTACGGGCTGCTCGGGCGGGCGCCGTTCACGCACCTGATCTATCCGGTGCCGGAGAAGGCCGGGCTCGGCGTGCATCTGACGCTCGACCTGGGCGGGCAGGCACGGTTCGGGCCGGATACGGAGTGGATCGAGCGGGAGGACTACGACGTCGACATCAGGCGGGCGGACGGGTTCTACGCGGCGATAAGGCGGTATTGGCCGGACTTGCCGGACGGGGCGCTGTCGCCGGGTTATGCGGGCATTCGGCCGAAGATCAGCGGGCCGACGGAGCCGAACGCGGATTTCTTGGTGTCGGGGCCGGCGCAGCATGGGATTGGCGGGCTGGTGAACCTGTTCGGGATTGAAAGTCCGGGGCTGACGGCGTCCATGGCGCTGGGGGCGCATGTGGCGGGCGTGGTGAACCGAAGCAACGACCCTTCAGCCTGAGGCTTAGACGGTCAGCGCCCGCCGGCGCGCATGAAGCTTTGCACGAATTTCCGCCGCAGCAGGCGGAAGGCCAGCAACAACGGCGCCGCGGTCAGCAGCGTTGTAGGTTTCGTTCGGCGTGCAACTTCGCTATCCAGAACCGATTTAGTCTGGGTGGCGCTGTTCTAGGGGAAGTCTGTAGGTGCAACGACGCCGCGTATTGAGCAGTGCCATGGCCGCCGCTGCCCTCGCCGCCGCGAGTAAGGCCGCCCCGCCCGAGCCGCCGAAGCCCTCACCGTTCGATGGCGGAACCGTACGCAAGCTCGCGCGCGAGCTTGCCGCCAAGGCCTACGCCGCCCCCGACACCAAGCTCCCCGACGCCATCGCGAACCTCGATTACGACGCCTACCGCAGCATCCGCTTCGACCCGGCGCAAGCGCTGTGGCGCGGCACCGGCCTGCCGTTCCAGGCGCAATTCTTCCACCGCGGCTGGCTCTACAAGGAACGGGTCGACATCTTCGAGGTCGCCGACGGACAAGCGCGGCCGATCGTCTACCGCCCAGAGATGTTCATCTCCGGTGGCAAGCTGCAGCTGACCCAGAACGACACGCTCGGCTTTTCCGGCTTCCGCCTGCACGCGCCGATCAACCGGCCCGACTATTACGATGAGGTCTGCGTCTTCCTCGGCGCCAGCTATTTCCGTGCGGTCGCGAAGAACGAGGGCTACGGCCTCTCCGCCCGCGGCCTGTCGATCAAGACCGGCGATCCGGGCGGCGAGGAGTTCCCGGCGTTCCGCAGCTTCTGGCTGGAACGGCCGCAGAAAGGCACCAACAGCATCGTCGTCCATGCCTTGCTCGACAGCCAGAGTTGCACCGCCGCCGTCCGCTTCACCATCCGGCCCGGTGACGACACCACCATGGACATGGAGACCGCGCTGTTCCCCCGCGTCGACCTGCACGACGCCGGCGTCGGCACCGGGACCAGCATGTTCTTCTTCGACGCGAGCGATCGGACCGGGATCGACGACTGGCGACGCGCCGTCCACGATTCCGACGGCCTCATGATGCTCAGCGGCCGCGGCGAGCAGCTCTGGCGCCAGCTCGCCAACCCGCGGAAGCTGCAGATCAGCGCGTTCGTCGATACCAGCCCCCGCGGCTTCGGACTGGTCCAGCGCAAGCGCAAGCTGCGCGACTTCGAGGACCTCGAAGCCCGCTACGACCGGCGGCCTAGCCTCTGGGTGGAGCCGATCGGCGATTGGGGCGACGGGCAGGTCCAGCTCATCGAGATCCCGACCAAGGACGAGGTGCACGACAACATCGTCGCATTCTGGAAACCAAAGCCGGTGCTGCCGGCCAAGGCGCGAGATCAACTACACCTGCCGCCTGCACTGGATCGATCTGCCGCCGATCGCCTCCAAGCTGGCGCAGTTCTCCGAGACGCGCTGCGGCGCCGGCAGCGATCCGGGCACCCGGGTGTTCGTGCTCGACTGTGCCGGCGAAGCGCTGAAATCCGCTGCCGTCCGACCCGGCGCCGCATGTCGCGGTCAGCGCCGACAAGGGCAAGATCCTCCACCCGACGGCGCTCGCCGCGCCCGAACTCGGCGGCTGGCGGCTGTCCTTCGAACTCCAGCCCGACGGCGCCGACGCTCGTCGAGCTGCGGGCCCAGCTCATGAGCGGTGACACGCCGCTCAGCGAAATCTGGCTCTATCGATGGACACCCTGACCGCGGACACCGCGTTCCGCGCGCTGCCGGACGAGGCGCCGCTCGATATGCCGGTGCAAGCGTTGCGCCGCCGGCCCGAGCGGCGCCGGCAGCCAACCGAGCCGCGCCTGATCGGGCTGCGGCGACTGCTCGTCGTCGGCGGCGCGGTGGGGCTGACCGCGGTGGCCACGCGCGAGATGGTGCTCGTGCTCGGCGTCAACGGGCTGCCGCCGCTGGGCTGGCTCATCCTCGCCTTGTTCGTCATCCTGTTCGCCTGGATCGCGCTGGCGCTGACCAGCGGGATCAGCGGCTTCGTCTCGCGTGATGGCCGGCGGTGGCCGGTGGCTGTCGCCCGCCGGGCCGGCGCTCCCCGAATTGCGCAGCCGGACCGCACTGCTGATGCCGGTCTACAACGAATCGCCCGCTCGCGTCATGGCGGCGCTCGAGGCGCTGCACGGGGAGACTCGCCGCGCTCGGCGCCGGGTCGCAGTTCGACGTCTTCGTCCTCAGCGACACCCGCGACCCCGATTCCTGGATCGCCGAGGAGGCGGCGTTCCTCCGCCTGCGCGAACGCTGCGGATCGGGCGTGTTCTATCGCAGGCGGCGGCAGAACACGGAGCGCAAGGCCGGCAACATCGCCGACTGGGTCCGGCGTTGGGGCGCCGCCTACGCCCACTTCCTGATCCTCGACGCCGACAGCGTCATGACCGGCGAGAGCGTGATCCGGCTCGCCGGCATCATGGAGCGGCAGCCGGATGCCGGGCTGGTGCAGACGCTCCCGGTGATCGTGGGCGGCCGGACCCTGTTCGCCCGCATGCAGCAATTCGCCGGCCGCCTCTATGGCCCGCTGATCGCGCACGGCATCGCTTGGTGGCACGGCGCCGAAGGCAATTACTGGGGCCACAACGCCATCATCCGCACCATCGCCTTCGCCGCAGTCGGCCGGGCTGCCGACCTTGCGCGGACGCAAGCCGTTCGGCGGCCACATCATGAGCCATGATTTCGTGGAAGCGGCGCTGCTGCGCCGCGCCGGCTGGGGCGTCCACATGGTCCCGGCTCTATCCGGCAGCTACGAGGAGGGCCCGCCCTCGCTCGCCGACGTCTCGGTGCGCGACCGCCGCTGGTGCCAGGGCAACCTGCAGCACGCGGCCGTGCTGCCCGCGCGCGGGCTGCATTGGGTCAGCCGGCTGCATCTGATGATGGGTATCGGCGCCTACACCACCGCTCCGCTCTGGCTGGCCTTCCTGCTGGTCGGCATCCTGCTCTCGCTCGAGACGCGGTTCGAGCTACCCGATTACTTCCCGGCCGGCCCGACGCTGTTCCCGCACTGGCCGGTGGTCGACCCGGTTCGGTCGAAGTGGGTGTTCATCCTGACCATGGGCGTGCTGCTCGGTCCAAAGCTGCTGGCCGCGCTCGCCTCGCGTGCTGCGCGGGTCGGAGCGGCGGGCGTTCGGCGGCGCGTTTCGGATCCTGCTCGGCGTGGTGATCGAGACGGTGCTGGCGGGCCTGATCGCGCCGGTCGCCATGCTCACGCAATCCTCCGCGGTGGTCTCGATCCTTTCCGGGCGGGACGGCGGCTGGAACCCGCAGCGGCGCGAGGACGGGCGGGTGGCGTTGAGCGAGGTCGCTCGCCGCTACTGGCCGCATTCCGCCGCCGGGTTCGCGCTGGGCATTGCATCCGGCCTGGTCTCGGTGCCGCTCCTGCTGTGGATGACGCCGGTCGTGCTCGGGCTGGGCCTTGCCATTCCGCTCGCCGCCTGGACCGCCCAGCGCGGCCCGGCTTCTCTGCTCGCCCGCGCCGGGCTGCTGGCGACGCCCGAGGAACGGGCACGGCCGGCCGTCCTTTCCACGGTCGCCAGGCTGATATCGGACTATGCACTGCCAGAGCAGGGCGCAATCGCGCGTCTGCTCAGCGATCGAAGGCTGCTCGAGGCGCATCGAGCAATGCTGCCGCCGCCGCGGGAGCGAGGCGATCCGTTCGACACCGCGCTCCTGGTCGGCCGTGCCAAGCTCGAGGAAGCGGAAAGCCTCGACGGCACTGCCCGTATTGACGCGGGACGAACTGGCGGCGGTGCTGGGCGATTGGCAATGCCTCGAACGGCTGCTCGCCCTCGGTCCTCCCGTGAACGTCGCCTCTGTGCTTCGAGAGCGTCAGGACGATTGCGCTCTCAGCGCGGTGGCGCCGGCTTCGGTCAGGGCGTAGACGCCGCGCCCGACGCGTTCGAACCAACCATAGACGTTGCGCTGCAGGATTGCGGCCGCGCGCGGGGCGGCGGGGCGGAGGTCGCGCGGGCGGAGCGGGCCGGAGGCGAGCTGGGCGGCGCAGAGCAGGGCTTCCTGACGATAGGCGGTCATGATCGGGACGCCGCGCGTGCCGCCGGGGGAGGGGTCGCCGGCGCGGGCGGCGTGCTCGGTGAGCACGGCGCGGCGGCGGCGGAGGTTGCGGCGGGGCTGGTAGGGGTCGGCTCGGCCAGGACCTCGATGTGGTGGCGGGGATGGACGGCCAGCAGGCCGAAACCGAGCAGGCGGCAGAGTTTTCTGGCGCGCGCGTCTCGGTCGCGGCCGCGCCTTGTCGCGGGGACGGCCAGCCAGATCTCGTCGGCGCTGGCCATGCGGTCGACGGCTTGGAGGACGAGGTCGAGGCTCAGGCCGAGCTTCATCTCGGCGATGACGAGCCGGGGCGGCTCGCCGGGGCGGACGCCGACGACGTCGCAGCCGGCGATCTCGCCTTTGACGGTGTAGCCTTGCTGTTCGAGGAAGGTCTTGACTGCGGGGTAGAGCGAGGCCTCGCTGGGTCGCGTCAAAGTCCGGGCTTGGCCTCCAGGCCGACGGCGGCGATGCCCGCCAGCGCGCAGGTCTCGTCGTTGTCGGAGTTGTCGCCGGAGATACCGACGGCGCCGATCACCTCGCCCTCGCTCAGGATCAGCACCCCGCTCGGGACCGGGACAACGCGGCCCCCGCTGACCGTCGAGAGGGCCGACATGAAGGTCGGATTGGCCTGCGTTCGATTGAACAGCTCGCGCGAGCCGAAGCCCATGCCGAGCGCGCCCCAGGCCTTGCCGAACGCGATGTCGAACCGGAGGATCCCTGAGCCGTCCTCGCGCTTGAACGCGACTAGGTGGCCGCCCGCATCCAGCACCGCGACCGAGAGCGGCATGAACCCGCGCTCGCGGCCGGTGGCGAGCGCGGCGTCGACGATGCGTGACGCGAGGTCGAGGGTCATGCGCGCCATCAGGCGTCGGCCTCGACGGTCTGCTCGGCCTTCTCCGCCCAGTAGGCTGGGAGCAGGGCGCAGTCGCTCTTGCCGAGGCCCTCCGCGGCCGCCTGGTCGAACACGGAGAGGGTGCGCTCGGCTGACGGGCAGGGTGAAGCCGTGGTCGCGGGCCTCGGCCAGCATGGTCTGCAGGTCCTTGCGGATGGAGTTGATGTCGAACGAGGGGATGCCCGGGTTGCGGCCGGAGAGGGCGGCGGCGATGGCCGGGCCGCGGGCCTTGAGCACGTTGGCGCCGCCCGAGGTGTCGGAGAACAGGGCGACCAGGAACTCGCTGTCGAGATGGAGATGGCGGATCAGGGCGTTGGCCTCGCCGAACGCCTGCCAGAACACGAGCAGCGGCAGATTGATGGCAAGCTTCATGGAGGCGCCGGCGCCGACCGGGCCGACATGCTCGACCCGGCGGCAGAGCACGTCCAGCACCGGGCGGGCGCGGGTGACGTCCACCGGGTCGCCGCCGGCGAGGCCGAGCAGCTTGCCGGTGCGCGCCGGGCCGGTGCTGCCGCCGACCGGGCACTCGACATAGGCGCCGCCGGCGTTGCGCACGTCTTCGGCGAGGCGCGCGTGGGTGCCGGGGCGGACCGTGCTCATCTCGATGAACATCTTGCCGGGCGCGGCTTCGATCAGGCCGGAGGCGCCGCGGAACACCTGCAGCACGGCCTGGTCGTCGAACAGCATGGAAACGACCGTGTCCACCTGCTCGGCCAGGGCGCGCGGCGTGTCCGCGACGGGAAGGCCGGTCGCCTCGGCGCGGTCGCGGGTGCGGTTCCACACCACGACGTCCTCGCCGGCCTCCTTGAGCCGGGCGGCCATGGCGCTGCCCATTTTTCCCAGCCCTGCAACGCCGATGCGCATGGACGCCTCCTCCGGCAAGTTTGATTCGTCGGTAGCACGGGGCGGGGCGAGCGGGGAACCATCCCGTCGACCTGTGACCGCCCCTCCCTTGACCGCGAGGCCCGATTGGCCGAGCACGGGCGCGGGAGGACCCTGCGATGAGCCGCCTCGTCTTCGTCCTGAACGGGCCGAACCTGAACCTGCTCGGCAAGCGCCAGCCGCACATTTATGGCCACGAGACCCTCGCCGACGTGGAGCGGGATTGCCGGGCGTTGGCCGGGGAGCTCGGGCTCGAGATCCGGTTCCATCAGAGCAACCGGGAATACGAGATCATCGACTGGATCCACGAGGCGCGGGAGACGGCGGCCGGCATCGTGATGAACCCGGCGGCGTTCACGCACACCTCGGTCGCCATCCTGGACGCGCTCAATGCGTTCGATGGCACGGTCATCGAGGTGCACATCTCCAACGTGCACAAGCGGGAGGAATTCCGGCACCGGTCATTTGTGTCGCTGCGGGCGGACGGGGTGATCGCCGGGCTGGGGACGCAAGGCTATCTGTTGGCCCTGCGCCGAGTGGCGACGCTGATCGAGAAAGCGGGAGTTCACGGCGGTTGAGGTTCGGCTCTACAGTCCAGGGCAGCGAACAAAACCGGGAGCGGAACTGACGTTGCTGCGCAAGTCGATCGCCACCGTGGCGCTGAGCGGGACGCTGCCGGACAAGCTGGAGGCGGCGTCGCTGGTCGGGTTCGATGGCGTGGAGGTGATGGAGGCGGACCTGCTGGGGTTCGACGGCACGCCGGCGGAGTTGCGGCGGATGGCCGAGGATCTCGGGCTGGCGATCGACCTCTATCAGCCGTTCCGCGATTTCGAGGCGATGCCGGAGCCGCAGCGGACCGGAACCTGGACCGGGCCGAGCGCAAGTTCGACGTGATGGAGGAGCTGGGTACTTCGCTCGTGCTGGTATGCAGCAACACGCAGCCGGCGACGCTGGACGACGACGCGCGGGCGGCGGCGGACCTGCGGGAGATGGCGGAGCGGGCGGCCAAGCGAGGCATGCGGGTTGGGTTCGAAGCGCTGTCCTGGGGGCGGCACGTGCGGACCTGGGCGCATGCGTGGAAGATCGTGCAAATGGCCGACCACCCGGCGCTCGGGCTGATCGTGGACAGTTTCCACACGCTGGCGCTGCGGGACGACCCGTCGGGGATCGCGGAGCTGCCGGGGGAGCGGATCTTCTTCGTGCAGCTGGCCGACGCGCCGCTGCGCTCGGAGGACGTGCTGTCCTGGAGCCGGCATCACCGGAGCTTCCCGCTGCAGGGCGAACTGGACGTGCTCGGCTTCACGCGGGCGGTGCTCCGGAGCGGGTATTCGGGGCCGCTGTCGCTCGAAGTGTTCAACGACCATTTCCGCTCGGCGCCGTCGCGGACGATCGCGCGGGACGGGCTGCGCTCGCTGATCCTGGCGGAGGCGGAGGCGGGCGGGGCGACGCTGCCGGCGGTGCCGGAGGTGGACGGGGTCGAGTTCCTGGAGTTCGCGGTCGACCCGGCTGCGCGCGACCAGCTGGCGCATCTGCTGCGCCAGCTCGGGTTCTTCCTGGCCGGGACGCACCGGTCGAAGGACGTGCAGCTCTATCGGCAGGGCGGGATCAGCTTCGTGCTGAACAGCGAGCCGGATTCGGCCGCGTCCGAGCAGTTCCAGATGCATGGACCCTCGGTGTGCGCGATGGCGCTGCGGGTGGACGACACGGCGCGGGCGCTCGAGCGGGCGCGGGCGCTGCTGATCCCGGATTGGCGCGAGCGGGTCGGCGCGGGCGAGGCGCGGATTCCGGCGGTGCGCGGGCCGGACGGGACGCTGATCTACCTCGCCGAGCGGGGGCAGGCGTTCTGGGAGGAGGATTTCGAGCTGCTGGTCGACGCGCCGGGCGAGGCGGGGCTCGAACGCGTCGACCACCTGGCGCTGGCGCTGCCGGCCTGGCAGATGGACACGTATGTGCTGTTCTGGCGCGCGCTGTTCGGCTTGGTGCCGCAGCCGGTGTTCGACCTGCCGGACCCGTTCGGGCTGATCCAGAGCCGGGCCATGGTGAACGCGTCGGGGACGCTGCGGCTGACCTTCAACATCTCGGAGGCCCAGGACACGGTGACGAACCGGTTCGTCTCGGCGTTCCACGGCGCGGGGGTGCACCACATCGCGCTCGGCACGCGCGACGCGGCGCGGAGCCTGCGGGCGCTGCAGGCCGAGGAGGCGCCGACGCTGGCTGATCCCGCCGAACTACTACGAGGACCTGCAGGCGCGCTTTCCGCTGGAGGACGCGGTGCTGACGGAGCTGGAGGCGCTGGGGATCCTCTACGATGCGGCGGGGGAGGGCGAGTTCTTCCACGCCTATACGGAGCCGTTCCAGAACCGGTTCTTCTTCGAGATCGCCGAGCGTCGGGGCGGCTACGCCGGCTTCGGCGCCGCCAACGCCGCCGTGCGCATGGCCGCGCAGGCGAGGCGCTACGTCCCATCATGGTAAAGGGAGGATAACGTGCCAGAAGACCACGCTCGGGCGATCAGCCCGCACCAATTCGGCGGTCAAGCTCCCGAACGGGTCCCGGTGGTGGAGTTCATCCAGCGCGACCGGACGCAGCACCCGCCGCCGTTCACGCCCGACTACAAGACGACCTACCTGCGCTCGCCGCGGCTGGCGCTGTGGTCGCTGCAGAACTCGCTGTCGGAAGTCACGGGGCCGGTGTTTGGGCCGGAGGAGCTGGGGCCGCTCGATAACGACCTGATCCTCAACTACGCCAAGACCGGCGAGCCGATCGGGGAGCGGATCGTCGTCCATGGCCACGTGCTGGACGAGAACGGGCGCGGCATTCCCGGCACGCTGGTCGAGTTCTGGCAGGCGAATGCGGGTGGCCGGTATCGGCATCGGAACGACACCTATCTGGCGCCGATCGACCCGAATTTCGGCGGCTGCGGGCGGACCATCACGGATGAGGCGGGCTACTACGCGTTCCGCACCGTCAAGCCCGGCGCCTACCCGTTCCGCAACCACGTGAACTCCTGGCGGCCGGCGCACATCCACTTCTCGCTGATGGGCAGCGGCTGGGCGCAGCGATTGATCACGCAGATGTATTTCGAGGGCGACCCGCTGATCCCGATGGATTGCATGATCAACGGCATCCCCGACCCGGCGGCGCGCCTGCGGCTGATCTCGCTGCTGGACGTGAACGCGGGGGTGCCGCTCGACTGCCTCGCCTACAAGTTCGACATCGTGCTGCGCGGGACGCGGTCGACGGTGTTCGAGAACAAGCTGCACGGGAACTGACGCCATGCTGCCATCCGGACCGAGCCTCGGCTACCTCCGCGAAAGCCCGTCCCAGACGGCGGGACCCTATGTCCATATCGGCCTGATCCCGCACCAGGCCGGGTTCGACATCTTCGAGAACAATTTCTCCAATATACTCGCCGGGCCGGAAACGAAGGGCGAGCGGATCCGGGTCGAGGGGCGCGTGCTGGACGGGACCGGCGTGCCTTGCAAGGACATCCTGGTCGAGATCTGGCAGGCCAATGCCGCCGGCCGCTACAACCACCCGCGCGACCGGCAGGACCGCGAGCTCGATCCGTCGTTCCGCGGCTGGGGGCGGACGGGGACGGATTTCGAGACCGGGACCTGGTTCTTCGAGACGATCAAGCCGGGGGCGGTGATCGGGCGGCGCGGCTACAAGGACATGGCGCCGCACATCAATCTGTGGCTGGCTGCGCGGGGGATCAACATCGGGCTCTCGACGCGGATCTACTTCGAGGACGAGGCGGAGCTGAACGCCGACGACCCGGTGCTGCGGATGATCGAGCCGGCGGTGCGGCGGGAGACGCTGGTGGCGCGACGGGAGGAGCGGGACGGCAAGGTCGTCTACGTGTTCGATATCCGGCTGCAGGGGGATGGGGAGACGGTGTTCTTCGACATCTGATCCTCGTCTGCTGAGTCCCACCCTCACCCAGGCCCTCTCCCGCCAGCGGGAGAGGGTTTCAGAAGAAGATAGGAGGAATTTATGGAACCGGTCGTCATCGCGGTTGCGATCACCGGGTCGGTGCCCCGGAAGAAAGATAACCCGGCGGTGCCGACCACGCCGGCGGAGCAGGTCGAGAGCACGCATGCGGCGTTCGAGGCGGGCGCCTCCTTGGTGCACATCCATGTGCGCAACCCGGACGAAAGCCCGTCCAGCGACCCGGCGCTGTTCGCGCAGGTGCAGGAGGGCATCCGCAAGCACTGCCCGGGGATGATCATCCAGTTCTCGACCGGCGGGCGGGGTCGGGATCCGTCGTCGCGCGGGAACGCGCTGGAGCTGAAGCCGGATATGGCGTCGCTCAGCACCGGGTCGGTCAACTTCCCGAGCATCGTGTACCGAGAACTCGCCGACGCTGGTGACGGACCTGGCCACGCGGATGAAGCAGCACGGGGTGCGGCCGGAGATCGAGCTGTTCGACTTGAGCCACATCCATGGGGCGCGCCGGCTGATCGACGCGGGGCTGATGGACGAGCGGCCGCATGTGCAGGTGGTGATGGGCGTGAAGAACGCGCTGCCGGCCGACGAGAAGCTGCTGGACGTCATGCTGGAGGAGATCCGGCGGCAGCTGCCGCATGCGACCTGGACCGCGGCGGGGATCGGGGCGAACCAGTCGCGGGTGATGGAGTGGGTGCTGGCCCGCGAGGGCGACGGAGTGCGCACCGGGCTCGAGGACAACGTCCGGGTGTCCAAGGAGCGGCTGGCGGCGAGCAACGCCGAGCTGGTGAAGATCGCGGCGGAGCTGTGCGAGAGGCACGGGCGGCGGCCGGCCACGCCGGACGAGGCGCGGGCGGCGCTCGGGCTGGAGGGATGATCACCGGCAAGGGGCGGGTGATCGCCCACATCGGCTACCCGACGGAGTCGTTCAAGGCGCCGATGATCTACAACCCGTGGTTCGAGGCGCGCGGGATCGACGCGGTGGTGGTGCCGCTCGGGGTGCAGGTGGCGGATTTCCGCCGCATGCTGCCGGAGTTGTTCCGCATCACGACGATGCACGGGGCGCTGATCACCATGCCGCATAAGGTGACGGTGCTGGAGCTGGTGGACGAGGTGACGCCGACGGCCGAGATCGCGGGGGCGGCGAACGCGGTGCTGAAACGGCCCGACGGGTCGCTGGTCGCCGACCAGTTCGACGGCGCGGGGTTCGTGCGCGGGGTCGAGCGCAAGGGGCGGCCGGTTGCGGGGGCGCGGGTGCTGGTGGTGGGCGCGGGGGGCGTGGGGTCGGCGATTGCCGCGTCGCTGGCGGCGGCCGGGCCGGCGCACATGATGCTGTTCGACATGAACACGGCGGGGGTCGAGGCGCTGGCGGACCGGCTGCGCACGCATTACCCGGGCATCGACGTCCAGACCGGGGGGCGCGACCCGGCGGGCTACGACATCGCCGTCAACGCGACTCCGCTGGGGATGAAGAAGGGCGATCCGTTGCCGTTCGATCCCGAGCGGCTGTCGCCCTCGACCTTCGTGGGCGAGGTGGTGATGAAGGAGGAGTTCACGCCGCTGCTCCGCGCCGCCCAGGAGAAGGGCTGCCCGGTGCAGGTGGGGACGGACATGCTGTTCGAGATGATCCCGGCCTATCTCGAGTTCTTCGGGTTCGGGACGGCGACACCGGAGGAGCTGCGGGACCTGGCGCGGATCGAGGACCGAAGCAGACGGCGAGCGGTCGTCGGTCGGCCGGTGTGATTTTTGTTGCGGATTCCTAACTTCGGTGAGACACTTCGGCGCCTGAACCTCACCGAAGGAAAAGCTTTATGTGGAGGGCGCTGGCTTCCATTGTGATCGTTTTGGGCATGACCTCGGCGGCCGGTGCCCAGACGATCACGGATCCCAATCAAATCGCTTCGCAGCTGCATTTCTGGGCTCAGGAAAGCGGTGACCCCGTGTACTACGGCGAAGTCAGAAGCGTCGACGCGCGAAGCAAGCAGGTCTTGGGGCACTACCAGTGTCTGGCGCTTGCGTTCATCAAGTATGAGAACGGCGTTTTCTCTTACGCTCATAAGATGTGGAGCAAATCGCGCGATGGCTCCTGCCACTATGAGGACGTGACGTCACGCAAGGTCGGCAATCATGGGCTTTGTGTCCGAGACTCGAATGCGGGCTTCGGCAAGGCGGTCGGTACGGCTCGCATGACGAAGGACAACATCGACTACATGCACAGCGTCTTCCGGACCATCAATACGAATACCCGCCAAGTCGGCGAGACGGCGGCTTGCGTTCCGCCCAGGGGGGTGGGGGCCGGTCTGTATTCCCTGAAGATCGAGAATGGTCGGTTCAAGCTCATGAGCACTCGGCCCTTGGATTATGAAGTGAGCATTCAGCCTCAAGACCCGCGCAACCCGCCGACCAAGCCGGTGTTCTAGGGGCGACCCGGGGCGACCGGGCCGGCTTTTCGTCCGCCGAGGCCGTCATTGCGCCTGCCGTTCGAGGTAGCGGAGCACGGCTTCGACCGCCATGCGCCGCTGCGCCGTGGTGCGCTCGGGGGAGAGCAGGTCGCGGCCGAAATTCGCCTGCCAGGTGTGCCGGTTGGAGACGCGATAGAAGCTGATCGCCGAGATCATCAAATGGAGGTCGAGCGGGTCGACGCCCGGGCGGAAGGTGCCGTCCGCGACGCCCCGGTCCAGGACGCGACCCACGGTCTCGACGGCGCGGGCGTTGCGTTCGGTGATCGACTGCACCGCGGCGATGTGACGGGCGCCATGGATGTTCTCCACGCTGACCAGCCGGACCCAGTCAGGGTTGGCGGCATGGTGGTCGAAGCTGGCCTCCACCAGCCGAGCCATGGCCTCCTGCGCCGGCAGCGCGTCGAGCTGCAGCGCCTCCTCCACCTCGCGGATGCCGCGATAGGCGTGCTCCAGCACGGCGGTGTAGAGGCCTTCCTTGCTGCCGAAATGGTAGTAGATGGTGGGTTTGGTGGTGCGGGTGCGGGCGGCGATCTCGTCGACGCGAGCGCCGCTGAGCCCCTTGTCGGCGAACTCGATTCGAGCGGCCGTGATGATGTCGGCGCGGGTCTGCTCGATGTCGCGCGGCCGGGCTCGGACCGGACCGCTCGGGGCAGGTGCAAGCTCAGTCATGGAGGGCTGACTTTCCGGTAGGTAGGCTCGCCATACATCGAGTGCGCCGCCCATTCCCGCAAGCCCTGCTTTTCCGCTTGTGCCTACCTACCAGTTGGTAGTATTGCCGCAGGGCCAAGAACGGAGGAAAACGTCCATGTCGGACATCACGGCCGGCGAGCCGAAGGGCCGCCATCAGACCAAGAAGGCTGCCGCCAGCGGCTGGATCGGGTCGGCGCTGGAATATTATGACTTCTTCATCTACGCCACGGCGGCGTCGCTCGTGTTCCCGCAGCTGTTCTTCCCCTCAACGGACCCGACAACGGCGATCGTCGCCTCGCTCGCGACCTACGGCGTGGGCTACGTGGCACGGCCGATCGGCGCCTTCGTGCTCGGCCATCTCGGCGATACGCACGGGCGCAAGAACGTGCTGCTGATCTGCATGTTCGCGATGGGGTTGTCGACCATGGCGGTCGGGCTGCTGCCGACCTATGCGCAGGTGGGCGTGTGGGCGCCGATCCTGCTGGTCGTGCTGCGGCTGATCCAGGGCTTTGCGGTGGCCGGCGAGATTTCGGGATCGTCGTGCATGATCCTCGAGCACGCGCCGTTCGGCCGACGCGGCTTCTTCTCCTCCTTCACGCTGCAGGGCGTGCAGGCCGGGCAGATCCTCGCCGCGGCGGTGTTCCTGCCGATCGCCGCCTACATGCCGGCCTCCGCCTTCAACGCGTATGGCTGGCGGATCCCGTTCCTCCTGAGCGTGGTGGTGATCATCGCCGGCTACATCATCCGCCGCGAGGTGGAGGAGACGCCGGCGTTCGCCGAGGAGGGAGCGCACGGCGAGATCCCGAAGGCGCCGATCCCGGAGGCGTTCCGCCTGTCGTGGGACGACATGCTCCGTGTCGTCTGCATGTCGCTGATGAACGTGATCCCGGTGGTCGCGACCATCTTCGGCGCGGCGTATGCGGTGCAGCCGGCCTATGGGATCGGGTTTGCCAAGGACATGTATCTCTGGATCCCGGTGGTCGGGAACATCCTGGCGGTGCTGATCATCCCGATGGTCGGCAACCTGTCCGACCGGATCGGCCGCCGCCCGCCGATCATCGTCGGCGCGCTCGGCTCCGGGCTGCTGTCGTTCGCCTATCTATGGGCGATCAGCATCCACTCGATCCCGCTGGCGATCGTGTTCTCCTTGCTGATGTGGGGCATCGTTTACCAGGGCTACAACGCGATCTTCCCGAGCTTCTACCCGGAGCTGTTCGCAACCCGGGTGCGGGTGACGGCGATGGCGATCGCGCAGAACACGGGGACGACCATCACCGCGCTGCTGCCGGCGCTGTTCGCCAGCGTGGCGCCCCCGGGCTCGGCGAACATCCCGCTCACCATCGGGTGCATCGCCTTCGGCGTGACGGTGATCGCGGCGGTCGCGGCCTGGAGTGCCCGGGAGACCTATCGGGTACACGTCAAAGACCTGGGCCGGCGCGACGCGATGCCGGTGCCGAAGGCCGACTACGACCGGCTGCGGGCGCAGGCGGTCTGATCACGGGACGGCGGGCGCGGGAGAAGGTTTGCTCTCCCGCGCTCGCTCTTCGTAGGCGAGCCTGCTCCGAACGGGAAGAAGTTCGGCAGCCGGTTCCCTTGTGCCTTCGTCTAGTGGTCGCCAGACTCCTAGCATGGCACAGCAACTCTCTTCCCTCGAGGGCGTAAAGGCGGCGAGCCGGGGCCTTCGCGGCACGATCTCTTCTGAGCTTGCCGACCCGAATACAATCAGCGTGAGCGAAACCTCGCACGGTTTGCTGAAATTCCACGGCACGTACGAGCAATACGACCGCGATACTGCCACCGAGCTGAAGCAGGCGGGCCACGACAAGGAATGGCAGTTCATGGTGCGCGCCCGCATCCCGGCGGGCATCGTGACGCCGCAGCAATACCTGCTGCTCGACGAGCTGGCCGATCGCTACGGGAACGCCACGCTGCGGATGACGACGCGGCAGACCTTCCAGTTCCACGGCGTGGCCAAGCGGAACCTGCGCGAGACGATCGCCGAGATCGACCAGATGCTGCTGACCACGATGGCGAGCTGCGGCGACGTGGTGCGCAACGTGGTGGCGACGCCGGCGCCGGTGCAGGACGCGGTGCACCAGACGCTTGCGCGAGACGGCCGCCTTCCTGTCCGCCGCGCTGCTGCCGCGGACCCGCGCGCACCACCAGATCTTCGTCCTTGGCGACGATGCCGGCGAGGAAGGTGAGGAGGAGCCGCTTTACGGGCCGACCTACCTCCCGCGGAAATTCAAGATCGGCGTGGCGCACCCGGCGGACAACACGATCGACGTGCTGACCAACGACCTGGCGCTGATCGCGGAGGTGACGGACGGCGCGGTGACGCGGCTGGATGCTCTGCATCGGCGGCGGGCACGGCATGACGCACAACAAGCCGGAGACCTATCCGCGGCTGGCCACGCCGGTGTGCCGGGTCGATCCGCCGGACCTGCTGCGGGCGATCGAGGCGGTGATCAAGACGCAGCGCGACCACGGCAACCGGAGCAACCGCAAGCGGGCGCGGCTGAAATACGTGGTCGACGATTACGGCCTTGCCTGGGTGAAGGCGCGGATCGAGCACCATTTCGGGGCCCGCTGGACGAGCCCGGGCCGTTGCCGAAGCTCGAAGTGCCGGACCTGCTGGGCTGGCACGAGCAGGGCGACGGGCGGTGGTGGCTCGGCGTGCCGGTGCCGTCGGGGCGCATCGCGGATACGGAGGCGAGCGGGCTGCGCTCGGCGCTGCGCGAGATCGTGCGGTGGTTCGGCGTGTCGCCGGTGCTGACGCCGCTGCAGGACGTGCTGCTGTCCAACATCCAGCCCGGTGACCGCGCGGCGGTCGAGGCGATCCTGCGCGAGCACAAGGTGGCGCTGCGCGAGGAGGTGACCCCGGTGCTGCGCTGGGCGCTCGCCTGCGTCGCGCTGCCGACCTGCGGTCTGGCGCTGGCGGAGGCGGAGCGGGTGCGCGAGCCGATGGTGGCGGGGATCGAGGCCGAGCTGCGCAGCCACGGGCTGGAGGGCGAGCGGATCAGCGTGCGGATCACCGGCTGCCCGAACGGCTGCGCGCGGCCGTACAACGGCGACATCGGGATCGTCGGGCGGGCGCCGGGGAAATACGCGATCTTCGTGGGCGGCGACTTCGAGGGGACGCGGCTCAGCTTCCTGCTGCACGAGCGGATTCCGGAGGCGGAGATCGCGGCGTATCTGGCCGGGCCGATCGCGGCCTGGGCGCGGGATCGGGCCCCTGGAGAGGGGTTTGGCGATTTCTGCCACCGGGTCGGCCGCGAGGCGCTGCTCGATGCACCGTTCCCCCACCTGATTGCGGCGGAGTAGGGCGATGATTGCGTTCTTTCGGGCGTTGCTGCGGGCGTATCAGTGGCGGGAGCCGGCGGAGTTCCGGTGCGCCGAGCAGTTCGGGTTGGATGAGGCGGTGCCGGCCTGCCCGCCGGCGCTTGCCGAGGGTGTTGGCGCGGGCCTAAGCTGGGATCGCCGGGCTAGCGGGAGAGGGCTCGACCCGACAAAGGCGAGTTCCGTCGCGAGGCCGTCCGCGACGCAAGGTTTGCTGCGAGCTCCCTTGACAGGTTTGCCTGACAGGCGGACCACGCGCTTGCCCTCACTGCGGAGCCGGGTGAGGAGGGCGGCTTCGTCTCCCTCCAGCTCGATCCGGTCGGCGTCGCGGCGGGCGAGGTCGAGGACAGCCGGGCTGACGGAGCGGTCGTAGACGATCACGTCGGCCTCGCCGAGCAGGCGATGGGCGCGGAGGGTGATCAGGTCGGCGGGGCCGGGGCCGGCGTCGACCAGGTGGACGATCCCAGGCGGAGTGGCGGAGCCGCCCTCGATCTCGCGGCGCATCTCGGCGATCCCCGCTTCCTCGTCGCCGGCCAGGACGAGGGCGGCGGCCGGGCCGTCGAGCATGCGCTCGAGCACGCGGCGGCGGGGGCCGGGCGTGGGGAAGCGGGCGCGGAGCTCGGCGCTGAAGGAGCCGGCGATGGCGGCGAGGCGGGCGAGCGCGGGGGAGAGCATCGCCTCGATGCGGGCGCGGACGAGACGGGCCAGGACCGGGGCCTCGCCGGCGGAGCCGACGGCGATGATCAGCGGCTCGCGGTCGACGATGGCGGGCGTGATGAAGCTGCAGAGAGCCGGGCGGTCGACGACGTTGACGGGGAGATTGCGGGCACGGGCGGCTTCGCTCAGGCGCTCCAGCTCCTCGGCGGGGGCGTCGGCGCCGATGGCGAGGACGCAGCCATCGAGCAAGTCGGGGGTGAAGCGGTCGGCGAAGACGATGTCCGCGCCGGCGCGGCGGAGCGCGTCGGCCTTGCGCTCGGCCACCTCGCCGATGCCGAGGACGAGGGCGCGGCGTCCCCTGGATGTCGAGGAACACCGGGAGGTAGCGCATCAGAGGGCGGGTTCGGCCACTGCCTGGTGCAGTCGCGCGCCCCAGACTGCGTTTGCCGCGTCATCGGCGGCTTCGGCGGTGTCGGCTCGGCCGAGGGCGAGGAGGGCCAGGGCGATCGTGGCGCGGGCGATGCGCGGCGCCGGGGCCGGTCGCCCGTCTGCCAGGCATCGAGCAGGGTGCCGGCCTCGCCGGGTTCGGGGCGGGCCGGGAGAAGAAGCTCGTTGCGGCCGGTTTGGGTCCAGAGGTGGACGTTGACGGGCTTGGCCGGGTTGCGCTCGGCCTCGCCGCCGCCGCCCTTGACGACGGCCAGGCGGTGGCGGCCGAGGCGCTCGGCGGTGCCGAGATGGACCTCGATGTAGGGCGGGTGGAACACGCCGTCGACGGAGCAGGGGGCGTCGAACGGGTTGAGCAGGCGGACGGCGGTGTTGATCGGCGACCGGAGGCCGAGCAGGCCGCGCAGGGTGAGCAGGCGGTCCATGGCCGGGCTGAGGGCGGCGAGGGGGATGAAGGCGAAGCGGCGCTCGGCGAGTTCGCGTGACGGCTTCGGCGCGGGTGCGGCAGACGGGGAGGCCGAGCGTGTCGAGGCCGGCTTCGACCGCGGTGCCCTGGGAGAACTCGTTGCTGCCGTGCATCAGGACCGTGGTGCCGGAGGCGGCGAGGGCCAGGGCGGCGAGCAGGAACCAGGGCTCGCCGCGGGTGCGGCCGGCGCCGTAGCTGGGCCAATCGAGGTCGACGGGCGGGCAGCCCGGTGGGAGGCCGGCGCCGATCTCGGTGCGGGCGGCTTCGACCAGGCCGGCGATCTCGTCGGCCGCTTCGCCGCGGTAGCGGAGCAGCATCAGGAAGGCGCCGACCTGCTCCGGCTCGGCCTCGCCGCGCAACACCATGCCGAGCGCGTCGCGGGCCTCCTCGCGCGTGAGGGCGCGCGAGCGGCCGGGGCCGCGGCCGAGGGTGCGGACGTAGGGGGCGAAGGGGTGCTCGGGTCCCGCGTCGGACATGGCGGGAGCGAAGACGGAAAACGCGGGCGGGGGCAAGCGGGATTAGAGGTCGAGCGGCTTGCCGGGTTCGGACGACGAACAGGCGGGGGTCGTCGGCGACGGCGGCTGTCATGGCAGGGCGGCGGCCGGCGCGGATGTGGTAGAGGCCGATGCGCGGGGGGCCGGCGATGGTGCGTGCGGTCGGCAGGTCGCAGTGGAACGGGATGTCGGGCACCGCGTCGACCTCCCAGCACTCATGCAAGAGCAGGTCGGCGTCGGCGTAGAGCGCGAGGGAGCCCGGTGTGGGGCGGCCGTCACCGCTGTAGGCGAAGCGGCGACCGCCGGCCTCGAAGCGGATGGCGAGGTTGGGGACGACGTGCTGCGTCGGCGCGGTGCGGAAGCGGAATGGGCCGACGGTTCCGGGCTCGGTGGCGGAGGCGCAGTCGAGCGGGAAGGGCGGCTTGGTGCCAAGCAGGGCGAGGAGCTGCCGGAGCAGGGCCTGGACCTGCTCGCTCGCGACAATGACGAGGGGCTTGCGCCGGCCTTCGTAGCCCCAGCGGTCGAGCACGGAGGGGAGGCCGACGATGTGGTCGGCGTGGCCGTGGGTGAGGAAGACGGCGTCCACCGTCTCCGGGTCGGGGCAGGCGCGCCAAAGCAGCGGGACGACGGAGTGGCCGCAGTCGATCAGCAGGGTGAAGCCGTCGCGCTCGAGCAGCGAGGCGGAGTTCGGCTGCTCCGGATCGAACGCCTCGCCGACGCCCAGCGGCGTGATGCGCATGCTGCGTCAGTCTCCGCCGAGCGCGGCCGCTTCGGGGAAGAACATGTCTTCCAGCTTCGTGGGCGTCGTCTTGATGGAGCCGACCTTGGCCATGAACTGCGCGGTGGCCATCACCTTCGCCGGGCGGAGTGTGAAGGCGTAGTCCTTGTCGCTGATCATGTCGGTGAGCGCCTGCTCGGTCGTGAATTTGTCGCCGGACATGGCGATGTAGAGCCGGGCGGCGGCAGGCTTGTCGCGGTTGATGATGTCGATCGCCTCGGCGAGGCCGTCGTAGAAGGCACGAAACGCCTTCGGATTGGCGTCGCGGAAGCGGGTGCTGGCGACCAGGGTGAGGGCGGTGGCCGGGCCGCCGAGAATCTCGTAGTTCGTGGTCACGACGTGCGCGTTCGGCAGCTTGATCTCCTGCTCGTAGAACGGCGAGGAGGTGAAGTGCGTGTTCACCCCGGCGGTGCCGCTGATCAGCGCGGCCATCGCGTCGGGATGGGAGAGCGAGACCGTGAGCGGGTCGAGCTTGGCGTAGTTGGCCTCGCCGAACGCCTGGGCGGCGGCCATCTGCAGCATGATCGCCTGGGTGGATATCTTCACCGAGGGTACGGCGATCTTGTCGGCGCTGGAAAAGTCCTTGATCCCGTGGACGTTGGGGTCGCGGGTCAGGAGGTAGAGCGGGTAGGTCGTGATCGCGGCGACGCCCTTGATGCCGACGTTGCGCTGCGTGCGGTCCCAGAGCGTGATCAGCGAGGGCGCGCCGAGGGCGGCGAACTGCAGAGAGCCGGAGAGCAGCCCGTCGTTCATCACGCTCGGCCCCGCGACGGAGACCCAGTTGACCTTGAGCTGGAGCCCGGCGGCTTCGGCGTGCTTTTCCGCCAGGTGGTCGTGCTGCATGACCATCAGCGGCAGGAACGAGACGCCGAATTGCTGTGCCGCGGTCACCTCCGACACCTCGGCGTAGCGCGCGATGTGGGCATCGGGCGCCAGCAGCAGCGCGGCGAGGAAGAGGAGCAGGCGGATCATTCGTCCCTCCGATATTCGGGCAGCCGGGCCAGCAGCTCGTCCGGAATCTCCAGTTCGAGGCTGAGGACCCTGAAAGAGTTGCTTTTTCCGTGGATGTCGAGGTTGAGGCTGGCGTTGACGCCGCCTTCCAGAACGTCCTCGATGACGAAGTTCAGTGCGTGGAGGTTGGGCAGGCTGTAGCGGACCACCTCGGTCGCGCCGCGGTGGCGGAAGAGCGCATGGACGCGCGCGGCCGTGACCTGGTGCTCGATGAGATGCCAAAGGTCGGGGTGATAGGCGATGACGCTGACGTTGAGCCGGTTGCCCTTGTCGCCGGCACGGGCGTGGGCGACCTCATGCAGCCGCACCCGGCTCACGCCCAGACGAAGCGCGACCGGACCCGGTCGCGCGGCACGAGATAGGAGACGGTGCGGATGCGGTTGCGCACTTGCTGGCGGTGGCCGCCGCCGCCGGCCGGGCCGCAGCAGAGCAGGGCGAGCACTTCCTGCAGGCTCTGCTCGACAGGGCGGCGGTCCTGCCCGGAGACGGCCAGGCGCACGCGCACTTCCGGCGCGTCCGGGGCCTTGCGCGCAAGCGTCCCGTCGTCGTCGTCGAATACGCTGAGCGCGCCGATCAGGTCGAGGCGGCGCTTGACCGGAAGCTGGCGCATGGTGATGCGGTCCGCGATCACCTGGGCGGCGAGGCGGGCGCGGGCGAGCGCGTTCGGGCCGGCGTAGGAGATCTCCGACTCGCCAATCCAGTCGCCCTCGAACGAGACGGTGGCCTTGAGGGTCGGCGGGCGCTCGTTGCCGCGCGCGCCGCGGACCCGGACGCGGTCGGGGCCGTCCTGCTCGAGGCTGACGCCGGTGACGTCGAGCACGACGTCGGGGGTGAGGTAGGCGGCGGGGTCGTGGACCTCGTAAAGGACCTGTTCGGTGATCGTCCGACGGTTGACCCGGCCGCCGGTGCCCTTCGCCTTAGTGATCACGAACTCGCCGGTCTTCTGGACCTCGGCGATCGGGAAGCCGATCGCCTCCGGCCGGGGGACGTCCTTGTAGCCGGGATCGGCGTAGTAGCCGCCGGTGGCCTGGGCGCCGCATTCGAGCAGGTGGCCGGCGAGGGTGCCGGCGGCGAGCCGGTCCCAGTCCTCCCAGTCCCAGCCGAAATGGGCGGCGAGCGGGCCGAGGGCGAGCGCCGGGTCGGCGACGCGGCCGGTGACCACGATCTGGGCGCCGGCCTGGAGCGCGTCGGCGATCGGGCGGGCGCCGAGATAGGCGTTGGCGGCGATCAGCGGGGCGCCCTCGGCGACGAGGCCGGTGTCGGCCTCGAACACGTCCAGCTCGGCGAGGTCGAGCCCGTCCGCGATGTCGTCGCCCTCGACCAGCGCGATGCGGGGCGCCGGCAGGCCGCGCTCGGCGGCGAGGCGCTTGATTAGCCGGGCGGCGGCGGGCGGGTTCGCGGCCCCGAAATTGCCGACGATCGCGATGCCGGCGCGCAGGCACAGCGGCAGGATCGGGCCGAGGAACTCGGCGAGCAGCGGCTCGAAGCCCGCCTCCGGATCGAGCCGGCGGGCGACATGGCCGAGGGCGAGGGTCCGTTCAGCCAGCGTCTCGAACATGATGGCGCCCGGCCGGCCGGAGGACGCGATCGCATCGACGACGGAAAGCGGCGCGTCGACCCGGTCACCGGAGAACCCGGCGCCGCTTCCCATCATGAACACGTCCACAGCGCTCACGCCGTTTCCCACGCGGGCATGGAGAGGCCATCCGGCAGCGTGGTCAAGCCCGAAGACCAGTTCCTGGCCGCAAAACCGCGTCCAGCGACCGCAAACGGGCCCAGAGAGGGGTGACAAGCGCTCACGAAATCGTTATCTCTCTTAAGAAATCATCCTGAGCGGGGTTCGAGACGTGGAGCGACGCAGGAACAACGTCGGAGTCGTCCGGCTCCTTCTGGCGAGCGCCGTCATCATCTCGCACTCGGTCGAATTCGTCGACGGCAGCCGCGACCGGGAGGCGTTCACCCGAGTGTTCCACACGCTCTCGCTCGGGGACAGCGCGGTGGCCGCGTTCTTCCTGCTGAGCGGGTACCTGATCACGCAATCCTATGTCTCTTCCCGCTCGATCTCCGACTACCTCGGCAAGCGGGTGTTCCGGGTCTATCCGGCGTTCTTGGCCGCCTTCGCGTTCAGCATTCTTCTGGAAGCCCCGTTGCTGGGACTCGAGACATGGTCGGAGATGCCGCGGCCTGTGGGTGAGGGCGCTCGAGTTGAACGACCCGGTGGTCGGCGGCATGCACCCGAACATGCCGATGTGGAGCGTGTTCTACGAGTTCCGGTTCTACATGGTGACCTTGCTGTTCGGCACGGTTGGGCTGTTCCGGCGCCGCGGTCTGGTACTGGCGTTCACGCTGCTGCTGCTGCTCGCGGCCTTCGTGGTCGAGCACCATATCGGGACCTGGCGGTTCCACGCGATCGAGTCGCTGCCGCTCTACTCGCACCTGTTCGGGGGCTTGTTCGTCACCGCGCGGCTCGGTGCGCTCTACATGGTCGGCACGTGCGCCTTCCTGTTCTGGCCGGAGATCGAGCGCCGTTTGAGCCCGGCCGTCGCCGGCGTGAGCCTGGTGATCTGCTTCGCGCTATTCGGGATCGACATGGGCACGGCGAGCTTCGCGCTGTCCACCTTCGGGGCGGTCAGCCTGTTCTGGCTTGCGTTCAAGGTCGATCTCGGGCGGCTGCAGCGGATCAACGACCGCTGGGACATCAGCTACGGAACCTATCTCTACGGTTGGGCGTCCGGATTGCTGCTCGTGACCTTCATCCCCGGCATTTCCGTCCCCTGGCTGGCGACGTTGACCTTGGTGGCCGCCTATGTGTGCGGCGCGGCGAGCTGGTGGGGCCTGGAGAAGCGGGCAAAGGAGCTGGTGCGTCGTCCCGCGCTCGGGGAAGGGCTTCGATCCTCGGTTCCCGCGCTCTCCTGAACGGCAGCGGGCAACGCAGGCTGGCTCGCCGCTTGGGTTAGTTCCGCGCGCGCGACCAGTCGGGGATGCCAGAGGGATCGCGCAGGACCAGCGGCTTCTCGGTATGCGCCTCCGCCATTCCTTCCAGCATCGCGGTGACGTCTTCCAGCACGCGCCCGACATGGGTCGAGCGGTCCAGCGAACTCGTCAGCGGATCGGCGGTACAGCCGGCGACGGCCAGCAGGATCACGAACGGGAGCAAACGCATCCGACCTTTCTCCCGGCGTGGGCAAGCTCTCGCGTCTATCATCTTGGGACTCGTCCGAGAAGCTGGAACTCGGTCCCGGTTCGATCTATGGGCTTGTTCGGCGCGGCGATTCGCGCGCGAGGAGGCACGGCGAAACGCTCATGCTCACGCAGCCAGCGAGCCCGGCCAAGATGCTCGAACGGCATCCGTTCCTGCTCGGAGCGCCGGAGGAGGTGCTCGTCCGCCTTACCGGCTATGCACGCTGGTTCGACGCCGGGCCCGACCAGACCATCATCGACTTCGAAGACGAGACCACGGACGTCTACCTGATCGTGCAGGGCAACGTCCGCGTGGTCGTCCGGACGGCAAATGGCGAGCGCACGCAGATCCTCGGCGACTTCGCGGCCGGCGACGTGGTGGGCGAGATGGCCGCGATCGACGGCGTGCCGCGCTCGGCACGGATCGAGGCGCTGGTCCGCACCCGCATGTGCGCGATCCCGGCCAAGCCGTTCATCGACGCCGTGTTCGGCTCGCGCGAGGTCGGGATGCGGCTGATGCGGCTGCTGTCGTCGCGGATCCGGGCGCAGAACCGGCGCCTGCTGGAGCTGACGGCGCTGCCGATCCGGCTGCGGTTGACCGCCGAGCTGCTGCGGCTGAGCCGGCCGAAGCCGGACGGCACCCGCGTGTTGAGCCCGCTGCCGACGCAGGAGGAGCTCGCGTCGCGCATCGGGGCGCGGCGGGAGACCGTGTCGCGTGAGATGTCGGCGCTGATGGAGGCCGGGCTGCTGCAGCGGACGCGGGCGGCGCTGGTGCTGCATGACCCGCCCGCGCTGCAGCGCATGGTCGATGCCGGGTTGGAGCAGCCCCGAGAGGCCCTCCACCACCGCTGATGCTATTTCGGCACGACGTTCGGCTCGTGCCCCGCCGTTCCGGGCGGCGGGATCACGGGGGTGCCGAGCGCGCCGGCGCCGGGCGCGCCCTTGTTGATCTCCGTGTCGCCTGCCACCGGCGGCGGCTTGATCACGCCGTTGCGGGCGCTGCCGCCCGGCGTGTCAGCGGAGCCCGGCGGCAGCGGGGCGGGCACGGCGCTTTGCGGCGAACTCTGGGCTTGCGCCGCGGCCGGGCTGGCGCAGCCGAGCAGGACGGCGAGGGTCAGCCAAGTCGCACGATCGGTCCGCATGGTCCGTCCTCCATCACCCCGTTGCAAACGGCGGCTCGGCGGTGCCGGTTGCAGCGGGTCAGACCGCGAGCCGGGTCAGGCTGATGGCGCCGCCGCCGGCGGAAAACAGCACGCCGGTGAGCAGCAGCGGGACCGTCGCGGCGCCGCCGCCGAACAGGCCGAAGCCGACCGCGACCACGGCGGCGCCGAGCGTCGTGCCGAGCAGGCGCGCCTGCGACATCATGCCGTTGGCGGCGCCAGTGCGGGACGGCGGGCCGGAGGTGAGCATGGCGCGGTTGTTCGGGGTCTGGAAGAAGCCGAACCCGACCCCGGCCAGCATCATGCGCCAGACCACGTCGAGGTCCGTCGGGCGCGGCGGGCAGCAGGGCGAGCGCCAGCAGACCGCCCGCCAGGCAGAACAGGCCGATGCTGCTGAGCACGCCGGCGGGGTAGCGGTCGGACAAGTAGCCGGAGATCGGCGCCACGATGACGATCACCGCCGGCCAGGGCGTGATCAGCAGGCCGGTGTGCACCTCGTCGTAGCCGAGCTGGTGCTGGAAGAAGAAGGGCAGCGAGACGTAGGCGATCGCCTGCGCCGTGTAGGAGCAGACGGAGGTGCCGAAGGAGAGCGAGAAGATCGGGATGCGCAGGAGGTCGAGCGGGACGAGCGGGTGCAGCCGAGTGCGCTGATGCACGAGAAGGACAGCGAGCAAGGCGAGGCCGAGCAGGGCACAGACCGCGCCGAGCCACGGCGTCTCGCCCAGCCAGTCCACGCCGAGCACGAGCGCCGTGATCCCGATTCCGTTCAACAGGGCGCCGGTCCAGTCGAACGGCCGGACTCTGCACAGGGCCGCGCGGCAGGGCCTGGGCGGCGACCAGGAGGGCCACTGCGGCGATCGGCACGTTGACGGCGAACAGCCAGCGCCAGGAGGCGACGGAGAGGATGGCGGCGGCGACGCTGGGGCCGAGGGCGTAGGAGATCGCGACGGTGAGGCCGAACAGGGAGATGCCGCGGCCCAGCAGGCGCGCGGGGAAGACGGCGCGCATCAGCACGGCGCCGACCACGGAGGAGCAGGCGCCGCCCAGCCCCTGCACGAAGCGGGCGGCGACGAGGTCGCCGAGCCCGGGCGCGACGGCGCAGGCGAGCGACGAGAGGGTGAACACGGCGGTGCCGATCAGGTACAGCCGCTTGGCCCCGAGCCGTTCGCCGACCGCGGACAGCGGGAGCAGCGCGACCGCGGTCGCCAACTGGTAGCCGTTCACGACCCAGACGGAGGCGGCCGGCGTGCCGCCGAGATCGGCCGCGATCGTCGGCAGGGCGACGTTGGCGATGGAGCTGTCCAGGGTGCCGAGAAACGTGCCGAGCAGGATGCCGAGCACCGCCCAGAGGCGGCGCGGCATCGGCAGGCCATCGGCGTCCGGCGCGCGTGGGGGCGGCATTACCCTATGTGGACGCAGATCTTGCCGAAATGGGCGCCCGACTGCTCGTGTCGGAACGCGTCGGCAAGGTCGGCGAGCGGGAAGACGCGGTCGATCACCGGCCGGATTCCGGTCGCTTCCATGGCGCGGACCATGTCGATCTGATTGGCGCGGCTGCCGACGATGAGCCCTTGCAGGCGCTGGTGCCGGGCCATCAGCGCCGCGGTCGGCACCTCGCCGGAGCGGCCGGTGAGCACGCCGATCAGCGCGATGTGGCCACCGATGCGGCAGGCGGCGATCGATTGCGCCAGGGTGCCGGGGCCGCCGACCTCGATCACGTGGTCGACGCCGCGCCCGTCTGTAAACGCTCGGACGCGCCGGCCCCATTCAGGCTCCGCCTTGTAGTTGATCGTATGCTCCGCCCCGAGGGCGCGGACGCGCTCGAGCTTCTCGTCGGAGGAGGAGGTGGCGATCACCCGGGCGCCCATCGCGTGGGCGATCTGCAGCGCGTAGATCGAGACGCCGCCGGTGCCGAGCACGAGCACGGTGTCGCCGGCCTTGAGCCCGCCGTCCACGACCAGAGCGCGCCAGGCGGTCAGCCCGGCCGTGGTGATGGTCGCCGCTTCCTCGTGCGACCAGCCCGAGGGGGCGCGGGTAAAGGCGTCGGCCGGGCAGACGACGGCCTCACGCGCATAGCCGTCCACGCCGTCACCGGGCGTGGTGGAGAAGTCGGCGATGGTAGGCGGACCGTCGGCCCAGAGCGGGAAGAACAGGGAGACGACGTGATCGCCGGGGCGCAGTTCGGTCACGCCGTCGCCGACCGACTCGACGATCCCGGCGCCGTCGGCCATGGGGATTCGCCGATCGGCGGTCGGCATCCGCCCGCTGACGACGCCGAGGTCGTGATAGTTCAGTGAGGTCCCGTGCAGCCGGACGCGGATTTGGCCTGCGCCGGGCTGGCCAGGGTCGTCCATGTCCACGAGAGCGAGGCGGTCGAGCCCGCCCGGTGCGTCCAGCCTTACGGCCTGCATCCTTTGATCCTCTGCTTGCGCGCGAAATTGCTGGGGCCATACTCAGCCGAAAATGCGGGGGGCTGTCCATGCGCGCGGGCACACGGCGGACACAGGTGGGGATCATAGGCGCCGGCCCGGCGGGGCTGCTGCTCTCACTCCTGCTGCATCGCCGCGGGGTGGAGTCCGTGATCATCGAGGCGCGGGAGCGGGACGCGATCGAGGCGACGATCCGCGCTGGGATCCTCGAGCAGAGCACGGTCGATCTGATGACGGAGCTCGGCGTGGGCGAGCGCGTGGCGCGCGAGGGCGTGGTGCATCACGGCACGATCCTGCGCTTTGGCGGGCGGAACCACCGGATCGATTTCGAGGCGCTGACCGGTGGCCGGGTCGTGACGCTATATCCGCAACATGAGGTGCTGAAGGACCTGATCGCGGCGCGGCTGGAGCGGGGCGGAGAGATCCTGTTCGGCACGAAGGTGACCGAGGTGGCGGACGTAACCACGTCGGAGCCGGTGATCCGCTGTGCCGGCGCCGACGGGGTGGCCGTGGACCTGCGCTGCGACGTCGTGGTCGGCGCGGACGGGTCCTATGGCGCGGCCAGGCCGGCGATCCCCGCCGAGCACCGCCGCGATTATCTCCGCATCTATCCGTTCGGCTGGTTCGGAATCCTCTGCGAGGCGCCGGAATCGTCGGAGGAGCTGATCTACGCGCGGCACGAGCGCGGCTTCGCACTGATCAGCAGCCGGTCGCATGAGGTGCAGCGGATGTATTTCCAGTGCGACCCTAAGGACGACGTGACCCGTTGGTCAGACGACGCGATCTGGGCTGAGCTGCAGGCGCGGGTCGCCGGCGAGGACGGGTTCCGCCTTCGCGAGGGTCGGATCTTCCAGAAGAACATCGTGCCGATGCGCTCCTTCGTTTGCGAGCCGATGCAGTATGGGCGGCTGTTCCTCGCCGGCGATGCGGCGCACGCGGTGCCGCCTACCGGGGCCAAGGGGCTGAACCTGGCGGTCAGCGACGTGTGGCACCTCGACCGCGTACTCGGCGCCTTTTTTGCCGACGCGGACGAGGACGCGCTTTCCGGCTATTCGGCCGCGGCGTTGCGCCGGGTGTGGCGGGCCCAGCACTTCTCCTGGTGGATGACGTCCATGCTGCACCGGTTCGACGACGCGAGCCCGTTCGACGACCGGCGCCAATTGGCCGAATTGGAACTGGTGACGAGCACAATCCCGGCTGCGACGTCACTGGCGCAGAACTATGTCGGGCTGCCGCTGGGAAGCTAGGCCACGTCCAGTCGCTTGCGACCGAGGAGGGGGCCGCAGCATGGCCCGGAGGCGCTGCAGCACGGGCTGGGCCGCGGAGTGGATTTGCCGCTCCGGCCCGTCGGGCCGACCCGCGAGCGCCCAGAGCCCGAGCAATGCAGTTCCATAGGTTCCGAAGCCGAGCAGCGCCAGCACCGCGCCGCGGCCGATCGAGGGGAGCAGCGGCGGCGGCGCGCCGATCCAGCCCAGCCCGCTCCCATGCATGACC
Source organism: uncultured Alphaproteobacteria bacterium (assembly GCA_963708585.1). GTDB lineage: Bacteria > Pseudomonadota > Alphaproteobacteria > Acetobacterales > Acetobacteraceae > JAVVHH01. The sequence continues at coordinate 914,774 of CAVPSW010000006.1, read as the reverse complement.
AGCGCGGCCAGCAGCCCGCTCGCCGCGATGCGCAGCAAGGGGCGCACCGTGCCTTCGACCGGGCTGCCGAACCGGCGCAGCATGACGACGAACAGCGAGCACTCGATGGTGGTGATCGAGAGCGAGGCGACGACCACCACGTGAAGGCTGCCGGTCTGCGCCGCCGAGTAGAGCAGGATGAGCTTGGCGAGCGAGGCGCACGTCACGACGGTGAAGTTCGCCTTCAGCTTGCCCGTCGCCGTCAGGACCACGCTCGCAGTGTAGCTGAACGGCATCAGCATCACCGCCATAGCGAGGATCGCGATCGGCGAGCCGGCCGCCGACCATTTCGGCCCCAGCAGGACGGCGACGCCGTACATCGAGCCGGCGGAGAGCACGAGCGCGATCGGAGCCATCGCCGCCAGCAGGGTAACGGCCAGCCGGAAGGCGTTGTCCTGCGGATTGCGCCCGGCGTTGCGCTCGGCCGCGAACCCAGCGAACAACACGGAGGCCGCCGGCTCGAGAATCTCGCTGGCCGGCAGGAGCGCGAGGTCGAGCGCGACGACGAACACGCCCAGCTCCGCCGCGCTCACGGCCGAGCCGACCACAAGCGGATCGGCCCGCTGCCAAACGATGTAGGCAAGGCTGGACAGCCACATCCACAGCGAGAAGCCGGCCAGTTCGTGCCAGGACTTGAGCCCAAGCCGCGGGCGATACGGGTGCATGACGTAGGTTGCGACCACGCGCGCCACCTTCGAGACCGTGATCCCGATCACCAGCGCCCAGTAATTGTGCAGCAGCACGGCGCTCACCATCGTGGCGGTGAACACCGTCACCCGCTCCAGCGCCGAGAGCTGGAACTCGCGGTCGAACCGGAGGTCGCGGCGGAAATGGATGACGCCGACGTTCTCCACCCCGCTCAGGGCATAGGCGCCGGCCAGGACGTAGAGGACGAGCCGAAGCCGCGGCTCGCCGAACCATTCGCTCGCCAGCGGCGCCGCGGCGAGGAGCAAGGCGCCGGTTATCAAGCCCTTGATCACCTGGACCGTGAACCCGGTGTTGAGGACGTCAGGCCCGATGTCCTTGTAACGCACCAGGTTCTCGGTCACGCCCACATTCGCGATCGAGTTGAGCGCGGCGGAAATCGTGAATGCGATCGCCACCACCCCGAAATCGGCAGAATTCAGCAGCCGGGCGAGCACCAGCGTGCTGGCGACGCCGAGCAGGCGCGAGGCCATGCGGAACCCGATCATCCAGGCCGCGCCGGCAAGCGCGCGACGGCCGATGGTGGGTGAGTCAGCGGACAAGGAGCCCCGGGGCGAGCGTCGCCGGCAATCCCGCTTTTCTGCTCGAGCCGACAGAGGCGAATCGGGTTCGGGCTGAGGTTCGTCTGCACGGGGCGGCACTCACTCTCGACGAGGTGGTAACGCGCCCGCGTCCGAGCGCTCCATGCGCTCCACTCGGCGGGCGAGTCCAACCCCCACAGCGGACCTTTGTGGTCTCGAATAGCAGCCCGCACCAAGCGGCTGTATCGGGTTTTCGGTTCCAAGCGTCATAAAATAGTCGTTTGTCGCGATGAAACGGACCCGCGGGTCGGCGAAGGCGGCCAGATAGGCCATCGGCTCGCCGTCGAGCAGCAACACGGTGCTGTCGGGCGGGATCGGCCCCAGGTCGACGGCGAAGGGGACCGGAGCCGCCCGCGCGCGCTGGACGAATGGGTAGACGGTCACAAGGAGCAGCCCGGCCAACAACGCGCCCGACCCGGCCAGCAGCGGCCGCCGCAGTTCCAGCCTGCGCGCGAGCGGCAGCAGAGCGAGGGCGACCATCGAGCCGCTGAGCAGTTCGAGCGTCATCAGGTAGCGGAAGATCGAGAACTCCACCCGCCAGAGCGCAAAGCCGAGGAGGAACCAGCTCGCAAGAAACAGGCGTGGCCAGGGCTGCCAGCGCGGCCGGACGAGCAAGCCCTGGACCAGCAGGAAGCAGGGACGCAAGGAGCGCGATGGCGAAACGTGGGTCCCGCAACCGGGACTCGCCCACCGCCCAAGAGACGTGGACCGTCCAGATCCAAGGCGCGAGCAGCGCGTCGCCGAGCGAGCGCGGCAGGAAGTTGCGATCGACAAAGCTGTCCGGGATGGCCAGTGGCGAACGGAAGACCTGGTTCATCAGCGGAAAGAACGGGTTGCCGTATTGGGCCCACTGGTGCGCCCACCAATAGCCGGACAGGGCGCAGGCGCCGAGGAGCACGCCAAATCCGAAGAAACCGCCGGCCGGGTGAGGAGGTCGGAAAGGGCATCGGCGCGGGATCAGGACCAGTGAGACGCCAAGCGCGATCGTGACGATAGCTCATCGTGAGCTTCAGCCCGCATGCCACGCCAGCCAGCAGCCCGGCAAGCAGCACGCGCCGCAGCGAAGGCGTCGATGCGAGGTCGCGGGGGATCAGGGCGAAAAGCGCGAGCAAGAAGGCAGACGCGGGCAGCATCTCGCTCGCGGTGGTCGCGATCGTGGACCCGCCGGCAACACCCGTGGCGCCAATGGCGGCGAATATGCCGAGGGCGAGCACCTCCGTCCCCGTCTGCGGCCGCAACAAGCGGCAGGTCAGCAGAAAGGCGAGCACAACGGCCAGCGCTTGCGGGAGGCTCGCGAGCACGTTCAGGACGGGTGTGCTCGAGACGGAGCGCGCCAGGGCGTAGTAGAACAGGTCCATCGTCGGCGCGAAGAAGCTCTGCATGTGCGCCGGGGCGATGTCGGTCCCGAACGGCTTGTTCAGCAGCGCGAACGGGTCATAGAGATGGTAATTGCGAAAGTCCCAGGTGGCGTCCGCCCCGAACAGAGATGCCGCGACCACGACGCCGAGGGCGAGCGCCAACGCCATCGCGGGGACCGTGACGACGGGCAGGGCGAAAGAGCTGCGCCCTCCTGTCCACTGCTGCGGCATCGCGTTTCCTGTGGCCCGACGCTCGCTGTACCGGCCATGCGCCGGGCTGTCCACCAACCCGGAGGGAGGAGGGCCATGCATCTGGCGGTTGTCGGGCTGGGTGGCCGGCATGTCCCTTGTTTTAGCGTAGACCTGTTGACGCGAGCTTAATGGGGCGGGGCGCCGATTGAGGCGCAAGCGGCGGAGTGCGTGCGCGCTCCGTCAACGGCAGGGGAGGACATGGACGCGCGCGTGGCAGGGATGGATTGGCAGGCAATCGGGGCGGAACTCGGGCAGCGCGGGTGTGCGACAACGGGCGTGCTGCTGCAGCCAGAGGAATGCGAGGCGCTCGCCGCCGGGTATGATGACGACGCGCCCTTCCGCTCGCGCATCGTGATGGCCCGGCATGGGTTCGGGCAGGGCGAGTACAAATACTATGCTTACCCGTTGCCGGAGACCGTGGCGCGGCTGCGGACGGCGCTCTACCCGGAGCTCGCGAGGATCGCGAACGCGTGGCAGGCGGCGCTCGGCTTTCCGGCCGAATTCCCGCCGGACCACGCGGCGTTCCTGGCGCGAGTGCCATGAGGCCGGGCAGGCCCGGCCGACGCCGCTCCTGCTGCGCTATGGGCCGGGCGACTACAACTGCCTGCACCAGGACCTCTACGGTGAGCTGCATTTCCCGCTCCAGGTCGCGTTCCTGCTGAGCCGGCCGGGGGAGGAGTTCTCGGGCGGCGAGTTCGTGCTGACCGAGCAGCGGCCGCGGATGCAGTCGCGGGCAGAGGTCGTCCCGCTGCGGCAGGGGGAAGGGGTGATCTTCGCGGTGAACCAGCGGCCGGTTCGGGGCGCGCGGGGGCCTTACCGGGTTACGATGCGGCACGGGGTGAGCCGGGTGCGGTCCGGGCGGCGGTTCACGCTGGGCGTGATCTTCCACGACGCGCGCTGAGTGCTGGTCAAGCCCGCTTTGCGCGGCCCACGATCTGGGTCGGGTTGACGAAGCGCAGCGCGATCAGCAGCCAGATCAGCGTCGTGATCATGTAGATCACGGCCATGGCGTCGATCGACTGCACGGCGCGCACGCCGGCCGCGAACACGGCGTAGTAGAGGGCGACTACGAGAGTCTGGCTGGTCGGGCCGGCGGTGAGGAAGGTCAGCTCGAACATGGCGATGGTGCGGACCAGGACCAGCAGGAGCGCGGCCAGCACGCCGGGCAGCAGCAGCGGGATCAGCACGTGGATAAAGAGCCGCGCCGTGTTGGCGCCGAACACGCGGGCGGCGGCCTCGATGCGAGGGTCGATCTGCTCGATGAACGGGATCATGACCAGGATCACGAACGGGACCGTGGGCACCAGGTTGGCGACGATCACGCCCGACATCGAGCCGGCGAGGTTGGCTTGGTAGAGCACGGTCGCCAGCGGGATGCCGTAGGTGATCGGCGGAATCAGCAGCGGGATCAGGAACAGCAGCATGAGCAGCTGCTTGCCGGGAAAGTTGCGGCGGGCGAGGGCGTAGGCGGCGGGGACGCCGATGACGCCGGAGATGAGCACAACCGCGAAGACGACCTGGAAGGTGACGCTCAGCACGTCGCCGAGCTGGAACTCGTCCCAGGCCGAGCCGTACCAGCTTGTGGTCCAGCCGGAGGGGAGCCAGCTCCGCAGCCAGCGCGTGGCGAAGGAGTCGACCACCACGGTGGCGATCAGCGCGATCAGGTTCAGCACGAAGAACCAGGTCACGATCCAGACCGCGCCGGCCCAGAGCCGCTCGCCGATTGTCTTTTGCATCAGCCTTTCCCGCCGCCGGCCGGGCCGCGATAGAGCAGGCCGCGGCTGCCGAGCACGACGGCGACGATGATCGAGCTCGACCGCGCCCATCAGCATCGCGATCGCGGAGGCCAGCGAGTAGTCGTATTGCTCGAAGGCGGCCTGGTAGGCGGCGATGGAGATCACGCGGGTCGGGCCGGCCGGGGCGCCCAGCAGGACCGCCGAGGGGAAGACGGAGAAGGCCTGCACGAAGGAGAGGCAGAAGGTGATCGCCAGGCCCGGGCAGCAGCAGCGGCAGCAGCACGTGGACGAAGCGGGCGCGCGACCCGGCGCCGAGCGTCGCCGCCGCCTGCTCGAGCGCCGGGTCGACGCCGGTCAGGTAGGAGAGGGTGAGCAGGAAGGTGAACGGGAAGCCGGTGATCAGCAGGGAGAGGAACACGCCCCAGTAATTGTGCAGCAGCCGCACCGGCTGATCGATGATCCCGAGCGTCATCAACGTGCGGTTGAACCAGCCCTGCGGGCCCAGGTAGTTCAGCAGCCCCTCGGCGACCAGAACCGTGCCGAGCGTGATCGGGATGACGAGGATCGTGGTCAGCAGGCGCTGGCGCCGCATCAGCCGGACGCGGAACGCGATCGGCAGCGCGAGCAGCAGGTTGACCACCGTCACCGGCACCGAGAGGACGAGCGTGGTCCAGATGGTCTGGTAGAGGAACGGGTCGGAGAAGAAGCGGGTGTAGTTCGCGAGCGGGCCGCCGCCGGTTTGCGGATGGAAGGAGAGCACGAGGCCGTAGAGGAACGGGTAGAGGAAGGTCGCGATGAGGAAGACGGCGGCGGGCAGGACCAGCAGGGTGAGCCCGTCGACGCCGCGTACGGCCATCCGGTGCGAGAGCGGGAGGCGGCGGGGCAGGGCGGTGGGGACGGTCACGCCGCGAACACCAGGGCGCGGTCGGGGTCGGCGGTGAGGGTGACAGCGCTGCCGGGGGCGGCGCCGGTGGGAGCGGTGAAGACGAGGTCGGCGCCGTCGGCGGTGCGGGCGAAGCCGGTGTAGCCGTGGCCGCGGAACTCGGCGGAGACGACGGTGGCCATCAGCTCGCCGCCGGGCTGGGCGACGAGGTCGTCGGGGCGGACGGCGAGGATGGCGGGACGGCCGGCGCGCGACGCTCTCGCCGGGTCGGCCGCGCAGCTCGACGTTGCCGACGCGGAGGACGGCGTGTTCGCCTTCCACCCGGTCGAGCGTGCCGGCGATGGCGTTGCGGAAGCCCATGAACTCGGCGACGTCGCGATCGGCGGGGCGGGCGAACAGCTCGCCGGGTGTGCCGACCTGACGGATGACGCCGTCGCGCAGGACGACGATGCGGTCGGCGAGGGAGAGCGCCTCTTCCTGGTCGTGGGTGACGTAGATGGTGGTGGCGCCGAGCGTGGCGTGGATGCGGCGGATCTCGGCCCGCATCTCGAGGCGGAGCTTGGCGTCGAGGTTGGAGAGCGGCTCGTCCATCAGCACGAGCGGCGGCTCGACGACGATGGCGCGCGCGATGGCGACGCGCTGCTGCTGGCCGCCGGAGAGCTGGCCGGGGAGCTTGTGTTCCTGGCCCTGGAGGCGGACCAGGGCGATCGCCTCGTCGATGCGGCGCGCCGCCTCGGCCTTCGGCACGCCGCGCATCATCAGGCCGAAGCCGACGTTCTTGCGCACCGTCATGTGCGGGAACAGGGCGTAGTTCTGGAACACCATGCCGAAGCCGCGCTGCTCCGGGCGGAGCGTGTCGATGCGGCGTTCGTCGAGCCAGATGCCGCCGCCGGTCGCGGGCAGGAGCCCGGCGATGCAGTTCAGCGTGGTCGACTTGCCGCAGCCGGAGGGGCCAAGCAGGGCGATGAACTCGCCCTGCTTGATCGTCAGCGTGACGTCGCGGAGCGCGTTGAGGGTGCCGAAGTCGCGGCTCAGCTTCTCGAGCCGCAACTCCCGGAACGCGGCGGCGTGGATAGTCACTTTGTCTTCTTGGCGCCGATCTGCTCGTCCCAGCGGCGGAAGGCGAGCACCATCTTGTCGGCGTCGAGCGGCAGCTCCTTGGGCGCGCTGTCGATCAGCTTCTCGTATTCGGGGCGGCCGAACTCCTTCAGCGCCCTCTGGCTGTCCTCCGGGGCCATGCTGAGCGGCACGTCCTTGACCGCCGGGCCGGGGTAGAAATAGCCCTCGTCATAGGCATAGGCCTGCTGCTGCGGCGTCAGCAGGTAGGAGATCAGGTCGAGCAGGACGGCCATGTGCTCGGCATCGAGGCCTTTCGGGATCGCGGCGTAATGGGCGTCGACGACCCAGTGGAAGCCTTTGAGGGTGGCGACCTTGGCCTCTTTCGGCACGATGCCGAGCACGCGCGGGTTGATGTCCCAACCGGTGGTCGAGACGATCATGTCGCGCGAGCCCTCGCCGAGCTCCTTCATCGTGGCGCCGGTGCCGGTGGGATAGTATTCGATGCCCTTGTCGAGCTCGCCGAGATAGGCCCAGGTCTTGTCCCAGCCCTTTTCCGGGTCCTTCGGGTCCTTGTCGCCGAGGATGTAAGGCAGCCCCATGAGGAAGGTGCGGCCGGGACCAGAGTTGGCCGGGCGTGCATACATGAACCGGTTCGGGTTGGACTTGGTGTAGGCCAGCAGTTCGTCGGCTGAGCCCGGCGGCGTCTTCACCTTGTCCGGCATGTATTCCAGCAGCGGCCCCGAGGGGTAGTAGCTGATGATGATGCCTTGGCCCTCGGCGAGGCCCTGCATCCGCCACGCCGGCTCGAGCAGGATGCTCTGCAGGTTCGGCAGCTTGCCGGCATCGGCGGGGAGCAGCTCGGCCCAGATCTTCTGTTCGATGCCGGCCGAGAGTGCGTCCGTCCCGGTCAGCACGAGGTCGATGTCGACGCGGTTCGCGGCCTGCTGCGCGCGCAGCTTGGCGGGCAGTTCCGGCGCCGGCGCCTTTGTGAAGGTGAACCGCGAGACCATGTCGGGCTTGGCCTTGCGGTAGTTCTCGAACGCTTTCTGGGTCAGCGCGAGGTTGCCGGCGACGTCGACGACCGTCAGCGCCAGCGGCGATTTGGGCTTTGCCGTCTGCGCCCAGAGGGGGCGTGCGACCGTGGCCGCGGCCGCGCCGAGCACGGCGCGGCGGGACAAAGCTTGGAACATCCGTTTCCCCTTTATTGTTCGTAAAGTCGTCAGACGACTTTTAGCCGAACAGCGGGGCGGCGACAATTCGTCCCGGAGGAATTTGGCTCAGGCCGCCATCCATTCGTCCCGGCGGACCAGGGCGTTGAGCAGATCGGCGAGTTGGACGGCAGCGGTATCGCCGGGCCGCAGCATGGCCGAGCGCAGGACCTGGTTCACGGCGCTCGGATCGGTGGGGCTGGCGAGCGCCATCTCCCACTGGCCGAACATGCGCGTCTCGATCGGCTGCGCCTGCAGCAGGACCACCTCCGCATGACGCTCGTCGCCCTGGATGCGCTCGAACGTGCGCTGCACGGCGTAGAAGTCGCCCTCCAGCACTTGGGCGAAGTTGCCGTCCGAGAACAGCAACGCGCCGGTCACGCCCTCGGCGCCGTTGTTGCGCCTCGAGGCGGCCAGGATCCCGTCCAGCGGCACCGGCGTCCCGGGCGGCAGAGCGTTGCGGCTGCAGTAAACGATGCGGAACAGGTCGTTGCTCACAAGGTGCTCTCCTTGCAGTTGGCCGTTGGCGTGAGTTGATCGATGATGGCCCGGACCTCGCGAGGCCGGGACCGGCTTGCTGAGCAGGTAGCCCTGCATCTCGGTGCAGCCGTCTTCTCGGACCTGCGCCGCCTGCTCCAGCGTCTCCACGCCCTCGGCGATGGTGGTCATGCCGAGGCTGTTGCCCAGGGCGGCGATGGCGCGGATCACTGCGGCCGCCTCGCTGCTGGCACCGAGGTCGCGAACGAAGGATCGGTCGATCTTGAGCTTGTCGAACGAGAACTTGCGGAGCTGGCTGAGCGACGAGTAGCCGGTCCCGAAATCGTCCATGCTCACGCGGACGCCCATCTCGCGCAGCGGGCGCAGCACGGCGAGCGCCTCCGCTTCGCAGACGAGGGCGCTTTCGGTGATTTCGATCTCCAGCCGGTGCGCCGCCAGGCCGGTACGCTCCAGCGTGGATTCGATGACGCGGTTCAGACGGTGGCGGTCGAGCAACTGCCGGGGCGAGACGTTGACGGCGACGGTCAGGTGCTCCGGCCAGCGGGAGGCCTCGCGGCAGGCCTGGCGCAGGACCCATTCGCCGAGCGGCCAGATGAAGCCGGTCTCCTCGGCGAGCGGGATGAAAGTGTCCGGCGGCACCATGCCGTGCTCCGGGTGACGCCAGCGGACCAGCGCCTCGAACCCGGTCAGCTCGCGGGTGATCAGGTTCATCTGCGGCTGGTAGTGCACTTCGAATTGCTGCAGCGGGATCGCCTTGCGCAGATCCTCGGCCAGGCCGTGGCGCTTGCGGGCGATCCGGTCCAGCTCGGGGTCGAACAGGCGGACCGCTCCCCTCCCGGACTCCTTGGCCGCATAAAGCGCCACGTCAGCCGCGCGGATGAGCGCGTTGGCTTCCGTGCCGTGCAACGACGAGAGGGCGATTCCGACGCTGGCGCCGATCGTCGCGGTCGTGCGCTCCACCAGGTAAGGGCGGCTCAGGACCTCGACCACGCGCTTGCCGACCGCCTCCGGGTCGGGCGGCGCGATCATGGCGATCGCGAACTCGTCGCCACCGAAGCGGGCGATGACGTCCGCCCCGCGGAGAGTGGCGCCGAGGCGCTTGGCGACGAGCTGAAGCAGCGCGTCCCCGACCGGATGGCCGAGGCTGTCATTCACCGCCTTGAACCGGTCGAGGTCGATCATCAGGACGGCGATGTGGACGTCCGGCGCGGCGGCGAGCGCGTCGAGCCGCTCCATGAACCATCGCCGATCGGCAAGACCGGTCAGGGCGTCCTGGTGAGGCGTTCCGACCTGAGCGGGGGAGCAGGGCTTGAGCACCATCAGCACGTGACCGTCCGGACCGGGGGCGCTCTCGACGGCGAGGGTGCGGCCATCCTGCAGGCGCGATCTCGGCGTGGGCGGCGGGCCGCGGGCGGATGGCGGCGGCGAAACTGCGGCGGGCGCCAGGATCGAGCTCCGAAGCGGCGGCGATCACCTCTTCCAGGTTGCCGGAAAGCCGGGTCGGCTCGGGCGGCAGGCCGAGCAAGGTGCGCGCGGCGTTGTTGGCCATCACGATGCGCAGCCAAGGGTCGAGTGCCAGGAGACCGGTCTCCGACCGCGCCAGCAGCGCGGCCGCGACCGCGCCGACGCCGCCCGCCTCCGGGTCACGCTCCGCGCGCGGCATCAGCGCGTCCAGCATCAGCATCTCCTTATCTCGCGAGAAAGGATGCGTGCCGGAGTGTTGAGAATAGGTTAACCGCGACCGGTGCGTTCGGCCGCGTGGCCAGGTATCGCGCGGAAATGAGGAACTCGCGGTTGCCTTCCGCCCCGGCGACCGGGCTGTCCGTCAGCCCGAGCACCTGCCAGCCGTCGAGCTGGGACCACCAGGCTTCGATGCGGTCGCACACGGCGCGGTGCACGTCCGGGTCGCGGACGATGCCGCCTTTGCCGACCAGGCCAGGACCGGCCTCGAATTGCGGTTTTATCAATGCGACGGCCCAGGCACCCGGGGCGCACAGCGCGAGCGGGGCGGGAAGGATCGTGGCGAGACCGATGAAGCTGGCGTCGCAGACGAGGGCGTCGACCGGGTCGGGGATCTGGTCGCGGGTGAGGTGGCGGGCGTTGACGCGTTCGTGGACGACCACGCGCGGGTCGTTGCGGAGCGACCAGGCGAGCTGGCCGTGGCCCACGTCGACGGCGTGGACGCGGGCGGCGCCGCCGGCGAGCAGCACGCTGGTGAAGCCGCCGGTGCTGGCGCCGACGTCCAGGCAGATGCGGCCGGCGGGGGAGAGGCCGAAATGGCGCAGGGCGTGATCGAGCTTGAGACCGCCGCGGGAGGCCCAGGGGTGGTCGTGGCCGCGGACCTCGAGCGGCAGGCCCTCGGCGATGAGGTCGCCGGGCTTGCCGACCCGGCGGTCGCCGGCCCAAACCTGCCCGGCCATGATCAGGGCCTGCGCGCGGCTGCGGGTCTCGACCAGGCCCAGGTCGACCAGCGCCTGATCGGCCCGCCGCTTCGGCAAACCCGCTACTCCGCCTCCAGCAACACGCAGCGTCCCGGGGTCGGCGTGGAGGAACGCGTCCTGGCCGGCCTCGACCGGCAGGTGGGTGTGGCGGACGACGAGCTCGCGGCCGCCCCAGTCGACATGCGCCTGGCTGAGGTCGCCGAGGAACACGGTCCGGGTCACGCGGACGGGCCAGACGTTGCGCGGGACGTCCGGCCGGCGCGGCGGAGAGGTGGAAGTGGACGGTGCGGACCGAGACCGTCGGGCGCGGGCCGGGCGTGCGGCCGCGGGCGACGGCGTGGATCACCTCGCCGCCCTCCGTCTCGAGCGCGAGCAGGCCGTCGGCGGCGAGGTCGGGGCGCAGGCGGCCGGCGATCAGGTTGGCGGAGCCCACGAAGTCGGCGACGAACTCGGTCCGCGGATAGTTGTAGATCTCGCCGGGGTCGCCGACCTGCTCGATGCGGCCGGCGCGCATGACCACGACCCGGTCGGACATGGCGAGCGCCTCCTCGAGGTCATGGGTGACGTAGAGCGAGGTGACGCCGAGCCGGTGCTGCAGCTCGCGCAGCTCGATGCGCATGTCGCCGCGGAGCTTGGCGTCGAGGTTGGAGAGCGGCTCGTCGAACAGCAGGATGGCGGGCGAGAAGGCGCAGGCGCGGGCCAGCGCCACGCGCTGCTGCTGGCCGCCGGAGAGCTGGGAGGCGGGACGGTCGGCGAAGGCGCCCATCTGCACCAGGTCGAGCGCGGCGCGGACCTTCTCGGCCAGCGCCGCGCGGCCCTCGCGGCGGACGCGCAGGCCGTAGGCGACGTTCTCCCACACCTTCATGTGCGGCCAGATGGCGTAGGACTGGAACACCATGGACAGGCCGCGCGCCTCGGCCGGCACGTTCACGCCGGCGGCCGCGTCCCAGACCACGCGGTTGCCGATGCGGATCCGCCCGCCGCTCGGCCGCTCCAGCCCGGCGACTGCGCGGAGCGTGGTGGTCTTGCCGCAGCCGGAGGGGCCGAGCAGGGTGAGCTGCTGCCCGGCCTCGGCGATGAAGCTGACCGGGCCGACGGCGGCGACCGGGCCGTAGCTGATCCGAAGGTCCTCGACTTCGACCTGCGTCATCCGCCCACCCGCGCCAGACGCCGGGTTCCCAGCGTGAACACGACCATGACGACGCCGACCACCGCGGTCTGGATCAGCGCCATGGCCGCGGTCAGCTCGGAGGAGCTGGCGAAGAAGGCCTCGACGATGCTGGGGGTCAGCACCTTGGAGTTCGGGCCCTGCAGCAGGATGGAGGCGCCGAGCTCGCGGACGGCGGCGATGAACAGCAGCAGCCAGGCCGCGAGCAGGCCCGGCCGCAGCAGCGGCATGGTGATGGTGCGCATCCGATGCCACCAAGATGCGCCGCAGACCTGGCCGCACTCTTCGAGGCTCTTGTCGAGCTGGAGCAGCACGCCGGAGATGGTGCGGATGCCGAGCGGCAGGAACACGGTCAGATAGGCGATCAGCAGGATCCAGAACGTGCCGTAGATCGGGATCGGGGCGGCGAGCCAGGCCCACATCATGCCGAACGCGAAGACGAGGCGGGGAACCGCCTGCGGAAACATCAGGATGTATTCCAGGGCGCCGCGGCCCGGAATGCGGCTGCGGTTGATCACCCAGGCGAGCAGCCCGGTGATGACCACCCCGATCGTCGCGGTCAGGAACCCGAGCAGCAGGCTGTTGACGAGCGCGGAGCGCACGGCGTTGAGCGACAGCGCCTCGCGGAAATGGTCGAGGGTGAAGTTGCTGGCGGCGGGGAAGGCGACCGCGAGGCGCTGCAGGGCGACGTAGACCAGGGTGAGCAGCGGGAGGACGACGGCGAGCAGCAGATAGAGCGCGCAGACCGCGAACAGGGCCCAGCGCAGGCGGCCGACATCCATCAGCCGCGGCCGGAACGCCTTGCCGGTGACGGTGACGAAGCTGCGGCTCGCGGTGACGCGGCGATAGAGGTACAGCATCAGGAACATGACGACGAACAGCGAGACGCCCATCGCGGCGGCGAGCTGCACGCGCGGCGGGTATTGCGAGACCATCTGGTACATCGCCGTGGTCACGACGTAGAACCGGTTCGGCAGGCCGAGCACGAGCGCGGCGGAGAACGAGCCGAGCATCTCGGCGAAGACGTAGATGCCGGCGCCGAGCACGCCCGGGGCGACCAGGGGCAGGGTGACGCGCAGCATCGTGCGCAGGCGGCCGCCGCCGATCACCTGCGAGGCCTCCTCGAGCGCCGGGTCCATCGACTTCATGACGGCGCCGATCATGACGAAGGCGACCGAGCCCTCGAACAGCGCCATGACCCAGGCGATGCCGAGCGGGCCGGTGACGTCGAAGAGCGGGTCCTCGGCGCCGGTAAGGGCGCGCCAGGCCTGGTTGATGAAGCCGCTCTCCGGCGAGGCGAGCAGGCTCCAGGCCAGCGCGCCGAGCAGCGGGGTGACGTAGTAGGGCACCGCCATCGCGCTCTCGAGCGTGCGGCGGAACGGGACGTCGGTGCGGTTCAGAATCCAGGCCGTGACGAAGCCCATGACGAGCGCCATCGCCGCCGCGAGCACGGAGACGAGCAGCGTGTTGCCGCAGGATCTCCGCGTAGTCCGCGAGCCGGAAGAAGTTGTCGAGCCCGTAGGCGGTGGGCGGCCGCACGTCGGGGTCGCCGGTGTCGAGTGCGGCCTGGATCAGGAAGTAGACGGGGTAGAGCACCGCGAAGGCGGCGAGCAGGGCGAGCCCGCCGCCGATCACGACCTGGCCGGACAAGACCCGGCGCCGCTCGGGGCGAGCGGCGAGGGTGGTGGCGCTCACGCTAGCGCGGCGTCACAGGCCGAGCAGCCCGTTCCACTGCTTCACGAAAGTGTCGTGGCTGGCCAGGTAGTCATCCATGTTCTTCGGCCAGATGAGGTGGAAGTCGGAGAGGTGCTGGCCGCCCGGCATCGGCGGCGCGTCCTTCCGCACGGAGGGGTAGAGCAAATACGGGTTGTCCTGCGTGACCGCCTGGCCGCGCGGCGAGAGCAGCCAGTCGATGAACAGCTTGGCCGCCTCCGGGTGCGGGGCGCGGTCGACCACGCCGGCGCAGGTGGGCGTCACGGGCAGCCCGGTCGGGGGTGCCACGAAGGCGATCGGGGCGTTCTTCTGCTTGTAGAGATAGTAGCCGGCGTATTCGGCCAGGCCGCAGACCTTGTCGTCGCCCTTGGCCAGGCGATCGAACAGCTGCGCGCGGGCGTCGAAGCCCTTCGGCCGCTGCTTGGCGAAGTCCTTCCAGAAGTCGTCGCCGAAATCCTGGCGCAGCACGTACCACTCGGCGAACTGCATGCCGGAGGTCGCCTGCTTGACGCTGATCGCGTTGCGCCATTTCGGGTCGAGCAGGTCCTTCCAGACCTTGGGCGCCTCGTCGGCTTTCACGCGGTCGGTGTTGTAGGCGATGCCGGCGAAGGTGACGCCCGACCAGGTCCAGAAGCCCGCGGGCGAGCTTTGGTGCTCCGGCGCTGTAGGCGGCGAGCTGCGGGCGACTGGTAGTTCGCGAAGCCGCCCTTCTTCTGGAAGTCGATGGCGGTGCCGATCTCGGAGAACTGGATCGCGTCGACGGCGAAGCGGCCGGCGGAGCGCTCGGAGAGGATCTTGTTGTAGAGCGCGCCGGTCTGGGCGCGCAGGTAGTTGGCCTTGATCTTCGGGAACGCCTTGCCGAAGCCCTCGACCACGGCCGAGGCACCCGCCTCGCCGTCATGGGTGTAGAACAGCAGCTCGCCCTCGGCTTCGGCCTTGGCGATATCGGCGCCGGTCTTGAAGTCGGGCTCGGCACGGGCGCGCCCGATCAGCGCCGGGGCCGCGAGCGCCGCGCCGAGCAACGCGCGGCGTGTTGTGGTGGTGTTGTGCATCCGATCCTCCCTGCGGCGGGCATTACGCGCGCCCGCTCCATCCCTGACCGATCATAGCGACGGGACCGGCCGGGCCGGCAAGCACTTCCCGACGCGCGTCAGCTCTCGCGGCGGACCACGAACTCGGCGAGCGCCCGGAGGCGGTCGGCTTCGGGGCCGAAGGCGTCGAGGTGCTCGGCGGCTTGGCGGGCGAGGAGCTCGGCTTGCGCGCGGGCGCGGTCGACGCCGAGCAGGGCGACCAGGGTCGCCTTGCCCTGCGCCTGGTCCTTGCCGGCGGTCTTGCCGATGCCCTCCGTGGTGCCGACCGCGTCCAGCACGTCGTCGGCGATCTGGAAGGCGGCGCCGAGGTCGCGGCCGAACCAGCCGATCTGGGTGCGCATCTGCGGGGCGGCGCGGCCGAGGATGGCGCCGGCCTCGGCGCTGTATTGGATGAGGCGGCCGGTCTTCAGCGCTTGCAGCCGGGTCACCTCGGCGCCGGTGAGCTGCTTGCCCTCGCTGACCATGTCGATCATCTGGCCGCCGCACATGCCGCGGGCGCCGCTGGCCAGGCCGAGCGCGGCGACCAGCTCGCAGCGGGCGATCGGGTCGGAATGGGTGTCCACCTCGGCGAGGATCTCGAAGGCGCGGGACTGCAGGGCGTCGCCGGCGAGGACGGCGGTGGCTTCGTCGAACGCCTTGTGGGTCGAGGGCTTGCCGCGGCGGAGGTCGTCGTCGTCCATGCAAGGCAGGTCGTCGTGGATCAGCGAGTAGGCGTGGAGCATCTCCACCGACGCGGCGACCCGGGCGGCGGAGGCGGTCGCGACGGCGAACAGGCCGGCCACCTCCATGACCAGGAAGCCGCGCAGCCGCTTGCCGCCGCCGAGCGTCGCGTAGCGCATGGCCTCGATCAGGCGGCGCTCCATGCCCTCCGGCAGGGGCAGGAGCGAGTCGATCGCTTCCTCGACGACCGCGGCGTGCTCGGCCAGCGCAGCGGGGACGTCGACGGGGGCGAGCGCGGTGCTCATTCCACCGCTTTCAGCGCGAGCGAGCCGTCGGCGCGCTCCACGATCGCCTGCACGCGCGCTTCTGCCTCGGCCAGCTTCTGCTCGCAATGGCGGCGGAGCGCGGCGCCGCGCTCGTAGCAGTTGATCGCGTCTTCCAGCTTCTGCTGGCCGCCCTCGAGCCCGCGCACGATGCGCTCCAGCTCGGCAAGCGCGTCCTCGAAGGACAGGGCGGTAGATGTCGTCGGCCATGGGGGCCTATTGCCGCATGAGGCGGCGGACGTGCAAGGCGGCGGAGGCGGCGAGCGCGTCGAGGTCGTAGCCGCCCTCCAGGATGGAGACGAGCTTGCCGCCGCAGTGCCGGTCGGCGACCTCGAGCAGCTTGTCGGTGATCCAGCCGAAATCCTCGGTGACGAGCCGGATGTCGGCCAGCGGGTCGGCGCGGTGGGCGTCGAACCCGGCGGAGACGATCAGCAGCTCGGGGGCGAAGCTGTCCAGGCGGGGGAGGGCCAGCGCCTCCCAGGATTGGCGGAACTCGTTGCTGCCGGCGCCGGGTCGGAGCGGCATGTTGACGACGTTGTCCGCGACTCCGCGCTCGGAGGCGGCGCCGGTGCCGGGATAGCAGGGGTATTGGTGCGAGCTGGCGTAGAGGAAGTCGGGGTCGGCCTCCAGGATGTGCTGGGTGCCGTTGCCGTGGTGGACGTCGAAGTCGACGACCGCGACCCGGCGCAGGCCCCAGCGCTTGCCGGGCGTGGAAGGCGGCGATGGAGGCGCCGGCGAACAGGCAGAAGCCCATGGCGCGGGTGCGCTCGGCGTGGTGGCCGGGCGGGCGCACGGCGGCGAAGGCGGCGTCGGCCCAGCCCTCCATCACCGCGTCGACCGCGGCGATGCCGGCGCCGGCGGTGCGCAGGATTGCGGCGCGGCTGCCGTGGCTCATCGAGCGTGTCGCCGTCGAGATAGGCGACTTCGCCCTCGGCCGGGGCGATCGAGAGGATGGCGTCGACGTAGGAGGCGGGGTGGGCGAGTTCGAGCTGCTCGCGAGTCGCTTCGGGCGCCTCCTCGCGGAGCAACGGGACGAAGTCGGGGTGCTCGAGCGCCTGGAGCACGCGGCGGAGGCGGTCGGGGCACTCGGGGTGGTAGGGGCCGGTGTCGTGGCCGAGGCAGGCGGGGTGCGTGAACAGCGCGACCGGCATCAGGCGGTCTCCTCCTCGGCACGCTTGCGGATGGTGAAGCTGAAGACGCCGGCCTCCTCGCCCTGGGCGAGCAGGGCGTGGCCGGTCTCCCGGCAGAAGGCCTGGAAGTCGGCGACGGAGGCGCGGTCGGTGGCGAGCACGCGCAGCGGGCGCCGGGCGACAGGCTGCGGAGGGCGCGGTTGGCGCGGAGGACGGGCAGCGGGCAGCGCATGCCCTTCACGTCGAGGACGGTGTCGGCCATGAGGCCAATGTCCTCCGCCCGTCGCGGTTGAGCAAGACGGGCGGCCGGGCGGTATGGACGGGCCATGCGGCACCGGATCGGGATCGACCTCGGGGGGACCAAGACCGAGGCGGCGGTGCTCGGCGCCGGGCGGCGCGGTGGTTTGGCGGCGGCGAGAGGACACGCCGAAGCTTTATGCCGAGATCGTCCGCACGATGGCCGGGCTGGTGCGGGCGGCCGAGTTGGCGCTGGGCGTGGTGGCGACGGTCGGGGTGGGGATCCCCGGGGTGATCAGCCCGGCCAGCGGGCTGGTCAAGAACGCGAACACGCAGGTGCTGATCGGGCATGCGCTCGACCGGGATCTCGCAGCGGCGCTCGGCCGGCCCGTGCGGGTGGAGAACGACGCGAACTGCTTCGCGCTGAGCGAGGCGGCGGACGGGGCCGGGGCAGGCGCGCGCTGTGTGTTCGGGGTGATCCTCGGGACGGGCTGCGGCGGCGGGATCGTGGTGGACGGGCGGGTATTGTCGGGCCGGCATCGGATCGCCGGCGAGTGGGGGCACACGCCGCTGCCTTGGCCGCGGGAGGACGAGCTGCCGCAGCCGAGTGCTGGTGCGGGCAGCGCTGGGTGCCTCGAGCTTTACCTTGCCGGGCCCGGATTGGCCCGGAGCTGCGGGGCGCCGGACGCGGAGGCGGTGCTCGCACGGGCGGAGGGGGGCGACTCGGCAAGCATCGAGCGCGCTCGAGCGCCATGCGGACCGGCTGGCGCGCGGGCTGGCGGTGATCTGCAACGTGCTCGACCCCGACGCGATCGTGCTCGGCGGCGGGCTGTCGAACATGGCGCATCTGTATGACCGCGTGCCGACCTTGCTGCGCCGCTACGTGTTCAGCGACGTCGTCGGACACGCCGATCCTGCGCAACCGGCACGGTGACAGCAGCGGGGTGCGCGGCGCGGCTTGGCTCTGGCCGGCGGACTCAGCGTGACGGCGGCGCCGGCGGCGCGGGATCAGCGGAGCGGAGAGCACGGCGGACGGCGGGGGCGCCGGCTGGCCGGGCGCGCCCTGGAGAATGACGCCGCCGCCCTGGTAGGCCCGGTTCGCCTGCGGCGTCCACGGGCCGTGGTCGACCGGGCGTTCGGGCGGCGGCGCGGGCTGGGCGAGGCAAGGCGCCGCGAGGACCAGTCCGACGACATGCTAACAGCGAGCTTGCGCATTCGCGACCTCCGATGTCGCTGAACGGCGCAGGCTGAGGGGCGGGTTGCGCGCGGGGTTTGCTGGCGTTCGCCGGGCGCGTGCGGCATATCTTCGGACATGACAGCGCTGTGCCGCGACTGCGGGGCGGAGGCGGACGGCGAGAGTTGCGATCGCTGCGGCTCGCGCCGGGTCGTGCGGCATCCCGATCTGTTCCGGCTCGCGATCGCGCATGTCGACTGCGACGCGTTCTACGCCAGCGTGGAGAAGCGGGACCGGCCGGAGCTGCAGGGCGTGCCGGTGATCGTGGGCGGGGGCGTGCGCGGGGTGGTGACCACGGCGTGCTACGTGGCGCGGCTCTACGGCGTGCACAGCGCGCAGCCGATGTTCAAGGCGCTGAAGCTGTGCCCGGACGCGGTGGTGATCCGGCCGGATTTCTCGAAATACACGGCGGCGGCGCGGCAGATGCGGGCGCTGATGGCCGAGCTGACGCCGCTGGTGCAGCCGCTCTCGATCGACGAGGCGGTGCTGGACCTGTCGGGGACGGAGGCGCTGCATGGCGCGCCGCCGGCTGCGGTGCTGGCGCGGTTCGCGCGCCGGGTCGAGGCGGAGGTGGGGGTGACGGTGTCGATCGGGCTGGCGGGCAACCGGCTGCTCGCCAAGATCGCGGCTGGGCGGGACAAGCCGCGGGGGTTCTCGGTGCTCGGGGCGGATGCGGCGGAGGTGTTGGCGCCGGAGCCGGTCGGGCTGCTGCCGGGGGTGGGGCCGGTGCTGGAGCGCAAGCTGCATGCGCTGGGGATCACCCACCTCGCGCACTTGCAGGCGCTGGACGACCGGCGGGCACGCGAGCGTCTGGGCGAGGACGGGCCGGCGCTGGCGCGGCGGGCGCGGGGCGAGGACGTGCGGCTCGTCACGCTCGACGGCGAGGCGAAATCGGTGTCGGCCGAGACGACGTTCGACCGCGACATCGCGGATCTCGCCGGGCTCGAGCAGCATCTGTGGCGGATGGCGGAGAAGCTGGGGCGGCGGCTGCGGGAGAAGGAGCTGGCGGCCGGGGGCGTGGTGCTGAAGCTGAAGACGACGCCGGTTCGCGCTGCGCACGCGCCATGCGCGGCTGCCGGGCCCGACGCAGCTGCCGGAGGTGTTGTTCGGGGCGGCGCGGGGGCTGATGCTCAAGGAGGCGGACGGGACGGCGTTCCGGCTGATCGGGATCGGCGCCAACCCGCTGCTGCCCGGCGAGGGCGCGGACCGCGGCGACCTGGCCGATCCCGGACGCGGACCGGCGGCGCGCAAGGTGGCAGGCGGTCGAGGCACTGCGGGCGCGGTTCGGGCAGGCGGCGGTCGTGACGGGGCGCGGCTTCCGCTCGGGTTAGCGGCGGATGGTGACCCATGCGACCACGGCGCCGCCGATCTGGACCAGTCCGCCCGCCACCATCGCCGCGCGAAATCCCGCGGTTCCGGCCCCGCAATAGGCGTACAACGATCCCAAAACGGCAACGCCCAAGGTGGCGCCGGTCATGCGGGCGACGTTGATCAAGGAGGCAGCCGTGCCGGAGCGGGAAGCGGTCACCGGCTTCCACCGCCACCGACATCAGCGGGCCCGTATTCAGACCCATGCCGACCCCGATCAGGGCCAGGACGCATTCGGCGGCGATCAGCGGACGCCCGGCCTCCGTCCCGGCAAGCGCCAGGAGCCCGACGCCGATCAGAGCGGTTCCGCCCGCCGTCGTGAGTTGCACGCCGAGGCGTGCGATAAGGGCGCCCGATCGGAGCGAGACCAGGAAGAAGACGGCCGCACAAGGGAGCAGGCCGAGCCCGGCGCCGGCGGGCCCCAGCACGCCGCTCGCCTGCCAGAGCAGGGGCAGGAGAAAGATCAGGCCATAGATCCCGAAGGTCATCGACGACGTCGCGACGATCGCGCCACAGAAGCGAGCGCTTCGGAACAGATCGAGCGGCACCAGCGCGGCCGGGCCGGTGCGGCGTTCGATCGCCACGAACGCGGGCAGCGCGACCGCAGCGATCGCGAGCGGGAGCAGCCATCCGGACCGGTCGCCATGGGCCTCGATGGCCGCGAACACGAGGGAGGCGAGGGCGGTCGCGCCCAGCACCTGGCCGGGCAGGTCGAAGCGCCGGTGCTGCGGGTCGGCCGATTCGGGCACGCTCCAGGCCAGCAGCAGGGCGGCAAGGGCCAGCGGCACGGCCAGGACGAACACGCTCTGCCAGCCGAGCGAGCCGATCATGAACCCGCCGACGGTCGGGCCGATCGCGAATGCCAGGCCGTTGCAGCTGGCCCAGATCCCGAGCGCCCAGCGCCGCTGCACTGGATCGGCCCAGACGACCCGCACGATCGCGAGAGACGCCGGGAGCAGCAGCGCGGAGCCGGCCCCAATGGCGACGCGGGCGCCGATCAGCCATTCGATGCTCGGGGCCCAGGCGCAGGCCAGCGATGCCACGCCGATGATGGCAGCACCCGCTTGGAAGGCGAGCCGGCGCCCGTAGAGGTCGGCGATCAGCCCGCCGCTTAGCAGCAAGACGGCATAGGAGAGGTTGTATCCGTCGAGAACCCATTGCAGCGCCGTGACGGATGCGCCGAACGCCCGGCCGAGGGGCTCCGTCGCGAGATTGACGACAGATGTGTCGAGCTGGGCGACGAGGACGCCGAGACAGAGCGTGAGCAGGACCAGACGCTCGCGCGGATGCTGCCGCGCGGGGGCGTCGCGGTCTGGCTTGGTGTCGATGATGTGCACGGAAGCCGCTTTCGTTGTCAGCGGGCACAGAATAGAAGCCTGCTCCTGACAGCGTTTTGGGCACTTATATACGTGCTTGACCCAGTCCGCCTGAGGGCGTAAATTCGCTGCATCGGAAGGGTGCGGCGATGATCCAAGAGTTCGATAGCCTGCTGCAGATGATGGAAGTGTTCAGCGATGAGCAGGTCTGCATCGATCATCTCCGGGCGATCCGCTGGAAGGATGGGGCCTACTGCCCGCACTGCGGCAGCACCAAGGTTTACCACTTCTCAGACAACCGGACCCATAAGTGCGGCGACTGCCGCCAGCGGTTCTCTATCAAGGTCGGAACGATCTTTGAGGACACGAAGCTACCGCTTCGCAAGTGGTTCATGGCGATTTGGATGGTGACTAGCCACACGAAGGGCATAGCGTCCACCCAACTCGCGAAGGACCTGAAAGTCACTCAGAAGTCGGCCTGGTTCGTCCTACATCGGCTCCGCCACGCGGCGCGCACCAAGTCCTTCAACAAGCCGCTGGACGGCATGGTTGAGAGTGACGAGACGTTTATGGGCGGCAGGGAGAAGAACAAGCACGCTCACAAGAAGACGCCCGGCAGCCAGGGTGGCGCGAACAAGGTGGCCGTCATGGGCATCATGGAACGGGACGGCGAGCTGCGGGCGAAGGTGGTTCCTGACACGACGGCTAAGACGCTGCACGCCGAGTTAGACGCCAATGTAGCGCCGGGCGCGAACGTGATGACGGATGAGCACAAGGGTTACAACGGCATCGGCGAGCGGTTCAGCCATCACACGGTCAACCACTCTATCGGCGAGTATGTGAAGCACTACTTCATCCACACGAACGGGCTGGAGAACGCATGGAGCCTGTTCAAGCGGAAGGTTTACGGCATCCACCACTTCGTCAGCGGCGAGCACCTTGACCGCTACCTCGCCGAGTTCACGTTTCGCCACAACCGGCGCAAGATGGGCGAGCGCCAGCGCGTGAACGCGTTGCTGGGACAAATCGAAGGGCGGCTCACTTACAAGGCGCTGATCGCATGACAGACGGGAAGCGCGAGCCGCCATTCGGCTTGGAAATGGACTTCTTCGAAGCTCTGCACCGATTCGGGCAGACCGATCCGAAGGAGATGGAACAGAGCATTGAACGCGCGAAGCAGAAAAAGCCGCCGGAGGTTACCCCCCGGCGGCAAGGTCGGAAGACTGCTTCGAAGTCACCTAACCGGAGTTGCTAGCTAGGCGCATCGACTTGTGGCGCTGTGCGGTTTACCCGCAGCAGCGCCAGTAACCCGAGACAAACTCGTACCGGCCGAACCGGATGCGAGTGTACGGGTTCACCCAGTGGCAGCATCGAAATGCCGTCATTGTGGCCTCCTTTCGGAAGCCCCGCGTGGACAAGTGGCGGACTGGCGTGCTATATCCGTTACCGGACGCGGCACGCCAGCCCGTCTACGAGCCAGGTGTCGTCGGAGGACAAGCCCGACACCCGGTAACCGAATGGAACTCGGCTCGCCTCGGTGGCACCCTTGGCGAGCCGACTCTTTTTCGGCTTCCTCCATTATACACGGACTCGCATTGGCGTGGCAACCCCACCCCAAGGGGGGATTCTATCGGGTCGTTGGCGTGGTAAGCTAGCGCTCGCTTAGTGGCGTGGGAGGGATTTGTGGCAGACTTTGTGCAGGCGCTAAGGGAAGAGATAGCCAGCCTTGAGGCCGAGATGGAGCGAGACGTTCGCTATCTCCGTCTTCGTGAGTTGAGGAGGCTGGCTGATCTGTATGGCGGTGTCGCGCCACGTCGAGGACCACAAGTGGGACTGTCTGCCGCATTGGAGACACCTAAGCCTCGCCAGACCACGAGGCAGCCATCAGCTCAGAGAGAGCGGGCGTTGTCAGAGGCCAAGTCTTACGTGGCGTCTCTTGGAGGCGAGGTCGTTCCCACCCGTCACATACTCCAGCACCTCGTCCGCAAGGGCGTAGAGGTCGGTGGTTCTAATCCACTCAACAATCTGAGCGCGATCATCTCCACGTCCGGCGCGTTTCAGTCTCACGGACGCTCTGGCTGGACTATCAAGCGGGATGAGCCGTCAGCCTCTGAACTGATCGCCGAGATGGATGGCGTCACTGATGAGGACGGCAGGCCACTAAGCGATCACGACAAACAGCAGGCAGCAGAGCATGAACTAGAACGTCGCGCACACCTTGCGCGAGAGGGATAACCCCTCCACCCAGGTCACACACGTATATAAGCGCCGCGTTTTGTCAGGATGGATTGTGCTCGCGAGGGCGTGAGTTCCGATGCGGCGCGCTGACCGTCTGTTCGACATCATCCAGGTCCTGCGCACCGCAAAGGGACCGGTGACTGCTTCCATGCTCGCCGAGCGGCATGAGGTGACGCAGCGGACGATCTATCGCGACATCGCCACGCTGCAGGCCAGGCGGCTGCCGATCGAGGGTGAGGCTGGGGTGGGCTATGTGCTGCGGCCGGGCTTCGACTTGCCGCCGCTGATGTTCACGCTGGAGGAGATCGAGGCGATTGCAGTGGGGATGCGGCTGCTGTCCCGCACCGGCGACCGCGGGCTACAAGCTGCGGCGGCGAACGTCCTGTCCAAGGTGACGGTCGCGCTGCCTGATTCGTTGCGCCGGCACCTCGACGAACCACCCTTCTTCGTGTCGAGCCATGGCGCGCCGGCGGCCTCGACGGGCGACCTCTCGGTGGTGCGGGGTGCGATCCGCGATGAGCACAAGCTGCGGATCGCCTATATCGACGCCAATCGGGTTGCGAGCGAGCGGGTGATCTGGCCGTTCGCGATCGCCTACTTCGTCGAGGCAACGCTGGTCGGGGCCTGGTGCGAGTTGCGCGGGGATTTCCGGCATTTCCGGGTCGATCGCATCCAGCGGCTCGAGGCGCTGGACACGCCGCTTCCGACCTGCGGGCACACGCTGTTCCGGCAGTGGATGGACCGGTTCAAGCTCGGCAGCCCCCGCGAGGGTTGACGGTCTTCGCCCCCTCACATGCGGGTTCGGCGACTTGGCACGCCACTCGCTAGTCCTTACCGGTGGTGGCATGAGCACGGCGGCGGCGGCAGGGACCGGACGGGCGGTCGACGAGGGCGGCTCCGCCCATTGGCGGCGGAACCTGCTCGTCTGCGTCTTCGGCTCGTTCACGACCATCGTGGCGATGACCCTGCTGCTGCCGTTCCTGCCGTTCTACGTCGAGGAGCTCGGCGTGTCCGACCACGCCGCCATCGTCCAGTGGTCGGGCGTCGCGTTCGGCGCGACATTCCTGTCCGCCGGGCTGGTCGCGCCGCTCTGGGGCCACCTCGCCGATCGGTACGGGCGGAAGCTGATGCTGATCCGCGCGAGCCTCGGCATGGCCGTCGCCATGTCGCTGATCGGCATGGCGCAGAACGTGTATCAATTGGTGGGGCTACGGCTGCTGGCCGGGTTCCTCGGCGGCTACGCGTCCGGCTCGTACGTGCTGGTGGCGACGCAGACGCCGAAGGCGCGCTCCGGCTGGGCGCTCGGGATGCTCAGCTCCGGCATCATGGCGGGCAATCTGGCCGGGCCGCTGCTGGGCGGCGCGCTGCCGCAGCTGATCGGCATCCGCAGCACGTTCCTGGCCGCGGGCGGGGTGATCTTCGTCGCCTTCCTCGCTACCACGCTGCTAATTCGCGAGGAGAAGCGGCCGCCGCCTTCCGCGGCGCGGAAGCAGCGCGGCGGGTTTGCGGCGGTGCCGGACAAAGGGCCGCTGCTCGCCATGCTGTTCACTGGCATGCTGCTGATGCTCGCCAACATGTCGATCGAGCCGATCATCACGGTCTACGTGGCGCAACTCGTGACGAACCCGGCTGAAGTGACGATGGTGGCGGGCCTCGTGATGTCGGGCGCGGCGCTCGGCAGCATCCTGTCGGCGTCGCGGCTTGGCAAGCTGGCTGACCGGCTCGGACACTCCAACGTCATCATCGGCTGCCTGGCGGTCTCGGCTCTGCTGCTCATCCCGCAGGCCTTCGTCTCCGCCGGCTGGCAGCTCGTGAGCTTGCGGTTCCTGATGGGCATCTCGCTGGGCGGGCTGCTGCCCTGCGTCGCCAGCGTGATCCGCCACACCGTGCCCGACCGCGTCGCCGGGACGATGCTGGGCTACTCGACCTCGTCCCAATACGCCGGGCAGGTGGTCGGGCCGTTGATGGGCGGCTTCGTGGGCGGGCATTTCGGGATGCGGGCGGTGTTCCTCGGCACGGCGGCGCTGATGGCGGCCGGGGCGGCGTATAACTGGGCGGTCAAACGCGACGAGATCAGAGCGGAGTCTGCTTGATCTTCTTGCCCTCGTCGGCCGCGCGCCAGAGATACCAGGCGGCGGTGGAGCGGACCGGCGCCCAGGCCTCGCCGATGGCGGCGAGTTGCTTGGGGCGGAGCTGAGCCTCGGCGCCGGTGAGCAACCGCCAGCCCTCGCGGACGCCGAAATCGTCGACCGGCAGGACGTCCGGCCGCCCGAGGGTCGAGATCAGCATCATCTCCACCGTCCAGCGGCCGACGCCGCGGATGACCGAGAGCCGGGCGATCAGGGCGGTGTCGTCGAGGGAGTGCGCCTCCGCCGCGCTCGGCACGGTGCCGTCCAGCGTGCGGGCGCAGATGTCGCGCAGAGACGCGACCTTGCTGCCGGAGAAGCCGCACGCGCGGAGCTGTTCGTCGGGCATCGCGGCCAGGGCTTCGGGGGCGGGCAGGGCGCCGCCATGTGCCTCGCCCAGCCGGCGCAATATCGCCCGCGCCGCATTGCCGTGAAGCTGCTGGTGGGCGATGGCCCGGACCAGCGCTTCATACGGCTCGCGCGGCTCCGGCCGGGCCGTTACGGGACCGATTCGCGCGATCAGCGGGGCAAATTCGGCCTGAACCGCACAGAGATGAGCGACCGCGTCTATCAGGGGTTGCAAGTCCTTGCTTGGAGGTCCAGCGGTATCGCGCTAGAGTTATGGATGGGCAAGACCAGCATCCCAGGAGGACAGACCTGCGTCACCCTGTCCTGAGCCAAGAGGCCGAGCAAGCCGAGGAAAACCGGGTGACGTCGAGCCTCGCTGGGTTGGCTTTGGCGCTGTTCCTGGTGGTCATCGGGCTGTTCCTGATCCACCACCTGCGCGACAAGGCGCGGGTCGAGGACTGCCTGCTGTCCGGCCGCATCAACTGCGACCAGCTCGTTTCCAGCCAGTAGCGGCCCTCACTCGCCGGACAGTTCGCGCCGTCGCTTCTCAAGTTCTTCGCTGTAGCGCCGCAGCGCGAACTGCTCGGTGACCACGCCGATCACGCGCATCGAGTTCGGGGCCGTCGACCACCGCGAGTTCGTCGCTTTCCGCCTTCTCGAACATCGCGACCGCCTCCTTGATCGTCATCTGCGGCAGCAGGACCGCGCCGGTGTGGTGGACCACGTCGGCGACGGTCGCGTTGTCCTCGGTGGAGGCGTGGGCTTCGGAGGTGGCGAGGATGCCGGCGTAGCGGCCGGCCGAGTCGACCGCGACCACCCGGCCGATGCTGCCGAGCGGGAACTGGCGGCGGAAGGTCTCGAGCGTCATGTCGAGCGGCACCCGGCGGAACTCGCGGCGCATCATCTTCCCGACGGTCAGGTTGCGCATCCAGCCGACATCGACGGCGCTGCGGATCGCCTCGCCGCGCAGATGGAACCGCCACGTGGCGAAGCTGTAACCGAAGGTGCGGCGGACGGTAAGCGCGGACACGACGCTGGCCGCGAGCACGGCGACCGTCATCGGCAGCGAGCCGGTGCTTTCAAGCGCGAGGAACGCCATGGTCAGCGGACCGCCGACGACCGCGACCGCGAGCGCGCTCATGCCGACCAGGGCGCAGACGACCGCGGGGAGCGCCTGGGCGGCGGTTACCATGCCCAGCAGCCCGGCGAACAGCTTGCCGGTGAGCGCGCCCAGGAACAGTGAGGCGAAGAACAGGCCGCCGCGGAAGCCGGACCCGATGCTGATGGCCGAAGCGAGCGCCTTGAGCACGATCAGCAGCGCAATGTGGGACAGGGGGTAAGGCGCGTCCAGCATCACGCGCATCGCAGAGTGGCCGGAGGAGAGCACGGCCGGCGAGACGAGGGCGAGGCCGCCGACCGCGATGCCGCCCACCGTCGGGCGCAGCCAGCCCGGGACGTTGGAGCGGCGGAACAGCTCCTCGACGATCGTCACGCCGCGCATGATGGCGATGCCGCCCAAGGCGCAGAGCATGCCGAGGGCCAGGATCGGCACGTAGTCGATCGTCTCGATCGACGTGGGGATGCGGATGTCGAACCCCTCGCCGCCGACCACCACGCGCAGCACGGTGACGGCGCAGATGGCGGCCATCACCACCGGGGCGAGGGTGGCGAGCGAGTAGGTGCCGATCACCAGCTCGAAGGCATAGAAGGAGCCGGTCAGCGGCGCATTGAAGGCCGCGGCGATGGCGCCGGCTGCGCCGCAGCCGACCAGGAGACGGAGGTCCGAGCGGCGGACGCGAAACGAGCGGCCAAGCTTGGACGCCATCGCCGACCCGATCTGCGCGTAACCGGCTTCGAGGCCGACCGATGCGCCGACGCCATTGGACCACACAGTCTGTGCAACCACGACGAGGCTGTCGCGCAGCGACATGGTGCCGCCGTACAGCGCGTTCGCCTCGATCGGGTCGACGGTGCGTCGGGTGATCCACTTGCCAACGAGCCAGCCCGCAACCCCGAGCACCAGCCCGCCGAGCGAGGGGACCAGGAGCGCCCGGAGCGTCTCGACCGACACCTGGGCGGAGAGGAACTCGCCGTCCGGGAAGCCATAGAGGAGGCGGTGCATCAGCTGGGCAATCGCCGACATGGCGCAGACTACGAACCCGGCGGCGGTGCCGACGGCGGCGGCCAGCGCGACCAGCCACATCTCGTCGGCGCGGACAAGCGCCCGAAGCGTCGCCGGCGCCTGCGCGACCGCGGTGCTGAAATTGCGCCGGTGCCGGACGGCGCCGGCGGCCGCCGCGCCGCGGGCATTCGGGCTGGCGCTGAATTGGCGCATGCGGATCCGTCGGTGGCGACAGGCTAGTTGTGCGGTCGCGGGCTGCATTGATCAACCCACGACCGGACCATCCGCAAATAATGTGTCGTCCTTGTGGCGCTACGGCCCGTTGCGGGCGAAGGTGCCGTCATGGCGCTACGGTCCGACAGCCTGCTCTCGCCGAAGGCGCTCCCTGCAGCATCGCGTGACGTGCCGGCGGCGGCAGACCGGCCCACGCCGCCGGCGGCTCTCGTGCAGATGGCGGCGGGGGTGGTGCTGCTGGGCGCGAGTTGGCCGCTGACGCGGTTGGCGGTGCTCGATGGGGCCGGGCCGGCGTGGTTCGCTATCTCTCGGGCGGGCCTGTCGGCGGTCGTGGCCACGGCCGCGCTGCTGGCGCTGCGCCGCTTGCGGCTGCCGCGGCGTGCGGACCTCCCCTCCCTGTTCGCGGTCGGGCTGCTGCAGCTGGCCGGGTTCTTCGCATTTGCGCATGCGGCGGTCGCGATCATTCCCGCGGGGCGCACGGCGGTGCTCGCGAACTGCACGATCATCTTCACCGTCCCGCTGTCCACGCTGGTGCTGCGCGAGCCGATTTCTGCACGGCGCTGGCTCGCCGCCGGGTTGAGCGCCGCCGGCGTGCTGGTGCTGATCGGGCCGTGGTCGGTCGACTGGTCGCGGCGCGCGCCGGTGCTCGGCCACGCCTATTTGCTGGGGGCTGCGCTGTGCTGGGCGCTGGCGATGCTGGCGATCCGGCGCTGGCCGCCACGCTCGTCGATGCTCGAACTGTTGCCCTGGGCGTTCGGGCTCGCGACAGCCGCGCTGCTGCCGATGGCGCTTGAGGGGACGGTCGGGCATTGGGGAGGGACGGCGATCTTGTGCATGCTCGGGATCGGCTTGTTGGTCGCGCCGACGGGGACGTGGTGCATCATGCAGGCGACGGCGCTGCTGCCGATCGTGGTGACCTCCGTCGGGTTCCTGGCCGGGCCGGCGATTGGGGTCGTGCTGGCGACGCTATTCCTGCACGAGCGGCTGGGGCCCGATCTGCTGCTCGGCACCGTCCTGGTGCTCGTCGGCGCGGCGCTGGCCGCTGTTCCCGGGCGCGCGCGATGATCTTGCACACGGTCGATCTCGGCGAGGGGCCGCCCGCGGTGCTGCTCCACGGGCTGTTCGGGACGGCCAGCAACTTCGCGACAATCCAGCGCCGGCTCGCCACGGGCCGGCGGGTGCTGGCGATGGACCTCCGCAACCACGGGCGGAGCGGCCACGACCGGGTCATGGACTATCGGGTCATGGCGGAGGACGTGCGGGAGACGATGCGGGCGCACGGGCTCGAGGCGGCAGCCGTGGTCGGGCACTCGATGGGCGGCAAGACCGCGATGACGCTGGCGCTGCGCCATCCCCAGGCGGTGACCCGGCTGCTGATCGCCGATATCGCCCCGGTGTCCTATCCGCCGCGGAACGGGGTGATCGCCGAGGCGATGCTGGCGCTGCCATTGACGCCGGATCTCACGCGGGCAGACGCAGACCGGGCGCTGTCGGGCTCGGTGCCGGATCCGGCGGTGCGGCAGTTCCTACTGTCCAACCTCCGCTTCGGGGCCGAGCCGGCCTGGCGGATCGGGCTCCGGGAGATTGCGGGCGCGCTCCGGGCGCTCGAGGGCTGGGACGAGACCGGGGTGTATGAAGGGCCGACGCTGGTGCTGCGGGGCGAGCGGTCCGACTACATCCAGCCGGAGCACCGGGCGCTGTTCCGCACCCTGTTCCCGCACGCAAGGTTCGCGACGCTGCGCGACGCCGGGCACTGGCTGCATGCCGACGCGCCGGACGCATTCGTGCAGACGGCCGCGGCGTTCCTGCCCGCCGCGTAGCTTATTCTGTTGCGCTGGGCCCGAGGCGCTTGCGGGCGTCGCTGACCTGGCTGTTGCTGACGGCGGAGGCCGCGTTGCCCCAGGAGTTGCGGATATAGGTCAGGACGGCGGCGACGTCCTCGTTGCTGAGCTTCCAGGAAAAGGCGGGCATGCCGGGCGCCGTGGGCGCGCCTGGCGTCCCGACCGTGCGCACACCGGCGAGCACGACGCGGATCAGGCTGGTCGGGTCATCCTGCACGACGCTGGGCGCCTGCGCCAAGGAGGGGAACAGGCGCGCCTCGCCGCCGCCATTACTGAAGTGGCAGGAGGCGCACTCGTCGGCGTAGATCGCCTCGCCGTGGGCGAGGTTCGTGAGCGGCTGCGGTCCGTTGCCCTGGCCGGGCAGGTCCTTCAGGTAGACGGCGATGGCGTGGAGGTCGGGCGGCTGCATCTTGGCCGTCGAATACTGCACCACCTCCGACATCGGACCGCCGGCCGCGGCGTATTTGTTGTGGCCGGTCTGGAGATACTCGACGACGTCGTCCACGCTCCAGCGGCCAAGTCCGGTGCGGTTGTCGTTCGTCAGGTTGGGGGCGTACCAGCCCTGGAGGTTGCCGCCCTGCAGCGCCTTGCTATCCTCGTCGGCCCCGGCCACGTTCTTGCCGGTGTGGCAGCCCCCGCAATGGCCGAGCGCCTGCACAAGGTAGGCGCCGTGGTTCCACTCGGCGGACTTGTTCGGGTCGGGTTTGTAGACGCCTTTCTTGAAGAACATTGCGTTCCAGGCGATCATGTCGGCGCGGACGCTGAGCGGAAACGGAAGCTGGTCGCTGTGGACCGGGTTGGCCACCGGCTCGACGGTGGCGAGGTAGGCGCGGATCGCCAGCACGTCGTCGCGGGTCATCTTGGTGAAGTAGGTGTACGGCATGGCCGGGTAGAGGTGGTTGCCGCCATCGTCGATACCCTTGGTCAGGGCGTCGACGAATTGCTGGTCGGTCCAGTTGCCGATGCCGGTGTCGGGGTCCGGCGTGATGTTGGCGGAGACGATGTTGCCGAACGGGGTCTCGACGGCGCGGCCGCCGGCCCAGGGTTTGCCGCCGGGCTGCGTGTGGCAGGGCAGGCAGTCGGCCTCGGTCGCGAGATAGCGGCCGCGCTCGATGGTTGGATAGTCCTGGTCGCCGGCGGCGCGGGCGGAGGCGCCGAGCGCGGCGAAGCCGAGGACGGCGTAGAGCGCGGTCCTCATGCCTGCACCAGCGGGCCGGGGTTCTTGAGGTATTGGTCGCGGATTGCGGCCGCCGCCCAGTAGGCGAGCGCACCGACGGTGCCGGTCGGGTTGTAGCCGGCGTTCTGCGGGAAGGCGTTCGCGCCGATAACGAACAGGTTGGAGACGTCCCAACTCTGCAGGTAGCGGTTCAGCGCGGAGGTCTTCGGGTCCGCGCCCATGATCGCACCACCGACCGTGTGCGTGGTCTGGTAGGGGACCGTGCTCCAGTCGCCGGTGCGCGGCTTCTTCGCGATTTGACTTGGCCCCATCTTCTGCACGATGTCGGCCAGCCGGTCGGTGCAGTAGGCCGACATCTTGTGGTCGTTGTCAGTGAAATTGAAGGTCATCCGCAGCAGCGGACGGCCGAGCGGGTCCTTGTACGTCGGGTCGAGGTCGAGATAGTTGTTGCGGCTGCTGTAGTTGGAGCAGTGGGTGACGAAGTCGTATGAGCAAGCGTAGTTGTCGGCGACCGATTTCTTCCATGCCGCCCCCCATTGCGGCGTGCCCGGCGGATTGACGCGCGACTGCGACTGGATCGGGCGGCCGTTCGTCATGACCGCGCCTTGATAGCCGCCGCCGACGAAGCCTAGATCCTTGTGGTCGAAGTTGTCGCCGTTGTACTCGTCGATGCAGATGCCGATCGCGCCGGAAGCGACGAACGGATTGAAGTTCTTGCCGGGGAACCAGGCGGAGACACTCGAGGTGACCTGGTAGGCGTAGTTGCGGCCGATGACGCCCTGGCCGGTCTGTGGGTCGTAGGGTGTGCCGATGCCGGAGAGCAGCAGCATCCGCACGTTGAAGAACTGGAAGGCGCAGAGCAGGATCAGGTCGCCGGGCTGCTCCCATTCCTCGCCGGACGTGTCGATATAGGTGACGCTCGTCGCGCGCTTACGGGAGCTGTCGAGGTTGATCTTGGTGACCTCGCAGAGCGTGCGCACCTCGAAATTGTCGCGCCTGATCAGGGCGGGGATGATGGTGCTCTGCGGGCTGGCTTTGGAGTAGTTGCCGCAGCCGAACCACTCGCAGAAGCCGCAATAGGTGCAGGGGCCAAGGGTGACCCCGAGCGGGTTCGTGTAGCCCTGCGACAGGTTGCCGGAGGGTTGCGGGAAGGGGTGATAGCCCATCTGCTTGGCCACGTCGGCGAACCAGGTCGGGCCGTAGGGCTGGGGCTGCGGCGGGGTGGGGTATTCGGCCGAGCGCGGGCCTTCGAACGGGTTACCGCCGTCCTGCTTCTGCCCCTTGATGTTCCCGGCCTTGCCGGACGTGCCGCAGATGGCCTCGAACATGGTGTAGTGCGGCTCGAGGTCCTGATACGTGACGCCCCAGTCCTGGATCGTCATGTCCTCGGGCAGGAAGTTGGCGCCGTACCGCTGGGTCAGGTGCGTGCGCAGCACGAAGTCGCTCTCGAGGAAGCGCCAGGTCTCGGCGTTCCAGTGCACGCCGGCGCCGCCGACGCCGTTGGGCGGCATGAACGAGCCCCAGGTGCGGATCGGCAGCGCGGTTTGGTCGAGCTTGTTGCGCGCGGTGACCGTCTCCTGTGCCGGGCGGAGGAACAGGCCGCCGCGCACGTGGTAGCGCAGCTCGTCCTGGGCATAGGTGGTGGGGAAGTCGGTGGGCGTGTCGCGCCATGGGCCGCGTTCGATCGCGACTACGTCGAGCCCGGCTGCGGTGAGCTGCTCGGCCAGGATCGACCCGGTCCAGCCGAAGCCGATGATGACCACGTCCTTGGAGGGAAGCCGTCGCGCCATGGGTCAGCCCTTGTTCGTCTGGGCCCACTCGGGCCGGCCATAAATCCCGACCGGCGGGAGCGGGTAGGGCTCGTTGTGCCGGGTGACCCAGTCGCGCAGGTCGTAGCGGGCCCCGGGGAAGCCGATCATGCGCCAGCCGACCATGTTCTGGTTGCCGCCGTAGCACGGGTCGGCGAAGAAACCCTCGATCGCGTTCTGGAGCAGCTGCTCGAACAGGGCGTGGCCGCTATTGTCGTCCAGCTTGACCGTGCCCTTCTCCATGCCGGTGAGAAGCTGGTCCAGCGTCTCTGGCGGCAACTCGTGCACCTGCTTGCCGGCGTAGGCGGATTTCACGTGGCTGGCCAGCGAGGCGAGGCTCTGGCGGTAGCGCATCGCGGGGGTGAACGGCGATTGCGGCCCCTGAGTCGGCAGCCCGTCCATGAACGGCGGGCGCATGTAGAGGCCTTCGGAGCTGCCGTAAGGGCCGGCGAGCTGGCGGTCGAGATAGATGGCGCATCCGGCGCCCTTGGCCCCCGCCCATTTTCCATCCGGCGGGATCAGCCGGTCCATCAGCGCCTCGACCGCGGCGCCCTCCTCGGGGGTGAAGAACTGCCATGGGCCCGGGCGGACCAGTGGCGGTGGGTTGCTGGCAGCCCAGGGGAGGCCGCCGGTGATCGTGCCGGCGGTGGCGGCCCTCACGCAAAGCGCCGCGGCCGTACCGGCCAACAGCGCGCGGCGGTGCAAACCCATGGGCGCCCCCTGCGACTTCTGCAGAAGTGACGCGCCGGCCGGTTCCGGGTTCCTGCCGCCTTCATTATGGCGGCTGGGCGCTCACCAGGCGCGGGGACGCAGCCCGGCGTGGAACCAGGTGATCAGGCTGTAGATGTCGTAGACCGGCCGGGCGATCGCCTCCTGCAGCGCTGCGGCGTAGGGCGGCATGTTGGTGCATTCCAGCACGACGGCGCCGACGTCCGGGTGGCGCGACAGGAGCGCGCGACCGGCATCCACCACGTCCGCCTCGGCCGCGCCGACGTCCATGTCCTCCTTCTCGCCGCGGATCAGGACACGGAAGAGCTCACGTCCGTGTTCCGTGCCGGCGACCGGGGTGTCCGCGGGCGCGCCGGCGGCCTCGAGATGCGCCGGGGTGAGCGTCGCGGCGGAGATCGTGACCACGCCGACGCGCCGGCCGGGCGGCAGGGTGGCGGCGATCCAGGGCACTTGCAGCAGCGAGGAGGTCGCCACCGGGACGCCCACATGAGCGGCCAGCTCGCGCTGGAACACGGACAGGAAGCCGCAGTTGGTGGTGATCGCCTCGGCCCCCAGCCCGACCAACTCGGACGCGGCCTCGAGGAAGCGGGGCAGCAGGCCGCGGGCACCCTCCAGCACCACACGTTCCGGCGAGGCACCGGGGACGACCCGGTAGAGCACCGGAAACGGCCAGGTCAGCGCGTTGCCCATGTCGCCGCGGATGCGGGGGAAGCGCGCCTCGAGCATGAGGACCCCGAGCGGCGCGCCATAGATTGCCTTGCCGCCGCGCGCTACAAGCATTTCCGCACTCTCCGTCCCTTCGCTCACGAGCGCTCGATCAAAAGCCCTTGGGCGTCGAACCTTGGCGGCCCCGCCCGGTTCCAATTCGCACGAGACAAGGAGCAGGGCATGGGTCGCTATACGTCGGGCGGGGTTGGGCGAGACGTGATCGCGGGCGCGCTGGCCGGGGCAGCCGCGGTTTGGGTGATCGATCGGCTGGACTGGTCGCTGTACCATTCCGGCGGGAAGGGTTCGGTGAAGGCCACGGAGGCGGCTCGGCCCGAGGGGATGGACCCGGCGCACACGCTGGCGGCCAAGGCGGCCGACAAGCTCGGGGTCGACATCGGGGACCGCAAGGACAACCCGGTCGGCCACAGCTTCCATTACGCGATCGGCATGGGGATGGGCGCGCTGTATGGCCTGCTGCGTGGCTTCGCGCCGGGAGTGACCACCGCGCGGGGCGGGCTGTACGGCCTGGCCATGTTCGTGCTGCAGGACGAGGTCGGCAACACGGTGCTCGGGCTCTCGGGCAACCCGCTGAACTATCCCGTGCGGGACCACGCGCGCGGCGCCGCGGCGCACACGCTGTTCGGCGTGGTGACGGATCTCGGCACCCGCCTGCTCTCCCCGTGGAAGGACGAGGTGGTGATCGAGCGCGGGCCGCCGCTAGCCGAACGGCTGGAGGGCGGACGCCAGGCGCTGCTGCGCGGGCGCGACTCGCTCTACGAGCAGGGGCGGCAGTACGTGGACCAGGGCCGCGAGTATGCAGGGCGTTGGGCCGATGAGGCGCGGTCGCGGCTGGGCGAGGTCGACTGGGCGGATCTGGCCGACCGTGGGCGCCACCATGCGCGCCGGTTCGTCGACGAGGTCCGGTCGCGGATGCCGGACGTGGACGCGGACGAGATCGCCGAGCGCGGCCGCAAGCATGCGCGGCGGTTCGCCGAGGACGTCCGCTCGCGGATGCCGGATCGCGACGACCTCGAGAACGTGGCCGAGCGCGGCCGCAAGCACGCGCGGCGCTTCGCCAGCGACGTCCGCTCACGGATGCCGGACGTGGACGCGGACGAGATCGCCGAGCGGGGCCGCAAGCACGCACGCCGCTTCGCCCGGGACGCACGCTCGCGCCTGCCGGACACGGACGACGTGGCGGATCTGGCCGAGCGGGGCCGCAAGCACGCGAGCCGCCTCGCGGGCGACGTGGCCGACACGGTGTCCGGCAGCGTGCTCGGGCGCTGGCTCGGGCGCCTGTTCGGCTGAGCGGCCTTACCGGTCGGCCTGCCGGAGGAGCTGGACGAAGTCGCGCAGCTCGCCGGGGTTGAGGTCGGAGACGGCCCAGAAGGTCATCCCGCCCTCCGTCCAGTGCACGGTGTTATAGCCGTGCACGCCCCCGG
The DNA here is from genome assembly GCA_963708585.1 of uncultured Alphaproteobacteria bacterium. Taxonomy (GTDB): domain Bacteria; phylum Pseudomonadota; class Alphaproteobacteria; order Acetobacterales; family Acetobacteraceae; genus JAVVHH01. Next base: position 879,001 of record CAVPSW010000006.1, on the reverse strand, counting down.
CGACCGGCGCCGCCTCGCCAGAGGCGGGCGCGACGAACAGGTCGATCACGTGCTGCCGCCTTCCGTAGACCAGGGCCGCGACTGGACGGCCGGCGATCACGTCGAGGCGGCCGCCGGTGAGCGGGAACCCGGCCGCGGCGAGGTCGACGACGGGCGGAGCGAAGTCGAGCCGACCGTCGAACCAGGGCTTGACCTGGTGCTGGTCGGACGAGGGCAGGTCGAGCAGATGGCCCGGCTGCAAGGCGCGGACATGCTCGCTCACGACCTCCGCCTCCAGCCCCGGGCTACGCGGTAGCCAGGCGAAGGCGAGCGCGGCCGCAAGGGCGACCCCGGCGCCGAACGAGACGGCGGGCAAGCGCCAACTGACCCGGGCGCGCTTGGGGCGGGGCGCAAGGGCCTGCGCCTGCCGACGCACGGTGTCGCGCAACGCCGGCGGGAGCGGGTAATAGGGCGCTTCCTGCCGGAGCGCGGCCGAGAGCGCGCTCAGTCGCTCCGAGAGCCCGGCGCAGTCGGCGCAGAGGTCGCGGTGCGCCGCCAGGTCGGCGGCTTCGGCCGGGGACAGTTCGCCGTCTTGCTCCGCCTGGATCAGCAGGCGCATGCGGCTGCATGTCTCGCCGCTCATCGCAACTCCTGCAGCAGCGCCCGCCGCGCCCGCCACAAGCGCGACATGACCGTGCCGATCGGCGCGCCGGTGACGGCGGCGATTTCCTTATAGCTGAGCTCTTCCAGCTCGCGCAGCACCAGGCACTCCCGCAGTTCGAGCGGCAGGAGGGCGAGCGCCGCGGCGAGGCCGGCGGCGTTCTCTGTGCGGATCAGCGCCGCTTCGGGATCCCCAGCCGGGTCGGTAACCTCGGGCGGCTCCGCCTCGGGGCGTTCGAGCCGCGATGCGCCGAGCAGATCATAGGCGGCGTTGCGGACGATGCGGAGCAGCCAGGCGCGGGCGTCGCCGCCGCGGAAGCCGGCAAAACCGGCAAGCGCACGCAGGCTCGCGTCCTGCACGACGTCTTCGGCGAGCACCGGATCGCGCACGAGCCAACGGGCCAGGTTAAAGGCCGCCGGCAGGTGCGGCATCACCGCAGCCTCGAAGCCGCCCGGGTCGGTCATGCTCCGCGCGTCACGCGTGGGGGTCCGCCATCTCATCGCCGGGCCATCCCGATCGCGATCTGGCCCGGCTACCGCACCACCACTGTGCCCTGCATATGCGGATGGATCGAACAGAAATACGCGTAGGTGCCGGGCCGGGTGAATACCGTGCTGTAGTGGTCGCCTGTGTCGAGCGGCGGTGAGCGGAGCGCGGCCGGGTCGTCGCGGCCGACGATGAGGTGAGGGATATCGTCCCGGTTGGTCCAGGTGACGGTGGTTCCCGCCGGAACCGTCAGCACGGACGGGGAGAAGGTGAAGTTGTCGACCGTGATCTCCGCCTCGGCCGCGAGCGCGGGCGAGGCGAGGAGCATCGCCGCGGCGACGAACAGCGCGCGCATCAGCCGGCCAGCGTCGCATCGACGATCGCAAGCCCCGGCCCTGTCGGCACCAGCTCGACCCGGGACACCCCAAGCATTTCGCGCAGCTTGCCTGGCGGGACGTCCTTGATCGGCCCGGGCGAGGGGGCGGTGCCGGGCGCCGGCTGCGGGAAGGCGGTGGAGCGGGCGGTGTGGAAGCGGATGTTGCCCTCCACCTTCTGCATGATCTGGTGGATGTGACCGTTCAGCACGGTGACGGAGCCGAACCGCCGGAGGAGGTCGAGCGCTGCCCCCGAGTCGTCGGTGCCCCAGCCCCACTCGGCGCTGACGATCCAGAGCGGGATATGCGCGAACACGACGACCGGGGTGCTAGCGCTGCGGGGTTCGAGGTCGCGCCGGAGCCAGGCGAGCTGGTCGGCGCCGAGGCTGCCCATCCCGCCGGCCTTGAGCTCCACGACGTTGTTGAGGCCGACGAAGTGCACGCCGCCCTCGTCCCAGCTTTGCCAGCCGCCTTCGTGACCACTGGCAAAGCGCGAGAGGAACGACTTGCCGCCGTCCTCGATCACGTCGTGCTCGCCCGGCACGTAGTGGGTCTGGAGCCCCGCCGTGCCGATGATGTGTTCGGCGGTGTCGAACTGGTCCTGGCGGGACAAGTGACTCACGTCGCCGGTGTGGATCATGAACCCCGCGTCGCCCTTCGTGCGGCGGACCAGGTCGACGGCCTCACCGAGCGTCCCTTGTGTGTCTGGGTTGGGGGCGTTCTTGAAGCCGATATGGCTGTCGCTGATCTGCACGAAGCGCAGGCCGGTAGCAGGTTCGGCGGCCTCGGCGGAACCGAGCAGCGCGGAGCGGGGCACGCCGCCGGCGACCGTCCAGAGCACGCCCGCGCCGGCCCAGGTGAGGCATTCGAGCGTCTGGCGGCGCGTCTGCCCGTTTCGTTGTTCCGTCATCTCCGGTCTCCATTGCCATGGACTGCCGTGATGACGGGGGAAGGGGGCGATTTATTCCCCGGCGAGGGCCTCTTCGCGCGGGGCCGGGGCGAGGCTGCGCAGCAGGCTGTCCAGCGTCGTGCGGGACAGGGCCTGCTCCATCGCCGCCTCCGCCGCCTCGAACGCGCCGCCGACCAGGACGCGGATCTCGCGACCGACCGGGCATTGCTGGTCGGGCGAGGCGTGGAGCGGCAGGAGTGGGCGGTCGGCGGCGGCGCGGACGGCGCGCCAGACGTCGCCGAGCGTGATCTCCTCCGGCGCGCGGGCGAGCTCGGCGCCACCGGGGCCGCGGCGCACGCGAACCAGCCCGGCTCGGGTCAGCAGGCGGGTGATGCGGCGGACCACGACCGGGTTGGTGTTGACGCTCCGGGCCAGCATTTCGCTCGTGGCTTTGCCGTCCCCGCCGGTATAGGCCAGCAGCAGAAGGATATGGATGGCGACGGCGAAACGCGTTGCGACCATACCTAAGCAAATGCCGGCCGAGGTCCGGAGTTGCAACTTCTCCGGTCACGTCACGGCGCTTGGCGACGGTGCGTCCTGCCGTGTACAAAACGTGAATGGAGCCGTTGACCTTTCCGGAGCGCGCGGCCGCGATCCGGCGTGCCGCCGCGCTGCTGTGCCTGCGGCTGGGCTGGTCGCCGGTGCACGAAGTGCCGCTGCCGAACGCGCGCCGGGCCGACATCCTGGCGCTGCGGGGCGATGGCGGGTTCGCCTGCATCGAGGTGAAGTCGGGCCTGCGCGACTTCCAGACGGACGCGAAGTGGCCGGACTACCGCGGACTATGCGGACGCGCTCTACTTCGCCGTGGATGACGCGTTCCCGGCCGCGCTGCTGCCGGAAGATACCGGGCTGATCGTCGCCTGCGGGCGGGAGGCGGAGCTGGTGCGGGAGGCGCCGTCGCACCCGCTCGCGCCGGCGCGGCGGCGGGCGCTGCTGCACCGGTTCGCCACGCTGGCGGCACAGCGGCTCGCGGCGCGGGACGATCCGGACGGGACGGCGAGCCTGCGGGTGGCGCTGCTGGTCGAGTAGGCGGGGCTCAGCCGGCGCTGCCCGCGGCGATCTTCTTCACGGTCGCCGTGGTGGAGTAGCCGGACAGGAGCTCGGCCAGCCAAACCTTGCCGCCCCAGCTTTGGACCAGCTCGGCGCCCACGACCCGGTCGAGCGTGTAGTCCGCGCCTTTGACGAGGAGCTCCGGGCGCAGCGCTTCGAGCGTCTCCTCCGGCGTGTCCTCGTCGTAGATCACGACCAGGTCGACGGCGGACAGGCTGGCGAGCACGGCGGCCGCGGGCGGCTTCGGGCTGCACCGGCCGGGTCTTGCCCTTGAGGCGGCGGACGCTGGCGTCCGAGTTGAGGCCGACCACGAGCCGGTCGCATTGGCCGCGCGCCTGCTCGAGCAGGTGGACGTGGCCGGGATGCAGCAGGTCGAAGCAGCCGTTGGTGAAGCCGGTGCGCCAGCCCTTGCGGCGCCAGCGCTCGACCTGCTCGGCCGCGACCTCGCGGGTGACGATCTTGCGCAGGGTGCTGACCTGCGGGGTGAGCACGCGCAGCAGGTCCTCCTCGCGCGCCACGGCGGTGCCGACCTTGCCGACCACGACGCCCGCCGCGATGTTGGCCAGGCGCACGGCCACCTTGGTCTCCAGCCCGGCGGCCAGGCCCGCCGCCAGCGTCGCGACCACCGTGTCGCCGGCGCCCGAGACGTCGAACACCTCGGCCGCCTCGGCCGGGAAATGATGCGCGCCGTCGGCGTCCACCAGCGTCATCCCGTCTTCCGAGCGGGTGACCAGGACGGCGCCGAACCCGTGCGCTCGCGCAAGCGCGGTGGCGGCGGCGACCAGCTCGGCCTCCGTCTCCACGCTCATGCCGGTCGCCTCCGACAGCTCGCGGCGGTTCGGGGTGATGACGTCGGCGCCGGCGTAGCGGGCGAAGTCGGGGCCTTTCGGGTCCACGATCACCCGGCGCCCGGCCGCGCGGGCGGCGGCGATGAGCTGCGCGGGGATGGTCCCGGCGAGCACGCCCTTGGCGTAGTCGGACAGCACGGTGACGGAGGTGGCGGCCAGCGTGTCGCCGGCGATGCGGAGCATGCGCTCGGCGAGCTTGGCGCCGATCGGGCCGGTCTGCTCGCGGTCGGCGCGGAGGAGTTGCTGGCCGCCGCTGACGAACCGGGTCTTCACGGTGGTGGTGCGGGCGCCCTCGACCAGCAGCCAGGGCTCGACCCCGGGCTGGCCGCCGATCAGGCCGGTAAGGTCGGAGCCGGCCTGGTCGTCCCCGACCACGGAGACGAACGCCACCGCGGCCCCGAGCGCGGTCAGGTTGCGGACCACGTTGCCGGCGCCGCCGGGCATCGCCGTCTCCCGCTCGACGCGCAGGATCGGGATCGGCGCCTCCGGGCTGACCCGGTCGACGCTGCCATAGACATAGCGGTCGAGCATGACGTCGCCGATGACGGTGACGCTGGTGCGGGCGAGCCGGCGGATGGCGCGGGACAGCACCGCATCCTCGGGCCCGAAATCGGCGGAGGCCTCGGCCGGCCGGATCGGAAGCGGCGTGGCCGAGGGCTCGCCGGGGCTCATACTATCCATGCAGGCAGGGCTATCGTCATGGGCATCGCGTTGCAAGTTGGGACCAAACTACGCGCGCTGATCATACCTGCAGAAAGTAAACAGAGTGTCTCCCGAGCGCGGCGCAGGTGAGCTTACCACCACGGGCGGCATTGGTGTCGATCCCGATCCGGTTCCGCCGCAGTTCCGGCTCCTTCGCCGGGGTGTGGCCGTGCACGATCAGGCGATCCGGCGCTTCCGGCAGCATGACGCCGTCCCAATCGAGGAAGCCCTCGCGGATCCAGAGCAGGTCGTGCGGGTCCTGGTTCTCGAGCGCGACGCCCGGGCGGACGCCGGCATGGACGAAGAGGAAGCCGTCCACGGCTTCGCACAGCGAAAGGCCGTCGCAGGAACTGGAGATGCTCGGGCGGGAGACGCGCCGCCCACTCGGTCGGCGGCGTGTCGGGCGGGATGCCCCAGCTTTCGAGCGCCTTGTCGCCGCCATTGTGGAGCCAGTGCGCGGCATGGCGCGGCCGGTCCAGCGCGTCCAGCAGCATCTGCTCGTGGTTGCCCATGAGGTTGACGGTCGGCACGCCGGGGATCGGCGGGCCGGCGGCGAGCAGGGCGATGCAGCCGGCCGAGTCCGGGCCGCGGTCGATGTAGTCGCCGAGGTGGACCAGCATGCGGTTTCGGCCGGGTTGTCGCGGAGGTCGCGGCGGATCGCCTCGTGCATGGCGCGCAGCCGGTCCAGGTGCCCGTGCACGTCGCCGATGGCATAGATCCGCTCCGGGCCGGCCGCGTCGTCGCGGGCGTGCGCTAACCCTTTTGTAACCATCCGGGCGCATCCTACCCGCGCCTGGTGGAGACGACGACCCTGATTTTGCCGGCCCTCGGCGGGGACCCCGTGCCCGACGCACCGCAGAACGCGGTACGGCCCCTTGCGGGACGCCGTGGACCGCGCGCTGCGCGGCGGGCGGAGCGGGTGGGTCGCGCTGGCGCTGCACCTGTCGCGGCTGAAGCCGCCGGCGCCTCGGCCGCATCACAGCCGGATCGCGCGCGCCGTGCTGAACGACGCGGCGGCGCGGCGCGAGGGCCAGCTGTTCACGCTGCCGAACGGCGACCTTGTCCTGCTGTTCCAGGCGACGGACGGGGGCACGGGCTTGGCGATGACGCTGGCGACGGCTGTTCGCTGCGGACGGGCCGGATCCGGACGCGCTGCTGAGCCGCTGGCTGCTTCCGGCGGACGCGGAGCTGGTCCGGGCGTTTCTCCGGGCGGTGCCCTCCGGCGCGGGCTGCGAGGCCTGGCCTGGAGCCAGGTGCGGACCTGGCTGCGGTGGCGACCATCTTCAACAGCCTCGCCACCGGGGATGTGCGCGAACTGCTCGAGCGGCAAACGGCGGTGCTGCTCGCCCTGCAGGGCCCGATCCGCATGGTGCCGCTGTTCCGGGAAGTGCGGTTCTCGCTGCCGGCGCTGGAAGCGCGTGCGGCCGCGTTCGGACATGTCACCGCCGATCCGTTCCTGTTCCGGCACCTGGTCGCCCAGCTCGACCCGGCGATGCTCCGCGCCGTCGTCGACGACCTGGAGCGGGACGGGACGAGCGTCGGCTGGGCGAGGGAAGGGCGGCCGATGCTGCACCTGAACCTGACCGTGCCGGCCATCCTCTCGCCGGCGTTCGAGGCGCTGGCCGGGTCGTGCGAGCGGACCGGCGCGCGGGTCGCGGTCGAGGTCGCGCTGTTGGAAGCGTGCGCGGACGCGGACGGGTTCCTGCAAGCGCGGGAGCGGCTGCGGGCCGCCGGGTTCAGCCTGGTGCTGGACGAGGTCAGCCACCATGCGCTGCTGATCACCCGCCCGGCCGGGTTCAAGCCGGACCTGCTCAAGCTGGAGTGGTCCCGCCAGATCCTGGACGCGGGCGGCGCGGTGGAGGCGGCGCTGGAGGCGGTCGGGCGCGGCCCGCGTGGTGCTGCACCGGGCCGATACGGAGGAGGCGGTGCGCTGGGGCCTCGCGCACGGCATCCGCCGCTTCCAGGGCCGGCATGTGGACGCCATGCTCGCGGTGGGGCGGATCGAGGCGTGCCCGCACGCCGCGGCCTGCACGCTGCGGCAGTGCATGGATCGCGAGGGAGCGGCGACGCTGGCGGGCCGCGCGGGATGTCGCAACGCCGCGCTGCTGGACGCCGGCTGCGCCACGGACACCGGTGGAGCGGAGCGAATGAGCGAGGCGGCGGTCGGCCTCGATGCGCTGTCCGCGCTGGTGCGGGAGAGCGCCGTCTCCGGCGTGGAGCGGCGGGCGCTGCTGTTCCGCACCGACGTGCTGCCGCCGGCGCTGGCGCGGCCGCACCACCTGCGGCTGGTGCGGGACGCGCTGGACACCTTGGGTCTGGCCGACCGCGCGCGCAGGCACGAGCTGCCGAACGGGCGCATGGCCGTGAGCTGGCGCGGCGAGTCGCCCGCGCTGCTGCAGGAAGCGATGGACGCGCTGGACACGCTGCTGCAGGACGCGCCGCTGGAGGCGCCGGGACTTCCGGAACTGATCAGTCTCTACGCACTGCCGGCGGAGGGCGCGGCCCTGCTGCGCGACGCGGGGGCGGACACATCGCAGGCGGCTAGGTCAGGGCCGGCCTTTGCCGCCACGGCGCGAACGGGAGGCAGCCCGGCCGCCGGCGCTCGACTCGGAGTTCGCTGGAGCGGCTCGAGGAACGGCTGGGCGCGGCCGATCTGAGCCGGTTCGCGCGGCGGCGCTCGGTGTGCCGGCTCGTGCCGACCGGCATGCGGCTGGCCTGGGAGGAGCGGTTCCTGTCGATGCCGGAGCTGATCGAGGCGGTGGCACCCGGCCGTGACGTGAAGGCGGATCCGTGGCTGTTCCGGCGCCTCACCCGGGTTCTGGATCGGCGCATGCTGTCCATCCTGAGCGATGCGGCGGAGCTGCGCGGCGCCGGGCCGTTCAGCATCACGCTCAACGTGGCGAGCGTGCTCGGGCCGGAGTTCCTGCGCTTTGACGCCACTTTGCCCTCGGCGCTGCGCGACCGGGTCGTGATCGGGATGCTGCCGGCGGACGTCGCCGCGGATGCCGGCGCGTTCGCGTTCGCGCGCAACTTCGCCCGGGCCCGCTCCTATCGCCTCTGCCTGCGCGCGGTCACGGCGGCGCTGCTGCCGGTGCTGGACCTGCCGCGCAATGGAGCTCGACTTCGTGCAGCTCGTACCCTCGGCCGGAGTTGCTGCCAGCTGCGCGCGCTGCCCGACCCGGGTCCGGCCCGGTGGGTGCTCGGCAGGCCGTGCGACGGATGCGGAGATAGAGTGGGGCAAGCGGGTGGGCATCGGCCTGTTCGCGACCAAGCCGTCACGTTGATCAGGGTGGACGACTGCCCGGAGGTTCAAACGTGGCGTTTGAAGGGGCATTCTGCCACAAAGGTCGAGCACCCGGGGATCGTGGCGCGGCGATCGAACGCGCCATCGCACCCAGCCAGAGCAATCGAGCGCAACGAACATCGCGATCTGGGGCAAGCGGAAAGCGATCTGGTTCATGCGGGGCCCGCTTGTTGAGGGGTGGACGCTGCTGCTGTGACGGCGTGGTGGAGCTGAGGGGAATCGAACCCCTGACCTCCTCATTGCGAACGAGGCGCTCTCCCAACTGAGCTACAGCCCCGCCGTGCAGGGGCCGGACAATGAGGATGGCACCCGGGCGAGTCAATATCGAAGCCGTTCACGTCTGGCCGTGTCGGTCAGGACGGTCGCGGCGAGCGGCCCGTTGCAGGCGGCGGGCCCGCCGTTAGGGTCCGGCCGCCCCCGCAGGAAGGGAGGACGCGAGGAGAACGACGTGATCACGGCCCTGTTCCAACTCATCAACGCCGTCATCGGGCTGTTCATCTGGGCGCTGATCCTGGCGGCCGTGTTCTCGATGCTGACCGCGTTCGGCGTGCTCGACACCCGCAACCGGCTGGTCTGGACCGTCGGCGACTTCCTGTACCGGGTCACGGATCCGGTGCTGCGGCCGGTCCGCAACGTCATGCCGAATTTCGGCAACGTCGACCTAAGTCCGATCGTGGTCATCCTGCTGCTGCAATACATCGCGCGGCCGCTGCTCGAGACGCTCTATCTCGGTATCACCCGCGGCATTTGGAGCGTCTACTAAGCTCCATGCCGGCCCAGATCATCGACGGCAAGGCGCTCGCGGCCGCGCTGCGGGCCGAGGTCGCGGCGCGGGTGGCGACGCTGCCGTTCCAGCCGGGGCTCGCGGTCGTGCTGGTCGGTGACGACCCGGCCAGCGCCGTCTACGTCCGCAACAAGGACCGCGCCGCGCAAGCGGCCGGGCTGCGGGTCGAGACGATCCGGCTGCCGGCGAGTACGCCGGAGTCGGAGCTGCTTGGCGTGGTGCGGCGGCTGAACGCGGACACTCGCGTGGACGGGATCCTGGTGCAGCTGCCGCTGCCGGGTCACGTCGCGTCGCGCGCGGTGCTGGAGGCGATCGACCCGGCCAAGGACGTCGACGGCTTCCATCCGCTCAATGTCGGCCGGCTGCAGGACGGGCTTGCCGCGCTCGCGCCGTGCACGCCGCGCGGAGTGATGAAGCTGCTCGCGGCGGCGGGAGCGACGCTGGCCGGGTCGCGGGCCGTGGTGCTGGGGCGCTCGGCCATCGTGGGGCGGCCGGTGGCCGTCGCTGCTGCTCGCGGCGGACGCGACGGTGACGATCGCGCACAGCCGGACGCGCGACCTTGCCGGAGGAGTGCCGGCGGGCGGACGTGCTGGTCGCCGCGGTGGGGCGGCCGGAGATGGTGCGGGGCGACTGGATCAAGCCGGGCGCGGCGGTGATCGACGTCGGCATCAACCGGACCGCGGACGGGCGGCTGGTGGGCGACGTCGCGCTTCGAGGAGGCGCTGGCGGTCGCCGGCGCGATCACGCCGGTGCCGGGCGGGGTCGGGCCGATGACGATCGCCTGCCTGCTGGAGAACACGGTCGCGGCCGCGGAGGCGCGGCGGAGATGGCCGGGTCAGGCGGGGCCATGAGGAACAGCCTGCGTTAAAAATCGGTGCAGCGGCCGTTCTGTCTCCCAATCGCCGTAACGGGTCGGCTCCGGGCCTTTCGGACCGCCGATCTCCTTGGGCGGCAGGGGCGCCGGCTTTTCGGCGGCCGGGCTCGGCTTTCGGTCTCGCTCATGCTGCCTCCCGTTTGCGCCGGCTGTCGGTGCGGAGCTGGCCGCAGGCGGCGAGGATGTCGCGGCCGCGGGGGGCGCGGATGGGGGAGGCGAAGCCGGCCTCCATCACGATCGCCGCGAAGCGGGCGGTCTGCTCGCGGGTGCTCGGCTCGAAGGCGCTGCCGGGCCAGGGGTTGAACGGGATCAGGTTGACCTTGGCGGGGATGCCGCGGATCAGCCGGACCAGCTCGCGCGCGTCCGCCTCGGTGTCGTTGACGCCGCGCAGCATGACGTATTCGAAGGTGATGCGGCGGGCGTTGGTGGCGCCGGGATAGCGGCGGCAGGCGGCGAGCAGCTCGGCGAGTGGGTATTTGCGGTTCAGCGGGACCAGCTCGTCGCGCAACTCGTCGCGCACGGCATGGAGCGAGACGGCGAGGTTGACGCCGAGCTCCTCGCCGCAGCGGTCCATCATCGGCACCACGCCGGAGGTGCTGAGCGTGATGCGCCGGCGCGAGAGGCCGATGCCCTCGCCGTCCATCGCGATGCGCATGGCCTCGCGACACGTTCTCGTAGTTGTAGAGCGGCTCGCCCATGCCCATCAGCACGATGGTGGAGAGCAGGCGCGGGGTCTCGCCCTGCGGGCTCGGCCATTCGCCATAGGCGTCGCGGGCGGCCATGAACTGGCCGACGATCTCGGCCGCGCCGAGATTGCGGACCAGCGCCTGGGTGCCGGTGTGGCAGAAGCGGCAGGAGAGGGTGCAGCCGACCTGGCTGCTGATGCAGACGGCGCCGCGGTCCTGCTGGCGGCCGGGGATGTAGACGGTCTCGGCCTCCTGGCGGTCGCGGAAGCGGAACAGCCATTTGCGGGTGCCGTCGGCGCTGTCCTGCTGCGAGGCGGTCTCGGGGCGGCCGATGACGAAGCGCTCGGCCAGACGCTCCTGCAGCGGCCGGGCCACGCTGGTCATGCGGGCGAAGTCGGTGACGCCCTGGTGGTAGATCCAGTGCCAGAGCTGCTTGGCGCGGAACGGCTTCTCGCCGATCGCTTGCGAGCTCCTCGGCGAGCTGGGCGCGGGAGAGGCCGACCAGTTCGCGCCGCCCGTCCGGCAGCGCGGCCGGCGGCGGGTTGAACAGCGCCGACTTGGCGAGGATGCGCGCGCGCTCGGCCTCGGTGAGGGCGGCGTTCATCGCGCGGGGCATGCTTTCACGATGGCGGCATAGGCCTGGCTGAAGCCGCGCAGGCTGAACGTGTCGCTCACGGCGGCGCCGTGCGGGCCGGGCGAGTGCGCGACGGCTTGGCGCCCTCGGTTGAACAGGGCGACCGCGGCCCGGCCGTCGCGGGCGAAGGCGGAGCGGCCGGAGGTGTAGAAGGGCAGGGTGACGCCCTCGACGCCGAGCTCGGCCTCCGCATTGGCCGGGTAGGTGAAGCCGGCGGAGATGGCGACCGCGTCGCGCCCGCCCTGGCGCTCGGTGACGGTGAGCACGACGTCGCCGCGGCCGGCGACGGAAGGGCTGGAGCTGACCGGGCGGGTGAACGCGTAGCAGACGGGCTGGCCGCCCTCCTGGTGGGTCGCGGCCTGCCAATCGTCCCATTTGCCGATGCGCTTCGGCCCGCCGGGGGCAGGCTGCACGTGACGCGGCCGGGCGGTCGGGTGGCTCGGCGCCCGGCTTTGTGCGAGCGACGGAGCGGCGAGCAGCATGAGGAGCGCCGCGAGAACGCGAGCGGGGAAGGACGCCATGGGCGACAGATACGGTGCCGACCCGGCGGCGACAAGCTGACCCCACAAGCCAGAGAGCAACCAGCGGCCGTCCGAACCTCCCTCCGACCGAGGCGTTCCCCCTGCAACGGCCGACCGTGCCGGCGACGCGCGGCGGCTCGGCCGCCCGCAAACAACAAGGGAGAAGCACCAATGGTTCGACACGTCATTCCTGCGCTCGTCCTGGCCACGGTGGCTGGCGGCGCGCTGATCGCGGCGACTCCGGCACAGGCGCAGGGGTATGGCCAGAACGGGGGCTACTACTCCGGCAACGACGGGTATTACGGCTCCAACGGCAGCTACAATGGGCCGAGCGGGAACGGACCGTACGGCCCGTCCGGAAATTACGGCAACAACGGAAGCGGATACGGCGGGACTTACAACCAGGGCTACAACAGCGAGCCTGCTACAGGCACAGTCGGGCGGCCAGCCTGGCGGTCACTACGGCAACCAGTATGGCAGCGGCCAGATATGGGAATGGCGGCCAGTCCAACGGCGGCGGCAGCTACGGCAGCAACAACGGGTATGGCGGCAGCCAGGGCTATGGGAGCCCGGGCTACGGCCAGAGCTACGGCAGCAACAACGGATCGTCGAACCGGTCGGGCGCGGCGCCGGGCTCCGATGACCGCGGCGTGCTGGTGCTGCTGGTCGAGCGGGACCGGCAGGTCCAGGCGCTGCGGGACGTCCGCGACCAGATCCGGCAGGCGCAGCAGGCGCTCCAGAGCGGCGACCGCGCCAAGGCGGAGCAGATACTGAGCCAGGCCGAGCAGACCATCCAGACCGCGAGCCGAAGTGGCGGGCAGGGCAGCAACCAGCAGGCGGGCGGCTCGAACAGCGGCGGCGGCGTGACCTCGGTGACCGGGGGCAACACGGCCAGTTCCGTCACCCCGGGCAGCGGGACGAGCAGGGGTGGGCTGGGCAGCAATCCCGAACCCGGCGACGCTCCGGCAGTTCGGGCACGAGCGCCGGGAGCAGCGGCTCGGCGTCGCACAAGTAGAGCAGGCGAGCGCGGCGGCCCTGGTCGCCGCGCTCCTACTCGTCTCCTGAGGGCTCGCGCAGCCAGTCGGGGATCGTGCGGCGGAAGCGCGGGTGACCGTGGCCCTCCGCCGGCGCCCCGGCCAGGGTTGGGCCGCCGCTGGCGACCGGCCGCTCGGCAAAGCGACCGTGCTGCAGCAGGCGGTCGTACAGCACCAGCGCGCCGGCGACGGCCAGGTTCAGCGCAAAGCGGGTCGGGATCCGGATGACATGCCGGCAGCGCTCGAGCATGGGCGCCGAGAGTCCGGACCGCTCCGGGCCCAGCACGTAGGCGGCGTTCAGCGGGTGGCGGAAGGAGGGGAGGTCGACCGCGTCCTCCAGCAGCTCGACGCCGACCAGGACGCACTCGCGCGGGAACACGGTGGTGGCCGGGTCGGGGAAGCGCCAGAGCGGGACGTGGGAAGGCGTGTCGGCGGTGTCGGAGCGGCGCGCCTGCCGCGCGTCCCAGCCGGCGCCGACGGTGAAGCAGAAGGCGGCGCCGAACGCGTGCGCGGTCCGCAGCAGGGCGCCGACATTGGCCGATTTGGACACGCCTTCGACGCCGATGCCGCAATAGCCGCGGGTGAGTCGGGAGCGCTGTCCTGGCCGGATGCATCGCGGCGAAGTATGCGAGGCGCATGGCAGACGCAACAGACGGGCGGCTGGCGGCCCAGGACCAGGCCTACCCGTATCCGAGCCGGGACCCGCGAGACGAGGCGAAGCGGCTGATCATCGGCAGCCCGAGCCATCTGCGCGAGATCGATCACTGGGTGTTCGGCGCGGCGCGGCCGCGGGGTGCCGGGCTGCGGGCGCTGGTGGCCGGGGGCGGGACCGGCGACGGCGCGATCATGCTGGCGCAGCACCTGCAGCGTGACGGCCGGCCCGGCGGCGTGACCTATCTCGACCGGTCGGCGGCTGCGGCGACGGTGGCGCGGGCGCGGGCGGCAGCGCGGGGGCTCACGCTGCAATGGGAGACGCTGTCGCTGCTGGACCTGCCGGGGTCGGGCCTCGGCCCGTTCGACTACATCGATTGCTGCGGGGTCCTGCACCATCTGCCCGACCCGGCGGCGGGGCTGCGCGCGTTGCTCTCCGTGCTCGCGCCGGGGGGCGGGCTGGGGCTAATGGTGTATGCGCCGCATGGGCGCACCGGCGTCTACATGCTGCAGGACGCGCTGCGGCTGCTAGCACCCGGCGACGAGACGCCGGCGACGCGGCTGGACGTCGCGCGCCGGGTCATGCGGCATTTGCCGGAAACGGCGTGGCTGCGGGCGAACCGCTACTTCGGCGACCACATCGAGGGCGGGGACGCCGGGCTCTATGACCTGCTGCTGAACCCGCGGGACCGCGCCTATACGGTGCCGGAGTTCGCGGCGCTGCTGGCGGGCGAGGGGCTCCGCGTGACCTGCTGGATGGAGCCGATGCGCTACGACCCGGCCGCGCTCCTGCCCGACCCGAAGCTGCGGGCCCGGATCGCCGGCCTCGCGCCGCTGGAACGGGCCGCGCTGGCCGAGGCACTGAGCGGAAACATGAGCACGCACGTGGTGTATTGCGTGCGGGAGAGCGAGGCGCCGCCCGCGCCGGACCCGATGCGGGAAGAGGCGGTGCCTGTGGCGCGGGAGATGCCGGGGCCGGAGCTGGCGCGCAATATTCGCCCGGATGGCACGTTGCCGTTCCTGTTCGACGGGCTGCGGGTGCCGGTGGCGCTGCCGAAGCTCGCGGGCGCGATCCTGCAGTTGATCGATGGGGAGCGCAGCGTCGGCGCGCTGCTGGAGGCGATCGCGGCGCGGGGTGGGCGCGAGGTCGCGGAGCGGGCGTGGGCCGAGACGTATGGCGCGCTGCACCGGGTCAACCGCGTGCTGCTGCGAGCGCCCGATTGAGACCGGTCATCATCATCTTCGGTGCGGCGGTCCGGCCCGATGGCGCGCCAAGCACGGCGATGCGGAACCGCGTGGCGGCGGCGGTTGCGGCCGGACGATGGCCTCGCGCGACCCGATCTACATGCCGACCGGCGGGAAGGGGCGATACGGCGACGCGGAGGCGGAGGTGATGACGCGGCTGCTGATCAAGGCCGGGGTTTCGCCCAGCTCGATCATCCCGGAGCCGACCGGTCGGAACACGATCGGGTCCGTCCTGGCGTGCGCGCGGCTGCTTGGGGCGGACCGGCCTCCGCTGCATGTGGCGACGTCCGCCTATCACTTGCCGCGTTGCCTGATGCTGTGGCGGCTGGCCGGGTATCGCGCAGTGGCGTGTCCGCCGCCACCGGGCCCGGCAAGCAACCGACAGGCTCAAAAAGTGGTTCTGGCGAGTGCGGGAACTTGCGGCGGTACCAGTTGACGGGGGACTAATGATTTGGGCCCGTCTCGTGGGCCGGGTGTAGAGTGCACGTAAGAACAGAATAGGCCAGGAGTGGGCGATGCTCGTGTTGCGCAGATTTGAGAGTAGCTGCCGTGTTGGGTGCGGGCGTGGCGCTCGCGGGCTGCGCGGAGCCGTTGGCGGTGTACCCGGGGCAGGGAAAGAACTTCTCCACGTTCCAGGCCGATGACGCGACTTGCCGCGGGTCGACAGCGACGACCACCACCTCCACTCAGACGAGCGCGCCTGCGACGGCGCGGGAACTACTACCAGTGCATGGCGGCGCACGGCAACGTCGTCGTCCCCGAACGCACCTATGCCGCTTACCCAGCCTACGCCGCGTATCCGTATCCGTATTACGGCTATCCATATGCTCCTTACTATGGCGTGGGTTGGCCGTATTACGGCGGCTACTGGGGCCCGTATGTCGGGGTCGGCATAGGCCTTGGCTATGGCTGGTATGGCGGCCACTGGCACGGCGGGTACGGCGGTTATCGCGGCGGCTGGGGCGGCTATCACGGGGCTGGGGTGGCGGCTATCACGCGGCTGGGGCGACGGCTCTCATGGAGGCTGGGGTGGCGGCGGCGGCGGTGGTGGTTACCACGGCGGAGGCGGTCACCGCTGAGCGCCACAGCCCTCTATGGGAACCGGCGCGCCGTGGATGAGCTCGAGAGGCCGACTCCCTCGACCCGGTGGAACGAGACGGGCACGCCGCCGAACAGCCGGGCCGGCTTCGGCGGTCCGAGCGAGAAGACGCGGAGCCCGTCGGCCTCGATCGCGGCGAGCGAGGCGTCCGCGTCGTCGGTCTCGAAGCACATGTGGTAGATCATGTTCCCGCGCTTGATCATGCCGTCGATGGGTGACGGGCCGTCGCCGGGCCAGATCACCTCGACATCCGGCATGGCGGGATGGTGGCGCATCGCAAGGTTGACGTTCTGCAGCGGGTCGAAGGCCTGCGCGCCGGGCTTGTAGCCGAGCGTTTCGAGAAAGCGGAAGGCGGCGTCGGGGCCGGGGACGGCGAGACCGAGATGATGGAACCGCAACCCGAACCCGCCCATGTGCCGCTCCTGCTAAAGCTCGATAATGGGAATTATGGAAAGTCGGGGATGTCCAGGGCCAGGCCGTCGTAGCCGGGTTCGATGCCGCGGCGGCAGCCGCGATTGAAGCCAGGCATAATCAACGTCGTAACCCATATGCGTCAGCACCATCCGGCGCGGTCTCACCTTCTCGTACCAGGAAATGACCTGGTCGACGTTGGCGTGCGTCGTGTGGCGTTGCGCTGAAAGCAATCCACCACCCAGGTGTCCACGCCCGTGAGCAAGGCCAGCGCTTCGTCGGTCAACGTGACGACGTCGGTCGAATACGCGAAGGCGCCCACGCGCATGCCCATGGTCGGCATGAAGCCGTGGTCCTGCTCGAAGGTCTGCAGTTCGAGGCCGCAGGTCTCGACCGCATCGCCGAACGCGACCGGGCGCGGCAGCAGGACGGGCCGGAAGAAGTGCGGGCCCTCCCAGTCGCGGAACGCATAGTCAAAGCGGCGGCGCAACTCGGCCATCGTCCGCGGCTCCGCGAAGGCTTCGAGCGGACGCCGGGCGATGCGGTTGAGGATGCGGATGTCGTCGATCCCCAGCACGTGGTCCGCATGGGCATGGGTGAACAGGATCGCGTCGATCCGCGGGACGGCGCAGGCCAGGAGCTGGGCGCGCATGTCGGGCGAGGCGTCGACCAGGAGACGCTCGCCCCCCCTGCCCTCGATCACGATGCTGGAGCGGGTGCGGCGGTTCCGCGGCTCGGCCGGGTCGCAGGCGCCCCAGTCGCCGGTGCCGTCCGCGCCGCCGAGCTGCGGCACGCCGGCGGAGCCGCCGCAACCGAGCATCACCACTCTCGGCACCTTAGGCGGCTCGGGCGAACAGGCGGCGGAAGTTGGCCGTGGTCAGATCCGCGAGCGCCTCGAACGACAGGCCACGGACCTCCGCGAGGCGCCTTGCGGTGTCGGCGACGTAGGCCGGCTCGTTGCGCTCTCCGCGGTGCGGGACGGGGGCGAGGAACGGCGCGTCGGTCTCGACCAGCAGACGGTCCGCGGGAACGTCGCGAGCTATGTCCCTCAATTCCTCTGATTTCGGGAAGGTCAGGATGCCGGAGAAGCTCACATAGCCGCCGAGGGCCAGCGCCTTCTCCGCGAGAGCCCGGCCGGAGCTGAAGCAGTGTAATAGGAGAGAGTAGGATCCGCCGGCTATCCCACTCATCTTGCAGGATCGAAGCAATGTCCTCGTCCGCGGCGCGGGCGTGGATGACGAGCGGCAGACCGGTCAGGCGGGCGGCCCGGATATGGGCGCGGAAGCCGGCCTGCTGCTTCTCGCGCGGGGCACGCTTGTAGAAGTAGTCGAGGCCGGACTCGCCGATGCCGATCACCTTGGGGTGGCGCGACAGGGCAGCGATCGTCTCCGGCTCGGGCGTCGGCTCCTCGCCGGCGTTGTTGGGGTGGATGCCGACGGTGCACCAGAGACGGTCGCGCTTGGAGGCGAGGTCGACAAGCTGACGGGACTGGCCGAGGCGGGTGCCGATCGTGACCATCTCGCCGACCCCCGCCGCTTCGGCGCGAGCGATCACCTCGTCACGCTCGGCGGCCTCGAACATGTCGAGGTGGAAGTGGGAATCGATCAACATGAGAGCGCTAGGCCGCGTCGCCGACGTAGCGTGGGAAGACACCCTGTGGCGCCGGCAGGACCGTGCCGGCGGGAAGCGGCGATGCAAGCGCGGCAAGTGTCCGCTCGGACGCATCGACGCCGAGTTGGTCGAGCAAGCGTTCCATGCTGCCCGGCATGATCGGCAGAAGCACGGTGGCAATGGTGCGCAGAACGTCTGCGAGCACGCGCAGGACGGCCGCCATGCGGGCCGGGTCGGTCTTGCGCAGCGCCCAGGGCGCCTGGTGGTCGACATAGGCGTTGGCGGCGCGGATCACCTTCCAGATCTCTTCCAGCGCCTCGTGCAGCGCCATGCGGTCCATGAGCGGGCGGAGGGTGGCGGGCAATGCGTCGGCGGCGTCGAGCAGCGGGCGGTCGGCATCAGCCCGGTCGCGCTCGGGGAGCGCGCCGCCGAGGTTGCGGGCGATCTGGGTCAGCGTCCGTTGCGCCAGGTTGCCAAGGTCGTTTGCTAACTCGTTGTTCATGCGGCGGATCAGGGCGGCGTCGCTGAAATCGCCGTCGTTGCCGAACGGCACTTCACGCAGGACGAAGAAGCGCACCGGGTCGAGGCCGTAGGTGTGGACCAGGGCAACGCCGTCGATCACGTTGCCGACCGACTTGCTCATCTTCTCGCCGCGCGCGGTCCACCACCCGTGGGCCACGACCCGGCGCGGCGGGGCGATGCCGGCGGCCATCAGCACCGCGGGCCAGATCACGGCGTGGAAACGCAGGATGTCCTTGCCGACGACATGGATGTCGGCCGGCCAGAAGCGCCAGAGAGGGTCGGCTTCGTCCGGGAAGCCGCACGCGGTGATGTAGTTGATCAGCGCGTCGAGCCAGACGTACATGACGTGGCCGGGGTCGTCCGGCACCGGCACGCCCCAGGTGAGGCCGGCGCGGCTCACGGCGAGGTCCTGCAGCCCGCCGCGGACGAAGCTCACCACCTCGTTGCGGCGGCTCGCGGGCAGGACGAAGTCGGGGTTCGCCTCGTAGAAGGCGAGCAGCCGGTCCTGCCAGGCGGACAGGCGGAAGAAGTAGCAGGGCTCGCGCACCCACTCGGCCGGCGCGCCGGTCGGCGCGATGCGGGTGCCGTCGGGACCGGGCTTGAGCTCGTCCTCGGCGTAGAAGGTCTCGTCGCGGACGGCGTACCAGCCCTCGTAGTGGCCGAGATAGATGTCGCCGGCGTCGCGGATCCGGCGCCAGACGTCCTGGCAGGCGACGGCGTGGCGGGGCTCGGTCGTGCGCATGAACACGTCGTTGCTGAGCTCGAGCAGGGCGCCGAGGTCGCGGAATTTCTGGGAGACCTGGTCGACGAAGGCTTGGGGCGTTTCGCCCGCCTCCTCGGCCGCCTTCGCGACCTTCTGCCCGTGCTCGTCCGTGCCGGTCAGGAAGAACACGTCGTAGCCGTCCAGCCGCTTCCAGCGCGCGACCGCATCGGCCGCGATGGAGGTGTAGGCGTGGCCGAGATGGGGCGCGCCGTTCACGTAGTAGATCGGGGTGGTGATGTAGAAGGGCTTAGGAGGCATTGAGCAGGTCCAGGCCGGCGACGACCGCGTGGCGCTTGTCGAGGTTGAAGCGTTCGGTCTCGTCTTGGAGGCGGCCCAGCGCGTGCCACACTTCGCCCCATTCGGCTAGGGGCCGGAGCGCGACGAGGCGATCCCCCCTGCCCCGCGCGGCCTCGCGCAGCGCGCGTGCCGAGCCGGTCGCGCAGCAGGTCCATGAAGGTCGCGTAGTGCCCGTCGGTGCGGGCGACCCGGTCGGCGACCTCCCAGGCGCGAGTGATCGTGATGCGCGGGGCGGCGCGGAGGACGTCGTCGACCAGGGCGGCGATGGCCACGCCGCCTTCCTCGGCGAGCAATGCGGCCCGGCCGGGCGAGCCGTTGGCCAGCGCCAGGAGGCTTGCCCGGGTCGCGTCATCCGCGTCCGGGAGAATGCGCCGGAGCGCTTGCTCCATGTCGGCCGCGTCCGAGCGGGCGGAGCGGCAGGCGGCGGCAGCGGCTGCGCACCGTGGGCAGCAGGCGGCCGGGAGCGGCGCAGGTGAGCAGCAGCACGGCGCGCGCGGGCGGCTCCTCCAGCACTTTCAGCAGGGCGTTGGCGGCGTTGCGGTTCAGGTGCTCGGCGCCGTCCACCACCACGATGCGCCAGCCGCCCTCGGCAGGGGTGAGACGGAGGAAGCCGGCGATGTCGCGCGCGCCCTCGACCACGATCTCCGTGCGCTGGCGCTTGCGCTTTTCGTCCCACTCGCGCTCGACGGTGAGCAGGTCGGCATGGGTCGCGCGGGCGACCCGGCGGAAGACGGGATTGGCCGGGTGGTCGACAGCGTCGGCGCCGCCCAGCAGCCGCCGGGCCAGGCGATAGGCCAACGTCGCCTTCCCAACGCCTTCGGCGCCAGTGATCAGCCAGGCGTGGTGCAGGCGGCCGGTCGACGCGGCGGCGGCGAAGGTGCGCTCGGCGTCCTCATGGCCGAACAGGTCCGGGTTCTCGCGCGGCGCTATCACGGGAGGCGCGGCTCGACCGCGGTCCAAACACGGGAAGCGACGTCCTCGACTTCGCCGATGCCCGAGAGCGTCACGAAGCGCTCGGGCTCGGCCGCGGCGAGCTCGGCGTAGCCCTGGGCGACGCGTTCGTGGAAGCCGGGGTCGAGCGACTCGTAGCGGTCGGCGCGGCCCGGCCGCTGCGCGATGCGCGTGGCGCCGAGTTCGACCGGGATGGTGAGCAGCACGGTGAGCGCCGGCTGGATCGGCAGCAGCCGGGTCAGGCCGGCGATGAGCGACCGGTCGGCGCCGAGGCCGTAGCCTTGGTAGGCCATGGTGGAATTGGCGAAGCGGTCGCAGACCACCACCATGCCGGCGTCGAGCGCCGGGAGGATCGTGCGCTGGAGGTGCTCGGCGCGGGCCGCGAAGTGGAGATGGGCCTCAGCCGCGGCGGACCAGGCGACGGCGCCGCCGAGCAGGAGGGAGCGGAGCAGCTCGGCACCAGGGGCGCCCCCGGGCTCACGGGTGAGCAGCACGGGGCGGCCCGACGCGGCGATCCGGGCCGCCAACTAGCCTCGCCTGGGTCGACTTGCCTGCCCCCTCCCCGCCTTCGAGCGTCAGGAACAATCCCGATCAGGAGCCGAGGACGAGGTGCGACACGACGGCCATGGCGCGGCCGGGCAGGCCGAGGCGCGGCACGTCGGCGCCGGCCAGCAGCGGCACCTCCATCGGCGGCACGCCCTGGCCGGAGACGAGCAGCTTGCCCAGCACGTCGCCACGGTTGACCGGGGCGGTGATCGGCGACTGGTACTCGATCGCGATCTTGGCGCTCTGGCGCCATTGCCGCGGCATGGTGATGACCAGGTCGCGGCCGCCGACCAGCGGCACGGTCGAGCGGGTGCCGAGCCAGACCTTGGCGTTGTCCACCGTGTCGGCGGCGGTGAACAGGGTGACGTCCTCGAACTCGCGGAACGCCCATTCGAGCAGGCGCTCGCTCTCCTCGCGCCGCTGGTGCATGGAGGTCAGCCCGTTGACCACGAGGATCACCCGGCGGTTGCCGCGCTGCGTGCTGGCGACCAGACCGAACCCGCCCGCCTCCGTGTGGCCGGTCTTCAGCCCGTCGGCGAGGCCCTGCTGGACCAGCGGGTTGCGGTTCTCTTGCTCGATGTTGTTGTACTTGAACGTCTTTTCGCTGTCGTAGTGGTAGTATTCGGGGTAGTCCATGATGATGTGACGCGCCAGGGTGGCGATGTCGCGGCAGCTCATGTGCTGCTCCGGGTCGGGCCAGCCGGTGCAGTTGCGGTAATAGGTGTTGGTCAGGCCGAGCTCCTTGGCCTTGGCGTTCATCAGCTCGACGAACTGCTCCTCCGACCCGGCGATCGCTTCGGCGAACACGATGCAGGCGTCGTTGCCGGACTGGACGATCACGCCCCGGATCAGGTCCTCGACCTTCACCTGCCCGCCGAGCGGGACGAACATCTTCGAGCCCTGCATGCGCCAGGCGCGCTCGCTGACGGGCAGCTCCTGGTCGAGCTTCAGGCGGCCCGACTTCAGCATCCCGTAGACGATGTAGATCGTCATCAGCTTGGTCATCGAGGAGGGCGGCATCTGCGCGTCGCCGTCCTTGTCGAGCAGCGTGGCCCCGGTGTTGAAGTCGAGGATCAGGGCCCAGCGGGCGGCGGTGTCGAGCGGGCCGATCGGCGTGGTTGCGGGCGCGCCGGTGGGCGGGGGCGCGGCCGGCGCGCCGTGGCCGTGGGCCGGCGGGCGGCGCTGGGCCGAAGCTGCGAGCTGGGACGACAGAGGCAACCCCGGCCAAGAGGGTTCGACGGTTCAGCATGGCCACGCTACTCCACCACGATCGTCGCATCGGTTACTCCGGCCCGGCGCGCCCGGTCCAGCGCCGCGTCCGCAGCCTGAACGGAAGGGAATGGGCCGGCCATGACCCGGTAAGGTAGCGACGATGCGCCGGGTTCGCGTTCCACGCGAGCTGAGATGGTAGACAAGCTTGATGCTAAACGATTTGCATAGGTCGGGCGGCTGAACCGGCCGGCCTCGATCCAGAGCTGGCCCGGGTGCGGCGGCACCTGCTCGACCGTCTCGGGGAGGCGGTCTGGAGCCGCCGAGTCGGTGTCTGCGACGGCGGGCGCGGCCGTCTCCGCCGGGCCGACTCGGTACCGGGCGGAGACGGCGATGCCGGGCGGCGGCGGCAGGCTCTCGGCGGCGACGGAAGCGCGCGGGGCGGCCGTCGCGCCCTTGGGGCCGCCGCCCAGCCGGTCGCGCAGGGCCTGGCTCGGCGCACTCTCGACCTGCACCCGGACCTGGGCAGGACCCGCGCCGACGCCGAGCAGGTCGGCGGCGCGGGGGGTGAGGCCGAGAATGCGCCCGGGGTCGGCGGGACCGCGGTCGTTCAGCCGGAGGAGGATCTGGCGGCCGTTCTCGAGATTGGTCACGCGGGCGACGGTCGGAAGCTGAAGCGTCTGGTGGGCGCCGGCGACGGCGGCCGGGTCATAGCACCTCGCCGTCCGCGGTCAGCCCGGCGTGACCCGGCAGCCGCTCGGCCAGCCCGGTCGCGTCATAGCCGAAATCCTCGCGCGGGTAGAACCAGGTGCCGAACGCGCCCTGCCAGGCGGGGCCGACCACGTAATGCGGCGACGGGGTCGGCGGCGGCGGGTGGCGGGCGCAGGACGCGAGCGCGAGCACGGCCGCGAGCGGGAGCAGGCGGTTCAAAGGACGGCCGCGTCCCCCAGCAGGCCGACGGCGAGGGCGTAGAAGTCGGACGGGTTGTAGCGGCGGATGGCGGCGAAGTTGCTGTAGACCATGAAGCCGTGCCCGGGCGCGATGCCGTCCGGCACGATCAGCGCCCCGAGCACGTCCGAGCGGCCGAACGGGCGGCCGTCCTCGCGGCGGACGCCGAGCCGCATCCATTCGCCGAGCGGACGGCGCGCGTCGCGCCCGGTCGAGCCGGGGTCGATCGCCTCTGGCACGAGCACCGGCTGGCCCCAGGGCTCGCCGGCGCGCCAGCCGCTGCGGGCCATGTAGTTGGCGATGGAGCCGAACACGTCGGGCCGGCTGTCCCAGATGTCGCGGCGGCCGTCGCCGTCGAAGTCGACCGCATACGTCAGGTAGGAGCTCGGCATGAACTGCGGCTGGCCCATTGCGCCGGCCCAGCCGCTGGTCATGCGGCCGGGCGTCACGTCGCCGGCGTCGAGGATGCGCAGCGCGTTGATCAGCTCCTTGCGGAAGTAAGCGGCGCGGCGGCCCTCCCAGGCGAGCGTCGCGAGCGCCTCGACGAGGCGGTAGTTGCCCTTGTTGGCGCCGAAATTCGAACTCGATGCCCCAGATCCCCATGACGACCAGCGGGCCGACGGCGAAACGGGCCTCGACCTCGGACAGCAGCGCCGCGCTCGCGGGCGTAGTTCTGGCGCGCGGCGCCGATCCGGCTCTCCGGCAGCACGCGGGCGCGGTATTCCGGCCAGGTGAGGTTGAACTCCGGCTGATTGCGGTCGAGCTCGATCACGTGCTGGTTCGGGACGATTCCGGCGAAGGCTTCCCGGAGCGTCGCCTCGCGGATCCCGGCCCGGCGGGCCTCGGCCATGACGCTGTCGACGAAGTTGCCGAAGCCGCGCTCCTGGGCGCGCGCGGCGACGGGCAGGGCGGCGGCGGAGGCCAGGACGGCGCGACGGTTCAGCATGGCGGCCATCTGCCACATCGGGCAGGATGGCGCAAAAGGATCACAACGGAGGAACGATCATGGGCATCGACCGCCGACTTCGCCCGTTGGAGTTCGGGCCTCGACTCCGGCGCGCTGCCGCCGGAGGTGCTGGCCCGCACGCGGCTGCTCGTGCTGGACCTGCTCGGCAACATCGTGCGCGCCCGCCACGACGCCGAGAGCACGCCGCCGATGCTGGCGGCGGCGCGGGCGCTCGGTGTGGCGGCGGGCAACAGCGTCGTGTTCGGCGACAGCGCGCGATACACGCCGGCCGGGGCGGCGTTCCTGAACGCGGCGCTCGGACATTCGCTCGACTTCGACGATACGCACGCGGCCGGGTCGCTGCATCCGGGCTGCCCGGTGATCCCGGCGGCGCTGGCCGCGGCGGAGATGGCGGGCGCATCAGGGGCGAAGGTGCTGGCGGCGATCGTCGCCGGCTACGAGGTGACGTGCCGGGTG
Organism: uncultured Alphaproteobacteria bacterium; assembly: GCA_963708585.1. Lineage (GTDB taxonomy): Bacteria > Pseudomonadota > Alphaproteobacteria > Acetobacterales > Acetobacteraceae > JAVVHH01. The sequence continues at coordinate 854,439 of CAVPSW010000006.1, read as the reverse complement.
GCGCTGGCCTTGCCGGCCGGCGAGCACTACGCGCGCGGGCTTCCACCCGACGGCGACGTGCGGCGTGTTCGGCGCGGCGACGGCGGCGTCGGTGTGTTCGGGCTCGACCCGGCCGGGATCGAGTCGGCGCTCGGGATCGCGCTCAGCCAGTCGGCGGGCAGCCTGCAGTTCCTCGCCAACGGCGCGTGGACCAAGCGCTTCCAGGTCGGCTGGGCCAGCATGTCGGGCCTGGCGGCCGCGGTGCTGGCGCGCGAGGGGTTCAAGGGCGCGGCGGAGGCGCTCGAGGGCAAGCACGGGTTCCTCCACGCCTACGCCCCCTCCCCCGACCCGGCGCGCGCCACGCGCGGCCTCGGCCAGGAGTGGGAGCTGATGCGGACGGCGGTGAAGCCGTACCCCTCCTGCCGCTACGGCCATGCCGGGATCGACGCCGCCATCGCCTGGCACCGTGAGGTCGGGGCCGAGCCCGGCGAGCATCGAGCGCGTCACCTACGGGACCTCCGCGTCCGGCATGACGCTGATCGGCGAGCCGCTTGCCCGCCGGCAGGATCCGCAGAACGTGGTGGACGGGCAGTTCAGCGGGCCCTTCGTGATCGCGTCCGGTCTGCTCACCGGCAAGATGGACTGGGACAGCTACGGCGCGCTGCAGGATCCGGCGATCCGGGCGCTGCTGCCGCGGATCGTCGTCGAGCACGACCCCGAGGTGCAGGCGGAGTTCCCGGCCAACATGGCGGGCAAGCTGACGGTGGTGGCCGGCGGGCAGACCTGGACGGGGTTCGTGCGGGTGCCGAAGGGCGAGCCGGACAATTTCATGACCGACGCGGAGCTGCGGGCGAAGTTCAACGCCCTGGCGGCGCCGGTATTGGGCGAGGAGCGCGCGGCCCGGCTGGCCGATGCGGCGCTCGGGCTGGCCGAGGCGCCGAACCTCGGTGCGCTGATGCGGCTCGCGGCGCCGACGGTGGGCGCGCGGCTGGCGGGCGACTAGCTCAGCTCCGCTCGCTGTCCATGTGGGCGAGTTGGGAGGCTGGGCCGCTCGGCGGAAAGGGGACGCGGCGGGGCCAGAGCTTGAGTGCGCCGGCGAGGCCCTCGGCCGCCGTGGCCCGTTGCCCGGCGAAAGCCAGGACGACCGGTAGGCTGCAGGCGTAGGCGACCAGCAGGGCGCCGAACAGGTCGAGCACCGTGCCGAGCGGCACGGCATGGCGGAACAGCCATCGATGCCAAGGAAGGCGGAAGCGGATCCGAGCACCTGGGGCGCCGCGAGGCCGAGCAGGTCGCGCAGCGTGACCGGCCCCTCGCGGGTGCCGAGCCACCAGTAGATCGGCGTGCGCAGCAACAGATCGGAGGCGGCGTAACCGGTGGCGACGCCGACCCCGCCCCAGGGCAGGCCGAGCGCGAAGGCGGGCAGCGTGATGAGAAGGCTGTAGGCTCCCCACCAGAGCAAAGCGCGGCCCCGCCGCTGGCTGATCAGCAGCCAGCCGATCGAGCCGGTCATCGGCTGCTGCAGCCCGGTGATCCCCAGCACCACGAATACCGGCACGCAGCTTCCCCATTGCGGGCCGAGCACGGTCGGGATGAGCCGATCGGCGGTCGCGATGCGTCCAAACGATGCCGGGCTCCACGACCAGGAGCATGAGGCGGATCGCACCGAAGGTAGGTCTGGCGATAGCGCACCGGGTCGGATTGCAGGCGGGACAGCGCGGTGATCATGATGCGGCCGAGCGGCCAGCTCACCTGCTGAAGCGGGAACAGCAGGAGCTGGTAGGCGCGCTCGTAGGTGCCGAGCACCTCGGCGCCCCAGTAGGCGCCGACCATGACGTTGTCGGCGTTGCGCAGGAGGTAGTTGGACAGGTTGACGACGGTGAGCCCGCCGCCGAAGCGGACCATGTCGCCAATCCCGGTGCCGAAATTCGGCCGTTGCGGGCGGAACCCGGTCAGCATCCACGACGCGATGGCGGCGACCAAGCGGTAGACGACGGTGGAGGCGAACAGCGCCCAGGCGGACGGGTGGACGAGCGCCACGACGATCGAGGCGCGATGCCGGCGATGGCGGCGCCGATATCGAGCGCGGCCAGCGCGCCGAAACGGAGCTGGCGCTGCAGCAGCGCCTGGGTCTGGCCGGAGATGCCGGTCAGGACGAATGTCGCGGCGAACCCGACGGTGAGGCCGGCGAGCGCCGGCTCGCGGTAGAACAGAGCGACGGCGGGCGCCAGCGCAGCGGTGAGCAGCCCGAGCACGACGGCGATCAGCAGGTTGATCCAGAACACGCTCGAGATCTGCTCGTCCGTGATCCGCTCGCGTTGGATCAGCGCTTGCGACAGGCCCACGTCCTGGAACAGCGAGACCAGGCCGACAACCGGCGCGACCATCGCCACCAAGCCGAAATCCTCCGGCGTGAGCATCCGCGACAGCACCACCACGCTGATCACCTGCGTGCCGAGCTTGACCGCTTGCGACGCCGGCGGTGACGGCGACGCCGCGGGAGAGCCGCGCGCCGATGCTGGCGGGGTCGGGATCGGCCATCGCTAGCTGAAGCGGCCGGATTTCGGGAAGCCGTTGGGCACCATGCGGCCCGCCTGCGCGCGGGTGCCGAGCCAGGGGCGCAAATCCGTCTCCGTGCGGGTCTTGTCGCCGAGGCGCCAGGTGAGGCCGTCGTCCAGGCGGAACACCTTGGCGTCGGCGAGCTTTCCGTCGCGGTATTTCTGCAGCATCACGCCGGCGCCGCGGGCGAGCTCCGGGACCTGGTCGAGCGGGAAGACGAGCAGCTTGCGGTTGGTGCCGACGCAGGCGACGTGGTCGCCTTCGGCCGGGACGCAGAGCAGCACGGCCTCGCCGGGCTTGAGGTTCAGCACCTGCTTGCCAGTGCGCTTCTCCGCAAGCAGGTCGGGCGCGGCGATGCGGAAGCCGCGGCCGGCGTCGCTCGCGATGAGGTAGCTCGCTGCCCTCCGTCCAGACGAACAGGGTCGCGACCTCCTCGTCGTTGGCCATCTCGGCGGCGAGGCGGATCGGCTGGCCGTCGCCTCGGCCCCGCGGAAGGTCGCCGGCGCGCAGCGTATGGACCCGGCCGCCGGTGCCCGACCAGGCAGAGGCGGTCGGTGGTCTGGCAGGGCACGACCGACCGGAGCGCGTCGCCCTCCTTGAACTTGAGCTCGCCGCCGTCGGCGAGATGGCCGCGGACGGCGCGGATCCAGCCCTTCTGCGACAGGATGACGGTGATCGGCTCGCGCTCGATCAGGTGCTCGGCGCTGACCTCGACGGCGGCGGGGACGTCGCCCAGGACCGTGCGGCGGTCGCCGAGCTTGCCGGCGCCGAACTTTGCTTTGATCTCCGTCAGTTCGCCTTCGATCTTCGCCCAGCGCCGTGCTCTCGTCCTTGAGCAGCGAGCCGATCTCCTTGCCTTCGCGGGTGAGCGCCTTGTGCTCCTTGCGGATCTCCATCTCCTCGAGACGGCGCAGCGAGCGCAGCCGCATGTTGAGGATCGCCTCCGCCTGCACGTCGGTGAGCGTGAAGCGGGCGATGAGCGCCGGCTTGGGCTGGTCCTCCTCGCGGATGATGCGGATGACCTCGTCGAGGTTGAGGAAGACGGCGAGATAGCCGTCCAGCACCTCGAGCCGGCGCTGGATGGCGGCCAGGCGGTGGCGGGAGCGGCGCTCGAGCACCTCGTGGCGGTGGTCGAGCCAGGCCCGCAGCACGCCGCGAAGGCCGAGCACCGTCGGCGTATGATCGGCCGTCAACACGTTCATGTTGAGGGAGAAGCGGGTCTCGAGCTGGGTGGCGCGGAATAGCGTCTCCATCAGCACTTCCGGCTCGACGCCGCGCGACTTCGGCTCCAGCACGAGGCGGATCTCGTCCGTGCTCTCGTCGCGGATGTCGCCGAGGAACGGCAGCTTCTTGGCCTCGAGCAGTTCGGCGACCTGCTCGATCAGCTTGGATTTCTGCACCTGGTAGGGGATCTCGGTGACGATGACCTGCCACATGCCGAGCTTGCCGCGCTGGACCTCCCACTTGGCGCGGATGCGGAAGCCGCCGCGGCCGGTCTCGTAGGCCTGGAGCATGGCGTCGCGGCTCTCGACGAGGATGCCGCCGGTCGGGAAGTCCGGGCCGGGCATGTGCTCGAGCAGCTCGGCCGTGGTCGCGTCGGGGTGCTGGATCAGGTGGATGGCGGCGGCGCAGACTTCGCCGGCGTTGTGCGGCGGGATGGAGGTCGCCATCCCCACGGCGATGCCGGCGGCGCCGTTGGCGAGCAGGTTGGGGAAGCCGCCGGGCAGGACGACCGGCTCGCTCTCCTCGCCGTCGTAGGTCGGGCGGAAATCGACGGCGTCGTCGTCGATGCCGGCGAGCAGGGCCTGGGCGACTTCGGTGAGGCGGGCCTCGGTGTACCGCATCGCCGCCGGGTTATCGCCGTCGACATTGCCGAAATTGCCCTGGCCTTCGACCAGCGGGTAGCGGGCGGCGAAGTCCTGGGCGAGGCGGACCAGGGCTTCGTAGACCGCGGCGTCGCCGTGCGGGTGGTATTTGCCGATGACGTCGCCCACGACCCGGGCGCATTTCTTGAAGCCGGCGGCCGGGTCGAGCTTGAGCTGGTGCATCGCGTAGATCAGGCGGCGATGGACCGGCTTCAGCCCGTCGCGCACGTCCGGCAGGCTGCGCGACATGATGGTGCTGAGGGCGTAGGCGAGATAGCGCTCGGACAGCGCGTCGGCGAGCTTGGTGTCTTGGATGGTGCCGGAGAGGTCGTCGGGCATTCGGTATTCGCACAAACAGTGAACGCGGTTCCTACACCAATTCCGCGAGCCGTGTCGTCGGGGAAAGGTCAGTTGCCAGCGGCGCCCCAGCGAGCGACACACAGCCGACAGGACGAGACCAAAATGATCCGCACGCTCGCATTCGCGCTTTCGCTCGCGGCGCTGCTCGGCTTCGACCCGGCCGCCGCGCAAGTCCGTCTCTCCGGCTCGTTCACCGCGAGCCAGGCGTGCCCAGCCACTCAGTCGATCCGGCAGGGCGAGCAACCCGGGGAACGTCACCGTCGAGCCCGGCCGGGCTTACCGCGTCGTCGGCGAGAACCGCGCGGACCCGACCCATTACCTGATCGTGGTCGAGGGCGCGCAGCCGTCGCAGCGCTGGGTTGCCGTCTCCTGCGGGCAGTTCGGCGGGGCGAACGCGGACGGGGCGGCGCCTGCGCAGGGCGCGGGACCGGGCGGGCACGGCCGGTGCGGCCACGCATGTGCTGGCGCTCGGCTGGGAGCCGGCGTTCTGCCGGCAGCATCAGGGCACGGCCGAGTGCGCGAGCATGACCGCGCGCAGCGACGATGCGACCGAGCTCAGCCTGCACGGTCTCTGGCCGCAGCCGCGCGGCAAGCCTATTGCGGCGTGGACCGCGCGCTGGTGCAGGCCGATCACGCGCACGAGTGGAACGCGCCTGCCGGAGCCGGAGCTCAGCCCGGCGACCCGGCAGGCACTGGCGGCGGTGATGCCGGGGGTGCAGTCCGGGCTTGAGCGCCATGAGTGGATCGTGCACGGGACCTGCTTCGGCGCGCCGGCCGACGCCTATTTCGCCCGCGCCGCCTCGCTGGCGCAGCAGGTGAACGCATCGCCGGTGCGCGACCTGTTCGCGCAGAGCATCGGATCGAGCGTCTCGGCCGACGCGATCCGCGCCGCGTTCGACCAGGCCTTCGGCCCTGGCGCGGGCAATCGCGTGACGGTCTCGTGCTCCGGCGAAGGGCTCGAGCGCGGGAGATCAGCGAGCTGGTGATCAATCTGGCCGGCGACGTTGCCGGCTCGGCGCCGATCGGGGCCCTGATCCAGGCCGCCGCGACGGTTCAGCCGGGCTGTCCGTCGGGCTTGGTGGACCGGGCGGGGCGGTAGAGTCCGGCCACCCTCACCCGGCGAGCGCCACCACGCGGTCGTAGAGCATCAGGCGGGCTTCCGGGACCGGGCGGTGGGTGTGGCCGAAGGCGTCGCGCTCGAGGAAATGGCCGGTGAGGCGGAGGCCGTCGCGCCAGTCCGCCGCCTCCGAGCGGTTGGAGCCGGCGAGGAAGCCGGGCAGCGGGAGCAGGCGGTCGGCCCAGATCCCGGCCGCATCGCGCGCCACGGCGCGGCCGGTGCGCGGCGAGACGTAGGCCAGCCCGGCGGTGGCGCCGGTGAGGGCGCAGCGCTCGAGGTCGAGGCCGTAGCCGAGCTCGGACAGCACGGTCGTCTCCCAGCGCACGAGGTCGGCGAGCAGGTCCTCGCCCGAGGCTAGCGCGGCGATCAGGGCGACAAGGCCGGCGAACACGCGCGGATGCGGCTCGCGCTCGGGCAGCGCGCCTTCGGCGACGGCGCAGGCGGAGGCGAGCACGGCGAGCGCGAGCGGGTCGTCGACCGCCGAGGCCGCGCCGGCATGGACCAGCTCGGCGGAGATGCTGCCGAGCTGATCGGAGAGGCGGGCGACCCAGCGGGCCGCGATCAGGTTGCCGCGCTGCCAGAGCGCGGCCTGGGCGCGCGAGGCGCCACCGCGGGCCAGCGCGCGGTAGGCGCCGTGCTCCTCCGTCAGCACGGTGACCACGGCGCCGCCCTCGCCGTAGGGGCGCGCGTCGAGCACGATCGCGGGCGCTTCCCACTCCATCGCGCTACTCGGTGTCGTCCAGCCCGAGCGCGCGCAGCCGGGCGCCCTCCTCGTCCCAGCCGGCGCGTTCCTTGACGTTGAGGAACAGGTGGACGGGGCGCTCCAGCAGCCGGGACAGCTCGCCGCGCGCCTTGGCGCCGATCTCGCGGATGCGGCTGCCGCCGGCGCCGATCAGGATCGCCTTGTGGCCGGGTCGGGCGACGTAGACGGTCGCGTCGATGCGGACGGAGCCGTCGGGGCGCTCGGCCCAGCTCTCGGTCTCCACCGTGGTGCCGTAGGGAATCTCCTCGTGGGTCTGCAGGAAGATCTGCTCGCGGACGATCTCGGCGGCGAGCAGGCGGTCCGGCAGGTCGGTGAGGTCGTCGTCGGGATAGAGATGCGGGCCCTCCGGCATCGCTTCGGCCAGGCGGTCGAGCAGGCGGTCGAGGCCATCGCCGGTGGCGGCGCTGACCATGAAGGTCTCCTCGGCCGGCAAGAGGGCGCTGAGCTCGGCGGTGAGCGGCAGGAGCTGTTCGCGCGAGACCAGGTCGACCTTGTTCAGCACCAGCCAGGTGCGCCTGCCCTTCGCCGGCGAGCTCGGCGGCGATGCGGCGGACTTCGTCGGTCGCGCCGGCCCGGCTGTCGACCAGGAACAGGGTGAGGTCGGCGTCTTCGGCGCCGGTCCAGGCGGCCTTGACCATGGCGCGGTCGAGGCGCCGGCGCGGGCGGAAGATGCCGGGCGTGTCGACGAGCAGGATTTGCGCGGGGCCGCGCATGAGGATGCCGAGCACGCGGAAGCGGGTGGTCTGGGCCTTCGGGCTGACGATGGAGAGCTTGGCGCCGGTCAGCCGGTTGAGCAGCGTCGACTTGCCGGCGTTCGGCGCGCCGACGATGGCCGCGAAGCCGCAGCGCGAGGGGCCGGTCACTCCTGCAGCCGCGCGAGCAGGTGGGCGGCGGCGTCGCGCTCGGCGAGGCGCTTGGTCCCGGCGGTGCCGGTCGCCGCCTTGCCGCCGCCGCTGACCTGCATGACGAACTCCGGCTGATGCGCCGGGCCGGACCGGGCCGCCACCTGATAGACCGGCAGCGGCAGGCCGCGGGCCATCAGCCACTCCTGCAGCTCGGTCTTCGGGTCCTTGGGCGGCTCGGCCATGGCGTCGAGCTCCGGCCCCCAGGCGGTGCGGACGAAGCGGCGCGCCGGGTCGAGGCCGGCGTCGAGGTAGACGGCGCCGATGGCCGCCTCCATCGCGTCGGCGAGCACGTTGGCGAGCTGCGCGACCCCTGCCCTCGCCTCGCCCGCGCCGATCGAGAGCACTTCGGACAGGCCGGCGCGGTCGGCGATGTCGGCCAGGACGCCGCGAGAGACCAGATGGGCGTGGCGGCGGCCGAGCGCGCCTTCCTGCTCGTCCGGGAACCGCTCGATCAGCCATTCCGCGACGACCAGGCCGAGCACGCGGTCGCCCATGAACTCGAGCCGCTCGTTGGACGGGGGCCGCTTGCGCCCGCGGCCTTTGGCCTGGGTCGCGGAGCGGTGGGTCAGGGCTTCGGCCAGCAGGTCACGCCGGACGAAGCGATGCCCGAGCAGCGCCTCCGCGGCTTCGATCCGAGCCGCCGGAGCGTGCGCTAGCTGATCCCGTGCAGCAGCCGGGTCCAGCGGATCTCGAACGGCCACTCCCAAACCTCCCAGAACGGCGCCCGCGCGTCGATGGAGAAGAAGATGAACTCGGCCCGTCCGACCAGGTTCTCCACCGGCACGAAGCCGACGCCGCTCGCATCCATGACCCGGCTGTCGCTCGAGTTGTCGCGGTTGTCGCCCATGGCGAAGACGTGGTCCTCGGGCACCTTGAACTCGGGCGTGTTGTTCATGTAGCCCGAATCCGTCTCCTTCAGGATGTCGTGGCGCACCCCGTCCGGCAGGGTCTCGATATACTCGGTCGCCAGGGTGCGACGGCCCTCGTCGGTCTCCACGTAGTCGCCGACCAGCTCGCGGGGCGCGAGGGTGCCGTTGATGTAGAGCTGGCCGCCCTTCACCTGGATGCGGTCGCCCGGAAGGCCGACGATGCGCTTGATGTAGTCGATGCTGGTGTCGTGCGGGAACTTGAACACGACGACGTCGCCGCGCTTCGGCAGATGGCCGAAGATGCGGCCCTGCCAGAGGTCGGGGGCGAACGGGAGGGAGTAGCGCGAGTAGCCGTAGCTGTATTTGGAGACGAACAGGTAGTCGCCGACCAGCAATGTCGGGATCATCGACCCGGACGGGATGTTGAACGGCTCGAACGCGATCGTCCGGATCCCGATCGCGATCAGGCCGGCGTAGATGATCGTCTTGACGTTTTCGAGCAGGCCTCCCGACTTGCTCTTCGCCATGCTCTTGGCCATCAGACCGTGTGTCCGTTCAAAGTGGCGGGATCAAGCCGAGCGGCCCCGTCCTGTCAAGGAACGGGGACGGCGGAGATGATGACCTGGGCGAAGGCGTAGGGGTATTCGTCGGTGAGCGTCAGCGCGAGCTGGGCCGCCTGGCCGGGCGGCGTGATCGCGCGCAGCCGGGCCGCGGCGCCGCCGGTCAGGCGCATGGTCGGCTGGCCGGAGCGGAGGTTCACCACGCCGATGTCGCTGTGGAACACGCCGCCACGGAACCCGGTGCCGAGCGCCTTGGCGCAGGCCTCCTTGGCGGCGAAGCGCTTGGCGAAGGTCGCGGCCTGCAGCTTTTCCGTCCGCCGCGCAGCGCGGGCGCGCTCGGCCTCGGTGAACACGCGCTGGATGAAGCGCTCGCCGTGCCGCTCCAGCACGCGCTCGATGCGCCGGATGTCGCAGATGTCGGACCCGAGACCGAGGATCAACCGCGCGCCCGCTCCACCTGGGTGATGCCGCTGGCCGCCCGCAGCCCGGCGATCACGGTGCCGAGGTGCTTCACGTCGCGCACCTCCACGTCGACCAGCACCTCGAAGAAATCCTGCTGGCGGTTGGTGATCTTGAGGTTGGTGATGGCGCCGTCATGCTTGGCGATGGCGTTGGTCAGCGTGGCCAGCGCGCTCGGGCTGTTGGCGGCGACGGCGCTGATCCGGCCGGTATGGGTCGCGGCCTTCGCCGCCGGAGGTGGCGACCGGGTCCCAGTCGACGTCGATGAACCGCTCCGGCGTGGCGGCGAAGCTTTCCAGCGTCTGGCAGTCCACGGTGTGCAGCGTGACGCCTTTCCCGGTGCTGACGATGCCGACGATGCGGTCGCCCGGCAGCGGGTGGCAGCACCCGGCGTAGTGGATGGTCATGCCGGAGACCAGCCCGGTGACCGGCATCCCTTCGGAGCGCGAGGGGACGCGGCCGGTCCGGGGGGTGAGGTTCGGCGACATCCGCGGCGCGCGGGCCTGGCGCAGCTCCGGATAGGCGGCGTGGACCACGTCCCGGGGACCGATATTGCCGTTGCCGACGGCGACGTAGAGGTCGTCGAGCGTGCTCGCCTTGAAGTTCTTGAGCGCGGCGTCCAGCACCTTCTCGGAGCCGTCCACGCCCTCGCTGCGGAAGGCGCGGGCGAGTGCGGCGCGGCCGGCGTCGATGTGGTTCTGGCGCTGCTGCTGGGCGACGAACCGGCGGATGCGGGCGCGCGCCTTGCCGGTGACGACGAAGCGTTCCCAGGCCGGGGACGGGGTGCCGCCGCGGGCGGTCAGGATCTCGACCTGGTCGCCGTTCTGCAGCTCGTGCCGCAGCGGCATCAGGCGGCCGTTGATCTTGGCCCCGACCGTGGTGTCGCCGACCTGGCTATGCACGGCGTAGGCGAAGTCGATCGGGGTGGCGCCGCGGGGGAGCTGGATCAGCTGGCCCTTCGGCGTGAAGCAGAAGACCTGGTCCTGGTACAGTTCGAGCTTGGTGTTCTCGAGGAAGTCGTCGGCCGCCTGGGAGTTCTCGAGGATTTCGAGCAGATCCTGCACCCAGCGGAACTTCTGCAGATCGCTGGCCGACGCGTCGTGCTGCTTGTAGAGCCAGTGCGCGGCGACGCCGTTGTCGGCGATCTCGTGCATCTCCGCCGTGCGGATCTGCACCTCGATCTTCTGATTGCGCGGCTCACGCAGGGTCACGCCGGTATGCAGGCTCCGATAGCCGTTGGCCTTCGGCGTGGAGATGTAGTCCTTGAACCGGCCGGCGATCACGGGGAAGGCGGCGTGGATGGCGCCGAGTGCCGCGTAGCAAGAGTTGCGCGTCGGCATGACCACGCGGAACGCCATGATGTCCGAGAGCTGCTCGAAGGCGACGTTGCGGCGCTGCATCTTCTCCCAGATGGAGAAGGGCGACTTCTCGCGGCCGGTGACGGCGAGGGGCGGAAAGCCGGCCTCCGCGCAGACGCGGATCAGCTCCTCGCGCACCTCGTCGATCACGTCCGCGCCCTGGCCGCGCAGGAAGTTCAGCCGGGCCATGATGGTGTCGTAGGCCTCGGGGTCGAGCTGGGCGAAGGAGAGGGTCTGCAGCTCGGTCTTGAGCGCGTCCATGCCGATCCGCTCGGCGAGCGGGGCGTAGATCTCCATCGTCTCGCGGGCGATGCGCTGCCGCTTGGTCGGATCCTGCACGTAATGCAGCGTGCGCATGTTGTGCAGGCGGTCGGCGAGCTTCACCAGCAGGACGCGGATGTCCTTGCTCATGGCGAGCACGAGCTTGCGGAAGTTCTCGGCCTGCTTGGTGCGGTCGGACTGCAGCTCCAGCCGGGTCAGCTTGGTGACGCCGTCGACCAGGCCGCCGATGGTCGCGCCGAAGCGGCGGTCGAGGTCCGCCTTGGTGACGCCGGTGTCCTCGATCACGTCGTGGAGCAGGGCGGTGACGATGCTGGCGGTATCGAGCCGGTAGCCGGCGAGGATGTCGGCGACGGCGAGCGGATGGGTGATGTAGGGGTCGCCGTTCTCGCGGGTCTGCGCCCCGTGCGCCTGCATGGCGAGCACGTAGGCGGCGTCGAGCATGTCGGTGTCGGCGCGCGGGTCGTAGCTCCTGACCTTTTCGGTCAGCTCGTACTGGCGGATGATCTGCGGCCGCGCGGCCTGGGTCTCGGCGGCGCCGCTGCCGTCAGGGGCGAAGGCCGGGTAGGGAGCGCGTCCGCTCAGAGCCCCCTCCCCGTCAGGTTAGCGCCGCGTGCGGCCGCCGAGCTCGGCCTCGATCGCCGCCTCGATGTCCTCGGGCGACATGTCTTCGACCGGCAGGTTGGCGGCCTCTTCCTCGGCCGAGACGTCCTGCAGGCCGAAGATGTTCTGGTCGGTCGGGATGAGGTCCAGCACCTCCTCGTCGGCCGGCTCCGGCTCGGGCGCGCGGGACAGCGACTTGATAAGGTCGCCCTCGAGCCTGCCGAGTTCGACCGTCTCGTCGGCGATCTCGCGCAGGGCGACGACCGGGTTCTTGTCGTTGTCGCGGTCGACCGTCAGTTCCTCGCCGCGGCTGAGGTTGCGGGCCCGCTGGGCCGCGAACAGGACGAGCTCGAAGCGGTTGGGGACCTTCTGGACGCAGTCTTCAACGGTTACGCGCGCCATGCGCTCCAGCTCCGGGAATGTTGCAGTGCGAAAGAGTTAGATAGGCGTTTGCTGCTGCGAGGGCAAGGGTTCCACGCGCTGTGCGGGCAGCGCGTCGCGCAGTTCGCTTGCCGTGCGGCCGAGGATCGGGTGGCGCCACTCCGGCGCCACGTCGCAGAGCGGGTCGAGCACGAAGGCGCGCTCGGCCAGCCGCGGATGCGGGAGCACGAGATCCGGCCGGGCGATGACCCGGTCGCCGACGGCGAGCAGGTCGAGATCCAGCACCCGCGCGGCATTCGGCGCTCCCCGCGTGCGGCCCGCCTCGGCCTCGATACCGTGCAGCGCCCGCAACAGCGCCTCAGGATCGGGGTCGCCGGAAAGGCGGATCACGCCGTTGATATAGTCCGGCTGGTCCGATGCGGGCACCGGCGCGGTGTGATACCATTGCGAAACCGCCTCGAGAACGAGCCCCGGCAGCCCCGCGACTTGCTCGACGGCCCATTGGCAGGTCGCGAGCGGCGGGCGACCCACTGCGTCCGGGAGGTTGGCTCCGATCGCGACAAGTAACATTTTCGAGACAAACTCCTTTGCTTTCGCTTCGAACGGTCCTAAGCTAAGTCCACCGGCGTCCGCAAAAACTGGGGCGAGCCCTTCCTGTGCATTTTCTCTCGAACGAACGAACTGCGCTCTTCATCGACGGTGCAAACCTGTATTCCGCCTCTCGCAACCTCGGTTTCGATGTGGACTACCGGAGCTTGTTGGAGTTTTTCCGCCGCAAGACCAACGTCGTGCGTGCATATTACTATTCTGCGTTGCTGGACACGGAGGAATACTCGCCACTGAAGCCATTGACCGACTGGTTGGCTTATAATGGATTTAGTCTCGTCACGAAGGCGGCGCGCGAGTTCACGGACGCGACCGGAAGGCGCCGGGTCAAGGGCAACATGGATGTCGAGCTTGCGGTCGACATGATGGAAATGGCGCCTCGCCTCGACCATGCCGTGCTGTTCAGCGGCGACAGCGACTTCCGGCGGCTGGTCGATTCGGTGCAACGGCAAGGGGTTCGGGTCTCGGTCGTGTCGTCGGTGCGCACGCAGCCGCCGATGGTGGCGGACGACCTGCGGCGGCAGGCGGATCAGTTCATCGAGCTCGCCGATATCGCGCCGGAGTTCACCCGTCGCTTGGCCGACCGGCCGCCGCGCTCCCCGACCCGCCCGAGCGAGCCGGTGGGTGACGGGGTGGATGCGCCTTAACCCCGAGGCGGGACTCGACGCGCCGCCGCAGGATTGTCCGCTCTGCCCCCGCCTCATCGAGTATCGCCGGGCCAACCAGGCGGCGAACCCCGACTGGTTCAACGCGCCGGTGCCGAGCTTCGGGCCGCTCGATGCGCGGCTGCTGATCGTGGGTCTCGCGCCGGGCGTGCGCGGGGCGAACCGCACCGGCCGGCCGTTCACGGGCGACTTCGCCGGGGTGCTGCTGTACCGGACGCTGCTGAAGTTCGGGCTGGCGCGGGGGAGGTACGAGGCGCGCCCGGATGATGGGCTGACGCTGCACGGCGTGCGCGTCGCCAACGCGGTCCGCTGCGTGCCGCCGGGAAACCTGCCGAAGCCGCTGGAGGTGCGGACCTGCAACCAGTTCCTGTTGGCGGAGCTCCGCATGCTGCCGGAGCTGCGGGCTTTGCTGGCGCTGGGCGCGGTCGCCCACGCCGCGGTGCTGCGGGCCTTCGGGATCCCGCAGGCGCGGCTGCCATTCCGCCACGGCCAGGTCGTTCCATTGCCGGACGGCTTATTGCTGGCGGACTTGTACCATGTGTCACGCCTGAACACGAACACCGGCGTGCTGACGACGGCGATGTTCGAGGAGGTCGTGCTCGGGCTGGCCCAGCGCCTGGGGCTATAAGCGCCTGGGGCTATAGAGCGCCGCGCTCGCGCAGGTAGCGCTCGAGCAGCTTGCCCCAGATCAGGGAGCCGCCTTCACCGGGGAAGAGCTGATGCCCGTCGGCGCCGAACCGGCCGAGCTGAACGAGCTCGGCCTCGCCGCCGGCCTTGACGAACGCGTCGTGCATCGCGTGGGCGAGCGGCGGCGCGAAGTAGCTGTCATTGGCGGTGAACACCCAGAGCATGGGCGTTTTCGCCGTCGCCCCGAGCAGGCCGGCGGCAGCCACCAGGTTCTGTGGTTGGCAGACCTCGATGCCGCCCCCCTCGCGCTGCCCGCCGCGGCCGCCGGCCATGCTCACCAGCGCGACCACGCCCGGATGGGGCAGGCTGTCGAGGCCGACAGTGGCCCAGCCGCCTGCGGATTGGCCGACCATCACGACGCCGTCCCGTTGGATGTACGGCAGCGCCGTCGCGTAGCGGATCACCGCGAGCAGGTCCTCCGCCGAGGTGCGGGCGGAGCGGGCGTAGTTCCCCGCGGTGCAGGGCTGCGCGCCCTCGACATAGGCGCCGCCGGTCGCGCCGTAGCCACGGCGCAGCGCGAGCGCCACGGCGAAGCCGCGCTGGAGGAACCAGCGCACTGGCTCCGAGTTCGCAGGCGAGCAACTGCTGCCGCGCGCGCGCCGAGGCGATCGGCGGCGAGCCGTGCGCGATCACCACCAGCCGGGCCGGCGCGTCCCCCTCCGGCCGGCAGATCCGGCCCTGCAGCACGCGCTGCGAGCCGTCCGCCTCGCGGAGCGGAATGCCGTGCGCCTGCTTCCGCCAGCGCCCCTCGGCGGGACCCGCCGGACCCGGCGCGGTCGCGACCGACGCGCAGGACGCGAGCAGGAATAGGACCGCGACGGCAAGGAACCGCCGCACCGTCAGCCTCGATCGCGCATCAGCCGGGCCTTGTCGCGCTGCCAGTCGCGGGCGGCGATCGCATGACGCTTGTCGGCCTTGTTGCGGCCTTCGGCGACGCCCAGCGTCACCTTGGCGACGCCGCGGTCGTTGAAGTGGATGTCGAGCGGGACGACGGTCATGCCCAGGCGCGTGGTGGCGCCGATCAGGTCGTCGATCTGCTTCTTCTTGAGCAGCAGCTTGCGCGGCGCACGCGGCTCGAAACGGGAGAGCACGCCGCCCTGGTATTCGGGGATGTAGCAGTTGAACAGGTACATCTCGCCGTCGCGCTCGCCAGCCCAGGCTTCGGTCAGCGTCGCGCGGCCATGGCGGAGCGACTTCACCTCCGGGCCCTTCAGCACCAGGCCGGCCTCGACCGTCTCCTTGATCGTGTAGTCGTAGCGGGCCTTGCGGTTCTGGGCGGCGACCCCGTGCGAAATGAGGCCGGACTTTTTCTTGTCGTTGGCGGCCACCTAGTTGAGCAGCCCCGCGTGCTGCATGGCGCCGCGGACCCGGGCCTGCGTCGCCTCCGCCACCGGAGCGAGCGGGAGCCGACAATGGGGGGTGCCGTGGCCGAGCAGGCTGGCGGCATATTTGACCGGGCCGGGGCTGGTTTCGCTGAACAGGGCGTCGTGGAGCGGGACGAGGCGCTCCTGGATGGTCATCGCGCGCTCCAGTTCGCCGTCCTGCCAGGCGCGATGCATCTCGGCGCAGAGCCGGGGCGCGACGTTGGCGGTGACGCTGATGCAACCGACGCCGCCGGCCGCGAGGAAGGCGAGCGCGGTATGGTCCTCCCCGGAGAGCTGGCAGAACTCCTTTCCGCAGGCGCGGCTTGTGTGCAGCGGCCGGGTCAGGTTGGCGGTCGCATCCTTCACGCCGACGATGTTCCGGTGCTTGGCGAGGCGCGCCATGGTGTCGACGCTCATGTCGATCACGGAACGGGGCGGGATGTTGTAGATGATGATGGGCAGGTCGACGGCGTCGGCGATGGCGCTGAAGTGGAGATAGAGGCCCTCCTGGGTCGGCTTGTTGTAATAGGGCGTGACGATCAGGGCCGCGTCCGCGCCGGCCTCCTTGGCATGGCGGGTCAGCGCGATCGCCTCGGCCGTGCTGTTCGACCCGGCGCCGGCGATGACGGGCACCCTCCCCTTCGCGACCTCGACGGCGATCTCGACGACGCGCTTGTGCTCGTCGTGGGTGAGCGTCGGGCTCTCGCCGGTGGTGCCGGTCGGGACGACGCCGTCCGTGCCCTCGCCGATCTGCCAGTCCACGAAGTGGCGGAACGCCTCCTCGTCCACGGCGCCGTCGTCGCGCATGGGGGTAATCAGGGCGACGAGGGATCCCTTGAACATATGTTGGTCCGCCGGTTGACGCGCGAACGGCCAAATTATGCACGAGACGGGTGCGCCGCAAGGCCGCCGGCTCCTAAGATGGCGGCCATGCGGCGCGCTGCCTTCCTATTGGTCTTGTTGCTGGCTCCTACGCTGGCACGGGCCGATGTGGGCACGGCGCTGCGGGCGGGAGATTGGGCGGCGGCTGATGCGATGGCGGCCGGGTCGCCCGACCCGCTGGCGCGACGGCTGGTGCAGTACCTGCGGCTGCTGACGCCGGGGGCGGCGGGCGCGGGCGAGATCGATGCGTTCCTCGAGGCGGAGCCGGGCTGGCCGCAGCGCGCGACGCTCGAGCGGCGATACGCCGATGCGCTGGTCGGGGACGGGGACGACCCGGTGGTGCGCGCGCTGTGCTTGCGGCGCTCCCCCGTGACGGTGGCCGGAGCCCTGCACTGTGCCGATGCGCTGGCCCGCGGCGGCGTGGGCGGTGAGGCGGAGGCGCGGCGAGCGTGGGTGCTCGGCATCACCGACCCGGTCGCCGAGGCGGCGTTTCTGCGGCGTTGGGGCGCGGCGATTGGCCCGGACGATCAACGCCGCCGCTGGGAGCGCCTGGTTTGGACGCAGAGCCCGGCGCTGGGCCCGGTGCTGGCGCGGCAGGCGATGCGGCTCGAGCCAGCGGCGCGGCGGGCAGCGGAGGTGCGGCTCGCGCTCCGCCGCGACGACCCGTCCGGGCCGGCGCTGTTCGCCGCCCTGCCCGCGCCCGCGCAGGCTGACCCCGGGTTGGTGCTGGAGTTGGCGCGTTGGTACCGGCGGGCGAACCGCGACCTCGAAGCGGCCCGCGTCTGGCTGGAGCGCGGGGCGGTCGCGGAGTCGGCGGCGCCGGCGGAGCGGCAGACGCTGTTCTGGGACGAGCGGAACCTGCTCGCGCGGCGGTTCCTGCGGGCGCACGGCGACACCCTGGCCTTCGCGCTGGCGGCGCTGCCGACGGGAGCGGCGGCCTCGCGGCTGGACGCCGACTTCCTCACCGGGTGGATCGCGTTGCGCCGAATGGGGCGGCCGGACGAGGCGGTGACGCGGTTCCGGGCGCTCGCTTCCGGGTCGGGCGCGGCGATCACGCAGGGACGGGCCGGGTATTGGCTCGGGCGGGCGCTGGCGGCCGCTGGGCAGGCGGACGCGGCGGATGCGGCGCTGCGGCAGGCCGCGGGCTGGCCGACGACCTATTACGGGCAGCTTGCGGCGGTGGCGTTGAGTGACGGACAGGGCCTCCCGGAGCGGCTGCGGGCGCTGGCTGCCCCAGCTTGGAGCGAGGACGAGGCGGTCGGGCTGCTCGGCTCCGAGCCGGCGCGGGCGGTGGCGTTACTGGCCGCGTGGGGCGAGCTGCGCCGGGCCAAGCCGTTCCTCCGTGTGCTGGAGGCGACGGCGAGCGACGCCGCGGGCCGGGCGGCGATCGCGCAGTTCGCGATCGCACTCGGGTTGCCGGACGAGGCGGTGGGCGCGGCGCGGCGGGCGGGGCAAGACGGCATCGCCCTGGTCGGCGCCGGGTGGCCAGAGGCGGCCGATCCGCCGCCGACCGTCGAGCGGGCCGTAGCGCTCGGGTTGATCCGGCAGGAAAGCAGCTTCGACCCGGCCGCCGGGAGCCCGGTCGGCGCGCAGGGGCTGATGCAGCTCATGCCCGCGACGGCGGCCGCGGTCGCGCGCCGGGTCGGCGGGCCGGCCGGACCGCTGACCGATCCCGCCGTCAACCTCCGGCTGGGCACGGCATATCTGGCCGGACTGCTCAACCGCTTCACCGCCCTGCCCCCGGCGCTGGCGGCCTACAATGCCGGGCCAGGCCGGGTCCAGGAGTGGCTCACGACGTTTGGCGACCCGGCCGCCGGGGCGGTGGATCCGATCGACTGGGTGGAGCTGATCCCGTTTGGGGAGACGCGGAACTATGTGCAGCGGGTTGTGGAGAACGTGGTGATCTATCGGGCGCGGGACGGCGTCGACCTGCCAAATCCGGTGCTGCGCTGGGGGGCGAGCGGGTCGTGATCGACGAGACCATGCGGCGCGAGGCGGAGGCGCTGCTTGAGGCGTTCCGCGCGCGGGGCGTTCTGGTCGCGACCGCGGAGAGCTGCACCGGCGGGCTGATCGCGGCGGCGCTGACGGAGATCGCGGGGTCGTCGGACGTGGTGGACCGCGGCTTCGTGACCTATTCGAACGCGGCGAAGACGGAGCTGCTGGGCGTGCCGGCGGCGCTGATCGAGGCGCATGGGGCAGTGAGCGAACCCGTGGCGCGGGCGATGGCCGAGGGGGCGCTGCGGCGCTCGGCGGCCGGCGTGACGGTCTCGGTCACCGGGATCGCCGGCCCCGGCGGGGGCAGCGCGGAGAAACCGGTCGGCACGGTGTGGTTCGGCTGCGCCGGCCCGGGAGGCGCCAGGGCGACCGAGCGGCGCGTGTTCCCCGGCGACCGCGCCGCGATCCGCGCGGCGACGGTCCTGCACGCATTCGAGATGCTGCGCCGGGCGCTGGGTCAGCGAGGAACGAAGCTGGCATAGCGTCGTTGGCGCCCGCATGGCCAAAAACGGCAAGCCCGCCTCGCTCGCGATCGATCTGTTCGGCGCATTCGTGCTGCTGCTCGGCGGCACGCTGCCGGCGCCGCTCTATGCCATCTACAAGGAGCAGATCGGGTTCAACGAGCTGGTGCTGACGCTTGTGTTCGGCATCTATTTCGTGGGCGCGATCCTGGCGCTGTTGTTCCTGGGCCGGACCTCGCAGCAGGTCGGGCGCAAGGCGGTGCTGTTCGGCGCCGTCGGGGTCGCGCTCGCGAGCACGCTGGCGCTGATCTTCGCCCGCGGCCTGCCGCTGCTGTTCGTCGGCCGGCTGCTGTCGGGCGTCTCCGTGGGCTGGGCGTTGCCGGCGGCCACGGCGTATGCGGCGGAGCTGCACGGGGGCCAGGACGCCCAGCCGCGATCGGCCGAGCTGTCCACCGTGGTGCAGATGGCGGGGCTCGGCAGCGGCCCGCTGCTCGCCGGGCTGCTGGCGGAGTTCGCGCCCTGGCCGACAGTGCTTCCCTACCTCGTCTTCATAGGGTTGCTGGCCGTGTTCGCGGCCTTGCTGCTGCGGCCTGCGGAAAGCATCAGGGAGCGCGAGGCCCTCGACTTCCACGCGCGGGTCGGGGTCAAGGCAGAGAAGTGGGGCGACTTCCTCGGCCTGGCCGCGACGGGCTTCTGCACCTTTGCAATGGTGGGGCTGTTCACGTCAGTTGCCGGATTGGTGCTGAAGGAGCGGCTCGGGATCTCGAGCCACGCGATCGATGGCGCGGTTGCGTTCGAGCTGTTCCTGTTCGGTGCCGTGGCCGAGCTCCTGGCGCGTCGAGGGAACACGGACCGGCTGATCGTGGCGGCCCTGGTCGTCATCCCGGCCGGGCTGGTGCCGCTGATGCTGGGTGTCGTGAACCGCTCGACCTTCTGGTTCCTGACCGGGACGGCGGTGGCGGGTATCGGTGTCGGCTTGGGATTCGGCACGACGCTGGCCGCGCTGAGCGCGCTCTCGGGCAAGGAGGACCGGACGGCGCTGCTCGGCAGCTACTTCCTGGTCACCTACACCGCGGCGGTGCTGCCCGTGGTCGGGATCGGCGCGGTCACCCAGCTCGGGCAGCCCGTGCTGGCCGACCTCGGTTTCGCGGCCGTGGTCGGCCTGCTGGCGCTCGCGGCGCTGGCCATGCGCCTGCGCCGAGGCAAGGACTAGCCCTATTCCGGCTTGGAGGCGCGGGCTGCGCGGCGGGCGGCCCGGCGCTGCTTCCGGAAGGCGCGGATGTCGTCGAGCGTGACGTAGCCGCGCTTGGCGGTGTCGATCGCGTCGAAGTCGCGGACGACGGCGTTCATGTGGCCGGCGCGAGCCTGCTCGAGGGTGAGGTGGCCGTCATGGGTGGTGTTGGCCTCCTCGAATTGCTGCGCCAGGGTGCGGCGCGCGCGGTGCGGACGCGCGGTCCGGGTTGCGGGGGTGGAGGTGTCCGGGGTCGCGGCGGGAGATTGTGCCGCCGCGGCCGGGGCCGCTGGGGCTGGCGGGTTGTTGGTCGAGCCGCCGAGGGGAGACACCACTTGCGCTTCGGCCAGACCGGTGCCGAGCAGGAGCGCTGCTACCATTACCGCGATACGCATATGCAAACTCCTTTTTGAGTTAAGCCGAGGCGACGATCTCGCGGATCGCGGCCGCGGCGTCCAACACGCCGTGCCGGTCCACGTCCAGATGCGTGCAGGCGCGGCCGCGGTATTTGCCCATGACCGAGATAAGGATGCCCTGCTCGCGCACCCGGGCCTGGAGCTCCGCGCCGGTCATGCCGGTGCCCTCGGTGTCGAAGAACACCAGGTTGGTCTCCGGCTGCTCGACGGTGATCCCCGGGGTTTGGGCGAGTTCGCGGGCGAGGATCCGCGCGTTCTCGTGGTCCTCTGCAAGACGGTCGACATTGTGGTCGAGCGCGTAGAGGCAGGCCGCGGCGCAGAGTCCGGACTGGCGCATGGCGCCGCCGACGCGTTGCTTCCAACGCCAGGCATCATCGATGACGTCCGTGGGCCCGGCGAGGACGGCGCCGAGCGGAGCGCCGAGGCCCTTGGTGAAGTCGAGCCAGACCGTGTCGTAGCCCTCGCACATCTCGTGGGCGGGGACCCCGGCCGCGACGACGGCGTTCATGAGGCGGGCCCCGTCCATATGGGTGACGAGGCCGTGCTCGTGGGCGATCTCGGCGACAGCCTGGAGCCGTTCGAGCGGCCAGACCCGGCCACCGCCGAGATTGGAGGTCTGCTCGACCTCCACCATGCGCTGCGGGGGCGCATTGCGGGTTTTCGGGCGGATCGCCGCCCGGACCGACTCGGGCTCGAACAGACCGCCGTCGTCCGGCAGCCCGGTGACCTGCACCCCCGCCAAGGCCCAAGGGGCGCCGCCCTCACTGTGAAGAATGTGGGCGAGCGGATGCGCAAGAATCTCGTCGCCGGGTCGGCACTGGGCGAGGATCGCGACTTCGTTGCACATGGTGCCCGACGGCATGAACACCGCGGCCTCCTTGCCGAGGAGGGCGGCCATGCGGTCGCAGAGCGCGTGGGTGGTCGGGTCGGAGCCGTGCTGCTCGTCGCCGACCTCCGCCTCCATCATCGCCTCCTTCATGGCCCGGGAGGGTTTTGTCTGTGTGTCCGAATAGAGGTTCACGCGGACCGGGACACCGGTGTCGAAGCGCGGCGGGGCGTGGACCATGTGAGCGGATATCCTAGGTTTTGGCCGGAACGGGGGCCGGGTGGACGGCGGCTTGGGCCGTCGGCGGGCCGTATTTGTCGGTGGCGCGCTTGAGGAAGGCGTTGACCATGCGCCGGACCGCCTCGTTGAAAACGACGCCGATAGCGGCTTGGAGAATGCGGCTGCGGAACTCGAAGTCGACCCAAAAGGACACGCGGCAACCGGCCGGGTCGGGGTCGAACAGCCATTGGTTGTTGAGGTATTTGAACGGGCCGCGCTCGTAGCGGACCATGACCTTGTGCGGGCGTTCGAGGGCGACCCGGCTGGTGAAGCTCTCCCGGAACGGACCGAAGCCGATAGTCAGGTCGGCGATGATCTCCGTCTCGGTCTGGCTGCGGACGCGGGCGCCGACGCACCAGGGGAGGAACTGCGGGTAGGCGCCGACATCAGCGACCAGGGCGAACATCTGCTCCGGAGTGTAGGGGAGCGTGCGCTTTTCGGCGTGGGTCGGCACTACGAGATCGCCCCGACCTGGGCG
Source organism: uncultured Alphaproteobacteria bacterium (assembly GCA_963708585.1). Taxonomy (GTDB): domain Bacteria; phylum Pseudomonadota; class Alphaproteobacteria; order Acetobacterales; family Acetobacteraceae; genus JAVVHH01. The sequence continues at coordinate 832,495 of CAVPSW010000006.1, read as the reverse complement.
GCGCGCGCAGTGCGGAGGCGGGCGAAGTCGGCGTCGGCGTGGTAGGAGCTGCGGGTCAGCGGGGTGGCGGAGACCAGCAGGAACCCTTTGCCGCGGGCCAGGGACGAATAGTCGGAGAACTGGTCGGGCGTGACAAACTCGGCGACGGCGGCGTGCTTGACGGTGGGCTGCAAGTATTGGCCGAGGGTCAGGAAATCGACGTCGGCGATGCGCAGGTCGTCCATCACCTGCATGATCTCCGCACGCTCCTCTCCGAGGCCGACCATGAGGCCCGACTTGGTGAAGATGCTGGGGTCCAACAGCTTGACCTGGTCAAGCAGGCGGAGCGACTGGAAGTAGCGGGCGCCGGGCCGAATCGTGGGATACAGGCGCGGGACGGTTTCCAGGTTGTGGTTGAACACGTCCGGCCGGGCCTCGACGACGATCTCGACGGCACCGGGCTTGCGGAGGAAGTCGGGGGTGAGGACCTCGATCGTGGTCTCCGGCGCGGCGGCGCGCAGCGCGCGGATGACGGCGGCGAAGTGCCCTGCCCCGCCGTCCCTGAGGTCGTCGCGGTCGACGGAGGTGATCACGACGTGCTTGAGGCCGAGCTTGGCCACCGCGTCGGCGACCCGGCTGGGCTCGTCGACGTCGAGCGCGCCCGGTTGGCCGGTGCGGACATTGCAGAACGAGCAGGCGCGGGTGCAGGTGTCGCCCATGATCATCATCGTGGCGTGGCGCTGCGACCAGCACTCGCCGATGTTCGGGCAGGCGGCCTCCTCGCAGACGGTGGTGAGCCGGTTCTCGCGCATCAGCTGCCGAGTCTGGTGATAGACCGGGTGAGTGGGCGCCTTGACCCGGATCCAATCCGGCTTGCGCTGGATCGGGTTGTCCGGCCGATGCGCCTTTTCTGGATGACGGGCGAGGCGGTGGTCGATGGTGAGGCGTGTCGCCATGGGGGAGAAGTGGATTCTTATCTGGCGTCCGTCAACGTGGGGCCTCATCCGCCGCCTCGCTGAATGACGGGGCCGGAGAGGAAGAGCGCGGTGTTGACCAGGCCGAGATGACTGAGCGCCTGGGGGACGTTGCCGATCAGCTCCCCGGAAGGGACGTGGTATTCCTCGCTGAGCAGACCGACGTCGTTGGCGAGCCCGATGAGGCGCTCGAGCATGGCCCGGGCCTCGGCGTCGCGGCCCTGCATCTTGTAGCAGTCGGCGAGCCAGAAGGAGCAGGCGAGGAAGGCCCCTTCTTGCGTTTCGCCCGGTGCCGTCGGCTTGCGCCGGACCAGGCCGCCTTCCATCAGGTCGCGCTCGATCGCCGCGATCGTCGCCGCCATGCGCGGATCCGTGGCAGGGAGGAAGCCGACTAGTGGGAGAAGCAGGAGGGAGCCGTCGAGCGCGTCGCCGTCGTAGCTGGCGGTGAAGTGGTTGCGGCTGGTGGAGAAGCCGCTTGTGCAGATAGTGTCGTGGATGGTGCGCTCGAGCCGTCGCAGCCGCCCCGTGAGCTCGGGGTCGGCGTCGGTGTAGGCGCGGAGGTAGCGGTTGATGCCGACCCAGGCCATGGCTTGGGAGTAGGTGTGCTGCTGCGGATCGCCGCGGCCTTCCCAGATGCCGGCGCCGGGCTGGTCCCAGGCGGATTCGAGGTGTTCGACCACGGCACGCTCGACTTCGCCGACCCGGTCGGTGCGATCGATGCCGGCGCGGGCGGCGACGTCGAAGGAGTTGAGCAGCTCGCCGTAGACGTCGATCTGGGTTTGCTGCGAGGCGGCGTTGCCGATGCGGACGGGGCTGGCGCCGCGCCAACCGGGGAGCCAGTGGGCCTCGTATTCCTCGAGACGGCGGCCGCCGTCGACGCGGTAGGCGATCTGCATGGATTTGGGCTCGCCGGCCACCGCGCGGAGGATCCAATCGCGCCAGCGCCGGGCCTCGACGTGGAAGCCGGCATTGAGCAGGGCGGTGAGGGTGAAGGTGGAGTTGCGCAGCCAGCAGTAGCGGTAATCCCAGTTCTTGGCGCCGCCGGGGACCTCGGGCAGGCTGGTGGTGGCGGCGGCGATGAGGCCTCCCGTGCGGCGATCGATCAGCAGGCGGAGAGTGATCAGGGACCGGCGCACCGCCTCGGGCCAATACAGGGCTTATCGAAGCGGCCGATCCAGTCGCGCCAGGCGCGCTCGGTGGTGCGGAGCAGGCTTTCGGGATCCGGCGCGGGTGGCATGTCCTCGAAGGACGAGGAGTGGGTGAGGACGAAGGCCAAGGCGCTGGCCGGGTCGGACGGAGAAGCTTGCGGTGCCGTCGGTGCCGTCGCGATCGATCTCGACCGAGCTGGTGAGCAGGACGCGGTCCGGGCCGATCTCCGCGCAAAGTCCGCGCTCGATCTTGTGGGTCCAGGGCTCGACCCGGCCGTAGCTGAAGCGCAGGCGGAGCAGCATCTGCATCGGGACGGTGCCGTCGAGCCCCTCGACGATGCGGACGAGGCTTCTCGGCTGGTCGATCCAGGCCATGAAGTCAGTGACGCGGACGCGACCCGCCTCGGTTCGATGCTCGGTTTCGAGGATCGCGGTGCCGTCGCGGTATCGGCGGGTGGCCGTTGCGGGATCGGCGGGGGCCAGGGTCCAGGTGCCGTGCCGGTCATCGCCGAGGAGCGCGGCGAAGCAGGCGTCGCTGTCGAACCGAGGCCAGCACAGGAAGTCGACGGAGCCGGCGCGGGAGACGAGCGCGCAGCTAGTGGCCGTCACCGATGACGGCGTAGTCGGCGACGCTAGATGGCATGGGTCGCGCTGCGGATTTTCGCCTCCTGCGGCCGGTGGGTGGCGGCGCAACGTGGCCCCGGCGGGCCAGGTTTTCTCCACAAGCATGAAATCGCGGAAAGGAGGTTTTGGAGGCGGAGCGACCGTGCTATGACCAGAAAGCCGACCAGAGCTCCCGAAAATGCATAACGGGGCCGACGGCAAGGGAGGAGGACATATGGCAACGGAGAGCATCACGCGCTCCGCCGTCACCCGGCGCGGCATTCTCGCTGCGGGCGCCGGCGTGCTTGCCGCGCCTTATGTGATCGGCCAGGCGCGGGCGGCCGACACCGTCAAGATCGGCTTCGTGGACCCGTTCACCGGGCACCTACGCCGCTTCGCGCACAACGAGCAGATCGGCGCGACAGATGGCCGTCGAGGCGCTGAACGCGAAGAACGGCATCCTCGGGCGCAAGGTCGAGCTGATCTCCGAGGACACGCAGGCGAACGTCGGCGTCGGCGTCCAGAAGGCGAACAAGCTGCTCGACCGCGACAATTGCGACTTCCTCGCCGGGACGGTCGCGTCGAACGTGAGCCAGGCGATCGCGCCAGGTCTGCTCGCAGAAGAAGAAGCTGTTCATGGTCACCGGCGGGCATGTCGACGACCTGACCGGCAAGGACTGCACCTGGAACGTGTTCCGGGTGTGCAACACGACCTACACGATCGCGCTCGCGACCGCGGCCGCGATGGTCAAGAAATTCGGCAAGCGGTGGTATTTCATGGTGCCGGACTATTCGTTCGGCCACGCGCTGCACGCCAACATGCTGGCGGCGATGAAGATCGCTCGGCGGCGACGAGGTCGGCGTTCTCGCTCAAGCCGCTCGGCTCGACCGATTTCTCGGCCGAGCTGATCAAGTGCAAGGCCGCCAACCCGCAGGTCGTCGGCGTGATCCAGGGCGGCGACGACCAGCTGAACCTGCTCAAGCAGGCCAACCAGTTCGGCCTGACCAAGACGATCCCGTTCGTGGTGCCGCTGTCCGAACTCGAGGTGATCGCGGCGCTGCCGCCCATCGGCGCAGACGGGCTACTGGAACCTCGAATGGTACTGGGACCAGCCGAACATGCCGCATGTGAAGGAGTTCGTGGCCGCGTACCAGAAAATGAGCCGGGCAAGGTGCCGACCGCGCGGACCTATTTCGGCTATGTCGGCGATCCACGCGATCGCGCTGGCGGCCGAGAAGGCGAAGACGCTGGAGAACCCAAGGTGGGCGAGGCGCTGAGCCGGGCTCGAGATGCCGCCCGAAGTGGCGCTGGAGCCGCAGCGGCACTACTTCGATCCGAAAAGACGCATCAATATGTCGGCGGGGACTACCCGGGGAACATCCCGGAGGGGGCGACCTATCCGAAACTGTTGACGGACGTGACCTTCGAATACGCGACGGCGCTGCAGGCGCCCGGCGTCGAGTGCCACATGGCGGCTGGCGCTGAGCATCGGCCCGGGGCGCCGGCCGCGGCAGCGGCCGGCCGCCTTCGGCACGCGGCAGGGAAGGCGGCACATGGTTCTTCTGTTCAACATCTCCAACGGCCTGATCGTCGGCATGTTCTACGCGCTGATGGCGCTCGGCCTGGCGCTGATCCTGATGCTCAACAACGTGGTGAACTTCGCCCATGGCGGGTTCATGACGCTGGGCGCCTATCTGGCCTTCACGATCGAGCAGCATTTCGGGTTCTGGGCCGGGCTCTGGTCGCGCCGTTCCTGGTCGGCGCGCTCGGCCTGCTCGGCGAGCGCTGGCTGATCCGGCCGCTCTACTAAGCGGCCGGGGCATCTCTACACGCTGCTGCTCACCTTCGGGTTCGCGCTGATCCTGGAGGACGTCTCGCGCAGCATCTGGGGCGCGCAGGCGGTGCCGTTCACCATCCCCGACATGCTGAACACGCCGCTCAGCGACACGTATTTCTTCATCACCGGCTACAACGTGTTCGTCGTGCTCGTGACCGCGGTGGCGGCGGGCGCGCTGTTCGCGCTGCTGCGGTTCACGCGGATCGGCATCCGCATCCGCGCCGGGATGACGGATCTCGAGACGGTGTCGGCGCTCGGCGTCAACATCTACGGCATGCGGGCGCTGAATTTCGGGCTCGGGCTGCTGCTGGCCGGGCTCGCCGGGGTGATGGCGGCGGGGCGGCTCGGCCTCGACCCGACGATGGGCCAGGGCCTGATCCTGCCGGCCTTCGTGGCGATCATCGTCGGCGGGCTCGGCAGCCTGCCGGGCGCGATCCTGGGCGGCCTGCTGATCGGCGTCGCGGCCGGGCGTCACCTCGACCTACTACCCGGCGGCCAGCGACGCGGTGATCTACCTGATCATGGCGGTCGTGCTGATCGCGATGCCGCGCGGGCTGCTCGGCGAGGAAGGGATCGGCGAATGAGCGAGCTGCCGTCCTGCCCGCGCGCGCGCGCCGCGCGCGGCGCCGGCGCGGCCGCGCGAGCGCGCTGCTGCTCCGCCACGCGACAGCCTGATCGTCTGGGCGCTGCTGCTGACCGCGCCGGCGTGGCTGCCGCTGGTCGGCAGCTACGTCGCAGCTCGGATCGCAGGTCCTGGTGTTCGCGATCACCGCGATGGCGCTGAACATCCTGCTCGGCTACACCGGCTACATCTCGTTCGGCGAGGCCGCGTATTTCGGGCTCGGCGCGTATGGGACGCGGCCTGTTCCTGAAATTCGTCTGCCCGTCGACGCTGCTCGCGGTGCTGGCCGGGGTGGTGCTCGGCGACGCTCGCGGCGGCGCTGATCGGGCCGCTGATCATGAGCGGCGCGGCGTCTATTTCGCGATGACGACGATCGCGTTCAGCCAGATGTTCTACTTCGTCGCCGAGCGCTGGAACGGGCTGACCGGCGGCGATGACGGGCTGACCGGGTTCTCGCGCCAGCCGATCCATTTCGGCTTCGCGACGCTCACGCTGGACGAGCGCCGGCTTCTATTACTTCGTGCTGTTCTTCTTCGCGCTGACGGCCGGGGCGATTGCGGTGCTGCTGCAATTCGCCGCTCGGCCACACCTGGCTGGCGATCCGCGAGAACGCGCGGCGCGCGCGCTATCTGGGGCTGGCGCACCGACCGGTACATCTGGGCGGCGTTCGCCGTGGCCGGGCTGTTCGCGGCGCTCGGCGGGGCGATGGAGGCGCTGCTCAACAACTTCACCTCGCCGCAGGACCTGTTCTTCATCGTCTCCGGCAACTTCGTGATCATGGTGGTGCTCGGCGGCATGGGCAGTTTCTGGGGCCCGCTGGTGGGCGCGGCGATCTTCATCACCGCGCAGGATTACCTGTCCTCGATGACGACCAACTGGCAGTCCTTCGTCGGCGTGCTGTTCGTCGTGGTCGTGCTGGCGTTCCCGCGCGGCATGCTCGGGCTGCGGCGCAGGCGGCGGCAGGCGGCACGCATGAGCATGCTGCGGCTCGGACGGGGTGACGAAGCGGTTCGGCCAGCTGGTGGCCAACCAGGACGTCTCGCTCGAGCTGGCGCCGCGCGAGATCAGCGCGGTGATCGGGCCGAACGGCGCCGGCAAGACGACGCTGTTCAACCTGATCACCGGGTTCCTGCACGCCGACGCGAGGGCACGCGTATGTTCGACGGGCGCGACATGACCGGGGTGCCGCCGGAGGCGCGGGTGGCCGGCGGGATGGTGCGGACCTTCCAGATCACCGAGATCTTCCCGGAGCTGACGACGCTGGAGAACCTGCGGATCGGCATCGAGACCCGGCTCGGGATGAACCACCGCCCGTTCATCTCCGCGCGCGCTGCGGGCGGAGGTCGCGCGCCGGGTCGAGGCGCTGCTGGCGCTGACCGGGCTGTCGGCCAAGGCCGACGACCTGGTGGGCGAGCTCGCGCACGGCGACCAGCGCGTGGTCGAGGTGGCGCTCGCGCTGAGCCTGGAGCCGAAGCTGCTGCTGCTCGACGAGCCGACCGCGGGCATGGCCGAGCACGAGACCGAGGAGATGGTGGCGCTGATCCGGCGCCTGCACGCCGAGCGGGAGCTCACCATCCTGTTCATCGAGCACGACATGAACATCGTGTTCAACGTCGCGCAGCGGATCACCGTGCTCGATTACGGCCGGGTGCTGGCGTCCGGCACGCCGGCGGAGATCGCCGCCGATCCGCGGGTGCAGGCCGCCTATCTGGGAGGCGAGGCATGAGCGCGGTGCTGACGCTCGAGGGCGTGCACACCTACTACGCCAAGAGCCACATCCTGCACGGGCTGGCCTTCGCCGGCGGAGGCGGGCGAGATCGTCACGCTGCTCGGCCGCAACGGCGCGGGCAAGACGACGACGCTGCGCAGCATCATGGGGCTGACCCCGGCGCGGGAGGGGCGGATCACCCTGTTCGGCGAGGACGTGACCCGGCGGACGCCGTTCCAGATCGCGGCGATGGGCGTGGGCTACGTGCCGGAGGGGCGCCGGGTGTTCGGCAACCTGACGGTGGAGGAGAACCTGCTGGTGCCGGTCAGCGCGGCCGGCCGGGCGATGGACGCTGCCGCGGATCTTCGAGCTGTTCCCGCGGCTGCGCGAGCGGCGGCACTCGAAGGCGCGCACGCTGTCGGGCGGCGAGCAGGAGATGCTGGCGATCGCGCGCGCGCTGCTGGTCAACCCGCGGCTGCTGATCCTCGACGAGCCGAGCCAGGGGCTTGGCGCCGCTGATCGTGCGCGACGTGTTCCGCACCATCAAGGAGATGCGCGGCGAGGGCATCACGGTGCTGCTGGTCGAGCAGAACGTGCGCGCGGCGGTCGAGGTGGCGGAGCGGGCCTTCGTCATGGATGACGGGCGGATCGTCTGGTCCGGCCCGGCCAGCGAGTTCGCGGCCGACGAGGAGCGGGTGCGGGCGCTGGCGGGCGCGAGCACGAGCGGCGGGCACCGGCAGCTCGCCGGGATGGGGGCGGCTCCGAGATAGGGGACCGACGCGGCCTGTTGGCTCATTCGGCGCCGCGGGGCAGGCTCATGGGCGGACGCAGCCCGGGAGCGACGATGCTGGAACACTACACGCTGGACGATGCGGCGCACCTGATCCAGGTGGCGCTGACCCCGGTGTTCCTGCTTTCGGGGATCGGAACGCTGCTGAACGTGTTCGCGGGACGGCTGGCTCGGGTAGCGGACCAGCAGGCGGCGCTCGGCCGGGCGATCGGGGACGGGACGGCATCGGCGGAGCAGGACGAGCAACTCCAAATGCTGCGGCGCCGGTCGTTGGTCCTGGACGTGGCGGTGGTGTTGGCGACCGGCGGCGCGGCGGCGACCTGCCTGGCGATCATGACGCTCTTCCTGTTCGCGCTGAGCAACCGGGCAATCGCGGGGGTTTTGCTGCTGTTCTTCGGGGTGGCCGTGCTGTGCACGCTAGGCTCGGTGCTGGCGTTCGGGCACGAGATGCTGCTGAGCAACCGGGCGCTGCGGCGGCGGATCGCGATCCATCTGCCGCGGTTACGCTGGGGGCGGCATGGGGGCGAGGGTTGACGCCAGCTCAGGCGGGCGCGATCCGGTCGATCTCGGCGAGGTCGGAGTCGGAGAGGCGCCAGGAGCCGGCGGCGACGTTCTGCTCAAGTTGCTCCGGCCGGGTCGCGCCGGCGATGACGCTGGCGACCGGGTTGCGGGCGAGGAGCCAGGAGAAGGCGAGCTCGACGGCGGTGCGGCCATGGACGGCGGCGAAATCGGCGAGCTTCTCCGCGCGGTCCCAGTTGCGGTCCGTCAGGTAGCGGTCCGCGAGGCGCTGCGTCTTCGTGAGCCGCGCGCCCTCCGGCATGGGCTGGTTGCGGCGGTATTTGCCGGTGAGCAGGCCGCTGGCGAGCGGGAAATAGGGCAACAGGCCGAGGCCACAGGCAGTCATGGCGGGGATAAGGTCGCGCTCGGCGTCGCGAACCAGGAGCGAATACTCGTCCTGGCAGGAAACGAAGCCGGCAAGGTTCAGCGTCTTCGCGGTCCAATGCGCCTCGACGACCTGCCAGGCCGGGAGGTTGGAGCACCCGTAGTAACGGATCTTGCCGGCGCGGGTGAGATCCTCGAGGGCGCGCAGGGTCTCGGCGATGGGCGTGCGGGGATCGGCCCGGTGGAGCTGGTAGAGGTCGATCCAGTCGGTGCGCAGGCGCCGCAGGCTGGCGTCGATGGCGGCGGAGACGTAGCGGCGGGAACCGCCTTCGAGCTCGCCGGAATCGTCCATTGCCATGCCGAACTTGGTGGCCAGCACGATGCGCTTGCGGTCGTCGCCGAGAACCTGGCCGAGCGCGGTCTCGGACCCGCCGCGCTCGCCATAGACGTCGGCGGTGTCGAACAGGGTGATGCCGAGGTCGAGCGCCTTGGTGACGACGGCGCGTGTGGCATCGAGGTCGATGCGGCCGCCGAAGTTGTTGCAGCCGAGGCCGATCGCAGACACGCGAAGGCCGGAGCGGCCGAGGTTGCGGACGTCCATTCGGGTGGGGGCTCCGTCAGTGCGAGCGGCAGTGTCGCTGACTGGCGAAGCGCTGACCACCCTGCCCTACCCTCTCCCGGTGATGGGAGAGGGCGTGGGGCCGTGGTCGGTCAGGCGGTGGTGCTTGGTCTTGGGGGCTTCGTAGAAGCTGATGCCCTCGGCGACCATGTCGGGGCGCGTGCTGAGAACGCTGGCCCGTTCGGTGGCACTGTCCGTGTAGAAGTGGGTGCCGTTGCTGCTGTCGAAGAAGCGGTAGACAGGAACGTCGCCGGGCTGTGGGTTGAGGTGCTCGTAGAAGGTGCCGACGGCCTCGTAGACCATGTCGGGCCGGCTGGCGATGAGGCTGTCCCGCTCGGCGCTGCTGGCGGTGTAGAAGTGGCTGCGGTCGGTGCTGTCGAAGAAGCGGTAGATCGCAGCGGCGTTGGGATCGCCGTTGCTGGGGGTAAGCGCGGTCATCCCGACACCTCGAAGATCTCGTCGGGACGGGTTTGCTCGATGCTCTGCGCCTCGCTGGCGCTGGTCGTGTAGAGGTGGACCCCACTTCCGGTCTCGAAGAACCGATACACCCCGATCGTGTCCGAGGTCGGCGTGATCATTGTGCCGCCATTGCCATCGTCGCTCATATAGGCGGTGACGCCCGAGGCGGTGTTTGACGGTCAGAGTCCCGTTCGAGGTGGTGGCGGTGGTGCCGACGCCGGTTTGGGCCGGGACGCCGACGAGGTCGATCGTGTCGCCGAAGGTGAAATCGTTGACCGTGTCGGCGCCCTGCAGGGCATGAAGTTGGAGGGTGCCGCCGGCCGGCGTCGGTGACGGTCAGCAGCGCTGCATCAGGACCGGCGGGCAGCCCGTCACCGGCACGCCGGGCATCGCATTCCGAATGCCGGAACCGGCGACATTGCCGCTGCCGGCGGCACCGGCGGCGCCCCGCTTACCCTGAGCTCGTCGGGCAACAACGCCACGCTCGCCGAGTGGCAAGCCGCCCTGAGCTCGGTCACCTACACCGACACGGCGACCACCCCGGACCCGGCCACCCGCACGGTCACCTTCACCGTCTCCGATCCCTACGTCGCCAGCACGCCCGCAACCCGCGACATCAGCGTCACCGATACCGACCAGACCCCGATGGTCACGAGCGTCCCCAGCACCCTCACCTATGTCAGCCAGCACCCGGCCATGCCCGTTGACGCCGGCGTTACCGTCAGCGACGGCGACAGCCTGACGCTGTCCACCGCAACCGTCACAATCGGCAACGGGTATCAGCCGGGCGACACGCTCGCCTTCGCCAATACCAGCACGGCCAGCTTCGGCAACATCACCGCCACTTACGATGCGAGCAACGGCCAGCTCAGCCTGTCCTCATCCGGCAATAGCGCCACGGTCCGGCAATGGACGGCCGCACTTGACGCCGTCACCTTCAGCAGCACCAGCACCGCATCCGGCAACCCCACCATCAGCTTCGCCGTCAGCGATGGGACGAAGACCAGCCTGGCCGCGACCGACACCGTCGATGTCCTCCATGACCCCGCCATCGCCGCGGGGTCGGCGACCCTGACCGTCCTCGCCAACGCCGCGGGCGCGGCGATCGACCCGACCCTCGCCGTCTCCGACCCCGACAGCCCGACCCTCGCCACCGCAACCGTGTCGGTCGCGACCGGCTTCGAGCCCGGTGATACGCTGGCCTTCACCGCCAGCCCGGCCACGGGCAACATCAGCGCCAGCTACAACGGCGGGACCGGCACGCTGTCCCTCCTCTCCGCCGGCGGCACCGCCACGCTCGCCCAATGGCAAGTCGCGCTCGAAGTACGGGGCATTCACCTGCGCCTCGGTGCCGCTCGTGAACGAGTTAGCAATGAGTAGGTACCGGGCGTTAGAACTATTGGCGTTATTGGCTGCTCGTAGAGATAGAGCAGCGGCGGTGAGCCTCCTTCAAGCGGAGCGGTGTTCGATACAATCGTTTGTGCCAGAATAGTCCCAGCTGAATTGTAGATGTAAGTCGTGACCGGTGTCGGGCCCAGGTTCCAGGTGTCGAGCGCGTCGACGGTGATCACGTAATTCACCGTGAACCTCCAGCCCAACGTGGCGGGGTCAGCAACGGGGCCATAAGCGTTATAGTTCGGGACGTTCAGGGCGATGGTCGCGTGGGCGGCGGTGACCGCTCATCCAACCAGCAGCGTTGAAGCCAACAGCGCAGAACGCATGTGCACGCCCCTCGAAACGACGACCGCAGGAAACGATCCGTCGATCACGCAGCACGTGAGCTGGTGCCTAGGGCTTGTCAAGCATTTTTGTTTGCGCTCCGGAACTAGATGTGAATGGCGCGGCCGTAGGCGCTGAGCACGGCCTCGTGCATCGTCTCCGAAATGGTCGGATGCGGATAGACCGTGTGCATTAACTCCTTCTCCGTCGTCTCGAGGGTGCGGGCGACGGTGTAGCCCTGGATCATCTCCGTGACTTCGGCGCCGACCATATGCGCGCCAAGGAGCTCGCCGGTTTCGGCGTCGAACACGGTCTTCACCATGCCCTCGGCCTCGCCCATGGCGATCGCCTTGCCGTTGCCGATGAACGGGAATCTCCCGACCTTGACCTGGTGGCCGGCGGCTTTGGCGCGGGCCTCCGTCAGGCCGACGGAGGCGACCTGGGGGCGGCTGTAGGTGCAGCCGGGGATGTTGTGGACGTCCAGGGGATGGACGTCGTTCTGGCGGGCAATCGATTCCACGCAGATGATGCCCTCGTGGCTGGCCTTGTGGGCGAGCCAAGGGGCGCCGACGACGTCGCCGATCGCATACACGCCGGGCTCGCCGGTGCGGCAGAACTCGTCGATCACGATGTGGGTGCGGTCGACTTTTACTTGCGTGCCCTCTAGGCCCAGATTCTCCACGTTACCGACGATGCCGACGGCGGAGATCACGCGCTCGGCGGTGATCCTCTCGGTCTTCCCATTGGCCTCGATCGTTGCGGTCACGCTGTCGCCGTTCTTCTGCGCCTCGGTCACCTTGGCACCGGTCAGGATCTTGATGCCCTGCTTCTCGAAGGCTTTGCGGGCAAAGGCAGAGATCTCCTCGTCCTCGACGGGGAGGATGCGGTCCATGACTTCGACGACGGTCACCTCGGCGCCCATGTTGCGATAGAAGCTCGCGAACTCGATGCCGATAGCGCCGGACCCGATCACCAGGAGCGATTTCGGCATGGCGGGCGGGACCATGGCTTCGCGATACGTCCAGATCAGCTTGCCGTCCGACTCCAGGCCGGGCAGTTGGCGGGCGCGGGCGCCGGTGGCGAGGATGATATGCGGCGCCGTGAGCTTGCCGAGGTCCTTGCCGTCCTTGCTGACGGCGAGCGTGTTCTTGCCGGCGAGTTTGCCCTCGCCGTCGATGGCGGTGACCTTGTTCTTCTTCAGCAGGTGGGCGACGCCGGACGACAGTTGCTTGGCGACCGCGCGGGAGCGCTTGACCACCTTTGGCAAGTCGAAGCGGATATTGTCGGCGGAGAAGCCGAACTCGTCCAGGTGGTGCAGGAGATGGTGGATCTCCGAGGAGCGGAGCAGCGCCTTGGTGGGAATGCAGCCCCAGTTGAGGCAGATGCCGCCCAAATGCTCGCGCTCGACGACGGCGGTCTTCATGCCGAGCTGGGCGGCGCGGATGGCGGCGACGTAGCCGCCGGGTCCGCCGCCGAGGACGATGAGGTCGTAACTGGTGTCCATGGGGCGGGTCTCCCTTGGGTGTTTGCAGGGCTCCGCCCTGCCCCTGTTACTATGAGGGGTCCAGGGGATGACTATCCCCTGGCCGGGTGCGGGGCAGCGCCCCGCGAAAGCTCAAAGCAACAAACTCAGCGGATCTTCGACGATCTTCTTGAACTCGGCCATCCACTGAGCGCCGAGCGCGCCGTCGGCGACCCGGTGGTCGACGGAGAGGGTGCAGCTCATGACGTTGGCCACCGCAAGCTCGCCGTTGTGCACCACCGGGCGGGGCTCGCCGGCGCCGACGGCCAGAATGGCGGCCTGAGGCGGGTTGATGATGGCGGTGAACTGCTTGGTGCCGAACATGCCCATGTTGGAGATGGAGAAGGTGCCGCCCTGGAACTCCTCGGGCTTCAGCTTGCCGGCCTTGGCGCGGGCGCCGAGATCCTTGATCTCGTTGCTGATCGTCGCCAGCCCCTTGCGGTCGGCGCCGCGGACGATCGGCGTGATCAGGCCGGTCGGGAGCGAGACGGCGACCGAAACGTCGACCTCATCGTAGAGGACCATGTTGTCCTCCGTGTAGCTCGCGTTCAGCTCCGGGACCCGGCGGAGCGTGGCGGCGCAGGCCTTGATGACGAAGTCGTTGACGGAGAGCCGGTAGGCGCCAGGCCCTTCCTTGGGCGCCTTGGCGTTCAGCTCGGACCGCAACTTCAGCAGTGCATCGATCTCGATGTCGAGCGTGACGAAGAAGAACGGGACAGTCTGATGGCTCTCCAGCAGCCGGCGGGAGATCACCTTGCGCATGGTCGTGTTCGGAGCGAGGTGGTGCGCGGCCGCGGGGGTGAACTTGCTCGGCGTCGCGAGCGGGGCCGGTGCGGAGGCCGGCGCTGCTGCTGCGGGCGCGGCGGCTTGGGGCTGCGCTGCGGGGGCGGCCGCTGCGGGTTGGGCGCCGCCGCCGCGGGCGGCTTCGATGTCCGCGCGGACGATGCGCCCGTTGGGACCGCTGCCCTTCAACATGGAAAGATCGAGGCCGGCCTGCTTGGCCATGCGTCGGGCCAGCGGGGAGGCGAAGACGCGCTGTCCGCCGGCTCCGGACTGCGGCGCGGCGGAGGTGTCGTGGCCGTTGCCGCGGACCGGGGCCGGGCCGGCCGCGGGGGTCTCGACCGGGGCCTGCGCGGGAGCGGCGGGGAGCGGCGGGCGTGGGTGCGGCGGCCGGCGCCGGGGCCGCGTCGGCGCTCTCGCCTTCGCCGACCAGGACGGCAATCGGCGCGTTGACCTTGACGTTGGCGGTGCCGTCCGGGACCAGGATCTTGCCGAGCACGCCCTCGTCGACCGCCTCCACCTCCATGGTGGCCTTGTCGGTCTCGATCTCGGCGATGACGTCGCCGGCGCGCACGGGCTCGCCCTCCTTCTTGAGCCAGCGGGCAAGCGTGCCCTCCGTCATGGTGGGCGAGAGCGCCGGCATCAGGATGTTGGTGGGCATGTTTGTCTCGCTGGCTGGCCGCCCTCACCCCGTCCCTCTCCCAGCGGGAGAGGGAGATGCGGGCGACGACGTGAGGTTAGACGATCTTCTTGACGGCTTCGACGACCCAGTCGGGCTGGGGAAGCGCCAGCTTTTCCAGGTTGGCGGCATAGGGCAAGGGGACGTCGAGGCCGCAGACGCGCGTAGGCGGCGCGTCGAGATAGTCGAAGCAGTGCTCGATCATCTGCATGTTGATCTCGGCGCCGATGCCGGCGAACGGCCAGCCTTCCTCGAGCGTGACGATGCGACTGGTCTTCTTGACGCTGTCCACGATCGTGGCGGTGTCCATCGGCCGAATGGAGCGCAGGTTGATCACTTCGGCCTCGATCCCCTGCCCGGCCAGCGTCTCGGCCGCCTTCATGGCGACGCCGACCATGATCGAGTAGGCGACGATCGTGACGTGCTGGCCCTGTCGCTCGATTTTCGCCTTGCCGAGCGGCAGAATGAACTCGGGATCGGTCGGACATTCAAACGTCTGGCCGTAGAGGATCTCGTTCTCGAGCACGATGACCGGGTTAGGGTCGCGGATGGCGGCCTTGAGCAAGCCCTTGGCGTCGGCGGCGGACCAGGGGGCGACCACCTTGAGCCCGGGGCAGTGGGCATACCAGGACGCGTAGTCCTGGCTGTGCTGCGCGCCGACGCGGGAGGCGGCGCCGTTGGGGCCGCGGAACACGATCGGGCAACCCATCTGGCCGCCGGACATGTAGAGGGTCTTGGAGGCGGAGTTGATGATCTGGTCGATCGCCTGCATGGCGAAGTTGAAGGTCATGAACTCGACGATCGGCTTCAATCCGTCCATGGCAGCGCCCACCGCCATGCCCGTGAACCCGTGCTCGGTGATCGGTGTGTCGATGATGCGCTTGGGGCCGAACTCGTCGAGCAGGCCCTGGCTGATCTTGTAGGCGCCCTGGTACTGGGCGACCTCCTCGCCGAGCAGGAAGACCCGGTCGTCGCGGCGGAGCTCCTCCGCCATGGCGTCGCGGGTGGCCTCGCGGACCGTCATGGGCTTGGTGGGGCCCCAGTCTTTCTCCGGCGCGGGGGCGGCGAGCGGGGCGGTGGCCGGCGGCGGCGGGGTCTGCGCCGTGCTGCCGGGCAAGGCCTCGGCCCGCTGCGGCGGCGAGGCGTCGGGGAGCTTCGCGGCGGCGGGTCGCGGCGAAGCCTCCGCCGGGCTGGTGTCGGCGCCGTTGCCGGCGAGCTCGGCGATCGGGGTGTTGACGGCGACCCCTTCGGTCCCTTCCTCGACGAGGATCTTGGCGAGCTTGCCCTCGTCGACGGCCTCGACCTCCATGGTGGCCTTGTCGGTCTCGATCTCGGCGATCACGTCGCCGGCGCGGATCTCCTCGCCGACCTTCTTCAGCCACTTCGCGAGTTTGCCCTCCGTCATCGTCGGCGAGAGGGCGGGCATCAGGATCTGGGTCGACACGGTCAGGCCTCCGTCTCGATCAGGACATCGGTCCAGAGTTCCTTCGGATCGGGCTCCGGGCTCGATTGCGCGAAGTCGGCGGCGTCCTGAATGCGGCGCTTGACCTCGTCGTCGACCCGCTTGAGCTCGTCCTCACCGACGCCCTGGGATTCGAGCATGTGGCGGGCCGCCTCGATCGGGTCGCGCTCCGTGCGCATCTTCTGGACTTCCTCCCGGGAGCGGTATTTGGCCGGGTCGGACATCGAGTGCCCGCGGTAGCGGTAGGTTTGGACCTCCATGAGATAGGGTCCGGCGCCGGACCGGCAGTGGGCGACCGCGACGTCGGCCGCGGCCTTCACGGCGACGACGTCCATGCCGTCGACCTTGACGCCGGGAATGCCCCAGGGCGCGCCGTTCTGCGACAGGTCGTGGGAGGCGGAGGCGCGCTCGACGCTGGTACCCATGCCGTAGCGGTTGTTCTCGATGACGTAGATGCAGGGGAGCTTCATCAGCGCGGCGAGGTTGAAGCTTTCGAACACCTGGCCCTGGTTGGAGGCGCCCTCGCCGAAGTAGGTGGCCGAGACCCGGTCGTTGCCGCGATACCAGTTGGCAAACGCCAGCCCGGTGCCGAGGCTGACCTGGGCGCCAACGATCCCGTGCCCGCCGAAGAACCGCTTCTCCTTGCTGAACATGTGCATGGAGCCGCCCTTGCCGTGGGAGTAACCGCCGAACCGCCCGGTGAGCTCCGCCATGACGCCGCGCGGGTCCATGCCGCAGGCCAGCATGTGGCCGTGGTCGCGGTAGGAGGTGATGACCTGGTCGCCCTCGCCGAGGGCGGACTGGATGCCGACGACGACGGCTTCCTGGCCGATATAGAGGTGGCAGAAGCCGCCGATCAGACCCATGCCGTAGAGCTGGCCGGCCTTTTCCTCGAAGCGGCGGATGAGCAGCATGTCGCCATAGGCCTTGAGCAGCTCCTCCTTGCTCATGGCGCCTGCTTGGGCGTTTTCTTTGACGCGTGTGCCGCGCTTGCGCGCTTCGGCGGCGACAGCCATCGACATCTCTCCCGTTCTTCCGAATCAGGTAGCTCCGCGGGCGGAGACCGGCAAGGCAGGCGCGACCGAATCGCGTGGCGGCGGTCCCGGGCGCGCAATAACCAATTCGCGATCAGGGCCGCCGGATCGAGCCGGCATCGTTCAATCCGGCACGACCTACCGGGGATATGGCGACAACCCATCGCGAGCGGGGCCCCCCGCATCTCGCTGCTGCGGCAACGGTCTGCGGGAACCGGCGCGGCGCCGCCGGGTTTGGCACTCCACAGACGCTGGAGCAGGCATATGGACGAGAACGAGATCGAAGGCACGGCGCGCAAGGTGGGTGGCAAGATCGAGGGCGTGGCTGGAAGCCTGACCGACGACCCGAAGCTGAAGGCCGACGCGATGGCCGACAAGGCGGCGGGCATGGCGCAGAAGGCGTATGGCCAGGTCAAGGACACCGTCCGCGAATACGGCGGCGACTACGGGTCGCAGCTGCTGGACCAGATCGAGGAGGCCGGCGACATGCTGGCCGAGCAGGTCGACCAACGGCCGATCACGGCGCTGCTGGTAGCGGCGGGAGTTGGGTTCCTCCTCGCGCTCGCCACCAAGCCGGCACCCGAGGTGGTCTACCGCCGGCGCGCCTGATCGCATCCGGGCCGGCTCCGGCGGAGCCGGCCCCCGTTACCTCAGGCCTTGAGGAACCCGACCAGGCGCTCGGCCTCGGCCACGATCGGGTCCGCCATGGCAGCCGCGCGGGCCGCGCCCTCGGTCAGGGTGCGGTCGATCTCAGCCGGGTCGGCCAGTAGGCGACGTGTCTCCGCCGCGATCGGGGCGAGCTTGGCGACGAGGAGGTCGGCGAGCGCCTCCTTGAACGCGCCGAACCCTTTGCCGCCATGCTCCTGCAGCACCGCGCGGACGTCGCGGTCCTCCAGCGCCGCCATGATCCCGACCAGGTTGCGCGCCTCCGGCCGCCCCTCCAGCCCGGCCGGCTCCGATGGCAGCGGCTCCGGGTCGGTCTTGGCTCGGCGGACCTTGAGCGCGATCGCCTCGGCGTCGTCCGTCAGGTTGATCCGGCTCTGATCCGACGGGTCCGACTTGCTCATCTTCTTGGTGCCGTCGCGCAGGCTCATCACCCGCGTCGCCTCGCCGAAGATCAGCGGCTCGATGGCTGGGAAGAAGTCGACGCCGTAATCGTGGTTGAACTTCTGGGCGATGTCATTGGAGAGCTCGAGATGTTGCCGCTGGTCGTCGCCGACCGGCACGCGGGTGGCGTGGTAGGCCAGGATGTCGGCCGCCATCAGGCACGGGTAGGTGTAGAGCCCGGCTGAGACGTTCTCGCGGTCCTTGCCCGCCTTGTCCTTGAACTGCGTCATCCGGTTGAGCCACCCGAGCCGGGCGACACACGTGAAAATCCAGGCGAGCCGGGCATGGGCGGGCACCGCGGACTGATGGAACAGGATGTGCGCCTTCGGGTCGATACCGCAGGCGAGCAAAGAGGCCGCCATCTCGCGGGTGGCGGCGGCTAGCGCGGCCGGGTCCTGGAACACGGTGATCGCGTGCTGGTCGACCACACAGTAGATGCACTCATGGTCGCGCTGCAGGGTGGCCCAGTTGCGGATCGCGCCGAGATAGTTGCCGAGCGTGGGCACGCCGGAGGGCTGGATTCCGGAAAAGATGCGCTGCATGGCGCCGGGTTGTGCGCGGGCCTCCCCGAGGGGTCAAGCGGGGCGCGCGCGGCTGCGACTCACGCGCCCGCGATGATGGTGCCTGATCGCATGGCGCGCCAGGGCGCCCGAGGCGGCCCGATTGCGGGCGAGTTGGTGGGTCTGCTGGCGGGCGGCGACGGTCGGGTCGAGCAGGTCATATTCGGTGATCGTGAGCAGGAGGTCGCTGCCGGCCTCCGTTTGCCAGACATGCCCGTCGGCCGTGAACCAGCTGAGATACCCGCTGGCGGCGATCCCGCGGCCTGGTGATCTTGCCGTTGAAGCTGTAGCGCCCGGTGCTCGACGCCGGCTGGTCATAGAAGCCCGGCAACACGAAGTCGGAGACCGGGACCCCGTCGATCGCGTAGGCGCACGTGGCGTCCTGGCAGGGGTCGCAGACTTCCAGCAGGTAGTCGACGGTCCCCTGCCCCGGGGGCAGCCGAGGTCCGGTGATCCGCCGCTCGCCGGTCGGGTCGGCCAGCACCTCGAGGCACTCGTGCCCGACCGTCAGCTTCCAGTCGCCCTCCGCGAGCACCTTGGCATAGGGCCGGCCACCGGCGCTGCGGTGGTACCCCGGCTCGGGCTCGTCGAGCCCGTCCATGACGGTGATGACCCAGCCCTCCGTCGGCGCCGCGCCGTCCGCGGCAACGTCCACGGTCGCATCCACCGACCAGGCCGGTCCGAAGTCGTTCGCGATCTGCTTGGTCAGCGCCGCAGCAACCGGGCGGAGCTCCGCCAGCGTGACCAGGTCGCTGCGGCAGGTGAGGACGACGCGCTGCTGCACACCGCATCCGGTCAGTGCCCCATCGCGGTCATCTCCAACCCGCCGACGCCACCCTGCGGCATGATCTCGACATTCTGCATCATCCCCTGATCCTCATGGTCGAGGATGTGGCAGTGCAGGACGAAGCCGCCGATGTAGCGGGTGTACGCCGTGCGCATCAGCACATGGTAGTTGCCCTTGATGAAGATCGTGTCCCGGAACGCGCCGGTCAGCCCGCAATACTGGTCGTCGCCGGGCGCCGACTGGTCGCAGCCGGGGTCGTTGGTCAACACGCGCCCCTGCGGGTCGGTGATCCTAATGATCTGGAACGGGTTCACGTGGATGTGGAACACGTGCGCGGCGAGCTTGGAGGTAATGTCCCAGTCCTCGACCGTGTCGATCACCGGCCGGAAATCGACCCGCCCCGGGTTGTAGATCGCGTTGTTGATCTCGAAGCGCGGCGTCGTCGGCGCGTCCGGGTTGGGCACGATGTTGAACGCGACCGTGCGGGTCTGCACCACGCCCGAGTCCGGGAGGTCGGTGTTGGGGTCGAACGCGGACAGGTCGCCGGCCCGGAGCTGCTGGACCACGTCGTCCGGGATGGCGCCGGAGTTCGCGTCCAGGATCTGCGCCAGGATGTAATCGGTCTGGCTGCCGGTGACTTGCGTGCCGGGATCGACCACCACGCGGGCAAGCAGCCGGTCAACCTTCGCCGTCTGCGTCGGGTTGATGGTGCTGCCCGCGGCGGCCCCCTTGTCGAGCACGCAATAGACGCCGGCTTGCGGGAAGGTGAGCAGGACGTCGCTACGATAGGCCGGCTGGAACGTGTTGATGGTGCGGATCTGCGGCTGGCGCCGGGTCAGCCCGTCGAGCGCGAACTCCCATTGCTGCACGACGGTCCCGGTGCAGTTCTGCGTGATCCAGTCCGCCTGCGCCTGGGCCCCGACCGGCTCGGGGGCGGTCGGGTCGACGTTCGGGGCGGCGACGATCTGCATGTTGATCGTGTCGCGAACGCCGCCATGGATCATGCGCCAGCGCTGGACGTCGCCGGCATGGATCGGCGTCCCCTGGCCGCCGACGGCGCCGAAGGTGGGCTGCACCTGGCCGGTGACCATCGTGTAGCGGCCAGAGGCGGGCCAGGCGGGGACGGCGAACTGGGTCGAATAGAACTCGACCTGGCCCGGCCGCTCGTTCCCCGAGGCATCGGTCGGGCAGGTCCAGGGGAACTTGGCGGCAGTTGTTCCCACTCGGGTCGGCGGTCAGGATCGTGTTGGTGTCGGCACCATTGTTCTTGGACGAAGCAGGCGTACGGGATCTGCTGGAACAGTAAGATCTGCTCATCGAGCGGCGCGCCCGTCGCCTTGCGCAGGACCGTGTCGATGTCGGCCGTGCCGTAGATCGCGCGCTGCGACAGCGAGCGGCGGCCGCGCACGATCAGCGGCCCTTCCATGCCGCTCGCCACCTCCAGCGCCGTCGAGCCGTGGCGGTGCGAGTGATACCAGAAGGTCCCGGCCGGATGGTCGGCGGGGATGTTGATCTCGTAGGCGAAATGCTGGCCGGGAGCGATCTGCAGCAGGACGTTGTCGCTGTTGCCGGTCGGCGAGACGTGCAGGCCGTGATAGTGCAGGTTCGTGGTGCTGAAGCAGCTCGGGACCGTGTGGTTCTGGCCCTCGGGCGGCGGGCAGGCCGCCTCCGACTCCACCGGCAGCTGGTTCTCGAGCAGGATGCGCACGGTTTGCGACGGCTCGACCGAGATCGTCGGCGCGATCAGCGTGCCGTTATAGGCCCGCACGTGCACCGGGTCGTTCTTGCCGGTGTTCGGGTTGTAGATGGTCGTGTCGGCGAACTTGACCTGCAGGTCGTAGGTGACCTCCTGCTGCGCCGGGCCGCCGGTCGGCGGACGCAGCGCGGTCAGCGCGTTGCCGGCGAGCCGGGGCGGCTGCACCGGCTGCAGTTCCGGCGGGTTGGCGAAGAATCGCGAGGACGTTTGCGCCATTGCCCCGCTCGCGAGCAGCGGGTGCGGCGAGCAGCAGGAGATATCCTCGCATTTTGCGGGCTCCGGTCGGTCGTGTCAGATTTATCTCGCAACGAGCTTAAACCGGAACGAACTCGGCTTCAAGCGAGCTGATGCGGCTCGCTGGCCCGTCAGGACTGGCCGGACCGCTCCAGGTAAGTGGCAAATGCCGCCAGCGTGCGGTCGGACACGTGGTGCTCGATGCCCTCCGCGTCGGCCTCCGCGTCGCCCGGCGGGACGCCGACGGCGATCAGCAGCTCGACGACGACCCGGTGGCGCGCCCGGACCCGTTCGGCCAGCGCCCGTCCGGCGTCGGTGAGGAAAATGCCGCGATAGGGTCGCGCGGTCACGAGACCCTCCCGCTTCAGCCGGGCGATGGTCTTCACTGCGGTGGCGTGCGCGACGCCCATGCGGCGGGCGATGTCGACCGTCCGAGCCTCCCCGCCGGTGGCCATGAGTTCGGCGATCAGCTCGGCGTAGTCCTCGAGCTGCGTGGCGGAGCGCGCCTGCCGCGCCCGGCTGAAGCCGCTGGCCTGCACCGGCTCGCCTGGCCCGGGCGGCGCGTCCGACTTCCGAGTGGCTGTTCGCCGGGGTTGTTCACGACGTTCTCATGCCGCCCGGTCGGCCACGCAGTCAACGAATCGGGTGAAAGCGAAGCCGCGCCTCCAGGGTCGAGCGGCTTGCGCAGAGTTTAGCCTCGGCTATATTCAGCGCATGAGCGTAGCAACCGAGCGATTGAGCAGCACGGAACGGACGACGGTCGCCGTGCGCGACGTCCTCGCCGGGCATCGGCGCGGGCTGCGCGCGCTGCTGCCCATCGCCGGGCCGGCGGTCATTGTCTCGGTCGCCTACATGGACCCCGGCAATTTCGCGACCAACATCCAAGGCGGCGCGCGCTATAATTACGACCTGCTCTGGGTCGTCGTGCTGGCCAACCTGATCGCGATGCTGTTCCAGGGGCTCTCGGCGAAGCTCGGCATCGTCACCAACCGCAACCTCGCCGAGCTGTGCCGCGACCACTTCCCCCGCCCGGTCGTGCTCGCGATGTGGGGCGCGAGCGAGGTGGCCGCGATGGCGACCGACCTGGCGGAGTTCGTCGGCGGCGCCATCGGGTTGTCGCTCCTGCTCGGGATCTCGCTCCTGTCCGGGATGGTGATCACCGGGCTGGCCACCTGGGCCATTCTCGCCGTGCAGCGACACGGCTACCGCCCAGTCGAGCTGGTGATCGGCGGCCTGATCGGGGTGATCGCGCTGAGCTACGTGGTCGAGACGGTGCTGGCGCCGCCGGATTGGGGCGCCGCCGCGCTGGGCATCGTGCTACCCCGCTTGCCGGACGGCGGAGCGGTGACGCTCGCGGTCGGGATCGTCGGCGCGACGGTGATGCCGCACGCGATCTATCTCCATTCAGGCCTGACCCAGGATCGCGCGCCGGCCCGCAACGAGCGGGAGCGGCGCATGCTGCTGCGCTGGTCGACGCGCGAGGTGATCGTGGCGCTGTCGCTGGCCGGGCTGGTGAACCTGGCGATGGTGACCATGGCGGCGACCGCGTTCCATCGGAATCATGCGGACGTGGCCGAGATCGAGACCGCCTACCAGACGCTCGTGCCGCTGTTCGGCGGCGCCGCGGCGCTGGTGTTCGCGCTTTCGCTGATCGCGTCGGGCCTGTCGAGCTCGGCCGTCGGCACGATGGCCGGGCAGGTGATCATGCAGGGGTTCGTCGGCTTCCGGATTCCTGTGACGGTGCGGCGGCTGGTGACCATGGTGCCGTCATTCGTCATCGTGGCGTGGGGCGTGAACCCGACGCAGGCGCTGGTGTGGAGCCAGGTGGTGCTCAGCCTCCTGCTGCCGGTGCCCATGATCGCGCTCAACGTCTTCATGCGCCGCCCCGACCTCATGGGCGCCTACCGCAGCGGCCCGGGCACGCAGCTGCTCTGCGCGGCTCGCGACCGTGCTTGGTGATCGGGCTCAACGCCATCCTGCTGCTGCAGACCTTCGGCGTCGCGATCCCCGGCATGCCCGCGGACTAACGCCTGCGCTCAGGCGGCCAGCGCCTGCGTCCGGACCAGGCGGGCGTAGAGCCCGTCGCCGCGGGCGAGCAGCTCGGCGTGGGTGCCGTGCTCCACCGCGACCCCGTCCGCGATCGCGACCACCAGGTCGGCGTCCCGCACCGTCGACAGCCGATGCGCGACGACGATCGTGGTGCGGCCACGCCGCAAGCGCGCCAGCGCCGCCTGCACCGCCGCCTCGCTCTCGGCGTCGAGCGCGCTGGTCGCCTCGTCGAGCAGCAGGATGCGCGGGATTGCGCAGCAGCGCGCGGGCGAGCGCGATCGCGCTGCCGCTGCCCGCCGGAAAGCCGGCCGCCGCCGGGCCCGACCGGGGTCGCGAACCCCAGCGGCAGGTCCTCGACGAACCCGGCCGCCGCGGCCCGCGCCGCCTCCTCCACCTCCCGGTCGTCGGCGCCGGGCCGGCCCATGCGGATATTGGCCGCGACCGTGTCGTCGAACAGCAGCGCGTCCTGGCCGACATAGGCGATCGCGTCGCGCAGGCTCGCCAGCGTCACGTCGCGGACGTCCGCGCCGTCGATCGTGATGCTGCCGCGCTCGACATCCGCCAGGCGGGGGATCAGCGACAGCGCCGTGCTCTTGCCGGCGCCGGACGGTCCGACCAGGGCCACGGTCAGGCCCGGCGCCGCCTCGAAGGACAGGTCGCGCAGCCCCGACGCGCCCGTCCGGATAGACGTAGCCCACGCAATCGAACCGCAGCCGGCCGCGACCCGGCGGCAGCGGCGATCGCGCCCGGCCGCTCGCGGATGCGTCGGCGGCTCGTCGATCGACGCGGAACACGCGCGCCAGGCCGGCCAGGCCCTCCTGCAGCGCCGCGTTCATCGAGCCCAGCGCGCGCAGCGGCTGCGAGGCGAGCAGCAGCGCGGCGACGAAGCCGGAGAAATTGCCGATCCCGCCCGCGCCCGCCGCCGCCCGCCAGCCGGCGAAGCCGATCACCAGCGCCACCGCCGTGCCGCCCAGCACCTCCAGCATCGGGTCGAGCCGCGCCCGGTTCGCGGTCATGCGCAGCAGCGCGCCGTAGAGCTGGCCGAACGCGGCGCTGCGCGCGCGCCGCCTCCTGCGTCCTCGAGCCGGTAGGCGCGCACCGTCCGCGCCTGGGCGAAGCTTTGGTACAGGAACGCGGCGGTCTCGCCCATCTGCTCCTGCATGCCGCCGGAGGCGCGGCGGATGCGCTTGCCGAGGCCGCTGGATCGGCACCGCCGCCAGCGGGTACATGCAGCGCCGCGATCAGGAACAAGGTCCAGTCCAGATACAGCATCGAGCCGACCAGGCCGATGATCGTGACCGCGTCGCGCAACCCGTTGACCGCGCGGGTCAGCGCCTCGCGGATCAGCGTCGCGTCGGTGGTGAAGCGGGCGGCGAGCTGCGCCGGCGGCCTCGCGCTCGACCTGCTGGAGGTCCGCGCGCGAGAGGTGCACGAACAGGCGCTCCTGCAGCTCGCGGATCACCAGCAGCACGAGCTGCTGGACGGCGATGGTCTGCCCGTATTGCGCAGCTGGCCTTCGCGCGGTGACGATCACGACGATGACCGGCACCTGGTAGAGGATGCGCTGGTCGCGGGCGACGAACATCGAGATGGCGCGGTCGATGACCACCGGGTAGAGCCCGGTCAGCCCGGCCATCGCCACGGTCAGCACGAACACGACGACGAGCCGCCCGCGATGATGGCGCATGTGCTCGCGCCACAGCCGCAGCATGAGCGTGCGCGTGCCCTCGTCGGCGGCAACGTGTACGGGCGAGGTCGCGTCCATGCGCGGCGTGTATCCGGCCACGCGGGCGAGCGCCAGCCGGGCTAGGCCGGCCTGCGTCGGCGGCGGCGCGCGATGCGGCGCGCGAGTTCCGCGCGGCACGCGGCCTCGCCGGCGACGCAGCCGCCCTCCAGCCACCAGTCGCGGACGTCGCGGATCAGCGCGCCGACCGTCCGGGCCGGGCGTCATGCCGAGCGCGAGCGCGTCGCGGCCGGCCAGGGCGAAGCGCGGGCGCGGCATCGAGGCCAGCCGGGCGCGCAAGCGCCTCCCCTGCCACGCCCATGGGCCAGCCAGGAGCGGGCGATCAGCGTCTCGGCCGGCGTGTCGGCCAGGGCGCGGCGGAGCTCGGCGTCCGTCGAGCTTCCGGGTCGGGCGACGGGCCCGGCGAGCGCGAGCAGCGCCTCCCGCTCGGCGGTGGACAGGCGCAGCCGGTCCGCGAGCGCCGTCGCCCGCTTCGGGCGCCAGCGCGGCGAGGCGCAGCAGCGGGTCGGCGGGCGCCGCCTGCGGCCACCAGCCGTTCGAGCGCGCCGATGTCGGACGCTTCCGGCAGCGACCGCGCCGAGCACGCCCAGCTCCGCCATCAGCCGGATGGCGCGCACCGGGTCCGGGCGCGAGCAGGATGCGCTTGAGCTCGCTCCAGACCCGCTCGGGCGAGAGGCGGGCCAGGCCGGGAACGCCGGCGCGCAGCGCCTCCAACGTCGCCGGATCAGGCGGTTGCGCGCCCGTAGCGCGCCTGGAAGCGGAAGAAGCGCAGGACGCGCAGGTAGTCCTCGGCGATCCGCGCGGCCGGGTCGCCGACGAAGCGGACCCGGCCGGCCCGCGAGGTCGGCGATGCCGCCGAAATAGTCGAACACCGCACCGTCGCGGGCCATGGACATCGCGTTGATAGTGAAGTCGCGGCGGGCCGCGTCGACCCGCCAATCGTCGGTCCAGGCCACGTCCGCGTGCCGGCCGTCCGTCTCCAGGTCGCGGCGCAGCGTCGTCACCTCGAAGCCGCGATGGTCGCTGATCGCGGTGACCGTCCCGTGCTTCAGCCCGGTCGGCGCCGATTTCAGCCCCGCCGCCGTCAGCAGCTGCCACCACGCGCTCCGGCGGGTCGGGCGTGGCGAGGTCGACGTCGGCGACCGGGCGCTCGGCCAGCGCGTCGCGCACGCAGCCGCCGACCAGGCGCGCCCGCGGCAGCGCGTCCAGCACGGCACGCAGCGCGGGATCGCCCAGGAAATGCGGCGGCGGCACGCGCGCCGCCGGCGCCTCGGTCACGCCCCGTGGCCCGGGACGATCCGTCCGTCGCGCAACTGGGCCGGGACGTAGTGCGTGTCGCCCCGCGACGCGCTCGCTGAACGCGATCCAGACCAGGCCGGCGCCGAACAGCAGCAGCCCGGCGAAGATCACGACCAGCGCCTGCGGCGACGGGCCGGGCAGACCGCGGCGGACCGAAAGCCGCCAGAGCAGAGAAGGCGCCGAGCGGCGCCAGGAACAGCGGCAGCTCGGCGACGCGGATCATGCCGCCGCGCGCGCCTGCGCCCGCAGCCGATGCGCCAGGTGGACCAGGATCGCGGCCGTCGCGCCCCAGATGTAATGCTCCTCGTGCGGCCAGACCCAGAACTCGCGCGTGCGGCCGCGGAACTCGGCGCGGCGGCGCTCGGGGGCGGCGGGATCGAGCAGGACCGCGAGCGGCAGGGTGAAGATCGCCTCCACCTCCTCCGGATTGGGCTGCAGCTCGAGCGGCTCGCGCAGCAGGGCCAGCACCGGCGAGATGCGGAACCCGGTGCCGGTGACGTAATCCGGCAGCCGGCCGAGCAGCTCGGCGCGCTCCGGCGCCAGCCCGATCTCCTCGCTGCGCCTCGCGCAGCGCCGCGGCTTCGAGCGAGGCGTCGGTCGGGTCGATGCGGCCGCCGGGAAACGCGACCTGGCCGGCATGGGCGGACAGGTGCGAGGTGCGCTTGGTCAGCAGCACGCCCGGCTTCGGTGCCGTGCACGATCGGCACCAGCACGGCGGCCGCGACCAGCGGCCGGGTGATCAAGTCCGCCGCGTCGTCGGAGCGCGCCGGGGCGGCGATCGCTTCCGCGGGCGCCGTGGCCGGGTCGGCGGCAGTCGGGCGCGGATCAGGTCGATGTCCATCAGCCCGGAAGGTAGTCCTCCGGACGGCCCGCGGGAGGGGTCGCGCCGCTAGTGCCCGCGTCAGATCGCCGCAGCTCGGCAGTTCGCCGAGCGAGAAGAACCGATGCTGGCTCCAGACGCCGAGCACCCGCTTGCCGCAGACCTCGCCCGGCACCGCCAGCGCCACCAGCTCGTAATACACCGCGCGCGAAATCCGGGCCTCGAGCGGCAGCCCGCCCTCGGTGCGGCGGACCTGGATGTAGGGCACCGGGTCGCAGTCGAGGCAGCCATGCCGCACCGTGATCGGGTGATCCGGGCCCGGCCGTCCACGACCTGGTCGACGTTGGTGCGGAACGACAGCACCTGGCCCGGTGCCGACGCCGGTCCAATCCATCTCGACCGCGAGCCAGGGCACGTCCTCGACCTGGATCCGGCCGCGCTCGGCCGGCGTCTCGAGCCAATAGGACCCGTCCGCCTCGCGCTTGAGCACGGAGCTGAACAGGCAGACCAGTTCGCGCCGGCCGATCGGGCTGCCTCGTAGAGCCAGGTGCCGTCGCGCTTGATGAGGAACGGCAGGTCGCCGCACTCGACCGGCTTGCGGCGCCGCTCCCGCGGCGCGTCCAGGCCGACGAGGGGCGCGGCCAGCGGGGCCCCGGATCCCGCCTCCACGCTCCGCCGGATGTTCAGGGCCTCATTCACGTCTGCGTCTCCGAAGCGAGCCTGCTTCCGTCTGGACCCGCGATATAGGAAGCTGACCCCGGTTGATGAAAGACCCAGGCGGGCACAGATCGAGAGCGGTATCGCTGCTTCTGGATGGGATTGTGGCTTGATGGACAACGCAGCGGGCCTGGTGGGCGAGATCGAGCGCCTCGGCGGCGCGGATCGGCGGCAGCGAAGGCCGAGATCGGCCGCGTGATCTTCGGCCAGGCGCGAGGTGATCGAGCAGGTGCTGGTCACCCTGCTCTCCGGCGGCCACGCGCTGCTGGTCGGCGTGCCGGGCCTCGGCAAGACGCTGCTGGTCGACACGCTGGGCACCGTGCTGGGGCTCGAACCCAAGCGGGTGCAGTTCACGCCGGACCTGATGCCGGCCGACATCACCGGCATCGGAGGTGCTGGACGATGACGGCGCCGGCCGGCGCAGCTTCCGCTTCGTGCCCGGCCCGGTGTTCTGCCAGCTGCTGATGGCCGACGAGATCAACCGCGCCAGCCCGCGCACGCAATCGGCGCTGCTGCAGGCGATGCAGGAGCGCAAGGTCGCGGTCGGCGGCGTCGAGCACCCGCTGCCCGCGCCGTTCCACGTGCTGGCGACGCAGAACCCGATCGAGCAG
Organism: uncultured Alphaproteobacteria bacterium; assembly: GCA_963708585.1. GTDB lineage: Bacteria > Pseudomonadota > Alphaproteobacteria > Acetobacterales > Acetobacteraceae > JAVVHH01. Next base: position 803,993 of record CAVPSW010000006.1, on the reverse strand, counting down.
GAGGGCACCTACCCGCTGCCGGAAGCGCAGCTCGACCGCTTCCTGCTCCAGGTCGACGTCGGCTACCCCGACCGCGACGCGGAGCGGACCATGCTGCTCGCGACCACGGGCGCGCAGATGCGATCGCGCGCGGCCGGTGCTGACCGCGGAGGAGCTGATCGCCGCGCAGGCGCTGATCCGCCGCGTGCCGGTCGGCGAGAAGGTGGTGGACGCCATCCTCACCCTGGTGCGCGAGGGGCGGCCGGAGCTGACCGAGACAGGATGCGGTGCGGCGCCATGTCGCCTGGGGTCCCGGGCCGCGCGCCGCGCAGTCGCTGATGCTGGCCTGCCGCGCCCGGGCCGTGCTCGACGGCCGGCTCGCGCCCAGCCTCGACGACGTCGCCGCGCTGGCGCACCCGGTGCTGCGCCACCGCATGGCGCTCAACTTCTCGGCCCGCGCCGAAGGCGTCGGCCTGCCCGAGGTCATCGACCGGACTGGTCGGGCAGGCCGTTTGAGCGGCTCCGCCTTCCGGCAGGCGCGGCGGGCGGAAGCGCTCGGCGCCCGGCTGCCGCCGCTGCTGGTCGCAGCGCAGCGGGTGGCGGCCACGGTGGCACAAGGCGTGCACGGGCGCCGGCGGGTCGGCCAGGGCGACAGTTTCTGGCAGTATCCGGCCGTTCGTGACCGGCGACGCCTACAGCCGCATCGACTGGCGCGCCAGCGCCAAGTCGGACCGCTCCTTCATCCGCGAGACGGAGTGGGAGGCGGCGCAGACCGTCTATCTCTGGCGGGACGGCTCGCCCAGCATGGACTGGCGCTCCGGCGCCGCGGTGCCGTTCAAGCGCGAGCGCGCCGAACTGCTGCTGCTCGCCCTCGCCTCGCTGCTGCTGCGCGGCGGCGAGCGCGTCCGGCTGATCGGCGGGCCGCCGCGGCTGCGCGGCGGGCGGTTCGCGCTTGAGGACCTGGCCGACGCCGTCGCCGGCCTGCGCAGCGGCGAGGGCATGCCGCCCACCATCCCCCTGCCCCGCTTCGCCCGGGTCGTGCTGATCGGCGACTTCCTGGCCCCGCTCGACGAGATCCGCGCCGGGGTGGAGGCGATGGCGGCCGATGCCCGTGTCGCGGGCACCTGCTCCAAGTGCTCGACCCGGCGGAAGCGCTGCTGCCCTACTCCGGCCGGGTCCGGTTCAAGGGGCTCGAGCGCGGCGAAGCCGACGCGCTGGTGCCCCGGGTGGAAGGCATCCGCGACGCCTACGGCAAGGCGCTGCAAGCGCAACTGGAAGGCCTCGCCTCGCTGTGCTCCGCCGCCGGCTGGGGCTTCGGCACGCACCGGACCGACCACTCGGCGGAAAGCGCGCTCTTGCCCGCCTACGTGGCGCTGGCCGGGCGATGATCTTCACCGCGCCCTGGCTGCTGCTCGCGCTGGCCGCGCTGCCGGTGCTCTGGTGGCTGCTGCGGGTCACGCCGCCCGCGCCGCGCACGCAGAGCTTCCCCGCCATCCGGCTGCTGCGCGGCCTGCGCGCGGACGAGCGGACCGCGGCGCGCACGCCCTGGTGGCTGCTCGCTGCTGCGCCTGTTCGCGGCGGCGCTGCTGATCGTCGGGCTGGCCGGCCCGGTGCTGGACGCGGCGCGCGGGCCGGGCGGCGGCACCGGGCCGATGCTGCTGGTCGTCGACGACGGCTGGGCCTCGGCGCCGGACTGGACCGCGCGCATGGCGGCGGCCGGGCAAGCGCTCGACCGCGCCGAGCGCGCCGGCCGCCGCGCCATGCTGCTGACCACCGCGCGCTCGGAGACCGACGCCGCCCCCGCGGTCACGCCGGACATGCCGGCCCCGGAGCTCCGCACCCGGCTCGCCGCGCTCCGTCCGGAGCCGTGGCCGCCCGACCGGGACGCCGCGGCGGCCGCGCTGCGCTCGCGTGCATGCGGCGCGAGGTGGTCTACGTCGCCGACGGGCTCGCGCTCGGCGGGCGACGCGGCGTTCGGCGCCGCGCTGGCCGCCGCCGGCCCGGTCACGCAGATGCAGCCGGACCCGGTCGCGGTCTCGCATCGCTGCGGCCGCCCCGGCTGGAGGCCGACCGGCTCGTCGCACGCGTCGAGGCGCTGCCGCAGCCGGCCGACCGGCCTGTCGCCGTGCTGGCGCAGACCGGCGATGGCCGCACGCTGGCGCGGGCGGACGCGGTGCTTCGGGCCGGCCAGGCCGGGGTCGACGCGACCGATCCAGCTGCCGCCGGAGATCCGCAACGAGATCGCCCGGCTCGTGCTCGACGGCTCCGCCTCGGCCGGCAGCGTCGTGCTGCTGGACGAGCGCTGGCGCCGGCGGCCGGTCGGCCTGCATCGCCGAGCAGGAAGGCGCCGAGACGCCCCTGATCGGGCCGCTCTTCTACCCGCGCCGGGCGCTGTCGCCGTTCACGGAGCTGCGCGAGGGCGCGCTGGCCGACCTGCTCGCCCGCCCGCTCTCCGTGCTGGTCCTCGCCGACGTGCCGCTCGAGGGCGAGGACGCGCAGGCGCTGCTCAAATGGGTGGAGAAGGGCGGCATGCTGGTCCGCTTCGCCGGGCCGCGCATGGCCGAGGCGAGCACCGACCCGTCGCATGACGACCCGCTGCTGCCGGTCCCGCTGCTGGCCGGCGACCGGCAGCTCGGCGGCGCGCTGTCCTGGAGCCAGCCGGCCGGGCTCGCGCCGTTCCCGCCCAACTCGCCGTTCGCCGGCCTGCATGTGCCGGCGGAGGTCAAGGTCAGCCGCCAGGTGCTGGCCGAGCCCTCCGCGGACCTCGCGGCGCACACCTGGGCCTCGCTCGCCGACGGCACGCCGCTGGTCACCGCGGCGACGCGCGGCGCCGGCCGGGTCGTGCTGTTCGGCGTCACCGCGAACGCCGACTGGTCGGACCTGCCGCTGTCCGGCCTGTTCGTGGACATGCTGCGGCGCCTGGTGGACCTGTCGGCCGGCGTGGCCGCGACCGGCGAGGAGGCGGCGCTGCCCCCGGCCGAGACGCTGGACGGGTTCGGCGCGCTCGTCGCCGCCGCCGCAGGCCGCGACCGCGATCTCCGGCAAGGAGCTGGAGCAGCCGGTGGTCTCGCCGCGCCATCCGCCGGGCATCTACGGACCGCAAAGCGGGCGGCGGACGCTGAACCTCGGCGCGGCCCTGCCGCCGCTGCGGGCCGAGCCGATCGTGCCCGGGGCGGCCCGGCAGGCGCTGACCGGCGACCGGCAGCGAACGGCCGCTCGGCCCGACACTGCTCTGCCTCGCGATCGCGTTGCTGGCCTTCGACCTGCTGATCTCGCTCGCGCTGCGCGGCCTGCTGCGGCTGCGGCCGGTGGCGGTCGGCATGGTGCTGCTGGCAGCTCTCGCCGCACCGGCGCGGGCGGCGGACGACTACCCGTCGCTCTCCACCCGCCTCGCCTATGTGCAGACCGGCGACGCCACCGTGGACGCGCATCTCGCGCTCCGGCCTCGCCGGCCTCTCCACCTACGTCAACCGGCGCACCGCGGTCACGCTAGCCGACCCGGTGGCGATCACCCCGGGACAGGACGACCTCAGCTTCTACCCGCTGCTCTACTGGCCGATCACCGCCGACGCGCAGATCTCGCCGGAGGCGACCGCCGCGCTGAACGAGTTCACCGCCAAGGGCGGCATCATCCTGCTCGACACCCGCGACGGCGGCAGCGGCGAGGGCTTCGCGCCCGGCACGGAGGCCGCGCTCAAGCGGGTGACGGCCGGGCTCAACGTCCCGCCGCTCGCGCCGCTGACCAGCGATCACGTGCTGGCCCGCGCCTTCTACCTGCTGCAGGACTTCCCCGGCCGCTTCGACGGCGACACCGTCTGGGTCCAGCGCGACCAGGACCGCGCCAATGACAGCGTCAGCCCGGTGATCATCGGCGGCCACGACTGGGCCGCCGCCTGGGCCGTCGACGCGTCGGGCCACAACCCCTACGCCACGCTCCCCGGCGGCGCGCGGCAGCGCACCCTCGCCTATCGCTTCGGGGTGAACCTCGTGATGTACGCGCTGACCGGAAACTACAAGGGCGACCAGGTCCACGTGCCCGGCGATCCTGGAGCGGCTGGGCCAATGAGGCTCGAGCAAGCCTACGCCGCGCTCCGCTGGGAGCCCGCCGTCCCCCTCTGGGCGCTCGGCGGTCCTCGCCGCCATCTGCCTGCTCGCGCTCCTGCCCGGCGCTGCTGCGCCGGGCCCGCGGGACGCTGTGGCGCGCGCTCGCCTTCGCCGTGCTGCTGCTCTGGCTGGCCGGCCCGCGCCTGGTGCAGGAAACCCGCGACACCATGCCGGATATCGGCCTGTTCGTGGTCGACAAGACCGACTCCATGCGCGTCGGCGACCGCGCCACGCATGCGCGACGCCGCGCTGGCGACGCTGCAGGCAGCAGGCGGCGCGCCTCCCCGACCTCGAGATGCGCACGGTCGAGGTCCCCGAGGCCGGGCATGACGGCACCGCCCTGTTCGCCGCGATCGACCGCGCGCTCGCCGACATCCCGCGCGCCCGCCTGGCCGGCATCGTCGCGCTGACCGACGGTCAGGTGCACGACAGCCCGGCCAACCCCGCTGCCCGCGCCGTTCCACGCCCTGATCACCGCCAAGGGCGAGGAGACCGACCGGCGCATCCGCATCATCGAGGCCCCGAGCTTCGGCCTGGTCGGGCACAGCGTCACCGTCCGCATGCAGGTCGACGACCTCGGCGCTCCGGCGCGGCACGGCCTGGTCCGCCTGGTCGTCCGCCGCGACGGCGAGCCGGCGCAGGTGCAGACCGTGCCGACCGGCCAGGAGACCGGGATCGAGGTGCCGATCACCCGCGCCGGCCCGACCGTGGTGGAGATGCAGGTCGACCCGCTCCCAGGCGAGGTCTCCACCCTGAACAACCGCGCCGTGGTCGAGATCAACGGCGTGCGCGACCGGCTGCGCGTCCTGCTCGTCTCCGGCGAGCCGCACCTGGGCGAGCGCACCTGGCGCCGGCTGCTGAAGTCCGACCCGGCCGTCGACCTGGTCCACTTCACCATCCTGCGCCCGCCCGAGCGCGACGACCTGACGCCGACCAACGAACTGTCGCTGATCGCCTTCCCGGTGCGCGAGCTGTTCCAGGTCAAGATCCGCGACTTCGACCTGATCATCCTCGATCGGTTCGCCAACCGGAACAACATCCTGCCGCCGCTCTACCTGCGCAACATCGCCGACTACGTGCGCGGCGGCGGCGCGCTGCTGCTGAGCACGGGGCCGGAGTTCGCCGGCCAAGGCTCGCTCGCGAGCACGGCGCTCGGCAGCGTCCTCCCGCTGCGCGGGGCCGCCGGGACCGGACTCGGTCGTCGACGGGCCGTTCCGGCCGCTGGTGACCGACATCGGCGCGCGGCACCCGGTCACCGAGGGCTTGCCGGGCTGGACCGCCGGGCACCCGCCGGAATGGGGCTCCTGGTATCGCTACATCGCCGCCTCCGCCGCGGGCGGGCAGGCGCTGATGAGCGCGGGGGACGGCGCGCCGCTGCTGCTGCTCGACCGGGTCGGCGAGGGCCGCGTGGCGCTGCTGCTCTCCGACCAGATCTGGCTCTGGTCGCGCGGCCACCAGGGCGGCGGCCCGCAGGCGGAGCTGCTGCGCCGGGTCGCGCACTGGGCGATGAAGGAGCCCGCGCTCGAGGAGGAGGCGCTGCGGGCGCGGATCGAGCACGACCGGCTCCTGGTCGAGCGGCGCACCCTGGAGGACCGCCCGCAAACCGAGGTCACCGTCACCTCACCGTCCGGCGCGACCAACAAGCTCACCGCTGAAGCAGGCGCGGCCGGGCCTTTGGACCGCCGAGACGGACGCGGCCGAGCCTGGCGTGTGGCAGGTCAGCGACGGCGTGCGCACGGTGCACGCGGCGGCGCTGAACGCGAACCCGCGCGAGCTGCTGGACCTGCGCGCGACGGGGACGGTGCTCGGCAAGCTCGCCCATGACACCGGCGGCAGCGTCCACTTCATCGGCAACGGCGTGCCGGAGCTGCGGCGGACGGAGCCCGGCCGCGAGGCGTCCGGCAGCTCCTGGGTCGGCTTGCTGCGCCGGCACGACCACGTGGTGACCGGGCTGAACGCCATCCCGCTGCTCCCGCCCTGGGCCGCCTTGCCGCTGCTGCTCGGGCTGGTGCTGGTCGCCTGGCGGCAGGAAGGGGTGCGGATGACCGAGGAGGCGTGCCTTCCAGCCGAGTGAACCGCCTCGCCGCCGCGCCGCGCGCGCGAGCGTGCTGGCGCTGATCGGGTTCCTGGGCCTGTCCGCCCTGGTGCCGCTGGCCCGCGCCGCGCTGATCGCCGGCAGCGGCCGGGTCGCGGCGCTCGACTGGCCGCCGGTGCTGGCCGCGCTCTACCCGCTGACCGGGCTCGCGGCCTGGCTGGTCTGGCGCCGGATCGACATCGGCCTGGAGCGCAAGCGGGCGGCGCTCCGATGCTGGGGCTGGCAGCTCCTGTTGAGCGGGCTGTGGCCGGCGACGCTCTATGGATCGGGAAACGCCGCGCTCGCGCTGGCCATGTTGCTGCTCCTGTTGCTGGCGGCATCGCTGACCACGCCGAGCCTTTCTCCGCTTGCAGACCGGGGCTGCATTGCTGCTGCTGCCCTATTGCGCCGCACTCCTGGGCGCCGCAGTGATCGACGCGGATCGCTTTTGGTTCACGGAGATGTGGCGTATAGTTGCGCTATGACTCGGGTTGCTCTTGCCGGACTTGCCGGCTTCCTCCTCCTCACCTCGCCTGCATTTGCGCAGGGTGGACCCGGCCCGTCGGGCGCCATCGGCGGCGGCCCGACTGACGCGCGGCCCGAAAGCGATGCAGCCGGCGCCCGCCGGCGTGCCCGGCGCCCGGGCCGAGCCGGCGCTGGTCGCCCCCGCCGACCGCGTGCCGACCGACATGCCGCCGACCGAGGCGCTGTTCGACGCCGTGAACCGCGGCGACCTCGCGGCGGCCAAGGAAGCGATCGGCCGCGGCGCCGACATCCACGGCCACGACGTGCTCGGCCTGACGCCGCTGGAGCTGTCCGTCGACCTCGGCCGCAACGACATCTCGTTCCTGCTGCTCTCGCTCCGGAGCGGCGAGGGCTACAGCCCCTCCGGCGTGCCGAAGCAGGCCGCCCAAGCGCCCGAGACCCCCGCCGATCGTCGCGCCGCGCGCCGTGCGGAACAGGAAGCCCGGCGGCAGCAGCAAGCCGCCGACCGGCAGGCCGCCCGCGCCGAGCGCAGCGCGCGGGCCGCGCCCGCCCAGCCGCGCACCGCCCGACTCTTCGCCGGCGACGGAGGCGCTCCGGTGCCGCAAGCGGGCTTCCTCGGCTTCGGCTCTGCCCGATAGCCTCCCGGCGGCGGCCGAACCGGCCGTCGCGGGCCTGGCAGGTGACAAGCGACCCCGCCCGTCGGGGACAGTTCGGGAGTATTGGCGGCTCGCCGGCGGCTACTGGCGCGGACCCACGGCGCGCACCGCTTGGAAGCTGACGGTCGGCAGCCTGCTGCTGGTCATGGCGAACACCGCCGTCCAGTACGGCGTCAACAAGTGGAACGCCTACTTCTTCGACGCGCTGCAGCAAAAGAGCCACCAGGGCGTGATGGGCGCGCTCGCGCTGTTCGCCGTCCTCGCGGTCGCCGCCTCCACCATCAGCGTCTTCGCGCTCCATGCCCGGGTCAAGCTGCAGGTGTTCTGGCGCCAGTGGCTGACCGAGCGGCTGACCGCGCGCTGGCTCGACAACCAGCGCTTCTACCGCCTGAGCATCGCCGCCCCCGACCTCGACGCGCCGGAGTTCCGAATCGCCGAGGACGCGCGGGTCGCCACCGAGCCGGTGGTCGAGTTCGGCACCGGGATCATGAACGCCGTGCTGGCGGCGCTGGTGTTCTTCGGGGTGCTATGGTCCGTGGGCGGCGACGCGGAGCTATTCGGCGTCACCATCCCCGGCTTCATGGTGATCGCGGCGGCCGCCTATTCCGGCGTGATGTCGGGCTCGATGCTGATCTTCGGCCGGCCGCTGATCTACCGCATCGAGGAGAAGAACGCCGCCGAAGCCCGGCTGCGGCAGGACATGGGCCGGGTGCGCGAGAACGCGGAGAGCATCGCGCTGATCGGCGGCGAGGCGGACGAGATCAAGGCGCTGCACGGGACCCTGCACGGTCTGGTCGAGACCTGGATGCACATGCTCCGGCAGTGGTCCAAGATGATGTGGCTGATGGGCAGCAACTGGGCGGTGGCGCCCGTCGTGCCCCTGCTGCTCGAGGCCCCGAACTTCCTCGCCGGCAAGCTGACCCTAGGCGCGCTGATGCAAACCGCCGCCGCGTTCGCGCAGGTGCAGGTTGCGCTGAACTGGATCTTCGACAACTACCCGCGCATTGCGGAATGGATGGCCTCCGCGGGCCGCGTCACCGGGCTGTGGGCCGCCTTCGTCCAGCTCGACAGCTCCGTCGGCACCGAGACGCACGAGCACATCGTGATCGAAGTCGAGCCCGGACGACGCGGTGCGGCTGGAGAACCTGTCGGTGGCGCAGCACAACGGCCGGGTCATGATCGACGAGGCGAGCACGGCCATCGGCCGTGGCGACAAGGTGCTGCTGACCGGCGAAAGCGGCACCGGCAAGAGCACGCTGATCCGCGCCATCGCCGGGCTGTGGCCCTGGGGCTCCGGCCGGGTGCTGATCCCGCGCGACGCCCGCGTCGCCTTCCTACCGCAGCGCGCGTACATCCCCAACGGCACGCTCCGGCAGGTACTCCATTACCCGATCACGGCGCGCGAGCCGCCCACGGAGGAGCTCGAAGCGGCGCTGACGCGGTGCGGACTGCAGCACCTGATCCCCCGGCTCGACGACGAGGACCGCTGGGACAAGCTCCTCTCCGGCGGCGAGCAGCAGCGCATCGGCTTCGTCCGCCTCCTCGTGCAGCGTCCCGACGTGGTGATCCTCGACGAGGCGACGGCGGCGCTCGACATCGCCTCGCAGGCCTCGATCATGGCGATCTTCCAGGAGGAGATGCGGGACGCGACCTTGATCAGCGTCGGGCACCGGCCGGAGCTGGAGCAATTCCACACCCGCAAGCTGACCTTGCGCCGGTTCCCCGTGGAGGACACGGCCGAGCGCGTCGGCCAAAGACGGCAGCGACTGTCGCGCATCCTGCGCCGGAGCCTGCGCCCCCGCCCCGCGCCCGACCCGTCCCGCTCGCCGACCTCGCCGCCGTCCCTGTAACCGCTCAGTCGGTCTTATCGCGGCGCAGCCGCTTCACCTCGCCGCGATGCTTCTTGTCCTCGACCCGGCGATGGCGCGACGCCGCCGTCGGTCGGGTCGGCCGGCGCAGCGGCGGCCGATCCGCCGCCGCCCGCAGCAGCGCGACCACCCGGTCGAGCGCGTCCTGCCGGTTCCGGTCCTGCGACCGGAACCGCGACGCCGTCACCACCAGCACGCCGTCGCCTGTGACCCGGCGCCCGCCGAGCGCCTCGGCCCGCGCGCGCAACCACTCCGGCAACGCCGATGCACGGAGGTCCAGCCGAACCTGAACCGAGGTCGACACCTTGTTGACGTTCTGCCCGCCCGGCCCCGAGGCGCGAACGAAGCTTTCCTCCAGCTCGGCCGGGTCGAAGTGGATGTCGTCGGTGATCGGGATGCGGTCCGGCATGGCTCGACGGGTCGTTGCGGAAGGCGTATCATCTTGCGGTTGCGGCAAAAGGCAGGAGCAGCTCATGGCCACTATCACAGTCGGCCTCGTCAATCAGAGCGCCGCGATCGACGCGGAGACTTTGAAGCGGGTCGCGGCCGCGCTGGACACGCAGGTCAAGCGCGACCTGAAGCTGGCCTGGGACGTCGAAGCGGACGTCATCGCCGCGGACGGGCAGGAAGCGGTCCAAGGCACATGGCCGATCTTCGTCAGCGACCATCCGCCGGGCGGCTATGCCGGCGTGCACACGCGCCGCGACGACGGCCTACCCTGGGCCGTGGTTTCGACCAAGCGCGACTGGCGCCTCGCCGCCAGCCACGAGCTGCTCGAGATGCTGGTCGATCCGAGCGGCGAACAAACCGTCCCCTCGACCGGGATCGCGGTGGAGAACGGCGCCTTCCGCAACACCCGGGAGGAGTTCGCCTATCTGCTCGAGGTCTGCGACCCGATCGAGGACCAGGACCACGCCTATCTGATCGACGACGTTCCGGTCAGCGACTTCTTCACCCCCAACTACTTCGACAAGCGGTACCGGGCCGGCCGCCAGTACAGCTTCAACGGCTCGATCACCCGTCCGCGCGAGGTGCGCCCTGGCGGCTACCTGAGCTGGCGCCACCCCGACGGCGGCCGCCTGCAGCAACTGCAGAACTTCGGCCCGTCCCCGGTGATCATTGACTTGCCGGAGCACAAGCGCACCGAGAACCAGACCCTACGCATGTTCGTAGACCAGCACACCCCCACCCCCCGAACCCACCCCTCCGACTTCCCCCCGAGCCGCCGCTCTAAAGAGGCGGTGCCCCGACTTGGGCCGAAAGCCCCGCCCTTCGACCCTAGGCGTCGATGACCACGTACTCGTCCTCGACCGACACAGCAAAAGTCTCGGCCACATAAGGCCCCTGCACCAGGGTCGCCCCCTTCTCGACCTGCACGTTGTAGGTCTTGACCCAGCTATGCTCAGGGTCGCACCAGCTCTGCCCCGTGCGGATGTCGTACTCCCAGTTGTGCCACGGACACTTCAGCATCTCGCCGGGCCGGCTGTACTCGAACCGGCCAGGCTCCGACGACGTCACCAGCCCGGTGACCGCGCCGAGGCACAGTTGCCGCCCTGGTGCGGGCAGCGGTTCAGCAGCGCGAAGAACTCGCCGCCCAAGTTGAACACCCCGATCTCGCGCCCGCCGACTTGCACGATCTTGCGCCCGCCGGGCGGGATCTCCCGCGCGGCGGCGACCACGGTCCGCGGCACCTCCGTCAGTCCAGGCCGTAGACCCGGCGCGCATTGTCGCCGTAGATCATCCGCTTCTCCTCCGGCGACATGCGGCAGCGGAACGCGAACTCGGGATTGTCCATGTCCCAGTGCGGATAGTCGGTCGCGAACAGCACGCGGTCCCAGCCGATCCAGTCCAGCATCGCGCGGAGGTCGCGCGGCCGATCCGGCTCGTCGACGGGCTGCGTGGTGAACCACAGGTGCTCGCGGATGTATTCCGACGGCGGCCGGGTCAGATGCGGCACCTCGTCCCGCCCGCGCGCCCAAGCATGGTCGAGCCGCCACGCGATCGACGGCACCCAGGCGAACCCGGCCTCGACGATCACCACGCGCAACGTCGGGATCCGCTCGAACACGCCCTCGCAGACCAGGCTGACCGCGACCCCCTGCTGCGAGATGGCGACCTCGTGCTGCTCCTCCACATAGAACGAGGGGGCCCCCGCGGGCGTAACGGCATGGCCGTTGAACCCAGACGTGTGCAGGCCCAGCGGCAGCCCGGCGGCCGCGATCGCCTCAAAAATCTTCCAGTACCGCCGCCGCCCCAATGGCTCGATCGTGTGCGAGATCATCGCCGCCTGCTTGAAGCCGGGATGCCCGGCCCAATGCTCCAGCTCAGCCACCGCCGCGTCCGCGTCCTCCCCCGGCAGCACGATCGCCGCATGCAGCCGATCGTCGCGGCCCGTCCACTCCGCCACCTGCCACTCATTGATCGCCCGGCACACCGCGGCCCCGAACGCCTGGTTGCGCAGGTCCATCCCGGTCGGCGACAGCAGGTGCAGCATCCCGTGATCGACGCCGTAGCGGTCGAGCAACTGCTCCTGCAGGAACGCGAGGTCGGAGCCCGGCGGCCCGCCATTCGGCGGCCACGCATCGGCCCGCGACAGCGCCGGCGCCGCCTTCGGATACGGCGACGACCCGGCGAACGGGATCGGCATCCGCAGCCCGTAAGTCTGCAGGTGCTCGCCCCAGCGCCGCGACAGGTAGGGCAGCAGGTCGAGCGGCGAGCGCATCGCGTGATGCACGTCGCAGTCGACGATGGAGAGCCTTGCCTCGGTGGCCGAGGCTTCGAGCACGCGGACGTCGTCGGGGGTCATGCGGTGACCTCTTCGAGTTTGGGGTAGGTCGCGAGCGGGTTGTCGAGCAGCACGCGGCGCCGCAGCCGGTCGGGGAATCCCGCCGGGAACGGGTCGTCGCCGTCAAACTGCCAATGCGGGTAGTCGGTCGAGAACAGCAGCATGTCGTCGTTGCCGATCTGCTCGAGCACGCGCTCCAGGCTCGCCGGGTCGGGCGGCGGGTCGCCGGGCTGCAGCGTGACGCGCACGTGCTCGCGGATCAGGTCCGCAGGCGGACGATCGACCCAGGGGACCTCCGCCCGCACGCCGCGCCAGGTCTTGTTCGCGCGCCAGAGGAAATTCGGCAGCCAGGTCCACCCGCTCTCGATCAGCACGACCCGCAGCGCCTTGAACTTGGCAAACACCCCTTCGTGCATGAGGCTCAGCAGGTCCGCTTGGAACGCGTGCGCGCGCAGGACCACGTCCTCGATATGGTAGGACGGCCAGCCGTTGCTGGACGTGGCGTGCCGCGCCGTGCTGCCAGCATGGATCCCGACCGGCAAGCCGGTGGCGCTCGGCGGCCTCGTAGATCGGCCAGTACTGCGGCTGGCCAAGCGGCGCGTCCCCGGCGGCGAGCAGCAGCACCTGGACGAACCGCCCGTCCCCGGCCCAGCGCTCGATCTCGGCGACCGCGCGCTCCGGGTTCTGCGGCGCGACCACGATCGAGGCCCGCAGCCGCGACTCGCGGTCGAGCCACTCGGCCGCGATCCAATCGTTGACCGCCCCGGCCAGCGCCGCAGCCAGGTGCCGGTTGTAGATCCCCGCGACGCCGTAGAGGCAGTGCAGAATAGCGATCCGCGACCCAAACGGATCCAGCGCATGGCAGCGCAGCGCATCCAAGTCCGAACCGGGCTTCCCCTCAGGCAGCCGCCAATCCGCCCGGACGCTCGCCGGCGCGTGCAGCGGATAGGCCGCCAGGTCGAGCCCGTCGATCCCCCGCACGCTGACCTGCTCGCGCCAATACGGTTCGAGGTAGGGAAGCAGCGCGGCCGTTCCGGGCAGCGCAGGATGGACATCGCAGTCGATGCCGCCGTGCAAGAGCATGTCCACAACGCTACGCCGGTGCGAAGCCGGCGTCTATTCGCGCGGGGGTTGCAGCCATACGGACGAAAATGCGTTGATACCTCAAAACAGACGGAGTTGAGTTCATGTTGTGGCTGATCATCATCGTCCTGCTAGTGCTCGCGCTCGGCGGCGGCGGCTACGGCTATCGGTCCGGCTATTACGGCGCGCCAGTCTTTGGCGGCGGCATCGGACTGATCGTGCTGATCGTGATCCTAGTGCTGCTGTTCGGCGGCGGCGGCTTCGGCCGCTACTAGGTCTACAACACTCGGAACACCTCATGCGTGACGGCGTCGCGGAACAAATCCACCCGCGCGCCGTCCCAGTGATAGTCGAAGTGTCCGGCCTGCACCGGCGCGGCGGCGAGGTCGGGGTAGAACAGCCCGGCGCACTCGCCGTCCGCGTTCCGCACGCTCGGATAGACCACCCCGTCCCCACCCTCGCGACGCAGCCGCGCCCCGAGCGCCTGCCCCTTCACGATACGAGCAGGGATCAAGCACGCCCTCTCCCCGAGGATACCCACGCAGCTCGCCGAGCGTCGCGCTCACGTCCATCCGCAATTCGCGGAACTGCGACGTCCAGCCCGGCGGCTCCCCCGTCGCCTCCATGAAGCGCGCGTGGTGGTACATCGTCTCGAGCAGCGCCGTCTCGAACTCGCGCCCGACATACAGCACCCCGAAACTACCGTCGGAAAACCGGCTCGGCCGGTCGGGACTGACATGGGTGAACGGCGCCATCAGCAGGCTCGCCCCGGGGCCCGCGACCCGGCGACCGGGCGGCACGAGATCCAACGTGCCGACGCTCTCAACCAGGCGGGGGTTGGTCTTCTGCTCCGCGGCCAGCAGCAGCGGCCAGTCCGCCGGGTCCGCCACGTCCTCGAACAGATCGATTGGCGGATGGACGCTGCGGATGATCCGAACGGCCCGGTGCCACTCGACCCGGGCGGTCTCGACACCGCTCAACCGCGCTCGGCATCCAGGTAGCGCCGGACCCGCATGATGTCGGTCAGCTCCCCGCCCAGCATCACGTCGAGCGCCGACCGCATGCCGAACGCGCGGTTGGGCCGCCGCACCCACCCATACACGCGCTCGGGGTCCCGAAAGATGATCCGCAGCGCCTTGTGGATGCCCATTAGGTTGGAGAGCCGCGCCTTGCCGTCCCGGCCGAGCCGGCCGGGCCCGCTCACCTTCCACCGGCTGAACGTCCGCGGCGCCGTGTCGAGCAGGATCGCCGCCTCCGCGTCGCCCACGCCCCACCGGTCGAACAGGTTGAGACAGGCGCGGAACATGGCCGCCGCCTCCGCGTCGGTGATCGGCGCCGGGTCGAACTCCGCCGCGACCGTACTGACCGGCTTGAACCGTGAGACCGTCGCCAACTCCTGTGCCATGTGACAAGGAATGATCGATCGCGCGCCGTTTGGCAAGACCCGTGCTTGACATCCCGAGCGCCCGGGGCAAATGCCACGCTCCTTCCTCCTGAGGAGAACGCAATGCGGATCACACGGCGGACGCTGCTCGGCGCCGGCGCGGCGCTAGCGGCCCCATCGATCGTCCGGGCGCAGGGGACCCAGCCGATCCGCGTCGGCGAGATCAACTCCTATACCGGCCAACCCGAGTTCACCCTCCCCTACCGAAACGGCTGGATGCTCGCGCTCGAGCAGGTGAACGGGTCCGGCGGCGTGCTCGGCCGCAAGCTCGAGTTCGTCAGCCGCGACGACGCGGGCCGGCCGCAGGACGCGGTCCGCGCCGCCGGCGAGCTCCTGGGCGACACCAAGGTCGACCTCCTGGCGGGCACATACCTCTCCAACGTCGCCCTCGCGGTCAGCGACGTGGCGCGGGAGAACAAGCGCCTGTTCGTCGCCGGCGAGCCGCTCACCGACGCGCTGATCTGGGACCGCGGCAACCCCTACACGTTCCGCCTGCGCCCCTGCACCTACGAACAGGCGCGCATCCTGGCCGAGCCCGCCGCCGGGCTGCGCGCCAAGCGCTGGGCCACCGTCGCGCCCAATTACGAATACGGCCAGTCGGCGGTGAAGTGGTTCCGGCAGATGCTGCAGGCCCGGCAGCCCGACGTGCAGTTCGTGGGCGAGCAATGGCCGGCGCTCGGCCACCTCGACGCCGGCGCCACCGTCGCGGCGCTGGAGGCGATGCAGCCGGACGCGATCTTCAACGTCCTGTTCGGCGCCGACCTGACCAACTTCGTCCGCCAGGGCAACACGCGCGGCCTTTGGGAGAAGCGCGCCGTCGTCTCGATGCTGACCGGCGAGCCGGAATCCTCCAGCCACTCGGCGACGAGACGCCCCAGGGCTGGATCGTGACCGGCTATCCCTGGAATTCGATCGCCACGCCGGAGCACAAGACCTTCGCCGCCGCTTATCGCGCCAAGTTCGCGGAGGCGCCGAAGATGGGCTCCGTGGTCGGCTTCGCGCTCGTGCACTCGATCGTGGCCGGGCTGCAGGCGGCCAAGAGCACGGACACCGAGACGATGATCCGGGGCTTCGAGGGCGCCCACTTCCCCACCCCGTTCGGCCGCGCCTTCTATCGCGCCGCCGACCACCAATCGACCATGGGTGCCTTCGTCGGCCGGCTCGCGCTGAAGGATGGGCGCGGCACCATGGCGGACTGGCGTTACGTCGACGGGACGGACGCGCTGCCGAGCGAGGCCGAGGCTCGCAAGCTTCGCCCGGCATGAGGCGGCGCGGGGCCTGACGCCGCGCAGCCATGGAGGTCCTGTCCCAGTTCCTGACCGGCCTCGCCGGCGCCTCGTCGCTGTTCCTGGTCGCGGCCGGGCTCACCGTCATCTTCGGCGTCACCCGCGTGGTCAACTTCAGCCACGGCTCGCTCGCCATGCTGGGCGCCTATATCGGCTGGACCGTCTTGACCCGGCTGCCGCGCGACCCCGCCTCCTTCGCCACCGGTATCGCGCTGACGGCGCTGGCCGTTTCCGGGCTCGGCGCGGCGCTGGAAGTGCTCCTGCTGCGCCGGATTTACCGCGCGCCGGAGCTGTTCCAGCTCCTCCTCACCTTCGGGGTCGTCCTGATCGTGCAGGACGCGACCTTGTGGATTTGGGGGCCGAACGACCTCACCCTGCCCGGCCCCCCTGGCTGCGCAGCGCCGTGGTGCTCGGGACTACACGGGTGCCGCTGTTCGACCTCGTCCTGATCACGGTCGGCCCGGCCGTGCTCGGCCTGTTGCTGCTGCTGTTCCGGCGAACCCGCTGGGGCACGCTGGTGCGCGCGGCGACGCTGGACCGCGACATGGTGGGCGCGCTCGGCGTGGACCAGCGCGCCCTATTCACCAGCGTGTTCGCACTAGGCTCCGGCCTGGCCGGCCTCGCCGGCGCACTCTCGCTGGCGGACGCGTCCGCCAATCCGGGCATCGACCTCCATCATCATCGACGCCTTCGTGGTGGTCGTCGTCGGCGGGCTGGGCAGCGTGGGCGGGGCCTATCTCGCGTCCCTGCTGCTCGGGCTGCTCCAGGCATTCGGGATCACGCTGCTGCCGCAAGCGACACTCGTGCTGGCCTTCGCCGTAATGGCGGCCGTGCTGGCGGTGCGGCCGAACGGGCTGCTCGGCCGGGCGCAGGAGCCGACCCGGCCAGTGGAAGCGCCGCGCGCGATCCGGCCGATGCCGCCGCGACTGCGCGCGCTGGGCGCGGCACTGATCCTGCTGGCAGCCGGCTTGCCGCTCGTGCTGCCCCCCTACGCGCTCGCGGTGCTGACTGAGACCCTGATCCTCATGCTGTTCGCAGCCAGCCTGCACGTCATCATGGGGCCCGGCGGAATGCCGAGCTTCGGCCACGCCGCCTTCTTCGGCATCGGCGCCTACGCGGCCGGACTGCTGGTCCGCGACGGCGGCGCGGGCATGACGCCGGCGCTGCTCACCGCCCTGGTCGGCGCGGGCGCCGCAGCCGCTGCTGTTCGGCGCGGTGGTGGTGCGGGTCTCGGGCGTGTCGCTCGCCATGCTCACCCTCGCCTTCGCGCAGATCCTCTGGGCCGCCGCGTTCCAATGGGTGGACTGGACCGGCGGCGACAACGGCATCATCGGCGTCTGGCCCCACGGCGCGCTACGCGTCCCGGCGCGTCTTCTTCGCCCTCGCCTGGCTCTGCGGCCTCGGCGGCGCCTTGCTGCTGCGCCGCGTCCTTTCTCGCCCTTCGGCTACGCGCTGCGGGGCGCGCGGGACACCGCGACGCGGGCGGCGGCTGTCGGTCTACGGGCCGGGGAGCTCCGGCTGGTCGCCTTGATGATCGCCGGCGCTGCGCGGCACTGGCGGGCGGGCTCTACGCCTTCCTCAAAGGCAGCGTCTTCCCGACCTACCTCGGCATCCCGATCTCGGTGGAGGGGCCCCTGATGGTGCTGTTCGGGGGCATCGGCACGTCTCGGCCGGATCGTCGGCGCGCTCGTCTACGTGGGGCTGTACGTCGGGCTGGTGCGGCTAGACGGAGGAGTGGCGGGCGGTGCTGGGCGCCGCGATCGTCCCGCTCGTTCTGCTCTTCCCCGACGGGATCGCAGGCGCGGCCGGGCGCCTGCTGCGGCGGCCAGCGGGATGCTGCTCACGTGCCGAGGGGCGGGCCAAATCGTTCGGGGCGTGCGCGCGGTGGACGGGGTCTGGTTCTGCTCTGCCCGGGAGATGCTCGCCCTGATCGGGCCGAACGGCGCCGGCAAGAGCACCTGTTTCAACATGGTGGGTGGTCAGCTCCGGCCCGAGCGCGGGAGCGTGCGGCTGGGCGAGGGACGACATCACCGGCCTCTCGCCCGCGCGCGGTGTGGCGGACTGGGAGTCGGACGGCGTTCCAGGTGGCCGCGGTGTTCGCCTCCATGACCGTTCAGGGAGCGTCCACCTCGCCCTGCTCTCGGCCAAGCGCAGCGATCTGGCGCCTCGGCCGTGCCGCCCGGGTCCTACCACCCCGCCCGCCGCCGACCCTCCTGCTCCAGCGTGTCGGCCTGACTGGAACTGGCCGATCGCGGCGCCGGCGTGCTGGCGCCATGGCGACGGCAAGCGGCTCGAACTGGCGATGGCGCTGGCGAGCCGTCCGCGGCTGCTTCTGATGGACGAGCCGACCGCCGGGATGGCGCCGGAGGGAGCGCGAGCGCGGTAATGGGACTGATCCGGGGGCTGGCGAAGTCGGAGGGGATCGGCGTCCTGTTCACCGAGCACGACACGGAGGTGGTGTTCGGCACCGCCGACCGCGTCCTGGTGCTGCACCGCGGCGTCACGTTGGCCGAGGGAACGCCAGAGGAAATCCGGGCGGACCCGTGCGTGCAAGACGTCTACCTAGGCGCAGGCCTTGTGCTTCGAGGTGCCAAGGGCCTATGCGCAGCGCTATGGCCGGGCGGAGGTGGTCCACGACGTGTCGTTGCCAGGTTGGGGCCGAGCGAGTCGTCCTCCTTCTCGGCCGCAACGGCGCCGGCAAGAGCACGGTGGCGAAAGCGCTGATCGGGCTGGTCCGGCCCAGCGCGGGATCGGTCCGCTGGGAGGATCGCGAGATCGCCGGCTCCGAAATCGTTCCGGATCGCCCGCGCCGGGCTCGGCTACGTGCCGGAGGAGCGGCGCGATGTTCTTCGAGCTGACCGTGCTGGAGAACCTGGAGGTGGGGCGACGGCAGGCCGCGCCGGGCGCGCTCGCCTGGACCCCCGAGCGGCTGTTGACTTTGTTCCCGGCGCTCGCCGAGTCGCGGCACCGCCGTGGCCTGGAGATGAGCGGCGGCGAGCAGCAGATGCTGACGGTCGCGCGACGCTGATGGCAACCCGCGCCTGCTCCTGCTCGACGAGCCGAGCGAGGGGCTGGCGCCGATCGTGGCCCGGCAGATGGCCGAGGTGGTGCGGGCGTTGCCGGCGGAGGGCATTGCCGTGCTGCTGGCCGAGGGCAACGCCCGGTTCGCGGCTTCACTCGGCGGCCGGGCCGTGGTGCTCGGCAGCGGCCGGGTCGCCTGGTCGGGGCCGACGGAGCACTTGCTCGCCGACGAAGCGGCAAGGCGGGCGCTGCTCGCGGTCTGACAGCGGTTGTGACGCCGGCCGGATAGGCACACAGTCGGCCGCAAATCGAGAACCGTTGGGAGGACCCATGCTGCTGCGCTGCGAGACGTTCGAGGCCGCCGCCCCACCCTGCGGCTGCTGCCCCCCGCTCGGCCGCCGCGCCCTGCTCCGCGGCGCCGCGGCCGCCGGCGTCGCCGGGCTCGCGCGCCGCGCCCGCGCGCAGTCGGCGCCACCGCGCATCGTCGACGTCCATCACCACTACACCTCGCCCGCGCTGCTCGCGATGATGAAGGGGCGGCGGACCAACCAGGGCTTCAACATGGCCTGGACGCTGGAGAAGTCGCTAGACGCGATGGACGCCGCCGGCGTCGCCACCGCGATCGTCAGCACCAGCGACCCCGGCGTCCTCTTTGGCGACTACGACGCTGCGAAGGCCCTCGCGCGGAATGCAACGAGTCCCCGGCCCGAATGGTCACCGACCACAGGGCCGCTTCGGCATGTTCACCACCCTGCCCCTGCCCGACGTGGACAACACGCTGGCCGAGATCGCCTACGGCATGGAGACACTGAAGGCGCAGGGCGTCGGCATGATGACCAGCTACGGCGCCAAATACCTCGGCGACCCGGCCTTCACCCCGGTCATGGAGGAGCTGAACCGCAGGCAAGCGACCGTATTCGTCCACCCGCTGCAGCCGCAATGCTGCACCAACGTGGTCCCCGGCGTGCCGGACGTGGTGGTCGAATACGGGACGGAGACCTCGCGCACGATCGCGAGCCTGTTGATGAACCACGTCACGATCCGGTTCCCCAAATTCGCTGGATCTTCTCCCACGGTGGCGGCGACGTGCCGTTCCTCACTTTCCGCTTCAACCGCATGGTGAGCGGCGACAAGGAGTTGATGCAGGCCGAGCCCGGCGGCGGTGTCGCCCTGATCCGAAAATTGCATTTCGACACCGCGCAGGCCTGGAACCAGTACACGCTGCCCTCGCTGACCGCGCTGATGCCGCCGGAGCGCATCATGTTCGGCTCCGACTTCCCGGCTGCCTCGCCAAAGGACACGGTCGACGGGCTGGCGATTGCCGGGTGAGCGCCGCACGCTGGCGCTGATCGAGCGCGGCAATGCGGAGCGCATCCTCGCCAACTTCGCCTGACGCTTCACGATGTGTTCCGCCAACGATCGGGATAAGTCCCGCTATCTTGTCGAATACTCCACGGCTGGTCCTCGTTCGTCGTTCGGCTCGAACATCTCGTTGGCGGCCCGCATGGTCGAGACGTTGGCCATGCGCAGGTATGGCATGTTTGAAAGTCGGCCAGCACCTGCTCGGGCGGAACCGTGAACACCGGCGGGCCCGAACTGGGCGAGCGCCGCCTTCTCGTCGTTGGCGGCCAGCGCGCCGGCCGCCGCGGCCAGCCGGTCCACCACCGCCTGCGACGGCGCGCCGGGCGCGACGGCGAGCGCCGCCCGCACCTCCTCGCGCGCCTGCAGGAGCTGCCCTGCGTCTCCGCCGAGATGTTGGACCAGCGCGGGTTGGTGTTCATCTCGCCCGCGATGTAGTCCATCGCCGCGGCCGCCCGCGCCGCGTCGGCGGGCCGGCCATAGGTGCGGCCGGTTGGCAAACGCATACTGCGCCAGGTTGACCGCCGTCACGTCCGGGTCGCCGCCGGTCCCGAGCTGGCCGGGCTGCAGACGCGCCGTGTCGGGCCCGCCGATCGGGACGGCGGCACAGCCCGCGAGCAGGAACAGGGAGGAGAAGAGGAAGGTCAGCCGCATGGCCGAGACGCGAGCTCAGCCGACCTGGCGCAGCCTCTCGCGGTAATGCTGGCCCAGTCGCGCGTAATGGACCGCGATATGGTCCATCCGCTCGCGCTCGTCGTCCGGAAGGTCGCGCATCTTCTTGGCCGGACGCCCGCCCCACAACTCGCGGCGCGGGATGCGCTTGCCCGGCGTGAGCAGCCCGCCGGCGGCCAGCATCGCCGCCCTCCTCGATCACCGCGCCGTCCAGCACCGTCGCCCCCATGCCGACGAAGGCGAAGTTCTCGAGCTTGCAGGCGTGGACGATGGCCATGTGACCGACCGTCACGTCCTCGCCGATCTCGCACACCCATTCCTCGCCCGGGTTCACGTGCAGCACCGAGTTGTCCTGGATGTTGGTGCGGGCGCCGATGCGGATGCGGTTGGTGTCGCCGCGGACGAGGCAGTTGAACCAGACCGTCGCCCGCTCCCGAGCCAAACGTCGCCGATCACCACCGCGCTCGGCGCCACCCAGGCCCCCTCGGCCAGCCGCGGCGCCACCCCCTCGAGCTCAAACAGCATGGGCAAGCTCCCGGGTCGGCGCCTGCGCAGCCCCAGCATCAGGCGGATGTTCTGCACCGCGGCCCCCGACGCGCCCTTGCCAGGTTGTCGAGCCGGGCGACCAGCACCGCGTGGCCCTAGTGCTCGTTTCCGTACACCCGCAGCTCCATCATGTCGGTGTCGTTCAGCGCGGTCGGCTCCAGCTTGCCCGCCGCCTCGGCCGGCAGCACTCGCACCTGCTCGGCGCCGCGATACCACTCGGCCAGCGCCTCGTTGAGCGCGTCGAGCGACGGCCGGCCCGGCAGCGCGTCGAGATGCAGCGGCACCGACACCAGCATCCCCTGCCGCACATGCGCGACGGACGGGACGAAGATCGGCCGCCGCTCAAGCCCGGTATAGCGCTGCACCTCCGGCACGTGCTTATGCTCGAGCCCCAGCGCGTAAAGCTCGAACGCGGGCCCGCCCTCTGCCTCATGCGCCTCGATCATGCTCCGCCCGCCGCCCGAATAGCCGCTGACGGCATTGACCGTGACCGGGTAGTCGCGCGGCAGCAGCCCGGCCTCGACCAACGGCCGCAGCAGCGCGATCGGCCCGGTCGGATAGCAGCCGGGGTTGGCGACCAGCCGCGCGCCGGCGATCCGCGCCGCCTGACCCGGCTCCAGCTCGGCGAATCCATAAACCCAGTTCGGGTCGCACCGATGCGCCGTGCTCGCGTCCAGCACCTTCGGCGCGCGATCCCCGAGGCTCGCCGCCAGCGCGACGCTCTCCCGCGCCGCCGCATCCGGCAGGCACAGCACGACCAGGTCGACGTCCGCCATCACCTCGCGTCGCGCCTCCGGGTCCTTGCGTCGCGCCGGGTCGATGCTGCGCAGCGCGACCCCGGCAGCCCGGCCAGGCGCTCGCGGATGCCGAGCCCGGTCGTTCCTGCCTCGCCATCGATGAACACGGTCGCGTCGGTCATTCGCTCCTCCGGCCCGGATGGTCCGCCGTCGGCGGCCCCATAACCGGCAAGAGGGGCGGCCCGGTGCGGACCGCCCCTCTCCCTATCGCAGCCTGGCGACGATCAGCGCTTGCTGAACTGGAAGCTGCGGCGGGCCTTGGCCTTGCCGTATTTCTTGCGCTCGACCACGCGCGGGTCGCGGGTGAGGAACCCGGCCAGCTTCAGCACCGGGCGCAGCTCCGGCTCGTAGTTCGTCAGCGCGCGGCTGATCCCGAGCCGCACCGCGCCGGCCTGGCCCGACAGCCCGCCGCCGCTGCAGGTGCAGTTGACGTCGAACTGGTTGTAGCGGTCGGTGACCAGGAACGGCTGGGTCAGCAGCATGCGCAGCACCGGCCGCGCGAAATACTGGCCGACGCGCTTGCCGTTGACGATGATCTCGCCCTTGCCGGGCCGGACCCAGACGCGGGCGATCGCGTTCTTGCGCCGGCCCGTGGCGTAGCAGCGGCCCTGCGCGTCGCGCTTCGGCTCGCGCTTCGGCCCGTCGGTCGGCGTGGGGACGGCGGAAGCGACCGAGAGGTTGCGCAGATCCGCGAGCGTGCGGGTCTGTTCGGTGTCGGACATGCTCAAACCCTCGCGTTCTTGCGGTTCAGCGCCGCGACGTCCAGCTTGGCCGGCTGCTGCCCGTCATGCGGATGCTCCGGCCCCTTGTAGACATGGAGATGCCGCATCTGCTGGCGCTGCAGCGGGCCGCGCGTGATCATGCGCTCCACCGCCTTCTCGATCACCCGCTCCGGATGCGCACCATCCAGAAGCTGGCGCACCGAGCGGCCCTTGATGCCGCCGGGATAGCCGGTGTGCCAGTAGAACACGGACTGGTCGGCCTTGTTGCCGGTCACCCGCACCTTCTCGGCGTTGACGACGACGATGTTGTCGCCGCAATCGACATGCGGCGTGAATTGCGGCTTGTGCTTGCCGCGCAGGCGCATGGCGATGATGGAGGCGAGCCGGCCGAGCACGAGCCCCTCGGCGTCGATCAGCGTCCAACCCTTTTGGACCTCGCGCGGCTTGAGCGAGGCGGTGGTCTTGAGCATGAGAGGTTCCACAACGCGAAGAGGCGCGGCATATGCGCGTTTTCCCCCAGCCGGGTCAATAGGTTCCAGGCTGTGGTAACATGATACCACAGGTTTGACATCCCTCGGCCACCCGGTGATGCTCGGAAAAACGGGAATATGCACGCATGCGCATTCTGATCGTCGGCGCCGGCGCCACCGGCGGATATTTCGGCGGCCGTCTCGCCGAGGCCGGCCGCGACGTCACATTCCTGGTCCGGCCCGGCCGTGCCGAGCAGCTCCGGCGCGCCGGGCTGCAGATCAAGAGCCCGCACGGCGACGCCCACGTGGCACCGCGCCTGCTCGTCACCGGGGAGCCGGCCGAGCCGTTCGACGCCGTGATCCTGGGCCTCAAGGCCTATGCGCTCGAGCCCGCGCTCGCCGACCTCGCGCCTTCGGTCGGGCCGGAGACGATGATCGTGCCGCTGCTGAACGGGATGCGCCATCTCGACCTGCTGATCGAGCGGTTCGGCGAGAGCCCGGTGCTGGGCGGCGTGTGCCGGGTCGCGACGACGCTCGACCCGGAGGGCCGCATCGTCCAGCTCGCCCCAGTTCCAGGACATTGTCTACGGCGAGCGCGACGGCAGCGACACGCCGCGGGTGCAGGCGCTGCATGCGGCACTATCCGGCGCCGGGTTCAACGCCCAGGCGGCGACAGATGTGATGCAGCAGATGTGGGAGAAATGGGTGCTGCTGGCCTCCGGCGGCGCGCTGACCTGCCTGTTGCGCGGCAATGCCGGCGAGATCGAGGCCGCCGGCGGCGCGCAGACGGCGCTCCGGATCGTCGCCGAAACCGCGTCGGTCGCCGAAGCTGCGGGCTATCAGCCCAGCCAGAAGTTCCGCACCTTTGCCGAGAAGATGCTGACCGCCCCGGGCTCCAGCTTCGCGACCTCCATGTATCGCGACATGACCGGAGGCCTGCCGGTCGAGGGCGAGCACATCGTCGGCGACATGGTCCGTCGGGCCGAGGCGGCGAGCTTGGACACGCCGCTGCTGGCCGCCGCCGCGACGGCGCTGCGGATCTACATGGCCCGGCGGCAGGCCTGACCGGATCGGGCGTCGAGCTCGCTCGCTGCCCATTCAGGCGACATCCCTGCCGATCAGGGCGAGGCCCTCGGCGACCGACACGAACTCCCCGCCGCCACGGAGCTTATGCGCGCCGAAGCGGGTCTCGAACAATCTCCGAACGGCCGGCACGAACGAGGTGCCGCCCGTGAGGAATACGTAATCGATCGCCACGTCGGATCTCACCGTTCGCTGCAGGAGCCGGTCGACCGTGTCCGCAAGCGATGTCAGGTCGGCCGCGATCCACTCCTCGAATTCTCGCCGGCGGACGCGCCGGGTCACGTCGAGATCGCGATGCTTGAAGGTGAACTCGCACTCCTGCTCGTGCGACAGCTTCGCCTTCAGTGAGGCGATGGCGCGATAGAGATCGTATCCGGCCTCATCATTGATGATGTCGAGCAGCGCGCGGAGCCGCTCCGGCCGGCTCGCGGCCCGGGCGACCTCCTCGATGTCGTTCAGCACGCGCGGCGCCCGCATCAGCGACAGGCGGTGCCATTGTGCCAGCCCTCGATAGAAGCTGATCGGGATCGGCATGTCCTTGC
Source organism: uncultured Alphaproteobacteria bacterium (assembly GCA_963708585.1). Taxonomy (GTDB): domain Bacteria; phylum Pseudomonadota; class Alphaproteobacteria; order Acetobacterales; family Acetobacteraceae; genus JAVVHH01. The sequence continues at coordinate 779,016 of CAVPSW010000006.1, read as the reverse complement.
CCATCACCCGGTAGGTGTCGTCCTTGCCGAGCAGCGGCGAGACGATCTGGTCGATGAGCCGGTAATCAAACGTGTCGCCTGCGATGCCGATGCCGTCATGGCCGAGTTGCTGGACTCGCGGCACACCGGCCGGATCGAAGCGGAAGATCGAAAAATCGCTGGTCCCACCCCCGAAATCGCCGACCAGCACCGTGGCCGGCTCCCCCAGCGTGCGGATGAAGCGGTAGCCCGCGCCCTCGGGCTCGAAGGCGACCGACAGCGTCCCGAACCCGGCGTCGGCGAAGGAAGCCCGAAGCCGGTACTCGCCCAACTCGTCATCGGCCGACTCGCCAGCGAACCGCACGGGCCGTCCGACGACCGCATGCCGATCCAGGATCGGGACCCGAGCCGTCCGCAGCATGTCGCGCAGGAACAGGCTGACCATCTGCTCGAGCGAGTAGGCGCGCCCAAAGATGCGGGTTTGGGAGAAGCTCCGCTGGGCCAGGTATGTCTTCATCGACATGATCAGCCGGCTGCCGAGCGGGTCCTCCAGGTAGGAGTTGATCGCCTCCGGCCCGGCGGCGTGCCTCAGTGTGACCGAGCGCCCGGCTTGCTCTTCCCAGAAGTTCAGGAGCGTCCGGAACACGTCGAACATCTCACCGCCGACGTCGAACCGCACGGTGTGTGCGGCGCCGTCGGCGTCGAGCAAGCAAATGACGCTGTTCGTGGTTCCGAAGTCGAAGCCAGCAATCATGCTCGCGCAGCCAAGCGTTGAAGCTGCCCTCTATACGTGGGCAGCGAACAGGCGCGGCCAGAGGAGTCGAGAAAATGCCCGGCTTTGCAACGCCGCCGCTTTGGGCTTGGCCGGCGCTGGCCTAAGCTCGGCGCATGACCGAACAGAAGCGCGGCATCGCCCGCAACGCCCCGGGCTACGGTGACCCGGATTTCGCCGCCTATCTCCGCCGCTCGTTCTACAAGAGCATGGGCTATTCGCAGGCCATGCTCGACAAGCCCGTCGTCGGCATCGTCGACACCGGCTCGGCGTACAACAACTGCCACCGCACCGCCCCGGAGCTGATCGAGGCGGTCAAGCGCGGCGTGCTCGCCGCCGGCGGCCTGCCGATGCCGTTTCCGACCGTCAGCCTGTGCGAACCCAGCCTGCATCCGACCTCCATGCACTACCGCAACCTCGCCGCGATCGACACCGAGGCGATGCTGACCGCGCAGCCGATGGATGCGGCCGTGCTGGTCGGCGGCTGCGACAAGACGGTGCCGGCGCAGCTGATGGGCGCCGTCTCGTCCGACATCCCCTGCGTGCAACTGGTGACCGGGCCGATGCTCGCGTCGCCCTACCAGGGCGAGCGGCTGGCCGCCTGCACCGATTGCCGGCGCTATTGGGCGGCGTATCGGGCCGGCCGGGTTCCGGCGGAGCGGATCGAGGAGATCGAGGGTCGGCTCGCCAGCACCGCCGGCACCTGCGGCGTGATGGGCACGGCGAGCACCATGGCCTGCATCGCCGAGACGCTCGGCTTCATGCCGGCCGGGCACTCCGGCATCCCCGCCGTCCATGCCGACCGGCTCCGCGCCGCGGAGGACGCCGGCACGATCGCGATGCGCTTCGTGGAGCAGCCGATCCGGCCCTCGCAGCTCGTCACCCCGCAATCGGTCGAGAACGCGCTCCGCGTCCTGCTGGCGCTCGGCGGCAGCACCAACGCCGTGATCCACCTCACCGCCATCGCCGGGCGCCGCGGCATCCCGATCGACCTCCGTCGCCTCAACGAGCTGTCGGACACGACCCCCGTGCTGGTGGACTTGAAGCCCACCGGCGAGGGCTACATGGAAGACTTCCACGCGGCCGGCGGCCTGCCGGCCCTGCTCTGGGAGCTGCGCGACCTCTTGCACCTCGACGCGATCGACGTCACCGGCACAAGCCTCGGCGACCGGCTCACCGAGCCCGCCTTCGTCGACCGCCGCTACATCCGCGCCCGCGAGGCGCCGGTCAGTCCGGTCGGCGGCCTAGTTGCGCTGTTCGGCTCGCTCGCCCCGCGCGGCGCCATCCTCAAGCGCAGCGCCGCCACCCCTGCCCTGTTCGAGACCGAGGCCCGCTGCCTCGTGTTCGACGGCCCCGCCGACCTCGCCGCCCGCATCGACGACCCGGCGCTCGACGTCACCGAGACCGACATCCTCGTGCTCAAGAACGCCGGCCCGCTCACCCCCGCCGGCATGCCGGAGGCCGGCTACCTGCCGATTCCCAAGAAGATCGGCGCGACCGGCGTGAAGGACATGATCCGGGTCAGCGATTGCCGCATGTCCGGCACCGCCTTCGGCACCATCGTCCTGCATGTGACGCCGGAAGCCGCGGCCGGCGGTCCGCTCGGCCTCGCCGAGACCGGCGACCGCATCCGCCTCTCGGTCCAGGACCGCACCATCGACCTGCTGGTCGAGCCGGCAGAGCTGGAGCGGCGCCGCGCCTCGTGGAAGCCGCCGGCGACGCCCGCCCGCGGCTGGGATCGCCTCCATCACGACCAGGTGCTCCAGGCCGACGAGGGCTGCGACCTCCGCGTGCTGCGTGCCGGCGGCCCCTGACCTGCCCGCCTCGGCGGAGGAGGCCGCCGCCGAGCTCGCCCGTCTCGCCGAGGCGATCGGCCGTGCCGATCTTCTCTATCACGAGCAGGACGCGCCGGAGCTCACCGACGCCGAATATGACGCGCTGCGCCGGCGCAACGCCGAGCTGGAGGCCGCCTTCCCCGACGCTGGTCCGCGACGACAGCCCGAGCCGCCGGGTCGGCGCGCCACCTGCCTCGGGCTTCGCCAAGGTCCGGCACCGCGTGCCGATGCTCTCGCTCGACAACGCCTTCGACGCCGGCGACTTCCACGAATGGGGCCAGCGCGCCCGCCGCTTCCTCGGCCTCGCCCCGGACGCGCCGCTCGCGCTGGTCGCCGAGCCGAAGATCGACGGGCTCTCGGTCAACCTGCTCTACGAGAACGGCAAGCTCGTCCGCGGCGCGACCCGCGGCGATGGCGCGGAAGGCGAGGACGTCACCGCCAACCTCCGGACCATCCCCGACCGTCCCGCAACTTCTCGAAGGCCCGGCGCCGGCACCGATAGAAATCCGCGGCGAGGTGTTCCTGCGCAAGCCGCGACTTCCTCGAGCTGAACGCCAAGCAGGAAGCGGCGGGCCAGCGCCTCTACGCCAACCCGCGCAACGCGGCCGCCGGATCGCTCCGCCAGATCGACCCAGCGCAGACGGCGCTCCGCCCGCTGTCGCTGTTCGCCTACGCCATGGGCGACGCCAGCGAACCCCCGGCCGCGACCCATGCCGAGTACCTCCGCCGGCTCGAGGATGGGGCTTCGCGGTCAACCCGCGCTCGCGCCGGATCGAGACGGAGGCCGAGGCGGCGGAGGTGCAGGGCGAGCTCGCCGCCGCCCGCGCCGGGCTCGACTACGACATCGACGGCGTCGTCTACAAAGTGGACGACCTCGCGCTGCAGCGCCGGCTCGGCTTCGTCGGCCGCGCCCCACGCTGGGCGATCGCCTGGAAATTCCCGGCCGAGCAGGCCACCACCCTGCTCGAGGCGATCAACATCCAAGTCGGCCGCACCGGCGCGCTCACCCCCGTCGCCGCGCTGCAGCCAGTCACGGTCGGCGGCGTGGTCGTCACCCGCGCCACCCTGCACAACGAGGACGAGATCGCCCGCAAGGACATCCGCGTCGGCGACACGGTGCTGATCCAGCGCGCCGGCGACGTCATCCCGCAGGTGCTCGGCTTCGTCCCCGAAGCCCCGCGCGGCCCGACGCCGTTCGTCTTCCCCGACCACTGCCCGGCCTGCGGCAGCCTCGCCGTGCGCCCGCCGGGCGAGGTGGTGCGCCGCTGCACCGGCGGCCTGATCTGCCCCGCGCAGGCGCTCGAACGGCTGCGCCACTTCACCTCCCGCGCCGCCTTCGACATCGAGGGGCTGGGCGAGAAGACCATCGCCGAGTTCGTGGAGCTCGGCTGGCTCAAGACCCCCGCCGACATCTTCCGCCTCCACGAGCACAAGGACGAGCTGCTGGGCCGGGAGGGATGGAAGCAACGCTCGGTCGACAACCTGCTGCGCGCGATCGAGGCAAGGCGCACGATCGGGCTCGACCGGTTCATCTACGCGCTCGGCATCCGCCGGGTCGGCGAGACCAACGCCAAGCTGCTCGCCCGCCATTACGGTTCGTTTGCCAATTGGCGCGAGCAGATGCTCGCCGCGACCACGGTCGGCAGCGAGGAGCGGTCGGCGCTGGGCAGCATCATCGGTGTCGGCCCGGCGCTCGCGGAAGAGCTGGCCGAGTTCTTCATGGAAAAACGCAACCTCGACGTGGTCGACGACCTCGAAGCGCGAGCTCACCGTCGAGGACGCCGCTAGCCAAGCCGCCGAGGGCAGCGCGCTCGCCGGCAAGATCATCGTGTTCACCGGCTCGCTCGAGACCATGACCCGGCCAGAGGCCAAGGCGCGGGCGGAGTCGCTCGGCGCGCGCGTGACCGATAGCGTCAGCAAGAAGACCGACCTCGTCGTGCTCGGCGCCGATGCCGGCTCGAAGGCCAAGCGGGCGGCCGAACTCGGCGTCCGCACGGTGACCGAAGCCGAGTGGCGCGAGATCGCGGGCGTTGCATAACCAGCACAGTTGCAACGGGTTGGCGGCTGCTTCTCACAAGTCCATTATTGCGCCGCGAAGGAGGGGAGCAGCGCTTTGATCGACGGGCCCGGCGCGACCGCGGCAGAACTGCTGCCGATGGTATCGGTTCCGCGCAGCCGGCTGTCCTCGCCGCTGGCGCTCGCGTCCGGCTTGCTGGTCGCAATCGCGATCGTTCGCCGCCGCAACGCTCACCTCCGCCGTGCTGAGCCAGCGGGCCGAGGTGGGCCGGCTCGACCGAGGCGAGCCTCGGGGCCGAGCGACTGCTCTCCGACCTCAAGGACGCCGAAACCGGGCAGCGCGGGTTCCTGCTCACCGGCCAGGAGCGCTACCTCGTCCCCTACACGGCGGCGCTGCCGCGGCTGGCCGATGATCTCGGCGGGCTGCAGGAGCTCACCCGGCCGGACGGCCGCTCAGCGGCCCCGTCGCGAGGCTAGCCGACCTCGTGCCGCGCAAGATCGCCGAGCTTGCCCGGACGATCGAGTTGCGCCGGGCGGGCGACGTTGCAGGCGCCCTCGCACTGGTCGGAACGGATGAGGGCACCGCGCTGATGAGCAGCGCGCGCGCCTATGTCCGGCAGATCGGCGAGGTGGCGGCAAGCGCCCGCGACGGCGTCGGACGCCACGGTCGGGCGCTGGCTTGTGGATCGGCACGACAGCGGCGCTGGCCTTCCTCTCGGGAGGCGTGCTGCTGCTCCTGCGGCTCCGGCGCGAGCGCGCCCTGTCGCGCCTCGCGCACTCGGCCGGCGAGCTGAGCTTCCGCGCCGCGCTGGACGCGATCCCGCAGATCGTCTGGTCCGGCGCGCCCGGACGGCACGCAGGACTACCACAACCGCCGCTGGACCGAGTTCACCGGCGCTCCCCCGAAGCGGGACGAAAGCGGGCAATGGTCGAGGAAGATCCATCCAGACGACTACGATCGGGTCCAGCTTGCCTGGCAGGAAGCGGTCGCGAACGGGCCCTCATTCGCGACCGAGCACCGGCTGCGCTCCGCCGACGGATCCTATGCTTGGACGCTGAATCGGGCGCTGCCGATCCGCGATGCCGTGAGCGGCGCGGTGACCCGTTGGTACGGCACCTGCACGGACATTGACGAGCTGGTCCGGGCCCGAAGTGCGCTCACTGCCGCCGTGGAAAGCAAGGAGGCGCTGCTCCATGAGGTCAACCACCGGGTCAAGAACAGCCTCCAGCTCGTCTCCAGCCTGCTGACCTTACAGGCGTCCCGGGCCGCGACCCCCGAGTTGCGCGAGACGCTGGCCGATGCGCGGGCGCGCCTCTCCGTCATCGCCCGCCTGCACCAACGCCTCTACCAGAACGGCACCCACGCCAGGATCGACCTGCTCTCATTCCTGCATGACCTCTGCCGCGAGAGCCTCGCCGCGATCGGCACTGGGGGGCGGACGGAACTCGTGTTCGAGGCGCCCGGTGAGGGGCTTCCCTTGCTGCCGATCGAGCGCGCCGTGCCCGATCGCGCTCGTGGTCTCGGAGCTGCTGACCAACGCGGTCAAGCACGCCTTCGCCGAGCTGGGCGGCACGCTGCGCCTATGCGTGGAGCGCGACGGGACCGAACTGCGCATCCGGATGGAAGACGACGGCCCCGGCCTACCGTCGGATTTCGACCTCGCGGCGGCGCACGGCGTCGGCATGCGGGTGGTCACTGCGTTGTTGCGGCAACTGGGTGGGGGTATTGAAGCCGGCCCCCGCCACTCCGGCACCGGAGCCGCGTTCCTGCTCTCTGTTCCACTTGGAGGCCCAATGACCGTCGCCATCGAGATCGCGACCCGGCGCACCGTCGCCGCACCGTCCGAGATCGGGCGCGGCACCCGCGCCGCGGCCAGCCACCCCGCCCGCATCCTCATCGTCGAGGACGAGGCCCTGGTCGGGTTGGAGATCCAGGCGGGGCTCGAGAGCGTCGGCCACGAGGTGGTCGGCATCGCCGACCGCGCCGCCGCCGCCGAGAGCCTTGCCCGGCTGTCCCGGCCGGAATTGGCGCTGATCGATATGCGCCTGGCGCACGGGGACAGCGGGCTCGACGTCGCGACCAGCTTCGCCAGGCTGGGCATCCCGTGCCTGTTCATCACCGGCAACTGCCCGGCGGAACGTGCCCTCGGCGTTGCGCTCGGCTGCCTGCACAAGCCGTTCGACGAGCGGCAATTGGTCGAGGCGGTGCGCGCCGTGGTCGCGATCGCCCGCGGCGGCCCCGCGCCGGAGCCGGCTGCCGATGGGCATGCACCTGTTCGCCCCGCCGAGCTGAGGCCGAGCTGAGCGGGCGCCGCCACAAAGGCGACACCCCGCCCCGCTACGGTCCCGACATGACCGACTTCTTCCGCGATTTCGCACTCACCACCCGCCCCGTCGCCGATGGCGTGATGCGGCTGCGCACCGGCGGCTCCGGCCCGCCGCTGCTGCTGCTGCACGGCAACCCGCAGACCCATGCGATGTGGCACGCCGTCGCACCGGCGCTGGCCGAGCGTTTCACGATCGTGGCGCCGGACCTGCGCGGCTACGGCGGCAGCTTCAAGCCGCCGCCCACCGGCGACCATGCGCCGTATGCCAAGTCCAGCATGGCGCGCGACATGGTCGAGCTGATGGAGGGGCTCGGTCACGACCGCTTCGCCGTGGTCAGCCACGACCGCGGCGCCCGCGTCGCGCATCGGCTGGCGATCGATCACCCCGGCCGGGTCGAGCGCCTCTGCGTGATGGACATCGTGCCGACCATCGAGCACTTCGAGCGCACCGACATGGCGTTCGCGCTCGGCTACTATCATTGGTTCTGGTTCGCGCAGCCGCACCCGTTCCCGGAGGAGCTGATCAATGCGGCGCCGGAAACCTGGTTCCGCGCCCATACTTCGCGCGAGCCCAAGACGCCCGGCTTCTTCCGCCCGGAGGCGCTAGAGGACTACCTCCAAGCCGCCCATGACCCGGCCATGATCGCCGGCATGTGCGAGGACTACCGCGCCGCCGCCAGCATCGACCTCGAGCACGACCGGATCAGCCGCGCCGAAGGCCGCAAGGTCCGCTGCCCGATGCTGGTGCTCTGGGGCGCCAAGGGCAGAGTCGGCGGCTGGTACGACCCGCTCGAGCTCTGGCGCCACTACTGCGACGCGGAGATGACCGGACACGCCGTGAACAGCGGCCATTACCTGGCCGAGGAAGCGCCCGATGAGGTGCTCGCTGCCTTGGCGCCCTTCCTCGAGCACGCGCGAGCCGAACAAGCCGTGACATCGCTTACCGCTTGATCACCCAGGGCAGGTCGGTCGCCTCCACCTCCTGCCCGAACGACGTCAACAGCGCATGCGCCTGACCGCGATGGTGCGTCTGGTGATTGAACAGATGCGTGACCAGTAGGGCCACCGGCGCGGTCCGCTCCTGCTCGCGAGGCGCCGCTATACCAAGTGAGGGTTCCGCCCAGCCATTCCGGCGTCACCCGCCCCGCCCACTCCTCCAACTTCGCATCGGCCTCGACCCGGCGCCGCTTCAGCTCGTCATAGTCCCCGACCAACCCGGCGCTCTCCTTCAGCGGCACTGGCGGCCTGTCCCAGCCGTCGAAGCGCGACATCCACGTCTGGTCGCCCCAGAGCAGGTGATTGAACGTGCCATGGATCGAGCCCCAGAACGCGCCGCGCTCCTCGCGCCGCTCCGCATCCGACAGACGGTCCGCCGCTCGGCTACAGACGGCGGTTCATCTCGGCGTTGTACTCGGCCATGGTCCGCACGAAATCCGGCGTGATCATCCGCCCCTCCCGTTCCGCCGCAAGCGAGCCTACCTTGGTGAGAGCAACCGCGGAATGCCGAGATGTCCGAGAACGCCCCCCTTGTCCTGCGCGAAGACCGGGACGGCATCGCCACCCTCACCCTGAACCGGCCGGCGTCGCGCAACGCGCTATCCTCGGCGATGATGACCGCGCTGGAGGAGGCGTTCGATTCCATCGCGCTCGACCGGTCCGTCCGCGTGCTGGTGCTGGCCGGCGCCGGGCCGGGCTTCTGCGCCGGGCATGATCTCCGCGAGGTCCGCGCCGCCGACGGGCCCGCCCGCGCGCTTCTGTTCGCCCAGTGCAGCCGGATGATGCAGCGCATCCCCGCCCTCCCCGTCCCGGTGATCGCCCGCGTGCACGGCATCGCCACCGCCGCCGGCTGCCAGCTCGTCGCCACCTGCGACTTGGCGATCGCCGCCGACACCGCGCGCTTCGCCGTCTCCGGCATCAATGTCGGCCTGTTCTGCTCGACCCCGATGGTCGCCCTGTCCCGCGTCGTCCCGCGCAAGGCAGCGATGGAGATGCTGCTGACCGGCGACATGGTTCCCGGCGGCGGAGGCAGCGCGGCTCGGCCTAATCAACCGCGCCGTGCCGGAGGCGGAGCTGGACGCAGGCGGTGCTGGCGCTCGCGCAGAAGATCGGCGCGAAGAGCCGCTCCGCCGTCGCCCTCGGCAAGCCCGCCTTCTACCGCCAGGCCGAGCTGCCGCTCGCCGATGCCTACGCGTACACGGCCGAGGTGATGGTGCGGAACATGGAGGAGGCGGACGCCGCCGAGGGGATCGACGCCTTCATGCAGAAGCGCGCCCCGGTCTGGGCGGCCTGAGCGCCCAGTCCAGCGCCACCGCGGAGTGAACGGCGCGGCGGCCGGTGAGGTCGCGGATCTGATGCCGGCAGGAGGTGCCGTCCGCGACGACGAGGTCCTCAGCCGAGGCGCCGCGCACGGCCGGCGCGAGCGCGCTTTCCGCCATGGCGCGGCTCACGTCCTGCGTCTCGGCCTGGTAGCCGAACGCGCCGGCCATGCCGCAGCAGGAGCTCTCGATCGGCCGCACCTCCAGCCCCGGCACGCGGCGCAGCGCGGCCAGCGTGTCCGCGAAGGCGCCGAAGCTCTTTTGGTGGCAATGGCCGTGCACGTGCGCACGCGGCGCGACCGAGCGAAGCGGCAGGTCCGGCGCGTGCCGGGCCAGAAACTCCCCAAGCAGGAGCGCGCGGCCGGCCAGGTCGTCGGTCGCCGGGCCGGGCAGCAAGGAGCGGAACTCGTCCCGCAGGGTCAGCAGGCAGGACGGCTCCAGACCCACGACCGGCAGCCCGCCCGCGAGCACCGCCAATGTGCGCCTTGCCTCAGCCCGCGCGCGCTCGACCAGCCCGGCGCTGAGAAACGTCCGGCCGCAGCAGACCCGGCGACGCGGGACCACCGCGCGATAACCGGCCGCGCGCAGCACGCGGGCGGCGGCCTGGAGGTTCGCCGGCTCGAACGCGCGGTTGAACGTGTCGGCGAACAGCAGCACGTCCCCCCGCGGCGCCGGCGGCTGCGGCGGGAGTCGCACGGCGCGCCCGCTCCACTCCGGCAGCTTCCGGGTCGCGGCAAAACCCAACGTGCGCTCGCCCATGCGCCGCAGCGTCCGCGATCGGTTGCGCAAGTTCAGCAGCGGGCCGAGATGGCGCGCGAGCCCGGCATATCGCGGCAGCTCGGCCACCACGCGCTCGCGGGCGGTGATCCCGCGCTCAGCCGCCCGGGCCGCCAGCGCCTCGATCTTCATCTTGGCCATGTCGACGCCGGTCGGGCACTCGCGCCGGCACGCCTTGCAGGAGACGCACAGCTTCAACGCCTCGTGCACCTCGTCCCCGGCCAGCGCGGCCGGACCCAGCTGCCCCGTGAGCGCCAGCCGCAGCGTGTTCGCCCGGCCCGCGCGTCACGTGCTCCTCGTCCCTGGTGACGCGGTAGCTCGGGCACATGCTGCCCGCCTCGAAGGCGCGGCAAGTGCCGTTGTTGTTGCACATCTCGACCGCGGCCAGCAGCCCACCGAGCGGGCCGGGATAGTCGGACCAGTCGAGCACGGGCTCGACATCCGGCGCCGGGCCGTAGCCGGGCCCGTAGCGGAACAGGGTGCGATCATCCATGCGCGGGGGATGCACGACCCGGCCGGGGTTGAGCGTCCCCTCCGGATCGAACGCGTCCTTCACCGCCTCGAACGCGCGCACCACGCGCGGCCCGAACATGCTCTCGTGGAACTCGGAGCGGACGATCCCGTCCCCGTGCTCGCCGCTATGCGAGCCCTTGTATTCGCGGACCAGCGCGAAGCACTCCTCGGCAACCGCCCGCATGGTGCGGACGTCCGCCGGGTCCTTCACGTTCAGCACCGGGCGGACATGCAGGCAGCCGACGCTCGCATGGGCATACCAGGTGCCCTTGGTGCCGTGCCGCTCGAACACGTCGTTGAGCCGCTCGGTGTAGTCGGCGAGATCGTCGAGCCCGACCGCGCAATCTTCAATAAAGGAAACGGGTTTGCCGTCGCCCTTCATGCTCATCATGATGTTGAGCCCGGCCTCGCGCACCGCGGCGATGTCCGCCTGGAACGAGGCGTCGGTGGCGCGGACGACGGCCCCGGGGTAGCCGAGGTCGCCCATCATGCTTTCGAGTTCATCGAGCTTGGCCAGCAAGGGCCCGTCCGCCTCCCCGTGGAACTCGACGATCAGCAACGAGTTCGGGCTCGCCGATCAGCATGCGGTCGATCGTGCCGCGGTAGATCGGGATCCCGCGCCCGAGGTCGATCATGGTGCGGTCGACCAGCTCCACCGCCTCCGGACGGAGCGTGACCAGATGACGCGACGCCTCCATGGCGGCCCGAAACCTCGGGAACTGGCAAATGCCGAGCGCCTTGCGCGGCAAGAGCGGCTGCAAACTCAGCTCGATCGCGGCGGAGACGGCAAGCGTGCCCTCCGAGCCGACCAGCAGACCGCGCCAGGTTCTCCCGCCCCTCGCGCCGCGCCTCCGGCGTCAGCACCTCGATGTTGTAGCCGCCGACCCGGCGCAGCTGGTGCGGGAACCGCGCCGCGATCTCCTCCGCCTCCGCCGCCCCCAAGGCCCGCAGCCGCTGCACCAGGTCCACCACACGCGACGGCACCTCGTCGCCAAGATTGTCCGGCACCGGGCCGAACCGATGGCGCGTGCCGTCGGCGAGGATGGCGTCGATCGCGCGGACGTTGTCGGCCATCAGCCCGTAGCGGATCGACTTGGCGCCGCAGGAGTTGTTGCCCGCCATCCCGCCGATCGTGGCGCGGGCATGGGTGCTGGGATCGACAGGGAAGAACAGCCCGTACGGCTTGAGCGCCCGGTTCAGGTGGTTCAGCACCAGGCCGGGCTCGACCAGCGCGGTGCGGTTCTCAGTATCGAGCTGGACGATGCGGCGCAGGTGTTTGGAGAAATCGATCACCAGCGCGCGGTTGACGGTCTGCCCGCATTGGCTGGTCCCGCCGCCCCGCGGCAGCACCGGCACGCCGTGCTCGCGGGCGATGGCGAGCGCCGCGGCGACGTCCTCCATCGTCCGCGGCACCAGCACGCCGACGGGCTCGACCTGGTAGATGGAGGCGTCGGTGGCGTAGCGGCCGCGGTCGGCGCGGCGGAACAGCACCTCGCCGTCGGTCTCGCGCCGCAGCCGCTCGGCGAGCCGGACGTCGCCGACCGGAACGCGCGAGCCGTCAGGCAAGCTCGAGCGTCTCCGGGGCGGCCGGGTCGGCGGCGAAGGTGCGGTCCGGCCGCATCGTGAACGCGGCCACGCAGCCGACCGCGAGCAGCGCCATGGTGCCGTAGAACGGCAGCGACCAGTTGCCGGTCCTGTCGATCACCACCCCGAACACGACCGGTGAGATGATCGCGGCCAGCGCGGAGCCGGTGTTCATGATGCCGCTGGCGGTGCCGGAGAAGCGGGGCGCGATGTCCATCGGGATCGCCCACATCGGCCCGATCGTCATCTCGGCGAAGAAGAACGCGCCGCCGAGCGAGCAGCGCCGCCAGCACCGGGTCGGTGACGAACAGGATCGGCGCGGAGCACAGGAAGGAGCAGACCATCGCCGAACACGACCAGATCCCGCCGCGCCCGCAGCAGGTTGCCGGTCCGGCGGTAGATCGAAGTCGCTCAGCAGCCCGCCCAGCGCGTCGCCGAGCACACCGCCGAAGAACACCACGCTGGAGAACAGCGCCGAGTTCTTAAGGTCGAGCTTGTAGGCGTGCAGCATGAATTGCGGCACCCAGGAGAGGAAGGTCCACAGCGTCCAGCCGTAGCAGAAGTAGACGAAGGTGACCGGCGCCATGCGGCGCAGCAGCGGTCCCCAAGGCGTCCGCGTGCGGGCCGCCGGCGGCCGCGGCGGCGGCAGCGACGCGTGGTCCTCCGGGCGTACCCCGGGGTGCGCGCGCGGGTCGTCCCGATAATAGAAACCCCAGATCAAGACCCAGACGATGCTGACCACGCCCGTCACGACGAACGAGCCGCGCCAGGAGATCGCGGCGATCAGCGCGATGACGAAGGGCGGCGTGATCGCGTTGCCGAGCCGGGCGGCCGCGTGGGTCACGCCCTGGGCCCAGCCGGACTTGCCGCCGGGCAGCCAGGCGCGACATGGCGCGCGGTCGCGGCCGGGAAGGTCGCGCCCTCGCCCAGACCAAGCAGCACGCGCGCGGCGACCATGCTCCAGAACCCACTCACCAGCCCGGTCAGCAGCGTCGCCACCGCCCAGGTCAGGCCGCAGACCACCAGCGTGCGCCGCGCCCCGAACCGGTCGCCGAACCAGCCGCCGATGATCTGGCAGACCAGGTAGGGGTAGGCGAACGCGGAGAACACGAAGCCCAGCTCGGTGTTGGAGAAGCCCAGCTCCGACTTGAACGCCGGCCGCCGCGGAGCTGACGTTCACGCGGTCCACGTAGGTGATGAAATACATCGCGCAGAGCAGCAGCAGCACGTTGCTGCTCGCGGTCCACCTTTTCAGCACGCGACTAGCCTTCCCCTAGATCAGGCCGCCTTCTGACCGGCCTCGTCCTTGCGGCCGGCGAGCACGTCCATCGCCGCGCCAACCCCGCCCGCGCGATGCGGCACGCCCGCGAGATGCAGGCCCATCTCCACCCCGGCGAGCGTGCCCATCAGCATCAGGTCGTTGAAGTCGCCGAGATGGCCGATGCGGAACACGCGCCCCTTCAGCTTCCCCAGCCCGGCGCCGAGCGACATGTCGAAATGCTCGAGGATCACCTTACGCAGCGCATCGGCGTCATGGCCCTCGGGCATGATCACCGTGGTCAGCACCGGGCTGTATTCGCGCGGATCGACGGCCAGCACCTCCAGCCCCCAAGCGCGCACCGCCGCCGCGCGTCGCCGCCGCATGCCGCGCGTGGCGGGCGAACACGTTGGAAGGCCCTCTTCCCGCAGCATGGCGAGCGCCTCGCGCAGCCCGTAGAGCAAGTTGGTGGCCGGCGTGTACGGGAAATAGCCGGTCTTGTTCGGCGCCAGCATCTCCTGCCAGTCCCAATAGGAGCGCCGGCTGCCCCCCGCCTTCGCCGCCTCCAGCGCCTTTGCCGAGATCGCGTTGAACCCGAGCCCCGGCGGCAGCATCAGCCCCTTCTGCGACCCGGCCACCGTCACGTCCACGCCCCACTCGTCATGCTTGTACTCGACGGAGGCGAGCGACGAGATCGTGTCCACCATGAACAGCGCCGGATGGCCCGGCCCGATCGATCGCGGCGCGGATTTCGGCAATCCGGCTGGTCACCCCGGTGCTGGTCTCGTTGTGCACCACCATGACCGCCTTGATGGCGCTGCGCGGTGTCCTCGCGCAGCCGGCGCTCGACATCGGCCGGGTCGACGCCATGGCGCCAGTCGCCCGGGCACGAACTCCACTTCCAGGCCGAGCCGCCCGGCCATGGCGCGCCACAGCGTCGCGAACTGGCCGGTCTCGTACATCAGCACGCGGTCGCCCTCGCGCAGCGTGTTGACGATCGCCGCCTCCCAGGCGCCGGTGCCGCTCGAGGGGAACACGACTACGTCGCCCGCCGTGCCGAACACCTCGCGCAACCCGGCCAGCACCGTCCGGCCGAGCTCGCCGAACTCGGGGCCGCGATGGTCCATGGTCGGCATGTCGATGGCGCGCAGGATTCGGTCGGGCACGTTCGACGGGCCGGGAATCTGCAGGAAATGCCGGCCGCTGCGATGCGCCATGATTATCCTCCCAGGATACGCCTGCGACTTGCACGGATCGCCTCTGCCCTGCAAGCCTTCGGGTCCATGATCTCCCGGCAGGAGGCTCTGGCGTGGCTCGCGCAGCGGGTTCGCCCGCCACGCCGGAGACCGTGCCGGTCGCGGACGCGGCGGCCGCGTGCTGGCCAGCGCGCTGCCCGCGATCGACGGCCGCCGGCATGCCGCGATCGACGGCCACGCGGTCGAGCCGCGGACACGGAGGGCGCCAGCGACTACGCGCCGCTGCCCGCCGCGGCGATCGCCGATCGTGGCCGGGGCGGCGATGCCGGCGGGTACGGACGCCGTGCTGCCGCCGCACCTGTTCGAAGCGGGGCTGCGCGCTTGGCGCTGTGGCGCCGGGGCATGGCGTGACGCTCCGCCGACCGCTGGCTGTCGCCGACCGGGACCCTGCTCCGCCCGCTCCACCTCGCCGTGCTCGCCCGACGCGGGCTGACCGAGGTCGACGGTCCGTGCGCCGGCCGGTCGTGCGCGTCTGCGTCGCCGGGCCGAAATCCGGGCCGGAGGCGCTGCTGCCGATGCTCGCTTCCGCTCGTCGCGGCAGAGGGCGGCGTCGTAGAGGCGGCAGAGCCCGCCCGACCTCGTGCTCCATGCCGGACGGAGCGGGACGGGGCCGGACGATGATGGCCTCGCGGCTTTCGACAGCGTCTTCGCCCATGGCGTGGCGATCTCCCCCGGCGAAACCGCGGCGCTCGGCACCGTCGGCGGCATCCCTGCCCTGCTGCTCCCCGGCGACCCGCTGGCCTGCGCCACCGCCTTCGCCCTGCTGGCCGCCCCGGCCTTGCGCCGGATAGGCGGGCGCACCGAACCGGCGCCACTCACCGCGACGCTGGCCAGCAAGCTCGTCTCCGGCCTGGGCCAGGAAGACGCCGCCCGGGTCCGGCTGGACGGCGAGCGAGCGGTCCCCCTCCCCAAGCTACTCTCCGACGCCGCGGCAGCGGACGGGCTGGTGGTGGTGCCCGAAGGCAGCGAGGGCTATCCGGCGGGCGCGCGCATCGCCATCTACCCCCTGCCATGCCCCCTGCCATGCCCCCTGCCATGCCCCCTGCAAACGACGCGATCCGCGACGCCGCGCGCCAGGACCAATTTCTCGATGTCGTCTCCCGCGAGGAAGCGGAAGCACGGCTGCGCCGGCACGTGCGGATGCGCCCGCTCGGGGCGGAGCGTGTCCCTCTCGCGCAGGCCCGCGGCCGGGTGCTGGCGGAGGACGTGCTGGCGCCGGTGGACGTGCCGGGCTTCGACCGCGCCAGCGTCGACGGCTTCGCCGTGCGCGCGGCAGATACCGAGGGGGCGAGCGAGGCGCACCCAGTGACCCTCCGCCTGACCGCCGACCTGCTGACCCCCGGCGTCCGCCCGCAAGCGACGGTCGGGCCTGGCGAGGCCAGCGTGATCGCGACCGGCGGCATGTTGCCGCGCGGGCGCGGACGCGGTGGTCATGGTGGAATGGACCGACCCGCTTGACGACGGGACGATCGCATTGCGTCAAGCCGCGGCGCCGGGCGCCTTCGTGGCCGGCGCCGGATCGGACATCGCCCGCGGCGAGACGCTGCTCCGGCGTGGGCGCCTGCTGGACGCGCGGGAGATCGGCATGCTGGCGGCCGTCGGGCTCGCCGAAGTGCCGGTCTGGCGCCGGCCGGTGGTCGCGATCCTGTCGACCGGGGACGAGATCGTGGCACCCGGCAGCCCGATCCGGCCCGGCGAGGTATATGACAGCAACGCCGCCATCCTGGCCGCTTCCGTCGAGGAATGCGGCGGCGTCCCGCTCGCCGATGGGGATCGTGCGCGACGACCGGGCGGCGCTGGAGGCGGCGCTCGACCGCGCGATGGCGGCAGCCGACGTAGTGCTGCTCTCGGGCGGCACGTCCAAGGGCGCGGGCGACCTGGCCTATGGCGCGGTGCACCGGCTGCAGCGGCCCGGCGTGGTGGTGCACGGGGTCGCGCTGAAGCCCGGCAAGCCGCTGTGCCTAGCGGTGCAGGACGGGGTCCCCGTCGCGGTCCTGCCGGGCTTCCCGACCTCGGCGATCTTTACCTTCCACAGCTTCATCGCCCCAGTGATCCGGGCGCTGGCCGGGCTGCCGGCGGCGCAGGCGGCGACGGTGGACGCGACCTTGCCGCTGCGGATCACGTCGGAGCGGGGGCGGACCGAATACGTCCTGGTCAGCCTGATGGAGGGCGCCGAGGGGCTTCTCGCCTACCCGACCGCGAAGGGCTCCGGCGCGGTCACGGGGTTCTCGAGCGCGGACGGGTTCTTCGCCGTCCCGGCCATGGCCGAGACGGTCCCCGCCGGCGCGCCGGTGTCCGTCACGCTGATCGGCGAGCGGCTGCAGACGCCGGACCTGGTGGTGATCGGCAGCCAGTGCGTCGGGCTCGACCTGCTGATCGGGCTGCTGGAGGAGGGAGGGCTGACCGTGAAGAGCCTCGCCGTGGGCAGCACCGCCGGCCTGCTCGCGGCCGGGCGCGGCGAGTGCGACCTGGCCGGCATCCACCTCATGGACCCGGCCACCGGCGAGTACAACGGCCCGCTGCTGCCGCCGGGCGTGGCGCTGGTGCCCGGCTACGGGCGGCTGCAGGGCGTGGTGGTGCGGGCGGACGACGCGCGCTTCGCCTTGTGCCAAACGCCGGAGGAGGTGGTCGCGGCCGCCGCCGCCGATCCGGACGCGCTCATGGTCAACCGCAACGCCGGCAGCGGCACGCGGGTGCTGATCGATCGCCTGCTCGGGGGCGCCAAGCCGCCGGGCTATGCCTCCCAACCCAAGTCCCACAACGCTGTCGCGGTCGCGGTCGCCGGCGGACGAGCCGATTGGGGCGTGGCGATCGAGACGGTCGCCCGGGAATACGGGCTGCGTTTCCTGCCGATGCAGCCGGAGCAGTTCGACTTCGCCGTCCCGGAGGCGCGGATCGGGCGTGCGCCGGTGCAGCGCTTCATCGCGCTGCTGGAGCGGCCGTCAACCCGGGCCGCGCTGCGCGCGCGAGGTTTCAGGGCGTGACGGTCCCGCCGACGCTGGGCGTGATCCTGGCCGGCGGCCGGGGCTCGCGCATGGGCGGCGGCGACAAGGGTTTTCGAACCGTGGGCGGCCGCACGGTGATGGAGCGCGTGCTCGACCGCCTCCGGCCGCAGGTGGCATCGGTAATCCTAAACGCCAACGGCGACCCGGGGCGCTTCGCCCCGCTCGGCCTACCCATCGTCCCCGACAGCCTGCCGGAGCAGCCGGGGCCGCTTGCCGGCGTGTTCGCGGCGCTCGACTGGGCGGCTGCGCACGCGCGGGCGCTCGACTGGGCCGTCAGCGTGCCCGGCGACGCGCCGTTCCTCCCCGCCGACCTCGTCGCGCGGCTGCACGAGGCGCGGGGGCAAGCGGAGATGGCCTGCGCCGTGTCCGGCGGGCGAACCCACCCGGTCATCGCCCTCTGGCCGGTCGCGGCGCGGACCCGGCTGCGCGAGACGCTCGCGGCCGGGCAGCGCAAGGTCGGCGCGTTCACCGCAGGGGCGGCGCTGGCCGAGTGGCCGGTCACGCCCGTCGACCCGTTCTTCAACGTCAACACCCCGGAAGACCTCGCGGAGGCGGATCGGCTCGCCGCTACGCTTTAGCCAGGGAATGGCCGGACACCGCCGCCCCCGCATCCCGACGCAGCCGCAGCGTCATGAGCGCCAGCCCGATCATCAGCACCGCCACCGCCGCGAACGCGCCATGGAACGCCGCGAGGTTCGGACCGTGTCCCGCCAGCACCCCCGCCGTGCGCAGCAAAAGCGCGCCCACGGCCACACCGATCCCGTTGCTGAGCTGGAACGCGACGCTGAACCACGTGTTGGCCGGCGCCATCCGGTCCTGCGGCACATCGGCGAAGGCGAGCGCGTTCAGCGCGGTGAACTGCATCGACCGGGACGCGCCAGACACCGCGAGCAGCACGAACAGGATCGGAAACGGCGTCGCCGGGCCGACCAGCGCGTAGCCGATCAAGGTGCAGGCCTGCAGCAGCGCATTGCCCGACAGCGTGGTGCGGAAGCCGAACCGCTGCAGCACCCAGGAGGTCGCCGGCTTCATGCCGAGATTGCCGGCGAACATGATCAGCACCAGCGACCCGGCGGTGAACGCGTCGTAGCCGAACCCGAGCTGGAACATGAGCGGCAGCAGGAACGGCATGGACGAGATCAGCCCGCGCATGGCCGTGCCGAAGTCCATTACGGCGCGGAACGTGGGCACGGCCCAGGGCGCCGGGTCGATCAGCGGCTGCCGCGCGCGCCGGAGATGCCGCCAGAACAGGACGCCCGCAAGTACGCCGACGGCGACCAGGAGCAGCGCCAGGAGCCAAGGCGGGTCGTCGCGGCCCAGCAGGTCGAGCGACAGCTCGGCGCAGAGGCAGGCGGCGCCGGCGAGGAGAAAGCCGCGATAGTCGAACGGCCGCGGCGCGCTCCCGCCCGTGCGCGGCACGATGCGGAGCGCGATCCCGGCCGCGATCACCCCTAGCGGCAGGTTGATCAAGAAGATATAGCGCCAGTCCAGGTGCTGGGCGATGAATCCGCCGAGAGGCGGCCCGATCAGCGGCGCCGTCAGCCCCGGCCAGGTCAGCAGCGCGATGTTGCGCATCAGGTCGGATTTCGGCGTGTTGCGCAACACGACCAGCCGCCCGACCGGCACCATCATCGCCCCGCCCACGCCCTGGATCACCCGCGCCGCCACGAAGCTGTTCGCGGAGGTGCAGAACGCGCAAAGCACCGAGGCGGCGGTGAACAGGAGGATGGCGCTCGTGAACACCGGCCGCGGCCCGAACCGCTCCGCCGCCCATCCGCCCGGCAGGATGCAGACGGCGACCGTGAGCAGGTAGGCGGAGATCCCCACATGCAGCGCCACCGGATCGGTCCCAAGCGAGACGGCCATCTGCGGCAGCGCGGGCGCGATGATGGTGCCGTCGAGGAACTCCATGAAGAAGCAGCCGGCGGCAAGCAAGGCGAGCGGGTTCATGCCGCAAACATAGAGCGGAGGCGCCGCGCGTCGACGGCCTACTCTGGGACGTTGCCCTGCCCCGCCCAGATGCCTAAGTGCCATCCCATGCCCAGCGAAGCCGAGGCGGCGCTCGCGCCGGACGACCCCTATGCAAGGGAGGCGCAGACCTTCCCCGTGCTCGGCGAGGACATGCTGGAGCGCATGCGCCCGTACGGGCGCGAGGAGACCGTCGCAGCCGGAGCATTCCTGTTCCATCGCGGCCAGTCGCACGTGGACTTCTTCGTCGTCCTCGAGGGCGCCGTCGAGGTGTTCGAGGAAGGCCCGCGCGGGGAGCACCACGTCGTCCGCCGCGAGCAGGCCCGCCAGTTCACCGGCGAGCTCGACCTCTTCGGCGATCGTCAGACCCTCGTCTCCGCTCGCGCGCTCACCGACACCCGGGTGCTGCGGATCAAGCGGGCCGAGTTCCGCAAGATGGTCGAGGCGGAGCCGGATATCGGCGAGCTGATCCTGCGAGCGTTCATCCTGCGCCGGGTCGGGATGCTCAAGCACGCCGAGGGCGGCGTCGTGCTGATCGGGCCGGGGCACGCCTCCGACACGCTGCGGCTGGAGCAATTCCTCGCCCGCAACGCCTACCCGCATCGGCTCTATGACACGGAGGCGGACCCGGACGCCGGCGGCTTCCTGCATTGCTTCAATCTGGAGGCGAAGCAGCTCCCGGTCGTGATCGCCGACGGGCGCGTCCTGCGAAACCCGGCCAATGCGGCGCTCGCGGACGCGCTCGGGCTCACCGAGCACCTCGACCCGAAGGACGTGTACGACGTCGCCGTGGTTGGCGCGGGCCCGGCCGGTTTGGCGTCGGCGGTCTACGCCGCCTCCGAAGGCCTGCGCACGGTCGTGCTGGAGCAGATGGCGCCGGGCGGGCAGGCCGGGACCAGCTCGCGGATCGAGAACTACCTCGGCTTTCCCACCGGCATCTCCGGCCAGGCGCTCGCCGGGCGCGCCCAGGTGCAGGCCCAGAAATTCGGCGCGCGGCTCGCCGTCTCGCGTGCCGTCACGAAGCTCGAATGCGGCGCCACCCCCTTTCGGCTCGACCTCGACGACGGCACCACCGTGTCCGCGCGGACGATCGTGATCGCCACCGGCGCCCGCTACCGCAAGCTCGCCGTGCCGGATTACGACCGCTTCGAGGGCAACGGCATCCACTACGCCGCGACCGCGATCGAGAGCCAGCTCTGCCACGGGGAGGAGATCGTGGTGGTCGGCGGCGGCAACTCGGCCGGGCAGGCGGCGGTGTTCCTGGCGCGGTCGGCGCACCACGTGCACATGCTGGTCCGCAGCGAGGGGCTGGCCGCCACCATGTCGGACTACCTCGTGCAGCGCATCCAGTCCTCCCCGCGCATCACCCTGCATACCTGCACGGAGGTGACCCGGCTGGAGGGCGATACGATGCTCCGGCGGGTGACCTGGACCGACCGGCGGACCAGGCAGAGCGAGACCCACGACATCCGCAACATGTTCGTCATGATCGGCGCCGAGCCGAACACCGGCTGGCTGCAAGGGTGCCTCGACCTGGATCGGGGCGGGTTCATCCGCACCGGGCGGGACGAAAACGGCCAGGCGCTGCCGTCACCTTACGCGACCGCCAAGCCGGGGATCTACGCGGTGGGCGATGTGCGCGCCGGGTCGGTCAAGCGGGTGGCCTCCGGGGTTGGCGAAGGTTCCGTGGTGGTGCACGCGGTCCACGAGCACCTCGCCGGTCTCGGGTAGTGGACGCGCATCTCATCCTAGACGCGCTGCTGCCGGTCATCGTGCTGCTGGGGCTTGGGGTCGCGGCCGCGGCCATGAGCCGGGCCCTGCGGCTGAGCCCGATCGTCGGCTACCTCGTGCTTGGCTTGCTGCTGAACGCGGCCGGGCTGGGCAGGGAGATGGATAACGGCACGATCGAGCTCCTGGCGGAGTTGGGCGTGGTCTTCCTGCTGTTCGACATCGGCCTGCACTTCTCGCTGGCCCATGTGCGCGAGCAGGCGAAGGATATCTTCCTGTTCGGACCGGTGCAGGTCATCCTGGGCACGTTCGGGTTGGGGGCAGCTGCCTGGGCTGCCGGCCTGCCGCCGGGCGCGGCGCTGTTCGTCGGCGCCGTGCTGGCGCTCTCGTCCACCGCGGTGGTGGCCCGGCTGATCGCCGAGCGGCATCAGCAGAGCTGCCCGGTCGGGCTAACCGCCACCGCGATCCTGATTTTCCAAGACGTGGCCGCGATCTTCCTGCTGATCGTCGGCCAGGCCCTCACCGGGTCCGGCAGCGTGCTGACCGCCGCGCTGGTTGCGCTGCTGAAGGCGGCCGCTTCGTTCGGGGTGGCGGTGGTGGTCGCGCGGGTGCTGGTCCGCCCCGTGTTCGACCTGCTGGCCCGAGTCCGCAGCGAGGAGGTGTTCACCGCGACCGCACTGCTGGTGGCACTCGGGGCTGGCTGGGCCACGGGGCAGATCGGCTTGTCGCTGAGCCTCGGCGCGTTCCTGGGCGGGATGATCGTCGCCGAGACGCCCTATCGCGCGGTGATCCAGGCGGAGATCAAGCCGTTCCGCGGCCTGCTGCTCGGCTTCTTCTTCATCTCGGTCGGCCTATCGCTCGATGCTGGCATCCTGCTGCGGGAATGGCCGGCGGTGATCGCGGTGGCGGTTGGGATGGTGGCCGTGAAGGCGGTGACAAACGCGGGGGCAAGCCTTGCCTTCCGTTGGTCCGTGCCGGGCTCGACGCAGCTCGGTTTCCTGCTGGCGCAGGGCTCCGAGTTCGCCTTTGTGGTGCTGAGCCTGCCCGCGGTGCGGACGCTGGTCGGTGAGGACCGGACCTCGGTGCTGATCTCGGCGGTGGCGCTCACCTTGGCGATCACGCCGAACCTGGCGGAGGCCGGGCGCGCCCTGGCGGGCCGGATGCGGGCCGGGCAGCGCCGCCGCCTAGAGCTGGTGCCTGTGGACATGACCGGCCCGGTGCTGATCGCCGGCATGGGCCGGGCCGGGCGCACGCTGGCCGACGGGCTGAGCGAGTTCGAGATCGGCTACGCGGCGATCGAACGCGACCCGCAGCGTCTCGCCGAGGCGACGGCCGACGGCTACCGTGTCGTGTTCGGCGATCTGTCGGATCCGCGGCTGTGGGAGCCAGTTGCGATGGAGGGTCGCCGGGTGCTGGCGGTGACCGACCCGCGCTTGGAAGTGGTGCTCGAGATCACGCCGATCGCGCAGCGGTTCTATCCCAACGTGCTTCGGATCGGTTCGGCTCAGAGCGCGATCGAGGCGGCCCGTCTCGAGGCCGCAGGGCTACGGATCGTGCTGGAGGACCGCTTGCCCGGCTTGACGCTCGCGGGGGCGGTCCTGCGCGAACTCCAGGTGGAGGACGCGGCGGTCACGGCGTGGGCCCAGCGACAGACGCAGCGCATGTCGCCGGAACCCGGCGACGCGCTGGTGGCGGCCTAGGCGAGACCACCCGATCCCTCCCAACAGGGGAGAGACCGGGCGGGGTTGGTCACTCCGCCGCTTGCGCGCGAGACTGTTCCAGCGTCGGATAGTCGGTGTAGCCGTGGGCACCGCCGCCGTACCACGTGTCTTTCGGCGCCTCGGCAAGCGGGGCGCCGGTGCGGAGCCGCTGCACCAGGTCTGGGTTGGCGATGAACGGACGGCCGAAGCAGATCAGGTCGGCCAGATCCTCCCGCCGTGCCCGGAGCGCCAGCTCGAGGTTGTAGCCGTTATTGGCCATGTAGAGGCCGCGGAACGACCGGCGCAACTCCTGGAAGACGATGCCGTGCGCCTCGTCGCGCGAGCCCTGGGTCTGGCCTTCGATCAGATGCAGGTAGACCAGGCCGAACCGGTTCAGCTCCTTGATCAGCGTGCCGTAGGTGGTGGCCGGGTCGCTGTCGAGCGGCGTGTTGCCGACGCCGGTGGTGAGCGGCGAGAGCCGGATCCCGACGCGGTCACCGCCCCACACGGCGGTCACCGCCTCGACGACCTCGAGCGGGAACCGCAGCCGGTTGGCAAGCGAGCCGCCATACTGGTCGGTGCGTTTGTTGGTGCTGTCGCGGATGAACTGATCCAGCAGGTAGCAGTTGGCGGAGTGGATCTCGACGCCGTCGAACCCGGCGCGCTTGGCGCACTCAGCGGCATGGGCGTAGTCGCGCACGATCCCGGGGATCTCATCGGTCTCGAGCGCGCGTGGGGTGACGTGCGGCTTGAAGCCCTGCTCGGTGAAGGCCTGGCCCTCCGGCGCGATCGCCGACGGACCCACGGGAAGCTGCCCACCGGGCTGCAGGTCCGGGTGGCTGATGCGGCCGACATGCCAGAGCTGGCAGACGATGTGCCCGCCCCGCGCGTGGACCGCGTCCGTCACCAGCCGCCAGCCGGCGACCTGCTCGTCGGTGTAGATGCCGGGGGTGAAGGCGTAGCCCTTGCCCTGCTGGCTGATCTGCGTCGCCTCGCTGACGATCAGCCCGGCCGACGCGCGCTGCGCATAGTATTCGGCATTCATCGGGCCGGGGACGTCACCCTTGCCGGCCCGGCTGCGGGTGAGTGGCGCCATGACGATCCGGTTGGAAAGCTCGAGCGCGCCGAGGCGCACGGGGCCGAACAGGTCGGTGCCGGACGCGTCGCCTGCTGTGGATGACTGAGCCATGAAGATCCTCTCCGTCCGTTGCGGCGGCTGACATGGGGGATGTTGCATTGCGGCGAAACCCCGTCTCACGGGGTTGGGAGCGACGGTGCCGCTCAGCAGGGCTGGCATGTTTAACGTTCTTGCAACATCGGCCTGAGAACCGGCATCGTGGCCGCAGATGGTGCAGCAACGCACCAGTACCGGAGGGCAAACGATGAAATCGAGCCGGATGACCACGTATATCGTGATCGCGATGCTGCTGGGCATCGTCGCCGGCGCGCTGATCCACTCCCTCGTCGCCGACCCGGCCACCCAGAAAGCGGTCGCCGGCTACGTCTCGATCGGCAGCACGATCTTCCTGCGGCTGATCAAGATGATCATCGGGCCGCTGGTGTTCTCCACCCTCGTGGTCGGGATCGGCCACATGGCCGACGCCGGGACGGTCGGCCGGGTCGGGGGCAAGGCGATGCTGTGGTTCATCACCGCCTCACTGGTCTCGCTCACACTGGGCCTGATCCTGGTCGACCTCTTCCAACCCGGCGCCGGCGTGCACAAAGTGATGGTGGGCGTGAAATCCGGCATCGACGCGCATGCGATGACTCTGGACGGGTTCATCAAGCACGTCTTCCCCGACAGCGCCGTGCGGCCGCTGGTGGAGAACGAGATCCTGCAGATCGTCGTGTTCTCCATCTTCTTCGGCGTCGCCTGCGCCTCGATGGGCGCGCGGGCCCGGATCATCCTGGAAGCCACGGAAGGCTTGTCGCACGTCATCCTGCGGGTGACCGGCTACGTGATGCTGCTCGCCCCGCTCGCGGTGTTCTGCGCCATGACGTCGACCATCAGCACCAACGGGCTCAGCATCCTGGTCAGCTACGCCAAGTTCATGGGCGAGTTCTATTTCGGCCTGGTCTGCCTGTGGGCGTTGCTGATCGCCGCCGGCTACATCCTGCTCGGCCCCTCGGTGAAGCGGCTGATCACGCTGGTGCGCGAGCCGTTCCTGCTCGCCTTTTCGACCGCGAGCTCCGAGGCCGCCTACCCCAAGATGCTGGAGCAGCTCGCCAAGTTCCCGATCGCGCGGAAGATCTCGAGCTTCGTGCTGCCGCTCGGCTACTCGTTCAACCTCGACGGCACGATGATGTACTGCACCTTCGCCAGCATCTTCATCGCCCAGGCCTACGACATCGAACTGTCGCTCGGCACCCAGATCGCGATGCTGCTGACGCTGATGCTGACCAGCAAGGGGGTCGCCGGCGTGCCGCGCGCCTCGCTGGTGGTGATCGCGGCGACGCTGTCGCAGTTCAGCCTGCCGGAGGAGGGGCTGCTGCTGATCCTCGGGATCGACACCTTCCTCGACATGGGCCGCTCGGCAACCAACGTGATCGGCAACTCGCTCGCGACCGCCGTGGTCGCGAAATGGGAGGGCCAATTGATATTGGACGCCGACGACAAGGCCACCATCGAGGACATGGAGGGGCTGGGGACGGCACCGGCGTGACGCGGGCAGCGCTCGCCGGGCTGCTGCTGATCCTCCTATGCGGCTCCGCGGCCGCGCAGGACGAGACGGTGCTGACCGGCACGCTGCTCGCCATTAACAGCCGGGGCGCGATCCGCATCGGGGTGCGCGACAGTGCGGTGCCGTTCGCGTTCCGCAACCGCGCCGGCCAGCCAATCGGGTTCTCCGTCGACATCTGCCATGGGATCGCCGAAGACGTCGCCGCTTTCCTTCATCGCGACCTGCTCGAGCCAGACGCGCCGGCCTGGGAGGACGGGGTGCGGATCGCCTACGTGCCGGTCGCGGCCGACGAGCGCGTGCCGATGGTGGTGGCGCACGCGATCGACCTTGAATGCGGCTCGACCACGGCGAACGAGGAGCGGGCAAAGCAGGTCGCGTTCTCGCCGGTGTTCTTCGTAGCCGGGACCAAGCTCGCGGTGCCCGCCGGCGCGGCCGTTTCCTCCTGGCGCGACCTCGCCGGCCGGACCGTGGCGGTCAGCACCGGGACCACCAACGAGGCGGTGGTGCGCCGCCTAGCGCCCATTGCCTCGCCGCCGATCAAGGTGATGGCGCTCCCGAGCGTGGAGGCGGCGTTCGACGCCGTGGCGGCGAAGCGGGCGGACGCGGTCGCCTCGGACGACATCCTGCTGGCCGGGCTGATCGCGGCCAAGCACGCGCCGTTCCGCGTCGTCGGCGACTATCTATCGTTCGAGCCTTACGCCATCATGCTGCCCCGCGACGACCCGGCGTTCCTGCAGCTCGTTCAGGCAAGCTTCGCGCGCCAGGCGTCGGCCGGCTTGCTGCGGTCGGGCTGCCAGCGCTGGTTCACCGAGCCCCTCCCGACCGGCGGCTCCCTCGACCTGCCGATGGGGCCGCAGCTGGCGGAGATCTACCGCGCGTTGGGTCAGCCTGATTAGCGGCAGACAACCCGCTTAGAATGGAATACTCGCCCCAGCACGATCTGGAATAGCCCTGTCCGGCTGCTAGCATCCAAGCGGTTCATGACCGGCAAGGAACGTCCGATGCGCCAATATGGCGGGCGCGAATGAACCTCGAACAGATCGTCGGGGCGGCGCTGATCCTGCTCGTTCTCGGCGACATATTCCTGACCGTGCTTTACGCGCGCGCCAGTACGGGGTGGCTCGCGTTGCGCTGGAACCGCGGCGTATGGACGTCGCTCCGCGCCGCAGGAAACCTGTTCGGCAGGCGCCGTAGCGCGGTCCTGTCGCTGGCGGGCCCGCTGATCGTCGTCTCACTGATTCGGATTCTGGGCGCTCGGGCTTGACCGTCGGCGCCGCACTCGTCATCCGCCCCGAACTCGGCCTCGCGATCCGGCCGTCGAGCGGCGACACGACCACCGACTTCATCAGCGCGCTCCTCGTCGCCGGCAACACCCTGTCGATCGTCGGCGCCGGCAACTATGCGCCGCACACGGCCGGCACCCGCATGCTCTTCCTGGTGAATTCGCTGATCGGGGCATCGGTGCTGTCGCTGGTGATGAGCTATCTGGTCCAGGTCTATTCGGGTCTACGCGAGCGCAACGCGCTGGCGTTCACGATTGACCTGATGACCGCGAGCACTGGCGACGCGGCCGAGATGCTGGCGCGGCTCGGACTGGACGGCGATTCCGGCAACGCTGCCAGCGAGCTCGGCAACGTCGCGCGCTCGCTCGCCGCGATCATGGAAGCGCACCATTTCTACCCCTTACTGTTTTATTTCCGCTTCGAGGACCCGCTCTATTCCGTGCCGCGCTTCAGCTTCGTCATTCTCGACCTAGTCACGTTGATCGGGACCGCGCTGGATCAGCGGCAATCCGGCTGGCTCATGCGCTCCGCCAGTGTCACGTCGCTGCGCCAATGCACCTTGATGCTGCTCGCGACGCTCGACGAGAATCTCCGACCGCGAGTGACCGAGCGGCCGAGTCCGCAGAGACGCGGCGTGCCGGCCAGAGTTTCGCCGCCGCTCTCACCGCGCTCCGGCAAGTCGGCGTCGTGGCGCGACCGGACGGCATCGAACGCTACGTCGCCGAACGTCGGGAGTGGGAACCGCTCGTCGGCCGCGTTGCGCGGACGCTCGGGTATGGGATGGATGAGATTGATCGCCGTCGACCGCCGGACGGAGAATGAGCCGCTCGCGTTTGGCTGGTGACTCGAGATCGGTTCTTCGCGACTTACCGATGTCCCGAGATGATCGCCTCCGCACGGCGGCAGACCTCCCGCCATAACGCGAGCTCGCCGCGCGCGTCGTCGAGGGCGCGGTGAGCGGGCGGTCGGGCCTCATGCTCGGCACGGGCCGCCTCGACCACGTCGCGCACCGCCTCGGCCCGCTCTCGCTCCGCCAAAGCGGACAGAATGCGCTCCGCCGCCTCCACCTGGGCCTCGTCCGTGTCGCGCAGGCGGAGCGCGTGGCGCGGCAGGCCGGCGGCGCGGAGCAATCTGCTCAGCCACTGGCCGTCCCAGGACGGCGCCGACGCGTAGAGCGCGTGCCCCGACAGGCGCTCGACTATGCGCCGCGCCAGCCTATCGTGCGGCTCGCCCTCGCGGGCGAGGCGCTCGCGGGTGATGCCGTGGATCGCTTCGGCGTCGGCGCTCCACTCCTCCCAGCCCGGCGCCGGGCGGATCAGCGCGCCATATTCGCTCCCGTCCTCCGCGGCCCAGCCGACCTCGATCGGGAACCCGCGCTTGCCCAAGCTGCTGGCCTCGAAGTCGAGGAAGACGATCAATCGCCGGTCAGCGAGAACAGCCGCATTTCGTCCAAATCCTCGCCGAACCAGGCGCGCACGCCGGCGGTCCTCTCGGCGATGTAGACCGGGGCGCCGTGCTCGAGCCGCATCGGCACGTCGTGGCCGGGGATCAGGATCGTGCCGGGGCGGCGGCGCCAGAGCGCCCAGATCTCCTCCATTGAGGCGCGGCTGATCGCCGGGTCGTAGGTCATGTCGGCGGTGAGCGACAGCAGCTCGGCGCGGTTCTTGGCGGCGTCGCCGGTCAGGATCACGTCGTGCTCGGCGCCCGTCAGCATGAAGATCAGGTGGCCGGGCGTGTGGCCGGGCGCGTCGTGCGCGGTGATGCCCGGCAGCACCTCTTCGCCCGCCTCCACCCGGCGCAGCCGCGGGCACGAGGCGAGCTCGCGGACGTAGAGTTCCGGGACAGGGCGTGGTGCCCCAGGGCTCGTCGAGCGACCAGTCCAGCTCGTGGCCGCCGATGACCACGGACGCGCGGGGGAAGGTGACCCAGTTGATCGAGTGGTCGTAATGCGAATGGGTCAGCAGCACGTCGGTCACGTCCTCCGGCGCCGTGCCGCAGGCCTTCAGCCCGGCCAGCAGCGGCCCGCGCTGGCTGAACGCGCCGACATCGACCAGCGCGACCCGGCCATGCCCGCGCAGCAGCGCGATCGTGCTCCAGCCTAGGCCGCCATGGCAGACCGTCTTGCCGGGATAGCCCTGGATCAGCACGTCGATCCGCCAGCCGCCGAGCTCCGTTCCCCAACCGCCCATCAACCAACCCCCAGATAGATTCGCCGCACTTCCGGATCGCGCGCGAGCGACGCGGCGGGGCCGGAGAGCACCGAACGCCCGACCTGCAGCACGGTCGCCTCTTCGGCGTAGTCGAGCGCGAGGTCCACCGACTGCTCGGCGAGCAGCAGCGTGAGCCCCGACCGGTGCAGCGCCGCCAGCGTCTCGTACCATCGATTCGACGACGGCCGGCGCGAGGCCGAGGCTCGGCTCGTCCAGCATCAGCAGCACCGGGTCGCTCATCAGCGCGCGGCCGAGCGCGAGCATCTGCCGCTCGCCGCCTGACATAGTGCCGGCGCGCTGGCGCCGGCGCTCGGCGAGGCGGGGGAACAGGGTGTAGACCCGCTCCAGCAGTCGGGGGATGCGCCGCCGGTCGCCGAGCGCCGTGGCGCCGAGCAGGAGATTGTTCTCCACCGTCTGCTGCGCGAACAGCCGCCAGCCCTCCGGCGACAGCGCGAGCCCGCTGCGAACCACCGCGTGCGCCGGCCGGCCGGCGATCCCCTCGCCGCGGAAGCGGATCTCGCCGCCGGAGACCGGCACCAGCCCGGCGATCGCGTTCAGCGTCGTCGTCTTGCCGGCGCCGTTCGCGCCGAGCAGCGCCACCATCCCGCCCTCGCGCACGGCGAACGACACGTCCGCCACGCCGACGAGGTCGCCGTAATGGACCTCGAGCCCGCGGACCTCGAGCATCGCGCGTCACGGGCCGTACGACGCGGCCGCGGCGCGCTTGCCGAGATAGGCCTCGATCACCCGTGCTTCGCGCATCACCTCGCGCGGCGACCCCTGGGCGATCGAGCGCCCCTGATGGAACACCACCACACGGTGCGCCAGCGTGACGATCACCTCCATGATGTGCTCGACGATGACCATCGTCAGCCCGTCGGCGTGCAGCGAACGGACCAGGGCGATCGCGTCTTGCACCTCCGCCGGGTTGAGCCCGGCCATTGCCTCGTCGAGCAGCAGGAGTTTCGGTTCGGTCGCGAGCGCGCGGGCGATCTCGAGGCGCTTGCGGCCGGGCGTGCCGAGGCTGCGCGCCGGGGCGTCGATGACGTGGCCGAGGCCGAGGCGGACGATGATCGCCCGGGCGCGCTCGCGCGCTTCGGCCGGGTCGGCGGTGCGGAGGAAAGCGCCGACGACGACGTTGTCCAGCACCGTCATGTCCTCGAAGGTGAGCGGGACCTGGAAGGTGCGGGCGAGGCCGAGCGCGGCGCGCCGCTCGGGCGCGAGCCGGGTGATGTCGGCCTCCCCGAAGCGGACGGTGCCGGCCGTGGGCGCGAGGTCGCCGGTGAGGCAGTTGAAGAATGTGCTCTTGCCGGCGCCGTTCGGGCCGATCAGGCCGAGGATCTCGCCCTCGGTCACCGCCAGGCTGGCGTCGTCCACCGCGCGGAAGCTGCCGAACGTCTTGGTGACTCCCTGCGCCTCAAGCAACACGGCGCCGGATCCGGTGCAGCAGGCCGAGCAGCCCGCCGGGGAGGAAGCGGGCCAGCAGCATGATGACCGCGCCGTAGACGACGAAGGTCGGGCCGCCGCCCCGGCCGCCGAGCAGGCTGTTCGACACCTCCTCCAGCGGCACCAGGATCGCCGCGCCGATCAGCGGCCCGAACAGCGTGCCGGCGCCGCCAAGCGCCGCCATGATCAGCATCTTCACCGAGAGCAGGATCCCGAACCCGGACTCCGGGTCGATGAAGCCGAACAGCGTCGAATACAGCCCGCCCGCCACCGCGCTGAACCCGGCGCTGAGCAGGAAGGCGAGCAGCTTGTAGCGCGGCGCCGCGGCCCCGAGCGAGCGGGCGGCGCGCTCGCTCCCCTTGATCGCGCGCAGGTAGTAGCCCATCCGGTTGCGCTGCATCCGCCAAGTCACGGCGAGCAGCAGGACCAGCGCGGCAAGAAACAGGTAATAGTAGGGCAGCGCGGAGAGGAACGAGAGATCCCACACCGAGCGCGGCACGACCGGCCCGGAGAGCCCCTGCGCGCCGCCCAGCGTGTCCGAGTTCGCGACCAGCAGCCGGACGAGTTCGGCCACCGCGATCGTCGCCATGCTGAAGTAATGGCCGGAGAGCCGCAGCGTCGGGATGCCGATGACGCCGGCGATGAGCAGCGCCGCCGCAACGCCGAGCGGCAGCCCGGCGATCGGCGGCCAGCCCCATGCGCTGTAGGCGAACAGCGAGCCATACGCGCCGCAGCCGAAGAACACGGCGTGGCCGACCGAGATCTGCCCGGCATAGCCGCCGACGATGTTCCAGGCCGACGCGCTGATCGCGTACAGCAGCACCAGCGCGCCGAGCCGCTGCGCGAACGGGTCGGTGAACACCCATGGGAAGGCGAGCGCCGCCAGCAGCGCCAGGACCGGCCCGACGAGGCCCGCCCGGGCGCTCAGGCCCGGCCGAGCAGTCCCTGCGGCCGTGTCCATAGCACCAGCACGAACAGCGAGTAGGTCACGACGTCCTTGTAGACCGCCCCGATGTAGAAGGCGGACAGGCTTTCGATCACGCCGATCAGCAGCCCGGCCAGCAGCGCCCCCGGCACGCTGCCGAACCCGCCGAGCGAGACGGTGACGAAGGCGACGATGGCGAGGCTCTCGCCGACGGTGGGCGAGATGTAGAAGAAGGTCGCGATCAGCGCGCCGGCGATCCCGGTCGCCCCCGCCGCCAGCGCCCACGCCACCGCCTGCATGCGCTGCGGCCGGATGCCCATGAGCTGCGCCGCCATCGCATCCTCGGCGACCGCGAGGATGCGGCTGCCGAGCGCGGTCGCGGTCAGCAGCAGATGCAGCCCGGCCGTGACCAGCAGCGCCACCACGCCCGCGAGCAGGCGCGAGGCGGGGATCCGAATGCCGCCCCAGTCGAACGTGCCGCCGACCAGGTTGTCCGGCAGCGAGCGGAAATCGGCGCCGAAATACCAGAACGCGCCGTAGCGGAGGAACAGCGCCAGGCCAAACGTGCCGAGGATCTGCGCCAGCATCGGCCCCTTCATGACGTGGCGCACGAGCGCGAAATAGACCACCACGCCCAGGGTCGCGAGCACGACCGCCGCGATCGGCACGGCGCCAAGCGGGCCGATCCCGAGCGCGCTCCACAGCACGAACGCCACGTACATCCCCAGCATGACGAAGTCGCCATGGGCGAAGTTGATGACGTTCATCATGCCCCAGATCAGGGTCAACCCGGAGGCGAACAGGGCGTACACGGCGCCGAGCAGCAGGCCGCCGATGACGACCTGCAGGACGGTCGCCGAGAGCAACCGGGCTTACCAGCCCTTGTAGGGAAGCTGCAGCTGGGCGGAGGCCTCGTCCTTGGGCCAGACCGCCTTGTAGTCGCTGCCTTGGAGCTGGATCAGCAGCGCCGCGGCGAGCGTGTTGTTGCCCTTGTCGTCGAACTTGACGCCCTTGTAGCCGATCATGAGCTGGTCGGGCTTGAGGTCGGTGGCGCGCAGCGCGGCCTGGATCTTGGCCGGCTCGGTCGACCCGGCGCGGTTGATCGCGTCGCACAGCGTGAGGAAGCCCATCATCGCGCGCGCCGAGGTGTCGTCGAGGTCGGCGCCGCGCTTGGCTTTGAACATCTCGTTGACGCGGTAGGTGACGCTGCCGGGCTTGCCGGGTCGAACGCGGAGCGGTTCGATCACGCCCTGGGCGATGTCGCCGACGGCCTTGACGAACGCGGCGTCGGAGAAGCCGCTATCGTCGCCGATCAGCACCGGCGGCTTGTAGTCGAGCGCCTTCATCGTCTTCATGAACAGGATCGCGTCCGACGTGTAGCTGACGAAGATGACCACGTCCGGCTTGGCGTCGCGGAGCTGCAGCACCTGCGCCTGCACGTCGGTGGTGTTGGCGCTGTAGGGAACCTGCAGGCTGATGTTGAAGCCGTTCTCTTTCGCGGCCTCGCTGACCACCTTGGCGATCGAGGTGCCGTAGTCGGTGTTCTCGTTGACGACCGCGATCTTGTCGACGCTCGTGCCGCCGCCCTTCAGGTCCTTGAGGAACGCCATGTAGGTGTTGGCGATGTCGCCGGCGATCGGGGTGGTGCGGAAGAACCACTTGAAGCCGCGCTCGGTCAGGTCGGCGGCGACCGACTCGCCGCTGAGGAACGGGATGCCGTAGCGCTCGGCGACGGCGCTGGCGGTCAGCGTGATGCCGGACTGGTAGGCGCCGACCAGCGCCGCGACCTTCTCCGTGCTGATCAGGCGCAGCGCCTGGTTCTGGCCGGTGGCGGGCGAGCCCTGGTTGTCGGCGAATTCGACCTCGACTTTCGCGCCGCCGAGCCCGGGCAGGCCGGCATCCTTCGCGAGCACCAGGCTGCCGAGCTCCGGATGCGCGTTGTTGATGATGTCGAGCGCCACCTCGATGGCGGCGCGGGCGGACTCGCCGGCGCTGGCGGCGCCCCCGGAGAGCGGATAGATCGCGCCGATCTTGACCGTGGGGGCCGCCGCCGCCGAGCGCAGCCCGGACATCAGCGCCGCGCCGATCGCACCCAGTTGCCGCCGCGAAATCCCGATCATGCCGCCCTCCGCCCCATCGGTACCGAGACGATCATGGCGGCCGGCTCGGCGTCAAACCCTCTCGGCCGTCGACGTTCGCGGGCGCGGCCCCATCCGACCGCGCCCGCAACGGAGTTCCGGCTAGCTGGTGACGTTCACCGTGCTCGGTGCGTAGAAGGCGACGCCTTCGGCCTTGTACGTGGCGTTCTGGTTCAGGACTCGCACCTCGGTCGGGTCGCGCGCTGAAGAAATGGGTGCCGTTCTGGGTGTCGAAGAAACGGTAGACGGCCCGATCGCCGGCAAGCTGGGTGGTGTCCTCGTAGAAGGCGGTCCCTTCGAACACCAGGTCGGGCCGGCTCGACTGCAGGGCGGACACCTCGCGTGGATGAGGTCGTGAAGAAATGGGTGCCGTCCGTCTTCTCGAAGAAGCGGTAAACCGCGGTCGCGTTCGGGTCGTTGCTCGACGGATCGACCGCGCCGAATCCGTTGCTCTCAGCGACCAGATCGGGCGCGTTGCCGCGATCTGGGCGGCTTCGGAAGCGCTGCTGGTGAAGAAATGGCTGCCGTCCACCTTGTCGAAGAACCGGAAGATCGTATCAGTGGTGATCGGTGTCGCGGCGTAGACGCTCACCGTGTTGTTGTATTGGTAGACGTAGACGCTCGCGTTGGCAGGATCGACCGTGAGCGTGTGGGCGTTGACCGTCGCTGGCAGCGACCCGACGAGCGTATCGTTGTCGAGGTTGATCAAGTCGACCACGCCCGACTTGTCGCCGACATAAGCAAGGCGCGCGTTCACGTCGATTGCGGTCTCGTCGACGCTGCCGGGGATCGCGATTGTCGAGAGCACGGTGCCCGTGCTCGCGTTGACGACCAGCATCTGCTTGTTCGTGGTGCCGAACAGGAATGGTGTTGGTGACCGGGTCGTAGACACCCGGCTTCACCGAACCGGTGGCCGCGCTGGGAAGCAGCGTCCATGTCGCGACGATCTGCTGCGTCGACGGGTTGATCACGTCGACCACGTTGTCGTCCGGCTGATAGAGGAACCCGGTTTGCGGGACGTAGGTCGAGACGTCGGGGCCGGCGACGGCCGGGTTGGGCGTGAGCTGGAGCGGAGCGCTGACCGCCAACGTGCTCGCGTTGATGAACACTTCCTGGTTCGCGTCGTCCGAGGCGACAGCAATCTCGTTCAGGTTGGGGATGTAGGTCACGCTATCCGGCGTGGTGAAGCCGGTCGGAAGCGCGAGCCGGGTGACAACCGCGAACGTGCTCTTGTTGATGACGTCGACCTGGTTGTTGGTGACATCGGCGACGAAGGCATAATTGGGCGTGAGCGCGATCCCGTTGCCGTTGCCGATGTTCGGGATCGTGGAGACGATCTGATTGGTGGCGGTGTTGATGACGACGACGTTGTTGTCCGGCGACTGAACCAGCCAGACATAACCGGTGCTCGCATCGTATGTGACCCAGTCGCCGTGACCGCCGACGGTGCCCGGCAGCGTGATCGTGGTCTGTAGCGAATAGCCGAGCGTCGAAGCCATCGATTCCTCCATCCCGCGTGTTAAGCCCCGCTTTCCGGAGGCTAAGCGGAGACGTCGGGCCGCCACAAGGGGGTTGAGCGCGTGTTACTTTCGAGCCGCGTTCGCATCCCGCGACCGGCCGCGCAAGCGCGCCATCGTTGCGGTCTGTCTCACGCGAGGCGACGGCGGAGGGCGCGGCCGGTGAGTTCCAGGAGGTCCGCTTCCGGCCCAGCCGGACGGCCGGCCAGCGACCCACAGCGCGAGGAGCAGCACGCCAGTAGGCGCCCGCGCCCAGCAGGATCGCCACCGGAAACCAGGGCAGCGTCATCTCGCGCCAGCCCAGGCCGGATTGCCCACAGCGCCGCCGCCATCGCCGCCGTCGCCAGCACGCAGCGCCAGATCGCGGGCAGCAAGTCGCGACCGAGCGAGAGCCGGAGCCGGCGCATGGCCCACCAGCCGGAGAGCGCCTGCTCCAGCGCGATCCCGGCGGCGGCGGCCAGCGCGGCGCCGGACAGGCCAAGCCGGGGGATCAGCACCAGGAGCAGGAGCAGACGGACCAGGGTCGCGCCCACGGTGATGGCCAGCGAGGTCCGCATGTGCCCGTGGGCGAGGAACAGCGTCTGGCCGACCATGCCGAACACGGTCAGGCAGAGCGGCGGGCCGAGGATCGCGACCGTCGGTACGGCCGGCTCCCAGCCCGGCCCGAAGGCGAGCGCGATCAGCGGATGGGCCACCGCCGACATGCCGATCCCGGCGGGGAAGGTGAGCAGCGCCGTGCCGGCGACCAGCCGGATCCAGGTCTCGCCCGCGTGCACGTCCTCCCGGAACGCGGCGGCGAAGCCGGCGAAGGCGGCGCGGGTGAGCGGCGCGATCAGCTCCGTCACCGGCAGGCCGGCGATCTCGAAGCCGACCGCGTAGAAGCCGACGGCAGCCGGGTCGAGCACCCGGCCGATCCTGATCGTGTCGACGCGGTCGCGCAGCGCGCCGGCGCCGGCGATCACCGAGTTCCAGGCCGAGTAGCCCGCCAGTTGCCGCCACTCGGTGAGGCGGAAGCGCGGGCGGTACGGGTGCATCGCGTAGCTGAACAGGACCCGGAGCGCCTGGTTGGAGACGATCGCGGCGAGCAGCGCCCAATAGGTGCGGAACAGCGCCGCCGCGGTGATGCCGACGACGATGCTGAGGATGCGCGGCAGCAGGAAGAGCTGGAACTCGCGGTGGAACCTGAAGTCGCGGCGGAACTCGATCGTGCCGACGTTGATGAACGTCTCGATGCAGCGCGGTCGCGCCCAGGGCGACCAGGACCGGGAAGAGCCGGGGCTCGCCGAAGAACCGCGCCGCCGGGAGCGCGGCGGCGGCGATGACCAGGAACACCGCGAGCGCCGCGCAGGACCGAGAGGGTGAAGGCGGTGTCGAGCAGCGCCGGGGTCGGCGCCTTGTGGCGGATCACGCCCTCCTCGATGCCGATCCAGGAGAACGCCTCGATGGAGACCGAGAAGCTGGAGGCGAGCGCGATCAGGCCGAAATCGGCCGGGGCGAGCAGGCGGACCAGGACCAGCGTGCTGATCAGGCCGAGCGCGCGCGTGGCCATGCGCCAGGCGACGACCCAGCCGGCGCCGCGGGCGGTCTTCGCCAGGATGGACGCGCTGTCGTCGCTCATACCCGCCCTGCACCGGCGTTCAAACTGCCTCGCTGAGCCGCCGGCACCGGGCTAGCGTTCTGAGGCCTTCGGCGGCGGTGGCCGGCGCTACCTGCGGTTGATCAGGCGGCCAGGCGGGCGCCGGTCTCGCGGTCGAACAGGTGGACCAGCGCGGGGTCGGCGGTGACGGCGATCGGGTCGCCGGGCCGCGCGGAGACGCGCTCGCGGAACGCGCCCAGGACCGGCAGCGCGCCGAGCTTGCCGTAGACCTGCGTCTCCGAGCCGGTGGGCTCGACCACCTGCACCGTGAGCGGCACGCCGCCGGGCCGTGGGCGAGCTGCAGGTGCTCCGGCCGGACGCCGTAGAGCGCCGGGACGGCCGGGCTCCGCCGCGGCCGCGCGGGCAGCGGCCACAGGCTGCCGCCCTCGGCGCGGAAGCCGCCCGGCTCGATCGTGCCGGGCAGGAAGTTCATCGCCGGGCTGCCGATGAACCCGGCGACGAACTGGTTGGCCGGCCGGTCGTACAGCTCCAGCGGGCTGCCGATCTGCTCGACCCGGCCGCCGTTCATCACCACGATCCTGTCGGCCATGGTCATCGCCTCGATCTGGTCGTGGGTGACGTAGATCGTGGTCGTGCGCAGGCGCTGGTGCAGGTCCTTCAGCTCGGCGCGGGTCTGCACCCGGAGCTTGGCGTCGAGGTTGGAGAGCGGCTCGTCGAACAGGAACACCTGCGGGTCCCGCACGATGGCGCGGCCCATCGCCACGCGCTGCCGCTGGCCGCCGGAGAGCTGCCGCGGGTAGCGGTCGAGCAGCCCGGCGAGGCCGAGGATCGAGGCGGCGCGGCTCACCCGCTCCTCGATCGCGGCGCGCGGCGCGCGGGCGAGCTGGAGGCTGAACGCCATGTTGTCGCGCACCGTCATGTGCGGATAGAGCGCGTAGTTCTGGAACACCATGGCGATGTCGCGCTGCTTGGGCGGCACCCGGTTGACCACCCGGCCGCCGATCGCGATCTCGCCGTCGTCGATCTCCTCGAGGCCGGCGATCATCCGCAGCAGCGTGCTCTTGCCGCAGCCGGACGGGCCGACCAGCACGGTGAACTCGCCGTCGGCGATCTCGATGCTGACGCCGTGCAGCACCTGCGTGGAGCCGAACG
This sequence comes from uncultured Alphaproteobacteria bacterium, assembly GCA_963708585.1. Classification (GTDB taxonomy): domain Bacteria; phylum Pseudomonadota; class Alphaproteobacteria; order Acetobacterales; family Acetobacteraceae; genus JAVVHH01. Next base: position 741,034 of record CAVPSW010000006.1, on the reverse strand, counting down.
CCTTGCGCACGGCGCGAATCGAGACCGAGGCCATGAGCCCTGCGCTTCCTCCTCGTTTGCCGCGAGCTTACGCAACGAGCCGGGCCGATGGCTACGTCCGGACAGCGGCCGGGAGCGTTAACACATGTCAAGTTCTGCGACTGGCGAAGCCTTGGGTTGACGCGAGCCGCTCCTTACTCGCCTTTCGGATGTAACTTCATTCTGCATTCCGATGCCCGACACAGATACCATTCGCAAAACCGCTCTCCATCCTCATCGTCGACGACGAAGACTGCGTCCGTGAGACGCTCGCCTGGATGCTGCGAGGACGCCGGAAACGAGGTGCTTCGAGGCCGCCGGACGGCGCGCGAGGCGCTGCAGTTCCTCGCAGGCGCACGGCCCGGTGGACATCGTGCTCTCCGACATCAATATGCCAGGGATGGACGGGATGGAGCTGGCGGTGCGGGTGCGGACGGGTTGGCCGGACGTGCCGGTGCTGCTGATCAGCGGGCGGCCGCCGCCGATGGGGCGCGGCCGTTCATCCCGAAGCCGTTCCGTTGGGAGACGCTGGTCCGGGCGATCCGCTGCGGCCGCCGGCGGGCAGCGACCCGGCGCTGGGCAGGCGCATCGAGGAGAACGCTGATGGCGACGGAACTGGCGACTCTGGGCGGCGGCTGCTTCTGGTGCCTCGAGCCGCTGTTCATGTCCCTGCGCGGGGTGCAGCGCTCCGTGTCGGGCTATGCCGGCGGGCACGTGCCGAACCCGACCTATGAGATGGTGTGCGGCAAGCGGACTGGGCATGCCGAGGTGGTGCAGCTCACCTTCGACCCGGAGCAGATCAGCTACGCCGACATCCTGCGCGTGTTCTTCACCATGCACGACCCGACCACGAAGGACCGCCAGGGCAACGATGTCGGCCCGCAATACCGCTCGATCATCCTGACCCACTCGGACGCGCAGGCGCAGACCGCGCGCGAGGTGCATGGCCGAGATCGAGCGCGAGCGCGTCTGGCCGGGCCAGATCGTGACCGAGATCGTGCCGCTCGAGGCGTTCTAGCCGGCCGAGGAGGAGCACCAGGACTACTGCAACCGCAATCCGTGGAACGGCTACTGCCGGGCGGTGATCCCGCCCGAAGGTCGCCAAGCTGCGCAAGCTCTACACCGAGCAGCTGAAGGTCCGCGAACCGGTTTGACGGCACTCAGGGAGGCCCTGGTCGAGGCGTATCGCGCGCTCGGCCGCGCCGGGCTGATCAGCGGCAACAGCGGCAACGTCAGCGTGCGGACCGAGCGGGGCATGCTGATCTCGCCGACCGGAACCACGCCGGAGCGGATCACCGCCGAGTCCTGCGTCGAGATGGCGCTGGACACGGCGGCGCCCGGCGCCAGCTCCGAATGGGCGCTGCACGGCTCGCTCTATGCAGCGCGGCCCGAGTTCGGCGCGATCGTGCACACGCACGCGGACGCTTGCACCGCGCTCGCCTGCATGCGTCAGGACCTGCCGCCGTTCCACTATGGGATCGCGGGGTTCGGCGGCAACGACGTGCGCTGCAGCCGCTACGAGACGTTCGGCACCCCTGCCCTCGCCCGTGCCGCGCTGGACGCCATGCCTGGGCGCAGCGCCTGCCTGCTGGCCAATCACGGCATGATCGCCGCCGGGCCGGACTTACGAACGGCGGCGCGCCGCGGCCGAGACGCTGGAGCTGCTGTGCCGGCAATACCTGCTGGCGTTGTCGGCCGGGTCGCCCGTGCTGCTGACGGAGGCGGAGATGCGCGAGGCGCACGAGCGCTACAAGACTTACGGGGCGCGCTGAGGCCTCAGCCTTCGCTGCTCAGCGAGGTCTCCTGCTCGCGCTCCTTCTCGATCTGCCGGCGGGCCTCTTCCCAAAACTCCATGTCGCCACCCTCGGGGCGACCGGCCTTTTCCCAAAGGTAGTAGGCCCGCACCCGGATCGCCTCCAACAGGTCCCCGCCGTTCGCCATCACGCCCTCGTTTTCGCCCCGCAGGTTACGCCGGAACGGAGCCGGCGTTGCATGACCGATCGTCGAGCGGGGGTCCCGCTCGGTCCGGCCAGCCGATTTCGCCCAGGATCTCCGCGTTGTGCTCCCCCAGGTGCGGAAGGTCGCGCCGAAGCGGGAGGCGCTCGCCGTCCATCGCGAGCGGGTAACCCGGCAGCTCGATCGCCCTTCCGTCGGCCAGCGTGAGCGGCACGAGGCCGCCGGAGGCGCCGAGATGCGGATCGTCGAACAGGTCCCACGGCGTCGCGATCGGCGCGAACGGGAGGCCGAGCGCCTCGCACTTGGCCATCAGCTCGGCCTTGCCGTACCGGCGCACCGCCTCGGCGACCAGCGGGATGACGCGGTCGCGGGCGGCGCGGCGGTGCTCCTGGGTGTCGAGCGCCGGGTCGGCGAGCAGGTCGTCGAGGCCGAACTCGCGGCAGAACAGCTGCCACTGCGTGTCCGTCACCACGCCGACGAACACCTGCTCGCCATCCGCGCAGTCGAAGATGTCGTAGATCGGCCAGGCGGGGCGGCGCACGCCCATCGGCGGCGGCGGCTCGCCGTTGATGAAGGCTTGGGCCATGTGCTGCGCGACCAGCAGCGCGTTGGTCTCGAACAGGCCGGACTGCACGTGCTTGCCGCGCCCGGTCCGATGCCGCTCCTCCAGCGCCGCGACGACGCCCAGCGCCGCGATCGTGCCGCCCAGGATGTCGTTCACGCTGCTGCCGGCGCGCATCGGCCGGCCCGGCAGGCCGGTCATGTAGGCGAGCCCGCCCATCATCTGCACCACCTCGTCCAGCGCGACCCGGTGCTCGTACGGGCCCGGCAGGAACCCCTTGCAGCTGCAGTAGATCAGCCGCTCGTTCTCCGCCCGCAGCGCCTCGGCCGAGAGGCCCAGCTTGTCCAGCGCGCCGGGCCGGAAGTTCTCGATCAGCACGTCGGCGTTGCGCAGCAGCGCGCGGACCTGCGCCATCCCCTCCTCCGACTTGAGGTCGACGGCGAAGCTGCGCTTGTTGCGGTTCAGCATGGCGAAGAAGCCGGTGCCGGCGCCTTTCAGCCATCGCGTCTGGTCGCCCTTGCCCGCCGGCTCGACCTTGATGACGTCCGCGCCGAGATCGGCCAGCGCCAGGCCGCAGGCCGGGCCCATGACCATGTGGGTGAACTCGACGACCTTGATCCCGGCCAGCGGTGCTTCCATGGGCGTCAGGTCTGCAGGAACGGCGCGGTGAGCAGCAGCTTGTTCTCCTGCTTCTCGAGATAGCCCGCTTCCGCGCTCAGCTTGAGGTAGTTCTGCCACTCCGGGTCGGCCATCATTGCGGCCCGCCGTTTCGCACGGTCGGCCACGTCCTGATAGGCCCAGATGTGGACATACGAGTTGACGTCGCCGACCTCGGTCAGCGCGTAAAGCACGGGCTGACCGAGGTGCCGCTCTGCGCCTTGAACCCGTGCTCCGCGTAGAGCTCGAGCGCCTTGCGGATGGTGCCCGGCCGGCAAGTGTAGGTCCGATGATCGTACAGCACGTGCGCGATTCCCTCCGTGTTGGAGCTGACCCTAGCGTCCGCCCGGCGATCGCGTAAGCCGCCCCTTGTGCCTCGGCACCGTTCGCGGTTCCCTTGTCCGCGAAGGAGGAACACGCGTTGAGCCAGGCCAGCACTACCCCGATCGCCAGTGACAGCCCAGGGGACGTCGCGCGGCGGCTCAAGAACATCTTCGGCGGGTCGATCGGCAATCTGATCGAGTGGTACGACTTCTACGTCTACAACTCGTTCGCGCTCTACTTCGCCAAGTTCTTCTCCAGCAGCGCCGACCCGACCGCGCAGTTCCTGACCGTGTTCGGCATCTACGCGATCGCGTTCTTCATCCGCCCGGTCGGCGGCGTGCTGCTCGGCTCCTATGCGGACCGGGCCGGGCGCCGGGCGGCGCTCACCATCTCCGTCCTGCTGATGTGCATGGGCTCGCTGGTGATCGCGGTAATCCCGACCTACCAGCAGATCGGGGTTTGGGCGCCGGCTTTGCTGCTGCTCGCGCGGCTGCTGCAAGGCCTGTCGCTCGGCGGCGAATACGCCACCTCGGCGACCTACCTCTCCGAGATCGCGATCGCGCGGCATCGCGGATTCTACTCCTCGTTCCAATACGTGACGCTGATCGGCGGCCAGGTCCTGGCCGCGCTGGTGCTGCTGGTCATGCAGGGCGTGTTCACGCCGGGACAGCTCGAGAGCTGGGGCTGGCGCGTGCCGTTCCTGATCGGCGCGGCCTGCTCGGTCTACGGATTCTATCTGCGGCGGAACCTGGCCGAGAGCGAGGAATTCATCCAGGCCGCGAAGACACGGCGCGAAAGCCCGCTCGCGTGAAGTCTTCCGCCACCCGCGCGAGCTGCTGCTGGTGTTCGGGCTGACGGCGGGCGGGACGGCGGCCTTCTACACCTTCAGCACGTACATGCCGACCTTCCTCGCCAACACGGTCAAGCTGCCGCGCGAGCAGGCCAACCTGCTGTCGTTCATCACCCTGTTCTGCTTTGCCGCGATGCAGCCGGTGCTGGGCGCCATCAGCGACCGGGTCGGGCGCAAGCCGGTGCTGCTCTGGTTCGGCATCGCCGGCACGCTCTGCACGTACTGGATCATGACCACCCTGGCGGCGACGCACGACTTCGTGCCGATCCTGTTGCTTACTGCTGTTCGCGCTGCTGATCACGTCCGGCTACACCAGCATCAACGCGGTGGTGAAGGCGGAGCTGTTCCCGGCCAGCGTGCGCGCGCTCGGGGTCGGGCTGCCCTATGCCGTCGCGGCCAGCGTGTTCGGCGGCACCGCGCCTTACATCGCGCTCTGGTTCAAGGGCCAGGGGCACGAGACCTGGTTCTACTGGTATATCACCGCGCTGATCTTCCTCTCGCTGCTCGTCTACGCGACGATGCGGGACACCAAGGCGCACTCGCGGATCGTGGGGTAGAGGCCCTCACCCAGACCCTCCCCGGTGGGGAGAGGGTCTGGGGTGGTGCGTTCAGCCCGCGGCGGACTCGGCCGTCGGGCGGGTCGGCTCGGTGCGGGCCCCGCCTTCCGTGATCATCTTCAGCTCGCCGGTGATCTGCCCGCCATCCTCGACCTGCAGCCGGCGGTAATTGGCCTGGCCGAGCACCTTGCCGGTCGCGCGGACGATCAGGTTGCCGCGGGCGGTCAGCGTGCCGTCGATGGTGCCGGCGATCTCGGCCTCCTCGACCTCGACCGCGCCCTTGAACACGCCGCCCTGGGCGATGCTGAGCTCGGTCGCGCGGATCATGCTCGCCTCCACCGTGCCCTCGACCACCAGGCGCTCGGCGTCCTGCACCGTGCCCTGCACGGAGATGCCGCGGCCGACGACCAGGGTGCGCCGCTCGGCCAGCCGGGGCGGGCGCGCGGCGGCTGCGCGCCGGGACGCGGCGCGCCGCCGGGTATGACCGAGCCCGGGGGCTGGGTCGGGGACGGGGTCGGCTGAGGCCCTTGCGGCGGCTGCGGCACGGCGGGATACGGGGTGCGACCCATGGGTTGCGGCTCCTTGGCGACGGGACGAAGAGGGGGGATGCCGATGCTGTCATCGGCGCGGGCATCGGCGCGAGCAGGCGCGGCGAACGGGCTGGGCGACGGCATGCCGACCTCGACGGTGCCCGAGGGCCCCGGCTTCGTTTCCCCGGCCGGGGCGGCGCCCGGGGTCTCGTTCTCTTTGCGGCGCTTGAACAAGCGGACCTCCTTGCTGAGGACGTCCGCTCGCCTAACACGCTCGCCGCGCCGCTCACAACCCGGTCAATGCCGGTTCAGCACGTGCACCATCGCGGCGATGCCGACCACCGGCACCAGGAGGTTGAGCGGCGGCACCGTGCTGGCCACGGCCAGCGCCACCCCGGCGAGGACGACGTCCCAGCGGCGGCCCGCATAGATTCGAAGCGCCGCCGGACGCGGCCATCCGGCGCATCGCCACCGCGACGAACAGGCCGCGCCCGATCGCCCAGCCCGTGACCACGTAGCCGAGCACCAGCCCGACCCCCGGCAGCAACACCGACGCGAGCAGGGCGACGACCTGCAACGCGAGCACCTGCAGCCCGAGCACGATCCCGTCCCAGCTTTGCTCGGACAGCGGCGCCCCGCCATGCGGCGCTGGCAAGCTAGGGATAGAACCGCCGCTCTACCGCCGCCGCGACCTGGCCGACATAGAAGGTGGCGATCACCAGCGCCACCGGCACGAACAGCCAGACCGCGAGCAGCAGCACGCCGATCCCGCCGAGCAGCCCGGCCAGCCAGCCCAGCCACCCGCCCTGGCCCACCCAGTGCTGGAGCAGCGAGACGGAGCCGAGCAGCAGCCCGGCAAACGCCAGGACCGAGAGCAGCAGGCTGCGCAGGACGCACGCCCAGGAACGCCCGGTCGTCGAGTTGGGAAACGGCGAGGAACAACGGTTGCAGCATCGATCGACCTTGGCGGGGGCGGCCACGGGTGTTAGGCGCGGGTCCCTAGCGCAACTGGAGCCCCCATGTCCCCTGCCCGCTTCGATCTCCTGGGCATCGGCAATGCCATCGTCGACGTCGTCGCCTCGGCCGAGGACGATTTCCTGTCCCGCCACGACATGCGCAAGGGGAGCATGCGGCTGATCTCGGCGGAGGAGGCCGAGGCGCTTTACGCCGCCATGCCGCCGGGACAGGAGAGCAGCGGCGGCTCGGCGGCCAACACCTGCGCGGTCGCAGCCGGGCTGGGCGCGCGGGTGGCGTTCCTGGGCAAGGTGGCCGATGACGGGCTCGGGCGAGGCGTTCCGCCACGACATCGAGGCGGCCGGCGTGCACTACCCGACCCCGCCCCTGCACGGCGCCGCGCCGACCGCGCGCTGCCTGATCCTGGTCACGCCGGACGCGCAGCGGACCATGAACACCTATCTCGGCGCCTGCGTCGGCTTCGAACCGGCGGATCTCGACGAGGCCGCGATCGGCGCGAGCGCGGTGGTCTACCTCGAGGGCTACCTGTTCGACCCGCCGCAGGCCCAGGCGGCGTTCCTGCGCGCCGCCGAGATGGCGCACGCGGCGGGGCGGGAGGTGGCGCTCTCGCTCTCGGACGCGTTCTGCGTCGACCGGCACCGGGCGGCGTTCCGCGACCTGGTCCGCGACCACGTGGACCTGCTGTTCGCCAACGAGGCGGAGGTCTGCAGCCTCTACGAGGAGAACGCGTTCGAGGACGCGGCGCGGCGGGCGGCAGAGGACGTCCGGCTCGCCGCCTTGACCCGGAGCGAGCAGGGCAGCGTGATCCTGCGCGGGCGAGGAGCGGGTGGACGTGCCGGCGGCGCCGGCGCGGCTGGTGGACACGACCGGGGCGGGCGACGCCTATGCGGCCGGGTTCCTGACCGCCTACACGCAGGGCCGGCGACTCGCCGCCTGCGGCCGGCTCGGCAGCCTGGCGGCCGCGGCCGTCATCGAGGAGTTCGGCGCCCGGCCGCGCCGCGACCTTCGCGCGCTGGCAGCAGGCGGCGGCTTAGCCAGCTAGGAGGTGCCCGCCCGCCGCTGACCTCCTCTGCACGGCGCTTTTGCCCTCGCAACGCCGCGGTTTCCCCCCTATTTCTGCACCGCAGCAGACGCGGCGCTCCACCCGGGGCGCCGCGCGCTCCTTCTACGTGCCGAGCGAGCCATGGACATCCGCAACATCGCCATCATCGCCCATGTCGACCACGGCAAGACGACGCTGGTCGACCAGTTGCTCCGCCAGTCCGGCGCGTTCCGCGACCACCAGCAGGTGGCCGAGCGGGCGCTCGACCGCAACGACCTCGAGCGCGAGCGCGGCATCACCATCCTGGCCAAGTGCACCAGCGTGATGTGGCGCGACGGGCGGATCAACATCGTCGACACGCCCGGCCACGCCGATTTCGGCGGCGAGGTCGAGCGCATCCTCGGCATGGTCGACGGCGCGATCGTGCTGGTGGACGCGGCCGAGGGCGTGCTGCCGCAGACCAAGTTCGTGCTCGGCAAGGCGCTCCAGCGCGGGCTCAAGCCGATCGTGGTGGTCAACAAGGTCGACCGCGGCGACGCGCGGGCCGACGAGGTGCACACGGAGATGTTCGACCTGTTCGCGGCCCTCGGCGCCACCGACGAGCAGCTCGATTTCCCCATGCTCTACGCCTCCGGCCGCCAGGGCTGGGCCGACCCGGTGATGGACGGTCCGCGCAAGGACCTCTCGCCGCTGTTCGACCTGGTCGTGTCGCACGTCCCGCCGACGGTGCTCGACAAGGAGGCGCCGTTCGCGATGGTCGCCTCCATCCTCGACTACGACAACTTCCTCGGCCGGGTGCTCACCGGCCGGGTCGAGCAGGGCCGCGCGCGGCTGAACATGCCGGTGAAGGTGCTCCGGAGCGACGGCACGCACGGTCGAGACCGGCCGGCTGACCAAGCTGATGGGCTATCGCGGCCTCGATCGGGTGCCAGGTCGACGAGGTCGAGGCGGGCGACATCGTCGCGGTGGCCGGGCTGGAGGAGGCGACGGTGCCGGACACGGTCGGCGCACCCGAGCTCGCGGCCCCGCTCCCCGCCATCCCGGTCGACCCGCCGACGCTGGCGATGACGTTCCGCGTCAATGACGGGCCGCTCGGGCGGCAAGGAAGGCAAGAAGGTCACCTCGCGGCAGATCCGCGACCGGCTGCTGCGCGAGACGCAGGGCAACGTGGCGATCAAGGTGACCGAGAGCAGCGAGATCGGACGCGTTCGAGGTCGCCGGCCGCGGCGAGCTGCAGCTCGGCGTGCTGATCGAGACCATGCGCCGCGAAGGCTTCGAGCTGACGATCGGCCGGCCGCGGGTGCTGACCCGGACCAACCCGGAGACGGGCGAGCGCGAGGAGCCGTTCGAGGAGGTGCTGGTCGACGTGGACGAGCCCTATTCGGGCGTCGTGGTCGAGAAGATCAGCAAGCGCAAGGGCGTGATGCAGGACATGCGGCCGTCCGGCGGCGGCAAGGTGCGACTGACCTTCCGCATGCCGAGCCGCGGCCTAATCGGCTACCACGGCGAGTTCCTGACCGACACGCGCGGTTCCGGCATCATGAACCGCATGTTCCTCGGCTATGAGCCCTGGGCCGGGCCGATCGAGGGGCGGCGCAACGGCAGCCTGATCAGCAGCGAGGGCGGCGAGGCCGTGCACTACGCGCTGTTCTACCTGCAGGAGCGCGGGACCCTGTTCGTCGATCCCGGCGAGAAGGTCTATGTCGGCATGATCCTCGGCGAGCACAGCCGCGGCTCGGATCTCGAGGTCAATCCGATCAAGGAGAAGAAGCTCACCAACATTCGCGCCGCCGGCAAGGACGACGCCATGCTGCTGACCCCGCCGCGCCGGATGAGCCTCGAGCAGGCGATCGCCTACATCGAGGACGACGAGTTGGTGGAGGTGACGCCGAGCGCGGTGCGGCTGCGCAAGCGCCATCTCGACCCGCACGAGCGCAAGCGGGCCGAGCGCCGGGCGGAGAGCGAGGCGGCCTGACCCCTTGCCGAACCGCAGGTTCTTTGTTGTACCTGTGGACGCACGAGTTCGACGCGCCCATCATGATCGGGAGACCAAAATAAATCCTATGACACGCCGTTCTGCCTTCGCTGCGTTTGCTGCAGCACTCCTGGCCCCACTCGCGGCGCATGCCCAGGGCGGCGCAACCGTCGGCCCCTCGGGCGGCGTGGGCAGCAACACCACCCCGGGCAACTCACAGGGTACGCCTGCCGGTGGCACGGGCGTGATCGGCGTCACGCGGACCGGGCCGGCGGCCACCAACAATGTGGCACCCGCGACCCCGAACACGCCTCTCGTGGGTGGCGAGCCGGGTACGAGCGAGAGCTCCGGTGAGACACCACCGCCACCGTCGCCGGGTGCGCCACCATCACACCACGACGACGACCACCCCGAGCACCAGCCAGTAGGCTTTCCCCGCCCGGCGACCGCGCCGTCGCCGGGCGGACCATTCCCATGCGGCGCCTGCTCTCCGACCGCGACCTCGGTCCTCATGGGCGCGTTCGGTTTTTTCGCCGGCCTGCCATTGCCGCTATCCGGCTTCACGCTTCGCCAGTGGCTGAGCGAGAGCGGCACGCCACTCGAGGCGATCGGGCTCACGGCCAACATCGGCCTTGCCTACACGCTCAAATTCCTGTGGTCGCCGGTGCTGGATGGTCGGCCCCCGATGTGGCTGGCCCGCTTCGGGCGACGCCGAGGCTGGTTGCTCCTCATTCAGCCGTTACTCGGGGTCGCATGCGCCCTTCTCGCGATGTCCGACCCGCAACGGCAGGTCGCGCCCATGCTCGCGGCCGCCGGGCTCATCGCGTTCCTGTCCTCGAGCCAGGACATCGTCATCGATGCGTGGCGGATCGAGACTTTCCCGGAGCAAGCGCAGGGGCTCGCGCTCGCGGCCTATGTGTGGGGCTACCGGATCGCGCTGCTGTTGTCCGGAGCGGGGGCGATCGGACTAGCCGGCACTGTTGGCTGGCACGGGTCGCTGCTGGGCGTGGCCGCGCTGGTGACCGCCGGGATGGGGTTGACCCTGCTCGCCCGCGAGCCGGCCGTCGCGATCCTCCGCGGCCCGGTCCAAACCCTTGCCGAACGCCTGCGGACGGCCGTGGTCGAGCCGTTCCGCGACTTCTGGGCCCGCCCTGGCGCGGGGCAGATCCTCGCCTTCGTCATGCTGTTCAAGCTCGGCGAGGCGCTGGCGGGAACCATGGCAGTGCCGTTTTATCGCGCGTTGGGCTTCGACCGCGCGCAGGTGGCGCTCGCGACCGGGGTGCCGGGGCTCCTTGCGAGCCTCCTCGGGGCGGCAGCGGGCGGATGGCTGGTGGTACGGCTCGGCACCGGACGGGCGCTGGTGCTGACCGGGTTTGTGCAAATGGCCTCCATGGGGCTCTATTTCGCCCTGGCGATCTCCGGTGGAGACACGCGGATCCTGCTGGCCAAGGTGGTGCTGGAGAACTTCGCCGAGGCGATGGCCGATGCGGCGTTCCTGACCTACCTCTCCTCGCTGTGCTCGAGCGCGTTCACGGCCACGCAATACGCCCTGCTGTCGTCACTGGCCGCGGTCGGGTTACGCACGGTGGGCGGGCTTTCGGGCGTGTTGGCTGCTGCGCTGGGGTGGGTCGCGTTCTATGCGGTGGCCATCTTCGCAGCACTGCCCGCGATGCTGCTGATGGTCGGGCTCCTCCGCCGGTTCCCGGCCGGGTCACTCCAACCGGCTACGGCGCGCGCGACAACCGCTCGATCTGGGCGCCGAGTCCTGGCTGCGCGTCCACCAGCGCCCGAAGTTCCCCGGCGACCGCCCGACGCTGTGCCGTGACCTGGTGCTCCGCTTCTGGAGTGGTGATCGTGACCAGCACCGGCACGTGCGACGCGCCGAACATGCTGCTCCTTGCCTGCTCGATGCGGCCGGCAATCCCGCCCTTGGCAGGCACGCCGTCCACCCAAGTGGCATAGGCAGTCGAACGATTCGGCTCGGTCGTCTGTACGAGCAGCCAATCGCCTTCGTCAGCACCGACCCCGAGCGAGGTGACCATCGGTGTCCTCCGCGCCGACTTCCTGCGTGACCCGGCGGCGGGCCACCGCCACCAAGCTCGGAGAGGCGCGCACCGGGAACGTGGCGAACTCCACGTCGAACACGCGCCCGTTGCAGGTCACGGCGAAGCGGAGCGAATTGTCCGTGCCCGACCGCGCGCAGCCTTCCGGCAACCGGAATTCGGGCGCAGCGGCGAGCGGGACCGCGACAGCCCCCGCCTCGAACAGGGCCGCCGTGGCCGGGCCACACCCGATCAGCAGAACGGAGAGCAGCGCGCCCCACAGGGGTGATGGCGCCGGCTGGGTCGCCTGCACGCTCGGCGGCGCCCGCAGCGCCCCGGACTCGCGGAGCGGCAAGCCGGCGACCACGAGCAGCAGCATGACGATGGAGAAGAAGATCCAGCCATAGAGCACGTGGTCGGCCGCCGCCGCCTGTGCGCTGCCGAGGATCTGGCCCAACACCACGATCCCGAGCGCGCGAAACCCATTGGCGATGATCGGCACCACGATCGAGGCGGCAATGAACACCAGCCGCCGGCTGGCGCTTTGGTAGGTCAGCAGGGCGTAGAACACGCCGAACGCCACCGCCGCGATCAAGAACCGGAGGCCCGCGCACGCCTCGGCAACGAAGAAGATGCCCGCCGGGGTCTCGATGGTGAAGTTGTCGGAGTAGTTCGGGATACCGAGCAAGTTGAGACCGGCGATGCTGAAATCCGCGGTGAACCGCTGCAGCATGGGCGTCAGGAAGGCGCCGAACGGGACCAAGAAGAACAGGTACAGCAGTGGTCCGGAGAGAGACCAAAACAGGCGAAAGCCGAGAACGGTGAGGAACACCACTTCGAACCCGGCCACAGCCGCGAGCTGCCGCCCTTCCATGATCCCGAGCCGTTCCGCCACAAACCACACCGCGGCAATGGGAAGACCGAGCAGCGCCCATGCCGGCTCCGGGTGGGGGACCGACCCGGCGATCAATTCCCGCCGGTCCCACAGGAGGTAAAGCGTCATCGGCAAGACCAGGAAGCAGTGCCCATAAGCGGTGGACGCGATCCAAACCTCGACCGCGGCTCGGATTTCAGGGCAGGAACAAGAGAAGGAGCGCGCCGATGGCAAGAACGAGAGCGGCGATGACCCAGCCGCGCCCGCTGCCTATGGCCAGTGCAAGGCCGGCGCCGGCTCTCCGGTTCAGGGTTGATCCGCTCACAGGGCCATCCTCAGCCGACGCCACGCACGATCATAGGGCCCAAACGGTTCGCGACCGGTAAAGGCAGGCGCTTCCAGGCAGCGATGAACAGCCGGTATTTCGGGTTCAACGGGTTGTGGTCGGGAACGGCCGCCCCGGGCTTGAGCCGGAACCGGTGCAACAGCGGTTGCGGCGCAAACCCCCAGTTCTTCTTGAAGGCGAACGCGCCCGTCCCCGTCTTGCTGCGGCCGAAGTCGAACAGACGGCAGCCCCTTGCGGCGGCGCGGCGCATCACTTCCCAGTACATGAAATCGTTCGCCGCCACATCCCTCGCCGCCGCAGTGCCACCGCCGTAATACGGCAGCACCTCGTCCCGGTAATAGAAATTCAGCACGGCGGACACAGGGCGATCCTCGTGCAACACGGTGAGCACGTCCATCCGGTCGCGGAACACGTCCGCCAGCATCCGGAAATAGCGCGCGCCGAACACCGGCGTGCCGAGATTGCGCACGCTTTCGGCGTAGATCGCGTGCAGCCCATCAACGTCCTGATCGGTGCGGGAGGTGAGCCCGCGCTCGATCCCCTTCCGCACCATGGCCCGCTGCTTGCGCGGGATCGCCTTCATGTTGGCCTCGTCGTTGGCGGCGATCGGCTTGCGGAAGGTGACGTAGAGGTCGTCCTTGCTCTGCCAGTCGCCGGGCAACCAGGCGTCGTCCGGCGCCTCGCGGAACCGGTATTCCACCGCGCTCGACCCGGCGCGCGCCATCGCCGTCCGCGGCAAACGCGTCGAGCGCGGCAAAGCTCTCGGCGTCGACCGCGAGCGGCCCGCCATAGACGCAGAAGGGCGCGGAAATCAGCGTATTGCCGAACAGCGCCGTCTTGACGTGGACCAACGGCAACACGCCGGTGATCGCGCCGTCGCGCTCGGCGTAGGCGTACAGCGACCTGTGGCCGAACGCGCGCGAGAGAACGTCGGCCCAGGGCGCGAGATGAAAGAACGTGCCGTTCGGCATCGCGTCGACGAACCGGTCCCAGGCGGGCGCGACGGCGGGTTCGAGGGAGCGGACGACGACAGGCATCGGCGCAGGCTAGGCGGCGGCGCGGGCCAGATCGGCCGCGAACACCACGTCCATCCGCCCCCAGCGGAAATCACGGAGCAGCCGCTCGAGCCGTCCCGGCACCGCCGCGATGTTCACGTAATGGCGAAAGCGCGACAGACGACCGGCGGCCCGGACGCGAGGCTGGTCGGCGTCGACCTCCCACGGGTGGAAGTAGAAGATGCCCGGCGCCCGCTCGCGCCCGTTGAACCGGCGCAGCGCGGCGCGGAACACCGAATAGGGCATGAGCCGAAAGTAGCCGCCGCCGGCAATCGGCAGGTTGCGGCGCGCGAGCTGCAGCGTGGTCATCGGGATCTCGAGCAGCCCACTCTCGCCGACCCGGTGCGGAAACCGGGGCGCGTCCGGCACGCCGTACAGGTCATGGCGAACCGGATAGATGCTGGAACTGTAGCGATGGCCGGTTTCGGCGATCACGTCGAACGCCCAGGGGTTGCGCGGCCCGACCGAGAAGGTCGGCGCGCGGTAGCCCGCGACCGGCACGCCGCCAAGATCCTCCAGCACCGACTTCGCGCGCAGGAGATCGGCGCGGAACTGCGCGGGCGTGAGCGCATGGACGAGTTCGTGGCCGTAGCCGTGGCTTGCCAGCTCGTGGCCCCCCTCGACGATCCGGCGCACCACGGAGGGATGCCGCTCGGCGATCCAGCCGAGGGTGAAAAAGGTCGCGCGGATACCGGCCCGGGCAAACTGGTCGAGGATGCGGCCGGTGTTGGCCTCGACCCGGCACGGGATGCCGTCCCAGGACGCGCGGTCGATGCAGGCCGCGAACGCTTGAACCTGGAAATAGTCCTCGACGTCCACCGTCATGGCGTTCACGGGGGCATCCGGCAGGGACATCACTGCACGCCGAGCATCTGGGTGAGCTTGCGGAACACCTGCTCGCGCCGGGCCATCTGGTGTTCGAGGGCTTCGACCCGATTGAGGAGATCCGCGCTCATGGCGGTGAGCTCCGGGTCGGTCAGGCGGGGAAGCGCGGCCGGGTCGGGCGGGAACGCGTCGGGGCCGCTGGCCCACTCGGCGCGCGAGCCCTCGAGATCGTGGGCCAACTCGGCGGCCGTGTTATCGACCACGTCGCCGGTAACCCGGTGCAGCTCCTCCAGCACGCCGTAGAGAAGCACGCGCGAGCAGAGCCGGTTGATCCGACGTGGGATGCCGCCGGTGTGAGCGAAGACGGAGGCGAACGCGTCGTCATCCCAATGCGGGTCGTCCGTCCAGCCGACCGCGTGAAGACGATGCTCGATATAGGCGCGCGTTTCCTCCTCGCTCATCGGCCCGAGGTGATAGGAGGTCAGCACTCGCTGGCGCAGCTGGTCGAGGTTGGGACTGGCCAACATGCGCCGGAACTGCGGCTGGCCGAGCAGGATCGTCTGCATCGAAGTATGGCCGTCCACCGTGATGTTGGACAGCATCCGCAACTCCTCCAGCGCGGCGAGCGACAGGTTCTGCGCCTCGTCCACGATCAGCAGACAGCGCCGGCCCGCGGCGCCATGGGCGCGCAACACGCCGTCGAAACGCTGCAGCAGCGACGATTTGTTGAGCCCCTCCTCCGTCAAGCCGAACCCGGCCATCGCGAGGCGGAACAGGTCGTGTTCCGATACCTGCGTCGTGTTGACGCGGGCGATGGTGTAGGCAGTGGGATCCATCTGGGAGCGGAGCCACTCGACCAGCGTCGTCTTCCCGGCGCCGACCTCGCCGGTAATGATGATGAAGCCTTCGCCCTGCGCAAGTCCGTAGTTCAGGTGGGCGATTGCCTTGCTGTGACCGCGGCTGCCGAAGAAGAATCGGCTATCCGGGGTCAGCTGGAAGGGCATTCCGGTGAGATTGTAGAAGCTTTCGTACACAGCGCGGCTCAGAAGCTCTTGCGGAGGCCGACGAGGACCACGTTTTGCGACGTGGTGCCGCCGAAGGCGCTCGGCAGGTTGCGGATGGCGTTTCCGTAACGCTCGGCATGGCTGTAGCTGACCGTTCCCGAGAGCGTCTCGGTGAAACTGTGCGTCAAACCAGTATATAGCTGAATGGTGTCCTGCGACGTGCCCGGGCTGCCGAAATAGACGCCCGTGTTGCTCACCCCGTAGCTGAACGTCGTGTACAGGTTCGTGGTCGGGTTTAGGTCATGCTGCCACGAGAGGCTTGCGTAATGTGTCGCTGGCGTTGGTCCCCACCGCCGTGCTGACCCCGAACACGCTTGTCGAGTTAACCAACTGGGTCGTGTCGTCATGTGTGACGGAGACGGTGAACGTGTCGCGGCTCAGCAACAGCGAGCCCCCGAGCGTCAACGTCTTAACGCGCGACAGCGGGGATTGACTGGCCAAAACGTTGCTGGCGACCACCGGCGCTCCCGTGGTCCGATCGAGCAACACGCCGCCGGGTCCCACCACGGTGGTGCTGAGCAGGCCCTGGCGGGCGCCTAGACCAGTCTGGATACCGACGTTGTAGCTCCCGTACACGCGGGTCCGTGCGGTAGGCGCGTACGTCCCGTTGGCGATGATCGTGCTGCTACCGGCGACGCGGCCGTATTCGACGGTGATGGTGCTGTCCGGGTTCGGGGTGACCGTCACTCCGATCAGCCAGCGGAATTCGTTGAGGTCAAACGCACCTTGCGGATACCGGTATTGCTCATAGCCGATCGTGCCCACGAGGGCGAGCCACCGGTTCAGGGCGTAGCTGACCTGGTTCTCGGCAATCAGCGTCGAGCTGCCCTGGTAAAATGAGCTGCCCCCGTTCTGGGACGCGTTGATCGAGATCGTGTCCTGAACCCGACCGAGGTTCTCTCCGGTCGTAAAGGAGGCAAACTCGTTCGTGGTCGACAGGTCGCCGATGGTGCCGAACCCGGCCGTGGACGCGGCCAGGGATGAGTTGGCGACGGAGACGTTGTTGACCGGGAAGAAATTGCTGTTGTTGCCACTCTGGAACGTCCGCTCGTAGGCGACGCCCGCGTTCAGCGTCCCCCAGCCGGCGAATGTGTGCTGGATGTACGGCGAAATGCTGAAGCTCGCCGTCTGGACCGCCTCGTTGTTATTTAGGAAAGCGTCAGAGGTCAGCGGCTGGCCACCGAAACGTGAGGTCACCTCGCTGATGCCGCGTGCGTCGATGAAGAACCAGTCGGGGATGACGGTCAGCGTCGCGCTGCCGTTGAAGTTGTTGGCGAGGTAGGTCTCGCCGGAGGTCTGCGGGTAAACGGCCAGCCGCGGGCTGTAAGCGAGCTGGACCTGAAGCCGCCTGGTATCCCCTCTCAGGTAGAAGTCCGGAGAGATCAGGGTAAAGAACTGCCACTGGTTCTGATGATTCTGGTTGGACAGGTTGCCAACGTTGTCCGTGGCACCGAGGTCGACTTCGATGTCGCCGCTAAACGTCCAGGCCAGGCCGGTGTTGACCCGGGTCGCGCCCGGAAGCAGAGCCTGGACCGTGCTACGGAGGTCGGCGCCCGCACCGGTGAAGCCGGTGTCGGTCAAGCTCCCTCCCGCGAACTGGGCAAACGCCTCCGGAGCCAGGCTGCAGCCGGCCGCGGTCAGTAACGCCAGCCTGGCCCGCCGAGTTCGGCGGCTCAGTCTCCGCTCCTCGCGTGTCTGCCCATGATCGCTTCGCGCCCGTTTCCGCATGATCCCTAGGTATACGATCCGAAATAGTCGTACGAGCCGAACGTGTGGCTGGTGCTCATCCTTACCTTGTTGAGCAACATCGTCACCATAGGACAGATGCGAACCAGGTCGATCGCCGCCTCAACCTCGTTGCGCTGTGTCCTTTCTGCTTCAACGACCATGAGCACCTGAGCGACAACCGGCGCAAGCGTGTGCGGATCGCTGGTCGAAAGGCAGGGCGGCGCGTCGAGCACGATGAGGCTTCTCGGGAAGCGCTGCGCGAGGCGCAGGATCGGCGGGGT
This sequence comes from uncultured Alphaproteobacteria bacterium, assembly GCA_963708585.1. GTDB lineage: Bacteria > Pseudomonadota > Alphaproteobacteria > Acetobacterales > Acetobacteraceae > JAVVHH01. Next base: position 723,373 of record CAVPSW010000006.1, on the reverse strand, counting down.
AAGCCGCCGCCCCTCGGGCGCGGACGGGTCGTCGGCCTCGGCCCGCTCGTCGACCCGTGTCCCGAGCGGGAGGAAAAACAGGTTCGGCAGCTCCGTCTGAACGATCAGGTCATCCACCGGAAGATCCGGGTTGGCGCCGAGGTCAAGGAAGCCGAGATTCTCCGATAGGCCGAGCTGGTCGGTCATGGATCCTTCCTTGGCATCCACGTCGACAAGCAGCACGCTTTCGCCCGCATTCTGCGCGATGCTGCCACCGAGGTTCAGCGCCGTGAAGCTCTTGCCCTCGCCGGGACGGGCGCTGGTGATCATCACCGTGTTAGCCGCGACCTCGTCCGCGGGGGCGACCTCCTCGTTCGGTTCCTCGTGCAGGGCGCGCAGGACCCGGCCGATGACGATCCGATACTCCTCCGTCGTTCGAGTGCGGCTGTTCCGGGCGACCATGAGCCCGGCGCGCTCCAGCGTGGCGAGCGGGATCGGGGGGTGCGGGGAGAAGGCGCGGATATCGGCGACGCTGCCGCTGACGGACAGTGACGTTGGCGCGCGCGTTGGCGCGCGGGACAGGCGGCGCCGCGGCTGCGACGACCGGCGCGTGCCGTGGGGGCGGAACGAGCCGCGGCGGCGTGCCGGGCGCCCGAGCACCGGGCGGGTTCGGGGGCGAAGAGGGCGGCGGGGCGGCCGGAGGCGGCGCCGGAGGAACCACGGGCGGCTCGGACGCGGGCGGTGTTGGCCGTGCAGGCGTTCCAGCGCGCAGCAGGGCCGCAGCCCGCTCGATCAGATGGTCGGACCGGTCAGTCATTGCGACGCTGGGAACCCGCGCTCGTGCGACCGTTGGGCCATGGCTTCACCCCCCGCTCCTGAGCGCTCGAAATCAGACCACCGTTCAAGCTCACCTCTCCGTACGGCGGGACCGTGTTTCGCCCAGAAGCCACGGACAACGCTGTCACCTTACCGTGCCTTCGCGGCGCGGCATAGCCGATCTCCCACCCGCCGTCGATACCTGCTACATTGCCGGGAACCGAGAGGTCGGTTACCAAGCCGGCCGGCACGATCGTCTCACTTTTGCGCTGCATTTATGCTATACCGCATAGCCACTCGTTCGTCACACAATGATTGTCGTTGGTTAAGATTCCGCTTACGGGAGTGAGATAGCTTGGAAAGGGTTGATAGCCGTAGCCCGTTGTGGTGGATGTTGAGGGTGAGATGACGCAGTTCGTTGGCCGCCACGTCTCGCCGGAGATGCTCGCGCTTGGGCTGCTCGAGCTATTGCTGACGTTTGCGTTGGCATACATCCTCCTCGCGCCCCCCGCCGGCGGGGGCTTTGCGGTCGCGGCGGCGCATGAGGCGCTCGTCTGTGCGCTGACGGTCGGATTCATTGCGTTCGTCATCGGCCTCTACCGGCCCCAGATCTTCCAACGCGCTAGCAGCCTGGTGTTCAACACGGTGCTGAGCGCGCTGCTGTCGTTTCCGGCCGTCTGGCTGGTGACCAAGGCGCTGGGGCTGAGCGCGTACTGGCCGGTCGGCTATGACGTGCTCCGCCCGGTGAAGATCGTCCTGATCTGGTCGAGCGCCTTGGTCGCGATCCGGTTCCTGTTCCTGCTTGCGACGCGGTGGAACCTGTTTGTCCACCGGGTCGCCGTGGTTGCGGCCGAGAAATCGGCGAGCGTAGCCGCGGTGGCGCGTGCCGGCCGCAAGGGCTTCCTCGAGATCGCGGTGATCCGGCCGGAGGAAGCTACGGCGCTACGGCTGAGCCGCACGCGCATCCGGACCCTGGTGTTCTCGGCGCGTGGCGAGGCGGCGCTGCCCGGCACGGTCGCCGAGGAATACGACCAGCGGGGAATCCGGCTGGAAAGCGAAGCCGAGTTCTGGGAGCGGCACCTGCGCCGGGTCGACATCACGGGGCTGGACGAGAGGTGGTTCGCGGCGCTGACGCCCGTTCCGCCCCTGACCGCCATCGTGACCCGGACGATGGACATCGTCACCAGCCTCGGGCTGCTGCTCACGACGCTTCCTCTGATGGTCCTGGTCGCCATCCTTGTGCGCGTGGACAGTCCGGGACCGGTCCTGTATCGGCAAGAGCGGGTTGGGCGCGACGAAGTCCCCTTCACCCTGTTCAAGTTCCGCAGCATGCGTGTCAATGCCGAGGCACGCGGGCCCACTTGGGCGCAGCAGCGCGATCCCCGAGTCACTCGGGTCGGGTCATTCATACGGCGGACCCGGATCGACGAGTTGCCGCAGCTCATCAATATCCTGCGCGGCGAGATGAGCTTCATCGGGCCCCGCCCGGAGCGTCCGCACTTCGTCGAGCAACTCGCGGACGCGATCCCGTTCTATCGTGAACGGGCACGAGTCAAGCCGGGTCTGACCGGCTGGGCGCAAGTAAACTATCCCTACGGGGCTTCGGTAGAGGACGCGCGGGCAAAGCTCTCGTTTGACCTCTACTACGTGAAGAACCGGAGTCTGCTGCTCGACATCCTGATCTTGCTCTCGACCGTCCGCGTAATCCTCTTCCAAGAGGGTGCGCGCTGAGGCCGAGGCGGCTCCCATGACGCCGAACGGCTACCTCTTCGTCGTCTGCGCAGCGACCTACGCCACGCTCTCGGTGCTGATCGCGATCCGGGCGCGCCAGCGCACGAACGTATTGTTGGCCGGAAGCTGCGCAGTCACCGCCGCGTGGGCGACCGCGGCCGCGACCTGGCCGGATGCCGGTCTCGACGGTCCTGTCGGCCTGCTCGACCTTGCCCGGCTGCTCGCCTGGTACGCTTTCCTCCTGCATCTCTATCATCGCTCGGCCGCGGGAACGGCGCGGCAAACGCGGTTCTTCGTGGGTGTACTCGCGGCAGGTGCGGCACTCGGTCTTCTGGCGGCGATCCATGGCCCGTTTACGCCCGAGCCCGAGTCGTCGCTGCTGTCCCTGCCGATCGGAGTTCGCCTTGGCGTCTCCGTGTGCGAACTGCTGCTGATCGAAAACCTCTACCTCAACCTGCCGGACCACACGCGCTGGCACGTCGCGATCCCCTGCGTGCTGCTGGGCGGGCTCGCCTGCTTCGACATCCTGTACTGTGCCGACACCGTCCTGTTCCGTCGGCCCTCCCCCTCCCTCGCCGCGGCGAGGGCAGCGACGATGGTCGTCGTGGCCCCGCTGCTGGTCATCGCGGCGAGCCGCGGGCAGCGGTGGAGCGAGCAGATCAAGCTGTCGCGCACGGCGGTTTTCCACAGCGCGACGCTGGTGCTGAGCGGGTCGGTGCTGCTGGCGCTCGCCCTGGCTGGCGAGGTCCTGCGGCAGCTCAACGCGAGTTGGGGCTGGGTCGCGGAGGTCACCCTGATGTTCGCCGGCCTGATCGGGCTGGCGCTGTTCCTCAGCTCGCGGTCGGCCCGGTCGCTGGTGCACCGCATGATCGTGCACCACTTCTTCGCTGACCGGTATGATTATCGGCGGCAGTGGCTGGAGTGCATCAGCACGCTCTCCGGCACCGGGTCGAACGAACGCGCGGCGCTGCACACGCGCGCGATCCGGGCGGTCGCGGACGTGGTCGACAGCCCGAACGGGGTGCTGTTCCTCCGCGACGGCGACGTGGGCGCGATGGCCTGGGCTGGGTCGTGGAACATGCCTGCTGGCGCCCTGCTCCCGGCGGAGCATCCTTTGCTACAGGCCGCACGGGGCGGCGAGTGGGTCGTCGACGTCGGGCAGCTCGGCCCGGAGATCACCGACACGCCGCCGCTGCAGCAGCTCGGGCGGCTCTGGCTTGCGATCCCGCTGCTGTCCCAGGCGGGCATGATCGGCGTGGTCATGGTCGGGCCGCCGCGGGTCCCGTTCCGGCTCGACCAGGAGGTGTTCGACCTCCTGCGCATCGTTGGCCGAGAAGTCGCGACCTACATTGCGGAGCAGCGGGCGACGGAGACGATGCTGCAGACGCGACACCTCCACGACTACAGCAAGCGCTTCGCCTTCGTCGCGCATGACATCAAGAATGTGTCGAGCCAGCTCGCGCTGCTGCTGCGCAATGCGGAGCACCACATCGCCAACCCCGAGTTCCAGCAAGACATGCTGGAGACCGTGCGCTCGTCCGTGACCAAGATCGACGGTCTCCTCAAGCGACTTGAAGCGCCGGCGACCGATCAGGCCCCGGCGGCGATCACCCCGGTGCCGCGGCTCGAAGCGCTGCTTGCGACTTACCGGCGGGTGCGCCAGGCGACGCTGACGCTCGAGCACGACGGCTCGACCGGCAAGGTGGCCATGAGCCCGGACGCCTTCGACACGGTGGCGACGCACCTGCTCAACAACGCGGTGGAGGCGTCGTCGCCGGGCCAGCCGGTCCGGGTGGCGGTCCGACACGAGGCGGAGCGGGTCGTGATCGATATCGTCGACCATGGGATCGGCATGAGCCCGGAATTTATCCGCGACCACTTGTTCGAACCGTTCCGAACGGAGAAAAAGGGCGGAACGGGTATCGGGGCATTCCAAGCCAGAGAATTGCTCCGCGAAGCCGGGGGCGAACTTGTGGTAACCAGCGAGAAAGGTGTTGGGACGACAATGCGGATCGTGCTGGCCCGCGCTGACGCGGTAAGCCGGACGCGGCCGGATCGCGCCGCGCTGAGTGTGGCGGGAGAATTAGGGTGAGCGAACGGCCCAAATTGCTGATCATCGAGGACGATCTTGGCCTGTGCAGCCAGTATCGCTGGGCGTTCCCCGACTGCCAGGTGCTGTTTGCGCATAACCGCGAGCAGGCGATCACGCTGGCGCAGAAGGAGCGCCCTCCGGTCGCGATCATGGATCTCGGTCTGCCGCCCGATCCTGACGGGGTCAGCGAGGGGTTCGCGACGTTGGACGGGCTGGTGCGGCTGACGCGGGAGATGAAGGTGATCGTGGCGACCAGCCACGACGACCGGACGCACGCGCTGCGCGCGATCGGGGCCGGCGCTTACGACTTCTGCGAGAAGCCGATCGACATCCAAGTCCTCAATACGATTGTCCAACGCGGCTTGCGGCTGCACGCGCTAGAAGAGGAGAACCGGCGGTTGATGGAGGCCGCCGGTCCGTCGCCGATCAAGAAGATCGTGACGGCCGACGACGGCATGCTGAAGATCTGCCGCGATATCGAGAAGCTGGCCAACGCCAACGTCTCCGTGCTGCTGCTTGGCGAGAGTGGCACCGGCAAGGAGGCGCTCGCCCGGGCGCTGCACGATCTCGGGCCCCGCGCCAAGGGACCGTTCGTGGCCATCAACTGCGGGGCGATCCCCGAGAACCTGCTCGAAAGTGAGCTGTTCGGGCACGAACGCGGCGCTTTCACCGGCGCGGTCAAGCAGAGCGTCGGCCGGATCGAGACCGCCAATCGCGGCACCTTGTTCCTCGATGAGATCGGGGACTTGCCGCACCCGCTGCAGGTCAAGCTGCTCCGCTTCCTCCAGGACCAGGTAGTGGAACGGATCGGTGGGCGGACTCCGATCCAAGTCGACGTGCGCGTCGTATCCGCAACCAACCAGGCGCTGCAGGACCGGGTCGACGCCGGCCACTTCCGAGGCGACTTGTTCTACCGTCTCAACCCGATCACGCTCCGCATTCCGCCGTTGCGCGATCGCGGCGGCGACACCGTGCTGCTCGCGCGCTACTTCCTTGGCCGGTTCAACACCGAGTTCGACCGCTCCGTGCGCGGCTTCACCGATGACGCGCTGTCGGCGTTGAGCGCCCATCGCTGGCCCGGCAATATCCGCGAGCTCGAAAACCGGATGAAACGCGCCGTGCTGATGTCGGACACGCGGCTGATCACGGCAGCCGATCTCGAGCTTGCTGCCGGCGAGGAAAGCCTTTCGGCTTACGACCTGCGCGCCGTGCGTGCCCGCGCCGAGCGCGACGTGATCCAACGCGCGCTCACCCGCTGTGACGGGCGGCTGTCCGCGGCCGCCCGCCTGCTCGGGGTCAGCCGCCCGACGCTTTATTCGCTGCTCGACGCGCATGGCTTGTCTGCCAGCCATATCGAGTCCGACCCTGCCGATTCCACGGCCGATGCGGCCGCCTCACAAGGCTGAACCATGAAGAAGATCCTGCTCGCCTCCGCCGTTGTCCTGCTCGCTGCGGCCGGTGCTGGGGGATGGTACGTCCTGCAGCACCGCGACCCGATGCAGCAGGCCCGAGCCTTGCTGCAGAAGGGCGACCTTCGCGGCGCCAACCTCCAGCTTCGCACGGCGGTCCGGGATGAGCCCGACAACGCCGACGCCCACGCGCTGCTGGCCCAGCTCCAGCTCGCCGGTGACGACCCGATCGCGGCGGAGCGCGAGATCAAGCGGGCAATGGCGTTGAAATGGGATCATGCCGGGGCGCTCGCCGTGCTCAGCCAAGCCTACATGCGGCAGGGCAAGTGGCAGGCAATCCTGGACGACATCCCGGCGTCCGGCGCCACGCCGGAGCAGACCGCCTATTTCCTCATGGCCCGCGCCGTCGCACAGCGTGGCTTGAAGGACGTCGCCGGGGCGAATGCGACGCTGGCCGAGGCGGAGCGGATTGCGCCGCAGAACGCCGAGATCCATCTCACCGCAGCGCGCTTCGCCGTGGCCGACAAGAAGCCCGACGTGGCGATGGATGAGGTGGACCGGTCGCTGGCGCTGGAGCCAAATCGGGCAGACTCGCTCCAGATGAAGGCCCAGTTGCTGGCCGCGAAGAACGATCGCGACGGCGCCATTGCCGAGCTGACCAGTGCGATCAAAGCGGCCCCGGCCCGCAGCGACTTGATGGTGGAGCGCGCAGTGCTGCTGATCGCCGCCAACAAGGATAAAGAGGCGACCGACGACATCAACGCGGTGCTGGCGCGAGAGCCAAAGACCCCGTCCGCGCTGTTTATGAAGGCGGTGCTGCTGATCCGGGGCGGCAAGTTCGCCGACGCCAATGAGACCTTGCAGCAGATCGACGCGCAGCTCCCGGCCTTCCAACGCGGGCTCTACTTCAAGGCCATGGTGAAGGCGGCGGTGGGTCAGACCGCCCAGGCCCAAGACGCCATCATCGCCTACGCCAACCGGAACCCGACCGACCTCGATGGTGTGCGCCTGCTGGCGCGGATCGAGCTCACGGCCAAGCGGCCGGACGTCGCCATACCGTTCCTGCTCAGGGCCGTGCAGGGCGGGGCGAAGGACCCGGAACTGCTCGACCTGCTCGGCCAGGCCTATGCGATGGACGGCAAGCAGGACGAGGCCGCGAGGGTTCTGCAGCAGGCCTCGGCCTCGAGCAGCAACCCGGCGCAGCTCTCGCGCGTCGCCGCGGCGCGCCTGCAAATGGGTGACCTCGCGGGGGCGGCCACGGACCTGCAGCACTCCATCGACATCGCGCCGAGCCAGCCGGCAGCGATGGAAGCCCTGGTCGGGACGGCGATCCGGCTGGGCGAGCTCGACCGCGCGCAGGAGGCGCTCGATCAGCTCCGCAAGCAGGTCGGCGACACGGAGGTGGTCGGCAACCTGTCGGGCGTGATCAAGCTCGCGCGGCTCGACCCGCAGGGCGCGCTTGCCGACTTCACCGCAACAGCCGAGAAGTTTCCGGACTCGGTGCCAGCCCGGCTGAACGAGGCCAAGGTGCTGCTGCAGCTCAACCGCCCCAATGATGCGATCCCCGTGTTGCAGGGCGTGCTGGACAAGCATCCGGCGCAGGCGGACGCGCTGAGTCTCCTATCGCAGATCCTGATCGCCCAGAAGCGCGCTCCGGAGGCGATCGCCACGGCCGAACGCGCGCGCAAGGCTGAGCCGAACAACCTTGGCCTGGTCCAGGGTGAGGCGCAGATCTACGCGAGCACGAAGGAATACGACAAGGCGCTGCAGGTGCTCGACTCGGCGAAAGTCGACGGGAAGACGCCGGTGGCGCTTCTGCCCCTGCTCGGCCGTCTCCAGCTTGCGGCGGGGCAGACGGACGCGGCCAAGCGGACGTTTGCCGACCTTGTCGCCGCAGAGCCGAACAACGTGACCGCGGTGCTCAGCGACCTCGAGCTGCTGGATCGCGACAAGGATTACGACGCCGCTCGCCGGGTCGCGGACGATGCGCTGGGGCGCCAGCCGGGCAACGTCGCGCTGATGCAGGCGCGCGTGCGGATCGACCTGCTCGATAAGGGCGTCGACGCCGCGCTGCAGGAAGCTGACAAGCTGCGTGCGCTGCCGGCGAACATGCCCGCGGCAGCGACGCTGCGCGGCGGCGTGCTGATGGGAGCGCAGCGGTACAAGGACGCCGCAGCCGCCTTCGGCGACGAGTATCGGAAAGAGCCGTCGCAAGCGCTCGCGCTGGCGCTGGCGCAGGCCCAATTCGCCGCTGGCGACCAGGCGGGCTCCGACAGCACGCTGCGGCAATGGCTCTCGGGTCATCCGGACGACGCCGCGGCGGCCAACGCGCTCGCGTCCAACGACATCGCCGGCAAGCGCTACGACGATGCCGAGCGCAATCTGAACACGGTGCTCAAGCAGCGCCCGTCGGACGTGGTCGCCCTCAACAACCTGGCGTGGATCTACCAGCAGAAGGGCGACAAGCGGGCACGCGAGTTGGCGCAGCGGGCGTTCCAGGAGTTGCCGACTCCGGAAGTGACCGACACGCTCGGCTGGATCCTGACGTCGCAAGGCGACGCGGCGCGGGCCCTGCCGCTGCTCGAGTTTGCCGCGAACGCCCGGCCGAACAACGCGTCCATGCGCTATCACCTTGCGGTCGCGCTGAAGGACCTGAACCGACCGGACGACGCGTTGAAGGTGCTCAAACCCGTGGTGGACAGCTCGGCGGCGTTCGATGAGCGGCCTCAGGCGCAGACATTGCTTGCGCAACTGAGCCAGGCGAAGCCGTAACGTGTCCGAGGCGGCGGCCCCGGCGCTCCGAGACGCGCCGGCCGCCACTACGGGGGAGCAGCCGGTGGTTCCGGCGCGGGCGCAAGTGCGGCTGCTCACCTTCACGACGCTGTTCCCGCACGCAGGACGGCCCAACCAGGGCATCTTCGTCGAGAATCGGCTTCGCCATCTGCTTGCGACCGGCGAGGCGATGAGCACGGTGGTGGCGCCCGTCCCCTGGTTCCCCAGCAAATCCGCCCGGTTCGGGGACTGGGCACGACATGCGATGGCGGAGCCGGTCGAGTGCCGGGCGGGCCTGTCGATCCATCATCCCCGCTACCTCCTCATGCCGCGCGTGGGCATGACGACCGCGCCGGCGACGTTGTTCGCCTCGGCCGCGTTGGCGTTGCGGCGCCTGCTCTCGGCTGGTGTCCAGTTCGACCTCATCGATGCACACTATCTCTATCCCGACGGCGTCGCGGCGGTCGCATTGGGCCGCGCCTTCCGTAAGCCGGTGGTGCTGACAGCGCGCGGCTCGGACATTACCCTCCTTCCCCGCTACGCTGGGCCCCGGCGCATGATCCGTTGGGCGGTGGATCACGCGGCGGCGCTGATCAGCGTTAGCGCGGGGCTGAAAGAGGTGATGGTGGCGCTCGGCGCGCCGGCCGAGAAGGTGACGGTGCTCCGGAACGGCGTGGACCTCACTCTGTTTCGGCCGCTCGACCCGGTGCCCGTGCGCGAGGCCTGGGGACTGGAGGGGCCGGTATTGCTCTCGGTCGGCCACCTGATCGAGCGCAAGGGGCATCATCTGGCCATCGAGGCGCTGCTATCGCTGCCGGAGTGGCACCTGATGATCGTCGGCGAGGGGCCGGAACGGGAACGGCTCGAGGCGCTTGCGGCCCGGCTGGGCCTCAGTGCACGGGTGACGTTCGCCGACGCGCAGCCACATGCGGCCCTACCCGGCTTCTACTCGGCCGCGGACCTGCTGGTACTCGCCTCGAGCCGGGAGGGCTGGGCCAACGTACTGCTCGAAGCGATGGCCTGCGGCACGCCCGTGGTCGCGAGCAATATCCCGGGCAACCCGGAGGTGGTGGGGGCGCCGGAGGCCGGGGCGGTGGTCGGCGAGAACACCGCTTCGTGCTTTGCGGCGACGATCCGGGCGCTGTGGGCGCGACGGCCGACACGGGCCGCCACGCGGGCCTACGCCGAGGCGTTCAGCTGGGACGCGACCAGCGCCGGCCAACTCGAGGTGTTTCGACGCGTGCTCGCGACCTCACCGGCCCGGAGCTAAGGCACCTTCACGCCCGGCTTGGCCTTCGCCGCTGCGAGGGTCGCCTGCGCCGAGAGTTCATAGGCGTCGGCTAGGAGGCTGAGCCGGGCCGTGTTGGGAAGCTTGCGGAACGCGTTCAGCAGGAGCGCTTCCTCGTTCGAGGTCTCGGTCGGCGCCGGGCCGGCGCTGTCTCCCTCGAGGAGATCGCCCACCGCTACGTTGAGAGTCTGCGCAAGTCGGATGAGCCGCGCTGTTTCGGGAAAGCACGTGCCCCAGATCCAGGCGTGAACCGCGACGCGGGAGACGTCCATCGTGCGGGCGAGGCTCGCCTGAGTGATGCCCTGCTCGGCCATGATGCGGCTGAGGTTGCGGCGAAACCGCTCCCTGGAGGGATCGGACGGTTCTTTGCTCTCCGGCCACTCAGGCAGGCCCTGCCGGGGCGCGCTCACGATGTGCCCGCCCGACAGCGCGCAAGCGCAGATCGCCCGTGCGTCAGCGCGTCGGTCATGCCCTCTCCATTGTGACTCTGCTCACGGTAATATCATGTCCGCCCCGCATCGCAAGGTCATTCTACGCGCGTCATGTCCGATGCACTCACACCGGAGCGGGTTCAGGCCGCTTCCGCTTGTGCCGGAGCGTCCGCCCGGGCCGCGACCTGCAGGAAACCTTCAAAGGTGAGGAGGAACCAGAGCGCGGTCGAGTGGTCCGAGCGGCCCGAGTTCGTGCTCGGCGAGGATGCGGCGCAGGGCGGCCGGGTCGAACAGGCCGCTGTCCAGCATTGCCGGACCGAGCAAGCGCTGACGCATTTCCGCCGAGCGCTGGCGGAAGGTGTGGGCCAGCGAGGTCGCGAATCCCTGCTTGGTCCGATACAGGATCTCCCGCGGCAGCATGGGCTCGAGCGCCTTCTTGACCACCCACTTGCCTTCCAGCCCACGCAGCTTCAGCGCCGGCGGGAGCCGCATACCCCATTCGACCAGCTCGTAGTCGAGGAACGGCGCCCGCACTTCCAGCGAGTGCGCCATGCTGGTGCGGTCCACCTTCGGGAGGATGTCGCCCGGCAGGTAGAGGTTCACGTCCACGTATTGCGCCTGCAGCAGGCTATCCGCGTCATCGCAATGCTGCATCAGGTCGACAATGCGGGCGGAGGGATCGTGGCCGTCGAGCTGAGCGCGCAGGACGGGCGAGAACAAGGCCCGGCGCTGCTCGTGATGCACCTTGGCGATGGTGCGATAGAAGCCGAGCGCGCTGTCCAGACTTAGCTCCGTCAGGGTGTGCTTTGCGCGCAGCCAGCGCGGCGCCCAATCCATCTTCGGGTAGGCCTGGGCGAGTTGGCCGAGCACCGTCCGGCGCAGCCGTGCCGGCATATAGGCCCGGACCGATTCCGCGACCTGGTGGAAGCGATAGCGGCGGTACCCGGCAAAGACCTCGTCGCCACCGTCGCCGGAGATCGCGACGGTCACATGGCGCCGGGCAAGCTCGCTCACGGTTTCGGTCGGTACGGATGAGGAATTGCCGAACGGCTCGCCGAACATCCGGGCCTGGGCGCGCGCCGCTGCCAGGTAGTCGGGGACCGCCGTGTCCTCGTGCTGGGCCGTGCCGTAGCGGGCGGCAACGGTGCGGGCGAGCGGCGTTTCGTCCTCCCCGCCGGGGAAGCCGATCGTAAACGTCGCCAGCTTCTCGGTCTGCAGCCGCGCGGCGGTGGCGACCACGGCGCTGCTGTCGACGCCGCCGGAGAGGAAGGCGCCGAGCGGCACGTCCGACATCAGGCGCCGCTGCGTGCTGGTTGCGAGCAGGCTCGGAAACTGGCGGACCGCCTCGTCCTCGCCGATCATCGCGCTCTGGGTCGGCGGCGCCCAGTAGCGGCGCGGGGCGGCGTGGGCGCCGCGGCGGAGCAGCAGGAAGTGGGCCGCCGGCAGCTTGTGGACGCCTTCATAGATGCTGTGCGGATCCGGCACGTAGCCGAGGGCGAAGAAGTCGTCGACCGCGGCCGGGCTGATGCGGCGCGGGAGGTCCGGCACCTGCTCGAGCGCCGCCATCTCCGAGCCGAACACAAGCGCGCCAGATTGGGTGCGGGCATAGTAGAGCGGCTTCTTGCCGAGCCGGTCGCGCGCGAGGAATAGCGTCTCCTGCTTGCGGTCCCAGAGTGCGAAGGCGAACATGCCGTTGAGCCGGGTGAGGCAGTCGGGCCCCCAGCTCTCCCAGGCGTGGATGACGGCCTCCGTATCGCAGCGGTTGCGGAAGACGTGGCCCATCGCCTGCAGCTTCGGGCGCAGCTCGGGGAAGTTGTAGATCTCGCCGTTGAAGACGATAACGATCGTTTCGTCTTCGTTGTACATCGGCTGGCCACCGCCGGCGACGTCGACGATGGAAAGCCGGCGGTGGCCGAGGCCGACGCCGGGCTCGAAGTGGAACCCGTCGCCGTCGGGCCCGCGGTGGGCCACGGCGTCGTTCATGCGGTGAAGCAGGCCTGCGTCGACCTCGCCGAGGCGGTCAGGATGGAAGATACCGGTCAGGCCACACATACAACTCTCCGGGTTCGCTCGTACGATGCCCGATCTGGCACGCGAAGGGAAAGCGCGCTTTGCCGGGTGTTCTTAAGTCCCTATAAACCGGTCGCGCTTAAGATTGGCCTAAGATGCACGGCACCGAACTCTTTTGGCTACCGGAGGAACCAGCGTGGGCTGAGCGCCTCGCCGGGTTGGGCAGGGAGCCCGGCTGGGACGAGCTGGTCGCGCTGTCCAGGACGCGGCTGTCGGCGCTGGAGACGCTCCGGCTTGACCGCCAGCGTGGGGCACTGAGCGGTCCACCGGCGGGTCTCGGCACGAAGCCGGTGCGCGTCGCCGTGCTGGCCGCGTCCACGGTCGATCACCTCTTGCCGGCAATCCGCGTCGGCGGGCTGCGGCGGGGCATTTGGGTTGACACCTATACGCCGGCCTACGGCCAGTATGCGCAGGAGCTGATGGACGAGCGCTCCGGGCTGCATCAGTTCCGCCCGAATGCCGTGCTGTTCGCGCTCGATGCACATCACCTGATGGGCGGCGTCGAGGTCGGGCAGACGTCGGAGACGGTGTCGAGCCATCTGGGCGCGGTGCTGGACCGGCTTGCGGCGCAGTGGGACGCGGCGCGGCGTGCGTTCGGCGCACAGGTGATCCAGACCGTACCGTTGCCGGTGTTCGCGCCGCTTCTGGGTAGCAATGAGCATCGCTTGCCGGGATCGCGGGCGGCGGCGCTGCGCCGGTTCGGCGCCCTGCTGCGGGAGCGGGCTGACACCGCGGGAGTCGACCTCGTCGCGCTGGACGACCGCGCGGCGGCCGACGGACTGGCCGCGTGGTACGACCCGGCGTTGTGGCATCGGGCCAAGCAGGAGGTGCATCCGCAGGCGGCGCCGCTTTACGGAGACCTGGTCGCGCGCCTGCTGGCCGCGGCGCAGGGACGCTCGAGCAAGTGTCTCGTCCTTGATCTCGACAATACGCTTTGGGGCGGCGTGATCGGCGACGACGGCTTGGCCGGGATCAGGCTTGGCCAGGGCAGCGCGGTCGGCGAGGCGTATCTCGCCTTCCAGCATTTCGCGCGCGACCTCGGGCGGCGCGGCGTCATTCTCGCGGTCTGCTCGAAGAACGACGAGGCGAACGCGCTGGAACCGTTCACCTCGCACCCGGAGATGGTGCTCAAGCGCGATGACATCGCCTGCTTCGTCGCCAACTGGACGGACAAGGCGGCCAACCTGCGCGAGATCGCGCGGCGGCTTAACATTGGGCTCGACAGCCTTGTTTTCGCGGACGACAACCCGGCCGAGCGCGCGATCGTGCGGCGGGAGCTGCCGATGGTGGAGGTGCCGGAACTATCGGAAGACCCCACGCATTACGGCGCGACGATCGCGGCTGGCGGCTACTTCGAGGCGCTCCGGATGACGGAGGAGGATCTGCAACGCTCCGGCCTCTACCAGCAGAATGCGGTGCGCGAGAGCATGATGGCGTCGGCGACGGACATGGCGGGCTATCTGCAGAGTCTCGCGATGGAGGCGGTGTGGAACCGCTTTGACCGGGTCGGGCTCGCGCGCATCGTGCAGCTCATCAACAAGACCAACCAGTTCAACCTCACCACCCGTCGGGTGAACGAGGAGGAGATCCTGGCGCTGATCGACGACCCGGCGGCGCTCAGCTTGCAGATCCGTTTGCTCGACCAGTTTGGCGACAACGGGATCATCGCGATCGTCTTCGGCGCCCGCGAGCCGGGCACGGATGCGATCCGGATCGGGACGTGGCTGATGAGCTGCCGGGTGCTGGGCCGCGGCATGGAAGAGGAAACGCTGAACCTGGTCGCGGCCGAAGCGCGCCGGCTCGGCGCCACGCGGTTGACCGGCGAGTACCGGCCGACCGCCAAGAACGGCATGGTCCGCGATCACTACAAGAAGCTCGGCTTCGAGCTTGTGCATGAGGCCGAAGACGGCCGGACAGAGTGGCAGCTCGACCTCCGGGAGTTTGAGCCGCGCCCGACTTTCATCCGCAGCCGCCGGGCCGAGCCCGCGCCGGAGCTGCTTCCGGCCTGAGCGCCGGCCTGACCCAAGGGACCATGATGACCGACGCCGAAATTTACGACGTGCTGAATGCCGTGTTCCGCCAGGTTCTGGAAGACGACTCGATCGAGCTCACGCCGGAAACCACGGCGGATGACGTTGAGGGCTGGGACTCGATGAACCACATCTTCATCGTTGTAGAGCTCGAGAAGCGATTCGGGGTGAAGTTCCAGGCGGCGGAGATGGAGGAACTCAAGAACGTCGGCGAGCTCGCGACGCTGGTGAAGCAGAAGCTGGCCAAGCGCGGGTAGCTTTGGTCTTCAGCTCGTTCCCGTTCGTCTTCGGCTTTCTGCCGATCGCGCTGCTCGGCTTCTGGCTGAGCGCCCGGCTTGGCCCGCGTTTTGCCGGTCTCTGGCTCGTCCTCGCTTCGTTCGGATTCTACGCTTATTGGCGGCTCGACTTCCTGCCGTTGCTGCTGATCTCGATCGCGTTCAACTTCGGCGTGGGCACGCTGTTGGCGCGAACGGCCGACCGGCCCCGGCTGCAGAGCGCATTGCTTTGGTTCGGGATCGCTGCCGACCTGCTGGCGCTGTTCTATTATAAGTACGCGCAGGGGTTTGCCGATTTCTTCGGGTTCCAAGCCGTGGCTGGCGTGCCGTTCTGGCACATCGTGTTGCCACTCGGGATCTCGTTCTTCACCTTTACCCAGATCGGCTACCTGGTCGACGTCAAGCAGGGCGTGGCGAAGACGCGGGACCTGCTCAGCTACGTGCTGTTCGTCACGTTCTTCCCGCACCTGATCGCGGGGCCGATCCTGCACAACCGGGAGATGATGCCGCAGTTCGCGGACCCGGCCACGTATCGGTTCAGCGCGAACAACCTCGCGGTCGGGTTGACGATATTCGCGATGGGGCTGGCAAAGAAAGTCCTGCTCGCGGACCCGCTTGCGCCTGACGTGTCGGTCAACTTCGGCCATGCTACAAGCAACGGCCTGATCCTGTCGTGGTACGCAGTGATCGGATACTCGCTTCAGCTCTATTTTGACTTCTCCGGCTATTCCGATATGGCGATTGGACTAGCGCGGATGTTCAATATCCGATTCCCGCTCAACTTCAACTCGCCTTACAAGGCGACGACGGTGATCGATTACTGGCAGCGGTTCCACATGACGCTGACCCGGTTCATCACGATGTACATCTTTAGCCCGATCGCACTCTCCGTGACGCGGTGGCGCGACCGGCATGGGCTCGACAACTCGCGCCGGGCTTCGGCGACGCCGGGCGGGTTTCTCTCCCTGGTCGCCGGGCCGACAATGATCACGATGGGGCTGGCCGGCGTTTGGCACGGTGCCGGGACCCAATATCTGATCTTTGGCCTGCTGCACGGGCTCTACATTACCGTCAATCACGCCTGCCGGATCTTCTTCCCTGCGCCGAAGAAGCCGAAGCTGCGGCTTTGGCTGGTCGAGACGGGCCTGCACGCAGCGAAGGTGCTGGCCGTCTACCTCGCGGCGCTGGTCGGATTCGCGTTCTTCCGCGCGCCCTCGACGTGGATGGCGACCAAGGTGCTGGCGGGGATGGTCGGTTTGCACGGGGTAGGCGCCGGGATGCCGCTGGCAACGGTGGCTCAGCTCCTCGTGCTGTTCGCCATCGTCTGGTTCGCGCCCAATACGCAGCAGATCATGACGAGGTATGAGCCGGCGTTGGGCCGGCCGATCGCAAACCCGTATCGGCGGCTGGTCTGGCACCCGGCCACGGGCTGGGCGGTCGCGGCGGGTACGGTCGGCGCGCTCGGAATCCTGGCGCTCGGAGGCACGACCGAGTTCCTCTACTTCCAGTTTTGACCGCCCCGCTGCTCCTGTCCGTTTTCCCCACCTTTGCCGTGGGCGGCGCACAGATCCGCTTTACCACGCTCGCAAACGAGTTCGGCCCGGCCTGGCGGCACGCCATCGTCGCGATGGATGGCGAGCTTGGCGCGCGCGAGCGGCTCGACCCGGCGCTTCAGGTCGAGTTCCCCGAGGTAACGGTCCGGAAAGGCGACACGCTGGGCAACGTGCGGCGGTTCCGGGCCGCGCTCCGGGCGCTGAAGCCACGAACCCTGCTGACGCACAACTTCGGCTCGATCGAATGGGCGATGGCGAACCGGGTTCGCCTGGTGCGGCAGGTGCACGTGGAGGACGGGTTCGGGCCGGAGGAGCGCGCGGCCCAGTTGCCGCGCCGAGTCTGGCTGCGCCGGTTGTTCCTGCGGGGCCGCACGGTCGCCCTGCCCTCGCAAACCCTGGTGCGGATCGCAACCGAGACATGGCGCCTGCCGCCAAAGCAGGTGCACTACGTCCCGAACGGCATCAACCTCGCGCGGTTCGCCGGGCCGCCCACGCGGGCGCCGTGGCCTGGCGACGGCCCGGTGATCGGGACGGTGGCGGCGCTGCGGCCGGAGAAGAATCTCCCCCGACTGTTGCGGGCGTTCCGCTTGGCCACGGAGGGCTTACCGGCCCGGCTGGTTCTGATCGGGGACGGACCGGAGCGGTCCGCGCTGCAACACTTGGCGGCGGAGCTGGGGCTGGGCGAGCGGGTACACTTCGCGGGCCATGTCCGCGAGCCGACGGCGCTGATCAAGGCGTTGGACGTATTTGCGATGTCGTCGGACACGGAGCAGATGCCGATTTCGCTGCTGGAGGCCATGGCGGCCGGGTTGCCGACTGCGGCAACGGATGTCGGCGACATCCGGATGATGCTGCCGGAAGCGGGACGGCGATTCGTGACACCGCCAAACGAGGTAGCACTGGCTGCGGCGCTCCGGGCACTGATCGAAGACGCCGGGCTCCGGGCTGAGTTGGGCATGGCGTCGCGCCGAAAGGCAGAACGGGATTACAGCCTGGATGCCATGATGGCACGCTGGGCCCGGCTCTTGGGGTAGAACGTTCCTTAGCGACTACTTCGCAACCGAATAGCGATGCGGGCGTTCAGCATGCCGACCCACTGGAGGTTCTTGCCATGATGAAGTTCGTTCCCGCCCTCGCGCTGATGATCGTCGCCGGTCCCGCTTTTGCCCAGTCCGGCGCGACCCAGAGCCCCCCTTCCCCCCTCGCCGGGAAGTCGGCGCCCCAGACGTCGAACAGCTTGCCCCCGGGGGCAGCCAACATGAACACCAACTCGGTGCAGAACCCGCACCTGGCCGGCCAGGCGGTCGGCGGGACAGTGACGGGCGGCGCGTCGACCGGCAACGGCACGACCCCAGTTCCGCAGAGCCGCTGATCTCTGCCCGCAGGCTCGAAGGGCCCGCTCTTCGGAGCGGGCTTTTTGTTTGCATGGCGGCAGAGTAGGACGGGGGAATGTCCCTTGTCGCGTGTGAGAGCGATGGTCCGGTCACGACGATCCGCATGCAGGACCCGGGGCGGCGCAACGCGCTGAGCGCGGCCATGCTCGACGGCCTGATCGCTGCGTTCGATGCCCTGCCGGCCGGGACGCGAGCGGTGGTGCTCGGCGCGGGCCCGGAGGATCGGGTCTGGTGCGCAGGATTCGACATCGGGGCGCTCGCGCCGGGCGTGGATGCACTGGCGCCGGACGGGATACTTCATGCACTGTTTGCCCGCTTGGAGGCGTGCCCGGCGCCGGTGATCGGCATGTTGCATGGGTCGGCCTGGGGCGGCGGGACCGACCTGGCGCTGCGCTGCGACATGCTGATCGGCGACCCGAGCTGCAGTCTGGCGTTCACGCCGGCGCGGCTGGGGTTGCCGTATGACATGCCGGGGTTGCTGAACGCGACGCTGCGGGCCGGGCCGGGGCTGGCGGCCGAGATGTTCGCGACCGGCGAGCCTGTGGGCGCAGAGCGGGCGCTGCAAGCGGGGTTGCTGAACCATCTAGTGCCGGAAACGGGCCTCGAGGGGTTTACGCTCAGCTTGGCGGGGCGGATCGCAAAGAACGCGCCGCTCTCAGTGCGGAGCGCAGTCAGGCACATCAGGGCGATCGCGACCGGCTTGGCACTGCCGCCCGAGCTGCGTGACACGCTCAATCAGGAGCGGCGCACTGCGCTAGCTAGCGCCGATTACGCGGAGGGGCTGACGGCGTTCGCCGCAAAGCGGGCGCCCGTGTTCACCGGGTCATAAGCCCGGCGGCAAGCAGCCTTAATACATACGGTCGCGGTAGGCCTTCTCGATCCGTCGGTCCGCGTCCTCGGCGTCCACGTCGTGGAGCTGATCGGCCAGAACGCGGCCGAGCGTGGGGAACGCGGTGCGCTCGACCCGGCTAGCGGGGTCCCAAAGATGGGCACGCTTGAGCGCCTTGCCGCAATGGAAGAAGGCCTCCCGCACGTCGACCAGCAGGCCGGTGCGCGGGACGCGGCCGCCGACCTGCATCGGCGCGAGCGTCTCCTCGCCCGTCAGAAGCCGGCCGCGCCCGTTCACGCGCAACGTCTCGTCCAGGCCTGGGACGAAGAAGATCAAGCCGACACCAGGAGCGCTCAGGAGGTTAGCGAAGGAGTCGACCCGGTTGTTGCCGGGGCGGTCTGGGACCAGCAGGGTCTGATCGTCGAGGATATGGACAAAGCCGGGTGGGTCGCCGCGCGGGCTGGCGTCGACATTGCCCTCGGCGTCCGCGGTGGCGAGAACGAGCAGCGGCGAGAGCTCGATGAAGCGCCGGCAATGCGGGTCGAGCCGCGGCAGGACCTTGCGCGCCGCCAGCGGGCTGATCGCGCCCATGTGGGCCCGGAGCGCGTTGGGGTCGGGAATGTCGTTCACGAGGCAGGCTCCGGAAGCGGCGCAACGGAGAGGCCGTTGACCCCGTGCTTCTCAATGAGGGTTGCAACCAGGC
The DNA here is from genome assembly GCA_963708585.1 of uncultured Alphaproteobacteria bacterium. Taxonomy (GTDB): domain Bacteria; phylum Pseudomonadota; class Alphaproteobacteria; order Acetobacterales; family Acetobacteraceae; genus JAVVHH01. Next base: position 704,001 of record CAVPSW010000006.1, on the reverse strand, counting down.
CGGAGCTGATCGCCTCGGACACGAAGGCACGCAGGAAGCGGGCGGCGGCGACGTTGGCGCGGAGGGTGCCGATTGCCTGCTGTACGGCGGCGAACTGACCGGGGAGGATGCGCGCGCCTGGGATCCGCTCGGCGTCCGACAGAAGGCGCGGGCGGAGCCCGGCGAGCGCGTCGAGGCGGTCGCGCTGGAACTGCTCGAACGAGGCGTCGAGGCTATCGGAGTGGACGAGCTCGGCATGGCGGATGTTGCGGTCGAGCCAGAGGCCGTAGGCGGTCCGGGCGGCGACGGCAATGCGGATGCCGGGTCGGTCCACGTCCTCGATCCGCTGCAGCGGCGAGCCGGGCGCGACCAGGTAGGTCGACTGGATCTCGCAATAGGCGGGCGTGAACTCGATCTTCTCGGCGCGGGCGGGCTCGGCGCCGATCAGGGCGATGTCCCAGGCGCCAGTGCCGGCCGCATCGGCGAGCTCGCCGGGCTTGGGGTATGGAGCGTAGCGGACGGGCACGCCGAGTCGGTCGGCGACGGCGCGGGCCATATCGGGCGCGACGCCGACCGGGTCACCGGTCTCGGTGCGGCGGGAGACGAGGAGGAAGTTGCTGAGGTTGATCCCGGCGCGGAGCACGCCTTCCGGGGCGAGTTCGGCGGCGGCTTGGCTGAGGTCGCTCATGCGGGTTCCCGAATTGGAGCGGGTGAAGGGAATCGAACCCTCGTATGCAGCTTGGGAAGCTGCCGTTCTACCATTGAACTACACCCGCGCCGGGGCGTCCGCCTCTATAGGGAATTGCGGTTGACCGCGCAATCGGCCGCGCATAGGTATGGCGCTGGCCCGATCAGCGGGCCCCTCGTGATTTGTCCGGCCGGATTGCGGCGAGGTTAAAGAAGCGCGCTAAAGAGGCTTGCGGGAAAGCCCCTCCGGCTTCCGCTGGCGTCGTTGGCCGGGGAAGAAGGTCTTTCATGGCGCGTTCCTCTTACCGTGCTGCAACGACCCTGGTTCATGGCGGCACGCAGCGCTCAGCCTTCGGCGAGACTGCGGAAGCGCTGTTCCTCACCAGCGGGTTCGTCTACGACGACGCCGAGCAGGCGGAAGCCACCTTCGCCGGCACCGTCAACCACTACCAATACTCGCGCTTCGGCAACCCGACCGTCTCCATGCTGGAGCAGCGGCTGGCCGAGGTCGAGGGCGCGGAGGCGTGCCGGGTGACGGCCACGGGGATGGCAGCGGTGCACGCGGCCATGCTGTCGCACCTCAAGGCCGGGGACCGGGTGGTGGCGTCGAGGGCGCTGTTCGGGTCCTGCCACTGGATCGTCTCGACGCTGCTGCCGCGCTACAGGATCGAGAGCGAGTTCGTTGACGGGACGGATCTCGAGGGCTGGCAGCGCGCTTTGGCGCGGCCGGCCAGCCTCGTGCTGCTCGAGAGCCCGTCCAACCCGATGCTGGAGGTCGTGGACCTGCCGGCGATCGCGGCGCTGGCGCACGCGGCGGGGGCGATCGTCGTGGTGGACAACGTGTTCGCGACGCCGCTGCTGCAGAAGCCGCTCGAGCTTGGCGCGGACGTGGTGGTGTACTCTTGCACCAAGCATATCGACGGCCAGGGGCGCGTGCTCGGGGGCGCGGTGCTCGGGCGCAAGGACTGGGTCGACGGGACGCTGCAGCCGTTCATCCGGAATACCGGGCCGAGCCTGTCGCCGTTCAACGCGTGGCTGCTGCTGAAGGGGCTGGAGACGCTGTCGCTGCGCGTGGACGCCGCGTGCCGGTCGGCGGCGCTGCTGGCCGACAGGCTGGCGGAGAACCCGGCGGTGCGGCGGGTGCTGTACCCGACCCGCACCGATCACCCGCAGCACGAACTGGCGATGCGGCAGATGCAGGCGGGCGGGACGGTGGTGACGTTCGAGCTCGCGAGCAAGGAGGCGGCGTTCCGCGCGATGAACGCGTTCCGGCTGATCGCGGTGTCCAATAACCTCGGCGACTCGAAGTCGCTCGCGACGCATCCGGCGACCACGACGCATATGCGGATCGGGCCGGAGGAGCGGGCCCGGCTCGGGATCGGCGACGGGGCCATCCGGCTTTCGGTGGGTCTCGAGGACCCGGCGGACCTGCAGGAGGACCTCGAGCAGGCGCTGGCCGGGCTTGCATCGCCCGGGCGCCAAGCCGCCGAATAGCCCATGAGCGAGGATTATCGGGCCGTCACCCACGACATCGAGGTCACGGTGCGGACCTACTTCCTCGAGGACCAGTCGGATCCGGACGAAGGCCGGTGGGTCTGGGCCTACCAGGTGCGGATCGAGAACAAGGGGCGCGAGACGGTGCAGTTGCTCCGCCGGACCTGGCGCATCACGGACGCGCACGGGAGGATGCAGATCGTGCAGGGTGCCGGGGTGGTCGGGGAACAGCCCGTGCTGGAGCCGGGGGACGCGTTCGAATACACGTCGGGCACGCCGCTGGAGACCAGCTCCGGGTTCATGGTCGGCACGTATCACATGGTCACGGCGGCTTCGGCGAAGGAGTTCGACGTGGCGATCCCGGCGTTCAGCCTGGACAGTCCCGGGCAGCGCACAAATCTGCATTGACTTGCGATCCGCGGCGCCGTTCCCAAACTCTCGGGTAGACCGGTCGAGGATACCGAATTGAACCAGATCGCCCCTGCCCTCCCCTCCGACGCGCCGCTCAGCCTCTCGCGGCCGACCCAGCAGGAGGCCGAGGAGGCCGTGCGCACGCTGCTGCGACTCGCCGGCGAAGATCCGATGCGCGAGGGCTTGCGCGACACGCCGGCGCGCGTGGTGCGGTCGTATCGGGAGCTGTTCGCCGGCTACGAGGTGGACCCGGTGGCGCTGCTCGAGCGGACTTTCGAGGAGGTCGAGGGCTACGACGAGATCGTGCTGCTGCGCGACATCCGGATCGAGAGCCATTGCGAGCACCACATGGTGCCGATCATCGGGCGGGCGCACATCGCCTACCTGCCGCGCAATCGCGTGGTCGGGATAAGCAAGCTGGCGCGGGTCGCGGACGCATATGCGAAGCGGCTGCAGATCCAGGAGCGGCTGACGGTGCAGATCGCGGATACGATCGACAGCGTGCTGCAGCCGCGGGGCGTGGGCGTGGTGATCGAGGCGGGGCACCAGTGCATGAGCACGCGCGGGGTGCACAAGTCGGGCGTCAGCATGGTGACGAGCCGCATGACCGGGTGCTTCCGCGACGACCCGACAACGCGGCGCGAGTTGCTGTCGATGATCGGGAGCCGAGCGCCGGGCTCTTTGGACGCCATTATTCTTCACCTTTTGCCTCCTGCAAATCACCCCACCCTAGATACATTTAGCCCGAGAGGGCGAGGGCCTGGCGAACGAACGGGTTGGTGCGGCGCTCGGCGCCAATGGTCGAGGCCGGGCCGTGGCCGCAGATGAAAGTCACCCCGTCGTCGAGCGGCATGAGCTTGTCGCGGATCGAGCGGAGTAAGGCGTCCGGATCGCCGTAGGGGAAGTCGGTGCGGCCGACCGAGCCCTGGAACAGCACGTCGCCGACGAGGGCGAGATCGTCGGCCCGGTCCACGAATACGATGTGTCCGGGCGTATGGCCGGGACAGTGCAGGACCTCGAACTGATGGCCGGCGAGGTCCAGGGCTTCGCCCTCGGCCAGCCAGCGGTCGGGGCGGACGTCTTGCGCCCCGGGCACGCCGAACAGGCGCCCTTGCTGCTCCAGGCCGTCGAGCAGGAAGGCGTCGCGCTCGTCCGGTCCTTCCAAGGGCACGCCGGGCAGCGACGCCCGGAGCTCGGCGGCGCCGCCGGCGTGGTCGATGTGACCGTGGGTGAGCAGGATGCGCTCGACTTGGAGCTCGAGTTCGCGGACGGCGGCCAGGATGCGCGGCACGTCGCCGCCGGGGTCGATGACCCAGGCACGCTTGCTCGCCTCGTCCCAGATCAGGGTACAGTTCTGCTGCAGCTGGGTGACCGGGACGATCGCCCCGCGGATCGGGCTCACTGGACGGAGGAGAACGGCGTCGGCTGGAGCAACTGGTTGGCGACGTTAGCCACGATCTGGCCGTCCTTCTCGGTCTCGGCCCGGGCGGCGAGCCAGTCCGGGTCGGTCTGGAAGGCGGTCCACTTGGTCTCGCGCTCGGCCATGCTGTCCCATTGCAGGAGATAGGTGAGATCCAGGTTGGACTCGCCCACCACCGTGGTCCAAAAGCCGGCCTGGCGGATGCCGTGCTTCTCCCAGAGCTTGAGCGTGATGGTAGCGAAGCGCTTGAGCAGGTTGGGCAAGCGTCCGGGCACGCAGCGGTAGACGCGCATCTCGTAGATCATTCGGGTCCTCCCTGAGCGGGGGAGAGTGGCTTCGGGTTCGCTTCGCGGCAAGTGGAACCTCTGCGGGTTGCATGCCGTTCATTTCGCATGACCGAAGCAACCCGCCGACGGCGTTGGCCCTACGTGCTTGGCGCGATCGCGCTCGTGATCGTGGTTTTCGTGTTCGTGTTCCAGTGGGACTGGCTGATCCCGTTCGTCGATGCGCGGGCCAGCGCGGCGCTGGGCCGTCCGGTGTCGATGGCGCATCTGCACGTGCAGCTGGGGCGGACGACGCGGATCGTGGCGGACGACGTCAAGATCGCGAACCCGGCGGATTGGCCCGGCGGCGGCGATTTCGCGACGGTCGACCACTTGCTGCTCGACGTGGATGCGGAGACGCTGATCCGTCAGCGCCGGGTCGTGCTGCCCAACATCACCCTGCAGAAGCCGGTAGTGGACGCGCAGCAAGAGGCGGACGGCAAGGCGAACTGGACGCTCGCGACCGGGTCGAACGACAACAACTCGGGCACCAGCGGGCCGGGCGTGGACATCGGCACGCTGGTGATCGAGGACGGCAATGCGCATGTCCGCTCGGCCAAGCTCAACGCCGATTTCCAAGTGGCGATCGCGACCAAGTCGGGCGGCCCCGACGGCAAGGACCAGATCACGGCGGACGCCAAGGGGACGTATGCGAAGCAGCCGATCACCGCGCAGTTCGTGGGCGGCGCGCTGCTCTCGCTGCGAGACGCCAAAGACCCCTACCCGGTCGACCTGAAGCTGGCGAACGGGCCGACGAAAGTGTCGGCGACGGGGACGATCGCGAACCCGCTGGCGTTTGCCGGCGCGAACGTGAAGCTGGAGTTCGCCGGGCCGGACATGTCGCTGCTGCTGCCGCTGACGGGGATCGCGATCCCGAAGACGCCGCCGTACCGGGTCACCGGCAAGCTCGATTACGCGAACGGGGATGTGAAGTTCGAGGATTTTGCCGGCCGGGTCGGGAGCAGCGATCTCGAGGGCAACATCGACGTGGACACGAAGCCGCATGAGCGGCCGGTGCTGAACGCGACGCTGCACTCGAAGCTGGTCGACCTGAAGGATCTTGGCGGCTTCATTGGGGCGGAACCCGGCGATGCGGACAAAGGAACCAAGAAGCCGACCCGGACGGATGGAAAGGTGCTGCCGCAGGACCCGATCAGCCTGCCGAAGCTGAACGTGGCCGACGTGCATCTGCACTACACGGCGGGGCGGATCGAGGGGAGGCACCAGCCGCTCGACAACATGCGGGCGGACCTGGACATCGTGAACGGGGACGTGTCGCTGCACCCGCTGAGCTTCGGCATCGGGAGCGGGCAAATCTCGGGGACGATCGACCTGGCGCAGCGGTCGAACGCGCTGGCCGCCAAGGCGGACATCCAGTTCCAGCGCGTCGACGTGGATAAGCTGCTGTCTGCCGCGGGGGTGGCGCGCGGCGCCGGGGCGATCAACGGCCGGGCGGTGATCGACGGGACCGGAGGGTCGGTGGCCCAGATCCTGGGGCATGGCAATGGCGAGCTGAAGCTCTACATGGGCGCGGGCGGGAACTTGAGCGCGCTGCTGGTGGATTTGTCGGGGCTCGAGTTCGGCAACGCGCTGCTCTCGGCGATCGGGGTGCCGACGCGCACGCGGATCGACTGCCTGGTGACGGATTTCGTGCTGAAGAACGGGGAGGCGGAGTCGCGGCTGACGATGCTGGACACCGACGAGGCGCGGATCGGCGTCCTAGGCGGGCTCAACCTGCAGTCGGAGGCGCTGAGCCTGCAGATTAGGACGGAGGCCAAGCATTTCAGCATTGGATCGCTGCCGACGCCGATCAACATCGTCGGGACGCTGGGCAACCCGAGCATCCGGCCGGACCTGGCGGAAGGCGGGGCGCGTGCGGCGGCGGCGGTTGGCCTGGGAGTGTTGCTGACGCCGTTGGCGGGGCTGTTGCCGACGATCCAGTTTGGTACTGGCGAGGACCATGCGTGCGCCGGGCTGCTTCACGAGGTGAAGGCGGAGCCGCCCCGCGCAGCGCCGCCGCCGAGCGCGCGGCCGAGGCGCAAGCGGTAGGCGGTCAGTCCATCGCTGCGTGCGCCGGGTCGGGTGGAGCGGCGTTTCGGGGGCGGCGCATGAGGAACAGCAGCAGGACGGCGGGCGCGGTGACGATGAGCATCGCCTTGAAGTCGTCGAGATAGGCGATGATGGCGGCCTGCTGGTTGATGAGGGCGTCGAGCAGGGCGGCACCCTTCGTGGTGGCTGGGTCGAGCAGAGCGCCGGCGGCACGGACAGCTGCGTTGAACGGCGTGACATGGGACGCGAGCGCGGCGTGGGCGACCTGCGTGTTGTGGGCGAGCAGCGCGAAGGTGGCGGAGACGCCGACGGCGCTGCCGACGTTGCGGACGAGAGAGAGCAATGAGGTCGCGTCGGTGCGCAGCTCGGGCGCGAGCGTGGCGAAGGCGATCACCTGGAGCGGGATGAAGACGAAGCCGAGGCCGGCGCCTTGGATCATGGTGTTGACGATGACGGTCCAGCTGCCGACGTCCGGGGTCCAGCCGAGCTGCTCGTAGAGGCTGTATGACAGTAGGAACATGCCGAGCGCCATCAGCAGGCGCGGGTCTATTCGGTTCGTGAGGCGGCCGGAAATCATCATGGCGGCCATGGTGCCAAGGCCGCGCGGGGCGAGGATGAGGCCAGCGGCGGCAACGGGATAGCCGGCCAGGACCTGCAGCCAAGGGGCGAGCAGCGCTGAACTGGCAAGCAGGATCATGCCGACGGTGAACATCACCGCGAGTGCGGCGGCGAAGTTGCGGTCGCGGAAGATGCGGGGCGGCAGGAACGGCCGCTCGGCGGTCGCGAGGTGGACGAGGAAGAGGTAGATGCCGAGGCCGGCCAGCACCGCCTCGATGATGATCTCGTTCGAGCCGAACCAGTCCTTGTCCTGGCCGCGGTCCAGCATGAGCTGGAACGAGCCGAGGCCCAGCGCGAGGACGCCGAAACCGAGCCAGTCGAAGCGGAGGTCGGCGCGGGACTGCGCCTTGGGCAGGAATAGCATCAGCCCGGCGGTCGCGAGGATGCCGAACGGCAGGTTAACGTAGAAGACGTAGCGCCAGTTGTAGAGGTCGGTGAGGTAGCCGCCGAGGGTGGGGCCGAGGATCGGGCCGACCATGACGCCGACGCCCCACATCGCCATCGCCGAGCCGCGCTGGGCCGGCGGGTAGATGTCCAGCATGGTGGCCTGGCTGAGCGGGACCAACGCGGCGCCGAACACGCCCTGAAGCAAACGGAACAGCACCATCTGTTCGAGCGACTGGGCGACGCCGCACAGCATGGAGGCGATGGTGAAGCCAACCAGGCAGGTGATGAACAGGTTCTTGCGGCCGAAGCGGGCAGAGAGCCAGCCGACGGGCGCGGTCATGATGGCCGCGGCGACGATGTAGCTGGTGAGGACCCAGGTGATCTGGTCGCTGGTAGCAGAGAGGCTCCCCTGCATATAGGGCAGCGCGACGTTGGCGATGGTGCTGTCCAGCGCCTGCATCAGCGTCGCGACCATGGCGCAGACGGTGATGAGGAACCGGTTCGGGACCGGGGTCGCCGTGTCGGACATGGTTGGAGTCAGAACAGGTCGGCGAGGCTGCGGGTGTGGCCGGTGTCGATGTCGGCCTCGACGCTCATGCCGGCGCGGAGCGGCGGATCGTCCGGCTTGCGGTCGAGATGGATGCGGACGGTGATGCGCTGCACGACCTTGACCCAGTTGCCGGAGCTGTTCTGCGCCGGGAGGATGGAGAACTCGCTGCCGCTGGCGGGCGCGATGGTGTCGACGGTGCCGGTCCAGGTGCGGCCGGGATAGGTGTCGACGGTGACGGTCACGGGATCGCCGGGCTTGACCCAGGTGAGCTCGGTCTCCTTGGGGTTGGCCTCGACCCAGACGTGCTCGGAGGAGACGAGGCCGAAGGCGGCGCCGCTGGCGGCGAGGTAGAGCCCGGGCTGGGCGTTCGGAACGCCGGTGACGATGCCGTCCATAGGGGCGCGAACGGTGGCGTGGTCGAGCTCGCGCTGGGCTTCGGCGACGGCGGCGTTGGCCTTGAGGTAGGCGGGGAGCGTGGTGACGTCGGCGTTCGGATTGCCGCCGAGCTTGGCGAGCTGGACCTGTGCGGTGACCTGGGCGGAGGCGAGCGCTTGCTGGTCGGCGGCGAGCTGGAAGCGGGCGTCGTCGTAGCTCTGGCGCGAGACCTCGCCGTGGCTGACGAGGCCGGCGTTGCGGTCGAACCGGGACTGGTCGGCGGAGACCTGGGCCTGCTTGGCGGCCACGTCCTTGAGCATGCGGTCGTAGTCGCGCTCTGCGGCTTGGAGCTGGAGCCGGGTCGCGTCGCGGTCGGCCACGGCGGAGGCGAGCGCGATGCGGAACTGGCGGTCGTCTAGGCGATAGAGGACGTCGCCGGCGTGGACGAGCTGGCCTTCCTTGACCGGGACGTCGGCGATCAGGCCGGAGACGTCCGTGGACACGGCGAGCTTGTCGGCACGGACGTAGGCATTGTCGATGGAGACGTAGCGGCCGCCGTGGACCCAGAAGGCGACGGCGCCGATCGCGACGATGGCGATGCCGCCCAGCATGAGCAGCGGGCGGAGCAGGCGCGAGCGCCGGCGCGCTTTGGGAGCGGCGGCGGGCGGGACGTCACGGGCGGCGAGGACTTGGGACATCAGGCGACCTCCAGCTCGGTGCGCTTGGAGAGCGTTGCGCGCATGCAGAGCAGGGCCTTGGTGAGCGTCTCTATAGTCGCCGGGTCGAGCTTGCAGGTAATCATGTGCAGCAGCTCGTCGCGATGGATGACGAGCTCCTCAAGCACCTGCTGCGCATCAGGGAGAAGATGGAGGCGCCAAATACGACGATCATTTGGGTCCGGGCGGCGCTCAAGCAGGCCGCGTGCTTCCAAGCGGTCGGCCAGACGGGCGACGGTGATCGGCTCGACTTCGAGAAGCTCGGCCAGTTCTTTCTGGGATAGACCGGGCTGCAAGTCGAGGCGGAGCAGCATCACCCATTGGGCGCGGGTCATGTTGTGGAAGCGGGCGCGCCGGTCGGCTTCGGTTCGCAGCATCCGGCCGACATCGCTGAGGAGCATGAGGAGGTCGGGCTCGTGATAATGCATGTGCACATTATAAGCTATGTTATCATCAGCTTCAACTGTTGCCTTGCGACCGAAACTCTGGATGACGCGGGCTCGCGCAATCGTTTAACGTTCCGGGAGAGAACCGCCGGCGCGCCCCTTGGGCGAGAGACCAAGGCGGCGTGGGGAGGACGGTATGCGGGTCAGGTCCATCGTCGCTGCGGCGTTCGTCATGGTTTGGCTGCTCGGCGGCGGGAGCGCTTGGGCGCAGCGGCATTACAGCTTTGCCTATGATCAGCCGAACTCGACCGGGTTCGGCGTGGCGGCCGACATCTTCGGGGCGGCGCTGGAGCGACTCAGCCATGGGACGATGATCATCGATCAGTTCCCGGGGGCGCAGCTTGGACAGGAGCCGCAGGCGCTGCAGAAGATTCGCGTCGGCGACATCGACTTCATGGTGAGCAGCACTGCGAACGCGGCGACGCTCTCGCCGCAATCGGGGGTGATGAGCCTGCACTACCTGTTCCGGTCGGACGATCGACTGCTCAAGGCGCTGGCCGACCCGGAAATCGTCAAGACATTCCGCGAGATGTTCGCGCAGACGGTGACCGGGGTGCGGGTGCTCGGGCTGGCGACGCTCGGGTTCCGGGACATGTACCGAAGAAGGAAATCCATCGGGTCGAGGATATGCGCGGGCTGAAGGTGCGGGTGCAGGCGACCGCGACGGAGGACGCGGCGTTCCCGGCCTATGGCGCGCAGACGGTGCACATGCCGTTTGGGAGCGTCTACACGAGCCTGCAGACCGGGGTGGTAGACGCGGCCGAGAACGGCGTGAATGTCTACATGGCCAACAAGCACTACGAAGTGGCGCCGGTGATGTCGATGACGATGCACGAGGCAAACAACGCGCTGATCACTGTCTCGCAGAAGGTTTGGGACAGCCTCAACGAGGAAGAGCGCGGCTGGGTGCAGGCGGCGGCGGACGAGGTGTCGCGGACGCAGCCGGCCAAAGCGCTGGAGCTTGATCGGCAGAGCGAGGCGCGGCTGCAGAAAATGGGCGTGAAGTTCGTGACGGATGTGGACCTGTCGGGGTTCATCAAGGCGGCGACGCCGTTGCAGGACAGTACGGCGGAGCAGCTCGGGCCGTATGCGGTCAAGCTGGTCGCGTTGATCCGCGGCGTGCAGTAGGGGCGTTGTGGCGGTCGAGTTCGTCCAGCGGAGCGATCGGCACCTGAAGTGGGGGGCGCTGGACGGGCTCGAGCGGGTGCTGATGGTATGCTGCGGCGTGTGCCTGGCCGGGTTCTCGACGGCCGTGCTGCTGGATGTGGTGACGCGTGAGCTGGGGCACCCGTGGCTTTGGCTGCAGGAGGTGACCAGCGCCTGGTTCACCTATGGGACGTTCTGCGGCACCGCAGCGGCGACCAGGCGGAACGATCATCTGCAGCTCTCTGCGCTGACGGAGGCGATGCGGGGCGGGCCGCGGGTGTGCTGCGAACTGCTGGTGCGCGGGGTGGTGCTGCTGGTCGGCCTGGCGATGGCGGTATTCGGGTGGCAGAACTTCCTCTCCGGATTCCACAGTTTCCGTATGCCGTCGATGACGCCGATCGCCTATCTGTACTGGCCGATCCCGGTTTGCGGCGTGCTGGTGGCGCTGTTCAGCCTCGAGGGGATCGTCAACGGGTTGCAGCACGGGTTTGAGCGGGAGAACCCGGTGCCGGCGGAAGCGCTGGAAGCCATCCCGTAGCACCGATGGCTGCGCACAACGCCGTCATCCTCGGGGTCATGACAGCGCTGTTTCTTTCGCTCGGCTATCTCGGCGTGCCGGTCGCGTTCGCGCTGATCGCGGGCGTGCTGGTGGGGACGGCGATGACGCCGATCACCTTCCAGAGCATGGTCGGGCAGCTGTTCAACGGGATCGATTCGGAGAGCCTGATGGCGATCCCGTTCTTCCTGCTGGTCGGCGAGCTTATGACGTCGGCGAACGTCGTGATCCGGATCGCGGAGCTGTCGCAGGCGCTGGTCGGGCACATCAGGGGCGGGCTGGCGCAGGTCACCACCGTGTTCAGCATGTTCTTCTCGGGGATGTCCGGCTCGTCGTCGGCCGACGTCGCGGTGCTGTCGCGGACGATGGCGGTGCCGATGGCGCGGGAGGGTTATCGGCCGGAGTTCGTGGCCGCGCTGATCGCGGCGGCGAGCACGATCGCGGCGCTGGTGCCGCCCTCGATCATGGCGGTGGTGTATGGGGCGATCGGGAACGTGTCGATTGCCGGGCTGTTCCTGGGCGGGCTGGTGCCTGGGCTGATGATCGGGCTCGGGCTGATGGTCTATTGCTACTTCTTCGGCCCGGTCGGGCTGCGGCGGAAGCGGGCGACGTTGGGGCAGCTCGGGCTGGCGACGCGCGCTGCGGCGCTGCCGATGCTGATCCCGGTGATCCTGCTGGGCGGCATCCTGACCGGCTGGTTCACGCCCACCGAGGCGGGGGTGATCGCGATCGCCTACATCCTGATCGTGGTGCTGCCGGCGCTGCGGCCGGGTCATTGGCGACATTTGCCGGCGGATTTCGTGCAGGCGGGGCTGGTGTTCAGCCTGCCGCTGATCACGATCGCGGCGGCCAGCGCGTTCGGCTGGCTGGTGGCCTATCTGCGCGGGCCCGATCGTGGTGTCGGGCTGGATCGGCGACGTGGCCGGCACGAACGCGACGGCGATCATGTTCCTGCTGGTGCTGGTGTTCGTGATCGTGGGCGACTTCATCGAGCCGATCCCGGCGATCATCATCTTCATGCCGGTGGTCAACCAGCTCACGGACGCGGCTGATATCAACAGCGTGCACATGGGGGTGGTGCTGATCGTGACGCTGGCCTTCGGGCTGATCACGCCGCCTTATGGGCTTGCGCTGCTGATGGCGTCGAAGTTCGTCGGAACGCGGTTCTCCACCGCGCTGGCGGCGTCTCTGCCGATCTACATCATCTTCTTCGGCACGATCGCGTTCACGATCTTCGTCCCCGACGCGATCCTGTTCCTGCCGAAGCTGCTCTTTCCGGAATTGATCGGCTGCTTCAAGGCACCGGGCGGTACGGGCTATATCTGCCCGTAACCACCAGGGACGAGACGATGCGCAACGCTGCCGAAGACCGTTTCCAGACTTTGCACGAGATCATCGCGGCGGCGCGGCTGACCTTGAACCAGAACCTCTGGGACTACGTGGTCGGGGGGACGGAGACGGAGACCACGCTGAAGCGGAACCGGCTGGCGCTGGACCGGATCGGGTTCCGGCCGCGGGTGCTGGCGGACGTGTCGCAGATCGATACCTCGACGGAGTTCCTTGGGCACCGGGTCCGGCTGCCGGTGGCGTTGGCGCCGGTCGGCGGGCTGGAGCAGCTCGGTGGCGATGGCGGGGTGACGGTCGCGCAGGGAGCGGGATTAGCCGAGGTGCCGTTCTTTCTCAGCTCGGTGACGCAGACGGGGCTCGAGCGGACGGCGGCGGCAGCGAGCGGGTGCAAGGTGTTCCAGCTGTATGTTCGCGGGGACGACAGCTTCGTCGACGACCATGTGCACCGGGCGGTGGACGCGGGCTACGACGCGTTCTGCATCACGGTGGACAGTGCGATCTACAGCCGGCGGGAGCGGGATATCGCGAACCGGTTCGCGAAGCCCTGGCGGGCGCGGTCGGCGGGCATGGAATTCCAGGCCGGGCTGAGCTGGGCGCATATGGAACGGTTCAAGCGGCTGCACACGGTGAAGCTGATCCTGAAGGGGATCGCGACACCGGAGGATGCGGTGCGGGCGGTGGAGCTCGGCGTGGAGGGGATCTACGTGTCCAATCATGGCGGGCGGCAGCTCGACCATGGCGCCGGGTCGATGGACGTGCTGCCGGAGGTCATCGACGCGATCGATGGGCGCGCGATGGTGATGGTCGACGGCGGCATCAGCCGGGGAAGTGACGTGGTGAAGGCCATCGCGCTCGGGGCGGACCTGGTTGGGATCGGCCGGCTGTACGTGTATGGGCTGGCGGCGGCGGGAGCGGAGGGAATCCGGCGCGTGATCGAGCTGCTGGAGGAGGAGGTCGCCGAGTGCCTCGGGCTGCTCGGAGTGCGGAACTTCGGGGAGCTGGACCGGAGCTATCTGCGCGCGGTTGAGGCGGTGGCGGAGCCGCACGTGCACAGCGCGTTCCCGTTGCTGACGCTGCCGCAGTTCCAGGTACTAGCGGCGATGGACGCGCCGGTCGCCCTCCCGGCGGGACCGTTCGAGGCCGCCTCCCCTGCCCCGCGCCGAATGCGGCTGGCAGGTGGGACGGTTTGGACCGCGTGGCTGCTCCTCGTGCTTGCGTTCCTGGTGATCTACCCGGTCTGCATGCTGCTGATTGGCGCGCTGACCGGCGGCGACCCGGTAGTCGACGGGTACCGGCTCTCTGCCGTGTCGCTCGACAACTTCGTTGCCGTGCTGCTGAACCCCAACGTCCATCTGGCATTGCTGAACTCGTTGATCACGTGCACGGGCGGGACGGCGGTGGCCGTGGCGATCGGGCTCCTGTTTGCCTGGATCGTGGTGCGGACGGACACGCCACTCAAAGGGCTGATCGCGGCCGCGGGCATGATCCCGCTGTTCGTGCCGCCGCTGGTGGGCGGGGTCGCGTGGGCGATCCTGGGCTCGCCGAAAACGGGATTGCTGAACACGCTGATGGCGCGAGCCGGGCTGGATTGGCGGATCAACCTCTACTCGATGTCTGGGATCGTGTTCGTGTTCGGGATGTACTACGCGCCCTACGTGTACATGTTCACGTCGGCAGCGCTGCGGAACATGGACCCGTCGCTCGAGGAGGCGGCGGAGATGTCGGGGGCGAGCAGTGCGCGGACGATCTTCACCGTCACGTTCCCGCTGATCGCGCCGGCGATCGTGTCGGGGATGCTGCTTTCGTTCGTGGTGATGCTGGGGATCTATGGAATCCCGGCGGTGCTCGGCGCGCCAGCGAACATCCCGGTGCTGACGACTTACATCTACACGCTGACGAATTGGTCGCCACCGCTGTACGGGACGGCGGCGTCGGTCGCGATCATCCTAATGGCGGTGACTGGGCTGCTTGTGCTCGCGCAGAACAAGATATTGGCGGGGCGCAGCTACACGACTGTCGCAGGCAAGGCGTTCCGGCCGCGGTCGCTTCGGCTGGGGCCGTGGCGGTTCGCGACGCTTGGGCTCGCCGTGCTGTACGTGCTGGTCGTGGTGGTGCTGCCGACGCTGGCACTGATCGTCGCGGCGTTCCGGAAGTTCCTGTTCGTGCGGGACGTGCCGAGCCTGTTCGACGGCCGCCAGGTACAGCACTGTGCATTTCGAGCGACTGTTCGCCAACCCGCAGACCACGCTGGCGCTGCTGAACACGCTGGAGGTGGGGCTGATCACGGCCGGGCTGGGCGGGGCGCTGGCGTTCGCGATCGGGTACACGGTGACACGGACCCGGGTGCCGGGACGCTGGGTGGTCGACGCCGTGTCGACGGCGCCGGTGGCGATTCCGGGGCTGGTGATCGGGGTTGCGTATCTTTGGGCCTGGATCGGGTTGCCGGGCGGGATTTATGGGACGATCTGGATCTTGGCGCTGGCTTTCGTCGCGCGGTTCATTCCGGACACGGTCAAAGCGCTCAGCACTTCGCTGATGCAGATCCACCGGGAGCTGGAGGAGGCGGCGTGGATTTGCGGGCGCTCGCTGCCGGGCACGATCGCGAGCGTGACGCTGCCGCTGGCGCGGCCGGGCGTGATGGCGGCGATGACGCTTCTCTTCATCCTGTCGACGCGCGAGCTGGGTTCCTCGCTATTCCTGTATTCGAGCGGGTCGATGGTGATGTCGGTGCAGCTGCTCGGGTATTACGAGGGCGGGAATTTAAGCATCACCGCCGCTTATAGCCTGGTGCAGGTGGTGCTGCTCGGTATCGTGATCGGGATCGGCAACCTGCTGACCCGCAAGGCCACCAAGGGCCGGATTGCTTAATGGGAGCGAAACAATGAAACTGACGCGCCGCCATGCTCTGCTGACCGCCGCCGCCGCTGCGACCCGGCCGGCCTGGGCGGAGGAGAGTTATCAGCCGCCTGCCGCGTTGGCGGACGCGGCGCGCAAGGAAGGGCGCTTTGTGATGTACACGGCGAGCTTCACGGAACCCGAGCAGGAATTCGCCGAGTTCTTCAACAAGCGGTTCCCATTTGTGAAAGTGGAGCTGGTGCGCTCGTCGGGTGGGCAGCTGATCACGCGCGTGCGGACGGAGGCGGCGGCGGGGAAGTTGACGGCGGACATCGTAGACCACTCGGACCGGGCGCTGATGCGCGCAATCGACGACGTGTTCCAGGATTACGCGCCACCGAATGCGGCGGATTACCTGGAGGGGTCGCGCATTTCGCCGAAGCTGTGGCCCCGGATCACGCCGACGTGGTGCATCGCCTATAACTCGGCACTGCTGCAGAACGGACCGAAGAGCTGGATGGACCTGACGAAGACGGACGTCTACCAGCCCGGAGTGATCGGCGAGGTGATCGCGCCCTCGGGCGGGACAACCTGGACGCGAATCTTGTTCGAGCGGCAGAAGGTCGACCCGAATTATTGGGCCAAGCAGGCCGCGACCAAGCCGTCACTTTATCCTTCCAGCGCGCCCGGTTCGGACGCAGTGGTGCGGGGCGAGGTGCAGGTGATGCCGCTCGTGGTCAACGCGATCTACACGAAGCGGCGTGACGGGGCGCCGGTCGAGCTGGTGTTTCCGACCGAGGGAATTCCGCTGGTGCCCTACGCGTCGGGAATCCCGAAGACGGCGGCGAACCCGAATGCGGCGCGGCTCTACCTCGATTTCTGCATGTCCAAGGAGGGGCAGGCGTTCGCCATGGCGCAGCAGGGAAACCTGACGTCACTGAAGGTGCCGCCGACGGAGATGAAGGGCTTCGACCCGAAGGTGACACCGGTTTGGCTGCCGAAGGAAAGCGATTTCGAGAGCCTAAGGAACGGGTGGATCTCGGAATGGAACAAGACCTACGGCTATCGGCAGTAGGCGATGTCGGCCGAACTGCAGGTCGAGAGACTGAGCAAGGCGTACGCGCCGGGATTGCGGCCCGCGGTCGACGACGTCTCGTTCACGATCGGGGCGGGGGAGATCGTCGTGCTGCTAGGGCCGTCCGGATGTGGCAAGACGACGACGTTGCGCTGCATCGCGGGGCTCGAGCACCCGACGGGAGGCGCGATCCGAATTGGCGGCGAGGTAATCTCGCAACCGGAGCGGGGCATTCTGGTGCCACCACGGCGCCGGAACTTCGGCATGGTGTTCCAGTCGTACGCGGTCTGGCCACACATGACGGTGCGGCAGAACGTGGCCTATCCGCTGCATGGGCGCGGATTGTCGAAAGGGGAGAAGGCGCGCCGGGTGCGCGAGGTGCTGGCGATGGTGGACCTCGCCGAGTACGTGGACCGGCCGGTCGTGGCGCTCTCCGGTGGGCAGATGCAGCGGGTCGCGCTGGCGCGCAGCATGGTCTATGAGCCGCGGCTACTGCTCTTGGACGAGCCGCTGAGCAACCTCGATGCGCAGCTTCGGCTGCGGCTGCGCGACGACCTGCGGCGGATCATCAAGGCGGCCGGGCTGACGGCGCTGTATGTGACACACGACCAGGCCGAAGCGGTCGTGCTCGGGGATCGGATCGGGGTGATGCGCAGCGGGCGGCTGCTGCAGCTCAGCTCGGCCACGGCGCTATACAATGACCCGGCGGACGCATTCGTTGCTGCATTCACGGGGTCGACGAATCGGATAGCGGGGCATTTGAGGTCCGTTGACGGCGGCTTCGCTTCGGTCGAGGCCGGGTCGGGAGAGGTTCTGCGAGCGCGCATGCACGGGAGCGCGGCAGTGGGCGTCGCGGTGCAGGTGATGGTGCGGCCGGAGAATGTTCTGCTCGGGGCGGAGATCGGCGTCTCGGGCCGCGTCCAGCGTGCAAGCTTCATGGGGGTGCAGACGAGCTACGAGATCCTTGCGCTCGGGGCGAGGATCGAGGCAGTGGAGATGGGAACGCAGCCGCGCTTCGCCGAAGGTGCGGAAGTCCTGGTGCATCTGCCGCCTCCGCATTGCCTGGCGTACCGAGGCTCAGCCCGAGGGAGCGTGAAGGCGGCAAATCATCCCTTTCCGGCGACGGCATGGCCTCCAGCGATGGCATGGCCGGCGATCGTCGCGAGGCGCGCGTCTTTGCGTGCGCTACCAGCGCTGCTGCCCACCCAATACGTGACGACGCTGGTTGCCATGGCGCCAAGAGTGCCGAGGAGGACGTTGAGCACTGGCTCGGCGTTCGAAGGCAGGGTGCGGAGCAGGGCGAGCGCCATCACGCCGCCGAACGTCACCAGCACGATCACGCTGACCACAGGTGCGCCCCACGCCATGGTCGAGCCGGCCTGAGTGAGCTGGAGCGTGGCCGTGCGGGCGTTGGCGACATCGGCAAGCTGGGCGACGAGTTGATCCTGGGCAGCCTTGGCCGACGCGGCCGTGCGCTCGGCAGCGATGCTTGCGAGACGAACCCGCAGTTCCTTAGCGACGTCGGGATTGGCCAGGGCGGAAACCTGCGCCTCCGGATCGGTGGCACCGGTGACGGCCTGAACCGCACCTTGGACCGCCTTGACGGTCGTGGCGGAGTCCGAGCCAAACAGCCAACGGCCGAGTTCGGGCGCAAGGTCGAGCGCGACGCCGCCGGCTGCCCCGAGCACCGTTCCCACGCCTGGCACGACGCTTCCCGCTGCGGCACCTTTCGCCACGTCGGCGCCCACTTGCAACCAGTCCATCAGCTTCCTCCCCCCACCCGCAAAGCCTCGTACTGCATCGTGCAGACGCGCCGGCTCCAGCCGAGCGCGAAGGTGCGCCAGGTCGGCAGCGAGGCCATGAACACCAGACGCTGCGCCTGATATTCGGCCAGCAGCGCCGCGCCCTGCCCGGCGGCCTTTTGCACCGCCGCCATGCTGGCCGGACCGAGCACGCCGTCGACGGTTACGCGAAGCGCGGTCTGCAGCCACCGGATCGCGCGGCTCGGCCCGCTGTTGACGGCAGCGTCGAACACCAAGAGGGCCAAGGCTGCCGGCAGCTCGTCGCCGCGGACCTTGTCCCAGTAGTCGCGCCGATAGATCGCCTTGGCGTCGTTCAGGCTCAGGCCGGCGATGTCCACGTTCGGGTAGGAGGCCGCGGAAATGCCGTATTTGGTACCGCTGCAGCGGCCAACACCACATTTGCCGCTCGTCCAGTTACCGGGGTCGGCTGCGTTGGCCGTGTAGCCTCCCTCCTCGCCGATCACGCTTCGGAATACGTCGTCAAACGTGCTCATTTCGGGTCCTCCAGACCTGGAACGCCCATGTCGGGCCAGTCCGGCGGGTCCACGCCCTCGCGTGCGCAGAACCCAGCCACCATCGTTTGGGCATTGAGGCCGGCGTGACGCAGCTCGTGGGCGCGTTGGTTCCACCAGCGGGCGAGGTCCCAGCCCCGGTCGCGGTCGCGCTCCAGCTCGCCAAGCCGTATTTGTGTTCGCGCCAGCTCGGTGCGAATTCTCTCGAAGAGGTCGGCTTGCTCGCGCGACAATGCGAGGCGCTGTGCCTCCAGATCGCGCAGGAAGGCCTGCTCGCGAGTCAGGACTCCCTCTTGGATCTTGTCGCCACGCTCCAGCCACCAGCGCCAGAACACCCACGCGCCGCTCGCAACGCTGGGCGCCGCGGCGGTCAGGATGACCCACCAGGGGCCGCTCGCGAGGTTCAGCATTGAGGCTGTGGCGGCGCGATGTTGGCGTCAGATGCCAGCACGTGACCTCCGGTACGCGAGGTAGTAACCCATTGCGGCGATGATGGCGTAGGTGCCCGACCAGACGCTCGCGCCCGACATGAGCAGGCAGCCGGCCAGCACACCGTGCGCCGTCGCGACCACGAGGACGCTGACGAGACGGATGACGGGGTTCGCGGTGAAAAGACCGAACACGCCCACGTTGGCGACCACCAGGAAGAGGGCGGCCCAGGTGTGCTCTGACGCGAACCTGGCCATGTAGTCGAAGCTGCTATTGGTGGCGAAGACGTCGGCCGAGAGTCCGAGCCGGAACGCCGTCCAAGCCAGGATGGCGGTCAGTCCCGCATGCGTTGCATCACGCGTGTCGTCCATGTGGTCCCTTCAGGGTTGCGTGCGGGTGAAGAAACCGGAGCGATGCCGTCTGTAGCCGGCCCCAAGAGCGGGCGCTTACGCCGTTACCGTGAGCCCGCCGGTCGGCATGTAGGTCGCGCGATTGGCGTTGGTCAGGAACCTGTCCATCTTGGTCCGCGCTGCGTTGGCCCCGGCCTTGCCGTTGCGCTCGGCGAACACGAGCACGCCGTAGTGGAAGAAGGCGTAGCAGTCACCGCCGGGGATATAGGGCGGCGACGTGGCGACCGAGACGTTGGCGGACGCCGGCAGGAACGTGAGGGCGATGCTTTGGCTCTCGCTCCACACGATCGGCGTGCCGCCCGGCGAGGTCGCGACCTGCATGGTGGTCGCGCTCGACGGTGTGGTCACATAGAGCGGCTGGCCCTCGGGCACTTCACTGGGGATTGTTCCTGTGTCGTTGCCGATGTCGTAAGCCGGAGTGATCCGCACGATGTCGCCGGCGGCAAGCGGCAACACGCACGGGCTTGGATACCCTTCCTGGGTCTGTCCGCCGAGAGCGATCGTCGCCGATCCGGCCGTAAGGGCAGCGGAGAAGTTGGCGAACCCGACGTTGCCCCAGGAGAGGAAGTCCGAACCACCCTGGCCGGTCCCGAAGTCCACAAGGCCGATCTTGGACGTGGGCGGCGCACGATAGGCCGAGGTGTAGTAGCAGCCCTGATTGACGAGCCCGATGGAATGGTTTGCCACCATATCGCCAAGCGCCTTGTATCCAGATGCGCCGGTGAGCTGATAGTTGAAGTAGGCGCCCTGCGCGATGAAGCTCATCTGCCAGGGTGAAACGAGGTCGATCGTCGTGTTGACGAGCCCGTACCAACTGACCGGCGACAGATCGCTCCAGAGTCCGTAATTCTGCATGCTCGCCGGCATGTAGGCCAACGATTGCGCGATCCAGTCTGCCTGATTGGCGTTGCGCGCCATGAGAAAGCGCTGTGCCTCGTGCCCCACCCAGGTAATGCCGGCGGCTTGCCCGATGAGGTTGATTTCCCATCCGGCGGCGCGGATGTTGCCGCTGCCGCAGACCGCCCCGATGCCGGTCCACATAGTATCGGGCATGTTGGCGGCGAAAGTGTACCCCGGCTGACCCTTGTAATGGTAGAGCAGAACGTTCCTGTTGGCAAAATTCTGACCGGCCTGCTGCTGAACGGAGTACATCGACCAGTCGATAATACCGCTCTCGAGAACCCAGGGAGAGCCCTCAAAGATGTAGTTCATGTAGGCGTAGGCATAGAGGTGGGAGCTGTCCGGGTAGTCCCGATGCCAACTCCCCGTACCGCCGCTCGCCGCCACGTACCCATCCGCCCAACCGGATGCGGTCGCACCATCTGAGTAGGCGTGGACCGCGACGGGCAGGCCGTCGGCGGTGAAGTCGTTCGCGGCCGTCGACAAAGGCGCCAGGATCAGGGTGCAGACCGAGTTTGCGGTGTCGGCCACACCGTTGTCACCAAGGCGTGTGCGGGTCCGGTTGCTTCGGTAGTGCCAAGGCGCGTGGATGGTGTTCGTCGCGGTGCACCGGACGTAAGCGTAGTCGGCTGCATCCTGCCGCGCATAGGCGATGCCATCCCATCCGGTGATGAGACCACGCGAACCCGACGCACCCGTGCCGTCCACGGCCATAACGTCCGATGACGTGCCCTGACACGGAACGAATGGCGGCAGCGAGCCGAGCGCCGTCGGCACGAGCGTGCTGCTCATTGGCGGGATCGGCCCGCAGTCGTGCCAGTAGGTCTTTTGGAAACCGTAGGTGAGTGTCGGCATGGCGCCCCCGATCCAGGGCGCACGGCAATAGTTGTTGTCCTGCGTGGCGCGCAGCATGGCCCAATGCGAGCCGTAATAGTGGTTCACGCCGGAGAACGAGTTGATCGTCGTCCCGCCGTCGACTAGGACGGCGTTGTATTGGAGCTGATACTTGCCGGCGATGCTCCACCAGTCCTGGGCATTCAGGGCGCACAGCTCGATCGCGTAGACCGAGCCGTCCGCGTTCAGCCACGGAATGACATACCAGTTGGTCTTGAGATGCGCATCGCCGCCCGCCATGCCCCAGATCTTCCAGCACGGGGCGATCGGACCGTCCGCCATCTTCGTGATGCGGGTGCTGGTTGCGATATGGGTGGTCAGATCAGAGGTGAGCGCTCCACTGTTATAAGCGACGGTGTTCGTCCCGTCATAACTGTTCACGGACGTGAACTTGACCTGGAACGTGTGGCCGGCGACCGCTTGCGGCAGCGTAAGGCCGGTGGTCGCGGGCACGGACCCGGCCTGCTGGACTACCGCATAGGTCCGGCTCTCGCTCGCCGAGAACGCGGTGTCCCGGAGCGAGAAGACGGCGAACTTCCAGGACCCATCGGGGTAGGTTGCGACTTGGTTCCACTGGTGTGCCACGGTCGCGCTGTTGCGCTGGATGACCGGAACGTGGCCCGCAGGCACGTCGCCCTGCTTGAAGACCATGCCCTGCCGCGCGAAGCCGACCGAGCCAGAGCCCGACCAGTCCGCCAGCGTGAAGCTCTGCACTGCGCCGGACGCTCCGCCCGAAGCCGAGGTCGTCGTGACGCCCGTCAGCAGGTCTGTGGTGCTCGATCCGTAGGTGTTGCTCGCGACGACGCGCAGGTCATAGTCCGTCGTCGCGGCCAACCCGGAGAACGTCCCGCCCGTCGCGCCAAACGTCCCGGCGTTCAGCGTCCAGGTGCCAGCCCCGTGCGGGCTGGTGTAGCCCTGATACGAGGTCGCGCCGGACGCGGCCGTATAGGTCACCGGGATGGTCGAGGCAGTCGCCGTACCGGCGGCGAGGCTGCCGACCTGGCCGGGCGCGCTGCCCCCGCCCGATCCGGTGGTGACGTTGTAGGCCTTACCGTTCAAGCGGCGGCGAGAGAGGATCGTCATGGGCTAGACTGCCGCAACGGTGATGTCGCACCGCGGCAGGACAATCCCGCCGCAATCGATCCCGTAGGTCGACCAGTCCCGGTTGTCGAAAATCTGCACCGGGTCGCCTCCGCCGTTCGGTGTGTATGGGCCGTAGTTCTGATCGCTGTTGAACTGCACCGTCAGAGTGCCGCTCGGGACCGAGGCCAGGGTCACGTCCAGCGTCGGCGGGCTGTTCGCGCTGTTGACGACCACCGAACTGACCGTCAGCGACGTCCCGTTCCCGTTGTAGCCACCGGACGGGTAGACCCAGGTGAGCGCGATCAGATCGTTCGTGTCTGTCGCGGCATAGTTGAAGTGCGTCGTCCCATCGGCCGATCCGTACTCCCAGGTCTTGCCGGCAACCGCCGTCGCGCCCGTGGGTAGGTCGATCGGGATGCTGAGCGTCGCGCTGGCGCTCGGGCGCGTGCCGGTCGAGCGGATGCGCGGCCAACGGTCGCCGAAGGCGTAGCCAAACCCACCAAAGGCCGTGCTCTCGGTCATCATCAGCGACTGCCAACGGCGGCGAGCGTAGCGGACCTGGCTGTCCCAGGCCGGGTGCCCGCCGTTGAAGGTGAACCAGTCGGTTGCCATGTCGCCGGTGCAGACCCGCGCGTCCGCCGCCTCCAGCGTGCTGACGTAGTCGGCTGCACGTTGAGTGCCGTTCGCGGCCGAGGAGCCGCCAGCGCCGGACCGGAAGCCAATGGACATGATCGCGCACGCCTTGTAGTTCGCGGCGAAGTAGGCGATCAGGCCGTTGATCGCGGTCTGAGTTCCCGCCTGCCCATAGCTGAGCGTTGTCCCGCCGTCGTTCATGTTTGTGGTGAAGTAGCGGAACTTGCCGCCGCACGCGCTGGTTGCGATGTTCCGCAGCCCGACGCAGGGGGTGCCGTCGGTGCCGACCATGGCCGAGAAGGTGGCGTTGTAGCCGTCGACCACGGCAACGCCGCACAGACCGACGCCGTGCCCCTTCTTGGCCTTCCAGAGCCGGCCCATCTCCATGCTCGCGGCGCTGTTGATGTAGAAGTTGCCGTCCGTCGTGTTCTTGAAGGCCGTGCTGGTGCCGTCCATGCGCGCCCAGGACGCGGGCGTAGTGAACCAGGCATCAGTCGCCGACGTGTCGCCCACGGACGAAAACGACGTGATGCAGGTGGACTTCAGGTAGTTGGCGTAGCTCGTGCCCGGAACCGACCCATACTGCCAGGACGTGTGAAAGCCGCCCTCCTGCGAGCGGCCGAGATGCACCACCACGTCGCGGACGAAGAACTTCCAGGGGATGCGGACGGGGTTGGTCATGGCGCTGTCGGCCGCGACATCGACGTAATAGGCGGTGTCGCTGGCCGGCAGCAGAAGGCGCGGGAGCTGCTGACCCGAGCCAAGCGGGCCATAGACCTGCACCGCGGTCTGAACCACCGTGCCCGTTCCGGGGGTCGTAGTCGCGCCGCTGTCGCCGTCGTGGAACCGGGCGTAGAGCGCGGTTGCCGCGCTCGGAAGATTGAGCGGCAGCCAGACCTCGCCCCACCCCATATTGAAGCCGGCGCCGAATCCGGCCGGCGTGCCGGTTGGCGCGTCCTTCTGGTATGTCCGGTCATTGTAGAGCCGTCCGCCATGTGGGTCCGTCGTTGCGGAGCCCACGGCGATGGACTGAGCGGAGCCGCTGCTGGAGGCGAACACATTGAGCGGCACCGGCCAGGGATTGGCCAGCCCGGCGCTGTTGGTGCAGGCGATGCTCTCCGCCCCGGCAGTCGATCCAGCGGTGTAAGTCGCCGTCAACGTGGCGTTGCCGCTGGACGGCAGCGTGATCGTGTTGCCGCCCGAGATCGTGCCCAGGGTCGGCGCGAGGGTTGCGGTGCCGCCTGTCCAGTTGCCGTTCGGGATGAGCGAGAGCGTGGTGGTGCCGCTCGGCGCGATCGAACTGGCGCTGCTGACCGCATCGAAGCGCGTCGCGGTGAAGCTGGAGGCGACAACCGAATAGGACAGCGACGTGGGCGAGGCGGTCAGGCTAGAGCCGGAGACCGCAAGCGTGCCGCTGGTGCCAACGGACGAGGTCGGCGTGAACACGAACGCGACCGGGGCCGAGGACCCGTTGGAGACGGTCGCGGAGGTCGGCGACCAGGAGCCGCTCAGCCCCGAAGCCGAGGGGGTCAACGTCTGGCTCGGCCACGCATAGCCGGACGGCGGCGCGGCCGTGACGGTCACGGTGGCGCCAGCGCCGCCCTGCGTCCTGTTCTCGGTGATGTTGAAGCTGGTCGCGGTCGGCAGCGCGCCCGTGGTCACGCCGGTCGTCAGGTCCGTCGTGCTCGACCCATAAACGTTCGTTGCGACAATGCGCAGGTCGTAGTTGGTCTGAGGCGAAAGCCCGGTCAATGTCCCGCCCGAGCTGGTGAGCGTGGCCGCGTTCTGCGTCCACATGCCGGCGCCGTGCGGGCTGGTCCAGCCGACATAGGTTATCGGCGTGGTGCCAACCGCGGGCGCGGTGTAGGTGACGGGGATCGTCGTCGCGGTCGGCGTCCCTGCGGCGAGGTTGGTCACCTGACCCGGAGCCACGTTGCTGCCACCGGAGTCCACGCCAAAGCTGACGCCGGAGCCGCCCGTCCAGGTGTTGGCAGAGACCGCGTCAACCCAGGCAGTTCCGTTCGACGACGCGTTGATCGTTGCCGTCCCGTTCGTTGTCAGCTTCACCAGGTAGATTTTGCCGGTGATGTTGCTGCCGCTGCTGTAGTTGCCGCCAATGGTCATTGGCCGCTCGTTCGCGCCGACCATCGCGCCGGCAGTCGTGGTTACCGTGGAGCCGACCTGTGTGTAATTCGACCCATCGCTGGAGATGTAGAACGAGGCGGTGCCGGCGCTGGTGTTGACGATCGCCCGGCGGAAGATCGCCTGGTTCGCGGAGACGCCATCGGTCGCGGTCGCAGTCGCGGTGATCGTTGAGGCGTAGCTTGTCGGCACCCACGAGATCGTCTGATACCCGGACGAGTTGACCCCGTAGGTGAACGAAGACCCGTGGTAGAAGTCGCCGCTGTCCCAGTTCGCAAGCAAAGCACCGCCAGCAGCGCCGAGGGCCGCATAGCTGTCGATCTGGAACGGGGTAGCGCCTGGGTCGGGAGTGTCGCTGCCGAGGGTCAGAACACCGACACCGCTGAAATAGGCGTAGTCGGCCGGATTCTGGCTGCCGGACGTGATCGCGTAACCGAGCGCCCCGGTCGAGTTCATCATGCTCGACGGGCTTGCCGCGATCGCGGTGAGCGTGCCGCTTGTGCCTGCGCTCGAGCTGGGGGTGAACGTCGAGACGGCCGGCGTCGTGCCGGAGACGGTGACCGAGCCGGGCGACCACGTGCCCGAAACGCCAGATGCGGAAAAGACAACCGTCTCGCCGCTCGGCCATCCGCCAGAGCCAGGCGTCGCCATGACCGTCACTGGGGTGCCGGCCGTGCCGCTGGACGCACTCTCAGCGATCGTGAAGCTGTTGGCGGGCGAGGCCGCACCAATGGTGACGTTAAAGGCCCTGCCGTTCAGGCGCCGGTGAGAAAGGACGGTCATGCGAGCTCAGCCCTGCGCCGTTGAGGAGTGGCCCACGATCACGTCAGCGTCCCATGCTTCGTTGTGGCGTAACTGATAAGGGCGGCGCAGTCGGCATCAGACGCAGCACCAGCGTAGAGGTGCACCTCAAACAGCGCACAGTCCTTCACGCCGCTACCAAAGTCCCTGAACACGCTAAGCTGTGAAGGGCTTATCGATGTGACTACACCTGCTGCCGTAATCTTGGTGTCAGTATTGTGGAACCAGTTCATAGTTCCCACATTCCACCGGATGACTACTTTGTGCAGCCCCGTCGCGGAAACGCTCCCAGCGGCGACGGAGTAGGCCGTCCCGCTTGACTGCACCCATGTCTGGGCTGGGCTGCCGCTGCTGCCGATATAAGTGCTCAGATAGTTCCCGGTTGGAGGGCCGATGATAAACGGGGTCCCTCCGTGGCTTGTGCCAATTTTCATCACCAGGAGGATCGTGGTCGCGGACGCTGTGTTCGTTAGCCACCCATTCGGATTTCCTGCTGTGGACTGGAGCGCCAGAGAGTTGGCCGCGCTGGCATTCACTGCGGGCGTCCCATTCGGGGATAGATTCGGGACTAGGGTGAGCCCATTTGACCCGCTCGTAAGTGCCAAGCTGGCATTGGCGTTCCCGAGAGCATCAGCCCATCCGGTGACGTTCCCACCACTTGTGGTTACCGTGCCGGGGGCTCCCGCATCCCAGATCGCGAGCCGCGTAGTTCCGGACGGGACTGATGGGTACAGCGACGGGAAGACGAGGGTGTGGATGAGGCCGCCGTAGAAGTCAGGCATCGGCCTAGCTCGCCCAGCTCACGACGCCTGCCCGGATTTTTCCGGCTGTGCTGTCCCATGTGCCCGACACGTCCGAGACCGAGTTAGCCGCCGTCGGGATGCTATCGCCGCTCCGGAGCACCCAATACGAGCCCAACGTGACCGCGCGACCGCCCGTGCTGTCCTGCACGAACCGGATGCTGATCTCCTGGCCATCTACGAGGTTCGTGGGATTGGCGACCGAGATGGCCCCGGTCAGCGTACCAATGCGGAACCTGTTGCCCAGGGCCGCATTGATCGACACCGAGCTGGCGTAGGCGATCGCGACCGGCATGACGACCTGCGCGCCCGTGAAGGTGTTCGCGGTGAGCCCGGCCCCGCTTCCGCTCCCAGTCCCGCTGCCGAGCTCGCAGAACACCGTGATCCCGTCGCTGGAGACCATTGCCTTGCTGCCTGCCGCGATGCTCGTGACCGAGGCCCCGGCGTCGTTTACCAGCGTACCGGACAGGGTCACAGCGCCGGATCCGGTGGCGACGATCGTGCATTCGAAGCCGGCGGTCAGCGTCGCCGCCGCAGGAACAGTGATCGTCTGTGCCGCAGCCACTTCAAGCCGGCGCTTGTTGTGCGACGAGAAGGAGAGCGTCGTCGCGCCGGAGATAGTGACGGGTGTGAGGGACTGGGCAAGCACGAAGGTCGCGACCTGCACGCCGGTGGCCTTGTAGTCGGTGCCCCCCTGGTTGACCGTGTAGAGGTCCGCCGTGGCGGGGGTGGTGATCGCGGTCAGCCCGGTCACGGAGGTGCCGGGAACGCTCAGCGTACCGTCGACGGCAACCGAGACCGTGGAGCCGTCCGATTTGACCCCGCCGACGGATGCCGTTGTCGCCACCGAGAGCGGGAGATTCGGGCGGTAGGTCATTACGAAACCCTCCAGGTGGTCGCGTTGATCGCTCGGAACGAGATCGCATCCCGGTTCGCGTTCAGGACGAAGCTTGAGGCTCCGTTGATCGTGCCGCTGTTCGGCGCGGTGACGGTGACGTTGTTGGTGCCAGCGTCGCCCTTGCCATCGATTACCGTGTAGTCGACCCAGAGGGTCGGCGAAGTCGGCAGCGTGATCGCGGTCGCGGCACCGGTCGCCTTGTTCACGTCGACCACGCGATCGGCAGTCTGCATCTGGTAGGGGCTCGCGATGCTCGCGACGATGGTGCTGCCGTCGATCGCGACGCCGGAGATGCCGCCGCCTCCGCTCGGCGGCGCCACCCAGGTCGGGTTCGTGCCGGTGCCGTTGGTCTGGAGCAGGTAACCCGATGTGCCGGGTGGCAGAACGGCCCAAGTCGTGCCGGTGTAGTACGCGATCTGTCCTTGGGCGCTGCCCGCCAGCATGGCGATGTTACCAAGCCCGAGGTTAGTCCGAGCAGTTGCCGCGCTCGCCAGATCGGAGAGGTTGTTTGCGACGGCAAGGCGCGACGTGTCGGAGGGATGAACGTGGTCGGCGCGGGCGAAAGTGGTGCCGCTGCCGACGGCGGCGGTCCCGTCCATCGCCGGCGACGTGCTCGATGCCGCGGGAACCGCCGGGGTGCCGCTCAGGTCCGAGTAGGCCCCACTGGCGGCGACAGCCGCCAAGCCGAGACTTGTCTTCGCGGTCGCTCCCGTGCCGGTCACAGCCGTCACGTCCGCCAAGGTCAACGTGACCGCGCCAGAGCGCGTGTTGAAGCTAGACACGCCGGACATGCCGGTCGCGCTGATCGTGCCATCGGCCGCGATGGTCACGCCCGAACCCTGCTTGACGCCGCCCAGGGCCGACGCGGTCGCCGCCGGCAGCGTGTAGCTATAAGTCGACGAGAGCGTGCCGCCCGAGAGCTGCAGCCCCGAACCGACCGTGACCGCGGCAGCGGTGCCCGTGCTGGAACCGCCGAGCAGTTGGCCGGAGGCGGCCGGCAGGTCGCTCAGCCGGACATACTGGACCCAAGCCGAGCCGGTATAAGTCTCATGCCGTCCCGTGTCGGTCGCGAACCCTTCCATCCCAGCCACTGGGGACGCCGGGCGAGTGGTCGTCGTCCAGCTCGGGAGCGTAATCGAACCCGTGAAAGCCGGATTCGCCAGCGGCGCGCGCGACGTGTCGGTCGGGTGCACGTGGTCAGCGCGGGCCGCGCTGCCAGACGACCCGGCCGACGCCGTCCCGTCCATCAGCGGGGTCGCGCTTCCCAGCGGCACACCGCCAGTTGCCGGGGTTTGCGGCACCCAACCGGAGCCGTTCCAGGTCAGGACCTGACCGTTGACCGCACCACCTTGCGACAAGCTGATAACGCCCGAGGAGATGGAGATCGGCGCCGCACCGGTATAGGTCGGCGCGGTGGGCAGCGTTGTCGGCCCCCAGCCGACCCCGGTCCACCCGAGCATCTGGCCGACACTGGCGCCGCCTTGCGCGAGCAGTGACAGCGCGACGCTGTTGAGGGTCAACGTGCCATCGCCGGACACGGACATCCCGCCTCCGGGCTTCACTGCCCCGATCGCGCTGGAAGTTGCCTGAGCAGTCGGACCCGCCGGGCCCTGAGCGCCGGTCGCGCCCTCTGCAGCCATCAGCGACCAGTTGCTCGAAGCGAAGGTGGTCCCGCTCGTGAAGGCCGCGGTAGCAACATACGTCTGGCCAGCTTGCGTCACCACGTCATAAGCCGAATACGCGGTGCTGGCCTGCCAAGGACCACGGAAGTTGAACCCCTGGCCAGCCGGGCCTTGCGGACCAGGCGCGCCTTGAGGCCCTTGCACAACCGTTCCGGAGCCATTGCTGGTTACGGTCGACGAGATGACCCCTGACGCGTCGATCGACACGCCCGTGCCTGCGGAGAAGAGCGAGCGAAGCGCTGTCGCCGTGAGCCGCTTTGGCGTCGAGCTGCTGTTGAGGATCACCTCATCGCCGGGCTGTAGACTGCTCGATTGAGCAAAGCGCGAATGATCGCCGCCGTTTGCAACCACCGCGCCCGCGGTCAGCGCGAGGCCAGTGCCGATGTTGACTGCCTCCGGCCCGCCTGTGCCCGGGCTGAGGCGCCCCAGCAAGGTGCCCTGGCTCAGAGACAGCGCGGGCTGGGTCGTACTCAGCAACGCGCCGACAGAGACGCTTCGGGTCAGACCGTTCTGGCTGAGGGGCAGAAGGTCGCTCGAGCCCACCGCGGTCGCGGATGGCAACTGTCCAATTGTCGGCATCCAATACTCCATTGCCCGTCGGCTGCGGGGCAGCCGACGGGTTCCTTGAGGAGGGGAGAAGAGTTCGCTGGTCAGCTCAGGCGATTGCCGCCCATCCGGAGCTGTCGGTTCCCGTTTGTTTCAGCCAAAGCGTCGTGCCCACGCCGCCGTCTAAGTTCCGGTAGTCGGAGCCCGGCCCGGCGGCGACGACGCCCTCCGGGGAGCCGCGGCCGAGCAAGCTGATGAAGCCGCTCGGCTCCGTCTCTGATGCAAATCGGACCTGCCCAGCACCGGCCGGGCGTAGGGTGATGTCTCCCGCCGCACTGCGGAGTGACACGCTGCCGTCGCCGCCAGGCAGCAGATACGTGGAGCAAGCGAACGAGACAGCCTGCCAACCGCCCCAGGCGCCGCTCCAAACGATCTCGGCGGTGGCGGGCACCCTGATGTCCGTGCCCGTCCAATTGTCTTGAAGCGGCGAGCTGCCGCTTCGCTTGAACACAACGGACGTGTTGCACTGAACGGCCAGGCGTCGTCCCTGCGGAACGGGAAGCCCCACATACGCCGTCGCCGTCGCTCCTTGGCCGTCGCCGGTGATGGTTACCGTCGTGCTCGCTGGGTCATATCCGGTCCCCGCTGCCGACATGGCGACCCCGATCACGACTCCGTCCCTCAGATAGGCCGAGGCCCGCGCTCCCACGCCGACACCGGTGATCGCGACCCGCGCCTGGCTGTAACCGCTCCCGCCCGCGGTTACCCGAATGAAGGAGACTTGACCGGCCAGCATGGCGGCATGCTGCCCCATGATCCCCGTCACTGGACTCGCTGCCGAGGTGACCATCACCTGGTCGACGATGTCTGGAAACTGGATTTGCGAAGCCACGCCGGCAGGGTTGCAGACAACCTGGCTTTGTCCGTTCCAACGATTGTTAGAGATGGTGATGTTGTCGGAATGCGCCCAAAGCGCTTGCGAGGGATCGGCTGCGCTGGTTCCATACACGTCGTTGTTCCGGACGATGACGTTCTGCGGGCCGTCGACGAGATAGATCCCGCCACTACTATCATTCAGCTCGATGACGTTGCCGTCGAGCTCGAGATCGCTGCACGCCATGCCGAAGTTCTGGCCGTGGCCATCGGTTTCGACCTGGTAGGCAGTGATGCCCCACTCGTTTCCGGTCAATCGATTCGTGGTAATCCGATTGCGCTGACCCCCTCCTGCGTTGATACCGATCGAACAGGCCTGGATCAGGTTGGCGCCGACCTGGCTATCTGCGCAGCCCCCCGCATCGATCCCGAACTGCCCAGGCCCGCAAACCGTGTTTCCGCTGACCAGGGTGCGGCGGGCATTGACGAGGATCCCGGACGCGCTCGCCGCCGGATCGCTGATCGTGATCTGATTACCGGAGACCTGAAGCCGGTCGCCGGACACCGCGATCCCGTATGCAGTGTTACCGGAGCAAACATTTCCCGTGACGAGGATATCGGTCGCATCCGGGTTGGCAAGACCCCACCGCGGCGGCTCTGCATTCGTCTCGTTATAATTGCCGATCGAGATGCCGCGTTGATTTCCCCAAGCTCGGCAGCCTATAACCGCACACTGCCGGAGCGTTTGCTGAAACTGCGGATCGTTGAAGTCCAGGCAGATGCCATACTGCGCATTACGGAAAGCAGAGCAGCCTTCAACCAGCGCCCCTGCGGCCGCCTGCACCCAGAGGCCGTGGACGGCATTGTCGTGGAACGCGCAGTTGCGGATCGTGTGGCTGCTCGAGCAACCGGTCAGCCCGTCGCGCGCCTGGATGGTCAAGCCTGTCCCCAGGGTCGGCCCTTTTGCGTTTGCGAAGGTGCAGTTCTCGAAAAGCGACTGCGTGCAAGTGGGCCCAACCAGGACGCTCCAGTTGTCGCCTGTGACCCTGCCCGCATCGAACGTGATGCCGATGGCCGCAAAGCTCGGCCCAGTGACGTTGATCCAAGCTCCGCTGGATTGCTGAACACGTTGCAGCACGGTCAAGGAGGGCGTCCCGAGCAACACCGTGCTGCTCGCCGCCGTCCACTGCCCGTCGACCCTGTATGTCTTCGCGCCGAGCCGCACTGGTCGACCGCTCGCTACCGCTCGGGAGAGGGCAGCACTGTCGTCCGTCGTCCCGTCGCCAACAGCGCCGAACGCTTCGACCGGCAACACGTCGCCAGCCCAATCGCCCAAGCGCCGCGGATTACCGGTCGCAGCTGTTACAATCTGCCCCGAGACGTTGATCCCTGGCATGGACAGCAACGTGCTGATCGGCACCGCCCGATCCTGCCCGGACTGAGACACGGGAACGAGGTCAGTGGCGCCGGTGGCGCTTGCCGCCGGAAGGCTTCCGACCGAGAACGGCGCCGGTCCCCATAGGACACCATCAGCCAGCCGCAGCCCACCCCCGACTCCCAACTGGACCGGCGGGCCGTATCCCTGGTCCGTGCGCCCCAGCAGGCCCGGCGTCAGCTGGATTTCCGGTTGCGTGCCGGCCAGGACTTGGGCCAGCGTGACCCGGCGCGCTGTCCCACCTTGGCTCACCAGCAAAACGTCGCTGTCCGCCGCAACGACCGCCGCTTCGAGCTGATCAATCGTCGGCATCAGTCTAACTCCAGCGGGTTCCCGTCGGAATCGACCAGCACCGATCCGTCCTGAGTGGTCAACGTCCAGGCCGAGCCCCCTTGGGCGGCGAACGCGACCACTGGCAGCAGGACCGATCGTGACAGGGTTCGTCCGGCTCGCGTACCGAGCGTCAGGGTAACGTTGTAAGTCGTCCCGACCTGGCCGCCCTGCAACCAGAGCACCGCTCGCGATCCGTCCGCTGCCGCCGACAACAAAGATAGGTCGCCAGGATTGGACGGCGAGATCACGACGTCCAGTGTGGAGATTTCATCCCCGTCGTTGCCCGTCAGGGCCGGTGCAATATCGAACTGATAGTCGAGCACGTCGGCCGGGTCCTTCGCGGGCCAGCGCAGTGGAGCCGGACTCCGCGCCGGGAGGCCTCTAGGTCCGGGAATGAACCCATCCACGCCCAGCACGCGAGATGCGCTCGGTCGCCAAACATGACTAGCCGTCGTCGCCATGTAGCGAGCTCCTGATCAGGGTTCGACTGCGTGGACCGGCCGCCGGTCAGTATTCGATGATCACCAGTCCAGCGGCGCCGTATCCGCCCGAAGCGTTGTTTCCGTATCCGCCGCCGGCGCCCGATCCCGGCGCCTTCCCATCGGCGGGTGGGCCGCCCCCGTTTGCGCCCCGACCACCACCGCCGAAAATGCTGCAGCCGCCGTTCCCGGCCGGAACGCCGGCGACCATCGGCCCGTCGCCGCCCATCCCACCTTGCATCAGCAACACTCCTCCTAGGCCCGTCCCACCCGCTCCGCCATGGCTATCCGGATTGGAGGACGCACCGCCTTGACCGCCCGAAGCAGATATGAGGCTGCCGAAGCTCGAAGTGCCTCCGGTGCTCGCCGTGTTGTTCGGCGCCGACGGCGCTCCGCCGGCTCCGACCACGATCGGGACGCTTTGTCCCGGCTGCACGCTCAGGATCGCTTCCGCGTAGCCACCGGCCCCGCCCCCGCCGCCGCCAAACGAAGTCGAACCGCCGCCGCCGCCACCGCCGCCGCCAACCAGCCGGACCCGGGTCAGCTTGACTCCGGCGGGCACCTGCCAGGTCTCGCTCGCTGTTGCGATCACCTGTCGGCTGAAGCCCGGAGTGAGGTCCGGAAGGTGAAACTGCAGGAAGGGAGCGGTCGGCAGCCGAACGATGTCGTCCGACGTGACACCGGATTTTCCGACCCACGTCGTGACGCAATAAAGTCCAACCGCTCCCGGATCAGGACTAGGCGGCGCGAACGAGCCAACCGGCACCGGCGAGCTCGCCTTGGTGCTCAACGTCAGCAACATGTGCCTTCGTGTGTTTTGGGCCGTACCCGAGTTCCCAGGACCGGCAAACGCCACAGTCGGTGCCGCCGCGTTCCAATATTGCAACGTCAATGGCTGGTCGTCCTGCTCAGTCAGCGTCGCCTGCACGAGCCAGCACAGGACGGTGTCTTGATCCGGGTTCGTACCGAGCTGTAGAGGGATGCTCGCCGTGTTTACCCCGGTCTTGACGACAATACTCAAGTCCGCCGGCAGAGAGCCGAACGAGGTCCCGTCCAAAGGCATCGCTATGGACAGCGAGCCGGGCCCAATAGACACGCTGAATCCAGATCCCGAGGGCGTGCAGGCGAGCCCGTCGGCCACGGGCCCGCTGCCCAATACGCTCCCTGCGAGCGAGCCGAGTGCAAGCAGCGTGTTCCGCTGCACATTGAGCAGGTCCGTATCCAACGGAATGGACCCGGGGTAAATGATTTGACGATCCATCGACGATGCCCCAAGCGGCGAGCGGTTGCGCCAGCAACGGAATGAGAGCCGGACTTGGCGTCAGGTCTGAATGCGCAGCCAAGCAGCGCCGCCCGCGGGCACCGTTTCCGCAACGCCCTGCCAAAGTGCGTCTCTAACTGCGGCGGCGCTGGCTTGCGCAGTCACCAGGCATTCGAACGGCATCTGCAGCGAACCCCAGCCGCCGGCGGCACTCCAAGCCAGCCCGCTCGGGAGGTTGTAGACACCAGTATCGGATGGCTGCGCTGGCTCGAAGATCTGCAGCGTATAGCCCGCCTCCTCTGCCGCGGCGATAAGCGCGGCCCTGGTCGCGTGCTCCCGCAGCATTGCTCGCTGCAGACGCGGCCTGAACGCGTCGTCCGTCTCACCCGGTCGGCGGCTGAACCGGGCACCGAAGAAGTCCGTGGCCGCGAGGTCAAGAAACTGCTCGACCGCGGTCCCAACGCGCGTCTGGGCTCTAACGAGCTGCAGAAAGCCGTAGAGCGCCGCCCAGCTTGACGAAAACCCGGCCAGCAAGCCGTCAAGAACCGGCGCCACATCGGCGAACCAATGACTGGGCAGGGTCAGCCGGAGCCGAGCCCGCATATCTTGGACGTCGCCCGTCACGAGCTGACTCCAACAGTCGCGGGACGGATCAAGCCGTAGAGCGGCGGCGTGAGGTCCGTCCCTGCGCCGTTGATGGTCGCGGTGACAACGCTTGTGACGGCCGGATCAGCATCGTGCGCAACTTGGATCAGCTTCGATACCGCCAGCGTCGCCCCGATCGGCAACGCGCCGACGAACCACTGGATCGCTGTTTTTACCGAGGTGAGCGCCTCGGCCGGGCCAACAATCCGCAGCTCGACATCGACCGGAACGATAAGCGGCGCCCGGACGCTGAACGTGCCACCCAACGGCCGAACAGCATCGATTGCCGACGACACCTGCGCGATTAGAGCCGACGATGGCGCGCCCGTGCCGTCGTCGACCGTGACCGTGAAGTGACCCGGCCGGACCGCCCCGGACGCATCCACCCGTTCCGCGATCGTGTAACCGAGCCCTTGCCTGACCGAGCTGATCGCGAACTCGACCGCCTGCTCGGTCGCCCGCGTTCGGCTGTCCAGGAACCCCGAGAACCGCGTTCGCAAGGCGTCATCCGTCTCGGCATCGAGGCCGCCGAACATTGGGGTATTGTTTGTCACTGCGTCGATGCCCGGGATGGCGCTGGCCAGCGTGGTAGTCGCGCCGGCCTGGATATTGCCCGCTGATCCCGGCACGCTCGCGATGACCGGTGTAGTGACGCTCACGTCTGTGGTCGCCACCTGGTAACCACTACCGTTCCAGGCAGGATTCGTTGTGTCCGTCGACACGGCAAAAACCTGATCCGTCGCGGAGACCCCGGTCCGCACCAGCGCGCCGACGGGCACGACCGTAGCTAGGCCCGGCGTCGTCCGGCTAAAGATGACTTGGCCCGCTGCAGGGGACGCTGGCAGCCGCGACATGCCGAAGTCAGCCACCCAACTATCGAGGTCCGCCCCCGAGCTTGTTGCCGCCCGCGTGGTGGCCAGCACTTGCATGATCAGCCACTGTACCCACAGGCCCACGGAGGCGTTCGCCTCCAGCAACGCGCGAAAAGCGCTCCCGACAGTGGTGTCCACGAGCTGGGCGCACGATGCACTGACGGCCGCGGCTTGCGTCCGGACCAGCGTTGCGAAGTCCTGCAAAGGAAGCTGCATCGGTTACCCCGGCAGGTTGATGGTCAGCGCGCTCGAGTTCGCCGAGTCCGCGTCGGCGTAGCGGATTTGGACATACAGGCTCCCGCCGGGATCGGACTGCACCGTGATCACCGGCTCCGGCACTTGCGCGACGGCTGATTCAAGCTGCATCTGCGCCAAGATCAGTGCTTCGACGCCCCGAGCGTTGGCCGGCTGCCCCACAAACTGCGCCAAACCCGCTCCGTAGTCTGGATGCCAGATATAATCGCCAGGATTCGTCATCAGCCGCCGGAGCACCCGCTCCGTGCCCAGTCCCGGCGCGTCGACCAGGAGCAGGTCGCCCGTTGGCGTGGTCGAAAGGTCGCCCGACCAGCCCATGTCCAGATCCGGCATCAAGCCTCCTACTCCTGCGGGTTGGGTTGGCCTGTGGACCCGCCCTGCGGGTCCGTGTGCGTGTGCTGATTGTAGTGCCCCCGCAACTGGGCCAGCGACCCGTGCTTGTCGTAGACATCGCCCACAACGTGCAGGTCGCCCTTCACCACGACCGTCCCGTCGTTGAGAAGGCGCAGATAGCTACCGCTCCGGTGCGTGATCCAGATCTCGCCGACTGGCGTGTTCGGCGCCGGCGCATCCTGGCTCCAAGCGCGCGCCACGACGACCCCGTGCTCGGCATTTCCCTCTTGGGGCAGCACGAGCACTTGGTCCCCAGGGCTCGGCGGGCACGACAATCCCCAACCCGCCCCGACCCAGGGGCTCAACACCGGAAGCCATCCGGTTAGCACGCCTTCGGGCTGCAACTGCACCCGCACCGTCCCGAGCGACGGGTCGACGGAGGTCACCTTGCCGAACCGCGGCTGTCCCGCAGCCGCATCTTGCGTCCCGCTATGCGCCTTGAACGCGTTCAGGAGCCGGTCCATCACTGCACTCCTTGCAACGACAGACGCTGAGTAAATCCACGCCGCACATCGAGATGGCGCGACAACTGCGAGATCGCGTAGGAGCGATCCCACACCGTCCCCGTCCCGGCTATTGCGATTACGCTGCGCGGCGTCAGCGTCAGCTCGCCCGGCATTGTCACAGTGGCGGTCCACTCATGCCGCCGCAGGTCTGCGAGCGTCTGGTTCGCCATCCGCTGCGCCTCATCGGCGACGAGGTTCGGCCGCGTGATCGAGTGCTCCCAAGTATCGCCTGTGCCACCGGACTGCGCGGTGGCGGTCACCGCGGTCCCTGATTTCGTGCCCCAGCTCCGTACCGTCACCTCGATCGGACGGGCCAGTCCAATCGCGTGATCGAGCTGGAGGCTGATGCAGTCGGACGTCGAGATCACGCTCGCCCCGGCCATGCTCGCCGGTCCAAACCAGAGCGCATCAGCCTGCATGAAGATATCGAACCCTTCCTGTGTCGCGAGGAAAGCGAGGAGGTCCCACTCCGTCATCGCCTTCGCAAACTGCCCGAGGGTCACCCGGTCATGTTCAGACTGGTAGTAGCGTCCGACCGGGGTCGACGTCGGCTGGACAAGGCTTCCTAGCCCATGACGCCCAGCTATCAGCTGGGCGATCTCGCTCGATGTCCGGTTCGAGAACGTGTAGTCGGCCTGCGCCTCAATCATCAGAGAGGAAAGATCCCGGCCCTCAATATCGACAACGCCCTTTGTCGGATCGAGACAAACGCTGTCGATCGTTCCCACGATCAGGCTCGTCCAGAGCCCGTCCAAACCGATCGACACCTCAACGCGGCTGCCCGGAACGTGCAGTGCGCTCTGCGGCACCGAAGCTGCCGCGAGCGTCACTCGGAACCGGGAAGCGCCGAAATGATTGTTCGAGTGGACATCCGCCGCAAGCGCCCCGGGGAGCACGGCCCCATTCAGCGTCACCTGCAAGCGCGGCGCGCGGACCTCACTTGCCAAATCCCCCTCCCGCCGTCCGGTCGATCTCCGGCAGCTGCAGCGTCACCATTCCCTGCAGCACCGGGTCATTCAGCCCGTTCAGCGCGGCGATCCGATTCCATTGGGTTGCGTCCCCGAGCTGCTGCAACGCGATCCGGAACAGATCGCCGCCCACGACAACGAGCGTGCTCATAGGCTCAAACCGCCATACGCGCGCTCCGTTACCAGCTGCGCGAGCTGTCCGGATGCCGCCACCGCGTCGCCGAGCGAGCTTGACGTCAGCCCGATGCCGGCGACCTCGATCTGCTGATCAAGCGCCGCGCCCGTGAGTTCCGCAACCGACAGCGCCGGCTGGGCCACGTTTTTCAGCCAGTCCTGAACGACGGCGTCCGGTGGCACGACGCAGAGCTCGATCTGATATGGGATCCAGCACGCGTTAGTCACTTCCGCCGTGAACTGCTGGATGATGACCGAGAAGCGCCATGCGTCCCAAGAGAGCAACAGCACCGTCCCGCCCCGCCGAAGCCGCTCCAACGTCCGGACACGCTCCGCAGCGCCCTGCCCCGAAAACACGCCCGACCAACGGATCGGCGCGTCATCCGGTCCCATCGTGTCGACTACCCGGTCGCCGCCGGGAAGCATGTGCACCACCAGCTTCTGCTTGCCCCCGAGACTGATCTGCTCCGGCACTTCGAAGCCACCGAACGCCACAGGTCCAAGCACAGGCGTTCCAGCCATCAGATCGCTCCTGACACGGTCCACGCGGGCGTTTGCCGCGGGTCGAAGAAGCTCGGGCCGCCAGGCGGCCGGGAGGCCTCGCGCGCCATCTGCTCGGAGAGCCAGTAGCCGACCAAGCGCCCGTCCAGGACCACTGTCCCGCCCGCACTCTCACCCACATCCCGCGGCTGTGGCTGCGGCGCCGCCGCCCGTTCCAGGAAGCCCGGGCTCCGCGATGGCGCCGCCCGGTGCTCGAGCCCAGACCAAGGTGCCGCCGACCCTCGGGCGGTCTCGGACTGAGCGGAGGCCGATGTGACCCGAGCACCGTGCGCGGGTCCCGATGCCCTCTCCGCCGTCGCGCGCGGCGCGACAGCCTGCGCCACCGAAGCCGTCATCGGACCGGTTGCCACAGGCGCCGCCCGGCGCTCCCGCGGTGCGGCCCGAACCCGCGCCTCTACCCTCACCACCGAGCGTACCGGTTCCGCATCCCGGAGCAGGGCTGGCAGCGCAGTGACCGGGGCTGCAGGGCCCGCATCCGCCACCGGCGAAGCGGCCGGCCGAGGCGCGGCCGAGTTTGTTGCGGCCGGAGGCGCCGCCGACACTGCTGGCGTGGGCTCGTCGTTCACAGGAGGCGCTGTCACAGGCTCCTGAACGGGCGCCGCCGCCTCCCGCGATTGCCTTTCCTGCCCGGCTGGCATGTCAGGAGTGTCAGATTGTGGCGCAGCCGACGCGCCCGCATCGCTGGGCATCCGCTGTGGGATAGCCTGGCGCAGCGCGGTCAGATCCGGCGTGCTTGGAACCGATGCTTCCCTGAGCGCGCCGACCTCCCCCGTCTGCGGTGCGCTTGCTCGTTCCGGCGCTCCGGGAGACGGCGCCTCCGCCGCCTCCGGTCGAGGAACGCTCGGCAGACTCACGCGCGCCGCCGCAGCCGCCGCTCCAACCGCGCCCTCCGCGGCGCGCGTCAGCTGCTGAAGGCCAGCACTAGTCGCGGCGATCGCCCGATCCACCTCGGCCAGTTCGCGCCCAATGACCTGAAGCCCTGCGCTAACCCCGTCCTGCAGCGCCAGCTGAATGCCGATCTCATAGGCGTCGATCATGGAAACCGCTCGCCCCCATGCTCGACACCTTCATCCGCATGCCCACTGCCCTGCCGTTCCGATCTCACGACACCATCGCGGAACAGCTCCCCCGCGCGCCGCATCCGCGACATCCGTGGCGCCGTCTCGCCCGGCACCCTCGTTCGACCCGCAATCTCGAAAGGGATCTCGAGCGTATTTGCCCCGAAGCCCCGGTCCCTCACCGCCAGCCTCCCACCGCATAGTCCCAAACCAGCCCTTCGAGCTCCCCGAACGTCACCACCCAAACCCGGCGGTCGAACGCATCGAGGCTGAACGCCACATCGAACGGAACTCCGTTCTTCACCAAGAACAGTGAGTCCCGCAGGTCTGCCTCCTGCGTGAACGCCCTGAGCGCGGCCGGGTCGTCTAACCCGGCCGCGCCTACAGGTTTCCCTGGTCGGCGTCCGCCAACCCCTGTCCGATCGCCACCATCCCGGCATCGCCCAATCGCTGCACCAAAGCCTCGAGCTGCGCCTCATTCGCCGGCGCCGGTTGCGGCACGCCGTCGATACTGCTCACGCACATCGCCAGCATCGCGTAGCCGACATACCGCTCGTTGTTCGCGAGCGCCGGCCCGACCGCCTTGAACAATCGCAACCGGTCCAGCGCACCCGGCCGCCGGACCCGCAGCTCGCGCCCCAGCGCGTCAGTCAGCTCGAACTCGCGGACCGCCTCCGCGACGATCCGCTGCGACGGCGAGCTGCTCGCCGGGCCCGTCCATCAGATGCGCATCCGCCGGCTGGCAAAGAACTCGAGCCGCTGCTTGACCGACGAGTCGCCCTTCCACTGGCCCGGCATTCGCCATCTTGAACACCGCGCCGTCGAACTGGAAGGTGCTGACCGAGCCGTCCGCTTCAGTGACGTACTGATACAGCGTGCCCCCCTCGCAGCAGCCCGTTCGTATGCCAGGCCTGCTCGAGGCCGTCGATGAAGTCGTCCGCTGCCGGGCTTCCCCGCTCCAGGTCGAAATGGCCCTCCCAGCCTTTCGGCAGCTCCGCCGCCATGTGCACCCCATCCAGCCGGTCGATCCGGATCGGATGCGTCAGCTGCCGGCTTTCGAACCCAGTCACATGCGTCAGATCGACCCGGCGCCGGCCTGGCCGTTGGTCCCGCTCGGCCCGATCACGACCAACTGGCAATCGCGCCCCGTCGAAAAGCTATTCGCAGGCATTCACTCAGCCTCCTTAGTTCGTCGCGGACGCGTCGACCTGGCCGGAGGGCAAAGTCTGCCGCGTGACCTGGACCGTCTGCCCGCCCTCGAGATTGACGATGAACCGCTCGTTGATTGCCTGGTACTGGATCTGCGCGTCCGACTGCACGTAGCCGAGGCTCGTGCGCGACGGCGGGTTGTTGGTCAGGTCGCAGATCACCGAGAACGGCTGCGTCCCGTCCGTGCTGCCCAGGATCCCCTGCCCCAGCAACTCCTGCAGGAAGCTCAGCTGCGTGCTCCGGATTCGCCGGAACAGGGTCGCATTGATCACCTCGCCCGACATACTGGCCCATGCCCGCGCTGAGCGTCTCCGCGATGTAGTTGGTCAGCCGCGTGTAGTTGTCTCCGTTCGTCGCCGCGTTCGAACTCGAGTTGTGGCCGCCGCGAACGCCCCAGAACGACTCCGCCCGGCTGCGGGTTGGCGATCACGTCGATCCCCGCGCCGAGCAGCGCAGTCAGTTCCGCCGTGCTATAGTTGGTGGCACTGCCGCTGCCCGGCGTGCCGCGCCCGCTGGCTCCCAACCACACCGTAAAGCGGCTTGTTCAAGCTGCTCTGCTCCGGGCTCAAGTTCGAGAGCCGCCCCGCCACGAACCCCTGCGGGCTGACCAGCCGCACCGTCGCCGGCTACCGGATCGGACCACCACATCCAGTCGCCGAACATCAGCTTTGCCGAGTAGCTGTCCAGCCCGGCCGCCTGCTTGGCCGCGACCGCCGTCGAGATGCGTGTCGCCGCTCGGCCCGGTCAGGATCGCATACAACCCTTCCTGCTGCGCGAACCCGGCCTGCATCGTCCACGTCGTGGCATCGTCCGTGTCCGCAAGCACCATGATGCTGCAGCCCTGGCCGCGCAGCGCATACATCCCGCTGCCGCGGCAAGCCCGTCCTGCCCGATGATCTGCGTCGCCGCAGCCCCGCCAGCCCCATCGGAGCCGTTCAGCAGCCACTGCGACGCCAGCGCCGCCGGCGCCGTGCCGACCGCCGTGCCCGAGCGTCGCCACGCACAGCGCGCTCGGCCCGCGCAGCGGCCCGTGCCCTTGGTTCACCGCGTTGACCAGGTTCTGCCAGAACGCCGCCGGGCGTCGGCGCGGCAAGGTTGTCGAAGCTCTCGACGACCTGGCCCGGCACGCCCAGCGTCAATCGCCATGTGCCCGCCGCGCTGCCCGACGTGATCTGCACCGCGATCTGGTTTCCGAGCGACCCGCTGTAGCGCGCCGTCAACAAGGCCGGATACCCGCCGTTCGCATAGAATAGCGCGTAGCTCGCCGCCGTATCGGTCCCGTCCGTAACCCGCACGCAGCGGAAATTCTGCGCACCCTGCTGCACGGCGGTCGCGACCTGCGTGCCCATATCGTATTTCCGCGCCTGGATCGGCCCGAACGACCGCGCATAGTCCGCCATCGTCGCCGATGATCACCGGCTGGTTCACCGGCCCCCAGCTCGCCGTTCCCACGATGCCGACGATGTTGGTCGGAACCCCGTTGATGAACCAGGTTCTGCGGCGGAACGATCTGGACATAGAGATCCGGAACGACCAGCGCCGTCGTGTTGAGCGTTCCAGCTTGCACGACAGGCATCGGTCAGCCCTCGCTCGGCGGCGTTGATTCGCACCACGTGATCGACATGCTCGGAGGCCACGATCTTCTCCATGCTCTGTCGCATCGGTCACGACGTCGCCGATGCGATACGACCCGAACGGCCGCACCACGACCAAGTACTGCATGATCATCCCCTCAAAACTGAGACAATTCAGCCGATAAACGGCACTCCGTTCACGTCAGCCACTCCAAACAACATTGCCGGCAGCGTCTCGTTGGCCACAGTCGGATACTCGATCGAATATAGAAGATCGCGCCGCCAAACTCCGCCAGCGCTGTTCTCATCCGTGCTGCTCCCTCCGAAAGCTTGCACCCGGCACGCCCATCCGCCAACATCCATGAACGTCGACCCGGCCATTGCCAGGTCGACCAGCGCCGCAACTTGGTCCCGCGTATCGGGATCCGGGCACCAGAACGTCACCCGGAACCCCGCCTCCTGCCGTCGCAACTCGGAGCCGCCTTGCCATCCGCGACCACCCGCACGATCAGCCCGTTCCCGTTCTGCAGGAACACGCTCTTGTCGCTCGCCAGTGCCGGCCGGTTTGCCCGGATCAGCGCCGCCAAGCGCCGCAGCCACCAGCGAGGGCGCATCGCCGTCACGGAGCCGATACGCGTACGCCAGCCCATCGACCCTGATCCCGGCGACCTGCCCCGCTCCGCCACTCCCCGAAAACCGCACGTACTCGCCGTCGACAGACCCGTGAGCGTGGGCAGCCGGCACCGATCCCTGCCACTCGGTCAGGTAACGGGTCCGATCGCGCATCGTCCCTGACACGGGTTGCACCGTCACGTGCACGACGCCTTGTGCCAGTTCGCTGGACAGCACATTGGTGACCGGCCAGCCGCGGTAAATTCGACACGGATCGCCGACCGCCGAGTCCGCGTCGGTTCCGTTCGGATACAATGCGCCCGCGACCAGTCCCGCCAACGCCTGCTCCACATCAGCGCGATCCGGCACCGGTTAGACCTCGGTCCCACGGATCAGGAGCCGCCACCCCATCTCCGTCTGCTCGGCCGACCGGACCAGGTAACGCCGCCCACCCGGCTCCTGCAGGATGTCCGACGCCGTGATCGGCTCGGGCGTCGGCGGCAGCACGACCGACCAACCTGCCTGCCCGCCATCAGCGGGCAGCACGCCCGGCTTCGCGTTGCCCCCGGCCAGCTTCTCCGCAGGCCACCCTTCCAAAACCGATCTCCAATGACTCCTCGAACCGCCCCGCCATACGCGTTGAGTCCGGCCGCAATCGGCCCGCCCAGCCCGCAACACGTCCAGCACGCCGTTGGTCAGCACGCACAGCGGCCGCTCGCAAAGGTGGCAGCGCCGCAACGAACAGCACGCCTCGTGGTCCCTGAGATAATCTCCAGGCCGGACAGCGATGCTGTCGAACGTCGCCCGCAACGCCCGCTCATAACCGCGCGGCCGCTGATACCCCGGATTCCCACCGTCGAGGATCACCGGCAGCCGCATGATCCGATGTCGCAGGCGCCAGTGGGTGCAACGGACCGCGCGGCCGGAACAGGTCGTAATCGTCGCCAATGACCCGGGCAGCGATCCCATCCCGCGGCTGAGCCGGTCCTGTACCGCTCCGGATCCATCAGACCACCAGCGCGACGGTGTTGCCGTTGCCGCCGAACTGCGGACCCGGCGGCACGCCGAGAAACGTGCACAACCGACGTCCGCCAATCGTCGAACAAGCGGGCCGCTCTCAGCCATCTCTCGGTCGGATTGCGCACCCACCCGCCCGCCGCTTGCGTGTCGAGCCCGCAGACCGCTCAGGAATGGCCTGCTCGAACGTGTTTAGGCGCAGCCAGATACTGCCGAAGAACCGCTCTTCGCCGGTGCTCAGGTTACCAAGCCGATACTCGAGCAGCCCGGCGCCTGATAGTATTGCCAGCCCATGTTGCCCGACGGGGCCGTCCCGAATACCGGGTAGCCCATGAACCGCCGCGCATCGATCTTTTCCGAATCGCTCAGCACCTGTCCGCTCCCTCACCCGACGCCGACCGGGTCGCAGCCCGGCCAGCACATACGGAGCGCGTCAGCCGATGTGCTCGACCATGACAGCCCGCT
Organism: uncultured Alphaproteobacteria bacterium; assembly: GCA_963708585.1. GTDB lineage: Bacteria > Pseudomonadota > Alphaproteobacteria > Acetobacterales > Acetobacteraceae > JAVVHH01. The sequence continues at coordinate 659,365 of CAVPSW010000006.1, read as the reverse complement.
TGTAGGACGCGTTCGTCGCGGTCGGCACCACCAGTGGGATTGGTCATCGTGTCGCTCGGCGCGCAGAACCCGCCGATCCAGTACCAGCTCTGCGCAATGATCTGCTGCAGCCGGTCAATCGGCTCGCGCGTCACCATGGCGATCCCGTCGACGACGCTGACGATGCTGTCCGACGGCGCGATGTCGCTCTCCGCCATGCCGGCGAAGTCGCCCTCGATCAGCGCTCCCTGCCCGACCATGATCGGCCGCCGCACGACCGCCCCGGCCAGCGTCGGATGCGCCTGGACGTAGGCCTCCGTCGTCGGCACGAACCGCAGCCCGAGGAAGTCGTTGACCATGCCGCTGCGGAACACCTGGTTGGCGCTGGTCGCACCCTGGAACAGCTGCCGGAAGTCGTTGTCCGCAAACAACTGCCGCGCGCTCACCGGATCGAGGTAGCAATTGTAGGCGCCGTCGATCTCCGGCACGGCGTTCATCCGCAGCTTGCTCACCGCGTCCAGCAGGCAGCCCATGGTCAGCGTGTCGCTCGCGGTCAGCGCCGCGGTCGTCGCCCTGCCGTTCGGGCGGATGATCACGCTCGCGTTCGCAGCCTGCACCGCGTTGCCCAGCGCCGCCGTCCGACGCGCTGACGTTGCCGCTGAACGTCAGCGTCCCCGAGATTCCGCCCGGGCGTCGTGCTGTTGTTGACCGAGTCCGCCGTGGTCCCGACCAACGTGTAGACGCCGCCGCCGACCGTCACGGTCAGCTGTTCGCCGAGCCGCCGACCGGCAGTCTGCACGCCGTTGACGAACGCCGTCGTGAAGCCGCGGATGTCATCGACCGCGAGCACCGTGCCCGGCCGAGCCGATCGCCACCCGCACCCGCGTATTGCCGCCGAAATACGGCGCGAACAGCGCGTTCCGCGCCAGCTCGTCCAAGCTGCGCGCCGCCTGCTCGCCGTTGATCGCCGCGTTCTGCAGGAACTGGCCCGCAATCCCGACCCGGCTCGTCACCATGTTGAGGTCGGTCGTCGCCGCGTAATGGTTGATCGTGATCGTATACTGCTCCACGCCCCACCCGGTCGGCGTCAGACCGTTGTCGAGGTTCGTGTTGGTCGCCGGCGGCACCGGCGTGGTCACGCTCGGCTTCAGCCCCGCGCGCGTCTTCGTCAGCGTCTCGCCGATCCCGACCGCGAACTCCTGCCGATCCGCGCACGCCCGATAGCCCAGCCGCGACGCCATCGCCTGCTGGAATTCCCGCTCCAGGAAGCCCTGCTGGATGATCGGCTGCAGGATCGCCGGAAAATTCGAGATGCCCATGAGTCCTGTCCCCACCACAAACGGTGATGGCCCGGCCCGCAGATGCGGACCAGGCCACACAAGGTTGAACCAACCCCGCCGCAGCAGGGAGAGAAGCCGGTTAAGACCGCGATCGCCCTGACCGGAATAATCAGGCCGGAAGTCGCCCCACTCGAGAGCAAGTTGCCGAGCTGTCGGGACAGCTCGGCTCTAAACCGGCAGAGCCTTACCTGACCCCCGGGCCGATCACCGAAACACCGCCTCGACCCGCGGCGCCAATCTCGCCAGCGTGGTTAAGAGGTATCGATTTTCTGGGGCGTTCGGTCAAGGACTGTTTTCCTATTTCTGCCGAAACTACTATCGACGGCGCAGCAGTTCCGCGCGCGCCACCCGCCACTCCTCCACCGTCATCTCCATCGCCGTCTTCGGCTTCGGCGGCGTCGCGCGCGGCGCCACCGCCGGGCTGCTGCTGCTGCCGCGGCCGAACAGCCACGGCTTCTCCTGCCGCAGCCGCGCCATGATCTCCGGCGCCTCCACCAGCTCGCCCGCCTCGTTCACCGACAACTCGGCGGTGTCGACCAGCTTGACCCCATCCAGGTCGATCATTCCAGCCCGCGCCGCCGCCGTCCGCAGCTCCGCCTGCACCAGCTTCGCCCGCAGCGCCGCAACCTGCGCAAGCTCCGCCGCCGGAACCTCGACTTCGCGTCTGCTCCAGACGTGCCGACTTCCTCGCTCATGCCTGCTCCCCCACCACGCCCCACTCCGAAGCCAGCCACCGCTGCGCCGTCTCCGGCCGCAATTGCTTCGCCTCGACGCAGCTGCATCAACGTCGCCGCGTCCCGCGCCCGATCCTCGCTGCCGCTCGGATACCAAGGCGGCCAGATCAGCCGCAGCGGCGCCGCCGCGTCCAGGTCGGCCAGCGGCTGACCCTCCACCCGCAGCGGATACCGTTGCGACGCCTGCAGGATCATCCGGCAGATCGGCAAGATGCCGCCCTCGCCGTAGCTCACGCGCAGATTATCGGCGAGCCAAACCAGCCCCTGGTTCATCAGCTCCAGCGCCCGCCCCGACGCGGGCGCACCCAGCCGGCTCGCATCGGCCCGGTTCCCGTGCACGCTCTTCGAGCGCCAGCTCGCGCAGCATCCGCACGTAATCCAGCACCGCACCCGCCGCCGTACCGCCGATCTCCAGCAGCCGCGCGTCGCCCTTCTCGCTGACCACCAGCGCGTTCCCCGCGCTGCGCACCAGTTCGCCCTCGAGCCCAGCCGGCTCCTTGATCAGCAGCGTCGGGTCCGACGAATACTTCAGCCCTCGCCCGGCTTGACTGAGCTGATAGTCGATCTCGATTCCGGTCTCGACCGCCGCCCGGAACGTGCACGCGCCGTCCGGCGCGATCCCGCCCGGCAAGTTCCGGATCCAAACCAGCGGCACGAACCCAAGCCCATGCTGCACGGTCCGCGCCGCATCCGCCACCATTGGACCCGGCGCGCCGACCGGCTGCGGCACAATACCAGGTCTCCTCGTCCCGGTCCCACCGCCGCTGAAACCAGTACGCCGCGCCCGGCTCCGACCACCTCGTACCCGGCCGCCACCAGATCCGCCCCCGGCACCTTGTAGCGCTCGACGACGCTCAGCAGCGCGTCCGGCTCCCCCAGGATCCCAGGTCGGCGTCAGCCAGGTCGTGTCCAGCACCTCGAGAAACACGCGCCCGCGCAGGATCCGCATCAGCACGCAAGCGCTGCCGATGCTCCCCCGGATCGCCGCCTCGGTCATCACCTGGTTGAGCCGGCAATCACGCGCCACCGCCGCCAGCGCCTGCCGCACCGCCTCGTCCGGGCTCGCAACGATCGGGAAAGTGGCCCTCGCTGAACAGCAGCGCCACGCTGTCCTCGACCACGACCCGCGCCAGCGCGTAACGCACGCTCGGCCGCCGCCGCCGCAGCGGGATATACTCGCCCGACGCAGTTCGCTCGTCATGGAACTCGAACGGCAGCGCGTCATACAGCGTCCCATCCAGGACCCGGCGCATCAATGTCGAGCCGCCGCGCCCGGCCCGGAAAGTCCGGGTCGATCGGGATGTGGTCGCAAATAGACTGGAACATGCAGCGCACCTTCGTGCTGTGACTGCCGGCGCAAGCGCACCGGCCGCAAGCCCCGAGCACGAGTGGAGCTCAGCTTAGAGCCGAAGCTCTAGGTTTTTTGGGGCGTTTGCTCAAGGCCTTTTTTCCTAGCCGACGGCCAGATCACTTGCCCTCGGTCGCCCCGCTCCGGCTCCTAACAAAGCCTTGGCCGCAGCCCGCTTGCCCGCGAGTTGCGCCGGGTCTGCCCGGTCGAACACGCCACCAAAGCCGACGCCGGGCGGGTCCCCGACGCCGCCGCCCTTCAACGACCAGACCATGTCCAGCCGGAACCCGGTCAGTGCATGCTGCTCGACGGCATGTTCAAACGCCTCAGTCGCGAACAGCACGCCTTGCGGGATACTCCGGAACCCGGAAAACGGCCGGCGCGGCCCGCAGCGCGTTGGCGCGAAACGCAAGTCGTCCGCGTCGTCGTGATCCATCGAACGAGCCCCACTCGCCCTCGACCACGCTCCAGTCGGCGTCCGTCCGCCGCCGGTCCAGCCGTCGACGCACGCCAAGCAATTGTACCACCAATAGCGGTGGCCGAAGCACCTGTACCGGCCAAAACTCGCCCGCGCACGCCAGCAGCTCGAGCAGCTTCTCACGAGCGAAATCGCTCAGGATGAGCCGTCTGCCCCTGTGTGCATCGGCAAGCAGTCAACCGCTATGAACTCTTCGGCCTCGCCGTCCCCGGAAACCGTCAGCTCCGGCTCATCCCAGCGCCAGGAGACCGGACCCCCCCCGCCAGGGCCACGCTCCATCATGAGCAGGCCGCAGCCAAGCGAAAGCCGGATCGCCGCGGACCAAGTACAGCTCCATCGCGCTCGGTCAGCCCTCTCCTCGAAGCCACGCTCCGGTCGCGCGCACGACTGGCCGGCCGCTTGGGCCCGACCGCCCGCACCTCGCCGCCGCCGCCATGCGCCGCGGCGAACGCATCAACCGCTCTCCCAACGCGGCTTGCAACCGAATAGCTAAGCATCCCCAGACCGCAAAACAAGCTCATTTCCAATCTTTTGTATAGTCTGACCGATTATGAGACGGCCTGCCGCCGATCCCGGCATGCGACACCAACGCCTCGGCAAACATGTCAGCAGACGCCAGCCGTTGGTTGACGACGTCCAGGAACACCTGTCGATGCAGCCCTTGCCCCTGATGGAACGCCCGCGGAACCACTGCCGCATTGACCGCGCTGTGAATCCCGACCGACCACCGCGCCAAGCACCTGCCGCGCCGGCGCCGCCCCGTCGAGACCCGCCGCCACGATGTGATGCACGTCGAACCCATGCTCGACCAGTCTGACCGCGCAAATCCGCAATCGTGCAAAAACGCGTCCACGCACTGCGTCGGAATCGCTCCGGCCAGTCCTCCTCCCATCCGCACTGCGCCGCCTTGCCCGCCTGCCTCATCACGGAGCCTCCAGGCCTGAGCGCGATGCGTGCAACTCTGCGTAACGGGACGAGTTCACTCGGTCCTAACGCCACCGCCGGCCCACAACGCAGCAAGATACGAGCCCTCGCTCCTACGTGTGATTGTACGTAGCAAGCGTCAGTCTGAGTTGCAAATCGCAATGGATACGCAACCGCTATGCGCTTTCGTTTAATAACGGCGCGTTCGCGCTCTCGCACGGAATTTGCCATCAACGCGTGCCCCAAGCCACGCCGCGTCACCCGCGCCGGCTTGGCCGCTTCCAGCACCAGCGAGAAAGCCCGGCTAAGCGCATCAACCTGGTCGTCCTTCGCTCCGGCCGGGAAAGTCCTGCACCTCCTCCAGGAAATCGCGGTTCCAAGCTCCCCGCAGCAGCGTCACCGTTCCCGCATTGACCTGGCTCGCGACCGGCATCGCGCGCGTCTCTTTCGAGCCGCTCTCCCGGCTGCTCACCACCCGGAACCCGGCCAGGCTCTTCGTCATGATACGCCACCTGCGCACGTCCCGCCTGGCCGGGATCCTGCGGCAGCCCGATCGTCACCTCTGGCCCGTCCAGCTCCGCCGTCTCCCGGATCGACTTGCATGACCATCTCAGGCCCGCCCTGCAACCTTCTGACATCACTAACTTGGAACGCGCCTTCCTCCGTCCGCGTCAGCAGCAACCCGACCGTCCAGTCCCCGTTCTCGCTCGCCGCCAGGTCCCACGCACGCACGCTCGCTCCCGTGCGCCCGCTCCGTCGACAATCGGACAGTCGAGCCGTCTTGAACAGCCGCCCTCCGGGCGAGCGCGGCGATTGCTGGAACAGCGCCTCAAACGTCCGCTCTCCGAGCACCGACCGCTTGCGCCGCAGCGCCGCCGCATCCTCCCACTCCGGCCATAGCGGCTCACCCGGCGTCCGCCCCAGCATGTCGTCCGGCTTCCGCCAGCGCCGGCAGCCGAACCACCCGCCACGCTTCCGATGACTGCAGCAACCGCCCGCCCAGGTCGTCCGGATGCCAGCGCGTCATCACCAGCACCACGCGGCCGCCCGGCTTAAGCCGCGTGACCAGATCCGACCGGAACCAGTCCCACAGATGATCCCGCGCCGTGCCGCTATCCGCCTCCGCCTGGCTCTTCACCGGATCGTCGATCAGCAGCAAATCCGCCCGCCGGCCCGTTACCGGCCCGCGCACGCCCGTTGCGAAATAGCTGCCGCCGCCAACAACCCCGAACCGCCCGGCCGACCGGTTGTTCGGATCCAGCACGAGCCCCAAGCCGCGACTGATGCTCCTGGATCAGCGCGCGCACACCCCGCCCAAACTGCGCGCCAAGCTCGCCGTATGGCTCGCCGCGATCACGTGCGCCCAGGCTCTGGTTCGCCAGGAACCAGGGCGGAAACAGCAGGCTGGCGTAGGTCGACTTCGCCGAACCCGGCGGCAGCAGCAGCATCAGCCGGTCCCACCGGCCTGCCGCCACCGCCTCGAGCTCCCGGATCAGCAGCTTGTGGTGTGCAGCCGGCGCGTGCCCTTGCGGCGCCAGCGCCAGCATCGCCCACTCATTGAGGCTGGCCCGGATCCTGTCTCGTCGCAGCCCGCTCCGTCCTGCGTCCGAAGCGGCCCAGTTCGTCATCGGAAACTCCAGGAGAGCCATGACCGGCCGCGTAGCCGGCTGCTTCGGATGGATTGTCGGGAGAGTCCGGTTCGCGGCACAATGCCGAGCAGCAGCAATGGCAGCCTCAGCCACCATCATCCTTTCCGCCTCGGCACAGGCCGGGCCGCCCCCAGCGGCCAACGGCCCGATGGCAGAACACCTATCAAGCGGACAGGATCTGGAACGATCTCAGCCGCGTGCAGCCCGCAAAGCAGCAGACTACATCCCTTGTAGCTTTAGCCTGGGGCGAACGTCAAGGGAAATCTTCCTAGTGGACGCGACGGCGCACAGTCTGCCCCCGCCTTAAATTTGCCCATCTCGCCGCCCATCTTCAGCGCTACGAGGCTTGGTGCCCCGGACTACTGCACAGGTGCATCATGATCCGTAAGCGTGTCGCTGCTGCTCTTGCCGCCACTACCCTCGTTGTTGGCTTGGGAGCGGCCGCTGCCCCCGCCCAAGCCCAGTGGCATCGTGGTGGCTGGGGCTACTACCACCACCGGGGCTGGGGTCCCGGCGCTATCGTCGGCGGCGCCCTTCTCGGTCTCGGCGTCGGCGCTCTGCTCGCAGCGCCCTACGCCGCCCCGCCGCCGGTCGTCTACGCGCCGCCGCCGGCCTATTATCCGCCCCGGCCTACGCCTACGCGCCCCGGCCGTACTACCGCGCCTTACTAATCCCGGCAACGCGCCCGGGCCACCAGCCCGGCGCGCCGTCAGCTCCTACACGACGCGGACCCGCAGCGGCGGCAGGCCCTCCACCGTCCCTTCCAGCACGTCGCCCCTCTGCACCGCCGCAACTCCCTCCGGCGTTCCCGTCATAGATCAGGTCGCCCGCCTCGAGCCGGACCAGCCGCGACAGGTACGCGATCGTCTCCGCGACGCTCCAGATCATCTTGCGACAAGATCGCTGCTCTGCCGCACCGCCCCGTTCACCCTCAGCTCGATCCGCCCTTGCTGCGGGTCAAACCCGTCCGCCGGCACCATCTCTCCGATCGGCGCCGAGTGGTCGAACCCCTTCCCCATATCCCACGGCCGCCCCAGCTTCTTCGCCTCGCCCTGCAGATCGCGCCGGGTCATGTCGAGCCCCACCGCATAGCCCCAAACGTGCGTCAGCGCATCCGCTTCCGCGATGTCTGAACCTCCAGACGCCAACGCGACCACCATTTCGAGCTCATGGTGCAGGTCGCGCGTCGCAGTCGGATACGGCATGTCGGCGCCCCCCGTGACCAGGCTATCGGCCGGCTTCATGAAGAAGAACGGCGGCTCCCGATCCGGATCATGCCCCATCTCGCGCGCATGCTCGGCATAGTTCCGCCCAACGCAATAGATCCGCCGAACCGGGAAAGCTCCCCCGCCAACGACAGGCACCACAGCCTGCGGCGGCGCCGCGATCACATGTCCGCTCATCATAGCTCTCCCCATCGATCCCAGCACCCTAGCTGGGCAGCAAACGCCGGCAAGTAGGTCGCCCTTGCAGCGATGGGCTGTGCCAAGCAGAAGCCGGCCATCTCAACGGAGCCAATTCAGTGCGTCACGCAGGTCCTTATTCTAAGCCCGTCGCCGCCCTCCTTCTCTCCCTTGCTTCGTCCGCTTGTGACATCGGCGTCCATAACCGCCCCACCCAGCGTTGGATCGGGCCGGTGACTCCGACCAGCGGTGAGCCTCAATGCACGGCCAGCCGCGGTGTTCTAACCGTCCGTGACGGCAACGTGACCTTCGCTCCAGATGAAGGCACCTGGGTTCTCACTGGCAAAGCTGGCCCGTCCACGCTCGAGGCCAGCAAGAGCCGCAACACGTCCGACAAGAAGCTTTACGAGACAAAGCTCGAAGCGCACTGGACGCCCACGAACGTGGCTGGCACCTACACCACCCCGCGCTGCACCTTTCACGTCGAGCTCTCGAGCTTCTAACCCGGGATCAGAACCGGTCCCGCCAGGCCTCCGGGAGACGCCACAGCCGGTCTCCCGCCAGGTGCAGCCACGCCGCTCCGCCCTCCTGGGCGTCCCGCACGCGCCGGAGCCAGCCTCCTAGCGGGTCCTCGTGGACCCCAAGCGCCACCGTCTCACGCGGTAACATCGCGATTGAGCGCATCATGCCCGCGAACTCCTCATCCGAAACCCGTTGATGCAGGTTCGTCTCCGCGTCCGCAAACGACTGCTCTCGTGTGCGCGACAACCGACGCAGCCCCAACCCGAGATCCGCGAACCGCAGGTGCAGCAGGAAGAGCGGCCCAACCTGCATCGGCGCCTCACAGGAGTGAAAGCCCGGCGCCCATTGCACCCGCCGACGCACGAACGCCGGTTTGCACATTGCGGCGCTGAACCGCAACCAACTCCGCTGCCCTCCGATCCCCAGCGCCGGGTCCAGCGCTGCCTCCTCTCCTGGAAGATGCTGCACGTCGAGCCCGGCCGCAGTCACCACATCCTCGGAGTTCTCGTCAGCAAACTCTTGCAGTGATTTGAATTTCAAAGGATCAGCAAGCACAAGCTCGTCCGCGTCCGAATGAATCACCGCGTCATACCGCTCGAGCAGCTCCGCCGCCCGCTGCGCGACCAGCACTGCCCGCGCATGTTCGTCCAACGCCGACCGCTTCAGCCGCTCCACCCGGACCGGTAAGCCGCCGGTGCTCCCGTCGTCGGACCCATGGTCGAGCAGAAAGCAGTTCTCAGCACCGACTTCGCGCGCGTAGAACCGAGCCCAGACTCTTGCCCACACGGGTTCATTGTAGGCCATGGTCAACGCCGCAACTCGCATCCGCCCTAATTCCACCCCGTCTAATCGCCACGCAAGCGGCCGGGCTTCGCGCGTCGGCGCAACTCGGCTAATGCATCTCCGTCCAGGAGATCGCGATGGCAAACTCGAGCGACACCCTTCTGCGTGCCGTCCTCGGCCCCACCTTGCAGACAGCCGCGCTGCGAGCAGTCCTGATCCTCGCCGCCTTCGCCTTCCTCGGCGCCGGCTGCACTTGGCTGTTCCGCTAACCGCCAGCAGCCCCGCTGGTCTCAGCGCCCGAGCCGGAAATCGACAACCGTGCTGACCGACCTGCCAAACCTGCTGACTCTGTCCCGGATCGCGGCGATCCCGCGTCCTCATCCTCCTCGTCGCCCTCCATGCTCCGTCAACCGATTTTGCCGCCTGCGTCGTCTTCAGCGCCGCGGCCGTGACCGACTATTTCGACGGCCGGATCGCCCGCGATCGCCGCCAGACCAGCAACATTGGCCGCATGCTCGATCCGATTGCCGACAAGCTTCTCGTCGGTGCCGCCCTGATGTTGCTCGCAGGGCAAGGCCGGCTCTCCACTTGGGGCCTGTATCCCGCCATCGTGATCCTGCTTCGCGAGATCCTCGTCAGCGGCCTTCGCGAGTATCTCGCCGGCCTACGTGTCGGCCTGCCGGTCACGACTTTGGCCAAGTGGAAGACCGGCTTTCAGATGGGCGCACTCGGCACCCTACTCGCGGGCAACGACTCCGCCGCGCTGCTCCATCTCCAGTTCGTGCCGGCAGCGACGATCGGCGAAGCGATGCTCTGGATCGCGGCCGTCCTCACCCTGCTCACCGGCTGGGACTACTTGAAAGCCGGTCTACGCCACGCCGTCGCCCCGAGCGGCGCCCTCCCGCGCGGCTGATCGGCCCGGCTCGCTTGAGCAATGTCCGCGCCACGTGCACAGTTCCCGCCCGCAATCAAGGCCGACCCAGGAGCTCTTCGAACCATGCGGCGTCTGACACCGCTTCTGTTGCTGCTCGGCCTGTCCGGCTGCACCGGCTTCGGCGAATTCCTGGACCACGCGTTCAGCCCCCCAGGCACCAACCCCAATATTCCGATGGCCGACAGCGAAAACGTCCGCCGGGTCCTCGGCATGGAATCCGAGATTCGTCCGCTTGAGGTCGAACCTGGCAATATCTGGCCCGGCCCGCCCCCGCCAGAGCCGACCCTCGAAGACATCCAGAACAATCCGGGCCGCGAAGATCAGCGCGGCTTCCCGCCGACCGCCGTGCCCGGCGAACGCCCTGGCCTGCCCGCCGGACGCGAACCCCATCCGACGACTCGCGGCAGTTCCACCCCGCCGGGCAGCAACCAGCCCCCTCTGCCCGCCGCTCCCGCCCGGGCGCGTGTTCCCGCCACCGCCGCCGTCTGCCGCGCCACGCACGCCGCCCGTCGTCCTCCCAACGCCGCAAGGCCCCGCGATCGACTCCGGCGGCACGGGCAGCTACCGCGAGCTCACCACGCCGCGCGGCCCGGGCGCCATCGTTGTTCCCAACGGCAACGGCACCAGCACCGTCATCAACCCCGATGGAACGGTCCAAACCATCCCGACCCCGCGCTGACATGCTGAAAGTCCTCTACTTCGCCTCCCTTCGCGAGCGCATGGGCCGCGCTGAGGAGGACTTGCCGCTCCCGCCCGGCGTCGCCACGGTCGGCGACCTCCTGGCCCACCTGAAAGGGCGCGACCCGGCCGGCGCCGCCGCCTTCGCCCAACCCTCCCTCGTCCGCGCCGCCGTCAACCAGGAGTTCGCCGGCGCCGCGGCCGCGCTGCAGGACGGCGACGAAGTCGCGTTCTTCCCGCCCGTCACCGGCGGCTGATGCCCAGCGTCCGCATTGGCCCCGAACCGTTCGATGTCGGCGAGGAGATCGCGCACCTCCTCGCCGGGCGCACCGACATCGGCGGCATCGGCTCCTTCATCGGCGTTGTGCGCGGCGGATCCGGCCCGGACGCCCTCGCCGCGATGACCCTCGAACACTATCCGGCCATGACCGTAGGCCGCCGTCCGTCGTATCGCGGAGCAGGCGGAGGCCCGCTGGGCGCTTCTGGGCTGCACCGTCATTCATCGTGTCGGTCGCTTGACGCCCGGCGAACCGATCGTCCTCGTCCTCGCCGCCAGCGCCCACCGCCAGCCCGCACTCGACGCCACCGCTTTCCTGATCGACTGGCTAAAGACCCGAGCTCCCTTCTGGAAACAGGAAGAGGGCCAGGACGGCGCCGTGGCTTGGGTGGACGCGCGCGCCGGAGGACGACGAGGCCGCCGCGCGCTGGGACCCCGCCCCTATCACCCACGCTTGACCCGGCTAAGCGCCGTCCCGGCCGTCCTCGCCGGCGCCGTCCTGCTCGCCTGGCCGGCGCTTCTGAACCGCTACCCCATCCTATTCAGCGACACCGGCGGCCTCCTCGAGATGGGCCTCCTGCCCAGCATCGGCTGGGACAAGCCCTTCGTGTACGGCCCAATCATCGCCGTCCTGAGCCTTCGCCAGACGCTCTGGCTACCGCTCGCCGCGCAGTCCATCCTCGTTTCATATACGCTCTGGGCGGCGCAGCAGGCCTTCGCCGAAATCCGCCCCGCACGACACCTCGCCCTCTGCCTCGCCCTGGCCCTCGGCACCGCCGCGCCCTGGTTCACCTCCACTCTCATGCCGGATGCGCTCACCGCGGTCGCCGCCTTAGCGCTCGCCGCGAGCCTCGGCCAGCCTCCGCCGGGTCATCGGCTCGCCTTGCCCGTCATCGCCGCGGTGGCGATTACGGCCCACCTGTCGCACTTGATCCTCGCCGCTGCCGTCATCGCAGCGCTCGCCATCCTGCGCCGATCCGTCCCAATCCGGGCGCTCGGCAGCCTTGCCGCCGTGCTGCTATTCCTTCTCGGGACCAACTGGATCGGCCACGGCCGCCTCGCCGTCTCCCCCTACGGCTCCGTGTTCGCCCTCGCCCGGCTGATCGCCGACGGCCCGGCCCGCGACTACCTCGACCGCGTCTGCCCGCAGGCCGGCTTCCGCCTGTGCGCCTGGCGTGACAAGCTCACGGAAGACAGCGACCAGTTCCTCTGGGACCCCAACGGTCCCTTCTGGGCCGACCCGGCGCCGCTCTCCGCAATTCGCCGCCGAGGCAAGCCAGATCGTCGCCGCCACCGTCCGCACTGACCCGCTCCGTGTCCTCCGCGACGCCGTCCGCAACGGCGCCACGGAACTCGTCCGCGTCGACATCGGCGACACGCTCAGCCCCGACTATCTTGACGGCTCAGTCCGCCCACGCATCGAGCGCTGGTTCCCCCCCGCAGAGCTTCGCCGCTATGAGGGAAGCGCTCAGCGGGCCGGCACGCTCAGGCCCTGGGCCGACCAGCTCATCCCGCTACAGCGCACCCTGCTCGCCCTCGGCCTTTTCGCCTCCACCGCCATCCTTCTCCAAGGCCTGCGAGCGCCCTCGCCCCGCGCGGATCTCACCGCCCTGCTGCTCATCGCTCTGGCCGCCAACGCCCTCGCCACCGGCGCACTCTCCACGGTCCACGACCGCTACGAGGCCCGCATCGCCTGGATCGTCCTGCTCCCGATCCTCTTCCGCTTCGCCGCGCCTCTTAGGCCGACTGCCGAGCCAACTCGGCCGGCGCCAGCCGCACCAGCGTCTCGTACTCGCGAACCAGCGTCTCCGTGATCCTCCCCGGCGTGTAGTGATGCTCACCGATCTGCCGCACCGGCGTCACCTCCGCCGCCGTCCCGGTCAGGAACACCTCCGTCGCTCGCGAAAGCTCCGCCACCTCAATCGCCCGCTCCACCACCTTGATCTGCCGGCGCCGCGCGATCTCCATCACAGTCCGCCGCGTGACCCCATCCAGGAAACAGTCCGGCGTCGGCGTGTGCACCTCCCCGTCCAGCACCAGGAACACGTTCGCACCCGTCGCCTCCGACACCTGCCCGCGCCAGTCCAGCATCAGCGCGTCGTCCCAGCCCTCGGCTTCCGCCGCGTGCTTGGACAGCGTCCCGATCATATAGAGTCCGGCCGCCTTGCTCGCCGTCGGCGCCGTCTGCGGATGCGGCCGCCGCCACTGCGCCATCCCGAGCCGCACGCCCTTCATCCGATCCGCCCCGAACAGGTTCGCCCACGCCCAGGAAGCGATCGCCAAGTGGATCCTGCTCTGCTGCGCCGACACCGACAGCTGCTCCGAGCCGCGCCACGCGATCGGCCGCACATAGGCATCGCTCAACCCGTTCGCCGCCACGACCTGCTGGCAAGCCGCGTCGATCTCCTCCGCCGAATACGGAATCTCGAATCCCAGCAGCTTCCCCGACGTGATCAGCCGCGCCGTGTGCTCGCTCAGCTTGAAGATGGTGCCGTTATACGCCCGCTCACCCTCGAACACCCCGCTGGCATAGTGCAGCCCATGCGATAGAACATGCAGCTTTGCTTCGCGCCAAGGCACCATGACGCCGTCCACCCAGATAACCCCATCGCGATCATCGAATGGAACGAGTGCCATCGTGTCCTCCCACGTAATTCTATTGCTCAGCTAGCCGTAGCGGTAGAATGAAGCGTCTTTTACGTCAACACTGCTGTCCTAATACGTCGGGATGGGAGCCATGCCGTCTCGTCGCGGAGGGCAACGCCTAATGCCGCTCGACACCAAGCTCCCGGCCGGAGCCAGCCACCTGTTCCTCCGCGAGGAGCAGATGCGCCAGGCCCAGGATCTCCTCTTCTTCGCCTACCGCGACTTCACCGGCGCAGCCGATCGCTTGCTCGACGATCTCGGTCTCGGCCGCGCCCATCACCGCGCGCTGCACTTCATCGGCCGCTCGCCCGGAATTACCGTCGGCGAACTGCTGACCATCCTACGGATCACCAAGCAAAGCCTCGCCCGCGTCCTGAACGCGCTTGTCGACAAGGGATTCGTCTCGCAGTCCCGCGGCCGGGTCGACGGCCGCCAGCGCTTGCTGACCCTCACCGAGTCCGGCCAGGCGCTGGAGCGCCAGCTCTTCGAACGTCAGCGCGAACGCCTCGCCTCCGCCTATCGCGAGGCCGGCGCCCCCGCCGTCGACGGTTTCCGCCGCGTCATGCGCGGCATTATGGACGAGGAAACCCGCACCCTCCTCGACCGACCCGTCGGGCGCAGACCATGACGGAGGAAGCGCACGTTCTCGTGGTGGATGATGACGTCCGCCTGCGCGCCTTGCTCTCGCGCTACCTCGCCGAGCAAGGCTTCCGTGTCACCGCCGCGAGCCACGCCGCCGACGCCCGCGACAAGCTCCGCTTCGTCCAGCCCGACCTCCTCGTGCTCGACGTCATGATGCCCGGCGAAACCGGCCTCTCGCTCACCGGCGCCCTCCGCGCCGAGCGCGCCGACGTCCCGATCCTGCTGCTGACCGCCCGCGGCGCCCCGGAAGACCGGATCGCCGGTTTCGAGGCCGGCGCGGACGACTACCTGGCCAAACCCTTCGAGCCTTACGAACTCGTGCTTCGCCTGCGCGCCATGCTCCGCCGCCGCGCCCAGGCCGCGCCGGCCGAGACCCAGGCCACCATCCGTCTCGGCCCGCTAGAGTTCGACGTGACCCGCGCCGAACTCGCCGGCCCCGACGGAATCGTCCATCTGACCGGCGGCGAAGCCGCCCTCTTGCAAGTGCTCGCCCGCCGCCCGAACGACGTCCTCTCCCGTGAGGAGATCGTCGAAACCCTGCACATGGACGAGGCCGGCGAGCGCGCCATCGACGTGCAGGTCACCCGCCTCCGCCGCAAGATCGAAGCCGACCCGCGTGAGCCCCGCTTCCTCCACACCGTCCGCGGCCGCGGCTACGTGCTGAAGCCCGGCACATGATCAAGCGCTTCCTGCCCCGGGGCCTCCTCGGCCGTTCGCTCCTCATCGTCCTCGTGCCGCTCGTCCTCCTCCAGGCCGTGACCTTCACCATCTTCTATGGCGGCCACCTCGACTTCATCTCGCGCCGCCTCTCCTCGGCCATCGCCGGCGAGATCGCGCAAACCATCCAGCTGCTGGACCGCTACCCGGACGAGCGCGCGCTCACCCTAAGCACCGCGCTGAACGACTTTGAAGTCCCGATGCGTCTCATTCCCAACGCCACCATCCAGCCCGGCCCCCGCGTAAACATTCCCGGCCCAATGGACGACGACCTGGCCGCCGCCCTGCAGGCCAAAGTCGACCGGCCCTTCACCATGGATTGGACGAGCGACTCCAGGGCGGTCCTGATCCGTGTTCAGCTCCCCGACGGCGTCCTCGAAGTCGAGGCACCCCGCAAGCGGCTCTACCCAAGCACGATCTACCTCTTCGTGCTCTGGGTTGTCGGCACCGCCCTCTTGCTGTTCGGCATCGCCGCCCTGTTCCTCCGCAACCAGGTTCGCGCCATACGCCGCCTCGCTCGGGCCGCAGAGGATTTCGGAATGGGCCGCGATCGAGGGCCGATCCGGCCCGAGGGCGCCACCGAGGTCCGTCAAGCGGCCGTCGCGTTCAACCGCATGCAGGCCCGCATTCAGCGCTTCCTCTCACAGAGAACCGAGATGCTCGCTGGCGTTTCCCACGACCTCCGCACACCCCTGACCCGGCTGCGCCTCGCGCTTGCCATGCTCCCCCGCACCCCCGACCTTGAACCCGACATCGCCGACATGACCGCGGACGTCTCCGAAATGGAGCGCATGATCGCCGGCTATCTCGCCTTCGCGCGCGGTGAGGGCACCGAGCAGGCCCAGCCGGTCGACCTCGGCGCCATGCTGGAGGAGGTCGCCAGCGCCGCCCGTCGCGCCGGCGCCGCCGTCGAGCTCGATAGCCCGGCCACCCTCACGGTACACCTCCGGCCCGACGCCGCCCGCCGCGCCGTCACCAACCTCGTGGAGAACGCCCGCCGCCACGCCAGCCGCGTCCGCGTCACCGTCCAACCGCAAGGCCGCAGCGTCTCCGTCCTGGTCGATGACGACGGCCCTGGCATCGCCCCCGACCGCCGCGAGAGCGTCTTCAAGCCGTTCGAAAGCGGCGCAGGCCATGGCACTGGCCTCGGCCTGACCATCGCCCGCGACATCGCTCGAGCCCATGGCGGCGAGATCCATCTTGAGGAGAGCCCGCTCGGCGGCCTGCGCGCCCGGCTCCGCCTGCCCGTGTAGCTACCGCGACGCCTGACTCGAGAGACGCTCGGCGGCGCCGCCCACCCCCGCCCGGAACGCCTCGTCGAACGACACGCCCCTGACCTCCCAAGCGTCGCTGGACGGCAGTCTCCACCGCGCGTTCCACCCGAAATCCGCCTCGCTCCAGCGGAGCTGACCCTCCAGCACGAGCGCCCCGCCCCGCACCTCCGGAGACGTCCCGCTGGCGATCTGCGCCTCCGTCGGCAGCACGATCCGCAATCCGAACCGATCTCCCGCAGCCAGCAGCGCCTCGCGCTGCCGCTCGCCCGCATCTCCGTCCGCCGACAGCGTGAACGTCCCGCCCCTCTCCACCGTCGCCCTTACCATAAGCGCTGGCCGCGCGAGCCACACTCGCAACCCGGCCGTGCGCAGCGCCGCCGTCAGGCGCTCCGGATCGAAGTGCGCGATCAGGTCGTAGGGTCGATCCCGCGTACCCTGCTCATCGTGATGCGGAAGGTCCGACATCCGATCCACATACGCGATGTCCTCGACGAGCTCCGGCGCCCGGCGCACGATCGCCTCCGCCCGCGGATCCCCCGCCACCGCCGGGTCACCCGTCACCTTCACCACAACCTGACTTAGGCAGCGCGCCAGCCCCTCCGGCCGCGAACGCCCATCCGTGCCGGTCACGATGATCCGGCAAGAAAACAGGCCCGCCTCGGCTGCCCGCCCCGACTGAGCCCAGGCCGCGATCAACCCGATCAGCACGGCGACGCTGCAACGCATCGCGCACCCTACCACGACGAGCAACACGACCGCCGTTTCCTACCGCACGGCACTTTCTGCCGACCGCGTCCCCTCTCGCGCCCAGCTTTTTAGGCCTCAAACACCTGGCACGCCGTTTGCCCTAGCCATCCCGACATCGCTCGGATCGCCACCATGGAACTGCCGACCTACATCGCCCTCTCCCGCCTCGCCGCGCAGCAGCGCGCGCTTGACGTGACCGCCTCCAACCTCGCGAACATGAACACGCCCGGCTTCAAGGCGAGCCGCATCCTATTCTCCGATTGGCTCTCCAACCAGAACGGCACCGACTCCTCTCATACCGAGCGCAACGTCGCCTTCACCCAGGATCGCGCCACTTACCATGACCGCGCCGCAGGCCCGATCACCCACACCGGCAATCCGCTCGACCTCGCCATTTCCGGCGACGGCTTCTTCACCGTCAACACGCCCCGCGGTCCCCGCCTGACCCGCGCCGGCCGTTTCTCCCCTCAGGCCGACGGGACCGTGGCGGATTTCGAAGGCGACGCCCTGCTCGATGCCGCCGGCCAGCCGATCCAACTTGCACCGACCGACACCAACATCACCGTCACCGCCGACGGCACCGTGAGCAGCGAGTCCGGCCAGATCGGCCGGATCGGCATCGTCGCGCCGAGCGACCCCAACCGGATGACCGCCGAAGGCGCCCGCACCCTCCGCGCCGACACCAACACTGCCCCCGTCGCCGCGCCGAAGCTTCTTCAGGGCGCCGTCGAGGACAGCAACGTCGACCCGATCGGCGAGACCAACCGCATGATGAACGACCTCCGATCGTTCCAGTTTACGTCCGAGTTTATCCAGTCCGAGAACGACCGGATGCAATCCGCCATCGACAAGCTCACCGGAGGGAAGGCCTAAATGCGCGCGCTCGATATCGCCGGCACAGGAATGCAGGCGCAGCAGACCAATGTCGAGGTCATCTCCAACAACATTGCCAATATGACCACGACCGGTTTCAAGCGCCGCCGCGCCGAGTTCCAGGATCTGCTCTACCAGAACCTTCGCCGGGTCGGCTCCAACAGCTCCGACAACGGCACCGTCGTCCCCTCCGGCGCCCAGGTCGGTCTCGGCGTCAAGACCGCCGCGATCTATAGCATCAACGAGCAGGGCAACCTGCAGCAGACCAGCAATAGCCTCGACGTCGCCATCAAGGGCAAAGGCTTTTTCCAGGTCACCCTGCCCACCGGAGACACCGCCTACACCCGCGACGGGACCTTCGGCCTCTCGCCCGACGGCCAGATCGTCACCGCCGACGGCTATCCGATCGTCCCCGGCATCACCGTCCCGCCCAACGCGCAGGACGTGTCGATCAACGCTGGCGGCGAGGTCCAAGTCACCCTCGCCGGCAACCCCACCCCGCAAACCGTCGGCACCTTCCAGCTCGCGACCTTCGCCAACGAGGCCGGTCTCGAGTCGAACGGCGGCAACCTCCTGCTCGCCAGTGCAGCCTCCGGCAACCCGGTCACCGGCACACCGGCAACCACCGGCTTCGGCAGCGTCATGCAGGGCTTCGTCGAGACCAGCAACGTCAACGTGGTCACCGAGATCACCAACCTGATCACTGCCCAGCGCGCCTACGAGATGAACAGCAAGGTCATCACGACGGGCGACCAGATGCAGTCAACCTTGACCAACCTGAGATAACCCATGCGGCTCGCTGCCTTCCTCCTCGCCACCTGCGCCGTCGCCCCGCTCGCCGCCGGCGCCGCCACCTTGAAGCCGTTCTCCACCCTCCCCGGTCCGGTCGTGCGGCTGTCCGACATTTGGGACGGCGTCGCCGTCGACAAACCGCTCGGCCCGGCTCCGGCGCCCGGTGGGCGCATCACCGTGCCCGCCGCCCAGCTCGCGGCCATCGCCCGCGACTTCGGCGTCAACTGGCGTCCCGCCTCCAGTGGCGACCGCGCCATCCTCGAACGGCCCGGCCGCATGCTCACCCGCGACGACATCAAGCCGCCCATCTGGGAAGCCTTGATCGGCGCCGGCACCTCGTCCGACGCCGAGCTGGAACTCGGGGCCTTCACCGCCCCGGCATTACCGGCCGAAGCAAAGCTCCAGATCTCGGTCCAGAACCTGGAACTCGACAAGCTCAGCGGGCGCTTCTCCGCGATGCTGGACGTCACCGCCGACGGCGCCTCGCCGGTCGAGCTCCGCATCACCGGCCGCGTGCAAGAGATGATCGACCTCCCGGTCGCCCGCCGGCACATGCTGCCCGGTGACGTCCTCAGCGCCGCCGATCTCGATTGGGGCCACTTCCACAGTGGGCTTGTTCGCGGCGAATTGGTCCATCTCCCCGCCGAGGCGGTCGGCCTGGCCCTCAAGCGCGCGATCAGCCCCAACGAGCCCATCGCGCTCGCAGACCTCGGCCGCCCCACCATCGTTCACAAAGGCGACGACATGGTCCTCACCCTAGAAGGCCCCGGCCTGTCCCTGACCGCCCAGGCCGTCGCCACGGTGCCCGGCGGCCTGGGCGAGCACATCCGTGTCCTGAACGCCTTCTCCCGCGTCACCCTCGAAGCCGAGATCACCGGCCCCGGACGCGGCCGGGTCATCCCTGGCACCACTCGTCCCGCCACCAACCTGGCCTACGCCCGATGAACCCGCGCCTCGCAATTGCCCTCACCCTGCTGCTCTCGGGCTGCGGCAGCCTTCAGCGCCTGTCGGAGGTCGGCCGTCCGCCCGCAATGACCCCGAGCAGCGACCCGACCGCCGATCCGGCCTACCGTCCGATCTCGCTGCCCATGCCGCGCCCGCAAAGCCAGCCGGCCGAGGCCAACAGCCTCTGGCGCCAAGGCAGCCGTGCCTTCTTCAAGGACCAGCGCGCGGCCAATGTCGGCGACATCGTCACCGTCCTGGTCAACATCACCGACACTGCCGACGTGGAGAACCAGTCCACCGCCACCCGCAACGGCACCGAAACCATCGGCCTGCCGAACCTGCTCGGGCTTGAGAACCGAGTCCCCAAGCTCCTCGGCAAAAATACCAATGCTGCCTCACTGGTGAACACTAGCAGCACCGGCAATAACACGGGAACCGGTGTCATCAAGCGCCTCGAAACCATCACGCTCCGCCTCGCCGGCGTAGTCACCCAGGTCCTCCCGAACGGGAACCTCGCCATCGCCGCGCGGCAGGAGGTTCGCGTCAATTCGGAGCTGCGCGAGCTTCAGGTCAGCGGCGTGATCCGCCCGCAGGACATCGGCAGCGACAATACCGTGCAGCACGATCGCCTGGCCGAAGCCCGTATCAGCTACGGCGGCCGCGGCCAGCTCACCGACGTCCAGACCCCCCGCTACGGACAGCAGCTCCTCGACATCCTGCTACCGTTCTGATCACGTCTCGTTCGACTTGGCCAAAACCGGCCGAAACGCGTCCGTTGCCCGCTTCAGCTCGCTCGCCGGGTCCGCCCCGCCGACGATGTTGGTCAGCGCCACCCCGATCGTGTCCCGGAACTCCGTTACCGGCACGATCTCCGGCAGCCCGCTTCGCGCGATTGCCAAGCTCGTCAGCGTCGTGTCGAACCAGTCGCGCGGGAACTTGCTGGTCCGGATCACCTCCTCATTCTTGTAGGCACTGGCCCGCGGCGGCGTCCCCGCCCCCTCTCGTAGCCAGTTCAGGAACATCAGCTTGCCGTTCGCCCATTGCAGGTAGAGCCAAGCGCCCGTCTTGTTCCGCGCGCCCACCGGGATGCCCATTCCATCGATGAACGTCGCCGAGTTGTGCGCTTTCGGCCCGGCCGGCACCGGCGCGAACCCGACTTTGTCGACGATTCGGCTCTTGGCCGGATCGAGCAGCGGTGCCGAGAAGCCGATCCCGTCCCACCACATCGCCGCCCGTCCCTG
The DNA here is from genome assembly GCA_963708585.1 of uncultured Alphaproteobacteria bacterium. Lineage (GTDB taxonomy): Bacteria > Pseudomonadota > Alphaproteobacteria > Acetobacterales > Acetobacteraceae > JAVVHH01. Next base: position 638,439 of record CAVPSW010000006.1, on the reverse strand, counting down.
GCTGAACGTCGTCTGGCACTCGTTCCAGTTGAATCCCACGGAACCCGGCGGCGCGCACTCGCGCATGATCGCCTGATACCACTTCGCCGCCTCGATCGCCGTAGGCGTGTCGGTCAGCAACGTCTTGCCGTCCGCCGAGATCGTCTCCTGATCCCACCCCAGGAGAATGTTGTCGTAGAGCACGACATTGGCGTTCTTCAGCCCGCGCCCAGTGAACCCGTAAACGCCCTTTGACTTGTCGGTGAGCTTGTGTGCCACCGCCATCATCTCGGAGAAGGTCTTCGGCGGCGAGTTCGAACCCCGCCTGCCCAAGCAGATCCTTGTTGTAGAACAGGATGAAAAGGTCCTGATTCATCGGCAGCACGTTGATCTTGCCGTCCGGACCGGTCGCCGCGCGGATCGTCGCCGCGCTGAAATCGTCCATGTCGAGATCGGGGTTCGTCAGCCCCTTATCCGCGATCAATGGCCGCAGATCCTCCATCCAGCGCCCCTTCTCGATCAGGCGCTTCTGCACATGCATGGCGACGTTGACCACGTCAAAGCTCGGATGGCCCGAGCTCATCTCCATCGCCACTTTCGGCCGCTGCTGCTGCTCCGGGATCTGCTCGGCGCCGACCTGGATCCCGGTCAGCTCCTCGAACTCGCGCTGGTGATTCTGCGAGCACGTCGCCCCGCGGCGACTTGGCAAGGTTGACCTCGATCTTGGTCCCCTTCGCCTGCTTCCAGTCAAATGAGCTCTGCGCGTTCGCGCGCTCAACGATCGCGGGGGCGCAAATTGCCCCGGCCGAAGCGGCCAAAAGAGTACGGCGGCTTATCATCGGTTCCTCCCCGGGGCCTCTGCGGACCCGTCAGGGAGACACTAAGCAGAACGAAACCGCCCTTCAATCGTCCCGGTGGACGCGCTCCATCCGCTCGTGCCGTTCCTGCGCCTCGATCGACATGGTCGCAATCGGCCGCGCCTCCAGCCGCTTCAGCCCGATCGGCTCGGCCGTTTCCTCACAAAATCCATACGTGCCCTTGTCGATCCGAGCGAGCGCCTGGTCGATCTTGGCAATCAGCTTGCGCGCCCGGTCCCGCGTCCGCAATTCCAGCGCCCGATCGGTCTCGACGCTGGCTCGGTCGGTGATGTCGGCTTCATGAATGCCGCCCTGGGAAGACAAGCTCGCCAGCGTTCCATCCGCCTCACGGAGCAGCTCTGCACGCCAGCGCAAAAGCTTTTGGCGGAAATACTCGGTCTGAATCGGGTTCATGAACTCCTCGTCTTCCGACGGCCGGTAGTCCGGAGGCAATGTAAGCATCATGTTCCGATCCCTTACTCCGTCACCTTCACGGCGTTGGACGGGCTTATACTCACGGGTCCGTGCTACGCCAAGCGCACATTTCGCCGTGTAAGCCTTCTTTCACGGATCGCCGTCACGGCCCGACCGAACCCCCGCGTCGGGCGAGCTCAATTCCGGCGCGCAACTGGATCGCCCGAACCACGCCCGCAAGTCCGGGATCGGCCGCGGTCAACGTCTGCCCGGCCAAGCGCGCCAGCTCTTTCGTGCCGGCCTCGCCATCTCCCAGCAAAGCACGCTGCAGCCCGCCAAGCTCGTCGAGCATCGCCTCCCCGTGCCGCTGCGCCTCGCGGTCCCGCTGCGAGCCCGACTCGGCTTCCTGAAGCGCCAGCAAGGACGTCATCGCCACCGCATGCGTTCCAACCGCCGCATCCGATTTCCCAGCCTTCTCCGGCTCCGCACGGAACGGACGAGACCCGGCGCTGCGACGCACCGATGTCGCACCGGGTCCAGCCCGGGATACCCCGCCTACGACCATTCTTGCCCTCCTCCTGCCCGCCCTCGGCACTTCCTGCCGACCCGACCGCCACTCCAACCGCAAGAACCGAGGCACGATCGCTTGGCACGCCGCTTGCCTTGCCCCAACCATGACCGCAATTGCTTTACGATTCGCAAAGATTTGGCGCCCCTTCCTCCTCGCGGCGCTGATCCCCCTCGCCCAGCCCGCCGCGGCCGACGTCCGCATCAAGGACATCGCCGACGTCGAGGGCGTTCGCGACAACCAGCTGGTCGGCTACGGCCTTGTCGTCGGCCTCAACGGCACGGGCGACCGGCTCGACAACGCCGTGTTCACCCGCCAATCGCTGATCGGGATGCTCGAGCGACTCGGCGTCAACACGCGCGACCAAGAATCCAAGCTGCAGACCAAGAACGTCGCCGCCGTCATGGTCACCGCGAACCTGCCCGCCTTCGCCCGCAGCGGCAGCCGGATCGACGTCGCCGTCTCCGCCCTCGGCGATGCGAAGGACCTGAGCGGCGGAACCCTCCTGGTCACCCCGCTCCTCGGAGCCGACGGCGAGGTCTACAGCGTGGCCCAGGGCGCACTCGCCACCTCAGCCATCGCCGCCAAGGGCCAGGGCGCCTCCGTAACCCGCGGCGTCCCCACCGCCGCCCGCATCTCGAACGGCGCCACCGTCGAGCGCGAGGTTCCGTTCCAGCTCGGCTCCCGCACCAGCCTGCGTCTCGGCCTACGCAACCCGGACCTCACCACCGCCCGCCGCATGGCCGATGTCATCAACCGCGCCCTCGGCGGCGGCGCCCGCGCCACCGACCCCCGCACCGTCGCCATTGCCCTCGCTGGGCGCGACCCGGTCGACGCCCTCGCCCGGATCGAAGACCTCCGCATCGAGCCCGACAACCCGGCAATCGTCGTCATCGACGAAGCCAGCGGCACCGTCGTCATGGGCGACAACGTCCGCATCAGCACCGTCGCCATCGCCCAGGGCAACCTCACCGTCCGCGTCACCGAGGATCCGCAGGTCAGCCAGCCCCAGGCCCTGTCCAACGGCCGCACCGTCGTCACTCCGAAGACCAACATCCAGGTCGACACCCAATCGGATCGCCGCCTCGGCATCCTCCAGGGCGGGGTCACCCTGCGCGACCTCGTCGGCAGCCTCAACGCCCTCGGCGTCGGCCCGCGCGACATGATCAGCATCCTGCAATCGATCAAGGCCGCCGGAGCCCTCCAAGCGGACCTCCAGCTCCGATGATCCAGCCTGCCCCCGCCCCCTCCATCTCGCCGGCGCAGCAGCAGAAGATCTGGAAGGCCGCGCAGGACTTCGAGGCGATGGCCGTCGACCAGATGCTCGCCCCCATGTTCGCCACCATCGACCAGTCAAAGGGTCCGTTTGGCGGCGGCGAAGCCGAGTCCGCGTGGCGTCCCATGCTCATCACCGCCATGGCCAAGCAGATCGAAGCCCGCGGCGGCCTCGGCCTCGCCGGCCCGGTGATGCAGCAAATGCTCCAAATGCAGGAGAAACAGCATGAGCACCGCTGACGCCGCCGCCCGGCTCGAAGCCATCCTCGTCGAGGAGAACGCCGCCCTCGAGCGCTTTGACGCGATCGCAGCCACGTCGCTGCTGAACCAGAAGCTGGAAGCAGCCCAGTCCCTCTCCGCCGAAGGCTTGTCGCTCGAAACGGTCGAGCGCTTGCGTGCCCTGGCCGCGGAGAACCGTCGTCTGCTCGAGCGAGCAATGGACGTTCAGAAGCGGATCGTCGCCATGGTGGCACGCGCCGCCCAGGCCGCCCCGGCCTCGTCGCGCTATGGCGCCGGCGGCCGGACGGTCCAGCCCGACAGCGCGCTGGCGCTGATTCGCCAGGCGTGACGCCTCCGCCGGCCCATGTTAGGCCGGCCCCATGCACCTCGCCATCGCTCTCCCGGAGCCGGCCGAAACCGGCAATGGGGGCGGCAAATACTACATCGACGGCCTCACCGCCGCCCTGCGCGATCTGGGCCAGCAGGTGGATCTCCTCCACGGCCCCGACCCGATCTTCCCCCCCGACGCACTGCCCGTGATCGACGGCATGCTCCTGCCGCGGCTGCGCTCGCGTCTCGACGAGTTCGTGGCGGCGGGCGGCGTTGCGGTCGTCCACCATGTCTCCGCCGCCGCAGGCCAGGACGAGTCGTCCCGCGATCGCGTCCTCGCGGTCGAGCGCGATATGCTCCCCCGCCTGCGCCGGGTCGTCGCCACGAGTGCCCCAGTCGCCGCCCGCCTCCTCTCGGAATTCGCCATCGCCGCGCCGATCGTCCCGCCCGGCGCCCGCGACCTCCCGCGCACCCAGCCCAACCCGGCCGACCCGGTCGTCCTCGCGGTCGGCGTCCTCACCCGGCGCAAGGGCCACGACTTGTTGCTCCGCGCCGCCGCGCGCCTCCTCGACCTTCCATGGCGGCTCGTCATCGCCGGCGACGCCGGCCGCGAGCCCGCCCACCCCCGCGAGCTCGCCGCCCTGATCGAGGAACTGGGCCTCACCAGCCGCACGACTCTCCTCGCCGACCCCGCCCCGGACGCGCTCGAAGCGGCCTGGCGATCGGCCACTGTCTTCGCCCTCGCAACTCGCTGGGAAGCCTATCCCACCGCCGTCGCCGAGGCGCTCCGCCGCGGGATCCCGCCGCTTGTCACCGATGGCGGCGACGCCGGCGCCCTCGTGCCGCCGGAGGCCGGCCTGGTCTGCCCTGCAGACGACATGGCCACCTTCGGCAAGTGCCTCCGCCGCCTTCTGTTCGATGGCGCACTCCGCACCGACATGGCCCGGGCGGCGTGGCGAGCCGGCCAGGCCCTCCCCGACTGGACGCAACGCGCACGCGAGTTCATCGCTGCGCTGGAGGAATGAACATGGCGCTGCTCGGCTGCATAGCGGACGATTTCACCGGCGCCACCGACCTGGCCTCGATGCTTGTCCGTAACGGCATGCGAACCGTCCAGCTGATCGGCACTCCCGCCGACACCGCCCCGCCCCCCGACGCCGACGCGATCGTCGTCGCTCTAAAGTCCCGCACGATCTCACCTCACGAGGCCGTCTCCCAAAGCCTCGCCGCCCTCGCATATTTACAGCGCGCCGGCTGCCGCCAGTTCTTCTTTAAATACTGCTCGACCTTCGACAGCACCGACGAGGGCAACATCGGCCCGGTGGCCGACGCCCTTGTCGCCGCACTCGGTTGCGGCTTCGCCATCGCCTGCCCTGCTTTCCCGGCCAACGCGCGGACCGTCTACCAGGGCCACCTTTTCGTCGGCCCCGCGCTCCTCAACGAGAGCGGCATGCAGAACCACCCGTTGACACCCATGCGCGACGCCAACCTCGTCCGCGTGCTCGGCCGTCAAACCGAAGGCACGGTCGGCCTGATCCCCTTCGCCACCGTCGATGCAGGAGCCGCGCCGACCCGCGCCGCGCTTACCGCTCTCAAGGAATCAGGCCGGCGCTATGCCGTCGTCGACGCCCTCACCGACGCCCACCTCCGCGCGATCGGCGAAGCCGTCGACAACCAAGCGCTCGTCACCGGCGGCTCCGGCGTCGCCATGGGCTTGCCGGAAAACTTCCGGCGCGCCGGCCTGCTCGGCGCGGTCGCCGCCGGGTCGCTCCCGGCGGTTACTGGCCCGGCCGCCGTTCTGGCCGGATCGTGCTCGCGCACCACCCTGCTGCAAGTCGCCACCGCCGCGCGCAGCGTCCCGATGCTGCAACTCGATCCGCTCGAAACCCCGAATGCGGACGCGCTCGTCGAGCAAGCGCTGTCCTGGAGCGAGGGCAAGCTCAGTGAGGCTCCAATCGTCATCGCCGCCTCCGCCCCACCAGCCCAGGTCGCCGCGCTTCAGGCCAAGCTCGGCCGCGAACAGGCCGGCGCCCTCATCGAACAAACCCTCGCCACGATCGCCCGCGCCCTCGTCGAGCAAGGCGCGCGCCGTCTGGTGGTCGCCGGCGGTGAGACGAGCGGCGCGGTGGTCTCCGCCCTTGGCGTGACCCGGCTGCGCATTGGCGAAGAGATCGATCCCGGCGTCCCCTGGACGGTCGCGGAAGGCTCCGGCCCTCCGCTCTTGCTCGCGCTCAAATCGGGCAATTTCGGCGGCCCGAACTTCTTCCTGACCGCCTTCGAACGCGCCTCGGCCTAGCCGAGAACGTGGTGCGGCTGCGCGCCGTTTGCTTGGACGCGCAGCCGCACCGGTCTCACGCCGCCGACGCCGGCTTGCGACCGCGGCCGCTTCCGGTCGAGGCCGGCTTTGCCGTTACGGCCGCTTTCGGCGTCCGCGTCGCCTTCGCCTTCGCCGGCTCAGCTCGTGCTCGCCTTCGCCGTCCGCTTCGTAGCGGCCGGCTTGGCCGCCGGGCTGGCCGCCTTACTCGTCGCCTTTGCGCTTTTCGGCGTCGCCGCCTTTTCGCCCGTGCTCGCCGACTTGCGCGCCGTCGTCGTCCGCTTGGGCGCCGCCGCCTTCTCGGCTGCCGGCTTCCTCGCCGTCTTGGGTGCTGCCGACTTGGTGCCGCTCGCAGTCGACTTCGCCGCCGTCCGGCGCGGCTTTGCCGTCTCGGTCTCGGTCGAAGCGGAAGCCGACTTCGCGCTGCGCTTCGCCGGCTTGGCGGCCGGCTTGGCGGCCGGCTTGGCGTACGTCGCGCCGTTGCTGGCCGACTTGGTGGTCGCGCGCACCGCCATCGCCTGCGTGCGTTTCTTCTTCGGTGCTTCCTCAGCCATCGACTAACCTCCGTTGCGTAAATCCAGACATGCCAATTGAGGCCGCAGATGGCCGGAGCAGGTCAGCAACAGAGATGTGTGGCCCGGCATCGTTACGCCCCCGGCGGCACCTCACCCGCAGCCCGATGCCGCGCGAATCGGTGATGTGCTCACCTCTTCTCGCTCTCACGCCTGTTGTGCCCGCCTGTCAATAAAAACCGGCAGAGCATGCAATGAATCACGCAATAGGGATTGCAGATTACCTTTGATCAATCGGAACGAAGCGTTGGTCCTCCGGCCCGACATAGTTCGCCGTCGGCCGGATCAGCTTGTTGTCCACCCGCTGCTCCATCACGTGCGCCGCCCACCCGCTGGTGCGCGCAATCACGAAGATCGGCGTAAACATCGCCGTCGGAATCCGCATCTGGCTGTACGCCACGGCGCTGAACCAATCGAGGTTCGCGAACATCTTCTTCAGCTCCCACATCGTCGCCTCGATGCGGTCCGCCACACGCCAGCCCAGAGTGTCGCCGTTCTGCTCGGATAGCTGCTCGGCCACCCGCTTGATCACCGCGTTCCTCGGGTCCGCGACGGTGTACACCGCATGCCCGAACCCGATGATCACCTCTTTCTCGGCCACGCGCCGGCGGATGTCCGCCTCCGCCTGCTCCGGGCTCGCATAGCGCTGCTGGATTTCCAGCGCGACCTCGTTCGCGCCGCCATGCTTCGGCCCGCGCAACGCGCCCACCCCGGCCACGATCGCCGAATACATGTCCGACCCGGTGCCCGCCACCACGCGCGCCGCGAACGTGCTCGCGTTGAGCTCGTGCTCCGCATACAGGATCAGGCTCGTATGCATCGCCCGCTCCCACTCGGCCGAAGGCGGCGCGCCGTGCAGCAGGTGGAGGAAATGCCCGCCGATGCTGTCGTCCGCGGTCTCGACTGCGATCCGCCTTCCATTGTGCGACCAGTGATACCAATACAGCAGCATCGACCCGCCGCACGCCATGATCCGGTCCGCGATGTCGCGTGCGCCCGACGGGTTATGATCCTCCTTCTCCGGCAACGCGCAGCCCAGCGCCGAAATCCCCGTGCGCATCACGTCCATCGGATGCGTCGCCGCCGGCAACGCCTCCAGCACTGCCCGCACATTCTGCGGCAGCCCGCGCAGCGACCGCAGCTTCGCCTTGTAGCCGGCGAGCTGCGCCCGGTTCGGCAGCACCCCGTGCACCAGCAGATACCCGATCTCCTCGAACTCGCATTGCTCGGCGATGTCGAGGATGTCGTATCCGCGATAGTGCAGATCGTTGCCGCTATGCCCCACGGTGCACAGCGCGGTGTTGCCCGCCGTCACGCCCGAGAGCGCGACTCCCTTCTTCGCCTTCGGTGCGGTCAGCGTCTCCGACATCGTTTCCTCCCTCAGAACAGACCCGGCTTGCCCTGCTGCACGCTCCCGTCCGGCATCGCGACGCTGAGCTCGAACAGCTCCCCCGCGCGCAGCTCCGGCAGACGCTCGCACGCATCGAGGAAGCGCCGGCTCTCCTCCTCGCTGATCAAGCCTTCCGTCATCGTCCGGAACTTGCGCACGTAGTCTGCGCGCTTCCACGGTGTCGCCCCGAGCGGATGCGCGTTCGCCACCGCCATCTCGTCCACGATCTCGCTGCCGTCCTTAATCCGGATCGTGATCCGCCCGCCGAACGCCAGATCCTCGTGCCGGCGCGCATGGTAGCGCTCGGTCCACTTCGGATCCTCGACCGTCCGGATCTTGTGCCAAAGCCGCACCGTGTCCGGCCGCCCCGCGCGTTCCGGCGCATAAGAGCGGACGTGGTGCCATTCCCCGTCCTGCAGCGCCACCGCCACGATGTACATGATCGAGTGGTCCAGCGTCTCGCGGCTCGCCTTCGGGTCGAACTTCTGCGGGTCGTTCGCCCCCGTGCCGATCACGTAATGCGTGTGGTGGCTCGTCTCGATCACGACCTCCTCCACATCATCCCAATCGCGCACCTGCTTGCCCATCCGGAACGCCAGGTCGATCAGCGCCTGGCTCTGGTACTCCGCCGAGTGTTCCTTCGTGTAGCTGTCCAGGATCGCGCGCTTCTTCTCGCCGCGACCCGGCAGCGCCACCTGGTAGCGCGCCTGCGGTCCGTCCAGAATCCACGCGATCACGCTGTCCTCGCCCTCATAGATCGGGCTCGGCGCCCCCTCGCCGCGCATCACCCGGTCGACCGCCTCCACGGCAAGCTTCCCCGCATGCGCCGGCGCATACGCCTTCCACGAGCTGATCTCGCCCTTGCGGCTCTGCCGCGTCGTGAAGCTGACATGCACCGCCTGCTGCACCGCCTGATAGATCACCTCCGTCGGCAGACCCGAGCAGCGTGCCGATCCCCGCCGCCTGCGCCGGGCAGAGATGCGCGATGTGGTCGATCTTGTGCTCATGCAGACAAATCGCCCGCACCAGGTCGATATGGATCTCATACCCGGTCGCAATCCCGCGCATGAGCTCACGCCCGGACTTCCCGAGGCTCTGTGCCACCGCCAGGATCGGCGGGATGTTATCGCCGGGATGGCTGTAATCCGCGGCCAGGAACGTGTCGTGCATGTCCAGCTCGCGGACCGCCGTGCCGTTCGCCCACGCCGCCCATTCCGGGCTCACCCGCGTCCCCGCATTCATCCCGAACACCGCCGCCCCCTCGCGGCCCGGCCCATGCGGATGCGCCAGCGCCATGTCGCGCGCCGATACGCACGGGTGCCGGTTCACGCTCGCGATCGCCACCGCCGCGTTGTCGATCACCCGGTTGACGATCATCTCCGCCGTAGCCTCCGGCACCTCGACCGGGTCCGCCGCGACCGCCGCGATCTTCCACGCCAGCTGCTCCTCCCGCGGAAGCCTTGCTTTGGACGGATGGACGGTGACGTCGTGCAGCTCCATGCGAGCGTTCCTCCGGGGTTGGCGCTTCTTCTCTGGGCTCATAAGGTTGCCGCCGTAGCTCGGCAAGGACGGGACACTCGTTGACCACACCTTACGACCGCGTGTTCCTGGGCGACCTCATCGCGGCCGCCGGGCTGTTCCGGGACGGCTACATCGCCATCCGCGGCGAGACGGTCGCCGCCATCGGCCAGGGCGAGCCGCCCCCCGCCGCCGACCTCGTCGATCATCGCGGCAAGCTGATCCTCCCCGGCCTGGTCGATGGCCACATGCACACCTCGAGCGCGCTCGGCTGGCCCGGCATCGAGGGCGCCACGCGCAGCGCCGCCGCCGGCGGCGTCACCACCTGCGTCGACATGCCGTACGACGTCCCTCACCCGGTCACCTCGGCCGCCCTGCTGGAGGAGAAGATCGGCTGGGTCGAGCGCACCGCCCATGTCGACATGGCGCTCTACGGCACGATCACAAAACACGGTGGCGTCGGCGAGATCGCCGGCCTCGCCGCCGCCGGCGTCTCCGCCTTCAAGCTCTCCACCTATGAATACGACGCGACCCGCTTCCCGCGCATCGACCACCAGACCATGGTCGCCGCCTTCGCCGAGATCGCGAAGACCGGCTTGCCCGTCGCCGTCCACAACGAGGATCAGGAGCTGGTCGAGCAGCTCACCGCGGAGGCCAAGGCCGCGGGCCACACCGACCCGATTTGGCACGCCCGCACCCGGCCGCCGCTTGCCGAATCCCTCGCCGACCTCGAGATCTTCGAGATTGGCCTGGAGACCGGCGCCCACGTCCACATCGCCCACTCCTCCCTCGCCCACGGCTTCGACATTGCCCGTGCGTTCCGCGGCATGGGCATGCAGGCGACCGGCGAGGCCTGCATCCAATACCTCTGCATGACGGAGGACGACCTCGTCCGCCTCGGCGGCCGCGGCAAATGCAACCCGCCTTTCCGCACACAGGACGAGGTCGAGCGCCTCTGGGACCGCCTGCTCGCCGGCGACGTCCAATACGTCTCCACGGACCATGCCCCCTGGCCGATCGACCGCAAGACCTCGCCCGACATCTTCGCTTGCGGCGCCGGCCTCACCGGCATGCAGAGCTTCGCCCCGCTCATGTACACCCTGCTCGACGAGCGCGGCCTCTCGCCCACCCTGATGGCCGAGTTCTGCGCCGAGCGCCCGGCCAAGCTCCACGGCGTCTACCCGAAGAAAGGCTCCATCCGCCTGGGCGCCGACTGCGATCTCCTCGTCCTGGAAACCGGTCGCTTCCCCTTCGACGAGGCCGCGATCGTGGACCGGCCGGAGCTGCGCTGGTCGCCCTACCACGGCCGCGAGATGCGCGCCCGTGTCGTCCAGACCGTACTCCGCGGCCGCACGATCTGGGACGGCAACGCCGTCCTCGCGAAGCCCGGCAACGGCCGCTTCCTCCGCCGCACCGCAATCTGATGCCGCGCATCCTCCGTGTCGCCGCCGCCCAGATGGGCCCAAACCGCCGCGCCGACACGCGCGACGCTATCCTCGCCCGCATGCTCGCCCTGCTCGACCGCGCCGCCGCCGAGCGCGCGCAGCTCGTCGTCTTCCCCGAGCTGGCCTTCACCACCTTCTTCCCGCGCTGGCTGCTCGCTGATGACGAGCTCGGCACCTACTTCGAGCCTTCCATGCCCAACCCGCAGGTCCAGCCCCTGTTCGACCGCGCCCGCGCCCTCCGCCTCGGCTTCTACGTCGGTTACGCCGAGCGCGCCGGCGAGCACCGCTTCAATAGCGCGCTCCTGGTCGGCCCCGAGGGCGCGGAGATCGGCCGCTATCGCAAGATCCACCTGCCCGGTCACAGCGAACCTCTCGCCGGCGCGCGCTTCCATCAGCTCGAGAAGCGTTACTTCGAATATGGCGACCTCGGCTTCCCCGCCTTTCGCGCCCCGACGCTCGCCGGCGCGATCGTCGGCATGCTCATCTGCAATGACCGCCGCTGGCCGGAAGCGTGGCGCGAGCTCGGCCTGCAAGGCGTCGAGCTCGTCTGCATCGGCTACAACTCCGCTGCCTACGACCCGAACGGCGGCGACACGGAAGGCGCCGGCCTCCGCACCTTCCACTCCCAGCTCGTCGCCCAAGCCAACGCCTACATGAACGCGACCTGGGCCGTCACCGTCGCCAAAGCCGGCGATGAGGACGGATCCGGCCTGATCGGCGGCTCCTGCATCGTCGACCCGAACGGGTGTATCGTCGCCGAAGCCGCCACGCTCGAGGACGAGTTGCTCGTTGCCGACTGCGACCTCGACCTTTGCCGCCAAGGCAAGGACAAGATGTTCAACTTCGCCGCCCACCGACGCCCGCAATGGTATGGGCGCATCACCGGACAGATAGGAGTGCAGGAGCCCCCATGAGGATCGTCGTCGCCCTCGGCGCTGCCGCCCTGCTCGCCGGCTGCGTCCCGCCGGAGCCCATGCCGACCGCCTACGCCCCGATGCAGCCCTATCGGCTCCTTCCGGAGTACCGGCGTCCGCCGCCGTCCCCTGCCTTCAGCCAACCTCCGCTTGCCGAGCCGCTGCCGCTCCCGAACGCGCCCTCCTTCACGGATGCGCCGCCCGCGCCCAACCCCGCGCCCCCGCCAGCTTCCGACGACAGCGGCGCCCTCCCGCTCAACGCACTGCCCCCGCCCGCGCCCGAAACCCCGTCGGCAGGCAACACCTCACCCACGTCCCCCGCCGGGTCCGGCGATACGACCCCGACCGCACAAAAGCCGACGCCCACCGCCGGCGGACGCGGCAGCAACGTCCCGCTCGAAGGCTTCCGCCCGCTCCACGGCGTCTCACGGCCCACCCCCTGATGGCACGCCGCGTCCTCACCGTCGCCGCCGCCCAACTCGGCCCGCTCCAGAAGTCGGAGCCGCGCAGCGTCGCCATCGAGCGTATGATCCGCCTGATGGAGCGCGCCCACGCCCGCGGCGCCGAGCTCGTCGTCTTCCCCGAGCTCGCGCTCACCACCTTCTTCCCGCGCCACTACCACGAGGACCGCGCCGAGGCCGACCGCTGGTTCGAGACCGCCATGCCCAGCAACGAGACCGCCCCTCTCTTCGAGGCCGCCCGCCGCTACGGCATCGGGTTCCATCTCGGCTACGCCGAACTGACGCCCGAAGGCCGCCACTTCAACACCGCCATCCTGGTCTCCCCGTCCGGCGAGATCCTCCTGAAATACCGCAAGGTCCACCTGCCCGGTCACGCCGAGTTCGACCCGGCCCGCCGCGTGCAGCACCTCGAAAAGCGCTACTTCGACGTCGGCGACCTTGGCTTCCCCGTCGTCGCCGCCCCGATCGGCGGCGTCCCCGAGCTCAACATGGGCCTGATGATCTGCAACGACCGCCGCTGGCCCGAGGCCTGGCGCGTCCTCGGCTTGCAATCGGTCGAACTCGTCATGCTCGGCTACAACACGCCCAGCATCAACCAGGACGCCAAGGGCTTCGAAGCCCACCACCTCCGCGTCTTCCACAGCCATTTGAGCGTCCAGGCCGGCGCCTACCAGAACGCCTGCTTCGCCATCGCCACCGCGAAGGCGGGCGTCGAAGACGGCTGCGAGCTGTTCGGCCACAGCATCATCGTCAACCCGGAAGGCGAGATCGTCGCCCAGGCCACCACCTGGGATGACGAACTCATCACCGCCGACCTCGACCTCGACCAGTGCGCCCTCGGCCGCACCACGATCTTCAACTTCGCCGCCCACCGCCGCCCGGAAGCCTACCGCCGCATCACCGACCAGGTCGGCGCCGTTCCGCCAGACCGCCGGGCCGGCTGACCGCCCGACCTCAGCCGAGCCCGACCAGCGCCATGGCCACCCCGGCCTGGCACGGCTCGATCACTGGCGCCCCACAAGCCTCCTCCACCGCCGCGCGATGCCCCGCCATCCCCGTGCACCCTAGCACCACGGCGCCCGCGCCCGCCGCGACGCACGCCCGCGCCGCCGAGATCAGCGCCGACCGTGCCGCCAGCGGGTCGAGCAGCGTGTCCATCGACACATCGAGCGCCACCTCCGTCGCGAGCCGCCCCTCCAAACCCATCGCCCGCAGCGCCAGCAGATGCCGCGCCTTCGACGCCGTCACGATCGCGATCACCCCGAACCGCTCCGCCCGCGCCGCCGCCGCCACGACCGCCGAACGGAACACGCCCAGCACCGGCCGGGTCGTTACCGCCCGTGCCGCCTCCAGCCCCGGGTCCGACGCGCACGCGATCACATACGCATCCGCCTCCTCGCGCTCGACCGCTCGGCAAATCGGCTCGACCGCGCCGTGCCAGTCCCGCCAGCTCAACACTGCCGGCGGCCCGTCCGGAAGCCCGATCACGTCCACCTCCGCCGGGCCTCGTAACCCGGCCACCGCCGCATCGATCGCCGCCGTGCAGGCCTGCGACGAGTTCGGGTTGATCACGAGGATGCGCGCCATCAACTGTTCCTTGACCGGGACGCTACACCGTTCAAGCTAGACTTAAACCCGGTCAAGGAAGGCGCGCGACTTGCCCGACACAACCCCCCCGGTCCGCTGGCAACCAGACCGAACCCCAACGCCGTCGCCCTGGCCCGTCCCACCGCTGCTCACCGCGCTCGGCCGCGGCTTCATGGGCCGCTGTCCCGCCTGCGGCCAGACCCACGCGTTCGACGGCTGGCTCCGCGTGGCCCCCGAGTGTCTCGTGTGCGGCGCCCCGCTCGGCAGCTACCGCGCGGACGACGCCCCGCCCTACTTCGTCATCTTCGCCGTCGGCCACATCGTCGTCCCCTTGCTGTTCTGGATGGAGACGACGATCCACCCGCCGCTCTGGGTCCATGCCGCGATCTGGATTCCCGTCAGCATCATCCTCGCAACCGTCCTCCTGCGACCCGTCAAGGGCGCCACGCTCGGATTGATGCTCAAGCTCGGCATGGTCAAAGCGGACGGCGAGTGACGGACCAGTCACGACTGGCCCGCGTCATCCTGACCGGTGAGTCGCTCACTCGCCTCTCTCCGCTGATCGAGGCCGACCGCGCCCAGGCCGTCGCCGACCTCGAGGGCGACAACCGGTTCGTCCTCTGCCCGGCGGACGGCCGCCCAGCCCAGCCCGGCCCGTACAATCTCCATTTGTCGATCCAGGAAGGACGCCTGGTCTTCGACGTCCGCGACACCCAAGACGTCCCGATCACCGCCATCCTCCTCGCCCTCGGCCCGTTCCGAAGCCTGATCAAGGACTACCAGCTCCTGGTCGACAGCCACATGCTCGCCGTCGAGGAAGGTCGCGCCGAGCGCATCCAGGCGATCGACATGGGCCGCCGCGGCCTGCACAACGAGGGCGCGACCCTCCTGCGCGAACGCCTCGACAACAAGGCCGAGATCGACCACGAAACCGCCCGGCGCCTGTTCACCCTGGTCTGCGTGCTCCACCAGCGCGTATGACCGAACCTCCCCCTTCTCGCCGAAACCCGCTAGAACCGTCGGTAGGAGGAACGCCATGACCGAAGCCGCCATCGTGGGCTGGGCCCACACGCCGTTCGGCAAGCTGGAAGAGGACGTCGAGGGCCTCATCGCCCGTGTCGCCGGCGCCGCCATCGCCGATGCCGGCATCGAGCCCGCCGAAATCGACGGCACCTTCCTCGGTATGTTCAACAGCGGCTTCTCGCGTCAGGACTTCCCCAGCTCCCTGCCGATGCAGGAGATCGAGGCACTCCGCTTCAAGCCGGCCACCCGCTACGAGAACGCCTGCGCGTCCGGCTCCGCCGCCATCCACGGCGCGCGCGACTTCCTCTCCGCCGGCCGCGGCCGCTTCGCCCTCGTCATCGGCGTCGAGAAGATGACCGCAACGCCCGGCCCTCAAATCGGCGACAACCTCCTCTGCGCCTCCTACCGCAAGGAGGAAGGCGACATCCCCGCCGGGTTCGCCGGCGTGTTCGGCCGCATCGCCGAGCGCTACTTCCAGCAATATGGCGATCAGTCCGACGCGCTCGCCGCGATCGCCGCCAAGAACCACAAGAACGGCGTCGACAACCCGTTCGCACAGATGCGCAAGGACCTCGGCTTCGACTTCTGCCGCACCGTGAGCGAAAAGAACCCCTACGTCGCCCCGCCGCTCAAGCGCACCGACTGCTCGCTGGTCTCCGACGGCGCCGCCGCCCTGGTCATCACCGACGCGGAAACGGCAGCGAGCATGAACAAGGCTATCCGCTTCCGCGCCGCTGTCCACGTCAACGACTACCTGCCGCTCTCGCGCCGCGACGCCACCCGCTTCGACGGCGCCGCCCGCGCCTGGTCACAGGCCTTCGAGCAGGCGGGCGTCGGCCTCGACGACCTCTCCTTCGCCGAGGTCCATGACTGCTTCACCATCGCCGAGCTGCTCGTCTACGAGGCCATGGGCCTGGCGCCGCACGGCGCCGGCGCCCGCGTTGTCCTCGAAGGCACTAGCGGCCCCGAAGGCCGCCTCCCGATCAACCGCAGCGGCGGCCTCAAGGCCAAAGGGCACCCGGTCGGCGCCACCGGGGTCTCCATGCACGCCATCACCGCAATGCAGCTCGCCGGCGAAGCGGGCGCCATGCAGCTCCCGCGCGCCGAGCTCGCGGGCGTGTTCAACATGGGCGGCGCCGGGGTTGCCAACTACGTCAGCATCTTGGAACCGCTGCGCTGATACCGACCGCCAACCTCGCCAACCTCCTCCTCCAAACCGCCGCCCGGCTCCCCGACCGCCCGGGCCTGATCCACGGCGAGCACGCGACCACCTGGGCGGAGTTCGCCCGCAACGTCCGCAGCGCCGCGTCCGGGCTCGCCACCGCCGGGGTCCGCCACGGTGACCGCGTCCTCGTCCACGGCCGCAACAGCCGCGCCTATGTGGAGACGCTCTGGGCCTGCTGGATGCTGGGCGCCGTCTGGGTCCCGACCAACTTCCGCCTCGCCCCGGCCGAAGTCGCCTACCTCGCCAGCAACTCCGGCGCCGTCGCCCATCTGTTCGAACCGGGCTGCGACGCCCACGCCGCCGCCGCCCGCGACGCCAACCCGGCGGCCCACATCCACCTCGAGCTCGTGAGCGGCTGGGAGGGTCTCTACGCCCACGATCCGCTCGAACACGCCGCCGACGTCGACCGAGACGACCCGTGCTGGCTTTTCTACACGTCCGGCACGACCGGCCGGCCCAAAGGCGGCATCCTGACCCACGGCCAGCTCGCCTTCGTCATCAACAACCACCTCTGCGATCTGATGCCGGGCACGACGGAGGCGGACCGCAGCTTGGTCGTCGCCCCGCTCTCCCACGGCGCGGGCGTGCACTTCCTGCCCCAGGTCGCCACCGGGGCCGCGAGCGTGTTGCTGGAAGGCGAGCGGCTCGACCCGGAGGAGGCCTGGCGCCTGGTCGCCCACCACCGGGTCAGCAACATGTTCACCGTGCCGACCATCCTGAACGCGCTGGCCCGCCACGAAGCGGTCGACCGGTACGACCATACCTCGCTCCGCCACGTCATCTACGCCGGCGCGCCGATGTATCGCGCCGACCAGATCCATGCGCTGCAGAAGCTTGGCCCCGTCCTGGTCCAGTATTTCGGCCTCGGCGAAGTCACCGGCAACATCACCGTTCTCCCACCCCGCCTGCACAGCGAAACCGACGACCCCGCGCTCCCCATTGGCAGCGTCGGCATGCCCCGAACCGGAATGGAGGTCGCCATCCTCGGCGCGGACGGCGCCCGCCTTCAGCCCGGCGCCACCGGCGAGATCTGCGTCCGCGGCCAGGCCGTTTTTGCCGGCTACTGGAATAATCCGGACGCCTCGGCCAAGGCCTTTGCCAACGGCTGGTTCCACACCGGCGATCTCGGCCACCTGAACGAGCAGGGCTTCCTTTGGATCACCGGCCGCGCCAGCGACATGTTCATCTCCGGCGGCAGCAACGTCTACCCGCGCGAGGTCGAGGAGGTGCTGCTCCTCCACCCAGCCGTCGCCGAGGCCTGCGTCGTCGGCATGCCGCACCCAAAATGGGGCGAAAGCGGCGTTGCGGTCATCGTCTTGCGCAATGGCGCCGACGCCGACCAGCCCGACCTCCACACCCACCTCAAAGATCGGCTCGCCCGCTACAAATGGCCGGCCAAGTTCGTGTTTTGGCCGGAACTCCCGAAATCCGGTTACGGCAAGGTCCCGAAGCTGCAGGTCCGCCAACGCCTCGAAGCCGCCGGCGTGACGCTCGGCCCATGATCGCGCTCCCGGCCGGCCCCGCGCTCCACGCCCGCGTCCACCTCGCCGCCGGCAAGTCTCTGCTCGCCGCCGCGTCCGAAGCCATGGCCCGCCTCTCCCTACGCTCCGCCAACCTGCTCATTCTCGGCGGCCCGATGGCGAGCGCGCTCTATCACACCTCCGTCCTCACGCCCGATGGGCCGCGCTGGATCGACTACGGCCCGGCCCAGACCATCCCCGAGCCCGCCTGGCTCGTCATGGGCGCCGCCACCTTCGGCATCGCCGGAGACGGCAGCCCGATCATCCACTGCCACGCCGTCCTTTCCGGCGGCGGCCGTGTTGTCGGCGGCCACCTTCCGCCGGAACGCTGCATCATCGGCGCCGAAGGCCTCATCGCGCACGCCACTGGCGCAGAGCACACCGGCTTCATCGTCCAGCATGATTCCGAAAGCAGTTTCGACCTTCTCACCCCCGCATGCCTCCCGCCCTGCTGATCCGCCTCGCCGCCGGCGAGGACCTGGTCGACGGCATCGAAGCCGCCGCCCGCGCCCATCACCTCCGTGACGGGATCGTCCGCGGTGGCCCCGGCAGTCTCCACAGCGCCTGCGTTCGGGCCAGCGGCGACCCAGTCGACGTGCCCGGCCCGGCCGCCGAGATCCTCACCCTGGTCGGCGAGATCCATGGCGGGACCGCATCGCTGCACGGCGCCGTCGGCGACCCCAGCGGCCGAGTCTTCGCCGGCCGCTTCGTCCGCGGCCGCAACCCGGTCTGCATCACCGTCGAGTTGATAGTCGAACGAACCGACCCGCTCTAAGTGTCTCTCCGGGAACATGCTCAGCGAGTTGAATCGCTTGTGATTGGGGGCGGCGCGGTGCGGGTAGCGACACTCGCGGGATGTGGACCAACGAGAACCGCGCCCGCTACGACCGTCGTGGCCTGCGCTACCCGAGTGACCTGACCGACGAAGAGTGGGCGCCGATCGGCCCGCTGATCCCGCCAGCCAAGCGCGGTGGCAACAAGCGAACGGTCGACGTCCGCGCGGTGGTGAACGGGGTGATGTATGTGCTGAGCACTGGCTGCCAGTGGGCCGCGCTGCCGAAGGACCTGCCTGCGCGCAGCACCGTCAACGACTACTTCCGGCGCTGGGACTGGGACGGCACGCTGGAGCGCATCCATCACGCGCTTTACGTTGCGTGTCGCGAAGTTGCGGGGCGGCAGGCCAGTCCCACGGTGGGGATCATCGACAGCCAGAGTGTCAGGGGCGCGGAAAAGGGGGGCGTGCGGTCGATCCGCCGGGCTATGACGCTGGGAAGAAGACCAAGGGCAAGAAGCGGCACGTCCTGGTCGACACGCAGGGCCTGCTGATGCGGGCCGTCGTGCAGGCCGCCGACGTTCAGGACCGCGACGGTGGGGTGCTGCTGATGGGCGCCCTGTTCGGCCCGTATCCGTTCTTGCTCAAGCTCTACGCCGACAGCGGCTACCAGGGCGCCAAATTCCGCGACGGCCTGGCCAGGGCCTGCGCCCAGGTCAACGTCGAGATCGTCAAGCGCTCCGACCTCCAAAGGTTCGTTGTCCTGCCAAGACGATGGATCGTTGAACGCACCATCGCTTGGCTCAACCGATGCCGCAGATTGGCCAAGGATTGGGAATGTCTCAACCGCTCCGGTCTGGCTTTCCTGAGATGGGCGTCCGTCCGCCTCATGCTGCGAAAGCTCTGTCAACAAACAACATGATCCCGGATCGACTCTAAGGCTGGATGTAGTTCGCTAGCGTCATCGTCTGCGCCTGCGCGATGATCTGATACGACGCCTGGAGCTGCGTTTGCAGCGTCTGCAGCTGTGTGATCGCCGTAGCCATGTCGACGTTCTCGATAGACGAGAGCTGCGTCGTCAGCGCCGTACTCGTGTCCGACAGCTCCGTCTTCTGGCTCGCCAGCGTGCTCTGGATGTTGCCGAGCGCCCCAGCCTCGGTCGACATCGCCGACACGGCGCCGGAAAGCTGCGTCGCGGCCGTCGCCGCCGTGCTCGCAGCGTTCGCCGGCGTCATCTGCGATAGCGCCGCCAGCGCCGTCATCGTGTCGCGCATGTAGGAGCCGGTCGTGGGCGGGCTCGACACGGCCAGCGTGTTCTGGTTCGCCAGCAGCCCGACCTGCACCCGCTGCCCCTGCCCCACCTCGGCCTCGGCCACCGCCGTGCCCAACGTGGTCGAGAATGGCGGTGTTGCCGTACTGCTCGCCAGCAAGTCCGTCGCCATCACGGTCGGGTCCGTATTGGGCATCGGCGGGTTGCCCGTGTCCTGCCCCGCGAACACGTAGACATCCCCCGATTTGCTGTTGAGCAGCTGCCCGATCTGCTGCAGCGCCGCCTTCGCCTCCTGGGCAATCCCCGCCACCGTCGCCGGGTCGCTCGTGTTCAGGCTGTTCGCGCTGGCATAGAACTGCGACGCGATGCTGCTGATCGACGTCATCGCCGTCTGCGTCACGTTGAGCCGGCCCTGCGCGGCGTCGATATTCGATTGCCACACCGTCTGATGCGCGATCTGCGGCTGTAGGTTGAGCGACGTCAGCGCCCCCGTCCCGAGCCCCGAATACGTCTGCGAGACCTGCCCGGTCGCAACCTGCTCCTGTAGCTGCGCGACCTGGTTCCGCACCGTCGCGGTCGACCCAATCAGCGTTGGGAGCAACCCGTACTCGGTGTTGATCATGTCACGGCCTGGAGCAGCTGGTTGAACATGGTCTGCACCGCCGTAACCACCTTCGCGTTGGCCTCGTACGCGTTTTGCAGCTGGATCATCTGCGTCAGCTCGCTATCGACCGAAACGCCCGTTTCTGAGCTGAGCCGGGTCTGAAGCCCGGTGCGGATCGAGGTGTTGGTCTGCGCCGTGGCACTGGCCTGCGAGGCAATGGCCGCGTTGTTGGCGACGAGATTGCTCGCCTGCGCCGGCAACCCGGCCGCGTCGGTCGAGAACACGTTGTCGAGCACGCCATTGATCAACGTCGTATTCCCCGCCGCACCCGCCGGCCCCGTTCCGTCGCGCAACATCGTCGGTGTCGTCTGCACCGCGCTCGAAACCTGGATCGTCAGCGCGAACCCGGCCGTCCCAGCCGGAGGGACAGTGCCGGACCCGTCCGTGAGCAGCGGCAGCCCCTGGGTCTGGAACGAGGCTGCCAGCGACTGCGCGAACCCATCGAGTTGCGACTGCATCCCCGGGATCGTCGTGTCCCGCAGCGCCAGGTTCGCTCCCATCTCGCCGCCAAGTCCGCTGACCGCCGCTCCGCTCATCGTGAGCGTCGGCACGCTCGCCGCCGGGGTGGCCCCATTGAAGTTGACGTTGGCGAGTGCAAACGGTCCGGAATTCGCCCGGAGCGGCAGGACCGAGTTTCCCGCGATCGCCGTCACGTCCCCGTTCGGCTGCTCGATGAACCGCGCACCGATGAGCTGCGACAGCGTCTGCATCTGGCCGTCCCGCTGGTCCTCCAGGTCCGCCGTGCTCTGTCCCTGTGCTTTAGCGCTGATGATCTGGTCCGAAAGCTTACCCGAGCGTACTCAGGGCGCTGTTCACCGTCCCGACATCCTGGACCAGCGTGTTCTGCGCCTGCTGGCGCGCCTGCAGCAGCGCGTTTCCGAGCGTGTGGATTCCGCTGGTGAGCGCCCCGGCCTTGCTCAGCACATCGAGCTGCTGCGCCCCGCTCGAAGGGTCGTTCGAGAGCGTCGAGAACGAATCCTGCAGCGCCCCAAGCAGCGAGGCGATGTCCTGCCCGCCCCCCGGACTGCCCGACACCTGATCGATCCCCTGCAGCGCCGACTGCGTCACGTTGCTCCCCGCCTCCGTGCCGACCGCAGCGAACAACTGACCCTGCAACGCCTGGTCCATGTCCCGCGTCGCCGGGCCGCTCCGCACCCCGGCCGGCCCGCCAGCCGTCTCCAAGCTGGTGAGCGGCAGCGTCTCCCGGACGTAGTTCGGCGTGCTCGCGTTCGCGACGTTCTGCGACACCAGCGCGAGCTGGCGCTCGATGCTGTCGAGCCCAGACGATGCCGCGTTGAGCGTATTGCCGAGGAACATCGCTTACCGCTTCATGTCGATCGTCTGTTGCAACAGATCATCGGCCGTCGTCACCATCTTCGTGTTGGCCGAGTAGGCCCGCTGCGCCACGATCAACTTGGTGAACTCGCGCGCGATGTCGACATTGCTGTCCTCCACCGACGACGTCACCAGCGAGCCGGCCCCATTGCTGCCAGTCTGGGTGACCCGCGGCTGGCCGCTGTTCGGCGTCGCGGTGTACGCCTGCCCATCCTGGGTCTGTAGCGCGTCCGGGTTCGAGAACGTCACGACCGGAACCTGCGCCAAGACCCGCGTTGCGCCGTTGTCGTAATTGACCACCACGTCGCCGTTCGTCTGCATCGAGACGCTGCTGAAACTGCCGGGCTTGGCGCCATTTTGCGACACGCTGATCAGGTTGAATTGGTTGCCCGCGAACTGAGTCACGCCGTCTGTCCCACCGAACGAGCCGAGGTTCAGCGAGATCGGCTGGCTTCCCAGCCCGAAATTGGCGCTGAGGTTCACAGTCGCCGGTTGGCCCGCGGTGAACGTGGACCCGGTCACGCTGCCGCTCGTTGCCGTCACCGAGCCGATCGTCCCTTGCGGCGCAGCCGCGTTGCCCGCCGTACCGAACGCGACGTCGACCGTGCCCAGTGGCGTCGCCGACCCGTCCTGCGAAATCGACAGCGTCCAGGTGTTCGGGGTCGCACTCTGCGTCCAAGACAGGTCCAGGTTGTGCGACGTTCCCTCCGCGTCATAGACGGGCAGCTCCGTCGTGATCGGAGTGGTGCTGGACGGGGTGGCGGGCAGGTTCGCCGCGATCGTCGCCGTGCTGGTCGCAACGGGCGCGTACCCGCTCTGCCCGACCTGCAGCGGTACCAGCTTGGTCTGGTCGATTTGACCGCTGGAATTGGCGGCCCAGCCATTCAGGTAATGCCCGGTGCTGTTGACCAGATAGCCGCTGCTGTCGAGCGTGAAGTCCCCCTCCCGCGTGTACTGCTGCTGCGAGTTGAAGGTAGGCTGCCCGTTGTTGGTCCCGTTCACTACGCTCACGGGAAAGAAGCCCTGACCGGAGATTGCCATGTTGAGCGTGTTGCTCGTCTGGCTGACCGTCCCCTGGACGGTGTTGTTGTATTCGGGCCTTGCCACGACCGCGCCGGACTCGTTGTCGTTCGGCGTGCTGGTCGAGATGTAGTCTTCGAAGCTCGTGTCGACCGTCTTGTACCCGACGGTTTGGCTGTTGGCGAGGTTATCGCCGATATTGGTGAACGCGGCCGACTGTGCGGTCAGGCCGCTGATCGCGGTCGCCATCGCACCGAAGATCGACATGACGAACTCCTCAAGAAAATTGCTCGCCAGCCCGACGCACGTTCCATGCCAGGCCTGAAACCCCGTTCTTCGGCCTTTCACCTCCCTAGAACCCGGCGGAAACTACCCAGCACCGGGCAAAATCTGCCGGACCATATCCGCCGAACCGCCCGACTGAGGCGATTTCCTCTTGGCCCGCCTTTTGCTCAGCCTCGCCCATGCCCCCCTCGCCCATGGCCCAGTCCCCGGCGCCGACCGAAGCTGTCTCTCGCCTCGCCGTCGCCCAAAAGGAGGCGCCGGCCGGCGCTGCCCGCCCGCAAGCGGCGCAGGGCTTCGCTGGCACCCTCGATGAACTTCTGGCCCAGACGGCCACGGATGCTCCTTCCGCGCAGCCCCAAATCGCTTCCAAGGTCGGGCCAGCGACGACCGCGGACACGCCCGCGCTCGACGGCACGCAACAGCCGCCTCAAGTGGCCGTACCGCTCGGTCAGGAGCCCGGCACTCTTCCCTCACCGTCGAAAGTCGTCGCGCTTCTCAACCCGCCATCCTCCGCAGACCCCAAACGCGCAGGCGCCACCGATAAGCGGCCCGCGGGCAGCTCTGCGTCTTCGGCAACGTCCGCAGAACCAGCCACCGGGCTCCCCGACCAGGCCCCGACCCAGCCGATCCCTGCGCCGCCTGTCGCACCCGTCACCCTGCCAATACCACCCGCTGGAACGGCGCCTTCCGCACATCCGACCACGCCCTCGAATTGGCCAGCACAGTCGCAACAGGAGGCGACCTCCCACACGACCACCCGCGTCGACGCTCGGCTTTCCGGAAACGCCACCCGTTTCACCGCAGCGGCGCAGGCTGATGCCGCCGTCCACCCCGCCAGCGCCGAGGCCGCCGCCTCAGCCAACAGCGCCGCTGCTGCGCCGCAGCCCAGCACCATCGCCGCCCCATCCCCAATGTCGAATCTGGCCGTCTCAGCGCTCACCGCCGCCGGCCTCGCCCCGCACGCCGCCGCGCTTCCGCAAGACCCGGTGCCAGCCGCCCGGAGCCAGCCCGCTCCGCCGCCGCCCTCGCTGCAGGTTGCCGAAGCCGTGGCCGGCCCCGTGCAGCTCAGCCTGACCAGTTCATCGCGGTCCGGCGGAGCCCAAACCCTCACGGTGGCGCTCAAGCCTGCCGAACTCGGTCGCGTGGAGGTGCAGATCCAGCGCCCAGCCGACGGCCCAGCCAAGATCGTACCTCGCCGCCGAGCGGCCGGACACCCTGCTTCGCCTGGTCGAAGGGGAGCACCATCTTCAGCAGGCACTCGATCACGCCGGCATCCCCGCTGAGGGACGCACGATTCAGTTCAGTCTCACCTCCGACACGACCGCGTCACCGTCCTCTGGAAGCGCGTTCTCCGGAGGCGCCGGCACCTCCGGCAACGGTGGCCAACAATCCCGCCACCCCTCGAATGGCACGCCGTCCGGCCTGGACGACGATCTGGAACCTCCGCCAAGCGTCCGGTTCTGGAGCCGGGCCGGCTTGGACATCACCGCTTAGGAGACTGCGAAGTGACTGTCACCTCGACCACCCCCGCATCCGCCAGCACGAGCACAACCGCGGCTTCCAGTACCGGCAAGGACGCGCTCAGCTCGTTGTCGGGCAACCTCAACGACTTCCTGAACCTGCTGATGACGCAGTTGCAGAACCAGGACCCGACCGCCCCGATGGACTCGACCACCTTCACCACCCAGTTGGTCCAGTTCGCGAGCGTTGAGCAGCAAATCAACGCCAACAGCAACCTGAACACCCTGATCCAGGCCACTCAGAGCAACACGTTGCTCCAGTCCTCCTCGCTGGTCGGCAAGCAGGTGCAGGTCACCAGCGATCACCTAGCTCTGCAGAACAGTACAGCGACGGTCAACTTCAGCGCCCCCGCGGCCGAGCCAGTCGACGTCGGCGTCTACACGGACGCGGGCGTGAAGGTTTACGAGACCGCGATGACGGCGCAGCCCGGCAACAATAGTTGGACCTGGAACGGGCAGGACAGCCAAGGCAACCAGTTGGCGGACGGCGCTTACAAGGTTATCGTCGCAGACTCGACCGGAACCGGCCTCTCCACCACGGTCGACGGCACCGTCACGGGAATGCAGCGAAACGGAACTGCGGTCGACCTCGTCCTCGGCGGCCTGACTACGGACGTGTCCAACCTCCAATCCGTGCAAACCGGCTCATGATCCGGCCCGGCTGGTGACATCTTGTTAACTCTTCCGGCCTAGCATCGCCCTGTCGCCAGCCCGCGCGCGGCACGGGTACGGCCAAGGAGCGAGGTCCATAATGACGCAGATCAATGATCTGGATCCTGCGACCGCGGAGACGCCGGACGGGGCGCTCCTAGCCGATCGCCGCCGGCCGGGCCGTCTCGAGAGCGTCACCCCAGCTCTGGTCCCACTCCTGCGCGGGCAGGCAGCCCCAGAAGAGTTCGGACTCGTCGGTCCAATTCGGTGACCCGGATCAGCTCGGCGCAGCACGCGGCATCACCTTCGGCCTCATCTTGTCCGCCCCACTCTGGATCGGAATCGCCCTGTTCGGACGCTGGGTTCTGTCCTGATCGGCAAAATTTGCCGGGTTGGTTAACCAATCCGTAACCCAAGCTCGCCAAACTCACGGCATTGCGAGCGGGAAAACGGGAACAGGTATGACGTCGTTGCTGGCCGGTTTGCGCTCTTTGGGCCTGAAGCGGCTTGGCGCAATGGCCGGAGTTGCCCTGGTGTGCCTCGGCCTGCTGGCCTGGTTGGCGCTGCGGGACACCTCCGGCCCGATGACCCTGCTCTACGGCGATCTTGACCTGCGCGACGCTGGCCAGGTCGTCGACACGCTGGACAAGGCGCACATCCCGCATGGGACGGAAGCCGGCGGCACGCGAATCCTCGTTCCCGCGAATCAAGTCGACCGCGCTCGACTTCTGCTCGCCAAGGATGGTCTGCCGTCCGGTGGCTCGATCGGATACGAGATTTTCGACCGGTCCGACGGCCTCACTGCCAACAGCTTTCAGCAAGCCATCACCCAAACCCGCGCCATGGAGGGTGAGCTCGCCCGCACCATTCGCACCATCCAAGGCGTCCGCGCCGCGCGGGTCCACCTCGTTCTGCCCCACCGCGAACCCTTTGCCCGGGACCGGCAGGAGGCGCAGGCGAGTGTCGTTCTGACGATGGCGGGCGCGGCAAGGCTCGACCGCGAGGGCGTCCAGTCAATCCTCAATCTCATCGCCGCCGCCGTACCCGGGTTGCGGCCTGAAAACATCGCCATGGTCGATAGCCGTGGCAATCTCCTCGCTCGCGCCGGACAGCCGACTGGCCCGGCCGCCGCTGCCCAGTCCGCCGAAGAACTCAAACGCGCGACCGAACTCCGCCTGTCCCGAGCGGTCGAGGAGATGCTTGAGCGGAGCCTCGGCCCTGGCCGCGTCCGCGCGGAGGCGGCGGTCGATCTCAACTTCGACCAAGTGCACGAAACCGAGGAACATTACGATCCTGACGGCCAGGTCGTTCGCAGCCAGCAGAGTACGACCGACAACAACCACAACACGGAAGCGGCCCCGACCGTGTCGGTGCAGAACAATCTTCCGAACGCCGACGCGGGCGCACAACCGGCCGGCTCGCAAGAACAGCGCCAGGAAGAGACCACCAACTACGAGATCAGCAAGACGGTTCGCACGCTGGTGCGTGAGCAGCCGCAGATTCGCCGGATCAGCCTCGCCGTGATGGTGGATGGGGTTACGACCCGCAGTCCCGACGGAAAGCTGGCATGGTCCGAGCGGCCCGCGGATGAGTTGAACCGGATCGCCACCCTTGTGCGCAGTGCTATCGGCTACAACGAGAGCCGCGGCGACCGGGTCGATGTCGTGTCGATGCGGTTCAGCGCCCCCGACGACCTGCCCGACGCGGGTGCGCCGGCCTTCTGGGCGCGCTTCGATAAGGGCGACATGTTCCGACTGGGCGAAAACGGCTTCGTCGCCCTGATCGTCCTCGCCGCCCTCCTCTTCGTGCTCCGCCCGATGGCACTGCGTTTATCGCTCCCGCCCAAAGCAGCAGCGATCGCGGCGCCCGGCTCCCCAGCTTCTCTGGCCGCCGCCGCCGACCAGCAGCCACGTTTGGAGGACGGGACGGAAGAGATGGTGCAGGTCGCCAACGTGTCGGGCGCCATGCGGGTCTCGTCGATCCGCCGCGTCGGCGCGCTCGTCGACGAGCGCACCGACGATAGCCTTGCCATGCTGCGCAGCTGGCTCGCGGACGCCAACTGATGGCAACCACCGATCGCTCGCAGCTCGCAGGCCGGGACAAGGTTGCCATCCTCATGCTGGCCCTTGGTCACCAACAGAGCGCCAAGCTGCTCGGCATGCTGCATGAGGACGAGATCAAGGAAGTCTCGAGCGCCATGTCGAATCTCGGCGCCGTTCCGGCCGAAGTCGTCGAGCGGCTCTGCAACGAGTTCGCCACCGGGATCGGCTCCCAGGGCAA
The DNA here is from genome assembly GCA_963708585.1 of uncultured Alphaproteobacteria bacterium. Taxonomy (GTDB): domain Bacteria; phylum Pseudomonadota; class Alphaproteobacteria; order Acetobacterales; family Acetobacteraceae; genus JAVVHH01. The sequence goes on along the minus strand of CAVPSW010000006.1, from coordinate 611,031 downwards.
CATCATGGGCAGCTACGAGGTCACCGAGCAGATCCTTCATCAGGCCCTGCCGAAAGACCGTGCCGACCAGATCATGGAAGAGATCCGCGGTCCCGCCGGCCGGACCATGTGGGACAAGCTGGGCAACGTGAACGAGGCGGTCCTCGCCAACTATCTGAAGAACGAATACCCGCAAACCGTCGCGGTCGTCCTGTCTAAGCTCAAAGCGGACCACGCCGGCCGAGTCCTCACCCTGCTGCCAGACAGTTTCGCTATTGAGGTGGTCATGCGGATGCTGCGCATGGAAAGCGTCCAACGCGACGTGCTGGACGGCGTCGAGCAGACGCTTCGCTCCGAGTTCATGTCGAACTTGTCGCGGACCAGCCGTCGCGACAGCCACGAGATGATGGCCGAGATCTTCAACAGCTTGGATCGGCAAAGCGAATCCCGCTTCGTCTCCGCGCTGGAGGAGCGCAATCGCGAAGCCGCCGAACGAATCAAGTCGCTCATGTTCACCTTTGAGGACCTCAAACGTCTCTCGTCCGAGCACATGCAAGTGCTCCTGCGCAGCGTGGAGAAGGACAAACTTCCACTCGCGCTCAAAGGCGGATCCGAGTCTCTCAAGCAGCTCTTCTTCGGCAACTTGTCCGAGCGCGCCGGAAGAATGCTCCGCGACGAGATCGAGGCACTCGGCCCGGTGAAGCTGCGCGACGTCGACGAGGCCCAGAGCTCGATCATCAACACCGCCAAGGATCTCGCGGCCCAGGGTCAGATCGAGATCAGTGAAAGCGCCCAGGACGAGATGGTGTACTGAGGATGGACGGCACGCTCGAGATCCTCGAACAGGCCAGCGCATGCGGCCACTCGCCCCGCCTGCTCGGAATCCTCTATGCCGAGGACTTCGATGAAGTCGCCCCGGCCGCATCCGAGCCCTCGGTTCAACCCGAGCTGCCACGCGCGCTGACCGCCGAAGACCTCGATCGTGCCTGCCTGACCGCAGTTCAGTCCGCACGGGCAGAATGGGAGCAGGGCGAGCAGCGCCGGCGGTCCGAGCTCCTCGCCTCTATTGGTGCCGCTTTGGCCGGAGCGCGGGAGGAAGCGACCCGCCTGGCTCTCGCCGCCGCCGAAGGCACAGCGTCAACACTCCTCGCCATGCTGTCCGGGGCGCTGCCTCGCCTCTGCCGCGACTACGGCGCCGCCGAAGTCCGCAATCTCGTGCAGCGTCTCTTACCCGTGCTGCGCGCCGAGCCTCGGATCACCATCCGCGTCCATTCCGACCTGGTATCGGCTGTACAGCGGGACGTCGCCCAGCTCGAGCCAGACCTCGCCGGCACCGTGTCGATCCTACCCGCGCCGATGGCGCCCGGTGACGTCAAGATCACCTGGGAAAACGGCTCGTTCGCCCGTGACAGCCAGCAAATCCTAGCGGCGATGCAGGACGTTCTCAGCTTGCTAGGCGTGCATGAGACCATCGAGGTCTTGGAAGAAAGGAGAATGGCGCTTGCCGAATAACATGGAACTGGCCGACCTGGCCGACGCCCCCCCTTCGGAGGGCCGCAGCTCCCGCGAACTCGAGGCGGTTTACGACATTCCCGTCACGGTCAGCGCCGTGCTGGGCAAGAGCACCATGCAGGTGAGTCAGCTCCTCAAGCTCGGCCGCGGCGCCGTCGTCGAACTCGACCGTAAGCTCGGCGAGGCGATCGACATTTACGTCAACAACCGCCTGGTCGCCCGCGGCGAGGTGGTGATGGTCGACGAGACCCGGCTCGGCGTGACCATGACTGAAATCGTCAAGACCGACCGGCTCTAGCGAGATGCACGTCCTTATACTCGGCTCGCTCGGGGGCGAGCTCGGTCAGGCGGCACGGATCGCCACCGCCCGCGGCGCCAAGTTGCAGCAGGCCGACGATGAGCGCGCCGCGCTTGCCCGGTTGCGCGCCGATGCGAAGGTCGACCTCGTCCTGGTCGAGCTGCCACACGATGTCGGAGCGCTCATCCGCGCTATGACAGCCGAGCGCATCCCGACCCCCGTCGTGGCCTGTGGAACCGACGCCGACGCCCCGTCCGCGATCAAGGCGATGCGCGACGGCGCGCGCGAGTTCTTGCCTCTGCCCCCCGACCCCGACCTGATCGCCGCCATCCTCGAAGCCGCAGCCGGCGAAACCCACGCTCTGGTCGCGCGCGACCCGCTCATGCTCGAAGCCGTTCGTCGGGCCGAACAGGTCGCTCCCTCAGAAGCCAGCATCATGATCACCGGCGAGTCCGGTACCGGCAAGGAAGTCATTGCACGTCACATCCATCGTCGCTCGCGTCGCGCAGGCGGGCCGTTCATCGCGCTGAACTGCGCGGCGATCCCTGAAAATCTGCTCGAGTCCGAGATGTTCGGCCACGAAAAGGGCGCATTCAGCGGCGCCCTCGCCCGCCGTGCCGGAAAGTTCGAGGCCTCGGATGGCGGCACTCTACTGCTCGACGAGATCAGCGAGATGGACGTCCGGCTTCAGGCCAAGCTGCTCCGCGCCATCCAGGAACGCGAAATCGACCGCCTCGGCGGCACCAGCCCCGTGCGCGTCAACGTTCGTATCCTCGCCACCAGCAATCGCGACCTGCCGGCCGAAGTCGCTGCCGGGCGCTTCCGCGAAGACCTCTACTTCCGCCTGAACGTCGTGAGCTTACGCCTCCCGCCGCTTCGCGACCGGCCCGGCGACATCGAGGCACTCTCTGACCACTACGCGCGCCGCTTCGCGGATGTGAACGGTCTCCCGTATCGTCCCCTGAGCCGTGCCGCGCACGCAAAGCTTGCAGGCCACTTCTGGCGTGGGAACGTGCGTGAGCTGGAGAATACGGTCCATCGCGCCGTCCTGCTGGCGAGCGGTGACACGATCGGGCCGGAAGCGATCGAGCTGAGTGGCAGTAGCCATCCTACCGCCCCGTCCGCGAGCATATCGGGCCTCGTCGGCCGGACAGTTGAACAGGTCGAACGTGACCTCATTCTCGAGACGCTCGGGCACACCCTGGGCAATCGAACCCATGCGGCGGTGATCCTCGGCATTTCGATCCGAGCGCTGCGCAACAAGCTTCGTGACTACGCCCGCGCCGGCCTGAATGTGCCGCCCCCGGCCTGCGCCGCGTAGATATGGAGGCGGTTCTCGGAAGCTTTGGCGGCCGGATCAAGGCCTACCTGCCCGGCACCGACGTCGGGCTCGCGCTGGGCGTTATCGGCCTGCTCGCGGTCCTGATCGTCCCGCTGCCCTCCGCATTGCTCGACATCGGCCTAGCCCTCTCGATCACCGCCTCCGTTCTCGTTCTCATGGTCGCGATCTTCCTCGGCCGGCCGCTCGACTTCACCAGCTTCCCGACACTGCTGCTGCTGACCACGCTGCTGCGCCTCTCCCTCAACGTTGCCACCACTCGCCTGATCCTGAGCCGCGGAAACGAAGGACCATCCGCCGCCGGTCACGTCGTCCAGGCGTTCGGTGGCTTCCTTATGGGCGGCGACGTCGTGATCGGCCTCATCTTGTTCGCGATTTTCCTCGTCGTGAACTTCATGGTCATTACCAAAGGCTCCGGGCGCATCGCCGAAGTGGCGGCACGATTCAGCCTCGACGCGATGCCAGGCAAGCAGATGGCGATAGACGCCGATCTGTCCGCCGGCATGATCGACGAGGCCACCGCGCGGCGCCGACGCCGGGAGCTGGAGGAAGAGAGTGGCTTTTATGGCGCGATGGATGGCGCCGCCAAATTCGTCCGCGGAGACGCGATCGCGGGACTGCTGATCACGACGATCAATATCTTTGGCGGCCTCGCGATCGGTCTCGTCCGTCACGGCATGCCGTTCGCTGAGGCTGCCTCAACCTTCACGACGCTGACCGTCGGCGACGGCCTTGTGTCACAGATTCCTGCACTCCTCGTCTCGACCGCCGCCGGCATTGTCGTGACCAAGGGCGGCGTAGAGGGCCCGGCGGACGCGGCGCTCATGCGCCAGCTCGCCGGCAGCCCCAAGCCCTTGGCGCTGGCCGCCGCCGCCGCCCTTGCGCTTGCGCTCATGCCAGGCCTGCCCACCCTCCCCTTCCTGGCTATTGCCGGCTTGACAGGCGGTGGCGCCTGGCTCCGGCAGAAGACAGCCATAGCCGGAGCCGCGGCCGAGATGCCGGTTAAGGCGCCCCCGGCCGAACCGCCGATCTCCGACGCGCTTCGTATCGATGCGATCCGGCTGGAACTCGGTTACGGCCTGCTCGCGCTCGCCGGTGGCGAGGCACCCAAGCTCACCGAGCAAATCAAAGGCCTGCGACGGGCCATCGCGGCAGAAATGGGCTTCGTGCTGCCGCCCGTCCGCATCCAGGACAACCTGCAGCTGCCCGCTGACACATATGCCCTCAAGGTGAAGGAGATCGAAGCGGCGCGCGGCGAGCTTCGCCCCACCAAGTTGCTCGCCATGCACCCGTCCGGCGCCCTCCCCGACCTGCCCGGCGAGCGCACCGTCGAGCCCGCCTTCGGACTTCCGGCGCTCTGGATCGCGGAGGACCAGCGCGAGGTGGCGCTTCTTCGCAATCTGACCGTCGTCGACCCGGCCAGCGTGCTGACGACCCACCTCACCGAAGTCGTCCGAGATTCCATGGCGGAACTTCTCTCCTATGCCGAGACGCTGAAGCTCCTTGAAGATTTGCCGCGCGAGCAGCAGAAGCTGGTCGCTGACCTTATTCCCAGTCAGATCTCGGCCGGAGCCGTGCAGCGCGTGCTGCAAGCCCTACTGACCGAACGCGTCTCGCTACGCGACTTGCCCACCATCCTGGAAGGCATTCAGGAGGCGTGCGGTGGAGGCATGCGTGCGATCTCGGCGATCGCTGGGCACGTCCGGACCCGGTTAGCCCGTCAGATCAGCGACAGCCACGTCGGTCCGAGCGGCTACATTCCTCTGGTGACGTTGTCACCCGAATGGGAGGCAGCGTTCACCGAGAGCTTGGTCGGGCCGCCCGAAGACCGCCAACTCGCGATCGCCCCCAGTCGTCTGAACGAGTTCATGCAACGGTTTCGCACCGTGTTCGAGTCCGCCAGCGCCGGAGGCGATGTGCCGGTCCTACTCTGCTCCAGCCAGATCCGCGCCCACGTGCGTGCGATCGTCGAGCGGCTCCGCCCGTCCACGCCCGTGCTCGCGCAGGCGGAGATATATCCTCGCGCCCGCATTCGCACGCTCGGCACGATCTGACGCTTAAGCCTCTCGTAACCCGAAGAAGCTAGAACTGTCGTCAATGCGGCTGAAGATTTATCACGCGCCCAACATCGGCGCGGCAATGACGAGGGTCCGGGCCGAACTGGGACCGGACGCGCTGATTCTCGCCAGCCGCTCCGTCGATGGCGGGGTTGAGATCACGGCCGCTCACGAGGTCGCGCAAGCAGTAGACCCGCTGCCGGACCCCGGCCGGGTCGACAGCCTCCGCTGGCATGGTCTGGCCGAGCCCCTGGTAACAAAGCTTTCCTCCGGCGATCTGACGGCCGCGTTGACCCACGTCTTTCGCTACTCCCCTCTCGATTGCCGGGTCGGAACCGACCCGCTGCTCCTCGTCGGCCCGCCTGGCGCCGGCAAGACACTGACCACCGCTCGGATCGCCACTCGCCTCGTGCTTGCGAGGACAGCCCGCTCACGTGATCACCGCGGATGGCAAGCGCGCCGGCGCCGCCGAACAGCTCGCCGCCTTCACGCGCCTGCTTGGCCTGACATTGATCGCCGCGGACACGCCTTTGACGCTGGCGCGCGCAGTCGCACGCCGGCAGGAGAGCGCACCCGTTGTCATCGATACGCCTGGCCTGAACCCGGCCGATCCAGCTGACCGTGAGACATTGCGCGAACTGCATGCGGTCGCGGGCGGCACGATGGCCCTCGTCCTGCCCGCTGGCCTCGACCCGGCCGAGGCGCAGGACATCGCATCCGAATTCAAGGCGCTCGGCACCACTCTTCTCGTCGCAACGCGCCTCGATCAGTCCCGGCGCCTCGGCGGTATCCTCGCCGCAGCGGAGGCCGGCCTTTGCCTCACCGAAGCTGGGATCGCCCCAGGCGTAGCGGACGGGCTGCGTGCGATCACTCCGGCTTTCCTTGCCGAGAGGCTAGGCACCGGCCGGGTTTTGGCGCCCAGCACCGCATCCACGTCCGCCCTCGCCGCCATGGTCCGTGCCCGCGAGCAGCAGAGATCGCGCCCATGACCAAGCTCACTCCACGCACCATCGCGATCGCCTCCGGCAAAGGCGGCGTCGGCAAGACATGGTTCTCCATCTCGCTCGCGCATGCGCTTGCCCGCGCTGGGCGCCGGGTGCTGCTGCTCGACGCCGACCTCGGCCTGGCCAACGTTGACGTCCAGCTCGGGCTCATGCCTCAGGTCGACCTGGGCACGGTCCTCGCCGGAACGGCCACGCTGCGCGATGCGGTCACGCTCTACGAGCCCGGCGGCTTCGAGGTGGTGGCCGGCCGTTCCGGCTCCGGCGAACTCGCGGCCCTTGCCGGTCCACGCCTCGAAGCGCTGCTCGACCAGCTCGGCCCCCTGCTGCCCGACCGCGATAACGTCCTGCTCGATCTCGGCGCCGGCGTGAGCCAGGCTGTCCGGCGCATGTCCGCCTGGGCCGACACGCTGCTGGTCCTTGCCACGGACGAGCCCACCAGCCTGACCGATGCCTACGCGACGCTGAAACTGCACGCCACCGACAAATGCGGGGGCGACGCCCGGCTCGTCATCAACCAGGCGCAGAGCTACGCCGGCGGCGAACGCACCGCCGAAACCCTCACCCGCGCTTGCTCCACCTTTCTCGGCCGCGCGCCGATCGTCGCCGGCACGATCCGCCGAGACCCGCACGTGCCCGAGTGCATCCGCCGCCAAGCGCTGCTGCTACAGCGGCATCCGCTGAGCCCGGCCGCCGTCGACTTGGAGAGGATCGCCGCGAAGCTGTGATAGCCACAGGCCGCACCCACATGCCATACCGCGAGCGCGAGAGAGGGCGGCATGAAGCTGATTGGCGCCAACCGCGACCTGCGGGTCGACTTCTTCCGTGGGGTCGCCCTGTGGCTGATCTTCATCGACCACATCCCGGGCAACTGGATCGCGCAGTTCAGCCTCCGCAACTTCGCGCTCTGCGACTCGACCGAGGTATTCGTCCTCCTGGCCGGCTACGCCGCCGGGCTGGCCTATGGACGCAGCATGGACCGGCACGGCTGGGTGTTCGCGGGCGCCGACGTCCTGCGTCGGGCCTGGGTGCTCTATGTCGCCCATATCTTTCTATTCGTCGTGTTCAGCGCCCAGGTGTCCTACTCCGCCACTGCCCTGGACCGGTCGGACTACCTGGAGGAAATTCACCTCGACGCCCTGGCGGACGCGCCATATCGCGCGATGCTCGAGGCGCTATTGTTGCATTTCCAGCCGGCGTATCTCGACATCCTCCCGATGTACATCACCCTACTGGCGATCTTTGCCGCCGTGCTGCCGCTCCTTCGGGTTCCCTGGCTGCTGCTGCTGCTGTCGGGCTGCGCCTACACCATCGTCCGGATCACAGGATACAATCTGCCGTCGTGGACCGGGGGCGGGTGGTACTTCAACCCGATCGCCTGGCAGTTCCTGTTCATGATCGGAGCCGTGTTGGCCTACCATCCGGTCCGATCGATCGGCCCGAAACGGTTGTACGACGTCGGCGCGGGAGTGGTGCTCGTGGGCGGCGTGCTGCTGCTCTGGCTCGTGTGGCCCTATGATGAGGCGGCGCTGCGCATGCCGGAGGCATTCGCGCGGATTCTACTCTCGGTCGACAAGCAGGGCCTCCATCCGATGCGTCTGCTGTCGATCTTCGCCTTGGTCTGGGTCGTGGTCCGAACAGTCCCGGTGGGGGCCCGCTGGCTCCAGACCCGCCTTGCGGCGCCGTTCATTGTCTGTGGGCAGCATTCGCTGGCCGTGTTCTGCTCTGGCATCTTCCTGTCCTTTCTCGGCCGCCTGGCGATGGAAGAGCGGCCGGACTGGACCGTGCAGGCCGCGGTCAACGTGCTGGGCGCCTGCGCACTCTTCGGCGTCGGCGCCATTGCAGCCTGGTACCGACAGAAGGGGGCGGCGGCGCGCACCGCCTTGCCCGCAAGAGAAACTGCTGGTAACGCTGGCGTGATATGAGGGGAGGCAGGGTCCTAATCGCGCTGCTGGCCGCCGCCAGTATCTGCGGCCGCCCCACGGTTGCCGCGGCCGACCCGTGCGACGCGCCGGATGACGCGGCTGGCGTCGTCGCGCCCCTGCACCACGTCGCCGCCGTGCTCAAGCCCGGCTCGACCTTCAACGTGCTCGCGGTCGGCTCGGCCAGCCTGTTCGGCCCGGATATGATGAGCCAGGCCGTGAGCGGCGGCAGCACGATGAGCCCGCCGCCTTCGGAAGTGATCCGAACCGCCTTGAGCGAGAGCTCGTTCCCACAGCAAATGGCCAAGGCGCTCGAAGCCGCAGTCCCTGGGCTGACCGTCAGCGTCGCCGTCCGGGGCGGGCGCGGCCTGTCCGCCGCGGACCTGCTGCGCCTTCTCCAGGACAATCTGGGCCACGATCAGTATCAACTCGTCATCTGGCAGACCGGAACCGTCGAGGCGGTGCGCAACACGCCTCCGAGCGAATTCGCTGAGGTGTTGACGGATGGAGCCAGCACGGTCAAGGAGGCCGGGGCCGACCTTGTGGTGGTCGATCCGCAGTACAGCCGCTTCCTGCAGACCAACACCAACATCGAACCTTATCAGCAGGCGCTCGAACAGATCGGTGCAGTCCCGGGCGTGTTGCTGTTCCACCGCTTCGACCTGATGCGCGACTGGGTCAACGCTGGTCAAATCGACCTCGAGCGCACCCCGAAGGCCGATCGCAAACACGCCGTCGAGCAACTGCACGCCTGCCTCGGCGTCCACCTCGCGCGCCTGGTGCTGAACTCCGCGCGCGACTGAGCCACCCGGCGCGTCAGAACAGCCGCCTCACCTCCGAGCCTTTCTGCATCAGCTCCCGCCGAAGCAGCCGCTTTCGATCCAAGATGGACCCGTGCGATCGCGCCAGCAGCTCCGCTTGCGCCGTTACGATCGAGATCAGGCGGCTGAGTTCATCGACCGCCCCGGTAAAACGCAGCGCCCCCCCGAGATAGCGAACCGGATCGTCGATGCCCTCGGCCGGCACCGCCTCGGTCTGCTGCAACCAGCGCGCCGGGTCTCTCTTGAGCGCTTCGAAGTCAGCGGCCCGGTGGTACCCGAAGCTCGCTGCGACCACCTCGCCCGAAGCAAGCGGCTTCAGCCGCGCTATGATTGCCTTGCGCGCAAGTTGCAGCCCGGCGCGGTCCGGAACATGCGCGATCGACATTCGCGACTTGCTCGAACCCGTACTCTTCCCGCCCATCGATGAAGGCGTAGTGATTGCCCGCGTAGATCGAGATCCGCGCCGGGTCGAACCGCCTCGCCGCGATCTTCGGCATCTCCGGAGCCTCGCGCCGTCTCCGGAGCGCCTGGTAGGCGTGCTCGCCCGGCTCGGGGCGCGGCCGGTCGTAATTGAAAGCGAGGAGGCGAAGGCAGGGGAAGTCCGGCGGCGCCAACGCCAGCACGTCGTGCGGCCGCGCCGCGCCGCGTAGTACCAGCAGTTCGTCCGCATCCAGGAAGAACACCCAGTCCGCCCCGGTGGCCAGCGCCAACCGGTAGAGCCCGTTGTTGTAGGCCCCCTCGAGAAAGAGCGGCGATGCCGTCTGATACGCCTCGAGCGACACACCCTCATCATGAAGCGCGCGCAGGATGTCCACCGTGCCATCGGTGCTGCCGTTATCGAGCACGATGTGGTGGTCGAGCAGCGCCGCATGGTGGCGGATGAACGGCTCGATCACGTCCGCCTCGTCCAGCACGCGAGAGACCCCGACCACGCGCATCAGAGCCGCTCCAGGCTCCGCACGGCAGCGACCGGGAGCACGCCGTAGAGATGGGGAAACGGCGGCATCCCCGGCTCGCTCGTCTCCCAGCGAACATCGAGCCCATCCCCGTCGAGCCGCAGCACCACGAGCCCGCTGCGCCCGGCGAAGTGCCGCCTCAGAACGAACGAAAGCTGCTCCGCCGTGCAGAGGTGGATGAAGCCGCCGGGCGGGCAAACGATGCCACCCTGGGCCCAGGCCTCCGCCCAGCCCACCTCACTCGTCACGTGCAGCAGCTCTGCCATTTGCCCTCCCCGCGACCGCACCCTATGCAGGCCGCCATGCCCGGCCGCAACCGATGCCGCTGATCTACCTTCTCGCCGGCGAGGCCAGCGGGGACGTCCTCGGGGCCCGGCTGATGACCGCGCTCGCCCGGCTGCGACCCGGCGCCGAGTTCGCCGGCGTCGGTGGCGTGCGCATGGAAGAGCAGGGCCTGCACAGCCTCCATCCCATGTCCGACCTCGCCGTGATGGGCCTGGTCGAAGTCCTGCCCCGCATCCGCACCATCCGCCGCCGCTTTCTGCAAACCCTTGCCGACCTCGAGACCCGGCGACCGGACGTACTCGTGACCGTCGATGCGCCCGGCTACAATCGCCACGTGCTCAAGAAGGCGGCCGCCATGGGCATTCGCCGCGTCCATTACGTGGCCCCGCAGGTCTGGGCCTGGCGCGAGAGCCGGGTGCGCCGATACCCTGGCCTTTGGGACAAGCTGTTGTGCCTGCTGCCGTTCGAGCCCACGTGGTTCGCCGCGCGCGGCATCGCGGCGGACTTTGTTGGCCACCCCGTGCTCGAGTCCGGCGCCGGGTCGGGCGACGCTTCCTGCTTCCGCGCCCGTCACGGGCTCGGCGACGCCCGCCTGCTGATCCTGATGCCCGGCAGCCGCCGCTCGGAGGTGCCGCGCCTCTTGCCCGTGTTCGGCCGCACCCTCGCCCGCCTCGCCCGCTCCGCCCCGGACCTGCGCCCGGTGCTGCCGGTCTCCGCCGTCGTCGCCGAGACGGTCCGCGCCGCCGCGTCTGCCTGGCCGGTCCAGCCCGTGATCGTGACGGAGCTCGCCGAGAAGCATGACGCCTACGCGGCCGCCTCGGCGGCGCTGACCAAGTCCGGCACGTCCACGCTGGAGCTGGCGCTCGCCGGCGTGCCCATGGCCGTGACCTACCGCGTCAACCCGGTCAGCGCCGCCATGGCCCGCCGCATGATCCGCGTCCCGCATGTCGCCATGGTCAACCTCCTGGCCGGCCGCGCCGTCGTGCCGGAGCTGCTTCAGGAAGATTGCACGCCGGAGAAGCTGGAGCGCACGGTGCTGGACGTCTTGGCGGACAGCGACGCCGCCCAGGCCCAGCGAGCAGCCTTCGCCGGCGTAATCAACTCGCTCCGTCCTCCATCCGGCCTGCCCTCAGAGGAGGCCGCCCGCCGCGTGCTCGAGGTTCTGGATCAGGCCGGAGGCCAGCGCCAGGCGGCGTGAGTCGGCGATGCTCGTCCGTGACCGCGATCGCCGCCTCCAGCGCCCGCCGCCCCGCCTCCGCATTCACCAGCACCGGCGCCCCATCCAGGCACGAGGCCACGAACGCCTCGTGCTCCGCCTCCATGCTGTCATGCTCGCGCCAACTCACCTCCTCGCGCCGGAACCCCCCGGTGCCCGGCAGCGGCAGCCCGCGCTCCCGCCCGATCATCGACAGCTTGCGGGCGACGAAGTCTGCCGAGAGGTAACCCTCCTCGGAGAACAGCCGCATCCGCCGCTCCGTCTTGAGCGAGATCCGGCTCGCGGTGATGGTCGCGACGCATCCGTTCTCGAACCGCACCCGGGCGTTGGCGATGTCCTCGTGCGGGCTGGAGACCGCCGCCCCCAGCGCGTCCACGCTCCGGATCGGGCTCGGCACCAGCGCCAGCACTAGGTCGAGATCGTGGATCATCAGGTCCAGGATCACGGAGACGTCCGTGCCCCGCGGCTTGTACGGCGCAATCCTTGTGGCGTCGATATAGAGCGGCCGCGAAATCCGGCTGGATATCGCGCGATGCTCCGCGGAGTAGCGCAGCAGGTGCCCGACCTGCAGCACGAGGCCGCGCCGGTTGGCGGTAGCCGCGAGTTGGTCCGCCTCCGCCACCGTGGCGGCGATCGGCTTCTCGACCAGCACATGCCGGCCCGCCTCCAGCGCCTGTGCGGCGAGCGCATAGTGTGTCTCGGCCGGAGCAGCCACGATCACGGCGTCGCTCGCCCCGATCAGTGCCTCCAGCCCGAGCGCCGGCGCCCCGCCCGCCTCGCGCCCGACCGCCTCGGCCCGCTCTGTCCGCGGGTCATGCAGCCCGGCCAGCACCGCCCGGCGGCTCGCGGCCACCTTCAGCGCGTGGAACCGCCCGAAATGCCCGGCCCCGAGAATCCCAATCCGGAGTTGTGCCATGGGCCGCGCTGTAGCAGCCAGCCCGGCGCCGGTCCAACCGGCGCCGACGCGTCACATCGCCCAGATCTCCTCATCCGTCGGCACCGCCTTGTGCGTGATCGGCTTGCCGATGCGCGAGACGTTCATCAGGTGCTTGTAGTCCAAGTTTTCCGAGATCGAGTTCCCGCCCCACGACCCGCAGCCCAGCGTCGTCGTCGGTGCGAACCCGTTGGTTAGCGAGCCGCCCGCCGTCAGCGCCGAGGCCTGGTTGACCACGAGCCGGCTGATCGGCAGCGCCAGCCCCATCTCGCGGATGTGCAACTCATCGTGAGAATGCACTGCCGCCGAGTGGCCCGCGCCCTCCACCAGCAGGTTGGCCTTCGCCCCCGCAACCGCCTCCTCGAACGTCCCGTACGGCACGATCGCCACCACCGGGCACAGCTTCTCCTTGGCCAGCACATCCTCCGTGCCCGGCCCCTCGGCCCGGACCAGGATCACCCGCGCCGTGTCGGGAATGTCGATCCCGGCCTTTCGGGCGATCTCCTGCGCCGGCCGCCCCACCACGTCCTTATTGAGGTGCCCGTCCTCGAACACCACCCTGCGCAGCTTCTTCGTCTGCTTCGGGTCGTCGGTGTACCAAACCCGCCCGGTGTCCATGAACGCCTTGATCGTGTCCTCGAACTGCTCCTCCGGGGCGAACACGAACTGCTCGTGCGAGCAGATGATGCCGTTGTCGAACGAGGCGCCGGTCACGATCTTCTCCGCCGCGTCCTGCAGGTCGACGCCGCGATCGATGATGACCGGCACGTTGCCCGCGCCCACGCCGTAGGACGGCTTGCCCGACGAGTAGGCCGACTTGACCATCGCGCCCCCGCCGGTGGCCACTACGACGTCGGCCGCCTTCATCAGCGCCTGGGTCGTCTCCACCGAGCCGTTCTCGATCATCTGCACCAGGTCCTCCGGCGCATTGTGCTCCCCAAGGATCCGCCGATAGGCCGCGGTCAGATCGCGGGTCGCGTATTCCGCCTTCGGGTGCGGCGCGAAGATCACCGCGTTGCCCGCCTTGAGTGCGAACATCGCGTTGCACATCGGCGTCACGATCGGATTGGTCACCGGGCAAACCGCGGCCACCACCCCCATCGGCTTGGCCACAAGCAGGAGGTTCGCGTCTTCGTCCTCGCCGATGATGCCGCGCGACTTCTTGCCCTTCAGGTTATTCCAGATCACCCGCGCCTTGCCGCGCGCCTTTGCGACCTTGTCCTCGTAGACCCCGAGGCCGGTCTCCTTGTGCGCCCCGCTCGCGATCGCCTCGGCGTTGTCGTAGACATACTTCCCGAAGTCGCGGACGATCCGGTCCACCTGCTCCTGCGAGAAGGCCTCGAACTCGGCCTGCGCCACCCGCGCCCGGGCGACAAGCTGGCCGACGACGCTGGGGCTGGTCGTGCTCGATTTCTTGAGGCCGCCGCCCAGGGCGATTTCGGCAGTCGGGCTGACCATTCTGTTTCCTCCGAACTCTTCCGACGGGCGGGAAGGTTAGCGTCCGCCACGCCCGCCAGCCAAGCGGGGGGCCGGCGGCCTTGCGCCCAACTCACGGCATCGGCATACCCCCGCAGCGAAAAGGAGCCGCAAACGCCACCATGATGTATTTCAGCAAGCTCAAGACCGCGCTGATTGTCGGCGTGTGCGTCCTGGGCGTGCTGTGCTGCTTGCCGAACTTCATGCCCGCCCCCCTGCCGTTCGTGCCGTGGCGGCAGGTCCATCTCGGGCTCGACCTGCGGGGCGGCTCCTACCTGCTGCTCGAAGTGGACATGGGCGCGGTCGCCAAGGAGCGGCTCGACAACCTGGCCGACGCGGTCCGGACCGCGCTGCGCAACAAGGTCCAGTTCCAGCCGCCGCAGGTCCAGGCCGCGCAGAACCGTGTCGTCGTCCATCTGCGCGACCCCGCGCAGACCGATCAAGCCATCCAGCTCCTGCAGGACCCCTCCCGCGGCGCCGGCGCCCCGGCCGAATACGACGTCACCAGCACTAGCCCGGGCGAAATCATCCTCTCCCTCTCGGAGGCCGGGCTGCGCGAGCGCGCCAACGCCGCCGTGATCCAATCCATCGAGATCGTCCGCCGTCGGATCGACGAGACCGGCGTGCTCGATCCGCAGATCACCCGCCAGGGTGCAAACCGGATCGTCGTCCAGCTTCCCGGCGTCGAGGACCCGAACCGAATCAAGGAGCTGATCGGCAAGACCGCCAAGATGACCTTCCGGCTCGTCGACGAGAACGCCAACGTCACCTCCCCCACGCCGCCCCCGGCGACGACTTCCTCCCCACGGAAGGCCAGCCGAACGTGAAGGAGGCGGTCCGCCGCCGGGTCGAGGTGGACGGCGCGAACCTGACCGACGCTCGGCCCGGCCAGGACACCCAGACCGGCCGCTGGGTCGTGAACTTCACCCTCGACAGCGTCGGCACCCGCCGCTTCGCCGACGTCAGCACTGCCAACGTGGGCAAGCGCTTCGCCATCGTGCTGGACGAGAAGGTGATCAGCGCCCCGGTGATCCGCGAACCGATCACCGGCGGCCGCGGCCAGATCAGCGGCAACTTCACCGCCAAATCGGCCCAGGACCTCGCCGTCCTGCTCCGCGCCGGCGCGCTCCCTGCCCCGCTGACCGTCGTCGAGGAGCGCTCCGTCGGCCCCGAATTGGGCGCCGACGCCATTCGCGCCGGCGCCATCTCGCTCGGCGTCGGCCTACTCCTCGTCATGGCCTACATGGCGATCTTCTACGGCCTGTTCGGCTGGTACGCGAACATCGCGCTGCTCGTGAACCTCGTGCTCCAGATCGCGGTGCTCTCGCTGCTCGAGGCGACCCTCACCCTTCCCGGCATGGCCGGCATCCTGCTCACCCTCGGCATGGCGGTGGACGCCAACATCCTCATCAACGAGCGCGTCCGCGAAGAGTCGCGGCACGGCCGCACCCCGCTCAACGCGCTCGAGACCGGCTTCCGACGCGCCTACGGCACCATTATCGACAGCAACGCGACGGCCTTCCTCGCCCACGTGATGCTGTTCGTGTTCGGCTCCGGCCCGGTGCGCGGCTTTGCCGTGACCATCACCGTCGGCATCGTCACGACGCTGTTCACCGCGACCCTCGTCGCCCGCCTGCTGATGGTCCGCTGGTACGTCAGCACCCGCCCCGTCCTGCTTCCGGTATGACCGCCATGTTCATCCGCCCGCTGTTCCGCCTGGTCCCCGACGAGACGAGCATCAAGTTCATGCGCGGCCGCTTCCTCGGCCTCGCGACCTCCGCGATCCTGTCGACCGCATCCGTGATCCTGTTCTTCTACCCGGGCCTGCACCTCGGCATCGACTTCCGCGGCGGCATCATCATGGAGGTGCGCACCCCCGGCCCGGCCGACTTCGGCAAGATCCGCACCGCGCTGGCCGCCAGCCAGGTGCCGGACGCGGGCGTGCAGCGCTTCGGCGCCAACGACGACGTGCTGATCCGGCTCGACCCGCAAGGCAACGAGCAGGCGACCCAAACCACCGTCAACCGCATCCGCGGCGCGCTCGAGCAGGCCGAGCCCGGCACCCGCGTCGTCCGCACCGACGCGGTCGGCGCGTCCGTCTCGGAGGAGCTGTTCCGCAACGGCATGCTGGCGCTCGGGATCAGCCTGCTGATGATCCTGGTCTACATCTGGTTCCGCTTCGAATGGCAGTTCGCGGTCGGCGCCGTCACCACCCTGATCCTCGACGTGACCAAGGCGATCGGCTTCCTCGCCCTCACGCGCATCGAGTTCGACTTGGTGATGGTGGCCGCGATCCTGACCGTGATCGGTTACTCCACCAACGACAAGGTCGTGGTCTACGACCGGGTGCGCGAGAACCTGCGCAAATACAAGTCGATGCCGCTGCGCCAGCTGATCGACCTCTCGATCAACGAGACGCTGAACCGAACCCTCGGCACCTCCATGACGGTGTTCCTGGCCAGCCTGCCGCTCGCCCTGTTCGGCGGCGCCTCGCTCTCCGGCTTCGCCATGATGATGCTGTTCGGCATCGTGGTCGGGACCTCGTCCTCGATCTTCATCGCCGCCCCGATCCTGCTGCTGCTCGGCGAGAACCGGCTCCGGCGGGAAGCACAGGCCCCGCCCACGCCAGCCCAGGCCGCGGTCAAGCGCTGAGTCAGCGGTTCACGAGCCGCAAGCCCACCCCGACGCAAGCCAGCCCGACCAGCAGCATCGGCGTGACCGGCTCGCCCAGCAGCAGCCCCGCCGCGGCCACGCCGAACAGCGGGGTCAGAAAGCTGAACGCGGCCAGTCGCCCGGCCGGATAGTGGCCGATCAGCCAGAACCACAGAAGGTAGCTCGCGAACGTCACCACCACGCACTGGTAGAGCAGTGACAGCCAGGCCAGGGTCGTCGCATCCGGCACGCGCAGCTCACCCGCCAGCGCCGTGGCGAGCAGCAATACCGGCACCGACCCGAGCAGCTGATAGGCAAGCACCTTCTCCGGCGAGGCCGCCATCAGCGCGTCGGCTTCGCTTCACGACGACGGTGGTGAGCCCCCAAGTCGCCGCCGCACCGAGCACCAGCACGTCGCCGACGAGCGACTCGCCTCCTCCCCCGCCGCCAATCGTCGCCGCCACGCCGGCAAACGCGAGCACCAGCCCCAACGCGTTGATCGGTCGAAGCCGCTCGCCAGGGATCAGCAGGTGCGCGCCCATCGCGGTGAAGAACGCGGCCGTGTAGAGGATCACCACCGCCCGCGAAGCCGAGCTGCGCTTGATGCCCTCGAACAGCAGGATGAACTCGACGCCGAACAGGACGGCGGCGAGCAGACCCGGCCAGAGCGTGCCATCGCGCGCGACCAGTGCAGCCAGCCCCGCCCGGCCCCGCCGCAGTCCGAGCCAAGCCACGACCAACGGCCCGGCGACCAGCGATCGAAGCAGAGCCTGGAGGGTCGGAGGCACTCCCTGCGTGAGCGCGACTTTGCTGGCGACCTGCTGCACGCCCCACAGCGCGCATAGCAGCAGCATGGCGCCGACGGCGAGCGCGTCGAGCCGGGCCGCCGGACGCGCGACCCGGGCGCTCAGGACAGGACCCGGCCCGCCACCGCGTCGAGCTTGGACATCAGCGCCGCGTCCCGATGCTCCGGCCGCGTGATCAGCGCATGCTCCAGCGCGCGGTCGCACCCGCAAGGGCATGGGCCGCGCGGCGACCCCAGCGCAGGCACTGCCTCGGCCACCAAGTCGCGGGCACGATCGGCATTGCCGAGCAACACCCGCACCACCTGCTCGACCGTCACCGCGTCATGATCCGCGCGCCAGCAGTCGAAATCGGTCACCATCGCCACGGTCGCGTAGCAAAGCTCCGCCTCCCGGGCGAGCTTGGCTTCCGGCATGTTGGTCATGCCGATCACGCTGCAGCCCCAGCTCCGATAGAGATTGCTCTCCGCCCGCGTCGAGAACTGCGGCCCCTCCATCACCAGGTAGGTCCCGCCCCGCGTCACCGGCAGCCCGAGCCGCCGCGCCGACGCCTCGAGCGCGTCGCCGAGCCGGCTGCAGACCGGATCGGCCATCGACACGTGCGCGACACAGCCGTCGCCGAAGAAGCTCTTCTCCCGCGCGAAGCTCCGGTCGATGAACTGGTCCACGATCACGAAGTGACCCGGCGGCAGCTCCTCCTTGAGGCTCCCCACCGCCGAAAGCGACAGCACGTCCGTGCAGCCGGCCCGCTTCAGCGCATCGATGTTCGCCCGGTAATTCAGGTGCGTCGGCGAATTCGTGTGCCCGCCGCCATGCCGCGGCAGGAACACGCAACGCACCCCGCGCGAGTTCCCCGAACAGCAGCGCATCCGACGGCTCGCCCCACGGCGTGGCAACGTGCCGCCGCTCCTTGTTCGCGAGCCCTGGGATGTCATAGAGGCCGGACCCGCCGATGATGCCGATCACCGGCTTGATGCTGTCGCTCACGCGCCTGCTCCCGACGGAAAACCCTCTCCCGCTGCCGGGCTTGAGCCGCGAAGCGGTTAAGGCCTGGGTGAGGGTGGTTCAGAGAGAAGCGCGAGCGCTTAGTGCACGTCCTTCCAGATCTTCCGCTTCACCGTGTAGGTGAGCCCGGTCAGCAGCGCCAGGAACACGCACGGCCTTGATGCCCATCTGCTTGCGCTGCTCCATCGTCGGCTCGGACGCCCAGGTCAGGAACTGCACGACGTCCTTCGCCATCTGGTCGACGGTCGCCTGGGTGCCGTCCGAATACTCCACCTGCCCGTCATGCAGCGGCGGCGGCATGGCCAGGAAATGCCCGGGGAAATACTCGTTGTAGTACTGCCCCTCCGGCACCTTGGTCCCGGCCGGCGGGTCCACGTAGCCGAGCATGAGCGCGTGGATGTAGTCCGGCCCGTTCTCCCGCGCCTTGACCAGCAGCGACTGGTCGGGCGGCAACGCCCCGCCATTGGCGGCCCGCGCCGCCGGCATCGTTCGCGAACGGCGACTTGAAGTGATCCGACGGCAAGCCCGGCCGCTCGACCGGCTCGCCCTGGTCGTTCACGCCGCCCGGCACCGTGGCTTCGGCCGCGACGGCCTTCACCTGCTCCTCCGACAGCCCGATCCCTCGCAAGTCCCGATAGTACAGCAGCTTCAGCGAGTGGCAGTTGGCGCAGACTTCCTTGTAGACCTGGTAACCCCGCTGCGCCGACGCACGATCATAGGTGCCGAACGGCCCGTCGAAGCTCCAGTTCACGTGCGGAAGCTTCGCCTCCTCCTGCGCCAGCGCCGGCGCCGCGAGCAGCACCAAACCAGGCAACGAGAGCCCGCAACATCATGCCTTCTCCATCGGCTTGGCCGTCGCCCCTTGCGGCAGCGGCCCACCGCCGCCCGGCGGCAGGCGCCGCGGCGGCAGCACCGGGTTGCTGATGCTCTCCGGCAGCGGCAGCGGCCGCTCGATCTTGCCCAGCACCGGCAGCACGACCAGGAAATGCAGGAACCAGTAGGCCGTCGCCACCCGCCCGATCACCACGTAGATCCCCTCCGGCGGCTTGCCGCCGACCCAGAGCAGGGCGAAGAACGAGATGACCAAAAGCCCCATGAACGGCTTGTACATCGGCCGGAACCGGGTGCTGCGCACCGGCGACGTGTCGAGCCAGGGCAGGAAGAACAGCACAAGGATCGACGAGAACATCACCAGCACGCCGCCGAGCTTCCACTCGACCGCGCGCAGCATGGCGTAGTACGGCCGGAAGTACCACTCGGGCGCGATGTGCGCCGGCGTGACCAGCGGGTTGGCCGGGATGTAGTTGTCCGGGTCGCCCAGCAGGTTCGGCCCGAAGAAGATCAGCAGCGCGAACACCAGCATGAACACGCAGACGCCGACGCTGTCCTTCGCCGTGTAGTACGGATGGAACGGCACCGTGTCCTGCGGCGTCTTCACGTCGATCCCGAGCGGGTTGTTCGACCCGGTGATGTGCAGCGCCACGATGTGCAGGAACACCACGCCGAAGATCATGAACGGCAGCAGGTAGTGCAGCGCGAAGAACCGGTTCAGCGTCGGGTTGTCCACGCTGAACCCGCCCCACAGCAGCGTCACGATGCTGTCGCCGACATAGGGAATGGCGGAGAACAGGTTGGTGATGACCGTCGCACCCCAGTACGACATCTGCCCCCAGGGCAGCACGTAGCCCATGAACGCGGTCGCCATCATCAGCAGGAAGATGATGACGCCGAGGATGAACAGGATCTCGCGGGGCGCCTTGTAGGACCCGTAATAGAGGTTCCGGAAGATGTGGACGTAGACCACGATGAAGAACATCGACGCGCCGTTGGAGTGCGCGTAGCGCAGCAGCCAGCCGTAGTTCACGTCGCGCATGATGCGCTCGACCGAGTTGAACGCGAGGCCGGTGTTGGCGGCGTAGTTCATCGCCAGGAACACGCCCGTGGCGATCATGATCACCAGGTTGATCATCGCCAGCGCGCCGAAGTTCCAGAAATAGTTGAAGTTCTTCGGCGTCGGGAAGGTCCCGTACTCCTTCTGCATCAACGTCAGCAGCGGCAGCCGCGAGTCGATGAAGTTCAGGACAGGATTCGTGTAGCTGCTCTTGTGCAGGCCGGCCATCGCGGTCGCTCCCTAGCCGATCTTGATCTTGGTGTCGGTCGTGTAGGCGTATGTCGGGAGATACAAGTTCTTCGGCGCCGGCCCGAGCCGGATGCGGCCCGACGTGTCGTACTGGCTGCCGTGGCACGGGCAGAACCAGCCCCCGAATTGCCCGCGAGGGTCCGTCGGCTTGTTGCCGAGCGGCACGCAGCCGAGATGGGTGCAGATGCCGATCACGATCAGCCACTGGTCGTGGCCCGCCTTCACCCGGTCCTTGTCCGCCTCCGGGTCCTTCAGCGCGCTCATCGGCGTGTCCTGCGCTTCCTTGATCTCCTGCGCCGTCCGGTGCCGCACGAAGATCGGCTTGCCGCGCCAGACCACGGTGATGGCCTGCCCTTCCGGGACCGGAGTCAGGTCCACGTCGACGCTCGACAGCGCCAGAACGTCACGCGCCGGGTTCATGCTGTCGATGAACGGCCAGGCCAGCGCGGCCACGCCGATCGCCGCCGCGCTCCCGGTCAGCAGCTTCAGGAAGTCGCGCTTGGTGACGTCCGGATTGCCCACCGTGGTGAGCGCCTCGCGGACGTTGGACGCGGCGGTCGCAGCTTCGGTCATCCCTTCCTCGTACGCTCCTGCAGGCCGGGATCGACCCAGCCGCGGCCGGTATACGGTCGCGCCCTGCCCCCTGCAACTCGCGATCATCCCGGCGTATCTTCTGCCGAGATTGGAGGTTCCGCCCATGCCGCAAGACGTCGCACCGGAGCCGCCCCATGCCGCGCTCAAAGGCGAAGCCCGCGCCGCGTTCGAGTCATTGCGCGACCGGCTCTGCGCCACCTTCGAGGCGATCGAGGACGAGGCGGACGGCAAGCTGCCGCCCGGCCGCTTCGTCCGCACGCCGTGGCAGCGCCCGACCGCCTCCGACGAGCCCGGCGGCGGCGGCGTCATCAGCCTCATGCACGGCCGGGTGTTCGAGAAGGTCGGCGTCAACGTCTCGACCGTGTGGGGCGAGTTCAGCCCGGAATTCGCGCGCCAGATCCCCGGCGCCGAGCAGGACCCGCGGTTCTGGGCCTCCGGCATCAGCGTCGTCGCCCACCTGCGCAACCCCCGCGTCCCCGCCGCGCACATGAACACCCGCATGTTGGTCACCACGCGCGGCTGGGTCGGCGGCGGCGGCGACATCACCCCCGCGCGCCCGGAGTCTCGGAAGCGCAAGCGGACGGCGGCGACTTCCACGCCGCGCTCCGCGCCGCCTGCGACCGCCACGACCCGGCCTATTACCCTCGCTTCAAAGCGTGGTGCGACGAGTACTTCTTCCTGCCGCACCGGAACGAGCCGCGCGGCCTGGGCGGCATCTTCTTCGACCACCTCTATTCCGGCGACGCCCGCGCCGACCTCGAGTTCGCCAAGGATGTCGGCCAGGCATTCCATGACGGCTACACGTCGATCGTCCGCCGCCGCATGCGCGAGCCCTGGACGGAGGCGGACCGCGAGCACCTGCTCGTCCGCCGCGGCCGCTACGTCGAGTTCAACCTGCTGTACGACCGCGGCACCCTGTTCGGCCTGAAGACCGGCGGCAACGTCGAGGCCATCCTGATGAGCCTGCCCCCCGAGGTCCGCTGGCCCTAGTTTGACCGCAGCGAGGGCCGATGCTGCACTCACTCGCGAACCGCAGTGGAGGTCCCCATGCTGAGAGTGTCCCGCCTCGTGGCCGTCCTGCTCGCCGGCCTCGCCGTCCCTGCCCTGGCGCAGACAGCCAACACGGTCAGGCCCGCGACTCCGACCGTCGCCGTCCGGCCGACCGCCCCGATCACCACGCCCCCGAGCGCGCCCAGAGGCGGTGCCGCCACTGCGGCCGCCCCGGCCAGCCCCAGCGTCGCGGTCTCGCCCGCCCCGTCCGCCAAGCGGATCGACGTCAACAGCGCCAGCGAGCAGGATCTCGACTCCCTGCCCGGCATCGGCCCGGCCATCGCCGGCAACATCATCAAGGGCCGCCCCTGGGACGACCTCACCGACCTCGTCAAGAAGAAAGCGGTCCCGCAGGCCGTGTTCGACCGCAACAAGGACCGGCTCGCGCTGGCCAACATCAACACCTCGTCCGCCGCCGACATGGCACGGACGCTGCCGGGTATCGGCGAGAAGACCGCGCCCGAAGATCGTCAACGGCCGGCCCTACGCCACCCCGGAGGACCTGGTCACCAAGAAGGTGCTGACCCAGGGCCAGTTCACCAAGATCAAGGACGTGATCACGTTCTGACGGCACGCCGCCGCCGCGCCAGCGACAGCATCTCCCGGAGGTCGAACGCGCCGAGCACCTGGCCGCACCCAGCATAGCGGCCAGGCCGGCGCCGACCAGCAAGCCCAGCGCCGCCCATCGGACCAAGGGCGCCGTTTCCACCCGCACGAACACGAATCGCTGCACCGCGATCAGCACGACCGCCATCGCCAGCGCCGCCGTCGCCATCCGCGCCAGCCGCGAGCGCAGCCGGCGATCCATCACCAGCTGCCCGCGCCGGTTCAGCAGCACGCCCAGCACCATGACGTTGAACAGCGCCGAAAGGCTGCTCGCCAGCGCCGGGCCCATGTGCCGCAGCGGCACCATGAACAGCAGGTTGAGCAGCAGGTTGAGCCCGATCGCGGCGAACCCGACCCGCACCGGCGTCGACGTGTCGCCATGGGCGAAGAACGCCGGCACCAGCACCTTCACCACCACGAACGCCGGCAGCCCGAACGCGTAGGCGGCCAGCGCCTGCGCGCTCAGCTCGGCGGCCGTGGGCCCGAACGCGCCGCGTCCGAACAGCACCAGCATGATCGGCTGCCCGGCCACCGCCGAGCGCCAGCGCCGCCGGCAACGTCAACGCCAGGCTGATCTCCAGCGCCCGGTTCAGCGTCGCCGCCGCCTCCCGCGCCTGCCCCGCCCGCGCCTGGCGCGACAGCAGCGGCAGCAGCGCCGTCCCCACTGCGGTGCCGATCACGCCGAGCGGCAACTGGTTCACCCGGTCCGCATAATAGAGCAGGCTCGCCGAACCCGGCGGCAGCAAGCTGACGATGATCACGTCCACCGCCAGGTTGACCTGCGTCACCCCCGCGCCCAGCAGACCCGGCCCCATCCGCGCCAGCAGCTTGCGCATCTGCGGCGTCAACCGCGGCCGAGGGATGTGCAGCGCCATCCCCGAGCGTCGCACCGCCCACGCCAACAGGAGCAGCTGCAGCACGCCGGAGACCGTCACCCCCCATGCCAGCGCGTGCCCGACCGTCGGCACGTAGGGCGTGAGCAGCAGCATCGCCGCGATCGAGACGCCGTTGAACACCAGCGGCGCCGCCGCCGCCGCCGCGAACCGGTCGAGCCCGTTCAGCACGCCGGACAGCAGCGCCGCCAGGCAGATCAGCAGCACGTAGGGGAAGGTGATCCGCGCCAGCGCGACGGTCAGTTCCGCCTTGCCCGACACCTCCATGAAGCCCGGCGCCAGCACGTGCATGAGCTGCGGCATGAACACCTCGCCCGCCACCGTGAGCAGCACGAGCCAGAACGCGAGCACCGCGATCGCCTGCTCCGCGAACCGCTTCGCCGGCTCGACGCCCTCCGTCGCCAGGATGCCAGAGAATTCCGGCACGAACGCCGCGTTGAACGCCCCCTCGCCGAACAGCCGCCGGAACAGATTCGGCACCCGCAGCGCGATGAAGAACGCGTCCGCCACCGGCCCCGTCCCCGCCAGCGCCGCGATCATCATGTCGCGCGCGAAGCCCAAGATCCGGCTGGCCATGGTCCACCCGCCGACCGTGATCATCCCGCGCAGCATCAGCGAATCGGCCCAACCATCGCTTACGGGTTACTCGTCCCGCAGCGGACGCGCGAGCAGCGTCGCGATCGCCTCGGCCAGACGTAAGCCGTCCCGCGAGCAGCGCGTCCACCGCTGCGCAAATCGGCAGCTCGACCGCGCCCGCCCGCGCCAGCAGCGCCGGCGCCGTCGCGATCCCCTCGATCACCCCCGCCGATGTCCGCACCGCCTCGTCCAGCGACCGTCCCTGGCCGAGCAGCAGCCCGCAGCGGAAGTTGCGGCTCGTCGGCCCCGTGCAGGTCAGCAGGAGGTCGCCCAGTCCCGACAGCCCGGTCACCGTCTCCGCCCGGCCGCCCAGCGCCGTCACCAGCCGGGTCAGCTCGGCCAGCCCGCGCGTGATCAGCGCCGCACGCGCATTCTCGCCCAGCCCGGCCCCAATCACCGCCCCCGCGGCGATCGCGATGACGTTCTTGGCCGCACCTCCGAGTTGCGCGCCAACCGGGTCGTCATTGCCGTAGAGCCGGAAATTCGGGCTGCCCAAGAGCCCCATCAGCGCCGCGCGCAGCTCCGCGTCCGCCGACGCGACCACGGACGCCGACGGCAGCCCGGCCGCGACCTCGGCGGCGAAGTTCGGCCCCGTCAGCACCGCCGACGGCACGCCGGGATGCAGTGCTGCGACGATCTCCAGCGGCAGCTCGCCGGTCCCAGCCTCGATCCCCTTGGCGCAGACCACCACCGGCGCCTCCAGCCGCATCCGCGCCAGCACCTCTCGCATGTGCTGCACCGGCACCGCGAACAGCACCGCGTCGAATCCCGCGCCGGGCAGCACCGCCGTTACCGTCACCGCCTCCGGCAACGCGCACGGCAGCCGCGACCCGGCTCGCGCCGGCTCCCGCGCCCACAGCGTCACTTCCGACCCCGCCCGGTAAGCCTGCCCCGCGAGCGCCGTGCCCCAAGCGCCCGCACCCACCACAGCGACCCTACTCATCGACGAGGCGCACGACCTGCGTGCCCTCCCCGGCGCCGCCGGTTTCCAGCCGCCCGAGCAGCGCCTCGAGGATGGTCCGGGCCTCGTCCTCGAACCCGTATGGTGGATTGCGGACGAGCAGGCCGCACCCGTTGAGCGCCGCCGGGTCGACCGGCGCACGCCACCACAGCTCGGCCGCGACCACGTCGCGCAGCCCGGACAGCCGCACCGCTTCGTGCAACGCCGTGACCGGGCTCCGGTGCTTGATCGGGTACCACCCTGCATAAACGCCATGGCCGAACCGCGCCGCCCCGTCCCGAAGCGCCTGCACGATCCGTTCGAACTCGTCGTCCCGCTCGTAAGGCGGGTCAAGCAGCACCAGCCCGCGCCCCTGCTGAGGCGGCAGCAGCGCGCGGACGCACTCGTATCCGTCCCGCCCATGCACCCCCACCTGCCGGTCGCCGCGGAACAGGCTCTTCAGCGCCGCTGCGTCCTCCGGATGCAGCTCGCAGCAGGCGAGCCGGTCCACGTCGCGCAGCATCGCCCGGATCAGCAAGGGCGAGCCCGGGTAGACGGGCCCCGGCCCACACGCTTCCACCAGCCCGACATAGCGCCGCAACGCCTCGGGCGGATCGTGCAGCAGCCGGGCGATGCCGTCGCGCCACTCGCCCGTGCGCTCCGACGGCCCGGTCAGCAGCTCGTACCGCCCCACCCCCGCATGCGTGTCGAGCACGAAGAACGGCGCCGGCTTGCGCCGGAGTGCGTCCAGCAGCGCGACCAGCAAGGCGTGCTTGACGCAATCGGCCGCGTTCCCGGCGTGGAAGGCGTGCCGGTAGTTCAAGCGGGGGCCAGCTCCTCCAGCGGCCAGCGCGGCCGCGGGCGGATATCGAGCCCATCCTCCATCCCCAGCCGCAGCCGCTCCAGCGCCGCCCAGGCGACCATCGTCGCATTGTCCGTGCACAAGCGCGGCGGCGGCGCGACGAGCGGGACCCCGCGCCGCTCGGCCACCGACAGGAGCGCGGCGCGCACCGCCTCGTTCGCCGCCACACCGCCCGCCACCACGAGCAGCCGCGCATCCGGCATCAGCTCGAGGGCGTTGCGCGCCCGGTCGGCCAACACTTGCGCCACCGCCGCCTGAAATCCGGCCGCGATGTCAGCCGCGGCCGCACGCGGCAACGGCCCCGGCGGGAACGATCCTACGAGGTGCGCCACCGCCGTCTTCAGCCCGGAGAAGCTGAACTCGCAGCCCGGCCGTCCCAGCATCGGCCGCGGCAAGGCCACGCTCGACCCGTCCCCTTCCGCCGCCAGCCGCTCCACCTCCGGCCCGCCGGGCCAGGGCAGCCCAAGCAGCTTGCCAGCCTTGTCGAACGCCTCCCCGACGGCGTCGTCCAACGTGCCGCCCAGTACCCGGTATCGCCCGACCGCCTCGACCGCCACGCACTGGCAATGCCCTCCGGACAGCAGCAGCAGAAGGTAAGGAAACGGCGCCCCGCCTTCGACCAACCCTGGCAGCCGCGGCGTCAGCGCATGCGCCTCCAAATGATTGACCGCGACGAACGGCACCCCCGCCCCCAGCGCGATCCCTTTGGCGACCCCCGCGCCCACGATCAGCCCGCCGATCAACCCCGGACCGCAGCTCGCCCCCACGCCGAGCAGCTCCGCCGGCCGCACTCCGGCATCGCGAAGCACACGCTCGACCAGCCCCGGCAGGTGCAGCAGATGCGCCCGCGCCGCGATCTCCGGCACCACGCCCCCGAACCGCGCGTGCTCCTCCAACTGGCTCAGCACCGCTTCCGCCAACACCCGCCCGTCCGGGTCGAGCACCGTGGCCGCCGTCTCGTCGCAGGACGATTCAAGCCCCAGCACAGGTCCCGATCGGCGATAGGTGCGTTGCATCTCCTCTCTTTCCCTCAAACCGGCGTTCCCATAGAGCAATCCGATGCCCGACGCCCACCCCACTGACCAGGCGGGAGCGATGCGCGACCAAGCCGCGCCGCATCCGCGCCGCGGCCTTCCGCTTCGCGTCGGCACCCGCGGCTCCCCGCTCGCGCGCGTGCAGACCCGCATGTTCCTGGGCCAGCTCGCCCGCTTCTGCCCCGTGCTCGCACCGGGTTTCCACGACCAGGATGTGTTCCAGGAGCACATCATCCGCACCACCGGCGACGCGGTGCAGGACCGCGCGCTCGCCGAGATCGGCGGCAAGGGCCTGTTCTCCAAAGAAATCCACGAGGCCCTATTCGACCGCCGGATCGACTTCGCCGTCCACAGCCTTAAAGACCTGGAGACCGAGCTTCCGCCGGGCATCGTGCTCGCCTGCACGCTCAAGCGCGAGGACGCGCGGGACGCACTGATCCTGCATCCCGACATTGGCGACGCGGACCCGACCGAAGCCTTTGCGATGCTGCCGCAGGACGCGGTGGTCGGAACCACGTCGCTGCGCCGCCAGGCCCAGCTCCTCCACGCCCGGCCGGACCTGCAGATCACGCTGATGCGCGGCAATGTGCAGACCCGGATCGACAAGGTCATGCGCGGCGACTGTGCCGCAAGTTTGCTGGCGGTGGCCGGGCTGCGCCGGCTCGATGTCGACACGCCCTACCTTCCGCTCGATCCGGAAGCGATGGTGCCGGCCGCCGGGCAGGGCATCATCGGCATCACCGTCCGCGCGGAGGACACGATCCTGCGCGAGCTTCTGAGCGGCATCGAGGACCCCGCAGCCCGCGCCGTCTCGACGGCCGAGCGCGCCCTGCTCGCCGCGCTGGACGGATCCTGCCGCACCCCGATCGGCGGCCATGCCCGGCTCCTCCCCGGTGACCAGCTCCACCTGACCGGGCTGGTTGCGCGCCCGGACGGCAGCTTCCTGCTCAAGCGCAGCCTGCGCGGCCCCGCTGCCGAAGCGGCCCGGATCGGTACGGAACTCGGCGCCGGACTGCGGGCGGACAGCCCGCGCGAGATCTTTGACTGAGCGCCGGGGCGTCCTGATCACCCGACCGGAGCCGGACATGGCCGACACCGCCATCCGCGTCGCCGCGCTCGGCTTGGTGCCCATCGCCGCGCCGCTGCTCGCGGTCCGCAACGGCAGCGTCGCTCCGGGCTTGCCGGCCGACGCCGTCCTGGTCACCAGCCGCAACGCCCTGCCCGCCCTGCTTGCCTACCGCGGCACCCGTTTGCTCGCTGTCGGCAGCGCCACGGCGGCACGGGCCCGCGAAGCTGGCTTCGCCGACGTGCTGAATGCCGACGGCGACGCGGCCCACCTCGCCGCGCTCGCCAGCCAGACGGTGCCCACCGGCGCACGCCTGCTCGTGGCGCACGGGCGGGGGCAAGGCGGGGCCTTGATAGGCGAGCTCCGCCAGCGCGGGTTCCGCGTCCGACCCCGGGTCGCCTACGCCACCACGCCCGTCCGCCAGCTGCCAGAAGCTGCCGCCGCGGCGCTTTCGGCCGGCTCGGTCCACGCCGCTCTGTTCCTCTCCGCCGACACCGCGCGCACCTTTGTTCGCCTGTTGCCTGCACTAGCCCGGCCGCTGCTGGCAGAGGTGGACGCGCTCGCCATCGGCCAAGCCGCCGCCGACGCGCTCTCCCCCTTGCCCTGGCACCGCGTCCGTGTGTCTTTAAGGCCGACTTTGGACCAGGTATTGGCGCTGCTATGACCGACGAACACGAACCGGCCGGCTCCCCCGAGCCCGACGCGTCGCTCGAACGCGCCCGGGTGGAGCCCTCGCCCTCTCGCCGGGGCTGGGACCTGCTGCCGGGCCTCTACCTGCTCGGCTTCCTCGTGCTCGTCGGCACGCTGATCTTCCTGTGGCAGAACCCGCCGCGAGCCCGGCTCGCGCCGCAGGACGCCGGCCGCGTTGACACGCTCCAATCCCAGCTCAACTCCCTCCGCGGCCAGGTCGCCCAGCTCAAGGAACAGCCCACCCCTGCGGCGCCGGCCGCCGCCGCACCTGACCTCGCCCCATTGCAGACGAGCCTGCAAACGCTCCAGTCCGAAGTAGCCGCCCTGCGCGACCGCCCAGCCGCCACGCCCGACGCGTTGGCGCAGCTCTCGCAGCAGGTGCAGGGGCTGGCCAACCGTCCGGGCCCCGATCTCAGCCCGCTCCAGTCCCGCCTCGACGCGCTGGAAGCCCGCCCGAAGCTCGACCCGGCTGCGCTCGATCGCCGCTTCTCCGAACTGTCGCAGCAGCTCCAATCCGTCGGCACGCAGGTCAAGGAGCTCGCCGCCGGGCTGGGCCAGACCAACACCAAGCTGCAGGACACCGACAGCAAGCTCGCCGCTCTCAGCCCTCGCCTCGATGCGCTCGAGACGCAGGCCAAGCAGACCAAGGCGGCCGTCGACGCGATCGCGCAGAAGGCCGCGCTCGCGACCCGGCTGCAGGCCGCCGCCGGCGCGCTCGCCGCCGGGCAGAAGCTCGGCGACATCCCCGGCGCCCCACCTGCGCTCGCCCGCTTCGCCAACGAAGCCCCGCCGACCGAAGCCTCTCTGAAGGAGTCCTTCGACCACTACGCGGCGGCCGCGACCCACGCGAGCCAGCCCGCCATCACCGACAACCAGGATTTCGGCAGCCGGATGTGGACCCGCGCGCAGCAGGCCCTCACCATTCGCCAGGGCGATCGCGTTCTGGTCGGCGACCCCGTTGCCGGCGTCCTCACCCATGCCCGCGAGCAGCTCGACGCCGGCGACCTCGCCGGCACCGTCGCCGCGCTCAAGGGGCTGGCCGGCCCGGCCGCGCAGGCAATGCAGCCCTGGATCGACCGCGCCCAATCCTTGCTCGACGCCCGCGCCGCCATCGCCAGCATGGCCGCCGGCTGATGCGCGCAGCGATCACCCTGTTCGTCGCGGCGCTGCTCTGCGTCGCGATCGCCTGGTGGGTCTCCCTGCTGCCCGGCAGCGTCACCGCGACGATCTCCGGCACCGCGATCGAGGCCTCCACGCCGGTCGCGATCACGCTGCTCGCCATTCTCTTCGTGCTGCTCTACCTCCTCATCCGCCTGCTCGCCGGACTGCTGTCCTTGCCGCGCCGGGTGGGCGGCTGGCGCTCCGGCCGCAGCCGGGTCCGGGGCGAGCTTGCGGTCAATCGGGCCCTGATCGCGCTCGCCGCCAATGACGGCGGCGCGGCCAGGCGCGAGGCCGACCGCGGCCGCCGCCTTCTCGGCGACACCCCGCTCACCCTCCTGCTCGCGGCGCAAGCCGGCCGCCAGGCCGGGCGCGAGGACGAGGCCGCCGCGCTCTACGAGCTGCTCGCCGAGCGCGACGACGCCCGCCTGCTAGGCCTGCGAGGCCTGCTGCGGCTCGCCGTCGACCGGCAGGATTGGGACCGCGCCACCGCCGTCGCGGCCGAGGCGGAAAAGGTTCACCCCGGCGCCGCCTGGCTCCGCGAGGAGCGCCGGCTCGTCGCCCAGCAGACCGGCCAATGGCAGGAGGCGCTGCGGCTCTCCGGGCCGGACACGAAGGCGGCGCTGGCGCTAGCCGCCGCGGAGCACGAGACCGACCCGAAAGCGGCGCTCGCGTTTGCGCAGACGGCCTGGGAAGCCGAGCCGACGCTTGCCCCCGCCGCCATCGCCTACGCAAGACGGCTGCGCGAGGCCGGGCGCGACCGCCAGGCGCACGACGTGCTCCGCCACGCCTGGTCCGCCCGCCCGCATCCGGACCTGGCCGAGGCCTATGTCGAGGGCGCCGACGACAAGCTGGCCCGCGTACGCGAGATGGCAAACCTCGTCCGTTCCAACCCGGCGCACGCGGAGGCCCAGCTCGCCGCCGCCCAGGCCGCGCTTCACGCCGGCCTCACCGGCGAGGCCCGGCGCCAGATCGAAGCCGCCCGCGAGGCAGGCCTCAACGAGCGCCGGCTCTGGACCCTGCTGGCCGAGGTGGAGACGATGGAGGGCAACGCGGAGGCTGCCCAGGCCGCCCGCAATCACCTCCCCGACGCCGACCCCGATCCCAGGTGGCGCTGCAGCGTGTGCGGAGCCCAGTACCGACCACTGGCGCCCCGTCTGCGACACGTGCCACTCGACCGGGTCGATCCGGTGGCCCCAACCCGGCGACCCAGTTGCGACCGAGATCCGCCGGCTCCAGCCGCCGCAAGGTGTTGAGGGACTGACCGCCTAGCGCGTTCCCCATCCCCGATCGTCATCGCCGGGCTTGACCCGGCGATCCACGGTGCGGCGGGCGGGTAAGAGAGGCCCGGGCAGGGCTCGGCTTTTCACCCCTCGAACGGGTCCCGCATCAGGATCGTGTCGTCGCGCTCCGGGCTGGTGGACAGCAGCGTCACCGGCGTCTCCACCAGCTCCTCGATCCGACGCACGTACTTGACCGCCTGCGCCGGCAGCTCGGCCCAGGACCGCGCTCCCCGCGTGCTCTCCGACCAGCCGTCGATCCGTTCGTAAATCGGCCGCGCCCCGGCCTGCGCCGCTTGGCCCGCGGG
This sequence comes from uncultured Alphaproteobacteria bacterium, assembly GCA_963708585.1. Taxonomy (GTDB): domain Bacteria; phylum Pseudomonadota; class Alphaproteobacteria; order Acetobacterales; family Acetobacteraceae; genus JAVVHH01. The sequence goes on along the minus strand of CAVPSW010000006.1, from coordinate 579,518 downwards.
AAAGTGCCGGAACCGCTCGCCCCCGATCTCGTATCCGACGCCGATCTGTAGCTCCGGCAGCCCGTCCAGCACGTCGAGCTTGGTGAGCGCCAGGCCCTGGATTCCGCCCACCTTCGCCGCCTGCCGCACCAGCGCTGCGTCGAACCAGCCGCAGCGCCGCGGCCGGCCGGTCACGACCCCGAATTCGTGCCCCCGCTCGCCCAGCAACCGCCCGGTCTCGTCGGTCAACTCCGTCGGGAACGGACCGGAGCCGACCCGCGTCGTGTAGGCCTTGGCGATCCCGAGCACGAAACCCACCCCGGCCGGGCCGATCCCCGACCCGGCCGCCGCCGTGGCCGCCACCGTGTTGCTGCTGGTCACGAACGGATAGGTCCCGTGATCCACGTCGAGCATCACGGCCTGCGCGCCCTCGAACAGGATGCGCGACCCGGCCCGCCGCGCCTCGTCCAGCCGGGTCCAGACCGGCTCGACATGCGGCAGCAACCGCGGCGCCAGCTCCAGCAGGCGCGCGAGCAGCGCCCCCTTCTCGAAGGGCTCCGCGCCGAGGCCGGTCAACAGCGTGTTGTGGTGCAGCAGCACCTCATCGAGCTTGGCCGACAGCGTCTCCGGCTCCGCCAGGTCGCACACCCGGATCGCCCGCCGCGCCACCTTGTCCTCGTAAGCCGGGCCGATCCCCCGCCCGGTGGTGCCGATCTTGCGCTCGCCCCGCGCCGCCTCGCGAGCCCGGTCCAGCGCGCCATGCACGGGCAGGATCAGCACCGCGTTCTCGGCGATCCGCAGCGTCTGCGGCGATACCTCCAGCCCCTGCGCCCGCACCCGATCGATCTCGAGCAGCAGCGCCTCCGGGTCGACCACCACGCCGTTGCCGATGATCCCCAGCTTGCCGCGCACCAGGCCGCTCGGCAGGAGCGAGAGCTTATACGTCTGGTTGCCGACCACAAGCGTGTGCCCGGCATTGTGCCCGCCCTGGAACCGCACCACGATCTCGGCCCGGCTCGCGAGCCAGTCCACGACCTTTCCCTTCCCCTCGTCGCCCCACTGGGCGCCGATGACGGCGACGTTGGCCATGTTCTCTCCCGCTGGACCGTAATCAGACCGGAACGGCGTCTCCGTCCCGGAACAGGTGCGTGCACCCTAGCCGCCGCGCTTCCGCCGCGCCATCGGCCCCCGGCTCGAGCGCGGCCACGGTCGCGAACCCCGCCGCCCGCATCCGCATCCCGTCCGCCCGGGCCGTGCCCCAGGGCAGGAACACGCGATCTCGCGCCGGCGGACGCGCCCGCGCCCGCAGCATCGCGTCCGGATAGAGCGTGATCCCCGTCGCCGGCTCGCCATCGCCCGAGAGGTAGCGTCCGCCCCGCCCCAGCTCTTCGTAATGGCCGGGCGCGAATACGGTGACGCAGATGCCGGTGTGATAGCGGAAGCCGCGGAATTCCAGCGGGTCCAGCGTGAGCCGCAGCTCCGCTTGCGCCTCGATCGCCGCCACGGTTGCCGCCAGCCGCTCGTAAAGCGGGCGTGAAGCCGGCCCAAGTCGGGCCTTCTCCAGCACCCCGAGCGCCGGCCCGACCGGCCCTGCCGCCAGCAGCAACTCCGCCAATAACCCGGCGATCGCGCCCCCACCCTGGGCCACCGCCGCCGCATCCTTGCGATCGAGCGCGTGCACCAGCCGGGCGCGCGCGGATCCGTCGATCCCCGCCTCGTCCAACAGCGTCGGCGCCAGGGACGGCAGCGTCACGTCGAAGCTGATCCGGTCCAGCCCCACCGCGGCGAGCGCCTCGGCGGCGAGGAGCACGACTTCCGCGTCGGCGGCCGGGTTGTCGACCCCGATCAGCTCGATGCCGGCCTGGGCCACCTGCCGGTCCGGCTGAAGCTGCGAGGCATGCACCCGTAGACACTGGCCGGCATAGGACAGCCGCAGCGGCCGGGGCTGCCCGGCCAGACGCGTGCTGGCGATGCGCGCGATCTGCGGCGTCATGTCGGCCCGCACGCCCATCATGCGCCGCGACTCGGGGTCCATGAGCCGGAACGTCTGCTCCGCCATCGCCGATCCCGACCCGGCCAGCAGCCCCTCTTCGAACTCCATCAGCGGCGGCTTGACCCGCTGATAGCCGTGCCCGGAGAACACGCCCATCACCGCCGAGACCGCCTCGGCCTCCATCTCCGCATCCGGCGGTAGAAGGTCGACCAGCCCGCCAGGCAGCAGCGCGGGATTAGGCGGTTCGCCGTTCACGACGCGGCTAGAAGTTCAGCGCCGTCGCCTGCACCACCAGCGGCAGGGTGCGCACCATCGCCAGCACGTCCTCCGGCACCTCCCCGTCCACGCTCACCAGGCAGATCGCGTCGCCGCCTTGCGCCGCGCGGCCCAGATGGAACGTCGCGATGTTGATCCCTGCTCCCGCCAGCGTCGCGCCGAAGCGGCCGATGAAGCCCGGCTTGTCCTGGTTGGTGACGTAGAGCATGTGCCGGCCGAAATCGGCCTCCACCTTGATCCCCTTCACCTCCACCAGCCGCGGATGCGCGCCCGCGAACAGTGTGCCGGCGACCGAGCGCGTCATCTTGTCGGTCGTCACCGTCACCCGCACCAGCGTCTGATACTCGCTCGGCCGATCGTGCACCGTCTCCGCCACGTCGAGCCCGCGCTCGCGCGCGACCACCGGGGCGTTGACCATGTTCACCCCCTCGCTCAGCGGTGAGAGCAGCCCGGCCAGCACCGCCGCGGTCAGCGGCCGGTGGTTCAGATGCGCCGCCTGCCCTTCGTACTCGATCGCGACCGTGCGCAGCACGCCCTCGCTCGCCTGCGTGAGCTGCCCGGCAAATTGGCCGAGCAACCGGCACAGCTCCATGTACGGCTTGAGTCGCGGCGCGTCCTCCGCCGAGACCGAGGCCATGTTGATCGCATTGGACACCGCGCCGGTGAGCAGGAAGTCGCTCATCTGCTCGGCGACTTGCAGCGCCACGTTCTCCTGCGCCTCGACCGTCGCCGCCCCGAGATGCGGGGTGCACACGACGTTCTCGAGCTCGAACAGCGGCGAGGCGGTGGCCGGCTCGGTCTCGAACACATCCAGCGCCGCCCCGGCCACGTGGCCGGACTTGAGGGCCTCCGCCAGCACCGCCTCGTCGACGAGGCCGCCACGAGCGCAGTTGACGATCCGCACCCCGCGCTTGCAGGAAGCGATCGCGTCCGCCGAGAGGATGTTGCGGGTCGAGTCCGTGAGCGGCGCATGCAGGCTGATCACGTCCGCCCGCGCCAGCAGCTCCGGCAGCTCCACCTTCTCGACCCCCAAATCGACCGCCCGCTTCTCCGTCAGATACGGATCATAGGCGACCACCCGCATCTTCAGCCCGACCGCCCGCTCCGCGACGATGCTGCCGATGTTGCCGCAGCCGATCAGGCCCAGCGTCTTGCCGGTCAGCTCGACGCCCATGAAGCGGTTCTTCTCCCACTTCCCGGCCCGCGTGGAGGCCGTTGCCTCCGGAATCTGCCGCGCCAGCGCGAACATCATCGCCACCGCATGCTCGGCCGTGGTGATGGCGTTGCCGTTCGGCGTATTCATGACAACGACGCCGCGGGCCGTTGCCGACTTCACGTCGACATTGTCCACGCCGATCCCGGCGCGCCCGACCACGCGGAGCCGCGGCGCTACCTCCAGCAGCTCCTTCGTCACCTTGGTGGCCGACCGGATCGCAAGCCCGTCATAATCGCCGATGATCGCCCGCAGCTCCGCCGGCGGCAGGCCGGGCTTGAGGTCGACCTCCACCCCGCGCCGCTTGAAGATGTCGACCGCGGCCGGCGACAGCTTGTCGCTGATCAGGACCCGAGGCGCGCTCATCCCACCGCCTCCGCGTAGGCCCAGTCGAGCCACGGCAGCAGCGCCTCGATGTCGCTCGTCTCCACGGTGGCGCCGCCCCAAATGCGCAAGCCCGGCGGCGCGTCGCGGTAGGCGCCGATGTCGTAAGCGACGTCCTCCTTCTCCAGCAGCGACGCCATCCGCTTGGCGACGGCCGGGTCGGCGCCGGGCAGTTGCACGCAGATGCTGGTCGGCGAACGCGTGGCCTCGTCGCGGGCGAGGAACTCGACCCAGGGAGTCCGCTCGACCCAGGCGGCGATCGCCGCCAGGTTGGCCTCGCTCCGGCGGATGAGCGCCGGCAACCCGCCGATCCCTTCGGCCCAGCGCAGCCCGTCCAGCGCGTCCTCGACGCACAGCATGGAGGGCGTGTTGATCGTCTCGCCCTTGAACACGCCCTCGATCAGCTTCCCGCCGCTCACGAGCCGGAACACTTTCGGCAGCGGCCAGGCCGGCTTGTGCGTGGCGAGCCGCTCGACCGCCCTGGGCGACAACGCCAGCATCCCATGCGCCGCCTCGCCGCCCAGCACCTTCTGCCAGGACCAGGTGACCACATCGAGTTTCTGCCAAGGCAGCTCCATCGCGAACGCGGCCGAGGTGGCGTCGCAGATGACCAGCCCCTCGCGGTCCCCGGCGATGAAGTCGCCATCCCGCAAGCGGACGCCCGAAGTGGTGCCATTCCAGGCCAGCACGAGGTCATGCGCCTTGTCGACTGCCGAGAGGTCCGGCAACTCGCCATACGGTGCCTCGAGCACCCGCGCATCCGCGACCTTGAGCTGCTTGACCGCATCCGTCGCCCAGCCGCTGGAAAAACTCTCGAACGCGAGCACGTCGACCGGCCGCGCACCCAGCAGCGTCCACATCGCCATCTCGACCGCGCCGGTATCGGACCCCGGCACGATCCCGAGCCGCCAGTCCGCGGGCATGCCGAGGATCGCCCGCGACCGCTCGATCACCTCGAGGAGCCGCGCCTTCGGCCCAGAGGCGCGGTGCGAGCGCCCCAGCAGCGCGCCCTCGAGCGCCGCGAGCGACCAGCCCGGCCGCTTGGCGCATGGGCCGGACGAAAAATTGGGATTGTGAGGACGCAGCTGCGGACGCGTGTCCTGCTGCGGCGAAAGCACGGTGCTTGCCATGTCGGCTCTCCCTTCCAGAAGAGAAGCGCCCCGGTGGGGGGGCGTGACCCACGCCCCCTTTAGCGCTCTTGGCCGACACCGCAAAGCGTTCCCGGTCCGGTCAGCCACGCACCGCGCGCAGGCTCACCGAGAGCGGAAGCCAGGGCCGATCCGGCCAGGTCCAAAGCCCCTGGGCATCCCGCACCAGGCAGCGGAACATCTGCCAGGTGATCCGCGGATGCTCATGCAACCACTGAAGGCGCAACCCGGCTTCTTGTGGCGCGCCCACGACGCTCGCCAGCGAGTGCAGCCAGTTCACCTGGCGCGCGTGCCGCAGTCGCGCAGAACCGTCCACGTAGTCGGACGGATCGTCATGGACCAGCGGTTCGCTGCCGAAATACGGCACGAACCAGCCCGGCCGCCCTTCCTCGCCCGGTGCCGCATCGTCGAACACATAGGCAACCGGATGCGCGTCCGCGAAGTAGAGCGCGCCGCCGGGCTTCAGGAAGAAAGCGACGACCCGTGCCCACCGCACGACATCAGGCAGCCAACAGATCGTGCCCCAGGTGGTGAAGACGAGGTCGAACGAGCCCGGCTCCGGCAACGCTACGGGCGCGTCGTAAAGGTCCGACTGCACGAACCGCGCCGCCAGACCGAGTTCCCCCGCCAGGCGCCGCGCCGTCTCGATCGCCGGAGCGGAGAAGTCGAGGCCGGTGACGTCGGCCCCGTCCCGCGCCAGCATCAGCGAGTCCCGACCGAAATGGCATTGCAGGTGCAACACCCTCAGCCCGGCGACCGCGCCCAGCTCCGCCGCAACGATCGGGTCCAGACGGGCCGTGCCATCCCGAAGCGACCCGACATCGTACCCGCCTGGCCCGAGATGCACGGCGACGCGCTCATCCCAGTTTGCCTGATTGAGCGCGCGCCAGTCCTCCACGCCGGCTCCCAGTCAAGCCGCCTTGCGATACCCGAACATGTCGTCCAGCACCGGGATCTGGATCAGGTCCATATACCCATCCATCATCTCCTCCGGCGCCAGCTCCAGCATCACCCGGTTCTCGACCCAGAACTCCACCACGTGGAAGAACGGCGTCTGCCCCGGCGCCCCGCGACCATAGAGCTTGGTCCGCCAGCCCTCGCGGCGCCCGATCCGCTCGATGGTGCCGAGATCGATCCGCACCGAGAGCAGAAAGTGGAACGGCACAGTCGCCGGCGCCGCCTGGTCGCGCACCGCCACCACCTGCTCCTCGTCGCTCTGACCCGGCTGCAGCGTGATGTCGGCCGGATAAACCTCGATCATCGTCCCGATCGCGTCCCCGCTCACCGCCATCCAGCTATCCGGGACCGATCCGGGAAAGGGATAGCAGCGCCCGTCCATGACCTCAGCCAGCACCTCGGCGACATGGCGCGGGTCGCGGGCGGAGATGGACACGTGATGGATCATGACCCTTGCCCCCTCGACTGATCCGGCCGTCACGGCCGTGGGTGCAGAAATAGATCGATCCAGATTACCGTCATGTGACGGCGATCACATTGTGTCGCCCGCCCGGAAAGCGTCGGCTATGCGCCGGACGCGACCCTTGGCGTCCACGACGATCACATCGAACCGTACTCCTCGCGCGCCCCAGCTCGGATTGTCGGCGAGTGCAGTCTCGGCCGCAGCCAGCAATCGGGCACGCTGCCGCACGCCAAGCGCCTCCGCGGCCCCGGCAAGCACCGGCCGGGCCTTCACCTCGACAAAGGCGAGCAAGCCGTCGCGCTCGGCCACGAGGTCGATCTCGCCCGCACCGGTCCGCAGCCGCCGGGCCAAGATCGCCCATCCCTCGGCCTGAAGCGCCGTGCAGGCCGCATCCTCGGCTCTTACCCCGAGACGCTGCGCCGCTCGCCCGCGCGCCGGCCTTGCGGCGTCAGGCAGACAGCGCCGCGTTCGCCGCGCGCGGCGCGATCCGCCCTTCCTCCACCGCGTGGCACGCCGCGAGCACCTCGCCGTCCCGCGTATAGCCCGGCCGCTCGACCCGGCAGCGCTCGTTGGCGAACGGACAGCGCGGGTGGAAGGTGCAGCCCGGCGGCGGATCGATCGGGCTCGGCACCTCGCCCCCCACGGGCGTGCGCGCACGGCCGGTCATCCCGAGATCCGGGATCGCATCCAGCAACAGCCTCGTGTACGGGTGCCGCGGCGCGGTGAAGATGCTTTCGCCCGGCCCATACTCGACGATACGGCCGAGATACATCACCCCGAGCTGGTCCGACACATGCCGCACCACGGCCAAGTTGTGGCTGATGAACAGAAAGGTCAGCCGCATCCGCGTTTGTAGATCGCGCAACAGATTCAGAATCTGCGCCTGGACCGAGACGTCCAGCGCCGAGGTCGGCTCGTCCGCCACCAAGAAATCCGGCTCGCTCGAGAGCGCCCGGGCGATGCTGATCCGCTGCCGCTGCCCGCCGCTGAACTCGTGCGGATACTTCTCGCCGTCCCGAGCCGACAGCCCTACCTGCTCCAGCAGCTCGCCGACGCGCTCGGCCACCGCGCGCCGCGACCGCCGCATCCCGAACGCCCGAAGCGGCTCGGCCACGATGTCGCGCACGCGCCAGCGCGGATTGAGCGACGCATAGGGGTCCTGGAAGATCATGTTCATACGCCGGCGCAGCTCCGGCTGCGCCCGCGCCGCCGAGAGCTCCGTGCCCTCGAACAGCATCCGCCCGGCGCTGGGCCGATAGAGCCCCACCGCCATCCGCGCCACGGTCGACTTGCCGCACCCGCTCTCGCCCACCAAGGAGAGCGTCGTCCCTTTCGCGATCGAAAACGTGAGGTCGTCCACCGCCCGGAGCGTCTGCCGTCCCTCTCCCGCCAGCATTCGCTGCAGCCAGGGGCGCGACACGTCGAACACGCGCGAGACGCCGTCGGCCTCCAGCACCACCTCCGCGCTCACCGGGTCAGGCATGCACAACGGCCTTGTCGTACAGCCAGCACGCCGCCTCGGTCGCGCGCGCCGGCATCAGCCCCGGCCGGTCGACCCGGCACCGATCGAACACGCGAGGGCAGCGCGGATTATACGGGCAGCCCGGCGGGATCGCCTGCAGCCGCGGCATTGACCCTTCGATCTGCGTCAGCCGCGCGACCCGGTGCTCGAGCGCGGGAATGCTGTCCATCAGGCCCTGCGTGTAGGGATGCGACGGACGCTGCACCACCGCCGCCACCGGCCCGATTTCCACGACGCGCCCGGCATACATCACCGCGACCCGGTCCGCCGTCTCCGCGATCACCCCCATGTCGTGGGTAACCAGCATCACTGCTGTGCCATGCTCGCGCGTGATCTCCTTGAGCAGCGAGATGATCTGCGCCTGGATCGAAACGTCGAGCGCCGTCGTCGGCTCGTCGGCGATCACCAGCCGCGGCTCGGCGCACAGAGCAAGGGCGATGACCACACGCTGGCGCATCCCGCCGGAAAACTCGTGCGGGTAGGAGTCGATCCGCCGTGCCGCCGCCGGGATGCCGACCCGCTCGAGCCAGGAGATCGCCCGCCGCCGCGCCTCCGTGTCCGAGAGCGCGAGATGCGTCTGGATCGTTTCCGTCAGCTGCCGCCCGACGGTGTAGAGCGGGTTCAGCGTGGTCAGCGGATCCTGGAAGATCGCGCCGATCCGCTTGCCCCGCACCTTCCGCATCCGCTCCGGCGGCAGATGGTCGATCCGCTCGCCCTCGAGCAGGATCTCGCCGCCGCTCACCCGCCCGGGCGGCTCCAGCAGCCCGATGATCGCCGCCCCGGTCAGCGATTTCCCCGCGCCGCTCTCGCCGACTATTCCCAGGACCTCGCCGGACTCGATCGAGAACGTGACCCCCTCGAGCGCCTGCAGCACGCCCCGCCTCGTGTGGAACGCAACCGAAAGGTTCAGAACCTCCAGCAGCGGCATCAGCGCAGCCTCGGGTTCAGCGCGTCGCGCAGCCAATCGCCCAACAGGTTGATCGACAGCACGATCAGCACCAGCGTGATGCCGGGGAACACCGTGATCCACCACTCGCCGCTGTAGAGGAAGTCGTTGCCGATCCGGATCAGGGTCCCAACCGACGGCTGCGTCGGCGGCAGCCCCACCCCGAGGTAGGACAGCGTCGCCTCCGTGATGATCGCAAGCCCCAGGTTCAGCGTCGCGATCACCGTCACCGGGCCGAGCACGTTCGGCAGGATGTGGGTGAGCGCGATCCGTGCCGAGGAGAGCCCGATGACCCGCGCCGCCATCACGTATTCCTTGCTGCGCTCCACCAGCGTCGAGCCGCGCACCGTGCGGGCGAACTGCGGCCAGAACGAGATGCCGATGGCGAAGATCAGCACATAGATCTGCATGCTCTCGCGCACCTGCTGCGGCAGCGACACGCTGACCACCCCGTCCACCAGCAGCGCGATCAGGATCGCCGGAAACGAGAGTTGCACGTCCGCCACTCGCATCAGCGCCGCGTCCATCGCACCGCCCGCATAACCGGCGACCAGGCCAAGGGTGATCCCCACCGCCACCGCAAACAGCACGGACAACACGCCGACAAAGAAGCTGATCCGCGCCCCGTACAGGATCGCCGACAGCATGTCGCGCCCCTGGTCGTCCGTCCCCAAGAGGTGCGCCGCCGTTCCCTCCGGAAGGAAGGCCGGCGGCTGGAAGCTGTCCATCAGGTTGAGGCTGGCCAGGTCGTACGGGTCGTATGGCGCCACCTCGTGGCAGAACACGGCTCCCACCACTAGCAGCAGCAAGGCCAGCGCCGAGATCACCGCCACCGGCGAGCGCCGGAAGCTCCAGAGGACGTCGCTGTCCCAGGCCCGGGCGAGCGCGCTCATGCCCGCGCCACCCGCGCCGCCCGGAGCCGCGGATCGACCGTATAGTAAAGGATGTCCACGACCAGGTTGATCAGCACGAACAGCACCGAGATCAGCATCAGGTACGCCGCCATCACCGGGATATCCGCCACCTGCACGGACTGCACGAACAGCAGCCCGACGCCCGGCCACTGGAACACCGTCTCGGTCACCAGCGAGAACGCGATGATCCCGCCGATCTGTAGCCCCACCACCGTGATCACCGGCACCAGCGTGTTCTTCAGCGCGTGCCCGAAATGGATCACCCGGTCCGGCAGCCCCCGCGCCCGCGCGAACTTCACGTAGTCCGACCGCAGCACCTCCAGCATCTCCGCCCGCACCAGCCGCATGATCAAGGTCAACTGGAACAGCCCCAGCGTGATCGCCGGCAGCACCAGCGCCTTCAGCCCGGAGACCGTCAGGAACCCGGTGGTCCAAAATCCCAGCTTCACCACCTCGCCGCGGCCGAAACTCGGCAGCCAGCCGAGCTGCACGCTGAAGATCAGGATCAGCAGGATGCCGATCAGGAACGTCGGCAGGCTCACCCCGACTAGGCCCAGGACCATGAACAGCCGCGAGCTCGCCCGCGTGCGATAGATGCCCGTGTAGACCCCCGCCGGCACGCCCACGACCAGCGCAAACAGCGCCGCGATGAACGCCAGCTCGAACGTCGCCGGGAAGCGCTCGAGGATCAGCTCCATCACCGGCCGCGCCAGCCGGTAGCTCACACCGAACTCGCCATGCGCGGCGTTCCACATGAAGCGTGCGTATTGCACGAAGAACGGCTGGTCCAGCCCGAGATGGTGGATCAGCGCGAGCCGCTGCGCCTCCGTATAGCTCTGGCCGAGCATGATGGTGACCGGGTCGCCGACGAACTTGAACATGGCGAACGCGATCAGGCCGACGATCAGCAGCACGGGAACGGCCTGCAGCAGGCGGGACAGGACGAGAGCGACCATCTCAGCTGCTCCTATAACGAGAAAAGGTCAGCGTTGGTAACCTTTCCGCGCCCCAATCAGCCCTCCCGATCGGCCGCCGGTTGCGGAACCCGCGCCCGTCGCCGCGTCTGCGGCTCGAACGCCGCAAGCTGGCTGCGCGCGAGGCGCTCGCCACCGGAGAATTCCGCCACCAGCGTGAACCCGACCCCGAGCAGCACCGGCCCGAGGAAGATCCCCAGCAGCCCGAACGCCAGCGCGCCCCCCAGCACGCCGAGGATCGTCAGCAGAAACGGCAGCTTCGCCCCGCGCGCGATGAAATACGGCCGGATCACGTTGTCCGAACCGCTGACGATCAGCAGCCCATAGGCAAACAAGAAGATCGCCCAGCCGGTGTGTCCGATGCTGAGCAGCCAAAGCGCCGCCGGAATCCACACTACCGGCGCCCCGATCGGCAGCACCGCGATGAACCCGGCCACGGCGCCCAGCAGCAACGGCCGCGGCACGCCGGACACCCACAGACCGAAGGCGGTGAGGAACCCCTGCACCAGCGCCGTGCCCAGGATTCCGTAAACGGTGCCGCGGATGGTCGCCCCGGTCAGCTCGATCAGCCGCGGCGCCCGTTCCCCCGCGATCCGCCCGATGATGCGCTGTAGGTGCTCGGCGAGTTGGTCGCCCGAGGCGTAGAAGAAGAACGCCACCACCAGCGCCAGCAGGAACTGCAGCACGCCGCCGGCGATGCTCAGCATCAACTTGAGCCCGTTCTCGACGATCGCCCCGAAATATGGCTTGAGGGTGTCGCCGACCGCGCTGAGGTCGGCCGCCCAATTGTTCCAGTATTCGGTCGCCGTCGGCCCCACTAACGGCACTTTCGGCAGCCAGGACGGCGCGCCCGGCAGCCCTCGCGCGATGGCGTCCTCCAGCGCGCCGCGCAACAGCTTCACGTCGTCTGCCCCCGCCGGCGCGGCCAGCGCGATCGGCAGCACGATCAGCACCGCGACCAGCACCACCATCAACAGCGCCGCCCAACTGTCCCGAAGATGCAAGTAAACCGTGGCCGTACGGAACACCGGCCAGGTCGTGAACACCAGGATCGCGCCCCAGAAGATCGCCGACAGGAACGGCGCCAGCACGAGCCAGCAGCCGACCGCGATCGCGAGCAGCAGCAACCCCATCAGGATGCGCTCGGCAAGGACCTCGGCTTGCTGCGTCATGGCCCGCCGGTATCACCCGCCCCGTCCCCGCGCAACTTTGCAGCTGAAGTCCGGGCCTCTACCCTGGCGGAAAATCGGGAGCCGACGCGATGCGCCTCTGCGCCAACCTCTCCATGATGTTCAACGAGCTGCCCTTCCTCGACCGGTTCGAGGCCGCCGCGCGCGCCGGGTTCAAGGGGGTGGAGTTCCTCTTCCCCTACGACCACCAAGCCGCGGAGATTCGCGCCCGGCTCGAGGCCGCCGGGCTCGAGCAGGTCCTATTCAACGCCCCGCCCGGCGAGTGGAACGGCGGCGAACGCGGCCTGGCCGCCTTGCCCGGCCGACAAGCCGAGTTCCGCGACGGCATCGCCCGGGCGCTCGACTACGCGGGCGTGCTCGGCAACAAGCTGCTGCACGTCATGGCCGGCATCCCGAGCCCGACCCTCTCGCCCGTCACCGCCGCCGCCATGTACGCGGCCAATCTCGCCTGGGCGGCCGAGCAAGCCACGGCGGCCGGGATCAAGCTCGTCATCGAGCCGATCAACCATCGCGACATGCCCGGCTTCCACCTCAACACGATGGCACAGGGCGCCGCGGTGATCGAGGCGATCGGGCGCGACCGGATCGGCCTACAATTCGACCTCTACCATTGCCAGATCACCGAGGGCGACCTGACCGAACGCCTGAATACGTTCATGCCGGTCATTGCCCACATGCAGATCGCCGACGTGCCGGGCCGCCACGAGCCCGGCACCGGCGAGATCAACTGGAGCTTCGTATTCAGTCGGATCGATGCCCTCGGATATGACGGCTGGGTCGGGTGTGAGTATCGCCCCGCGGGTGAGACGGTTGCAGGACTCGACTGGCGCGAGCGCTATGGCGTTTAAGAAATCGGAGTTCGCGCTCAAAAACGAGCGAATCTTTGCGCTGCCCTTGACGACGTTATCACAATTGCTAAACCGCTGGTCTTTAGTGTGCCTCCTGCTGGTTGAGGGAGACATCATGCGATTCGCGGAAATCGGGCAGCAGCTACGGGCATACCGCCTGGAGTTTGGGCTGCGCGCAGAAGAGATCGCGGCGCGCCTAGGCGTGTCGCGGGCAGCGCTGTATCGCTACGAGAAAGGCGAGGTCATCAAGCTCGACACGGTCAAACGGCTGGCCGAGCTGCTGAAGGTTTCGCCACTCTCCCTCTTGGGGATCGGCGTCGAATACTACAGCCGGGCGGCCGGTTACCTCGAACGCATCCGTCAGGTCGAAGAAGGTGCCGACCAGATCCTGCAAGCGTTCAGCTCGACCTGCTATCTGGTCACGTCCGACGCCTTCGACGCGGCCCTGGCCGAGGGTCTCGCCGCCTGCGCCGACGAGATGGAGGGCGATCGCGCCGCGTTCCGCACTGCCTCCGACCAGGTGCTCGCCCTGCTCGCGGCCCGCAAGCGGACCTATCAGCAGCGCCGCCCCGGCATCATCGCCATCGTCTCGGAAGCCGGTGTGCGGAGCTTCCTGGAGAGCGGGATTCTCGGCGCCGCCCCACTGCCCCCGGCCTTGCGCGAGCGCTGCCGACAGGTTGCCGCGGCGGAGATCGAGAACATCGCCGAGTTGATGGTCGCCGAGCCGATGGGGCTGCAGTTCGGCCTGCTCCCGGACGGCACCGCGACCAGCGAGTTCGCCATCGTCCGCGCCGGCGACCGCGCCACGCTGGCCGTCAACCCGTTCCGCGCCGACGGCCTTCCGAACAGCCAAACCGGCGTCGCCATGATTACCGGCGCCGACGAGGCGGTCGCCGCGCACCAGCGGGTCGCCGAGGCCATGTGGCGGGACTCGATCAAGGGCAAAGCCGCTGGCAACCGCCTGCGCGACCTGCTCGGAGGCCGGCCCGGCGCACTTCAGGCCGCCTGAGCCGCGGGGTTCACGCCGCATCGGGCGGAGGCTTATGGTCTCGCCCGATGACCTCCAACCTCCCCGCCCACCCTGATGTCGAGGTCGAAAGCGACCGCCGCGTCTGGTCCGGCCGTTTTCAGCTCGACGTCGTCACCTTTCGCCACCGCCGCTTCGATGGACGGATGTCCGGCGAGCGGACCTGGGAGCTATTCCGCCGCGGCCGCGCCGCCGCGGTGCTGCCGTACGATCCCTGGTCGGATCAGGTCATGCTGATCGAGCAGTTTCGCCTACCCGCCCTGGCCGGCGGGATGGACCCGGTCATGGTGGAAATCCCCGCCGGCCTCTGCGACGGCGACGAGAACCCCGAAACCACCGTCCGCCGCGAGGCGCAGGAAGAGATGGGCCTCGCCGTCGACCAGCTCGAGCGAATCGGCGCTTTCATGCTCACCCCAGGCGGATGCGACGAGAGCTGCACTATGTTCGCCGCCCGCATCCGCGCCCCGGCGCCCGGGCCGGACGGACTGGCCGGCAATGGCGGACTTGCCAGCGAGAACGAGGATATCCGCGTCCGGGTCTGGCCCGCCGAGCGCGCCATCGCCGACGCGGTCGCCGGCCGCTTCCCCAACTCCGTCACCGCAATCGCCCTGCTCTGGCTCGCAGCCCGCCGCCCCACCCTGCGCGCCCAGTGGAGCGCGCCGGATGACCGAGCGCCTGTTCCTCGACGACTCCTACCTCCGCACCGCCGACGCCACCGTGCTGGCTGCGCAAGACGGTGCCGTCGTGCTCGACCGCACGCCGTTCTATGCGCGCTCCGGCGGCCAACCCGGCGATAGCGGCAGCCTCGCCTGGGGCGGGGCTCAGCTTCCGGTCATGGAGGCGCTCAAGGGCGATGGCGACACCATCCGCCACCTCGTCCCCGACGGCCCGCTTCCCGCGCCCGGCACGCCCGTCCGCAGCGAGATCGACTGGACGCGGCGCCACCGGCTGATGCGCATGCACACCGCGCTGCACCTGCTCTGCACCCTGCTGCCCGGCGTCGCCGTCACCGGCGGCCAGATCGGCGCCGACCGCTCGCGCCTCGACTTCGACCTGCCGGCCGCGCCGGACAAGGACGCCCTGGAAGCCGGTTTCGCGGCCCTGGTCGCCGCCGCCCATCCGGTCAGCGCCGAATGGGTCGACGAATCCGTGCTCGACGACGACCCGGGTCTTGTCCGCACGCTCTCGGTCAAGCCGCCGCGCGGCACCGGCCGCCTTCGCCTGGTCCGGATCGGCGCCGGGCCGGAGCCGGTCGACCTCCAGCCCTGCGGCGGCACCCATGTCCGCAGCACCGCCGAGCTTGGACGGGTGACGGTGCTGAAGATCGAGAACAAGGGGCGCCAGAACCGACGCATCGCCATTGCCCTCGAGGACGCCTAGTTGGGCCCACTCGTCTCGACGGAATGGCTTGCCGACCAACTCGGCCAACCCGCGCCTCGTCATCTTCGACGCGACCAAATACCTGCCCAACGAGGGCCGCGACGGCGCTGCCGAGTTCGCCGCCGCCCACATTCCGGGCGCCCGCTTCTTCGACATTGACGTCATTGCCGACCAGGAAACGGCGCTCCCGCACATGGTCCCGACCGCCGGCCGATTCGAGCGACTGCTGGGCGAGCTCGGCGTCGACAACGACAGCACGGTCATCTTCTACGACCAGAAGGGCATCGCCTCCTCGCCCCGCGGCTGGTGGCTGATGGGGCTGTTCGGGCACGACAATGCGGCGGTGCTCGATGGCGGCCTGCCGAAGTGGCGCCGTGAGGGCCGCCCGCTCGAGGCCGGCCTGCCCGACCCGCCCGCGCCCGCCCAGTTCCGCGCCAGCTTGCGCGCCGAGCGCCTGCGCGGTCTCGGCGACATGATGGCGCCCGACGCGCACCGTGTCGTGCTGGACGCCCGCTCGGCCGGTCGCTTCGCCGGCACCGCCCCGGAGCCGCGTCCCGGCCTGCCGAGCGGCCACATGCCCGGCAGCCGCAGCCTCCCCTCCACGGAACTGCTCGCCCCGGACGGCACGCTGCTGCCGCCGGCGGAGTTGCGCGCCCGCTTTGCCTCCGCCGGCGTGGACGGCAGCCGCCCGGTCGTCACCAGTTGCGGCACCGGCGTCACCGCTACGATCCTCACGCTCGGCCTCGTGCAAGCCGGGCTGCCCGCGGGCGCGGTCTATGACGGCTCATGGACCGAATGGGCGAGCCGGCCCGACACGATGAAGGAGACCGACTGATGCCCGACCGCCAACCTCCCAGCGGTCACCGCTTCATGACCCGGCTCTCCCATGCCGGCCGCCCCGGCACCAAGATCCGCGGCTTCGTCAACCCGCCGGTCGCGCGCGGCTCGACCATGCTCACGGCCAGCATCGCCGACCGCGAGGAGGAACAGCGGCACAAGCTCGACCAGGCCTTCACCTACGGGCTAAACGGCAACGTCACCCACCACGCGCTTGAGAACGTCATCGCGGAGATCGAGGGCGGCACGCGCTGCCAGATCGTCTCCACCGGCCTCGCCGCGGTCACCTCGGCCCTGCTCTGCTACCTCAGCGCCGGTCAGCACTGCCTGATCCCCGACAGCGCCTACGGCCCGACCCGCACCTTCTGCAACAAGGTGCTCGCGCGGCTCGGGCATCGAGATCACCTATTACGACCCGGTCATCGACGCCGGCCGGGCTCGAGCAGCTCTGCCGCCCGAACACCACGGTCCTCTACTTCGAAAGCCCGGGAAGCCACACCTTCGAGGTCCAGGACGTGCCCGCCCTCGCCGAGGTCGCGCACCGGCACGGCGCCAAGGTGCTGCTCGACAACACCTGGGGCATCCACCACTTCCAGCCGTTCCGGCACGGCGTGGACGTCTCGATCCAGGCGCTGACCAAATATCCGATCGGCCACTCCGATGTCCTGCTGGGCTCCATCACCGTCGCCACGCCGGAGGACTGGGAGCGGCGTCCGCCTCGGCACGCTCGCCCTCGGCCAATACGCGAGCCCCGACGATTGCTGGCTTTGCCTGCGCGGCCTGCGCACCATGGGCGTGCGGCTTCAGCGACAGATGGCCTCGGCGCTCGAGGTCGCCGCCTGGCTCGCAGGCCCGGCCCGAGGTGCGCCAGGTGCTGTATCCCGCTCTCCCCGGCGCGCCCGGCCACGACATCTGGAAGCGCGATTTCACCGGCGCCTGCAGCCTGTTCGGCGTCGTGTTCCAGCCGGAGTTCAGCGCCGCGGCGCGACCCACGCGATGATCGACGCGCTCAGCTTGTTCGGCATCGGCGCGAGTTGGGGCGGCTTCGAGAGCCTCGCCCTGCCCACTACCGGCCTCCTCACCCGCACCGCCGGGACCGGCGAGTTCGGCGGCCCGGTCGATCCGCCTCCATATCGGCCTCGAGGACCCGGCCGACCTGATCGCCGATCTCGGAGCGGGCCTTCGCCGCGCTCCGGTCCTACGCAGCTGTCGTCCGATGAGTGACGCGCTGCTCGCCGCCGTCCGCTGGACGCAGCCGGCCTGGTCCCGGCGGTGGCACAGCAACACGACACCGGCGAGGTGCTCATGCTCGCCTGGATGAACCGGGACGCGCTGGAAGAGACGCTGCGCACCGGCCGGGTCTGCTACTGGAGCCGCAGCCGGCAGGCGCTCTGGCGCAAGGGCGAGACGTCCGGCCAGACCCAGCGCCTGGTCGAGACTCGGGTCGACTGCGACGGCGACGCGCTGCTGCTGCTGGTCGACCAGCACGGCGTCGCCTGCCACACCGGCCACCGCAGCTGCTTCTTCCGCGCCGTCCGCGACGGCGCCTTGGTCGAGCTCGAGCCGCCGCTGGTGGCGCCCGCCGCGCTTTACGGGGCGTGAAGCCGACGTCGCATTGTGGTTGAGCGGCCCGTGGCCGGCGCCGAACCCGGGCGCGCTCTCGGATCGCCGCCTGCACGTAGGCACGCGCGCGGCGCACCGCCTCGACCAGCGCCATGCGCTTGCGCCAGCCCGGCCGCGATGGCGCTGGCCAGCGTGCAGCCGGTGCCATGCGTGTGCCGGGTCTCGATCCGCGGCATACTCGAACAGCTCGATCCCGCCCGCGTGCGCGAGCACGTCCACGAGGATCGGCCCTTCGGCGTGGCCGCCCTTAGCAGCACCGCCTCGGCCCGAGCGCGCGGAGCGCCACGGCCGCCTCCGCCGGGTCGTCGATCGGCCGCCCGAGCAGGGCCTCCGCCTCCGGCAGGTTCGGCGTGATCAAGCGTGGCGAGCGGCAGCAGCCGCGTCTCGCAGGGCCGACACCGCCTCGTCCTGCAAGAGCGCCGCCCGCCCTTGGCGACCATCACCGGGTCGACCACGAGCGGGACGCCGCGCCGCGACGCGCCGAGCTCGTCGGCCACCGCCGCGACCACGGCAGCGTCGCCCAACATGCCGGTCTTGACCGCGTCAGCGCCGATGTCGTCCAGCACGGCCGCGATCTGCTGCCGCACGAACCCGGCGGAACCGGCATGAATCGCCTTGCACGCCGAGCGTGTTCTGGGCGGTGAGCGCGGTCACGGCCGTTGCCGGCAAATCCGCCCATCGCCATGATCGCCTTGATGTCGGCCTGGATTCCCGCGCCGCCGCCCGAGTCCGACCCGGCGATCGCGAGAACCCGGCCCTTCACCGCCGCCAACTAGGCCGCTTCGGCCGCCGACTGGATCGTGTCGCACAGGCCGGACACGATCTGCTTGACCGCCGCCTCGTCCTCGCCCTCGGCCATGACGCGAACGAGCGGCTCCGTGCCCGAAAGACGCAGCAGCACTCGACCCGACGTGCCGAGCCGCGCCTCCGCGTCCGCCACGGCCGCGACAACCCGCGGATGCTTCAGCGGCGAGCCGCCGACGAAGCGGACGTTGCGCAGCAGCTGCGGCAGCGGCTCGAACATCTTGCACGCCTCGCTCGCCCGCTTGCCTGACTGCGCCAGCACGGCCAACACCTGCAGCGCGGCGATCAGCCCGTCCCCAGTGGTCGCGTAGTCGCACAGGATCACGTGGCCGGACTGCTCGCCGCCGACGTTCATGCCCTGCGCCCGCATCTGCTCGACGACGTAGCGGTCCCCGACCCGGGTGCGCTCGAGGCCGAAGCCCATCCGCTTCCAGCATCCGCTGCAGGCCCAGGTTCGACATCACCGTCGCGACCACGCCGCCGCCCTTCAGCCGCCCGGACCGGTGCCAGGAGCGCGCGATCAGCGCGAGGATCTGGTCGCCATCGACCACCTCGCCCTGTCTCGTCCACCAGGATCAGCCGGTCCGCGTCGCCATCGAGCGCGATGCCGAGATCGGCCCCGTGCTCGACCACCTTGGCGCGCAGGAGGTCCGGCACGGTCGAGCCGCAGCCCTTGTTGATGTTGAACCCGTCCGGCTCGACGCCGACCGGGACGATGTCGGCGCCCAGCTCCCACAGCACCGTCGGCGCGACGCGATAGGCCGCGCCGTTCGCGCAATCGACCACGATCTTGCAGCCCTCGAGCGTCAGCCCGCGCGGAAACGTCGCCTTCGCCGCCTCGATGTAGCGCCCGCCCGGCGTCCTCGAGCCGGCTGGCCCGGCCGAGCCGATCGGGCGGCGGCGAGCCGACTCGCCCGGTCCTCCGTCCATCAGCTGCTCGATCGCGAGCTCCGTCTCGTCCGACAGCTTGAACCCGTCGGGGCCGAACAGCTTGATGCCGTTGTCCTCGAACGCGTTGTGCGAGGCCGACACCATCACGCCCAGGTCGGCCCGCAAGCTTCGCGTCAGCATCGCGATCGCCGGCGTCGGCAGCGGGCCGACCAGCGTCACGTCCATGCCCGCGCCGATGAAGCCCGGCCACCAACGCCGGCTCGATCATGTAGCCGGACAGCCGCGTGTCCTTGCCGATCACCACCCGGTGGCGATGGCTGCCGCGCACGAACATCAGCCCGGCGGCCTGGCCCAGCTGCAGCGCGACTTCCGCCGTCATCGGGTCGACATTGGCGGTGCCGCGGATGCCGTCAGTCCCGAACAAGCGCTTGCTGGTCGTCACGTCGCGACTCTCCCTTCAGGCTGCCGGCTCAACGCGCTCAGCGCCTGCCAGACCCGCACCGCCTGCACCGTTGCGGATACGTTGTGAACGCGCAAGACCGACGCGCCCACGCGACAGCGCAAACAGCCCGGCCGCGACCGAGGCGGCATCCCGCTGCCGGATGCACCGCGACGCCGCGCCATCTCGCCCACGAACCTTTTGCGCGACAATCCGGCGATTATAGGGCAGGGAAGGTTAACAAAGAGTGGAAGCCGCCGCAGCAATTCGCGGCTCTGCACCGCGGTTCTTGGCGAAGCCGAAGCCCGGGATCGACCGCGATCCGCTGCCGGGCCGATCCCCGCCGCCTCCGCGGCCTCGAGCCGTCGCCGCAGCTCGCGCACCACCTCGGCGGCCACGTCGCCGTAGCGCGCAAGGCCGCCATCGTCTGCGGGGTGCCGCGCATGTGCATCAGGATGACCGGGCAGCCCGCGCTCGCCACGAGCGGCGCCGCGCCGCGGGTCGTGAGCGAGGCCGGAGACGTCGTTGACGATCGCCGCGCCTGCGTCGAGCGCCCGTGCCATGGTCGAGGCGTTACGGGTGTCCACCGAGATCACGCGCGCCTGCGCCGCGCCAGCGCTGCAATGACCGGCAAGACGCGCCGCTGCTCCTCGTCCGACGGCACCGGCTCGGCGCCCGGCCGGGTCGACTCGCCACCGACGTCCAGGATGGCCGCCCCGTCATCCAGCATGCGCTCGGCCCGCTTCGACCGCGCGCCCATGGTCGAACCTGCGCCCGCCGTCGCTGAAACTGTCCGGCGTGACGTTGACGATGCCCATCACCGGCGGGACCGGGCAGCCCGGCCCAGCGCGGCCGCGGCGCGGTCAGCGCATCCAGCGGACCGGCCCATGTCGCGATCGGAACCGCGCGCTCATCGCCGGCGGCTCGGACCATCGAGAATGCGATCGGCCCACCGCCAAGCGGGCGGGCCATGCCGCCTCAATCGCTTCCCGCGCGCCCGGCCCGGCGAGCAGGCCCAGCGGCTCGAGGACGCGATCGGCTCAGCCCGGCTGCGGTGCGGGACCCAGACCGCCCGTCGGGGGCGGCGGCGCGGCCGGCCGGCCAGAGGTCGGCACCGAGGCCCGCCGCGTGTCCGCCGCCGGCTCGTCCACCACCTTGCGGATCACCGGCTCGCCGCGCAGCACGGTGCGGATCTCGTCGCCGGACAGCGTCTCGTATTCCAGCAGCCCGCGCGCCAGCCGGTGCAGCTCGTCGAGCTGCTCGGTCAGCAGCGTCTTCGCGCCCGCTATAGGCATTGTCGATGATCGACTTGATCTCCGCGTCGATCTCCCGCGCGGTCATCTCCGACACGTTCTTGTTCTGCGTGACGGAGTGGCCGAGGAACACCTCCTGGCTGTTGTCGCCATAGGCGATCATGCCGAGCTTGTCGCTCATGCCCCACTCGGTGACCATCGTGCGGGCGATGTTGGTCGCCGCCTTGATGTCGCCGGCCGCGCCGTTGCTGACCTTGTCCGGCCCGAACACCAGCTCCTCGGCGACCCGGCCGCCCATCGCCATCTTCATCCGCGCCAGCAGCCGCGCCCGGCTCTCGCTCAGCCGGTCGCCCTCCGGCAGGCTCATGACCAGCCCGAGCGCGCGGCCGCGCGGGATGATGGTCGCCTTGTGCACCGGGTCGCAGTCCGGGTCGTTGATCGCGACCAGCGCGTGCCCCGCCTCGTGATAGGCGGTCATCCGCTTCTCGCCCTCGGACATGACCAGCGACCGGCGCTCGGCGCCCATCATCACCTTGTCCTTGGCGTTCTCGAACTCGCTCATCGCGACCACGCGCTTGCCCAGCCGCGCGGCCAGCAGCGCGGCCTCGTTGACCAGGTTGGCCAGGTCCGCGCCGGAGAAGCCTGGCGTGCCGCGCGCGATCACCTTCGGATCGACGTCGGAGGCGAGCGGCACCTTGCGCATGTGCACGCGCAGGATCTTCTCGCGCCCGTTCACGTCCGGGTTCGGCACCACGACCTGCCGGTCGAACCGGCCCGGCCGCAGCAGCGCGGGGTCGAGCACGTCCGGCCGGTTGGTGGCGGCGATCAGGATCACGCCCTCGTTGCTCTCGAACCCGTCCATCTCCACGAGCATCTGGTTCAGCGTCTGCTCGCGCTCGTCATTGCCGCCGCCCAGGCCCGCGCCGCGATGCCGGCCGACGGCGTCGATCTCGTCGATGAAGATGATGCAGGGCGCGTTCTTCTTGCCCTGCTCGAACATGTCGCGCACCCGGCTCGCGCCGACGCCCACGAACATCTCCACGAAGTCCGAGCCGGAGATGGTGAAGAACGGCACGTTGGCCTCGCCGGCGATGGCGCGCGCGAGCAAGCGTCTTGCCGGTGCCCGGCGGGCCCACCAGCAGCACGCCCTTCGGGATCTTGCCGCCGAGGCGCTGGAACTTCTGCGGATCCTTCAGGAACTCGACGATCTCCTGCAGTTCGACTCTTCGCCTCGTCGATCCCGGCCACGTCCTCGAACGTCACCCGGCCCTGCTTCTCGGTGAGCATACGCGCGCGGGACTTGCCGAACCCCATCGCACGGCCGCCACCCGACTGCATCTGGCGCATGAAGAACACCCACACGCCGATCAGCAGCAGCATCGGGAACCAGCTCAGCAGATAGTGCAGCAGCGGGTTGTCGCTTTCCTCGGGCTTGGCGATCACGCGCACGCCCTTGTCGGTCAGCCGGCTGACCAGCGCCGGGTCCTCCGGGGTGTAGGTCTGGAACGAGCGGCCGTCCGTGAGCTGGCCGGTGACGGTCCGACCCTGGATCACGACGTCGCGCACGCGCCCGCCGTTCACTTCCGAAATGAAGTCGGAGTAGGCGACCGGGGTGGCCGCGCGGGTGGTTCCGCCGGGCTGGAACAGGTTGAACAGCACCACGAGCAGCAGGGCGATGATCACCCACAGCGCGAGGTTACGGCCGAAATTGCTCATCATCAGATCCCAGCAGTCCAGTCCTCAAGACGGCGGCCACGGCGCCCGCCCGGCTTCCCCCAACATGGGGTGCTCTCCGTCACTCTACACCCCCTGCCCTTCACGCGGGTTAACGGGCGCCGGCACGAATGGCGCGCCTCCGGCGGGCCTTACGGGACAGTACCAAACCGTCAGGCTACGGCACGTTTGTGCATCGGGAAAGCCCAGATGTGGGACGGCAT
This sequence comes from uncultured Alphaproteobacteria bacterium, assembly GCA_963708585.1. Taxonomy (GTDB): domain Bacteria; phylum Pseudomonadota; class Alphaproteobacteria; order Acetobacterales; family Acetobacteraceae; genus JAVVHH01. Next base: position 556,520 of record CAVPSW010000006.1, on the reverse strand, counting down.
GAAGCGCGCCGTCGCGCCAGAACGCGGGTAGCGTGCGCAGCACCGCAGACGGCAGCGGCGACGCTGCGCCGGAACCGCGGTGCCGCCTCGCCCAAAGCGCCGCACATGAGCCCCGGCTCCGGCGCGCCGCCCAGCCGCCACCGCCCGTCCCAGACGAGCCCGGCTCGCGCCGGCATCGCAGGCGTGACCGCACTGGGTTCCCGCGTGACCAGGGTCCCCGGTCCGAGTCGCCCGGCTGATCGCAGCAACACGCCGTGCACCGTCCGCGGCGCAAGCCCGGCCGCCAGCGCCGGCCGCGGCGGCGGATACGGCCGACCCGAGATCGCCCAGATCACCGCCGACAGCGCATCCGGCTCGAGCGCCTCGGACATTACGGCACACCCTTCCGGCAGGAACCGCACCGTCGCGAGCGCCAGCAGCACGCGTGCTTCCGATAAACGCCGCGCCGCGCCCTCTCGCTCCGCCCGCGCCAGCGCGGCGGCGGTCGCGGCCGGATCAGTACCGGCCCGCAGCCTGCCGCGTCCGGTACGCACGTCCTGGTTGGTCGGATCCTCCACCCACGCGACCCCCGCCGCGCGCAGCGTTGCCCGCAGCCGTTCCGGCGGCAGCGTGAGCAGTGGCCGGAGCAGCCGCGCCTCCGGCCGGAAACCAACTGCCGCCATGCCGGCCAGGCCCAGACCGGCACTCCCCGCTTCGCCGCGCAACTGCACTGTCTCGGCCTGGTCGGCACGGTGATGCCCGAGCACCAGGTCGGGGCATCCCGCGTCCCGGCATGCCCCGAGCAGCAGCGCGTAACGGGCCTCTCGTGCGCGTTCCGCCGCGGCCGGGCCGGGCGCCAACTCCGCCCGCAGCACACGCGAGGGGATGCCGAGCGCGCGAAGCCGCTCCGCCGTTAGCGCCGCCTCGGCGGCCGAACTCCGGCCGCAGCCCATGATCCACGATACAGGCCAAAGGCCGACCCCATCGCGACAGCAGCAGCGCGAGCGCCATGCTATCCGCCCCGCCCGACACCGCCGCCACGACAAACCGGTCTGCCGGGAACGGACCGAGCGGCGCCATCAGCGCCGTGAACTCCGCGTCGGTTACGCGCGACGCGAGGAGGTCAGGCGCAGCCGTTGCGGGCGCGGAGCGTCGCCGCGGTCTCGCGCACTGCCGCCCGCGCGTTGGGGAACTCCTTGCGCAGCTTATCGAGCGTGGCGCACGCCGCCGGCCGTTCGCTCAGCCCGGTCAGCGCGTTCGCAAGCCCAAGCAACGCATCCGGCGCGCGGGGACCCGTACGGCTGCGGTTATAGGCGTCGTCATAGGCCACCGCGGCGCCCTGGAAATTCCGCTCGCCGGTCAGCGCCTGGCCGAGCAGCAGGTTCGCGTCGCCCGCGCGCGGCGTGGTGCGGCCGGCCGCCAACACTTCGCGTGCCGCCGCCTCCGCGGTCGCGTAGTCGCCGCGGCCGAGCGCCGCGTTGCCCTCCTGCATGGCCAGCTCCGGGGTGCGGTGCGGCGCGGCAGTAGGTGGCGGGCTCGCTTGCGGCTCCCCGCTCAGGATGTCCGGCGACCCCGGCGGCATCAGCGTCCCGCCGCGCTGGGGGGCCGGCGGTGGCGAGCCCGTGGCCGAGCCGCCGCCGTTACCGAGCCGGAAGCTCAGATCGCCAATCTGCTTGCTGAGATCGTCCTGCGCCCGGCGCAGCGCGTTGGCCTGCTCGTCCACCTGCCCGCGCAACTGCCGGACCTGGTCCTCGAGCCTTTGCACGCGATCCAGCAGCTGCGCATCCAGCGAACTGCCGCCGCCGCTCGGCGCGGCGTAGCCACCGCTTCCGTAATACGACGACGGCGACCCGCCTTGCTGCTGTTGCTGCTGGAGGTTTTGCAGGTCGCGACGCAGCTCCAGAATCTGGTTCTGAAGCTGAATCCCCTCGCGCGAGTCCATCTGCGCCCGCGCCACCGGCGCCAGCGCAGTCAGCAGGATCGCGGCAAGGAGGACGCGCCGCATCGCCTCAGCGGACCGCGGTGATCGCGTTCCGGTTCTGCGCGTAGGCCTGCTCGTCCGACCCTTGCGCGACCGGGCGCTCCTTGCCGTAGCTGATGGTCGAGATCCGGGCCGAGCTCACGCCCCGCGCCACCAGGTAGTCGCGCGCCGCGTTGGCCCGCCGCTGCCCGAGTGCGAGGTTGTATTCCTCCGTCCCGCGCTCGTCGCAATTGCCCGCGATCTGGATGCTGACCTGCGGATACCGCTGCAGCCAGCCCGCCTGCCGGTCCAGGGTCGCCCGCGCGTCGTCGCTCAGGTTGGTTTGGTCGAACGCGAAGAACACGCGGTCGCCGACATTGGCGACCAGATCCTCCTCGCTACCCGGGACGGCCCCGCCGTTGGTCGATGCCGTGGCGCCTGTGCCGGTTGCGGCCCCGGTGCTGGCCGGATTTTGTGCGCACCCGCCGAGGATTGCGAGCGCCGCCAGGAAGCCGAGAGCTTTATAGTTCATCGTGACCTTCAGTTACTTTGTGCAGCGCGATAACCCCCGTCGTTCCGCGGGTCAAGCGAGCAGGGGCGACCAGGCAGGGTCCGAGGCGTCGGTAGGCGTGCCCACGACCCGCTCGTTGAACCCGGTGATGTCGATGGAAACCAGGCGCGAGCCGTAGCCGGCGCCGCTACTGTCGCGTGCGGGGCTCTCGCGATAGAACATCAGCACCCGCCCGTTCGGGCAAAAGGTTGGGCCCTCGACCGAGAAGCTCTCCGAGAGGATTCGCTCCCCCGACCCATCCGGCCGCATCACACCGATCGCGAAGGTGCCTCCAGAAAGGCGGGTGAACGCGATCAGGTCGCCGCGCGGCGACCACACCGGCGTGGCATAGCGGCCGCGGCCGTAGGAGATCCGCCGCGCCCCGCCCCCGCCCGCGCCCATCACGTACAGCTGCTGGTCGCCGCCGCGGTCGGAGTTGAACACGATCTGGCTCCCGTCCGGGCTGTAGCACGGGCTCGTGTCGATGGAGCCGGAGGTGGTCAGCACGCGCGTTCCGCCGCCGCCCAGCCCGACGGTCACGATGTCCGACCCGGCGCCGTGGGCGAGCGACATGATGATGCTGTTCCCGTCCGGCGCATAGCGCGGCGCAAACGTCATCCCCTGGAAGTCGCCCAGCACGGTTTGCCGACCGGAACCCAGGTCGAAGGTCCAGACCCGCGGCCGGTTGTTGTAGTACGACATATAGACGATCTGGTCGCGCGTCGGGTGGAACCGCGGCGTCAGCACCAGCCAGCTCCCGTCGGTCAGGAAGCGATTGTTCTCCCCGTCCTGGTCCATGATCGCCAGCCGCTTGATGCGCCGGCTGCGCGGCCCGGTGCCGGACACGTAGACGATGCGCGTATCGAAATAGCCCTTCTCGCCCAGCAGCCGCTCGTAGATCACGTCGCTGATGATGTGGGCGATGCGGCGCCAGTTGGCCGTCGTCGTCGTGTAGGCCGTGCCCTGGATCTGCTGACCGGGCAGCACGTCCCACAGCCGGAACTCGACGCGCAGGTTGTTGCCGCCGCCGTCGACCCGTCCGGTCACCAGCGCCTGCGCGCCGACGGCCTTCCAGTTATCGAAGTTCGGCGTGTCGCCCGCGTCGGAGGGGCCGATCTGCGCGCCGCCCCCGATCGGCCGGAACAGGCCGCAGCGGCCAAGGTCGTTGCTGATCACGTCGGTGATCTGCGCCCCAAGCGGCGAGCCGCCCAGCGCCGGAATCGCGATCGGGATCGGCGCCGTCCGCGCGCGATCAACGGTGATCTGGCTGTCCGCGGGCGCGCCTTGGGCCCGGGCCAGCAGTGGGAATGCACCGATCCCGGCGCCCAGCATGAGCGCGCGGCGGCCGATGAGGTTGGTGAGGTCAGTCATTGGGCGTCTCATATCTGAGCCTTCTGCCGCTGGCGGGAGAGGGCTGGGTGAGGGTGGCAAGGCCGTGAGGGGGGCGCCCTTTCACGGCTTGAACGTGATTTCGAACGTGTGCGTCTGCCCCAGCATCGACCGCGGCAGCGGGATGGGGTTGCACTGCGCGTCCAGCGCTGCCCGACGGGCGCGTTCGGCGAACGCCATCCCCGCCGGTCCCTGGCCGGGCCGGACGATCTGCACGTCCCGCACGAGGCCGCCGCCATCCGTCGTCACCCGGAGCAGCGCCCAGAGCTTGTCGGCATCCTTCGCACCGGCGTCACGGGTCCAGCACTCGCGGATTCGGTCCCCGATGCGCGCCCCGATCGGCGGCTGATAGCTTCGCGTTGTCGACCCCGTTCGGGCTGCCGCCACCCGGCGCGCCGCCGATCGGCGGATTGTAGACATGGGTCGGCGCCTGGGTCTGCCGCTGCAGCGAGCGCAGCTTTTCCAGCGTCGCCTCGAGCGTCTTGCTCTCCTCGGCCGTGTTCTTGGTCTGGTTCGGCTGGCTGGTCGTGCTCGGCGTCCGCTGGGTCACGTTCTCTCGCTGTGGCGCGGGGCGCGGCGCGGGTGGGGTCGGCGCGGGCGTGGGCGCCGGCGGCGCGGCCTGCGTCACCGGGCGCGGCGGCGGCGGGCTCGGTGCAGGGGGTGGCGGCACCGGCGGCAATGGGATCGGCGGCTCCGGCGCCGGCGCGGGAGCAGGCGCCGCGACGGTCGGCGCCGGCGGCGCGAACTGCGCCACCGGAGGCGGCGGGATCGGCGGGGCGGGTACGGGCACCGCCGTCGGGGCGGGCGGCGGGGGTGGTGGTGGCGGCGGAGGCGGAGGCGGCGCCTCGAGCGGCGTCGGCCGCGGCTTCTCGAACGTCGGCAGGTCGGGCGTCGGCACGTCCGCGGGCGACGGCGCCGGCGTAGGCGCCGGGTTCTGCGCCCGCTGCACCTGCGCGTTGTCGATCGCGAACTCCATCGTCACCGCCGATTCCTCCAGCGGCGGCGACTCCGGCGGCTTCAGCGACAGGATCAGCGCCAGCAGCACCGCCAGGTGCAGCCCGGCGGAAACCGCTCCACCGCGGCGTAGCTCAGGAGCTCATGCGACATCCGTGCCGCTCACGTTGGCCCTACCCGCGGCCTCGCGGGCGCGATGTGGAGGCTGCAGGCGCCTGCGCGGCGGGAGCGGGCGCAGCCGGTGCCGTGCCCTGGGCGCCCGTCGGCGCCCCCGCCTGCGGTGCCGGCGTCCGCACCCCGGTCCCCGGCGGCGTCGCCGTGCCCTCGGCCAGCAGCGCCACCTTGGTGAACCCACCCTGCGTGATGGTCGCCATCACCTCCATGATCCGGCCGTAGCTCAGCGCCTTGTCACCACGGACGTAAATCCGCCGGTCCATCTTGCCGTCGGAGATCGCCTGCAGCTTGCTGGCCAGATCCGGCAACTCCAGCTCCGTGTCCTGGAGGTAGATCTTGCCTTCCGCGTTGACGCTGACCGTCAGCGGCTCGCTGTCTTGGCTGATCGGGTTCGCGCTCGCCTTCGGCAGATCGACATTCACGCCCGACGTCATCAGCGGCGCCGCCACCATGAAGATGATGAGCAGCACCAGCATCACGTCCACGAGCGGCGTGACGTTGATCTCGGCCAGCGGCCGGTAACGTCCCCGCCCCTTGCTTTGCAGCGGCGACGGCATGGCTCAGGCCCGCTCCTCGCTCTGCCGCGACAGGATCGCGCCGAACTCCGCACCGAACCCTTCCAGACGCCCGGCGAAGCGTGAGAGGTCCGAGCTGATCTTGTTGTAGGCCAGCACCGCCGGGATCGCCGCCACCAGTCCGATCGCGGTCGCAAACAGCGCCTCGGCTATCCCCGGTGCCACCACCGAGAGGTTGGTGTTGCGGCTGGTCGCGATCGCAGCGAACGAGCGCATGATCCCCCACACCGTGCCGAACAGCCCGATGAACGGCGCCGTCGAGCCCACCGAGGCCAGGAACACCATCCAGCGCTCCATCCGGTCCATCTCGCGCTGCACCGTCACGGACACCGCCCGGTCGATCCGCTCGCGCACGCTGCCGCGGCTCATGTCCGCGCCCACCACTTGGGCGCTGCGCTTCCACTCACCCATCGCCGCGCCGAACACCGCGGCCAGCGGATGGCGCGGCCGCACGCCCTCGACGTCATATAGCTCGTCCAGACTGCCGCCCGACCAGAACCGGTCCTCGAACTGGCTCGCCTCCCGATTGGCCCGCCGCAGCGCCGTCGCCTTCTCGAACACGATCGCCCACACCCAGACGCTGGCCGCCAGCAGGAGCAGCATCACGACCTTGACCACCAGGTCCGCCTGCATGAACAGGCCGAACATCGACAGGTCGCCGCCCGGAGTTCCCAGGTTCGTGGCTTGCACAGGATCCAACTCGCACCCCCAACCTTAGCCCCGCAACGCGTCTCGCCACCGCTGCGGGATTTGCGCCGGCCGCCCGTCTGCCGCCCGGACGCAGGCCAGCCCGATCCGGAGCCGGCCCGTCTCCTCCCCGGCCACCGCGAATTGCTGCCGGACGTCGACGGTCGCGCCACCTAGCGCCCACGGACCGGTCTCGACAACCAATTCCGCGTCCAGCCGGACGGGCCGCAGATAGTCCATTTCGACGCGCCGCACCACAAAGATCAGGCCAAATTGCGTGACGAGTTCGTCATGCGGGACCCCCGCCTCGCGCAAGGCTTCGGTTCGTGCCCGCTCGGCAAAAGCCAAGTAACGGGCGTGGTAGACGACCCCGCCGGCGTCCGTGTCTTCGTAGTAAATCCGTAATTTCAGCCGATACGGGCTCACTGCGCATCCGAAGACAGATCGAGTTGCGGCTGCGTCCTCGGCGGCATCAATCCGAGATGCCGCCAGCCCGCCTCGCCCAGGACCCGGCCACGATTGGTCCGCAGCACCAAACCCTCCTGGATCAGGTACGGCTCGACCACGTCCTCCAGCGTGTCCCGCGCCTCCGCCAGCGCCGCCGCCAGCGTCTCGACTCCCACCGGGCCGCCGCCATGATGCTCGGCGATCCGCCGCAGGTAGCGCCGGTCCATGGCGTCGAGCCCCAGCGCATCCACCTCCAGCCGGCTCAGCGCCGCGTCCGCCACCGCCCGGTCGACCGGGCTCTGCCCCTGCACGGAGGCGAAGTCGCGCACCCGTCGCAGCAGCCGCCCGGCGATCCGCGGCGTGCCGCGCGAGCGCCGCGCGATCTCCGTGGCCCCTTCCTCCGTCATCGCAATGCCCAGCTTCTCCGCCCCGCGGCGCACGATCTGCCGCAGTTCCGCGGGCGTGTAGAACACCAGGCGAAGCGGAATCCCGAACCGGTCGCGCAGCGGCGTCGCCAGCAACCCGGCCCGCGTCGTCGCGCCCACTAACGTGAACGGCGACAGATCGATCCGCACGCTCCGCGCCGCCGGCCCTTCGCCGATGATCAGGTCGAGTTGGAAATCCTCCATCGCGGGATACAGGATCTCTTCGATGGCCGGCTGCAGCCGGTGGATCTCGTCGATGAACAGCACGTCGCGCGGCTGTAGGTTGGTCAGGATCGCCGCGAGGTCGCCGGGTCGCTGGATCACCGGACCGGACGTCGCCCGGAATCCCACCCCCAGCTCGCGGGCCACGATCTGCGCCAGCGTCGTCTTCCCTAAGCCTGGCGGCCCATGAAGGAGAACATGGTCAAGCGCTTCGCCGCGGTCCCTCGCAGCCTGGATGAACACGGCCAGGTTCTCGCGGCTCGCCCGCTGACCCACGAACTCCGCCAGTGTCTGCGGCCGCAGGCTGGCCTCCGCCGCGTCCTCCTCCGCCCGCGCCGCCGAAACCGGGCGGTCGCTCACTTGATTGCCAGCTCCCGCAGGCTCTCGCGCAGCACCTGGTCGAGCCCGGCCTCGTCACCCAACCGCCCGATGATCGCCACCACCACTGGCCGCGCCTCCGCCGGCCGGTAGCCGAGATTGGCCAAGGCCGAAAGCGCGTCCGCCTCCACCCCGCCCGGCGCCGCCGCTGTCGGCAACCCGGTGCCGGTCGGCATTGCTCCCGCCTTGTCCCGCAGCTCCGAGAGCAGCCGCAGCGCGAGCTTAGCCCCCACACCGGCCGCGCGGGTCAGGCTGCCGCGGTCGCCGGCCGCGATCGCGCCGACGAGCTCCTGCGGCGATAGTGCCGAGAGGATGTTGAGCGCCACCCGTGCGCCCACCCCCTGCACCGTCAGCAACAGCCGGAACCACTCCCGCTCCGACGACTCGGCGAACCCGTAGAGCGAGATCGCGTCCTCGCGCACCTGCGTCTCGACCAGCACCCGCGCCACCGCAGGCGGCGTCGGCAGCGCGGCCAGAGTCCGCGTCGAGGCCTGCACCAGGTAGCCGACTCCGCCGACGTCGATGACGCAACGGTCCGCCTCCACGCCCTCGACCCGGCCGGTGAGCAGGGCGATCACGCCATCACCGTCCCGCCGGCGACGCGCAGCCGGGTCGAGCGGTGGTGGGCATGGCAGATCGCGACCGCCAGCGCGTCCGCCGCGTCGGCGCGCCGCAGCGCCGCCCCCGGCAGCAGCCGCCGCACCATCACCTCCACCTGGTCCTTCGTCGCCGCCCCCGTCCCGACCACGGCGCGCTTAACCTCCATAGCGCCGTATTCCGCCACGGGGATCGCCGCCATCGCCGGCGCCAGCAGCGCTACCGCGCGTGCGTAGCCCAGCTTCAGCGTCGCGGCGCCGTTGCGGTTGACGTAGGTCTCTTCCACGGCCGCCTCGTCAGGGGAATGCTGCAGGAACAGCGCCGTAAGCGCCTCGTGCAGGAACTTGAGCCGGTCCGGGACAGGCAGCGCGCTGTCCGTCGCGATCACCCCGTCGGCCACGTGCCGCAGCCGGTTCCCGTGCGCCTCGATCACCCCCCAGCCGGTGAACCGCAGCCCGGGATCGATGCCCATCAGCCGCGGCACGGTGTCCTACGCCGCCGACAAACGCTGGGCGACGTCGTCCGGGATGTCGAAATTGGCATACACGTTCTGCACGTCGTCATTGTCCTCGAGCGCGTCCACCAGCTTCAGCAGCCCGGCCGCGCGCTCCTCGTCCAGCGTCACCGACGTCGTCGGCCGCCACTCCAGCCGGGCGCTGCGCGGCGCGCCAAACCGCGACTCGAGCGCGTCCCGCACCGCGAAGAAGTCCTCGGCCGCGCAGGTCACTTCGTGGCCCTCCTCCGTGCTCTCGACGTTGTCCGCCCCCGCCTCGATCGCGGCCTCCAGCATCGCGTCCGCCGAAGCGACCTGGGCGTCGTAGCTGATGACGCCCAAGCGACTAAACATGAAGGAAACCGAGTTCGTCTCCCCCAGCGCCCCGCCATACTTGTTGAATGCCGAGCGCACGTCCGACGCGGTCCGGTTCCGGTTGTCGGTCAGCGCCTCCACGATCACAGCCACTCCCGCCGGCCCATAGCCTTCGTAACGCACCTCGACATAATCATCGCTGCCGCCGGCGCCGGTCGCCTTCTTGATCGCCCGTTCGATCGTGTCCCGCGGCATGTTGGCCTCGCGCGCCGCCGCCATCGCCGCCCGCAGCCGCGGGTTGGAGGCCGGGTCGGGCAGGCCCTGGCGGGCCGAGACGGTGATCTCGCGGATTAGCTTGGCAAACTGCCGGGCGCGCTTGGCATCCTGCGCGCCCTTTCGATGCATGATGTTCTTGAACTGGCTGTGGCCGGCCACGTCGGGTCCCGCTGCTGTTGGAGTCGCCGCTCTATTATAGGACGGGCATCACCTGCGACAGACGCCCGCCCTGCCGCACCGGCTCGACCCCCAGTGCCAGCCCGGTGCGGTCGTCCGTCACCACGAACACCCCGCACACCGTGGCCTCGCCATCGGCCGGATGGAGCCGCTCGCCGGGCATCTTGGTCCAGAACCGCGCTGCCGCCGCCTGCTTGCCCATCCCGATCACGCTGTCGTAGTCGCCGCACATCCCCGCATCCGACAGGTAAGCCGTCCCGCCCGGCAGCACTTGGTGGTCCGCCGACGGCACGTGCGTGTGCGTGCCCACGACCACCGACACCGTCCCATCGAACGAGTGCGCGTAGGACAGCTTCTCGCTGGTCGCCTCGGCGTGGAAGTCGGCCACGATCGCCTGCACCGTCGCCCCCAGCTTGTGTTTCGCAAGCAGCTCCGCCGTGCCGCGGAACGGGTCGTCCAGCGCGTCCATGAACAGCCGCCCCATCGCGTTCAACACCAGCGCCCGCCGCCCGTCCACCATCTCGTGCATGAACGACCCGGCCCCGGGCGTTCCCGCCGGAAAGTTGAGCGGCCGGATCACCCGCTTCTCCGCCGCGATGAACGGGATCAGCTCGCGCCGGTCCCAGGCATGGTTGCCCAGCGTGATTACGTCCGCGCCCGCCGCGAGCAGCGCCTGCGCCATGTCCGGCGCCAGCCCGAACCCATGGCTCGCATTCTCGCCGTTGACGACCACCAGTTCGGCCCGCAGCCGCTCCCGCAGCCCTGGCAGCCCCGCCACCACCGCGTCGCGGCCGGACCGCCCGACCACGTCGCCCAGAAACAAGATCCGCATGGGCGCCATGTCGCGCCCTCTTGCATCTCTGGCAACCCGCGTGTCCGATGCAACAAAGAAAGGAGGATCGCCGTGCCCCGCTCCGCCCTGGTCGCTGCTGCCCTGCTGTTCCTCTGCCTCCCCGCTCGGGCCCAGGTGCCCGGCGACCTGGTCAAGATCGGCGTGCTGACCGACATGTCCGGGCCGTTCGCCGATCAGGTGGGCGCCGGGTCGGTCGCCGCGGCGAACATGGCGGCCGAGGACTTCATGGCCGAGGGCGGCAAGGTCAAGGTGCAGATCCTCTCCGCCGACCACCAGAACAAGCCCGACATCGGCACCGCGCAGGCCCGCCAATGGGTCGACCGCGACGGCGTCGACGCCATCGTCGACCTGCCGAACTCGGCCGTCGCGCTCGGCGTCGCCAACGTGATGCGCGAGAAGAACCGGGTCACCCTCGCCTCGTCCTCGGCAACCTCCGATCTCACCGGCAAGGCCTGCGCGCCGACCACGGTGCAATGGGTGCTGGACACCTGGTCGCTGGGCCACAGCACGGCGCTGGCGCTGCTCGGGCAGGGCGCGAAGACCTGGTTCTTCGTCACCGTCGACTACGCGCTCGGCCAGGCGCTCGAGCGCGACACCGCCGAGGCGGTCAAGTCCGGCGGCGGCGAGGTGCTCGGACAGGTCCGACACCCGTTGGGGGCCGCGGACCTCTCCTCCCCGCTGCTGGAGGCGCAGACGTCCGGGGCCCAGGTTTTGGCGCTGGCCAATACCGGCGCGGATGTGATCAACGCGATCAAGCAGGCCGGCGAGTTCGGGCTGAACGCGAAGATGAGGGTGGCGGCGCTGTTCATCCAGCTCTCGGACGTGCACGGTCTGGGACTGGAGGCCGCGCAGGGTCTGCTCACCACGGAAGCGTTCTACTGGGACCTCAACGACGGCACCCGGGCGTTCGCCAAACGGTTCGCCGCCCGCATGGGCGGCCGCATGCCGACCGCCAACCACGCCGGCGTCTACGCCTCGACCCTCGCCTACCTCCACGCCGTCCAGGCCACCGACACGGTGGACGGCAAAACCGTCGTCGACTGGATGAAGGCGCACGGGAGCACGGACCCGACCTACGGCAAAGTGCAGATCCGCGCCGACGGCCGCGCCATCCACCCGATGTATCTGTTCCGGATGAAGTCGCCCGCAGAGAGCAAGGGACCTTACGACTACTACGCGCTCGAGCAGACCATCCCAGCCGACAAGGCGTTCCGACCTCTCGACAAGGGCGGCTGCTCACTGGTCCAGTAGGCGACGACCTACTCGGCCGCCACCCGCTTGCGCTTGCTGCTGGCCGCCGCCGACGGGGTCGGCTCCGCCTCGTCTGGCGGCTGCAGCGCCGCGAGCAGCGCCTGGCGCAAGGCGGCGAGCTTCCGGTCGTTCTCCACCTTCAGCCCGAACACATCCTTGACGTAGAACACGTCCACCGCCCGCACCCCGTAGGTGGTCACGTGCGCGCTCGCGATCTGCAGCCCCTGCTCGCTGATCGCTGCCGTCACATCATGCAGTAGGCCCGGACGGTCCCGCCCGTTCACCTCCAGCACCGTGTGTGTGTTGCTGGCCCGGTTGTCGATGACCACCCGCGGGGAGACGTGGATCGCCCGCATCCGACGCCCCAGCAGCGCGGCCGAGGCGCGGCGGATCTCCTTGTCGATCCCAAGCCGGCCGGACAGCGCCTGCTCCACCAGAACATGCAGCCGCGCCAGCCGGTGCGGCGCGTCGAACGTTCCGCCCGCCGCGTCCTGGATCCAGAACGTGTCCAGCGCACACCCGTTGGTCAGCGTGTGAATCCGCGCGTCCACGATGCTCGCGCCGGCCACCGCCAGCGCCCCCGCGATCCGGCTGAACAGCCCGGCATGGTCCGCGGTGTAGACGGTCACCTCCGTCACCTCCCGCGCCGGCAAAGGCTGCGTGTCCACCGTCAGCGGCGCATGGCGGCACTCGGCATCGCGGATCAGCCGGGCATGTCGCGCGTGCGTCTCCGGGTCGAAGCTCAGCCAGTAACCGGGATAGCCGAGATCAAGGAACGCTTGCCGCTTCGCTTCCGGCCAGTCAGCCAGCAGCGACATTGCGGCCTCCTTGGCCCGTTGCACCCGGACGTCCCGCTCCGTGGTCGCCAGCCCGCCCGCCAGCACGTCCGCGACCCGGCTGTACAGTTCGCGCAGCAGTGTCGCCTTCCATCCGTTCCAAACCTTGGCGCTGACCGCCCGCATGTCGGCGACCGTCATGACCAGCAGCAGCTTGAGCCGCTCCGGCGACTGGATCGTGTCGGCAAGGTCCAGGATGGTCTTCGGGTCGTCGATGTCGCGCTTGAACGCCGTCTGGCTGAGTAGGAGGTGATGGAGCACCAGCCAGCTGACCGTCTCCGTCTCCTCGCCCGACAGCCCCAGCGCCGGGCCCACCTCCTGCGCGATCTCCGACCCGAGCGCGGAGTGGTCACCGCCCCGCCCCTTGGCGATGTCGTGCAGCAGCATTGCAACGTAGAGCGCCCGCCGCGACTGCAGATCCTCCACCAGCCCGGTCGCGATCGGCGCCACGTCCAGCAGCTCGCCGCGCTCGAGCTGATTGAGGATCCGCACCGCCTCGATCGTGTGCTCGTCGACGGTGAACACATGATAGGTGTCGAATTGCATTTGGCCGACGATCCGCGCCCAGTCCGGGATGTAGCGGCCGAGGAACCCGGTCTCGTTCAGGATCGAGAGCCAGCGAGCCCCGTCCGCCTTTCGGCTCGGGTCGCCATCGCAGAGCAGGTCGATGAAGATTGCTGCCGCCGCCATGTCGCCACGCAGACGGATCGCCTGCCGCTCGTGCCGGATCAGCGCGCGCAGCGCCAGCGGATGCAGCTGCAAGTGGCGGTCCCGCGCGACCTGGAGAATGCGCAGCATCGCCACCGGCTCGTGCTCGAAGTCACGGCCCGGCGCGCTCATCAGCTTGCCATCGGCCAGCACGAACCCCTGTTCGAACAGCGACCGATCCGTCTCGGCCTGGAGCGCCGGCGGTCCCAGCGCCTCGCGTATCACCGCCGGCTCCAGCACCGCCGTGATCCGGGTGATCTCGCGCGCCGTCAGGAAATAGTGGCGCATGAACCGCTCCACCCCGTCCTGGCGTCCATGCCGCGTGTAGCCCATCCGCGCGCCGACGACCGGCTGGAGGTCGAAGGTCAGCCGGTCCTCCGCGCGCCCGGCGACGTAGTGGAGATGGAACCGCACGGTCCAAAGAAATGACCAGGACCGGCGTGCGTGCTTCGCCTCCAGCACGGTCAGGATTCCGCCGCCGGGGCTCTCCGGCCCGACCAGATCGCCCATGATCTCCGTGCCGAACACGTAGCGGGTCATCCAGTAGAGCGTCTGCAGGTCGCGCAGCCCGCCCCTGCCCTCCTTGATGTTCGGCTCGACCAGGAACGGGCTCTCGCCGTAGCGATGGTGCCGCGCGTCGCGCTCCGCCTGCTTGGCCCGCAGGAACGCGCCCGCCCCGTCGGCGCGGCAGAACGCCACGAACCGGTGCTGGAAGTCATCGAACAGCGCCTCGTCGCCGCTCACCAGCCTCGCGTCGATCATCGACGTGCGGATCGTCATGTCGCGCTCGGCGTCGTGGAGGCATTCGTCCACGGAGCGCGTCGCGTGCCCGACTTTCAGGCCAAGATCCCACAGGAAGTACAGCATGAACTCGACGACCGCGAGCGTGTCCGGCTGCGGCTCGTCGCGGGTGACGAACAGGAGGTCGATGTCGCTGAACGGGGCCAGCACGCCTCGCCCGTAGCCGCCCGTCGCCACAACCGCGAGCCGCTCGTGCTCGCCGGCCACTTGCGACAGCGCACAGTCGTGCAGCGCCGCGATCACCCCGTCCGTCAGCTCGCCGAGCAGGCGTCCGGCGCGCAGACCCGGCATCGCGCCGGCCTCGAACAGCTCCTGCACGTGGTGCTGCACCCGCGCCACGTAGCGGCGGAACACGGACAGGGCGGCCGCCCGCGGCACCGGCGCGCCGGGCGGCGCGAGCTGTCCGAGTTGCTCCTTCAGGCCTTGAAGAGCGTCGTCGGGCGAGTCAGGTAGTGGCGAGGGCGCAACCATTCTTCAGGACTGTAGACGCGCTCCCTCACGTCCGGCGATAGCTTTCAATGCATAGAGGGCCTCCAACGCCTCGCGCGGCGTCAGCCGGTCGGGATCGAGCGCGAGCAGGGCGTCGCGCACCGGGTCGGGCGGGGCCGGTGCCGCCGGCTCAGGAAGCGTGGCGAATAGCGGCAATTCCGCCGGCAACCCATGTCCGCTCCGCTCCAGCGCCGAGAGCAGCGTCGCGGCCCGTCGCACTACCGGCGCCGGCACCCCGGCCAGCTCCGCCACGTGGACGCCCCATGAGCGTCCCGCCGCTCCCTCCGCCACTTCGTGCAGGAACACTACGCCGCCCCGCCACTCCTTCACCCGCATCGTATGCGGGCATACCCGCGGCATCTGCGCTCCGAGCCGTCCCAGTTCGTGGAAATGGGTCGCGAACACGGTCCGGCAACGCACCTGCCCGTGCAGCGCCTCCAGCACCGCCCAGGCGATCGCCAGACCATCCAGCGTCCCCGTTCCGCGCCCGATCTCGTCCACTACGACAAGCGAGCGCGGCCCCGCACCATGCAGGATCGCCGCCGTCTCCGTCATCTCCACCATGAACGTGCTGCGGCCGCGCGCCAGGTCGTCCGCCGCCCCAACCCGGCTGAACAGCCGGTCGACCACCCCGATTTCCGCGCTCTCCGCCGGAACCGGTAGCCCGGCCTGCGCCAGGATCGCGAGCAACGCGTTCTGGCGCAGGTAGGTGCTCTTGCCCGCCATGTTCGGCCCGGTCAGCAACAGCACGCGCCGACCCGGCGAGAGGTCGCAGTCATTCGGCACGAAGGCGGCGCGCCCGTCCAGCGCGGCCTCGACCACCGGATGCCGCCCGCCGCGGATGCAGAACGCCTCACCTTCCGTCACCTTCGGCCGACACCACCGCCCGCCTTCGGCCAGCCGCGCGCAATTCTGCAGCACGTCCAGCTCCGCCAGCCGGGCCGCGACGTCGGCCAGCGCCTCGGCCCGCTCAAGCACCTGGCGCACCAGCACCGAGAACACGACCAGCTCCCGCGCCGACGCCCGCTCCGACGCCTCGCCGATCCGCCGGTCCAGCTCCACCAGCTCCGGCGTGGAATACCGCGCCCCGCTCGCCGTCCCTTGCCGCAGCTGCAGCTCCGGAAAAGCCCGCAGCGCCTCCGTGGCTGCCGCCGGCGCCTCGATCACGTAGCCGAGCTGGGCATGGTGCCGGATCTTGAGCGACGCCACCCCGTAGCGCTGCGCATAGTCCAGCGCCATCCCGGCCACGACCCGGCGGCTGTCGTCGCGCAGCCGCCGCTCCGCATCCAGCTCGCCATCGAAGCCCGGCCGAATCGCGCCGCCATCCTCCAGCCGCACCGGCGCCGGGTCCTCGAGCGCCCGGCCCAAGGTCTCGCGCAGTTGCGGCTCGTCCTGCGGCGCCACGGCCGCGAGCACGCCGCCGCCGAGCGCCGCCGCGACCTGCGCCGCCGCCTCCAACGCGCCCCGCACCGCCGAGAGATCCCGCGGCGTCCCTCGCCCGGCGCCGAGCCGGCCCAGGGCGCGCAGCAGGTCCGGCGCGCCGCGCAGCGCGGTCCGCAGCCCGGCCAGCGCCTCGGGATCACCAAGCAGCGCCGTCCACCCGTCCTGCCTCCCGGCGATCACAGCCGGGTCGAGCAGCGGGCCGGCAAGCCAGGCCCCGAGCAGCCGCGCCCCCGCCGCCGTCACCGTCCGATCCACCGCGTGCAGTAGCGTATGCGCCGTCCCGCCGTCTCGCGCCCGCGCAACCTCCAGGCTCGCCCGCGTCGCCGCGTCCATCGCCATCTCCCGCGCCAGCCCGGCCTGGACTGGCCGCGAGAGGCGCGGCACCGTCCCCGCTCCGGCGCTGCGCACGTAGTCGAGCACCGCGCAGGCGGCCACCGCCTCGGCGTCGCTGAACGTGCCGAACGCGTCGAGATCGGCCGCGCCAAACGCCTGCGCCACCCGCGCCCGCGCCGCCATCGGAGCCGCCGGGACCATCTCCGGCCCACGCCGATCCGTCCAATCCCCCAGCTCGAGCGAGGCCGGCGCCAGGATCTCTGCGGGCTCCAGTCGCCCCAGCAGCGCCGCGATCTCCCCCGTCGCGGGTGCCTCCGTCTCGAACAGCCCCGTCGACACGTCCACCCACGCCGCCCCGAGCCGGTCGCCGAGCCGCGCCAAACTGAGCAGCAGGTTGGGCCGGTGCGGCTCGAGCAGGCTGTCTTCGGTCAGGGTCCCCGGCGTCACCAGCCGGACGATCTCGCGTTTGAGCGGCGCCTTGCCCGACCGCGCCTTCGCCGGCTCCATCTGCTCGGCCACCGCCACCCGGAAGCCGCGCCGGATCAGCCGCGAGAGGTAGGCTTCCGCCGCGTGGACCGGAACGCCGCACATCGGGATCGGCGCGCCGGCGTGCTCGCCGCGCCGTGTCAGCGCGATGTCGAGCGCCGCGGACGCCGCCTCCGCATCGGCGAAGAACAGTTCGTAAAAGTCACCCATGCGCAGGAATAGCAACGCATCGGGGTTCTGCTCTTTGAGCCGAAACCACTGCGCCATCGAGGGCGACGCCCCCTCGGCGGCCGGAATGGCGGAAGGCGCGCCGGCGGCGCGGGCCGGATCCATCCCGCGCGGAGAGTGCTTAGGCCGCCGCTTTGAAGGTGCGCGGGATGCCCGCCCGGGCCAGCGCGCCGTGCCGCGGCTCCGCCGGCAGCCCCTCGCGGAGGTGCTCGCGCGCCGCCACGAGGCGCTCGAGGTCGATCCCGGTCTCGAAGCCCATGCTCTCCAGCATGAATACAAGGTCTTCGGTCACGATGTTGCCGGACGCCCCCGGTGCGAAGGGACAACCGCCCAGCCCGGCCAGCGCTGCGTCGAAGCTGCGGATGCCCTCCTCCAACCCGGCCAGCGCGTTGGCGAGCCCAAGCCCCATCGTGTCATGCAGGTGGAGCCCCTCCAGCCTGTCGCCGATCTCGGCCCGCACCGCCCGGACCACCTGCCGGATCTGCGCCGGGTGCCCGTAGCCGACCGTGTCGGCGAGCGCGATCATGTCCGCCCCGGCCTCCGCGAGGCCGCGCGCGACCTCGGCCACGCGCCGGGTCGGCACCACGCCGTCGATGGAGCAGCCGAACGCGGTGCTGCACGCCGCCTCCACCTCAAGCCTGTTCCCCGCCTCGCGCGCCCAGGCAACGATGCGCCCGACCTCCGCGATCGCCTCCGCCGTGCTGCGGTTGGTGTTGGCGCGGCTATGCCCCTCGCTGACGCTGACCGGAACGGAGACGCGCCGCGCACCGGCCTCGGCAGCGAGTTGCGCGCCCTTCAGGTTCGGCGCCAAAGCGACGATGACGCAGGGCAGGTCCCGCACCGCGCGCACCACCTCGCCCGTATCGGCCATCGCCGGGATCAACTTGGGCGGCACGAAGCTGCCCACCTCGATCTCCGGCACGCCAGCCGCCGCGATCGCACGGATCCAGGCGATCTTGGTCTCCGTCGCCATGCGTGACTTGGCCATTTGCAGCCCGTCCCGCGGCCCCACCTCGCACACCGTCACATGCTCGCCCATGCCTTATCCCTAGGCTCCGCGCGGATCCGATTCAAGACCGGCCCGGTTGCACGGCCGGGCTCTGCCGATCTTCGTGGAATCCTTTGTTAGAACAGGATAGGTGACAGCCGATGCGCGCCGTTCTCTTGCTTGTTCCGCTTTTCCTGCTCGCCGCCGTGCCCGTCGACGCGCAGCCCGGCCCCGCCGGCCCGCCCGCGGTCGGCGTGACCGCGGTCAAGCGGCAGGCCGTCACCGAGACCAGCGAGTTCGTCGGCCGGATTCAGGCGACTGACCGCGTCGACCTGGTCGCCCGCGTCACCGCCTTCATCGAGAACCGGCTGTTCACCGAGGGCTCGGAGGTCAAAGCCGGCCAGACCTGCTCTACCAGCTCGAGCGCGGCCCGTTCGAGGCGCAGGTCGCCGCCCAGGCCGCCGCCGTCGCCCAGGCCCAGGCGACGCTGGAGAACAACAACATCAAGCTCGCCCGCGCCCAGGCCCTGCTGAACACGCCTGCCGGGCAGCGCAGCAACGTCGAAGATGCCCAGGCCGCCCAGCGCACCGCCGCCGCTCAGGTCCTCGCCGCCCAGGCCCAGCTCCGCCAGGCCCAGATCAACCTCGCCTACACGGACATCAAGGCGCCGATCGACGGGCTGATCAGCCGCACTGCCGTCACCGTCGGCAATGTCGTCGGCCCCGGCAGCGGCACGCTGGCCACCATCGTCAGCCAGGACCCGATGTACGTGCGTGTTTCCCGTCTCCGTCCGCGCCGCGCTCGACCTGCGCGACAAATACGCGAACAACGGCGGCTTCAACGCGGTCAAAATCCGCCTCCGCCTGCCCACCGGCGACCTCTACGGCCCCAGCGGCACGCTCAACTACGTCGACAACACCATCGCCTCCAGCACCGACACGCTGATCCTCCGTGGCTCGATCCCAAACCCGATCCGCCCCGGCGCCAAGCCCGGCGAGCCCGGCAGCCGCGAGCTGGACGATGGCGAGTTCGTGACCGTCCTGCTCGAAGGCGTGGAGCCCGTGCAGGCGCTCGCCATCCCCGCGCACGGCGGTGCTGTCCGACCAGCAGGGCAGCTACGTCTGGGTGATCGGCGACGGCAACAAGGCCGAGCAGCGCCGGATCCAGCTCGGGCAGAGCACGGCGCAGACCGCCGTCGTCAGCTCCGGCCTGAAGGAAGGCGAGATGGTGGTGGTCGATGGCGTCCAGCGCGTCCGCCCGGGCCTCGTCGTCAACCCTGGCCCCGCCAGCCCGGCGCCCACCCTGGCCGCCCAGCCGCCCGAAGACCTGACGCCGATGATCTCGTCCGTCTTCGTCGACCGGCCCCGCCTTGCGATCGTCATCGCAATCATCATGACGCTGGCCGGCGCGCTCGCCATGCTGCGCATCCCGGTCGCCCAGTTCCCCGACATCGTGCCGCCGCAGGTGCAGGTCACCACCACATATCCCGGCGCGTCGGCCACCGTTGTCGAGGCGACCGTCGCCCAGCCGCTGGAGGCCCAGGTCAACGGCGCCGACCGCATGATCTACATGAAGTCGAACTCGGCCAACGACGGCAGCTACGGGCTGACCGTCTCGTTCGAGCTCGGCACCAACCCCGATATCGACACCGTCAACGTCAACAACCGGGTCCAGGCCGCGCTGTCGCCGCCTGCCGCAGGAAGTCCAGAGGCAGGGTGTCACGGTCGCAAAAGCGCTCGTCCGCGATCCTGGAGTTCCTCGCCTTCAGCAGCGAGGGCGCCAAGCAGGACCCGCTGTTCATCTCCAACTACGTCACCATCAACGTCCTGGACCGCGCTGTCCCGCGTGCCCGGCGTCGGCTCCGCGTCCCTGTTCGGCGCGCTCAACTATTCCATGCGGATCTGGTTCGACACCGATCGCCTGATCAGCCTCAACCTCGCCCCTTCCGACATCATCGCCGCGATCCAGGCGCAGAACGTGCAGGCCGCCGTCGGCCGCGTCGGCGCGCGGCCGACCAGCAACGACACTCAGTTCCAGATCAACCTGCAGACCACCGGCCGCCTGACCACGCCTGAGCAGTTCGGCGACATCGTCATCCGCGCCAACCCGGACGGCTCGCTGCTGCGCGTGCGCGACGTCGCGCGGGTCGAGCTCGGCGCCGCCACCCAGGACAGCGAGAGCCGGCTGAACGGCAACCCCGCGGTCACCCTCGGCATCTACCTCTCGCCCGGCGCCAACGCGGTGCAGACCAGCCAGCGCGTGCAGCAGGCGCTCGACGAGCTCGCGACCCGCTTCCCGCAGGGCCTGAAGTCGACCGTCTTCTACGACAGCTCCGACTTCGTCGCCGACACGATCCACGAGGTCATCAAGACCCTGGCGAGGCCTTCGTCCTCGTCGTGCTGGTCGTGTTCCTGTTCCTCGGCAGCTTCCGCGCGACCATCATCCCGACCGTCGCCGTCCCGGTCAGCCTGATCGGCGCCTTCGCGGTCCTGCTCGCCCTGGGCTACTCGGCCAACACCGTCTCGCTGCTGGCGCTGGTGCTCGCGATCGGCATCGTCGTCGACGACGCGATCGTGGTGGTCGAGAACGTCGAGCGCGTGATGGAGGAGGAGCCGGAGCTCACGCCGCAGCAGGCCACCAAGAAGGCGATGCGCCAGATCACCGCGCCGATCATCGCCATCTCGCTGGTGCTGCTCTCGGTGTTCGTGCCGATCGGCTTCATCCCCGGCATCTCCGGCAAGCTGTTCCGCCAGTTCGCGGTGACGATCAGCGTCGCGATGCTGATCTCGGCGATCAACGCGCTGACGCTGTCGCCCGCGCTCTGCGGCGTGTTCCTGCGCCATGGCGGGCCGCGGCGCGGCATCATGGGCCGCATGGTGCGCGGCATCGACATGGCGCGCGACGGCTACGCCGCCGTCGTCTCGCGGCTGATCCGCGTCGCGCTGATCTCGGTGCTGCTGGTCGCGGCGTGCGGCGCCGGCATCTACGGCCTCAGCGCGCGCACGCCGACCGGCTTCCTGCCGGAGGAGGACCAGGGCGCGTTCTTCGTCGCCGTCCAGTTGCCGGACGGCGCCTCGCGTCACGCGCACCCGCGAGGTGGTCCAGCGCGTGGAGGAGCATCGCTCAAGCGCGATCCCGCAGATCCAGAACGTGCTGTCGATCGTCGGCTTCTCGCTGCTGGACGGCGGCACGCAGTCCAACGCCGCCTTCCTGGTCATGCGGCTGAAGCCGTTCGACCAGCGCACCGCGCCCGCCGACAAGGCGCAGGCGCGTGATCGGCCGCATGTTCGGCGCCGCTGCAGCAGATCCGCTCGGCCGAGCTGTTCCCGTTCAACCTGCCGCCGATCATCGGCCTCTCCACCTCGCGGCGGCTTCGAATACCAGCTGCAGAACCTCGAAGGCCGCGACCCGGTCGAGATGGGCGGCGTGCATGCAACGGCCTGCTCGCCGCCGCCAACAGCGACCCGCGCGCTCGCCCGCGTGTTCTCCACCTTCACCGCCGACCACGCCGTCCATCTATCCTCGACATCGACCGCGACAAGGCGCAGGCGCTCGGCCTGTCACATCAGCGACGTGTTCACCGCGCTGCAGGCGACGCTGGGCGGCATCTACGTCAACGACTTCAACCTGTACGGCCGCACCTGGCAGGTGAACATCCAGGGCGAGGCCGCCGACCGCACCGACATCTCCGACATCTGGCAGATCTACGATCCGCAACAACCGCGGGCACGATGGTGCCGCTGCGCTCGATCGCCGACGCGCGCATCGTGCTCGGGCCGCAGACGATCAGCCGCTACAACAACTACCGCTCGATCACGCATCAACGGCGCGCCCGGCGCCGGGCGTGTCCTCCGGGCGACGCGCTGGCGGCGATGGCGCAGGTTTCGCGCGCGCACGCTGCCGCCGGGCTACTCGCTCGAATGGACCGGCACCGCCTATCAGGAGGTGCCGGCGTCGGGCCAGACCGGCTACATCCTCGGCGCTCGCGGTGCTGTTCGCCTACCTGTTCCTGGTGGCGCTCTACGAGAGCTGGGTGATCCCGATCCCGGTGCTGCTCTCGGTCACGGTCGGCGTGCTCGGCGCGTTCGTCGGGCATGCTGTTGGCCGGGCTGTCGCTCGATCTCTACGCGCAGATCGGCCTGGTGGTGCTGATCGCGCTGGCGGCGAAGAACGGCATCCTGATCGTGGAGTTCGCCAAGGAGCAGCGCGAGGCCGGCATGCCGCATCCGCGAGGCCGCCGCGCTCGGCGCGCAGATGCGGTTCCGCGCGGTGATGATGACCTCGATCGCCTTCATGCTCGGCCTGGTGCCGCTGGTGACCGCGCAACGGCGCGGCGATGATCAGCCGGCGCGGCGTCGGCACGCCGGTGTTCGCCGGCATGCTCGCCGCCAGCCTGCTCGGCATCTTCCTGATCCCGATGCTCTACGTGACGTTCCAGACGATGCGCGAACGGACCAAGGCGCGCTTCCGCCGCCGCGCGCCCGCCGCAAGCAGCCGACGCGGCCGAGTGACCGCACGGGAGTTGACCGGCTCGATGCGGCCCGCCTTCTGCCACGGCCGTGCCGCCGTTTTGACCGAACTCGTCATGCCGGTGCCTTTCGACTGTGAAGCGAAGCTCCTCGCCGCCACGCGCGCCGGCGGGCGCCCTGGCCTTGCGGCGACACCGCCCCCGCCCGCTCCCCCCGGGCGGATACATGTTACGCGATACCTAGCGGCAGCCCATTCCGGAGAAGCGCCCCATGACCAAGTTCGGCCTCGCCCAGCCCGTCCGCCGGGTCGAAGATCCCGCGCCTGCTGCAGGGCGACGGCCGCTACACCGACGACATCGCGCTCCCCGGCGACGCGGCACGGCGTCGTGCTGCGCAGCCCGCACGCGGCCGCGCAGATCACGTCGCATCGACACGCGGCCGCCAAGGCGCTCCCCGGCGTGCTCGCCGTCTACACCGCGGCCGACCTGAAGGCCGACGGCATCGGCGGCCTGCCCTGCGCCGATCCCGCTGAAGAACCGCGACGGCACCGACCGCGCCGACCCGCCGCACCCGGTGCTCGCCGACGGCGCCGTCCGCCATGTCGGCGACCCGGTCGCCTTCATCGTCGCCGAGACCGCAGGCCGGCGCGCGACGGCGCCGAGGCGTCATCGTCGATTACGACATCCTGCCCTGCTGCACCGACCTCGCCACCGCGCATGGAGCCGGGGCAGCCGCAGGTCTGGCCGGACGCGCCGAACAACGTCGTGTTCGACTGGGAGATCGGCGACAAGGCCAAGACCGAGGCGCTGTTCGCCGCAGGCGCACCACGTCACCAGGCTGACGGTGGTGAACAACCGCGATCGTCGTCAACTCGATGGAGGCGCGCGCGGCGCTCGCCGAATACGACGCGGCGACGCGCTGGACGCTGCACACCAACACGCAGGGCGGCTGGGTGCATCAAGGACCTGCTCGGCGGCGGCCGTGTTCGAGCGTCGGCGCCGACAAGTTCCGCATCATCACCCCGGACGTCGGCGGCGGCTTCGGCATGAAGCTCTTCCTCTACGCCGAGCATGCGCTGACCTGCTACGCCGCGCGCAAGCTCGGCCGCCCGGTGAAGTGGGCGTCAGCGAGCGTCGCGAGGCGTTCCTCTGCCGACACGCACGGCCGCGACAACATCACGCAGGGCGAGCTCGCGCTCGACAAGGACGGCAATTCCTCGCGCTGCGCACCCGCAACGTCGCCAACATGGGCGCCTATCTCTCCACCTTCGCGCCGTTCATCCCGACCGGCGCCGGCACCGGCGTGCTGGCCAGCGTCTACGGGTTCCAGGCGGTCTACGCGCAACGTGATCGGCGTGTTCACCAACACCGTGCCGGTCGACGCCTATCGCGGCGCCGGGCCGGCCGGAGAGCAACTACCTGGTCGAGCGGCTGATCGACGCCGCCGCGCGCGAGCTCGAGCATCGACCGCATCGAGCTGCGCCGCGCGCAACATGGTGCCGCCCTCGGCGATGCCGCACACGCACGCGCGATGGGCCAGATCTACGACAGCGGCGACTTCCAGCGCGTGCTCGACGCGGCGCTGCAGAAGATGGACTGGGCCGGCTTCGCGGCGCGCCGGGCCGAGAGCGGCGCGGCGCGGCAAGCGGCGCGGCATCGGCATGGCCTACTACCTCGAAGCGACCGGCGGCGCGCCGACACGAGCGGGCCGAGATCCGCTTCGCCGATGACGGCTTCGTCGATGTCTATGTCGGCACGCAATCGCACCGGCCAGGGGCACGAGACCGCCTATGTGCAGCTCACCGCCGACCGGCTCGGCATCGACGGCGACAAGATCCGCATCCGGCAGGGCGACACCGACACGCATCCCGGTCGGCGGCGGCACCGGCGGCGCGCGCAGCCTCTATTCCGAGGGCCAGGCGATCCTGGCCACCGCGGCGACCGTGATCGAGAAGGGCAAGCAGGCCGCCTCCGAGGCGCTGGAAGCCGCCGCCGCCGACATCGTGTTCGAGGCCGGCCGCTTCTCCATCGTCGGCACCGACCGCGGCATGGACATCCTCGAGCTCGCCGCGCACCAGCGCCGCCGGCGGCGACGGGCGAGGACTGCGACCATGCTCGACGCCGCCGAGGTCGCCGACATCGACGTGCACACCTTCCCCAATGGCTGCCACATGGCCGAGGTCGAGGTCGATCCGGAGACCGGCACGTCGCCGTCCTGCGCTACATCGTCTGCGACGACGTGGGCAAGGCGGTCAACCCGATGATCGTGCGCGGCCAGGTGCATGGCGGCGTGGCCCAGGGCTTCGGCCAGGCGGTGCTGGAGCACACCGCCTATGACCCGGAGCTCCGGCCAGCTGCTGTCCGGCAGCTTCATGGACTACGCGCTGCCGCGCGCCGACGACCTGCCGGACATCGAGGTGGAGCTGATCGAGGTGCCCTGCGGCAGCAACCCGCTCGGCGTGAAGGGCGCGGGCGAGGCCGGCGCGGTCGGCAGCCCGCCGGCGGTGATCAACGCCATCGTCGATGCGCTCCGCAGCGACGGGGTGCCGCTCATCGACATGCCGGCGACGCCCGAGCGGGTGTGGCAGGCGCTGCAAGCGGCGACCTGAGCGAAACGGCGGCGCCCGGGCTCAGGCCCGCAGCGCCGCCGTGTCCACGCCCAGTTCGGACCGCAGCGCGAGCTGACCCGGCGCCGTCACCTCCACCGCCCGCGAGCCCGCTTCCCGCCGCAGCCAGCCCGCCTCGCACATCGCGCTGAGCAACCGCACCCCGAGCGGCCCGGCCAGATGGTGCCGCCGCTCCGTCCAGTCCAGGCACCGCCGCGCCGTCCCGCACCGTGAGGGCGGCAGCGCGCGCACGTGGAGCCCGGACCCCGCGAACCACTCCGACCCGGCGGTCGTCACCTCGAAGCGCTTCTCCGCCTCCGCCCGGATGTAATCCCGCGCGAGCAGGCTCTCCGTGACCGCCACGCCGACCCGGCCGGCAGCGCCCGCCCGTCCAGCAACGCGGTCAGCATGGCCGCCCGCGCCGGCTCACCGATGAGCCCGGCTACGACCGAGAAGTTCGCCACCACCGCTCCACCTCCTCCGAGGACTGGGCGCCTTCTAACCGATCCCTTGCCCCGACGTTTCGGCCGCGGCCGAGATGATCGCCGCCCGGATCACTCTACGCGGCGGCTCGGGAATCCTTCCCAGAGCCACTCAAGCGCCTGCGGCAAGGTCTGCGCCGCCGTCGCCGCGTCCACGTGCCCGGCGTTGCGGGCGAAGATGAACTGATACTGGTAGCCTTTCGAGGCCAGCACGGCCGCCATGTGCTCGTTCGCCAGCGCCCAGTCGTGCATGCCGTCGGCCAGGGAGACATCCGGGTAGAACAGGTCGCGGTCGCCGGTCTCGAACCAGAATCGGATCGGCTTGCGCGGGCTCTGCAGCAGCAGCGGCGCGCCGATCGGCAGCGTGGACGGCGTCGGGGGGTTGAAGCCCTGGACGTTCTCGTCCGGCGGCGGCGGCCCGGCCCACGGGCTGTGGTACTCCCAAGCGCCGCCAGGCAGCGCCGGCTGATGCGGCCATTGCTGGTTCACCATCGTCGGCGAATAGGCCAGGACCCGGTGGTAAAGCTCCGGGTGGAAATAGGCCATCGTGAACGCGGCCGCTCCGCCCGAGCTGATCCCGATCGTCGCTCGTGCGTCCGGGTCGTGCGTCAGCCGCAGCCCGGTCGCCCGCTCCACCGCCGGGAGCACCTCCAATTCCACCCACTGCGCGTAATCGCCGTTTACCGTGTCGTATTCGCGCCCACGCTCACTGCCCTGCGCGTCCTGCCCGCCCGGACCGATGCTGATCACGACCATCGGCGGAAGCCGGCGCTCGAAGATCAGGTTGTCCAGCACGGTGAATGTTGCGCGCCGGTCGGACCGGTGATCCCGTTATCTCCCGTCACCATGAACGGCACCTCGAACCCGCGGACGTAGAACGCGGGCACATACACCTGGACCGTGCGTGTCCAGGTCCCGGCATGGCTGGTCATGATGATAATATGCGAGGGATCGCCCCGCACGGTCGGCGCCGTCTCGACCGAGGCGTCCAGGCAGCCGTTCGGGTCGTCCCGGACTTGGCCTGGCCGGTAGACCACGCTGTCCGCGGAAGTCATCGTGTAGGAAAAGATTGCTCCCTTCGGTACCCCCCTGCGCGACGGTCGCCGGTGCCACCGTGTGCGTCGGGCCGATGATGAAGTTCCCGTTCTGGGTCGCCCGCGGCAGCGTCCCGTCCCGCAATTCCGTCGCTGCCACATAGTTCGGATTGTGCGGATCGCGGGTCGGCGGCGAGGTGGAGAAGTCGAGCCCGGTCGTATCGATGAAGAACGGTCCCGACGGACTGGTCGTGTTCGCCCCTGGCGGAATGCCGCCGTTCCCAGAGGGACAAGCCTGCTGCGCATAGGCCGGCACGGCGAGCGCGGCCGCACCGCGCCGATCACGACTGATCTCATTGCGTCCCCCCAGTTTTTGGTCGTCAGCCCGCCCCTCAGGAACGGACCGGAACTATTTTGATATCGTGATTTGTGCGCTCCCGCCGAGCCGACTGTCAATTGCGGCTAGAGCACCCCGCGACGCGCCAGGTTGCGCATCAGCGCGCCGATCCCGAACGCCCAGCGCGCGCATTCCCGCTGTCCCCATCCGGTTGACGAGCGCGCCGAGCTTGTCGGCGCTCACCGTCACCACGTCGCCGGGCTTGTGGGTGAAGCCCTTGCCCGGCGCGTCGCGGTCCTTCACGGGCGCGAACATCGTGCCGCAATAGAGCGCGGCGCCGTCGGGATAATCGTGATGCGCGCCGATGAGCTGGGCGGCGAGATCGGCGGGGTCGCGGCTGATTTCGGCCATGGAGAACGGCCTTCGAGCTGGAAGCCGTCCTCGCCGGCGATGGTCAGCGTGATCTCCATCGCGCGCACGTCATCGAGCGAGAACGTCGCATCGAAGAAGCGCACGAACGGCCCCAGCGCCGCACTCGCGTTCTGTCCTTGGCCTTGCCGAGCAGCAGCGCGCTGCGGCCCTCGAAATCGCGCAGGTTGACGTCATTGCCCAGCGTCGCGCCGACGATGCGCCCGTCGGAGGCGACGATCAACACCGCTTCCGGCTCCGGGTTGTTCCAATGCGAATGCGCGTGGAAACCGGCGTCGGCGCCCAGGCCCACGGCCGACATCGGCTGCGCCTTGGTGAAAATCTCCGCGTCGGGGCCGATGCCGACTTCGAGATATTGCGACCACGCGCCCTCGGCGATCAGCGTCGCCTTCAGCCGCTCCGCCTCCGGCGAGCCGGGCTTCAGCTTGCGCAGGTCCGCCCCGATCAGGCGCCCATCTCGTCGCGAATGCGGGCGGCGCTGTCGGCGTCGCCGCGCGCGCGCTCCTCGATCACCCGCTCCACATCGAGGCGACGAAGGTCACGCCGGCCGCCTTGATCGCCTGCAGATCGACCGGCGCGAGCAGCCAGGGCCGCGACGGATCGCGCCGGTCCGGCGGCGAATTGGCGATCAGCGGGCCCAGAGCCCCGATCCGCTCGCCGGCGGCGCCGCAGACGCCGCTGCCGGGTCCGGCGCGGCGCGATCAGGCCATCGTCGGGAACGCCGGCGTCATGTCGAACACGCCTTCGGGCCGAAGCGCCACCACGGCGGGTCCCCCAGCTCCGGCCGCCACACGCGCCCGACCCGCGCACCGCGTCGCCCGCGTCCTGCGGCAGCACGTCCCGTTCCCTCAGCGTCAGCGTCATCGCGGTCCTCCCGCCGCCATGGTGGGCCCCACCCAGCGGCTTGCCAACGGACCGCGTTCAGCGGCGGAGGCGCCGCACCGCTGCCCGCAACGGCGCCGTGACCCGCCAAGACGTCGAGCCACGAAGCATCGCGATCTCCGCCCGCGCCGCCTCCCGGCCTCGCGCCCGAGGCGCTCCACTGTCTCGCGCAGTTCCCGGGTGCTGCGGTCCTCCCAGACCGGCACCGCCTCACCCGCGTTGCGCCAGCTCTGCGCCGCCCGCACGGTGTCGTTCGTCCGCCGGAGATGGACGATGAACTCGATCTGGGCGTCCTCAGTCGGATAGAGCCGCTCGCACGCGAACCGGGCCAGCCCGAAATGGCACGCGAACTGAAGCAGCCCGGCGAAGCTTGCCGGCGTGAACGTCCAGCAATGGGTGTCGGTGTAGACGCCCTCGAGACTGGCCCGCGCCACCCCGAGCGTCAGGTCGAACCGGTCGCGTGACGCGAACCGGTCTAGCTGCAAATCGCCTGCCCAGGCGCGCGTCCGGTCCACCTCGCGATGCTGCAGGAAGTCGTCGAAGATCGCCCGCGGGCTCGGGACGCGCTGCCGCCGGAGCCAGGCATCCAGCATGTCCGCCGGGGAGCTGTCCTGCCGTAAGTGATCGAACGTGAACCGCCGGTCTGGCAGGACTAGCCGCAGCGCGCCCGCTGGGTCAGCACCTCCGCCACTTCCTCGAGCCAGCCAAGCAGATCCGGGACGTGCTCGGCGACGTGCGAGGCGACCACGTAATTGTACCGCCCGCTGACCCCTACCGCCTCCGCGAGCGTCTGCGCGCCCCAAACGGCGTCCACCTCCACCAGCGCTGCAAGGTCGACGCCCGGGTCGTTGGCGTACTTGCGACGCAACTCCTCCGTCGACGCGTGGTCCACGTACTGGATGTCGCCGTCCCCTCGCCTCACCACCGGCTGATGCGCGGCCCCCACCTCGATCCCACGCAAGCGTGCGACGTCCAGCGCCTCGAGAACGCGACCTCGGTCCAAAGACGTAGTAGTCCAGCCCTTGCTAGATCGCGCCCTCTCCGGCGCGAGATAGCCGAGCAGCGAGAACACGATCCCGGCCAGCCCAGGCCGAGCGCCACAGATCAGCGGCCGCGAGCGGGTGATCGCCGAGGCGGTCGCCAGCACGATGCCGAGTTCCATAGGCGGCCGACCCGTTGTGGTAGGCGTGGGTCTGCTCCAGCGAGTGGTCGCGCTCCTCCTCGAACTCGTGGGCGCGATGCGCGATCGGCTTCCTTGCCGTCCTTGGGATCGTTCTCGTACTGTCCTGCTCCGCCTTGAGCTGCTGCACAGCTCGTCGCGCCGGGCGATGGCGGCCGGGTCGGTGCCGACGTCCATGACGGCGACGATCGCGGATGTCCTTGGCCACCGTGCCGCGGGTCGACTTGGCCTGGTACTGCGCCCAGGTATCGGCCGCGTCGATCGCCTGTTGCTGCACCGGATTTCGGCGTGCTTGGCGCCCTGCTCGCAGATCGCCAGCCCCGCGGCGAGGAAGGCCACCAGCAGCGCCGTCCATTGCGCGGACTTGCTGCGCATGCGGCGCGTGCGGCGTCCGGTCTGCCGCGTGCTCGTCGTCGTGCTCCGTGTCCGCCATGGGCGATGTGCCCGGCATGTTCGTGGTGCTCGAGGCGTCCGTAAACGCGTCATCGATTCCTCTTGCCTTGCGCGGCCCAGGCTTCGGCCCCCATACAGGAACGGTAGCCTGCCGTTTGCCACGGCCGCTCGGATCCGCTGACGCGTCCGTGCCCTACTTGTCGTGGATGGTCAAGTCGTAGTTGTGGATCACGTATTTCAGGGTCGTGCCGTAGTTCGGATCGGTCGCGTAGACGCCGGTCAGCGCGTCGGCGAACGCGTCCGGATCGTCCTTGACCGCCATCGCCTTCTTGTACGGCGCGCCGGTCGCGAGCAGCTTGCCGTGCAGGTCGAACGCCTCGGAGAGCGAGTCGAATTTTCGGAACGGCTGCGGCTTGGTGACCATCTGCGCCGCCCTCGAACTCGCGGGTCATGCTCTCCACCGCCGGCTGCCCGGCCGCGGCCTTGATCCCGAACGGGTTGTTGCTGTCCGGCGGCATCGACGCGCCCCAGGCGCTCTCCACCGCCCATTGCGCCATGGTCATCGGAGGCCGGCACGCTCCACTTCAGGCGCGAGGCGACCGCGGCCTCCACCACGTCGTGCGGCACCTTGCCGAACCGCCCGACCGCGTCGGCCGCGGCGGCTCGATCAACGGCCGGGCGGCGAGCGCATAATAGGTCTGGCTGCCCGGCTCCACCTCGCCGCTCGGCGGCATCATCTTCAGCACCACCGCCTGGTACGCCTCGATGGCCAGCACCGTGCCGATATCGGCCACGCCGGTGACCGGCACCGGCGAGTGCGGCTGCGGCAGCCGGTCGTTCAGCAGCGACTGGACGACGAACACGTCGCCCGGCTTGTTGGCGCCGTCGCGGCCGACGCTGTCGAAGATCGGCGGCGCGATCCGCCCCATCTCGTCCGTGCTGAGGATGACTTGCGAAGGCACCAGCGCCACGACGACGCTCCCGAGCGAAGCCGAACGGCACGGTCGCATACCGCGCCACCTCCGAAATAGGCCGCCGGCGCCGGCGCGTTGCAAGGGTCGCTTCGGCATTGCCGCCTCCGCGCGCAGACTGATAGCCGAGATCGGCTCCGGAGCGGGCGATGAGCGACAACCCGTTTGCCGAACCCGATGACGACCGCACCGTCTTCCGGCCCATGCCGGGCGGGCCAGCGCGCCGCCGCGCGCGCCGCCCACCGCCGCGCCCGCCGCCGCGCCCGCCGCCGCCGCGCGCCGACGCGCGCCCGCAACGCCGCCGCCCGCCCATCCCGCCGGGCGCCGACCTGCAGACGCTCGTCACCGCGTTCAACAACCCGCTGCTCGCCGCCGCCGCGCCGCTGCTGCAGCTGCTGGCCCGGCTGCGCAACACCGCCGCGCCGCCGGACCAGGGCGACATGCGCGACCGCACCGCGCGCGAGATGCGCGAGTTCGAGCGCCGCGCCCGCGAGGCCGGCGTGCCGATGGAGCAGGTCCGCCCCGCCCATTACGCGCTCTGCGCCAGCCTCGACGACGTGGTGCTGAACACGCCCTGGGGCGCGCACGGGCGCTGGAGCCAGCGGCCGCTGTCGGCGACCTTCCACCAGGACAGGGCTCCGGCGACGGCTTCTTCGACCAGATCCGGCTCATGCGCGCCGACCCGGCCAAGCACCGCGCCGTGCTCGAGCTCATGTATCTCTGCATGGCGCTCGGCTTCATGGGACCGTTCCGACAGGCGCCGGACGGGGCCGAGCGGATGGAGCGCATCCGCGAGCAGACCTACGCGCTGATCGCCGGCGCGCGCGGCCGCCGCGCCGCCGCCGCTCTCGGAGCATTGGCAGGGTGTGGACGCGCCCTACCGGCCGCGGCGGACCCGCTTCCCGGTCTGGGTCGCGGCTTCTGATCGCCGTGCTCGCGGCGCTGGCGGGCGGGTTCGTTTGGGTGCTGAACGGGCTGAACGCAGCGGTCGGACGCCGTTCTCGAGGCCGCCCTCGCCGCGCCGCCCGGCCGCGATGCCGCAGATCGCCCGCCCGCCGCTGGTCCGCGCCGCCGCCGCCGCCGCCGGAACCGCCGCCGCCGGGTTCGGCCGACCGGCTGCGCGCGGCGCTCGCGGCGCGAGATCAGGCCGGCACGAGTCGCCGTCGTTGCCACGCCGTCGGCCACCATCCTGCGCCTGCCGGCCCGCGCGCTGTTCCCGGCGCCAACGCCACGCTGGCCGCGAACGCCGCGCCGCTGCTCGAGCGCGTCGGCGCAGGCGCTCAAAGCCGAGCCCGGGCCGATCCGCGTGCTCGGCTACACCGACAACCAGCCGGTCCGGACGGTCAACTTCCCGTCCAATTTCGCGCTGTCGAACGCCCGCGCGCAGGCCGTGCGCGCCGCCCTCGCCAAGCCGATCGGCGACGCGGCGCGGCTGACCGCCGAAGGCCGCGCCGACGCCGACCCGGTCGCGCCCGAACACCACGCCGAAGGCCGCGAGCAGAACCGGCGCATCGACATCATGCTGCAGCGGTAGGCCGCGCGCGTGAACATCCTGCGCTGGTTCCTCAGCTTCATCGGCGTGCAGCTGCTCTGCGGCGTGGTCTGGTTCGTCGGCCCGCTCTGGCCGCCGCTCGAGGACCCGCTGCCGCGGGTCGCGGTCATCGCGGCGCTGGCGGTGGCTCTGGGCCATCGGCAACCTGGTGCTCGACCTGCGCCGGCTCAGCCGCGAGAAGGCGCTGGCCGCGGGCGTCGCGGGCGGCAAGCCGGAGGACGCCGAGGCGGCCGCGCTGCAGGAGAAGCTCGCCGCCGCCATGACGACGCTGCGCAAGGCGCGCGGCAAGCGCGGCGCGCTGTACGAGCAGCCCTGGTACGTCATCATCGGGCCGCCCGGCGCCGGCAAGACGACGGCGTTGCTGAACGCCGGGCTGAATTTCCCGCTCGCCGACAAGTTGGGCACGCGGCGCGCTCGCCGGCGTCGGCGGCACGCGGCTGTGCGAGTGGTGGTTCACCGACGAGCGCGGTGCTGATCGATACCGCCGGCCGCTACACCACGCAGGACTCCGACGCCGCCGTGGACAAGGCCGGCTGGGACACGTTCCTCGGCCTGCTCAAGCGCACCCGGCCGAAGCAGCCGCTGAACGGCGTGATCGTCGCCATCGCGCTGACCGACGTGGTGGGCGACCCGCGCGGGCCGGCCGACCGGCTGGCGCATGCGCGCGCCATCCGCCGCCGGATCGCCGAACTCGAGAGCCGGCTCGGCATCCGCATCCCGTCTACGCGCTGTTCACCAAGGTCGGACCTGCTCTCGGGGTTCACCGAGTTCTTCGGCGACCTCGACCGCGAGCGAGCGCGAGCAGGTCTGGGGCGTCACCTTCCCGTACAAGCGCGGGCGTGCCGGACGCGCTCGCTGCGTTCACGGCGGAGTTCAAGCGGCTGGCCGCCACGCTCGAGCGGCGGATGTTCGCGCGGCTGCAGTGCGAGAGCGAGCCCGGAGCGGCGCGCGCTGGTCAGCGCCTTTCCCGCCCAGTTCGCGACCGTCGGCGCGCCGGTGAGCGAGTTCCTCGACGAAGCCTTCGCGCCGCGCGGCAAGCGAGCCGGCGCCGCTGCTGCGCGGCGTCTACCTGACTTCGGCCACGCAGGAAGGCACGCCGATCGACCGGCTGACCGGCGCCATCGCGCGCGCGTTCGGCCTCGACCAGCGGCCAGACGCAGCGGCTGCGGCCGGAGGAGGGCCGCACCTTCTTCCTGACCGGGCAGCTGCGCGACGTGGTGTTCCGCGAGGCGATGCTGGTCTCGGCCAGCCCGGGCGCGCGTCGGCGGGCGGTGCTGCTGCGCGCCGCCGGGTTCGCGGCGTGCCTGCTGCTCGGCGCTGGCGGCGGCCGGGCTGCTGTGGCGCGAGCGCGAGCGCGCGCAGGCCAAGCTCGACGACGCGCAGCCGGCGCTCGCCGGCTACGAGGCAGGCGGCGCAGGGCCTGCCGCTCGACCCGGTGCAGGATGCCGACCTGCCCCGCCTCGCTGCCGCTGCTCGACCGCGCCCGCGCGCTGCCGTTCGGCTACGACACGCCCGCCGCCCCGAGCCGGCCGGGCTCGGGCTCGCGCAGGAGGGCAAGCTCGGCGGCCGCGGCGCGAGCGGTCGTACCGGCACGGGCTGGAATACGCGCTGTTCCCGCGCCTGATCTGGCGGCTCGAGGCGCAGATGCGCGGCAACATGACCCACCCGGATTTCGAGTACGAGGCCACCCGGGTCTACCTCATGCTCGGCGGCGCCGGCCCGCTCGACCGCGACCTGGTCCGCGAGTGGATGACGCTCGACTGGGAGGAGACCTATCCAGGCGCGGCGCAGGCCGGACTGCGCGCCGAGCCTGCGCCGGCATCTGGACGCGCTGCTCGAAAACCCGCTGCCGCACGGTCCGCTGGACGGCGACCTGGTCGCGGCCGCGCGCGCCACGTTCAACCGGGTGAGCGTGGCGCAGCGGATCTATTCGCGCATCAAGCCGTCCGCCGCGGCCGCCGCGCGCTGCCGCCCTGGCGGCCGAGCGACGCGCTCGGCGCGGCCGGGGTGACGCGTGTTCATCCGCTCCTCCGGCCGGCCGCTGACGGAGGGATCCCCGGCTTCTTCACCCCGGACGGCTTTCACAAGGTGCTGCTGCCCTCGCTGAGCACGGCGCTGCAGGATGTCGCGCGGAGAGCTGGGTGCTCGGCGAGAAGACCGATCTGGGCCCGGACAGCCCGGCCATGCGCACGGCCGAGCGCGACGTCGATCGCGCTGTACACCGACCGAATACGCCCAGGCCTGGGACGCGATGCTGGCCGACCTCGACGTGGCGCCGCTGCGCAGCCTGACGCAAGCGGCGCAGGACCTCTACATCCTCGGCTCGCGCGAACTCGCCGATGCGGGCCTGCTGGCATCGATCGCGCAGCAGCTCACGCTGGCCGGCCGCGGCCGCCGCGCCGAGCGCCGCCGAGCCGCCGAGCGCGACCGGCCTGCGCGGCGTGCTCGGCCGGGCCGCGCCGGCCGAGACGCCGGCGCCGCGCCGGGCCGCGAGATCGACGACCGCTACAAGGCGCTGCGCGACCTGATGCGGCCGGGCGCGCTCGACCAGGTGCTGAAGCCGCTGGTCGACCTGCAGCAGCAACTGGCGAAGATGGCGGCCTCGGCCAACCGGGCCGGCGCCACCACCGACGCGGGCAGCGCCGACCCGGCGGTGGCGCTGCGCACCGAGGCGCTGCGCCAGCCGCAGCCGCTGCGCGCTGGCTGAACTCGGTTGCGGCGAGCGGGCTGGCGCTCCGCGGCGGCGGCGCCAAGGAGCAGATCACGGCCGCGTTCAAGGCCGGCGGCGGCCCGGGCGCGCTCTGCCCGGTGGTGGTCAACGGCAAATACCCGTTCACGCCGGGCGCCACCAACGAGGCCGACGCTCGACGAGTTCGGCAAGCTGTTCGCGCCCGGCGGCGTGCTGGACGCCTTCTTCAACACGCAGCTGAAGCCGTACGTGGACACCATCGTCCGGCCCTGGAAGCCGGCCGCCGGTGGAGGGCGTGAGGCCGCCGGTGAGCGCCGCCGACCTGCAGCAATTCCAGCGCGCGGCCTCGATCCGCGACATGTTCTTCGCCGGCGGCGGGACCGACGCCGAAGCTCGCTTCGACCTGACGCCGCCGGCATCGACCCGGCGCGCACCGCGGCGACGCTCGATCTGGGCTCGGCCACGCTCAGCCTTCGCCGGCGGGCCGCCGCGGCCGGTGCAGATCACCTGGCCGCCGCCGCAAGCCGGGCCCGGTCAAGCTGAGCTGGACGCCGCCGCGCCGGGCAGCCCGGGGCTGCAGGAACAGGGGCCATGGGCGCTGTTCCGCTTGTTCGGCGCGCGGCAAGCTCACGCCCGCCGGGCGCGGACCGGGCCACGCTCACGCTCGACGCGACGGCGAACGCAGCGCCGCGTTCGAGCTGCGGGCGGCGCCCAACCCGTTCACCTCGACCGTGCTGCAAGAGTTTCGCTGCCCGACGTCGCAATAAGTTCCCCTGGACACGAGAGCCTGTTTGCGAAAAGTAGTGCCCCGTTATCTGGCGCAGGGAGGCGATGGCGATGGCGGTCGCGCGAGCGCGCGCCGCCCTGTGCTCGGCGCCGCGGCTGACGTGGCCCCGCTGGACGTGACTCGGCTTGCCGCCGGTCTCGGACGACGCCCCCGCCGGGGAGAACCTCGAGCTCGACCCCGATTTCGGCGCGCTCGAACGCGCCGCGCAGGGCAAGCCCGAGGTCCAGTACGGCAACACGATCGAGCCGGCGGTTCCGCCCGACTGGAAGGAGACGGCCGCGGTCGCCGAAGCGCTGATGCCGCGCACGCACGACCTGCGGGTCATGGTGCATCTGGCGATCGCGCGGCTGCACCTCCAGGGGCTGCCCGGCTTCGCCGGCGTGGTCCGCGCTGATCCGGCAGGAGCTCGACGACCATGGGCCGCACGTCCACCCGCAACTCGACCCGGAGGACGACAACGACCCGATGCAGCGGGCCAACGCGGTGCTGCGGCTGCAGGACCCGGCGCGCGTGTTGCGGCCGCTGCGCGACCTGCCGCTCGCCGCCACGCCCGCGCACCGGGCCGGTCTCCTGGCGCGACATCGCCGTGCTGAACGGCGCGCTCGAGCCGGAGCCCGGCAAGGAGAAGTGACCGAGGCCGATCGTCGCTCGGCGCCTTCCGGAGGCCGACCAGGCGCGGCTCGCCGCCGCGCGGACGCCGTCGACAACCTGCTCGCGGACGTGCCCGGCGATCTCCGGCCGCGTTCGACCGCAACGCCGGCCCGGCCACGGGCCCGGACTACGAGGCCGCTGCTGCAAGCTGCTGCGCGACATCCAGCGCGACCTGAAGCGCTACGAGAGCGCCGCGCGCGGCCGCGCCGGCCGCGGAGGCGGCGGAGACGAAGCGGGCGCGCAGCGCCGACGGCGCCGGACGCGCCGGAGGAGCCGCGCCCGCGCGCAGCTTCGCCAGCATCCAAGCGATCACCGCGCTTCGCAAGCGCGAGGAGGCGCTGCACGCGCTCGACTTGCCGCCGCCGTATTTCCGCAGCGCAGGAGCCGTCGAGCCCGCTGCCGATGCTGCTCGACCGCGCCAAGCGGCTGGCCGGGATGGAGTTCATGGACATCCTGCGCGACCTCGCGCCGGACGGGCTGAGCCAGGCGCAGACTCATCGCGGGCACGACCAGGAGTGACGCGTCGTTTCGATCGTGTATGATGTGGTCAACGGGCGTGATGCCCGGCCACGACGAGAAGGAAAGGAACTGGTCTTGGCGAAAGCGAGCAGTCAGAAGTTCATCGCCCGCAACCGGGCGCCCGCGCGTGCAGATCGAATACGACGTCGAGACCTACGGCTCGGAGAAGAAGGTCCAGCTGCCCTTCGTGGTCGGCGTCATGTCCGACCTGTCCGGCAAGCCGGCCGAAGCGCTGCCGGCGGTGGCCGACCGCAAGATGCTGGAAGTCGACGTCGACAATTTCGATGACCGCATGAAGTCGATCAAGCCGCGCGTGGCCTTCATGGTCCCGAACACGCTGACCGGCGAAGGCAACGTCGCCGTCGACATCACCTTCGAGAGCATGGACGACTTCTCGCCCGGCGCGGTGGCCAAGAAGGTCGACAGCCTGGCCAAGCTGCTCGACGCGCGCACGCAGCTCTCGCAACCTGCTGACCTACATGGACGGCAAGAGCGGGGCGGAAGCGCTGATCACCAAGGCGCTGCAGGACCCGGCGCTGCTGCAGACGCTTGCCGCGGCGCCGCGCCGCCGCCGTAGCCCGCGAGCGGAGGAATAAGCCGATGTCCGCAACGCAACTGAGCCAAGCCGAAGCCGGCCACCGACACCCTCGAGCACAGCGACTTCGCCTCCCTGCTGAACCGCGAGTTCAAGCCGAAGAGCGACAAGGCGCGCGAAGCGGTCGAACGCGCGGTGCATACGCTTGCCGCAGCAGGCGCTCGCCAACACGGCGCTGGTCTCCGACGACTCGCTCCGCTCGATCGAGGCGATGATCGCGGCGATCGACGCCAAGCTGACCGAGCAGATCAACCTGATCATCCACCAGCCGGAGTTCCAGCAGCTGGAGAGCGCGTGGCGCGGGCTGCATCACCTGGTCAACAACACCGAGACCGACGAGACGCTGAAGATCAAGGTCATGAACATCTCCAAGAAGGAGGTGGGCAAGACGCTGAAGAAGTTCCGCGGCACGGCATGGGACCAGAGCCCGCTCTTCAAGAAGATCTATGAAGAGGAATACGGCCAGTTCGGCGGCGAGCCGTTCGGCACGCTGGTGGGCGACTACTACTTCGACCACAGCCCGCAGGACGTGCAGCTTCTCAGCGACATGGCGCAGATTGCGGCCGCCGCGCATGCGCCGTTCCTGGCCGCGGCCGCGCCCACGGTCATGCAGATGGAGAGCTGGGGCGAGCTGTCCAACCCGCGCGACCTGACCAAGATCTTCCAGACCCCGGAATACGCCGCCTGGCGCTCGCTGCGCGAAAGCGAGGACTCCCGCTACCTCGGCCTCTGCATGCCCCGCTTCCTCGCCCGGCTGCCCTACGGCGCAAAGACCGAGCCGGTCGAGGAGTTCAACTTCGAGGAAGACACGGCCGGCGGCGACAGCGAGCACTACACCTGGTGCAACGCCGCCTACGCCATGGCGACCAATATCACCCGGGCATTCAAGCTGTATGGCTGGTGCTCGCACATCCGCGGCATGGAAAGCGGCGGCGCCGTCGAGGGCCTGCCGGCGCACACCTTCCCGGACGAGGACGGCGGCGTGGCGATGAAATGCCCGACCGAGATCGCCATCAGCGACCGGCGCG
The DNA here is from genome assembly GCA_963708585.1 of uncultured Alphaproteobacteria bacterium. Lineage (GTDB taxonomy): Bacteria > Pseudomonadota > Alphaproteobacteria > Acetobacterales > Acetobacteraceae > JAVVHH01. The sequence goes on along the minus strand of CAVPSW010000006.1, from coordinate 517,903 downwards.
AGGCCGAGCTGGCCAAGAACGGCTTCATGCCGCTGATCTTCAAGAAGAACTCGGACTTCGCCGCCTTCATCGGCGCCCAGTCGCTGCAGAAGCCGCAGGAATACCACGACCCGGCCGCCACCGCGAACGCCAACCTGTCGGCGCGGCTGCCGTACCTGTTCGCGAGCTGCCGCTTCGCGCATTACCTGAAGTGCATGGTGCGCGACAAGATCGGCTCGACCAAGACCAAGGCGCAGCTGCAGGACTGGCTGGAGAGCTGGCTGATGCTAGTACATCGACGGCTCGCCGGACAGCAGCACGCGACGAATACAAGGCGATCCCACCCCTTGCGGAAGGCAAGGTCGAGCTGGAGGAAAACGAGGAGAATCCAGGATACTACCGGGCGAAGTTCTACCTCAAGCCACACTATCAGCTCGAGGGTCTGACGGTGTCCCTGCGGCTGGTCTCGAAGATGCCGAAGGCTAAGCACTCAAACGACTTCAACCGGCAGTAAAGGACACACGAAAATGGCTGTCGACGGTTACATGTACTTCAAGGACTACTGCGACGAGAACGACTTCATGCCTTCGGAATCGCAGGTCGAGCTGGGCAAGAACGCCGAGCCGCTGTGTCAGGACAGTTCGAGTTCGAAGCAAGGCTGCACGCCGTCAGGCAAGCGGCCTGTTCGAAATCGAGGACTTCAGCTTCGACATCGAGCAGATGCTGAACATCGGCAGCCAGAGCACCGGCGCGGGCGCCGGCAAGGTCACCTTCAACCCGTTCTCGATCACGCGCAAGATCGACAGGTCCTCGCCGCACCTCTTCGAGCATGGCCTGCTCCGGCACGCCGTTCGCAGACGTCGGGCTCGGGCTGCGCAAGTGCTCCGGCGGCGACCAGCCGGCCAGATCTACCTGGTGTTCGTCTTCAAGCTCGTCGCGGTGAAGACGATCAGCTGGTCGTACGACGACGAGTCGCCGAAGGAGACCATGACCTTCGAGTACGGCGGGCTGCAGGTGCTCTACATGCCAGCAGAAGCCGGACGGCAGATGGACACGGCATCGCCGGGCGGCTGGAACCGGGTCAAGAACGTCGCGACGATCCAGTACAGCGCTGCGAATCACAGTAGCAAGGCGTAATGCCGTTGGACGCGCGCGAGCAACTGCGCGGCGGCGACGTCCGACAGCGCCCTCGACCAGCTGAAGCAGGACGTGCGCAAGGCGCCGCGTGACCCGCGCCTTCGCACGTTCCTGTTCCAGATGTTCTGCATCACCGGCGAGTGGGATCGCGCGCTGACGCAGCTCAAAGTCGTCAAACGAGCTCGACCCGAAGGCCGACCCGATGGTCACGACCTACCGTGCCGCCATCCGGTGCGAACTCCTGCGCGAGAAGGTCTTCCGCGGCGAGCGCACGCCCGACCGTGTTCGGCGACCCTGGCGACTGGGTGCCGCTGCTCATCGAGGCCAACCGCCTGCTCGCCACCGGGCAAGCGCGCGAGGCCGCCAGCTGCGCGACGCGGCGTTCGACGCAGCGCCCGACGTGCCGGCGGCTCATCAACGGCACGCGTTCGAGTGGGTCGCCGACGCCGACCCACGGCTCGGCCCGATCGTCGAAGCGGTGGTCGAGGGCCACTACATGTGGATCCCCTACCACCGGGTCAAATGGCTCAACGTGGAGCCGCCGGCCGACCTGCGCGACCAGGTCTGGATGCCGGCCCGCTTCACCTGGACCAACGACGGCGAGGCCGTTGCCCTGATCCCGACCCGCTATCCCGGCTCGACGGCCTCGGCCGATCCGGCCGATCCAGCTCGCGCGCAAGACCGACTGGCAGGAGCTCGACGAGGACTGGGCGCTTCCGATCGGCCAGCGCATGCTGGTCACCGACGCGGACGAGACCGCGCTGATGGATGTGCGCAAGCTCTCGATCATGCCCACGCGCACCGCGGACGCGCCGGCGGCCGAAGCCGGCGCCGCCTAGCCATGTCCGGCCTCGAGGGCCGCGAGCGGCTGCAGCCGTCGCTGCTCGACCGGCTGACCGACCTCAACCCGACGGCCAAGCGCGACGGGCCGGACCAGCAAGTCCTCACCATGCCGCAGCTCCGCCAGGCCGTGCTGCGCGACCTCGCGCGCGCTGCTGAACACGTACCAACCTCGACACCCTGAGCGATCTCGACGGACGTGCCGCTGGTCGCCAAGCTCCACGCTGAATTACGGAATCCCCGGCCTCGCCGGCATGCTGGAAGCATCCTCGCGCGTGCAGCGCGCTGGAGGAGCGAGCTGGCCGAGGCCATCCGCGCCTTCGAGCCGCGCATCCGCGGCGAGACGCTCAAGGTGCGCACCCGCGGCTCGCGCGAGAACAGCGGCATGCCCGCCCTGGTGTTCGAGATCGAGGGCGAGCTCTGGGCGCAGCCGGTCCCGCTGCAGCTTTTCCTCGAGACCAAGATCGAGGTCGAAACCCGGCTGGCGGTGGTCACCGAGAGCCAAGGGCAGCCGACTGATGGACCCTAGGCTGCTGCGCCACTACGAGGCGGAGCTGGCCTTTATGCGCGACATGGGCCAGGAATTCGCCGCCGAATTCCCCAAGGTCGCCGGCCGCCTCGACCTGGGCAACACGGAGGTCGCCGACCCCTATGTCGAGCGGCTGCTGGAAGGGTTCGCCTTCCTGGCCGCGCGCATCCAGCTGAAGATGGAGGCGGAGTTCCCGACCTTCACGCAGTCGCTGCTGCAGATGGTCTATCCGCACTATCTGGCGCCGACGCCCTCGATGGCGATCGTCAAGATCACGCCGGACGCCGCATCAAGGATCAGGTCACCGGCATCACGCTGCCGGCCGGCACCGAGCTGCGCAGCCTGCTCGGCACCGAGGACCAGACCAACTGCGTGTTCCGCACCGCGCACGCGGTGCAGCTGCTGCCGATCGAGGTGGCGGAGGCGGAGTACATCGCCGCCCAGGCCGGCGTCGCCGCGCTCGGCCTGCCCGGAACCCGGCAACGCCAAGGCGGCCATCCGGCTGCGGCTGCGCACGCATCGGCGGCACGCCCGATCGGCAAGCTCGCGCTGGAGCGGCTCAGCTTCTTCCTCGGCGGCCCCGAAGGGCCGCGCATGCGGCTCTACGAGCAGCTCTCCGCCCATGTGACCGGCATCGTCGTCCGCCCCGGCGACGCGGCCGCTGCCCTGGCAGGACCGCCTGCCGCGCTCCGCCGCTGCAGCCCGCCGGGTTCGAGCGAGGACGAGGCGCTGCTGCCGCGCGCGCCGGACACCTTCGACGGCTACCGCCTGCTGCAGGAATACTACGCGCTCCCGGAGCGGTTCCTGTTCTTCACCCTGGCCGGGCTGGACCGCGCCTCCATCCGCTGCGCCACGCCCGGACATCGAGGTCATCATCCTGCTCGATCGCGCCGAGCCGGCGCTGGCCGCGTTCGGCCCGGAACACATGCAGCTCAACTGCACGCCGGCGATCAACCTGTTCCCCAAGCGCAGCGACCGCGTCAACCTCGACGGGCGCGACGCCGAGCACATGATCGTGCCCGACCGCATGCGCCCGCTCGACTACGAGGTGTTCTCGGTCACGGCGCGTCGAGGGCTTCCCCGCCGACGGCGGCCCGACCCAGCCCTTCCTGCCGTTCTACGCCGCCAACGACCTCAGCCGGAACCCGGGCCACCGCAGCTACTACATGCTGCGCCGGCAGCCGCACCAGCTCTCGTCGCGCGCGCGGCAGCGCGGGCCGCGCTCCAGCTATCTCGGCCACGACGTGTTCATCTCGCTGGTCGACGGCGACCATGCCCCGGTGCGCGACGACCTGCGCCAGCTCGGGCTCGACCTGATCTGCACCAACCGCGACCTGCCGATCTCCATGCCGGTCGGCAAGAAGCACACCGACTTCACCGTCGCGGTGAACGCCCCGGTCGCCTCGATCCGCTGCCTGGTCGGCCCGACCTCGCCCGCGCCCCTGCCGCGGCGATGGCGACTATGCCTGGCGCTTCATCTCCCATCTCGGGCTGAACTACCTCACGCTGGCCGACACCGACCGGGCGCAGGGCGCGGCGGCGCTGCGGGAGCTGCTCCGGCTCTACGTGCCGTCGAACGCGACGCGTCGCGTCGCGCCAGCTCGAAGGGCTGCTCGTCGGTCGGCACCACGCCCGATCGTCCGCCGCATTCCCGGCGCCGGGCCGATCTGCGCCGGGCGCGGGCTGCAGGTCACGCTGACGATGGACGACTCCGCGTTCGGCGGCAGCCGGCGGCATCCTGCTCGCCGCGGTGCTGGACCGGTTCTTCGCCAAATACGTCGTCCATCAACGCCTTCACCGAGACCGCCGATGCGCAGCCCGGACCGCGGCGAGGTGATGCGCTGGCCGATGCGGCTCGGCCAGCGCGCGGTCGCTGTAGCGCGGCCGATGTCGCTTGCCCTGCCCGACCTGCTGCCGAGCACCGCACGCCGGCGCCACCGGAGCGCGCGCGCCGGCGCCGGCCTTCGGCCGCGCTGGCCGCGGCGCCGCACGCGTTCGAGTTCTACCAGGCTCATGCGCCTGCTCGAGGCACTGCACCCGGAGCGGCCGCGCTTCGGCCGCAGCACCCGCCCGGCCGACGACCTGCTCCGCCTGGCGCAGGAGCCCTCCGTCACCCACACCCCGGCCTCGCTGGCCGGGTTCGAGGCGGGTCGGGACGGCCACCCCGACCGGCTGCTGGTCCATTTCTTCGGCCTGTTCGGCACCGACGGGCCGCTGCCGCTGCATCTGACCGAATACGCCCGGGACCGCCGCCGCAACCACGACGACCCGACCTTCGCCCGGTTCATCGACCTGTTCCATCACCGGGCGCTGTCCCTGTTCTTCCGCGCCTGGGCCGACGTCGCGCCCGACGGTCAGCTTCGACCGCCCGGAGCAGGACCGGTTCGGCCTCTATGTCGCCAGCCTGATCGGCCTCGGCACGCTCGGCCTGCGCGGCCGCGATGCGATGCCGGACCTGACCAAGCTGCATTTCGCGGGACACCTGGCCGGCGCAGACGCGGCATCCCGAGGGCCTGGCCAAGATCCTGTCGGCCTTCTTCACCGTCCCGGTCCGCGTCGAGAGCTTTGTCGGCGCCTGGCTGCCGCTGCCGCGCGCGGACGTACACCCGGCTCGGCGCCGGCGCTCGCACCGCCGCGCTCGGCGGCTCCGCCATCGCTTGGCGAGCGCATCTGGAGCCGGCAGGACAAGTTCCGGCTCGTGTTCGGCCCGCTCACCCTGGCCGACTACGAGCGCCTGCTGCCCGGCGGCCTCAGCTTCCATCGCCTGATCCCGATCGTGCGCAACTACGCCGGCGACGTGCTGATCTGGGACGTCAACCTGATCCTGAGCGCGAGGAGGTGCCGCCGATCCGGCTGGGCCAGCAGGGCCGGCTCGGCTGGACCACCTGGCTGCATGCCCCGCCGCTCGCGCGCGGACGCCGCCGACCTGCACCTCGACGCCAGCGCCGACAGCTTCGCCCAATCGATCGACCAGACCCAAGCAGCGGAGAGCCACGTGCCATGACCGAGATCAGCCGCGCGACCCTGTTCGGCAAGCTCAACCCGGTCGGCTACAAGGCGATCGAGGGCGCCACCGTGTTCTGCAAGCTGCGGGGCAACCCGTATGTCGAGCTGGTGCACTGGCTGCACCAGATCCTCAACGCGCAGGACAGCGACCTGCATCGCCTGGTCAAGCAATACGAGATCGACCCCTCGCGCCTGGCCGCCGACCTCACCGCGGCGCTCGACCGGCTGCCGCGGGGTGCGACCGCCATCTCCGACTTCGCGCCGCAGATCGAGGAGGCGGTGGAGCGGGGCCTGGGTGTTCGGCACGCTGATGTTCGGGGTCGGCCAGATCCGCACCGGGCACCTCCTGCTCGGCATGCTGAAGACGCCGACGCTGCGCAACGCGCTGTTCGCGACGTCGCGGCAATGGGAGAAGATCAAGCCCGACGCGCTCACCGACGAGTTCGACGCGGTGCTCGGCAACTCGCCGGAGGCGGCCCTGGCCGCGACCGACGGCGCGCGCCGGCCGCCCGGCGAGGCCAGCAGTGCGATCGCGCCGGCGCAGATGGGCAAGCAGGAGGCGCTGCAGAATTCTCCGTCGACCTCACCGCAGCGCGCCCGCGACGGGCAGATCGACCCGGTGACGGGCCGCGACGCCGAGATCCGCCAGGTGGTCGACGTGCTGATGCGCCGGCGCCAGAACAACCCGATCCTCACCGGCGAGGCCGGGGTCGGCAAGACGGCCGTGGTGGAGGGCTTCGCGCTGCGCATCGCCGAGGGCGACGTGCCGCCGCAGCTGAAGGACGTCACGCTGCGCACGCTCGACGTCGGCCTGCTGCAGGCGGGCGCCAGCATGAAGGGCGAGTTCGAGCAGCGGCTGCGGCAGGTGATCGAGGAGGTGCAGTCCTCGCCGCAAGCCGATCATCCTGTTCATCGACGAGGCGCATACGCTGATCGGCGCGGGCGGCGCGGCCGGAACGGGCGACGCGGCCAACCTGCTCAAGCCGGCGCTGGCGCGCGGCACGCTGCGCACGATCGCGGCCACCACGTTGGCCGAATACAAGAAATACTTCGAGAAGGACCCGGCGCTGACCCGGCGCTTCCAGGTCGTCCAGGTCGACGAGCCCGACGAGGAGAAGGCGATCCTGATGATGCGCGGCATCGTCTCGCCGCTGGAGAAGCACCACCAGGTGGTGATCCTGGACGAGGCGATCGAGGCGGCGGTCCGGCTTTCGCACCGCTACATCCCGGCGCGCCAGCTGCCGGACAAGTCGGTGAGCCTGCTCGACACCGCCTCCGCCCGCGTCGCCATCAGCCAGCACGCGACGCCGCCCGCGGTCGAGGACACGCGGCGGCGGATCTCGGCGCTGGAGACGGAGCGGCGAGATCATCGCGCGCGGAGAGCGCGATCGGCATCGACGCGGGGGAGCGCGGCCGAGCAAGATCGAGAAGAGCCTGGCCGAGGAGCGGGACACGCTGGCCGGGCTCGAGGGGCGCTGGGAGAAGGAGCGCGCGCTGGTCGAGCAGTATCCTGGCGCTGCGCGAAGACGCTGCGCGAGGCCGGCATGGCGGTCGACCTGCAGCCGACCGGCGACGCGCCCGACCGCGCCGCCGGACCGGGCGGCGCCTGCTGGAGGAGCTGCGGCAGCCTGCAGGCGGAGCTTGCCGAGCACCAGGGCGAGAATCCGCTGATCCTGCCGAGCGTGGACCAGCAGGCGGTCGCCTCGGTCGTCGCCGACTGGACCGGCATCCCGGTCGGCCGCATGGTCCGCAACGAGGCGCAGGCGGTGCTCAATCTGGCCGAGCACGCTGGCGCAGCCGGGTGGTCGGCCAGGACCACGGGCTCAACATGATCGCGCGCCGGGTGCAGACGTCGCGCGCCGGGCTCGACAACCCGGTCAAGCCGGTCGGCGTGTTCATGCTGTGCGGGCCGTCCGGCGTCGGCAAGACCGAGACCGCGCTGACCCTGGCCGAGTCGCTCTATGGCGGCGAGCAGAACCTGATCACGATCAACATGAGCGAGTTCCAGGAGGCGCATACGGTCAGCACGCTGAAGGGCGCGCCGCCGGGCTATGTCGGCTATGGCGAGGGCGGGGTGCTGACGGAGGCGGTGCGGCGCAAGCCCTATTCGGTGGTGCTGCTGGACGAGATCGAGAAGGCGCATCCGGACGTGCACGAGATCTTCTTCCAGGTGTTCGACAAGGGCATGATGGAGGATGGCGAGGGCCGCCAAATCGACTTCCGCAACACGCTGATCCTGCTGACCAGCAACGTCGGCACCGACCTGATCATGAACATGTGCAAGGACCCGGAGCTGATGCCGGAGGTGGAGGAGATCGCCAAGGCGCTGCGCGAGCCGCTGCAGAAGGTGTTCCCGCCGGCGCTGCTGGGGCGGCTGATCGTGATCCCGTATTTGCCGCTGTCGGACGAGGTGATGCGCGGGATCATCCGGCTGCAGCTGTCGCGCATCAAGCGCCGGGTCGAGGCGAACCGGGAGATCCCGTTCAGCTACGACGATGCGGTGGTGGACCTGATCGCGAGCCGATGCACCGAGCCGGAGAGCGGCGGGCGGATCATCGACAACATCCTGACCAACACGATGCTGCCGGACATCAGCGGGGCGTTCCTGAAGCGGATGCTGGAAGGGGATCCGCCGAAGCGGGTGCATGTCGGCACGGATGGGAGCGGGTTCACGTACAGTTTCGATTAGGGGCGCCTGCCGCGGCGGGCGAAAGCGAGACCGGCGAGGCTCGTGGCGAGGAGGGCGATGGTGCCGGGTTCCGGCAGCTCGCCGAACTCCGCGGTGAATTCGAGGTCGTGCAGGTTAAAGCCCGAGAATTCGTGGCCGGTCGGGTCTTCGCCTTTGATCTGAGCGTAGTAAAGGGACTGCCCGCCCGAATAGACGTCGAAGTTGTTGCCGAGCAACTCGAGTGAGCCTGGGATCGGGGTCGTGGCCCCGTAGACGGTCAGGTAGGCGAGATACTCGGCGCCCAGGGTGGTCGGGGTGTCGATCCCGGTGATGGTGATGGTGTCGGCTCCGGCCGCCACCGGGATCTCAGCGCTTTGATAGATCGGTGCGCTCGGGGTAGTGCCGGTGATCGGGGCTAGCCTGAAAATCACGTTGCCCGAGCTGGCGTCCGTTACATGGAAGGTGAAGCTCTGCAGCGCCTCGCCCGGCGATTTGATGCTTTGGCCAAAGGATTGCGTGTTCGGGAAGCCGAAGCAACAGGCCGTCTCGCCGTCCGTGAGATTGCCGATGGTCACGGCCGAGGCGCTGGTGGCGGCTCCGCAGAGGGCGCAGGCAATGAGGGCCATGCGGGCGGCGAGCCGAAGCATTGCTAAAATCCCGTTCATAATACTCACGGTGAGGTGAGCATTTTCCGTCCGCGGTGGTCAAGGGGGGATGAACGGGTTGCCGGCTTGGGCGCCGGCGCGCGCGGTGCTGCGGGGTTGAGGACCCTCACCCGGGCCCTCTCCCGGAGGGAGAGGGTTTAGGGTTTATTCTTGGTCGCGGTTGGAGGCTTCGGGGCGGGTGGTCGGGGTTTGGTTGGCCCAGGGGGGCGGGTCGCAGGTGCGGGGCGGCATGCCGAGGACTTCGTCGGAGAGCTTGGAGAAGTCGGGCTTGCGGCCGATCGTCTCGCAGACGGACATCAGGACTTCGTCGATCGGGATGTCGCGGTCGGGATCGACCAGGAGCTCGTCCTCGATCGCGTCGTCGATCACGCGGCGGAAGGCGGTGCGGGCGGCGGGCGTGGGCTCGTCTTTGGCGAGCGGGTGCAGCGCTTGTTGCAGCGGCGCGCGGCGGGGGTCGAAGGCGACGAGGCGCGGGCGGGGTTCGAGGACCTCGCCGCGGACGACGCGGTTCTCGCTGTTGACGGCACTGGTGACGCCGCGGGTGGCGCGGGCGAGGTCGAGGGTGGGGCTCGCGGTGTTGGTGTTGGGACCTTCGGCGTGGGCGTCGCGGATGCGCTCGGCGGCGATTTCGGCGGATTCCATGTTGAGGTCGGCGAGCCTGCGGAAATAGGCGAGCTGGCGGGCGCGGCGGTGCTCCGGGGTTTCTTCCGGGGGAAGGTCGTTGGCGTTGGCGTTGGCGTTGGCGGCGGCGGCGAGCATGGGGTGGAGTAGGAACATATTCCACAGGCGGGGTGCAAGGGGTTTTGGCGGGGGGGGGCTGGTCGTTCCCGCCCTCGCGGTTTGGCGGCGGGCTGGGTGTTTGCCGGGTCAAGCCCGGCGATGACGGCGGGGCGTCGGTCGAGCCCGGTGATGACGCTCGAGATGATGGGAGCGGATTGTCGGGCCTATTCGCCGGCTAGGGGATGAGGCGGAGGAGGGTTTCGAGGCGGTCGGCTTCGGCGGCGGGTTTGTCGGGGCGGAGGCGGTGGATGCGGGGGAAACGCAAGGCGACGCCGGAGCGGTGGCGGGTGCTGCGCTGGGCGGCGTCGAACTCGACTTCGAGGACGTAGCTGCGCTCGACTTCGCGCACCGGGCCGAAGCGGTTGATCGTGTGATTGCGGACCCAGCGGTCGAGCTGGACCAGCTCGGCGTCGGTGAAGCCGGAATAGGCCTTGCCGACCGGGACCAGGTCACCGTCGTCGGTCCATAGGCCGAAGGTGTAGTCGGAATAGAACGAGCTGCGCTTGCCGCTGCCGCGCTGGGCGTACATGAGCACGGCGTCGATGATCAGGGTGTCGCGCTTCCATTTCCACCATTGGCCTTTCGGGCGGCCGGGGAGGTAGGGGCTGTCGGCGCGCTTGAGCATCAGGCCTTCGATGTTGGCGGCACGGGCGCCGGCGCGGATCGTTGCGAGCTCGTCCATCGTGGTGAAGGGGATCTGCTCGGAGAGGGACATGCGGGGCGGGTGGTGCTGCTCGAACCATTGCTCGAGCCGCTGCCGGCGCGCGTCGAAGGGGAGCGGGCGGAGGTCCTCGTGGTCGTCGAAGAGGATGTCGTAGAGGCGGATTCCGGCGGGGAAGTCCTTCAGCATTTTCGGGCCGGGGGATTTGCGGTTGAGGCGCTGCTGCAGGTCGGCGAAGGGGGCGACTTCGCCGTCACGGATCACGAGCAGTTCGCCGTCGAGGACGCCGTGGAAATTCTGCATGGCGCCGAGGATTTCGGGGAAGGTGCCGGAGATGTCGTCGGCGCCGCGGGAGAAGATGCGGCGGCCGAGGGCGGTGCTGACGAGCTGGACGCGGATGCCGTCCCATTTCCACTCGGCTCGGAAGGCGGCGGGGTCGAGGGCGGCGAGGTCGGCTGGTTCGAGGGGCTGGGCGAGCATGAGGGGGCGGAAGATGGGGGCGCCGGCCGGGTCGGGGCGGTCGCCGCGGCCTTCGAGCCAGGCGAAGAGCGGGGCGTAGGGCGGGGCGAGGCCGTGCCAGACTTCTTCGATGTCGTCGGGGGCGATGCTGCCGTTGGCGAGTTCGGACAGCGCGATCTTGGCGAGGCGGGCGGAGGCGCCGACGCGCAGGGCGCCGGTGATCAGTTTCAGGAGCGCGAAGCGGACGGAGACGTTGGAGGCGTCGAGCCAGTTGGCGACGATGGCGGGGAGTTCGGGCTTGGGGGTAGTGAGGAGGGTTTGGACGACCTCGGTCATGGTGGGCGGGCCGGCGTTGGTGCGGCGGGCGGGCCACATCAGGGCGACGGTTTCGGCGAGGTCGCCGACGTAGTCGTGGGACCAGGCGAAGAGGACGGGGTCGGTGCGCTCCTCGGCGAGGGCGCGGATGAGGCCGGGCTTGGCGGCTTCGAAGACGAGCTCGTCGGTGAGCGCGGCGAGGCCGAAGCCGCGGTCGGGGTCGGGCTCGGTCTCGAAGTAGCGGCGCAGGAGGGCGATCTTGGCGAGGCGGCCGGGGGTGAAGACGAGGCGCTCGAGGAGGTGGGCGAAGGCGATCACACAAAGGGCTCTTGCAGGCCCTCGGCAGCGAAGGTGGCGCGGACGGCGGGGCGGGTGAGGAGGCGGTGGGCGTGGGCGCCGAGCTGGGGCGTGTCGCGGGGCGGGTTGGGCATGGCGCGCCCCCAGCGGACCAGCATGAGCAGGAACAGGTCGGCGGCAGAGAAGCGCTCGCCGAGGAGATAGGGGCCGTCGCCGAGCTGGGCGGCGATGAGGGCGAACATGCGGCCGAGCCGTTCGGCGGCGGCGGCCTTGACGGCGGGCGCGGCGGCCGGGTCGGCGACGTGCTGCTCGGGGTAGAACCAGGCGCGGTATTCGGTCTGGGGCGTGTTGGTGAGGTGGACCATCCAGGTGAGAAAGCGGGCGCGGTCCGGGGCGCCGGGGGGCGGGGCGAGGCCGGCTTCGGGGTGCTGTTCGGCGAGGTAGAGGGTGATGGCGGCGGTCTCGTAGAGGACCCGGTCGCCGTGGACGAGCACGGGGATGCGGCCGTTCGGGTTGAGGCGGCGATAGGCCTCGCTGTGCTGGGCGTCCTGCGTCCGATCGACAAGGCTCAGTTCGAACGGCACGCCGATTTCGCGCAGCGCCATGTGCGGCAGCAGGCTCGCGTTCCCCGGGTAGTAGTGGAGCGTGTAGGCGGCGTCTCGCTCGGTCATGTGCCCTCCCCTTCATCTTCTTCGTAGCCGATCAGGCGCAGGGCGCGGCCGGCGATGCCGCGTTTGGCGGCTTCGTGGATCAGGGCCTCCTCGCGGCCGTGGGTGACCCAGACTTCCGGGGCGCCGACTTCGTCGAGGGTGCGGAGGAGGTCGTCCCAGTCGGCGTGGTCGGAGATGACGAGGGGCAGCTCGACGCCGCGGCTGCGGGCGCGCTGGCGGACGCGCATCCAGCCGGAGGCGAAGCAGACGACCGGGTCGGCGAGGCGGCGGGCCCAGCGGTCGGTGATGGCGGAGGGGGGCGCGATGACGATGGCGCCGACGAGGTCCTTCTTGGACTGGGCGGTGGCGGGGAGCAGGGGGCCGAGGCGGATGCCGAGGTCTTCGTAGGCGGCGCAGAGCGCGGCCATGGCGCCGTGGAGGTAGATCGGGCGGTCCCAGCCGGCTTGGCGGAGGAGCTTGATCACGCGCTGGCATTTTCCCAGCGCGTAGGCGCCGACGACGTGGGTGCGGTCGGGGAAGAGGGCGACGCTTTCGAGGAGCTTGGCGATTTCTTCGTCGGCCGGGGGGTGGCGGAAGACCGGGAGGGCGAAGGTGGCTTCGGTGATGAAGAGGTCGCAGGGGATGGGCTCGAAGGGGCGGCAGGTGGGGTCGGGCTGGCGCTTGTAGTCGCCGCTGACGACGACGCGGGTGCCGCGCCAGTCCATGGCGACCTGGGCGCTGCCGAGGACGTGGCCGGCGGGTTGGAGCCAGAGATGGACGCCGTTCTGGGTGACGGTCTCGCCCCATTCTAGGGGGTGCTGGGTTTCGCCGGCGCGGTCTTCGCCCATGCGGACGCGCATGAGGGCGGCGGTCTCGGTGCTGGCGAGGACGGCGCCGTGGCCGGGTCGGGCGTGGTCGGAGTGGGCGTGGGTGATGACGGCGCGGGGGACGGGGCGGACCGGGTCGACGTAGAAGTCGCCGGGGACGCAGTAGAGGCCTTCGGGGCGGACTTCGAGCCAGGTTTCGGGGTGCGGCATCGAGTGCCTTTGAAACTCTACTATGCTGGCCGTCTAGCGGCGATCTCCTGCGCTCCGGTGCTCACGGCCGGACGGCCGCTCCGCTCCGGTGCTCAGACATCACCGCCAGCCGACTCAGCATAGCGAGTTTTGAAAGGCACTCTCGGCGCGCTCCGGGGCCACCCTCACCCAGGCCCTCTCCCGGAGGGAGAGGGTTTTTGGGGTGGGTTGGGGTTAGCCGGGCTTTTTGTCGCTTTGCTGGTTTAGGGGGACGGGGATCCAGCGCATGCCGTCGGTGTTCTGGACCAGCATCAGGACCGTTTTGCGGTTCTGCTTGCGGTAGCGCTCCAGGCGATCCTGGACGTCCTGGGGCGTGCTCACCGGCTCTTGCTGGACTTCGACGATGACGTCGCCGGGCTTGAGGCCGCGGGCGGCGGCGGCGCCGTCAGATTGGACTTCGGTGACGACCACGCCCTTCTGGTCGGGCGAGAGCTTGTATTGCTCGCGGAGGGCGTCGGTGATCGGGGAGAGGCGGGCGCCGAGGCCGGAGATCGACATCGTGGTGCGCGCCGGCTTGTCCGGGGTGGGGTTGGCGGTGGCGCTCGCCTGCTGCACGTCGTCCGGCAGCTCGCCGACCGAGGCCTGCACCGTCGTGTCGTGCCCGTTGCGCCAGAGCTCGACCGGCACCGATTTGCCGATGTCGGTCTCCGCGACGATGCGCGGGAGGGTGCGCATCTCCTTCACGTCCTGATTGTTGAACTTCAGGATGACGTCGCCGTTGCGGATGCCGGCCTTGTCGGCCGGGCCGCCGTCGTTGACGCCGGCGACCATGGCGCCCTGCGGCTCCTTCAGGCCGAGGCTTTCGGCGATGTCCGGCGTGACCTGCTGAATGCGCACGCCGAGCCAGCCGCGGCGGGCGTGGCCGTATTCGCGGAGCTGCGCGACGACGGACTTGGCGAGGTTGGACGGGACGGAGAAGCCGATGCCGACCGAGCCGCCGGAGGGCGAGTAGATGGCGGTGTTGATGCCGATGACCTCGCCGTCCATGTTGAACAGCGGGCCGCCGGAGTTGCCGCGGTTGATGGCGGCGTCGGTCTGGATGAAGTCGTCGTAGGGGCCCTGGCGGATGTCGCGGCCGCGGGCGCTGACGATGCCGGCGGTGACGGAGCCGCCGAGGCCGAACGGGTTGCCGATCGCGAGCACCCAGTCGCCGACGCGGGCGGTGTCGCTGTCGCCGAAGGAGACCGCCTTGAGCGGGTGGTCGGTGTCGACCTTGAGGAGGGCGAGGTCGACGCGCTCGTCCTTGCCGACCAGCTTGGCCTTGAGCGTGGTGTTGTCGGTCAGCGTGACGCTGATCTCGTCGGCGCCGTCGATGACGTGGTTGTTGGTGACGATGTAGCCGGCCGGGTCGATGATGAAGCCGGAGCCGAGGCTGACGGCGCGGCCGGCGCCGGGGCTGGGCTGGTCGTCGGGGGCGGGTGAGCGCTCACCGCGACGCTGGCCTTGGCTCGGGCCCTGGCCCTGGCCTGGCGGACGGTTGCGGTCGAGGAAGTCGCGGAAGAACTGCTCGAAGGGGGAGCCGGGCGGGAAGCCTGGGATCTCCGGACCGCGATCGGACCGCGCCTCCAGGTGCTGGGAGGACGAGATGTTGACCACGGAGGGCAGAAGCTGCGCCGCGAGGTCGGCGAAGCTGGCCGGCGCCTCACGGGCCAGCACGGGCTGCGGCAGCGAGACCGGCAGAGCGAGAGCGGTCGCCATCAGGCGCGGCGCGGAGGGCGGATAGACGCATGCACGGTCTCCCAGGCCCGGAGGGCCAGATACTCACCCGCATGTATTGCTCGCCTGCGCGGGACCGGCAAGCCGAGGGGCTGGCGAAGTCTTGATCCACCTCACGGGGGCTTCGGGGGCTCGCGGAGCAGGTGGAGGAACTCCACGTCCGGCGTCAGCACCAGGCGCGACTTCCCCTGCCCGAAGGCGTCACGGTAGGCCTGCAGGGTGCGGTAGGTGGCGAAGAATTGCGGGTCGGTGCTGAACGCGTCGGCGTAGATCTTGGTTGCCTGCTGCTCGCCCTGGCCGCGCAGCTGCTCCGCTTGCGAGCGCGCGTCGGCGAGCAGCACGGTGCGGTCGCGCTCGGCGTCGGCGCGGATCTTGGCGGCGGCCTCGGCGCCTTCGGCGCGGAGTTGGCTCGCGACGCGCTGGCGCTCGGACTTCATGCGGCTGAGGATCGCCTGGGTGTTCTCCTCGGGCAGGTCCGCGCGACGGATGCGGACGTCCTCGATCGACACGCCGAACCCCTGCATCTCGCCGCTCACCTGCGCCTTGATCAGGCCCATGATGCGGGGCCGTTCGGCGGAGAGGACGTTGAGCAGGGTCTCGTTGCCCAGGACGCGGCGGAGCGCGGAGGTGACGACGGAGTTGAGGCGGCCGCGGATGCCGTCCTCGCTCGCACCGACCGCCTGGAAGAAGCGGAGCGGGTCGGTGATCCGGAACATGGTGAAGCTGTCGACCGAGAGCCGCCGCTGGTCGGCGAGGATCACCTCCTCGCCGCCGGTGCTGAAGTCGAGCAGCCGGTTGTCGAGGGGGATCACCGTCTGGATGAACGGGAGCTTGGTGTTCAGGCCGGGGGAGCGGATCACCCGGATGGGCTGGCCGAACTGGGTCACGAGGACCTGCTCGGTCTGCGTGACGACGAAGACGCTCGCGCTGGCGACGAGCGCGAGCACGAAGACGGCGGCGCCGGCCGCGATCATCCAGTTCCTCATTGGCCCGCGCCTACCGATTGCGGCGCGGCGCTACTTTGAGCGGGCGGTGGTAGTGGGGGTGGCGGCGGGCGGTTCGCCGCCGATCCGTCCAGCGGCAAGTAGGGCAGGACGCCGCGGAGCCGGTCGTCCAGCACGATCGACGGCGTTTCCTTCAGGATCTGGCCCATGGTGTCGATGTAGAGCCGCTCGAGGGTGATGTCCTTGGCCGCGGCATAGGCCTTGTAGACGCTGAGGAAGCGCTGGGCCTGGCCGGTGGCTTCCGCCACCGCCGCCAGTCTTCTGGCCCTGCGCCTCCGCCAGGATGCGGGCCGCGTCGCCGCGGGCGCGGGGGACGATGTCGTTGCGGTAGCTTTCGGCCTCGTTGCGGATCCGCTCGGCGTCGGTATTGGCGCGCTGCACGTCGCGGAAGCTCTCGATGACCGCGTTGGGCGGGTCGACCTTCTGGAGCTGCACCTGCGTCACCTCCACGCCGGTGCCGTATTGGTCGAGGATCGCCTGCACGCCGGCGTGACGTCGGCTTCGATCCGCGCGCGCGCCTCGGTCAGCGCCGGCTGGATCGGGGTGCGGCCGATGACCTGGCGCATCATGCTCTCGGAGGCGGCGCGGACGATGTCGGCGGGGTGGCTGGGTGTTGAACAGGAACTCCTTGGCGTCCTTGATCCGCCAGAACACCGAGAAGTTGATGTCGATGATGTTCTCGTCGCCGGTCAGCATCAGCGCCTCGGCCGGGACCTCGCGGCCGGGCTCGCCGCGGTCGAGCCGGTCGGCGGAGCGGATGCCGACCTCGATGCGGTTGACGCGGGTGACGGAGGGGGTGAGCGCCTCCTCGATCGGCCAGGGCAGGTGATAGCGCAGGCCGGGATAGGTGTAGCCCTGGAAGGCGCCGAAGCGGAGGACGACGCCCTGTTCGTCGGGCTGGACGCGGTAGAACCCGCTCAGCAGCCAGATGGCGACCGCCACGGCGCCGATCAGCAGGAACAGGCGCGCGTTGCCGCCTGGGCCGCCGCGGCCGCCGGGGGTGAAGCGCCTGGCGCCGCGCTGCAGGCGGCGGATGACCTCGTCGAAATCGGGGATGCCCGGACCACCGCCGCCGCCGGGGCCGCGGGGGCCCCAAGGTCCGCGCTCCGGCCCTCGGCCGCCGCCGCCCGGAGGCGGGTTGCCGCCCGGACTGCCCCATGGGTTTCCGGGGTTACCGCCGCTGTTCCACGACATGACGAGGGTGGGCTCCTGTTGGCACGCGCGTCCGGGCGGGCCATATGGCCCTCACGGTCGCGTGCATATTGACCGCAGTTGAGGGGTTTACAAGCGATGGCGGCGCTGACCGAGAGCGGGTTGCGGGAGGCATTGCGGGCGGTTCGGGATCCGCGCTCCGGTCAGGACATCGTGGCGGCCGGGCTGATCGACAGCTTGCTGACGAAGGGATCGCTGGTGCAGCTCACGCTGCGGACCGACCGGGCCGGGGCTGGCGGCATGGAGTCCGTCGCGCGCGAGGCCGAGCGCGTGCTGACGCGCCAGCCGGGGGTGAGCAACGCGTCGGTGATCCTGACCGCGCATCGCGCGGAGCCGCCGAAGCCGGCGGCCGTGCCCCCGAAGCCGGCGGCCGCGCCCCCGAAGCAGCAGGCGCCGGCACATGCAGCGCGGCCGACGCTGTTGTCGGAGGTCGGCCATGTGGTCGCGGTGGCGTCGGGCAAGGGCGGGGTCGGGAAGTCGACCACCGCGGTCAACCTGGCGGTCGCGCTGGCGCAGGCGGGGCAACGCGTGGGGCTGCTCGATGCGGACGTGTATGGGCCGAGCTTGCCGCGGATGCTCGGGGTGGGGACCAAGCCGGAGATCGCGGACGGCAAGATGCTGCCGATCCGGGTCTGGGGGCTGGAGGCGATGTCGATCGGGCTGCTGGTCGATCCGGATGGCGGCGATGATCTGGCGCGGGCCGATGGTGATGAGCGCGCTGGAGCAGATGATGTCGCAGGTGCGCTGGGGCGCGCTGGACATCATGGTGGTGGACATGCCGCCTGGGACCGGGGACGCGCAGCTGACGATGGCGCAGCGGGTCAGCCTGTCGGGCGCGGTGATCGTCTCGACGCCGCAGGACATCGCGCTGATCGACGCGCGCCGGGGGGTGCGGATGTTCGAGAAGGTGATGGTGCCGGTGCTCGGGGTGGTCGAGAACATGAGCAGCTTCGCTTGCCCGCATTGCGGGGAGACGACGCACCTGTTCGGGCATGGCGGGGCGCGGCGCGAGGCGGAGGCGCTCGGGGTGCCGTTCCTGGGCGAGGTGCCGCTGCTGCTCGACATCCGCGAGACGGGCGACGCGGGGACGCCGATCGTGGCAGCGGCGCCGGACAGCGCGGCGGCGCGCGCGTATCGCGAGATCGCCGAGCGGCTGTGGAGTGGGCTGGGCGCGCGGGCGGCCGGGCCGCGGATCGTCGTGGAATAGGAATCAGGTTGGCGTGGGGACCAGGCCGTAGCGCGCCATGACGGCGCCGATGGCTTGCGGGTCTGGTTTTCCTTTGCCGACCAGCGCGGCCATTTCCTGGAAATACTCGGGTCCGAGCGCGCCCGGGGTTAGGACGACGAGGCAGGTGGCGTCGGCGCCGCTGGGGTTGTCGAAGCCGTGCACGACGCCGCGCCGGATGAACAGCGTCTCGCCCGGTCCGATCGGGTGCGGCGTGCCTTCGAGGGTGAAGGTGACGGTGCCCTCAAGGCCGTGGACGGTCTCGTCCCAGTCGCGATGGTAGTGGGCGACCGGCATGTTCCCGGTCGGCGGCACGACCATGCGGAACATGTCGAGGCTGCCGGCGGTTTCGTGCTTCGAGAGAAGGAACTCCAAGCGCAGCAGACCGATCTGAATGGGTTGTGACATGTGCCCGTCCCTGGCCGAGGTGGAGGCCGTATAGCGCACCGGCGTTGCGGCCGAAGCCTGTTGGCGTGAATCGTCGGGGCGTAGGGTGCTGCGATGCCGAGTGAATCGATCGTCCAGCCACGGACGGCGTCGCGCGAGACCGTGTCCGGCCCGAGATTCGGCGAAGTCGCCTCGTTTTCCACCACCGGGTATCACCGGATCCGCTACGCCGAGTGGGGCGCGCCGGATGCTGGCCGGGTCGCGGTGTGCGTGCATGGGCTGACGCGGCAGGGGCGCGACTTCGACCCGCTCGCGGTGGCGCTGGCGCAGCGGGGGTATCGGGTGCTGTGCCCGGATCTGGCGGGGCGTGGGCGCAGCGACTGGCTGCGGGACCCCGGGGATTATGACCTGCCGCAGTATGTGCGGGACATGGTCGTGCTGCTCGGGCGCGTGGGCGCGGAGAAGGCGGGCGCGGAGAAGGTCGACTGGGTCGGGTCGTCGCTCGGCGGGCTGATCGGGATGGAGATGGCGTCACGGCCGGGGAACATGATCCGGCGGCTGGTGATCAACGATGTGGGGCCGTTCCTGCCGTCGGAGGCGCTGAGCCGGCTCGGGCGGTATGTGTGGTCGATGCCGAAGTCGTTCGCCAATTTCTATGCGGCGGAGGCCTATTTCCGGGAGATCCTGGCGCCGTATGGGGCGCTCGGGGACAGCGAGTGGATCCACCTCACGCGGCATAGCATCCTCCGCGGGGAGGATGGGCGGTTCCGGCTGCTGATCGACCCGGGCGTGGGGGGGGCCATCCGGCCGGCGATGGCGTACAGCGTGAGCATGTGGCGGCAGTGGGACGCGATCGGCTGCCCGGTGCTGATCCTGCGCGGGGCGTATTCGGACATGCTGCCGGCGGATCTGGCGCGGCAGATGATGGCGCGGGGGCCGCGGAGCCGGCTGATCGAGTTTCCGGATTGCGGGCACGCGCCGGCGCTGCTGACTCTGCGGCAGGTGGCGCCGGTGGTGCACTGGCTGCTGCGGGACGAAGCGGGGTAACCGCCTTTAGGGCTGCTTTTCGGCATCCTTGAGGATGCGGCCCCACTCGCCGGACTTCACCTCACCATCCAGGAAGGAGTCGACGGAAGCTTTCAGCGCGGGGTCCTTCTGGAGCAGAAAAGCGTTTTGGAAGTGGGTGAAGGGCTCGGGGACCGGGACGGCGCAGAGTTCGGGATGGACCAGGGCGTCATGGTCGACCTCGACGCCGTCCGTCACCATCACGTCCTCCCGGCCGGCCACGATCTCGTTGGCGATCGCCTTGTTGTCGGGGAATACCGCGACCTTGGCGTGGCTGAGGTTCGCTTTGGCGAAGGCTTCATTGCTGCCGCCGGGATTGGTCACGACCCGCACGTCGGGCTGATCGATGGCGGCAACGGTGGTGTATTTGTCCTTGTCGGCGCAGCGCGCGACCGGGCGCTTGCCGTCGCTGACCAGCACCGTGGAGAAATCGGCCCATTCCTGCCGGGCCGGGGTGACGGAGATGCCGCCGACCGCGATGTCGAACCGCCCGGCCTTGGTGTCATCGGCCAGCTTGCCCCAACTGGTCGGGACCCACTCCACCTGCAGGCCGAGATGCTTGGCCAGCCGCTCCGCCTCCACGACGTCGGCGCCGCGGTAGCTGCCGTCGGGCTGGCGGAGGCTGAACGGCGCATAGTCACCGGGCGTGCCGACGCGCAGCTTGCCGGAGGCGCGGGCGTCATCGAGCGTGCCCGCACAGACGGGGGACGCGAGGGACGCGAACAGCACCAGACACAGGGAGAGGCGCAAAAGACAGGTCCTTTCGTTCATTCCGCGAGCCGCACGGCGGAGCCGGGCACGTCCGGCGAGGCCGGCACGCCGAGGTCGGCGGCCGTGATCGGGTCCTTCACCAGGAAGGCGTAGCTCGCCGCCGACGCCACGCCGATCGCCCCGCCCACCACCAGCGCCGGGACGAACGAGCCCGTGTTCTGCACGATCAAGCCCGTCACGGTCGGCGCCAGCGCGCCGCCGAGATAGCCGCCGAAATTCTGCATCGCCCCGATTGAGGCGGTGCAGTTGGTGGGGGCGCCCACCGAGGTCAGCGCCCAGGCGCAGGTGCTGGTCACGTAGACAAGGAACAACGAGGCAGAAATGAACGCAATCGCCAGCGCGTTGCTCTCGACATAGGCCGCGGCCACGGTGCAGGCCGCCGTGCCCAGCAGCGCGAGCGCGGCCGGGTATTTCCGGCTGCGCATGGGCGAGACGCCCCGGCGCACCAGCACGTCCGCCAGGTAGCCGCCCAGCACGCCGCCGACGACACCCCAGGCGAACGGGATCCAGGCATAGATGCCGGTGCCTTTCACGGTCATGTGGCGCTGGATCTCGAGGTAGCCCGGGAGCCAGGCGGTGTAGATCCAGGTGAGATAGATGCATCCGAAATAGCCGAGGATCATCCCCCAGGTGGTGCGGAAGCGGAACAGCTGCTTCCACTCGGCGAACGTCACGCGCGTGCGCTGGCCGGCCGGGTCGCCCTGCGTGCGGTGGGCGTGCTCCTGCTCCGTCAGCGCGACCTGATCGGGGTTGCGATAGACGACGAACCACAGCGCCGCCACGAGCATCCCGGCGATGCCCATGATGCCGAACATCCAGCGCCAGCCGAAGACCAGCATCAGCGCGGTCAGCAGGGGGACGGCGATGGCGGTGCCGAGGGTGGAGGCGCAGTTGAAGATGCCGGTGGCGAGCCCGCGGTCACGCGGGTTGAACCAGTCCCGCACGACGCGCGCACCGGTCGGGAACTGCGGCGCTTCGCCGATGCCGAGCAGGATGCGGGCGGCGAAGAACTGGCCGAAGCTCTGCACCAGGCCGCCGAGGAACTGCGCGAGCGACCAGAGCGAGAGACCGCAGGTCAGCAGGAGGCGGGGCCCGAGCTTGTCCACCATGGCGCCGGTCGGCAGTTGCGCGAAGGCGTAGGACCAGAGGAAGGCCGAGAGGAGATAGCCCATGTCGGCGAGCGAGAGGTGCAGGTCGTCGCGGATCAGTGGGTTGGCGACGGCGAGCGTCGCGCGGTCGATGTAGTTGACCGCGCCGGCCAGCACGAGCATGGCGAGCGCGGTGCGCTGGATGGTCGCGGACGCGTGGCGTTGCGGCCAAGATGGACATTGCAGCCTCCCCGTTCTTGCCGGAAAGGCTAAACGCAACTGCACCTTGTTGGCGAGACGGCGGCGGTCACGGGCGTGTGCGGTCTGGGAGGCGCGGGAGGACGGGCGGGGCGGCGGCGTGGGTCAGTGGTAGCCAACGCCTTCCCGCAGCTTGCCGCGGAACACCCAATACGACCAACCGGTGTACATCAAGATTATCGGCAGCAGGACTAAGGTTCCGACCAGCAGGAAGGCCTGGGTGCCTTCGGCGGATGCGGCCTGCCACAGAGTGAAGTGGCCCGGCACGATCCTCGTGGTTCGCGTGGCTTGTGCGGCAAAGGCCGCCGTTCGGGCCGGCGGAACGGAGCCCTAGCACTTCGCGGTCTGCCGCCCCTAGCGCAATCGGTTGCCGGCGCAACAACCCGCCGTCCGGCGATTGGCGGACGGAATCGGCGTTGTGGAAGGACGCTAGCCGGTGACGGGCTGCTTCACCTTGCGCAGCGCGGCCAGGGCCTGGTCCGGGAGCTTCAGGTGCGCCTGCACCAGTTCCGGCGGGATCAGGGCGAGCCATTGGTCGGCGGAGACGTCGTTGTAGCGGTCGGAGCGGAACAGTTCGAGGTAGCGGAGCACGTCCGTGCCGGTGTTCTCGATGTAGTGGCCCATGCTCTTGGGGACGTAGCCGACGTCGCCGGGGCGGAAGTCGAAGGTGCGGGCGTTGCCGCTCGAGGCGAACACGCCCATGCGTCCGGTGCCGGACATCCAGTAGTTCCATTCGTCGGATAGCGGATGCCAGTGCAGTTCGCGCATGGCGCCGGGCTGGATCTCGATCAGCGCGGCGGCGATCTCGGTGGACGCCTTGAAGAGGCTGGAATCGGTGATCCGCACCGTGCCGAACTTGGTCTGCAGCGGTTGCTGGGCCAGCATCTGGTGCTTGAACGTGGTCGGCACGCCACCCTGCGGCGAGGTGACCCGGTCCTGCGCCAGCGGCGGCGGGATCGGGGCAGGGAAGATGTAGAGCTCCTTCTGCGGCACGTTGTCGAACGCCGAGGCGTCGACGCCGAAATTCTTGGCCAGCACGGATTTCGGAACGTGCTCGAACCAATCGGTCAGCAGGAAGGTGCTGTCCTCGGAGAACGAGCCATCGGGGAATGCAAGGAGGAACTCGCAACCGTCGGGACCCAGGCCTTGGATCGAGTGCGGAAGGCCGCCGGGGAAGAACCAGAGGTCACCCTCGGACACGTCGTCGACGAAGTTTCGGCCCACGCCGTCCACGCAGGTGATGCGGGCGTTGCCGTAGAGCATGTATGCCCACTCGGCCTCCTTGTGCCAGTGCAGCTCGCGGACGACGCCGGCGCCGAGGCGCATGTTCACGCCGGCGATCTCGTTGGCGACTGGAAGCTCGCGGACCGTGACCTGGCGGGCCCAACCGCCTTCGGAGAGGCGATTGTGGGCGGTGTCGAAGGAGAACCAGAGGTTCGGGACGTCGCCGTGGTCGGTCTTTGGCGGGGTCAGGAGGTCGGGGATATCTGCGTCCGTGCCGGGGTCATGCGGGCCCTTGGCGGGGGCGCCCTCGCCGTCGCGCTGCGGCTCGGGCGCGGCGGCCAGCGTGGTCAGGGAGGCGGCGCCCGCCAGAAGTCCGCGGCGCAGGAGGGGAGGCAGCACGACGATCTCCGTGGAAGCAACTGCGGCGGGAGCGCCCGAGGACGCCGCGAGTTGCCCAGCGTTCGTCAGAACTCGACCTCGAGTTCGGAGACCTCCTCGGCCTCGCCCAGCGCCGCCGTGGTCCATTCCACCATGTCCGGCAGGCGCAGGATGTGCTCGCAATAGGCTCCGCAGACGGGGTCGAGCTGCACGTCGTAGGTGCGGAACCGGGTGCACACCGGAGCGTACATCGCGTCGGCCAGGGTGTATTGGCCGCCGAACAGGAACGGGCCGCCCCAATGGTCCAGGCAGTCGCGCCAGATCGCGACGATGCGGTCGATGTCGGCCTGGGCGCTCGACCAGACGGTGAAGCCCGGGCGGTGGCTGCGCAGGTTCATCGGCAGCGCCGAGCGCAGCGCGGAGAAGCCGGAGTGCATCTCGCCGGAGATGGAGCGGCAGCGGGCGCGCGCCGCCCGGTCGCGGGGCAGCATGCTCGTCTCCGGACGCAACTCGTTCAGGTATTCGAAGATCGCCAGCGTGTCCCAGATCTGCACGCCCTCATGGGTGAGGGACGGGACCAGGATGGAGGAGGACAGGAGCAGCAGCTCCTGCCTGGCCTGCTCGTCGTCCGAGGAGATCAGCACCTCGCGGAACGGCAGGCCGGACATGCGGGTGATCAGCCATCCCCGCAGCGACCAGGACGAGTAGTTCTTGCTGCTGATCGTGAGCGTCGTCTCCGTCATCGGACTGCTCCCTTGGCGTTTAGCAACTGGTTTGGCGTTGCAACTTTCATGCCCGGCGGCGCGGATTGAATGCAGAATGAACCGGAAGAGAGCCGTCGTGGTCCGATGCGAGCGCCGAGCCGGCGGCTGATTCTGGCCGGGTCGGCCTGCCTCGCGCTGTCCGACCGACTGCCGCTGCTATCGCCGGGCTGAGGCGTCGATTTCCGCGCGGTCGGGCAGGCTGCGCTGCGAGCCCGGCCGGGTGCAGCAGAGGGCGGCGGCGGTATTGGCGCGGGCGACGGCATCGGGCAGGTCCGCGCCTCGATCCAGGGCGGCGGCCAGCACGCCGGTGAAGCAGTCGCCGGCGGCCGTGGTGTCGACGGCGTCGACCGCCCTGCCGGGAACCGCGCCTTCGCCGGCCGGGCCGGCATAGCTCGCCCCGCGCGCCCCGAGCGTGCGCACGACGGTGATGCCGAGCGTCGTGTGGAGGCGGTTCGGGTCGACACGGAGGCTGTCCGCGACCCACTCGGCCTCGTGCTCGTTGACCACCAGGACGTCCAGCGCCCGGAGGGCGGCCGGGTCGAGCGGGGCGGCCGGGGCCAGGTTGAGCACGATGCGGGCGCCGTGGGCGTGCGCGCGTCGGATCAGGGCGGCGTTCTCCGCCGCTTGCACCTCCATCTGCAGGAGGAGCGTCGTTTGCGGCCCGAGGAGCGCGTCCTCGACTTGATCGTGCCGGGCCCGCGCGTTCGCGCCGGAGCCGACCGCGATCAGGTTGCGCCCGTCGGGGTCCGTGCATACGGCGGCGCATCCGGTGGCGTCGTTCACGGCGGCGACCCGCGCGAGGTCCACGCCGGCGGCTCGGAGCCCGGCCAGTGAAGCCTCGGCCAGCACGTCCTGCCCGACCGCACCCGCCATGGAAACGGACGCACCGTCCAGGGCGGCGGCGACGGCCTGGTTGGCGCCCTTGCCGCCGGGCTGCACGGCGACACTCGGGCTGAGCGCGGTCTCGCCGGGGACCGGGAGCCGGTCGAGCGCGAAGATGAGGTCGAGGTTGATCGAGCCGAAGACGACGATCACGCCACGCTCACCGGCCGAGCAGCGCCATCAGCTCGCCCCACTCGCGCTTGGAGAGGCAGCTGCCGGGCTGCTCGACCGCTTCGCCTGCCAGCATGCGACGGACCACTGCGAGCATGGTCGCGGACAGGGTCGCGGCGCCCAGGCGATACTCGCGGAAGGCCTCGAAGGTCGCGGGGACCCAGGCCTGCACCGTCTCCAGCATCGCCTCGGCGTAGGCGCGGATCTCGTATTGGGCGTGGGCATCGGCGCGGAGGGAGAGGAAGCCGAGGAGGTTGTGCAGGTCGGTCTTCCAATACCATTGGGTGTACGTGTTGAGGGTCAGGTTCATGCGGGCCAGCTCGCGGGCCAGGCCGCGCCGGGTCGGATCTGCCTCGTCCTCGTTCAGCATGAACGCGTAGTGGTCATAGGTCCGGGTCGCGT
Organism: uncultured Alphaproteobacteria bacterium; assembly: GCA_963708585.1. GTDB lineage: Bacteria > Pseudomonadota > Alphaproteobacteria > Acetobacterales > Acetobacteraceae > JAVVHH01. The sequence continues at coordinate 492,294 of CAVPSW010000006.1, read as the reverse complement.
CCTCGCGCAGCATGTCGAGCACCGCGGCGGCTTCCGGCCCTTCGAGCAGCTCGCCGCGGCCCTGCCGGTTGCTGCTGCTTTGGGCGGCCAGGTGCTCCGGGGCCGGCAGGTAGAACTCGCGGTCCAGGATCGAGTAGCGGGCGGAATACTCGTTCACGTTGGCGGTGCGGTGCCGGATCCACTGCCGGGCCACGAAGATCGGCAGCTTCACGTGGTATTTGATCTCGCACATCTCGAACGGCGTGGAGTGCCGGTGGCGCATCAAGTAGCGGATCAGGCCGGCATCCTCGCTGACCCGGCGCGTGCCCCGCCCGTAGCTGACGCGGGCGGCCTGTACCACGGCGCCGTCGTCGCCCATGTAGTCGACCACGCGGACGAAGCCGTGGTCGAGGACGGGGATCGCTTGATAGAGCAGCGCTTCGAGCGCGGGCACGGTGGCGCGCCGGGTCGGGCTCTCGGCGGCGCGTTGGGCATCGATCTCCGCAAGCTGGTCGGGGGTCAGCGTCATGGCCCCTCCCCTATCACGATTCGCACCCGCGTCAGCCCGGGGCCTCGATCGGGTTGATTTCGCCCCCGGTGTGGTGTTCGATCCGGCCCGGATTTCCAGCCCGTGCATCCGAGGGGCGAAAATGCCCGCAACGCTTCGCTCTCTGCTCGTCACGCTCTGCGTGCTCCCGGCGTTGGCCGGCGGCGCCACGGCCGAGGGCATGAGCTTCCGCTGGGTCGGCAATGGCGGCAACTGCGCACAGTGCAGCTGGATCCAAGCCGAGGGCGACATTACCGACGACACCCCGGCGGCCTTCACCCGGTTCGTCGCGGACCAAACGGTAAGGGGCTTCGACGTGCGCAACGACCTTGTCGTGCTCGATTCGGTGGGCGGCAGCGTCACCGCCGCGGTCGATCTGGGCGAGGCGTTCCGCAAGGCGGGAATCCTGACCTCGGTCGGCTCGGCACAGCGGGACAAGACCCTGGACGACGCGTTCGATCTCGCGCCGGGCAAGTGCCTGTCGGCCTGCTTCTTCGCGTTCGCCGGCGGCCAGCGCCGGACGCTCGAGCCGAAGGCCATCGACGGCAGCTTGGTGAAGGGCAGCGTACTCGGCATCCACCGATTCACGGCGGCGGCAATCGGCCAATCGGTCGTGTCGGCGCAGCAGCTCTCCGGCATGCTGTCCTCCTATCTCTCGCGCATGGGCATCGACCCGGCGATCCTGGCGGTGGGGGCGGCGGTGCCGGATACGCCGCCCGGCAACATGCACGCGCTGTCGGCGGAGGAAGCGGTGCGCTACCGGGTCGTGAACATGGGACTGCCGGCGCCCGCGTGGAGCCTGCAGCGGAGCAAGGACGGCGCCGGGCTGATGGCGGCGCTGAAGGGCGACGCGGAGAGCGACGCGGGCGCCTACGATCATTGGTCGTGCACGATCACGCTGGGCTGTCGCCGGGGCGGGGATCAGCGGTTCCTCCTGGCGGTGCAGATCGTCTCCGACAACCCGTTTCCGCCGGGCAACACGTTCGTCAGCGAGGTCTCGAACGGGTTCACCTTCGGGCTGCGCTGGGCGACGGCAAACGGGGCCCGGTTCATGGGCATGGCCGCGACCAGGAATGACCCGCGATCCCTGCTCCTGGCGAGCCCGGCGGGCGGGGATTCCGCCAAGCCGGCGCCTTCGACCTCGTCCTGGCCGCCAGCGCGGTGAAGGAGAACACGATGACGCTGGTCTTTTTCCTCGGCCCGAACAGCCTTGCCGTGATCGACAGCTCGAAGGAGCTGGCGTTCGTGGCCGAAGGCAAGGTTCACGCCGACCAGGGCTGGCTGCCGGACGAGCTGACGCTGCCGTGGGAGCAGCGGAGCAATATCAGCGCGCTGCTGCGCAACAACTGCGTGCCCGCCAATGGTTAGGCTGTTCGCGCTGCTCGCGCTGCTGCTGCCCAGCGTGGCGATCGCGGCGTCCGGGCCGTACCTGCCGGCTCGACGCTTCGGCTTGGCTCGGCTGCGCGGCGGCGGCGGCTGCACGGGCGGGTGCGCCGTGCAGCTGTCCCGGCACGGACCGGCCCGGGGCCGGCCATGTCGGCGCGGTCGGTCAGGAGGACGCACTGGACGTGAGCAGCGAGAGCGCCAAGACCGCGCTCGGGCTCGACGCGCTGTCCGGCCCGGTGGTGGTGTTCGTGCCGCACGAGTTGATCGCCCACCGCGACCGGGCGACCACGGCGGACCAGCAGCACCTGCTGCAAGTCTACGACTTCTTCCATTATCGGAACTATGGCGGCGGTAACCCGGCCGCGACCGCGGTGGTGCCGCCGGCCCCGGCGATCGTCCCGGCTCCGCCGGTGACGGCGGTCGTCCCGGCTCCGGCGGCGCAGGCGGTCCCGGCCCCGCCGGCCGTCGCGGTCGGGCGGTCGCCGGCGCTGTTCCCGGTGCGCGCGTTCCTGCCGGGCGCGTCCATTCCGCCGCCGGGCCTCGGGGCCTATGGCATGGTGGCGCTCAAGGCCAAGCCCACGCCGAGCACCGCAGCCCGGTTGCAGATGCTGTGCCAGGCCTTCCTTGCCTCCTTGCCGCCGCAATCGAGCCTGCCCGCCTCGGTGCCGCTCTCCGCCCAAATGGTCACGTTCTGGCCCACCGAGGCCGGCCCGGACCCGGCCTCCTGCCCGGAGCTGCTGAGCCGGTATGACCTCTGGGCCGGGCTGTCGGCCATCCACGACGCCACCGCGCAGGGGAACGACCTCTCGGGGCGCGGCCCGTTCCTGATCGGCTGGTCACCGTCGGAAAGCCGGCTCCGGCCGGACGCGGTCGTCCTCGTCATCGACATGTCGCGGTTCGAGGAGCAGGCGAGCTTCGACGACGCATTCCTGTTCTGGCAGCACAAGGTGGTGGAAGACCCGGCGCTGTGGCGGTCAGGGTTCTCGGCCGAGCGGCTCCGCCTGTCGATGCGCGACTTCGTCGACCACTATGGGTCGGACATCCTCAAGGCCGTCCATCTTGGCGGCAGCTGACGATGGACCTTGATCTCAAGCGGCACGCGGTGCTGTCCCTGCTGGCGGTGCTGTTCGGCATCGCGGCGGTCTGGTGGCTGGAGCCGACCACCGCGGGCGGGGTGATGCTGGTCATGGTCCTGTTCGTGCTGCTGTTTAACGCGATCGGCGCCGTGGTTGGGCGCGGACGGGACGCGCCGCCGCCCAAGTCTTGAGCATCGAAGCCTTGACCAGGGGCGGACCAAATCCTATGTATCGGACGCCGGTTTTGCGACCGGCTATGGTGATAAACGGAAGTTGGAATAAGCGTTGTGGACCCGGGGGCAGTGCCCGGCGCCTCCACCATCCCTAAGAGGGGCAGCCCTCAGAAGGGGGCGGATGAGGGGGCGAAACAGGCTCGACACGCGTGGTAAAGACCTTCCTTTTGCCCGGCATGATACCGCCGTTATCGGGTCAATTCACAAGTGCCAACGATAACTTCGAGGCGCTCGCTGTCGCTGCATAAGCGATAAGCGCGGTACGGGGGGCACCGGGCAACAGAAGCCCCCCACTTCCGCTTGTTCCTCCCCGCACTTCCGCTTGTTCCAATCGCGCGCGCTTGCGAGTAAACGGGCCCGTCATGGAAGATGACAGCAACGATGGGCCGACGATGCGGCCGGATAGCCTGCTCCCTTACGAGCTCTGGACCGAGGACGCGCTGCGCCAGGTGGTGGTGACCGCGCTCGAGTTCGTGGCGCAGAATGGGCTGCCGGGGGAGCACCATTTCTACATCTCGTTCCGGACCGACGCCCGCGGTGTGGTCATCCCGCCGCGGCTGCTGGCGCAATACCCGCACGAGATGACGATCGTGCTGCAGCACCAGTACTGGGACCTCAAGGTCGACGAGGCCGCGCGGTTGTTCTCCGTGGGCTTGTCGTTCGGGGGCGTGCCGGCGACGCTGACGGTGCCGTTTGCGGCGGTGACCGGGTTCGCCGATCCGCATGTGCAGTTCGGGCTGCGCTTCCGCCCGCCGGAGGAAGCGGCGGCCAATGACGAGGCGGAGACGGCCTCGCCATCCGAGGAGGGCGCGGAAGCGGAGCCCGAGGAGCCGCAGGTCGTCAGCCTCGACGCGTTCCGCAAGCGTACGCCCAACAAGGACCAGCCCGCATGAACGCGCCCGTTGCCCCGGCCCAGGCCCGGCCGGAGAATTTCCTTTATGCGCCCATGTTCCCGCTCGGGCCGCGCGATGTGCAGTGGCGCAAGTTGGAGATCGCCGGGGTGTCCAGCGCCGTCTGCGACGGGCAGACCGTGCTACGGGTCAAGCCGGAGGCGCTGAGCGAGCTGGCGTTCCAGGCCTACAAGGACGTGTCGCACCTGCTGCGGCCGGCGCATCTGCGGCAGCTCCGGGCGATCCTCGATGATCCCGAAGCGAGTGCGAACGACCGGTTCGTGGCGCTGGACCTGCTGAAGAACGCGAACATCGCCGCCGGCGGGGTGCTGCCGATGTGCCAGGACACCGGCACCGCGCTGGTGTTCGGCAAGAAGGGGCAGCGGGTCTGGGTGGAGGGTGACGAGGAGGAGGCGATCTCGTGGGGGGTGCATCGCACCTACGCGGAGACCAATTTGCGCTACTCGCAGATGGCGCCGCTCTCGATGTTCGAGGAGGCGAACACCGGGAACAACCTGCCGGTCCAGTTCGACATCATGGCGGCGCCGGGCGACCACCATGCGGACGAGATGCAGTTGATGTTCGTGGCCAAGGGTGGCGGGTCGGCCAACAAGAGTTTCCTGTTTCAGGAGACGCGGGCGATCCTGAACCCGGGGAAGCTGCTCCAATACATCGAGACGCGGATCAAGACGCTGGGGACGGCGGCGTGCCCGCCGTATCACCTCGCGATCGCCATTGGTGGGACGTCGGCGGAGCTGTGCCTGAAGGCGGTCAAGCTCGCCTCGACGAAGTGGCTCGACACGCTGCCGACCGCGGGCAGCCGGGCTGGGCATGCGTTCCGGGACGTGGAGATGGAGCGGGAGGTGCTGGAGCTGACGCGGCGGTTCGGGATCGGGGCGCAGTTCGGGGGCAAGTATTTCTGCCACGACGTGCGGGTGATCCGGCTGCCGCGGCATGGGGCGAGCCTGCCGGTCGGGATCGGGGTGTCGTGCAGTGCGGATCGGCAGATCCTGGCGAAGATCACGCCTGAGGGCGTGTTCCTCGAGCAGCTCGAGACCGATCCGTCGAAGTATCTGCCCGAGGCGACGGACGAGGTGCTCAGCGACGAGGTGGTGCGGATCGACCTCAATCAGCCGATGGAGGCGATCCGGCGGACGCTGTCGCAGCATCCGGTGAAGACGCGGGTGTCGCTGACCGGGCCGATGGTGGTGGCGCGGGACATCGCGCATGCCAAGCTGAAGGAGCGGCTCGACGCGGGGCTCGGGCTGCCGGACTACATGCGGGAGCACCCGGTGTATTACGCCGGCCCGGCCAAGACGCCCGCGGGCATGCCGACCGGGAGTTTCGGGCCGACCACGGCCGGGCGGATGGACAGTTACGTCGCGGAGTTCCAGCGGGCGGGCGGCTCGTTCGTGATGCTCGCCAAGGGTAACCGGTCCCGGGCGGTGCGGGATGCGTGCAAGGCGTATGGCGGGTTCTATCTCGGCAGCGTCGGCGGGCCGGCGGCGCGGCTGGCGCAGGACTGCATCAGGAAGGTCGAGGTGCTCGAATATCCGGAGCTCGGGATGGAGGCGGTCTGGCGCATCGAGGTCGAGGATTTCCCTGCCTTCATCGTGACCGACGATAAGGGCAACGATTTCTACGACGGGATGGAGTAGAGCATGAGAAATCGTTGCCCTTCATTTGGCTTGGCTTCGCTTGCTCTACGAGCAAGCTACGCAGGCAACGATTTCTACGACGGGATGGAGTAGAGCATGAGAAATCGTTGCCCTTCATTTGGCTTGGCTTCGCTTGCTCTACGAGCAAGCTACGCAGGCAACGATTTCTACGACGGGGTGGAGTAGGCATGCGGTTTACGGTGGACCGGCTCGACCACATCGTCATCAACTGCAGCGACGTGGAGATCACCGCCTCCTGGTATCAGCGCGTGCTCGGGATGGAGCGCGAGGAGTTCGGGGAGGAGCGGCGGACGGCGCTGAAGTTTGGCGGGCAGAAGCTGAACCTGCGGCCGCATGAGGCCGATCTCGCGAAATGGGCGACCGGCAAGGTGACCGAGCCGGGCGCCGCCGATTTGTGCTTCATCACGGCGGTCGGCTCGGACGACGTCGTCCACCACCTCCGGACCTGTAAGGTCGCGATTACCGCGGGCCCGGTGGCCAAGGAGGGCGCGCTCGGGATGATGGAGTCGGTGTACTGCCGCGACCCGGACGGCAACCTGATCGAGATCGCGTCCTACCTCACACGATGAGCCGAACCGTAGGGGCCGCCGCTCTCGCCGCCTTCCTTCTTTGCATCCCGTTCGCCAACTGGCTGATCGGCCATGTCGGCACGGTGTGCACGGCGGGCGGGCCGTGCCTGGTCCCGGTCGCGCCTGGGTTGCTCGCGCCCTCCGGCGTGCTCGCGGCCGGGGCGGCGCTGGTGCTGCGTGACGTGGTGCAGCGGTGCCTGGGGCAGGCGTGGGGGGTGCTTGCGATCGTGCTGGGCTGCGCGCTCTCCGCGCTGCTCGCGCCGCCGGCGCTCGTGGTCGCCTCGGCGCTCGCGTTCCTGCTGAGCGAGGCGGCGGATTTCGCGGTCTACACGCCGTTGCAGCGGCGCGGGTTGCTACTCGCGGTGGTGGCGTCGGCCGGCGTCGGGCTGGTGGTGGATAGCGTTGTGTTCCTTCTCGCCGCGTTCGGCAGCCTCGAGTTCCTGCCGGGCCAGGTCGTCGGCAAGGCCTGGGCGGTGCTGTTCAGCGTGCCGCTGATCCGCTGGCTGCGCCGGGTCGCGCCCACGCCGGCGTGAGGCTCGACGAGTTCGATTTTCCGCTGCCGCCGGACCGGATCGCGCAGAGCCCGGCCCGGCCGCGGGATTCTGCGCGGCTGCTGCGGGTTGGGGCGGCGCTGGAAGATCGGCTGGTGTCGGACCTCCCTGCCCTGCTCCGGCCCGGCGATCTCCTTGTCGCCAACGACACGCGGGTCATCCCGGCTCAGCTCGAGGCGCGGCGGGGGGATGCGCGGGTCGGGCTGACGCTGGATCAGCCGCGGGCGGACGGGTCGTGGCACGCGCTGGCGCGCAACGCCCGGCGGCTCCGGCCGGGGGATCGGCTGAGCTTCGACCGGGATCCGGAGCTGCGGGCTGAGATCCTGTCGCGGGACGGGGACAGCGTCACGGTGCGGTTCGAGGGGGCGTTCGAGGCCGCGGGGGCGCTGGCGTTGCCGCCGTATATCGAGCGGCCGGAGGGGCCGACGGCGGCGGACGAGGAGGATTACCAGACCGTGTTCGCGGCGCGGGAGGGGGCGGTCGCGGCGCCGACGGCCGGGCTGCACTTCACGCCGCGACTGCTGGCGGCGCTCGAGGCGGCGGGGATCGGGAGGGCGTTGCTGACGCTGCATGTGGGGGCGGGGACGTTCCTGCCGGTGCGGACCGGGGACGTCAGCCAGCACCGGATGCATGCCGAGCGCGGCGAGATCAGCGCGGAGGCGGCGGAGGCGATCAACGGCGCGCGCCGGGTCGTGGCGGTGGGGACGACGTCGCTGCGGCTGCTGGAGAGCGTGGCGGACGAGGAGGGGCGGGTGCGGGCGTTTGCCGGGGAGACGAGCCTGTTCATCACGCCGGGGTATCGCTTTCGCCGGGTCGGGGCGCTGCTGACGAATTTCCATCTGCCGCGGTCGACCTTGTTCATGCTGGTGTGCGCGTTCGCGGGCACGGAGCGGATGCGGGCGGCGTATGCGCATGCGATCGCGTCGGGGTACCGGTTCTATAGCTATGGCGACGCGTGCTTGCTGGAGCGGGAGTGAGTTTCCGGTGGGAGCGCCTCGCGGCGGACGGGGCGGCTCGGGCGGGGCGGCTGCATACCGCGCATGGGGCGGTGGAGACGCCGGTGTTCATGCCGGTGGGCACTGCCGGGACGGTGAAGGCGATGACGGCCGACCAGGTGCGGGCGACGGGGGCGGCGCTGATCCTGGGGAATACGTATCACCTGATGCTGCGGCCGGGGGCGGAGCGGGTCGAGCGGCTGGGCGGGCTGCATCGGTTCATGGATTGGCCGGGGCCGATCCTGACGGATAGCGGCGGGTTCCAGGTGATGTCGCTGGCGGCGCTGCGGACGATGGACGAGGACGGGGTGACGTTCCGCTCGCATCTGGACGGGAGCGCGCATCGGCTGACGCCGGAGAGTGCGACGGAGATCCAGCGGAAGCTGGATGCGACGATCACGATGGCGTTCGACGAGTGCACGAAGTTTCCGGCGACGGAGGACGAGGTCGAGAGCAGCATGGAGCGGTCGATGCGGTGGGCGGCGCGGTCGCGGGCGGCGTTCGTGGCGCGGCCGGGTTATGCGCAGTTCGGGATCGTGCAGGGCGGGCGTGCATCCGGAGCTGCGGGCGCGGTCGGTGGCGGCGCTGCGGGCGATCGGGTTCGAGGGGTATGCGGTGGGCGGGCTCGCGGTGGGCGAGGGGCAGGCGGCGATGCTGGCGACGCTGGACTGCACCGCTGCCGGGCCTGCCGGAGGAGCGGCCGCGGTATCTGATGGGGGTCGGGACGCCGGACGACATCGTGGGGGCGGTGCTGCGGGGGATCGACATGTTCGACTGCGTGATCCCGACGCGGGCTGGGCGGACGGCGCGGGCGTATACGCGGACCGGCGTGCTGAACCTGCGGAACGCGCGGCATCTGGACGATGCGGGGCCGCTGGATCCGGAGTGCCGGTGCACGGGGTGCACGCGGCACAGTCGGGCGTACCTGCACCACCTGTTCCGGACGGGCGAGATGCTGGGGCCGATGCTGCTGACCCAGCACAACATCACCTATTACCAGGACCTCCTGCGGGGGCTGCGGGACGCCATATTCCGGGGCGGAGTTGCACGCCCACGCCGCCGCGTTGCGGGAGCGCTGGGCGGCCGGAGAGCTGAGATGACCGACCTTGCCAGCCTGACCCAGCTGGGACGCCCGACCGCCCTGCCCGCTTCGCCGGATGCGGCCGTGCTGGAGCGGGTGGACAACCCGGCGCCGGCTTCTCCGTATCTGGTGCGGTTCACGGCGCCGGAGTTCACGTCGCTCTGTCCGCTGACCGGGCAGCCCGACTTTGCGCATATCGTGATCGACTACGTGCCCGCCGTCGTGGATCGTGGAGAGCAAGTCGTCTGAAGCAGTATCTCGCGAGCTTCCGCAATCACGGGGCGTTCCACGAGGCTTGCACGATGGCGATCGCGGAGCGGCTGGTTGGGGTGTTGGAGCCGGTTTGGTTGCGGATCGGGGCGTATTGGTATCCGCGCGGGGGGATGCCGATCGACGTGTTCTGGCAGACCGGGACGGCGCCGGAGGGGGTTTGGATCCCGGAGCAGGGGGTGCCGCCGTATCGTGGGCGGGGCTAGCGCCGGCGCCCTCACTTCCGACCCTCTCCCGAGGGGAGAGGGAGAAAGCTGCGATTCGGGCGAAGGCTCTTGCCCTTGGGTTCCATGCGGTGGGCTTTGCGCCGGCGGCGCTTGGGGCGGAGGCTCGGGAGCGGCTGCTTGCGTTTCTGGCCGCGGGGCAGCACGGGGGGATGGAGTGGCTTGCGGAGCGGGCGGAGCAGCGGGCGCAGCCTCGGGCGTTGTGGGCGGAGGCTCGGACGGCGATCGTGCTCGGGCTCTCGTATGCGCCCGAGGAGGATCCGCTCGCGGCTCTGGGGCGGGCCGACCGGGGCAACATCTCGGTCTATGCGCGCAACCGCGACTACCACGACGTCATCAAGGGGATGCTGAAGCACCTCGCGGCTTTCGTCGCGAGCCGGTTCGGGGCGGAGGTGAAGGTGTTCACCGATACCGCGCCGGTGATGGAGAAGCCGCTCGGGCAGGCGGCGGGGCTGGGGTGGCAGGGCAAGCACACCAACCTGGTCGGGCGGCCGGGAGGCTCGTGGCTGCTGCTCGGGCGAGGTGCTGACAACGCTTGAGATCGAGCCGGATGAGCCGAGCGCGGACCATTGCGGGACGTGCACGAGGTGCCTCCAGGCCTGCCCGACGGACGCGTTTCCGGCGCCTTACCGGCTCGATGCGACGCGCTGCATTTCGTATCTCACGATCGAGCATGCCGGGCCGATCCCGGTCGAGCTGCGGCCCTTGATGGGCAACCGGATCTATGGGTGCGACGATTGTCTTGCGGTCTGCCCGTGGAACCGGTTTGCGGTGGCCGGGCATGAGAAGCTGCGGGCGCGGGAGGAGCTGCTTGCGCCGTCGCTGGCCGGGTTGGCGGCGCTGGATGATGCGGGGTTCCGGGCGCTGTTCGCGGGCGGGCCGATCAAGCGGATCGGGCGCGACCGGTTCGTGCGCAACGTGCTGATCGCGATCGGGAACTCGGGGGATGCGAGCCTGCTGCCGGCGGCCGAGCGGCTCCGCGGTGATCCCGACCCGGTGGTTGCCGAGGCAGCCGAATGGGCCGCCGCGCGTTTGCGCGCCGGAGGGTCCGCATGAGCACACGCACCGAAACCGACAGCCTCGGCACTATCGACATCGATGCCGACCGCTACTGGGGTCCGCAGACCGAGCGCGCGCGGCGCCTGTTCCGGATCGGTCGCGAGCATTTTCCGCCGGTGCTGATCCGGGCGGTGGGCTTGCAGAAGCAGGCGGCGGCGGAGGCGAACCGAGAGTTGGGCGAGCTTGCCCCGGACATTGCCGACCCGATCGCGGCCGCGGCGGCCGAGATCGCTGCGGGTAAGATGGATGCGGAGTTCCCGCTTCCGGTCTGGCAGACGGGCAGCGGCACGCAGACCAACATGAACGCCAACGAGGTGATCGCGAACCGCGCCAACGAGCAGCTCGGCGGCAAGCGCGGCAGCCGGTCGCCGGTCCATCCGAACGACCACGTCAACCGCGGGCAGAGCAGCAACGACTCGTTCCCGACGGTCATGCACATCGCGGCGTGCGAGACGGTGCAGCACCGGCTGATCCCGGCGCTGCGCACGCTGCATGCGAGCCTGGAGCGGCGCGCGGGGGAGTGGGCCGATGTCGTGAAGGTCGGCCGCACGCACATGATGGACGCGGTGCCGGTGACGCTCGGCCAGGAGTTCGGCGCGTGGGCGCGGCAGGTGGAGCTGGGGATCGAGCGGCTCGAGGGCGTGATGCCGCGGCTGCTGTCGCTGCCGCAGGGGGGCACGGCGGTGGGGACCGGGCTCAACCGGCATCGGGACTTCGACCGGGTGTTCTGCGAGCGGCTGTCGGCGCTGACCGGGCTCGCAGTTCACGCCGAACCCGAACAAGTTCGAGGGGATGGGCGCGCACGATGCGTTCGTGGAGCTGTCGGGCGTGATGAACGTGCTTGCGGTCTCGCTGAACAAGCTCGGCAACGATGTGCGCCTGCTCGGTTCCGGGCCGCGCTCCGGGCTTTCGGAGCTGACCATTCCGGCCGACGGGCTGTCCTCCTCGATCATGCCGGGCAAGACCAACCCGACGCAGAGCGAGGCCATGACCATGGTTTGCGCCCAGGTGATGGGCAACCACGTGGCGGTGACGTTCGGGGCGGCGCAGAGCTTCCTCGAGCTCAACGTGTTCAAGCCGTTGATCATCCACAACGTGCTGCAATCGGCCGGGCTGTTGGCCGACGTCGCCGAGAGCTTCGCGCACAACATGGTCGACAAGCTGGAGCCGGCGCGGGACCGGATCGCGCAGAACCTGGCCAACTCGCTGATGCTGGTGACCGCGCTGAACCCGCGGATCGGCTACGACAAGGCGGTCAAGATCGGGAAGAAGGCGCTGGCCGAGAACATGACGCTGCGCGATGCGGCGCAGGCGCTCGGGTTTGTCGAAGCCGGCGGATTTCGATCGCTGGGTGGTGCCCGGCGAGATGACCGAACCCGGCGCCACGCTCGGCGAATAGGTGCGGCTGCAGAAGCGGAGCTTCAGCCTGAGCGGGCACCGGACCAGCGTCGCGCTGGAGCCGGAGTTTTGGGAGGCTCTGGCGGAGATCGCGACGGCGCGGGGGATTGTGCTCTCCGCGCTGGTGGCGGGGCTGGACGCGGAGCGGTCGCCGGAGGAGCCGCTTGCATCCCGGCTACGGGTTTTCGCGTTGTGTTCTCGATCTTAACCGTTTCGAAAGACTCGGGCGGCATTCTCGGTCCTGCGGTCAAACAAAGAAGGCCGCTGGTCAAGGAGAAACTCCAGTGAGACCCGACCGCTCCGTCTGCTGCCCGCGTCGCCCACTCGTTTGTCCAGCCCGACGATGTTCAGCCCGCTCGTGCTCGCGGACCGGCTCATCACGCTGGCGCAGGAGGCGGATCGCGCCGGCCTGCGCGACAGCGCCGCTCGCCTGCTCGGGCTGATCGACCTGGTGCTCGACCAGCCGCCCGCCCTCGCCGCCTGACGAAGGCGGCGATGGGCGCGCTCAGGGCCGCCCGGCCAGCCACCGGGCCAGGCCGGCCAGCTCCAGCGTCCGAGATGGGCGCCAGCGCGGGGCCCGATAGGCCGCGCGGCCAGTTCCGGCAGCCCGTTCGGCGGACGCAGTGCAAGCCGGCGTCCAGCGTCCCGCCGAGCAGGTCGACGGTGCCGGACAGCTCGGCCGAGGCGGCGCCCGCGGTTCCCGTCGCGTCCAGCGACACCACGCCGCCGCGGGCGGTGAACGGCAGGTCGAGTTGCGCGAACGTGGTCGTGCCGCCGCTCAGCGCGGTCCGAACTGCATCCGCCAGCCCTGCGCCACCGGGCTGGGCCAGCGCCGCGCCGGCGGCCGACAGGTCGAACCCGGTCACGCCCGCGTTCAGGATCTCGAACGTCCCGGTCCCGGACAGCGTGGCGGTGAGCGCGGCCGGGCTATACCCTTCGCAGGTGAGCTTGAGCTGCCCGTTCAGCTCGCCCGACACCACGTCGGGCGATCCGCCCAGGAGCTTTCCGGCCAGCGCGATGCCCTTCGCCCGTCCCGTCGATCGAGAGATGCGGCACGTCCCCGTCCTGCAGTTCCGCCGTGCCCTCCACCGTGCCGCCGGCGAGTTTGGCCGACAGCCGCGAGACCCGGGCCGTCCCGTCCATCATCGACAGTTCGGCCGAAAGGTCCTGCACGGTCGGGACCTGACCGACGAGCACCTCGCCCGCCTCGAGACGCACATTCACCTGCGCTCCCCGCAGCGCCGCCAACGGGAGCGGGTCCGGCGAGCGCGGCTCGATGGCGGCAGCGGCAGCGTCTCTGCCCGCACGCGCCCGCTCAGCGCACGCCCCGAGAAGGTGAGCTGGCCGCTCGCCCGCAGCGACCCGGCCACGAGCTGGAATTCGTCCAGCTCCAGCGAGCCAGGGCCCGAGCTGGCTTGGGCGATCAGCGAGAACGACCCGTCGCCGAGCCAGGGCGCCGTGCCCGGTCGGTCCAGCAGCTCCAGCAGCCGCGGCGCGCCGGGATGATGGATCGTGACCGGCCCCGACCATCGCCGGCCCGGCAGGTTCAGGGTTGGCTGCGCATCCACCCGCAGGTCGCCCAGGTCGAGCGTCGCGCGCGCGGCCAGCGCGTCGGGCGGGCCGGACAGGGTCAGCAGCAGGTTTGCCGGACCGCGCAGCAAGCCGGGGAACGCGACGGCGTCGGCCGGCAAATAGGCCCGGACCGGCGAGACGTCCTGGGTGGTCAGCTCGACCCGCCCCTCGGAAATCCGGCCGCCGTCGCCATAGGTGCCCGAGACCGTCGCCCGCACGCCGGCCATTGTCGCCTCCAGCCGGCGGACGGTCAGCCGGCCCGCCTCGCTTTGCGCGTCGAGCGACACCGGCCCGAGCTCCGCCCCGCGCCACGGTGCCCGCCGGATCTGCAGCTTGAGATCCGCGTCGAACCCGGACCCGGCGAGCGCCTTGCCGAGCCGCGCGTACGCGCCGCGCGGGGTCGCTCACGAGGCTCGCCGGGTCGGGCAGAAACGGGTCGAGCAGCAGCCGATCGAACGACAGCCCGGCGCTGATCCCGGGCCGCTTCCCGGTCCGCAGCGACAAGCCGCCCTGCACCGCGGCCCCGTCCAGCGTGCCCTTCAGCTCGGTGAGCGAGAGCTGCGCCGGGTCGACGGCGACCTTGGCGGTGAGGTCGCCGCTGCGCAGCGCGTCGGGCGGCAGCGTGCCGAGCAGCGCCGGCGCGAACGGCTGCAGCCAGCGCAGGGTTCCGCGCAGGTCCGGCGCCGCAAGCCCCGCCGACCCTTCGAACATGGTGCCGCGGGTGCGGCCCGGCAGGCGGCCGAGCAGGGTGATGCCCGCCTCGCCCGGCAGCATGGCGGTCGCCTCGCGCACCACGACGCCGTCCGCGTCGAGATCGAACGCCGCCCGCACCTGCCGCAACGTGCCGCCGAGGAGCGTGGCGGCCTCGGCGGACAGGTCGATCCCGGTGGGAAAGGGGAGGGTCTGGCCGGAGCCGGCTTGGCCGAGCAGGACCGGGACCCATGCGTCGAGGTCGAGCCGGCCGGCCGCGATCGCGAGGTCGAGGCGCAGGTCCGGCTGCACCCGCAGCGCCACGGCGCCCCGCGCTGGGGAGCCGCCGATCTCCAGCGACAACTCGTCGGCCACCGCGAGCCCGGAGGCGGCCGAGAGCCGCCCTTCGGCGCGCCAGGGCACATGCGGCGCGGGCATCACCTCGGCCAGGTTCGGCCCGCGCGCCGGCGACCCGTCCGGACAAGGCCCCGTCCGCCCCGAGCGTGCCGGAGAAGGTGCCGCCGGTGTCGCGCAGCCGGTCCTGGCCGTCGAGGCTGACGTCGAGCGGCGCGGCGCCGTCGGGGCCGGGCTGTCCGAGCCGCGCGGTGAAGCGCCAGGCGACGCCCGAACAGGGACGCCTTGCCGGCGGCCGACAGCGTGCCGGTATCCGGGTCGGAGCCGAGCGCGGCGTCGACCCCGCTCAGCACGAAATCGCCCACCTGGAGCCGGCTGTCCTCCACCCGGGCCTGCAGCGCGGTCAGCCACGCCGGGGGACGGCGGCCGAGCGCGCCGGCCGGGGGCGGCCATGGCAGATGGAGGTCCGCGCCCCGCAGGGTCAGCTCGCGCGCGTCCACGCGGCCGCCGAGGAGCGGCTCCAGCGCCACGCGCAGCCGCAGTTCGCGCGCCGTCATCCGCACGCCGTCGCCGGCGTCGTCCACCTTCAGGCCGGACGCGGTCAGGATCGGCTGCGGCAGGAGGTGCAGGGTGATGTCGCCGTCGATTTCCACGGGCCGGCCGATCCCGGCGGCGACCAGCGCGGCGATGCTCCCGCGGTAGCGGTTCCAGTCGAGCATCCCGGGCAGCACCCAGACCGCGGCGACCAGCAGCAGCAGCAGGCCGAGCGCGGCCAGCAAGATGACTCGCCCAGTCCGCATTCCCAGACGGCTCTTAGCGGTGAGACGAGGGCGGCGGTGGGACAAGGCGGACGGAGCTCCGGCGAACGCGTTTCCCCGAGGGGAAATCGGGACTAACCTGCTGTCCTATGAGCTATTGGGGCAAGCTGCTCGGCGGCATCGCGGGGTTTGCGATGGGCGGGCCGTTCGGGGCGATGGTGGGCGCTGCGCTCGGCCATGCGGCCGATAGCGGCGACATGTCGCGCATCAGTTTCGGCGAGTTGCCGCTCAATCCGGCCCGGCTGGCCGCGCTGCTCGGCGGCAAGCAGCAGCTGTTCGCGGTCGCGGTCGTGGTGCTGTCGGCCAAGCTCGCCAAGGCCGACGGCGCCGTCAGCCGCGCGGAGATCGACGCGTTCAAGCGGCAGTTCCGCATCCCGCCCGAATTCGGTGCGCGACATCGGCCGGCTGTTCGACCAGGCGCGGGACAGCGCGGAAGGCTGGGAGCCCTATGCCAAGCAGCTTGGCGAAAGCTTCGCCGACAACCGGGGGCTGCTCGAGGACGTGCTGAGCGCGCTGTTCGCCATCGCCCGCGCCGACAAGCCGCTCACCGTCGGCGAGCAGACCATGCTGCGGGAGGTGCATCGCCTGTTCGGCCTGGACAACCTGGCCTGGGACATGGCGAGCGGCGGGACCTCGCGCCGGGGGGCGGACGGCGGGGAGGACGCCTATGCCGTGCTTGGGCGCCGCCCGCACCGCCACGGACGAGGAGCTCCGCCGCACCTGGCTGCGCCTCATCCGCGAGAACCACCCGGACACGCTGGCCTCGCGCGGCGTGCCGGCCGATTTCATCGCCCGCGCCAGCGAGAAGGTCGCGCGGATCAACGCGGCCTGGGACCGGATCAAGCGCGAGCGGGGGCTTTGAAGCAGGCGCCCAGAACCCTTCCGAACTGGGACGAGCGCCCGCCGGGCACCCCGATCGACACGCTGATCCTCCACTATACGGGCATGCAATCGGCCGAGGCCGCGATCGAGCGGCTGCGCGACCCGGTCGCGCATGTCTCGTCGCACTACGTGGTGGAGGAGGACGGGACGGTTTGGCGGCTGGTCGACGAGGCGCATCGCGCGTTCCACGCCGGGATTTCGCACTGGCGCGGGCACGAGGCGCTGAACGGCCGGTCGGTCGGGATCGAGATCGTCAATCCCGGGCATGAGTGGGGGTATCGGCCGTTCCCGGCGCTGCAGATGGCCGCGGTGTGCGACCTCTGCCTCGAGATCCTGGGCCGCCATCCGATCCCGGCCCGCAACGTGGTCGGGCATAGCGACGTGGCGCCGGACCGCAAGCAGGATCCGGGCGAGCTCTTCGACTGGCCGGGCTTGGCGGCGAACGGCGTCGGGCTCTGGCCGCCGCTCGGCGCGGAGCCGCTGGCAGAAGAGGCGGTGCCCGATGCTTTGCGGCGGATCGGCTACCCCATCCCGGACCTCCGGACGACGCTGGTGGCGTTCCAGCGGCACTGGCGGCCGTCGTGCGTCGACGGCCTTGCCGACGCGGAGACGCGCGCGCGGCTCGCGCGACCTGCTGCACGCTCTTGACCCGGCGGGGTGAGAGCGCCCATCACCCGCAGTGCCAGACGGCCGGGCGGCCGCTGCCTCCAACACGGAGGTGGAGGAAAGTCCGGGCTCCACGGGAACACGGTGCCGGTTAACGGCCGGCGGGGGCGACCCCAGGGACAGTGCCACAGAAAACAAACCGCTTTCGCCCACCGCCTTCGGACGGTTGGACGGGAGCAAGGGTGAAACGGTGCGGTAAGAGCGCACCGCGCCCCCGGCAACGGGGGCGGCAGGGTAAACCCCACCGGGAGCAAGACCGAATAGGGGGGACCGGCGGCGGCATCCGGTGAAAGCCGGGGCCGTGACGCAGGGGTGTTCCCGCCCCGTCCTCCGGGTTGGTCGCGCCAGGCGCGCGGCGACGCGCGTCGCAGAGGAATGGCCGCCCCGCACCCGCTCGGGTGCGGACAGAACCCGGCTTACAGGCCGTCTGGCACCTCATCTTCTTTGTGAGACTGCGAACAAATCGTGAAAGCGGGTCTCGTTACGCGCGCCGTATCGGAGCCTCGCTAAGCCGTTGTTTCCGCGCGAGCGAGCCGCTGGGAATCAGCGTTCTGGGCCAACATTCCCTGGACGTCCCATGCTGTCCCATGCTATCCCAAGTCATCCCAGGGGCACACCCCTGGGTTGCGTCCGCGCCCGCGCCCCGGGCGCCTCGATGGCGGAATGACCCAAACTCGGTGAAGCCGTTCATGGGCACCTACCAGGCGCGATTTGACGCAAAGGGCCGCATGTCCGTCCCCGCCCCGTTTCGCGCGATCCTGCGCACCGGCTCGGCCGACGGCACCGCGGCGCTGGTGCTGCGCCCGTCCGACCGGCATCGCTGCATCGAGGGCTGGCCCGCGGCGACGTTCGACGCGCTCACGGCGCGGTTCGAGCACCTCGACCTATTCAGCCAAGATGACGATGACTTGAGAACAGCCCTTTACGCGGCGGCCTGGCCGGTGGAAGCAGACAAAGAGGGCCGCATCAGCGTGCCCGAGTTCTTGGTGCAGCACGCTGGCTTGACTGAAACCGCCGTCTTCATGGGCAAGGGTCGCTCATTCGAGATTTGGGAGCCCGCCGGCGCGGGGCGCCGCATGGCCGAGGCGAGCCAGGGCATCGTCGCACGCCAGGTCACCCTGCCGGCGGCGCGCGCATGAACCACGTGCCGGTCATGCTCCCGGAGGTGCTGCGCCACCTCGCGCCGGCGCGACGGCGAGATCCTGCTCGACGGCACGTTCGGCGGCGGCGGCTACAGCGCGGCGATCCTCGAGGCGGCGCGCTGCACGGTCTGGGCGATCGACCGCGATCCCGAGGCGATCGCCCGCGGCGCCCGGCTCGCCGCGCGATTCCCGGGCCGGCTGCAGCTGCTCCAGGGCTGTTTCGGCGACATGGTCGCGCTGCTGGCGGCCCGCGGCGTGGACGCGCTCGATGGCGTGGTGCTCGATCTCGGCGTCTCGTCGTTCCAGATCGACGATCCCGCCCGCGGCTTCAGCTTCCGCGCCGACGGGCCGCTCGACATGCGGATGGCGGCGAGCGGGCCGAGTGCGGCCGACCTCGTGAACACGATGGGCGAATCCGAGCTTGCGGATACGTTGTTCCGGTTCGGTGAGGAGCGCCTGTCGCGGCGCATCGCCCGAGCGATCGTTCAGGCTCGCGAGGAGGCGCCGATTACGACGACGGAGCGCTTGGCCGAGATCATCCGCCGGGTCGTGCCGGCCGACCGGTCCGGCATCGACCCGGCGACGCGCTCGTTCCAGGCGCTGCGCATCCGGGTCAACGACGAGCTTGGCGAAGTGGAGCGCGGGCTGGACGCCGCGGCGCGGCTGCTGCGGCCGGGCGGACGCCTGGTCGTGGTGTCGTTCCATTCGCTGGAGGATCGGCTGGTCAAGCGGTTCATGCAGGAAGCGTCCGGCCGCGCGCCCGCGCCGTCCCGCCACAACCCGGCCGGCCTGGCCGAGCGCAGCGCGCCCCGATTCGCGCTGCTCACCCGCAACGCCGAGCGGCCCGCTGCCTCCGAGCTCGGCGCCAATCCCCGCGCCCGCAGCGCCCGGCTGCGCGCCCTCGCCCGCCTTCCCCTCCCCGCCACGGATGCCGCGCCATGATCCGTCCCATCACGCTCATCTGCATGCTGATGGCCGGCGGCTCCGGCCTCTACCTCTACCAGACCAAGCACAAGTCCCAGATGCTCGACCGCGAGATCGGCAAGACCGTCAAGCAGACGGAGGCGGCCCGCGAGCGGATCGGCATGCTGCGGGCGGAGTGGGCGCTGCTGAACGAGCCGGACCGGCTCTCGGACCTTGCGAAGGCCCACACGACGCTGCAGCCGCTGCAGCCGACCCAGTTCGTCGCCCTGGCCGACCTGCCGAGCAAGCTGCCCGCGCCGGTCGCCATCCAAGCCCCGCGCCCGCCGACGGACACGGAGATGGAGGACCAGTCGGTGCCGATGTCGCCAGGCGGCACCGGCTAGCGGCGCCGCGGCCGTGGCCAGCGCCGGGCCGCGCGCCACGCCGCGCGCCGCCGCGTCGCGTCCGCGGCGCTCCGACCCGGTCGCGCCCACCCCGGCGCTCGCCACCGCCGCGACCGAGACCAAGCCGGCTGCGGTGGCCGCCGCCGAACCGGCGGTCGCGACCGAGACCAGGCCGGCCGCCACCGCCGCACCATCCCGCCGGCCCGGCCCGCACCGGTCCAAGTCGCGGCCGCGCGTCCCGCGTTCTCCCGCCCGGCGGCGGTCCAGCCGGTCGGCGGTCGACGAGGAGGCGACCGCCCCGGGCACGATCGGCGCCTCCGTGCTCCGCGCCATGCGCGCCCGCGGCCTGTCGGCGCCGGCGGCCCGCGCCTATGTCGAGCCGGCCTACGCGCCCGCGCCGCCGTCGAGCTACGCCTCGCCGCGCGCCGAGCTACCCTCGCCGGCGGCCCCGGCGCCGCAGGCTTATGCCGGGCCGGCCAGCGTCTCGCTCCTCGGCGGGCGCGCGCAGCTCGCTGCCTCCGCCCGTTCCGTACGCCGTCCGCTGAGCCATGCGCGCCGAGGAACGGCCGGACGACCCCGGCGAACCCCGGATGCAGACCGTCCGGGTCACCGCGCCGGACCTCGCGCGCCGGGCCGCGCTGGAGAAGACGCGGGTGCGGCTGCTGCTGGCCGTGCTCGGGTTCGCGGTGCTGTTCCTCGCCGTCGCGCTGAAGCTGACGCTGGCGACCGTGATCATGCCGATGCAGCCGCGACGCGTCGCCGATCGGGGGCCCCGCCTGCCTGACACAACCGCGGTGGTCGCCGCCGATCTGCAGGCCACGCCGGAACCGCCGCGCGAGGCCGGCCCGCATCCGCGCGCGACCATCACCGACCGCAACGGCGAGATCCTCGCGGTGTCGCTGCCGACGGCGGGGCTGTATGCCAACCCCAAGGAGATGATGGACACGGACGACGCCGCGCGGCGGCTGAAATCCGTGCTGCCGCGGCTGGATCTCGACGTCGTCAAGGCCCGGCTGAAGAGCGACAAGCAGTTCGTCTACCTCACCCGCGGCATCAGTCCGCGCGAGGAGCTGCAGGTCAACAATCTCGGCATTCCCGGCATCTACTTCCAGCCGTCCGAGCGGCGGCGCTACCCGCTCGGGCGGGTCGCGGCGCAGGTGCTCGGCGGGGTGGACGTCGATGCCAAGGGGGTGGCCGGGGTCGAGAAGTTCTTCGACCAGCGCCTGCGCGAGGACCCGGAGCCGCTGCGCCTGTCGCTCGACGTCCGGGTCCAGGCGGTGTTGCGCGACGAGCTCGTCCAGCGCGATGGACGAGTTCCACGCGATCGGGGCCTGCGGGATCGTGATGGACGTGCGCACCGGCGAGGTGATCGCGATGGTCAGCCTGCCCGACTACGACGCCAACAAGTTCGGCGAGGCCACGGCCGACGAGCGGTTCAACCGCGCGGTCACCGGCATGTACGAGCCCGGCAGCACGTTCAAGCTGCAGACCGCGGCCATGACGCTGGACAGCGGCCAGGGCCATCTGTGGAGCACCTACGACGCGGCGCACAACATCAAGATCGGCCGCTTCACCATCACCGACTTCGAGGGCAAGCACCGGGTGCTCTCGCTGCCGGAGGTGATCGCCTACTCGTCCAACCTCGGCGCCGCGCACATGGCGCAGCAGATGGGGGCGGACCGGCAGCGGGCGTGGCTGCAGCAGATGGGCATGTTCAACCGGATCGGGATCGAGTTGCCCGAGCAGGGATTGCCGATCGTGCATCCGGCGAGCACCTGGAAGGAGGCGGTGACGATGACCGTCGGCTTCGGCCATGGCATCGCGGTCTCGCCGCTGCACGTGGTGCGGGGGACGGCGGCGATCGCCAATGGCGGGGTGGTGCTGCGGCCGACGCTGCTGGCGCCGGAGCCGGACATGGCGCCGCGGACCGGGCCGCGGGTGATGCAGCAATCGACGTCGGACACGATGCGCAAGCTGATGCGGCTGGTGGTGACGGACGGCTACGGCAAGCCGGCGGACGTGCCGGGCTACTTCGTCGGGCGGCAAGACCGGGACGGCGGAGAAGAACTCGGGCCACGGCTACAAGAAGCACGCCAATATCAGCGCGTTCATGAGCGTGTTTCCGATGAACGCGCCGCGCTACGCGGTCTACTTCATGCTGGACGAGCCGAAGGGCAACGCCAGCACGGGCGGGTTCTCGACCGCTGGCGCGGTCAGCGCGCCCGCGGCCGGCCGGGTCATCGCGCGGATCGCGCCGATGCTCGGGCTGATGCCGGAGACCGCCAACGCCGCCGCGATCCAGGCGAGCCTGGCGATGCCGCTGCCAGGTGCCGCGCCCGGCCGGCTGGCGTGACGCGCCGGTGGTCGAAGGCGCCCGCGCCGCCCGCCGTTGCCGCCCCGGCAGCGGGAGGCGAGCAATGCCGACCCGGCCACGGTTCACTGAGATGCTGCGCGAGCTCGGCATCGCCGCCCCGCCCGGACTGCCGGAGAGCCTGACCGGGCTCTCCGCCGACAGCCGCGCGATCCGGCCGGGGATGCTGTACGCGGCGCTGCCCGGTACGCGGCTCGACGGGCGGGCGTTCATTGCCGACGCGGTCGCGCGCGGGGCGGCGGCGGTGCTGGCGCCGGAAGGGACGACGCTGGCCGGAGGGCGTGCCGGCGGTGCCGCTGCTGCTGGATCGCGAGCCGCGGCGGGCGCTGGCGCGGCTGGCGGCGCTGTTCGCCGGGGCGCAGCCGGAGGTGGTGATCGCGGTCACGGGCACCAACGGGAAGACCAGCACGGTCGACTTCGTGCGGCAGATCAAGACCGAAGCCGGCGTGCCGGCGGCGAGCCTGGGGACGCTGGGCGTGATCGGGCCGGGGCGCGCGGGCGGCGGGGGGCTGACCACGCCGGACCCGGTCGAGCTGGCGGAGACGCTGGCGGGGCTGGCGCGGGAGGGCGTGCGGGTGGCGGCGATCGAGGCGTCCTCGCACGGGCTGCATCAGTTCCGGCTGGACGGGCTGCGACTGCAGGCGGCCGGGTTCACCAATTTGACGCGCGACCACCTCGACTATCACGGGACGTTCGAGGCGTATCGCGAGGCGAAGCTCCGGCTGTTCCGCGAGTTGCTGCCCGCGGCCGCTCCGGCCGTGGCCAGCACGGAGCTGGACGAGGTGAGCACCGCGGCGCTGCGGGCGGTGGTGGGGCTGCGGCTGCTGACGGTGGGCGAGCGCGGCAGCTTCTTGCGGCTGCGCCGGGCCGTGCCGCGGCCGGGCGGGCAGACGCTGGAGATCGAGGGGCACGGCGCGGTCGAGCTGCCGTTGCCCGGGCGGTTCCAGGCGGAGAACGCGCTGCTGGCCGCGGCGCTGGCGGTCGTAACCGGCACGGACGACGCGGTGGACCTGCTGCCGCGGCTGCGGGGCGTGCGGGGGCGGATGGAGCTGGCGGCCGAGCTGCGGGGCGCGGCGGTGTATGTCGATTATGCGCACACGCCGGACGCGCTGGAGCGGCTGCTGCGGGCGCTGCGGCCGCACACGGCGGGGCGGCTGCATTGCGTGTTCGGCGCCGGCGGGGACCGGGATCCCGGCAAGCGGCCGCTGATGGGCGAGGCGGTCGCGCGGCTGGCGGACCGCGCGATCGTCACGGATGACAATCCTCGGACCGAGGATCCGGCGGCGATCCGGGCGGCCGTGCTGGCGGGGTGTCCCGGGGCGATCGAGATTGGGGATCGGGCGGCGGCGATCGCGGCCGGGTTGGAGGGGTTGCAGGCCGGGGACGTGCTGGTGGTCGCCGGCAAGGGCCATGAGCAGGGGCAGACGGTTGGGACGGAGGTGCTGCCGTTCGATGATGTCGAGCACCGTGCGGCGGCTGCTGTGACGATGTGCGGACCCTCGCCCCTGTGGGTATCGGCCGCCCTCACCCCGACCCTCTCCCAGGGGGAGAAGGAGTTGTGGACGAGCGAGGCGCTTGCGGCCGCGACCGGCGGCCGGGTCACGACGCCGTTCGCGGCGAGCGGGGTGTCGATCGACACGCGGACGCTTCGGCCGGGCGACCTGTTCGTCGCGCTCCAGGGCGAGACGGATGGCCACGCCTATGCGGCGCAGGCGCTCGAGCGGGGTGCGGCGGGGGTCATGGTCCATCGGGCGGATGCGCGTGCCGCCCGGCGCGCCGGCGGTCGTTGTCGAGGACACGCTGGCCGGGCTGCAGGCGATCGGCCGGGCCGGGCGGGCGCGGTTCGAGGGCCGGGTCGTGGCGGTGACGGGGAGCGTCGGGAAGACCACGACCAAGGAGATGCTGCGGCTGCGCGCTGGCGCCGTTCGGCGCGGTGCACGCGGCGGAGGCGTCCTACAACAATCATTGGGGCGTGCCGCTCACGCTGGCGCGGCTGCCGGCGGATGCCGCGTTCTGCGTGGCCGAGATCGGGATGAACAACCCGGGCGAGATCGAGCCGCTGGCGCGGCTCGCGGCGCCCGCATGTGGCGATCGTGACGGCGATCGCGGCGGCGCATATCGGCCATCTCGGCAGCCTCGAGGCGATCGCGGACGAGAAGGCGGCGATCCTGCGCGGGTTCGCGCCCGGCGGGGATCGGGGTGCTGCCGGCGGATAGCCCGTTCCTGCACCGACTGCGGCAAGCGGCGCCCGGCCCGGTGCTGACGTTCGGACGTGCGGCGGAGGCCGATGTCCGTCTGCTCGATGCGGAAGGGACCGTCCGCCTTGCCGTGCGGGGCCAGGAGGTCAGCCTGACGCTGACGGCGCCGGGCGAGCACATGGCGTCGAATGCCGCCGCCGCGCTCGCGGCCTGCGTGGCGCTCGGGCTGGACCCGGTCCGCGCGGCGGCCGGGCTGCAGGCGTTCACGCCCGCTGCGGGGCCGCGGGCTGCAGCGGCGGCTCGGCGACGTGCTGCTGCTGGACGAGAGCTACAATGCGAATGGCGCCTCGGTGCGCGCGGCGCTGGGCGTCCTGCGGAGCGATGCCGGGGCGGCGGCGGATCGCCGTGCTCGGCGACATGCTGGAGCTCGGCGCGTTCGGCCCGGCCGAGCACGCCGGCCTCGCCCCGGACGTTGCCCTCTGCCGCCGACCTGCTCTATGCGTGCGGCCCGCTGATGCGGCACTTGTTCGAGGCGGTGCCGGAACATCAGCGCGGGGCGCTCGCGGATGACGCGCAGAGCTTGGCCCCGATCGTCGCCGAGGCCGTGCGGCCCGGCGACGCGGTCTTGGTCAAGGGCAGCCTCGGAAGCCGGATGCGCGCCGTCGTCGCCGGACTTGAAGCCCGCCTCGCGGAAGGGCCCGGCTAGTGCTTTACAACCTTGCCCGCCCCTATGCGGACCAGTTCATCGTCGCGAACCTGTTCCGCTATCTGACGTTCCGCTCGGGCGCGGCGTGCCTGACGGCGCTGTTCCTCAGCTTCGTGCTTGGGCCGGTTGTCATCCGCTGGCTCCGCTCGGTGCAGCGCGGCGGGCAGCCGATCCGCGAGGACGGGCCGGCGCGGCACCTGATCGAGAAGAAGGGCACGCCGACGATGGGCGGCGTGCTGATCCTGCTCTCGCTGACGATCTCCACCCTGCTGTGGGCGGATCTGACCAATGGGTTCGTGTGGTCGGTGCTGCTGCTGACGCTCGGCTATGGCGGGGTCGGGTTCGTCGACGACTACTTCAAGCTGTCGCGCCGTAATTCGAAGGGCATCTCGGCGCGCGGCAAGCTGATCGCGCAGCTGGTGATGGGGCTTGGCTGCGCCACCGCGCTGTCCCTGTTGGTGCGCGGCCCGCTCGCGACCGGGCTCACCATCCCGGTGTTCAAGGACGTGCTGATCCCGTTCGGCTACGCCTTCCCGCTGGTCGGAATGTTCGTGATGCTGGGGGCGAGCAACGCGGTGAATCTGACGGACGGGCTCGACGGGCTCGCGATCGTGCCGACGATCATCGCAGCCGGTGTGTTCGCGCTGATCGCGTATCTGGTCGGCAACCGCGTGTTCGCGGATTACCTGCAGCTCCATCCGGTGGCTGGGGTGGGCGAGCTGGGCGTGTTCCTGGCCGGGCTGATCGGGGCCGGGCTGGGGTTCCTGTGGTTCAATGCACCGCCGGCGGCGGTGTTCATGGGGGATACGGGGAGCTTGGCGCTGGGCGGGGCGCTGGGGGCCGTTGCGGTGGCGACCAAGCATGAGATCGTGCTGGCGGTCGTGGGCGGGCTGTTCGTGGTCGAGACCGTGTCGGTGATCGTGCAGGTGTTCTGGTACAAGCGCACCGGTCGGCGGGTGTTCCTGATGGCGCCGCTCCACCACCACTACGAGAAGAAGGGCTGGTCGGAGCCGACGATCGTGATCCGGTTCTGGATCGTGTCCATGATCCTGGCCCTGGTGGGCCTGGCCACGTTGAAGATCCGATGAGCCCGGCCGTGTTCAGAGGCGAGCGGTATGCGGTGGTCGGGCTGGGCCGTAATGGGCTGCCGGTCGCGGCGGCGCTCGTCTCCGAGGGGGCCGAGGTTGCGGTTTGGGACGATGACGAGGGACGGCGCCGGGCTGCGCCGTTCCCTGCGCTCGACCTTGCGGCCGGGCTGGCGGGGTTCACCGCGCTGGTGCTGAGCCCGGGGATTCGCGCACACGCTGCCCGCGCCGCATCCGGCGGCGGTTGCCGCGCGGGAGGCTGGCATGCCGATCCTGTCGGATGCCGAGCTGCTCTACCTCCGGACCCGGCGGCGCGGGTCGGCGGCGCGGTTCGTGGGGATTACCGGCACCAACGGGAAGAGCACGACCACCGCGCTGCTGCACCACATGCTGGTTTCGGCTGGCTGGGACTCGGCGGCGGGCGGCAATCTGGGCACCCCTGCCCTTGCCCTGCCCCATCTCGGCGACCGCGGCGTCTATGTGCTGGAGATGTCGTCCTACATGCTGGAGCGCCTCGCATCCCTGCGCTTCGACGCCGCCGCGCTGCTCAATCTCAGCCCCGACCATCTCGATCGGCATGGCGACATGGCAGGCTATGTCGCCGCCAAGCGCCATGTGTTCGATCGGCAGGGTGCGGCCGACACCGCCGTGCTCGGGATCGACGACGAGGCGACGGCCGGGTTCGTTCCGGCGCTCGCGGGACGCCGCGTGCTGACGGTTTCCGGGCGAGCGCCCGGCGGATGTCTGGTGCGAGCGGGGCGTGCTCCGCGACGCGGCCGGGCCGCTGCTGCCGATGGAAGAAGCGCCCGCCCTGCCCGGGCCGCACAACGCACAGAACGCGGCGGCTGCCGCGGCGATGGCGCTGTCGCTCGGGCTCCCGCGCGACGCGGTCGCGGCCGGGCTGCGCTCCTTTCCCGGGCCTGCCGCATCGGCAGCAGCGCGTGGCCGACCGTCGACGGCGTGCCTTGGGTCAACGACAGCAAGGCGACCAACGCCGATGCGGCGGCGCGTGCGCTCGCCTGCTACGGGCGGATCGTGTGGATCGCGGGCGGCGAGGCCAAGGCGGGCGGGATCGAGAGCCTGCGGACGCTGTTCCCGCGCATCGCGCATGCCCTGCTGATCGGGCGGGATGCCGAGCTGCTGGCGGCGACGCTCGGGAATGCCGGCGTTCGCTACGACCTGTGCGTCACGCTGGAGCGCGCCATGGCGGCGGCCAGGGATCTCGCGCCGCTTCTTGGCGCCGATGTGGTGCTGCTGTCGCCTGCCTGCGCCTCGTTCGACCAGTTCTCCGGCTTCGAGGCGCGCGGCGAGCGCTTCGCCGAGCTTGCCCGGGCCGCCGCGCCCGCTATCGCCAACGACGTTCGGGAGCCTGCCTGATGGCCGCCTTGTCCCGCACCGACAACTCCGTCCTCGGCCGCTGGTGGTACACGGTGGACCGCTGGACCCTGTTCGCGGTCGGGACGCTGATCGGGTTCGGCTACATCATGATGCTGGCCGCCTCGCCGGCGGTCGCCGAGCGGATCCACGTCGGCCGCGACGCCTTCATCGTCAAGCAGGTCGTGTTCCTGCTGCTGGCGGGCGCGATCGTGATCGCGACCTCGCTGCTCACGCCGCGCCAGGTCCGCCGCCTTGCCCTGCTCGGCTGCGCGGTCGCGATCGTGCTCACCGGGTGGACGCTGGTGCACGGGGTGGAGGTCAAGGGCGCGCGGCGCTGGATCAACCTGCCGGGCATGAGCCTGCAGCCGAGCGAGTTCATCAAGCCCTGCTTCGCCGTGGTCACGGCGTGGCTGCTGAGCGAGGGCAAGCGGATCGGCCACTTCCCGGGCATGCTCGCTTCGGGCGCGATCTTCGCGATCATCGTGCTGCTGCTGAAGTCGCAGCCGGACATGGGCATGCTGGCGGTGATCGGGGCGGTGTTCTTCGTCCAGCTGTTCGTGGCCGGGCTGAACCTGCTGCTGGTGGGGGTCGGGATCGGCGCGATCGGCGCCGCGGCGATGGCGGCCTACGCGTTCTTCCCGCACGTGCGTAGCCGCGTGACCCGGTTCCTCGACCCGGCTTCGGGCGACAACTACCAGGTGTACACCGCGCTCGAGGCGTTCGGTAATGGCGGGCTGCTCGGGCGCGGACCCGGCGAGGGACGGGTCAAGGACGTGCTGCCGGACGCCCATGCGGACTTCGTGTTCGCCGTCATGGGCGAGGAGTTCGGGCTGATCGTCTGCCTGTTCGTGCTCGGCATCTTCGCCTTCATCGTGCTGCGCGGCCTCGTCCGGCTGGTCGCCGAGGGCGACCTGTTCGTCGTGCTCGCCGCGTGCGGCCTGCTGACCAGCTTCGGGCTGCAGAGCTTCGTCAACATGGCGTCGTCGCTGCATCTGATCCCGACCAAGGGCATGACCCTGCCGTTCGTCTCCTATGGCGGCTCCTCGGTGCTGGCGATCGCGTTGGGGATCGGGATGCTGCTGGCGCTGACGCGCAAGCGGGTGCGCTCGGACCTGTGGGAGATGGCGCGATGAGGGGCGAGCAGGTCCGTCCGATCGTGATCGCGGCCGGGGGCACTGGCGGGCATTTCTTCCCGGCCGAGGCGCTTGCGGCCGAGCTGATCCGCCGCGGCCACCGGATCGCGCTGATGACGGACGCGCGGAGTGGCGGCGAGCGGTCGGCGGTGTTCCAGGGGCGCGATTGCTTCGTGCTGCCTGGGGCGGGGATCGCGGGGCGCGGGCTGCGCAGGGGGGTCAAGGCGGCGGCGGCGCTGGCGGCCGGGACGGCGGAGGCGCGGCGCGTGCTGGAGCGGATCGCGCCGGCCGCAATCGTCGCTTTCGGCGGCTATCCGTCGGTGCCGCCGGTGCTCGGCGCGCGGCTGATGGGGCGGCGGCCGCACGTGATCCTGCACGAGCAGAACGCGGTGCTTGGGCGGGCGAACCGGCTGCTCGCGCGGTTTGCGGACCAGCTCGCGCTTGGGATGGCGGATACAAGGCGGCTGCCGGCGCGGCCGCCGCACAAGCATACGGGCAACCCGGTCCGCCCGGAGATCGCGGCGCTCGCCGGCCGTCCCTACACGCCGCCGGAGCCGGACGCGCCGGTCCGCCTGCTTGTCACAGGCGGCAGCCAGGGGGCCCGGGCGTTTGCGGACGCGCTGCCGAAGGCGCTCGCGCTTCTGCCCGCTTCGCTGCGGAGCCGGGTCCGCCTGGTCCAGCAATGCCGGGCGGAGGACCTCGAGCGGGTCCGTGCGGCGTATGGGGGACTTGGCATCGAGGCGGAGCTGTCGCCGTTCTTCGCGGATATCGCCGACCGGCTCGAGGCGGCGCACTTCGTCGTTGCTCGGGCGGGCGCCAGCACCTGCGCGGAGCTCGCCGTCGCCGGGCGGCCGGCGCTGCTGGTGCCGTTCCCGCACGCGATCGACAACCATCAGCTCTACAACGCGGCCTCGATCCACGCCGCCGTGCTCGAGCAGGCGGATTTCGAGCGCCGGCCGGAGGTGCTGGCCGAGGCGCTGGGGCAGCGGATCGGGTGCCCGGACATGCTCGCGGCATCGGCGCACGCAATTGCAGAGCACGGGGTGCCGGACGCGGCGCACCGGTTGGCCGACCTGGTCGAGGCGGCGCTCACGGAAAACTCCTTGGGGAGTTCACGGCATGAGGGCGCTTCCGCTCGGGATCGGCACGATCCACTTCGTCGGCATCGGCGGCATCGGCATGTCGGGGATCGCCGAGGTGCTGCATACGCTGGGCTACGCCGTGCAGGGCAGCGACATCGCCGACGGCTACAACGTCAAGCGGCTGCGCGAGGCGGGGATCCCGGTCGCGATCGGGCATGACGAGCGCAACGTGGCCAACGCGCAGGTCGTCGTCGTCAGCACCGCGGTCAAGCGCGACAACCCGGAGGTGGTCGCGGCGCGCAACCGGCTGATCCCGGTGGTGCGGCGGGCGGAGATGCTGGCCGAGCTGATGCGGCTGAAATGGTCGGTCGCGGTTGGCGGGACGCATGGGAAGACGACGACGACCAGCCTGGTCGCCGCCGTGCTGGAGGCGGCCGGGCTCGACCCGACCGTGATCAACGGCGGCATCATCAACGCCTATGGCAGCAACACGCGGCTCGGTGAGGGCGATTGGATGGTGGTGGAGGCGGACGAGAGCGACGGCTCGTTCCTGCGCCTGCCCGCGGTCATCGCCATCGTGACCAACATGGACCCCGAGCATCTGGACCATTGGGGCACGGCCGAGGCGATGGTCGCCGGCTACGACCAGTTCGTGGCCAACGTGCCGTTCTACGGGTTCGGCGTGCTGTGCATCGATCACCCGCGGGTGCAATCGATGATCCCGCGCCTCTCCGACCGAAGGCTGATCACCTACGGGTTCTCGCCGCAGGCCGATATCAGGGCGGACCGCGTGGTGATGGACAAGCTCGGCTCGACCTTCGAGGTCGTGGTGACGGATCGTGCGCGCGGGCGGTCGCGGCGGATGGGGCCGTTCCGGCTGCCGATGCTGGGCCAGCACAACGTGCAGAACGCGCTGGCGGCGATTGCGATCGCGGTCGAGATGGAGGTGGACGACCAGACGCTGAAGAGCGCGTTCGCCGGGTTCCGCGGGGTGAAGCGGCGCTTCACCAAGACCGGCGAGAGCGGCGGCATCGTGGTGATCGACGATTACGGGCACCATCCGGTGGAGATCGCGGCGGTGCTGAAGGCGGCGCGGCAGGCGGGGGCGCGGGACGTGATCGCGGTGGTGCAGCCGCACCGCTATACGCGGCTGCACTCGTTGTTTCCCGAGTTCTGCACCTGCATGAACGACGCCGGCACGGTGATCGTGGCCGATGTCTACCCGGCCGGCGAGTCGCCGATCCCGGGCGTCGACCGCGACGCGCTGGTGGAGGGGCTGCGCGCCAGCGGGCACCGCAGCGTGGTTCCGCTGCCGGGGCCGGCGCATCTGGCCGAGATGGTGAACTCGATCGCCCGGCCGGGCGACTTCGTGGTCTGCCTCGGGGCTGGGAACATCACGCAATGGGCCGCCGCCCTGCCCGGCGAACTCGCCGCGCTGCAGGCGGCGAACACGCGACGGGCCGGGTGAGCGCGCTCTTCGACATGCTGCCGCCGACCACCGGGTCGGCTCGTGGCCGATGCGCCGCTCGGCCCGCTCACCTGGTTCCGCGTCGGCGGCAGGCGGAGGCGCTGCTGCGGCCGTCGAGCCCGGCTGACCTGGCCGCGTTCCTGGCCGCCCTGCCGCATGATGTGCCGGTCCAGGTGCTCGGCGCGGCCAGCAACGTGATCGTCAGGGATGGCGGCATCCCGGGGGTGGTGATCCGGCTGGCGCGGGGGTTCGGCGACGTGGTGGTCGAGGAGGACGGCGTGGTCGCGGGGGCTGCGTGCCTCGATGCGGTGGTCGCTGAGCACGCGGCCGCGGCCGGGCTGGCCGGGCTCGAGTTCCTGTCGGGGATCCCCGGCTCGGTCGGCGGCGCGGTGGCGATGAACGCCGGCGCGTATGGCGGCGACGTCGCGTCATGCCTCGACTGGATCGAGCTCGTCGAACGGTCCGGCGAGAAGCTTCGCGTGCCGTCCTCCGCGCTCGCCTTCGCCTACCGGACCGCTTCGCTGCCGCCCGGTGCCGTGGTGGTCCGGGCCCGGTTCCGCGCCCAGCGCGGCGATAAGGCGGTGATCGCGGCCGCCATGGCCGATATCCGCCGGAACCGCGAGGACACGCAGCCCGTGCGCGCCCGGACCGGCGGGCAGCACGTTCCGCAACCCGCCGGGCCAGAAGGCCTGGGAGCTGATCGACGCCGCGGGATGCCGTGGGTTGGTGCATGGCGGCGCGCAGGTTAGCGAGAAGCACTGCAATTTCCTGCTCAACACCGGGAGCGCCACTGCGGCCGACCTCGAGGGCCTTGGCGAAGAGGTTCGCCGCCGGGTCCGGGAGGCGAGCGGGGTGACGCTGGAGTGGGAGATCAAGCGCATGGGGATGCCGGGAGCCCTCACCCCGGCCCTCTCCCAAAGGGAGAGGGAGTTGTCCGCGTGAAGCGGGTCGCAGTCCTCTATGGCGGCATCTCCGCCGAGCGAGAAGTCAGCCTTGTCCAGCGGGCGGCAGGTCATTGCCGCGCTGCGCGGTGCGGGGTTCGACGTCACCCCGGTGCTGGTCGGCGAGGACCTCGGGGCGGTGATCGCGGCACTCGACCCGGCGCCGGACGTCGTCTTCAACGCGCTGCATGGCCGCTTCGGCGAGGACGGCACGATCCAGGGCGTGCTCGACTGGCTCGGCATCCCCTACACCCATTCCGGCGTCCGCGCCTCCGCGCTGGCCATGGACAAGGCGGCCGCCAAGAGCGTGTTCGCCGGCGCCGGGCTGCCGGTCGCGCGCGGCGGCGCGATCCCCATCGAGCTGCTCGAGGCCGAGGACCCGCTGCCGCTGCCCTACGTGGTCAAGCCGGTCAACGAAGGCTCCTCCGTTGGCGTCGAGATCCTGCGCGACGGCGACAACCGCCGCGCGGAGATCGCCCGCGGCTGGCGCTATGGGCCCACGGCCATGGTCGAGGAATATATTCCAGGCCGCGAGCTCACCGTGGGCGTCATGGGCGACCGCGCGCTGGCGGTCACCGAGATCCGCGCCGAGGCCGGCACCTTTTACGACTACGAGAGCAAATACGCCGAGGGCGGCTCGCGCCACCAGGTGCCGGCCGACATCCACCCCGACACCTACGCCCGGGCACTGCGACGTGGCGCTGGCCGCGCATCGCGCCCTCGGCTGCCGCGGCGCGACTCGGGCCGATTTCCGGCTCGATGACGCGGAGGGCGGCGCCGGGCGCCTAGTCCTGCTGGAGGTCAACACCCAGCCCGGGCTGACGCCGACCAGCCTGCTGCCGGAGCAGGCCGCCTATCACGGCATCGCGTTCCCGGAGCTCTGCGCCTGGATGGTGGAGAACGCCGCATGCCGCGCGTAGCCCTGCGCACGCCCGCCAAGCCGCCACCGCCGCTGCGCACGAGGCGGCCGTCGCGTGTCGTCCCTGCTCTGGCGGCGCAAGCGCCGGCTGCTCTGGCCCGCTTTCGGCCTGCTCGCACTGGTGGCAGTCGGCTTCTTCGCCGCCTCCGTGCTGCGCGCCTTCCGGCCGGGCAGCACGGTCGCGACCCTGCAGGAGCGCCTCGGCGTCGGCGCTGGGCTGCTGGTGCATGACGTCCGCATCGAGGGCCGCGAGAAGACGCCGGAGCCGCTGCTCCGCGCCGCGCTCGGCGTGTCGCGCGGCGACCAGCTGCTCGGCTTCTCGCTCGACGCGGCGCGGGCGCGGATCGAGAGCCTCACTTGGGTGCAGCACGCCACGATCGAGCGCCAACTGCCCGGCACGATCGTGGTCACGCTCGAGGAGCGCCGGCCGTTCGCCGTGTGGCAGAACGGCGGCAAGTTCCAGCTGATCGACCGCGCCGGCCAGGTCGTCGTCGAGCAGGACCCGGTGAAGGACGCGGCCGCGTTCAAGACCCTGCCGCTCGTGGTCGGCCCCGGCGCGCCGGAGAGCGCCGCCGCGCTGCTCGATCAGCTCGCAGCACTCCCCGCGCTGCGCAGCCGGGTCGTCGCCGCGGTCCGGGTCGGCGAGCGCCGCTGGAACCTGCACCTCAACAACGGCGCCGACGTCTTGCTGCCGGAAGGCGCCGAGGCGGCGGCGATGTCCAAGCTGATGGAGCTGCAGACGCAGCAGGCGCTGCTGGATCGGCCGCTGCAGGTGCTCGACATGCGCCTGCCCGACCGGCTGGTGGTCCGCCCCGTCTCCGACGGGCATCCGCCGCCGCCGCCCGCGAAGAGGCCGACGTGAACGACGTCCCGCGCCGTCGCGTCGGCCGCGAGCCGGACGGAGAGCCGGACCTGCTGCAGTCGATTTCCGGCAGCCCGCCCTCGCCGCCGTCCGAGCCCGCGCCGCGGCCGCGCCCGCTGCGCACCGGGCCGTTCGGCGTGCTCGACATCGGCAGCAGCAAGATCTGCTGCCTGATCGGCCGGGTCGAGGCTGACGGCACCATCCGCGTGATCGGCAGCGGCCTGCATGCGTCCAAGGGGGTGCGCGCCGGGGGCATCATCGACCTCGACGCCGCGTTCCACGCCATCCAGCGCACCGTGGCCGAGGCGGAGGAGAAGTCGGGCCACAGCCTCGCGGAGCGTCCATGTGAACCTCACCTGCGGCCAGCCCGAGAGCAAGCTGTTCCAGGTCCAGTGGCCGGTGGGCGGCCGCCCGGTGACGGAGGCCGACATCCGCCGGGTCGCTGCCGAGGGCCGCAACCGGTCGGACGCGCCGGGCCGCGAACCGATCCACGTCCTCCCGCTCGTCTTCGCGGTCGACGACACGGGCGGCGTTGCCGACCCGCGCGGCATGCACTGCAACCAGCTCAGCGCCCGGCTGCATGTGATCGACGCCGGGCAGACCGCGATCCAGAACCTGATCGCCGTGCTGGACCGCTGCACGCTGCGGCTGGAGGAGCTGGTGAGCGCGCCGATGGCGTCCGGACTGGCGACGCTGGTGGAGGACGAGCGGCAGCTCGGCGCGACGGTGATCGACATGGGCGGCGGCACGACGGGGATCGCCGTGTTCAGCGAGGACCAGCTGCTGCACACGTCGCTGCTCCCGGTCGGCGGCGGGCACGTGACCAATGACATCGCCCGCATCCTGTCGACCACCGTCGCCCATGCGGAGCGGCTGAAGACGCTCTACGGCAACGCCCAGGCGAGCCCGGACGACGACCGCGAGATGCTGCCGATCACCTTGGTCGGCGAGGAGGAGCACAGCTACCACCGGGTTCCCGCGCAGCGAGGTGGTGAAGATCGTCCGCCCGCGGCTGGAAGAGACGTTCGAGATGGTGCGCGATCGGCTGGAGGGCGCCAACCTGCTGCGCGAGGCCGGCAACCGCGTGGTGCTGACCGGGGGCGCCAGCCAGCTCTCCGGGGCGCGGGAGATGGCGGCGCGGATCCTCGACCGGCAGGTCCGGCTCGGCAAGCCCGCGCATCTGCGTGGGCTTCCGGACGCCGCCTCCGGGCCGGCCTTCGCCACCGCGGCCGGGCTGCTCGCCTGGGCGTCCGGGGCGGGCCGGCACCTCTCTGATATCGAAATGACGGAGGAGGGCCAGCCGACGTTGCTTCGCCGTATCGTCAATTTTCTCAAGGAGCGCGTCTGAGCCCCTCGACGCGACTCCGCATCCATGTGCGACACCTCTCCTCCGCCCACGAGCCCGAAAGGGATAACCCGATGACCCTGCACCTGACGGTCCCAAAACAGACCCACACCGACTTCACCCCGCGGATCACCGTGATCGGCGTGGGCGGCGGCGGCACCAACGCGGTCGACAACATGATCTCGCTCAATCTGCAGGGCGTGGACTTCGTGGTGGCGAACACGGACGCGCAGCAGCTGATGCACAGCCGCGCCGACCGGCGCGTGCAGCTTGGCCCGCATCTGACGCAGGGGCTCGGCGCCGGCGCCAAGCCGGAGATCGGCCGCGCCGCCGCAGAGGAGGCGGCCGACGAGCTGATGCGCCATCTCGAGGGCACCCACATGGTGTTCATCACCGCCGGCATGGGCGGCGGCACCGGGACGGGGGCGGCGCCGGTGATCGCGCGCATGGCCCGCGAGCGGGGCGTGCTGACGGTGGGCGTGGTGACCAAGCCGTTCACCTTCGAGGGGGCGCGGCGGAACAAGGCGGCCGAGGCGGGGATCGCCGAGCTGCAGCAATACGTCGACACGCTGATCGTGATCCCGAACCAGAACCTGTTCCGCCTCGCCAACGAGCGCACCGGCTGGAAAGAGGCGTTCAAGATGGCCGACAACGTCCTCTACATGGGCGTGCGCGGCGTCACCGACCTGATGATGGCGCCCGGGCTGGTCAACCTCGACTTCGCCGACATCCGCACCGTGATGGCCGAGATGGGGAAGGCGATGATGGGCACCGGCGAGGCCGAGGGCGAGAACCGCGCCATCCGCGCCGCCGAGGCCGCGATCAGCAACCCGCTGCTCGAGGACACCTCCATGTCCGGCGCGCGCGGCCTGCTGATCAACATCACCGGCGGCGAGGACATGACGCTGTTCGAGGTCGATCAGGCCGCGAACCGCATCCGCGACGAGGTCGCCGAGGACGCCAACATCATCTTCGGCTCGGCGGTCGACGAGGCGCTGTCCGGCAAGGTGCGCGTCTCCGTCGTGGCCACCGGCATCGACATCGCCTCCTCCGCCGAGGCGAGGCGTCCCACCCTGGTCGCGGTCGCGAACGGCGGGACGGTGAGCGCGCTCGGCGGGTTCATCCCGTCGCAGGCCGCCGCCTCGCTCGCGCCGGTGATGGAGGCGCGGATGCCGTCGGCCCCGCGCCGATGCTGGTCCCGCGGGCGATGCCGAGCGAGGCCGGCTGCGGAGGGGCTCGCGTCCCGGCCGCTGCCGATGCGGCCGCCGCTTGCGCCGCGGCGCGGTGCCGATGGCCGAGGGCGCCGGCGCCGGTGCCGATGCCGGCACCCGAGCCGGCGCCGCTTCCGCCCGCCCCGATCGGCAAGCCCGGCCGCGGCCGCCTCTGCCGCAGCGAGCCTGTTCGGCATCATGACCCGGTCGATGCGCCGCCCGGCGCCTCCGGAGCCGACCGAGCCGCAACGGGCCGAGCCCAGCTTCTCCGCCGAGCCCGCCCCGGCCGCTTCGCCGGTGCAGCACAACGGCGACGAGACGCTCGAAATCCCGGCCTTCCTCCGTCGTCAGCAATCGTAAACGTACATTACTTCAGCACGTTACGGCGTAACACTCAGAAACATCCTTTGATTTCGGCGCCCTGCTTCTCTCCTGTATGAGGGATGCAGGGCGCTTCGCTTTTCGGCGCACATACACCTTGAGGCCGGAATGCGGCCGGAGACCTGAATGGACGGATACCTACCAGTGGCGGCCAGCCCCGGCGCGGTTTCCTCTCCCATTTCTCGTCAACAGACGCTGAATTCCGCCATCGGCTGCACCGGCACCGGCCTGCACAGCGGCCGCACGGTGCAGGTGACGCTGCTCCCGGCCCCGGCCGACGCCGGCGTCACCTTCCGCCGCACCGATCTCGGCCTCGACATCCCGGCCCGCTTCGACCGGGTGGCCGACACGCGGCTCTGCACCGTGCTTGCCCACAAGGAGCGGCGGGACGCGACGCGTCGGCACCGTCGAGCACTTGATGGCCGCGCTGGCCGCCACCGGCGTCGACAACGTCGTGGTCGCGCTGGACGGCCCGGAGCTGCCGGTGCTGGACGGGTCCGCCGAGCCCTGGCTGTTCCTGCTCGACTGCGCCGGAATCGTGCGTGCAGGACGCGCCGCGGGCGGAGATCGAGGTGCTGCGCACCGTCCGCGTCGAGGAGGGCGAAGCGTTCGCCGAGCTTCGGCCCGGCCCGCGCCGGCGCCCTCGAGCTGCAGCTCGCCATCGATTTCGCCGCCCCCGCGATCGGCCGGCAGGCGCTGAGCCTGACGCTCCGGCCGGACCTGTTCCGCGAGGTCGCGCGGGCCCGCACCTTCACGCAGCTCCACGAGATCGAGGGTCTGCGGGCCGCCGGGCTTGCCAAGGGCGGCACGCTCGACAACGCCGTCGTGGTCGATGGCGCCCGGGTGCTGAACCCGTGCGGGCTGCGCATGCCGGACGAGTTCGTCCGCCACAAGCTGCTCGACGCGGTCGGCGACCTCGCGCTCGCCGGCAAGCTGCGCGGCCGCTTCGTCGGCCACCGCTCCGGCCACGCGCTCAACAACCGCATCCTGCGCGCGCTGTTCGCCGACCCGGCCAACTGGCGGACCGTTCCCGGCGACGGCTTCGGCTGGATGCGCGACGCCGCTTAACGAATTCTAGGAGGGCGCGCCTCGCGTGCTATAAGCCGCCCCGCCATGATCGCACTGCCTCGTCCAACCCTCCGAATCGCCTGCGCCGGCCTGCTGCTCCTCGCCCTGCCCGGCTGCGAGACGCTCAACTCGATCAATCCCTGGAACGGCAAGGAATTCGTCGCTCGAGAAGAAGGTCGACCTCAGCACGATCCCGCCGGAGCAGCTCTACAACCGCGGCATCGATGCGCTGAACTCGCAGCGCTACGCGACCGCCGTCCAGCAGTTCGATGCGATCGAGCAGAACTATCCCTACTCGTCCTGGGCCGTGAACGCGCAGCTGATGCACGGCTACGCCGAGTATCTGCAGAACCACTACACGGAAGCCGTCGGCGCGCTCGACCGCTTCATCTCGCTGCATCCGGGCAATCAGAACATCGCCTACGCCTATTACTTGCGCGCCCTCTGCTACTACGAGCAGATCGCCGACATCCAGCGCGACCAGAAGGGCACCGCAGGTCGCCATGAACGCGCTGCAGGACGTGGTCAACCGCTTCCCCGACAGCGCCTATGCCCGCGACGCCCGGCTCAAGATCGACCTGTGCCGCGACCACCTCGCCGGCAAGGAGATGGAGGTCGGCCGCTGGTACGAGAGCCAGAAGCTCTACGCCGCCGCGATCGGCCGCTTCCAGCGCGTGGTGGACGACTACCAGACCACCAACCACGTGCCCGAGGCGCTGCACCGGCTGACGGAGATCTACCTGCTGCTCGGCATGACCGACCAGGCGCGCAAGACCGCCGCCGTGCTCGGCCACAACTACCCCGGCAGCCGCTGGTACGAGGACAGCTACAACGACCTCGTCGAGCAGGGCATGGCGAAGCCCGTGCCGAACCAGGATACCGCGGAGAGCGGCGGCTTCTTCTCCCGCACGCTGGGCAGCATCTTCTAACGAGGCTCCGTCGCGGCCCATGCTGACCGCGCTCTCGATCCGCGACGTGGTGCTGATCGAGCGGCTCGATCTGCTGTTCGGCGCCGGGCTGACGGTGCTCACCGGCGAGACCGGCGCCGGCAAGTCGATCCTGCTCGACAGTCTCGGCCTCGCCCTCGGGGCGCGCGCCGATTCCGGCCTGGTCCGCGCCGGCGCCGAGCAGGCCAGCGTCACCGCCTGCTTCGCCCCGCCGCGCGATCACCCGGTGCTGCACGTGCTCGCCGAGCAGGGGATCGCGCTCGAGGAGGACGAGGTCGTGGTCCGCCGGGTCGTCTCGCGCGACGGCCGCTCCCGCGCGACCGTCAACGACCAGCCGGTCAGCGTCGCCCTGCTGCGCCGGGCCGGCAGCCTGCTGGTCGAGGTGCAGGGCCAGGGCGACCAGATGGGCCTCGCCGACCCGGCCGTGCACACCGTCCTGCTGGACGCGTTCGGCGTTCCACCCGGCCTGCGCACTGAAACCGCCGCCGCCTGGGGGCGCTGGCGCGAGGCGGACGGCGCGCTCGAGCGGGCCCGCGCGGCGCTGGCCGACGCCGAGCGCGAGGAGGACTGGCTCCGCCACGCCACCGCCGAACTCGGCGAGCTCGCGCCCGAGCGAGGGCGAGGAGGACCGGCTGGCCGCCGAGCGGCAGCGTCTGCAGCAGCACGAGCGCCGGGCCGAGGCGATCGGCGCCGCGCTGGCCGAGATCGCGCCGCGCGACCGCCGCAGCCCCGGGCCGGCCGCCTCGCTCCGCGCCGCCTCCCGCGCCCTGCAGCGGCTCGGGGACGACCCGGAGCGCCCGCCCCGCGATCGCCGCGCTGGACCGCGCCGAGGAAGCGCTGGCCGAGGCCGAGACCCTGCTCAGCCGGCTCGCGACCGAGGCGGAAGGCGATCCGCGCCTGCTGGAGCAGGCGGAGGAGCGGCTGTTCGCGCTGCGTGCCGCGGCCCGCAAGCATGGCGTCGCGGTCGCCGAGCTTCCCGCGCTGCTGGAGGCGCTGCAGGTTCGGCTCGCGGCGCTCGAGACCGGCACGGCCGAGCTCGCCGCGCTCGAGGCCGCGGCCGCGGCGGCCCGGCTCGCCTACACCGAGGCCGCCGCCGCGCTCAGCCAAGCCCGCGCCGCGGCCGCCGAGCGTCTGGCGCGCGCCGTCAGCGCCGAACTGCCGCCGCTCCGCCTGGACAAGGCGCGCTTCGTCGTGGCGGTGCGCCCGCTGGAGGAGGCGCGCTGGGGCGCCAGCGGCACCGACCGCGCCGCGTTCCTGATCGCGACCAACCCCGGCCAGGAGCCGGGCCCGCTCGACCGCATCGCCTCGGGCGGCGAGCTGTCCCGGCTGATGCTGGCGCTCAAAGTCGTGCTGGTGGCGGGCGGCTCGGTCCCCACACTGGTGTTCGACGAGGTGGACAGCGGGGTCGGCGGCGCCACCGCGGCGGCCGTCGGCGAGCGGCTCGCGCGGGTGGCCGAGCGGGTCCAGGTGCTGGTGGTGACGCACAGCCCGCAGGTGGCGGCCCGCGGCGGCGCGCACCTGCGCGTCGCCAAGATGGCTGCGCGCGGCCGGGCCACGACCGAGGTCCTCCCGCTCGACCCGGCGGACCGCCGCGAGGAGATCGCCCGCATGCTGGCCGGCGAGACCGTGACCGAAGCCGCACGCGCCGCCGCCGACAGCCTGCTCGGCACCGCGGCTTGAAGGTTCACGTCATCGGCGCGAGCGGCCGGTCCGGCGCGGCGCTGTGCCGCTCGCTGCTCGCCGACGGCGTCCCGTTCGTCCCGGTGGTGCGGAGCGCCGGAGCGCTGGGCCGCGACCGGACTGCCGGGCGAGCCCCGGATCGCCGATCTCGAGGGCGGCGGGCTTGCGGCGGCGCTGGACGGCGCGGAGCGGGTCGCGTCCTGCGCCCATGCGCGCCACATCCCGGCGATCCTGGCCGCGGCGCCGGCGGATGCGCGGTTCGTCTTCCTCGGCAGCACCCGGAAGTTCACGCGCTGGCCGGACGCTCACGGCGAACGGGGTGCTGCTGGGCGAGCGCGCGCTGCTCGCCTCCGGCCGCGACGGCGTGCTGCTCCATCCCACCATGATCTACGGCGCCGAAGGCGAGGACAACGTGCAGCGCCTGGCCGCGCTGCTCCGGCGGCTGCCGGTCGTGCCGCTGCCCGGCGGCGGCCGCGCGCTGGTGCAGCCGATCCACCAATCCGACGTGACACGCGTCGATCCGCGCCGCGCTCGACCGGGGCTGGCCGGGGCCGGAGGCGCTGGTGATCGCCGGGCCGGAGCCCCTGCCCTATGCCGATTTCGTCCGCGCCGTCGCGGCGGCGGCCGGGCTGGGGCCGCCGCGGATCGTGCCGGTTCCGGCCGCGCTGCTGCTCGCGCTCGCTCCGCTCACGGCGCTTCCGCTGCTGCCGCGGATCCGCGCCGGAGAGGTCCGCCGCCTGCTGGAGGACAAAGGCTTTCAGCATCACGCCCATGCGAGCTAGGCTGGGGGTCGACCCGATCCCGCTCGCGACCGGGTCTCGCCCTCACCTTCGGACCAAGACTATGCCCATCATCAACCGCATCGCCGACTTCCACGCCGACATGACGGCCTGGCGGCGCGACCTCCACCAGCACCCGGAGCTCGCGCTGCAGGAGCGCCGCACCGCCGGCGAGGTCGAGGGCCTGCTGCGCTCGTTCGGGGTCGACGAGGTGCATACCGGGATCGCGCGCACCGGCGTCGTCGGCGTGATCCGCGGGCAGGCCGGATGGCGGCGCGGCGATCGGGCTGCGCGCCGACATGGACGCGCTGCCGATCCAGGAGGAGACCGGCGCCCCTTACGCCAGCCGCAACCCGGGCGTGATGCACGCCTGCGGCCATGACGGGCACACCGCCATGCTGCTCG
Organism: uncultured Alphaproteobacteria bacterium; assembly: GCA_963708585.1. GTDB lineage: Bacteria > Pseudomonadota > Alphaproteobacteria > Acetobacterales > Acetobacteraceae > JAVVHH01. Next base: position 450,968 of record CAVPSW010000006.1, on the reverse strand, counting down.
GCGCGGCGCGCTACCTGGCGGAGACCCGCAACTTCGCCGGCACCGTCTACGTGATCTTCCAGCCGGCCGAGGAGCAGTTCGGCGGCGGCGAGATGATGGTCAAGGAAGGCCTGTTCGAGCGCTTCCCGATGCAGCACGTGTTCGGCATGCACAACTGGCCGCAGATCCCGGCAGGCACGTTCCTGTGGCGCGACGGCCCGATCATGGCCGCGGTGGGGAACATCGAGATCGAGATCACCGGCAAGGGCACGCACGGCGCGCAGCCGCATCTCGGCACCGACCCGATCGTGGTCGCGGCCTCGATCGTCCAGGCGCTGCAGAGCATCGTGTCGCGCACGATCCACCCGGTGCTCGGCGGCGTGGTCACCATCGGCAGCATCCAGGGCGGCCACGCCCACAACGTGATCCCGGAGACGGTGCGCATGCTCGGCACCGCGCGCTGGTTCGACCCCGGGGTCGGCGACGTGCTCGAGCACGGGGTCAAGCGGCTGTCGCACAGCATCGCCGAGGCGTTCGGCGCCAAGGCCGACACACGGTTCCAGCGGCTCTACCCGTCCACGGTCAACGACCCGGCCGCGATGGCCCTCGCCCGCCGCGCCGCCGAGACCGTCGCCGGCGCCGGCCGGGTCGAGCAGATGCCCGAGCCGACCATGGCCGGCGAGGATTTCAGCTTCATGCTGCAGGCCAAATCCGGCGCCTACATCCTGCTCGGCACCGGCAAGGGCGCCGGACGACGCGATGCTCCACCACCCGCATTACGACTTCAACGACGAGATGCTGCCCGTCGGCGCCAGCTACTGGGCAACGCTCGCCGAGCAGCTGCTGCCGCGAAGCTGACGGTCTGCCGCGCTTACGGCCTGCTGGTGCTGGTGACGGACCCGGTGGGCAGACTGTTCGGGGTCTGGAACGGCAGCCGCGACGACGAGCTGTTGAAGGTCCCGCCGGGGGACTGGGTGCTGGCCCAGGGCTCGGTGTTGAAGCCCGAGGGCGCCGGCCCGACCGCGCTGGCCTGCGGGGTGTTGGCCGCCGGCGCGCAGGCGCCCACCGCGGACAGGAACAAGATCGACAAATCAAACGAGGCACGCAGTTCTCCTTACATTAGCGCCGGCGCGGGCTGATCGATTGGCCGCACCGCCTGCCCTGTTTGCCGAACCGGCGCCCGCTGGCCACTCACCTCGGTTTACCCCGCCGCTCGCTCGCGGGATTGTTTGGCGCTCAGGGTTGGAGCAGGGCGCGTGCGCCGTCCATCGCGATCTGGGCAGCCAGCGCGGCCAGGAGCACGCCGAGCACGCGGCCGATCACGTGGCTGCCGGTCTCGCCCAGCAGCCGCTTAACCTGGCCCGCCATCAGCAAGGCCACGAGCGTGATCCCAAGCGATGCCGCCAGCGCCAGTTCGATCGACCCCACCAGCCGCCAGTCGCCCGCAGCCCGGCTGCGCAGCAGCACCATCGTGGTCATCGCGCCTGGGCCGGCCAGCAGCGGGATCGCCAGCGGGAACACGCTGATGTCGTCGTCGGTCCGGGTCGCCGCCGCCTGCTCCTCCGGCGTCGCCCGCAGCGCGTTGCGCGCGGTGACCATGTCGGCGGCGGTGATGAATAGGAGGATTCCGCCGGCCACCTGCATCGCCGGCAGCCCGATCCCGAGCGCACGCAGCAGCCCCTCGCCGAGCAGGCCGAACAGCGCCAGCACGACGAAGGCGATCAGGCACGCCCGCCGCGCCTGCCCCGCGCGCTCCGCCGGCGTGTCCTTCGGCGTCATGCCGGCGAACAGGGCGGCGGTGCCGGCCGGGTCGAGGATCACCAGCAGCGCGACCAGGGCGTAGAGGAAGGTCTCGGGGACGGAGCCGCTCATCGCCGGGCCGCGACGCGCGCTTCGTAGAGCTGCACCAGCCGGGTCGCCGGGAACAGCATGGCGAAATAGATCAGCGCGATGGCGGTGTAGGTCTCGAGCGGGCGGTAGGTGTCGGCGGTGATCAGCGTGCCCTGATAGAGCAGGTCGGGCACCGCGATGGTGCTGACCAGCGAGGTGTTCTTCAGCTGGATGATCGACTGGTTCATGAACGGCGGCACCATGCGGCGGATCGCTTGGGGCAGGACCACGAAGCGCATGGTGTGACGGGGGCGGAGGCCGAGGGCGCGGGCGGCGTCCCATTGGCCCTGCTCGATCGAGACGATGCCGCCGCGGAAGATCTCGGCATAGAACGCGGCGGTGTAGAGGGAGAGCACCAGCGTTGCCGCCGCGGTCGCCGGGATCTGCAGGTTCAGGATCACCGGCAGCGCGTAGTAGCACCAGACGATCTGCACCAGCAGCGGGGTGCAGCGGAACAGTTCGATGAGTGCGATCACCGGCACGTTGAGCAGCCGGGACGGCACCAGGCGCAGCAGGCCGAGGATCAGGCCGATGATGAGGCCGAGCAGGACGGTGCCGGCGGTGTAGGCGAGCGTGACTTCGACGCCGAGCACGAGCAGGCGCGTGTAGCGGTGGAGAAACGAGAAATCCCACTGGTAGCCCACGTCAGCCCCTCACCCCGGCCCTCTCCCGGTGGGAGAGGGAGAATGAGGCGTCAGAACTGCACCTCCGGGGGGATGTCGTCGGGCTGGACCCCGTTCAGCGCCAGGCCGGCCAGCAGCCACTCGCGGATCTGGCCGATGCCGCGATTGTAGTCGATCCAGGCGTTGAGCACGTCGAGGAAGCGCGTGTCCGGCTCGCGCCGCAGGCCGAAGGCGCTGGGGAGGGCGACCACCGGGTTCTGCAGCAGATGGAACGGACCGAGGCTGCGGTTCCGCGCCACCGTGCTGAGCCCCAGGATCGCGGCCAGGATGAACGCGTCGGCGCGGCCCGACTGGAACGCCAGCGTCGCGTCGTCGCGCGATTTGTAGGCGGTGATGTCGGCCTTCGGCGCGAACCGGCGCGCGGCCACCTCGTGCAGCGAGCCGAGGTCGCAGGCGATGCGGACCTCCGGCTTGTTGAGGTCGGCCCAGGTCTTGGGGTCGAAGCCCTTCTTGGCCAGGCAGCCGAACGGGTGGATGAAGAACGGCTTGGTGAACGCGATCACCAGCGCGCGCTGCGGCGTCGGGTTGAGCGCGAAGGCGAGGTCGATCTTGTTGCTCTGCAGGTCGAGCACGGAGCCGCCATAGGTGCTCTCGACATAGTCGAGCTTGGCGTCGAACACCTTGGCGATGTCGCGCGCGAAGTCGATCGCGGATCCTTTCCACTCGCCGGTCGAGAGGTCCTTCATGAAGTAGGGCAGCTCGCCGGGCAGTGCGGCGATGCGCAGCACCTTGGTGCGCGAGACCCGTTCGAACGTGCTTTCGCCCGATTGTGTCTGCGCCTGTGGTCTGTGCCTCGGCCGTCCCGATCAGGGCGGCGGCCGGGATCAGGCTGCCTGCCGCAAGACCACGCCGCGTCATCCGCATCGCCGCCTCCTGCACGAGGGAGCGCTGGGGCGAACGACGGGGCTCGAACCCGCGACATCCAGGACCACAACCTGGCGCTCTACCAACTGAGCTACGTCCGCCGCAGCAGAGGCGCGGTTTAGAGCGGCGAAGCGGCTCGCGTCAATCGCGTCGCGCCGAGCCTACCTCCGCCTCGCGCGCAGTGTCTGGCCGATCCAGTCCAATTTGACCGGAGCCTCGCTTCTACGACGCCCGCGTCAGCCGCGCTCGCTCGAACGCGCGCTCCAGCCGGAGCACGGCCTCCTCCAGCACGCTCTCGCGCTTGCAGAACGCGAAGCGCGCGTAATGGAGCGGCTTCTCCGTCTCGTAGAAGGCGGAGACCGGGATCGCGGTCACCCCGGCGCTCTCCGTGATGTGGCGGCAGAACGCGACGTCGTCGCCGGCGAAGCCGAGCGGGCTGAAATCGGCGGTCACGAAGTAGCTTCCGCGCGTCTCGAGCACGCCGAAGCCCAGACGCGACAGGCCGGCCGAGAGCAGGTCGCGCTTGGCCGCCAGCGAGCCGGCCAGGTCGGCGAAGTAGGCGTCATCCTTGGCGAGGCCGACGGCAACCGCGCGCTGCAGGTTGGGGGGCGTCGTGAAGGTCAGGTTCTGGTGCGCCTTCGCCACCACGGAGGCGAGCGCCGCCGGGGCGGTCACGTAGCCGACCTTCCAGCCGGTCAGGCTGAACGTCTTGCCGGCGCTGCCGACCCGCATGCAGCGCTCGCGCAAGCCCGGCAAGGTCATCAGCGGGATGTGCCGCCAGCCGTCGAAGGTCAGGTGCTCGTAGACCTCGTCGCACACGGCGTAGGCGTCGTGGCGCTGCAGCAGGTCGGCGATGAAGGCCAGCTCGGCCGCGGTGAACACCTTGCCGCACGGGTTCATCGGCGTGTTGAGCAGGATCGCCTTGGTCCGCGGGCCGAAGGCGGCGGCGAGCTCGGCGCGGGGAAGCTCCCAGCGGGGTGGGGCGAGCCGGACCAGACGCGGCACGGCGCCGAGCATCCGGATCACCGGCAGGTAGGTGTCGTAGAGCGGCTCGAACAGCACGACCTCGTCGCCGGGGTCGAGCACGGCCATCAAGCAGGCGGTGATCGCCTCGGTGGCGCCGGAGGTGACGACCACCTCGCGCGCCGGGTCGACCTCGAGGCCGTAGAAGCGCCGGTTCGCGGCTGCTACCGCCTCGCGCAGCTCGGGGACGCCGGTCATCGGCGGATATTGGTTGCGGCCGTCGGCCAGCGCCGCCTGCGGCGGCGCGCGATCACGTCCTCCGGCCCGTCCGTGTCCGGGAAGCCCTGGCCGAGGTTGATCGCCCCGTGCTCGACCGCGAGCGCCGACATGACCGTGAACACGGTGGTCCCGAGGCCGGACAGCAGCGCGTTGGTGGGCTTCAATCAGCGGCTCCGTGGTTCGAGGCGGCGGAACTATGCGACGCCCGCTTGGGGCCAGCAACTGCCCAAAAACGCGGCAGCCATGCTTGCCCGCCGTCTGAGCAGCCCGCCCGGCCGGATGCCCATTGGCCCCGCAGACACGGGGCCGCGCGCGCGCCGCGGCGCCTTGCATTGCGGGCTGGCACGCTGCGTGCAAACCTCCCGCACCGTCCTCCCCTGAGGGCGGCAGCGCTGTCATGGGAGGACGACCGGGTCGGCAGACCCGGCGCAGAACGCATGAAGAAGATCGAAGCGGTCATCAAGCCATTCAAGCTGGACGAGGTGAAGGAGGCGCTGCACGAGGTCGGGCTGCAGGGCATCACGGTGGTGGAGGCCAAGGGGTTCGGGCGCCAGAAGGGGCACACCGAGCTCTATCGCGGCGCCGAATACGTGGTCGACTTCCTGCCCAAGGTGAAGATCGAGGTCATCTGCGACGACGACATGGTCGAGCGCGCGGTCGAGGCGATCACCAACGCCGCCCGGACCGGACGGATCGGTGACGGCAAGATCTTCATCAGCCCGGTGGAGACCGCCGTGCGCATCCGCACCGGGGAGCGCGGCCATGACGCGATCTGAGCCGGGACGGCAGGCGAGACAAAACCGAAGGGGCGGGCTAGACCGCCCCGGGCAACCAGACCGGCCCAGCACGGGCCGGCGAGACAGGGGAACAGTGCACAGTATGGCAACCGAAAACAGCGAGGGCGTCGCCAAGGTCCTCGAGATGATGTCGGAGCACTCGGTCGAGTATGTCGACCTGCGCTTCACCGACCCGCGCGGCAAGTGGCAGCACACCGCGCAGCACGTCTCGACGATCAACGAGGACGCGTTCCGCGACGGGATCATGTTCGACGGCTCGTCGATCGCCGGGTGGAAGGCGATCAACGAGAGCGACATGATCCTGATGCCGGACGCGAGCACGGCGGTGATGGACCCGTTCGCGGCCAAGCCGAGCCTGATCCTGTTCTGCGACATCTTCGAGCCGAGCACCGGCCAGCCCTATCGCGCGCGACCCGCGCAGCACCGCCAAGAAGGCCGAGGCCTACGTCAAGAGCACCGGCATCGGCGACACGGTGATGGTCGGCGCGGAGGCCGAGTTCTTCGTGTTCGACGACGTCCGCTTCGGCACCGGGCCGAACTTCGGCAAATACGAGATCCTGAGCGTCGAGGGGCCGGGCTCCAACCTGCGCGACTACCCCGAGGGCAACATGGGCCACCGGCCGGGGGTCAAGGGCGGCTATTTCCCGGTCCCGCCGGTGGACAGCGAGAGCGACCTGCGGGCCGAGATGCTGTCGTCGATGGGCGAGATGGGGCTGGTGATCGAGAAGCACCACCACGAGGTGGCGCAGAGCCAGCACGAGCTGGGCACCAAGTTCAGCACGCTGGTCAACATGGCCGACCAGATGCAGATCTATAAGTACTGCGTGCACAACGTGGCGCACAGCTACGGCAAGACCGCGACGTTCATGCCCAAGCCGATCTATGGCGACAACGGCTCGGGGATGCACACCCACCAGAGCATCTGGAAGGACGGCAAGCCGCTGTTCGCCGGCTCGGGCTATGCCGACCTGTCCGAGCTTTGCCTCTATTTCATCGGCGGCATCATCAAGCACGCCAAGGCGTGCAACGCGTTCACCAACCCGACCACCAACAGCTACAAGCGGCTGATCCCCGGGCTTCGAGGCGCCGGTGCTGCTGGCCTATTCGGCGCGCAACCGCTCGGCCTCCTGCCGCATCCCGTACACCACCAGCCCGAAGGCCAAGCGGGTCGAGATCCGGTTCCCGGACGCGACGGGCAACCCCTATCTCGCCTACTCCGCGCTGCTGATGGCCGGGCTCGACGGGATCCGCAACAAGATCCATCCGGGCGACCCGATGGACAAGGACCTCTACGACCTGCCGCCGGAGGAGCTGAAGGACATCCCGACGGTCTGCGGCAGCCTGCGCGAGGCGCTCGGCGCGCTCGAGGCGGACCACGAGTTCCTGCTCGCCGGGGACGTGTTCAACGAGGAGCAGATCCGTTCCTACATCGAGCTGAAGTGGACGGAGGTGTACAAGTTCGAGCACACCCCGCACCCGGTCGAGTTCGAGATGTATTACTCGGCCTGATCGGCAGAGACGACGACGAGGCGCCCCGGCTCGCGCGGTCGGGGCGCTTGCGTTTTTAGCGCGCGCGTGACCGAGAGCCCGAACAGCAAGGTCAGCGCGACCGTGTTCATGTAGAAGAACCTCGTGGTCAGCAGCGTCAACGCCGGGAACATCAGCCCGAGTGCTGCGATTCCCGCCTCCGCCGGATGCCAAGCGACGCGCCCGCGCGCATACAGTATCAGCCCGGCGACTGTGACCGGCAGGTCGTAGGCGAAGGCGAACGGCATGGCGAGGAACGTGCCCGCCGCAAGGGCGGTGGTCGCCGGCGCCGTCACGCCGCGACGAAAGCACAAGCAGACAACCGCCGTGACGAGCACGGTTATTGCCAGCTGCACCGCTTGCGCGGCGGCCGGGTCGGCCCCGAGCAGGGTGAGCGTCGCCATGACGGTCGGCTTGCGTAGTCGCTGACGGAGGCTTCGAGCCACGCGGCGTGACCCGATGCCGCCTGGATCCAGGCGGGCCAGATGTCGGGCCCGAATGCCCAGGCCGCCGCCATCGCCAGCAGCACCGCCGACCCGGCCGCCGCGGCGCACGCCCGCCACTGCCCGGCCGCGATCAGCGCGAAGGGGACGAGGATCCCCAGTTGCGGCTTGATCGCCGCCAATCCGAGCAGCAGCCCCGCCAGCACCGGCCGCCCCGGCAGGAGTCGCATCCCGCCCCCGAGCAGCGCTCCGAGCAGCAGCCCGTTCTGGCCGTACATCAGGCACACGGTCACGGCCGGCGCGAGCGCGGCAAACGCGAGTCGTGGCGGGCTTTCTCGCCGGCAAGCGACGGCGAACAGGAACAGCGCAAGAGTGGCCGAGTCCCAGGCGAGCTGCGCCGCACCGAACGGCAGGGCAGCGAGCGGCCACACGGCGATCAGGTAGGTCGGCGGATACGGGAACGGGAAGCTTTGCCTCAGCTTTGGCGCCAGCCCGAGCTGGAACCGGTGCAGCGCGTCCGGGTTATAGATCGCAGCCGGATCGGCGCGCCGGGAGAACAGCGAGAACGACCATTGGGCGAAGAAGTCGTTCCAGGGCGCGACGCCGGCCTGCGCCGACCGGGCCGTCTGCCAAGCGCCGAACAGGGCGAAGCCGGCGCAGGCCAGCAGAAGCACGCCGGCCAGCAGTCGAGCAGAACGCGGAGAAAGGACGGCGGGGAGGACGGGCAGACGCATGGAGAGCAGGGCGAACATAGGTTGCGGCGACACAAGGCTCCAGGACCGTCTCGCTCGCACATAGATTAATCACATGAGTTACTCTCTGTGCGCCGCCTGAGCAACATCGGTCCAGGATGCGGAATTTCCGGACTCTGCTTACTTGATGCATGCCTTGTTGCGCGGCAGGGTTGCCGCATGACAACGATCTCGACCGCCTCCTCTCGCCGCGCCGGCCGCGTCGCCGTCGCTCTCCCCACTCTCGCCGGCGCCTGGCTGATCGGCCTGGCCGGCCCGTCGCAGGCGCAGGGCATCGTCAACCAGAGCGCCTCGCCGCCGGCCGTCAGCAACCCTCCGGCTCAGGCCGGCGCCGCGACGCTTCCGGCGGCTCCGGCCGCAGCTCCCACCCCGCCGCCCGGCCCGGCACCGGCGCCGCTGTCCACGGAGTGGGTGAGCGGCATCAAATATGGGCTGCAGGTCGAGGGCGGCATCACCGTCAACACGCTCGACCCGAACAACAACCGCAACTTCGGCCGCTTGTTCGACGACCTCTCGAATCGCCCGGTGCTGAACCAGCTCGTCGGCACGATCAGCCGCGACGTCGACACCGAAGGCGACCTCGCCCGATCTCGGGTTCAAGCTTCAGCTCATGTACGGCTCGGACGCTCGGATCATCCACACGCTGGGCGTGTTCGACCAGCTGATCCACGACCGCAACCAGCTCGACGTGGTCGAGGCGGATGTGAGCGTGCACCTGCCCTACGTGTTCGCCGGCGGGTTCGAGCTGAAGGCGGGCATCTACCCGACCCCGCTGGGCGTCGAGGTGATCGACCCGAAGGCCAACCCGTTCTACTCGCACTCCTACATCTTCGACTACGGCCTGCCGTTCAAGCACACCGGCGTGCTGGGCACGGCGCATGTCAATGACGTGCTCGACCTGTATCTCGGCATCGATACGGGCACGAACACCTTCCTGGCCTATGGGGCCGGCGACAACAACAACCGGCCCGGCGGCATCGCGGGCTTCGGCCTCAACTTCCTGGACGGCAAGCTGACGGTGCTGGCGCTGACCCATATGGGCCCGGAGGACAGCAAGCGGGCGGTGCCGTTCGCCAATTCGGCGATGCGCTACTTCAACGACGTGGCCGTGGTCTGGAAGACGACGGACAAGCTGACGCTGACCGGCGAGGTCAACTACGTCCGCGAGGACGGCTACCACGCCGAGGCCTATGGCGCCGCCGGCTATGCCAGCTACGCGCTGAACGACTCGCTGACGCTGAACGGAAGGGCCGAGGTGTTTCGGGACAACAACAACTTCTTCGTCTCGACCCCGGCCAACTACCTGGACTTCGTCGCCGCCGAGCGCGGGACCTTCGCCAACCTGATCACCGCCTCGAAGCCCACGACTTACTCGGAGGCGACGGTGGGCGTGACCTACAAGATCCCCGGCCTGCCGGAGATGCTGTCCACGGCGCTGTTCCGGCCGGAGGTCCGCTACGACCGCACGCTGAACGGCTCGCGCCCGTTCGGGGACGGCAAGCATGCCGACCGCTGGACCTTCGCCGCCGACTTCGTGCTAGGGTTCTGAGTGCCTGAGACACAGCTACGACCTCTCGGTATTCCCGTAGACCTCTCTTGGCTCTAACTCGCCGCTAAGGCTATGACCGAAGCAGGGGTCGAGTGTTCGAAACCCCGGCGCTTTTCGCCGGGGCTTTCCCTTGGCGAGCTTCTCGTTCAGGTCAACAAGCTTTTCCGCAGCATCCCGTGCACGCCCTTCTCGCCATTCACGGTCTGCGTCACGTGGAAATCCACCGCCAGCGAGCAGAGCTGGTAGGCCTCGTCGGCCGATAGGTTGGACCGCGCGCAGATGAAGGCGATCATCTCGCGGAGCGCGGTCTTCATCGCGACGTCCAGGTCCTCGTGCATCCCCATCGAGATGAAATGGGTCGGCCGTCTCGCCGCGGGGATAGCGCAGCGCCGGGTCGCGGGGGCCGCCGCCCTTGTGCAGCACGAGCGTGAACGTCCCGGTCAGGCACATCTCCAGCGCGTTGACGCAGACCTCGCCGTCGCCCTGCACGCCATGCCCGTCGCCGGCTGAGAACCGCGCCCCCTCCACCCAGACCGGCAGGAACAGCGTGCTGCCGGCGCCCAGCTCCTTGTTGTCGAGGTTGCCGCCGTGCTCGCGGGGCTCCTTGGTCGACAGCACGCCATATTCCGGCTTTGGCGCCACGCCCATCACGCCGAAGAACGGCGAGAGCGGCAGCACCGTGCCCCAGGGCAGCGTGCAGGTGCGCTGCCGCCCGATCGACCGGGATGTGGCTGAGGAAGCGGTGCAGGGAAATCCTCCGGCAAGGTGCCGGCGAGCGGGCGGTGGCCGCAGAAGCCCCAATCGGCGCCGAGCTCGATGGCGTCGATCCGGACCTCGAGCATGTCGCCGGGCTCCGCCCCGCGGACGCCGACCGGACCGGTCAGGATGTGCGGCCCCAGCCGCGGCGGACTCGGCGTCGTGGATCGCCTGCAGCGCGTCCGGGACGCGCAGGCCGGATCCCTGCGGCGGCATCACGTCCGGCGCGCCCGAGACGCACTCGAGCACGACGGTGTCGCCGCTCTCGACGATGATCAGAGGTGCGTATTCGGCGCTGAACGTGCCCCAGCGGATGGTATCTGGGCGGGCGTCGACGCGGTGCGTGGCCATGGGGAAGAACTCCGGGTGCTAGCCGGAATTCCTCCCGAGGCCTCACGCCCGCGTCAAGCCCGAGGGACCAAGCTCAGAGGGCGCGCGTGGTCTCGCGCGGCGCCGTCGCGTTGGCGGCGGTCGTGGTCGCGGCCGGGCCGGAGATCGTGCCCGATCGGGCGCTCGGCGGCGCTAGCCTCCATGGAGGCGTCGTCTCTCGGCCATGTTCTTCTTGAATGACTTGATGCCCTTGGCGAAGTCGCCCATCAGCGTTGCTGACCTTGCCGGTGCCGAACAGCAGCAGGACGACCAGCAGAACGATCATCCAATGCCAGATGCTGAAGCTACCCATCAGTCCCCTCCGATCCCGCGGGCAGCAGAGCCCCGCACTATGGTATTCACATGGCGCGACGCGCCAGACCTTGCAAGCGAATTGCAGGGCTGGCGGCCGCTACGCCCACACCCACGCCCAGACCGCCCAGGCCGCCGCCGTGCCGCCCAGGATCGCGGCCGACATCTGCCCGGTCCGCAGCATGATCGCCACCGTCGCCAGCGCGCCGACCCATTCCGGCAGCCGCCCCGCCGCCAGCGCCGGCACGACATAGGCCACGAACAGCGTCCCCGGCACGTAGCCCAGGAACTGCCGCAGACGCTCGCTCGGCCGGATCGCGCGGAACACGAGGTAGCCGCCGGCCCGCGTCGCATAGGTCGCGGCCGACATCGCCAGGATCGCCAGCAGCACGGAGCCATCGAGCCTCATGCCGGCCCCGCCCGCCCGTCCTGAGCACGCCCGCCGCGCTGCCGGCCACCGCGCCGGCGACGATGTGCCAGGACGTCCCCGGCAGCGCCCCGCCACCAGCAGCGCGACCACCGCCGCCACCACCCAAGGCAGCGCGTCGCGCCGCCCGCGCCACATCGGCACCAGGATGGAGACGAACACGGCGAGCGCGGCGAAGAAGATCGGGTGACCCGGCGGCGGCCGCATCGCGCTGCCCAGCAGGTGCCCCGCCGCCGTGGACAGCACCCAGACCGCCCACATCAGCACCCCGGAGCCGAACAGGAAGCCCGCGTCCGACCGCCCGGTCGTCATCTCCGCCACCGACAGCGCCCAGTTCTGGTCCGCCATCACGAACAGGCTCGCCCATAGTCGCCAGCCGCGGATCCGGTCGAGCCAAGGGCCATCACTGGTCCCATCAGCGCCAGCCGGAGGTTGACGATGAACGCCGCCACCGCCGCGCCCACCACCGGCGCCGGCACCGCCCAATGCCCGAGCGCCAGCAGCTGCGCCGACCCGGCGTAACACAGCGCGCTCATCAGCGTGGCCTCCAGCAGGCTCAGCCCCTGCCCTTGCGCCAGGATTCCGACGACCAGCGCGAACGGCACCAAGCCGACCAGGAGCGGCAGGCTCGCCTGGGCGCCGCGCAGGGTCGCTGCGCGCGAGAAGCGGGGCCGGTTCCGCGACATCAGCCCCGCCGCAGCTCCGCCAGCAACGGCTCGGCCTCGTCCGCCGACATCGCGAGCGCCCGCTCCGCTATCGCGCGGGGAAACCCGGCGCGCGCCAAGGCCGCCGAGCTCGCGCCGCTCCGTCTCCGCCCCGCCCGGCCCGGTCCGGAACGGGCCCAGCCGGCGCCGCCGCGCAAACGCCAGCGCCGCCAGCAGCTCCTCCTCCGGCCCCGGCCGCACGCGCTCGAGCAGCCCGACGTCCACCCCTTTGGCCATCAGGTGCGCCGACATCGCCCGCGCCGACCGCCCGGACCGCAGCAGCCGCCGGGCCCGCGCCTCCGCGAAGGCCGCGTCGTCCACCGCGCCGGAGGACGGCAAGCGCCCGCGCCACCTCCTCCGCGGCCTGGAATGCCGGCGCCGCGTCCTCCTGGCCCGGCGCCCGCGGCGCGCGCCCAGCGCTCGACCCGGCGGCACAGCACGCGATGGAGCCCCGCTTCCGTCGCCGCGTAGCGCGCCAGGTGCTGCAGCGCCGCCTCGTGCAGCGCGGCCCGGTCGGGCATCGGCCCGGCGCCGCGCCGAGCGGGAGCGCCTCGGGAGGACTCGGCCATCCCCCGAGTATGCACCGCCGCCACCCCGGCCCGGAACCCGGCCGGGTTCGTCACGTTGCACAACCCCGCCTTCGCCCTTCGCGAGGTCCCCCGTGCCAAACCTGCGCCTTGTTCCAACCGCCCTTGCCGCGGCTCTGCTCGCCGCGCCCGCGCTCGCCCAAACCACCGGCGCCCCCGCGCCTGACACAAGCGCGGCCCCGGCCGCGCCCGCCAGCCCGCCGCCCGCCAGCCCGCCACCCGCCAGCCCGCCACCCGCCAGCCCGCCACCGGCACCGCCCCGGCGCCCAACGCCTCCGGGGGCGGCAGCTTGCCCGGGCGTGGTCGCGACCACCAACAACCCCAATCTCGCCGTTGCCTCCGTCAAGCTCGAGAACGGCCGGCGCCTGAGCAAGATCATCGGCGCCGACGTCTACGGCCAAGGCGGCCAGCAGCTCGGCAAGGTCGACGACCTGGTTATGATGGACGGCGACAAGGTCAGCCTGGTGGTCGTCGCAGCCGGCGGCTTCCTTGGCCTGGGCAGCAAGCTGATCGCGTTCCCGTTCGACGACCTCAAGACCGAAGGCGACCGCCTGACCCTGCCCAGCGTCACCCCCGACGCGCTCAACAAGATGCCCAATTTCCAGTATTGACGGGCCTGTCCCGCGCACCCGTGCGTTGACTTCTCGGGATGCGAGACGCCATCTTTCCGTTTTTCCAGCGCCGTCCGGCGGAGGTCCGCCGGGCGCAGGAGCTGCTGGAGGAAAGAGGAGAGGTTGAGGACCGTCCGATGATCCCCGCCCTGATGCCGACCTACAACCGCGCCGACCTCGCTTTCGAGCGGGGCGAAGGCGCCTGGCTGTACACGGCGGACGGGCGACGATTCCTCGACTTCGGGGCGGGCATCGCCACCTCGTCGCTCGGCCACGGCAACAAGCATCTGGTCGAGGCGATCGCCGAGCAGGCCGCCGCGCGTCATGCATGTGAGCAACCTGTATCGCGTGCCGCAGGCCGAGCGGCTGGCGGCGCGGCTGGTCGAGAACAGCTTCGCGGACAGCGTGTTCTTCTGCAACTCGGGCGCCGAGGCGAACGAGGGGCTGGTCAAGATGATCCGCAAGGCCCAGAGCGCCGCCGGCAAGTCCGAGCGGTTCCGCATTATCTGCTTCGAGGGCGCGTTCCACGGGCGAACGCTGGCCATGCTCTCGGCCACCGGCAACGCCAAATACCTCGCCGGCTTCGGCCCGGCCGTCGACGGGTTCGACCACGTCCCGTTCAACAACCTGAATGCGCTGCGCGACGCGATCGGCCCGGAGACCGCCGGCGTCCTGGTCGAGCCGGTGCAGGGCGAGGGCGGCATCCGGGTCGCGACCCCGGAGTTCCTCCAGGGTCTGCGCGCCGCCTGTGACGAATTCGGGCTCCTGCTCGGGCTGGACGAGGTGCAGTGCGGCATGGGCCGGACCGGCAAGCTGTTCGCTTATCAGTGGACGGATATCGAGCCGGACGTGATCTCGGTCGCCAAGGGCATCGCCGGCGGGTTCCCGATGGGGGCGATCCTGGCCAAGGAGCATGTCGCGCGCCACCTCTCGCCGGGCACGCACGGTACGACGTTCGGCGGCAACCCGCTCGCCTGCGCCGCGGGGAACGCGGTGCTGGACGTGCTGCTGGCGCCGGGCTTCCTGGACGAGGTGGTCCGAATGGGAAAGCGGCTGCATACGGTGCTGGAGGAGGTCGTCGCCGAGTTCCCGCATGTCGTCTCGGGCGTGCGCGGCGTCGGCCTGATCCTCGGGCTCAAGGCCGAGGTGCCGAACACGGAGCTGCAGAACGCGCTGACCGCGGAGGGCCTGCTTTCGGTTGCCGCCGGGGAGAACGTGGTCCGCCTCGTCCCGCCGCTGGTGATCACGGACGCCGACATCGATGCCGCCGCGGAGATGATCCGCCGCGGCGTGCGCCGCTGCCAGCCGTCCAAGATGCCGGCGGCCGCGAAATGAGCAGCGCGCTCGCCATCGCGCACCCGTTGGACGACGGAGGTGCCGCGCCACTGCGGCACTTCCTCGACCTGCGCGACTTTGACGGGACCACGCTGCGCCGCATGCTGGACGACGCCCGCCGCTTCAAGTCCGACCGCGTCGGGCACCGCCCGCTCGCGGGCAAGACGCTGGCGCTGATCTTCGAGAAGCCAAGCACCCGCACCCGGGTCAGCTTCGAGCTGGCGATGCGCCAGCTCGGGGGCGAGGTGGTCATGCTGACCGCGGCGGAGATGCAGACTGGCCGCGGCGAGACCGTGGCCGACACGGCTCGCGTCCTGTCGCGCTACGTCGATGCCATCATGATGCGCACGGACAACGTCGCCCGCCTGCGCGAGCTGGCCGAGAACGCGACCGTTCCCGTCATCAACGGGCTCACCAATATGAGCCATCCCTGCCAGCTGATGGCGGACGTGATGACGTTCGAGGAGCATCGCGGGTCGATCGCCGGGCAGGTCGTTGCCTGGACCGGGGACGGCAACAACGTCGCCTGCAGTTGGATCGAGGCCGCGGTCCGGTTTGGCTTCACGCTGCGCATCGCCGCGCCCGCGCTCCGGCGCCCACCGCAGCGCGTGCTGGACTGGGCCCGCGCCCAGGGTGCGCGGATCGAGCTGACGGAGGATCCGGAGGAGGCGGTGCGCGGGGCGCGCTGCGTCGTGACTGACGCCTGGGTCAGCATGAACGATGATCCCGGCGAGAACCGGCACAACCTGCTCGCGCCCTACCGGGTCACGGCCGGGCTGATGGCGCGGGCCGCGCCGGACGCGCTGTTCATGCATTGCCTGCCGGCGCATCGCGGCGAGGAGGTCACCGCCGAAGTGATCGACGGGCCGCAATCCGTGGTGTTCGACGAGGCCGAGAACCGGCTGCACGCGCAGAAGGGCGTGCTGGCCTGGGCGCTCAGCGTCCCTCAGTGAAGGTGCGGGGCGTGACGGAGCCGATCCCGGCGACGCCGGGCTGGGTCGACGCGCGGCTGGACGCGATCTTCGCCAAGCTGCCGCCCGGCACGGAGGCGGCCCGCGACGCGTTCGCTTCCTGCCTCGCCCGCAGCAAGTCTCCCGCCGCGCCGTCCGACCTGCTCGGCGCCGAGTTCGAACCCTGCCACGCCGCGCTCCGCCGTGACCTGCTCCGCGCCGGCGTCGACTGGGCCCTGGTCGACACGGTCGGCGAGGAGCTCGAGGACCTCGAGGCGGAGGCGGCCGCCGAGAGCTAAGTAGAATTACAAGGCGGCGAGCGCGCGGGCCGCCCCGGCGAGCGTGGGCTCGGCGAGGTCCGGCGCCGGCATGGAGCGCGGGAATGGGCGTTCGGCCGCGACGAATGCGGTCGTCCAGCCGCACGCGTCGGCCCCCAGAATGTCCCAAGGATGCACCGCCACCAGCGCCATCCGACCCGGCCGCGTCCGCGCGACCCGGGCCGCGTGCCGATAGACCTCCGGCCGCGGCTTGAACACGCCGACCTCCTCGACGGAGACGATGTGGTCCACCGTCGAGAGCAACCGGGCCCGCCGCAGCAGGCTCTCGGTCCCGGCTGCCGACCCGTTGCTGAGGGCGACGAGCCTCATGCCGGCGTCGTGCACCGTCTCGAACGCCTCTCTTGCATCCGGCCGGGCCTGCAAGCGCTCGAGCTCCCGGATCGCGGCCCGCCGGGCTCCGGCCGAGGCGCGCAGTCCCTGCTCGCCCAGCACCTGATCCAGAGCGCCGTCCAGAACGGCGGTGAACGGTTGGAAGCGCCCGGCCGCCGAGATCGCGAAGGCGTCGCGCAGCCCGGCCGCGAACCACCCCTCCAGCGCCGAGGGCGGCAGTCCGAGCGCTACGACGGCGCGGCGCAGCGGCTCCAGCGGGAACACGGTGCCGATGATGTCGAAGGCGACCGTGCGTGGCCGCCGAACCCTGCCGAAACCGAACATTCCCGTTTCTCCTCGACGCACCACACAACGTCTCTCCCGCTGGCGACAGGTTCACTCGGCGGGACCCGCTCCCTATGTTGGGCGGATGACGACCACCCCCGCCTTTCTCGACAGCACCCGGCCGGAGGTCCCCGACATCGTCGTGCCGCGCGGCGTCACCCCGTTCCACCTCCCGGGCCGGCCCGTCCGCGGCCGCCTGGTGCGGCTCGGAGCGCTGGCCGACGCGCTGCTCACCCGGCACGAGAACCACCACGCCGTCACCGCCCTGGCCGGCCAGGCGCTCGCCTTGGCCGCCGCGCTGGCGACGGCGCTCAAGTTTCGCGGCTCGTTCAGCATGCAAGCCAAGGGCGATGGCCCGGTGCCGATGCTGCTCGCCGACTGCACCGAGTCCGGCGCGCTGCGCGGCTATGCCCGGGCCAACCCCGACCGCCTCGCCACGCTGCTCGCCGCCGAGCCGGAACCCTCTGCTGCCGCCTTGCTGGGCACCGGTTACCTGGCGTTCACCGTCGACCAGGGCGACAGCACCGACCGTCACCAGGGCATCGTCGCGATCGAGGGCGAGAGCCTGGCGGACATGGCGCTGCACTATTTCGCCACCTCCGAGCAGCTCCAGTGCAGCGTCCGCCTGGCCTGCGCCAAAACGCATGCCGGCTGGCGCGCGGGGGCGCTGATCCTGGAGCGTATCGCTGGGCAGGGCGGGATCGATCCGATGCTCGACGCCCAGGCCCAGGCCGAGGCCTGGCGCAACGCCAACGCGCTCGCGCTCACCTTGACCGATGCCGAGCTGCTGGACGACGAGCTGCCGTCAGAGGAGCTCCTCTACCGGCTGTTCGGGCTCGAAGGCGTTGCTGCGCACCGCAACCGCGCGCTGGCCTATGGCTGCCGGTGCTCGCGCCAGCGCCTGTCCGGCATCCTGGAGGGCTTCAGCGGCGACGACCTCGACCACATGAGCGGTTGGCGGCGACATCGTCATGACCTGCGAGTTCTGCAACCTGGACTTCCGCTTCGAACGGACCGAGGTGCGCGGCAAAACGCCATGATCCTCACCCGCCGCACCGCCCTGCTGCTGCCGCTGCTGGCCGCCGGCCTGCGCCGGTCCGCCGCCGCCGCGGCAGGAGTTCCCGCCGCTCCGCTACGACTACCTGACCAAGCTGCAGCTCAACGTCGCCAGCGTCGAGATCGCCCCGCCTCCGCCGCCGGGTCCGCTGGAGGCGCAGGATCCCGCGCCGCCCGGCCCGGCGCTGGCGCAGATGGCGGCGGACCGGCTGGTCGCCGGCGGCTCGCTCGGCCGGGCGGTGTTCACCGTGGAGGACGCATCCATCCGGCGCATTCCCGGCGGGCTCGAGGGCGCGCTCGCGGTCCGTCTCGACGTGCTCACCTCCGACGGCAAGCGCGCCGGCTTCGCCGAGGCGCGGGTGATGCGCCGTCTGCAGGGCTATGAGAACGACGACTTCCGGGGCGCGCTTTACGACCTGACCCGGCAGATGATGGACGACATGAATGTCGAGTTCGAGTTCCAGGTCCGCCGCTCCCTGCGCGACTGGCTTCAGGTCGCGACGACCGCGCCCGTGCCGCCGCCTGTCCAGCAGCAGCCGCTCACCCCGCCCGCACTGTAGCGTCCGGCTTTAATGGACGAAACGTGAACGGTTTGGTAATCTACCTTCGGTAGAGCGGAGGCGCCGAGGATTTGCGCGGCGGTTGAGTTGCAGTGACAGCGACCCGGATGTTGGGATCAATCACGGCGTGGCTCTTCGACCCGTCCGGGCTTACTCCGCACGGCTTCTGCCTCCTCTGGGAGCCGGGTCTCCTCTGGCTTCACGCAGTCTCGGACATTGCGATCGGGTGCGCCTATTTCAGCATCCCTGTGGCGCTCAGCATGTTCGCGCGCCGCCGGCAGGACCTCGTGTTCCGGCCCGTGTTCCGGCTATTCGCCGCGTTCATCCTGCTGTGCGGCACCAGCCATTGGCTGTCGGTGCTGACGCTCTGGACGCCGGCTTATGGTCTGGAAGGCGTGGTCAAGGCGTTGACGGCCGCGGTGTCGCTGGTCGCCGCCGTGGCGCTCTGGCCGCTGCTGCCCAAGGCGCTCGCCCTGCCCTCGCCCGCGCTGTTGCAGCAGATGAACGAGGCGCTGGCGGCCAGCGAGGCGCGCCACCGGGCGAGCTTCGAGCGCTCGCCGGTGCCGATGCAGGTGCTGGACGAGGCCGGGCGGCTCACCGCCGTGTCGGATTTATGGCTGTCGATGCTCGGCTACACGCGCCAGGAGGTGGTCGGCCTTCCGGTCGCGGAGTTCCAAGTGGTTGACGGCGCCGCCGCCTCGCCGAGCCCGGTGGAGGCGGTCGAAAACAATGGCCTGCTCGAGCGGGAGCGGCAGTTTGTCCGCGGGGATGGCACGGTGCTGGACGCACTGGTGACCGCCCGGCGGGAGGACAGCGGCGAGCGGCATTGGACGGTCTGCGCCGTCGTGGACGTAACCGCACGGCGCCGGGCGGAGGCGGCGCTGCGCGCCAGCGAGGAGCGGCTGCACCAGGCGCAGAAGATGGAGGCAATCGGCCAGCTCACTGGCGGAATCGCGCACGACTTCAACAACATGCTGCAGGGCATGTCCGGCGGGCTCGACCTGCTGGAGCGCCGCCTGACCCGCGGCAGCACGGAGCGCGCGGGCCATTATCTGCGCGCCATCCGCGAGTCCGTGGAGCGCGCGGCGGCGCTCACCAACCGCATGCTCGCCTTCGCCCGCCGGCAGTCGTTGCAGCCTCGGCCCACCGATCCGAACGCGCTGATCCTCGGCCTCGCCGAGCTGCTGCGCCGCACCCTCGGCCCGGACGTCGCGCTCGAGCTTCGCCTGGAGGAGGCGCGCTGGCCGGCGCTGTGCGACCCCAACCAGCTCGAAAGCGCCCTGCTCAACCTGGCCATCAACGCGCGGGACGCCATGCCGGGCGGCGGCACGCTGGTGATCGCGACCGCCGATCGCGAACTAGGCCCAGACGAGCTGAGCGACGCCGACGGTGGCACGCCCGGCTACTTCGTCGAGATCGCCGTCACCGACACCGGCGTCGGCATGCCCGACGACGTCCGCGCCCGCGCCTTCGAGCCGTTCTTCACCACCAAGCCCACTGGCCAGGGCACCGGGCTCGGGCTCTCGCAGCTCTACGGCTTCGTGCGCCAATCGGGCGGCGTGGTGCGCCTCGAGAGTGCGCCTGGCCAGGGCACCACGGTGCGCATGCTGCTGCCCAGGTGCAGCACGGCGCCGGTATCCGCGCCGACGCCCCCGGCCGAACCCCGCGTGACGGAGGCAGCACCCAAGCATGGCACCGTGCTGGTGGTCGACGACGAGGACAAGGTCCGCGAGCTCATCGCCGACGCGCTGCGCGATCTCGGGTTGCGCGTGATCGAGGCGGCGGACGGCCCGTCGGGCCTGGCTGTGGTCGAGAGCGGCGTGGCCGTCGACCTAATGCTGACGGATGTCGGCCTGCCTGGCCTGAACGGCCGCCAGCTCGCCGAAATCGCCCGCCAGCGCCGGCCCGACCTTCCGGTCCTCCTGATCACCGGTACGCCGGCACCGCGCTGGACGATTTGGCTCTGCCGCCTGGCATGGAGGTGCTGCTCAAGCCCTTCGCCCTCGACGACCTGGCCCAGCGGGTCCGCCGCAGCCTCGCATCCGCCCGGGTCGATCTAGAGTTCAAGCGGCGGATCGCTGCTCCACGTGCGCGCGCAGCACCAGCGCCCGCCGGATCTTGTGGCTCGGCGTCAGCAGCCCGTTCTCGATCGTGAACGCCGGCACCAGCCGGTGATGCCGCACCCGCTCCGTGACCGAGAGCCCCGCGTTGACCCGCGCCACCGCCGCCGTCACCGCCGCCTCGTCGTCCGCACAATCGGCCGCGACCAGCAGGGCCGACAACGCGGGCTGGCCGTCGCCATAGACCACCGCCTGCGCGATCGCTTCCTCGCTCATCAGCGCGCCCTCCACCCGCGCGGGCGACACGTTCTCGCCGCCCGAGAGCACGATGATGTCCTTCTTGCGGTCCGTGATAGTGAGATAGCCGTCGGCGTCCAGCGCGCCCACGTCCCCCGTGTGGAGCCAGCCGTCGACGATCGCTGCCGCCGTCGTCTCCGGCTGATTCCAATATCCGTCCATGACCAACTCACCGCGGACCAGGATCTCGCCGTCCCCTGCGATCCGCAGGTCCACCCCAGGCAGCGTCACCCCCACCGTCTCGATCCGGGTGCGGTCCGGCGGGTTGGCGGCGATCACCGGCCCCGCCTCCGTCTGCCCGTAGCCCTGCAAGAGCACCATGCCCATCGCCAGGTAGAACCGCCCCACCTCCGGATCGAGCCGTGCCCCGCCCGAGATCGCGGCCTTGAACCGCCCGCCGAACCGCGCGCGCACCCGCCGGCGCACCAACCGGTCCAGCGCCGGGTCGAGGAGGCGGTCGAGCAGCGTCAGGCGCCGGTCGATCCGGCGCAGCCCGATGTCCAGCGCCTGTTGGAAGAGGCGCTGGCGGGACGGGCGCTCCCGCTTCACTCCGGCCAGGATCCGGCCCCGCACCACTTCCAGGATCCGGGGCACCAAGGTCAGGATGGTCGGCTGCACCTGGAGCAGATCCGCCGCCAGATGCTCGATGCCCCGCGCGTACACGACCTCCGTGCCGACGCTGGGCAGGAAGAACTGCCCGACCGTGTGCTCGTAGCTGTGCGACAGCGGCAGGAAGGAGAGATAGACCTCGTCCTTGAGCCGCAGCGGCCGCATGAGCTCGAACGCTCCTCGGCAGTTCGAAAGGATCGCGCGGTGCGGCAGCATCACGCCGCGCGGCCGGCCCGAGGTCCCGCTCGTATACATCAGGCACGCCATCGCGCCCGGCGGCACCAGCTCCGCCTCGGCGGCGATGTCGTCCGGCGGCGCCGTGTCCTGTTCCAGGGCTCCGAAGGATTCAAACCGACCAGGCTCCATGCACAGCAGCAGGTCGAGCCCGCCCGCCAGCGCCCCGCCCTGCTCCACTCGCTCGGCCAGCACCGCCGTCGAGACGATCGCCGCCCGGGCGCCGCTGTCGCGCAGCAGGTGCGCGTGATCCTCCGGCGTGTTGACCGGGTAGGCCGGGACCGGGACCGCACGGATGGCCATCAGCGCCGTCTCGATGATCGGCACTTCCGGCCGGCTCTCGCTGACCAGCAGCACGCGGTCCCCGGCCGACACGCCGAGACGCCGCAGCCCCCGCGCCACCGACGCCGCCCGGCGAGCGAACTCGCCCCAGGTCATCCCGTGCCACGCGCCGTCGCGATGGAAGCGCAACATCGGCCGGTCCGGCCAGTCCCGCGCCCGCGCGAACATCATGGTCGGCAGGTTCGGCCAATCCGGATAGTGCTCGACGTTTCCCATGGTCCCACCCACGCGCCCGACAGCGCTTGCCCCCGGGGTCCAACGCCCCACTTTAGCCTCGCACTATCAGCACGACAGGACCTCCACCAGATGCTCCGTTCCCCCGACGGCCAGGCCCAGACCGCTGTTGCCGCCGCCGACACAATCCCAGAATGGGACCTTTCGGATCTCTACCCCGGCATGCGCAGCCCCGAGGTCGAGCGCGACTTCGCCGAGGCGGCGCGGGCAGCCACCGAGTTCAAGGCCGCCTACGCCGGCAAGCTCGCCGACCTCCCGGGCGCCGAGCTCGCGGCCGCGATCGCGGAATATCAGCGGATCGAGGAGATCCAGGGCCGGCTGATGAGCTACGCCCAGCTCCTGTTCAGCGGCGACAGCACCGACCCGCTGCTCGGCCAGTTCTACCAGTCCGCCAACGAGCGCCTGACAGCCATCTCGTCGGACCTTCTGTTCTTCGCGCTCGAACTCAACCGGCTCGAGGACGATTTGCTCGAGGCCAAACTCGCCGACCCGGCGCTCGCTCGCTGGCGGCCGTGGCTGCGCGACCTGCGCGTGTTCCGCCCGCACCAGCTCTCCGACGAGGCCGAGAAGCTCCTGCACGAGAAGGAAGTGACCGGCCGCAGCGCATGGAGCCGGCTGTTCGATGAGACGGTGGCCGGGCTGCGCGTCCCGGTCCGGGGTGAGGAGCTGACCGTCTCCGCCGCGCTGAACAAGCTGTCGGACCGCGACCGCTCCATCCGCGCCGACGCCGCCGGCGCGATCGGCGACGTGTTCGGCCGCAATATCCGCCTGTTCTCGCTGGTGACCAACACGCTCGCCAAGGACAAGGAGATCTCCGACACTTGGCGCCGTTATCCGAGGCCGACCAGCGCCCGCAATCGGGCCAACATGGTCGAGGACGAGGTGGTCGACGCGCTGGTCGCCGCCGTGACAGCCGATTACGGCCGTCTGTCGCATCGCTATTATCTGCTGAAGGCCAAGTGGCTCGGCCTGGAGAAGCTGGAGCACTGGGACCGCAACGCCCCGCTCCCGGAGGATGGCGATAGCGAGATCCCGTGGGCCGAGGCGCGCGACCGCGTGCTGTCCGCCTACGGCAGCTTCTCGCCGGAGCTCGCCCGCATCGGCCGCGAGTTCTTCGACAAGCCCTGGATCGACGCGAAGCTGCGGCCGGGCAAGGCGGGCGGCGCGTTCGCGCACCCGACCGTGCCATCCGCGCACCCCTATTTGCTGGTCAACTATCACGGCAAGACGCGCGACGTGATGACGCTGGCGCACGAGCTGGGCCATGGCGTGCATCAGGTGCTGGCGGGCGGCCAGGGCTACCTCATGGCCGGCACGCCGCTGACCCTCGCCGAGACCGCGAGCGTGTTCGGCGAGATGATGACCTTCCGCGCCCTGCTCGACGCCGAGACCGACCCGGCGCGGCGCCGGGTCATGCTCGCGGCCAAGGTCGAGGACATGCTGAACACGGTGGTCCGCCAGATCGCGTTCTACCAGTTCGAGGCCCGGCTCCACGACGAGCGCCGGGCCGGCGAGTTGCTGCCGGAGCGGATCGGCGAGATCTGGATGGACGTGCAGACGGAGAGCCTGGGCCCGGCGTTCCACTTCACGCCGGAGTACCGCGTCTACTGGTCTGTACGTGCCGCACTTCATCCACTCGCCCTTCTATGTCTACGCGTATGCATTCGGGGACTGCCTGGTGAACGCGCTGTACAACGTGTTCCAGGGCGGCCACCCGGGCTTCGAGCGCAAATACCTGGAGATGCTCCGGGCCGGCGGCACCAAGCGGCACCAGGAGCTGCTCGCCCCGTTCGGGCTGGACGCCTCCGACCCGCAATTCTGGCGGCGCGGGCTCGACGTGCTCTCCGGCTTCATCGACGAGCTGGAGCGCGCCTGAGAATGCCTGACCGCGAGGACGGCAGCACGCTGCTGGGCGAGCTGCGCCGTTACGCCCGCACCTCCGGCGCCGTCGGCGGCATCGCCGCCCGGGTCGCCGGGGCGAAGGTGTTCGGCCTCAAGACCGACAAGGCGGCCCATGCCGAGGACCTCAAGAGCATCCTCGGCGGGCTCAAGGGCCCGCTGATGAAGGTGGCGCAGATCCTCTCCACCGTGCCGGACGTGCTGCCGGACGAGTATTCGCAGGAACTCTCGCAGCTGCAGGCCAACGCGCCGCCGATGGGCTGGTCCTTTGTGCGCCGCCGCATGCAGGGCGAGCTCGGCCCCGATTGGCAGTCGAAGTTCAAGAGCTTCGGCCAGGAGGCCGCCGCCGCCGCCAGCCTCGGCCAGGTCCATCGCGCCACCCTGCCGGACGGACGCGAGGTCGCGTGCAAGCTGCAATATCCGGACATGCCGAGCACGGTGGAGGCCGACCTCCGGCAGCTCAAGCTGGCCATGAGCGTCTATCGCCGCATCGATCGCGTGATCGAGGGGGACGAGATCTACGCCGAGATTGCCGAGCGCCTGCGCGAGGAGCTCGATTACGAGCGCGAGGCCGCCCAGCTTCGCCTCTACCGCTTCATGCTGCGCAACCAGTCCAACGTCAGCGTTCCCGAGCCGATCCCGGAGCTGACCACCAAGCGGCTGCTGACCATGACCTGGCTCGAGGGCGTGCCGATCCAGCAGCGGATCGATCAGGACCCGCCGCTCGAGGTGCGCAACCAGATCGCCCGCGCCCTGTTCGCAGCCTGGTACGTGCCGCTCTACCGCTTCGGCGTCATCCACGGCGACCCGCACCTCGGCAACTACCAGGTCCGCGCCGATGACGGGCTGAACCTGTTCGACCTCGGCGCGATCCGTGTGTTCCAGCCTCGGTTTGTCCGCGGCGTGATCGATCTCTATGAGGCGATCCGCGATGGCGACATCGAGAAGGCCCGGCACGCCTATGAGAGCTGGGGGTTCCTCAATCTCAGCAAGGAGCAACTCGCGATCCTGAACCAGTGGGCGGAGTTCGTCTACGAGCCGCTGCTGCAGGACCGGGTGCGGCGGATCCAGGAGCATGGGGACCCCAGCTACGGCCGCAGCGTCGCCGAGAAGGTCCATGCGGGACTGCGCCAGACGGGCAGTGTCCGCCCGCCCAGGGAGTTCGTGCTGATGGACCGCGCCGCGCTCGGGCTCGGCAGCGTGTTCCTGCGGCTAAGGGCGGAGCTGAACTGGAGCCGGATGTTCCATGAGCTGATCGAGGGCTTCGACAGCGAGACGGTGGGCCAGCGCCAGGCCGCCGCCTTGGCGGAAGCCGGGGTGCCGGCGAGCGTATAATGCAGGCCGGCGTCATCGGGCTTGGGTCAGATGGGCGGCGGCATTGCCCGCCGTCTCGAGGCCGCCGGGCTGCTCGCCGCCGCTTGGGATAGCACCGCGACCGCCCGGGATCGCGCCGGGCTCCCGGCCGACCGGCTCCGGCCACCGGCCGCGCTGGCGGAGGCCGCCGACGCGATCCTGTTCGTGGTCCCCAGCTCACGCGAGGTCGCGCTCTGCCTCGAGGACGGCGTGCTCGCCCAGGCCCGCCCCGGCACGATCCTGCTCGACCTCACCACCTCCGACCCGGTCGAGACTCAGGCGCCTCGCTGCCCGCGCCGCCGAGCACGACCTCGCCTATGTCGACGCCGGCATGTCCGGCGGCGCCGGCGGGCGCCGATGCCGGGCGGCTCACGCTCATGCTGGGCGGCGCGGAGGCGGATATCGCCCGTCTGCAACCCGTGTTCGACGCGATCGCTGGCCGGGTCATCCGGGTCGGCGGCAGCGGCGCCGGCCATACGGTGAAGCTCCTGCACAACATGGTCTGCCACACCAACTTCCTCGCCCTCGCCGAGGCTTGCCGCACCGCCGAGCGCGCCGGGCTCGAGCTCGCCGCGGTGCTGGAGGTGATCAACGCCGGGAACGCGCGCAGCTTCATCAGCGAGCGCCGCTTCCCCGACCACATCCTCTCCGGCCGGTTCGATGGCCGGTCGACTGTCGCCAACCTCGCCAAGGACCTCGGCATGGCCGAAACGCTCGCCGAGGCTCTGGGCCAGCCCGCCCCGTACACCTCGCTCACGACAAGGCTGCTGCGCCACGCCCTCGACGAAGGCCGCGCGGCCGACGACTTCACGACGCTCTACCCCGCCTATGACGGGCTCGCCGGCGAATGATCCGCGCCGGCGGCTATCAGGGTCCGGCCTCGGTCCATACGCGGGGCATGCGCGCCCTCGCCGACATCCTCCCGCTCGAGTTTCTGGAGAACGTGACGCAGGACGGGAGCAAGGCCACCTCGCTGCTCGAGCGCACCGAAGCCGGCGCTCTCGACCTGTGCTACTTCGCGTCCAGCTATCTCGCCGAGCGCGTGCCCGCCCTGCTCGCGCTCGACCTTCCCTTCGCTTTCGAGAGCCGCCCGGCCGCCTACGAAGCCGTCGACGGGCAGCTCGGCGCGCTGCTCGCGGCGAGCGTCGCCGAGCGCACGGGCTTCGCCGTGCTCGCCTTCTGGGACAACGGTTTTCGCCATCTGTCCAACCGCCTCCGCCCGCTCGCTCGCCCGGAGGACTGCCAGGGCCTCAGCATCCGCACGCTCGACAACCGTCTGCATCAGGACGTGTTCCGGAGCTTCGGCTTCGACCCGGTGATGATCGACGTCCGCGACCTCCCGGCCGCCGTCGCCGAGCACCGGGTCGATGCGCAGGAGAACCCGCTGACCAACACGGTCAATTTCGGCCTGCACCGGACGCATCGGTTCCATAGCCTGACCGGCCACGTGTTCGGCGTCGCCCTGCTGCTCGCCAACCGCGCCTGGCTCGAGCCGCCTCCCGCACGAGGACCGCTCCGCCCTGTCCGAAGCGGTCGCCGCCGCTACCGGCTCCCAGCGCGCGCTACGCCGCCGAGGAGGACGCGCGTTGCCTGGCCATCTTGGCCGCGGACGGGGCCGAGGTCCTCAGCCCCGAGCAGTTGGACCTCGCAGCCTTCCGCGCGCGCCGCCGCCCCCGCCCGCGACGCTGCCATGGCCGGGCTCGCACCGGACATCCGCGCTACCCTCGGCGCAGCATGAAGTCCCGCCCGACCAGCCTGTAGCCGAGCAGCACGATCACGATCGTCACCCCGAGCAGGAAGAAGCCGAGCGCCGCCAGCTGCTCGAAGCTGCCGTTCTCGCTGAGGTCCAGCATCATCACCGAGATCACCCGCGTGTTGGCCGACACCAGGAAGATCGCCGTGCTCAGCTCGCGCGTCGCCGGGATGAACACCAGCAGCCAGGCGCCGACCAGGCTCGTCTTCAGCAGCGGCGCGACCACGCGCGAGACTGCGCGCAGCCGTCCGCCGCCGAGGATGCGGACCGCCTCCTCCATCTCCGGATTGAGCGCGCGGAGGGCGGCGAGGCAGCTCGTGTAGGCGATCGGCAGGAAGCGCGAGGTGTAGCCGAGCACCAGGATCAGCGCCGTGCCGTAGAGCGCGACCGGCGGCGGCGCCCAGGCCGCGTAGAACCCGATCGCCAGCACGATCCCCGGGACCACCAGCGGCAGCATGCAGAGCATGCCCAGCACGCCGCCGGCCCGCCCGGCCAGCCGACGCTGCACCACGTAGGCCACCACCAGCGCCAGGGCGACGGCGAGGCACGCGGTCGCCGGCCGAATAGGTGAAGCTGTGGATGATCGTCTCCCGCGCGCCCGCGTCCTCGATCAGCAGCAGGCGGAAGTTGGCGAGCGTCAGGTTCGACCAATGGAAGCCCAGCCCCCAGGCCCGGCTGAACGCCGCCTGCGCCAGCGCCATATAGGGCAGCACCACGGCCATCGCGACGATGAAGAACGCCGTAGCCCGCGACCGCCCAGCGCCATGGCGCCGAGACGCTGCAGCTCGCGGCTGCCGCCCTTGCCGGTCAGCGCCACGTAGCTGCGGCGCCCCAGCACCGTCCGCTGCAGCGTGAACAGGCCGACGGTGATCAGCACCAGCGGGATCGCATAGGCGGCCGCCACCTCCGCCTGCACCGGGAACTGGAAGAAGCCCCACAGCTCCAAGCGTCAGCACGTGGATGCGCGCCGGCAGGGCCAGGATCGCCGGGGTGCCGAACAGCGCCACCGTGTCCAGGAACACCACGATCGCCCCGCCCAGGATCGCCGGCGTCACCAGCGGCAAGGTCACGCGGAAGGTCGTCCGCAGCCCGCCCGCGCCCAGGATGTTGGCCGCCTCCTCCATCTCGGACGAGACCCGCTCCAGCGCGTCGGTGGTGAAGACGAAGATGTAGGGGAACCCATACAGCGCCGTCACCCAGACCAGCCCGGCGAAGCTGTAGACGTTCGCGAACCCCGGCAGCGCCGGTCACCGCCTCCCAAGTCTTGTTGATCCAGCCCGCGTTCGGCCCGGCCAGCAGGATCCAGCCGATCGCCCCGAGGTAGGACGGCGTGATGAACGCCCCCAGGATCAGGCCGCGCAGCAGCGCCTTGCCCGGCATGTCCGTCCGCGCCACGCCCCAGGCGATCGGCACCGCGAACACGATCGCCACCGCCGTCACGCTCGCGGCGTAGAGCAAGGAGACGCCGAGCGCGTGCAGCCGCAGCGTCGAGGCGTAGGCGGTGACGTAGTTGCCCGAGCGTCCAGGCGCCGGTGTCGCCGTCCTGCAGGCTCGAGATCACCAGCTTGACCGCCGGGCCCACGATCAGGAACAGCGAGCGCCGCGACCGCGAGCAGCCAGACCAGCGCCGCCGGCTCGACCCGTATCCGCCGGCGCGGCGCGGCGGCGCACGGCCGCGCCGCGGGGCCGGGCCGGGCGGAACTCACCGGCTCAGCCCGCTGCCCGCTCACGGCCCGCTCAACTGAACGTCTCCTTCCACTTCGGTCCTTGTTCTGCCGGCAGCATCTTCTCGATGTCCGGCAGGCTCGGCGAGAGCAGCTTCATGTCGGCCAGCGACTTGGCGCCCTTCGGCGGCGGCACGTCCGGCCGGAGCGGCTGCTCGAACTCGCTCGGCCAGGATCTTCGAGTATTCCGGCCCGCATGGTGAACTCCATGAACAGCTTGGCCGCGTTCGGGCTCCGGCAGCCCTTGATGATCGCCGACGGCGAGGGCACCGCCAGCGTCCCGGAGGTCGGGATAGATCACCGCGATCGGGTTGCCCTTGGCCGCGTTGCGCAGCGCGCGTCGGCGACGCTGACCAGCCCGACCACGCGCTCGCCCGAGTTCAGCACCGTGATCGCGTCGTCGATCGAGCGGCCGATCAGCGGGTTGAGGTCGTTCAGCTTCTTGAAGTAGTCCCAGCCGTAGAGCTGGGTCATCGCCACGGTCCAGTTGCCGACCATGCCGCTGTAGATCGGGCTGCCGAAGCGTGACCTTGTCCTTCCACTTCGGGTCGGTCAGGTCGGACCAGTCCTTCGGCGCGTCCGCCGCCGAGACCTTGCTGCGTATTGTAGCCGATCGCGCCGACGCCGACCCAGCCGACCTAGTAGTCGCCCTTGGGGTCGAAGGTCCCGCAACGCGAGGGCACCAAGCCCTTCGCGTTGTCCGGCTCGTAGTGGATCAGCAGGCCCTTTGCCTGCAGGTAGGCCATGTGGCTGACGTCCGTGGAGCTGAACACGTCCGATTGGACCTGGCCGCCCTTCAGGTCCTGCAGCACGCGCTGGAACGCGACCTGGGACGTGGTCTTGGTGGCGTTGACGCCGATTCCCGGCCATTTCTGCGAGAACGCGTTGCCGATGCGCACGCAGATCTGCCTGGTCGAGGAAGCCGGAATACCAGGTGAGCTGGCCTTCCTTCTTCGCCGCCTCGTAGATTGCCTGCACATCGTTCTCGCGCCCGGGCGCGCCCGGCGCCGAGCACCGCCGCACCGCCGGCCGCCAGCACGGCCCGTCTCGAAATCCGCATTCATCCCTCCCGTTTTGCGGGAGGGTGCGTCACGACCAGAGCAGGGTCAACGCATCAGGTGGGGCGCGCGGCCCAATTGACGCCCCCGCCCGCTCGGAGGACCCTGGCGAAAACGACCCGGCCGAGGACGTCCATGAAGTTCGGCGAGTTCCCCAAGGTGCAGTCGCTCGGCTCCGTCGCCCGGCTGCGCGCCCATCTCGAGACGCTCGGCCTCGACATGCCGTGCGACGACATCGTCGCCAGCGGCCCGGATTCCCCGCTCGCCCGACCGATCGAATGCGATGGATTGCTGATCGGCAACCGGCTCGGGATCAACCCGATGGAGGGCTGGGACGGCGAGACCGACGGCAACCCGAGCGAGAACACGGTCCGCCGCTGGCACCGCTTCGGCGAGAGCGGCGGCAAGCTGATCTGGGGCGGCGAGGCGGTCGCCGTCCGCCTCGAGGGCCGCGCCAACCCGCGCCAGCTCACGCTGACGGACGCCACGCTGCCCGCGATCGCCGGGCTGCGGGAGACGCTGGTCGCTGCGCACCGGGCCGCCGTGGGCGACGACCGCGGCCTGGTCATCGGCCTGCAGCTCACCCATTCCGGCCGCTTCTGCAAGCCGAACGACAACACGCGGTTCGAAGTCCGTGATCGCGTTCCGCCACCCGCTGCTCGACCGCAAGTTCGGCGTCCCCGACGGAAAGGAGCCGGTCTCCGATGAGTGGCTCGACCGGCTGGTCGACGACTACGTGCGCTGCGCCAAGCAGGCGCAGTCGGCCGGGTTCGACTTCGTCGATATCAAGCACTGCCATGGTTATCTGCTGCACGAGCTGCTCGGGGCGCATACGCGGCCGGGTCGGTACGGGGGGTCGCTCGAGAACCGGACCCGCATGCTGCGCGAGATCGTCACCGGGATCCGCGCCGAGGCGCCGGGGCTCAAGATCGGCGTGCGGCTCAGCGCCGTCGACCTGATCTCGTTCCGCCCCGACCCGGCGCGCTCGACGCCGGGCGCGCTCGGCCCCGGCGTCCCGGACCGCTGGGACGGCCCCTACCCCTATGCGTTCGGCGTCGACCTGGACCAGCCCGACGGACTACGACCTGTCCGAGCCCAAGGCGCTGCTCGGCATCCTTGAAGGGCTCGGGATCCGCCTGGTCAACATCACCGCCGGCAGCCCGTACTACAACCCGCACGTCACTCGGCCCGCTTCCTACCCGCCGTCCGACGGCTATCACCCGCCCGAGGACCCGCTGATCGGCGTCATGCGCCAGATCGAGATCGTTCGCGACCTCAAGCGCGCCTTCCCGGACCTCCTGCTGATGTCCTCCGGCGTCACCTACCTGCAGGAGTTCGTCCCCAACGTCGCCCAGGCGCTTGTTGGCGCGGGCTGGACCGACGTGGTCGGGCTCGGCCGCATGGTGCTCTCCTACCCGGAGCTGCCGCGCGACGTGCTGGAGGGGCGCGGCGTGCAGAAGAAGCGGCTGTGCCGGACCTTCAGCGACTGCACCACGGCGCCCCGCAACGGGCTGGTGTCCGGCTGCTACCCGCTCGACACGCATTACAAGGGCTCCGAGCAGTTCAAGGCGCTCGCCGCGATCAAGAAGCCCGCCAAGACCGCCTGATGCGCGAGAGCGGCTTCCGGGCTAACAGTTTACCGACGGACGCGGGCGGCAAGACCCGCACCCAATTTGGAGGACCGATGATCCCAATGCTCCGCCTCGCGCTGATTGCGCTCACGCTCTTCGCCGCGACAGCCGCGCAGGCGCAATGGGCGCCGTCGCATCCGATCAACCTGATCGTGCCGTGGGCCGCCGGCGGCTCGACCGACCAGGTCACCCGCCTCACCGCGGCGGAGCTTGAGGGCATCCTCGACACCAAGATCGTCATCGTGAACCAGCCCGGCGCATCCGGCTCCATCGGCACCAGGAGCGCGCTCGACGCGGCCAAGGATGGCTATACCTGGACATCCGGCGCCGCCCAGGACCTCGGCGCCTACCAGACGCTCGGCATGCTTTCGACCAGCATCAAGGACTGGCACCTCTACCTGACGGTCGCCAACGTCGAGCTGCTCAGCGTCGGCGCCGACAGCCCCTACAAGACCGCGAAGGACCTGCTCGCCGCCATGGCCGCCAAGCCCGGCCAGATCTCGGTCGCCACCGCCGGGGTGCAGTCCTCCGGCCATAGCGCGATGGAGCGGATCGCGGCGGCCGCGCACGTCACCTACAAGAACGTCACCTATGACGGCGGCGCTCCCGCCGTGCTGTCCACCGTCGCCGGCGAGACCATGGCGACGACCCAGCTCGCGGTCGAGCAGGCCGATATGATCGTCGGCAAGCGTCTCCGCCCGCTGGCGGTCATCGGCAAGGACCCGGTGACGATCGACGGCTACGGCACCATCCCGCCGCTTACTGACACGCTGCCGACCCTCAGCACGCCGGTGAACTATTTCGGCATCTTCCTGCCGCCCGGGACGCCGGACGACGTGGTCAAGACCATGGACGGGATCTGGGCGAAGCAGATCCCCAACGACGCCGCGCTCCGGCAATACGCCACCAAGCGCGGCGCGCTGTTCGCCCCCGCCTATGGCGAGGCGGCGCAGAAGGCCGTGTTCCCCGCCGTCCAGGCCAATGCCTGGCAGCAGTTCGAGAGCGGCAAGGCCAAGGTCTCGCCCGACACGGTCGGGATTCCCAAGCCGTGACGGAAGCGACTGGCCCGGCGCCGGGCGACGACCCGCGCTCGGACGTCACCGGCGGCCTTTGCTGGGCGGCGCTCGGCGCCGTCATCGCGGTGCTGTCCTGGACCATGGACCGGCTCCAGGACCAGGACATCAACCCGTACACGATCCCGGGCCTGGTGCCCGGCCTGCTCGGGCTCGGCATGGTGATCTTGGGCGGGATCATGTTCCTGCGCGGCTGGCGGCGCGGCGGTTTCCGCGTGGCCGCCCCGCCGGGCCCGCCGCTCCATGCGCGCCGGCTCGCGCTCGTGCTGGTGCTCTGCATCGGCTTTGCCGTCGGCCTGCTCGGCCGGATGCCGTTCGCGCTGGCCGCCTCGCTGTTCGTGTTCGCCAGCATCTTCTCCGCTCCGCTGGCAGGAGCTCGCCGGCCACCGCCTGCGCGGCGCCGCAAGCGCCGCGATCATCGGCCTGTGCAGCGGTTTCGCGGTGTTCTTCGTGTTCGAGCGCCTGTTCCTCGTTCGCCTTCCGTAGGGATTTCCCGATGCACGGCCTTGAGATGCTGGGGACCGCGTATCTCAGCTTCTTCAACGGCTGGTCCGTGCTCTACGCGCTCGGGGGCTCGTTCGTCGGCATCCTGGTCGGCTGCCTGCCAGGCCTCTCCGCCACGCTCTGCATCGCGCTGCTAACGACGCTCACGCTGAAGCTCCCGGCCAACGACGCCATCCTGATCCTGATCTCGTCCTATGTCGGCACGCTCTATGGCGGCTCGCGTTCGGCCATCCTGCTGAACATCCCCGGCACCGCCGCCAACGCGGCTTCCTGCGCCGACGGCCACGCGCTGGCGCTGCGCGGCGAGGCCGGGCGCGCCATCGGTATCGCCACGTCCGGCGCCTTTTGCGGCACGCTGTTCGGTGTCTTTTGCCTCGCCGCGTTCACGCCGGTCCTCGCCAACTTCGCCCTCTCGTTCGGCGCGTTCGAATTCTTCTGGCTCGCCATGTTCGGGGTCGTCATCTCCGGCAGCCTGGTCGGCGAGGACCCGCTGAAGGGGTGGCTGATCGGCCTGCTCGGGCTGTTCGTCGCGCAGATCGGCCAGGAGGGTCTCTACGCCTATAACCGCTTTACCTTCGGCTGGGACGAACTCGCGGGTGGGATTTCGCTCATTCCGGCGCTGATCGGCGCGTTTGGCTTTGCCGAGGTGCTCACCAACCTCGCCGACCCGGTCGAGAAGCGTCTGGTGCAGCTCAAGGACTTCACCCTGCCCCGGTTCCGCGAGGTCGCGCAGTATTGGCAGACCGTGCTCCGCTCCGGCGCGATCGGCGTGCTAACCGGGCTGCTGCCGGGCGTCGGCGAGGATAGCGGCGCCTGGATGTCCTATGCCGCGGCCAAGGCCACCAGCCGCGAGCGCCACCTGTTCGGCAAGGGATCGATCGACGGGCTGATGGCCGCCGAAACCGGCGACATGTCCTCCGTCCCCGGGCACATCATCCCCTCGCTCGCCCTCGGCGTGCCCGGCTCGGCGCCGTCCGCGGTGCTGATGGCGGCCATGATCATCCACGGCATCCAGCCCGGCCCGATGCTGATGATTCAGCACCCGCAATTCGTCTACGACGTCGTCGCCATGGCCTCGCTCGCCACGGTCAGCATCCTGATCTTCGGCTTGTTCATGGTCCGCCCGCTGCTGCTCGTTCTGCGCATCCGGCGCACCGTGCTGATGCCGATCATCTTCCTGCTGGCCACCGTCGGCGCCTATGCCAGCGCGTCCCGGCTGTTCGACGTTTACGTCATGCTCGCGGTCGGGGTCGGCGCGTTCTTCCTGCGCCGCCGCGGCTATCAGATGGCGCCGTTCGTGCTCGGCCTCGTGCTCGGCACGCTGCTCGACAAGAGCCTCCGCCGCGGCCTCGTGCTCTCCGACGGCAGCATCGCACCCTTCTTCACGCGCCCGATCTGCGCCGTCTTCGCCGTGGTCACGTTTGCGACCATGCTGCTCTACATCCCACCCGTGAACGCCCTGCTTCGCCGCGCCCTCGCCAGCGCCCGGGCGCTGGTGGGGCTGCGCCAAGCATGAGCCGGTCCTCAGAAGTCAAACCGGAACTGCCGCTTGTCGTGGATTGTCCGCCCGCTCCGACGGCCTGGTTCCTCATCGTCGGTCGACGGCTCGGGGCGGGTGCCTGAGAACCAGGCCTCGACCCACCGCCGGCGACGATCGGCGTAAGCCTGCCGACGTCGCTCCATCTCCGCCCGCCACTCCGCCGTGGCCGCGGCCCGGGCAATGCTGTCAGGCCTGTCCACCACAATCCGACCCTGTCGAGCTCGCCGTTACCGTACCTGTTCAACGTCTAGGCTGCCCTCCGGCAGCGCACGCAACAGCTCCGCTTCCGGCCGCGACTGCTCGAGCCATGCGCGCCAGTCCGGGCGCTCCAGCACGACCATCTGCCGGTCGTGGATGGGCGCGACATCTGGGCCAGGTTCCGTCGTCAGCAGCGTGAAGGCGTCGCCCGCGCCGTCGGGCATGGGGCGCCATAGCCCGGCAAAGCAGAACCAGTCCTCCCCGGCCTTGGTGAACTTCCACTTCGCCTTCGGCGGCTTCGAGCCGGTGAACTCGAAGAAGTGCGACGCCGGCACGAGGCAGCGCCCCTTGGGGAAGCGCCGGCCTTCCGAGCGGAAGTTGATGACCGGGGCACCCTTTGGCCGCCCGGCCGGAAAGCCCCAGCGCAGCTGCACGAACTCGATCCCGTTCTCTGCGTGCCGGATCACCGGGGCGGTGTCGGTCGGCCAGATGTCGTCCCGCGGCTGCAGGTTCGGTGCCGCCTGGGGGAAACGCACCGGGATCTGCGTCTCGCTGAACGCCTCGAGATACGCGTGGTAAGGTATGTTGTTACCGAAGATGGGGTAATCGGCCGGCCCGGCACCCCGCTTTCCACAAGCAGGTGCTGCGCCCCAGGCTGATGGTGGAACGAGGTCCGCGGTGGGCGGCCTCAAGCATCATTGGAGGAGCGCAGCGTGCAGCATTTTGCCGGATTGGATGTCTCCCTAAAAGAGACCAGCATCTGCATCGTGGACGAGCGTGGCGCGGTCGTGCGCGAACTGAAGGTCGAGAGCCATCCGGAGGACCTGCTCGGCGTGCTCTCCGACCCGAGCTACAGCTTCAAGCGGATCGGGCTCGAGGCGGGTCCTCTGTCCCAATGGCTCTACAGCGCGTTAGTGGAGGCCAGCCTGCCCGTTGTCTGCGTCGAGGTCCGCCACATGAAGGCGATCCTAAAGGCTCAGGGGAACAAGAACGACCGCAATGACGCGCGCGGGATCGCGCAGATGATGCGCGTCGGCATCTTCCGGGCAGTCCACGTCAAGACCCTGCAGAGCCAGAAGCTCCGGGTTCTCCTGACCAACCGCAAGCTCCTCCTGTCGAAGGCGATCGACATCGAGAACGACATCCGCGGCGTGCTGCGGAACTTCGGCCTGAAGGTCGGCGTCGCTCGAGGGAAGTCTTTTTGAGGCGCGCATCCGCGAGCTCGTCGAGAAACACTCGGACCTGGCGAGCTACGTCGAGCCGTTGCTGACCGCAAGACGCGTGCTCCGCGAGCAGTTCAATGTCCTGCATCGGCAGTTGTTTGCCGTGGTTCGCGTCGATGAGGTTTGCCGCCGGCTGATGACGGTACCGGGGATTGGCCCGGTCGTGGCGCTCGCTTATCGAACGGCCGTGGACGTGCCGACACGGTTCTCCAGCTCCAAGGCTGTGGGCGCCGCGTTCGGGCTCACGCCGACACAGCACCAGTCCGGCGAAGTCGACCGGAAAGGCAGGATCTCGAAGCGTGGTGACGAGCCCACCCGGGTCCTGCTTTACGAGGCCGCGCAGGTCATGATGACGCGCACGACGAAGTGGAACTGGCTCAAGGTGTGGGCGCTGCAGATCGCCAAGCGTGCTGGATTCAAACGAGCTGTCGTCGCGTTGGCGCGTCGGCTGGCTGTCGTCCTGCACCGGATGTGGGTTGACGGCACCGAGTTCCGCTGGACGCGGGAGGCAGTTGCCGCGGCCTGAGCGGAGAAGAAAACCAGGGTTCCGCCCCGGCGGACGATGTCCCTCGCGGGACGAAGGATGAGACGAGATCGCTGCAACGATTGACCCTGCCTCCCGGCAAGGGCGTGCCAAAGATGGTTCCGTCTCATCCTCCTGATCCCAACATGGGAAGGCCGCGTGCCTATTCCGGAGAGAAGCGAGGGTCCGCGAGCGACATCATGCCGGAGAGGCCTTTGTACCTCGTATCAGGTCGGGATCGTCATCCATTCGTGTCAGTCCCGGCCGTAGCTGATCAGCGTGCCGCCGTGCTCGCTTGGGCCAAGCCCGCTGCGCGTCGCCTCCGGCGATGACCTGCGGCCAGGCTTGACCCAAGCTGCGCGCAACGAGATGCCGAAGCGTGGCCGGGACGAAGAAACGGCTCTTTCAACCGAACCCAAGAAACAGGCACTCGGAAATTCGGGTCAGCATAATGTCGGGCTTGCGTCAGGTCGGCCGATTAGAGAAGTCGTTGCACATTCCAGGACCTAGTGGAGCGGCTCCGCCCCTCGCCTCGCCAGCCGAGTGAATACAGCAAGTGCGGCCAAGGTTGGCAGCCAGGGTGCCGTGCTGTCACTGGAGGGCGGAGAGACGGACGTCTTGGTTTGCGTTATCGTCCCCCTATGCTGCACATGCGAAGCCGGATGGTCCGCCCGTTTTCGACCTCCTGGCCTAGCCTCCGCGACCTCCTCGCGACCAGCGATCAAGGCCTGCTCCGGCTGCAAATGGCCGTGCGGGGAACGCTCTCGGTGTTCCTGGCCGGGTTACTCGCGGTCGTCGCCGGCCGCGCCCTAGGCTTCTCGCCGGTCGAATGCGCCAGCGGGGTCACGCTCTGCATGATGGCGCCGTTCCTCATGCGCGAGCCCACACGGCGGCAGCGGCAACGCACCCTGCTGATGCTGGCACTCCCGACCGTGGCTTCGGCGGTGCTGACGACGCTGCTGCATGGCTACGGCATCGCTGGCGACAGCTTCTTTCTGGTCCTCGTCTTCCTGTGCTTTCTCGTCGGACCTACGAGCCCGCTCGCGACCGGGATGGGGTTGGTCGCCGTGGTCATGACCTATGTCGGGCTCTACCTGGAACTGCCCCCGGCGACGCTGCCGGTTCAGATCGGCGCGGTGGTCGCGGCCGTGCCGATTCTGGAGCTGGCGTGCTTCGTGCTGGTTCCGATGGATGCGGCGGCCACGCTCCGCCGCAGCGTCGCGACCGTGAAGGCACGGGCAGCGCAGGTGATCCGACAGGCGGGCACGCTCGAGGGCGTGACCCCGCAGTCTCCGGATGAACTCGCTCGGCTCCGCGGTTCCGTGCTGCGGTTGAATCAAGCCGCGCTCGCCGCTGATGACCAGCTCGCCCTGTTCGAGCCCGGCCTCGCCAGTGCGGTGCGGGCGCAGCTCGTGCAGGTGGAGCTCTGCACCACGCGACTGATCGAGATCCTGCAGACCGAGCGGCTGGACCGGCGCCATGCGGCCCGGCTGAAGCTGCACGCGCGGCGGATCGAGCGGGGCGGCCGCTATGCGACGCAGCCTGCCCAGTTCCCGCCGGGCACGCTGCTCGCGGCGCTGGTCGCATTGGGGAACGCGACGCATGGTTTGGGGCGGGCCCTGGCGGCGCAGCCGAGCGTGAATCGAGCGTCGCCGCAAGCGGCGCCGATCGTTGGCAAGCTGGCCTGGCGCGTGGCCACGCGGGCCACGCTCGCGGCCGGGCTGGCGATGGCGGGCGGAATGGCGCTGTCGCCGCAGCGTTGGTCCTGGGCCGTCATCACGGTCTACGTGGTCTTCCTCAATGTCCGCTCGCGCGGGGACACGATCTACAAAGGCGTGCAGCGCTTGGGCGGAACCCTGCTGGGGATCGTCGGCGGGATCGCGATCGCGACGGCGTTGAGCGGGGATCCCGTGCTGGAGACGATCACGCTGCTGCTGTCGATCTTCGGCATGTACTACTTCTTCGCGGTGTCCTACACGGTCGGCATCTTCTTCCTGACGGTTATGCTGGGCCTGCTGTACGGCATGCTCGGCGCGCCGCTGGACAACGTGCTGGTCCTGCGGCTCGAGGAGACGGCGGTCGGCGCCGTGGCCGCGATCGTCGTGGCCGCGCTCAGCCATCCCAACCCGACGAGCGAGCAGGTCCGGCAATCCGGCCGGGCCGTGATTACGGAACTGGCCGCGGTCGTGCGGTGCTGCGCCGACGCGCTGGCGGGCGACGCCACCGCCAACCCGGCCTATGCCATGCGCCAGGTCGACCGGAATCTGGCGGATCTCCGGCTGGCGCTCGCGCCGGTGGTTGCGGGGCGGGCGGTCTTGCGCCGTTCCGCGGTGGAGCGGCCGGTGCCGGCCTTGCTCGACTGCGTGTATTGGACCCGGCTCCTGGCGGCCGAGGTGCAGGCGCACTCGGGCTCCCCGTGCCGGCGGTTGGTCACCGGCCTGCAGCAGGCCGCGCTCCACCTGGAGGCGATCAGCCGGGGCCAGCTGCCCGCGACCAAAGAATGGTTCGGCGACGGGGAAGAAGGCGATCTGAAGGAGGTGACCGCCAATTTGAACCGCGCAATCACGACCCTGGCCGAGCGGCTTGCGCTGGGCACCTACGAGACGTTCGCGATCGATCCCTGAGCGGCCTAGCGGCGGTTGCAGACTTCTGAAAGGATGTCGCTCAAGTAAAGATGGGGAGGCTGACGATGGCTGTGGGCCGGCGTTCGGTGTTGGGGGCGGCCGCGGCCTCCGTGGCGATTGGCGCCTCTCGTAGGGCGCGGGCGCAGGCGGAAATCATCCGCGTTGGTGCGCTGACGGACATGTCCGGACCCTATCGCGACGTCGAGGGGCCGACCGGGACGGTTTGCGCGCAGCAAGCCATCGCGGAGTTCACGGCGGCCAATCCGGGAATCCGGATCGAGCTCGTGCGGGCTGATCACCAGAACAAACCGGATGTCGCCGCCACGATCGTGCGCGAGTGGTTCGATCGGGACGGCGTGGACATGCTGATCCAGGTTGGCAACACCGCGGTCGCCCTGGCGGCCAACACCGTTGCGCATGAGAAAGACAAGGTCCACGTCAACACTGGCGCGCTGTCCTCGACGCTGACCGGCCAATACTGCACGCCGAACCTGGTGCACGGTCCGCTCGACACTTGGGCGCTGGGGCACTCGAACGCGAGCGCGATTATCGGGAGCGGCGGGGACACCTGGTTCTTCATCACCGCCGACTACGCGTACGGGAAGGCGCTGCAGAATGACGCGACCGAGTTCGTTCTTGCCGCGGGCGGGCGCGTCGTGGGCAGCGTTGCGTTCCCGTTCCCGAACACGACGGATTTCTCGGCCTTCCTGGTGCAGGCGCAGTCGAGCGGCGCCAAGGTGTTGGCGCTGGCGAGTTCCGGGACCAATGTGATCGACCAGCTGAAGCAGGCCAAGGAGTTCGGCACCAGCAAGCGGATGCGGATCGCCGGGCTGGGCGCGTTCCTGCCAGACGTGATGGCGACCGACCCGGCGTCCGCCGCCGGGCTGCTGGTGACCGAGAGTTTCTACTGGGATCTGAACGACCGCACGCGCGCGTTCTACGGGCGCGTGAAGCCGAACCTGCCGCCGGGCGTGTTCCCGAGCTCGCTGCATGCGGGGGCTTATGGCGGGATGACGCACTACCTGCGAGCGGTCAAGCAAATGGGCGTCGCCGCGGCCAAGATGTCCGGCGCGCGGACGGTCGAGGTGATGAAGTCCATCCCGACGGACGACGACGCGTTCGGCAAAGGATCCATCCGGGCCGATGGTCAGATGATCGCCCCGGTCTACCTGTTCGAGGTGAAGGAGCCCGAACAGCGCAAGGCGCCGGGCGACGTCTATCGCCTGGTCACGACGACGCCGGCCGACAAGGCGTTCCGGCCGTTGTCGGAGAGCATGTGCCCGCTGGTCAGGAAGACCTAGAGTGCCTTCCAGAACTCTACTACGCTGGCCGTCTGACGGCGATTTCCTGCGCTCCGGTGCGACGAGCGAGCGCTCGCGCAGAGCTCACGGCCTCGCACGGCCGCTCCGCTCCGGTGCTCAGAAATCACCGCCAGCCGACTCAGCGTAGCGAGTTCTAAAAGGCACTCTTGGTGTCCGTCAGGCGCTGGGAGCCGCGGCCAGGGCCAGAGCCATGTCGCGCAAGGCGGCGGCGCGGATCTTGGTGCCGTTCACCCCGGACGTGACCGGCATCTCGTCGATGAGATAGATCGCTTGCGGAACCTTGTAGCGGGCGAGCGCCTCGGCGCACCACGCGCGCAGGGCCGATGGCTCGGCGTGCCGCCCTCCCCGCAGCACGACGAAGCCGACCGCCTCCGTCTCCCCGCCGGGCCCACGGATGCCGACGACCTTCGCGAGCGCGACCGCTTCGTGCGCGGCGAGCCTGTTCTCGATTTCGGCCGGCTCGACAAGGAAGCCTTTCAGCCGCAGCGCGTCGCCCATGCGGCAGAGGTAATCGAAACCGCCATCCCGGTTGACGGTGCCTAGATCGCCGGATCGGAACCAACCGTCCTCCGTCAGCACGGTCGCGCGCCGTCCGCCCTCGCCCAGATAGGAGTCGACCACGCAGTAGCCGCGAAACTGCAGCTCACCCGCTTGACCCGGCGGTAGCGCTGCGCCGGTTTCCGGATCGCCCGCGCGCACCTCGATCGCCGGCGAGACGGGCCGGCCGCCGCCGCGCCAGCGCCGTGGTGCCGGCGTCGAGGCAGGCCAGAGCGAGGTCAAGGCGAACAGTTCGGACGACCCGTAAACGCCGCTCGCGACGGCGCCGAGACGCTCCTCCGCCCAGTGCGCGAGCTGCTCCGAGCGGCCGTTGAAGTCGGCCATCAATAGCCGGGACAGGCTCCTCAGGTCCGCCGAACGCTCCTCCGCGGCCTCGAACAAGCGGCCGACAATGTCGTCGGCGCCGACGAGGTGCGTCGCGCGGTAGCGGACCATGTCGGTGACGATCGCCGCCGGGTCGAAGGACGGTTCGAGCAGGCAAAGGCCGCCGGTGGCGATCGTCGCCATTGCGGGGACGAAGGAGAATACGCCGGAGAGCGGGAGCGCCGTGACCGTGACGCTCTCCCCGGTCCAGTCGCCGGCGGTCGCGCAGGCGCGTGCGTGCTGGGCGACGGCGCCGACCTTGTGCCCGGCCAGTTTGGGCTTGCCGGTCGAGCCCGAGGTGGTGAAGGCGACGGCGAGACGCTCTGGATCGTCGGCGAGGCCGGTCGAGGCCGCGGTGGCGTCCGGCGACCAGGTTCCGGCACCGAGGTCGTAAGCCGCGCGTTCGGACGCGTCCGGAGGCGGACGGTGCGGCCCGGCGATGACGGCGACCGAAGGACGCGCGGCGCCAGCGGCTTCGGTCAGGCGCTCGGCCCAGTTCAGGTTCAGGAAGCCAAGCGCCACCGCGACGACGGCGGGCCGCGCCAAGTCCAGCACATGGGCGACCTCCGCGACATTATACCTCGTGTTGATACCGATCACATGGGCGCCCGCGGCGACGGACGCGAACTGCCACACCAAGCTGTCGGACCAGTTCGGCAGCCACACCGCGACGCAGGCGCCGGGTCCGACGGCACGGGCGATCAGCTCGGCGTGCAGCGCACCGACCCGGCGCCAGAGCTCGCCTCTGGTCACGACCAGCGGCCGCTCCGGATGCGCGTCGATCAGCATCGGCGCGGCCGGGTCGCGCTCGACCTGCTCGCGCAGCAGGGAGATCAGAGACAGGTCCGCCAACGCCGGTCACCGGAACAGACGCGCCGACGCAAGCGCCGCGCCGTCGGCCAGGGCGCGGAGCTTGGCCCAGACTACGTCCTCGGCAACCCGGCCCATGCCGGCGGACGTATCGAACCCGCAATCCGTGCCGGCCAGGACCCGGGTCTTGTCGCCGACCATCTCCACCACGCGCTCGATCCGGTCCGCGACGACCCGCCGATGCTCGACGAAGTTCGTGAGCACGTCGATGACGCCGGCCACGATGACCTGGTCGTCGGCGAGCGGCAGCTCCTTCAGGCAGCTTATCTCGTGCGCATGTCGGCAGTTGGCGAACGGCAGCACGAGCCCGCCGACATCCGTTTTGAGCACGATGGGCAAGATGTCCTCAAGCGGCACGTCGCAATCATGCGGGGCCTCGTAATTGCCCCAGCACACATGCATGCGGACCCGATCGCGCGGGATGTTCGCCAGCGCGGCGTTGATGGTCGCCACGACCTTCTCGACGAACTCGAGGAAGTCCGACAGCCGCCGGTCCTGGAACGAGATGTGCCGCTCGAGCGCCAAGTCGGGGCAGTCGACCTGCAGCAGGAACCCGTTGCGGACGATCGCCTCGTATTCCACCTGCAGCGCCTTGCCGAGCGCTTCCATGTAGGCGTCCTCGGTGTCGTAATGCTCGTTGCGGACCGCGGCGGCGATGATGCCGGGAGACGGTGCCGTCAGGAACGGCTCGACGAAGCCGTGGTCGAGTTCGTCCAGAGCTTCGTGGAAGTCGTCGCACTCCGCCTGGACCAGGCCGGGCTGGACGTATCTGACCTCGCCGATCACCTTCGGCGGGAGGAAGCTGCTGACCGCCTCGCGGCCGGCGGCCTGGTCGGCCATCATCTGCTTGAAGGCCGGGTATTTCTCCACGTCCGCCCGAGGCCACCGCTTCCAGGTGCCACCGAACCCGCTCATGCGGTGGCGGACGTGGAGGAAGAAGCCCTCGCGCTGCTGCTCGCCGTTGTTGCCGACGTCGATCCCGGCCTCGACCTGCTTCGGGACAATCCAGTGCAACGCCTCCTTGCCCGCTTTGGCAACCTCGGCCGTGTCGACCTCCTCGCCTCGCGACTGGCGTGCGTAGAGGCGAGTCAGGGCGTGCGGCCGCGGCAGGCTTCCGGTGTGCGTGGTCAGGATCCGTGTGGCGCTGCGCTGCATGTTGTCCGGACGTCGCTTTTTCGGCCGCAAAGCTCCGTCGCACATCCGACCGTGTCAATGCGGCGGCCTCCGCTATCGACCCATTACCCGGCCGTGCTCAGGCACCGTTGTGCTTGAAGGGCGGACCCAGGGCTGCAGCGTGGGAGACGAACGAAGAAGGGCCGTCCGACCGTGACGAAACGAGCCGTGTATGGTGCCGCTGGCTCCCTCGGCCGGGCGGCGGGGCTGGCGCTGGCCGTGCGCCGAAGCGGCGCGGCAATCGGATGCGCTGGTGTCCGCCATCGACGACACGGACGCGGTACGGAACGCCTTCGCTGACCTGCGCTACTGGATGACGGACCTCGCCGTCAGCTTGTTGACGTTGTCGGAATCCATTGCCGACCGCGCACGCCAGCGCCTGCATGACCGGCTGTCGGTGCTGGCCGCGCGCGAGCCCGAGATCGCCGCGACCATCGGCAGCGAGGTGAGCCAATTCGACGCGGCCGCTTCGCGCGCCGTCGACGCCTACACGCAGGACCAGCGCGTGGTCGGCAACTCGCTCACCGCCCAGGCCCGGCAG
The DNA here is from genome assembly GCA_963708585.1 of uncultured Alphaproteobacteria bacterium. Lineage (GTDB taxonomy): Bacteria > Pseudomonadota > Alphaproteobacteria > Acetobacterales > Acetobacteraceae > JAVVHH01. Next base: position 406,877 of record CAVPSW010000006.1, on the reverse strand, counting down.
CACGGCGTGAGGGTGGATGCCCTGTTGAGCCAGCTCGAGGACCAGCTCGCCGCCCGCGCCCATGAGGCCCGCAACCAGGCCGGGGCCCGCACGGCCGTGGCGGTGCGCGTCTCGTTCGCGGTCGTCGCGGTGGCCATCCTGCTCGGCACCTTGCTGACCATCCTCGTGCTCAGCTCGATCCTGGTCCCGCTGCGTCGCCTGGTCCAAGCCGTGGATGGAGTCGGTCGGGGAGACGTCGACGTCGCGTTGCCGCCGGCCCGCAGCGACGAGATGGGCGCCATGATCCGCGCCCTGGCCCTGCTGCGGGAAAGCCAGCGCGAACGGCTGCGGCTTGCCGCCGAAGCGGAAAGCCGGCGCCAGATCCTGGCCGAGGCGATCGCGAGCATCGAGGAAGGGTTCGCGCTCTACGATGCGCAGGACCGGCTGGTGCTGCACAACGCCGCCTTCATCGCCCTTCCCTCCCTACGGCTTGCTGGCCTTCCGGGCGAGGGCTGAACCTATCCGAGATCTTCAGGGCCACATGCGAGCGAACCTGGACTGGCCCCTGGCATTCGCAGCCCGGGCGCCCAGGTCCCGGAACTGACCGGAGATGTCGCTGAGCCGGGCTTCCCACTCCTGGTTGATTGGCTGGCCATCGATGGCCGTGTGGAAGCGAACCATCATCATCGTCATGAAGATCGGCTTTATGAAGGCCGCACGAAGCGGACCGGCGAGCAGGATCGCGACCACCACCGTCATCACCCCGCCGACTTCGCGCAGCGCCGACGGCAGGGCCAGCGTCACCGCCGCTGCCGGCGCGAGCAGTGCCAGGAACAGCAGAATCGTCAGGACCCGCTCCAGCACCACCGACCAGATCGCCGTCTTAAGGATCGGCCGCACATTCTGCGCGTAGTAGACGAGGCCTTCGCGGCTCGAGCGCCAAACATCCTCGTCGTTCCGCGCCAGGCTGTAGGAGAAGATCACCTTGTCCAAGTAGCGGGTGGCGCCTTTCAACAGGATGTTGATCACCCGCGAGACCCCCTCCAGGCCGGGGATCGGCAGGCTCTCAGCGAGCCAATCGAGCGTGTTGTGCAGGCTCTGCACGATGCCGCGGACCAGCGCATTCAGCCCGTAGAGCATCGTCTCCTGGCCGATCCGGGCCAGCACGACGCGCTTGCCATAGGCAAACTGCCCCTCCCCGGCCGTTCGGAGCTGCCCTTCGGTGATGAACTCCGTCAGCACCGCGACATGGCCGCACTCGATAAGGTGCAGCAGGTAGCTCAGCAACGTGCTCCACACGAACCCGGCCAGCGCCAGGCAGCCGATCGCCCAAACCCAGCCGAAGATCGTCGCGATGTGGGCCCCGAGCCAGGCCGCGCCTCCGATCATCACCGCCAGCCACAGGATCACCGCGATCGAGACGGCGAGGAGCACCAGGAAGCGCAGCAGCGCATAGGGCAAGGTGCGCAACACGAGGCCGATCGCGGTGGTCATCGATGGATCGCGCACGGACAGGTTGTAGGCGTGCGGGACGCGCGGGGGCGCCGCAGCCGGGGGGAACGCCGCGGCCGGGTTGCCCCAGGGCGAACCGGGCGGCACGCCCGCACTCCTGTCTTCGTAGAACTCACTCACCCCAACCACCTCGTCCCGCCATACTCGACCGCGTCTCATAGGCGATCCGGAACGAACGACAAAGCGGAATAAGGCGATCGGCAACGCCAGTCGCAGGGCTGCGGACTCCTTGACCAATCATATGTTCCCTATATATGAAGAGGTGTTCATAGGTACCGGTAAATGCTCAGCTCCGATCAGGCGACAGAACTGGCCGAGCTCTTCAGGCTGCTCGGAGAGCCTAACCGGCTTGGGATCGTGGCGAGTTGCCTCGACGGGCCGCTCAGCGTCGGGGATATCAGTGATCGGCTGGCGCTCAGCCAGTCATTGGTTTCCCATAACCTGCGCCTGCTGCGCGCCGCCCGCCTGCTGAAGGCGGGTCGGCGAGGCAAACAGGTCTTCTACAGCATACCCGACTGTCACGTCCGGGAGATGCTGACGAACATGATCGAGCATCTCGTCGAGCCGCATGAACAGGAAGACGACATCAAGACCGAGGCAGGAGTGACATCATGAGCGTAACTATCGATCGGGTTAAGTGCGCGTGCAGCGATTGCGTCTGCGTCGTGGACGTGGAGAAGGGTGTGCAGCGGGACGGACGCATCTACTGCGGTGACCCATGCGCCGACCATCACAAGAGCGCCGCCGGTTGCCAGCACGCCGGCTGCACCTGCCACGGCTGAGCCTCGGCTTGGCTGAACGGGCGGCCCCGTCGAGACCGCCCATTCTATCAGCTCTCGCGCGGCAAGACCGGGGTGGGTCGATCCGGAAGAGTCTGGCTTAGCGGGGCGGGAGCGCACCCCCAGGCCGGAACTGGAATGAAGGTCAGCAAGTAGATTACCGCACTCAGCGCGGTAATCCAGAAACTGCATGGCCAATCGGTGTAGAACGCCAGGGTGATACCGAGCCAAGCCTCGAGCAGGGCAAAGCCTGCCGAGAGCAGGAGTCCGCGGCCAACTCCGGCAGACATTCGCTGCGCGGCTGCGGCCGGGCCGACCATCAGGGTGAAGACCAATAGAACGCCGACGATCTGCGTGCATTCCGCCGTGGCCAGCGCCACGATGGCGAGGAACAGCACAGAGTAAAGACGGAGCGAAACACCTTTGGCTTCCGCCAACTCCGGCTGGATACTGGCGAAGAGGAGCGGGCGGGAGATGATGGCGAGCGCGCCCACGCTCACCACCCCCAGCGCGAGCAAAACCCAGACGGTGCCGACGTCGACAGCGAGGACATTGCCGAACAGCAGCGCCGTCGCTTGGGTCGCGAACGCCGTGAAGAAATGCAGGAAGAGCAGACCAAAGCCGAGCGAGAGCGAGAGCACCATCCCGATGGCGACATCGCGGTGGGCGAGCCGCTCGCCCATCAGCCCCATGCCGATTCCGGCTGCAACGGTCGCGAGCACCATGCCGCCAAGCGGGCTCTGCCAATCAGGACCGCGCCGGTCGCGCCGGTGAAACCGACATGGGCCAGCGCGTGCCCGGCAAAGGTCTGCGCACGCAGGACAAGGAAATAGCCCACCAACCCGCCGACAACGGCCACGATGGTCGCGGCCGCGAACGCGTTGCGCATGAAGTCGTACTCAAACATAGCTGCGGAACGCCTCTTCCGGCCCATTATCGTACGGGGCTGCGGGGCCATGCCGATGGGCATCCCGCTCGACGTCATGCCCTCCGGCCATAACGAAGATACGGCCTTTGACGTTCACGACGTCAATGTCAGATCCATACAATCGCGACAGGACGGGTCCGGTGATCACCTCCTCGACCGTGCCCAGCGCCGCCTGCCCACGGCCGAGATAGAGCACGCGGTCGAGCACGGGCAGGATCGGGTTCAACTCGTGTGCGCTGAACAGCACGGCGATGCCAAGCTCGACCTGGACCGCTTTCGCCAACTCGATGACCGCTCGCTGATGGTGCGGGTCGAGGCTGATCAAAGGTTCATCCAGCAATAGCAACCGCGGCTTGCCGACCAGGGCCTGCGCGAGCAGGAGGCGCTGTCGCTCGCCGCCGGACATCTCGGCCAACGGGCGCCGGGCCAGTTCACGCGCACCCACGAGATCGAGCGCGCGATCGACCTCCACCCGGCCCTGCTTGCCGGCGAACGGCACGCCCAGACGCTCGACCGTTCAGCACGCCGGCGACCAGGTTCCAGCCGCTCAACCTCAGGCTGGCCGATGGCCCGCGGATCTGTGGCATGTAGCCGACCTGCGCGTTGCCCCGCATCGCCGGCCGGCCGAGCACCCTGACTTGCCGTGGCTCGGCGGCACCAGCCCGAGCACGGCGCGCATGAAGGTCGTCTTGCCAGCGCCATTCGGCCCAAGAACGCCGACGAACTCGCGGTCGGCAATGTCCAGGCTCACCCCGGCCAGCACGACCGTCCGCCGAGACTCAGGCGGACCTCGCGGAACTCGATCGAGGTACAAGGCTCTATTTGGGCAGCGCCTGGTCGACCGCGTCCAGCTCGCTCATCATCCACGCCTGATAGTTTTTTCCAGACGGTTCGGTTTCGTCGCACCCACAACCGGCACCCCCGAGTTCTTCGCCAGCTTCTGCATGCGCTCCGCGGTCGGATCGGAAGCTTGGCTGTTGTAGATCAGCAGCTTCACCTTGTGCGTCTTGAGGTCGTTCTCGAACGCAGCGACGTCGGAAGCGCTCGGCTCGGCATTGTTCATCACCGCGAGCTGAAACGACTGGTTCCGGCTGTGCATTCCGAGCGCGTCGAACATGTAACCGAAGATCGGCTCGGTCGCGGTCGCATCGGTGCCCGCCAGACGATCGCGCAAGGCGGCGATCTTGGCTTGGATCGGCTGCATGCTGTCCTGGAACGTCTTCAGCCGCGCACGGAACCCGGCGGCGCCGGACGGGATCTTCGGCCGCGAGCGCGTCCGTCAGCACGGCGGCATAGGCCAGCATCGTCTCCGTATCGTACCAGACATGCGGGTTGTCGCCCGTCTTTCTTGCGGCCAGCGGCGCCACCACGATTGTCCGGCGATTGCTGGATCGCGCCGCGCCCAGCAGCTTCTCCATCCAGGGATCGTAGTCGATGCCGCTGTAGATGACGATCTTGGCTCCCGGAGATCTCGCGTGCGACCGAGGGGCTCGCCTCGAACAGATGCGGATCCTGGTCAGGATTGCTGAGGATGCTGGTGACCTTCACCTCCGGCCCGCCGATCTGCTGCGCGACGTCGCCATAGAAGTTCTCCGCGGCGACGATGTTGATGGGGCCTGCGGCCCACCCGGCGCTCGGCGCCGTCAACAGCGGCCATGAGCGCTGCCAAGGCATATAGATGCTTCATTCGGATTCCCCGGGCTAGAGGATGATCCGTGTCGTTGCCGAGCGCATGCACCACTTGGCCGCCCAGCTCTTCCGGGGATAAGGGCACAGATGATACACCATATCAAGTCCGGCTCGGAGCTGGAGCTGGTTCTGGACCGAGAGGCGCGAATGTCGACCGCGGCGATGACGATAAATCCGTGCGGTGTGGCCACCTCCGCCACTGTCTCGTCCTGAGCGAGGCAGCTTCCGTTGCAACCGTCGCCGACGCTCTCCATCGCCGGGCTGTTCCTTCAGGCCGATCCCGTCGTCAAAGGGGTCATGCTGTTGCTGGTTGCCGCCAGCGTGGGCGTCTGGACGGTCGTGATCGACAAGGCCTTCCGCTTCGGCCGGCTGCGGCGCCAAACCCGTGCCCTGGATGCGGTCTCTCGCAGCGATCCGATCATCCTCAGCATCGACCGCAACGGGCAGGTATTTGTCGGGCCCGACCTCGTGCCACCGGGCTCGCTTGCTGCCCGGCTGAAGGCATTGGCGCAGTCCGCGCCCGACCAGGTGGTTTACGTGCGAGGCGATCGCGCGCTTGCCTATGGGCGGGTGATGGAAACCATGGGCCTGGTGTCGTCGGCAGGGTTCTCCCGGGTGTCGCTGCTCGCGGAGCAGACACCGCCGCCGCAGTAGCCGTCTTGAGCACGTCCGCCTCTGGTTCGGGTTCGCCGGGTCGGGTCCATCCGGCTGCATTCGCGGCGGCGCCGATTGCGCATGCAGCTGCTTTGGCCGTGCTTATTGCTCTCAGCCGTAAACCGCCGCCACGCCTTGTCGCGATGCTGACGCTCGAGGCAACCCCACCGGCGGTCTCCGCGGCGGCACAAGCGGCGGCACCGATATCGACAGAACCGGGACCGCAAGCGAGCGCGCCGCCTCCAACCGCGTCCACGCCGATGCCGGACGCCGCAGCTTCACCGGCGCTGGCACCGGCACCGGATCAAGTCACTCAGCCTCCGCCTGTTTCCGCACCGGCGCCTGCGTCCGTCCAGGCCAGTCCGGCGCCCGTTCAGCCCTCGGTGCCCGCAACGCCGCCCGTGACCGAGATGCTGCCCCCCGCACCAGAACCCGCCGCCCTAGATCGAGGCTGTTGAAGTCCCCGACGCCGTTCACCGTCAGGCCAAGCTGGGGCGTCTGCCCGGGTTGTTGGGGATTTGGAAGAACTCGTTGGAGACGCCCGCCAGAAGGCTGACCCGCGTCGTGCTGTCCAGCACCGCGCTGACATGCATCAAGCCGTGGGTCTGGTTGGAAAGATCATGGATCGCGTTGAAGCGACCCGTCGGGTTCTCGATCCCGACCCGGCTGTGCAGCCAATCCCCGGTGACAAAGTAATCGATCGGCCCCGGCGAGCCGCCATAGGTGAAGCTCGGCTGGAAATAGTCCCGGGCACCGCCGTAGATCGAGATTTCGCCGCCCGGATCGGTGCGGCCCGACTTGGTGGTGATGTCGACGACGGCGGCCGTGTTGAACCCGTACTGCGCCGGCAGCGACCCGGTTATCAGTGACAGCGAATGCGCGAACCTTGTCTCCAGGGTCTGGCCGAACACGGCCAGCCCTTCCGGCAGTTGCACCCCATCGAGCCGGAACTGCACCTCGTTGTGGTCCCCGCGGACATGGATCTGGCCGAACGAGTTCCTGCGCCACGCCCGGCGCCTGCAGCAGGACCTGGTTCAGGGGAGCGTTGTCGCCCTGCGGCAACGTCTCGATGGCGCCACGGCTGAAATTGTATGTCGTCGCGCCGAGCCCGGGCTTAAGCTGGCTGCGGGCGACGTCCAGCCGGCGGCTGACCACGTTGACGTCCGGCAAGGTCAGGTCTGGGGAAGCGGTCTGATCCGTGCCGGCGCCGAGATTCACGGTCGGCGCCGCCGGTTGTGGGGTCGACGGGGCCGGATCGGCGGCAAGCGCCGGGCTGATCGAGAATGCACCGAGAGCGCTCGTCAGCAACAAGGCGTTCCGCATCTTTCATGTCCCTCCTCAGCCGCGGCTTATCAAGCCAGACAGACGATACGTTGTATCAGTTTAGATGCAACACTGTATCAGAGTGCTAGGCCAGCCCACACGGCGGTGTGGCCGATTTGCACATCCAGCGTACCTCACAAGCGCTCATTGTGCGGACCGGGTGAGGTAGGCCGATCGTCGTGCCCACAGACTGCCGATTGGGAAAGGTAATCAGCGCTGCTGCGGAGCAATGTAGTCGCTTGCAGAAGGTGGCGACCGGCGCATAATTTTGCGGTGCTGCGGCTTGACCTAACGGCCTCGCATTTCTGGCACAGCGACCGGGCACCGGGAGAGAATTACGATGACGGATGAGGCAGGTCACGTTGCGACGCTGGACGAGGCGGAAGCGATCTGCCGCAATCGTTCGTTGGTGCGAACATCCGGACCATACACACACTGTACAGTTCCTGATCTGCCGCGAATGCGGGACCGTGGTTGAGGCCGAAGACAAGAGGATTGAGTTGGCCACTAGAAACCTCAGTGAGCGATTGGGCTTTGCGCTGGACCAGCGCACTGTCGAGCTGACCGGCACCTGCGCCACCTGCCAAGGAAGGTGATCACCGCGGGTACGCGGCCGTCAGCGGAAAACCGGTCTATACCCGAGCTCGTCATCGGACTGTGCTAGCCTTCTGTCCGTGTGTGGACGCCCCTTCGGATGCAAGAGGTTTTCAAAGAGGTTCGGCAGCACGGGTTCAGGTGCTTCCGTGTGTCCGGCCTGTTGATGCGGCTGTTCACGGCCGCTGGCCTGTATGGAGATCGCGGACTGGGTCCACACCGCTTTCGCGCGCTCGAAGCGCTCGGACATTTCCCTGGTTATCCCAGCCCCGTCTCTGACCGTTGCGCCCTACCTCTCGTCTGACCTTCCCGCGTCCCTGACGTCTCAGGCCGAGACGGCTACGCCACCGCGGCCGGAGCTCTGTAAGTTCCGCCGTGCGCCATCAGCGCCCAGGCGATCCTCGCCATCTTGTTCGCCAGCGCCACCGTGACCAGCATGGGTGGCTTCCTGGCCAGCATCCCGGCCAGCCAGGGGCTCGCCCGCGAGCTGTTGCGGGCTGCGGTCTTGGCCGCCGAACTGGCACCCAGGATCAGCAGCCGTCGCAGACTGCGCTCGCCCATCTTCGACGTGCGGCCTAGCCGCTCTTTGCCGCCGCTGGAATGCTGCTTGGGTGTCAGCCCCAGCCAGGCGGCGAAGTCACGGCCTGTGCGGAAGGTCAACGGCGGCGGAGCAAGCGCGACGAGGGCAGTGGCGACGACTGGACCCACGCCGGGGATCGTCATCAGGCGCTTGGCGACGGGGTTGGCCTTAAATTTAGGTCCGAGTTGACGGACGGGATAGCGAGGAGCTGGGCGAGCAGACCGGCTGCGCGGTCGGGCATGGACGCCCCCTGAAAGTAAACCGACGAAGTCACGCGGGCTGAGCTTCGGGGACCAGCAGCAGCACGCGGCTTTCCGGACCGAGTGCGCATCGGGAACGTGGCCGGATTGGAGGCCGTCGGCCGATTCGCGCCGAAGGGCGGCCGGGTTCAGCTCTCGATGCCTGCCGCTACGGCACGAATCCGATCGATAGCCAAGGCACCGCGGCGATGACGATCAGCGCCAGCACCAAGGTCGCCATATAGGCCCAGATGCGGCCGAACGCCTCGTCGCTGCTGACCCGACTAATCAGGCAGGTCTGATAGAAGCCGACGCCGAAAGGCGGCGAGAACAGCCCGATGCCCATGGCCAGGATCACCACGATCGCATACTGCACGAGATGAATCCCGAGTGCCTGCGCCACCGGGAACAGCAAAGGACCGAACAGCACCATTGCCGGCAGGCCTTCCAGCACGCTGCCGAGCACGACGAACAGCACGATGGAGATAGCCATGAACTCGGTGCGCCCACCGGGTAACCCCGTCATCGCATCCGCCAGTGTCTGCGCGAACCCGGCTTGGGTCAGCGCCCACGCCATCGCGCTCGCACTGCCGATGATGAGCAGGATCGCGCCGGACAAGGCCGCGGTCTCGACCAGGATCGGGCCGAGCCGGCGCCAGTCGAAGCAGCGGTAAACCAGCAAGCCGACAAGAATGGAGTAGACTACGCCTACCGTTGCGACCTCCGTCGCGGTCGTGATCCCGGCTAGGACTGCGTAGCGGATCACGAATGGGAGAATCAGCGCTGGCAACGCCACCACGAACAGCCGCATGACTTGGCGCGCTGATGTGCGCTCGCTCGTCATCACGTCGCCGCGGCTGCGCACGAACACCAGCACCACAAGCCCGGCCGCGGCGATCCCCGCAGGCAGCAGCCCGCCCGTGAACAGCGCCGAGATCGACACGCCGGTGACGGCACCCACAATGATCAGCACAAGGCTCGGCGGGATCGTCTCCGACATCGCCGCCGCCGCAGCGAGCTGCGCCGCCAACTCACCGCCCGGCACCCCGCGCCGGCGCATCTCGGGCAGCAGAACCGGCGCGACCGCCGCCTGATCGGCCGCCTTCGAACCGGAAATGCCGGAAATCAGATACATCGCGGCGATCAGAACGTAGGAGAGGCCGCCTCGCCTGTTACCGACCAGTGCCGAGAGGAACTCGACCATGGCGCGCGCGATGCCGGTCATCTCGAGCAGCAGGCCGAGCACCACGAACATCGGCACCGCCAGCAGTTCGATGGACGACATTCCCTGATCCATCTGGCCAATAATAACGCCGAGCGGAATGTTGCTGGTGAAGTGCATGTAAGCGAACGTCGCGATTGCGAAGCTGAACGCGATCGGCACGCCGAGGAAAATGCACAGCCCGGCGATCCCGACGAAGAACACGATCAGGCTGCCATTGCCGATGGCATCAAACCAATCCTGCAAGAAGTAGAGCACCGCGTAGACCAAAGCGGTGGCGAGCACGATCGCGACGATGTCGAGCGGGCGGGCGCCAGTGAGCAGCTGGCGCAGCGCGACATAGAGCAGCATGGCCAGTGCGGCGATCTGGCCGTACACCTCGATCGAGCCTGGCATTTGCAGCACCGGGGTCAGGATGGCCCATTGCTGCTCCGCGTAGCTGACGCCCGGAATGATCAGCCCGAGCGTCACCAGCACGACCAGCAACGCCGAAAAGCAGGCCACGAGCCGCCGGAGGCGCTCGGGCATGCGCCCGATCAGCACCGTCATGCGCATGTGCTCGCCCCGCCTGAGCGCCACTACCGCGCCGAGGCTGACCAGCCACAGGAACAGGATCTCCGCCAGTTCCTCAACCCACACGATCGGGTGGTCGAACCCGTAGCGCGCGACCACGCCGGTGAACAGAATGACGATCTCGGCCACGACCAGCAGTGCGGCCAGGGTCTGACTGATCAAATCGACGGCCCGGTCCACGAACCGCAGGAACGCGGAGCCGGGCATGGCGTCGATCAGGACAGTGGGCCGGTCGTGCTCTCGAGTGCTGACCAGAGCGCGTCGCCGAATTTGCCCTTCCACTCCTTGTAGAACCCTGCCTTGACCAGCACTTGCTGGAACGCCGACTTGTCGACCTCGAAGAACTCCATGCCCTCCTGCTTCAACGTGCTCTCCAGCAACTCGTCGAGCTTCTGGTTCGCTTGCCGTTGCTGCAGCGCCTGCGCGTCGAACGTGTCCTCGACCACTTTCTGCTGATCGGGTGGCATCGACGACCAGAACGTGCCGTTCATCAGCAGCCAATACCCGACCCACATGTGGTTGGTCAGCGAACAGTATTTCTGCACCTGCGCCAGCTTCATGGTCTGGATGTTGCCAAGCGGGTTCTCCTGGCCATCGGCGATCTTGGTCTGCAAGGAGGTGTAGAGCTCCGACGCATTGATCGTGACCGGGGAGGCGCCGAGTGCCTGGAACAGCGACAGCGAGATCGGGCTCGGCGGCACGCGGATCTTGAACCCTTGCAGATCCCCTGGCGTCTTGATCGGCTTAGTGCTCGAGGTGATCTCGCGAAATCCCTCGTCCCAAATGCGGGTCATCGGATGCAGGCCGGCCTTGCCGATGTCAGCCCGCACCAACTCGCCGGCCTTGCCGTCGAGCGTCTTCCACGCCTCCTCCGGCGTCTTGAACGCGAAGCCGATATTGTCGATCGCCGCAGTAGGGACGAGGGTGGCGAGGATATTGTCGCCGATCGCCATCATCTGCATCGCCCCGGAGCGCAGATTCGTCAGCATGTGCGAGTTGTTTCCGAGCTGGCTGTTCGGGAACACCTGCACGTCCACCTCGCCATTGGTCGCCGACGCGATCTTCTTCGCTGCCTCGGTGATGTTGACGGTGGTCGGATGGTCGGTGGTCAGATCCAGCCCGAAGCGGATCGTGGTCTTGCGGGCGGCGCGCGACGGGTGGATGGCGAACACCGCTGACCCGGCGGCGGCGCCCCGAGCAGGAACTTCTTGCGCGTGATGGGCTGGGACATCGTCCTCTCTCCTTGCTGTTGATGGGGTCAGCGGGCGCGGGCGAGCAACCGCCGGGCGCGGTCGACGATCGGCAGGTCGACCATCTTTCCCTCGAACGTGAACGCGCCCGCTCCCGCCTGCTCGGCCGCTTCGGACGCGGCGACCAGCCTTCTTGCGCGATCGAGCGCCTCCGGCGAGGGCGAGAACGCCTCGTTGAGGATCGGCACCACCGCCGGATGGATGCAGGATGCGCCGTCGAAGCCAAGACTGCGCGCCTCGCGAGCGCTGGCCGCCACCCCTTCCGTGTCGCGGAAATCCGCGATCGAACGAAGCATGCCCCAGGATTGCACGCCGGCCGCCTTGGCCGCGAGATGCACCAGCAGCTTCGGCAGCCGCAGCATCTCGGCGGTCGGCTCGGCGTCCATCGCCGTCGCCAGATCCTCGCCGCCGGCCGACAGACCGAGAATGCGCGGCGTCGCCGTCGCGATCGGCCGCGCATCGAGCACCGCGCCGGGATCCTCGATCAGCGGCACGAAGCGGAGCGGCGCACGCGAGGCGGCGCGCTCGATCCGCTCGAGGAAAGTGCCCAAACGGCGCAGCGCCTCGGGCGATTGTGTCTTCGGCAGCATAAGCCCGAAGGCGCCGGCGCGGCACGCGGCTTCGGCGTCATCACGCTCCCTCTCGCCGCTGTTCACGCGGACGAACACGGCAGCGCCGGCCCGGCCGACGCTGGGCACCGCCTCGGCAAGTGCTGCACGCGCGGAGTCCTTTTCGCCGGGCGGGACCGCATCCTCGAGGTCGAGGATGATCGCATCGGCGCCGCGCTCATGCGCCCGGGCGACGAAGCGGGCGCCATGCGCCGGGACGTAGAGGAACGACCGGATCACGCGCATGCCCCCTCTTCCCGCAGCGCCTCGATCGCAACCCGGTCGTAGCCGGCCATCGCAAGCACCTCGTCCGTATGCTCGCCCAGGCCGGGCGCAGGCCGGCGCCACACCCCGGGCGTGACCGACAGGCGCGGCACGATGTTGTGCACCGGCAGGTGGCCGAGATCACTGTCCTCGACCTCGACCAGCACCTCGCGCGCCTGGAAGTGCGGGTCGGCCATCGCGTCGGCTATGTTGTAAACCGGCCCGGCGGTCACGCCCGCTTCCCGCATCGTCGCCAGCGCCTCGTCGCGACTGTGCGCAGCGAACCAGCCGCCGACCGCGTCGTCCACCAGGGCGCGGTTGCGCACGCGATCCGTATTGCTGCGGAAGCGCGGATCGTCGATCATCTCCGGACGGCCGATGACCTCGAAAATCCGCTTGGCCATCGCTTGCGTCGAGCCGGAGAGCGCGACGTAGCCGCCGTCGGCGCAACGATAGATGTTGCGCGGCGCCGACGTGTTGGAGCCGTTGCCGACGCGCTGCTTGATCGCGCCAGTCTGCTGATAGATCGCCGCCTCCGGGCCGAGCGTCGAGAAGAGCGGCTCGAGTAGCGACAGATCGATCACTTGGCCCGGCGCGCCGCGCTCGCGCGCGAGCAGCGCCGTTACCGTCGCCATCGCGCCCGACAGGCCCGCAACCATGTCGGCCAGCGCGAGCGGCGGCAGGATCGGCTCGCGGTCGGCGAAGCCGGTGCGATCGGCAAAGCCGCTCATTGCTTCCACCAACGTCCCGAAGCCCGGGAGCTGCGCATAGGGCCCGGTTTGGCCGAACCCGGAAATCCTCACGATGATCAGACGCGGATTCCGCGCGAGCAGGACTTCCGGGGCAAGACCCATGGTCTCCAGCGTGCCCGGCCGATAGTTCTCGATGAAAACGTCCGCGCGCTCGACCAGCCGCAACAGCGCCTCGCGCGCCGCCGCGTTCCGCAAGTTGCAGCACCACCGACTTCTTGTTGCGGCTATAGGTCTTCCAGAACAGCGGCTGCCCGCCATCGCGCCACGCCCGCAACGGATCGCCCTCCGGCGGCTCGATCTTGATCACCTCCGCACCGAAATCGCCAAGCTGCAGCGACAGCATGTTGCCCGCCACCAGCCGCGACAGGTCGAGCACCCGCGTGCCCTCGAGCGGACCACGAGCAGCTGCGTCGAAGCAAATCGGCTGCTTCACGGCATCAGTCGGGAATTGACAATCCGCGCTCGGCAAGCACGCATCGTCTCGGAACAGGACGCAAACTCATGATCCTTTGGCGACCGGAGGGCGCCGAGTGATCGAGGTCATAACGTGCCCACTGCCAAGCTGCGTCAATGCCGAAGCGTCGCTGCACTGCGACATGGTGACGGGGGCCGGTCCGCGCTGGGCCGATCGCCGGGGCTGCCTTCAGCGGGAATGGGTCTATGGCGTAGACACACGGGGCCGGCTTGGTGACTGTCGTCCAGCACTGGGAACTGAACTTCTTCGCATCGCGCTTGGCAACGACCCACCCTGTTTGCTCGATCTGGCTGCAATCTCAAGGGCACAGATCCATGTAGAAGCGCCGCGTCGCGTCAGACAAGATCGAGGGCGCGACCATGGAGGTCAGCGCCCTCGATCATGGAGTAGAATATTGACGCGCTCAACAAGCCAGGTCGATCAAGGTCGAAGTTTTGTGCACCGATTTGCTCAAATCCTGAGTGGGACCATGATGCGTTCAGGCTGGCTCCGCGCGTTGGATCACCGTGGCGGACCGTCGAAAAGCTTGGGTCGGCAAGTCGCCTCACTCCAGCTCGACGTTTCTTAACTTCACCTTAGAAATTGGCGGGAGGGTATGCCCGTTCGCGCCGGGGGGGGTGTCCGCCGATCCCGGCCTCTGCTCCCCGGACCCGGCCCTAATGGAGCGGCTCCGATCGAGGCGACCCGCAGGCGGCCCCTGTTTCTGGTTGCCGAACTGCGCCGCTCAGGCGAGCGATGCCAGTCCGAGTGCAACCAGGATTAGGGTGACCCCACCCAGTGTGACGGACACGAGAGAAACAGCCCTTCCTCACATCGCTCAGCCTCCCTTGTTTCGGCTGGCCAAGAACGTTCTTAGCCGTAAGCGGGTTCGAGCTCACCGGAACCACCCGAAGGGTAACGATTGGTCAACCTTTTCCGCTCCAGGCTGTCTGAGGCAGCCAAGCGGGACACATGGCAACATACGGCGGTTACCAGATCCGTGCATGCGATAGTACCCCGGTTACGTTCGAGCCCGTGCCCGACTGTGCAAACGACGTCGATGCTCTTTTTGCCGCAATCCGCTGGGCCAAATCGACACCGGTCGAGGTTTCGCAGGGGGGCTGGATCGTGTGTCGCGTGCCCTCCCGGGAAAGCGTAATCGAGTTCCGCCGCCGGCGGGCGGTATGTCGAACGTCTCCAACGGATGGTTGAAATTTGAACAAAGCGGCCGGTATCGCACTGTCCCTGGCTTTCCTGTTCGGATGTGCGGCTCCGTCGAAAGTCGATCCTAAGGTCATCGCGGCCAGGGCACCTGACAGTGAGCAGCAGTCGATGGCGCGGCTGATGCGGATCAGCAGCCGGTTTCAACACTCGCGCTTCACCTATGGCAACAAGGTCACGCTGCTCGAAAACGGTCCCCAGACATATGCGGCGATGACGGCCGCGATCGAAGGCGCGACGCATCGGATCGACATGGAGAGCTACCAGTTCGACACGGAAGGCGCCGCCCTGTTCGCGCCGCTGCTCCTGCAAAAGCGCCGGCAAGGGGTGGAGGTGCATCTCATCTATGATGCCTGGGGGTCGATGTCGCAGGACAAGTCGCTATTGGACGCGCTGCGCCGAGGAGGCGTCCAGGTCCTCGAGTTCAATCCGCTCGGGAGCGATCTCGATCCCGACCATCGCGATCACCGCAAGCTGCTGGTCGTGGACGACCGGGTCGTCATCACCGGCGGGATCAATGTCACCGGGGTTTACCTCAACCAGACCAACAGCTCCGGAAATGATCCGGAGCGGATGAAATGGCGGGACACGGACGTCAAGATCGAGGGCCCGGTCGTGCAGCAGTTCGAGGACCTGTTCGCGAAAACCTGGAGCCAGGAGAAGGGACCGCCGCTCACGCCCGGTCTTGAGGCCGAAACGGTTATGAGGGGGCCTGCGATCGTCGAGGCGATCGATGGCGCTCCGGTGGATGATCACCCGGTGATCTACGAGACTCTGCTGTCCGCGATCGCGCTGGCGAAGGGCTCCATCCATTTGACGACTGGGTTCTTCGGCCCGCCGCCTGAGATGATCGAGGCGCTCGAGGACGCCGGGCGACGCGGTGTAGACGTGGCTCTGATCACGGCGGGGCAGAGCGACAGCAAAGCGTCCGTCGAGGCGGGACGATCGCACTATGCCGATCTGCTTGCAGCAGGCGTTCGGATCTATGAGCGGGAAGGCGCGGTCCTGCATGCCAAGACGGCAGTGGTGGACGGGCTTTGGTCTGTGGTGGGCTCGTCGAACCTGGATTGGCGCAGCACGATCCTCAACAATGAGATCGATGCGATCGTGATCGATCGCGACTTCGGCCAAAGAATGGAGGCCATGTTCCGGGACGATGTCGCGCGCTCGAAGCTGATCAGCCGGGAGGAATGGGCCCGAAGAGGAGTGCTCGAGCGGGCCGGCGAGTGGTGGGCGCGCCTCGTCGAAACCCAGCTTTAGCCGGCAACGTTGCCGCAGTCCTCTGGCGCCGCCGCGTGCTCGCCGGCGATATAGCCCGTCGAGCTCCCGCCCATACGGCCCGTCGCCGCCGTATGAGAGCGGAGATCGACTGTCTTATCGTCGCCAGCGGAGGACCAGCGGGTCGAGCCGGCGGGCAATCTCAAGCAATTCGGATCGAGTTTCGGGGTGCAGGGGTGCGACCGGGTGCCGGGTGGCGCCGGAGCGGATCACGCCGCCTTCCTGCATCAGCACCTTGGCGGCGATCAGGCCGCATTGGCGGTTCTCGAAATTGATCAGCGGCAGCCAGCGCGCGTAGGCGGCGGCAGCCACGTCCCGGTCGCCGGCGGCGTGAGCGTCGACGATCGGGCGGATCCCGTCCGGGATAGCCGCCGCCGGTCATCGCGCCGGTCGCACCGGCGTTCAGGTCGGCCATCAGTGTGATCCCCTCCTCGCCGTCCCAGGGGCCGACCACGGCGTCGCCGCCCTCCGCGAGCAGCGCGCGGATCTTGTTCGCGGCCTGCGGCACCTCGATCTTGAAGTAGGAGACGTTCTCGATCTCGCGCGCCATCCGGGCCAGGAACGGAGCGGAGAGCGGCGGTGCCGGAGACCGGCGCATCCTGGATCATGATAGGGATGGAGATCGCGTCGGAGACGCGGCGGAAAAACTCGTAGATGCCGAGCTCAGGCGACACGGATGGTGGCGCCGTGATAGGGCGGCATGATCATCACCATGGCAGCGCCGGCCTCCTGCGCGCGGCGGCTGCGCTCGGCGCAGATCTCGGTGGCGAAGTGGGTCGTGGTGACGATGACGGGGACGCGGCCGGCGACGTGGTCGAGCACCGATCCATCACCTGCTCGCGCTCGCATCCGAGAGGGCGAACTGCTCGGACCAGTTGGCCAGGATGCAGATGCCCTGAGAGCCGGCGTCGATCATGAAGTCGATGCAGCGCTTCTGGCCGTCGAGATCCAGCGCGCCGCCCTCGTCGAAGACAGTAGGCGCGACCGGAAAGACGCCGCGGTAGACAGGGTTGCGTATGGCCGGTCCTCCTCGTAAGGCAGCAGACAATACAGTGCGGATGGGTTGTTGACGAGGATCTGCGTTTGGAGCGGCTCGCCGGTCGAGTGATTGAACAGGTCCAGCAAGGGGCCGTCATCGGGCATCTCGCCCCATTCCACCTGCCGAAGAGGGAGCCGGTGCCCGGGACAAGCCGTTCGCGGTCAACCAAGAGAGCTCGCTTGGACGGCGTGGTGGCGTTATTTCAGAGACGGCACGGCGCATTATTGGACGCGCCTGATAAAGGGGGGCGCATGGCGGTTCGAAAGCGCAGGAAGCGTCGCCGGCCAGGACCAAGCAGTGTTGGCCATAAGCAGCGCCGCGCCCAGCAAGCCCACCAGAAAGCAAAGACCGGCGCCAGACGCGTCGTCTCGGATCACCGCAACGTCGCGATCGAGACGCAGCCGGGCGCAGAAGCGGACATGGCCGAAAGCGATGGCGCGCTACGGCCTGCGCCGGAACCCGCGTCCACAATCGGCGGGCCAGGTTCGGTTCATCGGCCACGAGAAGGACATCCAGCGAGTTTATCGCTGAAGACGGGTCCGGGCTGGTTCTTCACCACGCTTTTAGTGCCAGGATTGACGTTCGCCGACATGGGCCGTCCGGCTGCCAGCAAAGTTTGCTACGCCCTGCAGGCGAGCCTGGTGGGCTGGCTTCCGGCCATCGTTTGGGCGACCTCGGCCAGGCGCCATGTCGCGCGGAAGCAAAAGCAACTCGCGGCTCGGCTGCGCTGAGCGAAATCGGCGTCTGTGGGCTGGAGCCGACGGATGTCGGCAGGCCCTCGCCGGCGACCTGCCGCCGATTGCGCGGACCTGAGTGGGTTCATTTGACCACGGGTTCGGCGGAAGGCCCGGCCTTTCCCGAATGCAACCAGAGGTGACTGCCAGGTTACGACCGCCACTCTCCTTTAGGTTGTGACAGAACAGGTGAGCCTCACCCGCAATATCGGTGCTCGGATCTTTTGTTCCGGAACAATCATACTGCGGACATCGTTCATCGATCTGCGGCCCTACTACTTGACATGTCGGCCCAGCCAAGCTCTGAATTCGTATCTGCCTCGGGTCTCTGTCCTAGATTGTCTTACGTTAACCTCGAGCCGTGGGTGATCCGGGACGGCGCCACTAAGCGTGGGCCGGGGCGCGGCTGGAGATATTTGCTGTGGTTTTGGCTTTGCACTCTCTCGCTCGCTTCGCTCGGCGGTGCAGTCTTGGAGTACCTGGGGCCGCCTCCAGATCACGCGTCCCGACCTGAGGCAAGCCGGACTCGAGCGGACGCCAATCCACCTTCCGTTTCTACAGTCACGGTTGCGCTCGCGCCGGCGACGCCCTCGACCTCAGACTCACGAGGGCCAGGTGCGGCCCCGGGGCGGGTCGACCCGGCGCCCTCCCGTAAGGGCCCCGAAAGCGGGCAAGCCTCCGCTCGGGAGATGGCTGAGGTGACCCCGGCCGACAGGCCGGCCGAGGCCCGAACTCTCATCGTGCTGCATCCGGGTCGGCCAGCACAGGAGAGCCTAGCCCTTGGCCTCCCTATCGCTCTGGGCCTTGCGCCCGACCAGGTCATCATCGGAGACGCCGCGGGCACGGTTGCTTCCGCCGAAATCCGGTTCTCTCGTCCGGAAGACCATGCGTTGGCTCGCCGCCTCGGCCAGGAACTCGCCGTTCTCGGGTTCCCATGGCGGATTGAGAGTGTATCACCTCGGGCAGCGTCGCACGCCCCGCAAATAATCGAGGTTTGGCTTCCCCCTCGATAACAGATCGTAGTCCGGATTCACGCCTCATCTCCCAGAGTCCCCGAGTTGACCGGCGCGCCCCTGAGATGTCCCAGCAATCCAGGCTTTATCCCATCGACTCTACCGACTTATGCTCATGGGGGGGGCGGGCGTCGCCGCTCTCGGTATGCCGGTCCGCGCGGATTGAGCAAGCTGCTCTAAGGCGCGGTAACGCGTTGAGCCGCCCTTCCCTGCGAACCCCTATGCCCGATAAGTGTGTTTATAGTTCCTGCTGAGGGCCATGCGGGTGTCGGTCAGGCTACGCCGAATAGGTCGTGTCCCCGGCGGTGGTGTAGGAGCGGTGGGTAAGTCGCCCGCCGGAGTGACCGCCGAGAGTCTTGCGTAGGCGGGCGACTTATCCACGGCGGTGGCCACCGCGGCGGTGCTGGGCACGGCGAGCGCACCGAGGGCCGTACCAACCAGCGCAACGGCTATCGCGACCGCGACTGGCATACACGGGCTGGCACCGTCGAGCTGCGGATCCCGAAGCTGCGCCGCGGCGTAACCGTCTGACGACGGCTACCTGGACCTGCTTTGGCTGGTGAGGTCCGGTATCGCGCTTAAGCGGCATTATGGTGCAGTTGCCACCAGCCCGGACGGAGCCCGACCCAGAAACGCTAGTCGGAACAGGCCTTTGCTAGCGTGGTTGGCCCACCGGAGCTTCCGCGGAAGCCAGGGCTAGCCCAGGCCGCCGCGGACTGGTATGAACCTGCCATGGCCCGCTTGAGCATACGCGTCCGTCCCTGAACTGCCCGGCAAGCGCCGGGACCAGCCGACGCCGCCAGGAGCCAAGCCATGCCGCCCCGCCCCGACCAGCCAATCCGACCCGCCCGCGACGTGATGCCCGCCGCTGTTCGCCAGCCCGGGGAGCGGAGGCGGGAAATACCGGGCTGACGAAGCTCCGTCCCATCGCTTCCTGCTCTCCCCGTCCGCCAACGGCCTGACCGTCCCGAAGGCGGCGCGGATGAAGGAGGCCGACGCCTACCGCTGGTTCATCGTGGCCCGCTGGCCGTCGACCAAGGGCGTGCCCTGCTGCCCCGAATGCGGCCTCATCGGCGCCACGTCAATCCGGCGCAGCCGTTTCCGGTGCAAGGCCCAGGAGTGCCGCCGGGAGTTCAGCGTCACCTCGGGCACCATCCTGGCCAACCGCAAGCTGCCGTTCCGCACGCTGGTCCTGGCCATCGCGCTGTCGGTCCATTCTGTGAAGGGCAAGGCCGCCCTGCAGCTCAAGCGCGAGCTGGGCGTGGACTACAAGACGGCGTTCGTCCTGTCGCACAAGCTGCGCGAGGCCGTCGCGGCCGGGCGGGAGCAGACGAAGCTCGAGGGCGTCGTCGAGATGGACGGGATGTACCTCGGCGGTCACGCGCGGCCGGAGAACCGGGTCGAGGACCGGGTCGATCGACGGCTCGCCGAGAATCGGACCGGCAAGCGGATGGCGGTCATCGCCATGCGCGAGCGCGGCGGGCGCACGCTGGCTGCGGCGGCGCCGGACGAGCGCGGCGACATAGCCTGGCACCTGGTCAGGAACCACGTCCGGGAAGGCGCGGAGCTGCGCGCCGACGAGCACAGGTCGTACGACGAGCTCGTGGGCCTCGCGGTGATGGTCCGCAACGACCACGGGCGGGCGTTTGTGACGGAGGAGGACGCGAGCACGAAGGTAGCGTCCGCGGTCGTGGTGGAAATCCGCTGACAGCGGCGGTGTAGGCGGAGGTGGTCACCGGATCGGCTGGCTAAGGTGGAGTTGCGAGGCTCCCACCCGAACCGACGAGGACCCGATGACCGAGGAGAGACTACCGTTGGCCGAGCTGATGGCCAAAGCCGGAGACGGCGACTTCCTACGCAGCGTGGCGGAGGCGGTGGTGCAGTTACTGATGGAGACCGACGTGGACGGCCTGATCGGCGCCGGACGACACGAGCGCACCGGCGAGCGCACGACCTATCGCAACGGCTATCGCGATCGCACGCTCGACACGCGGCTGGGTAGCCTGCAGCTCCGGATCCCCAAGCTGCGCCAAGGGAGCTATTTTCCGCCGTTCCTCGAGCCGCGGCGGACGTCGGAGAAGGCCCTGGTCGCCGTCATCCAGGAGGCCTGGATCGGGGGCGTCTCGACCCGGCGGGTCGACGACCTGGTGCAGGCAATGGGGCTGGCGGGCATCAGCAAGAGCACGGTGAGCAAGCTGTGCAAGGATATCGACGACCGGGTGAACGCTTTCCTCGAGCGCCCGCTCGTCGGCGATTGGCCGTATCTCTGGCTGGATGCGACCTACCTCAAGCAGCGTGAAGGCGGGCGCATCACCAGCGTGGCCGCGATAATCGCCGTGGCGGTGAACACCGACGGCAAGCGCGAGATCGTCGGCCTGCATATCGGGCCGTCAGAAGCGGAGACGTTCTGGGCAACGTTCCTCAAGAGCCTGGTCCGACGTGGCCTGCGCGGGACCAAGCTGGTGATCTCGGACGCGCACGAGGGTCTCAAGGCAGCGATCCGCCGCGTTATGGGCTCGGCGTGGCAGCGCTGCAGGGTTCATTGGATGCGCAACGCTCAGGCCTATGTGCCCAAAGGCCAGCAGAACATGGTCGCGGCCGCGCTGCGCCAGGCGTTCATCCATCCCGATCGCCCCTCCGCGAGCCAAGCACTGCGCCATGTCGCTGATCAGCTCCGGAGCAAGTGGCCCAAGCTCGCGGCATTTATCGACGAGAGCGAGACCGATGTGCTGGCCCACATGGATTTTCCGGTCCAGCACCGGGCCAAGCTTCACTCAACCAATCCGCTCGAACGCTTGAACAAGGAGGTCAAACGTCGAGCCGACGTAGTCGGCATATTCCCGAACGAGGGCGCCATCATCCGGCTGATCGGCGCCGTGCTGCTCGAGGCTAACGACGAATGGCAGCTGCAGCACCGCTACATGCAAACCGAGGTCATGGCCGAACTTACACCGCCGCTGATCGACGCCATTCCACCACAGATCGCCACCGTAGCAGCCTGATCAATGGCCACCTCAACTACACCGCAAATTCCACCACGTTGACGGACGTGACCGAGCACGAACTGGGCCGAGAGCTTCTTCTCCCGGGCGCGGCGGGCCGAGATCGGCATCTTCCACCGAATGGCGGGCAAGTACCTCGACTGGTACGCGGCCGACCTAGCCTGGCGCGAGGACAACAGGCGGACCGACTTCCGGACGCAGGCGAAGGCGATGCTCCGCTCGGCGCTGGCGCACCCGGTCAGCCGGAACATGGCGGGCTATTGGCAGCGCAGCGGCAAGCGGGCGCGGGCGCTAGTCGGCTGGAGTCCCCTCAGCGGACTCGGGGCGGCGCCAGCCGGGTAAGCGTCAGCGCGCTACCTCCCAGCCCGCATTTCCTGTTTGGTGCGACGCGGCGGCATCGGCGAGATTTGGATCATGTCGTCGATCGACATCGCCGCTTTGCCTGACGACCCGGCCGCTTTGCGACACGTGATTGGGACATTGCTCGCGGACCTCTCGGCCGAACGCATGGCGCGCCAGGCGGCCGAGGCCGGACTGCGGGCCAAGGCGTGGGAAACGGAGCATCTGCGCGCCCAACTGGCTCAACTTCGGCGCATGCAGTTCGGCCGATCCTCCGAACGTCTGCGGGCGCAGATCGCGCAGCTAGAGCATCGTCCGACCGAATGCGGTCAGCTGTCGGACAAAGATGCTCGCCAAACAAAGAGCTAGTGCTTGTTCCGATCCGCTTCGATCGGAAGAGGCACTAGAATTGGCACTCGAAGAGCTCGAGGCGGAACCCGCCGATGATGAGAGCGGCACATCCGTCGCCGATAATTCAGCCCTGGACCCACCCGCGCCTGCGACGGTTCGCCGCGGCCGCCAATCTCTACCCGATCACCTGCCGCGGCGCGAAGTCGAGCACCGCCCAACCGAATGCGCGTGCCGTCGATGTGGCGGGGCGCTGCGCCAAGTCGGCACCGACGTAACTGAAGTGCTGGACTACGTGCCAGGCCGGTTCGAGGTCATCCGCCACGTTCGCCCGGCATTCTCGTGTCGCGCGTGCGAGGCGATGTGCCAAGCGCCCATGCCGAGCCTGCCGATCGTGCGTGGCCGCCCCGGCGCCGGGTTCCTGGCGCATGTGCTGGTATCGAAATATGCCGACCATCTGCCTCTTTATCGCCAGAGCGAGATCTACGCCCGCGAGGGTGTCGAACTCGACCGAGCCACCATGGCCAACTGGGTCGGCAAGGCTGTCTCGCCGTTCTCTACGCGATCGAGCGCGACATCCGCGGCCGCCCCGTCGCCGAGCGGCAGCAAGCGCGCGAGGTTAGGTCGGCCCCGGTGATGCAGGGCCTGCACGAATGGTTCAGCGCGACACTGAGCCGCCTCCCGGGCAAGAGCGCCCTGGCAGGGGCGATCCGCTACAGCCTGATGCGCTGCGATGCGCTCACCTTGCCTCTGCGCGACGGACGTGCATGCCTCGACAACAATAGCGCCGAGCGCGCTATCAGACCCGTGGCGCTCGGGCGCAAGAATTACCTCTTTGCCGGATCCGACATCGGGGGCGAACGGGCTGCCGCCATCTACAGCTTGATCACCACCGCAAAGCTGAACGGCTGCGATCCTGAAGCTTATCTCCGCCACGTGCTGACCCGGATCGCAGATCACCCCGTTAACCGCGTCGCCGATCTCCTGCCTTGGGCAATGGTCCCCTGACGCCGATCGATCCCGTTGCGCGGCTTGAAAAGCTCGAGGAGCTCCTCTCGGCGCTCCCGGGCGAGCCCATGCTGGCGAGCACGCTGGACGGGTTCGTGGCCGGGATCCTCGTCTGCCCCGAGCTTATCCTGCCCAGCGAATGGCTGCCCGAGGTCTGGGGTGCCAACGCGGCCACGGACCCGGCGCCGCTCTTTGAGACCGAGCAGCAGGCCAAGGACATCAGTAGGCTCATTATGGCGCACTACAACGCCGTGGCACGTGCGTTGCTGGCGGGACGCGGCCGCTACGAGGTGGTCTACGACGTCGACACAAGGCACGACGACACCATGTGGGAAATCTGGATCGAAGGGTTCGCACGCGCCATGGCGCTGCGGCCGTCGAGCTGGGCCAGCATCGCAGCATCCGACCGAGGCACCCGCGCCGCCCTGGCCGGCTTGCAGGCGTTGATCGAGATCGCTGAAGGAACCAGCAGTCGGGCCAAGACGGAAATCGACGAACTGACCAGGATGGCTCCCGATCTGATCCCTACCTGGGTCGATGACCTCCATTCGTGGCGGGTCGCCCAGCCCTACACCACCTCGGTCAACCCGAGCATCCCGGGTCGCAGCAAAGTCGGCCGCAACGAGCCTTGCCCGTGCGGATCAGGACGCAAACACAAGAAGTGCTGCGGGGCAAACTGATCAACGCCCGCCAACCCAGGATCCAACCGTAGTTCGCACATGACGCTTACGCCGCGGCAGCTACTTTCCCGGCTTCCTCGAGCCGCGGCGTTTGACCGAGAAGGCACTGACCGCGGTGATCCAGGAGGCCTACATCCAGGGAATCTCGAGCCGCTCGGTCGATGACTTGGTCAAGGCGCTCGGCATGGAGGGCATCAGCAAGAGCCAGGTGTCCCGCCTCTGTGCCGAGATCGACGAGCGCGTGCAGGCCTTCCTGGCCCGGCCGATCGAGGGCGACTGGCCCTATGTCTGGCTCGACGCGACCTACGTGAAGGTCCGGCGCAACCACCAGATCGTCTGCGTCGCCGTAATCGTGGCCGTCGGCGTCAACACCGATGGCAGGCGCGAAGTGCTGGGCATGACCATCGGCCATAGTGAGGCCGAGCCGTTCTGGGTCGAGTTCCTGCGCAGCCTCGCCCGGCGCGGCCTGAGGGGCGTGAAGCTGGTTGTCTCCGACGCCCATGAGGGCCTGAAGGCGGCCATCACCAAGGTGCTCAGCGCTACGTGGCAAAGGTGCCGCGTGCATTTTATGCGCAATGCCCTGGCCTATGCGGGCAAAACCCAGCGTCGCATCGTCTCCGCCTGGATCGGCACCGCCTTTGCCCAGGACGATGCCGCCGCCGCCCGCAAGCAGTGGCGCGAGGTGGCCGATCAGGCTCGGTCGCGTGTACCCAAGCTGGCGGCACTCATGGACGAGGCCGAGGCCGACGTGCTGGCCTACATGGGGTTCCCGGCCCAGCACCGGACCAAGCTGCACAGCACGAACCCAATCGAGCGTGTGAACCACGAAATCAAACGGCGCAGCGACGTGGTCGGGATCTTCCCCAACGAAGCCGCCATCACCCGGCTGATCGGCGCCTTGCTGCTGGAGCAGAATGACGAATGGGCGGTGCAGCGCTCCCGCTACATGACGCTGGAAACTATCGCGACGCTCGGCGATGATCCCACCGTCAGCTTGCCAGCCCTGGCAGCCTGACAGGCAGCTCAACCCTGCCCAGTAACGTCGCTCCTACACCACGCGGTGGGGCACGATCTGCGCCTGCAGAATGTGACCGGCCCGCCCGTCCACGACGTCGCGAGCCGGCTCAATGGGCCGCCCGCGGTTGCTGCTCTACGCTCGTGATCCACCCGTGGCACTGCACCTGTGGCGAGGCGTCGCGAACAGGGGAGGGCGCGAAGGCGCCCTCGTTGGTAATCTCTTGCTTTGAGGCGGCAGGGCTTGCTTACGACGTCGCCGTGCTGCTCCCTAGCGGCAGGTGATCCCCTCCCCTTCTACTCAGCCCGCGCGCCCTCATCAGGCTGCGGTCCGAGGTGGCGAGTCCGGCTCCGGACGTCGCCTGTCACCCCGGGACGCTCGACGATGCGGTACCGGATGCCGCCGTCGGCATGGTCGCAGGTGATGGTGCAGCCCGCCTTGGGCAGCAGAGTCAGGGCCGACCGGACCCTGTGCTTCTGCCATCCGGGGGCGGCCACCAGCTCCGACATGGCTCCGCCCTGGGGACGACGGATCAGCGCTTCGACTGCGCCCTTCTTCGATGCGGGATCCGCGACCCCAGGGGGCGCGGTGATCTGCGCCGGCACTGCTTGCGTCGGTGCCGGATGGCCGCGCTTCGCTCCAGAACGGACGGCTTGCGTCGCCTTGCCGCTGTTGATCATCTTCGTCGACTTACACCTTATTCCTCATGACCGCCTCCGATGATCGACGGGCCACTCCAGCCCTGTCACCACGCCCAGCCACGGGTGCCTGGGTGGCCGGGGCTGCCCCGGAACCACGTTTGCGGGCCCCCGAGGACACACCCATCCACGCTTGCACGGCCCCGGAAGTCCAGTCCGAACTCGTCAAATCTCGCCTTTCTGGGGCCGGAACCCAGCCTCTCTGTAGGGGCGCTCACATGAACCTCCCCATCTGGTCGTGTGACCGACCACCGTACCGCTATCGCAGCCGAGCTGCCTGTTATGCTCGGCGTTATTCCGGGCTATGGACCTGGCGGCTCGACTTCCGGCCCCTTGGACGAGAGGGGCGCTTGGGTTTGGGGACCGAGTACCGCCTCTATCGCCACGCCAACGGCCAGAACGCCGGCGTCATCGAATCGTCGCCCCACGATCTGAAGCCCGACCGGCAGGCCATCGGGTGTGAACCCGCACGGGATCGAAGCAGCCGGACTGCCGCTGAAGTTGAACGGATAAGACGTCTCCGCCCAGCCGAGCCAATCCCAGGGGTGCTCGGGCCATCCCTCCGGTTGGACCCTCTCCGGGGCGAAGGCGGCCACGCTCGCAGCTGGCGTGAGCAGGTAGTCCCACTGATCGAAGAAGCGGCCGATCTCGCTACAATACGCGTATTTCCGCTCACGCAGGGTTTGGTAATCGTCGAGCGTGAAGCCGAGACCCTCTTCGGCGCAGGCGAGGAGCCCTGGATCCATCCGACAGCGGTGTTCGCCTTCCGCGGCAAAGCGGCCGAGATGGGCAGGCCAGAACCGGCGGACGATGTCGGCGCCTGAAGGCCCCCAGCTTGGTACGATCTCGGTGATCTCGACGGCGGCGCAGCGAGCGATGACGCCAACCGCGTCATCGACGACCCTGGCAACAGCGGCATCCACGCGGGCGTGCCCCAGGTCGATACTGTACGCCACGCGCTTGCCGCGGAGATCGGCCGGTCCATTCCCGACCAGTGGAAGAGGGCTGCCGACCGATGTGTGATCGAGCGGGTGTGGTCCAGCCATGACGTCGAGCATCAACGCGGCATCACGCACGGTGCGCGCGATCGGCCCGGGATGGCTCGTGTAGTCGTTCGTCGAGAGCGGGTATTGTGGGACCAGGCCGTAGGTCGGCTTGAAGCCGACCACGCCGCAGAAGTGCGCTGGCACCCGGATCGAACCCGCCCCGTCGGTGGCAAGGTGAAGCGGTCCGAGGCCCGCAGCGGCGGCCGCTGCAGCTCCGGCTGACGACCCTCCGGCGTCGCATCTTGGGTTCCAGGGGTTGCGCGTGATCCCGGTCAAGGGACTACGCCCTTTCGCGATCCAGCCAAACTCGGAGGTGGTCGTCTTGCCGACGACGATAGCACCGGCCGCCTCCAACCGGGCGACGCTCGGAGCGTCGTAACCGGGCCGGAACCCGTCGCGAAGATGCGAGCCGAAGCGCGTCTGCATGCGCCGGGTCGCGACTGTGTCCTTGACCGTTACCGGGACGCCATGGAGCGGGCCGAGGGTCTCGCCCCGCATCACGGCGGTTTCCGCCTGCCGCGCGGCCTCGAGCGCCCCCTGGTGGTCGAGTGCCGCGAACGCGTTCAGGACCGGTTCCTGCTCCGCTATCCGTGCGAACAGGTCCGTGACGATCTCGACGGGTGAAATCTGGCGCCGTACGACGGCCGCCACCAGCTCTTCAGCGGTGGCCGAGCTGGGGTGCGCTTGGTCCAATCCCTTGCTCCTTCCGAGCTATTCAAGGGCTGTTCGCCCTCGCCTCGCCGCGGCGCGATTGCCGCGACGCGACCGCTGAACCCTCACAGCGCTGAGCGAAAAGGCGCCCGCCACGCGCAGGCGGGCGACCTCCTCGCGGACGACGGACAACACGGCCTCGAACGCGCGTGTCATCTGCCGGTGGCGGTGATAAGCGAGCGTCAGCGCGCGCTGCACGCCCGTGGACGTGATGGCGCTCGCCAAGACACGACCGGCAAGAAGCTCCCGCGTCAAGACCGAGACCGGCAGCAGGGTGGCCGCGTCGCCCTCGATCACCATCATCTTGATCGCCTGGATCGAGTTGATCTCGAGCCGCACATCGAGCTCCAGATCCGCAAGCCCCATCTGACCGCGTACGATATCCTCGAACATCCTGGAGAGGATTAGCGGCTTTTTCTGGATCGCGGCCAGGTCGCGATATCGAGGCACTTTTCGTCCCGGCGCAACGCTCTCGAACAGCACCATGTCCTCGAGCGCAACCTGCTCCATGCGCAACAGCGAGAGCTGCTCCTGATCATGGATCAGGCCCAGGCTGAGCAGGGCCAGGTCGACCTTGTTGGTCTGCAACCACTCGGACAGGACAGGGGTAAGCCCTTCCACGACCTTGAGCGCGATCAGCGGATATTCCCTGGCGATCCGATCCGTGACCGGCCGGACCAGCATTTCAGCCAAGGTCGGCGGCACGCCGTAGACCACCTTACCTTTCGGGGTGCCGCGACGGGCTCCGAGGTCCTCCATGAGCCGCTCGAAATCGCGCTCGATGGTGCGGGCGTGGCGGAGCACGGCGTGCCCGGCGTCGGTCAACCTGATCTGGCGGCCCGCCCTCATGAGCAGGTCCAGGCCGAGCTCTGCTTCGAGCTGTTGGACGTGCCGACTGAGTGCGGGTTGGGCAACGTTCAACAGCTCGGCGGCCCGCGTGAAGCTACCGAGCTCGGCAATTGCTGCGAAGTACCTGAGGCGCCGGATGTCCAACTGATCCCTTCCAAGGCGAGTCCGGTCCATGCCGAACCGATATGGAGACTATGGAATCATAGCATTTGATTATCGTGGTGCCAGATGGTGGTTTGGTGCCGAAGCTCGGGCAAATCCGTGCCCGTCGCACATGCAGGCGAGGCGAATGAGCGCACGCGTGGACGTGTTACTGGTTGGCGGGACCGTGGTTACGGTCGATGAGCAACGCCGTGTCATCCGTGACGGAGGGGTCGCGATCCGGGGCAGCGACATCGTCGCGGTCGGCAAGCGCGCCGACCTGGTTCGCGAGTACGAGGCGAAGGAAGTGCGCGAGTGCCGGAACAAGCTGATCATGCCGGGGCTGGTGAACTCGCACCTGCATTTCTACCACACGATGCACCGCGGGCTGGCCCCCGAGGACGCTGGTGGGGTGCTCTGGTCGAACTATGTGCACGGCAAGATCGCGACGCACCTGACCGCCGAGGACGAGATCTATGGCGGCCTGATCATTCTGCTCGAGACACTGAGATCGGGTACGACGACCTACCTCGAAGCGGGCTCCTACAACCCGGCGGCCGCCATCGAAGGCGTGAGCCGGATTGGCATGAGAGGCCTGATGGGGCGCCGTTCGTTCGACCAGTCGATCCTTGGCCACTCCATGCTGATGGAGGATACCGACACGTGTCTGCGCGAGAACCTGAAGTTCCTCGAAACCTATCGCGACGGCTATAATGGCGGCCTGCTGAAGGCGTGCGTCGACATCGTCGGCCAGGGCCGCTGCACCGACCGCCTCTATGTGGAGTCCAAAAAGATGGCCGACGATTACGGGACCGTCTTCAACTGCCACCTCGCGGCGGTCGCAGAAGAGGTGACCGCAACGCGCGCTGCGACGGGCTATCGCCCCGTGGAACATCTGTACCGCCTCGGCGTGCTCGACTTCGAACGTTTCGCTGGTCCACATGGTGCACGTGACGGATCGCGAGATCCGCATGTTGGCCGAACGCAAGGCCAACGTGATCCACTGTCCCACCACGGCGCTCAAGTTGAACTACGAGCTCTCATCGAAGGGCCGGTTTCCGGAGATGCTGGAGCACGGCGTGAACGTCGGCATCGGCGGCGACGCCTCCGACTGTTCGAACTTCGCGGACATGATCAGGGTCATGTATCTGGCTGCGGTCCTGCCGAAGGATTACCGGAACGATCCCGGGATCTCCGCGGCCGAAACCGCGATCGAGATGGCCACGATCAACGGTGCCAAAGCGCTCGGGATGGACAAGGAGATCGGCTCGCTCGAGGCCGGAAAGCGGGCCGACGTGATCATCCTGAACATGTGGAGCCCCGAGTGGATCCCGAATTACAGCGAGATCCAGAACCTCGTCTATTCGGCTGACGGCCGCTCTGTCGAAACGATCTATATCAACGGCCGGCTCGTCATGGAGAACCGGAAAGTCCTCACCATTGACGAGGATGAGGTGATCGCAAAATGCACCGAGCTGAGCGACAGGCTTCTCGCCAGAACCGGCGTGAGCGTTCCGGGGCGATGGCCAGTTATCTGAGACCCAGCCGCAAGGTCAGCCCAAAAGGGTCTGGCGCAGATCTTGCGTGCTTGACGCCTAGAAGCGTGCGACGACGAGTATCGCACTAAGCACAGTTCAGGAGAGCCGGAAATGACGTCAGCTCGAATTGCGTTGTTGGTCGGGGTGCTCGGATCGGCAGTGTGGGTCGGAGCTCTTGGCCAGGCCAGAGCCGAGGACGCGCCGGGGGTCTCGAAGGACGAGATCAAGATCGGCACGTTCGGTGCCCTGATCGGGCCGAACTACGTCTATGGCAAGCTGACCATGAATGGCGTGGACGCGGTGTTCGACAAGGTGAACGCCGCAGGCGGCGTGTATGGGCGCAAGCTCGTCCTGCTGCGGGAAGACGATCGTTGCGATCCCGCCGCCGCGATCGGCGCGGTGAAGAAGCTGGTCTATCAGGACAAGGTGTTCGCGATCATCGGCGGCGGCTGCTCGAACGCAACGCTCGGAGCCAAGCCCGAGCTGGTGAAGTCGGGCGTCCCCTACATCAACTTCTCCGCGGCGGCCGACGCGATATCGGACCCGCCTGAGCACAACATCTATACCGTCGTGCCGACGTCCTCGGGCGACAGCCGGGCGCAGCTCGACTACGCCGTAAGTCATGGCGCGAAGAAGATCGCGGTCGTTGCCCAGCACGATGCCTGGGGACAGGCCCGCTACGTCCCACTCATGGCTGACTTCAAGCGGCGCGGGCTGGCACCCGTCGTGGACCTGGAGATGGCTGGGGAAGAGAACGACGCCACGCCGCAGGCTCTGCAGATCGCTCAGGCCGGTGCCGACGCCGTGCTGCTGCTCACCTATCCGAAGCCAGCAGCGGTCCTCGTGCGCTCGCTTAACAAACTCGGGCAAAATCCGATGCTGATCGGGCATGGCGGGATCGGTGATCCGGTCGCGTTCGCCAACCAGGTCGCCATCCCCGGCGCGACCGACAAATTCGTCGCCCCGGCGTATTCGGCGCATTCGCCGAGCGACCCGGCCATGAGCGAGTGGTCGGCTCGAGTGAAGAAGCTGTTCCCGAACGACGAGCTGTCGCTCTACACGCTGACCGGGATCGGCTCGGCCGAGGTGATGGTCGCCGCTCTCGAAAAGGCGGGCCCCGATCTGACCCGCGAAAAGTTCCTCGACGCGATGGGCCACATCAAGGTCGCAACCGAGATCTTTCCCGCGCCGGTCGAGTGCAACGACCCGGTGAGCCACCAGTGCTACAAGAGCCCCGCCTGGGTGAAGGCCGAGGGCAACAGGGCCGTCCCGGTCGATGGAGCCACGTCGGCGACGCAGTAGGCATCCAGGTAGCCTCGCGTGCTCGTCTTCGGCTACCTCCTGGTCAGCGGGATCACGACCGGCGCGCTCTACGCTTTGGTCGCCCTCGGGATCAGCATCGTCTATCGTGCGACCCACGCCGTGAACTTCGCACACGGCGACCTGTTCATGATTTCCGGTTTCATCGCCTATGCGCTGCATGTCGGGCTCGGGCTGCCCTACATCGTCGCGCTCGCGCTCACTGTCCTCGCCGCGTTCGGCATCGGTGTGCTCGTGGAACGGGCGGCGTTCCGGCCGGCGATCGGGCGCGGCTTCGTCGGCGCGCTGCTTGCCACCATCGGTGTCGCCTACATCCTGAAGGGAATTGCGCGCAGTGTGTGGGGCGGCAAGGGCGACTACATCCCGTTCCCGCCGCTTGCGAGCCCGGCGCCGATCTCGCTCGGCGGAATCCTTGTTTCCCCGCAGCAACTGATCGTGCTCGGGGGGGCGGTCGCGGTGATGATCGGGTTTGGCCTGTTCTTCAAGTTCACCCGCTTCGGGCGCATGATGCAGGCCACCGCCGACAACCGAAAGGCGGCGATCCTGGTGGGCATCCGCACCGACCGCGTATACATGCTTACCTTCGCACTCGGGTCGGCGGTCGCGGGGGTGGCCGCGGTGCTGATGGCACCGATCACCCTGCTCTATCCGGACGTCGGCTTTCTGCTGTTCGTGAAGGCATTCGCTGCGGCCGTGCTCGGTGGCCTGAACACCATCTCCGGAGCCCTGCTCGGAGGCATCCTGCTTGGTCTGATCGAGAGCTTCTGCGGCGGCTATGTGAGTACGAACCTCGCCGACGTTTCTCCCTACCTCGTCATCATGCTGGTGTTGATTTTCATCCCCAGCGGGATCCTGGGCGGACCTGCCGCTAGGAGGGTCTGAGTGAGGCGCTTTGCCGGCAACCGGCAGTGTCTCGGGCTGATATTCGCGATCCTCGCGCTCCTGCCGTTCGTGGCAAACCCTTACGTCCTCTACGTCGGCAACCTCGCCATGATCTACATGATCCTGGCGATCGGGCTGAACCTCGTGTTCGGCTATGCAGGGCAGTTCACGCTTGCCCAGGCCGCCGTGTTCGGGATCGGCGCGTACGCGACCGGGCTGTTCCAGGCACGGCTCGGACTGCCTTACATCCTTGCGGCACCTGCCGGCATCGTCACCGCTACGCTGATCGGCACGGCGATCACGATCCCGGCCCTCAGGCTGAGCGGTGTCTACTTGGCCCTGACGACGCTCGCCTTCGCCATGTTCACGCAATGGGTGCTGCTGCACTGGAACATGGTCACTCAGGGCGGAGGCGGTTTCCCGACGCCGCACTTGGACCTGAGCCCGCTCCCGCTTGGCCCCGATCTCGCAATCTACTGGCTGAGCTGGACCGCAACCCTGCTGCTCACGGTCCTTGCCTGGCGCGTCGTGCGGTCCCGGATCGGGCGAGCGTTCGTCGCCGTGCGCGACGGGGAAATCGCGGCTCAGATGCTCGGCATCGATCTGGTGCGCTACAAGGCCCTCGCCTTCGCGTTTGCTGGCTTCTACGCCGGCGCGGCAGGCGCACTCTATGCGCCGCTACTGGGCTACGTTTCGCCCGAAGGCTTCGATCTCTTCCAAATGGTCATCCAGAAGTCGATGGTCGTGGTCGGCGGCCTCGGCTCGATCGTCGGCTCCGTGCTCGGCGCAATCCTGATCGTTGGCCTGCTCGAGGTCCTACGCGCGTTCCGCTGGACCCAGGAAATCTTGTTCGGCGGCGTGCTTGTGCTCTTCGTGCTCTTCCGCCCGGGCGGACTCGCGATCTTCCTTCAACGACTGCCGGGCTGGGACGAACCCGTCAGCTCGCACCGTCGCGGCGAGCCGCGCTCGAGCCCGGTCTCCACCACCGGGCACGCCCAAGGCGGGCCACTGCGCGAGACGGCGGAGGCGGATTGGTGAGCGCGCTGTCCGTGTCAGGCCTGTCACTCGCGTTCGGCGGCGTCCATGCACTGACCGATGTCGCCTTCGACATCGAGCCCGGGGAGATCGTCGGGATCATCGGTCCCAACGGAGCCGGAAAGACGACATTACTGAACGCGATCTGCGGCTTCGCGCGGCCGAGCTCGGGCCGTATCACGCTCGGGGGGAAGCGGATCGATGGTCGATCTCCCGCGGGGATCGCACGTCTTGGCCTCGGGCGCACGTTCCAGACCACCCAACTATTCTCGGGCATGACGGTGCTCGAGAACGTAATGACCGGGTGCCATCTGCGCAGCCGCGCCGGCGTGCTCGGCATTGGTCTGCGAACCAGGTCCACGCGCGACGAGGAGGACGAGGTCGCAGAGCGCGCCTGGCAGATCCTGCACTATGTCGGGATGGATGGTTTCGCGCACCGTCCGGGCACCGCCTTGTCCTTCGGGCAGCAGCGCTTGGTCGAGATCGCCCGGGTGCTCGTCAGCAATCCGAAGGTCGTGCTGTTGGACGAGCCGGCCGTCGGACTGAGCCTGCCTAGGATCGACGAGCTCGACCGGCTCCTGCGCCGTATACGGGACGAGCGTCGCGTGACGCTCGTGATGATCGAGCACGTCATCCGGCTGGTCATGAACGTCAGCGATCGCGTGATCGTCCTCAACTCGGGAGCGAAGTTGACCGAGGGCAAGCCTCAGGAGGTGGTCACCGACAAGCGGGTGATCGAGGCATATCTGGGAAGCGGCTTCGATGCTCAGCGTCTCCAATCTTAACGTCTGGTATGGGATCACGGAGGTCCTGCGCGACGTCTCCTTCGAGGTTTCGAAGGGAGAGACGGTCGCTCTCCTCGGAGGGAACGGGTCCGGCAAGACCACCATCCTCAACACATTGACCGGCCTTCTTAGGCCAAAGAAGGGTTCGATCCGCGTTAGCGGGCGCGAGGTCGTCGGATTGCCGCCTTATCGGGTGGTCAAGCTCGGCATGGCTCAGGTCCCGCAAGGCCGCGAGGTCTTTCCGAGCATGACGGTGCACGAGAACCTGTCCCTCGGGGCGGCGACCAGGCGCGATCGTGCGGAGATCAACACCGACCTTGCCGAGATCTACGAGCTGTTCCCGGATCTCGCGACCCGGCGGTCGAAGAAGGCCGGTTCCCTCAGCGGCGGGCAACAACAGCAGGTCGCGATCGGCCGAGCGCTCATGTCGCGCCCGAGCGTGCTGTTGATGGACGAGCCGTCCGCCGGGCTCGCGCCGGCCGTCGTCGATCGCATGGTGGACACCATTCGTCTGCTGCATAAGCGAGGCCTCACCATCCTGCTGGTGGAGCAGAATGTCGGGGTTGCGGCCGCGGCAGCCGATTCTGCGCATGTGCTTCAGAACGGTGCGATTGCGTATTCAGGTCCGGCTCGCGAGCTGATCAGCAACGAGGAGGTGCTGGCCTCCTATCTCGGACGGTGAGGAATGGCGTCTCTGTCGAACACGGAGCGGAAGATTGGCCTGATCGGGCTCGGTCGCAACCTGCCCACCGGGGCGCATCGTCGATCTGGCTATCCGGGCTGCGTCGGCCAACATCATACTTCTCGACACGCCGGTGTGCGGGACGAGCCGCCAGGTGGCCGACGGACAGGGCCTCGGATTGATTGCCGGGGATCGCGCTGCCGCCGAGCGCTGCGCTGCCGTGATCGAGGCCGTTTTCCCGCGGAGCTTCCCTGTCGGCCCCCCAGGGAACGGCAGTAAGATGAAGCTCGCCATCAACCTCATCCTCGGACTGCACCGTTTGGCGCTTGGCGAGGGCCTGGTCTTCGCGGAACGCCTTGGCCTCGACCTTCCAACCTTCCTCAAGGTAGCCCGCGTTCGGCCGCGTATTCCCAAGTGATGGAAGTGAAGGGGCCGAAAATGATCGGTTCCGAGTTCTCGCCACAAGGCAAGATCAGCCAGAATCTCAAAGACGTGCGCATCATTCTCGAAGAGGCCGACCAGGTTGGCCAAGAGCTGCCACTTGCGTCCCTCTTGGCCCAGGTCTCGAGGCCTGCATTGCGCAGGGCGAGGGGGAACGCGACAACAGCGCCGTCATCCAGGAGATCCGGCGACGGCGGGCCTCGTAATGCACCACTCAAAGTGCGTCACACGTAACCTTCGGCCGGAACACTGAAATGCCCTTCGCCCTCACACGCCGTCACGCCAATGCGCTCGACGAACAAACTCCCGCCCGCATGAGTTGGATGGACGCGCGCTCATCCGCTGGTCCCTCCAGGAAGTCCGTCGCATTGCAGCGCGCCTTGCACAGCGCCGCATCCGCCCGGCGCTTGTCCTCGCCTGGTCAACATGGTGCCGCGTCCTTCAGGCACACGCAAAGCGCGCGCACGTGAAAAGGAGAGCCCAACTGTAATGCTAACAGCCAGCCTCACCGGAGGGCTTGACCGCTGATCCCGCCATAAGAGAACAAGACCGGTTCGAGAGTGCTACTGCCGCCGCAACGTCATGGCGTAGCGGAACCGATCGGCGGGATGAAGAGTACGGGAGAGCTCGATAAGCCGCCGGCCGGCAGCGAGGTAGCGCCGGGTGACGAGCAGCGCCGCGCCGCCCGGAGCGGCGCGCAGGCGCGCGGCGGCGGCCTCGTCCAGCAGCGTGGCCTCGATGTGCTGCTCCACCTCAGCGACTGCCTCGCCATAGCGCTCCTCGATTTGACGGAAGATCGCGGTTCCGTGCGCTCGCGGCTCGGTCAGGAACTCGGCGTAGCGAGCATCGACAAACACGGTCATGGCGCCGAGCGGAAGCGGCCCGCCGACCTGCTCGCGCAACCCCTCCAGTTGCAGCCAACGCCGCCCGGCGCGGCAGCCCATCTCGGCCGCCAACGCGCCGGCGGCGGTGACCCAGGACGTGCTCTCGACGCGGAACACGGTCTCGGAGGCGAAGCGGAACAGCTCCGTCAGCGACTGGATCGTATGCTGGAACCCGAGCGCCGGCGCGGCGCTCTCGACCCGCGTGCCTACTCCCTTGCGGGCCGAGAGGAGCTGGCGAGACCGAAGGTGCGCGATCGCCTGCCGCACTGTCTGGCGGCTGACGGCGAACTCGGTCGCCAATGCGTATTCGGTCGGGATCAGACTGCCGACCGGATACACCCCGTCCGAGATCGAGCGCTCCAGCGCGCGCGCGACCTGCAGATAGCGCGCGACAGCGCCATTCGCACGGCCTGGCGCGGGGCGGGACAGCTCGGACATCCCGCTAGATTACGCCGCGCTCCTTGAGCCCTGCGAGCCCCTCCGCGTCGACGCCGACCCGGGCGAACACCTCGGCGTTGTCGGCCCCGAGCGGCGGCCCGGCGCGGCAGGGCGTCGCCCTTCCGTCCACCCGCATCGGCCCGGCCAGCATCGACACGGCCGGGCCGCCCTCTGGCCGCTCGAACTCGGCGATCCGGCCGGTCTCGCGCACGAACGGGTTCTCCAGCGCTTCGGCCACGTCGTAGACCGGCGCGACCGGGACGACGCCGCCCAGCCGTTCGAGCCAAGCGGACGTCGTCTGCTGCGACAACACGGAATCCAGTTCCGCCGTGAGGGCCTCGCGATTCGCCAGCCGGTCCCTGAAGCTGGCGAACCGCGGATCGGTCGCCCATTCTGGCCGGCCAATCGCGTGCGCGAGCACCGGCCAGAACTTCTCCTTGTTGCACATGAGGAAAATCCAGCCGTCCGCCGTGCGATAGAGCTGCGAGGGCGTCAGGGAGGGGTGGGCGGAGCGGGGCTCGCGCGCCTGGACATGGCCGGCATTGAGATACCAGGCCGCGAGGTAGTTGAGGTTTTGCAGCGCGGTGTCGAACAGGCTCACGTCGACGTCCATGCCGCGCCCGGTCGCGCGGGCGCCGAGGACGCCGGAGACCAGGGCGAAGGCGCAGGTGAGCCCCGTCATCATGTCGACGATCGAGAGGCCGAACCGGCTCGGTGGTCCCTGGGGCTCGCCGGTCAGACTGAGATACCCGGCCTCCGCCTGCATCAGGTAGTCGTAGCCAGGCCAGGTGCGGCGCGGGCCGTCGCGGCCGTAAGCCGAGAGATGGGCGCAGACGATGGCCGGGTTGGTCGAAGACAGCGCGGCGTAGGTCAGGCCTAGTCGCTCCGGGAGGTCGCCGCGGAGGTTGTTCATGACCGCGTCGGCCTCGCGCACGAGCGCCTGGAGCAGCGCCTTGCCTTCGGGGGTCTTGATGTTGAGCGTGATCGATCGCTTGTTGCGGTTGAACGCTTGGAAGAAATGCGTGTCGCCGGGTCCGAAACTGTATGGGCCG
Source organism: uncultured Alphaproteobacteria bacterium (assembly GCA_963708585.1). Lineage (GTDB taxonomy): Bacteria > Pseudomonadota > Alphaproteobacteria > Acetobacterales > Acetobacteraceae > JAVVHH01. Next base: position 369,298 of record CAVPSW010000006.1, on the reverse strand, counting down.
ACCTGGCGGCCCACGTCGCCACCCTCGGCCGGGTTCTCGACCTTGATCACCTCGGCGCCCATGTCGGCAAGGAACATGGAGCCGAACGGCCCAGCGCCATACTGCTCGAGCGCGATGACCGTCACACCGTCGAGCGGCAAGGGCCGGGTCGCGCGGGGGAGCGGGGCTGGGGCGGCGCCGTCCAAGGCTAGATCCGGTTCCGCTCGATGAGGCGCTTCGCGATGATCAGGCGCTGCATCTCGTTGGTGCCCTCGCCGATCACCAGCAGTGGCGCGTCCCGATAGAGCCGCTCGACGATGAATTCCTTGCTGTAGCCGTAGCCGCCGAAGATGCGCATCGCCTCCGTGGCGTTCTCCACGGCAGCCTCAGTCGCGAACAGCTTGGCCATGCCGGCCTCATAGTCGCTTCGATCACCACGATCGAGCGCATGGGCCGCCGCGTCGGTCAGCAGGCGGGCGGCGGCGACCCTTGTGGCCATGTCGCCGATCTTGAGCGCGATCGCCTGGTGCTCGCAGATCGGCTTGCCGAAGGTCTTGCGCTGCTGGCTGTAGCGCACGGCCTCGTCGAGCGCCGCCTGCGCGATGCCCACGCCCCGCGCCGCCACGTTGACCCGCCCGAGCTCGAGCCCGGCGATCGCGCAACCCATCCCATGCCCCTCGACCTCGCCGATCAGCCGGTTGGCCGGCACGCGATAGTCCTCGAAGACCAGCTCGGCGCTGTCGATGCCCTTGTAGCCGAGCTTTTCCAGCTTGCGGCCGACGCGGAAGCCAGGCCCCTTCTCGGCCAGCAGCATGCTCATGCCCTTGTGCCGAGGGTTGGCCGCCGGGTCGGTCTTGACCAGCAGGGCGAAGCACGTGCCCTCGATGCCGTTGGAGATCCAGGTCTTGGTGCCGTTGACGACATAGTGGTCGCCGTCGCGCCGCGCCGTGGTGCGAATGGCCTGCAGGTCGGTGCCGGCGTCCGGCTCGGTCAGCGCCAGGCCGCCACGCACCTCGCCGGTCGCAAAGCGCGGCAGGAATTCGCGCTTCTGCGCCTCGGTGCCCCTTAGGTCCACGATCCGGGCCATGATCAGGTGCGAGTTGATGATGCCGGAGATCGACATCCACACCGTCGCGATCCGCTCGATGATCTTGACGTAGGTCGAGGGGCGCAGGCCGAGGCCGCCGTACTCGGCGGGGATCACCGCGCCGAACAGGCCAAGCGCCTTCATGTGCTCGACAATTTCCGTCGGGTATTCGTCGTCGTGCTCGAGACGCATGGCGACGGGGCGGACGTGGCGCTCGAGGAATCGGTTGACTGAGTTAAGGATCAGCGTTTCTTCGTCGTCACGCTCGGGCGCGACCGGGGTCATGACGTTCATTGGTTCAGGCTCCCAGCGCCGCAGCGACGGTGGCGGCAAGCGGCGCGGTCTCGAGCCCGAGCACGGCCCGGCGCACCGTCTCGGCGCGCTCGGGGCTGAGCGCGAGGGCGGCGTTGCCCGCGAACTTCTCCACGATGTCGTTATTGCTGAGCGGCCGCTCGCTCGCGCCGCGGTTGATCTCCTCGCGTTGGCGCAGCGTGCGCCCGTCCGTGGTGGTGACGACCAGCTCGCCGGAATAGGAGCGCGGGAACGGCGATTTCGGGTCGACCGCGTAGCCGACCCGGCTGGCCAGCGCGAGGATATCGGGGTCGTGCAGCGCGTCCAGCTCGCCCAGGGTCAGGCGGCCGCGCACCAGCGCGGCGGCGACCAGGAACGGGATCGAGAACTGCGCATCGTAGGCGTTGGCGGGCCGGCGCTTGTTGCTCTCGGGCTCGCAGACGACCGGAATGACCTGCTCCGGCATGAGCGCCTCGATGCGCTCGACCTGCTCCGGCCGCAGCCCGGCCTCGCGCAGGAGCAGCGCGGCATCGACACTGGCGTGGGTGAAGTGGCACGCCGGATAGGGCTTGATCGCGGTGCGCTCCAGCTCCCAGGTCGTCCCAAGCCCGGCGGTCGCAAGCGAGAGGTCGCGCCGAGCGAGGCCGCCGGCGCTGTACAGGTTGTAGAGCCCGAACCGCCCGGCGTAGGGGCTGGTGGCACCAACGAAACCCTGGCGGGCGAGGACGGCGGCCGTGATGCCGGCCTGCGCCGCCCAGCCCGGGTGCAGCCGCTTGTTCCAGGCGCCATCCTCGAGGAATTCGAGGCTGCCGGAGGCCATGGAGAGCGCGATCCCTTGCGCCGACGTCATCTCGGCCGCGGTGAGCCCGAGCAGCCGTCCGGCCACAAGGGCCGCGCCGAACACGCCGGCCACGCCGGTCGGGTGGAAGCCCTGGTCATGGAACGCGCCGCGGCCGACGGCGCCGATCCGCGCGGTCACTTCCATGCCAACGATGTAGGCCAGTAGCATCGACCCGCCGGACGCTCCGGTCATGACCGCAGCAGACAGCGCCGTGGGGAAGGCGCTCGCGCTGGAGTGGACCACCCCGCCGAGATGCGTATCGTCGAAATCGAGGCCATGGCACAGGAGCCCGTTGACCACGGCGGCGTCACGCGGCGGCAGGCGTGCCGGCATGCCGATGACGGGCACCTCTCCGGCACCGGCCAGCCCGGCCACCGCGTTCAGCGTTCGCTGCGCGAAGTCCTGCTTGGCCGAGACGCAGGCGATGCCGACGGCGTCGAGGATGTGGTGCGCGGCGCGGGTGCGGATATGGGCGGGGACGTCCTCCAGCCGCAGCCCAGCGGCGAACTCGGCCAGCGCGCGCGCCGGGTCCGGGAGGGGCGTGGATGCGGGGTCTTGGACCGCCCGGATGTCGCTAATCTCGTTCATGCGGCTTCTCCCTGCCGAGCGGTCCCGGCGCGTTTGGGGACGAGGCTCATGCGCTCGAAGGTGAGGAAGACGGTGCCGTCCGCCTTGAAGCCTTCAGTGCGCGTGGTGACGATACCCTGGTGCGGGCGCGAGCGGCTGACCCGGACGTCGAGCACTTCGGAGCGAGCATAGATCGTGTCGCCGGGGAACACCGGGGCGACCAGCTTGATCTCTTTCCAGCCCAGATTGGCGACCGCATTCAAGCTGACGTCGTCGACGGTCATGCCGACCACGATGGCCAGCGTGAGCGCGCTGTTGACCAGCGGCTTGCGGAATTCCGAGCTCGCCGCGAAGTTCGCGTCGCAATGCATCGGGTGCCGGTTCATCGTCAGCAGGCTGAAGCTGATGTTGTCGGCCTCGGTGATGGTGCGGCCGGGCCAGTGCCGGTAAACCTCGCCGACGACAAAATCCTCGAGAAAGCGGCCATGTTGGCTGGCGGTCGCCAGGATCGCGTCCCGCGGGACTGTGTCCATGTCGTTTCGCTCCCTCCGCCCCTCGTGGGCGTTGTGTTGTGGTTAGACATGTACGGACATATACTCGTCAACCAAGAAGCGCTCGACGCGAATGGGAGGGATCCATGCTTGACACCACCGACACCCTGGTCGTCCGTCAGCTCGCGGGCGCCCTGGGCGCCGAGATCGGCGGCGTCGATCTTTCGGCGGACCTGCCGGATACGGTGATCGCTTCGATCCGGCGCGTGTGGCTCGACCACGGCGTGGTGTTCTTCCGTGACCAGAGCCTGCCGCCGGCACGGCTGCTCGCCTTGGCGCGGCGGTTCGGCGAGGTGATCGAATACCCGTTCGTGCGCGGCCTGCCCGACTACCCGGAGATCATCCCGGTGGTGAAGCTCGAGCACGAACGGCACAATTTCGGCGGCGTCTGGCACACCGACACGGCCTATCTCGACCGGCCGCCGATGGCGACGATGCTGGTCGCGCGCGAGGTGCCGCCGTTCGGCGGCGACACGCTGTTCGCGAGCGGCACCCGCGCTTACGAGGCGCTGTCGGACGGGATGCGACGGATGCTCGAACCGCTGCGCGCGGTCAATAGCTCGGCCAAGGCGGAGGTGACCAAAACGCGCGAGGACCGCATGAAGGAGGGTGCCCGCGACGACGCCCGCAAGGAATACAATGCCGAACACCCGGTGGTGCGCACCCACCCGGAAACCGGCCGCAAGGCGCTCTACGTCAACGAGGCCCATACCGACCGTTTCGCCGGCATGACTGCCGCGGAAAGCGCGCCGCTGCTGGATTACCTGTTCCGCCACCAGGTGCGGCCGGAGTTCACCTGCCGCTTCGTGTGGCAGCCCGGCTCCGTCGCGCTGTGGGACAATCGCTGCGTGCTGCACAACCCGATCAACGACTATCACGGCTACAAGCGCGTCATGCACCGGGTGACGCTGGCGGGCGACACGCCAGCCTAAGCAGGGAGATCGACGCCGAAATGGCGTCGGAGCACGTAGGCGATGTCGGCGTAACAGGAGCCCCGCCGGACCACGTCCAGCGTCTCGACGTTGAGCAGCGTCGATGAGGCGGCGTAGGGATGGTAACGCTGTAGCCCGTGATCGATGACGATGTCGGCGATCGCGAGGATCTCGGGCGCGATGTCCTCGACCCGGAAGCGCGTGCCGGTCATGGTCAGGTTCGCCGAGGAGCCGAACAGCAGCTTGCCGGCCGCGTAGCTCGCGCGGGTAAGTGCGGCGTGGAACCGCCCGGCATTCAGCAGCATGGCGATCGTGCCCCCCTCGGAGCTGGCCGCGATCGTCTCCGGGTCCGCCGCGACGATGGCGGGGTGATCGACGCGAAACGGGGCGATGCAGCCCAGTGGCAGGTCATAGTCGACGGTGATCGCTTCCACGATCTCGCGTCCGCGCGTGCTGCATTGGTGCAGCTCGCGATGCAAATCGGCGTTGGCGACCAGCGCGTTGCGCTTGCTCGCTTGGCGGCCCTTGGTGCGGAAGATCCGAGCCAGCGACGCGGCCGAGCCGCCGAGGACGGAATAGCCGATGTCGTTGGGGACGACGGCTATTCCGCCCGCCTCCAGCACGGCGAGGGCCCGCCCCGCGTCGCCGTCGACGTCGAGAACCGCCACCGACGGGCGCAGCGTTACGGTCGCACGCCGACCGCCCCACCGGTCGTGACCGGCTCGCTCGCCGTCCAGGGCGTCAGCGCCTCGAGCGGCTCACGCTTCGATTCGACCCCGAACAGCGCCACCATCACCGCTTGCAGCAGGAGCAGCCCGGCCACGAGCGCGATCACGCCGGAGACGCCGGTGCTGGCGAACAGCGGCACGATCAGCTGTGGGGTGAGGATCGTCATCAGCCGGCCGATGGTGTTGCAGAAGCCGTTGCCGCGCATGCGGATCTCGGTCGGGAACAGCTCCGGCACGTAGAGCGCCCAGCCGATCGCCACTAGCACGTACACGGCGGTGATCATCAGGAAGCCGAGCAGGGTGACGAGCGCCGGGTCGGTGGTCTGCGGATAGAGGATGCCGAAGACGATGGCCACCAGCGAGAAGATGACGATGCTGCTCTTGCGGCCGAGCCGGTCGGCCAGCCAGAAGCCGATCAGCGCGCCGACAGGGCCACCGAACATCATTAGCGTCGTGTAGTTCAGCGAGGTGACGATGTTCATGCCCTGCTTGACCATGAAGGTCGGCAGAAAGGCGATGAAGCCATAGACCGCGGTGTTGAGCGTGATCAGCACGACGCTGCCGAGCACGGTCCGCATCAGCACGCCAGGGGAGAACAGGGTCGCGAGCGAGGCGTTCTGCCGGATCGTCACCGGGGCGGCGACGACCGGGCCGAGACCACCTTCGGGTGCGCATTGCCGTTCGATGGCCGACAGGACCTCCTCGGCGCGGGCATCCTGGCCCTTGGCCTCCAGCCAACGCGGCGATTCCGGCATGTTGCGCCGCATGAACCAAACCACGAGCGAGCCGACACCAACGATGACGAACATCCAGCGCCAGCCGAAATTCGGGATCACGACGCGGCTGACCAAGGCGGAGACGAACAGCGCCGAGTTGGTCACGATCGCCAGCCCCGTGCCCCAGCGGCCGCGGCTGAGTGGAGGCACGAATTCGCTGATTGTGACGTAGCCGACGACGATCTCGGCGCCGAGCCCGATGCCCATTACGAAGCGGGCGACGATCAACCAATCCATGTTCGGCGCGGCCGCGCCGGCCAGCGAGGCGAGGCCGAACACGAGCAGGTTGACCTGATAGGCGGCGCGGCGGCCGAACCGGTCACCGAACAGCCCGGCGAAGGCGGCGCCCAGCACCATGCCGGCGAAGGTCGCCGAGATGAAGTTGGCGTTCATCTGCGGCGTTGACCAGCCCGCGGCGACGAGTGCGGCGAGCACGCTGCCCTGCAGGTAGATTTCGAACCCATCGAAGAACATCCCGGCGCCGATCAAACCGAGCAAGCCGTAATGGAAGCGACTGATGGGCAGCCGGTCGAGCCGGGCACCTGCATTGATCATGGACTCGGTCCTCCCTTGGCGAGGTCGTTGCCTCTAGGTGTGTTCATTGCAGCCTGATACCGAAGCGTTCGAGGAAGATCTCGCCCAACCGATCGGCCAGCACGCCGCGGCGCACATAATGGAAGTCCCGGAAGTCGATGATCGTGCTCGAGAGCCCCGCGTCGTTGGCGTATTTGGCGGTGCCGCCGTCGATCTCGATCGCGGCCGCATGGCGGATCTCCGGCTCGATGTCCTCGAGCCGGTACTTGCTGCCGGTCAGTGAGCGGTTCGCCGAGGAACCGAACACCGCGACACCGCGCGCCGTCGCCAGCCGCGACACCGCGTCGTGCCAGGGTCCGGCATTGATCAGCATGTCGAGCGTGCCCGCCTTGGTCGAGCTCTGCACCACGAACGGGTCGATCGATTGAAGCAGCGGATGGTCGGGCCGGAACGGGGCGACGATCGAGAACGGTACCCCGTATTCCTGCACGAGGATCGGCGCGATCGCGTGATGCGCCTCCGGCATCACATGCAGCTCCCGCGACATTTCCCAGGTCGCGAACATGCCGGACGGCTTGTCGTAGCTGCGGTTTTTGACGGCGAAGATGCGCTCGATGCCTGACGCCTGCGTCGCGACCACGGCATAGGCGACGTCGAGCGGCAGAATGGCGATGCCGCCAGCCTGCATCGCATCGAGTGCCCGTTCAGCATCTCGGTGGACTGCACCACACGCCTCGATGCCGACAGCCTCGGACAATCTGCCTCCCCACGCGGTTGCCGCAATGGTTTGTTTGTACGGACATATGCTACCGGACAGCCATGAGCCCCGTCAATAAGAGGGAACGCGATGACGTTGTTGCAACACCGGAAACGCGCAGGTTGAAACCGAACTCTGAGCACAAGAGCTCCGGCGACGGCGTCGCCGCTTTGGAGGCCGCGATCCCACAACGCTTCCGATCGCGGCCGCAAGGCGCCCTCGAGAAATGCGATCTGTTCTTGCACGATCTCTCCTTGCGCCTCGGGAGCCCGTCAGAGAAGTGCCTCAATGGAGCGTGCAGCGTCGAGCAGGCGCCCGTCTGTACTTAACCGACCAATCAACTGCAAACCGACCGGGCGTCCATCCGGCACGGACCCAATTGGCAGGCTTATTGCGGGATGCCCACCATAATTGGGCAGCGCCGTCAGATCGGCCAAATTCGGTGGCGCGCCGCTCGCCCAAGCGAAGGCCGGCGCTGGGACGGTCGGGAGCGCCAGCAGGTCCTGGCCTCGTAAAACCTGGTCTAATCCGGAGGCCGTGTCGCGCAGGCTACGTAAAGCGCGAACCAGGCGTCCCGTGCCACAGTCCCGCCCGAACATCAGGGACCGCCGCACGGCGGGCGACAGCGCCGGGTCTTCCGAGGACAGCAACGACTCGTATATACATGCGCCCTCTGCCTCAAGCAGCAGCAGGCCCGCACGCCGGTTCGCGGCTGGATCCCAGCCCGGCACGTGGCAGCGCTCCACCGACCAGCCGCACGCCTTGAGAGCACTGAGAGTGTTCTGGAACAGGCGCATCGTTTCTGGGTCCACGTCGACGGTGTCCAGCACGTCGGGCACGCCAACGCGAAGCGGCTCTCCGGGACCGCTAGGCCATGGGCCGCCGAGAACCACGAGAACCTGCACGACGGCGTCGGCCGAGGATCCGATAATCCCGACGTGGTCGAGCGTCCAACTTAGCGGAACGATGCCTTCCGTCGACAGCCGGCCGCGCGTCGGCTTCAGCCCCACCACCCCGCAGTAGGCGGCAGGAATGCGGACGGAGCCGAGCGTGTCCGTTCCCAGGGCAGCGTCGCAATATCCCGCCGCAACCGCAGCCGCGGAACCGCTACTCGACCCCCCAGGGCTCCGGCCCGGCACGCGCGGGTTCTCTGTCCGCCCGTAATGCGCGTTGTCGCCTGTCGCACCGAGCGCAATTTCATCCATCCTTGTTTTGCCGATCAGCGTACAGCCATCTTCCCGGAGACGCTGGACCACGGCTGCATCCCGCTTGGCTAGCGTGCCTGGACGGCCAAGCCCTGCCCCGGTGGGCAGCCCCGCAACGTGAATGTTGTCCTTCACCGCAACGACCGGGCGACCCGGCCGGCCCTGCATCACAGTCGGCGCGCCCACGAAGCACCCGAACGGGTCGTTAAGTGGCATTCCCGTCATGCAATGGATCCCCGCGGCGGCCGCAGGCTAACCTCCTTGCGTCGACGCGCAAATGCTCGGAACGTGCGCGTGTCTTGGTGAGGAGAGTTGGTTGGCGCGCGTTCTGGTCACGGGATCCTGCGGCTTCCTTGGCCTGGCCGTCACCACGCGCTTGCTCGATGCAGGACATGACGTGCTCGGTCTCGACCCGACTCCTTTCGCGCCGGATACCGCGCACCACCGTCATATCGAGGACGACCTGTCGGACGAAACGCGACTTCGCGCCATCCTGGCCGAACTGCGTCCGACGCACGTCGTGCATGCTGGCGGCGTCTCCGGTCCGATGGTCATGTCAGACCAGCCCCCGGCCATCATGGCGATCAATGTCGGAGGCACGCTGAACTTGATTCAGGCCGCCCTGCAAGCGGGTGTTGGCACCTTCGTCCATTGCTCCTCCCTGTCAGCGATCGGCCCCTATGACGGCGTCCAGCCGATCGGCAATGACCAACCGCTGCGGCCGGAAACTCCCTATGGCTGCTCCAAGGCCGCGGTCGAATTTATGCTGCAGGGGCTATGGCGACGCGTGCCAATGGAACTCTGCGCGCTGCGCTTCACCGGGCTGTACGGCCCGGGCCGACGCACGGCCTTTCTTCTCGACGACCTTGTCGCGGCGGCGCTCGAAGGTCGTCCGATCTGCATTCCGCCTACTACGCCTGCGCCCTATCTGTACGGTGACGACGCAGCCGACGCCGTGGTCGCCGCCTGTTTCGCGCCCGAGCGCGCACAGTTGGCCTACTACGTCGCGCATCCGGAGTTGGTCGGGGTGGAGCGGGTGCGCAGGATCATCGCCGAGCAGATCGGACCCGTTGATATCGTTGTCGACCAAACCCTACCAACCGCGTGCCGCGGCCCTGTGGATCTCGCCCCCACTGTGCGCGACCTGGGCTTCACGGCCGGCACGGATATTCGCGAGGGCATGACCCGCCTCATCGCCGCACGCCAGGCCTCGTTCGCAGCAAGGAGCTGAAGCATGCCGCATGTGACCGCCGATGATGGAGTCAAGCTGTTCTACGAGGAGTGCGGCGCCGGCCTTCCGATCCTGTTCGTGCACGAGTTCGCGGGGGATTACCGGTCCTATGAGCCTCAGCTCCGCTACTTTGCCCGGCACTACCGCTGTATCGCGTACAATGCCCGCGGTTACCCACCGTCCGATGTGCCGATGGACCAGGAGGCCTATTCGCAGGACCGAGCGCGCGACGATATCCGCGCCGTGCTGGACGGGCTCGGGATCGACCGCGCGCACGTCGTCGGTGTCTCAATGGGGGGCTTCGCGGCGCTGCATTTTGGCCTCGCCTATCCGGAGCGCGCCCGCTCGCTGGTGATCGCCGGCTGCGGGTACGGAGCGGAGCCGGACAAGCGCGCGCAGTTCGCGGCCGAGGCCGAAACCTCCGCCCAGCGGTTCGAGACGCTTGGGATGTCAAAGGCGGCGATGGCCTATGCTCTCGGTCCCACGCGCGTGCAGTTCCAGAACAAGGATCCCCGCGGGTGGCAGGAATTCGCGGACCAGCTCGCCGAGCACTCGACGGAGGGCGCAGCGCGGACCATGCGCGGCGTCCAGAAGCGCCGCCCATCGCTGTTCGACCTTACGGACCGGATGGCCGCTCTGACGACGCCGTCCCTGATCATGACGGGCGACGAGGACTGGCCGTGCCTTGAACCCGCACTCCTGATGAAGCGGACAATCCGGAGCGCGGACTTGGTTGTCATGCCGGGCACCGGGCATGCGCTGAACTTGGAGGAGCCCGCGGCCTTCAACGGCCATCTCGACCGGTTTTTCCACACCGTGGACATCGGCGCATGGCGTATGCGCGATCCGCGCGCGATGAGCGGCGGCATCCTGGGCACAAAGTAGCGTGAGAAGCCGGCGTCAGGCGGCGGTAGCCCCCGTCCACGACCAGGTTCGCCCCTGTCATGAAGCTCGACGCATCACTGGCCAAGAACAGGGCGGCATGCGCGACCTCCTCCGGCTGGCCCAGCCGTCCGATCGGATGGAGAGGGGCGTTGTAGGCGCGGGCTTCCTCGACGCTGCCGTGCCGCAGGAGCATGCGCCGGGTCTCGACCGCTCCGGGCGAGAGTGCGTTCACCCGAACGCCGGCGCTCGCGTGGTCGAGCGCCATCGCCCGGGCGAGCTGGATCAGCGCACCTTTCGCGGCGCAGTAGGCTGGCCGCCCCCGCGCGCCGACGCTGCCGAGCTGCGACGCGATATGGATGATCGCGCCACCGCCCGCGGCAGTCATCGCAGGCAGCACGGCGCGGCTCATGAGGTAGGCACCGGTCACGTGTACGGCGAAGACGCGGTCCCACTCGGCAAGCGGCAGCTCCAATACAGTACCGCTGGGATCGTCGGGCGACGCGCCGTTGACCAGGACGTGTACGCCTCCCCAGGCCGACACCACGGAAGCGCTGGCTTGGAGCGTGTCCGGCTCGCGGCTGACATCGGCGGCCAGCGCCAGCGCCGTCCCTCCGAGGGTGCGTATGGCCTCTGCGACCGCGTCTGGGGGCGTCAGATCCAGGCAGGCTACACGGGCGCCAGCTGCGGCGAAGGCCCGAGCGATGGCGCCGCAGATGCCACCCCCCGCCCCGGTGACGATGGCGACCCGGCCAGCCAGCGACGAGATGCCGTCCGAGGCCTGGCCGCTCACGCCGGGAGGGACGGGGTCGCGGCGGACCGCGCCGCAGCGTTGGACCCCAGATAGGCCTCTTTCACGCGCTGATCCTCTTGGAGTTCAGAACAAGGCCCGCTGGCGACGATGGCACCGCCCCGGAACACGTAACCTCGGGTCGCTGTGTGCAGGGCGTAGCGCGCGTTCTGTTCCACCAGCAGCACGCTGGTGCCGGCCGCATTGATGGACCGGATGGTACGGAAGATGTCCTTGACGACGATCGGCGCCAAGCCGAGGGACGGCTCGTCCAAGCAAAGCAGGCGCGGCTCGCTCATCATGGCGCGGCTGAGCACGAGCATCTGCTGCTCGCCGCCCGACAAAGTGCCGGCATTCTGCCCCGCACGCTCCCGGAGGCGCGGGAACCAGTCGAGCGCACGATCCATCAGGCCACGCAGGCGCCGGGGATCGCGGCGGTATTTGAACCCGCCCATCTCCAGGTTCTCCCTCACGGTCAGGAAGGGGAACACATCAGCCCCTCCGGGACGAGCGCGATCCCGAGCTGGGCGGCGCTCGTGAGATGGCATGCGGGTTATCGACCGGCCAAGGAACCGGATCTCTCCGACCCGCGGCGCCATGACCCCGGCCACGGCACGCAAGGTCGTCGTCTTGCCCGCGCCATTCGCGCCGATCAGGGTGACGATCTCTCCGTCGGCGACATGGAATGACACGTCCCGGCAGACCGCGACAGCGCCGTACGCGAGTTCCAGCCCGGAGGCTTCGAACAAGGCGGTCACGTCAGCTCGCCGCCCAAATACGCTTCGATCACGGCGGGGTCCGCCGGCATCGCGGCCGGCGACCCGGTGAAAAGGTGCTGGCCGTAATGCATCACGAGGACCTGGTCGGCGATCCGCGTGACCATGTCCATGTTGTGCTCGATCAGGATCACGGCCAAGCCCCGGGCGCGCAACTCATGGAGTCGCTGCAACAGCAACTCAACCTCCGACCCGTTCAGCCCTGCCGCCGGCTCGTCGACCATCAGCAGCTTGGGCTGAGTGGCGAGCGCGCGCGCGATCTCGAGCAGCCGCTGTTCGCCGTAAGAAAGCACGCCGGCGAGCACGCCGGCGCGGGGCAGTAGGCCAACGAAGTCTAACAGGCCGAGGGCCTCGTCCCGGCAACGGCGGATATCGGCCCGGAACGCGGAGCCATGCAGGATGTATTGTGCGGCCGGAATGCGATGCCGGGTGTGGAACCCGGCGAGCACGTTTTCCAGGACCCGAAAGCTGCTTGAACAGCCGGATCTTCTGGAACGTGCGCGCCATGCCGAGCCGTGCCCGCCGGTAGGCGGCCAGCCCGACAAGATCGGTCCCATCGAACACGAGCCGCCCCTCGTCGGCATGATGGACGCCACTCAGCAGGTTCAGCATCGTTGATTTCCCGGCGCCGTTCGGGCCGATGATAGCGAACACGGAGGCCACCGGCACCGCGAGCGAGATGCCGCGCACGGCGTGCACGCCGCCGAACCGCTTGTGCAGCCCTTCAGCGCGCAGCAACACTCGGGCCGGCCCCGAATCAGCGTTGCCGGTCACCTGGCGCTCCCACGCCGGATCGACCGGGCCACGAGTTCCCAAGCGCCGATCAGGCCCCCGGGAACGAACAGCACGACCACGGTCAGGGCCGCGCCGTAGATGATCATCCGAGCGTCGCCGAGGCTGCGCAGCAACTCCGGCAGCACGGTGAGGATCACGGCCCCAAGCACGGGTCCGATGAGGGTGCCGATGCCGCCGACGATCACCATGGCCAGCACGGTGAATTCCTCGGTGATGGTGAACGCGTCTGGCACGAGGGTTCCAGCGAACGGGGCGTAGAGGGACCCAGCCAGGCCCGTCACGGCCGAACCGAGACCGAACGCAAACAGCTTCCAGATGGGGCAATTGATACCGAGAGAACTGGCCGAGACCTCGTCCTCGCGGAGCGCGGTGAGCGTCTCGCCGATAGGAGAGCGGGTCAACGAGCGCAGCACGGCATACACCAGGAAGGCGATCCCGGCGATCAGGTAGAAGAGGCTGGCCTGATCCGAAAAGTCGATCCGTCCAAACCAGGGGAGCGTCAGGCCTGGCGGTGGCGGGATACCATAGATGCCGAGCGGCCCCTCCGTTACGCTGATCCAGTTCAGCAGAACCTGATACGTGATCACCGCGAACCCGAGCGAGGCGATCGCCAGGTAGTGCCCGCGCAGCCGCACCGCGAACAGAGCCAGCGCAACGCCCGCAAGCCCCGCGCCGAGCGTACCTGCTGCCGCAGCCGGCCAAAAGCCCAGTCCCGCCTTGGTCACCAGGACGGTCGAGACATAGGCCCCGATACCATAGAATGCCGAACAGCCGAGGTTAAGCTGCCCAGCATAGCCGAGGATGATATCCAATCCGAGCGCCAGGAGCACATTGAGCGCGCAGAGGATCAGCACGCCGCGCCAGTAGCTGTCCTGAAACACCAACGGCAGCAGCACGGTAATCGCCACCGCGGCCAACCACGCCCCTGACCGCCGTAGAACCGCCGGGCCGGGATCGACGGCGTCCGAAACGCGTGGGTTTTCCAGCGCGTCAGACATTCTCTTCCCGCCGTTCCGCGATGAGCCCGGTCGGCCTTACGGCCAGCATCGCCAGAAGCAGGCCAAAGACCACGATGTCGATCAGCCCGGGGTCTAGCACCTGCGTTGTGATGGCCTCGATCACGCCTACCAGCAGGCCCGCGATGATTGTACCCTCGATGTTGCCGAACCCGCCGATGATGACGATGGCGAACGCCTTCACGATGACGGACGTCCCGGCGAAAGGTGTAAGCACGAGCACCGGGCCCAGCATCGCGCCACCCATGCCGGCGAGCGCGGAGCCGATCACGAATGTTAGCATGATGAGGCGGTTGGGATTTATTCCCATCAATCCCGCGGTCTCCTGGTCCTGTGCGACGGCGCGCAGCGCCTTGCCGGTGAACGTGAAGCGCATGAACGCATAGAGCAGTGCGATCGCCGTGGAGGACACGATTAGGATGAGGACGCTCTGCAGCGTGAAGTAGATTCGCCCGAACCGGATCACCTGGGCGCTGTAAGGCGTGTCGAACGCGTAGGGGATGGGGCCGAACAGGGCGAGCGCGCCGTTCTCCAGCATGACGGAGACGCCGATCGTGGCAATGAGGGGCCGCAGTTCGCTGCCTTTGTTGCGAAGCGGTGAAAAGATGGCGGCATTGATCAGCCAGCCCAGCCCCGCCCCGACGAGGAACGCGACACCGAGACTGACCAGGTAATTGCCACCCCAGGCATGGGTGAAGAAATAGGCGCTGAAGGCTCCTAGCGTGACGAAGTCCGCGTGCGCGAAGTTGATCTGCACGAGGACCCCGTACACCAGGGTCAATCCTAGCGCGACGAGCACGTAGAGACTGCCCAGGACGATGCCGTTGATGCCCTGCTGCAGCGCGAGCGTCAGCAGATCGGGCACACTAGTGCCAGTCTAGGGGTTTCCAGGACCCGTCTGCCTGAGTTTGGACATAGTGGATCGTATCCCGCCGGACATTCTGGTTCTTGTCATTGAACTGGACGCTACCCGTCACGCCGACGAAATTTTTTGTGTCCGCCAAACGATCGCGGATCGTCGCGGGCGTGGTGCCGCCGCGACGCACGACGTCGGCGATCAGCATGATCTGGTCATAGGAATGAGCGCTGAGGTGGCCGGGCTCATGGCCATATTTCGCTTTGAAGGCGGCCACGAAGTCCCGCACGGCCGGCCTCTGATCGAACGGATCGAACTGCACGATCCTGATATAACCCTCGGCCGCCTTTCCGGCCTTCGCGTCGAAGCCGAACGGCAACCAAATCGTGCCCATCTGGATCGCGGTGCCCCCTCCCCCTTTCACCACCCCGGCCTGCGCCAGCGCCTGCGTGATCTTCAGGCCTTGTCCTTCGAGCGTATAGGTCGGGATCACGTCGATCTTGCCCAGCCCAGCAACCCGGGTGGCAATGGACGTGAAATCATTCACGTCCCGGCCGAAGCCGATGTCCTGCAGCACCTTCCCGCCCAGCGACTCGAATGTCCGCTTGAAGATCTCGGCATTCCCGATGCCGGCATTCGTGTTCTCATGCAGCAACACCGCCGTACGCGCGCCGAGCTCCTTGTAGGCCCTGGTCGCGATATCCTCACCCTGCATGACCTCGTCCGGCATGATCCGGAAGGTGAACCGGTTCCCGGGCTCGGTGATCTTGATCGAGGATGACCCGGCATTCAGCAGGGGTATCTGGGCCTGCTGCACGAGGGGCATGACGGCGAGCGTTGCATCCGAGCACTCTTCGCCGATCATGACGTCGGGCTTGTAGTTCTCCAGCAGGCGCTTTGCCGCCTGCGTCGCCGGCAGCGGGCTGCAGGCGGAGTCCTCCGCATGGAAGTCCAGCCGGTACCTGCCAAGGCCGGCCTTGGCAACCTGCTCCATTGCGAGGTCGATACCCTCTCGATCCTGCACCCCATAATAGGAGCCTGGACCGGAGGTGGACAGCAGACCGCCGATCTTAATGTCTGTGTCCTGCGCATGTCCGGCCGCGGGCAGCGCAACGAGACCGAGTGTCAGCAGGCAGGCGGCGAGAACGCTGTGTTTCATGGATGCAAAATCTCCTACGATAGCCCTGTTGCGCCGGATCATCCCTTCACCGCCACCAGGTCGATCTCGACGCGGCAACCTGGCACCAGCAAGCCGCTCACCTCAACGGTCGTGCGGGGCGGCGGCGAAGGGAAGAACTCCTTCCAGACCTGGTCGAAATGGTAAAAGTCGCGCAGGTCGGTGAGGAAGACCTGCGACTTCACCACGTCGGCCAGCGTGCAGCCGGCCTCGGCGAACGTCGCTTGGAGGTTGTTGAGCACATAGCGCGCCTGACGCTGGACCTCCGAGCCGTAGAACGGGAAGGCCGCGTCCACGCGCGCCTCCGGCGCGACCCCGGTCGCGTAGTCCGACGCGATCTGGCCCGCCGCATAGACCGTGTCGCCCGCGACCACCGCCTGGCAGTAGTGCGCCATCGGCGTCGGCGCCGAAGCCGTTGTGATGACCCGGCGTGACACGCCCGGCTTCACCGCCACGAGGTCGATCTCGACGCGGCAACCTGGCACCAGCAAGCCGCTCACCTCAACGGTCGTGCGGGGCGGCGGCGAAGGGAAGAACTCCTTCCAGACCTGGTCGAAATGGTAAAAGTCGCGCAGGTCGGTGAGGAAGACCTGCGACTTCACCACGTCGGCCAGCGTGCAGCCGGCCTCGGCGAACGTCGCTTGGAGGTTGTTGAGCACATAGCGCGCCTGACGCTGGACCTCCGAGCCGTAGAACGGGAAGGCCGCGTCCACGCGCGCCTCCGGCGCGACCCCGGTCGCGTAGTCCGACGCGATCTGGCCCGCCGCATAGACCGTGTCGCCCGCGACCACCGCCTGGCAGTAGTGCGCCATCGGCGTCGGCGCCGAAGCCGTTGTGATGACCCGGCGTGACACGCCCGGCTTCACCGCCACGAGGTCGATCTCGACACGGCAACCCGGCACCAGCAAGCCGCTCACTTCAACGGTCGTGCGGGGCGGCGGCGAAGGGAAGAACTCCTTCCAGACCTGGTCGAAATGGTAAAAGTCGCGCAGGTCGGTGAGAAAGACCTGCGACTTCACCACGTCGGCCAGCGTGCAGCCGGCCTCGGCGAACGTCGCTTGGAGGTTGTTGAGCACATAGCGCGCCTGGCGCTGGATCTCCGAGCCGTAGAACGGGAAGGCCGCATCCACGCGCGCCTCCGGCGCAACCCCGGTCGCGTAGTCCGACGCGATCTGGCCCGCCGCATAGACCGTGTCGCCCGCGACCACCCCCTGGCAGTAGTGCGCCATGGGCGTCGGCGCCGAAGCCGCGTTGATAACTCGTCGCAGAACTCCGCCCATTCGCTCCATCTTCCTGCTTGCCAGAGTTAACCCACGACGTAGCCACCGTCAGCGATGACGGTCTCTCCGGTCACGTAAGACGCAACCCCGGAACACATCACCACGGCCAGCTTCGCGATCTCATCCGCCGTGCCCCAGCGGCGGAGCGGGACGCGCTCCAGTCCGCGGTCGCCGGCATAATCGGTCCGGGTCGTTTCGTGCGTCATGCGGGTGAGCGACCGCCCCGGCGCGAGCGCCAGCACACGCACCCCGGACGGCCCCCACTCGACCGCCGCCGCACGGGTGAGTTGCGCCACCGCAGCCTTGGCCGCAGCGTAGATCCCGCGGTTCTCACCGCCGCAGAACGCGGTCTGACTACTGACGTTCAGCACCACGCCGCTTCCGCGGCGCAGCATCGCGTTGCCGAAGGCTTGCATCAGAAAGATCACGCCGAGGACGTCGACATCCATCAGATGTCGCACGCTGCGTTGTGGCGCGTCCAGGATCGGCCCGGTCAGCAGCACCCCGGCGTTGTTGACGAGGACGTCGATGTCACCCACTGCGGAGGCTAGACGCTCGATAGAGGCGGCATCACCCTGGTCGAAGACGTGACTCTCAGCCCCAAGCGGGTCTGCGACGGCCGTGAGCGCAGTGCCCTCCAGGTCTGCGAGCACGAGAGTAGCTCGCTGGGCCGCGAACGCTCGCGCCATCGCCGCTCCGAAACCATTTGCGGCCCCCGTTACGAGGACTCTGGTGCCGGAAAAGTCAAGGTCAGCGGTCAGAGACACGGGGCCCTTTTGCAGGCGCGTCCAGCGCGAGCAGGACGCCCGCTCTGTCGAGGTCATTACCCGCGATAGTGTTAGATAACCAGCGGCCTGTCCAGCCGCACATGGACCCGCTTTGGGCTAGTTTAGCGCGTCGGCGCGTGCAAACACGGTTCTATTTGCCTATTGAAAGGACGGTCAGCGTGCAGGACTTCGCTGTCAACCTCTACCTGCTTCCGCACGGTGACGCCCTGCCGACTTTTCTGGACCGGGTCGCGGCCACGGGTGCGGGCGGGGTTGGAGTTACGCAGCGGGCGCTGGACGAGGTTCCGGCCCGACAGTTGCGACAGATGCTGCGGACGCGCGGTTTGCGGGCGACGTCCGTCAATAGCGCAGGCTTCTTCCTGCAGCCCGATCCCGGCCGTGCCGCTGCCCAGAACGCGACGAACCAGCGTCTTATCGCTGCGGCAGCGGAACTGGAAGCGGAGGTGCTGGTCATCATCCCGGGCGGGCTTCGGGACGCGCCGCCAGCTACCACGATCGAAGCCGCACGGGCGATGATCGGGACGGCGTTGGACAGCTTGGTTAGAGATGCCGTGAGTGCGGGGGTGCAACCGGGGCTTGAGGTTATGCATCCCGTCGCGGTGTTCGGAAAAGGCTGCATCAACACACTCGGAGAGGCAGCCGAGCTGTGCGAAGCGATTCCCAGCCTTAAATTGGTCCTGGACGTGTTCCATTCATGGTGGGACCCGGACCTGCCGACAGTTGCGAGCAGCTTGAGCCAGCGGATTGCGCTAGTGCAACTATGCAATGTCCTGGAGTCCGTTGGTGAGGGATCCCTGCCGGTACGGAGCTCCCTCTCGGAGGGCGTTGTCGATCTCGCAGCTTTGCTGCGGACCCTCGATGCTGCCGGGTACGTTGGTTTTTTCGAGTTTGAGATGTTCGCCGATCAGCTTCAAGGGCGGGCACCGAGTGCGGTGATACACCAAGCTGCGCGCGATTTCGCCGCGCTTCGGGCCATACCTTGAGAGGGAGTGACCTCCTCAGGCCGCCAACGGCCTCGCGCTCGTAACGGGTATGCACCCACCGGGGTGTTGACAAGTTAACTGGTCCCGAGCGCGTCGATCAGACGGTCGCGGCGACCCAGACCGAGACGCGCGCCATCCCGGCGAAGGTGCTGAGGTTGTGGAATACCGCGGCCACCACCGCGCCTTGAGCGCCGAGCAGACCACTCCCGGCAAAGATGATGAGCAGCACCGTCCATGCCAGCCCCATCGCGATATTCACGTGGATCGTCCGCGGGCAACGCCGGCTCAGCCGCACGCAGGTGCCTAGGCGCCGCAGGTCGCTGGTCACCAGCACAAGGTCGGCGGAGGCCAACGCGACGTCGGTGCCGCGCGCACCCATCGCAATCCCGACGGCCCCCACCCTTCAGCGCCAGTGAATCATCATTCCGTCGCCCACGACTGTCGGGCGGAACCCGGCCGCGATCTCTTCCAGCACGCGATCCATCTTTTGTTGTGGCAGTGCCTCGGCGCGGACGTCGGAGACGCCGAGCTGCAACGCGACGTTCTGGGCGACGCGTTCCCGATCGCCGGTCAGCAGGACCTGCCGACCGAGGCCAAGCTCGCGCAAATCCTGCGTGGCCGCCTCGGCTTCCGGACGGGTGTGGTCGGCGAGCAGGGGCCAGCCGAGGAACGCTCCTCCGCGGCTGACCCCGGCAATCGGCCCATCACGCTCCAGCGGTGTTGCTGCCCCGGCCACCGAATTGGCGAACAATTCAGGCCGGCCGAGTGCGATCCGTTCGCCACACGATCGCGCGGTCACGCCGAAGCCTCGCTCCTCGCGAAGGTCGACGATCGCGGGCCGATGCTCCGGCGGGCACAGGCGCGCGATCGCGCCGCTGCCGGGATGGCTGCTCGCGGCCCCGAGCGAAGCGGCTATCGCGACGAGATCGTCCGCGTCAACTCCTGCCGCAGCAAGCAAGCCGCAGACTTCCAGCTCACCGATGGTCAGAGTGCCCGCCTTGTCGAAGATCACGGAACTGACTTCGGCGAGCTGCTCTAGGAATGCCGAGCCCTTGATCAGGATTCCGTGTCGGGCCGCGACCACGATGCGGCCACCGCGGTTGCGGGCGCGGCGAGGATCAGCGCGCAAGGACAGGAGGATACGAGCACGGCCAGCGTCGCCGCCGGGTTGCCGGACACGAACCACACACCGGCGGCGATCAGCAGGACCATGGTGAGATAGCGGCCGGCATATGGTTCCAGCACGGGGGTGATCGGCGGCTTCGACTCCTCGGCGGTGCGCATCAGGCCGATGATGCTGCCGAGCGTCGTGTCGGCGCCGGTCCGGGTCACCGAGACCACCATGTGTCCGTCGATATTGATGGCGCCCGCGAGGACGGGATCGCCCTGTGCGACGTCCAGCGGCACGGACTCCCCGGTCAGGGATGCGAGATCCAGGCTCGACATGCCGCTCACAACCGTGCCGTCGGCCGGCACCGCGTCGCCGGCCCGCAGTTCTAGCCGGTCGCCGACGGCGATGGATTTGGTCGGAACCTCCTCGATCGTCCCGTCGGCCCGGACGCGCCGCGAGTTGGTCTCGACCAGCCGGCCCAAGGCATGGATCGCCTCGCGCGAGCCGAGCAGGCTCCGCTCCTCGAGCACGTGGCCGATATTCATGACGACCGGCAGGATGGCGGCGGTGAACATGTCGCCCGTGGCCCATGCGGCGACCAGCGCTATGGCCACGAGCTGATCGGTGATCCCGTGCAGGCTCGGCTCGCGCACGCTCTTCACCGCGGCGGCCAGAACCGGGATGCGACGAGCACGGCGGCAGCGGTGGCGGCGATATCGGCCGCGGCTTGGCGGTCGGGGAAGGCGGCGCGCCACAGCGCCGCGATCAGCAACAACGCCAGCGCCACCATCGAAACGCCGATCCTTGCCCCAAGCGACCATCGTTCGCCGGGCCGCAGCGCCGTGAGTGCGGCTCCCGGTTCCTCGGCGACTGAACCATTCGACGTGCCCCGTCCGGGCCGGCATCCCGCGCCCTGAGATCGGCGCGCGAGGTAATTGTCGTGGTGCTGCTCACTAAGAGGCCATTTCGGAATCACGGCGGAACGTATGATGTCGGAGGGTTGGCTGGTCGGGGAACATGTGATTCCGAGCGGGTGTTCGAAGCCTGTCTGGAGACCGCATGTGGAGCCCGACCAGCCGCCGGCAGCATAGCCGGGCGGCGCTGCGCTATGGAAGCGACCTGACCGACGCCGAATGGGCGATCCTGGAGCCGCTGCTACCGCCGCCTTGTGCCTGCGGACGTAAGCGCAAGTGGCCGATGCGCCGCATCGTCGAGGCGATCTTGTTCATCATGCGGGCCGGTTGTGCCTGGGACATGCTGCCGGACGGCTTCCCGCCATTCCTGACGGTGTATCGCTGGTTCGCCCGGTTCCGCGACGACGGCACCTGGGAGCGGATCAACCACCACCTGGTCATGCAGGACCGCGAGCGGGTCGGCCGAGCCGCCTCCCCGTCGGCGGCGGTGATCGATAGCCAGAGCGCCAAGACGGCCGAGGCCGGCGGTCCGCGCGGCTACGATGAGGAAAGAAGGTGAACGGGCGCAAGCGCCATGCCCTGGTGGACACGGACGGGCGGCTGATCAAACTGACGCTACATCCGGCCGACATCCAGGATCGCGACGGTGGCGCGGCTCTGTTGAAGGCATCGCGCCCGTCATTCCCCTTCGTCGAGTTGGTGTTCGCCGATTCCGCCTACGCCGGCGAGCGCGTGGCCAACGCGACCTGCATCACCGTCCAGATCGTGCGCAAGCCCGATGACCAGATCGGGTTCAAGGTCCACAAACGGCGCTGGGTCGTGGAGTGTTTCTTCGCCTGGATCGGCCGCAACCGCCGCTTCCTGCGTGACGTCGAGCGCCTGATCGCCTCCGCCGAGGCCTTCCTCTACGCCGCTTCCAGCGTCATCCTGCTACGCCGAATTGCGCGTTGCTATGCGATTCGAAATGGGCTCTAAGCTGGTCCGGGCACGATCACGTCGCCGGGTCCATGGGGGTCGATGGCTGTCACGTCGACCTTGCGAATGATCCCAGCAATCCTTCTTCGATAGTAGCGGACGACCTGGCCGGTGCGTTGCGGGCCCGTCGGCTGCGCTTCCATGCTCGTGATCACGGCGGTATCCGACGCGGCCCGGCGCACGCGCTCGTCGGCCGAGGCCCGCGCTTCGCTGAGAATCCGGTCCCGCTCTCGATCCGCCGTCTGGGACATGCGGGTCGCGTCGGTTCGCGCCGCGGCGACGGTCTGGTCGGCAGTTTGGGACGCGGTCAGCACCGCGTCGAACGCCGCCTTGGCAATGGGCGGCAGCACGGCGACCAGTCGATCCGAGAAATCTCCACGCCCAGATCCCGCCCATGGGCGCTGACATCTCGAAGCTCTGCCGGCCCGCGCTGGTGCTGGCGATGACCTAGGCCAATTCCGGAGGTCTCGGCTGATCCCAGAGCCGGTTCGCACTGGGCGGCGGGATGTGCTCCGCGCCAACCTGGCCGGTGTCCGCGCGGGCGACGAACTCACCAGGCGCCACCGACAGGGGGTTGCCCGCCTCGCCGATCGCGACCGAGTGGACGACCCCGTGTTCCACCATCCGGACCGCGCCGACCGGCCAGGGCAGCACCAGATCCAGGCCCGACCGGAGAACCGCGACCGGCTCGCCAAGCCGCTCATACTCCCCGCGCTGGTTCCAGCCGACCGGCCCACTCCGAGATTAACTAGCAGAACAGCGCGGCTGACAACAGCACCGGCAGGAGCGCGCAGCCCGCAAAACGGATCGCCCAACTGCGGGAGAAGTCGAGTCCGAAACGCTGCTTCACGGCGGCGGCGGCGCCGGGTCTGAACGTGGTGGACCGGAGCAGGGCGGCGAGCGTCGAACCAGCAGCGATCTGGGCCAGGCCCAGCGTTGTCCTGGGGGCCAGGGACGTCGCCAACCCGCGCGCCAGGCCTTCCGTGGCCACGGCGGCGTGAAGATCGTGACCGCGAGTTCCAGCCAGGCCATGAGCCAAGGGGCGATCCCCAACCCGGCCGCCGCTTCCAGCACGCCGCAGGCGAGTACGACGATCACGGGAACATAGAGCAGTCCCGCAAGCTTGGCGGCTTCCGGCAGGGCTTTCAGCGAAAGACGAGCGAAATATCGCTCGACGATCAACAGCAGAAACGAGAACGCAATGAGCGCGCCGCCGACTTCGAGCCGCCTACCCGGTTCGCGCGGTGGCCAGACGTGCGTGATGCCGAAATGCCATGCGACCCCGATCGCGGCGGCGGCTAGGGCGGCGATGATCAGCCGCTGCGGCCAACCGGCAGTCCAGACCAAGGGATCGGGGCCCGTCAGGCGAGCGAAACGCCGGGCGATCCAGCCGGCGCGTGGCCCGCCGGGCGCCGGGTCCAGCCGGCGGAGTGCGGCGGCGCGCTGGCGGACGATCAAGAGCGAGGGAACCAGCCCGGTCATCGCGATCAGCAGCGACGCGCACACCGCCCTTGACGCCCCACCCAGCGGTGCGCCACGCAGGAAGTCGGCCGCCGCGGGCTTCGGAAGTCCGGCGCTTGTTGTCGAGCGGAACCATCAAGCAATCATCCTTCCGGCAACGCGAACGATACTGCACCGCCGGTGTCAACAAAGGAGGCGGCCGTCGCAATCACGGCCGCCTCCTTCATCAGGTTACATCAGTCACGGCTGGGCTCTCCCCCCGGGGAGAACTCGCCGGTCCATTTCCACTAGAACTGGAACATGTC
Organism: uncultured Alphaproteobacteria bacterium; assembly: GCA_963708585.1. Lineage (GTDB taxonomy): Bacteria > Pseudomonadota > Alphaproteobacteria > Acetobacterales > Acetobacteraceae > JAVVHH01. The sequence goes on along the minus strand of CAVPSW010000006.1, from coordinate 345,710 downwards.
CGTCAGATCGCCGATCGCGGGGGAGTTGGTCGGCACGTAGGGATTGGCGGTCGTCGCGGTCGGGTTGGGAAGATTGTCGCGGCTCGTGGGAGAAACCGGCGAGAAGCTCCAGTTGTACTCGATGAACTTCAGCCACGACACGTGGTCGGTGTAGGAGTGGCTGATTTCGGCCGCCCATCGAGTAGGGCGAGACCATGATCGCGGGAATACGGGTGCCGTCGCCGAAGAAGTCGAGCGGCTGAATGTAATCGGAGTCCGAGTATCCACCACCTTCGTCCATGGTGATGAGAATGGCCGTGCTCGCCCAAACTGCCGGGTTGGCCTGCACTTCCTGAACCAGACGCTTGGTGAAGGCCTCGAAGAGATCGAGCTTGGAAGAGGCGGGATGCCCGTCGGTCAGGCCGTCCGGCTTGGTGATCGACACCGCCGGAAGCGTATTGTTCGCGACCGGCGCGTCGAAGTCGGACACAGGTAGAACGCGTTCGGGGCGCATTTCGAGGCGGGATGCGACGGCAGCGAAGCCAGATAGTCCAAGACCGGCCCGACGCCCAGTTGGGTTGGATCGGAGCAGTTGGAGTAACGAGCCACCCGAGTAGCCGTCCTGGACCCAGCAGTTGTTGTTGCCGGGCTGCGAGTTCGGATTCTCGATCTGGTTCGAGGCTGACGTTGCGGGTTGACCGTTTGCCTCATAGTAGAAGGCAAGTCCCGAGTTGAGCGCGATATGGTTGGCGCCGGTGCCGCCTTCGATCGACTGATGGAAGTTGTCGCTCATCGCGTATTGATTGGCGAGCTGCGTGAGGTACGGCGCATCGCCATGGGCCACGTTCAGGAAGCCCATGGCGGTCGAGCCTTCACCCGTGGTCTGATTGGTGAAGTTCGCGGGCTGCGCAGCGCCGTTGTTGCCGGCGCCGATCGTGCTCTCAACCCAGGGGAACAGGTCGTTCAGGCAGCCCGAAGGGTTGGCGGCAGTGGCATGGGCGACCGAACAGTCGGTCTGCTGCCACAGCTGGTAGAAACGGTGGACCGGGCTGGGCCGGTACGAGTTTCGTACGGGTACGACGTGCTGTTGGAAACCGGGTACGGCCCGTTCGGCAGCGTCGTCGCGTTCGGGACCCGCGTATCGATGGATTTGCCGGGCAGCCCGGTGGCGCCCGTCGTGAGCAGGGGCAGATCGGCGGGCAGCAGATACGGCTCGGCATAACGAGCAATGGCGACTGAATTGAACGGCGGGCTGCTGGCGCTGGTCGAGCAGGTTCGAGACCGTCTGCCCGGCCGTAGCCGGGGTATAGGTCGCGAAAACCTGGTCGAACGAGTGGTTTTCGCCGATGATGACGATCACATGCTGGATCGGGGTCCGCGGCGCGTTCGCCGCAAGGACCGGCGTGAAGGGGGCGAAGCTGAGGGCCAGCGCGGAAACACCGGCAAGCAGCCTGCCCGAGTTGGACAGGCGGCGCATCGTTTTGTGCGACGTCATGGGTCTACTCCCAAAGGATTAGAGCGGTTTCACCCGGTTCGGAATCGGTCTTCCGGCACGGGCCTGCGATGTGATTTCATAGGTCTCCGGCAATGGTCGGAGGCGGCGGTGGCTTGGCAGCGTGGTCGATCGTATTCGCAGGATCTGCGCGAGCGGGTGTTGGCCGCGGACGAGTTGAGCGCTCGGCAGGCGGCCGAGCGGTTCGCGGTCAGCGTCTCGTATGTGATCAAGGCCCGGCAGCGGCGCGATCGGACCGGAGTGCTGACCATCAAACAGCGTGGCTACCGCCGGCCGGAGCGGGTGGCCGGGTTGGAGCCGCTGATCGTGTGCGAGGTGGAGCGCCGACCGTCGGCGACCTTGGCCGAACTGCGTGCCTGGTTGCTCGCCGAACACGGCATCTCACTCAGCACCGGCGCCATGTGGCAGGCTTTGCGTAGGCTTGGGCTGACGCTCAAAAAAGTCGCTCCGCGCCGCCGAGCAGGCCCGTGCCGATCTCGCTGCTGCCCGCGATCAATGGCGAGGATTGCAGCGTCGGCTGAGCCCTGAGCGCCTGGTGTTCCTCGACGAAACCTGGACCAAGACGAACATGACGCCGTTGCGGGGGCGGTGTCTGCGCGGTCGACGGCTGATCGGCGCCGCGCCGTTCGGGCACTGGAACACCAGCACATTCCTGGCCGGGCTACGGCATGACCGGATCGTGGCGCCCCTGGTCCTGGACGGCGCCATCAATGGTCGCAGTTTTCGCGCCTATGTCGAGCAGTTCCTGGCGCCGACGCTGCAGCCCGGCGACGTCGTGATCGCCGACAATCTCGGCAGCCACAAAGTCGCGGGCGTGCGCGAGGCGATTGAGGCGCGCGGGGCCAGTCTGCTGTTCCTGCCGCCATACTCGCCCGATTTGAACCCGATCGAGCAGGTCTTCGCCAAGCTGAAGGCGCTACTGCGCAAGGCTGAGCCGAGAACGAGGGAAGCATTGTGGCGAACAATCGGCGCCACACTCGGCCGGTTCGCACCACACGAGTGTGCTCGCTATCTCGCCAGCTCAGGCTACGGACAAACGAAGTGAAACCGCTCTAATCGCGCGAGTGGCCCGCTCACGCGGGCCACATAAGGCGGATGCGAGTAGGGTTACGCCTGCGTCTTGTTACGGCTGCGGAGCTGCAGCGCGCTGAGGCCGGCCGAAATCAGCGTCAGACTGGCCGGCTCGGGGACAATCATCGTGCCGCTGCCGGTCGGCGTCTTGCCGAAGTTCACTGTCGAGGTGAACGTGAAGTTACCCTCGGTGATGCTGATCGGGTCGCCACTCGCGTCGGTGCCGCCGGCATCGCGGCCAATTTGCGCGCGGTCGAAGGAGACGTCATCGCCGGACGTCTGGAAGAACAGATCGAAGAGTTCGCCGTGCGCGGCGTCGTAGAATGTGATCACCGGCGCATCGCCGGCCGAGGCCACGTTCACGCCGTTAAGATCGTAACCGAAATTCGTGATCAGACCGCTCGGATTGCTCTCGGTCGGACTGGAGATATTGAACGAGAAGGCGAACGTGTCGCCAGGCGCACTATACGTCGTGGCCGGCGTTCCCGCGCGCCCCGCGAACCCGAACCGGCGATGGTGATAGCAGCAGCGGGTCGCGCGGCGCACAGCAGGCCGAGCGCGGCCGCTCCGGCAATTGCCAGTTGGGCTGACGGTCTCATTCAAGTCCCCTTTTCGATGCTCTCGGAGCAAGTTGGCGGCGGCGGGACCCTAGGCCGAGCAGCTTCTTCGAACGATGTTCATTCGATGATCGGTTCGATGAAGGGCGGAGAATTGCCTCTTGCGATTTAGCAAATTGGGCCCCGAGCTCACCGACTGGTTTGTCAGCGGAATTGACCGCCTGGGATCGATTGTGTTGAAGGACACGCGCGGGGTTGATTTAAGCGGCCATTCGGATCGCGCTCGCATCGAGAGAACCTCAATGATTTCAGGGCTCTCCATGATGCATTATCGGAACGGCTCTTTTTATCCCCACCCCGTCGGGACTTTTTCAACAGAGTTGGTCGGTTGTGGCCGCTTAGGACCGGTCGCCTGGCTGCAGCAAGTCCTGGGTCTGCCAGGCGCGACCGTTCCAAACCCGGACTTCGACGGCGGGGCTGCCGTCCGGGGCAAGGGTGACGCGGTTATAGGCGTTGGGCTCGCCGCGCAGACGGATCGAGGTGGCGGTGGAGCCCTGAAGGATGAGCGGGGCGTCGTGCGCGGGCGAGGCCAGGCGGGCGTAGCCGCGGTGCAGGTGGCCGGCGAGCACCAAGCGGACCCCGGCGGATGCGAGCGCGGCAAGCGCGCGGCGGGCGCCGCCGGCAACCGGGGTGTCGGGAGCGGCTTCGGGGGGCAGCAAAGGGTGGTGGGCGACCACGACCCCGGCAAGGCCCGGGGGCGCGGCGGCCAGGCGCGCGAGCAAGCGGCGCAGACGGACCGAGGGGACCCGGCCACGGGACCAATCCCAATGGATGCCGAGGCGGCGGGCGGTGTTGAGGCCGACGACCATCGTCTGATCGTTCTGCCAGACGGGCTCGGTGTCGGGGGCGATCTCGGCTCGCCATCTTGCGTAGGGGGCGGTGAAGCGCTCGATCAGACGGTAGGGGGTGATGTCATGATTGCCGGGGACGGCGAGGGAGCGAACCGGCAGCGCGTCGATGAAGGCGCGGGCGGCGCGGAACTCGGACGGGCGAGCCCCGAGGGTGAGGTCGCCGCTGATGGCGACGAGATCCGGGGCGTCGGCGGCGAGTTCGGCGGCGAGGGCCTCCACAACGGCCAGGTCCTCGGCGCCGAAATGAAGGTCGGTGATGTGGGCGATGCGGGTCACGCGTCGGGTGCGATGACAGCCAGGGCGGGCGAGGCGGATGCGGTATCGGAGAGGGGCGGCGAGGATCATCGCTTCACCGTCGTTCATGACGCGGATGGCGCGGCGCCGGGCTCGGCCCCGAGCTCGGCCCCGAGCTCGAATGGTGAGTTCGGGGGCGCGGCGCTCCTCGATGGTCCCGCCGGCGTGCCAATCGCGGCGGAGGAGGTCCAAGGCGAGCGGGACGATCTCGCGCAGGCGGGGGCGCTGGGCGAGGTAGACGCCGAACTCGCCGCCATCGAGGCAGGTGCGGGCGAATAGGCGTCCGGAGGAGTTGTCGAGGCCGTTGACCACGACCGTGATGGAGGCGGCGCGGGACGCGACCGCTCCGTCGGGGAATTCGAGCAGGAAGCGACGGGCGGCGTAGCGTCGCGTGGTGCGCAGCGCGGCCAGGGCGAAGCGGGCCCAGCGGCGCCAAGCGGGACCGCCGGCGCGCTGGGCCTCGCGGTGGCGTCCGAGATCGGCGGGCAGGCCGAGCATGGAGGCGCAGAGGAAGACGCGGTCGCCGACCTGGCCGACATCGATCCGGCGGGGCTTGCCGTGGGCGAGGAGGGCGATGGCCGCGTCCATATCGCCGATCGGGATGCCAAGATCCTTGGCGAGCAGGTTCATGGTGCCTGACGGCAAGATGCCGAGGGGGGTGTCGGTCCCCACGAGGACTTGGGCGGCGCAGGCGATGGTGCCGTCGCCGCCGGCGACGACCACGAACTCGGCGCCGGTGCGGACGGCTTGAAGGACGCGTTCGGGGAGGGTCCCGGCGTCGTGCGGGATGAAGGTCGGATCGAGGCCGGCGGCGGCGAAGGTTTCAGCGACTTCAGTTGCCGCGTCGGGGCGGTCGAGGAGTGCGCCGGCGCGGCCATTGAAAACGACGGCGACTGGGCGCTTACCGAGGGCCGGGTCCGGCCGTGGTTTGACAGGGGCTTCGTCTATCACTAGGGCCTCCATCGGATCTGCGGGAACAAACGCGGCGGCGGGGCGGTGGGATGCAGGGCCGCCGGAGCTTCACAACAGCGCCCATCCATTCACGTGATCGTCGATCGACCCTCAACGAAGTGCAGTTTTCAACCCCATCCCGCGCCCGCGTTTTCAGTCATGGATCGTCTGACCACGTTCGAGCATTTCGACGAACTGCGCGATTTTGCGGGCCCGGGTCTCCGGCTTCTTCACCGCGCTGATGCGATAGAGAATGGAGTAGCGATTGGGGCCGGTCAGCGTCGCGAAGAACTCTGCCGCCTTGGGGTTTGCAGCGAGCGCGGCGGTGAGGTCGGGGGGTGCCTCTGCCTTACTGGCAGGCGCATAGGCGCTGTCCCAGCGACCGTCCGTCTTGGCCGCGGCGATCTGAGCGAGGCCGGGCGGGCGCATCCGGCCTGCGGCGATAAGCTGAGTTGCACGGGTGCGGTTGATCTCAGACCATCTGCTGCGCCGCTTGCGCGGCGTGAACCGGACGAGCGAATAGTGGTGATCGGACTTGTCGAGCTGCCCGTCGATCCAGCCATAGCAAAGGGCTGCGTCGATGGCCTCCGCCTTTGTCAGGGTTGGCTCGGGTGCGCCCTTCTTGGCCAGCTTCAACCAAAGCCCCGACTTGCTGAGGCAGTGAGCCTGGAGCCAGGTCTCAAACGCGACGCCGTCCACGAAAGAGAGGATGGGTAGGCCACCGCGCTCCTCCTCCATCCCAAGCTCCTCCATTCTCTCACTTCAAAGCGGAGGCAGGTAAGCCGGAAGCATGAAGGATCGACCTTGCATCGACTTGGACGCGCTCACCCGCCCGGACGCGATTTCGGCGACCAACGCGAGCAACTCGCGAGCTCCGCTCCCGGAGCTGTCGGCGACCACGAGGTCGACGTCGCGGCTTCTGGCGAGGAGCGGCGGCCCGATCTTGATGATGGGACTCAGTGGAGAGGCGCACGCCATGCTGGTCATCCCGACCGTGTAGAGGACCAACGTGCACCCAGCCGCGGCCAACCCGGTGAGGCAGATCGCGGCCGAGCCCGGACCGGCCATCATTCGCAGCCCGGTCGGCGGCATGGAATCGCCGAACCGGAACACGCCGTGGATCGGCCCGGAGCCGAGCCGGCGTAGTGCCCCCTCCCCTTTCTTCTCCAGCGTGTCGATGCCACCTTCTATGTTGGTCGGCGTGGGATCCGGTGCCGACGCGCCTAAGTCCCGTGAGCGCCGCACCGGTTCGACCATGGCGGCCTGCAGCGCGTCATGGGATGCCTGGTCGCTCCCGCGCTCGATCAGCGCCGGTGCGACGCCGGCGAGGTCCGCCGCCTCGCCGAACGCAACACTGCCGCCCGCTGCCACCAGCGCATCCACGACGGCACCGACTGCTGGGTTCACCAGCCGCGCGGATTCGAGACTGCTGCTGCTGGATCGCAAGCCGACGCGCAACGCGGATAGCGGCAGCCGCACGCGTGGCTGCGCGGCCAGCTTGGCCGCAAACTCTCGCCCCAGCGCGGTTCCGTGCGCCACGGCGGCGGCGCTGTCGAGGTGTTCCGTCAGCCCGATTGCGTCAGCGAGCCGCCCCGTGCTGGTGACGTCCTGCGGCAGGTTCCGCAGCTGTTCGCCTGCGACACCGACGACCAGCACCGCACCCACGTTCGGATTGAGCGCGAGGTGGCGCTGCAATCGCTCGATCAGCGCCGCCTCCGCCCCGTGCGTGAGGCCCCCGGCCGGAGTGAGCAGCGCGACCGCTCCCGGCACGGCGTCAGCAATCCGCGCCACGACGTCGTTGGCGAGATCAATGAGCGAGAGCACCAGGAGCAGGTTGCGCGTCCCCGGGCTGCCAACTGCACGTTCGTAACCGTCGAACCCGGTCGGCGCCCGTTCCCGCTCAGGCATGGATTCGCCGCTCCAGCCAGCCGGACAGGGCCATGAGCGGGTAGCATACGGCGAAGAACGTCACGAGCACGGCCGCGAAGATCGCCAGGGAGTGTGAATCCCCGTCATCCAGCACCAGACGTTGGCTCGACCGGCGACTGGCCTCCAGCAGCTCGAGCACGCCCAATTGGGCGGCGAGCGACGTGCCGTGGATCAGGGACGTCAGTAGGTTGAGGGTGGGCGGCAGCAGGCGCCGGGCTGCCTGCGGCAGGATGACCAAGCCCATGGCCGGCACCCAGCGCAGCCCCAGTGCACGCGCCGCGTCCATCTGCGTGGCCGGGATCGATCCGATCGCGCCGCGGACATTGTCCGCCATGACCGCGCTCGCCCATAGCACCAGCCCCACGGCGGCGGCGGCGAACCCGGTCAGCTTCAGCCCGATCGCGGGCAAGGCGAAGAAGGCGATGAACAGGATGACGATCAACGGCAGCCCGCGCCACAGCTCAACGTACCACCGGATGACCCGGCGCAAGAGCGGCCACTCCCCCGACAGCGCCACGCCCAGCACGATTCCCAGCGAAATGCCGCCAACAGCGCCGAGCGCCGAGAGCTCGCCCGTGACGACCAGTCCGCGCCACATCGCACGGGCGACGGGCCAGACCCAGCTCGGAACAGCTAGGTCGGCCACGAAAGGAGCTGCTCCAGGCCACGCAAGGACCGGGTCAATCCCGCAGACAACAACAGGTAGGCCGCGCCCAGGACCATGAAGAGTTCGAAGACGCGGAAGCTGACCGCGATCAGGTTGATCGTCACGTCCGTCAGCTCCGGGAAGCTGATCGCCACCATCAGCGCCGAGCCCTTCAGCGTTTCGACCGCCGTGTTGGCGACGCTCGGCAAGGCGTATCGGAGCGCAATCGGCAGGACGACGAGCCGAAAGATGCCACGCGGGCGCAGGCCCAGGCTGCGCGCTGCCTCGATGTAGCCCGCGGGGACCGCCTCGATGGCGGCGCGCAGGTTTTCCGTGTTGTAGGCGGCGGCCCAGATCACAAGCGACAAGGCGGCGACGGCCACAGCCGGTAGCTCGATGCCCAGCTCCGGGAGTCCGAAATACAGGAAGAAGATCTGCACGAAGAGCGGGGTGGCGCGGATGAAGGCCACTCCGCCTGCAACCAGAGGGGAAGCGACCGGCGCGCGATAGACGCGGATCAGCGCCCCCGCCAGCCCACCGGCAACCCCGCCCAGCAGCCCGATCGCAGTCAGAACCACCGTCCATCCCAGTCCAGCCAACAGCGCGCTGGCATGGTCGAGGACGTAGAAGAAGTCGAGCTGGTAGCCGAACGTCACGGCCGCCGGGGCGCCCTTTATGGGCACTTGTAGATGTCGTCCGCTTCGGAGTTGAGAATCGTGCGGCCACCCGGGCGGGGACCGCGTCCGCGAAGATGGGCAGCACGTCGGCCGGTACCCACTTCGAGAGGTCATGCCAGAAGAAATCCGCCGCCGTCATCTTGTCGATGGCTGCATTCACCCAAGCGACCAGCGCGGTGTTGTCCAGCTTGACGCCCACGTTGATCGGGCCGCGGACCTCGCTGTCGCCCACGATCTTCAGGCTGTGATCCTTGGCGACGATCCCGACCAGGAGTGTGATGTCCTGCGCATAGGCCACGGCGCGTCCCTGCTTGATTGCAGCCAGCGAGTCCGCCGTGTTGTCGAACGGCAGCTGCTGAACGTCCTTCATGCAGCGAGCCAACCAGATGCTCGGCGTGCCTCCGGTCGTGGTCGTGACCGTCTTGCCCCTGACGTCAGGCCAGTTGGCGATCTTGGAGGCGAGTGGCACCACCATACGGACGCCGGAATCGAGATAGGGCTTGGAGAAGCCGATGACCTTGGCCCGGTCGGACGTGTACGACAGCACGGAGACGATCATGTCGACCCGGCCGCTGGTCAGAAACGGGATCCGGTTCGGCCCAGCAACGCAGACGAGATCGACATTCTCCGGGTTACCGAAGGCCAGACGCGCGAGTTCATGCACGATGTCGATCTCGAAGCCGACATGCTTGTCGTCGGCGTCGACGTATCCGAGTGGGGGAAGTCGCACTTCACACCCACGATCAGCCTGCCGCGGCTCTTGACGTCATCGGGCAGCGCTGGTTGGGCCTGCGCATGGCGCGCCACGCCGAACAGGGCGGCGAAGACCGCCATCCCGACCAGCAAGATCCTCATCGAGCTCAGCATCTTTCGGTTCACGCGGCGATTTCCTTCATGTTGTCTATCGATAAGCGGCGGTCATCCCGGACCATGCTATCCGGAAAGCCGCACGCTGTTCTCTTCGGCTTGTCGGAGATAGCGTTCGAGCAGATCCTGCGTCTTCGGGCCCGGCTGGCCTCCGCCGATGCGACGGCCGTCCACCTCCGTGACGGAGGCGAGCTGGTTGACGGTTCCGGTGATGAACATCTCGTCGGCCATATACACGTCGCCCAGCGATAGGTTGGTCTCCGCAGCTCGTAGACCGGCCTCGTGCGCCATGTTCAGGACGGTGCCGCGAGTTAATCCCGGCATGATCGAATCCGGCCTGGGAGTCAGCAGCCTGTCGTCCCGGATGATGAAAACGTTCGCGGAGTTCGTTTCCGCGACGAAGCCCTGCATGTCCAGCATGAGCGCCTCGTGCGCGCCGGACCGGTTCGCCTCCATCTTGGCCATGATCTGGCCGAGCTGATTGCAGCTATGCAGCTTCGGGTCGAGGCACTGAGCGGGCGTGCGGCGGATGCTGCTCGTCGCAAGCGCGATCCCGGTCTTGGGCAGCGGTGGCCGCTTGCGTTCGACGATAATGGCAACGCAGGGCGGCGTCGCATCGCAGATCCGCGGGTCCATTCCGGTGCTCGGCGCATCGCCCCGCGTGACGGTGATGCGCACATGCGCGTCGGCCTCAACCCCGTTGGCGTGTACGGTGCGCAAGATCGCGTCGGCGACCTCCCCCTCGCTCATCCGCATGGTGATGCCGATGGCGGCGGCGCATAGGAACAGACGGCGGACGTGCTCGTGCAGCTGGAAAACGCCGCCGCGATAAACCCGCAAGCCCTCGTAGACGGCGTCGCCGCTTTGGAAGCCGCGATCCCACAAGGAGACCCGCGCTTCCGATCGCGGCAGCAAGGCGCCGTCGAGAAATGCAATTTGTTCTTGCACGATTTCTCCTCGCATCGGGACCCGTCAGAAGAGTGCCTCAATGAAGGGTGCAGCGTCGAGCGGGCGCCGGTCTCCTACCAATCGACCGATCCACTGCAACGAACCCGGCGTTCATCCGGCACGGACCCGATTGGACACTGCTAACCGGATACCCATCGAAAACCTTAGCAACCGGTTACGAGCATCAGCCTGCCAGAAGGCTGATGCAGCTTCCGGACCGCCAAGTGGTCCAACGCTCACACCGGGTCTCAATCACCCGCCTCACCTCGGATACAGAAACAGGACTGCTGAAGAGATAGCCCTGAAGCTCATCGCAACCCTCGCGACGGAGGATTTCGGCCTGCGCCATATTCTCCACCCCTTCCGCGAGCACCTTCATTCCGAGGGCTTTTGTCAGGCTTATAACGGCCCGGACGATCTCGAGGCCGCTCGGGTCCTGCTCCAGGCTAGCAATGAAGCTTTGGTCGACCTTGATCTTGTCGAACGGGAACCGGCGTAAGTAGCTCAACGACGAGTAGCCCGTCCCGAAATCATCCATGGAGATCGCCACGCCCAGGTCGCGTAGCCGGTGGAGAAGGCCTAGCGTTGTTTCGTTGTCCTGGAGGAGAACTGTCTCCGTAATCTCCAGCTCCAGCCGCTGCGGAGCGAGACGGGCCGCCAAAAGTGCTTGCTCGACGTCCCGGCCCAAATCGCGCCCGATGAACTGTCGGGGTGAGAGATTGACCGCGAGCTTGAGATCAGACGGCCATGAGGCCGCGTCGGAACAGGCTCGTGCGAGGACCCAGGCACCGATAGGTCCGATGAGCCCGGCTTCCTCGGCGATCGGCATGAACTCACCAGGGCTGACCACGCCTCGCTCTGGATTTCGCCAGCGCAGGAGCGCCTCGAAGCCGGTTAGCAGCCCACTTTCGGCGTTGACCACCGGCTGGTAGGCCAGGGCGAATTGCTCCTCGGCGAGGGCTCGACGAAGGTCCGCTCCGAGAGCCCGGCGACGCTGCAACTCCTCGTCCATCGCGGACTTGAACAGCCGCCAGGTTCCCTTCCCGGCAGCTTTCGCGCGGTACAACGCGATGTCGGCATTCCGAAGCAGATCGGCAGCACTGGCGCAATCAGGCGCGACTAAGGCGACCCCGATGCTGACACCAATCTCCACCGAATGGGCCTGAAGCTCGAACGGTTCCCTAAACGCCTCGACGAGGCGCTCAGAAAGCGCCGCCGAGTCGGCGGGCTGTTCGGCGCTATCCTGGATCACGGCAAACTCGTCACCACCGAGTCTCGCGACGAGGTCGCTTTCGCGCACGGCCGCGCGCAGCCGCTGTGCGACAAGCCCAAGCAGTTCGTCACCGACCGGGTGACCAAATGTATCGTTCACACCTTTGAAGCCATCGAGATCGAGGTAGAGTAAGGCGAACCCGCCTGGCGCCCGATGCAGGCGGGCGAGCAGACGATTGATGTGCTCACGCAGTTGGACGCGATTGGGAAGTTCCGTCAGCGCGTCATGGTGAGCCATGTGCGCAATAAGGGCCTCGGCTTTACGCCGCTCCGTCACGTCCTCGAACGTGACCACCCAGCCGCCACCCTGCATTGATTGGTAGCGAACCGCGACAGCACGTTGCTCATTTGCAATGTCGAAGTGGCTTACCTCCTCGCGCCGGGCCATGCCAGCACGGCGTTCCCGGCAAACTTGCTCCGCGGTCCTTCCAGGATAATTTCCTGCCTCTACACTAAGCTCTATGACGTTATTGTAGGCCATGCCGAGCTGGACGCGGTCGGGCGGCAAGCAGAGAACGTCGCAGAAGCGGCGGTTGAAAACGGCCAGGCGCTCGTCCCCGTCGAACATGGCCAAACCTTGCATCATGTTCTCGAGCGCGGCCGAGAAGCGTACATTCGTCTGCTCGAGCGCCAGGGCATTCGCCCGGAAAACCTCTAACGCGGCCGACATCGCCCCGATCTCGTCGCGTCGCCCGAAACCGGGCACCTTAGCCCGGACCTGACCCGCCGCCAGCAGCGACACGGCAACCGTCAATTGCTGGATGGGCAACACCAAGCGCCGGAGGAGGACCACGAGACCCAAAAGGTTGAGCGCCAGTGCTCCAGCCATGGCGCTCAGCGCTCCCACGAACCGGGCGCTGGCGTCGGACTCAAGACGCTCGCCGAAAGCGACCGCCTCCGCCACGGCAGCGTCCCGCGCTGGGAGCACGCCGACGAGCGCGGCAATGGTCCAACGGCGCCATTCCGCAAGGCTAAGTGGCCGAGGATCACCTGCTGCGGCGAGGAGGCCATAGCGTAGATAAACTGGCTCGGACTCGCGGAAGAAACCATCGCGCGTAGCGGTGACTGCCGCGACGAGCCGCTCCGGCTTGCCCACAACAGCAACCTGGTGGCGCAGACGGTCCCAGGCTTGCTGGATTCGCCCGGTCAATAATGTGAGGTCCCTGATCTGCTCGGGCGTGAGCTTCCGGCCGCCGAACCAGCCGCTGAGATGGCTGCTACGCTTTCCCGCCGCGTCGCGCATCTCGACCGCAAGGCTGGCGACCTCGACCAACTGCCCAATCCTCGCATCGGCCTGCGCGGTGGCCGCCTCGGCTGCTGCAACTGCCTCTTCGACGTCTGCAAGCCGGGTGTAGAGTTGGGCCATGAGATCTGGGATCAGCCCAGGATCGCGTTCCGCGCGAGGCAGTCGCACGGCCTCCGCTACTCGTCGCCGTGCCACGAGGAGAATGCGTCGTGCTTGCGTGACCGCTTCGTCAGGTAGGCGTGCTGCCCGCAGGCTGGCCTGCGTGCGGTCGAGCAAGGCATCGTTCGCTGCTGCGATCGCACCCAAGTCCTCAACGCCCGAGCCGTCGGACAGGGCGCGCTCCTGAAGCGCACCGCGCTCGACCGAGAGCGCCTCGACCAACCGTAGCGCGTCGCCCATCGCGCCAGCCGCGCGCACCCCGGCGCGCGCGGTCGACCACTCAGCCCGCGACTTCAGAGCAGTCTGGGCCGACCAGATCAGGGCGGGTAGGCTCGCGATAGCAAAACAGATCAGAAAGAGGGTTCGCAAGCGCATGCATCATTCCCGGCGCCCGCGCGGGGGCGAGGCCAGAGTGCCTGATCTAGGTTAATGGATTCCTACAGCTCGCCGAGGCTGCTGTACCGGCGGCAGCCTCGCGCAGCCGTGAGCTCCAACTCCGCCGAAGATTCCCCTCCCTTAACCAGCCGCTAACCTCGCTTGGGGTAACCTGAGCCGCGGCTCGTCAGGGTTTGATGAGGTTGCCCCGCCCTCCCGGACCCGAAAATGTCCGGAGAGATGCTGGCCGACAAGGTCGTTGGGGTCGGTCGTGACGGCTGGCGGACCCGCCCGTCTCAGCTCGGGTTATTGGGGGGCAAGATGCGCTTGAGGACGGCGAGGATTTGGTCCGGCCCATACGGTTTCGCCACCACGGCATGATGCTCGCGCCGGCCGTCGAACGACCGAACATTGTCGGGTCTAGCGGTCGCAAACACGACCGGCACAGTCGCGTCCCGTTCCCGGGCGTGCCGGGCGAGCGAAAGCCCGTCAACGGAGCCCGGCATATGCAGGTCGGTGACGATGACGTCGAACCTGGGCGACGCTTCGAGCAGCCGAACCCCCTCCTCGCCATCCGCGGCCTCGGTAACTTCGAAGCCGGCATCGCTCAGGGCATCCGAGAGGATAAGCCGAACGAGGAACTCATCTTCAACCAGCAGGACCCTACGCCTGGACACGTCGACCGCTCCGCCTACCTCGACAAATTAACCTAGAGCACAAAAAAAGGATGCGTCAGGATCATCGCCCGACGCGTCTGAACGCAGCAACTTGCGTTGAGTGACTTCGGAAGGAGCCACAAGGGGCTGGGAAACCTGAATATAAGTCCGCCTGATCCGAACGAGCTTCACCTCCTCAACGTCGAGGGTACCCCAAGCACCGACGATCTGCGGACTGAGCTATTCGCGCTCGCGGTCACCTCGACACGCATGTCGATGGTGATAGCCGACCCGAACCAGGCCGACTGCCCGATCATCTACTGCAACCAGGCCTTCCTCGATTTGACCGGCTACACGCAGAAGGAGGTGCTCGGGCGTAACTGCCGGTTCCTGCAAGGGCCGCAGACCGACCGGGACGCAGTCCGGCGCATACGCGAGGCGCTTGCTGCCCGGGAGGACGTGCACGAGGAGCTGCTGAATTACCGGAGGGATGGCAGCCATTTCTGGAGCGCCGTCCAGATCAACGCGATCGTCGATGCCCAGGGTCGATTGCGCTACTTCTTCGCGAGCCAACGGGACGTGACCCGGCAACGGGAAGCACTGTTTCGGGCCGCCAGGAGCATCGAGAGTCTCAGCTCGCTCGCGACTGGCATTGCTCACGAGGTCAACAATCTCCTGACGGTCGTGGTCGGGAGTGTCGAGCTCGCAGCCAAACGCGCGACAGACGACCGCCAATCCGCGAACCTGCGTCGGGCAAATTGGGCCGCGCGCCGCACCGGAGAGCTTGCGAGTGCCTTGCTGGCGATGGCCGAACGGCAAACGGGACAGGCGAGTCCGGTCGACCTCAACGGCGCGATCAACGAACTGGAAGGCACCTTCACCCAGGTTGCGCCGGGCCGCGTCTCGGTGGCTCTCGAGCTCGCCTCCGCTCCCGTCGTCGCTCGGGTGGACTCCGTCCAGTTTGATGCCGTCCTGCTGAGCCTGGTTCGAAATGCAGCGGAGGCAATCTCGGGCACTGGTCACGTCGCCATCCGCACTCGCCTGGTCCCGCCGGACCAGGCTGCGCGGGAGCTGGGCATCCAGGACGCCGTCGAGCTTGCCGTCACCGATGATGGTCCGGGAATGATGCCTGAGGTCGCGAAGAGAGCCACCGAGGCCTTCTTCACCACGAAGGACAGGTCTCGGGCGAGCGGGTTGGGGCTGTTTGTCGCCCAGAGCTTCGCGGAGCAGGCAGGAGGGCGGCTGCTGCTGGAGACGGAGCCCGGCCGCGGAGCCACGGTGCGCATCGTGCTTCCGCGCGAACGAGACTGAATGTCTGTGCCGGATACGCCTAAGTCGTGGCGAACGTCACGCTTAGTGTCGTACCAGGCCCATCGAGCACGGTGAGTGAGCCACCGAGCTCCCGTGCCAGAGCCTGCATGATGGCCATACCCATTCCGTGTGACCGGTCCGCGCGTGCAGACGTCGCAGCGGTGCCGGGCCCGTCGTCCTTGACCGAGAGAACCAACCCTCCATCCACCTGAGCGAGCTGCACTTCGAACAGAGTGCCGAGTGCGGGTCGGAACACGTGCTTGGCGGCGTTGGTCGCGGCCTCCTGAACGAGGAGCACCAGAGCCGTCAGCTTGTCGATGGACAGGTCCTCGCGCCGGATATCGAGCTTGATGCTGACGGGCAAACCTCGGAACGTCTGGCCGAGTACGTCCCGGAGCACGGGTTCCAGCCCATTTCGATAGGTGGCCGGGCTGTAGAGCTGCCGATGCAAGCGCGCCATCGCGTCCACTCGCGATGCGGCCAAATCGATGGCTTCGAGCGCAGTCTCGTCGCGGATGCCGCGCTTGGCCGCAACGAGCGTCGAAGCCACGATCTGCATGTTGTTGGCCACGCGATGTTGCAGCTCTCTGAAGAGCGCCTCCTGAAGCCGCGTGGCCGCCTCCGCTCGTGCTTTCGCCCGCGCGAGTGCCGCCACCGTGGCCACAGTCAAACCGGAGGCTCCGAGGAAACCCACGATCTGGCCGCCCGCGCTGGCGTGCCAAACAGGCAGCGGAGAACTGGCACCGTCCAGAAAGATGTACCAGGACGTTGCCGCCGAGAGAACGACAACCAGCACCCCAGGTCCCCAACCACCCCAGAGCGTAGCCAGGACGATCGCCGGGAAGAACGTGACGAAAGGCGTGGTGTCAACGCGAATTCCAAGCAGCATGCGTAGCGCAAAAGCCACGACGAAAGCCGCGAGACCGGCGGCCCAGGCCGGGAACCCGATGAGGCGGTGCGGCAGAATGTTGGCGAAAGGCTTAACCCAGCTCATGCCACCCCCGAGGCACTTGGTCGCGTTCGGAAACCGGGCCCGTTGTCCGGGGTCTTCTAATGATGGCCAACCGCTCACGCTGTGGGAGCTCACCAGCATAAGCTACCACGGCCATCACCGAAACTCGTCACGCGCATCACGAGGCAAGCTGGGACCCATTCAGGCCGGATTTGGCCCGCCCGACGTTTGGCTACGTCGACAACGCCCCGAAGCCGAGCTACCCGCGCTCGTCCACTTTGTTGATCTCGACGGCAGGTGGCTGGAGTAGGATGCTGCTGAAGCTGCGCATCCAGTCGCTTGTCTCGTCAGTCGATCCCGCCCCGTGCTGCCGCAATCCCTCGAGCTCATCCAAGCGGTCGAGTTCGACTTCAAAGTGAAGCGCGGCCCCGCCATGCGCTCGGGTGAGTGGAATCAAGAGCCTTGCCTTCATCCCACGCTCCTGGGCAGCCTCGACTTCTCTTCGGACCAAGTCGAGTGCTTGCTGTCGATTGGCGGGAAGAACGTCATACGAGAAGCGAACGAGATACATGGCCGCTCTCCTTTGATCTCAGGCCAACCTGGCGCTCGCCGGTCCGTCCACCGCGAGGCCGCTTCGGCATGGTAGTCACCCCGGGGTTGGCGTCCAAACATCTCCGGGCTCCAGAGGCACGAAACGCTCCGGCACCACGCCAAGTTGGTCGTCGCCCTCGCGGAGCTTCGGAGCTTCCTCCGAAATAGCTCTATCATGCCGGTGACAGAGCACGAAGGGATCGGGCAGCCGCCGGCGCAAGTCGAAACGGCGCTCGCCTATGTTCCGCCGGACGCGTATTTGGACCTCGGCGACATACGGCGGCAGGTCGCGAACTGGCAAGATGCCGACCTCACCAGCAAGGATCTGCGTGCGGATGAGGTGATCGACACCAGCTTCAGCTGAGACTGCACGGGAGCGTCTGCTAGGCCTATTCGCCCCGCCTTCCCGGTACGGCTGTCTACCCTGCTTGACCGCGAGCGCGATCTGGAAGCACCTGAGGCCGATAGGGGAATGAGCGGGTTGATGTCGGACGCAGACCAAAACGGCAACGCCTGGCAGGTGGCGCCAAGCACCTACCTCCAGCAGCGCCCGCCGACGTTGACCTGTCCGGCCCGGCCGATCTCACGATACGTGCCGATGCGCGACGGCTGCCGCCTCGCGCTGGACGTTTGGCTGCCCGAGGGAGCGCCCGGGCCCCTTCCGACGATCCTGATCCTGACGCCCTACTACCGCCGCTTCGCCCTCGAGCCGGGCGCAGAAGGCAGGACCGAGCCGAGCCCGAACACCGCGAAGTACCGCAACTTCTTCGTCCCGCGAGGCTATGTGCTCGTCGTCGTCGACACGCGCGGCACCGGGGCCAGCTTCGGCACCCGGGATAGTTTCCGCTCGCCGACGGAGCGCGACGACTTCCGCGAGGTCGCCGACTGGATCATCGCTCAGCCCTGGTCGAACGGCATCATCGGCTCGACCGGGATATCCTATCTCGGGGCCGCCGCGCTGTTCCTGGCCAGCACCGGGCACCCAGCGGTCAAGGCGGTCGCCGCCGCTATTCGCCGTCTGGAACACCTATGCTGACCATTTCTATCCCGGCGGCCTCCTGCTCAACGGGCTCGCGGCCGGCTACGGCGAGTTGTGCATCGCGCTCGACCAGGACCGGCGCGATCTGCTGGCAAAGTTTCCGTATTTCAGCAACCCCGACTTCGCCGGGCCGCAGCCGGTCGACGACGATGCGGACGGCACGCTGGTGCGCGCGGCGGTCCGCGAGCACCGGGGCAACTTCCATATGCCCGACTTCATCACTGAGTTCCGCTTCACCGATGATCGCCTGCCTTACGATCCGAGCTTCGGCGCGCCCTCGTTCAGCCCGTACCACTACGCCGAGTTGATCCGTGAGGACGTCGCCATCTACTCCGTCTCCGGCTGGATGGACGGGTACGGGTTCGGGAACGGCTCGATCGCGCGCTTCCTGTCGCTGCCGAACCGGCAATCGGCATCTCCTGCTCGGACCTTGGGACCACGGGGCGCGGATCAACGTCTCGCCTTTCCGCGACGCCGAAGAGCCCCGGTTCGACGTGCTGGCCGAGGTCCTGCGCTTCTTCGACCATTACCTGTATGGGCCGCGACACCGGGCTCGGCTGCCGAGGCGCCAGTGCATTACTTCACGATGCGCGAGGAAGTCGTGGCGCGCCGCCCCGGGCTGGCCGCCGGCCGATCGGCGCAGAAACGCTGTTCCTCGGCGCAGGCAACACGCTGGCGTCGGGGCCGACGGACGAGCGGCGAGAACAGACTACAAGGTCGACTTCGCCTGGGGGACGCGGCAGCAATACTCGGGTCGAGCGCCTCGCTGCCCTCGATACCCGCGACCTACTATCCGGATTGGGAGGGGCGCGACGAGGCCCTGCTCTGCTACACCTCGGAGCCGCTGCCCTCGGCGATGGAGGTCACCGGACATCCCGATCGTCTCGCTTTGGATCGCCGCCAGCCAGGGTGACGCGGCGATCTTCGCCTACTTGTCGGAAGTCGAGCCCGACGGCCGGGTGCGCTACGTAACAGAAGGCGTGCTGCGGGCGATCCACCGGCAGGAGATCCGAACCCGAGCGCTTCCAGCGCTGGAGCTGGCCGTTCCGCGACTTCAGCCGGGCGAAGGCTCGGCCGATGACGCCGGGACAGGCGGAGCTGATTCGGTTTGCGCTGCTGCCGACCTCCTGGGCGTTCCGCGCCGGCAGCCGAATCCGGCTTGCCATCTCGGGCGCGGACAGGGATCATTTTGTGCAGACGCCACATGGCCGGCCACCCGTTCTCACAGTAAGGTTCGGCGCCGAGCACCCTTCCGCGCTCGAACTGCCGGTCCGCGAGCGGCGCGGCGCCGATGGAGATGGATGAATGACCCGATTTCTCCTCAACGCCGGCCTTCTTCTCGCGCTGGGCGTGTTCGCCACGCCCGCGCTCGCGAACAAGGAGAACGATACGCTGGTCTGGGCTACTGGGACCGAGATCGGCTCGGCGGACCTCTATTACGGCAACCAGCGCGAGGTCCTGATCAACGCCTACGCGATGTGCGACACGCTGATCTACCGTGACCCCAAGACCAACGACTACAAGCCCCTGCTCGCCGAAAAATGGAGCTGGACCGACCCGACCACGCTCGACATCGTCCTGCGCAAGGGCGTCAAATTCCACAACGGGAAGGAGTTCTCCGCCGAGGACGTCAAATACACGCTCGACTTCGTGCGCCAGCCCGACAGCGGCATGCAGTTCCACTCCATCACGGACTGGATTGGGGACATCGAGGTGGTCGACCCCTATCACCTCGTGATCCATGCCAAGGCGCCGACCCCGGCCGCGCTCGAGTTCCTCTCCGGCACCACACCGATCTACCCGAAGGGGCATTATGACGGGGCGCCCACCGTTGCGAGCGCCGGCGGGACGACCCGTCGCGATTATGGCGCGGTGCTGCCAGTCTGCACGGGGCCCGTACAAGCTCAAAGACTACAAGCCCGGCCAGTCCCTCACGCTGGTCAAGAACCCGGACTACTTCGCCGGCAGTCCGAAGGGCAAACCGCAGATCGGCACCCTCGTCTACCGGACCATCCCCGACGTCGACACGCAGGTGGCCGAGCTGCTGGCCGGCGACGTCGACTGGATCTGGGGCGTCCCGCCGGACAACGCCGAGCAGCTCGGCGCGATGCCCAACATCACCGTCGCCTCAGCAGGGACGATGCGCATGTCGTTCCTGATGCTCGACGCGTCGGGCCGCTCCGGCGACACGCCGATGAAAGACGTGCGGGTGCGCCAGGCGATCGGCTACGCGATCGACCGCAACGCGCTCGCGCATGACCTGGTCGGATCCGGGGCCGCCGTCCTGAAGTCGATGTGCGTACCGGTGCAGTTCGGCTGCACCACCGACGTCAAGCAATACGATTACGACCCGGCCAAGGCGAAGACCCTGCTGCGTGACGCCGGGTTCCCGGACGGGCTGACCACGCCGTTCTACGCCTACCGTGACCGCCCGTATTCGGAGGCCGTGCTCAACTACCTGCGTCAGGCCGGGATCAAGGGCGACCTGCATTTCCTTCAATGGGAAGCGCTGCGCCCGCTCTCCGCCGGCGGCAAGACCGAGATCGCGCAGCTCACCTGGGGCTCCAACGGCATTCTCGATGTCTCTGCCTCGACCAGCTACTATTTCGGGGGCGGCGTCGACGACTACGCCAGGGATCCGGAGGTCCAAGCCTGGCTCAAGCAGGCCGATGCGACCACCGATCCCGCCACGCGCAAAGAGCTCTACGCGAAGGCGCTCAAGAAGATCGCAGACCAGGCCTATGCTATCCCGCTCTTCGTCTATGGCCGCATCTACGCCTTCGACTCGAACCTCGACTTCCCCGTGACGCAGGACGAGATGGCGCATTTCTATCTTGCCCATTGGAAGTAGCGCAGCCTCCCCGACGCGATCCCGATGCTTGCCTTCCTAGCCAAACGTCTCGGAGTGACGGTCGCGGTACTCCTCGTCACCTCGATGGTCGCCTTCTCCCTCGTCCACCTCTCCGGGGACCCGGCCGTCGCCATGGCGGGCGAGAACGCCAGCCCGGCCGACATCGAGGCGATCCGGACGGTCTATGGGTTCGACCGGCCGCTCGTCGTCCAATATACCGCCTGGGTCAGCCGCTTCGCCTCCGGCGACCTCGGCCGGTCGCAATACCTGCGGACCGGGGTGCGCGAGATTCTGGCCGAGACCCTGCCCGTCACCGCCACGCTCGGCGCCCTCGCGCTCGCCTTCGCGCTGATCATCTCGATTCCGCTCGGCGTGCTCGCGGCGATGTGGCCGAATACGCTTATCGACCGGGTCGCGCTTTGGATCGCCGTCGCGGGCCAGGCCATTCCGTCCTTCCTGTTCGGTCTGGCGCTGATCTACGTCTTCGGCGTCATTCTTCGCTGGCTGCCGATCTCCGGCGGCACCGGGTTCGCACGCTTTATCCTGCCTGCAGTCGCCCTGGGCTACTACGCCACCCCCGCACTCATGCGCCTCACGCGCAACGGGATGCTCGAGGCGCTCCAGTCGGACCACGTGCGCACCGCGCGGGCGTATGGGCTTTCGGGATGGCGCGTCGTCATACGTCACGCGCTGCGCCACGCGATCATCCCAGTGGTCTCGCTGTCGGCAGTGCAGCTCGGCTTCATGCTGGGCGGCTCGATCGTCATCGAAACCGTCTTCTCTCTGAGGGGAATCGGCTACCTTGCCTGGCAGTCGATCCAGCGCGCAGATATCGAGGTGATCCAGGCCATCCTGCTCATCGTCGCGGCGGTTTACGCGCTGCTCACCCTTGCGGCCGACCTGCTCAACGCGGCGCTCGATCCTCGGCTCCGGCTCGGCTGAACGTGTCTGAGTCCGATCTCGGCTCGGTCGAGGTACTGCCCCCCTCGCCCGGCAGGCTCGCATGGCGTCGCACGTGGCGCCATGGCAGCTTCCAAATCGGCGGCGGCATCATCGCGATCACCCTGGCGCTCGCCATCTTCGCCCCGCTGCTCACGTCGGACGACCCGACGCTGCAGGACCTCGCGCACCGCTATATCGGCCCGGTCTGGAGCGCTCGCGGCACCTGGGCGCACCCGCTCGGCACGGACCAACTCGGCCGGGATTGCCTCGCGCGCCTGATGTATGGCGGCCGGATCTCGCTCCTGATCGGCGTCGCCACGGTCCTGATCTCCGGCCTGATCGGGACCTCGGCCGGGATCGCGGCCGGATATTGGCGCGGAACCGTCGACCTCGTCGTGAACTTCGTCGTCACCATCCGGCTGACGCTTCCGGTCGTGCTGGTGGCGCTGGTCGTCGTGGCGCTGGTGGGCGGGTCATTGCCGGTCCTGATGCTCGTGGTGGGACTGCTGCTGTGGGATCGCTTTGCGATCGTGGTTCGAAGCGCGACGCTCCAGCTCTCCGGCCGCGACTTCGTCACCGCCGCGCGCGCGATCGGCAGCTCGACCCCACGGATCCTGTTTCGCGAGATCCTGCCCAACCTCACCGGGCCGCTCATCGTGGTCGCCTCGGTCGAATTCGCGCATGCGATCCTGCTCGAGGCCGCCCTGTCCTTCCTCGGGCTGGGCGTACAGCCGCCACGCTTCACCTGGGGCCTCATGGTGGCCGAAGCCAAGAGCCAGCTCCTGTTCCGGCCCTACCTGATCGCCGCGCCCGGCCTCGCCCTCGTCCTGCTGATCTTCGCGGTCAACCTGGTGGGCGACGCTGTACGCGACTCCACCGCGCCCGGGGGCCGCACCTGACCCGCGCGCCGCTTCTCGACGTCGCCGGTCTGACCGTCGAGATCCCAACCGCGACGGCGCTGCTGCGGCCCGTGCGCGGCGTCGACCTGACCGTGGCACGGGGCGAGACGCTGGCGATCGTGGGCGAGTCCGGGTGCGGCAAGAGCCTGACCGCCCTGGCGGTGATGGGCCTCTTGCCGCGTCACGCAAGCTGCAGCGCTGAGCGGATCGAACTCGATGGCGTGTCGCTCGCCGGGCTGTCCGGTCGCGCCTGGCGCCAGGTCCGGGGCGCGCGGATCGCGATGATCTTCCAGGACCCGATGACGGCACTCGATCCGTGCTACCGCGTGATCGACCAGATGACGGAGGTTCTGCGCCAGCACCGCCGCGTCTCCGCCAGACAAGCCGCCGCGCGCGCGGTCGAGCTTCTTGGCAAGGTCGGCATCGCGTCGGCGGCCGAGCGGGCGCGCGCCTACCCGCACCAGCTCTCGGGCGGCTTGCGGCAGCGCGTGATGATCGCCATGGCGCTGCTCTGCGAGCCCGACCTGATCATCGCCGACGAGCCCACCACCGCGCTCGACGTCACCATCCAGGCACAGATCCTCCGCCTGCTGGCCGGGCTGCAGCGGGAGACCGGCGTCGGCCTGATCCTGATCACCCACGATCTCGGCGTCGTCGCCAGCGTCGCCGAACGCACCGCGGTCATGTATGGCGGCCAAATCGTCGAGACCGGCGCGACGGCCACGATCCTGGCCCGGCCGCTTCACCCCTATACGGAAGGGCTGATCCGCGCGATCCCGATCCCCGGCGCAACCCGGCCGGGCGATCCGCTCGGCTTCATCCCTGGCACCGTGCCGTTGCAGACCGGCACGCTCGACCGCTGCGGATTTATCGCGCGCTGCCCCTATGCGCACCGAAATTGCGCGGAGGGGCCGGTCCCGCTCATGCCCGCGCCCGACGGAGGTCTGTTCCGCTGTGTCCTCCCCGAGGACGGCAGCGGTCGGGATCCCGCACGCTGGACCGCCATGCTGGAGCGAGCCGGATGACGGCGCCGATCATCGCCGCACGCGCCGTCACGCGGGACTACCGGGCCGGCAAGCGCGTGCTGCATGCGCTGCGCGGCGTAGACCTCGCGGTCGAACCAGGCGAGACACTTGGGATCGTCGGCGAATCCGGCTGCGGCAAGAGCACGCTGGCGCGGCTGCTGCTCGGCATCGAGCCACCGAGTTCGGGGACGGTCGCGATCGAGGGCAAGCCGATCGCCGCGTACCACCGTCTCGCCCGCGCGGCGCTGATCCAGCCGGTCTTCCAGGACCCCTACTCCTCGCTCAACCCGCGCATGACGGTCGGCGGCATCATCGCGGCCCCGCTCGAGGTCCGCCGCGAGGGCACGCACTCGAGCCGGCTCGCGCGCGTGCATGCCCTGATGGAGACTGTCGGCCTGCCGCCGCACTTGCTCCACGCCTATCCCGGCGCCCTGTCCGGCGGCCAACGGCAACGAGTGGCAATCGCCCGTGCCCTGATCGCGCAGCCCCGGATCCTGATCTGCGACGAGCCGACCTCCGCGCTCGACGTGTCGGTCCAGTCACAGATCCTGAACTTGCTCGCGCGTTTGCGCCGCGAGTTCGGCCTGACAATGATCCTGATCAGCCACAATCTGGCGGTCGTGAACCACTTGGCGGACCGGATCGCGGTCATGTATCTCGGCCGGATCGTCGAGCGGGGACGCACCGAGGCCGCTTTCAGAGCGCCGCGGCATCCCTACACCGCTGCCCTGCTCGAGGCCGTTCTTGCTCCGGTCCCCGGCGCCCGACTGCCGGATCCCGCCCTCGGCGCCGAGTTCCCCAGCCCGCTCGATCCGCCGCCAGGATGCGCCTTTCATCCGCGCTGCCCTCGAGCCGGCGAGATCTGTGCCCGAGTTCGACCCGCCGGAGACCCAAACGGCAGACCACGGGTTCCGCTGTCACTTTCCGGCCAATTCGCTCGAGTGTGCGCCGAGATAGAGGCGGGTCATGGCGGGGTCGGCAAGCAGGGCGGACGCTTCGCCCGACATGACGACGCGGCCGCCGTCCAGGATGTAGCCGCGGTCGCTGATCTCGAGCGCCTGGCGCGCGCGCTGCTCGACCAGGAGCACGGAGGTCGCGAGCGAGGGCAGGGTACGGATCGATCGCTGAACACCTCGCCGACCAGGTTCGGCGAGAGCGCGGCGGTGGGCTCGTCGAGCAGCATGCAGCTTCGGGCGGGCCATCAGCGCGCGGGCGAAGGCGAGTTGCTGGCGCTCGCCGCCGGACAGCAGGCGCGCGCGCACGTGGCGGCGCGCGGCCAGCGCGGGGAACCGCTCGAGCATGTCCGCGATGCGCGCCGCGCCGGTCAGGCACGCGCTCGACCACGCAGCAGGTTGTCCAGCACGGAGAGGCCGCCGAACACGTTGGCGACCTGCGGCACGTAGCCGATCCCGACCGCGACCCGGTCCTCCGGCGCGAGGCGGAGCAGGTCGCGGCCCTCGAACGCGATCCGGCCGCGGCAGCGCGGCACCAAGCCCATCAGCGCCTTGATCAGCGTCGACTTGCCCGCGCCGTTGGTGCCCGGCGACGGTGACGATCTCGCGCGTCGTCCAACCTGCAGGTCGATCCCGCGCAGGATGTCGACCTCGCCGTAGCCGCCGGCCAGACCTGTCGACCTCCAGCAGGCTCAAGCGGCACCGCCGATATAGGCGACCTGCACCACCTTGTCGGCCAGCACCGCCTCGGGCGTGCCGTCCGCGATCAGCCGGCCGCGATCCATGACGAGCAGCCGGGAGGCCAGCCGGGCGAGCGCCGGGCAGATTGTGCTCGACGATGAGGAAGCCGACGCCCTGCGCGCACAAGGTGCGGATTCGGGCGGCGATCTCCTCGATCAGCACCGGGTTCACGCCGGCGAACGGCTCGTCGAGCAGGATGTAGCGGGGCTCGGTCATCAGCGCCCGGCCGAGCTCCAGCAGCTTCTGCTGGCCGCCGGAGAGCGTCCCGGAGGCAGCATCGGCGACGTGGCTCAGGCCGAGGAAGGCGAGCAGCGCGTCGGCCTTGTCCAGCAGGTCGCGCTCGCGCCGGCGGACAGCGCCGGGGCCGGAGCAGCAGGTCGCGGCACGCGCTCGCCGGGCTGGTCCGGGCGCGGCGGCCATCAGGTTCTCCCGCACCGAGAGATGGCGGAACGGGCGCGGCACCTGGAACGTCCGCGCCATGCCGCGCCGCGCCCGGGCGTGCGCCGGCAGGCGTTCGATGCGGCTCGTCGCGAAACCGGATCCGGCCGGAGTCTTCGCGCTGATAGCCGGTGATGACCGCGAACAGCGTGCTCTTGCCCGCGCCGTTCGGCCCGATCAGCCCGGTGATCGCGGCTTCAGCGGCGCTCGAACGTGACGTCGTCGACCACGCGCAGCCCGCCGAACGACTTGCGACAGCGCTCGACCGCGAGCGTCATCGCGCGGCGCGGCCGAGCAGCCCCTGCGGCCGGTAGAGCGTGAACAGGATCAGCGCCAGGCCGATCGACCGCCAGCCGAAGGCTGGCCATCTGCACGTCGGAGACGAAGGGCAGCGCGTCGCGCAGAAAGCGCGAGCCTTCGAGGAACAGCGTCAGCAGCGCGGCCCCGGCGATCGCCCCGCCGATCCGTCCCCGCCCCGCCCATGATGACCGCGATCCAGACGTAGAAGGTGAGCAGCGGCACGAACTGGTCCGGGCTGATGAACGTCAGGTAGTGCGCGTACAGCGCGCCAGCCACGCCGGTGATCGCAGCGCCGAGCGTGAACGACGACCAGCTTGAAGCCGGACGGGTCCTTGCCGAGCGAGGGGACCGCGTCCTCATCGTCGCGGATCGCCTGGATCATGCGGCCGAACGGGCTTCGGACCAGGCGCAGCGTCAGCAGCGTCGGCGCCGAGCACCGCAAGCAGGACGAGGACGAGATAAGCCAAAGCGGCGCCACCCGAAGACATCGCGGCGAACGGACGCGGGATGCCGGGAATCCCGCGGGTGCCGCCGGTCAGCCAGTCCTCGCTGATGATCACCGTCCGCACGATCTCGGCGAAGGCGAGCGTGACGATGGCAAGGTAGTCGTCGCGCAAGCGCAGGCAGATCACGCCGAGCGGCCACGCGGCCAGCGCGGCCAGCACCGCGGCGGCGGCAAAGCAGAGCGCGTAGGGAACGCGCGTGCAGCGACGAGCAGGGCCGAGGCGTAGGCGCCGATGGCGAAGAACGCGACCACGCCGAAATTGATCAGCCCGGTGTAGCCGTATTGCAGGTTCAGCCCGAGCGCGAGCAGGGCGTAGATGCCGCCCATCGTGCCGACGGCCTCGAGATAGCCCCATCGGCGCTCGCTAGCGGACCGCCTCGGCGCGGCCGAACAGACCTTGCGGACGCCAGCACGAGCATCGCGATCAGCAGCACGAAGGCGATCGCGGTCTGGTAGGTGAAGCCGACCAACGGCGTCGAGAGCGACTGCACCAGGCCGAGCCCGATCCCGGCCAGGACGGCACCGACCGGGTTGCCGACGCCGCCCAGCACGGCGGCGGCGAAGGCCGGCAGCAGCAGGTTCCAGCCCATCTCCGGCACGACGACGCGTGCGCAGCCCGAGCATGATGCCGCCGACGCGCTGCAGATGCCGATCAGCAGCCAGAGCGTCACCATCACCGGCCGCGCGCGGATGCCGCTCGCGCGGGCCAGCTCCGGGTTGTCGGCAACCGCCCGCATCCGGCGGCCGATCGGGGTCAGGAACAGGACGCGAGCACCACGAGCAGCAGGGTCGCGATCGCGACGCCAGGACGAGCCAGAGGTCGCTCGGCCGGACGCGCACTCCGCCGATGACCAGCGCGCGGGCGATCGGGATCCGGAACGAGAGCTGGTCGAAGCCGACGAAGAAGGTCAGCACGCTGCGCAGCAGGAAGGCGAGGCCGATCGAAGCGATCAGCGGCGCGACCAGCGAGCGCGAGCGCGGACAAGCGGCCGGAACACGAGCGCGTAGGCGGCGACCGAGAGCGCGGCCACCGCCACGACCGCCAGCGCCGCGCCCACGAGCAGCGAGCCGGTGGCCCCCTGCCCCGCCACCCCGGCATAGGCCGCGATCGTCATGAAGTCGCCGGTCGCCGCGTTCGGGAACCGGGCCACCGCGAAGCAGAGCGAGACGGCGAGCGCGGCGAGCGCGATCAGCAGACCTTGCAGGACGCCGGTGTACGGCGAGGTTGAGAAGCGCGGTCACTTCAGGACGTATTGCCGCTCCGGCTTGCCGTCATGGACCACGTTGACGCCGAACAAGGAGATCGCGTCCCCGTTCTCGTCGAAGTCGAGCGGCCCCGAGGCGCCTTCGTAGTTGATCTTCGTGCCCGCCTTGCAGCGCCGCCTTGCCCTCGGCGAAGCCGGTGACCGTCTGTCCCGGCGGGTCCGCGATCTCGCGGATGGCGGCGGCAACGGCCTCGTTGGCCGGCGCCAGCGCCCGCCTTCTGCAGCGCGAGCGCGAGGACGTTGACCATGTCGTAGCACATCGCGGCATAGACGTTGCCCAGCCCCGAGACGCCCATCGCCGCCTTGTACAGCCGGCATCGAATTCGGCGAAGGCCGTGCCCTCGGTGTCCGGGACCGAATCGAACACGGTGAGGCCTTCGATCACCTCGTTGCCGAGCGCCTTGACCAGCGAGGGGCCGAACGCCCAGCCGGGGATGACGATCTTGGCCGTGTTCCCCGCCTCGAACGCCTCGCGCAGGATGATCGTGGTATCCGGCAGGTAGCCGGAGACGACGAGCAAATCCGGATTGGCGGCGAGCACGGTCTGCAGCTCGGCGGCGTAGCTGGTCCGGTTCGGCTCGTAGACGACCGACTTGGCGATCTTGCCGCCGCGCTTCTCCCAGTCGCGCGCGGAACACGTTGGTGCTGGCGATCTGCACGTCGTTGTTGAACGCCATGTAGGCCGGGTTCTTCGCCCCGTAGCGCGCGGCGATCTCGGCATAGGCGGCGCCGATCCGTGGGCTGCCGGCCTGGAAGCGCCAGCCGAGGTGCTTGGCGTTCTGCGCCGGGCGAGCTGAGCGCGGGCGCGGACGAGACGTGGAACAGCAGCACGTCCGCGCGCGTTGGTGATCGGCTGGACCGCGAGGGAGACCGAGGAGGACCAGGTGCCGAGGATCGCGTCGACCTTGTTGACGTCGATCAGCTTGCGGGCGGCGAGCACGGCCGGGTCGGGCGCGGTCTGGGTGTCCTCGGCGATCGACCTCGAGGCTGCGCCCGTCGACGCCGCCGGCGCGCTTGACCGCCTCCACCGCGGCCAGGATGATCTTCTGCATCCCGGCACCGTAGGTGCCGCCTGCGCCGGTGACCGGGTTGAGCGCCCCGATGCGGAACGTCGCGTCCTCCGCGCGCGCGCCGGCCTGCGAGCAGCACGACCGCCCGCACCCGTCAACGCGCCTCGCCTCGTGACCGTCACCGCCATCGATCCGTCTCCGCTCAGTGCAGCGTGTTCTTGACCACCTGCCCTGCCTTCATAATCAGCGGCAGGTAACGTCCTTGCTCCTGCAGCACCTCGAACCCGTCCAGCGGGTTGCCGTCGACCGCGACGAGGTCGGCGAAGGCGCCGGGCGCGATCACGCCGAGCCTGCCCTCCATGCGCAGCAGCTCGGCCGCGACCGTAGTGGCGCTGCGCAGCACCTCGAGCGCCGGCAGCGCGGAGGCGCGGATCAGGAATTCCTCGGACTGGTGCTGGTGCAGTTCGCCGAGCAGGTCGGTGCCATAGGCCATCTTCACCCCGGCATCCTGCGCCAGGCGCAGCGAGGTGGTGCCGACCTCGACGATGCGGGCGAGCTTGGCCAGCATGTCGGGCGGGAAGCCGAGCGCGCCGCCGTTCTCGGCCAGCGCCTTGAAGGTGATCAGGGTGGGCACGAGGTACACCCCGTGCTCGGCCATGATCGCGGCCGTCGCCGCGTCGATCAGGTTGCCGTGCTCGATCGTCCGCACGCCGGCCTCCACGGCCCGGCTGACCGCCGGCGGCGTGTAGGCATGCGCCATGACGTAGGTGTCGGCCCGCTCGCGCCTCGTCGACGATCGCCTCCAGCTCGGCCCGCGAATACTGCAGGAAGTGCACCGGATCGGCGGCCGAGGCGACGCCGCCGGACGCCATGACCTTGATCTGGTTCGCGCCGAGCCGGATCTCGTCGCGAACCGCGTGCTGCACTGCCGGCACGCCGTCCGCAACCCGGCCGATGCCGCCGGTGAAGATCGCGCAGCCACAGGGCTCGCCGGTGTCGATCCGGTCGCGGAAGTCGCCGTGCCCGCCGGTCTGGCTGATCGCGCGGCCGGAGATGAACAGGCGCGGGCCGACGAACAGGTCCTGCTCCACCGCTTCGCGCAGGCCACGATCGGCGCCCCCGGCGTCGCGGACAGTGGTGAAGCCACGCAGCAGCATGCCGCGCATGATATTGGACGCCGCCGCGGCGATGAAGGAGGGCGGCAACACGCGGCTCGCGGCCAGGCCCGAGCTGACGCGCACCGCATTGACGTGGACGTGGCAATCGATCAGGCCGGGCATTACGGTGCGGCCGCCGAGATCGATGATCGTGGCGCCGTGCGCGGGTCGTGCTGCGTCCGATAATTCCGAGATCAGGCCGTCCGCGATCAGGACGGATCGCGCGGTCGAGATTGTGCCGTCCCTCGGATCGAGCAGAGCGCAATTCGTGAGCAGGGTCGCAGTCATCGGGCGGAGACCATCAATCTCAACCCAATCTCGCGCCGGCCCTGCCCCATCCCGTCTCTCCGACCCCTTACGAAGCCTGGCCCATCTCATATGGCAGCGCAATATGGCCGGATCTCCGCCAGATTGCCGCCCTTCGGTTACGCCGCGGGCGTCTCGGTCGCCGGATCGCCCCTGAGAAGCTCTACCAGCGCGTCTGCGCCCCTGCTGTGATAGCGCTCCCGATGACGTAGGACTTGGCAGGCGCGATCCGGCAGGGCGAACTCCACGAGATGCAGCAGGCCGGTCTCGATCGACCCGGCGGCAACGGACGCCGAGATGGCAGTAGCACCCGCTCCGGCCTCGACCGCAGCGCGGACCGCCTCGTTGTTGGGGAGCTCCATCGCAACCGGGAGCGCCGGCGCGCTCAAGCCGAACCCCTCGAGCGCGGCCTCGAACTCCGAACGCGTGCCCGAGCCGGGCTCGCGCAGAACCCACCGGTTCGCAAGCAGGTCAGAGGGCGAAATGGGCGGCGACTGGGCCCAAGGGTGGTGTGGCGCGACCACGACCACCAGCCGATCCATCGCGACCACGGGTACTCTCGACTTGCGGATCTTCGACCGTCCCCTCGACGAAGCCGAGCTCGGCCTCCCCCGCCCGGACCGAAGCCGCGACCTGCGCCGTATTGCCGACGCGAAGATCGACGACGAGCGCCGGGAACCGTTCGCGCAGCGCCACCAGATGCCGCGGAAGCCAGTAGGAGGCGATGGTCTGGCTGGCGGCCACGTTCAGCGTGCCGCGCATCAGGCCGCCCAACTCTGCCAGCACCAGCTCGGCGGCAGCCGCCCGGGCCAACACCGCCCGCGCCTCGGCCAGGAACAGGCGCCCGCCCTCAGTCAGTTCGATGCCGCGTCCGATCCGATGGAACAGCCGGGTCTCATACTGGCTCTCCAAGGCGGCGACACTGGCGCTGACTGCGGATTGCGCGAGGTTGAGCGCATGCGCGGCCCGGGTCACATGCTGGCGCTCGGCGACGGCAACGAAAACCCTGAGCTGCTCGAGCGTCACGTCCCCCCCTCTGCCCAGGATCGGGCATCAGGCGACACCGAGCAACCGGATCAGCCCGGCGCTGATCGCGCCCAGCACAAGAAGGGACAGCGTCACAGAAGCGGTCACGCGCGGACCGGCCTTGGCCACCACACGCACAT
This sequence comes from uncultured Alphaproteobacteria bacterium, assembly GCA_963708585.1. Classification (GTDB taxonomy): domain Bacteria; phylum Pseudomonadota; class Alphaproteobacteria; order Acetobacterales; family Acetobacteraceae; genus JAVVHH01. The sequence goes on along the minus strand of CAVPSW010000006.1, from coordinate 314,208 downwards.
CCACGCCCAATCCCAGCGCGGCCATCGACACTACGGTGAGCAGGTTTGCGACCGCCATCACCGGCCCAACCACCGCGGTCGGCACCAAGCCGACTGACCGACAGGCCGCGAGCGTGAGGAAGCCGATGATGAACCACGGCACCAGCCGATGCAGCTTGATGCGGCCCGGAGACGGACGAGCGTCCGCCGTCACATGCGGCGCGGGCTCGTCCGTCTCCTCCCGCAGCTTCGACGTCAGCAGCGTCAGCGCCAGGACCACCGGCCCGAGCATCAGCACCCGCACCAGCTTCACCAGCGTGCCGATCTGGACGGCCACCACGCCGACCGGGACGGTGGCCGCGAGGACTTGCGGCACGGCATAGACCGTGAGCCCGGCGAGAACGCCGAACTGCATACCCGACAGGTGCAGCAACGGCACCAGCAGCGGCCAGCCGAGCACGACGACGACGCCCAGCACCGCCGTGAACGCGATAGACGACGCCACGTCCTGGCCGTCGGCGCCGATCACAGGCGCAACGGCGGCGATGGCGGAGTTGCCACAGATCGAATTGCCGCACGCCACCAGGATCGCCATGCGACGCGGCAGCCGCAGCAACCGGCCGATGCCGTAACTGAAAGCGAGGGCGAGGACGACGACGCCGACGATGCCCGCCAGCAGGCTTGGCCCGACCGCGAGGATCGTCTGCACGCTGAGCGACGCTCCCAGCAGCACGACGGCGACCTCGAGCAGAGTCTTGGCACTGAAGTTCACGCCCGGCAGCAGGCGCGCGTTCGGAATCCAGGCCGTGCGCAGCGCGACGCCGATAAGGATCGCGAGCACCAGCGCCTCCAGCCAGGCTCGGCCGAACACGCGCGCCTCGGCCGCCTGCAGGGCGAATGCGGACGCCGTCACCAGCGCGCACAGCAGCACGCCGGGCGCCAGGCGCCAGGCCTTGTAGCCCGACAGCGCGGTCGGACGTTGCTGCGCCAGGGTGCTTGCCCGCATCGGCTCGATCCTTTGGTGTCCACCGAAGTTCGGCCTGAAGCGTTCGGCGCACCAACTCCGATTTCCGCTCAGATCGTTCGCCAGCGGGGATCGATCGCCGACGAGGCGTCTCTAGCCTCGCCTACGTTCCAGATTGCGGTAGCATGTTCTAAATGCTGTTTAGGTAAATTACGAGATGGACAAGACGCTACTCAAGGGACTGACCGTGCTCGAGGCCTTGGCGGCCAGCGATCGGCCGCGCGGCATCACCGACCTCGCCGCCGAGCTTGGGCTGGTGAAGAGCAACGTGCATCGCGTCCTGAAGACGCTCGAAGCCGCCGGCTACGTCGCCCGGGGCCGGGACGCCGCCACCTACGCGCCCTCCCTGAAGCTCTGGGTGCTCGGCTCCCAGATCCACGCGCGCTCAGACCTTGCCGCGGAAGCCCGGCCATTCCTGTCGGCGCTCGCCACGATCAGCCGCGAGACGGTCCATCTCTCCGTCCTGGACGACCGGCACGTCGTCTACCTCGACAAGATCGACAGCCCGGAACCCGTCCGCGCCTACACCAACCTCGGCGGACGCGCCCCTGCCCACTGCGTCGCCACCGGCAAGGTGCTGCTGGCCCACCTGCCCGAGCCCGCCCGCGCCGCTCACGCGGCGGGGCTCGAAGCGTACACGCCGCGCACGATCACCGACCCGGCCGCCCTCCTGCAAGCCTTGGCGGTGATCCGCGCCAAGGGCTTCGGCGTGAACCTCGGCGAGTGGCGCGAGACGGTGCGCGGCGCGGCGGCGCCGATCCGCAATTCGCTCGGCACCGTGGTCGCCGCCGTCGGCATCTCCGGCCCCAGCGAGCGGCTGACGCAGAAGCGCATCGGCGAGCTCGTTCCGCACGTGGTGGAGGCCGCGACCCGTATTTCGGCCGCGCTCGGCTACCGCCCCCATCCAGAGCGGCGACGGCAAATCGAGCCAGTGGGCGCATAACCTGTTGACGGGCTCCCGTTGCTTGCTCGACAGTTATGGAACAGCCGTCCCATATTGTGGAACGGGGAGGCAGCGTTCCAGTGGTGGCAGCCCGCCGATGCAGCTCGGCCGTCAACGCGCCGGCGTCCCGCGCGTGACGCTCGCGCCCTTGCCGCTGGACGGGATCCGCGTGGTCGAGTTCTGCAACGTCGCCGCCGGGCCGTTCTGCGGCATGCTGCTGGCCGACATGGGCGCCGACGTGGTGAAGGTCGACCCCCCGGGCGGCGACATGCTCCGGGAATGGCCCCCGCACCGCGACGGCTTCAGCGAGAACTTCGCCTCCCTCAACCGCGGCAAACGCTCGCTCGTGCTGGACCTTAAGAAGCCGTCCGGGCGCGACACCGCGATCGCGCTGGTCGAGACCGCGGACGTGGTGATCGAGAACAGTCGGCCGGGCGCGATGGATCGGCTCGGCCTGGGCTACGCCGCCCTGTCCGCCCAGCACCCGGCCCCCGTCTACTGCTCCATCTCAGCCTACGGCCAGTACGGCCCGCGCGCGTCGTAGGGCGGGTTCGACGTTACGATCCAAGCCGCGTCGGGGATCATGAGCGTTACAGGCGAGTCGGGCCGCATGCCGGTCAAGTGCGGCGTCCCCGTATCGGACTTCTCGGCCGGCCTCTACGGCGCCTATGCCATCTGCGCCGCGCTGGTCCGGGTCCGCTCCGGCGGGCGCGGCGCCCATATCGACGTCCCGATGCTTGGCGCGAGCCTCGCCATCGCGGCGCTGCAGACGAGCGAGCACTTCGGCACCGGGTCCGACCCCGGCCCGCTCGGCTCGGCCCATCCGCGCAACGCCCCCTACCAGGCCTACCAGGCCGCGGATCGCCCCTTCGTCGTCGCGGCCGGCAACGACAAGCTGTGGGCCGCCGTCTGCGGCGCCGTCGGGCGCCCGGAGCTCGCAGAGGACCCGCGCTTCGCCAGCGTCACCGCCCGCGCCCGCAACCAGTCGGAACTGGCCGACGTGCTGAATCCCTTGTCCGCGGAGCGGCCAGCCGCGTCGTGGCTCGAGGAGATGCAAGCCCGCGGCGTGCCGGCCAGCCTGATCAACACCTACTCCGAGGCGCTCGCGGATCAGCAGGTCGAGGCCGCGGGCTGGGTCGTACCGCTCACTCTGCCCAACGGGGCAGAGACGCGGACCTTCGGCTCGCCGCTCCGCCTGGATGGGGAGCCGGTGCCGGTCCGCGTCGGCCCTCCATCATTGGACGGTAATCGGGTAGACATATTGGCGGGACTGGCCCGACGTCATAACGCCGAGCGGGCGGTGGGAGGCGGCGGATGACCACGACCGACACGCATCGGATGGAGCCGTCCGGCAGTTCCCCGCCGGCATGACCTCCTGTATTGCGATCCGCTGAAGCGATACTCGGTCGTCAGCTTTGTCTGGGGCCCGGGTCAGAAGACGCCGGTGCACAACCACACTGTCTGGGGCCTGATCGGCATGTTGCGCGGCGCGGAGCAGGACTGCCGCTTCGTGCCCGGCGACGGTTGCCTCGTCCCCGCCGAGCGGAGTCGGCTCGAACCCGGCATGGTCGGGCGCGTCTCCCAGGCGGACGGCGACGTGCACCAGGTCGCGAACGCCTACGACGACCGCGTCTCTGTCAGCATCCACGTGTATGGCGGCAACATCGGCCGGATCCGCCGCGCCGTGTTCGACCCGGCGACCGCGACGGCCAAGCCGTTCGTCTCCGCCTACGCCAACGCCGCCATTCCGAATGCCTGGGCCTGAAATGGCGCTCGGCATCGCCATCGAGGGGCCAGCAAAACCTTCGTGACCGACGACGACGTCGAGCTGCGCGCGCTCGAGCTCGTCAACCTGACCATTCGCCCCGGCGAGTTCGTGAGCCTGGTCGGGCCCAGCGGCTGCGGCAAGAGGACGCTATTGCGCATGGTCGCCGGCCTGCTCGACGTCTCGGAAGGCCGGATCCGGGTCGGCGACCGGGTGGTGACGGAGCCCGACCGCCGCGTCAGCCTGGTGTTCCAGCGGCCCACCCTGCTGCCCTGGCGAACCATCCTCGAGAATTGCCTGCTCCCCAACCAGATCATGCGGACCCGCAAGGAGCCGGATGTGCGCGCCGATGCCGACCGGCTCCTCGCCATGACCGGCCTCACCCAGTTCCGCCACCGTCGGCCGAGCGAGCTGTCGGGCGGCATGCAGCAGCGCGCCGCCATCGTCCGCGCCCTGATCTCGGCCCCGCAGGTCCTGCTCATGGACGAGCCGTTCAGCGCGCTCGACGAGTTCACGCGCGAGGGCCTGAACGAGGAGTTGAGTCGCCTGCAGGCCCGGACGGGCCACGGTGATCTTCGTGACCCACAACATCAGCGAAGCCGTGTTTCTGTCCCATCGCATCGGCGTCATGGCGCCGCGGCCCGGCCGATTGGGCCAGGTCATCGACGTCCCGTTCGAAGCGGGCGAACGGCCGGGCGAGTTGCGCGCGGAAAAGGTGTTCTTCGACAAGGTCAGCGAGGTGCGCTCCGCCTTCCAGGGATTGCTCCATTGAACCCGGCCGGCCTGAGCGGCGGCGCCATCGCCCTGCCGACCGCCGTCGCGAAACAGCGGCGCGGGCGCGGCCGCCTTGGCCGCCGGCTGTTCCCGACGCCCGCCGCCGCGACCGTCTTCGTCGTCGCGCTCGCTGCGATCCTGCTCGGGTGGGAGATCGTCAGCGCGGCCGGCAGCGTCTCTTGCCTCATCCTGCCAACCCCGCAGGAGGTGTTCATCGCGTTCGACGCCGGCGTGTTCCGCGGCGAGTGGGTCGGCGACCACCCACTGCGTCTCCGTCGGCAACCAAGCCGATCTAGAGCTCTGCGACTTCCTCGAATACCTGATCGACGACGCACGGACCTCCGTCCTGTGCTGCTATGTCGAGGGGCTGAAGGACGTCCCCCGCTTCCTCGCCGTCGCCCGCGCGGCGCAGGCGGCCGGCAAGCCGCTGCTGATGGTCAAGGCCGGCCGCACCGAGGCTGGCGCAGGCCGCCTTCTCCCACACCGCCAGCCTCGCCGGCAATTTCGCCGCGCTCGAAGCGGTCTGCCGCGACCATGGCATCGTCCTGACGGACGATCTCGACGCGATGGTCCTGCTGGCGAGCTGTCTGTCGCGCTACCCGGGCTGCTCCGTCCGCTCAGCGACGATCATCACCCCCTCCGGCGGCGGCGGCGCGATCGCGGCCGACCGCCTGTCGGAGACGGGCATCCCGCTCACCGCGTTCGCCCGCGAAACGCAGGCGGAACTCGCCAAACTCTACTCCCCGGGCCAAGCCGGCAACCCGATCGACCTCGGCGGCCGCCTGCCCGGCGGCGAGGCCATGGACATCGCTCACACGACCGTCGCCATCGCCGCCGCCGACCCGGCGCAGGACGCCATCCTCTCCCTCATCACCACCGCCCCGATGCTGGCGAGCTCGGTGGCCCGCATGGCCGACGTCGCCACCGGCGCGGTGAAGCCGACCCTGTTCATCATGGCACCGGGCGAGGCCGCCGACGGCGCCCGCCAACAGCTCCGCGACCGCGCCATGCCCTACGCGGACACGCTAGACGAGGCGGTTCGCGCGATCTGCGCCTGGGCCTCGGTCGCGCCGCCCGCCCCGGCCGCGACCCGCCCCGCTGGCCTGCCGGACACGCCGCCGCGCCTGACCCGCCAACTCGACGCCGCTTCGGTCGATGCCCTGCTGCGCGCCTACGGTCTGCCCACCGTGCCGCAAGCCCTGTGCGCGACCGCGGACGAAGCGCGCGCCGCCGCTGCGCGTCTCGGCTACCCCGTCGTCGTCAAGGCCGTGTCGCCCACGCTCGTCCACAAGAGCGACGCCGGCGGGGTCGCCGTTGGCCTGGCGGACGAACCCGCGCTGTCGGACGCGATCGCCGAGATGTCGCGGCGCCTCGGCCCGCTCGATGGCTTCCTCGTGCAGCCGATGATCCGTGCCGGCGCCGAGCTGATCCTCGGCGTCAAGCGTGACCCACAGTTCGGCCCGCTCCTGGTGGTCGGCGCCGGCGGCATCCTGGTCGAGCTGCTGCACGACGCGGCACTGTCGACCGTGCCGGTCTCGGCCGAGCGCGCCCGCGCCATGCTCGACCGGCTGAAGGTCCGCGCCATCCTGGACCGCGTGCGCGGCCGCCCGGCCCTGGACGTGGGCGCCGTCGTCGACGCGGTCGTCCGCCTCTCCTGGCTGGCGCACGACTACCGCGACGTGTTGCTGGAGCTGGACATCAACCCGCTCCTGGTCCGCGCGCGGGGCAAGGGCTGCGTGGTCGTGGACGCAAGGGTGCTGTGCGGGGATGAACGGGGGATGGCGGAATGAGCGTGGTCGAGGTCGAGCACAAGGGTCAGGTGTCGGTCATCCGCATCAACCAGCCGTCGAAGCTGAACGCGATCAGCAGCCGGGTCGCGATCGAGCTGCAGGAGGCGTTCCAGGAGTTCGACCGCTCCGATCAGCGCGTCGCCGTGCTCAGCAGCGTCGGCGACCGCGCCTTCAGCGCCGGCGCCGACGTGACTGACCTGCCGGAGCTGTGGCGCGCCATCCCCGGCGTCGGCTTCCGCACCGACAAGCCGATCATCGCCGCGACCACCGGCTGGTGCATCGGCGGCGCCATCGTGATGGTCATGATGTGCGACCTGATGGTCTCGACCGAGAGCACCAGCTTCTACTATCCGGAGGCGAAACTTGGCCTGACCGGCGGGATGATCAGCTCCCTGGCCTCGCGGATGCCGCACAAGCTGGCCATGGAAATCATGCTGCTCGGCACCAAGGTCCCCGCCCGGCGCGCCTACGAGGTCGGCTTCCTCAACCGCGTCGTCGACGAGGGCCAGCACGAGGCCGAGGCGTTGAAGATGGCCGAAGAGCTGCTCGGCTCCGCGCCGTTGGTCATCGCGACCCTCAAGCGCCTGGTCAATCAAATCATTCCGCCCGGCCCGGCGGAGGCGATGATGCTGACCACGATCGACCTCGCCAAGGTGCGCAACAGCGCCGACCAGCAGGAAGGCCTGGCCGCCTGGCGGGAGAAGCGCCAGCCCCGGTTCACCGGCGCCTGATGGGCCACTTCACCCTCTCGCACTGGGGCATCTACCAGGTCGACATCGGCCCGGAAGGCGCCCCCCGGCTCACGCCCTATTCGCGCGACCCCGATCCCTCGCCGATCGGCCTGCACCAGCTCGACGACAGCTTATTGCGCCTGCGCGTGCGCCGCCCGGCGGTGCGCGAGAGCTGGCTGCGTCACGGCCCCGGCGCGGCGCCGGAGCAGCGCGGCCGCGAGCCCTTCGTCGAGCTGCCGTGGGACGAGGCGCTCGACCTGGTCGCCGCCGAGATCGGCCGCGTGCGCGAGCTTCACGGCAACGCGTCGATTTTCGGCGGCTCCTACGGCTGGTCGAGCGCGGGCCGGTTCCATCACGCCCAGAGTCAGGTGCATCGTTTCCTCAACGCCTGCGGCGGCTACGTCCGCCACGCTGACAGCTACAGCCTCGGCGCCGCCCGCGTGCTGCTGCCGCACATCGTGGCACCCATGGAGGAGCTGCAGGCCGGCCACACCTCCTGGGACGTGCTGGCCGAGCACACCGAGCTCTTCGTCGCGTTCGGCGGCGTGCCTGCCAAGAACGCCCAGATCTCCGCGGGCGGGGTCGGTAAGCATCGCGTACCGGCTGGGCTGCGGCGCATGCACGAGGCCGGTGTGCGCTTCGTGAACGTCGGCCCGGTCGGCGACAACCTCGACACCTCGGGCAACTTCGAGTGGCTCCAGATCCCGCCTGGGACCGACACGGCGCTCATGCTCGCGCTCGCCTGGGTTCTGCGCGACGAGGGACTGCACGACCCCGCCTTCCTCGCCCGCTACTGTGCCGGCTACGACATGTTCGAGCGTTACCTGCTCGGGCTCGACGACGGCACGCCGAAGACGCCCGACTGGGCGGCGCCGATCGTGCGCCTCCCGCCCGAGCGGATCACCGCCCTGGCGCGGGACATGGCCTCGCACCGCACCATGCTGAACGTCGCCTGGTCCCTGCAGCGCGCCACCTGGGGCGAGCAGCCGTTCTGGATGATGATCACGCTCGCCTGCATGCTGGGCCAGGTCGGCCTGCCCGGCGGCGGCTTCGGCGTTGGCTACGGCGCCACCAACCTGATGGGCAGTCCGGAAGTGAAGTTCTCCGGCCCGGTCCTGCCTCAGGGGCGCAACGCGGTGGACGCCTTCATCCCCGTCGCCCGCATCACCGACATGCTGCTCCACCCCGGCGAGAAGTTCACATACAACGGCCGGACCCACGCCTACCCGGACATCCGGCTGATCTACTGGGCCGGCGGCAACCCGTTCCACCACCACCAGGACCTAAACCGCCTCGTCGAAGCCTGGCGGCGGCCGGAGTCGATCGTCGTCAACGAACAGTTCTGGACGCCCGCGGCCAAGCTCGCCGACGTCGTGCTGCCGGCAACCACCACCATGGAGCGCAACGACATCGGCTCGGCCACCCGCGAGGGGCACCTCGTGGCGATGCGCCGCCTCATGCCCGCCGTCGGCGAGGCGCGCGACGACTACGCGATCTTCTCCGGCCTCGCCGAGCGGCTGGGCGCCGGCGAGACCTACACGGAGGGCCTCGACGAGATGGGCTGGCTGGCCCGGATGTGGGAGGAGAGCCGTGTCCGCGCGAAGGTGGTCGGCGTCGACCTCCCGAGCTTCCAGGAGTTCTGGGAGCAGGGCCTCATCGACCTCGAAGAACACGCGACCCCCGTCACCATGCTCGGCCCGTTCCGCGCCGACCCGGTGGCCAACAAGCTGCGCACGCCGTCCGGCTTGATCGAGGTCGGCTCCGCGCGGATCGCCGGCTTCGGCCTGTCGGACTGCCCCGGCCACGCCGTCTGGCGCGAACCGAGCGAGTGGGTGGGCGGCGGCGGCCCTTACAAGCTGCACCTCCTGTCCGATCAGCCGGTCCGCCGCCTGCACAGCCAGCTCGACGCCAGCGGCTACAGCCTCGACGGCAAGATCGCCGGGCGCGAGCCGATCGACCTGCATCCGGACGATGCGGCCGCGCGCGGCGTCGGGGACGGCGACGTGGTCGAGGTGTTCAACGACCGCGGCCGCTGCCTCGCCGCCGCGCGGCTGACCGATCGGATCATGCCGGGCGTGGTCAAGCTCGCCACCGGCGCGTGGTTCGACCCGGACTGGTCCGGCGGCCCGGAGAAGCACGGGAACCCGAACGTGCTGACACTGGACGTCGGCGCGTCCAGCCTGTCGCAAGGCTGCGTGGCGCAGACCTGCACCGTCGAGCTCCGCCGCTTCGTCGGCGAGCCGCCGCCGGTCACGGCGTTCGACCTGCCGAACTTCATCTCGCGATGAGGACGGGATCGATGCTCCGGATGTTGCCGCTGGCCACCGCGATCATGGGCTTGCCCACGCTTGCGACCAAGCCGCGCGTCATGCACCACCTGTTCTTCCCCGAACTGCAGGACGTGGCCGCGCGGCAGCCAAACTAGCCGCGCTTCACCCCGTCCCGATAGCGCAGGATCCGTCCCGCAGCCCGGGAGGGGCGGCGGATCGGACCAGCGCCGCCAGCGCGGCATCGCCGCCGCGGCGTCGCGTGGCACGGTGCAGCGCGTCGACCGTGACCGGGTCGAGCCGGGTCGCGGCGCGCAGGGCGGACGCCACGGCGGTCTCGACCTCGTCCAGCGCGACCACCTCCGTCGCCAGCCGCACAGCCCGGCCGTCGCCGCGTCGACCTCCTCGCCGCCCAGCAGGATCCGCCGCGCCACGTCCTCGCCGACCCGCGCTGCCGCCCGCGACGTGCCGAGCACGAGCCCGAACCCGCTGCCGGGGAACGCGAACCGGGTTCCCGTCACCGCCAGCCGCCGGTCGCAGGCGACGAACAGGTCCGCGCCGGCACCGGTCGTGCGCCCCACCCCCACCGCGCACGTCATCACCGGCGCCGCATGCACGCGCTGAAGCAGCAGCTCGACTCGCACGAACCGCTGCAGCAGGTCCGCATCCGACACGGCCTCGATCCCCGACAAGTCGAACCCGGTGCAGAAATGGCGCCCAGCGCCCTCCAGCAGCAGCAGCCTCGCCCCATCCCGGATCGCCGCGTCGAGACCCGCCTCGAGCCCCTCGACCATCGCGGGACCGAGCGCGTCGCCGCGGTCTGGCCGGTTCAGCCGCAGTCGCCATAGCGGCCCCTCCTGCATGACGAGGACAGTCGGCGCGGCGTCGTTTGGCATGCGGCTTCGTAACATCGCAGGAACGCGTTGACAGCCTCCGGATCGGCCGTGGTAGGCTAGATTTGGACCGTCGTTCCATAATGTAGAACAGGGTTCCGGGATGGAGACGCGCATGGACATCGAGACGGGACTCGGCTTCTCACCGCTGTTCGATCAGCCGGTGCCGTACATGCTCCGCACCCGAACCTATTACACCGCGCTCGGCTACGACGCGCCCTACCGCTGGGCCTCGTTCTCCGCCGTCCCGTTCACAACGCTCCCCAAGCCGCTCGACCAGTGCTGCGTCGGCATGATCACCACCGCCGCCCCGTTCGACCCGGCCAAGGGCGACCAAGGCCCGGGCGCCGCGTACAACAGCGGCGCCAAGTTCTACACCGTCTACTCGCTGCCGACGGACACCGACCCGGACCTGCGCATCTCACACATCGGCTACGACCGGCAGCACACGACCGCGACCGATGCGAACAGCTGGAACCCGCTGCGCGCCATGCGCCGGGCGCAGGCCGCCGGCCGGATCGGCCGCCTCGCCCCGCGCTTCCACGGCGCCCCCACCAACCGCAGCCAACGCGTCACGATCGAGACCGACGCGCCCCAGCTCCTCCGGCGCTGCCGGGAGGACGGCGTCGACGTGGCCGTCCTGGTCCCCAACTGCCCCGTCTGCCATCAGACCGCGAGCCTGGTCGCGCGCCATCTCGAGGCGAACGGCATCCCCACCGTGATCATGGGCTGCGCCAAAGACATCGTCGAACATTGCGGTGTCCCGCGCCTCTGCTTCAGCGACTTCCCGCTGGGCAACGCCGCCGGCAAGCCGCACGACGAGTGCTCGCAGGACGCGACGCTCGAGCTGGCCTTGGGCGTGCTGGAGAGGGCGCCGGGCCCGCGCACCACGGTGCAGTCGCCACAGCGCTGGGCGGAGAGCGCCGAGTGGAAGCTCGACTACTCCAACGTGGACCGGATGGCGCCCGAGGAGCTGGAGCGCCGGCGAGCGGAGTTCGCCCGCCAGAAGGAGGTCGCGCGAAAGGTGCGCGAAAGCGAGAAGGCGGCGGCCTGATGGCGCAACCCTTCGCCGGCGTCCGGGTCCTCGACTTCACCCGCTACGTCGCCGGTCCCTACGGCACCTACCAGTTCGCCCTGCTCGGCGCCGACGTCATCAAATTCGAGCCGCTCGAGGGCGAGGAGTCGCGCCGCAACTCGGTCTGCCCGACCTGGGGCCAACGCGGCATGTCGCCCTCCTGGCAGGCGATGAACGCCAACAAGCGGAGCATCGCGCTCAACCTGCGCCGGCCGGCCGCGGTCGAGCTCGTCAAGCGCCTCGCCCGCGAGGCGGACATCGTCTGGGAGAACTTCCGGCCCGGCGTCATGGACCGGCTCGGCCTCGGCTACGAGGCGTTGCGCGCCGTTAGCCCGTCGCTGATCTACGCCGCCGTCTCCGGCTTCGGCCAGAACGGCCCGGAGCGTGAGACTGCAGCGTTCGATGGCAAGATCCAGGCGCTCTCCGGCATCATGTCGCTGACCGGCCACAAAGCCACCGGCCCGACCCGCGCCGGCTTCGCGCTCAGCGACACGATCGGCGGCATGACGGCCGCCTTCGCCGTCGCCAGCGCGCTGTTCCAGCGGACCCACACCGGCCTCGGCCAGTTCGTCGACGTCGCGATGTTCGACGCCAGCATCGGCTTTCTTGGCCAGCAGATGTGCGAATACACGCTCTCCGGCAAGCGGCATGGCCAACTCGGCAACCTCTCGCCCAGCGGCAAGGTGACGGGCGACCTGTTCCAGACCGGCGATGGCGGGCTGCTGCTGGCGGTGATGACGGAGCCGCAGTTCCGCTCGCTCCTGCACAGCCTTGACCGCGCGGACGCGCTGGACGATCCGCGGTTCCGCGATTGGGACTCTCGCGCCGAGAACGTGGACGCGTTGCGGCAGGTGATCGAGGGCGCGCTCGCCGCCGACACCGCCGCGAATTGGGAGGAGCGGCTGACCGCGGCCGACGTGCCCTGCTCCATTATCCGCTCCCTCCACGAGGTCGCCGGACACAAGCAGCTGGAGCACCGTGACGTGCTGCAGACCGTGGACAGCGCCTACGGGAAGCTGCGCCTCATGGGCTCGGCTTTCCGCCTCGCGCATGGCGGCAGCCATATTCATACCCCGCCTCCAGCCCTAGGTGCCGACACCAACTCGATCCTTGCCGAGGCTGGCTATGACGAGTCCGAAATTGCCGCCTTGCATGGAGACGGCACGATCTGATCCCGGCCGAGCGCTGCTCAGCAACGGACGGTGGCGGGACCGGGCTAGCCGTAGCGTGGGGCGGGCCGTCCCGAAATCTCCTGCAGCAGCTTGCGCTGGATCGCCTCGGAGAAGGCCGAGAAGTCCTCAGCGACGATCAGGAACGAGCCTTCGCCGCCGATCACGTAGTCGCGGTAGAACTGGTCGACGTCCAGTTCGAGGCGGCCAAACCTTGGGTGGCGGTTGATGATCGGCAAGCCATTGATGGTCACGCCCTCGGCGATGAGCGCGTCGCGGATGGGTGGCGTGTCTGGCCCGTTGTTGTTGCGGCCGTCGCCTGAGACGTCGATTACCTTTCGCGTGGTGGTGAACGGGACCGAGCGAAGCAGCTGGCCGCCGAACCTCAGCGCGCCGGAGATACTGGTCCAGGGATGGCTCTGGAACGGCTTGGCGCCGAGGCTGTCCGACCAGCCCTGCGCGTCCGCTGCCGTGGCAATGCGGGTCCACGGCATGAGCACCTCCTGGAACTCGAACCGGGCCCACTCGAAGTAGGTGACCACGATGGCGCCAACGGGGCCGTCCGCGATGGCGGCCAGGACCCGCTTGTCCGTCATGGCGGCACGGTAGCCGTTGCGCTGCAAGGCGGCCTCGTCGTCGGTGACAGAGCCGGAGACGTCGATCGCGAGCACGAGCGCCACGTCGACCGCCTGTTCGACCTGGGCGCCCACGCGGCCTGGCACGGCGGCAGCGAAAGCAGCGCTGAGCATGGCGCGACGGCGCATGGCGACATCGTGCCGCAGGAGCCGGCGCCTGTCACGTGGATTGCAGCCCCGGGTAATCGCCGCACCTGGCCGCATTCGGCGCCAGAGCTCGCCTCTGGTCACCGACGTGCAGCAGGAACGTTGCGGAGGCGGCTACTTCTTCGAGCCGCGCGCGCGCCGGGCAGGCAGTTGCTTCACCTCGGGTTCGGCCGGTTCAGAACGAGAAGCCGCGGCCGATCCCGGCTTGCGGCCCAGGCCAATCTTCTTGGCCAACCCCGACCGGGTCGCGGCGTAGTTGGGCGCCACCATCGGATAGCTCGCCGGGAGCCCCCACTTGGCTCGGTACTCGTCCGGGGTCAGGCCGTAGCTGGTCATCAGATGCCGCTTGAGCATCTTCAGCTTCTTCCCGTCCTCCAGGCATACGATGTAGTCCGGGAACACGGACTTCTTCACCGGTACCGCGGGCGCTTTGGCCGGCTCAGGTGCCGCTGCGCTACTGTCCCCAACCGTCGACAGTGATCGGTAGACCGACTGGATCAGAGAGGGCAGCGCCTCCGTTTCGAGCCGATTTTTGGAAATATGGGCAGAAACGATCTTTGCGGTTAAGCCTAGGATATCGACTCCAACTTCGACAGACATAAAGCAATGCTCCTTTTCTGTTGGAGCAAATATGTTGAGCCCAGCGCTTAATCAAGAACTGCGGTTACTTTCGCGCTGAAACCTCGCCTCGTCATGCGAACCTCAGTGCGTCATCTCCGGTGCGGAACCCGCCCGGCCCGCGCGAGTAGGCAGCCCCAGCCGTCGCTCCAAAACGTGCTGCGCCGCCATCAGCAGGGTCGTGAAGCCGAGATAGTAGACGGATGCGGCGGAGAGCGCCTCGAGGTAGCGGAAGCTGCCGGACGCCGACTGCTCCGCCGCGAGCAGGAGCTCGCGCACGCCGATGACGCTGATCAGCGACGAGAGCTTCAGCATCCCGATGAACTGGTTTCCGATCGGCGGCACGATCAGGCGCAGCGCCTGCGGCAGGACAACGAGGCGGGTCATCCCCCATTCCGACAGGCCCAGCGCCCTTGCCGCGTCCCGCTGCCCCGCGCCGACCCCGGCAATGCCGGCCCGCATGATCTCTGCCATGTAGGCGGCCTCGTGCAGGCCCAAAGCGAGGACGGCGCAGACCGGACCGGACAGGATCAGGCCGAAGCTCGGCAGGACGTTGAAGGCGAAGATGATCTGCAGGAGCGCCGGCGTACCCCGGAACAGCCAGAGATAGGCCCAAGCGATCCAACGGACGGGCAAGATCCGCGACTGCTGCATAAGCGCCAGCAGCAGCCCGCCGACCATGCCGAGCAGCAACGACGCCAGGCTGATCCAGACCGTGACCGATGCAGCCTGGGCGAAGTTGAAGCCGAACAGTTCGTGCAGGAAGACGTCGAAACGGAAGGTCATCGCACTCGGCCCGCCGTAGGGCCGCCGATGGGTGTCAGAAGATTGTGCTGGATGGCGGCAGGCCCCACTTCTTCAGCATCGCGTCGTAGGCGCCGTCCGCCTGCATAGACTTCAGCGCCGCCCTCAGCGCGTCTCGCAGCGCCTTGTTGTCCTTGGAGACGCCGATGCCGAGCCGCGAATTGGCGTTGAACGGGTCGCCCAACGGCTCGAACGTGCCGGGCGCGTTGCTCATCATGGCCGCGATCACCGATGTCGAGCTGATCGCCCCCTCCGCCCGCCCCTGCGCCAAGGTCAGGGCCTGCACCGCGCTGCTCGGCACCAGCAGGATGTCGATCGCCGGCTTGCCCGAAGCGGTGCAAGCATCGCTCAAGCTGTGGGCAGTCTTCTCGTAAAGCGTGTTCACCACCGCGGCGATGTGGCGCCCACAGAGATCGTCCTTGCCGATCAGATGCGCCGGGTTCCCGGCCGGCACGACCATCTGGTCGCCGATCTTGGCATAAGCGACGAAATCCAGCACCTCTTCGCGCGCTGGCGTGATGTAGATTCCGCTCACCGCCGCATCGATCCGCTTGGCCTGCACGGCGGGGATGATGCCCCCATAGTCCATGCCGAGCATCGCCAACTCGAGGCCGACGCGCCGGGCGAGCTCGGCCATCAGGTCCACGTCGAACCCGACCGCCTGGCCGTCCTTTTGGAACTCGAACGGGGCGAAGGTCGGGCTGGTGCCCCAGGACAACTTGCCCTCCGTGACCGTTGGCGGGCTGGCAGCCGAGGCCCAGGCGGGGGCGAACGCGACAATGGCAGCGATGCAAGCCGCAAGAATGTGCTTCACGAGGATTTCTTCTCCGCTCCTTCGGCCCGTTCCGGCCCGCGCCGCTCCATTGCGCCGCGAGCCGGACGTGGCAACTGCAGATGTTCGCGCAACGTGGCACCCGTGTACCCGCGCCGCATCAGCCCTCGCCTTTGCAATTCCGGGACCACGCGCTCCACGAACATGTCGAGCCCGCGCGGCATGATGTGGAACTGCAACATGAACCCGTCGGCGGCGCCTCCAGTGAACCACTCCTCCATTACGTCAGCGATGCGTTTCGGCGACCCGGTCACCGTCTTGCGGCCACGCTCATACCGCAGATAGACCTCGCGCAACGTCGGGCGTCCGTCGCGCATGATACGGAGGATGTCGTCGAAGAACCCCTTGTGGAAGTTGGCGTTCTTCGGGATGCGGTCCTCCGGGATCGGCTCATCGAGCGGCAGGTCCGACAGGTCCGTCTCGAGGTCCATGCCGAGGCGGAACCGGCCCACATCCGGGTGCACCAGCTCCTGCAGCCTCGCGTAATCGTCCGCCGCCTCCTGATCGGTCTCCGCGATGACGATCGGCAGCCCGGCCAGCACTTTCAGCTCCGACGGGTCCCGTCCGTATTTCGGCATGCGCGCCTTCAGCCCATCGGTGAAGGCCTTCGAGTCTCGCCGCGGAGGGGTTCGAGGAGAACACGACTTCAGCGACCCGAGCTGCCAGCTCCTGGCCCGTGCCGCTTGCCCCGGCCGCAATGATCACCGGATGGCCTTGCGGCGGCCGGGCGATGTTCAACGCCCCGTCCACTTTGAAGAACGGGCCCTCGTGATGGACCGGATGCTGCCCCGCCGGGTCGAAATAGAGCCCGGTGGTGCGGTCGAGCCCGAACGCACCGTCGTCCCACGTGTCCCACAGCGCCCGCACCACGTCGACGAACTCGGCGGCGCGCTCGTAGCGCTCCGCGTGCGGCGCCAGCTTGGCATGGCCGAAGTTGCGCGCCGCATAGTCGTTGGCCGAGGTGACGACGTTCCACGCCGCCCGCCCGTGGCTCAGATGATCAAGCGAGGCGAATTGGCGGGCGACGTTGTAGGGCTCGGAGAAGCTGGTGGACATCGTCCCGCCCAGCCCGATCCGCGTTGTCACGCCCGCGAGCGCGGTCAGCAGCGTGACCGGCTCCAGCACGTTCATGAACAGCGGGAAGCGCGACCACGCCTGGAGGTTTTCGGTCCGGGCCGCCGGTGTGTCGGCGATGAAGAAGAGGTCGAACAGGCCCCGCTCGCACGCAAGCGCCGCCGCGGTGTACGCGGCAAGGTCGGTCGGCGGGCTCGGCTGCGAGTCCGGATGCAGCCAACTGGCCGGGTGCGAGCCCGCCGCGCCGAACAGAAGGGCGAGCGACATGTAGCCGCGTTCGTGCATCGACAACAGGTCCTTAGTGGCGCAACGATCGTGGATGGCCGTCGACCATCAGGGCGGCGGGCCAATCATCTCACGATGTCATGGAGCCCGGTGGGGCACAATCGCCCGTGAGCGATCGGCGATACCGGGCGGCGATCCCCTCGCGCAGAAGATGCCGGCCGCGGGCGACGAACTGCGTGCCGCCAATCCACACTCCATCGACGCAGCTGTTGTCTCCCGCGAAGATCCAGCTGTCGAGCACCGCGTCGCCGTGCTTGGCCACCAGCGCGGGGTGCTCGGGATCGAGTGTGACGACGTCCGCCGGTGCGCCGACGGCGAGACCGCCTGGGTTCGCTCCAAGCGCCGCCGCGCCCCCACGCAGCGCGGCATCGAACAGGGCTCGGCCGGTCGAGCCACCGGCCTCGGCCAGCATGTTACGCGCGCGATGGAGCAGCCGCTGTGAATATTCCAGTTGCCGCAGCTCGTCCGCGACCCCGATCAGCACATTCGAATCCGAGCCGATGCCGAACCGGCCTCCGGCAGCGATGAACGGCACGGCGCCGAAGATCCCGTCGCCCAGATTCGCCTCGGTCATCGGACAGAGCCCGGCAACCGCGCCGCTCCTCGCCAGGCGCCGTGTCTCGTCCTGGGTTATGTGAGTTGCATGGACCAGGCACCAGCGTGCATCCACCGCCATATGGTCGAGCAGCCATTCGACCGGCCGCGCGCCGGACCAGGCAATACAGTCCACCACCTCCTGCGTCTGCTCGGCGGCATGGATGTGGACCGGGGCGTCGCCGGCCAGGGAGACGACCGTCGCAAGCTCCTCCGGCGTCACGGCGCGCAGGCTATGCGGCGCCACGCCCACCACGGCGCCGGGAAGCGGCCGGACCGCCGTCCGGGCGCCCTCGAGCAGCCGGGCATAGTCGTCCAGGCTCGACACGAAACGGCGCTGACGGGCATCGGGCGGGCTGCCCCCGAACCCGGCGTGCGCATAAAACACCGGCAGCAAGGTGAGCCCGATCCCGGTGCGCTGAGCGGCGGCGGCAATGCGGGCCGCCATCTCGGCCGGCTCGGCATAAGGGCGGCCGTCACGGTCGTGGTGGAGGTAGTGGAACTCGCCGACCCGGCAAAACCCGGCTTCCAACATCTCCACATAAAGCTGGCATGCGACCGCCTCGACCTGCTCCGGCGTCATCGACAGCGCGAAGTGATACATCGTCTCCCGCCAGCTCCAGAAGCTGTCCGCCTGCGACCCGCGCCGCTCCGCGAGACCCGCCATGCCGCGCTGGAACGCGTGGCTGTGCAGGTTCGGCATGCCGGGCACAGCGAGCGCCACAAGCAGGTCGCCGGGCTGGGGCGGCGTCTCCGGCTCAATCGCCGCGAAACCTTCGCTTGCCATGGTAAGGCGGACGTCGGAGTGCCAGCCCTGGGGCAGCAGGGCCTCTGCGGCGTGGATCACGCTCATCTCGTGGCCTCCCTCCTTCATGTGCCGTTGCATTAACGTGGCCGCGATGGAACCGGGGAAGACTTCTCTCACGATGCAGGACGGGCCCGACCGACTCTGGCGCAACGCGCGGCTCGCGACCCTCTCGGAGACCCGACCCGGGCTGGGGATCGTGGAACGGGGCGCCGTTGCCATCTGTGGCGGCAGGATCGCCTATGCCGGACCGGAGGACGAATTGCCGGCAGCGCTTCGCGCCATCGCGGAGGTGCGCGATTGCGAGGGACGCTGGATCACTCCGGGACTGATCGATTGCCACACGCATCTGCTCCATGCCAGCAACCGGGCGGAAGAGTTCGAGCGTCGTCTGCAAGGCGCATCGTATGAGGAGATCGCGGGAGCAGGCGGCGGCATCCTTTCCACCGTCCGCGCGCTGCGTGCCGCCAGCGAGGACCAGCTGGTGCGCGAGTCGCTGCCGCGGCTCGACGCGCTGCTGGCAGAGGGCGTCACCACGGTCGAGATCAAGTCGGGCTACGGCCTGGACCTGGCGAACGAGCGCAAATCCCTGCGAGCCGGCCGCCTTCTGGGCCGCAAACGGCCCGTCACCATCCGCACGAGCTTCCTCGGCGCGCACGCGCTGCCCCAAGAGGCGGCCGGGGACAAGGCCGCATATATCGAGCGTGTTGCCGCCGAGATGCTGCCCGCGCTGGCGGCGGAGGGCCTGGCGGATGCGGTGGACGGGTTCTGCGAGCGGATCGCATTCTCGCCCGAGCAGATGGCCCGCGTGTTCGAGGCCGCAGCGGCGGCCGGGCTGCCTGTCAAGTTGCACGCCGACCAGTTGTCGAACCTGGGCGGCGCGGCTCTGGCCGCCCGCTTCGGCGCGCTGTCGGCCGATCACCTGGAACACTGCGACGAGGTCGGCGCCGCCGCGTTGGCGCGCGCCGGCACGGTCGCCGTCATCCTGCCGGGCGCGTTCTATTTTCTCCGCGAGACCCGGAAGCCGCCGGTCGACCTGTTCCGCCAGCATGGGGTGCGCATGGCCGTCGCGACCGACTGCAATCCAGGGACCTCGCCGCTCACCTCGCTGCTGCTGGCGATGAACATGGCGGCGACGCTGTTCCGCATGACGGTGGACGAGTGCCTCGCCGGCGTGACCCGCGAAGCTGCCCGCGCGCTCGGAGTGCTGGAAGAGACCGGCACGCTGGAAGAAGGCAAGTGGGCGGATCTGGCGATCTGGAACATCGAGCGACCGGCCGAGTTGGTCTATCGTATGGGCTTCAGCCCTCTCGACACCCGCATCTGGAGGGGTCGGTGACCGAGATCGTCCTCCGGCCGGGTGCGGCCACGCTCGTCGACTGGCGGGCGATCTATCGTGGCGCGGTACCGAAGCTCGACGCCGCGTGCTGGCCCGAGGTCGAGGCAGGGGCCGCTTCGGTCGCCCGCATCGTCGCGCGCGGTGCGCCCGTGTACGGGATCAATACCGGCTTCGGTAAGCTCGCCAGCGTGCGCATCGAGGCGGCAGACCTGGAAGCGCTGCAGCGCAACATCGTATCTCCCATGCCGCTGGCGTCGGCGAGCCGATCGCCCAAGCGGTGGCCCGGCTGATGCTGGCACTCAAGCTCGCCTCCCTGGCACAGGGCGCGTCGGGCGTGCGGCCGGCCGTGTTGACGATGCTCGAGGCGATGCTGGCGCGGGACCTAGTGCCGGTGATCCCGGCCCAGGGCTCGGCCGGCGCCTCCGGCGACCTTGCGCCGCTCGCGCACATGGCTGCCGTGATGATCGGCGTGGGCGACGCCTTCTTCGATGGGCACCTTCTGCCGGCCGTACATGCGCTGGCGCAGGCGGGTCTGGCGCCGCTCACGCTCGGCGCCAAGGAGGGACTGGCGTTGCTGAACGGAACCCAGTTCTCCACGGCACAGGCGCTGGCCGGGTTGTTCGAGGCCGAGGTGCTGTTTCGCTCTGCCCTCGTGACGGGCGCGCTCGCGACCGACGCGGCGCGGGGCTCGGACGCCCCGTTCGATCCGCGCATCCACGACCTGCGCCGGCATCGGGGCCAGATCGAGACGGCGGCGGCGTTGCGTGCGCTGATGGCGGGCAGCGCGATCCGCGCCTCGCACCTCGTGAACGACGAGCGCGTACAGGATCCCTACTGCCTGCGCTGTCAGCCGCAGGTGATGGGGAGCTGCCTCGACCTGCTGCGCCACGTCGCCGCGACGCTCGAGACCGAGGCAAACGGCGTATCCGATAATCCGTTGATTGTGGATGACGAGGCGCTGTCGGGCGGCAACTTCCACGCCGAGCCGGTCGCCTTCGCGGCGGACACCATGGCGCTCGCCATCTGCGAGATCGGGTCGATTGCTGAGCGCCGCATCGCCATGCTGATCGACCCGGCGCTGTCCGGCCTGCCCGCCTTCCTGACGCCCAGGCCGGGCCTCAACTCGGGCTTCATGATCCCGCAAGTGACGGCCGCCGCGCTGGTCTCCGAGAACAAGCAGAAGGCCTATCCGGCCAGCGTGGACTCGATCCCGACCTCCGCCAACCAGGAAGACCATGTCTCGATGGCCGCGCACGGCGCACGGCGGCTCGTGCCGATGGTCGAGAACGCGGCCGCCGTGATCGGCATCGAACTGCTGGCGGCGGCACAGGGCTGCGACTTCCATGCGCCCCTCGCCTCGAGCCCGCCGCTCGAAGCCGTGCGCCGGAGGCTGCGCGCAGAGGTGCCGCATTTGGAAGACGACCGCCATTTCCATCCGGACATCGAAACCGCGATCGGGCTCGTGCGAAGCGGCGCTCTCATCGAGACTGCTTCTATCGAGCTGCCGGACGTCATGCGATGACCCGCATCGCCAACGCGCGCGTCGTCCGCGCCCCTCATGGCACCGAATTGTCGGCCAAAACCTGGCTGACCGAGGCCCCGCTCCGCATGCTGATGAACAATCTCGACCCCGACGTCGCCGAACGGCCGGCCGAGCTAGTCGTCTACGGCGGTATCGGCCGGGCCGCGCGCGACTGGGACTGTTTCGACCGTATCGTCGCGGCGCTGCGGAGGCTCGAGGCGGACCAGACGTTGCTGGTGCAGTCGGGCAAGCCGGTCGGCGTGTTCACCACTCACGCGGACGCGCCACGCGTGCTGATCGCCAATTCCAACCTGGTCCCGCACTGGGCCACCTGGGAGCACTTCCACGAACTCGATCGCAAGGGCCTGATGATGTACGGCCAGATGACGGCCGGGTCGTGGATCTACATTGGCTCGCAGGGCATCGTGCAGGGCACCTACGAGACCTTCGCCGAGATGGGGCGCCAGCACTATGGCGGCGACCTGTCCGGGCGATGGATCCTGACGGCGGGCCTTGGCGGCATGGGCGGCGCCCAGCCGTTGGCGGCCAAGATGGCGGGCGCGTCCTGCCTGGCGATCGAATGCCGCCCCAGCAGCATCGAGGCCCGGCTGCGCACCGGCTATGTGGACGAGCAGACGGATGATCTCGAGACGGCGCTGGCAATCATCGAGCGCGCCTGCCGAGACAGGACCGCGGTGTCGGTCGCTCTGCTCGGCAACGCCGCGGAGGTGCTGCCCGAACTGCTGCGCCGCGGCATCCGGCCGGATTGCGTCACCGACCAGACCTCCGCGCATGATCCCGTGAACGGCTACCTGCCCAAAGGCTGGACTCTCGGGGAATGGGAGGCCAAGCGCGAGGCTGACCCGCATTCGGTCTCTCAGGCATCGCGCGCCTCCATGGCGGAGCATGTGCGCGCCATGCTCCAGTTCCATCGGATGGGCGTGCCGACCGTGGATTACGGCAACAACATCCGTCAGATGGCGAAGGAAGAGGGCGTCGGCGACGCCTTCGACTATCCGGGCTTCGTTCCGGCCTATATCCGGCCGCTGTTCTGCCGCGGCGTGGGGCCGTTCCGCTGGTGCGCGCTGTCCGGCGATCCGGAGGACATCTACCGCACCGACGCCCGGGTCAAGGAACTGCTGCCCGACGACAAGCATCTGCACACCTGGCTCGACATGGCGCGCGAGCGCGTCAGGTTCCAAGGATTACCGGCCCGGATCTGCTGGGTGGGGCTCGGCGACCGTCACCGCCTCGGCCTCGCCTTCAATGAGATGGTGGCGAGCGGCGAGCTCAAGGCGCCCATCGTGATCGGCAGGGACCACCTCGATTCCGGGTCGGTCGCCTCGCCCAACCGCGAGACCGAGGCGATGCGCGATGGCTCGGACGCGGTCTCCGATTGGCCGCTGCTGAACGCCCTGCTCAACACCGCCTCCGGCGCCACCTGGGTCTCGCTGCACCACGGCGGCGGTGTCGGCATGGGCTTCTCCCAGCACGCCGGCATGGTCGTCGTCTGCGACGGCACGCCCGATGCGGCGCGACGCATCGCGCGGGTGCTGTGGAACGACCCGGCCACCGGCGTGATGCGCCATGCCGACGCCGGCTACGAGTTGGCCCTCGACTGCGCACGCGAACACGGCCTGAACCTACCCGGAGTCCTCCCCTGACCCGGCGCGGGCCCGCGCGTCAAAAATTGTTGCGCTCGTGGTAGGTCTGCAGGAACCGGCGCAGCCGCGGCTCCTCGCACTCGTGCAGGATTTCCCGCGCCGGCCCGACTGCCGCGATGCGCCCGCCATGAAGGAACGCGATGCGATCGGCGGCGTGCGCGGCAAATCCCATCTCGTGGGTCACGACCAGCATGGTCATGCCCTCTGCCGCCAGGTCGTCCATCACCCCGAGAACCTCGCCCACCAGCTCCGGGTCGAGCGCAGAGGTCGGCTCGTCGAACAGCATCAGCCGCGGCTCCATCGCCAGGCTCCGGGCGATCGCGACCCGCTGCTGCTGCCCGCCGGAGAGGCGGGCGGGATAGGCGCCCTCCTTGTCCGCCAGACCGACGCGGGCCAGCAGGGCGCTCGCTCGCGCGGCCGCCTCTTCCCGCGACAGGCCACGCACCTGCATGAGACCCTCCGCCACGTTCTCCAGCGCGGTCATATGCGGCCAGAGGTTGAACTGCTGGAACACCATCCCGATGCTCCGCCGCAGCTCCCGCAGACCGCGTGCCGAGGCCAGCCGCCGTGGGCCGGGCTCGTCGCGCCAGCCGACCAGAGTGCCATCCACCCTGATCTCGCCAGCGTCGTACCGTTCCAGGAAGTTCACGCAGCGCAACAACGTGCTCTTTCCGGAACCGCTCGGGCCGATCAGGCACACCACCTCGGACGCCCCCACATCCAGGTCAACGCCGTCCAGGACAAGATGCTCCCCGAACGACTTGCACACGCCCCGCATGCTGACCAAGGGCGTCATGCGGGTGCGACGAGATGCCGGGTGATCGCGCGCTCGGCCACACGCCCGAGCCGGGCGACGATCTCGACCAACAGCCAGTACAACACCGCCATGGCCAGGATCACCTCGAAGGCGGCGAACGTCTCCGCGCCCATCGTCTGCATCTGATACATCAGCTCCGGCACGGTGATCAGCGAGAGCACCACCGTCTCCTTGCTGAGGATGATCAGCATGTTGACCAACGCCGGGAGGATCGCGACCAGCATCACCGGGAGCCGGATCCGGCGCATGATGCGCGTCGGCGTCATGCCCAGGCTCTCGGCCGCCTCGATCTGGCCCGGCGGCACCGCAGCGAACCCTGCGCGGAAGATCTCGGCGAAATACGCGCTGCCATAGACGCCCAGACCAACAACGCCGCAGGTCGTGGCCGACCACCGCAGCCCGATCTGCGGGCCGCCGTCATATAAGAGATAGAGCTGGACCAGGAATGGCGTGCCGCGCAGCACCTCGATCCCCGCCCGGAGCAGCCAGCGCAGCGGCGGCACCGGGAGCCGGCGCAGCAACGCCACGGCGAACCCGAGCACGATGCCTAGCGCCGCGCCCAAGCTCCAGCACAGCAGCGTCACCCCGAACCCGCTCGCCAGCGCCGGGCCGTATTGCAGATAGAGGTCCCACTGCATCAGCCGTAGGCGATCCTGCGCTCGGCGAACTGGCCCAACGCCGCCAGCCCCAGGTTCAGCGCCAGATAGATCAGCGCCGCGGTCACGAACATCTCCAAGGGCCGATAGGTCTCCGCCGCATAGGCCTGCGCCATGCGCGTCAACTCCAGAACGCCGATGGCCGAAATCAGCGACGACGCTTTGAGCAGCAGGATCAGCTCGTTCACCTGCGCCGGCAGCGACAGTCGCAGCACCTGCGGCAGCAGCACCCGCCACCAGATCCGAGCCGGCCCCATGCCGAGCGCCTCCGCCGCCTCCGCCTGGCCGGGCGCTATCGCGGCCAGCGCGCCGCGGAAGATTTCGGAGACATAGGCGCCGGACGAAAGGCCCAAGCCGGCCACCGCAGCGACGAGCGGCGGCACGTCCAAACCCGCCCGCGGCAGGAACAGGTACATGAGCATCAGCTGCACCAGCAGCGGCACGCCTCGGAAGAAGCTGACATAGGCGGCCCCGGCCCAGTCGAGCCCGCGCACCCCGGATTGCCGCAGCAGGCACACCGCGGCGCCGACGACCTGTCCGAGCGCCATCCCGAGCAGGGAGACCCAGACCGTCGTGCCCGCGGCGCGCAGCAGAAACGGCAGCGCGTGCAGGACGACCTGTAGCCGCATCTGCCTACACGGCGGGCGTCGGCACGGTTTTGGGAAGCGCCTGCGCCTGGCCGAACCACTTCTTCTGGATCGCCGCCATCCGGCCGTCATCCTGCATCTTGATCAGCGAGGCATTGATGGCGTCGGTCAGCGTCTGGTCATCCAGCCGCCCGACCCAGGAGAAATACGAGGGCTCGCCGAACGGCGGCAACACGACCTTGAACGTATCCGCCCGCTTGGAGGCGGCGTAAGCGAGGTTGGGCAGCGAGTTCACCGAGGCATCGAGCCGCCCGGCGGCAAGATCGGCATAGGACTGATTGTTGTCCACGTATTCGCGGACCGTGATCGGCTTCGGCAGCGTGGCGCCGAACGCCTTCAGCTGCTCAACCTGGGACGTGCCCTTCTGGCCGCCGACGGTCTTGCCCGCGAGATCCTGCGGCTTGTTGATCGAATTGTCGTCGGCGCGCTTCATCACCGCGGCGGTCGCTTCCGCGATCGGCACCGTGAAGCTGTAGCGTTGCATCCGCGCCTTGGTGATCGTCACCGGCGCGATGACGTAATCGAACTTCTTCGCCTCGAGCCCCGGCAGCACGCTGGTCCAGGGCAGGTCGAGATACTTGACCTTGACACCCAGGTCGTGGCCGACCTGATCGATCAGGTCGCGATCCACCCCGGTGTACTCGTTGTCGACCCGGAAGTCGAAGGGTGGGAACTCCATTTCGGTGGCACAAACAAGCTCACCGCGTGCCTTCACTTCGGCAAGCGTGTCGGCCTGGGCAGCACGGGCGCCCAGAGCCGCGAAGGCGGCGGCGATGCCTCCCTGGGTGGCGAGGCGGCGAGTGATGCGGGGCTGGGGCACGGCACTGTCCTCATTTGCTGCGTCTCTCCGCACTATAGGCGACGGTACGGCCCTGCAAAGGCAATCTGCGACCGTGTTGCGAGCGGATGACCGGGATATCCGCCGCGGCGATCGCGGACTAGCATGGGGCCATGCCAGTCCCGACGCACAGCGCATGAGCGACCTGACCACGCCCCACGCGCTACCGCCGGCGACCTTTCTCTGGAGCGAGCCGGATTGGGAGATGCGGCTCGAGGACGCGGACATCGCCTTCCTCGGCATCCCTTACGGCAACGGCTACAGCTTCCCCGAGCAAGCGCCCGACCAGTCCCGCGGCCCGGCCGCGCTCCGCGCTGCAACCACGCGCATCCTCCGCTCCCCCGAGCGCTACGACTTCGACCTCGGCGGCACGCTGTATGCCGACCTGCCGATCCGCGCCGTCGACTGCGGCGACGTGCGCGCGGAGGTCGCGTCACCCCGCAACCACATCGATCGGGCCGAGCAGGCGGTCCGCCGCATCCTGGCCGCCGGTGCGATGCCGGTGATCCTCGGCGGCGACCACGCGATCCCGATCCCCGTGCTGCGCGCCTTCGAGGGCGACGATCTCACGGTGATCCAGATCGACCAGCACATCGACTGGCGCAACGAGGTCGCCGGCGTGCGCGACGGGCTCTCGAGCCCGATGCGCCGCGCCTCCGAAATGCCGCATGTCGGCCAGATCTTCCAGATCGGGCTGCGCGCCACCGGCAGCGCCCGCCAGGAAGAAGTGGACGCCGCGCAGGCGTACGGCGCGCATTTGATCACCGCGTACGAGCTGCACGAGGCCGGCGTAGAGCGCGATCCTCGACCGCATCCCGGACGGCGGCCGCTACTACGTCACGATCGACATGGACGGAATGGACCCGTCCTGCGCGCCCGCCGTTCTCGGGCCCTGCCCCGGCGGCGTCACCTTCCTCCAGGCACGCGCCTTGCTTCGCGGTCTCGTGCGCAAAGGGCGGGTCGTGGGGATGGATGTCGTCGAGATAACGCCGAGCACCGATGTGAACCAGATCACCTGCATCACCGCCGGGCGGCTGATCGTGAACCTGCTCGGCGCCGCCGCGAGGGCGGGCCATTTCCGGGGAGGACAACGATGACGATCACCCGCCGCGCGGCGTTCCGCAGCGCCGCCGCCGCGCTCGCGCTGCCTCTCATCCGCCCCGCCCGTGCGGCCGGCGACGGCGTGCTCCGCATCGGCGTCGGCAGCTCGCTCAGCAAGCTCGACCCGATGCTGACCACGATCGGCGACGAGTATATCTACGACAACCTGGTCTTCAACGGCCTGACCCGGATGGCCGAGGACCAGACGGTCCATCCCGACCTCGCCAAATCCTGGGAATACACCGAAGACCTCAAGCGCTGGACGTTCCACCTCCAGCCCGCAGTCAAGTTCCACGACGGCACCGAGATGACCGCCGCGGACGTCGTCGCCACGTTCCGCCGCCTGCTCGACCCGGCCACCGCCGCCCCGTCCCGCAGCAACTACGACATGGTCACCGCGGTCGACGCGCCGGACGACCACACCGTCGTCTTCACGCTCGCCACCCCCTATGGCGGCTTCGCCGACATCCTCAGCGACCGGCAGGTCAAGATCGTCCCTCGCGGCAAGGTCGCGCAGCTCGCGACGCAGCCGGTCGGCACCGGGCCGTTCCGGTTCGTCTCCTACACGCCCGGCGATCGCCTGGTGCTCGCCAAGTTCGACGGCTACTTCGAACCCGGAATGCCGAAGCTCGCCGGGGTCGAGCTGCGGATCATCCCGGAGATGAGCGCCAAGCTCGCCGCGCTGCAGTCGGGCGAGCTCGACGTGGTCTGGGACCTGCCGCTCGACCAGGTGAAGCCGCTCTCGCAGCGCGGCGACGTCCGGGTCGATAGCGTCGCCAGCGGCTCCTGGGACGCGGCGATCATGAACAACCTCATCCCACCGTTCAACGATCCGCGGGTGCGCCTCGCGTTCAACCGCGCCGTCGACAAGCGGGACGTGGTCGAGCTCACCCTCTTTGGCCAGGGCGCGCCGACCATCAGCCCGATCCCGCCCACGCACCCGTTCTACGCACACGACCTCGAGCCGGGCGACGCCGACCCGGCGGCAGCGCACAAACTGCTCGCCGAGGCCGGCCACCCGAACGGCATCACCGTGCCGATCATCGTGCCGACCGGCCGGCCCGTCCGCGAGCGCCTCGGCGTGACGCTGCAGCAACTGGCCAAACCCGGGGGCTTCGACCTGCAAGTGCAGCGCGTGGACTTCACCGCCTACGACGCCCAGGTCTCCGGCAAGGCGCCCCTCTACATCGACGGCTACTTCGCTCGCCCGACGATCGACACGTCCACCTACCCGTTCCTGCACAGTACCGGCAGCTGGAACGCCAAGCTCTGGCATTACAGCGACAAGGCGGTCGACACCGCCCTCGCCGCGGCCCGCCTCTCCGGCGACCCGGCCGTGCAGAAGCCGCGCTACCTCGAGATGCAGAAGGCGCTCGTCGCCGACCCCTGCGGCTTCTTCGCCTACTCCGTCAACTTCGCCTGTGCCTACTCGAAGCGGGTCAGCGGCGTGAAGACGCACCCGATGCGCTGGTTCGACCTGCGCGAGGCCGTGCTGTCCTGAACCGGAGATGACGGGCTACATTCTCCGGCGATTGCTCGGCGTCGTCGGCGTCGTCGCGGCTATGACGGTGCTGATCTTCGCGGTGGTGCACATCCTGCCCGGCAACGTCGCCTACGCCATCCTCGGCGAGTTCGCGACCCCGGCCTCGGTCGCGACGCTCGAGGCCAAGCTCGGGCTCAACGATCCCCTCCCGCTGCAATACTGGCACTGGCTGTCGGGCGTGCTGCACGGCGACCTTGGCATGTCGCTCACCATGGACCGCCCGGCGGGTCCGCTGATCCTGGATGCGCTTGGCCGGTCCGCGCTCCTCGCCGGGCTTGCCTTTGCCCTGGTCGCCGCCGCGGGGATCGGGCTCGGCGTCTACGGCGCGAGCCGGGTCGGCAGCGCTAGGGACCACGCGCTGGGGATCGTGCAGCTGCTGTTCATCGCCGTGCCCGACTACTTCTGGGCGATCCTGGGCGTGCTGCTGTTCTCCTCTCTGCTCCGCTGGCTGCCCGCGACTGGCTATGCGCCGCTCTCCGATGGGCTCGGCGCGTGGGCGGTGCACCTCGTCCTGCCTGTCTCCGTGCTGGCCATCGGCCTCGTTGCCCACGTCTCCCGGCTCACCCGGGCGGCGATGCTGGAGGCGCTGCGCAGCCGCTACGTGCTGTTCGCCCGCGCGAAAGGTCTGAGCGAGCGCCGGGTCCTGTGGCGGCATGCCGCGCCGAATGCGCTGTTGCCGGCCATCACCGTGCTCGCAATCGATTTCGGCTTGCTGATGGGCGGCGTGGTCGTGATCGAGACGGTGTTCGCCTATCCCGGGCTCGGCCGACTGCTCGTGTTCGCCATCGAGCGGCACGATCTGCCCCTGCTGCAGGCCGGCATGCTGGTGCTGACCGCCGTCTACGCGCTCGCCAACGTCCTCGCGGACCTGCTCGCCGCCGTGCTCAACCCGCGCATCCGACACGCGACCGCGGTCGCATGAGGACGTTCCGCTTCGGCCTGGTGCTCCTGCTGCTCATCATCGCCGTGGCGGCGATCGGCGCCTTCGTCACCCCCTATAATCCCACCGGCTTCGCCGCCCGCTTCCGGTTCGCCGCCGCCCAGCTTCGTCCACCCGTTCGGGACCGACGAGTTCGGGCGCGACGTGCTCTCGCGCGTCTTGGCGGGCGCGCACCTGTCGCTCGCCATCGGCTTCGGCGCGATGGCGCTCAGCACCGTTGTCGGCGTCCCGCTCGGCCTGTTCACCGCGTGGAGCCGGGGCTGGGTCGCGACGCTGATCCTCCGCGCCGCCGACCTCCTGCTCTCCCTGCCGCCGATCCTGCTCGGCCTGCTGATCCTCGCCGTCACGCCGCCAAGCCTGTGGAAGACCATCCTCGCCGTCGGCCTCGTCTATGTGCCGATCATGCTGCGCCTGGTGCGCGCGGTCTCGCTTGGCTTGCTGCAGGAGGATTTCGTCACCGCCGCCCGCGCCCGCGGCGAGAGCGGCGCCTCCATCCTGCTTCGAGAAATCCTTCCGAACGCCTGGCCCGCGATCATCGTCGAGGCCGGGCTGCGCGTGACCTTCGCCATCCTGCTCGGCTCCGCCCTCTCCTTCCTCGGCCTCGGCCCACAGCCCCCCGCCAGCGAATGGGGGCTGATGATCTCCGAGAGCCGTCAGTTCCTGGACGAGGCGCCCTGGATCGGCCTCGCGCCCGGGCTCTGCCTCTGCGTCCTCCTGCTCACCGTCAACCTCGTCGGCGAGGGCCTGCGCATCCGCCTCGACCCGGCGCATGTCTGACCCCCTGCTCGAGATCGAAGGGCTCGACGTCTCCTTCCCCACCGCCGCCGGTCCGCTCCATGCGCTGCGGGATGTCAGCCTCTCCGTCCCAAGCGGCGGCGCGGTGGCGTTGGTCGGCGAGTCCGGCTCCGGCAAGTCCACCGCCGTGCTCGCGATTCTCGGCCTGCTCGGCCGCGCGCATGTCGGGGCTCGCCGGATGCACTTCGACGGCGCCGACCTGCTGAAAACTGCGGCCACGCTTCGCGGCCGCCGCATCGCCATCGTGTTCCAGGACCCCTCCGCCGCGCTCAACCCGGCACTCACCATCGGCGCCCAGGTCATGGAGCCGCTGCTCGTCCATGCCCGCCTCTCGCGCCGGCAAGCCGAGCAGGAAGCGCTCGCGCAAGTGGCCGACGTCGGCTTGCCGCGACCCGCGACGCTGCTGCGCGCCTACCCGCACCAGCTCTCTGGCGGCATGAAGCAGCGCGTCGCCATCGCGGCGGCGCTGGCTGCACGCCCCGACCTGCTTCTGCTCGACGAGCCGACGACGGCGCTCGACGTCACCGTGGAAGCCGGGATCCTCGACCTGTTGGCCGATCTGCGGGTCCGGCGCGGGCTGTCCGTGCTGCTGGTCAGCCACAACCTCGGCATCGTCGACCGGCTCTGTGACCGCGCGACCGTGCTCTACGCCGGCCGGGTCGTGGAGGACGCGCCGGTGGCCGAGCTGCTGCGCGCGCCGCTCCACCCCTATGGGCGCGGCCTCCTCGCCGCCATGCCGGACCTGGAACGACCCGGCCCGCTCGCGCCGATCCCCGGCAGCCTGCCCGACCTCCGCGCCCCCGACCCCGGCTGCAACTTCCGTCCGCGCTGCCCCTTTGCCGCCGCAGGCTGCGAGCAGCCGCAAGCGCTGCGTCCGACGCCGCACCCCGTCCGCTGCCATCGCGCCGAGGAGATCGTCTCCGAGCCCTGGCCCACGCCAGCGCTGCCCCGGCACCGCGCAACGCAAGCGGGCACCCTGCTCGAAGCCGAGCACCTGTCCCGCCGCTTCGGACCTGTCCAAGCCGTCAACGACGTCTCGCTCACCGTCGCCTCCGGCGAGGTCCTCGGGCTCGTCGGCGAGTCCGGCTGCGGCAAGTCCACCCTCGGCTGGCTCCTGCTCCGCCTCCTCGCCGCCGATGCCGGCGAGCTCCGTTTCGCGGGGAACCCGATCCAAGCCGCGCCCGACCTGCGCTTCCGCCGTCGCGCCCAAATCGTGCTGCAGAACCCGGACACCGCGCTCAACCCCCGCCAATCCGTCGCCACCGCCATTGGCCGTCCGCTGCGCCATTTCGGGCTCGCCAGCGGCGCCGCGGTCGGCCGGGAGATCGCGCGCCTACTCGACCTGGTGCGCCTTCCCGCCAGCTACGCCGCGCGCTACCCGCACCAGCTCTCCGGCGGCGAGAAACAGCGCGTCGCCATCGCCCGCGCGCTCGCCAGCCGGCCGGATTTTCTCGTGTGCGACGAGGCGGTCTCGGCGCTCGACGTCTCCGTCCAGGCCGCGACCCTGAACCTCCTGGAAACCCTGCGCGAAACGCTCGGCCTCTCCCTCCTGTTCATCAGCCACGACATCGGCGTGGTCGGCCACGTCTCCGACCGAATCGCAGTCATGTACGGTGGCACGATCATGGAAATCGGCCCGGCGAGCGCCGTGCTCCGCCCGCCCTATCACCCCTACACCGAGGCTCTGCTCTCCGCCGTGCCCCGCATCGGCCGCCACGCCGCCCGGGTCCGTCTCGCCGGCGAGCCCGGCGCCGTCCCGCCCGGACCCGGCTGCCGCTTCGCCACCCGCTGCCCCCGCCGGCTCGGCCCGGTCTGCGACGAACCCCCGCCCGTCCGGGTGCTCGCCGACGGCCACTGGGTCCGCTGCCACATCCCCGCCCCCGAACTCGCCAGACTGGAAACCGTCGCTTGATCGACCTGGAAGCCGACCTCCCCTCGATCCTCTCGCTGACCGAACGCTCGGTCGCGATCGATAGCGGCACCTACGTGACCGAAGGCGTCCAGCGCGTCATCGACCTCTGGGCCGACCACCTCCGTGCGAGCGGCTTCACCGTCGAGCGCACGCCGCTCCCCGGCCGCGGCGACCAGCTCACCGCCCGGCGCGTGTTCGGCAACGGCCAACGCATCCTCGTGCTCGGCCACGCCGACACGGTCTGGCCGGACGGCACCGCCTCCGACTGGCCATTCGGAAACGGCGGCACGTTTCTCACCGGCCCCGGCGTCGGCGACATGAAGACGAACGTGGTCATGGCGTTGCACGCGCTCCGTCGCCTCGCCGCCGCTCCGCCGCCCGGCATCGGCGCGATCACGGTTCTGATCGTGCCCGACGAGGAGATCGGCAGCCCCGGCAGCCGCGCCTGGATCGAGAGCCACGCCCGCGAGGCCGACGCCTGCCTCACCCTCGAACCCTGCCGACCCGGCGGCAAGCTGGTCGTCGGCCGCGGCGCGGTCGGCGCGCTCTACGTCCGGGCGACCGGCGTCACCGCCCATGTCGGCCCCGCTCGCGCCCTCGGCGCCTCCGCCATATCCGCGCTCGCCGCCCTGGTTGCCCCGCTAGAAGCCCTCACCGATCCCGAGCGCGGCGTCGGCACCTCCGTCGGCATTCTCCGCGGCGGCGCCGCCCGCCAGGTCATCCCCGACCACGCCGAACTCCACCTCGACCTGCGCGCGACCACGCAGGAGGGTGCGGACTGGCTTCTCGCCGAACTGAAAACGATCACCGCGACGCCCCCGCGCGATCCGCGCGTGACGATCACCGCCGACGGCGGCTTCTATCGCCCGCCCTTCCCCACCACCGGAGGCACGCGCCGGCTCTATGCGCTCGCGCAGCAAGTCGGCGCGGCACTCGGCGTCACCGTGGACGAAGTCGTCTCCCCCGGCGGCTCCGACGGCAGCTTCGCCGCCGCGCTTGGGATTCCCACGCTCGACGGCCTCGGCGCTGTCTGCCACGAATCCTGCAGCCGCCGCGAGCGGGTCGAGCTCGACAGCATCGTCCCGCGCGGCCTGCTCTTCGCCGGCCTCATTGAAGCGATCGGCCGCGAGGGGCTCCGCTGATGTTCCTGCCCGCCCAGACCGGCGACACCCCCGGCGACCCGGCCGCCCAAGCCGATCAGACCATGGGACGCCTGCTCGCCGCCGCTCCCGACCCGCTCACCCGCCTCACCGTCTATCTTACGGACCGCGCCTGGCAGGACCCGGTCGACGCCGTCATCGCCCGTCACCTCGGCGATGCCACGCCCGCCCGCAGCACCGTGATCGCCACCGGCCTCCCCGACCCCGCATCGCTGGTCGCGATCGAAGCCGAAACGGCCGGGCTCGACCTCCCCCTCCCCGGCCTCACCGACCCCGAAGCCGCGGTCACGACGCGCCGCCACGGCGGGGGCGAGGCGGCCGCCGCCGCCCAGGCCGAAGCCGTGTTCGCGCAACTCGGCGAGCACCTCGCCCGTCACGGCGCCGCGCTTACGGATGTCTGCAAGATCACCATGCAGATCACCGACCGCGCCTACCGCCAAGCCGTCTACGGGGTGCTCGGCCGCGCGCTCCCTGGCGTGTTCCCCGTCTCCACCGGGCTGATCGTGAGCGGGCTCGCCGATCCCCACGCCCTATTCCAGCTCGAGGCCTACGCCGCCGCCGGCGGCCCGCATGAGCGCCTCCGCCGCTACCGCTCGAGCGAGATGCCGTATGGCCTGCACCGCCAGTCCTTCGCCATGGAGTTCTGCATGGTCGTCCGCGCGGGCAACCGGATCTTCCTGCGCGGCCAGACCGGCATGACGCTCGACGGCCGCCTGGTCGGCCTCAACGACCCGGCCGCCCAAGCCCGACAAGCCGTCGAGAACGTCGGGACCCTCTTGGCCGAGGTCGGCGCCGACCTCTCCCACGCCACGCGATTGGTCACCTACGTGACCGATCGCGCCCATCTCCGCCCCGTGCTGGACGAGGTCGAGCCCGCCTTCGCCGGGTCGCAAGCCGCGCGCACCGCGTGGATCGTCAAGGGCCTAGCCGCGCCCGAAATCCTGATGGAGATCGACGTCCACGCCGTGCTTTAGCGCACCGGCGGCCCGCACCGGTCAGGCTCGAGCGCCCGCATGACATACGCCTCCGCCTCGGGCTCGTACTCCACCCAAAGCGCGCGCAATGCCGCCAGCGGCGCGTCCGACCCGTCCACCCGGACGTCGACATAGGCGAACGCCTCGCGGTGCACGACCAGCAGCGCCGCCGACCGCAGCGCCCGGATTTCCCCGCCCGCACGATCGCCCGCCTCGACCGCGCGCAACAGCCGCTCCGGCAACTCGAGCGCCTCCGGCCGCTCGAACGCCTCCACCATCGCCCGCGGCACGCCCGGCGTGCGAAGGATGTTGCCGACCGCCACGCAATCCGCGCCCACCACCCCGTCATGGTTCGATACGATGTTGTGCCCCGAGTGGTGCGCCGCCCCCGTCCGATCCAGCACTGCAAGCTGTCGCCAGCCCGCATGCTCCGTGCTGGCGACCAACGCCGCCACCGTCTGCGCCGCGCTGCAGCCGCTCGCGAGCAGCTCCAGCCCGCGCGGGCCGAGGCGCGGGTCGGTCCGGTTCTGGGTCAGCACCACGCCCAGCCCGGCCCGCGCGTAGAGGCACCGGCTGCCCACCGCCGGGCTCGACGTGGTGATCACCCCGCCCATCATGCCGGTGCGCGCGCAACGGCCCGCCAGTGAGAACGTCATCGCGGCACTCCAAATGGCGAGCGCAGGTCCGGGTTCGCCGCCAGCATGCGCGACCACACGGCCCGCGTTGCCGCCTCCGCGTCGCGCAGCACGGCGGCCTCGTCGAGGGTCAACACGGCGCCGTCGCGCATCAGGAAGACGCCGTCCACCATCACGGAGTGCACGATCCCCGGGTGGCCGTAATGCACGAGGTTGGAGACCGGGTTGATCAGCGGCCGCATGGCGGGCGTGTCGAGCCGGATCAGCGTGAGGTCGGCCTTCTTGCCGGGCTCGATCGAGCCGATCTCGTCGGACGCACCGACGCTTGCCGCCGCGTTGCGTGTCGCCATGTCCAGCACCTCCCGCGGGGTGGGCGAGACCCCGCCCTCGCGTTCGCGCCCCCGCCCCGTCCGATGTACGATCGAGCCAAAGGCGAGCGCCTGGAACATGTCTTCGCTCATGTTGTCGGTGCCGATCGCGATCGACACGCCGGCGTCCCGGATCGGGCCGAGCAGCGCCTTGTGCAGTCCGCGTCGCGAGATGCTCGCCGGAGTGTGCGCCATCCGCACGCCGCGCGCCGCCAGCAAGTCGATGTCGCTCCTTGTGCAGAACGTCCAGTGCGCGCCGACGAGGTCGGGCCCGAGGAAGTCCTCGCGGTCCAGATACTCGGCCGGCGTCAGCCCATGCGCCGCCCGCACCGCCTCGACCTCCCCCGGGCTCTGCGCCAGATGGATCGTGCGGGTGAGGCCGTGCCGCTCGGCCAAGTCCCGCACCGTGCGCAGCATGGCGGGCGAGCAGTTGTCGGTCGCGTGCGCCGCGATCTGGCAGCGCACCCGTCCCCCCGAGGCGCCATGCCATTGCTCGATCAGCGCGACCGTCCGCTCGACGAACGCCGCCCCGAACGCCTCGTCAACCCGGTAGTCGCCATGCCGGATCCGCCGCGTGTCCACGTCCGCGCAGGACTCCGACAGGAACAGCCGCATGCCGGTGGCCGCCATGGCGCCGGCGTAGTCCAGGACGTGGCGGAACGGGTCCACCAGCGTTGTCGTGCCGCTGCGGATCGCCTCCAGGCAGCCGTTCGTCGCGAACGCCGCGCGCTCCTCGGGCGACATCGCGTAGGAGATCGGCGACATATAGCCGTAGACGGCGTCGCCCTCCCAATCCTCGACCGTCCCGCGCAGTGCCAGCAGCACGGTATGGGTGTGCGCATTGATCAGGCCGGGGAGGAGCATCAGCCCGCGCCCGTCGATCACCTCACCGATCGGGTGCGCCGGTTCCAGCTCAGACGTCGGCCCGAGCGCGGCGATCCGGTCCGCTTCGACGAGGACCGCGCCGTCCTCGATCACCGGGCGCGCCGGATCGCAGGTGACGAGCAGCGCGTGCTTGATCAGCAGCGTCATGCGCCTAACCTTGGCTCTCTCGCACGACCGCCCCTTCGGCGTGCTTGACCTCCGGCCGAAGGGCGATGCCGAGGCCCGGCGCGGTCGGCGCAACCGGGAGCGTCAGCGGCGCGATCTCGTCGGCGCTGCGGCCCTTGTAGTCGCGGCTTGCCGTGTTCCGGACCATCCGCGCCTGGGCTTCGATCAGTCGCCCCAGCGCGTCCCCGTGATTCAGCGTGACGACCCGGCCGTCGCTGACGACCTTCTGCCCGGCGACATAGACCTCGCGCACGGCGCGGTCCGCCGCGTGGAACACCAGGCCTGCGCAACGGGTCCCGCGCCGGGACCATTCCGGGATGCTGGAGGTCCACCAGGACGAGATCGGCGCGGCAGCCCGGCGCGAGCCGGCCGATGTCGTCGCGGCCCAGCGCAAGGGCGCCGCCTACGGTCCCGGCATGGAACACGTCACCGAGGCACGTCCCGTGCACGTCACCGGTGCTCGTCTTGCACAAATTGAGCGCCCACCGCAGCTCCTCGATCATATTGTGCGGCGTGGTGTCCGTGCCGATCCCGACGTTGACGCCGGCGCGGCGGTAGCGGCCGAAATCCTCCAGCACCGCGCCGTAGCGCGCGAAGGGCAGCGGGCAATGCGCCACGTGGACCCCGGACTCGGCCAGCAGCGCGAGGTCCCGGCGCGAACGCAGGTGCAGCCAGGAATGGTCGTCGATGAAGATGCAGTGCGCGAAGGTCATGCCCGGATGCAGGAGACCGAGTTCGGCCGCGTATTGGACCGGCGTCTTGCCGTGCCGCGTCAGGATCTCGAGCACTTCCGTCACGCTCTGCGCGATGTGGGTCTTGATCGGCAGTCCGCGCTCCTGCGCCGCCGCATTGGCCTCGCGCAGCAGTTCGGGCGTGCAGGTCTCGATCTGCGCGGGGAAAACGATGCCGGACAGGCGCCCGCTCTCATGCGAACGCGCTTGCTCGACCAAGTCGAGCGCGGCTTCGAATTGCCGCCGCCCGGCCGCTTCGTCCCAGTCGAAGCCGAGCACGGTCCGGCTTTGCATGTGCCAGCCCGCGGAGGCGAACCAAGGCGCCACGAACCCGCGGAGGCCGCTGCTTGCCATGAGCCCGATCCAGCCGGGGTAAGGGCGGGACAGATCTGCGTGCGTGGTCGCGCCGGACAGGAGCACCTCGCAATAGGCGACCTCCGCCGTGGCAAGCTGGCCCTCCGGGTCCGCGGCGCACGCGCAGGATCGCTCGTAAAGCCCGGTCTGGAACATGTCCGGCGCGCCATGCTCCTCGCGGATCCCGCGATAGGCCGGCTCGGTGGAGGGATGGCTGTGCAGATCGACCAGGCCAGGCATGACCAGCCGGTCCCGGCCGTCGATCACCATCTCCGCCTCGCCATCGAAACGGCCACCCACCTGCAGTAGCGCGCCGTCGGCGAAGGCGACGTCGCCGCCGCTGTGGTAGACGTGCCGGGTTCCGTCCCAGGCGACGATCCAGCCGCAGTCGCGGATGACGGTGGTCGGCAACTAAGGGTGGCCCTCGATCAGATTGGCCGGCGGCGAGTTGTCGGGGTCCACGCAGCGCTGGATGTAGCCGTCGGCCATCGGCGCCCAGAGGCGGAGCAGCTCGCGGAGGCGCGCGATCGGGTCTGGATCGAAGTCGACGCGCAGGTCGGCGCGGAGCAGCGGGACACCGGGGACGGCGATCGCCAACGCGGCGGAGCGCAGGGGATAAGCTTCGCCGCCGGCTGCCTGCCCGGCCTCGAGCGCGCGGATCAGGCGTTGGCCGAGTTCCTGCCCGACCGCGGTTTCGAAGCCGTCGATCATGGCCGGCACGACGTCGGCGTTGGCAAGTCCATTGCCGACCGCGACCACGCCCTGCCGGGCGATCTCGCCCTTCGCCTCCGTGCAGCGCTCGCCGGTTACGGCGGCGGTGCCGCCGTCCCGGTGCAGGATGGCGATCTGCCGCCAGCGCGCGTGCGGGGTCGACTGCACCAGGATCTCCAGCACCAATTCAGCCCC
This sequence comes from uncultured Alphaproteobacteria bacterium, assembly GCA_963708585.1. Lineage (GTDB taxonomy): Bacteria > Pseudomonadota > Alphaproteobacteria > Acetobacterales > Acetobacteraceae > JAVVHH01. Next base: position 276,052 of record CAVPSW010000006.1, on the reverse strand, counting down.
GGCGCCGGCGCGCAGGCGCTCAATCCCGAGCCGACCAAGTGACGGATCCGAGCGGGCTTGGGCGAGCACCACGCCGGCATCGGGTGCGATCGACATCGCACGACCGCCCGCGGCCATGGAGGAGGTGGTCAAAGCGCAGCGGCGATTGCATCGCGCCGCAATGGAGAATGTCAGGATTGGCCTCCCCGAGCGATTGACGCTCCGAAACCCGAGCCTATACGTTGCACCCGCGAGCGGCAACGAGGCGGGGATGGCCGAAACGGCCGGCAGGACATCCTATGGCCGGGTGGCGCTCAAGGCACTGACGAAGCTCTACCCCGGCTTCACGGCCGTCGATCGTCTCGATCTCGAGGTGGAGCCCGGCGAGTTCCTGACCCTGCTCGGGCCGAGCGGCTCCGGCAAGACCACCACGCTGATGATGCTGGCCGGGTTCACGCCGCCGACCAGCGGCGACATCCTGCTCGACGGCAGGTCGGTGATCGCGCTCGCGCCGGAGCGGCGGAACATGGCCGTGGTGTTCCAGAGCTACGCGCTATTCCCGCACATGACGGTGGCCGAGAACGTCGCGTTCCCGTTGCGGATGCGGCGCGTGGGCCGGGCGGAGACCGCGCGCACGCGGGTGAACAGGGCAAAAATCGTGAACACGACGACGAGAAGGAGCGGACCGCCGCCCCGGCTATGGAGTTGGCGGCGCGCAGCCTCGGCGCCAACTTCTGGCGCGCGCTGTGGCATGTGACGATCCCCGCCCTGCGCGGCTCGATTGCCGCCGCCGCCGTGTTCAGCTTCCTGATCTCGTTCGACGAGGTCGTCGTCGCGGTCTTCGTCGGAGGGCCGGACGCGACCACTTTGCCAAAGCGCATGTGGGAGTCGATCCGACTTCGAGATCGCCCCGACGCTGACGGCGATCTCCTCCCTGCTTACGCTGGCGGTCGTCCTGGTGCTCCTGGCGGCGGAGGGAACGAGACAGGTCGCGTCACGAGGAAGCACGCGCTGAGCGCAGCGTGAAAAGCCGTCCCAGAGCCGGCGCCTCGTCGTTGACGCCGGCTAACCGAAGGCAGTGCCAGGCCAGCGCATGGTCGCTCGAGGTCACCGACAGCCCAGCCCGCGCCTCGATCGCCGCCACACGCTCGCACAGCCGCAAGCTGGTGCAGGAGACGAACACCGCATCCAGGGCCGCGCTGCGCGACAGCGCCACGATCGCCTCCTCGATCGAACTCGGGCTGATCCGCGCCACCTCTCGATCGTCCGGCTTGTCGAAAGTGGCGAACGCCGCGATCTCGAGCCCGTTCGCCTCCAGGTAGGCCCGCACCGTCCGGTTGACTGCCGCGGAGTAGGGCGTGAGCACGCCGATCCGCTTCGCGCCCAGCGCGCGGAAGGCAGCGAAGGCGGCAGTCACCGGCGTGGTACAGGCGACTTCCGGCCGGCTGCGTCGGATTTCCGCAAACACAGCCTCCTCGCCAAGGGTCATGCTCGCCGAGGTGCAGCCGAACGCCACCACGTCGAGCCGCATCTCGGGCAGGATCAGCGCAGTTGCCGGCGCGATCAACGGCCGCATCGCCCGCAGCGTCTCCGGCGTGATGTCGGCGCTGTTGTAGAGGCGCGCGTGGTAGACGCCCACGCCCGGCAGCGCCGCCGCCACCCGGAACTCGTGCTCCATCGTCTGGTCGGTCGCCAGCACCAACAGGCCGATCCCTGCGCGTTGTGCGATGCCCTCATCGAGCGTGCAGGGCAGGACTCCGAGGTCGATGCAGTCGGTCGCGATCGCGTCCATCAGGCGGCCTCCGTCGTCTCCATCCACGGCCCGGCGAGCGCTGGCGCGCGGCCCGACACGAGATCCGCCACGATCCGCGCCGTGCCGTGCGACATGGTCCAGCCGATATGGCCGTGCCCAGTATTGTAATACAGGTTCCGGTGCCGCTTGCGCCCGAGGATTGGCAAGTTGTCCGGCGTCATCGGCCTCAGCCCGGCCCACATCTCGGCCCGCTCGTAATCCGCCCCGTCCGGATAGAGCTCGCGCACCACGCCGGTCATGAAGGCGAAGTCGGACGGCTTGTGGCTGCGATCGTAGCCGGCGAACTCGGCCGTCGCGGTCACCCGCACGCGGTCGCCGAAGCGCGAGATGGCGACCAGGTTGTCCTCGTCCACCGATCCCACCGTGGGTGGCGTGGGATGGTTGCCGACCGGGATCGTCAGCGAGTAGCCCTTGATCGGGTAGATCGGCAGCGAAACGCCGATTGTGCGCGCCAGCGCCGCGCTGCCGTTGCCGAGCGCCATGACGTAGGCATCGGCCTGCAAACGTTCGCCCCCCTCGGTCCGCACGGCCTCGATCCCATCGCCCGCAGCCTCGAGCGCCGCGATCCGACAGGAGGTGTGGATCTCGGCCCCCCGTGCGGCGCACAGAGAAGCGAGCGCGACGCAGAACTTGTTGCAATCGCCGGTTTCGTCGGTCGGGCAGTACACGCCGCCCGCGATCGGCGCCCGGCTCGCCCTCAGCGACGGGTCGACGGCCAGCACGCCGGCACGGTCCAGGATCTGGATCTGCTGGCCGCCATCGGCAAGCAGCTGCATGTGCTGCGCGCCCCGATCGAGGCCCGCCTCGGTGCGGTAGAAATACAGGATACCGCGCGGATTCCGGTCGTAATCGAGGCTCTCGCGCGCCAGCGTCTCGTGCAGGATGCTCTGCGAATAGACCGCGATCGCATGTTTCGCGAGCGTGTTGCGCTTCGCCTTCTCCGCCGTGCACTCGGCCAGGAAGCGGGCCGACCAGGTCCAGAGGTGTGGGTCGAGCGAGGGCCGGAAGCGCAGCGCCTGATCCCTGAGCACCAGCGACTTCAGCAGGATCCCTGGCGCCTTCGGCGAGGACCAGACGAAGGAATGACCCGGCGCGATCATGCCGGCATTGCCCCAGCTCGTCTCCCGCGCCACGCCCGGACCGGCCTCGAGTAGGACCACCTCGTGCCCATCCTGCTGCAGCTGATACGCCGTGGTCACGCCGACGACCCCGCCGCCCATCACCAGCACCCGCATGCGATCCCTCCTGCGATCAGCACCAAAGCGAGGCGCCAGCGCCGCCGGGCAGCTCGTGCAGTTCGTTCAGCATCCGCAGTACCGGTTGATGTGCCAAGGCCGCGCCGCAAGCGCCGGGCAGAAATCGGCGACGATGGGCGCCGCGCACTCGAAGTTCGCTCGTCGCGGGGCGTTGCGCTCGACGAGCGCCGCCCGCGCCGCCTCCGCCTCCCCGGCGAGCTTCGGAAGGTCGACGGTGAGCAGCTTGCGCTCACGCACCACGAACCGCCCGCCGACCATCACCGAGTCCACGCTCGTCCCATCCTCGGCCATGACGAGCTGGTTGACGGGCGCGTTCAGCGGCATCAGCGTCGGCGCATCAAGGTCGAGGAACACGATGTCGGCCCAATAACCCGGCGCGATCCGCCCGATCCGCTCCATCCCCAGCGCCCGCGCGCTGCCCGATGTTGCCGCCTCCCAGACCTGCTCGTTGCGCACCCAGTGCCGCGGATCGGGACCGCGCGCATGCGAGGATGCGGCGGCGAAGTGCATGGCGCCGTACATGTTGAGATTGTCGCCGCAGGTCGCCGCGTCGGTGCCGATGCCGACGTTGATCCCGGCGGCGAGCATGCCCGCGAGGTCGGCGAAGCCGTTGCCGAGCCGCATGTTGCTAGCCGGGTTGTGCGCGACGGACGCGCCGTGGCCGCCGAAGATCGCCATGTCCTCCGCATTGAGCCAAACGCCATGCGCCGCCGTGAAGTGCGGGCCGAGCAGGCCGAGCGCGTCCAGATGTGCCGTCAGCGAGCGCCCATAGCACCGCCCGCATGCCGACCGCGTCGTACGCCTCCGCCACCGCATCGATCCCGTCGCGACTTGGCCCTGGCAACTCGACGAACAGGTCGTAGACCGCGGTGCAGCCCTTCAGCACCATCTCGGCGGCGCCGATCGTGGCGCTCAGCCGCTTCTCCGCCGGGCTCGCGAACGCGCTGATCCATGGCCCCGCGGCGAGCAGCAGCTCAAGCGTCGAGCAGTCGCCCAGCGACTTGCCGAGATTGCCGTGCCCGTGCGTATGCGCGTTCACCAGGCCCGGATGCAGCAGCCGGCGCGACGCGTCGACCGTCTCCGCCTCGTCGGGTGCGTCCATCCCCGGCGGCCCAATCGCCGCGATCCGACCGTCCAGCACGAGACCGCCGCGCCATGGAATGTTGTGCGGTCCAGCACGAGACCGCCGCGCAGGATTAGGGTCGTGCTCATGGCGCGAGGCTCGCATGCTCGTCGAAGTCCGACAACGAGGATGACCTTCGGGCCCGCCGCTCAGTGATTGCGCCTGGCCCATCAATGGAGAACAATCGGCCATAGCTGGCGCGGCGATTGCATCGCGCAGAGCACGTCACATACGAGGTCCGCAAAATGAAGGCTCTTCTCGATCGTGCTCGCGCCGTCGCCGCCGGGCTTCTCCTCTCTGTCGGGGCGCAGGCCGCCGACACGATCAAGATCGGCATTCCGGTCGGGCTCTCGGGCGCCAACTCGGTGGTCGCGCCCTCCGTGGTGCAGGCCGCGCAGCTCGCCGCGGACCAGATCAACAGCAAGGGCGGCATCCTCGGCAAGAAGGTCGAGCTTGCCATCGCCGACGACAACTCCGGCGCCGATGGGGCGGTGAAGGCCTACAACTCGCTCATCTTCCAGCAGAAGGTGGACGCGATCATCACCATGGAGACGAGTGCTGCGCGCAATGCCGGGCTGCCGGTCGTGGCGCGCGGCAAGACGCCGTTCATCTACACCTCCTATTACGAGGGGCGCTCCTGCAGTCCCTACATGTATGTGGATGCCTGGGTGCCGGACCAGCAGGTCGCCTCCGTGGTCGACTATTTCATGAAGGAGAAGGGCGCGAAAACCTTCTTCCTGGCCGGCAGCGACTATGCGTTCGGGCGTGGCATGCTCGAATTCACCCACAAATACATCACCTCGAAGGGCGGCAAGGTGGTCGGCGAGGAATACCTGCCGATGGACGCCTCCGACTGGACGCCCGTCATTAGCAAGATCCGCAGCGAGAAGCCGGACGCGCTGATCACGTCCACCGCCGGCGGCGCGCCGAACGTGACGCTGACCAAGCAGCTCCGCGCCTCCGGGATCAACGTCCTGTTCGGCAATCTCGGCGTGGACGAGGGCACGGCCAAGTCGATCGGCGCGGACGCGTCCGGCGTCTTCATCGCGCAGTCCTACCTGACCAGCATCGACAGCCCGGAGAACAAGGCGTTCAAGGACGCGCTGCAGGCGAAGTTCGGCGCCGACACCAAGACGCCGAACGATCTCTCGGAGCCGGAGTTCGACGCGATCTACCTCTACAAGGCCGCGGTCGAGAAGGCGGGAAGCCTCGACCCGCAGAAGGTGCTCAAGGCGCTCGGCGAGGTGTCCTACAAGGGGCCGCGCGGCACGATCCAGATGGACAAGGAGCACCACGCGGCGCTGACGATGTATCTCGGCCAGGTGCAGGCAGACGGCAGCGTCAAGGTGATCCAGAGCTTCCCGAACGTCTCGCCCGGGAACCAGTGCCCGAAACTGAAGTCGCTAGTTTGATCAACCTCCTGCTGGACATCGCGACGACGGCGGCGATCCTGTTCGCGGTCGCCGCCGGGCTGCTGATCGTCTACGGCGTGCTGAAGATCATCAACTTCGCCCATGGCGCGTTCCTGACGATCGGCGGCTACTCGGCGCTGGTCGTGACCCAGCTCGGCCTCGATCCCTGGCTGGCGGTGCCGCTCGCGCTCCTGGCCGGCGCGGCGCTCGGGGCGGTGGTGGAAGCGGTCATCGTCCGTCCGCTCTACCGCCGCCCGCTCGACGCCATCCTGGCGACCTGGGGGCTCGGCATCGTCGCTGGTCCAGCTGATCACGCTCGTGCTTCGGCCGCGGGACCAACTTCGTGCAGAGCCCGGTGGAGGGCGCCGTCACCGTGCTCGGCGCGCCCTACTCGCTCTACCGCCTGATCATGTTCGGAATCGCGGTGGCACTCGGCCTGGCGATGACCGCGGTTTTGGAGCTGACGTCGCTGGGCCTGGCCGCCCGCGCCGTGATCATGAACGAGGGGCTTGCCCAGAGCCTGGGCATCAACAGCGCGCGGGTGCGGTTCGCGACATTCAGCATCGGCGCCGGGCTGGCGGCGATGGCCGGCGCGCTGATCACGCCGCTGCTCAGCGTCGATCCGCTGATGGGCGTGCCGTGGCTGCTCAACGCGTTCATGCTGGTGATGGTCTCCGGGACGTCGCTCGCGAGCCTGGCGGCGGCGTGCCTCGTGCTGGGCGGCGCGCAGGTGGCGGTCAGCACCTACAGCAGCCCGGTGCTGGGCGGGCTCACCATCGTCGTGCTGGCCGCGGTCCTGCTCCGGGTGCGGCCGAGCGGGTTTGCCCGTGCCTGAGGCGGGGACGGTCGAGCGCAAGGACGAGGTCCGGGCCGGGCCGCGGCGCTCGCTTGCATTCGGCCTCGCGGTCGCGGCGCTCGCGCTGGTCCTGCTCGCGCCGGAGCTGCTCGACGAATATTCCGTCAACATCCTGATCCGGTCGCTGCTCTACGGCTGCATCGCCGTGAGCCTCGACATCCTGTGGGGCTACACCGGCATCCTCTCCTTCGGCCAGGCCGCGTTCTTCGGCATCGGCGCCTACGCGTTCGGGCTGGCGATGACCCAGTACGACTTCGGCGCTGCCACCGTGCTCGGCTCGTTCGTGGCCGGGCCGGCGGTGGCCGCCGCCGTGGCCGGGCTGGTCGCCTGGCTCGGCTTCGGGCCGCGCGTGTCGCCGCTCTACATCTCGGTGATCACGCTGGTGCAGTCGGTGATCTTCGTGCAGCTGATCTACACCGGCGGCGACTTCACCGGCAGCAGCAGCGGGCTGTCCGGGTTCGACACGTTCGACCTCTCCATGCCCGCGTGGTTCCGCATCGCGGGGAGCGCCCTCGTCGTTGTGACGGCGCTCGGCTTCACCTTCGTGCGCAGCGATTTCGGCCGGCTGCTGGTCGCGATCCGCGAGAACGAGCAGCGCTGCCGGTTACTCCGGCATCGCCTACGGCGCGGATCAAGTCGGGGCTGTTCGCCGGGTCGGCGGTGGTGGCGGCGCTCGCGGGCTACGCCTACGCCGCCTACAACGACGTCATCGCGCCGGACCTCGGCAATTTCCAGTTCGGCACGGAGCTGGTGATCTGGGTGGCGCTCGGCGGGCGGGGCACGCTGCTCGGCCCGGCGCTGGCCGCGGTGCTGATCGATTACGTGAGCGCGATCCTGAGCGGGGCCCTGCCGTTCGTGTGGCAGCTCGTGGTCGGGCTGGTGTTCATCGTGGTCATCGTGCTGCTGCCGGGCGGTCTCGGCCCGGCGCTGTTCGGCGTCGTCCGGCGGCGGCGGACGGACCTGGCGCCGGCCTCCGGCTACCGGCTCGAGCGCGTGCCGGACGCGGACTTCGAGCGCGCCGACGCGGCACCGGTGATCGAGGTGGCGGGCGTGTCGCGCCGCTACGGCAGCCTGCACGTGCTGGAGGGGATCGACTTCAGCGCGCGGCCCGGCGAGCTGGTGAGCCTGATCGGGCCGAACGGGGCCGGCAAGACGACGCTGATCCGCTGCATCAGCGACGGGATGGAGCGGAGCGGCGGGACCGTGCGGATCGTCGGGCGGCCGATCGGGCGGATGCCGCCGGAGGGCTGCGTGCGGCTCGGGACTCGGGCGCAAGTTCCAGGCGCCGAACGTGTTCGACGCGCTGACCGTCGCGGAATCGCTGCGGATCGCCAGGCGCCGGTTCGAGCCTCTCTCGCCCTGGCGGCGGGCGGGAAGCGTGCACCTGCCGGCGGCGGCGATGCGCGTCGTGGAGGCGACCGGGCTGCTGCCGACTGCTCGGCACGGACGGTGCGGCACCTCTCGCACGGCGGCAAGCAGGCGCTGGAGCTGGCGATGGTGCTGGCGATGGAGCCGCGCGTGCTGCTGCTCGACGAGCCGACCGCCGGGCTGAGCAAGGCGGAGCGGACGCTGATCGGCGGCGTCCTGGTCGACCTGGTGCGCGAACATGGGCTCTGCGTGCTGCTCGTCGAGCATGATCTCGAGTTCGTGCGCGAGATCAGCTCGCGGATCATCGTGCTGCACCAGGGCCGGATCCTGCTGGACGGCAGCGTCGAGGAGGTGACCGGGTCCGAGCTGGTGCGCACGATCTACACCGGCGAGGCGCACGCGGCATGAGCGCGGCGCTCGAGGTCGAGGGCGTCGCGTCCGGCTACGGCGAAGCGATCGTGGTGCGGGACGTGAGCCTGGCGCTCGCTTCCGGGCTCGGTGCTGGCCGTGCTGGGCAAGAACGGCATGGGCAAGACGACCTTGCTCAAGACCGTGATGGGGTTCCTGCCGGCGCGTGCGGGGACGCATCCGCGTGCAGCGGCCAGGACGTGACCGGGATCGCGCCGCACCGGCTGAGCGAGTTGGCCGTCACCTACTCGCCGCAGGATCAGGCGATCTTCCAGGACCTGACCGTGGAGGAGAACCTGCGGCTCGGCTTGCGCCGGCGTTCCGGGTTCGGGCCGGGGCTCGAGCGGGTCGCTTCGTTCTTCCCGTTCCTGTCGGGGCGGCGCTCGCAGCGCGCAGGCACGCTGAGCGGCGGCGAGCAGAAGATGCTCATCATCGCCCGCGCCCTGATGGCCGAGCCCAAGCTGATGCTGGTGGACGAGATCACGGAGGGGCTGCAGCCGTCGGTGATCGCCCGGCTGGCCGAGGTGCTCCGGGCGCAGCGGGACGCGGGGACGGCGATCCTGCTGATCGAGCAGAATGTCCGCTTCGCGCTCTCGGTCGCGGACCGCTACGCCGTGCTGACCCGGGGCGAGATCGTGGATGCCAGCGACGTGCAGCAAGGCGCGGAGGCCGAGCATCGCCGCACATCTGGCCGTGTAGGGAGAGCATGTACCTCGCCACCTTCTCCATCGTCGCGCGCTGTCCCCGCACCGGGATGCTCGGGGTCGCCGTGAGCACCGCGGTGCCGGCGGTCGGCGCAATCTGTCCGCGGATCGTGCCCGGCGTCGGCGCGGTCTCGACCCAGGCCTGGGTCAACCCGTACCTCGCCGTGCGCGCCCTGGAGGCGATGGGCGCAGGGCAGGACGCCGAGGCGGCATTGAGCCAGGCATTGGCTGCGGACGAGGCGAGCGATGTCCGCCAAGTCGGGGTGGTCGACAGCACGGGACGGTCCGCTTCATGGTCGGGCGCGGCATGCACGGAATGGTTCGGGCACCGTCTCGGGGACGGGTTCGCAATCCAGGGCAACATGCTGACCGGGGCCGAGGTGCTCGAGGCGATGGAGGACGCGTTCCGCGCGGCGGAGGGCGAGGAACTGGCCGAGCGGCTGATCCGCGCGCTCGAGGGCGGGCAGGCGGCGGGCGGCGACAAGCGCGGCAAGCAATCGGCTGCCGTGCTGGTTCGGGACGAGGAGGAGTATCCGATCGTGGACCTGCGGGTGGACGAGCACCCTGCCCCGGTCGCGGAGCTCCGCCGCGTGTTCGGCGTGTTCCTCGGCCAGGTGCGGCCGTTCCTCGAGGGCATGCCGAAGCGGAACGGGGCGGCGAGCGCGGCGCCGGACGAGGTGGTGGAGATGCTGCTGCGCCCGCCGTCGGAACGACCTGGCGGCGCCGCGCCGGACCTCTGGACCGCGCTGTCCGGGCTCGACCTGCCGGCGGAGCGCCGGGCGGAGCTGCTCCGCCTGTTCGCCCCGATCGGCAGCAGAGATCGCGAAGCTGCGCGCGCTCGACCTGACCGACGTGCACCCGGCCGTGGTGTTCGACCCACGGCCGCCCGTTCCATGATCGCCGGCCTCGCCGAGCGGATCCGGACCGGACAGCTCTCCCCGGTCGCGCTGATGGCGGAGACGCTGGAGCGGATCGCGCGCGTCGACCCGGCGCTCTCGGCCTTCATCTGCCTCAACCCGCACGCGCGCGAGCAGGCCGAGCACGCGGAGCGGGTGCTGCGCGACGGTCGTGCGCTGCCGCCGCTGCACGGGATCCCGATCGGGATCAAGGACAACTACCTGACCGCCGACATGCCGACCACGGTCGGGACGGAGGCGCCAGGGACCGCCTATCCGCATGCGCGACTCCGCCGCCGCCGCCCGGCTCCGCGCCGCCGGCGCGATCCTCGTCGGCAAGACCCGGACCCACGAATACGCCTGGGGCACCGTCACGCCGCCGACGCGCAACCCGTGGGACACCGCGTGCATTCCGGGCGGCTCGAGCGGCGGCTCGGGCGCCGCGGTCGCGGCCGGGCTGTGTCCCCGCCGCCATGGGCTCCGACACCGGCGGCTCCATCCGCATCCCGGCCAGCTTTTGCGGCGTGGTCGGGCTGAAGCCGACCTTCGGCCGGGTCAGCCGCGACGGCATCGTGCCGCATAGCTGGTCGCTCGACCATGCGGGCCCGCTGACCGCGACCGTGGCCGACGCCGCCCTCCTGCTCGGCGTGCTCGCCGGGCGCGACCCGGCCGACCCGGCCACCGCCGACGCGGCCGTGCCCGACTATGTCGCCGCACTCCAGGGCGCGTCGGCGCGGGGGCTGCGTGTGGTCGTCGTGCGCAACCACTTCTTCGGCCGCAACGCCCCGGAGGTTGAGGCAGCGGTCGAGCGCGCGATCGGCTGGTTCGCGCAGGAAGGCGCCGAGGTGCGGGACGCGCAAGTGCCGAGCCTCGCATACGGGTTGGGCGCGATCTTCGCGATCGAGCTCGCCTCGTCCGCCGCCTACCATGACGAGGCGCTGCGGGCCGGCCGGGTCGCGCACTACACGAAGGATGTGCGCGGGCTGGTGGAGATGGGGCGGCTCGTCACCGGCGCCGACCTGCTCAAGGCCGAGCAGTTCCGTCGCGTGCTGATGAGCGAATTCGCGGCCTTGCTCGCCGACGCCGACGTGATCCTCGGGCCGACGGAGCCGGTGACCGCGCCGCGCATCGGGCAGGACGAGGTGACGGTCGCGGGCGGCGCCGAGAGCACGCTCGCGGCGACTTGGCGCCTGACCTATCCCTACAACCTGACCGGGATGCCGGCGATCAGCCTCCCATGCGGGTTCGACGGGCGGGGCTTGCCGATCGGGCTGCAGATCGCGGCCAAACCGTTCGACGAGGTAACGCTGCTGCGCGCGGCGGCGGCGTACGAGGCCGCGCATGAATGGAAGGAGCGTCGGCCGAATGTCTGAACGGCAGGTCACCGTCGCGGCGATCCAAATGGAACCGCTGATCGGCGAGAAGGCGCGCAACATCGCGCACAGCCTCTCGCTCCTGCAGGCGGCGGTCCAGCGCGGCGCCGAGCTGCTGGTGCTGCCGGAACTTGCCGACTCAGGCTACGTGTTCGGCTCGAAGGAGGAGGCGCTCGGCCTCGCCGAGAACATCCCCGGCGGCCCAGCGGTGACGGCCTGGAGCGGGTTCGCGCGCGAGCGGGGCGTATACGTGGTCGCAGGCGTGTGCGAGCGCGGGCCGGGCGAGACGCTCTACAACAGCGCGGTGCTGATCGGGCCGGAGGGGCTGCTCGGCACGTTCCGAAAGGTGCATCTTTGGGAGCAGGAAAACCGGTTCTTCGCGCCAGGGGACCTCGGCTTCCCCGTATTCGACCTGCCGTGGGGGCGGGTCGGCGTGATGATCTGCTACGATGGCTGGTTTCCCGAGAGTTTCCGGAGTTGCGCGCTCGGCGGCGCCGACGTCGTCTGCATCCCGACCAACTGGGTGCCGATGCCGGACCAGCCGAAGGGGCGGGAGATGATGGCGAACACGCTGGTGATGGCGGGGGCGCACAGCAACGGCATGTTCATCGTCGCTGCCGACCGCGTCGGGGTGGAACGCGGCCAACCTTTCCTGGGCAGCAGCCTGATCGTGGCACCGACCGGCTTCCCGCTGGCCGGCCCGGCCTCCGTGGACTCGGAGGAGAGTTTGCTCGCCACGATCGAGCCGTCGCGGGCGCGAGCCTGCCGGGCGTTGAACGAGTTCAACCACCTGCTCGGAAACCGCCGGCCGGACCAGTATCACAACCCGCAAGTCCCGTGATCGCGCGCTAGCCCTCGAACCGATCGATGCGCAACCCCTCGATCGGCGTGTTGGTATGGCCGGTCGCGACGAGTTCGGCGATGACCGCGCCGGCGCCCGGCCCGAGTTGGAACCCGTGCAGTGAGAACCCGAACTGGTGGAACAGGCCCGGATGCTTCGCGCTCGGCCCGACCACCGGCAGCCCGTCCGCGACCCGTGCCTCGATCCCCGCCCAGGCGCGCACGACCGTCACTTCGCGCATCGCGGGAAACAGCTCCCATACCGTGCGCGCGCTGTCGCCCAGCTTGCGCCAGTCCAGCACCGTTTCACCCTCGTCAGGATAAGGCGTCGCCAGGTGACCGCCGCCGATCAGCACCGTGCCGTTGCCGAACTGTTTGAACGACAGCTTGCGCCCGCGCAGGATCACCACCGGGTCGATGAAGCGCACCACCGGCGAGGTGATCATCAGCATCGGCGCCACGACCTCGACCGGGACCGGCTCGCCCAGCGCGGCCGCGATCCGCCCCGCCCAGGCGCCGGCGGCGTTGACCACAACCGGCGCCTCGAACGTCTCGCCGCCGACGTCCACGCGCCAGATGCCGCCGTCGCGGCGCACGTTCTCCGCCGCGACGCCCTCCCGCACGACCGCTCCCAGCGCCTCGGCCCGGCGCCGGAAGGCGGTCGTGGTCCGCGCGGGGTCCGCCGCCCCGTCCCGACGCGAGACGATCCCGCCCGGGCAGGTCTCCGCGACCGCCGGCACGAGCCGGCGCAGCTCCGCCCCGTCGATCAGCTCCTCATGCGTGAACCCATGCAGCCGGAGCATCGCGACGCGCTCGCGGCAGGCAGCCAGCTCCGCCTCGTTCTCGGCGACCAGCACCTGGCCGTGGCTCTCGAAGCCGCAGGAGTCGCCGACAAGGTCCTCGACCTCCTCCCACAGGCTCATGGATCGGAGCGAGAGCGGAATTTCCGCCAGGTCGCGGGCGAGTTGCCGTACCCCGCCGGCATTGACGCCCGAGGCATGCCGGCCGGCATAGTCTTTCTCGATCAGCACCGACCGGACCCCGCGCAGGCACAAATGCAGCGCCGTTGAGCAGCCATGGATGCCGCCGCCAATCACGATGGCGTCGCGGCGAATGGTCACGAACGGACGACCGCTCCCGTCGCCACCTCGTCCTTCGGCAGCGCGGCAAGCTCGGCCAGAGTGATCGGCTTGACCGGCGCGCGCAGCCGGTAATACCCGATCTCCGCCGGCGTCTTGCCCCGCGCCCGCGCCATCAGCTCCGTCACCGTCAACCCGCACAGGCGCCCCTGGCACGGCCCCATCCCCGTCCGCCGGTAGGCCTTGAGCTGGTTCGGCCCGGTCGCGCCGATGGCGACGGAATCCAGCACATCCTGCGCCGTGACCTCCTCGCAGCGGCAGACGACCGTGTCGCCCTCGGGGATGCGGAACTGCGGCGGCGGCCGGAACATCGCGTCGAGGAATCGGCGCCCGCGTTCGGCCCGCGCCAGGGCGGCGCGCAGCGGTCCTGCATCCGGCGCGCGCCCCGGCGCGAGCGCCGCCACGACGGCACGGGCCACGACACGCCCGCGCGCGACCGCGACCGACACCCCGCCGATCCCTGCGCCGTCCCCGGCGATAGCGATGCCGGGAACGGAGCTCGCTCCGTTCACGTCCAGCACCGGCACCCAGCAGAGTTGCAGCCCGTCCCACCGGTGCTTCACCCCGGCCGCCATGGCCAGGTTCACGTTCGGCACCACGCCCTGGTGCAGCAGCAACAGGTCGGCCGCGACCGTGGCGGTCCGGCCCCGCGCCGTATACGTCACGCTCTCCAACCCGCCCGACCCGGCGGCGCGCAGCGCGGTCACGTCCCGCACCACCGGCACGGCCCGCCGCACCTCGCGCATCATCCGCAGCCCCTTGAGCAAGTACGGCGAGTTCATGAACGGGATCGCCTGCGGCAGCGCGCGCCACGCATTCGCTCGGTCCGTGGTGTCGAGCACGAGGTCGATCCGGCCGCCCAGCCGGAGGATCTGCCCCCCGAGGAGCCACAGCAGCGGCCCCTGCCCGGCGAGGACCGTCCAGCCCGCAGGCACGATGCCGGATGACTTCAGCATCGTCTGCGCGGCCCCCGCCGTCATCACGCCGGGAAGGGTCCAGCCCGGGATCGGGAACGGCCGCTCCAGCGCGCCGGTCGCGATGATCACGCGCCGGGCCCGGAGAAGGCGCGACCCGCCCCCGACCGACACGCCCAGCTCCAAGGTCCGGTCCAGGCTCCAGACCGTTGCGCCGGCCACGATCTCGGCCCCGCTCGCGCGCGCCTCCGCCACGGCGCGCTCGCCCTCGGCGTAGTCGCGGCCGAGCCGCGTCCGCATCGCGTCCGGGGTGGAGGTCACGCCGCGCCAGACCTGGCCGCCGGGTCCGGGGTTCTCGTCGAGGAGCAGCGTCTGCAGCCCGCATCGCGCGGCCAGCGCCGCCGCCGCGAGCCCGGCCGGGCCCGCGCCGACGACGACGAGGTCGTACTCGTCGCGCCTCAACGTCCCGGCTCCCGCTTCCCGCGTTGCAGCTCGATCCGCATCCCCGGCCGCACCGGGATCAGGCAGCCCTGCCGGTTGCCGACCCCGTCCACCGTGACCAGGCAGTCGAAGCAGACGCCCATCATGCAATAGGGCAGGCGCGGCGCGCCGCTGACCGCCGTTTCCCGCCGCACGTCCAGGCCCGACGCGAGCAGCGCCGCAGAGACGGTGTCGCCTTCCCGGGCCGACACGACCTGCCCTTCGACGACGATCTCCAGGGGGCGGCGGTCGTCGCCATCGATCCGCTTGAAGCTCATCTCAGGCCGCCAACCCATTGCGGAACCGCAGCGGCGGAGAAAGCGCCCACCTTCTCCGGGTCGAGCGCGCCGGCGACGATCATGGGCGCGATCTCGAACGCGTGGTTCGGCGCCAGCGTCACCCCGGAGTGGCAGCACGCCACGAAGGCGCCCGGGCAGGACTCCGACTGGTCGTAGATCGGGAACCCATCAAGCGGCATGACGCGGATGCCGGACCAGGTCCGGATGACATTGAGACTGCCGAGCAGCGGGAACATCCGCTGCGCCCGGTCCGCCATCACCGCATTGATGCCGTGCTTCATCTCCGTGTCGTCCAGCAGGTCCTCCTTGCTGTCGCCGATCATCACCGTGCCCTCGTCGGTCTGCCGGACAGTCGTCAGCGGGTGCGGCAGGAACGGGCGGACCCGCTCGGTGACCACGATCTGCCCGCGTGTCGGCCCCATCGGCGCCTCCAGCCCGACCATCGGCGCCAAGCGCTGATTCGCGTTGCCCGCGGCCAGCACGACCTTCGCCGCCCGCACCTCGCCCGCTTGCGTGGACAGGCGGAACTCCCCATCCCGGTACACGATCCCTTCCACCGGCTGTTCCGGCCGGTAATCGACCCCAAGCAGGCGGAAGCCGGTGTGAAAGGCGCGGAAGGTCCGCAGCGAGTTCACGTGCCCATCGAACGGGCAGAAGCTGCCGCCCGCGACCTCCTGGCCGATCTGCGGCAGCATCTTCGCCACCTCGTCGTGGTCGAGGATATCGATCTTGATAGTCCACGGCCCCCTTCTGGTTGTGCAGCCGCATCAGCCCGGTCCGGCGCGCCTCCAGCTCCGCCTCACTGAGCGCGAGGTGGAACCCGCCGTTCCGTTGATGGTGAACGTCGAGCCCCGTCTGCTCGCGCAGCTCCGCTGCGAGCCGGGACCACGTCTCGGAGGCGAGCAGCGTCCAGCCGGTATAGGCCGGCATGCCAAGTCCTTTGCTCTGGACCCAGACCAGGGCGAAGTTGGCGCGCGACGCCCGCTTGCTCACGTCGCCCTCGTCCAGCACGCACACACGCCGGCCCAACCGGCCTAAACCCCAGGCGATCGCCGATCCGAGCAGCCCGCCGCCCACCACCGCCACCTCGTACTCGTCGCGCATCGTCCTATCCCGCCCGGTGCCCGGTCAGCGCCCGCTCGAGCCCGTACAGCCGGTCCAGCAGCACCAGCGCCCCCATCGTCACGGCGATGACGCAAGCGGACACGGAGGTGACCAGCGGGTCGATGTTGTCCTGGATGTAGAGGAACATACGCACGGGCAGGGTCTCGGTCCCCGGCGCGGCAATGAACACCGTCATGGTCACCTCGTCGAAGGACTGCATGAACGCGAGCGTCCAGCCGCTCACGATTCCCGGCAGGAGCAGCGGCAGCATTACCCGCCGGAACAGTGTCCAGCCGATCGGCCCCGAGTGAACTCGGCCGCGTGCTCGATCGACCGGTCCGCGCCGGACGCGGAAGCCAGCGTCAGCCGCAGCGCGAACGGGAACACCAGGATCACGTGCGCGATGACCAGCGCCGGAAAGGTCCCGCTCCACCCGGTCTGCGTGAAGAACCGCAGGAATGCGATCCCGAGCACGACGTGCGGGATCATCAGCGGCGAGAGGAACAGGGCGGCCAACCCGTCGCGGCCCGGGAACCGATGGCGCGCGATCGCGAGTGCCGCCGGGACCGCAAACAGGAGGGCGAAGATCGACGAGATCGCACCGAGCCAGATGCTCGTCGTGAACGCGGAGATGAACTCCGGATACTGCCGCGATCGCCCTGAACCATCGCAGCGAAAACCCGTGCGTCGGCAGCGAGAGGTATCCCTCCGGCGTGAACGCCACCAGCACGACCGCCACGATCGGCGCCAGCATGAACACGACGAACAGCGCGTGGAAGCTAAGTGCGATCGGGCCGTTGCGCCTCACCGGAACGCCTCCGCATAGCGCCGTTCCACCAGCGCGTTGCTGCCCACCACGATCGCGGCCAGCAGGACCAGAAGCAGGACCGCCACCGCCGCCCCGAGCGGCCAGTTCAGCGTGTTGAGGAACTCGTCGTAGGCCAGGGTCGAGGCAACCTTCAGCCGGCGGCCGCCGATGATCGCCGGCGTCGCAAACGCGCTCGCCGCCAGCGAGAACACGATGATCGCCCCCGAGAGGATGCCCGGCATGGCCTGCGGCAGGACCACGCGGCGCATCACCGTCAGAGGCCCGGCGCCGAGCGACAGCGCCGCGTTCTCCACCGCCGGGTCGATAACCTGGAGCGCCGTCCAGACCGAGAGCACCATGAACGGCATCAGCACGTGCGCCAGCGCGACCACCACGCCCGTCTCGGTGAACATGAACGGGATGCGGCGCCGAGATCAGCCCGGTCGCGAGCAGCGCCTGGTTCACCACCCCGCTCCGCCCGCCGAACAGCAGCGCCCAGCCCAGGGTCCGCGCGACCACCGAGATCAACAGCGGGCCGAAGATGACCAGCAGGAACAGCCCGCGCCAGGGCGAGCGCATGCGGTTCAGGATATACGCCTCCGGCGCCCCGAACACCGCGCTGATCAGCGTCGCGAGGATCGCGATCCGGAACGTGCGGGCGAACATCTCGAAGTAGTAGGGATCCGACCAGACCTCGCGCCAATTCTTGAGGACTAGCACCGGCACGATGCCCTTGTACTGCCCCCAATCGTGGAACGAGAGCAGCACCGTCATCCCCAACGGGACCGCCAGCACAGCGGCGAACAGCAGCAGCGCCGGCGCGAGCAGCGCCCACGGCACGCGGCCGCTCATGGGGCCGCACGCGGGCGCACGGTCATGTGCTCGGCCTGCCACGACAGCCGCACCGCCTCGCCCTCTGCCGGCTGCGCCAGCCCGCTGTTCTGGGTGATGACCAGCGCCGGGCCACACTCCGTTTCGCACTGGAAGAGGAAGTGGTTGCCCTGGAAGATCCGGGTCCTCACCCGTCCCGCCAGGCCCGGCGCCTCCGGTCCCGCGAACACCATCTTCTCGGGCCGCACCGCGATCGTCACCGGCCCGCTCGGACCAGGCGGAGCGGGAAATGCGCAGGTGCCCGCCCGCAAGCCGGCCGGCCCGCGCTCGGCCGCGAACTCGTTCGTCTTGCCCAGGAAGTGCGCAACGAACGATGAAGCCGGCCGCTCATACACCTCTTCCGGCGACCCGATCTGCTCGACCCGGCCGCGGTTCATCACCACGATCCGGTCCGAAAGCGCCATCGCCTCCGCCTGATCGTGCGTCACTAACACGGTGGTGGTCCGGAGCGTGCGCTGGATCTGCCGCAGTTCGATCTGCATCTCCTCGCGCAGCTTGGCGTCCAAATTGGAAAGCGGCTCGTCGAGCAGCAGCACGCGCGGGCGGATCGCCAGCGCCCGCGCCAGCGCCACCCGCTGCTGCTGGCCGCCCGACATCCGCCGCGGATGCCGGTCCGCCAGCCCTTCGAGCCCGACCAGGTCCAGCAACTGCCGGACGCGCGCCGTCCGCTCGGCCCGGCGGACGCCCCGCATCTCGAGCCCGAACGCGACGTTCTCCGCCGCGGTCATATGCGGGAACAGCGCGTAACTCTGGAACACGATCCCCAGCCCCCGTTTGGACGGGGTCACCTGCAGCAGGTCGCGCCCTTCGAGTCGGATCGCCCCCTGCGAGAGCTCGACGAAGCCGGCGATCATCTGCAGCGTCGTGGTCTTGCCGCAGCCCGACGGCCCGAGCAGCGACACGAACTCGCCCTCCGCCACCGCGAGGTCGAGGCCCTCGACCGCGACGTGCTCGCCGTAACGCTTGCCGACGCGCTCGAGCTCGAGGAACCCTGCTGCGGTCAGCGCTCGATCTCGCGGTTCCACCGCTTGGTCCACTCGTCCCGGTGCGCGTTGATCACGGTCCAATCGGGCGTGTAGAGCGCCGCCGCGCGCGCGCCGATCGGGGCCATGGTCTTGAGGTCCGGCGGGATCTGCACCGATTTGTTGACCGGGCCGTAGCCGTATTCCTTCAGCAGGATCAGCTGCAGCTTCGGCTCCAGCATGACTTTGATGAAGTCGGACGCGACGGAGGATGCGCCTGGCTTCTCGACCGGGCACGCCGAAGCGAGCAGCGTCACCGCGCCCTCCTTCGGATACACGAAATCAACGGGGAAGTTGGTGTTGGCGAACGACTGCACCCGTCCGGAGCCCCACACCGCGAGCGCGGCCTGGCCCGACTCGAACAGCTCGGTCATCTTGCCAGGCGACGGCTCATAGGCCAGGACGTTCCGGTTCACCTCGTCCTTCATCACCTTGAAGCCGGGCTCGATGTTCGTTTCACCGCCGCCGTTCATCTTGGCGAACATCAGCAAGGTCTCGAGCCCGTAGGTGTTGTTGATCGGCGGGATGACGATCAGGTCCTTGTATTTCGGGTTCTTCAAATCGTTCCACGAGGTCGGCGCAGGCCAGTGCTTGTCCGCGAAATACTTCGTGTTGTACATCAGCCCGGTCGCGACGAGTCCGATCGCGACCGCCCTGTCATCCCTAAAGCGAGCGGCATCATACAGCTCGTCGGTCGGCAGTCCCTGGATCCGCCCGCAGAACCCCAGGTCGATCGCCTGATACATCGGTCCGTCGTCCAGGATGGCCACATCGATCTGCTGGTTGCCCTTCTGCGCCTGCAGCTTGGCCAGCGTATCGGTCGAGTTCCCGGCAACGTACTCGACCTTGACCCCGTGCGCCTTCTCGAAGTCGGGGATGACGTCCTTGCGCATCGTTTGCTCGAACGATCCGCCGTACCCGGCGACGTAGAGCGTCTTCTGGGCCTCCGAAGGGGCCGCAAAGCCTAGGAGGGCGACAAGGGCCGTGGTCAACGGAGCAAGACGTCGCATCGTGGCTTCCCTGTTGGACAATGGCCGAACGTCCCCAGCGCTAACCGCCACGTCAAGAGCCGATAACCGTTCGCGGGCGCAATCTATCCGATCGGCCGTCGCGTCGCCGTCATCACCAGCGTGGCGCCGATCAGAACCAGCGCGGCGGCGAGCTCGAACGCGGCGTCGAACCGGCCGGTCGCCTGGACCACGTACCCCGTGATGACCGGAGCCAGGATGCCAAACCCGTTGCTGAATGTGAGCAGGAGCCCGGTCAGCGTGCCCACGCCCCGGCCCGAGCGCAGCAAGTCGCTGGTGAGCGCGTAATTCATCGCCAGCGCGCTCTGGATCGACGCGAGCGAAACGGTCGTGAGCGCCAGCATGACCCAGCGCGAGTCGGTCAAGGGAGAGAGTGCCATCACGCTGCTCGCAACCAGCAGGACTGCAACGAGAATGCGGCGCCTGCCGCTGCGGGCGGCGTCGGCATCGATCACCCGGTCCGCAATCGCGCCGATCAGGATCGTGAGCCCGCAGGCGACGATGTAGCAGAGGGCCGTGTAGAACCCGCTGTGCAGGACGTCGATGTCCCGGCTCATGACGAGGTAGCCGGGAAGCCAGGTGAGCAGCAGGAAGTTGGTGAAGTTGGCGCAGACCTGCACGCCGATCAGCCCCCAGGTGGTGACCCAGCGCAGCAACTCGCGCAACGTCATCGCGGGCGCGCCGGAAGCGAATTCGCGGCCGTCCAGCACGGTGTCGCGCTCCGTCGGGCTCAGCCACCAGGCGCGGTCCGGCGCGTGGTAAAAGACGAGCCAGAGCGCGACCCAAATAAATCCCAGGATTCCCAACAACACGAACGCAGCCCGCCAGCCCGCGACAGTGATCAGCCACGCGGCGCCGATCGAGGTGAGGGCGGTGCCGAAGGCCTGGCCCGAGGAGAACAGCGCCGTCGCGAAGCCCCGTTCGGCGGTCGGCGCCCATTCGCGGATCGCGCTGTTGCCGACCGGGAAACCGAACGCCTCGCCCACGCCCATCACCATGCGCGTGCCGATCAGCCACGCGAGGCCGAACGTCGCCCCGGTGAGCGCGGTCGCCGCCGACCATAGCGCGACCGCGAGCCCGGCCGCGCGACGGGTCCCGAACCGGTCGGAGATGATGCCGGCCGGCAGGTTGAACAGGAAGTAGGTCCAAAGGAAGGAAGAGAGCACGTAGCCGAGCTGAACCGGGGTCAGCCCGAACTCCTTCGCGACGGCCGGGCCGCCGATCGAGAGCGCGGCGCGGTCGCCGTAATTGATCGCCGACATGAGGAAGAGCAGGAGGTAGATCAACGTCCGCCGCCGCGGCACCGTCGCCACGCCAGCGACCGCCTGGCCGCTCAATGCCGTGCCTCCTGCCATGCCGTGAGGCTGGCGGCAACGCGATCGACGACCTCCGGCAGGACGTGCACGTGGGTCGACAGCCGGAGCGCGCCGCGGCGCACGGAATGCACGATTTGGTCGCGCTTCATCGCGGCACTGAGGTCGTTGATCCAGTCCACCTCGCTCCGGTCGTGTCCGCCACCTTGCTGCTCGGCGATGGCCAGGATGTGCGACCGGTGCGGACCGGCGACCGGCAGCACGGGGATCCCGCGCTGCTCGAGAAAGCCGCGCAGCCGGTCGGCGGCGGCCAGCGCCCGGCGCTCCACCGCTGCCGGGCCGATGCGGAGCAGCAGGTCGAGCGACGCACCGAGGGCCGCAAGCGCGATGTAGTTGTAGTTTCCGACCTCGTACCGTCCCGCGCCGGGCCGGAGTTCCCACCCGCTATCCGGCCCCGCCGCTTCGTGCGCCTCGGCGACGTCGACGGAGAAGCGCGCCAGTGACCCGGGACGGACGCGATCGACCCAGTCCTGCCGCACGTACAGCAAGCCGAGTCCATAGGGCGCGAGCAGGCCCTTCTGCGTGGCCGTGGCCCAGCCATCGACCGGCACCGTCGCCAGATCGATCGCGAGCACGCCAGAGGATTGCGCTGAATCGACCAGGAAGAAGGCGCCGTGCGCCCGGCATGCGTCCCCGATCGCGGCGAGGTCGGTGCGGCGGCCGGTGGCGAAATCCACCGCGGTCACGGACACCAGCCGAGTGCGCCCGTCGATGGCGTGTATCAGCGCTTCTTCCAGCGTCTCGTCCGGCGCTGGCGTCACCTGCGCCACTTCGACGCCCCGTTCGCGCGCTTGCCAAAGCCAGGGGAAGACGTTGTTCGGGTGCTCGGCCCCCGGCGCCACGACGACCCGGTCGCCTGCCCACAGCCGCAGCCCGGTCGCCACGATGTTGAGCCCGTCGGACGTGTTCTTGGTGAACGCGATCTCTTCCGGCCGCGCGCCCACCAGCTCCGCCACCCGGCGGCGGACCGTGTCCGCGAGACGAAGCCAGTCATCCTTGGCCACCGCGCCCTCGTTTCGGGCCTGAAGGATCGCGTGTGCCGCAAGCAGCCCGCTGTCCGGCAGCGGCCCGCGCGCCGCGACGTCGAGATAGGGGCCGCGCAAGGCACGGAATTCAGACCGAATAAGCGCGTCCGCGCCCTCGTCGTCGAGGGGAAGGGTGGGATTGCGCTCCGGAGAGGCGGCGGCTATCTGCATCCGGGATACAGAATTCGGATTAGCGCGCGTGTCAAGACTTCCTGCCGGTGCCGAAACGGGGGCAGCCGCCCCCATTGCCCTAAGCGAGCCGCTCTACAGCCAAGCGTATGACCGTATCTGGGCCGCGCTGATCGCCGGCGACCTGCAAGCGGGGGCCCGGCTCAAGGACGGCGAATGGGCCGAGCGACTTGGGATCAGCCGGACCCCGGTGCGGGAGGCGTTTCGCAAGCTGATGCAGGACGGGGCGATCGACCCGCTAAGCTCCGTCGGATTCCGAGTGCACGAGTTCACCGCCGATGAAATCCTCGGCCTCTACCGCTGCCGCGCCGCGCTGGAGGCGGTGGTGGCCGAGGAAGCGGCCGCCGAGCGCAGCCCGACGCTGCTCGACGCCCTTGCGGAGAACATCGAGGCCGCCGAGCACGCGCTTCACATCGACGACCTCGAAGCGTTGCAGCGCCTCAACAGCGCCTTCCACCGGATCCTGCTCGAGACGGGCGGCAACCCTCACCTGCGCCGGCTGCTGGAGCAGACCGGGCGCTCCGTGCAGATGGCGCGGCGCCAGGTGCTGCGCCGGGCCAACGAGGGGAGCGAGTGCAAGGCGGACTACCGTCGCAGCCTGCAGGCGGTGCTCGACGACCACCGGGCGCTGCTGAAGGCGGTGGCGAGCGGCGACACGGCGCTGGCCGGCTCCATGATGCGCGACCACCTGATGGACACCGCCCGCGACATGGCCGTCACCCTCAAGCTGGCGCGGCACCCTGGGTGAGCGACGCGGGAGAGTGCTGGGTCGGCATCGACACCGGCGGAACCTTCACCGACGTCGTGCTCGTGGACCGCGCTGCGGGAACCTCGACGTTCCGGAAGGTGCCCTCCAACCCGGCCGACCCGGCCGAAGCCATCCTGCGCGGGCTCGACGAGATCCTGGCCGAGGCCGGTGTGTCGGGCAGCCGGGTCGGCTTTGTTGGCCTCGGCACCACGCTGGCCACCAACGCCGTGCTGGAAGGCAAGACCAGCCGCGTCGCCATGCTGACCACCGCGGGCTTCGCCGACGTGCTCGAACTGGCGCGCCAGCGGCGGCCGCACCTCTACAACCTCGATGTCGGCAAGCCCCGTCCGCCCGTGGCGCCCGCCCACCGCATCGAAGTCGAGGAGCGGCTGGACGCAGCCGGCGCCGTCGTCACCCCGCTCAACCCGGCCGCGCTGGACGCCTCGCTCGCGACGTTGCCGGCCGAATACGGCGCCTTCGCGGTCTGCTTCCTCCACTCCTACCGCAACCCCGCCCACGAGCGCGCCGCCCTCGCCGCACTGCGCCGGCGCTTTCCCGACGCGGTCGTGTGCCTCTCCAGCGACGTGAACCCCGAGTTCCGCGAATACGAGCGCTTCGTCACCACGGCGATGAACGCGGCGCTGCTGCCGATCATGGACCGCTACCTGCAGCGCTTCAGCGACGGCGTCAGCGAGCGCGGCGTGGCGCGGCCGCCCTACATGATCCAGTCCAATGGCGGGCTGGTCTCGCCGCAGACCCTCCGGCGCGTCCCGATCAACACCTTCTTCTCCGGCCCGGCCGGCGGCGTCGTCGGCGCCACGAACGTCGCCCGCTCATGCGGCATCCCCGATTTCATCACCATCGACATCGGCGGCACCAGCACGGATGTGTGCCTCGTGCGCGGCTTCCGCCCGGCCAGCGCCGCGCAGCGCGACATGGGCGGCCTGCCGATCCGCACGACCAGCCTCGACCTCCACACGATCGGCGCCGGCGGCGGCAGCCTGGCTTGGGTCGACCCCGGCGGGCTGCCGAAAGTGGGGCCGGAGAGCGCCGGCGCCCAACCGGGTCCGGCCTGCTACGGGCGCGGCGGCACCCGGCCGACCCTCACCGACGCCAACGTCGTGTTGGGGCGCCTCAACCCGGTCGCGCTGCTGAACGGACGCATGCCGATCGATGCAGAGGCCGCCGCGCGAGCCATCGAGAGCGAGATCGGCAAACCGCTCGGCCTCGATGCACTTCAAGCCGCCGCCGGAATCCTCCAGATTGCGACCGTGGGCATCACCGGCGCCGTCCGGGTGATCTCGGTCGAGCGGGGCGAGGATCCGCGTGACTTCGCCCTGTTCGCCTTCGGCGGCGGCGGCCCGCTGCACGCCGCAGAGGTCGCCGAGGCGATGGGCATGCGCCGCGTCGTCGTCCCGACCCATCCCGGGCTGATGTCGGCGATCGGGCTGCTGAGCGCGGACATCCGCGCCGATTTCGGCCTGACCTGCCTCACCGAGTTCGACTCCGTCTGGCTGGCCCGCAGTCACGCAGGCGCTTGCCGCCCTGGACGCACGCGCCCTGGCCTGGGCCGAGGAGGAAGGCATCGCCTCCGCCGACCTCCGCCGCGACCGGGTCCTGGAGTTGCGCTATGCCGGCCAAAGCTCGGAACTCCGCGTGCCCCTGCCCGACCCCGGCGAGGGGCCGGACCCGGTCAACGCCCGATTCCACGCCGAGCACCGGCGCCGGTTCGGCTACGCCATGCCGGACCGGAGGGTGGAGGTGGTGACGGCGCGGCTGACCGCGCGCGCCTCGCGCCCCGCACCACCTCCGGAACGGGCGCCCGCAGCCCGGCCCGCCCGGCGACGCGACCGGTCGGTGTGGTTTGCGCCGACGGGCTTCGTCGACACGGTGGTGCACGCGCGCGACGGGCTGGCCACGGGCGATGTGATCGGCGGCCCCGCCATCATCGAACAGATGGACACCACCACCGTCGTTCCCCCGGGCTGGCGCGCGACGGTCGACACCACGTGGAACCTGGTGCTGACGACGGAGCAATCCTGATGCCCGCCGATCCGATCCTTACGGAGGTGGTTGCCCATTCCCTCACCCTCGCCTCCGAGGAGATGGGCGCCACGCTGATCAGTCTCGCCTTCTCGCCCAACATCAAGGAGCGCTGGGACTGCTCGTCGGCGATCTTCGACCGCGACGGCCGGGTCATCGCCCAGGCCAACCGGGTGCCACTGCATCTCGGCTCCATGATCGGCGCGGTGGAAGCGTTGCGGGCGAAATATCCGCTCGAACGGGTGTCGCCGGGCGACATGTTCCTGGCGAACGACCCGTATAGCGGCGGCGGCACGCACCTGCCGGACATCAACGTCATTGCGCCGGTGTTCCATGGCGACATCGCCGGTCGCTTTCGTCGCCAACATCGCGCACCACGCCGATGTCGGCGGCATGGTGTCCGGCTCGGAATCCACGCTCTGCACCAGCATCTTCCAGGAGGGCGTGCGCCTGCCGATGGTGCAAGTCGCCCGCGCCGGCGTGCTTCTCGAGGACATCGTCGACATCATCCGCCTCAACAGCCGTACGCCCGACGAGCGCTGGGGCGACCTGCAGGCCCAGTTCGCAGCCTGCCGCGTCGGCGCGGACAGGGTGGCCGCCCTGTTCGAGCGGCACGGCGCCGCCGCGGTGGACGCCTGCATCGCCAACTTCCTCGAGGCCACCGGCCAGCGGTTCGGCGCGGCCATCACCGCGCTGACCGAGGGCGAGTACCAGAGCACGGAGACGCTCGAAGCCGCCGCGGGCGACCCGGAGGCGACCATCCGCCTTCGCCTCACGGTCCGGTCCGGCCGCCTCCGCTTCGACTTCAGCGGCACCGACAAGCAGCTCGCCGGCAGCAGCCGCAACGTCCCGCGCAAGGCCGTCCTCGCCACGATCTATGCGATCGCCAAGTCGATGCTCGATCCCGACGTCCCGTCCAATGCCGGCTACTTCGATTCCATCGAGGTCATCACCGAGCCGGGGACCCTGACCGACCCGGTGCCGCCCGCGGCGGTTGGCACACGGTCGATCACCTGCGGCGTGCTGGGCGACCTGATCGTCGCCTGCCTGTCGCAGGCGGTGACCGGTGCGCGCGATGGCCGACAGCGGACCACACCATTTGGTCGTGTTCGCCGGTGCCGACCCGAAGCACGGCGGCTACTTCGTCGACTACGAGACGATCGCGGGCGGTGCCGGCGCGCGTGCGGCCCAGGACGGGCTCGACGGGGTGCGCGTGCACGCGTCGGGCGCCGCCAACTTGCCGGTCGAAGCGCTCGAGAACGCGTTCCCCCTGCGGGTCGAGCGCTATGCGCTGCGCCATGGCTCCGGCGGAACCGGGCGCACACGCGGGGGCGATGGCGTGGAGCGCGACTACCGGGTCCTGGCCGACGGCGTCACCGTCAGCCTCTCTTCAGCCCGCCAGTTGCGGCCGGCACGCGGGTTCCGCGGCGGCGATGACGGTGTGTGCGGCGCCTTCCTGCTCAACCCCGGCACGTCAGCTGAACGGCGCCTCCCCGCGGCCGCCGTGAACCTCGAGCTTCGCCAGGGCGACTTGCTCCGAGTGCTCACGCCGAGCGGCGGTGGGTTCGGGTCGCGCCAAGCGACCCGAGAGAAGTTAGCTCCTCAGTCGGCGGCGCGGTCGAGCGACGCTCGCGCGTCGGCCGCCGTCGCAGGCTCACCGCCGGCCTGACGGACCAGGCGTGCCGCCTGTTCGACCCAGCTCGCGTTGCTCAGCTCGGTTCCCACGGCGCGTCCTCCAACCCGACCCGCACGTGACCGCCCGTTCGGTGGCGGCCGGATCAGCTTCCGGATATCGACGCCAAGAACCGCCACCATCCACGGGGCGTCCGGTGCCGTCTCGGCCAGGAGCTGCAAATGCGCCTCCAGGAACGCCGGTTTGGCGGGGAAATCCCCAGGCGAATTCGTCGGAAAACATCAGCCGGTAGATGGGCACCGGGGTGTCCATGGCCGTCGCCAGGGCCGCGCCGAGGCGCGTGAAGCCCGGTTCGTAGATCGCAAAGCTCGGATGCAGCCGGTGTTCCCTGGCGAGCGCCATTCCGTCACGGAGATCGGAGAGCGGGTTTTCGTAGGTGAAACCCGGCGATGCACCAGCCAGCTCGCCGAAGCGGACGAACGCCACCGAACCCGGATCGACCACCAACCATTCCAGCAAGCCACGCCGGGCGAGCGCCTCGACATGGCCATATCGCCGCCCATCGCTGCTCGCGTAATCCGAGCCGGCGAGCGGGACCGTCGGGTAGACGATCACGTCCGCCCGTGCCCGGATGCCCTCGATGATCCGAGCGTACAAGGACGCGTCGTCGCGTTGCCGCCCGGTCTGCTCGTCGTAAGCGCGGAGATGCACGATCGCTGCTCCGGCCTGGGCAGCCGCGATCCCGTCGGCAATGATCTCCTCGACGGTGATCGGAATACCGTGCTGCCGTTCACGCCCCCAAGGGCCGTTGAGTGCCGCCTCGATCCATACAATCGGACGGCGGATCATTGGCTTACAGGAACGTCAGGAGGACGGGCGTATAGCGGCTGAAATGCCTCATGCCGACCGCCCCTCCCTTGTTCGATCGCGAGCCCGACCCACGCGAGCCCGTACGATTTGAGCGTGATCGCAACCATACGGTCGGGCCAGGCAGAGACGCAAACGCAGAGAGTACGCCCGGATGCGTTATCCGCCGCCCCTTTCCCCATTCGCTGCGATCGCGACCGCAGACATCTCGGCGTGCAACCATGCGGCGAACTGCTGCACGTCGATACGGCGCGCAGACGCTGCGCGATCCAGAGCACCAGCGCGTGCGGCCCGGCCGTGAACCCGAACGGGGCGACAAGGTGGCCGGCAGCGATCTCGCGCTCGACCAGCAGATACGGTGCCAGCGCCACGCCCAGACCGCACGCCGCCGCCTGGATGACGAGGTAGGAGTGCTCGTATCGCTCATCCGGCGCGAGCCTGAGCACGGGTGCGCCGACGGCCTGCGCCCATTCAACCCAGGCTTGCGGCCGGGTCTCCGTCGAGAGCAGGCGGGCTTGGGCCAAGTCGGCCGGCTTGGTCAAAGCTAGTCGCTCGGCGTAGTCGGGGTGGCAGACGGGGCCGATCTCCTGGCGGATCAGCGGCCGCGCGATCGCGGTCGGCGGCGGCTGATACATGTCGTTGCGGATGGCGATGCTGATCTCGTCGCGGATGAAGTCCACCTCGCCGTAGTTCACGTTTAGCCGGAGCTCGACCGCGGGATGGTCGCGCTTGAACCGCTCGAGCCGCGGCAGCAGCCAATTCATCATGACGGCCGCCGAGCACGACAGGTCAGCGGCGCCGGCTGCACCCGCGACAGCGCCACATGCATGCGCTCGAACGCCTTCGCCAACTCGGCGGCGAGTTGGGCGCGTTCCGGCGTCGTCGCGACCGAGCGCGGCAGGCACGCAGCAAGGGCAGCCCAAAGCGCTCCTCGAGCGCCTTGACGTGGCGGCTGACCGCACCGTGCGTGACGCGCAACTCGGCCGCGGCGGTCGTCATGCCGCCGAGCCGGACAACTGCCTCGAACGCCCAGAGCGCGTTGAGCGGCAGCCGCGCCATGGCGAGCTTTCCTTCGTACGCTATTAGCAACGGTCACAGGCCGCGGTGTCGATCTCAAGCTCCCGAACTCCTTCGAGCGGCTCTAATCTTGGTGGCAATCGCGTTGGCCAGCGCCCCCAACGGCGTTCGAGAGCCCGGCGGCGAGGTGTAGATGTCGATCCATGCTTCGGTCTTGCCCGAGCCGGCGGGGATACGGTCCGGGGCGATCTGGTGGCTCGACGCGGTCGACCGCCTCATCGGCGTCGCCGTCGAGATCCGGGCCGGATTGCTGGTCGTGGCCGACGTGGTGACCGGCATGGTGCACGCCATGGTCGCCTTCCTCGCCAGCCTGCTCGGCCATGTCCGCGGCGGCCTGAGCTAGGTGCTGGTCGGCGCCATGTATCTCGTCTCGGGCATCTCGGGCTCGAAGGCGGCGGACATGGCCGCGGTGGCGCCGGTATTGCCCGAAGATGCGGGCGCGCGGAGCGGACGAGGGCAACCTCCTGGCCCTGCTCGCGGCCACGGGAGCGGGGACCGAGACGATCCCGCCCTCCATCGTGCTCATCACGACCGGCTCCGTCACCGGCGTCTCCATCGCGGCGCTGTTCGCCGGCGGGCTGCCACCACGACCGTCGATGGCGGCTTCCGGGAGGCCGGCCTGATGTTCAAGCGCGATTCCGCGCCAGCCTGACAACGACAAGGGAGGACAAGACCATGCTTACCCGACGCAATGCGTTGGCCGCCGGCGCGGCCACACTGGCTGCCGCGACCCCGCTGCGCTTCGCCCGCGCCGCCGAGTTCACCTTCAAATGGGGCACCAACGTCCCGGAATCCCATCCGCTGAACGCAACGTTGTCGACCCGGCCCCCTTCCGCGCCAAGCCGGCCGCCTCCGGCTTCTACAAGACGTGGAAGGAGAAATTCGGTCCGGAGGAGTGGGGCGTGCTGACCTGAGCCCCTTCCTCCCTCCAGTCAGAAATAGAGTCCGCGGTTGCCGTCACGCCGATCGTGACGGTGTTTTTTCGGTTCGGTCGAGCGCCGTTTCTCCGTCCCGGCCGTGGTTCGTCCCGCCATCGCGCGCAGCCTGGGTCAAGCCTGGCCGCAGGCCATCGCCGCAGGCGACGCGTAGCGGGCTTGAGCCAGGCGAGCACGGTGGCAGCGTGATCGAGCGGGGCGTCTTGCCCGTTCAATGCCGAGTGTGGGCGCACCTCGTTGTAGTCGCGCTGCCAGTTGCCAGCACGGTCCGGGCATGCCGGAGCGAGGTGAACAGCGTCTCATTGAGGCACTCATCCCGCAATCGGCCAATGAAGCTCTCGGCGAACGCGTTCTGCTGTGGTTTGCCCGGTGCAATGTAGTGCCAGCCCACCGCACGCTGCTGCGACCAGCCCAGGATGGCTGTGCCGGTCAACTCGGTGCCGTTGTCGCTTACCACCGTCAGCGGCAGGCCGCGCCGGGCGCCGATCGTGTCCAGCTCGCGCGCGACCCGGTTGCCGGACAGCGAGGTATCAGCCACCAGCGCCAGGCACTCGCGGCTGAAGTCGTCGACCACGCACAGCATCCGGAATCGGCGGCCGTCCGCCAGCGTGTCCGACGCGAAGTCGAGCGACCAGCGCTGGTTCGGACCGTCGGGGGTCGCCATCGGCGCCCGTGTGCCGATGGCCCGCTTGCGCCCGCCGCGGCGACGCACCTGCAGCCGCTCCTCGCGATAGAGCCGCCGCAGCTTCTTGTGGTTTGGTTGCAGGCCCTCACGCGCCAGCAGCAAACCGAGGCGGCGATAGCCGAACCTCCGTCGCTCGGCGGCCAGGCTCCGCAGCCGAGCTCGCAACGCCCCGTCATCGGGCCGTGTCGACCGATAGCGGACCGTGCTGCGGTCTGCCCCGAGGAGTGAGCACGCCCGCCGCTCGCTCATCCCGTGCGCCTCGCGCACTGCGGTCACAGCGTTCCTCCGTGCTGCGGGCCTCACCACTTTCTTATGCCACGTCCTTCAGCACCGCGTTGTCCAGCATCGCCTCGGCCAGAAGTTTCTTCAGGCGCGAGTTCTCCGCCTCCAAGGTTCGAAGCCGACGGGCCTCGGACACCTCGAGCCCGCCGAACTTCGCCTTCCACTGATAGAACGTCGCCGGGCTGATCCCGTGCTTGCGGCACAGATCCGCCGTCTGCATCCCAGCCTCGTGCTCGCGCAGCACGCCTATGATCTGCTCTTCGGTGAACCTCGACTTCCTCATCCATCCGCCTCCCACTCGGGCGGACTCTACTCAAACCTGGAAAAGATTCAGGGGCTCAGGTCAAAGCCTTGGCGCCTTTGTCGTTGTCCAGCTATCTGTGTCGGGAAACCTGCGTTGTGCGGGCAAGCGTGGCATGTTGGGCGAGCATCTATGGATGGGTGGCCGCTAAGTTGTTGATTCATGGTGGGCGTTTGTGCAGGTAATCGGGGCGGGTGAGAGGTGCTGTGTTGCTGATGCCTTGAGAAGCGAGCCTCACTTGCACGTGTAGCGATACGACGGGCTGATCCCAACCTGGCCTACTCGAGAGACCACACGGCTTTGGCTGGGAAGAATGGTCAGAGCCGTCCGGCCGCCCGGCACCGTGTCGAGCTGACAGCTCCATTCCCTTGCGCAATGACTCGTCAGTCGGACATGGTAGTAAAAGACGGGCGCGTTGGTATTCGGGACTCGGCTGGTCCAGTCGGTCGAAGAAAGGCAGTTCCGCTCGGAACGCTGCGCCAGGGCATAGGTGAGCCCAGCCTCGCACGCCTCCTTCGTGGCGTAGTCGCCGGAGCGGTCCGGCCCCAGTATGAATTCGGCTCCTGTATCGTCCACAGCCCGCCAGCGAGTCCCCTTCGGGCTGACAGCTGAGCGTCTGTGACCGGACGGTGGCGGTGAGTGCCCCGGAAAGGCCCGAGGCGATCAGCACAATGCACACGAGCCGCCGCGGAGATCTCATCGCAGAAACCGGCGCCGAACCCTCGACTCCATGGCTCGACAGCCCCCCTCCGCATGGTTCGCCAAGCCGGAACCAGCACAACAACCCTCTCAGGCGTAGACCTGTCTGACACAACGGCGAGGGTCTCGGAAGGAGCTTCGGAAAGATTGCCGAACGCCCTAGCCGGCGGCGAGCTGAATGCGCCTCGGCCGTGGCCGCGCCCGAGACGACGACCAGCCATGGCGGCACGCGCCATAGCGCGAGGGCGAGGAACGCGGCCAAAGCCAGACCGAAATCGGCCGGCCCGGCGATCGCGCTCGTCCAGACCGGGACGTACAGCGCCGCGAGCAGGATTCCGACCACGGCCGCATTCACGCCGCGCAAGGCGGCCTGCACGGAACTGCGCCGCCGCAGGCCGTCCCAGAACGGCAGGATCCCGACCAGCAGCAGGAAAGACGGCAGGTAGATCGCCACGAGGCAGATCAGCCCACCGACCCAGCCGTTGGGCGCCGGCCCCATCACCGCGCCCAAATAGGCGGCAAAGGTGAACAGCGGACCCGGCATCGCCTGGGCGGCGCCGTAGCCCGCCAGGAACGCGTCCTCGCCCACCCATCCCGGCGGCACGACCGCGCGCTGCAAGCAGCGGCAGCACGACGTGACCGCCCCCGAACACCAGCGAGCCCGACCGATAGAAGGCGTTGAACAGCTGCAGGAGGTGCGGCCCGTTCGCGGCCGCGGCCTGCAAACCGAGCAGGAGGACGGCAAACGCCACCAGCGACCCGACGGCAAGCGAGCGGGGCAAGCCGAACCCGAGCGTCCCCACCGGGCGGTTCCCCTCGGCCGCGAACAAACGCCATCCGATCAGCCCGCCAATGACGATGGCGCCCACCTGCCCGGCCGCGGATGGCACCGCGAGCGCGAGCAGCGCGGCCCCGACCGCCAGTGTCGCGCGTGCGCGGTCGGGGCATAGGTTGCGCGCCATCGCCCAGACCGCCTGCGCGACCACCGCGACCGCCACGATCTTCAGCCCGTGCAGCCACGCCACGCGACGGAGATCGCCGATCCCACCCACGCCATAGGCAAACCCGATCAGGACCAGCGCGGACGGCATGCTGAACGCGAACCAAGCCGCGAGCCCGCCGAGCAGCCCGGCACGCTGGATGCCCAGGCTGACCGCGACCTGGCTGCTGGCCGGGCCTGGTAGGAACTGGCAGAGCGCCACGATGTCCGCATATGACGCCTCGTCCAGCCAGCGCCGCCGCTCCACGATCTCCGCCCGGAAATAGCCGAGATGCGCGACCGGACCGCCGAACGACGTCAGGCCGAGCCGCAGGAACGCGAGCAGCACCTCGAGCACCGAGCCCTCCCGCCGCGCCCGCGCGCTAGGCCCGGACGCAGCCGGAACGCCGTCGCCTGGTCAGGCACCGGCAAAGCCTATGCCGCCCCGTCCCGCGGCCGCCAGCGCCGCAGCAGCAGCGCGTTGCCCACCACGCTGACGCTGCTGAGCGCCATCGCCGCGCCCGCGAGCACCGGGCTCAGCAACCCGGCCGCGGCGAGCGGGATCCCGAGCGCGTTGTAGACGAACGCCCAGAACAGCCCTTGCCGGATCTTCGCCCCGGTCCGCCGCGCCACGTCCAGCGCCGCCGCGACCAGCATCGGGTCGCCCCGCATCAGCGTGATCCCGGCCGCGCCCATCGCCACGTCCGTCCCGCTCCCCATCGCGATCCCGACATCCGCCGCCGCCAGCGCCGGCGCGTCGTTGACCCCATCGCCCACCATGGCGACTACCCGTCCCTGCGCCCGCCACGCCGCGACCGCCTCGGCCTTGCCCTCCGGAAGCACCTCGGCGACCACCTCCTCGATCCCGGTGGAGGCCGCGACGGCCCGCGCTGCTCCCGCCCGATCGCCGGTCAGCATCGCGACCGCGAGCCCTCGCCGCCGCAGCGCCTCCACGGCCGCCCGCGCCGTCGGCTTCGCGGCGTCGCCGAACGCCAGAGCGCCCAACGCTCGCCGCTCCGGCCGCAGCTCGGCGAGATACGACACGCTCAGCCCCTCCGCCTCCAGCTCGTCCGCTCGGCCCGCAAGCCCGCTTTCCTCCATCAGCCGCGCGCTGCCCAGCACGAGCGTCCGTCCATCCACCTCGCCCGACACGCCCCGCCCCGGCAGCGCCCGGAACCCGGTGGCCGTCGGCACCGCAACGCCCGCGGCCGCCTTGCGCACCGCCCGCGCCAGCGGATGCTCGCTCCCCGCCTGCAGCCCCGCCGCCAGCCGCAGCAGCTCCGCCGCGTCCACGCCCGCCTCCGGCACCAGCGCGCGCAGCTCCGGCCGCCCCTCGGTCAGCGTCCCGGTCTTGTCGAACGCAACCATCGTCACCGCCCGCGCCCGCTCGAGCGCCTCCGCGTCCCGGATCAGGATCCCGTGCCGCGCCGCCGCGCCCGTTCCCACGATGATCGCCGCCGGCGTCGCCAGCCCCAGCGAGCACGGGCAAGCGATGACGAGCACCGCCACCGCATGGAGCAGCGCCGCCGCCGGGTCGCCCCGCATCGCCCACCAGGCGGCGAACGTCACGAGCGCGACCGCGAGCACCGCCGGCACGAACACCGCAGCCACCCGGTCGACCAGGCGCTGGATCGGCGCCTTGGACGCCTGCGCGCTCTCGACCAGCCGCACGATGCGGGCGAGCACCGTCTCCGCCCCGATCGCCGTCGTCTCGATCACCAGGCGCCCATCCGCGTTGACCGAGCCGCCCACGACCCGCGTTCCCGGCACCTTCTCGACCGGCAGGCTCTCGCCGGTGAGCATGGACTCGTCCACGCCGCCACCGCCCTCCAGCACCGTGCCGTCAACCGGGATGCGCTCGCCGGGTCGGACCACGACCAGGTCGCCAACCCGCACCGCCCCGAGCGGCACTCGCGCTCCACGCCGTCCTGCAGCAGCCGCGCCGTCTCCGGCCGCAGCGCCTGAAGCGCCCGGATTGCCGCCGCGGTCTGCCCGGTCGCGCGCCGCTCCAGCCACTTGCCGGCCAGCACGGCGGTGATCAGCAGCGCCGAGGTCTCGTAGTAGAGCCCGGGCTCGCGTGCCCGGCGCCGCGCCGAGCCAGAGCACCGTGCTCAGCCCCCACGCCGCGGACGTGCCCAGCGCCACGAGCAGATCCATGTTCCCGGACCCGGCGCGCACCGCGTTCCATCCCGCGACGTAGAACCGCCAGCCCAGCCAGAACTGCACCGGCGTCGCCAGCGCGAACTGCACCGCGGGCGGCAGCATCGCCCGCAGCCCGACCAAGTGCCCCACCATGCCGAGCAGCAGCGGCAGCGAGAGCAGCGCGGCGATCGCCACGCGAACGCCTTCCCGCCGGTCCCGCGGCGCCTCGGCCGGCTCCGGCCCGAGAACGCGCGCCGCGTAGCCCGCGCCCCGCACGGCCTCGGTCAGAAGCTCGGCGGTCGGGTGACCGGCCACCCGCACCCGCGCCCGCTCCGTCGCCAGGTTCACCTCGGCCGCGACCACCCCCGGCACGCGCTCCAGCGCCCGCTCGACCCGGCGCACGCAGGCCGCGCACGTCATCCCCTCGATGCCGAGATCCAGTTCCTCCGCCCCGACCGGCGCAACGCTGTCCATCACCACCCCTTCTTGGCACGGAGGTGGGGATGCCCAACCTCCGTAGCCATGATGCACCTCCTCGTATCCGGCATGAGCTGCGATCACTGCGTCGCCGCCATCACCCGCGCCGTCCGCGCAGTCCCCGGGGCCGGGGACGTCCGAGTCGATCTCCCAATCGGGAGAGTCACGGTCGACGGCAATCCCGACCCGGGCGCCGTGCGCGCCGCCATCGCCGACGAAGGCTACGAGGTCGTCGGCGCGGCCCCGTGATCCTTCACGTTCATCTCCGTCGCCTCGCTCGCCCTCGGAGCGCTTTGTGCCGTGCTGATCGCGGCCGATCTCCTGCGCCACAAGCAGCCGATGTGGATCATGAACCTGGTCTGGCCGGTGACCGCTCTGTTCGGCAGCGTGCTGGTCCTCGGCCTCTATGTCGCCTATGGCCGCGGCGGCGGGCACGACGAGAACGCCCCCTTCCCCGTCTCGGTCGCCACCGGCGCCCTCCATTGCGGCAGCGGCTGTACGCTGGGCGACATCTTCGCCGAGTGGCTCGCCTTCCTCGTCCCCGCAGTCGCCGTCGCGTTCGGCTACCACAGCCTGTTCGGCGACAAGATGTTCGCTGTCTGGGTGCTCGACTACCTGTTCGCCTACGCGTTCGGCATCGTGTTCCAGTATTTCTCGATCGCCCCGATGCGCGGGCTCGGCCTGGCCGACGGGCTCTGGGCCGCGGTGAAGGCAGACACATTGTCACTGACGGCCTGGCAGATCGGCATGTACGGATTCATGGCGCTCGCAAATCTCTGGGCCCTGCCCGCGCTGTTCGGCCTGCGCCCCGGTGTGGACAGCGCGGAATACTGGTTCGTCATGCAGCTTGCCATGATCTGCGGCTTCGTCACGGCCTATCCGGTCAACTGGTGGCTGATCCGGGCAGGCGTTAAGGAACGCATGTAGTTTTGGGATCGACGCGAGGGCGTCAGGCTCCCGGGTACCGCACCTCCAGCACCTCGATCACCGCCGGCCCCGACGGCGTGTGCACGCCGCACCTCGTCGCCCACCCGTGCCCGCAGCAGCGCCCGCGCCACTGGCGACGCCACGCTCACCTTTGCCTCCGCCATGTCCGCCTCGTCGACGCCGACGATCGTCACCGTCCGCCGCTCGTCCGCCTCCGTCGCGTAGGTCACGGTGGCGCCGAAGTAGACCCGGTCGCGCTCCCGCTGCGCCGCCGGGTCGACCACCTCCGCATAGGCCAGCCGCCGTTGCAGGAAGCGCAGCCGCCGATCGATCTCGCGCAGCCGCCGCTTGCCTTCCTTGTAGTCGGCGTTCTCGCTGCGGTCGCCGTTGCTCGCCGCCCAGGCCACGATCTCCACGACCCGGTGGCGCTCGGTCTTCTTCTCCTCCCACTCGCGCCGCAGCTGCTCGTGCCCCGCGGGGGTCATGTAGAACTTGCCGCCGGGAGCGGCGGCGGACCCTCGTCTTCCTCGTCGTCCGCCATCAGCCCGGCAGCGCGCGCGCCGCCGGCTGGGTCACGGCGCTCACCACCGCCGTCACCACGAGATTGATCACGAGCGCGGCGATGCCGATGTTGAGGTCCTGCAACGGCCCCGGCAGGAACGGCAACAGCGTGGCCGTGCTCGCATGCGTCAGCACCGTCGCCGCCACCGTGATCACCCCGGCGACGATCCCGGCGAACGCGCCCGGCGGCCGTCATCCGGTTCCGCGGCGAGCAGGCTCGCCAGCAGCGACGGGAACAGCTGGGTGACGAAGCTGTAGCCCATCAGCAGCAGCGCCACGATCGTGTTCCCGCCGTTCAGCGTGAACAGCACCGCCAGCACCGCCACGACCGGCACCATCAGCTTGACCACGAACCCGATCCTCGCCTCGCTCGCCGATCGGGTTGATCGCGCGATACAGCGTGTTGCCCAGCAGCGTCGCCGCGGTCATCACGATCATCGAGCCCGGCACCAGCGCCGTCAGCACCCCCGCGCCCCCGATCACGCCCACGAACCACGGATCGAAGTTCTGGTCCGAGAGCCGGAACAGGGAGAGGTCGATCGCCGGCCCGGTCAGCCCCGGCACCTTCAGCACCGCCGCGAAGCCGACGAAGAACACGAACAGCAGCACGAGCTGGTAGATCGGCAGCACCACCGCGTTCTTGCGGAACACGCGCGCATCCTTCGCGGTGTAAAGCGAGCCGAACGTGTGCGGCCACATGTAGAAGCCGAGCGCCGTCAGCAGCACCGTCGAATCGAACCAGACCGGGCTCTCGCCATGCGCCCGCAGCGTGAGGAAGCCGGGCTTGGCCGCCTCGATGGCCGCGAACATCGCGCCATAGCTGCCGTAGAGATGGAGCGGCAGGTAGATCCCGAGGAACAAGACCACTGCGAGGATCATCACGTCCTTCAGCACCGCGGTCCAGGCCGAGCCGTGGATGCCCGACAGCGTGACGTAGGCGGTGATGACGGCCGCCCCGATCCAGACCGCCAGCGTCGACGAGATGCTCCCGCCCGACGCGGTGGACATGATGATCCCGAGCCCGCGCAGCTGCAGCACGAGATACGGCACCAGCGCGATCACGCCGACGACGGCGACCAGCAAGCCGAGCGCCGGGCTGCCGTATTTGCGGGCGAAGAAGTCGCTTTGCGACAACAGCCGCTCCGCCTTCGCATACCGCCAGATCGGCGGCAGCAGCCAGTAGGACAGGATGTAGGCGAGGCAGCCGTAGGCCAGGATGTAGAGCGCGGGCCCGCCATGCCCGTAGGCGTAGCCGCTGCCGCCCAGGAAGGTGAACGTGGTGTAGATCTCGCCCGCCATCAGCAGGAACACGAAGATCGCGCCGAACCCGCGCCCGCCCACGGTCCACTGCTCGAGGTCCATCGTCTTGCCGCGCCGCGCCGCCACGCCGAGCGCGAGCGCTGTCGCGATGAACAGCACGATGATGAGCAGCGCGACGTTCATCGCGTGCCCTCGTCCGGCAGGCGATTGGTCGGGTCAGTCCGATAGACCAGCGCCATGATGACGGCCGTCGCCACCACCCAGAACACCAGCCACGCCAGGATCAGCGGAAAGCCGAACACGGTCGGCTCGACCCGGTTGAGCAGCGGCGTGCCGACGAGGATGCCGAGGAACGGGAAGGACGGCGAGAAAGCGCATCTTCCCTCAATCGTCACGGAGCGCTGTGCGTTCCCCCGCCGGGCGGTATTTTTGGCCAGCGTCGCCGGTTCAGCCTGGCCCGGATCACATAGCTCGACGGTCGATAGCTCAGCAGTCATCCATAACAACTGCAAGGCTATGCTTTGCCGGATGATCGACCTGCACGACACCCTCTTCCGCACCCTCGCCGATCCGACCCGGCGCGCCATCTTCGAGCGGCTGTGCCGAGCGGGCGAGCAGACTGTCGGTGCGCTGAAGGCTCACGCAGGGGTCTCGCAACCCGCCGTCTCGAAGCACCTTGGGGTGCTGAAGCAGGCGGGATTGGTGCGCGACCGCCACGAAGGCCGCCATACCCACTACAGCCCCAACCCGGCGGCCTTGCCCCCCTCACCGACTGGACCCGCCGAATGACCGAGTTCTGGCACGGCCGCCTCGATCGGCTCGACGATCTGCTGAAAAGGATGGACCAATGACCGATGCCGACACGCGTTCCGTCGTTGTCGAACGGGAGATGCCGTATCCGCCAGACAGGGTCTGGCGCGCACTCACCGAGCCGCACCTGCTCGGAGAATGGCTCATGGCCAACGATTTCGAGCCCGTCGTCGATCATCGCTTCACCCTCCGGGCAGACTGGGGCGCTGTCGAATGCCGGGTCCTGACCGTCGAGCAGGACAAGACGCTTTCCTACACCTGGGAGGCCTACGGTCTCGAAAGCGTCGTCACTTGGACCCTCACTCCCACGAGCACGGGCACCCATCTGCGCATGGAGCAGTCCGGCTTCCGGCCGGATCAGCAGCAGGCCTACGCGGGCGCGGCGGCCGGATGGCCGCGCTTCCTCGAGAAGCTCGGGCAAGTCCTGGCTCGGCAAGAGTGAGGTCCGCCGGCGGGCCTAATGCGCCGGCCCGCCCGCCGCCGCTTCCGGTCTTCGCCGACATCAGGAAACAGAACGGCACGATGCAGAACGAGATGATCGCCGTCGTCATGAACACGTCGCTATAGGCCAGCACCGCCGCCTGCGCGTGGAGCTGCTGATAAAGCCAGTTCGTCGCCGAGCTCGCCGTGTTTGCCGCCGCCCGCCCCTGCGCCAGCAACGACTGCTCGACCTGCCGCATCGTCAGCACGTAACCCGGATCGAGCGGGCTGGTGTGGTCGGTCAGATACGCCTGCCGGACCTGCGACCGGTCCTGCACCAAGGCCGTCGCCGCCGAGATCGATAGCGAGCCGAAGTAGTTCCGGAACATGGTGAACAGCGCGGACGCGTCCGCGTTCGACGTCCGCGGCAGCGTCGAGAACGCCACCGTGCTGATCGGCACGAACATGAACGCGAGCCCCGCCGTCTGGAACATCCGCATCTTCGCCAGCGTCCAGAAATCAAGCTTCGGGACCAGGTTGTGCGAGTAGATCAGCGAGCAGCCCATGACGAAAAACCCGAACGCGATCAGGTATTTGATCGGGCACCACCTTCATCAGCTGACCCACGATGGGGATCAGCATGATCACCACCAGCCCGCCCGGCGACAGGATCAGCCCTGCCCAGGTCGCCGTGTAGCCGAGCTGCTGCTGCGCGAACTGCGGGATCACCACCGCGCTCGCGTACAGCACGCTCGCCATCGCCCCGATCATGAGGCAGCCCAGCGCGAAGTTGCGGTCTTTCAGCACCCGCAGATTCGACCACCGGCTTCTCCGCGTAGAGCAGCCACGCGATCGCGCCACAGATCCCCAGCACCGCCAGGATGAGCATCGTCACGATGAAGGGCGAGCCGAACCAATCCAGCTCCTCGCCGCGGTCCATCACCACTTCGAGGCACCCGAGCCCGAGCGTGATCAACGCTAGCCCGATATAGTCGACCCCCGCCGAGCGCGCGCGCGCCCACGGCGGATCCTCCACCAGCGCCTGCACCGCGAAGAACGTCAGCGTCCCCACCGGCACGTTGATCAGGAACACCCAGCGCCAGCCGTAATTATCGGTCAGGAACCCGCCCAAGGTCGGCCCCAGGACCGGGGCCACGATGGTCGCGATCGCCGTGATCCCGAACGCCTTGCCCCGCTGCGCCGGCTCGAACGTGTCCAGGATGATCGATTGCTGATTCGGCTGCAGCCCGCCCCCGAAGAACCCCTGCATCAGGCGGAACACCACCAGCTCCGGCAGGCTGCTCGCGATCCCGCACAGGAACGAGCACACCGTGAACCCGGCGATGCAGATCAGGAAATAGCGCTTGCGCCCGAACACGGAGCTGAGCCAGCCGGAGATCGTCAGCACGATCCCGTTGGCGAGCAGGTAGGACGTCAGCGCCCAGGTCGCGTCGTCGTAGCTGACCGCGAGGTTGCCCGAGATGTGCGGCAAGGACACGTTCACGATGGTCGTGTCCAGGATTTCCATGAACGCGCCCATGGTCACCACCACGGCAACCAGCCACGGGTTGTGGCTCGGCTTCCAATCCTGTCTTGCCGCCTTTGCCCTTCGGACCGCCCTCCTTCTTGCCCTTCGACGTCGCTCACTTGAAGTAGACCGTCGGCTCCACGGAGATCCCGAGCGGCAGCGGGCGGTTCGGGTCGAGCCCGCTATCGATGACGATCTTCACCGGCACGCGCTGCACGATCTTGACGAAGTTGCCGGTCGCGTTCTCCGCCGGGAAGGCGCTGAACTTCGACCCCGAGCCGAGCTGGATGGAATCCACGTGCCCGTGCAGGTTGAGGTCCGGATAGGCGTCGACCGAGATGTCGACCTTCTGGCCCGGCCGCATCCGCGCCAGCTGCGTCTCCTTGAAGTTCGCCGTCACCCACACCTGCGGCGTGACCAGCGACATGATCTGCGCGCCGGGCTGCAGGTAATTGCCCTGCTCGACATTGCGCCTGGTCACCCAGCCGTCCTGCGGCGCCGCAACGTGCGTGAACCCGAGGTTGATCTCCGCCTGGTCCAGTTGGGCCTGCGCCTGGGCCACCTGGCCCTCGAGCTGCTTCACCTGCGCTTCCTGCTGCGCGATGTTCTGCGGGATCAGCTTGGCGATGTCGACCTGCGCCTGCGCCGACTGCACCTGGCCCTGGGCCTGGCGAAGCGTGGCGGTGGATTGGTCGACGTTCTGCTGCGTCGTCGCCTCCCGCGAGACCGCATGCTGGCGCTTGTACTCGGACTGCGCATTGACCAGCACGCCCTGCGCCTGCACGAGCTGGCCCTGCGCCTGTGCGAGCTGCGCCGGGAAGGTCGTGCGCGCCTTGTCCAGCGCCACTCGCGCGTCCTGCAGCTGCGCCTGCGCCGTCTCGAGCTGCCCCCGCGCCTGGTCGCGCGTCGCCGTGTACGGCCGCGGGTCGATCTGCACCAGCAGGTCGCCCTTGTGCACGAACTGGTTGTCGTTGACCGCGAGCTGCGTCACGTAGCCGCCCACCTGCGGCGCCACCATCACCGCGCGCCCGTCCGTGTAGGCGTCGTCCGTGTCGATCTGGTTGCGATGCAGATACCACCAGATCCCGCCGCCGATCGCCGCCAGCACCACGACGATCGCGAGAATGATCAGCGGACAGCGCGAGCGCGGCTTCTTCTTGCCCTTCCCGTCGCCGCCTTTGCCGCCGTCCTCCTCGTCCTTGCCGTCATCCTGGTCGTCGGCCTTGTCCTTCTCGTTCTCGGCCGGGCGGTCCTGCTCGCGATTGCGCCGCCCCACATCCGCCCGCGGCGCTTCCGCCGGTCGGCGCTCCGGGAGCTGGCTCCTGCCGCCTCGTCTCCGCGAGCCTCGCCCTCCTCTGGGTGAAGCTCTGTGCCGGCCTGGTCCATCAATCTGCCTTTCTCGACCCGCGTCACCGACGCCGTCCGTCCCCCGTCCGGGAAGCGGCGGCCCGCTTCAGAGTGGGATCGAGCCGGGCGGCTGCGACCCATCGCAGACGTGCCATAACCACGGCGGTTGCATCGGCCCCTGGCCACGAACCCGTGACGCAGCGCAGCATAGTAATCGACACCAACCCCTTCTCTTTCTTCATCGCGCAGATCTTGAACCCAAGCGCGGCTTTGGCGTCGTCCACCTTGGCACTCCTCCGATCGTCGGCGGGCCGCCCTGCAAATCGCGTGCCTTGCAGTGCGGACACAGCTGGTGACGATCGCGGCTTGTTATGTTGCACTGCAGCAAAACAAAGCCCAGGTTCGGCGCAGACAGACCAATCCCAGCCCGGGCCCGCCCGGCCGGAGGATCCAATGGACACAGTTTCTACCGCTTCACACCCCGTCACACTCGCTCTCGAAGGGGGCGGCGCGCTTGGCGCCTTCACCTGGGGCGTTCTCGACCGGCTCCTGGACGAGCCCGACCTCGACATCCAGGTCGTCAGCGGCACCAGCGCCGGCGCGATGAACGGCGCCATGCTCGTGCAAGGCCTGGTCGCCGGTGGCCGCGCCGAGGCGAAGAACAAGCTCGAAACCCTCTGGCACCGGGTCTCCATCGCCGCCGGCTCACTCCCTGGCCCGTCCAGCAACTGGCTGCAGGTCATCGCTGGCACCTGGGGCCCCGTGGTCGACGCCGTCCGCCAAGCCGGCTCCGCATTCAACGGCGCCGTCCCCAATTTCACCGTCAACCCGCTCCGCGGCATCCTGCGCGAGCTGCTCAACCCGCCCTTGTTCGGCGACCCGGACTGCCCCGGAACTCGTCGTCGCCGCCACCTCCGTGCGCACCGGCGAAGCCCGCCTGTTCCGCCGCGGCGAGGTCACCGTCGACGCCCTGCTCGCCTCCGCCTGCCTCCCGCAGCTCTTCCCCGCGGTCGAGATCGACGGCGAGCTCTACTGGGACGGCGCCTACAGCAGCAATCCGCCGGTCCGGCCTCTGATCGAGAGCGGCGCGCCGTCCGACGTGATCATCGTCCGCACCGTCCCGGTCGAGCGGCACCTCCTCCCGCACGGCCCGGCCGCGGTGAAGGACCGTCTGACTGAGCTGACCTTCGGCACCGCGCTCCGGGTCGAGCTGCGCGACCTCCACCAGGCGCAAGCCAA
The DNA here is from genome assembly GCA_963708585.1 of uncultured Alphaproteobacteria bacterium. Taxonomy (GTDB): domain Bacteria; phylum Pseudomonadota; class Alphaproteobacteria; order Acetobacterales; family Acetobacteraceae; genus JAVVHH01. The sequence goes on along the minus strand of CAVPSW010000006.1, from coordinate 232,792 downwards.
CCTCGCCGGGGTCCGCAGCCTGCCGCCCCATCATCGCCCGGCTGCGCGACGCCCGGCTGCACATGATCGGCCCGGAGGACGACGTCGACCTTTTCGGCGCGCTCCACCCCACCTGGTCGTTTCTCGCCGCCGAGCACGCGGCCGGCATCGGCGCCGCCGACCACTGGCTCACGCGCAACCGCGACCTCATCGGCGAGCGCTCCTCGCTCGACACCGCCCTGTTCCACCCCACCCCGGCCCCGCTCCCGGCACACCTCCCCGCACCGCGCCCCGCCTGACCGCCGCACACCGGCGCGCGGCAGAGCACCGCCGGTGCCGATCGCCCCCTCCCTTTGTCATCGCCGGGCTCGACGCGGCGATCCCCGCCAGCCTCGGCACGGACCCCCGGGTTAGGCCCGGGGGTGACGGAGGCTTCCAGGGTTTACGGCAAGAACGCGCCCCCGTTCACGTGCAGCGTCTGCCCGGTCACGTATCGCGCGCCCGGCCCGCATAGGTAACGAACCGCCGCCGCCACCTCCTCCGGGTGCCCGCGCCGCCCCACCAAGGTCCGATGCGTTCCATGCAGCGCCGGCTGCCCGCCGCTGGTGGACGACGCCGCGCGCACGGTGTCGATCAGGCCGGGGACGACGCAATTCACCGTCACGCCGTCCGGGGCCAGCTCGGTCGCCAGCGCCCGCGTCAGACCGATCAGCCCCGCCTTTGCCGTGATCACATGCGCCCGTCCGTTCGACCCGGTATGTGCCGACAGCCCGCCGAGGTTGACGATGGCCGCCCCAAGCGAGCGCCGCAGCGCCGGCAGCGCCGCCTTCGCGCACAGGAACGCGCCGTCGAGGATGATCCCCAGCACCTCGCGCCACTCCTCGAGCGCCAGCGCCTCGAGCTTCGTCTCCCGCCGCACCGCCGCGTTGTTGACCAGCAGGTCGATGCCCCCGAACGCGTCCTCCGCCGCCCGCATCAGCCCGGTGACGGCTTCCGGGTCGGTCACGTCCGCGAGGTGGACGATCGCCTCGCTCCCCGCCTCGCGCACCAGGCGCGCCGTCTCCTCCGCCTCGTCCGTCGAGCCCCGTGCGTTGACCACCACCTTGGCGCCGCCGGTTGCCAGGTCGAGCGCGATCGCGCGCCCGATGTTGCGCGCCGCCCCCGTCACCACCGCGACCAACCCGTGGAGCTCGCTCACGGCCTCTCTCCTGCCCACGAGGGATGGAAATGCCGCCGCAGCGCCCGCAGGTCTGACGCGAGCCCGTCAGGCATCGTTTCCTCGGTCCGGAGCTTAGCCCTCAACGCAGCGCCGCCGCCACCCATGCCGCCCAGCGCAGCGCCGTCCCGGTCCCGCGCCCTGCCGCCCCACCATCTGCACCCCGAGCGGCATCCCGCCCGGCCCGGTCCCCGGCCGGCACCGTCACGCAGGGCACGTGCAGCGCCGTCCACAGCAGGTTGAACGACGGGTCCCCGGTCCAATCGAGCCCCTCCGGCGCCACGCCCGGCGCCGACGGCGTGAGCAGGACGTCCAGCTCACCGCAGCGCCTCCGGGAACGCCGCTTGCAGCTGTCGGAACACCGCCTGCGCCTCCACGAGCGCCGCCGCTTGCTGTGCCAGCCCCCATTCCATCCGCTCGCGCAGCACCGGGCTCAGCCGCTCCCGCGCCGTCGTCATCTCCCAGCCCAGCGCCCGCGCGCTCTCGGCCTGCATCACCAGCGTGTGCGCGTCCTCCAGCGGCGCGAACGCGTCGGGCAGCGCCCAGTCACTGACGCTCCGCGCCCGCCCGACGCAGCGCCTCGGGCACCGTCTCGAACAGCGCCGCCGTTTCCGGCGCCGCCCGGTCCCACATCGGCGTCCGGCATACCCCGATCCGCGGCGCCCGCTCCGGCCGCGCCTCCGGGTCGCCCAGTTCGATCCCGCTCACCGCCTGCGTCAGCAGCGCGCAGTCCGCCACGCTGCGCGCGATCACGCCCACCGTGTCCAGGCTGTCGGACATGACCTTCATGCCGACCCGGCTGATCGCCCCGAAGCTCGGCTTGAACCCGACGACGCCGCAGAATGCCGCCGGCCGGATCACGCTGCCCGCCGTCTGCGTCCCGAACGCGAACGGGAAATACCCGGCGGCCACCCCCGCCGCCGAGCCGCTGCTCGATCCGCCCGGCGTGCGGCCGGGGTCGTGCGGGTTCGTGGTCGGCCCTGGAAGGCGGGTCGCGAACTCGGTCGTCACCGTCTTGCCGAGCACGACCGCCCCCGCCGCGCGCGCCCAGGCCACCGCAGCCGCATCCGCACGCGGCCGGTGCCCGCGCCAGATCGGCGAGCCGTATTCGCTCGGCATGTCAGCCGTATCGAGCACGTCTTTCACCCCGATCGGCAGCCCGTGCAGCGGACCCGGCGCCGGCCTCGCCGCCCGCACCGCGTCGGGCTCGATATGCGACATCGCCCGCACCACGCCCTCCCGCGCCGCCACCCGCGCCAGGCACGCCTCCAGCAGCGCCGCCGGCTCGAGCGCCCCGCGCGCGATCGCCCGCGCCGCCTCCGTGGCCGTGAGCTCGGCCGGATCGTCCATCTCGCATCCTCCAATCTGGCGTCATCGCGTCGCCGGGCCCATCCTCTCTGAATGAGCGAGCGTCCCCAACCCCCGATCCGCGTGGCCCACGCAAGCGACGGGTCCGTCATCTACCTGGTCGCCGCCGCCCCGGACGCCCTGCCGCCCGTCCGCAGCGCCGACCTCCTCGAAGCCTGGGACGCCGCCCGCGAGGCCGCCGCCGGCGCCGCCTGGGGCCTGCCCCGCCTGTTCCGCTTCTCCGGCCCGGACGGCGAGACGCTCGACCTCGCGCTGGCCGACGAGGACGCCTGCTGCTGGGCCGGCGCAGTTGATGTCACCGCCGGGATCTCCAGCCTCTACGGCCTGTCGCTCTGCCTGCGCCTGCTCGCCCTGGTCGACCTGCTCGCCCGCGCCCCCTGGACCGGCGGCCTGTGCCGGATCGGCCGCGCCGGCGCCGCGCTGGACCCGGCGCTGGTGCGCACCGCCGCCACCACGCCGCTCACCGCGCCAGGCCGACTTCGACGAGGCCGCCTTCCGCACTCGCCTCGATCGAATCTGCCGCCCAGCGCCCACGCGTTACCTCACCGACACAGGAGCCTCCGCATGATCCGTACCGCACGCTTACTGGCACGCTCGCCCTGCTCGCTACCGCCCTCGCGGCCTGCCAAGCGCCGCCGCCGCCGACCACCGCCGACGCCAAGGTCCGCGCCGACTGCCGTCAGCAGGTCGACCGCGAGTACAGCGCCCAGAACCGCGCCGACCTCACCCGCCGCGACGACCGCGACTACCGCCTTCTCCGCCAGCTACGATTCCGGCCTGGTCAGCCGTGGCATCGGCGCCCAATACCAGGTCGACCAGATGCTCACCGACTGCCTGCGCGCCTCCGGCGACCAGAACGCCCAGCCCACCCCGGGCGTCGGCCCCGTGTTCAGCCCGGCAGAGCGCGGCGCCGGCACCTCGACGCTCCGTCCCTGAGCCGCGTTGCCCGCCCCGGCCGGGCCGCGTATCACCTGCTCGGCAACAAAGGAGACGCCGATGACCCGCATCATCCGCACCGAGCCGAACAAGATCCTCGCCAAAGCCGTCGAGTATCATGGCTTCGTGTTCGTCCAGGGCTGTACCGCCCATGACCTCAGCAAGGACATCACGGGCCAGACCCGCGAGGTGCTGGACAGCATCGATGCCATCCTGGAGACCCACGGCACCGACAAGACCCGCCTGCTCCAGGCCCAGATCTGGCTTAAGGACATTCGCGACCGTGACGCTATGAACGCCGTGTGGAGCGAGTGGCTGCCGGAGGCCGGCGCCCCCGCCCGCGCCTGCGTGCAGGCCAACATGGCCGACCCGCGCCACCTCGTGGAGATCATGGTGGTCACCTGCAAATAGCCCGGCCGCCGCGAATCGCTGTGTCCATGTCGTCACATGTTGCGCTAATCGGGCACACCGCTAAATTTTATTAGTTTCGATGTGTTTATCACTGGCGTGTGAATAGGACATAGCTCCCAAGCGCGGCGGTTATCCACAGGGGTGTTTTAGCGAAACACTTCGTGAGCAGAGGAAACCGTCGTTCTCGGGTTGCCAGCCCAGCGCGCCCGAACATACGCCTTCCCTCACGTCGCGGTGACAGGAGGGACAGCGGATGACGGCACGTTGGTTCGATAGGCAGCTCGTGATGGTCGGGGCAGCTCTGGCGCTCGGCGCAACCGCAACCCTCGGCACCGCCGAGGCCCGCACCCACTCCAGCAGCCACGGCCACCACGGAGCCACCGCCGCCCGCACCTATAACGGCCATGCCCGCTATGTGTTCCATTTCCGCCGCCACTGGGGCGGCGGGCTCCAATGCGTCCCGTTCGCGCGCGAGAACACCGGGATCGAGCTGTCCGGCAACGCCAACACCTGGTGGGACCAGGCCGAAGGCATCTACCAGCGCGGCGCCAAGCCGGAAGTGGGCAGCGTCCTGAACTTCCGCAGCACCGGCCGCATGCGCATGGGTCACGTCGCCGTCGTGACCAATGTGCTCGACGCCCGCCGCATCCAGATCGACCAGGCCAATTGGGGCGGCCCCGGCCGCATCACCCGCGACGTCGAAGTGGTCGACGTCTCCCCCGCCAACGACTGGACCGCCGTCCGCGTCGCGCTCGGCGAGGGCGAGAGTTACGGCAGCGTCTACCCGACCTACGGCTTCATCTATGACCGCCCCGACCACGGCACCATGGTCGCGAACAACACGACCGCGCCCGCCCCCGTGCTCAACCCGGCCCCCGCCGACCTCCGCCCGGAAGCCGAGCGCGTCGAGACGGCCGTCGCCGCCACCGAGCCGGAAGAAGTCGCCGAGGCCGAGGACGACCCGGCTCCGCACGCCTCCCGGCACCACTCGTACCACCACGGCCGCTTCCACGTCGCCTCCGGCCACGCCCACGCCTTCCGCGCCGGGGTCTACCGCGTGAGCAGCCACGGCATCCCCGTCGCCCACCCGCACGACCCACCGCCGCCACTTCTACAGTCGCGCCACAACCCTCTCCCTTTGGGAGAGGGCCTCCGTGAGAGTGGCCCAGCCAACCTCGATCCGTCATGCTCCTCCCAAGCAATCGAATGGGAGGACTGACGTGCCCGACTCCGCCGAGGCCTTCGCCCGCGCCCGCGACGTCCTGCTCCGGCACCGCACCGACCTCGCCGCCGCGAGCGCCGAGTTCCGCTGGCCTGCCCTCGGCCGCTTCAACTGGGCGCTCGACCATTTCGACCGGATCGCCGCCGGCAACGAGCAGCCCGCGCTCCGCATCCTCGGCCCGCAGGACCGAAACTTCGATCTCCTTCGCCGCGCTCTCCGCCCGCTCCGACCAGGTCGCCAACTGGTTGCGCAGCCCTCGGCACTCGTCGCGGCGACCGCATCCTGGTGCTGCTCGGCAACGTCCAGCCGCTCTGGGAGGTGATGCTCGCCGCCGCCAAGCTCGGCGCGGTCGTCATCCCCGCCACGACCATGCTCACGCCCGACGACCTGCGCGACCGCCTCGCCCGCGGCCGGGTCCGCCATATCGTTGCCGCCGCCGAGCTTGCGCTGCGCTTCGCCGACCTTCCAGGCGGCCAGACCCGCATCGCCGTCGGCGGCAGCGCGCCCGGCTGGCACGACTACGCCGAGAGCGACGCCGCGCCCGCCGCTTCACGCCCGACGGCCCTACCGAGGCCACCGACCCGCTCCTGCTCTATTTCACCTCCGGCACCACCGCCAAGCCGAAGCTCGTCCTGCACAGCCACGCCAGCTACCCGGTCGGCCATCTCTCCACCATGTACTGGATCGGTCTGCAGCAAGGCGACGTGCACCTCAACATCTCCTCGCCGGGTTGGGCCAAGCACGCCTGGTCCAGCCTGTTCGCGCCGTGGAACGCCGGCGCCACCATCCTCGCCCTCAACCATCCTCGCTTCGATGCAAGAGCCATCCTGCGCATCCTCGACGAGGCCCGCGTCACCACTTTCTGCGCGCCCCCCACCGTCTGGCGCATGCTGGTCCAGGAGGACCTGCGCGCGCTCCCCGTGCATCTGCGCGAAGCCGTCTCCGCTGGCGAGCCGCTCAACCCCGAGGTCATCGAGCAGGTCGCCCGCGCCTGGGGCATCACGATCCGCGATGGCTACGGCCAGACCGAGACCACGCTCCAGATCGGCAACATGCCGGGCCAGCCGGTCCATCCCGGCGCGATGGGCCGCCCCGCGCCGGGCTACCGCATCCGCCTGCTCGACCCGGACGGCGCCGACGCCGAGGAAGGCGAGATCGCCATCGCGCTCGACCCGGCGCCACTGCCGCTTATGGTCGGCTATCTCGCCGACGATGGCACGCTTCAGCCGCTCGCCGGCCCGGTCTACCGCACCGGCGACGTTGCGCTGCGCAACGAGGACGGCAGCCTCACCTATGTCGGCCGCGCCGACGACGTGTTCAAATCAAGCGGCTATCGCATCAGCCCGTTCGAGTTGGAAAGCGTGCTGATCGAGCATCCGGCGGTCGCCGAGGCCGCCGTCGTCCCCTCGCCCGACCCGGTCCGCACCGCGCTGCCGAAAGCGCTTCATCGCCCTCGCCGAGGGCCATGCGCCCGGCGCGGACACCGCAAGCAGCATCTTCGCCCATATTCGCGAGCGCCTCGCGCCGTACAAGCGCGTCCGCCGGATCGAGTTTTACGAGTTGCCGAAGACCATCTCCGGCAAGATCCGCCGCGTCGAATTGCGCCGGTTGGAAGCGGCGCGGCGCGCGGCGGATGAAACAGGCCCGCTCGAGTTCAAAGAGGAACCGGCCGAAGCCCCGAAAAGCTGAAGGCCGGCGGGACAGTCCCGCCGGCCTCCATGGTGTTCAGCCGTGGATCTGCGACTGAACGGTGCCGGGCTGCGCGTACTGGGTCGCCCGCGGCGTGTGGTTCAGCGTCGCCATCGCGGCCGGGCCATCGTCGAATCCGACCGGCAGCGAGTTGGCGGTCTGCACCGGCCCCTGCGAGCCGTTCGTCGGCAGGACCTGGTCCATCGCCATGGGCGTGCCGGGCGCGGTGAACGGATACGGATTCTGAATACCCCTCTCCTTCGCCGGCTGGTACTTCTGCAGGTTCACCACGCGGCCCGAAGTCATGGTGTTCGGGAACGGCTCGCCGTTGCCCTCCGCCATCGCCGCCCCGGTAACGAGGGTCAGCGCGACCGCTGCGATCAACGTCTTCATGATGTTGAAGTCTCCAATTGTCCGCCGGTCATCGACCGCTGTGCGGACCCTCTGCCGATGGCGGCCGGTTCCACGATAGGGCGCTCGGCGCGTCGGCAGAGTGGAGATTAATAAGCCGCGTTATGGCAGGCAAGCTCACTCACAGGACTGTTGTGTTTCATGCGGCCCGCTCTGGTCTGCGATGCGCGCTCGTGTTTGCTCGCCCTTGCTGCAACTTCGCGGCGTGAGGGCGCGCGAGCTATCCCACCACGTTCGGAGCCCCCCGCCCCGCCAGCACCGCGTCGATCCCGTCCATTACGAGATGCCCCATCGCGTCCCGCGTCGCCGTCGTGGCACTGCCCAGATGCGGCAGCAGCACGACGTTCTCCAGCTCGCGGTAACGCGGGTCGAGCGCCGGCTCGTTGTTGTAGACGTCGAGCCCGGCCGCCGCGACGTCGCCGTTGCGCAGCGCCGCAATCAGCGCGTCGTCGTCGATCAGCGTCCCCCGGGCCGCGTTGGCCACGATCGCGCCCCGCGGCAGTTTGCGGATCCGCTCCGCGTTCAGCCAGTGCCGGGTCGACTCCCCGCCCGGCGCATGGAGCGACAGCACCTCGCAATGCGAGAGAAAGCTGTCGTCGTCCTCATGGAAGATCGCGTCTTCCTCCAGCTCCGGGGGCAGGCGCTGCTGGTCGCGGTAATGCACCGGCATCTCGAACCCGCGCGCCATCCGCGCCAGCTCGCGCCCGATCCGCCCCATGCCGAAGATCCCGAGCCGCCGTCCCGAGACCAGCGTGCCCATCAACTGCGTCGGCGCCCAGCCGCCCCAGCCGCCGCTGCGCACCAGCCGCTCGCCTTCCCCGGCCCGCCGAGCCGCCATCAGGATCAGCAGCATGGCGCATTCCGCGGTCGCGATGCTGAGCACGTCGGGGGTGTTCACGACCGGGATTCCTCGCGCCCGGGCAGCGGCCATGTCGATGTGGTCGAACCCCACGCTGAAGGTCCCGATCACCTTCACGCTGTCGGGCAGTTTGGCGATGGTTGCGGCGTCGAGCCGCTCCGCCGGGCTGCACAGCACGGCCGCGGCGCCCTCGGCGCGCGCCACGATCTCCGCCCCGGTCACCGGCGCATCGTCCAGGCTGAGCCGCGCGTCGTAGTCTCGCACGGCCCGGTCCTCGATCGCCGGCGGCAGCCGCCGGGTTACGAGCAAAATCGGCTTGGCCATGTTTTTTCCTCCCAGGATGCGGGGCGACCATGCCAGCGCGTTCCATGCGGGGCCACAAGTCGCGAGTGCGAAGATCAGGCTTCCCTTCGAATGGGCGTCATTTCGTTGCGGTTACGTAACGATTTGGACGCAAGAAGACTCCGATTCCGGGCGGAGGATTTTCGGCGGGGCGGCGGAGGCTGGGCGTGTCCGGCTCTGCGGGCCGCGGCAGCGTGTTGAGGGGCGGAGCGTGGGACTCCCGTTCGGGTGGCGGGGTGCTGGGCGGGGTGGGTTGGGACGGCGGGTTGGGCGGGGCGGCGGCGAGGCCGAGGCCGCGCAGGAGGGGGCGGAGGGAGCGGTGCAGGGTGGGGGCGGCGCCGAGCAGGGTGGCGATGGCCGGGTCGTCGAGGAGGGCGCGGAGGTCGGCGGCGACGGCCGGGGCGATTTCGGGCAGGGCGTCGAGCAGCCAGCCGGGGCGGCTCGGGAGGCGCATGGCGGCGTCGCGTGGCGCGGGCGGGAGGGGTGGGGCGCCGGGCGCGGAGGGTTCGGTGGGTGCGGGTGCGGCCCGGGCGGGCACGCCGAAGTTGCTGATGCGGATGAGGCGGGTGATCAGGCCGCTGAGGCGGAGAAAGAGGGTGTGGGCGGCGAATTCGTCGAACGTGGGGGTGCCGCGGGCCAGGGCGACCGGGGCGACGGCGCGGACGAGGGTCATCAGGGCGGTGATGAGGCGGTCGGCGATGTCGAGGGCGGCGGGCGGGAGCACGAACGGAAGGGGAACATTATGGGGCGGGTCTGGCAAGGGGGGGGGCGTTTTGGGGTGAGTGGGGTTGCGGTGTTGTGCTGCAGCTGGGTGATCACAGGATGCCGAACTCCGCGTAGACGTCGCCTAGGGAACGGCCGGCCCGCAACGCCGCCAGCGTTTTGTTCTCCCCCGAGAGCTTGCGCTCCGCGGCCCGCATGACGTCGCGCTCGATCGCGCGCGGGATGACGACGCAGCCATCCGCATCGCCGAACACGAGATCGCCGGGACAGACCCGCACGCCGGCGCATTCCACCGGCACGTCCAAGGCCACGATCCGGCCGCGGCCCTTGCTGTCGAGCGGCCCGATGCCGCCATGGAACACGGGGAAGCGCAATTCCCGGATCTGCCTGACGTCGCGCACCATGCCGTCCATCAACGCTCCGGCAGCATGCCGCGCCTGCGAGGCCGTCGTGAGCAATCCGCCCCAGGGCGCGATGCGGCCGGAGGTGCCGCAGGCAAACACCGGGATTTCGCCGGGCCTGAGACTGTCGATCAGGGCGATTTCGAGCTCGTACGGGTTCTCGTCGGGCGCGGGCTGGGCGTAGACGTCGGCAAACAGGGCGGTGCGGGCCCGGCCCACCATGACGAGGGTGTCCTCGAGAGGGCGGATGCGCGCCGGCATGGCCTGGTGCATATGGCCGAGCCCGTCGAGCACGTCCGAGAGCAGGGAGCAGAAGAAGCACTCCTTGATGTCGGCAAGCCTGGGCTCGCCTTGAGTGTCGGTCATGCACGCTCCCCGGTTCGGCGAGGCGACGATAGTCCGTGCCTCGGCCAGGCTGTCAATCTGCGCTCGATCCGATCGGGCGGCTCGATCGAGAGCCGTCCGATCTTACGCGTTCTCGCGTCGTCGTCTCCTGTCAGGCTGTACGGCAGTCTCGCGCCAATCACCGTCGTCCAGACAGCCGAAGTCACATCAGCAGAGCGGAGATACGAGCAACAGAGGCTCTGACGCTGGGTGACTGCTCGCTGCGAGCGGATGCGTTGAAGTGTCTGCCCAAAATCTTTCCGGACCGTCTGGCGTCGTGTACGGTTCGCACCAATATCCGATTCTGCAAACCCACGACAGCAAGACGATCATGACAAGTCTCAACGACGTGTTCGGCATAATGACCTCGGTTCCGACGTACACCTACGTGGATCGCAGCGGACTAGACGGCCACTTCAGCTATCTCTTGAAGACTGACCGTCACATCGTGATTTATGGTTCCTCAAAGCAGGGCAAAACTAGTCTTCGGCGAAAACAGCTTCCCGAGGAAGAATGCGTTGTAGTGCCCTGCAAGCCCGACTTTACCGTCGCTGATATCTACGCCGAAGTCCGGCGCCAACTCGGTGTCCGCGACCTTGTAGAGACAAAAACAACGCATGACCTGAAGGCCGGCGTTTCCGCCGAGGCAAAGGGTGAGGCTGGTATTCCGCTTTTAACGAAAGCTCAGGCGGGCGGCACCCTCCACGGCGACTACGAGTATGGAACAGCGAAGACTTTCTCGAGTGTTGCCGCCGGCAACTCTCTTGTTTCGCTTGCTGCGGCTCTCAAGGAAGTCGGAAAGCGTGTGATCATTGAAGATTTCCACTATCTGTCGGATAGCGAAAGAAAGGCGTTTGCTTTTGATTTGAAGGCATTGTGGGACCTGAAGATTTTTGTAATCATCATCGGGGTCTGGGCAGAGCAGAACCTCTTACTTTTGTATAACAACGACCTCAACGGCCGGATTGAAGAGTTGGACGTGAGGTGGAGACCGGAGGAGCTCGATCAGGTAATCAGCAAAGGGGAAAATACGCTCTCCGTGATCTTCGACAAGCCGATCCGGACAGAAATGATAGGTGACGCGAATGGAAACGTAGGGCTTCTACAACGTTTCGCGGAGCACATCTGCCGAATTTCAGGCATCTTCCATGACCAGAAAGAGATTGCGGCGATAACGGACCGAGATGTCGTTAATCGTTGCCGCGATCAAATCTGCACAAGTCAGGAGAGTTCGGTACTTCGGATTCTGTAGAGATCGTCAGTCGTGGCTTCAAAGACGCTGAGCGTACCAAGCTCAAGATGTACCGGCATCTTGTCCGAGTTTGCCTCGAAGCGCGGGATGACGAACTACTTAGCGGCCTCGATAGGGGGGTGATGCTTACGCGAATTCAAGCCTATGAGCCGAACGCAAATCTAAGTGTCTTATCAGCCGCTCTTGCGAAACTCGACCGACTTCAGGCGGAACGTGCAATTTCGCCGCCGATACTTTCCTACAACAATGTGGGCCGTAATGTCACTCTGGTCGACAGAGAACTCCTATTCTTCCGGCGCCATACCAGGCGCAAGTGGCCTTGGGAGGAGCCGGGATACGAAGAGGAGGAATTCCTCCCTGAGGAGGACGAACCTGAAGCTGGGCCGCTGTTCGGATCGAAGTTCGGGACGACCTAGGGTTGGCTTAGTCCTGTCCGGCACGATGATACGGACGAGGCCTTTGTTCCGCTTCCCGCAAAAGCCTGCTTCCAAGCGACAGTTCCGCTCTCGGCCAGAACCCGCCCCAATCGCGGCGGGAAGGTCGGGCGGGCACGCAGCGCCAGTTGCCTCCCTCCCCTTCGCAGGGCAGCTTGCGCGGCCATGCAGCAAGCGCGTCTCGCGATCGATATCGGCGGCACCTTTACCGACCTTGCGCTCGAGCATGACGGGCGCCGGGTTACCAGCAAGGTGCTTACTACCCCGGCCGAGCCGGAGCGGGGCGTGCTCGAGGGGATTCTGGCCGTGCTGCGGGAGGCGGCGCTTGCGCCCGGGGATGTCGCGCTCGTGCTCCATGGCACGACGCTTGCCACCAACGCCATCATCGAGCAGAAGGGCGCGCGGACCGCGCTGATCACCACGGATGGCTTTCGCGACGTGCTCGCCATGGGCAATGAGAGCCGTTACGACCAGTACGATCTCGGTATCACCCTGCCGGAGCCGCTGGTGCCCCGCTATCTCCGCCTGCCGGTCTCGGAGCGCGTCGACAACGAGGGGGCCGTGCTGCTGCCGCTCGACGAGGGGGCGGTGCTCGACCTCGTCGGCATCCTTCAGCGCGAGGAGGTCCGGAGCATTGCGGTCGGCTTTCTCCACAGCTTCCGGAACCCCGCGCATGAACGGCGCGTGCGGGCGCTGCTCGAAGAGGCGCTGCCCGGGGTTCCGGTGTCGCTGTCCTCGGAAGTCTCGCCGGAGATGCGGGAGTGGGAGCGGTTCAGCACCACGGCGGCCAACGCCTATGTCCAGCCGTTGATCGAGGGCTATCTGCGTCGGCTCGAGGACGGGCTGTCGGCCATGGGGCTCGGCGCGCCGCTGTTCCTGATGCTGTCCGGCGGAGGGCTGACCACGGTCGAGACCGCGTGCCGGTTTCCGATCCGGCTGGTGGAGAGCGGCCCGGCCGGGGGCGCCATCTTTGCCGCCGACATCGCCCGCCAATGCGGCCTGGAGCAGGTGCTCAGCTTCGACATGGGCGGCACCACGGCCAAGATCTGCCTGATCGACGACTTCCAGCCGCAGACGGCCCGGACGTTCGAGGTCGCGCGCGTTGGCCGCTTCAAGAAGGGCTCCGGGCTGCCGCTCCGCATCCCGGTGATCGAGATGGTCGAGATCGGCGCGGGCGGGGGCAGCATCGCCGGGCTGGACAAGCTCGGCCGCATTGCCGTGGGACCGGAGAGCGCCGGGGCCGATCCCGGGCCCGCCTGCTACGGACGCGGCGGCCGGCTTCCCACCGTCACCGATGCAAACCTCCTGCTCGGCCGCTACGACCCGAAGCGCTTCGCGGGCGGCACCGTCCCGCTCGACCCGGAAGCCGCGACGGTCGCGCTCACCCACACGATCGGCGACCCCGCCGGGCTCGACCCGCCCATGGCCGCCCTCGGCGTCGTCGAGATGGTCGACGAGAACATGAGCAACGCCGCGCGCGTCCACGCCGTGGAGAGCGGTAAATCCGGCGACGGTCGCGCCCTGATCGCGTTCGGCGGCGGCGGCCCGGTCCACGCTTGCCGGGTCGCCGAGAAGGTCGGGATCGACCGCATCGTGATCCCGGTCGGCGCCGGCGTCGGCAGCGCCATCGGCTTCTTGCGCGCCCCGGTCGGCTACGAGGTCGTCCGCTCGCTTTACGGCCGCCTCGGCACCTTCGAGACCGCGCCCGTGAACGCGCTGCTCGCCGACATGAAGGCGGAGGCCGAGCGCGTCGTCCGCGCCGGCAGCTTCGGCGCCTCCACCCGCGAGACCCGGCTCGCTTTCATGCGCTATGTCGGCCAGGGCCACGAGATTCCCGTCCCGCTCCCGCTCCACCCCCTGGCGGAGCCGGACGTGGAAGCCCTCCGCGCCGCGTTCGACAGGGAATACGCCCGCTTCTACGACCGCCCCGTCCCCGGCTCGGACGTCGAGGTCCTGAGCTACGCCGTGACGGTCGCCACGGTCACCACACAGCTCGAGTCTCCCTCCCTCTCCCCCCGGGAGAGGGGCGGGGTGAGGGGGAGGCCCGCGCCCAATGCGTCCGCGACACCGCGACCGGTGAAGAGACAAACTGGACCGTCCGCGACCGCTGGACCCTCCAGCCCGGCGCCGCCATCGCCGGGCCCGCCATCATTGCCGAGGACGAGACCAGCACCCTCGTCTCCCCCGGCTGGACCGCCACCGCGGACGAACGTGGCTACCTGCATCTGAAGAGGACCGGGGCATGAGCGCATTGGAAGACATCCAGCGCCAGGTGATGTGGAACCGCCTCATCGCCGTGGTCGAGGAGCAGGCGCAGACCATGATCCGCACCGCCTTCAGCACCACCGTGCGCGAAGCCGGCGACCTCTCGGCGGGCATCTTCGACCTCCAAGGCCGCATGCTCGCCCAGGCCGTCACCGGCACGCCCGGCCACGTCAACTCCATGATGGAAAGCGTCGGCCACTTCCTGCGCAAGTTCCCGGCCGAGACGCTCGAACCCGGCGACCACCTGATCACCAACGACCCCTGGCTCGGCACCGGCCACCTCCATGACCTGACCGTCGTCACCCCCGCCTTCCATCGCGGGAGGCTCGTCGCCCTGTTCGCCAACACCGCCCACGTCATCGACGTCGGCGGCCTCGGCATGGGCCCGGAAGGCCGCTCCGTGTTCGAGGAAGGCCTCTACATCCCGATCGTGAAGTGCTTCGAGGCCGGCCGACGCAACGACACGTTTTTCGACATCCTCCGCGCCGGCACCCGCCTGCCGGTCGAGCTCGAGGGCGACGTCTACTCGCTCTGCGCCTGCAACGACGCCGGCGCCCGCCGCCTCGTCGCCATGCTGGACGAGTTTCACCTCGACGGAATCGACACAATCGCGGACCACATTTTTACGAGTTCCCGCCGCGCCACCCTGGCCGAGATCGCTAAGCTGCCGCCGGGCCACTTCACCGCGGAAATCTGGTCCGACGGCTACGAAGCCCCGGTCCGCCTCTGTGCTGCGATGTCCATCCAAGCCGATGGCATCGAGGTCAATTTCGAAAACACGTCGGGCCTGTCCGGCCGCGGCATCAACGTCCCGCCCGCCTACACCCGCGCCTATGCCAGCTTCGGCATCAAGTGCGTCGTCGCGCCGGACATCCCCAACAACACGGCGAGCCTCGAACCCTTCCGCTTCCGCATCCCCGAGGGCTGCATCCTCAACGCCCCGCGCCCCAGCCCGGTCTCCGTGCGCCACGTCATCGGCCAGCTCCTCCCGGATCTGATGATGGGCTGCCTGCACGGCGCGGTCCCCGACCGGGTCACCGCCGAGGGCTCCTCCAGCCTATGGAACCCTCCGCTCCGCGGCGGCCCCAATGTCTCCGGCCAGAATTCGCCGCTGGCCGACTTCGAGGTAATCACCTTCAACTCCGGCGGCACCGGTGCCCGACCCGGCCAGGACGGTCTCGACGCGACCGCCTTTCCCTCCGGCGTGCGCACGATGCCGGTCGAAGCCACGGAAAACGTCGCCCCCGTCGTGTTCTGGCGCAAGGAGCTCCGCCCCGACAGCGCCGGCCCCGGCCGCACCCGCGGCGGCTTCGGCCAGGTCATGGAGATCGGCGGCAAGGGCGACGCGGAGTTCGCCTGCAACGCCGTGTTCGACCGCGTCGCCCACCCGCCGCGCGGCCGCGACGGCGGCGGTGACGGCGCCCCCGGCGTCGTCCGTCTCAAGAGCGGCGCCATCCTCCGCACCAAGGGCTACCAACTCATCCCCGCCGGCGACCGCCTCGTCCTCGAGCTGCCCGGCGGCGGCGGCCTCGGGCCCCCCGGAACTCCGCGACCCCGCCCTGATCGAACGCGACCTCCGCGACGGCCTGATCACCCGCCCGGCCGATCCAGCCGCCGCGGAAGCGGGGTTGGGCCGGTGGATCCCATCACCGTGTTGCGGTTGCAACATCGCCCAACTTCTTCAACTTCTGGCGCCAGCAACATTGCGGCCACGCCGCAGCCGTGGAGATAGTCACCCGCTCGGAATGGCCGAGCGACCCAGACCCGGAAGCAGATCATGCGCACCATCCTCCTCGCCACCGCCCTCCTCGCCGCCCCGCTGGTCGCGAGCGCGCAGACGCCCCCGCCGCGAACACACGGCGAGCCCGCCCGCGGGCACCGCCGCGACCTCCGGCTCCGGCGCGCCTCGACCTCGGACGCCGGGCTGAGCCACCGCCCACCACGCCCGCAACACCCGCCATGCCATCTCCACGCCGCCCACACGAGCCATCACGCCGGCACCGGCCCAGCCGCGGCAGCGCGCCGAACGCCGACCACTCCGCCGACCAGTTGAACGCGCAGTCCCTGCAGAATGCCAGGGCGGCGGACAGCCCGGCGCGCAGGCCGCCGCCGTCCTCTCAGCCCGCCCAGTAATCTCGGACCGCTCGACCGGGTAAGCGCGGCCTGCGGCGCCCCGCCGCAGGCCGCCTTCCATGCTGTTCGACTTCGCCGCCCTCTCCCCGCGCGACCGTTACAAGCTGCTGGTCGCGACCGTCGTCCCGCGCCCGATCGCCTGGGTCGTCACCGCCGACCCGGCGGGCGTCCTCAACGCCGCGCCCTATTCTCTTCTTCAACGTCCTCGCCGGCGACCCGCCGCTAGTCGCTATCGGTATCGGCGGCCGCGCCGTTGGCGACGTGAAGGACACCGGCGACAACATCCGCCGCACCGGCCAATTCGTGGTCAACATGGTCGACCACACCCGCGCCGCCGCGATGAACGTCACCGCGATCGACTTCCCCGCCGAAATCGACGAGCTCGCCCAGGCCGGCCTGACCACCGCCCCCAGCACCCATGTCCGCCCGCCCCGCATCGCCGAGAGCCCGGTGGCGCTGGAATGCGAGCGCTTCGCCGGGCTGGAGGTCGGCCCGGAGCGGCTGATCGTGCTCGGCCGCGTGCTGGCCATCCATGTCCGCGACGACGCAGTCCTCGACCGCGCGCGGTGCTATATCGACACGCCGAAGCTCGACCTGATCGGTCGCATGCACGGCGCCGGATGGTATGCGCGCACGACGGACCTGTTCGAGGTCGAGCGGATTGCGCTGGAGGATTGGGATGGTCGCTAGATTGGTGTTGTCGTTCGGTGCCGTTTGTCTGCTGTCCGCTTGCGTCGCCCCCGAGCAGCCGCCGCCGCCGCCGCCGCCGCACGCCGCCGCCCCCGCGGCCCTCCCGGGCCGTCGACCAGCACCGCCCACTATGAAGACGCCCCGGTCCCCAACCTGAAAGCCCCCGCTCCCGTCGAGAAGGGCAACATCCGCATCGTCCAGTAGGGGAGCATGAGCCTGGCCTGATGCCGGCCTCGGCGCGTTTCGGGGGAGCGAGGGCTGCCGATGGAGCGCTAAGCGGCCCGCCGACCCATCCCCATCTCCAGGAGCACCGCCTCCATCGCCCGCACCGCCCGGCTCATGTCGTCGGGCGTCACCGCCCCGATGCACCCCACTCGGAAGCTCGGCTCGCGCGTGTTGTAGAAATTGCTGATCAGCACCCCGCGCGCCTTCAGCCCGTCCGCGAAGCGCTGCAGGTCCCACCCCGGCTCGGGCGGCGCCGCCACGTTCATTACGATCGGCCCCTGCATCGCCGCCGACAGCATCGGCCGCAGCCCGATCCGCTGCACGCCTTCGTACAGCGTGTCCTTGTTCGCCGTGTAGCGCGCGAGCCGCGCCGGCGCGCCGCCCTCGTCCTCGAACAAGTCGAATGCCACATCAAGCGCCGCAATCGCGCCCGCCGCCGGCGTGAACCGGTGGCGCGCCCGGCGCCCGCTTGTAGTGCTGATGGATGTCGGCGAGGTCGAATGACCAGCTTCCCGCCTGCGCCACGGACGCCTCCAGCCGATCCACCCGCGCCACCGTGAACGACAGCCCCGGCAAACCCTCCAGGCACTTGTTCGACGTGAACGCGACGCTGTCCACCGCCGGCAGCGCGCTGATATCGAACGGCAGCGCCCCGAACGCCGACACCGCGTCCACGATCACCCGCCGCCCCTCCGCCTCCACCGCCGCGGCCAGCGTCGGGACGTCGTGCACGATCCCTGAAGACGTCTCGCTGTAGACCAGCGCCACGTGCGACAGGCTCGGGTCCGCCCGGAGCGCCGCCTGCACCACGGCCGGGTCCGTCCGCTCGTCCTCCGGCACGGGAAGCGGCACGACCACCCGGCCCGCCCCGATCGCCAGCTTTTCGATCCGCTCCGCGTACTGCCCGGTCATCGGCAGCAGGATTCGCCCGCCCGGCGGCACGAACGTCCGACACGCCGCCTCCAGCGCAAAGTGCCCGCAGCCCTGCAGCGGCAATGCCACGTGCTCGCCGTCTCGCCCGCCGGCGAGGTGCAGCACCCGCTCGCGCAGCCGCTGCAACAGCGCCCGGAAGTCGTTGTCCCAAGGCGAATAATCCTGCGCCCCCGCCCGTCGCACGGCGTCATGGGTCGTCACCGGGCCCGGAATCAGCAATAGCATGGCAAACCTCATCCACCTCCCCCGGTATCGCGCCGCGCCCCGCGCCGCGGCAAGAGCAGATCAAATCCGTTCCGCCCGCCCGGCGGACACGGTAGGGTCGCGCCCGATGACGTCTCCGCTGCCCTTGCCCGACTGGGCCCCGTGGTGGGCCCACCTGGCCATCCTCCTTGTCCTGCTGTTCTTTGGCCTGATGCTCGTGCTCATGCCGTTCAGCGTGTTCGGCACCAAACCGCGCCTCGAGGCGATCGAAGCCCGGCTGGACGAGATCCAGGGCGAAATCCGCTCCCTCGCGCTCCGGCTTCCGGAGGCCGTGCTGGACGAGGACGACGATCCTCGCCCGCTCCGCCGCCCCTCCGGCTTGCGCCCGCCCATCCCGCCGGCGCCTGAACCGCTGAGCCGCCCGATGCCGCCCCGCCCCGGTCGAACCGAACCCCGGCTCTACTGAACCCCGCTCACTCGGAGAACCCACCCCATGCGCGTCAGCGTCGTGCAGATGAGCCCCGGTTCCGACAAGGGAGCCAACATCGACCAAGCCGAGCGCCTGATCGGCGAGGCCGTGGCCGCCGACCGGCCCGACATGATCAGCCTGCCGGAGATGTGGACCTGCCTCGGCGGCGACCGCGACACCAAGCAGCGCCAGGCCGAGCCCCTGCCACCGCCCGGCAGCAACGAGGCCGGCGGCCCCGCCTACGAATTCCTCCGCCGCACCGCCCGCGAGCACGGCATCACCGTCCACGGCGGCTCTTTGTGCGAGGCGGGGGGCGAGGCGGGCGGCGACAAGCTGTTCAACACCACGCTCGTCTTCGCCGCCGACGGCACCGAGCTCGCCCGCTACCGCAAGATCCACCTGTTCGACATCACCACCCCCGGCGGCCAGGACTACCGCGAGAGCGCCACCTACGGCGGCGGCAAGGAGGTCGTGTTGTACCGAGCGGGGGACGTCAGCGTCGGCTGCGCCATCTGCTACGACCTGCGCTTCCCCGAGCTGTTCCTCGCGCTCCGCCGTGGCGGCGCCGAGCTGATCTTCCTCCCCTCCGCCTTCACCGTGGAGACCGGACGGGACCACTGGGAGCCGCTGATCCGCGCCCGCGCCATCGAGACCCAGTGCTGGATCGCCGCCCCCGCCACCTGGGGCAAGCATCTCGACGCCAAGGGCGGTCCCCGCTTCACCTATGGCCGCTCCCTGATCGTCGACCCCTGGGGCACCGTCGTCGCCCAGGTCTCCGACGGCATCGGCTGGACCACGGCCCGCATCGACCCGGCGCTCACCGAGCGCGTCCGCGGCAACATGCCCGTGCTGGAGCACCGCCGCCTTGCGTGAGACGGCCGGACTAGCGATCGAGTCGCCCGGCGCCACGACGCTGACGTCCGGCCTGCTGCCGGCCCAGCACTTCCTCGACCACGTCCCCTGCCGCCTCGCCTTCGCCGCCGCTCCCACCCCGCTCGCCACCTCCAGCCGCGCCCGACTGATCGAGCGCTACGGCCAGCAGGAGCTGGAAGAGGCCGAGGTCATCGTCTGCCTCGGCGGCGACGGCTTCCTGCTCGAGATGCTGCATCGCCTGCTCGCCGCCGGGCAGCGCACCCCCGTCTACGGGATGAATTGCGGCTCGGTCGGCTTCCTGATGAACGAGTTTACCGAGGACGACCTCCCCGCCCGCCTCGGCCGTGCGCAGGCCGCGGTCCTCCACCCGCTGCGCATGCACGCCGTCACCGTCACCGGCGCGATCGATGAAGCCCTGGCGCTGAACGAGGTCTCGTTGCTCCGCCAACTCCGCCAGGCCGCCAAGATCCGCATCACCGTCGACGGCCAGGTCCGGCTCCCGGAGCTGATCTGCGATGGCGTGCTCGTCTCCACCCCAGCCGGCTCGACCGCCTACAACCTCTCCGCCCACGGACCCATCGTCCCGCTCTCCGCCAACCTGCTCCCGCTGACCCCGATCAGCGCCTTCCGCCCGCGGCGTTGGCGCGGCGCCTTGCTCCCCAGCTCGGCCGAGGTCCTGTTCGAAGTGCTGGAGCGCGACAAGCGCCCGGTCGCGGCCGTGGCCGACTTCACGGAGGTCCGCGACGTCGCCTCCGTCTCCGTTAGCGAGGACCGCAGCGTGGTCACCACCGTGCTGTTCGACCCCGGCCAAGGCCTCTCCGAACGCATCATCGCCGAGCAATTCACCGTCTGACATGCCAAACACAGATCAAATCGACCCCGTCGCCGTCGTCACCGGCGCCGCAAGGGGCATCGGCCTCGCCATCGCCCGCTGGTTCCTCGCCCGCCAGCACCGGGTTGCCCTGCTCGACATCGACCGCGCCACCCTGTCTGCCACCGAGGCGACGCTCGCCGCGCCGGAGCGCGTCCTGGCCCTCCCCTGCGACGTCTCCAACCCGGCCGAGGTCGCGGGAGCCGCCGCTTCGGTCATGGCACGCTGGGGCCGCGCCGACGCGCTGGTCAACAACGCCGGCGTCGCCGTGTTCAAGCCCGCCCTCGACACCTCCTACGAGGAATGGCGCCACGTCCTGGGCACCAACCTCGACGGCGCCTTCCTCTGCACCCAGGCCTTCGCCCCGATCATGAAGGCGCAGGGCGGCGGCGCGATCGTCAACATCGCCTCCATCTCCGGCCTGCGCGCCAGCACGCTGCGCGTCGCCTACGGCACCAGCAAGGCCGCCATCATTCACCTGACCAAGCAATACGCGGTCGAGCTCGGCAATTTCGGCATCCGGGTCAACGCGGTCTGTCCCGGCCCGGTGGAGACCGAGATGGCCAAGCTCGTCCACAGCGTCGCGATCCGCTCCGATTATTACGACACCGTCCCGCTCGGCCGCTACGGCACGCCTCGAGGAGATGGCCAACGTGGTCGGCTTCCTCTGCAGCAAGGAGGCGAGCTACATCAACGGCCAGGCGCTCGCCAATGATGGCGGCTTCGACGCGGCCGGGGTGGGCCTGCCGACCTTCCGTCGCAACGCGGGGATCAACCACATCGGCGACGATCCGCACTGAGCCAAGGAGGAGCTACGATGGACATCAAGCGTGCCGGCACACAGCCGTCCGGCAAAGGCCCGGACGACTACTTCACCGGCACCGTCCGCATCGATCCACTCAACTCCCCGCCCGACCCGGCGCGCGTCGCCATGGCGCTCGTCACCTTCGAGCCCGGCGCGCGCACCGCCTGGCATACGCATCCCTTCGGCCAAACGCTGATCGTCACCGCCGGCTGCGGCTGGGCGCAGCACGAAGGCGGCCCGGTCGAGGAGATCCGGCCCGGCGACGTGGTCTGGTTCCCGCCCGGCGAGAAGCACTGGCACGGCGCCGCGCCCACCACCGCCATGAGCCACATCGCCGTCCAAGAGAAGCGCGACGGCTCGCCGGTGACGTGGCTCGAGAAGGTCAGCGACGAGCAGTATCGGCGCTGAGATGCCCGCCCTGGCACGCCCACCCCGGCCGAGCTAAACCGGTCCGCATGCGCACATACCGGATCGCCTCCATCCCCGCCGACGGCATCGGCCCGGAAGTCGTCGCCGCGGGGCTCGAGGCGCTGGACGCCGTCGCCGCCCGCGACGGCGGCTTCGTCCTCGACGTGACCCATTTCGATTGGGGCTCCGACCGCTATCGCCGCACCGGCGCCCTCATGCCCGAAGACGGGCTCGACCAGCTCCGCGGCCTCGACGCCATCCTGTTCGGCGCCGTTGGCGCTCCCGACATCCCCGACCACGTCACGCTCTGGGGCCTGCGCCTGCCGATCTGCCAGGGCTTCGACCAATACGCCAACGTCCGCCCCACCCGCATCCTGCCGGGCATCACCGGGCCGTTGCGCGGCGTCGGACCCGGCGACCTCGACTGGCTGATCATCCGCGAGAACAGCGAGGGCGAATATTCGGGGAACGGCGGCCGGGCCCATCGCGGCTTGCCCGAGGAAGTCGCCACCGAGACCAGCATCTTCACCCGCCGCGGCGTCGAGCGGATCATGCGCTTCGCCTTCGAGCAGGCCCGCGCCCGCCCCCGCCGCCATCTCACCGTTGTCACAAAGAGCAACGCCCAGCGCCACGGCATGGTGTTCTGGGACGAGATCGCCGCCGAGGTCGCCCGCGACTTCCCCGACGTCATCTGGGACAAGGAGCTGGTCGACGCCATGACCACCCGCATGGTCCGCAACCCGGCCAGCATCGACACCGTCGTCGCCACCAACCTCCACGCCGACATCCTCTCGGACCTCGCCGCGGCGCTGGCCGGCTCGCTCGGCATCGCGCCCACCGGCAACCTGGACCCGGAGCGCCGCTTCCCCTCCATGTTCGAGCCGATCCACGGCAGCGCCTTCGACATCACCGGCAAGGGCATCGCCAACCCGGTCGCCACCTTCTGGACCGCGAGCCTGATGCTGGAGCACCTCGGCGAGCACCGCGCCGCCGCCGCGCTGATGAGCGCCACCGAGCAGGTCTGCGCCGCCGGCCTCCTCACCCCGGACCTCGGCGGCACCGCCACGACGGCAGAAGTCACACGCGCGGTCTGCGACGCGATCCGCGGCGCCAATCTCCCCGAGGGGAGGGAAGTCGGACCTTAAGCCGCTAACACTTTCCGCAACGAGGCCTCGATCTGGCCGCCACAATACGCGTCGCCATAGTCTTCCCGCGCCTTCGCTTCCAGCTTGGCCAGCGGCGGCAGATCAGCCACCCGCCGCGTCAGCGCCGCCGTCATCGGCGCGGCCTCCTCCAGCATCGCCTCGATCGTGCGGAAGCGGCGCGCCATCGTCGACCATAAGGTCGCCGTCACGATGTCGGCGAGCTCCGGCGCTTGCCCGCCCAGCAGGAAACCGGAGTCCGGCTTCAGCCCGTGGCGGCGGCCGGTCTCCTCCCAGAACGACATCCACTTCTTCAGGCGAGGCACGAACTCCTGCCAGCTCTTGTCCGTCCACATTTCACGGCCGCCATCGAGGGTGATCTCGTCGAGCACGTCGTTGGCGTCATTGACGACCTTCATCGTCATCGCGCGCAGAGCCGGGTGGGCGGGCATGAGGTCCAGCGTCTCGCCGAGATAGAGCACCACGGCCGGCATCTGGGCGATCGCGAAATCCGCCTTTTTGTCGATGAGCATCGGCGGCCCCATGAACGGGACCGGCATGTCCCTCACCTGTGCCGCTCATCAGCCGCGAGATCTCTGCCGGCGTCGCCCTCGGTCCAGGTCTTCCCGGCATAGGCCAGGACCGCGCGCACGAACTGACCCCGGAACGGCACCGGCCAATAGTAGAGCTCGTAGTCAGCCATCTCAGGAGATCCGGGTGCGTGATGTCCGCTGAGAACGCCGCCAACCCGTCTCCGTTCAGGCCCCCGCGCCGCTACATCGGCCCGATCAGACGCTCGTACTCCGCCTCCGCACGGCCATACGAGTTGCCCGCGAACTCCTCCAGCCGGGCCCGGTCGCGGATCGTGATCACGCCGCGCTCGGCCGTGATCAGCCGGTTCCCCTCCAGCACATGCAACGCCGTCGTGACACTTGGCCGCCGCACCGACAGCATCAGCGACAGGAACTCATGCGTCAGCGTCAACTCGTCGCCGTCGACCCGGTCGTGGGTCATCAGCAGCCACCGCGCGAGCCGCTCGTCGACCGGGTGGACCGCGTTGGCCAGCGCGGTGAACGAGGTCTGAACCGACAAGGCCTGCGCGTAGCGGAGCAGCAGGTTGCGCATGGCGGGGCTCGCCTCCATCGCTTCCACCAACCGTGCCACGGGAATCCGGTATCCCTCGCCCCCGACCTGAACCAGCGTCCGGTACGGGGCTCGGTCCGCGCCCATGACCAGCGGAACCGGCGAAAACCCGTCTCGGCCGTAGATGCCGCTCTCTGTTTCCAGCCTCTCCGGCGACGCAGCCACGACCGACCCGATCCCGGATTCGAAGAAGTAGGCGTACTCGAACGGCTGATCGGGCATCGCCAAGATCGTGTGCTTCGGGAGCGGCACCGGCTCCAGATACGGGGAGAGTTGGGCGAAGGTCCGGCGCCTCCAACCGGCGCAATAGCCTGTTCCGGAGCGCAATCTGACGGAACTCGGCCACGGTATTCTCCTGCGCTGAGGCAAGAGCACGCACCGTCTCCCAGTCATCTGCATGCCATTTGGTCAGCCGATGATCACCAATACACTAACCCTTTCTCGGCCCGCATGGCGCTATAACCGTATAGGACGCCGCAGATTGAGCCGCGCCTACCGGGAGCAGCGGCCATGACCAATCCCCTCATCACCAAGCTTGAACGCTTCACTTCATTTTCGGTCGCCGAGCGTTCTGCCCTCGTCAATTTCGCTCGAGGACACCCACGACTGGCCGCGCGGCAGCGACATCATTCAGCAGAACGCTCGGCCCGAGAACGTCCATCTCCTGCTGGAAGGCTGGGCCTACCGCTACAAGCTCCTGCCCGACGGCAGGCGCCAGATCGTCGGGTTCCTGCTCCCGGGCGACCTGTGCGACGTCCAGATCTTCACGCTGCAGCACATGGACCACAGCATCGGCGTGCTGCAGCACGCCAAGGTGGCGCTGATCCCGCCCTCGAGGATGCTCAACGCCACCGACCGCCACCCGCGCATCGCCCGGGCGCTCTGGTGGTCCACCCTCGTCGACGAGGCCATCCTGCGCGAGTGGATCGTCAATATTGGCCAGCGCGAGCCGGTGGAGCGCATCGCGCACCTGCTCTGCGAGTTATGGATGCGGATGACGAATGTCGGCCTGGTTCAAGATGGCAGGTTTAACCTCCCGCTCACCCAAGCGGTGCTCGG
The DNA here is from genome assembly GCA_963708585.1 of uncultured Alphaproteobacteria bacterium. GTDB lineage: Bacteria > Pseudomonadota > Alphaproteobacteria > Acetobacterales > Acetobacteraceae > JAVVHH01. The sequence goes on along the minus strand of CAVPSW010000006.1, from coordinate 207,945 downwards.
CGACACCGTCGCGGTCACCCCCGTGACGGTCAACCGGGTGCTGCAGCGGCTGCGCCGCGCCGCGCTCATCGTCCTGCGCGACAGCACGCTCGAAATCCCCGAACCCGCCAAACTCATTGCCATGAGCGGCTTCGATTCCACCTATCTCCATCAGCGAGCGCGAGCGCGGGCATGCCCAATGCGCATCGAACTAGGGCATCCGACGTCGATGAAGATTTGCCTGCAGCCCACGGAGGTCCTATCGCTCGATGGCGGCGAACCCGCGCGCCTCGTCCTGGTCGACGACCGCCTCGCCGCCATCCTGGTGCATCTGGAAGCGGCGTTCTACGAGAGCGACCAGGGAAGCTGGAACCTCGAGATGGGGTTCGGCGCCTGCGAGACCCGGCCGATCGCTCCGTTCCCGGCACTAACCGACGCCCTTGCCTGGATCGCCAGCCGGGTCGGCGCGCCCCCGGACAGCATCGCCGAAGTGCTCAGCCCGCGCGCACGAGAACGGACCGGACCGCTAGACTAGGGCCCGTCGCGAACGCAGGCCAGCGTACGCCACCGGACCGTTCACCACCACACCGGCCGCACCTGCTATCACCACTTTTGACACGGCAAGAGAAAGTTCTCGGCCCATGAACCTCGATCTCGATCATTTGTCATTGCCTTTCCCGCTGCGGGCGTTCCTGGAAAACCGGGCCGCCACGGTCGGCACTGCCTTCCGCCTGGACGCCAACGTCGACCTGTTGCGCCAGGGCGATCGGCCCGAGCACGTCCACCTGCTGCTCGATGGTTGGGCTTGCCGCACCTTTTACTTCGAGGACGGGCGCCGCCAGATCCCGGCCCTGCTCCTTCCCGGCGACCTGGTCGACCTCGACCGCCTCGTCTCCGATCGGGCCGAGTTCGGGGTGTGCGCGCTGACGCCGTGCCGGTTCGCCTGCCTCCCCGTCGCGGCCCTGCGGTCGGTCGTCGAGCGCGACCATGAGCTGGCCAACACCGTCCTGTGGCTCGCGCTCAAAGAAGTCGCCATCCTGAACCGCCGCAACGTCGCCCTGGCCCGCCAGACCGCCTACGAGCGGCTCGCGGCCCTGTTGTGCGAGCTGGTCACCCGCCTGACCGAGAGTGGGGCCCCGCGCAAGGAGACCTACACGCTGCCGCTCACCCAGTCGGTGCTCGGCGACGTCGTCGGCCTGTCGACCGTCCACGTCAACCGCGTGCTGCAGAGCTTGCGGAAGGATGGTCTGATCCGTAGCAAGGGCCGCCAGCTCGAGATCCTCGACTGGCCCGGTCTGGTCGCCGCCGGAACTATCCGCGACGGGATGGCCGGCTGCCTGGAAGCGGGCCGGGGTTCCGCAGCTGCCGGACACGCGCCCAGGTGTCGGCAGCCCGCTCGATGATTTAGTGCGCGCGCCGGCGCCGCTCGCCGGGCCGGCGCATCGCGTCGGCCTGATCTCATTTTCCGAACTGGGGAACAAAAGACGAACACGGAAACGTGTTGCGGTCCTTTGGGAAAATAATCGTAGCAAATCCCGCCGCCTGCAACACGCAGGCAGCTCGGACCCGCCACGCAAAACCCGAGGTGACCTCCCATGGACCCCTGCCGCGCCACCATCGCTTCCGTCCTGCTCGCCGGCGCAACACTCCTCGGCGCCATCCTCGGCCCGCCGCTCGGCAGCCCCGACCCGGCGGTCATGATCGCCATCCTGTTCAGCGCGCTGACCTCCAGCATCGCCGGCTTCGCCTTCTCCGCCATCTGCGGCGGCATCCTGTTCCACCTCTGGGACGACCACGTCCGCATCGTCGCCATCATGATCGCCTGCAGCACCGCCAATCAGGCCGTCATGGTCTGGTCGCTCCGCCGCGAGATCCGCTGGGCCGACCTTCCGCTCTATCTCGCGGGCGGCGTCCTCGGCGTGCCGGTCGGCGCCTGGGCCCTGCTCCACGCCGACCGCGAGCGCTTCGCCCAGGCCGTCGGCCTGCTCCTCCTGGCCTATGGCGCCTGGACCGCCTTCGGCAGCCGCCGGGTTCTCCGCCTGGAGCATCCGGTCGCCAACGCCGTGGTCGGTTTCCTCGGCGGCGTCACCGGCGCGGCCGCGGCGATGCCCTCCCTGCCGCTCACCATCTGGTGCCGGCTCCAGGGTTGGGACAAGGACACCCAGCGCGCGCTCTACCAGCCCTTCATCCTCCTCATTCAGATTGCCGCCCTGCTCGCGATCCTGCTGCTTGCGGGCGTCCGCGGCTCCGGCTTCGAAGCCCCCGACCTCCTCTGCATCCCCGCCGGCCTGTTCGGCACGCATGTCGGCATGGGCTGCTACCGCGGCCTCTCCAACCGCCAGTTCGCGCTGGCGGTGAACATCCTGGTCATCGCCTCCGGCCTCAGCTTCATGGTCTAACCCGCCCCTCGCCAAAACCCTCTCCCGCTCCGGGAGAGGGCCTGGGTGAGGGCAGTCCAGCCCGCCAATTAACGCAACCTTAGGACTCCCCGCCTAACCTTATCCGGCCATGTCCGCCGCCTTCATCCAGCCTTTGCTCGATGCGGTCGCCCACCACGAGGCCGGGCGGCTGGAGGCGGCGGAATCCGGCTATGCCGCCGTCCTCGAGCTGGAGCCGGAGCAGCCGCAGGCGCTGTTCTTCGCCGGGGTCCTCGCCTCCAAGTCCGGCCGCACCGGCGAGGCCGTCACCCTCCTGCGCCGCGCCGTCCAGGCCCGCCCCGAACACGCGGAATCGCAATTCGCCCTCGGCAACGCCCTCTGGGACAGCGGCAGCAAGGAGGAGGCCCGCGCCGCCTGGGAACAAACTTTGCGCAGCGCCCGCCGCCACGTCGGCGCCCTGCTCAATCTCGCCCGCGCCCAGGGCGACGCCGGCGACCTCGTGGCCGCCGTCGCCACCTGCCGCACCGCCGTCGCCGCCGCGCCGAACGGGGCCCTGCCGCAAGCCGCCCTCGCCGCCGCCCTCCTCGCCGCCGCCGACCCAGAAGCCGCGCTCGAGGCAGCCGACGCCGCCCTCGCCCTCGACCCCGCCTCCCACGATGGGCACTTCCAACGCGGCACCGCCCTGCGCCGCCTCGGCCGCCTCGGCGAGGCCCGCACCGCGCTCGAGGCCGCCGTCCGCCTCGCCCCCGACCACGCGCCCGCCCAGCTCAACCTCGCCAACACGCTGCACGACCTGCGCGATCCCGCCGGCGCCGAGCACCACTGCCGCGCCGCGATCGCCGCCGACCCGGCCATGGCCGAAGCCTATTCCGTCCTCGGCTTCCTCCTCACCGAAACCGGGCATCTCTCCGAAGCAATCTGCGCCTGCACCGACGCGGTCCGCCTTCAGCCCGACCTCGCCGAGGCGCAATGGAACCTCGGCATCGCCCTGCTCTCCGCCGGCGACCTGCCTGGCGGCTTCGCCCGCTACGAATGGCGCAAGCGGCACCCCGCCTACGCCAAGCAGTTCGTCTCCCTGCCCGAACCCGAATGGGATGGCGGCGCCCTCGCCGGCAAGCGCCTGCTCGTGCTGGCCGAGCAAGGCCTCGGCGACGCCATCATGTTCGCCCGCTACGCCGCCCCCCTCGCGGCGCACGGCGCGACCGTCACCCTCGCCTGCGACCGCCGGCTCGTCCCGCTGCTGAAAACCGCCCCCGGCCTCGCGGACGCCGTGCCCAAGGACGGCCCGCTCCCCCCGTTCGATCTATGGGTCGACCAGATGAGCCTGCCGCTGCTCTGCGGCACCACAATCCGCACCGTCCCGCAGCCCGCCTGCTATCTCACCGCCGACCCGGCGCGCGTCGCCCTCTGGCGCGCCCGGCTCCCGTGCCGAACCGCGGCCACCTGGCGCGTCGGCTTCGCCTGGGCCGGCAACCCGCTCCATTCCAATGACGCCAACCGCTCCTGCCCGGCCGCTGCGCTCGCCCCGCTCACCCTCCGCCCCGGCATCCACGCCGTCAGTCTCCAGGTCGGCCCCGCTGCCGCCGAGGCCGCCTCGCTCGGCATGGACGACCTGTCGCCGGACCTCACCGACTACGCCGAGACCGCGGCGCTCGTCGCCAACCTCGACATCGTCGTCACCGTCGACACCAGCGTCGCCCACCTCGCCGCCGCGATGGGCAAGCCCACCTGGATCATGCTCCCCCACTGCCCCGACTGGCGCTGGCTCCGCGACCGCACCGACAGCCCCTGGTACGGCAGCGTCCGCCTCTTCCGCCAACCCCACCCCGGCGATTGGCAGTCCGTGATCTCCGCATCGCCCGCGCCCTCTAACCCCTAAGAACCCTCTCCCTGCCGGGAGAGGGCCTGGGTGAGGGTAGAAAGCCCTACCGCGCCCCCCGCGTGTTCACATACAGCGCATAGATCGACTGGCTCGCCGCCATGAACAGCCGGTTGAGCCGCCGCCCGCCGAAGCAAAGATTGGCGCAGCGCTCCGGCAACGCGATCCGCCCGATCGGCGCACCCGCCGGGTTGAACACCATCACCCCGTCCAGCTCCGGCGTGCCCATCCCCCAGCCGCACCAGAGGTTCCCGTCCTCGTCCACCCGGAACCCGTCCGGCGTCCCGCCCGGCCCGGCATTGATCAGCACCCGCCGGTTCGCCAGCTTCCGGTCCTCCGTCACGTCGTACGCCAGGATCTCCCGCGGCTCCGCCCGGCTGGCCACCAGATAGAGCGTCTTCTCGTCCGGCGAGAACGCCAGCCCGTTCGGCCCCGGCACCGAATCCTCCAGCAGCGTCCCCCGCCCCGTCGACGGGTCGAACCGATACACCGACCCCGGCAGCTCCGGATCCCCCCGGTTGCCCTCGTAGTCCCCCATCAACCCAAACGGCGGGTCGGTGAACCACACCGACCCGTCCGACTTCACCACCACGTCGTTCGGCGAGTTCAGCCGCTTGCCCTCGAACCGGTCCATCAGCACCGTGATCTGGCCGTCATGCTCCGTCCGCGTGACCCGGCGCCCGCCATGCTCGCACGTCACCAGCCGCCCCTCCCGGTCGCGCGTGTTGCCGTTGCGTAGTCGCTCGGCTTGCGGAAGTTGCTGAGCAGCCCCGTCTCCTCGTCCCATTTGACGATCCGGTTGTTCGGGATGTCGCTCACCAGCAGATGCCGCGCGTCCCCGAACCACACCGGCCCCTCCGCCCACCGCAGCCCGGTCGCCAGCCGCTCCACCGCCGCCAGCGCCAGCCGATATTTCCCGAAGCTCGGGTCCAGCACCTGCACGGCCGGGTCGGGGTAGGAGCTGGCTGGCGTCCACATTGGGCGTGTCCTCCGTTGTTGGCTGGCCAACTATAGGGACGGCCCCGCTTGCCGCCACCGCCGCTTTCGGGTCCTCTCTGCCGCATGGGCGAATTCACCGGACGTCGGGTCGTGATCATGGGCGGCAGCCGCGGCATCGGCCGCGCCACGGCGCTCGCCTTCGCCCGCGCCGGCGCCGCCGTCGCGATCTGCGCCCGCGGCGCCGACGCCCTCGAGACAACCCGCGCCGAGCTGGAGCGCGAGGGCGCGATGGCCTACGCCGCCCCTGCCGACCTCGCCCGCGCCGAGGACATCGCCCGCTTCGTCCCCGCCGCCGCCGACGCCCTCGGCGGCATCAACGTCCTGGTCAACAACGCCTCCGGCTTCGGCCGCGACGACGACGAGGCAGGCTGGGCCGCCGCCATCAACGTCGACCTCCTCGCCACCGTCCGCGCCAGCCACGCCGCCCTGCCCTATCTCGAGCGCGCCGGCGACGCCGCCATCGTCAACGTCTCCAGCATCGCCGCCCACCGCGCCACCAAGCGCAACCCGCCCTACGGCGCCATCAAGGCCGCGATCGACCATTACACCGCGAGCCAGGCCCGCAGCCTCGCCGCCCGCGGGATCCGCGTGAACGCCGTCTCTCCCGGCTCGATCGAGTTCCCCGGCGGCACCTGGGAGCGCCGCCGCACGGAGGATCCGGCGCTCTACGAGGGCACTCTCGCGCAGATCCCGTTCGGCCGCATGGGCCGTCCGGAGGAGGTGGCCGAGCTGATCCTGTTCCTCGCCTCCCGCCGCGCCAGCTGGATCACCGGCCAGAGCATCGTCGTCGACGGCGGCCAGCTCCTCGGGCCCTAATCGGGCCCCACCCGCACCAGCGTCTTGCCCAGATTGCCGCCCCGCAGCATGCGGATGAACGCCGCCGGCGCGTTCTCGAGCCCCTCCGTCACGTCCTCGCGGAAGCGCACCCGTCCCGTCCCGCACCCAAGCCGCCATCTCCGCCAAGAACTCCTTCTCCTGGGCCTGGTAGTCCCAGACGATGAAACCCTGGATCCGCAGCCGCTTGGACAGCGCCGCCCGCATCAGTAGCGGCGACCGGTCCGGGCCCGGCGGCAGCTCCGTCGCACTCGTGTTCGCCACCAGCCCGCACACCGGCACCCGCGCGAACGGATTGAGCAGCGGCAGCACCGCGTCCCACACCGCCCCGCCCACATTCTCCCAGTACACGTCGATCCCGTCCGGGCAGGCCTCGGCCAGACAGCTCCGGCAACGCGGGATCGCGATGGTCCACGCAGGCCGCGAAGCCCAGCTCGTCGCGCACATAGGCGCACTTCTCCGCCCCGCCCGCGATCCCCACCGCCCGCGCCCCGCGCAGCCGCGCGATCTGCCCCACCGTCGCCCCCACCGGCCCGCTCGCCGCCGCCACCACCACCGTCTCGCCCGGCTTGGGCTGCCCGATGTTGCGCAGTCCGGCCCAGGCGGTCATCCCCGGCATCCCCAGCACGCCCAGCGCCGCCGACACCGGCGCCCCCGCCGCCGTCACCGCCTCCGGCAACTTGCGCAGCAGCTTCGGCCCGGCCGCCGCCCATTCCTGCCAGCCCGTCCGCCCCGCCACCCAGTCGCCCTCGGCAAAGCCCGGCGCCCGCGACGCCACCACCCGCCCGACCACCTCCGCCCACCATCACCTCGCCCAATCCGACCGGCGGCGCGTAGGACGGCGCGTCGTTCATCCGCCCGCGCATGTAAGGGTCGAGCGAGAGCCACACCGTCCGGAGCAGCACTTCGCCCTCGCCCGCCTCGGGCACCGGCCCCGTCTCCAGCCGGAAATCCTCCGGCTGCGGCAGCCCGTGCGGCCGGCGCGCCAGCACGATTCGGCGATTCCTCTCGGACATCTTCCCTCCCGTTAAACGATCGTTCACCCGGCCCGCTTACCCTGCCTCGAAACGAGAGCAGACAAAACACGGCCCATGCCGAGCACGCCCACCCCGATCCTCACCATCCAGGCCGCCAGCTTCTGGGCCTCCGGCGACGACAGCACGTTTGTCGGCATCGGCAACAACCCGGCCTCGGCCGGCCCGGCCGTCTACGACCCCTTCCTCGGCCGAATTCAGCGACATCATCACCAGCGACGGCATCGCCGCCAACCCGTTCGCCGACGAGGTGCTGGATGTGGACGCGGGCGACCAGGTCGCCTTCGTCATCGCCGTCCAGAACTTCGCCAACAGCACCTCCGCCTACGACCTCCTGCCTGCGCGACACGATCCCGGTCGGCTTCGCCCTGCCCGACGAGCCGGACGTCACCGTGACGGACGGAACCGGCGCCGTGCTCGACAGCAGCGGCGACCTGTTCGACCCCACTGGCGGGCTGACCATCCAAGACCCGATCGCCCCGTTCAGCGACACGTCGGGCGCCAACGTCCTGCTCGTCACGTTCACCCTGCAGGCCACGGCCAACGTCGCCCTCCCGCTCGCCACCGTCACCGACTCCGCCCAGATCGTCAGCTACGCCGCGAGCGAGGGCGGCCCGAACCTCGCCGGCAGCGCAGCCCCCGGCTCTCTGCTCGCAACCACGCCGGTCCAGACGGGCGACATCACCGTCAGCTCCGCCGCCGACCAGCCAGCCGGCCTGCTCGAGCCCGGCCACACCGACTCCTTCGACATCACCGTCACCCTCCCGGAAGGCACGGTCAACGACCTGCGCATCAGCGAGGTCCTGCCGCAGGTCGGCAGCGCCTATCTGCAGCTTGTGGGCGTCGAGATCGAGCAGTTCGGCGCCAACCTCAGCGCCACCGCCCCTGTCGCGGTCGAGCCGGATGGAACGATTGCCCTCGGCAACGTGACCAACACCCCCGACAACGTGGAGACCGCCGCCGACCAGATCACCCTGCGCGTCACCGTCGAGGGCGCCGGCACCACATCGGGCACCGGCACGCTGCAGACCGTCGTCAGCGCCGACGATCCCAATTCCGGAAACGGCACCTGGAGCACCTCGGTCACCAATACCGTCCAGCTCGACAAGCCGGACACGCCGCCGACCATCGGCGGCATCAGCGCCAACCAGAACGCGACCAGCACCATGGCCGTGCTGCCCTTCGCCGGGCTGCTGCTCACCGACCCTGACGCCGGCCAGGTCGAGACGCTGACGGTCCACTTGTCCAACCCGGCTCTCGGCGCCCTCACCGGCCCGGCCGCCGTGACCACGAACGCAACGGCGACATCGTCATCTCCGGCGCCGTCGCGCGCCGTGCAGGCCGCGGCCCGCACCCTCCTGTTCCAGCCCAACGCCGGCGCCACCGGGACCGAGGCCTTCGCTCTCTCGCTCGATGACGGCTATGGCGGCGTCGCCAGCAACGCGGCCACGACCGTGAGCGTGGCAACCGCCGGCGACACGAGCGCGATCCCCCAGTTCCCGCTCTCCACCACGCAGACCATCCTGACCTCCACCGCGACCGGCACCAGCACGGTGGACGAGGTGCAGACCTATGGCGGCACGCTGACGGGCATCACCGGCCAGTTCGTCTACGACGGCTCGACGCCGCTCGCCGTGGTGGCGCTAGCAGTCGAACATGCTCATTCAGAGCTATGGCCGACGAAACGGCCGTCCAGGCGCTCGGCGGCAACAACACGATCGACATTCGCCGTGGCTCCGGCTTCGTGGTGGGCGGCTCCGGCAACGACACGTTCGTGTTCGATGCGACGCAGCAACCCGTGTCCTGGGACACGATCGTCAACTTCCATAGTGGCGACGCCGCCACGATCTGGGGCTTCACCGATGGCACCTCGAGCTACCATTGGGACGCCAGCGCCGGCACGCCGAACTACACCGGCCTCACGCTCCGCCTGGACCTCGACGGCAACGGCACGACCGACGCCAGCCTAACCCTGGCCGGCAAGACCGACCCGGACCAATACACACTGCTCACCGCCACGGGTGCCAGTGGCAGCTACCTCCTCGTCATCGCGAGGTAAGAGCTCACTCCGCCGCCACCGCCAGCTTATGGCGCGTCTGCAGCAGCGGCGCGAACAGCGTCGCCTCTTCCTGCAGCGCCAGCGCCAGCTCCTCGTCCACGCTACGCGCCCGATAATCCTCGTCCAGCCGGATCAGCCCGACCCGGCAATGCCGCTCGTCCGCCCAACCGGGATAGTCCATCACCGGGTACAGGCACATGCCGAGCACCGGCAGTCCCGCCCGCAGCGCGCGACGCATCTCGCCCCCGATGTAATTCACCCAGGCCGGCCCGTTGTCGCCCTCGCAGCCGGTCTCGGCTAGCAGCATCGGCCGTCCGTACCGCTGATGCACCTCGATCAGCAGCTTATGCGGCGGCACGTATTGCCGGTGGCCAACCCCGATCTGCCAGAAATTGTGCAGCCACTGATTGTCCCAGTAATAATTGATCCCGAGGATGTCCAACAGGTCCTCGCGCCCGCCCAGCTCCGGCTCGAGCCGCCCGCAGATCATGTCGTACGCCTGGAACTGCGCCAGCCGATACGCCTCGGCCGGGTCGCAATCTTCGGGCTTTTGTAGGTCGTGGACGATGTTGATCAGCGGCTCCGCCTGCACGAACCGGGCCCGCCCGTCCACCGACCGCGCCGCCTCGGTCCCGGCGATCGCCGCCCGCACCAATTGCCGCTTCAGCTCGAGCCCCCGCCCTTCCGCATTCGGATAGAGGTAGCTCTTGTCGCCGCCGCCCCAGGCCCAGAACGAGATCTCGTTCATCGGGCACCAAAACGGCACGTCGTCCGAGTGCTCGCGAAAGAGGCGCGCCGCCGCCTCCGCGAAGCGGCCGAACCGCTCCGGGAACGCGGGCAACCAGATGTCGAGGTCGTGCGGCACCCCGTAATGGCAGAGGTCCCAGATCACCTGCACGCCCGCCCGCGCCGCCGCGTCGAGCATCGGCCGCCAGCTGCTCCAGTCATAACGGCCCGGCGCCGTCTCGATCCGGTGCCACCGCAGTGCGTCGCGAACCGTCCGCAACCCCGCCCCGGCCAGCATCCGGTAGTCCGCCTCGGCCAGCTGGTCATGATGCGTCGCCGCGATCACGTCGAGCTGCGACAGGTCCGGCCGCCGCTGGCTCGATCCCTCGAACCCGCCCTGGAAGAAGCTCCGGAACATCGCACCTACTCGGCGGCCGCCGCCGGCAATTCTGGGCGCACGCTCGACCGCTTACGCCCGGAAAGCCGCTCATAGGTCGCCAGCGCCTGCCCGACCACCTGGTCCATGTTGTAGTATTTGTACGTCGCCAGCCGGCCCACGAACGACACGTTCGGGGTCGCGTCCGCCAGCGTCTTGTAGCGTGCGTACAGCGCCGCGTTCTCCTCCCGCGGCACCGGGTAGTAGGGGTCGCCCACCGCCGACGGGTATTCGTAACAGATGCTCGTTTTCGCGTGCGTCTGACCCGGTCAGGTGCTTGAACTCGGTGATCCGGGTGTGCCGCACGTCCGGGCTCGGGTAGTTCACCACCCCCACCGGCTGAAACCGCTCGCAATCATGCGTCTCGTGTCGGAACTGCAGGCTTCGATACGGCAGCTTGCCGTAGCGATGGCCGAAATACTCGTCGACTGGCCCGGTGAAGATCAGGTGGTCGTAGCTCGAGGAGTCGATGTCCGCGTATTCCGTTTCGGTCGCAATCGTGATGTTGGGATGCGCCAGCATGCGCCGGAACATCCGCGTGTAGCCGTGCAACGGCATGGCCTGGAACCGGTCGGCGAAGTAGCGGTCGTCATCGTTCGTCCGCGTCGGCACCCGCGCCGTCACCGATTTGTCCAGCTCGCTCGGATCGAGCCCCCATTGCTTGCGCGTGTAGCCCTGGAAGAACGCCTCGTACAGCTCGCGTCCGACCGTGCCGAGCACGACGTCCGCCGAGCTCCGCACGGTGCCGATCCGCTCGGCCTTGCCACGCAGGAAGGCCTCGACCTCGCCCTCCGCGAGGACCACGCCGAAGAAGCGGTTGATCGTCTGCCGGTTGATCGGGATCGGCAGGAGCTGCCCGCGTACCTCAGCCAACACCCGGTGCTCGTACGGCCGCCACTCGGTGAAGCGCGAGAGGTAGTCGAACACGGCCTGCGAATTGGTGTGGAAGATATGCGGCCCATAAGGATGGATCAGCACGCCGGCCGCGTCCGGCGCGTCATAGGCGTTGCCGCCGATATGCGGCCGTCGGTCCACGACCAGCACCCGCCGCCTCGACCCGGCCGCCAGCCGCTCGGCCAGGACCGCGCCCGCGAACCCCGCGCCCACGATCAGGTGGTCGTAATGAGCCCGCATTCCGATCACCCGGCGCGTCCGCTCCGGCACCGTCCGGGCGCCCTCGAGCAGCGTCTGCATCCGCGCCCAGATGGCGTCCCAGGACATCTCGGCGAGCCGCGCATCCGCCGCCTCCCTCCAATCCGGCGCCAGCCGCATCGCCGCGTCCGCGGCCGCGACGAACGCCTCGGGCGTGTCCGGCCACCTGCACGAAGCCGGTGTCGCCCCAGCCGCGCACCACGTCGCGGATCGGGGTGGAGACGACCGGCCGCCCGGCGGCGAGGTATTCCGGCGTCTTGGTCGGGCTGATGAACCGCGTCGCCTCATTGAGCGCGAACGGCATCGTCGCGACCTCCCAATGCGCGATGTAGGCTGGCAGCTCGGCGTAGCTCTTGGGGCCGAGATAATGGATGTTCGGCCGCTCGCGGCAGCTCCTCGGGGTCGAGCTTCGCGAGCGGGCCGATCATCACGAAGTGCAGGTCCGGCCGCAGCGCGGCGGCGCTGGTCGAGCAGCGCGCGGTCGAGCCGTTCGTCCAGCACGCCGAAGAAGCCGAGCCGCGGGTGCGGGATCGCCGCCTGGTCTGCCGGCTCCGCCAAGGGTCCGCGCGCTGGCAGGAAGTGGCGCGCGTCCACTCCGCTCGGGAACGCGTGCACGGAGGGATGCAACGCGCGCTTGGCCTCGTACAGGCTCCAGCCGCCGGTGAACACCAGGTCGGCGCGCTTCATCAGCTCGCGCTCGCGCTCCGGCAGCGCCGGGTCGGCCCCGGCAAACGCCGAGAGCTCGTCCATGCAGTCATACACCGTGGGCGTGCCCCGCAGGTGGCCGGAGAAGGCCAGGGCCTGCGGCGTGTAGTACCAAAGCACCGGCGCGCGGATTGCGAGCGTCCGGACCATGTCGTCCAGCAGCCGGCGCTGCATGGCTGCGCCCGCGGCCTCGTCCGTGCCCCAGGGCAGATGAGGCTGCGCCACATGCACGCCCTCGGGCGATACGGACACCTTGAGAGACGGGGATTGCTCCCCAGTATAGATCGGTTCCTCCCAGAAGATCACGCGCATCGTCCGGGCGGCGCGGCTGAGCAGGTGTTGCGGGCGTTGAAATACGAAGTCCCAGCGCAGATGCGAGAAACAGATAAGGTCGTTGGTCGCGCGGCCGTTCTGGGCCACGGCTGGGTCCGTCATGCCAAATCCTTCCATATCGCGGCGCACAACGCGTTGTGTCCGCGTCAGTTCAACGTGGGGCTCGTACCTTCCCTCGTGCACGTCCAGGAACCGGTCGCATCAACCTGTGTTGCACCCCCATGAACGACGCCATTCCGTCCGCAATCAACGCGGTGGTTCTGGATCCGGTTGAAGCTGCTCGCGCGGCGAAATTGCGGTATGTTTCTGACAAGAAGCCCGGAATCGCACGAGTCCGTGTGGAATCGGGATTCGAGTATCACGATATCGACGGCACCCTGATCACGGACGAGGAGGTGCTCGCCCGCATCCGCAAGCTCGCCATTCCGCCCGCCTATACCGACGTCTGGATCTGCCGCGACCCGCGCGGCCACCTCCAAGCGGTCGGCCGTGACGCGCGCGGGCGCAAACAGTACCGCTACCACCCGCGCTGGCGCGCGGTGCGCGACGAGAACAAATACGGCAAGATGCTGATCTTCGGCCGCGTGCTCCCGAAGGTCCGCGAGCAGGTCAAGCACGACCTCGCCCTGCATGGCCTGCCCAAGCGCAAGGTCGTCGCCGCGGTCGTGGCGCTGCTCGAAAAGACCATGATCCGCGTCGGCAACGAGGAATACGCCAAGCAGAACAAGAGCTTCGGCCTGACCACGCTGCGCAACCGGCACGCCCACGTGAAGGGCAGCCACGTCGAGTTCGATTTCCGCGGCAAGCACGGCATCAACCACCACATCGACCTCGAGGACCGTCGCCTCGCCCGCATCGTCGAGCGCTGTCGCGACCTGCCCGGCCAGGACCTGTTCCAATATGTCGACCATGACGGCGAGCGACACAGCGTCGGCTCGGACGACGTCAACGAGTACCTGCACGAGGTGACCGGCGAGGAGATCACCGCCAAGGACTTCCGTACCTGGGCCGCGACCAACCTTGCCGCCGCGGCGCTGGCCGACCTGCGAGCGTTTCGACACCCAGGCGGCAGCGAAGAAGGAGGTGGTCAAGGCGGTGGAGAACGTGGCCAAGAAGCTCGGCAACACGCCGGCGATCTGCCGCAAGTGCTACATCCATCCGGCCGTGTTCGAGGGCTACCTCGACGGCAGCCTCGCCGAGGGCTTGAAGCAGCGCGCCGACGAGCTGCTGGACCAGCCCGGCGCCGGGCTGAGCGCGCAGGAAGTGGCGCTGACCGCCTTCCTCAGCCGCCGCCTCGGTGAGACGATCGAGGAGAAGCCGGCCAAGAGAGGGCGGCGCCGAGCGAACGCCTGACGGCGGCGGGCGTCGACGCGAGCGCGGTTGACGGCGGGGCGGCAACCAGGAACTTTGCCCGCCCGCTTGGTGGACCGACTGTTGCCCCTGCCCTGGATCCAGCGCGCCCCGCACGCGCCATACTTCGTCGACGAGACCGGACAGTCCTGGACGCCGATCGGACAGAACGACGGGATCGAGTGGGTCGAGTTCGCCGGGCTGCTCGGCCGGCGCGACCTCGCCGCCGTCGAGCGCCACCTCGCCTATCTCGCCGATAGCGGGGTGACCTGCCTGCGGCTGATGCTGGAATATGCCGAGAAGGGCGGCCACTTCTTCGAGCAGCCCGCCGGCACATTCAACCCGGTTCTGGTGCAGCTCTGGGACGACCTGTTCCGCCTCGCCGAGTCGGCCGGGCTGCGAATCCTGCTCACGCCGATGGACACGTACTTCCAGTGGGTCCGCTGGGACATCCACCCCTACAACGTCGCCAATGGCGGGCCCTGCAGCGACCGGACCCGTCTGATGACCTGCCCGGACACGCGGGCGCTGATCAAGGCGCGGCTCGAGTTTGCCGCGCGCCGCTGGGGCGGCAGTGGCGCCCTGTTCGCCTGGGACCTTTGGAACGAGATGCACCCGGTGCAGGGCGAGGACCGGCCGGGTTGCTTCGAGCACTACATCGACGATGTGAGCCCGTTCCTGCGCGAGGTCGAGCGCGCGGCGCACGGGCGGGCGCACCTGCAATGCGTCTCGGTGTTCGGGCCGGAGCTGCAGTGGAAGCCGTGGCTCAATGAGGCGATTTTCCGCCACCCCCTGCTCGACTTCGCCAACACCCATTTCTATGAGGAAGGCACGATCGATCATCCGCAGGACACGGTCGCCCCGGCGCTGGCGGTTGCCAAGCTGACTGCGGAGGCCATCGCGGAGATCACCGACGGGCGCCCGTTCTTCGACACCGAGCACGGCCCGATCCACACCTTCAAGGATCACGGGATCACGCTCCCAGAACCGTTCGACGACGAGTATTTCCGGCACATCCAGTGGACCCACCTGGCCTGCGGCGGCGCCGGGGGCGGCATGCGCTGGCCCAACCGCAACCCACACGCGCTCACCGGGGGGATGCGGCGGGCGCAGCTGGCGATGTCGCGGTTCCTGCCGCTGATCGACTGGCCGCGCTTCGACCGCAAGCCGCTCAACGGAGAGCTGCGCTGCAGCGACGAGGAAGTCGCCGTGTTCGGCTGCGGCGACCGCGCGCAAGCCGTGCTTTACCTGCTTCGGCGCGGGCCGTTGCTCGAGGACGGGCGACTCGATGGGTCCGTCCGCTCCGACGTCGCGGTGCACGTCCCCGGGCTGGACCCGGGCGACTACCGTGCCACGCTGTGGGACACGTGCTCCGGAACTGTCATCCGGGACGTCTCACTCGCTGAGACGAACCGTGGTCACGTACTTGTGTTGGCCGGATTGGGTCCTGACCGTGCCGTGGCGGTCCGCCGGAATTCTCAAGGCTAACTTAGCCATTTAGTATTCTGTCTTGAGGTGCGACCTCAGATGCGTGGTGCGTCGAGGCGTGATCGCTTCGCAACTATCCCGTGTCACAACCGTCTCAAAAGGGCGAATGCGTTGCGCGTGTGTGAATTTCCGTTTTGCGCGGGTTGGTTGTCGTGGTAACGGAAAAACAATCATAACGGGTTATTGATCGGCGCCCATCGTGCTCGAATGTCATCCCCTTCTGCGGCCCATCGTCAACGCGGCCCGTCCTGTCGTGCACGCGGTACGGCATTGGCATCCCCACCGGCATGTCGTCGGCATCCGCCACCATGTGCACCGGGTGGTGCACCATGTACACCGGGCTGTTGCGCCGGCCGGGCCGGGGCCGGCCGTGATGACCGTGTGCAAGAAGGTGGCGGGTCCGTTGCTGGCGGGCGGCATCGGCCTTTTGCCACCCGCGAGCGGCGCCCCGCCGGCGGGCGGCGTCGGAGGATTCCCCGGGGGCGTCTACCCTGAATACGGCGCGCCCGGATTTGTTGGGCCGGGCTATGGCGGCCCGGGTTACGGCGGCTACGGCGGGCCGGGTTATGGCGGGATCATCGGGCCAGGTTATGGGCCTGTGTTCGCGGGCGGACCTGGCTTCCTGGGCCCGGGCTACACTGGCCCTACGGGAGTCACCTCCGCGCCGGTCCTCGCCACGAGCGTTCCCTCATCATCGGCCGGCACCGGAACGTCGCCCGGCGAATCGACCCCAGCCGGCACCGGCTCCTCGCCCGGCAAGTCGACGCCTACCACAGGCGGCGGCGGCGGGAACGGAGGCGGGAATAGCACCGGTGGAAACGGCACCGGTGGAAACGGCGGCGGTGGAAACGGCGGCGGTGGAAATGGCGGTGGTGGAAATGGCGGTGGTGGAAATGGCGGTGGGGGCGGAGGCGGCGGCGGCGGTGGGAATGGCGGCGGAGGCGGCGGCGGCGGCCCGGGCGGCTCGACGCCCGTACCGGAGCCAGCGACGTTTGCCCTGCTCGCGACGGTCGCCGGCGCCCTGATGCTGCTGCGCGGCCGCGGGAGTCCCGTTCGGCGCGCCTAGCCGGCCCTAAGGCCCGGCCGGCGCGGTCCCGGTCTGCCACTGCCGTTGCGACTGGGACTGCGACTGCGCCCGATGAAGCGGCCGCCAGTCGCGGAAGAACGCCGTTCCGATCTCGTCGGCCAAGCGGTTCAGGTCGCGCTGCAGCCGGTCGAGGAACTCGTGCAGGCCGCCGCCGGGCTGCACGAAACCCGACCCGCTTCGCAGCGCGGCACGTAGCTCGTCCACATGCTCCTGTGCCGCCGCCGATTCGCGCAGCCCATAGCGGCTCCGAAGCTGCTGCAAGTGCCAGCCGATGTCCTGCACGCACAGCGCCGCGCTGCGCGCGAACGTCGGATCCGACAGCAGGAACGACACCACGTCCCAGGGCTGGAACCCGGCCTGGGCCACGCGGCGGAAGGCGTGATAGCCGGCCGCCGCCCTCAGCACCGCGTCCCACTGGGTGAGGTCGACCACGCGACGTTCCTCCTCCGAGCCGCGCAGCAGCACGTGGTATTTGATGTCGAGCAGCCGGGTGATCTGGTCGGCCCGCTCCAGCAATCGGCCGATCAGGTAGAAGTGCCAGCCCTGGTCCCGCGCGAACGTTCCCTCGGTGATGCCGGTATGCGCCTGCACCCCTTCCTTGATCCTCCGGCACAGCCGCGACAGCGCGTCGCCCTCCAGCTCCGCCGGCGTCACCGCTGACACCCACCGGTGGAACACGTTGAGCTGCATCCACATCTCCGTGCTGATCAGCGGGCGGAGCGTGCGGGCGTTGGTGCGGGCGAATTCGAGCACGGAGGGCACGCTGTTCGGGTTGTCGCGCTCCAGCAGGTAGAAGCTCTTCACCGCGGAGGGTTCGAGCGCCCGGCCGGCGAAACTCCGCTCGTCGGCATGGATCGCGATCAGCGCAGCCCAGGATTGGCCTTCCCGCCCGGGCCCCTCGAAGGTCTGGGTGATGTCGATCAGCCGCGCCATGTTCTCGACGCGCTCGAGATAGCGCGCCATCCAGAACAGCCCCTCTGCGTCGCGCCGCAGCAGCACGTTGCCATACGGGGTCATGCCGCGAGCACCCAGGTGTCCTTGGAGCCGCCGCCTTGGGATGAGTTCACGATCAGGCTTCCCTCCTTCAGCGCGACCCGCGACAGCCCGCCGGGCAGCACCCAGGTGCTCCTCCCGGTGATGGCGAACGGACGCAGGTCGAGATGGCGCGGGCGCAGGCCGCCATCGGTGAGCGTCGGGGCGACGGAAAGGCCGATCGTGGGCTGACTGATCCAGTTGGCGGGCTCGGCGATGATCGCGGCGCGCGCCTTCTCCAACTCGTCCCTGCTCGCGCGGGGCCCCACGGTGATGCCGTAGCCGCCGCTCTCGCCCACCGGCTTGACCACCAGCTCCTCCATGTGGGCGAGAGTGTAATCGAGCCCTTCCTGCTCGCCGCAAATGAAGGTCTCGACGTTCGGCAGCACCGGATCCTCGCCAAGGTAGTAGCGGATGATCGCGAGGCATGTAGGCGTAGATCGCCTTGTCGTCGGCGACGCCGGTGCCGACGGCGTTGGCGAGGCTGACATTGCCCTGCCGCCAGGCCGCGATCAGGCCGGGGACGCCGAGCAGGCTGTCCGGACGGAACACGGTCGGGTCCAGGAAGTCGTCGCCGATCCGTCGGTAGATCGTGTGCACCGCCCGCAACCCGGCGGTTGTGCGCATCCAGACCCGCTCATTTTCGACCAGCAGGTCTGCCCCTTCCACGAGCGGGACGCCCATTTCGCGGGCAAGGAAGACGTGCTCGAAGTAGGCCGAGTTGTAGATTCCGGGCGAGAGCAGGACCACTTGCGGGTCGCCCACCCCTTCCGGCGCGATTTCGTCCATGGCGTTGCGGAGCCGGCGCCCGTAGTCGTCGACGGGGCGCAACCGCATGCCTTCGACCAGGTCGGGGAAGTTGCGCAGCATCAGGTGCCGGTTCTCGACCACGTAGGAGACGCCGGATGGCGTCCGCGCGTTGTCCTCGAGCACGCAGAAGGCGCCGTCCTGGTCGCGCACCACGTCGATGCCGCAGATATGGACGTAGGTGCCGAAGCGGACCGGGAAGCCCTCCATCTCCTTACGGTAATTGGAGTTGCCGTCGATCAGCGCGGCCGGGACGATGCCGTCGCGGATGATGCGGCGACGCATTGTAGATATCGCCGAGGAAGAGGTTGAGCGCCTGCACGCGCTGGCGGACGCCCCGCTCCAGCATCTCCCACTCCGCGGCGGGGATGATGCGGGGGACGCAGTCGAACGGCAGGATGCGGTCGATGGCGGTGGCATCGGAGTAGACGGTGAAGGTGATCCCGAGCGCCATCAGGTCGCTTTCCGCCGCGGCGGCACGGGCGCGCAGCGCATCGAGCCCGATCGTCGCGATGCGCTGGCGGACCTCCCTGCCCTCCTCGCTGTCGCGGCCGGTCAGCTCGCAGAAGAACGGGCCGGGATCGTAGGTGGTGAACGGGTCGGAGGCGGACATCGGCGGGGATCCGGTGATGAAAACAAAAGCAGCCAAGCATGGAGCGTGCCGCCCGCCGCGAAAAGAGGCAGGCTTGCAGCGAGCGGCGGAAAAGCGGCTGCCCGCGCGCACTTCCGGTTGCAAATCCTTCGTGTAGCCGGTTTACCTCATCCAGGCTGACCGCAGGACGCGGCGCCGTCGTCCTGAGGAGAATGAGATGCGGATGCTTTTTTCCGGCCTGGTTGCGGCCGGGCTGCTGGCGAGCCAGACCGCGGGCGCGATCTGTTTGCCGCCGGCCGACCGTGAGGCGCTGGACGTGGCCGGGCTGAAGACGCAGCTGATGGTGATCACGCTGACCTGCAAGACGGATTCGCAGTACAACGCGTTCATCAACAAGTTCAAGCCGGAGCTGGTCTCCGAGGAGCGGCTGGCGCACAACTACTTCAGCCATGCCTATGGCCGGGCCGGGCAGAAGCGGCAGGACGAATACATGACGCAGCTTGGCGGAGTTGAAGAGCCAGGCCGGCCTGCTGCAGGGCAACCGATTCTGCGACCGGAACCAGAACGTGTTCGACGAGGTGCTGTCGCTCAAGAACAACGACGAGTTGAAGGAGTATGCCGCCGGCCGTGCCACCGGCACGCCGGAGACGCTGACCTCGTCGTGCGAGGGCCCGGAGCGGGTGACGCGTACGGCGGCGCATTCCCGGAGAAGCGGCCGCAAGCGCAGCTGACCCACCCTCACCCTGCCCTCTCCCGCCAGCGGGAGAGGGTTCTTGGGTTTAGTGCAGGATGATCTCGACGCGGCGGTTTTGCGGCTCGCGCACGTTCGGGCCGGTGGCGACGAGAAGATGCGTCTCGCCGAAGCCTTGGGTGGTGATCGCGTTCCGCGGCACGCCGTCGCGGACCAACTCGTTGGCCACGCTCTGGGCGCGGCGGACCGAGAGGCCCTGATTGTATTGCGGGGTGCCGGACGTGTCGGTGTAGCCGTTGACCTCGATCCGGGTGACCTGGGTGTGGGTGGTCGCCTGGGCCGCCTGCGCGACGACCTGGCGGGCGCGGGGGGTTAGGTCCGCGCGGTCCCAATCGAAGAAGACGAGGTAGGTGCGGGCGGCTTCGACCGCGGGCGGCGGCGTCACGACCGCGGCGGCCGGCGGCGGCGGGGGCACCACGTTGAACGCGTAGCGCAGGCCGAGCATCAGGCTGTGGTTGAAATCGCCGCGGATCTTGACCGGCGCCGAGGTTCGGCACCGAGTACTCGCGGTCGCCGAGAACGGAGAAGTAGCCGATACTCGGCCGTGAGCGACAGGCCGACCACGGGCGGGATCGGAACGGACAGGCCGGCGATGGCCTGATAGGCGAACGCGTTGTCTGTGTGCTCAGACTTCCGGCGAAACCGCCCCCGAGCAGGCCGAGCGTCGGTGAAGCCGCGCTGATCGATGTGCTGATAGCCGGCACCACCGCCGATATATGGGTAAATGTAGGGGCTGCCGATATCGAGGTCGAACAGGGCGTTGACCATGCCCCCATATTTCTCCTCACGAGCGGCGTTATACGGCGGGAGCCCGGCAGACGCCCATAATCGTTGTGGCGGTAGTCGCCTTCGACTTCGACCCGGAGCCCGTTGCCGAACCCCCAGCCCGACGGAGCCCAGCGCGACGTATCCGGTGTCGAACCCGGCATAGCCGAAGCGGTTCGGCAGGCCGGGCACGCTCGAACTGACCCGAACTTGCTGGCGTTCCATGAAGTTCGCGCCGCCGCCGGCGCCGATGTAGAGCCCGGTGACAGGCTGCGCTGCCGCTGTCCCGGCAATGGCGAGCGGCGCGGCCAGCACCGTGGCGGCGAGCAAGAGCTTACGCAACATCCGTCATCCTTATCCCGGACCACGCGGCGCGGTCCATGTAGAAAGGGGCTGGCCCATTGCTGGACCAGCCCCGAACTCCCACCGGCCTGGCCAGCGCAAGCCGGCTGACCAGGCGTGTGATCCGCCTGCTACTGCAGGATGATCTCGACGCGGCGGTTCTGCGGCTCGCGCACGCCAGGGCCGGTCGGGACCAGAAGGTGGGTCTCGCCGAAGCCCTGGATGCTGATCGCACCCCGCGGCACGCCGTCGCGCACCAGCTCGTTGGCGACACTCTGCGCCCGGCGGACCGAGAGGCCCTGGTTGTAGCGCGCCGTGCCGGACGTGTCGGTGTAGCCGTTGACCTGGATCCGGGTGACCTGGGTGTGCGTGGTGGCTTGCGCCGCCTCGGCCACGACCTGGCGGGCACGCGGCGTGAGGTCCGCGCGATCCCAGTCGAAGAACACGAGGTAGGTGCGGGCGACCTCGCGAGCCGGCGGCGGCGTAACGACCGCGGCGGGCGGGGGCGGCGGGGCGGCGTTGAACGCGTAGCGGACGCCGACCAGGACGCTGTGGTTGTTGTCGTCGTCGAGGGTCACATGCGCACGGGTGCTCTGACCAGGCGCCGGACGGTTCGAGATGTACTGGTAGTTGTACCTGCCGATCCTCCGGCAGGCCCATGAAGCGGTATTCCGCCGTGAGCGAGAGGCCAGGAACCGCAGCGATCGGGAACGAGACACCGGCGATCGCCTGGTAGGCGAACGAGCCCTCACCGTCGTTGGATCGCAGCAGGAAGCTGCCACCCGGAGTGATGCCCGGGCCACCCGGCGTCGGGCCATAGATGTGGCTGTTCTGCTCCTTGGTCCCACATGTAGCCGGCACCGACGCCGACATACGGGACCACCGGGAAGGCGCCGAGGCCGAACACCGACGGATCGAAGTCATACAGCACGTTGAACATCGCGCCGTACTTCTCTTCGTCACCGCCGACGCCGATCGGGGTCGCGCGCGGCCCGTTGCTCTTGGCCTTGTTCTGCCGGTAGTCGCCCTCGAGCTCGAACCGCAGGCCGTTGCCCAGGCCATAGCCGATGCTGCCAACGCCGACGAAGCCGGCATCAAACTGCACGCCGAGCGACCGTGCCGCGGCCTGAAGCCGACCGCAGACGGCACCTGTTCGCCTGTGGGAAGCTGAACGCACTTCAGGCTCTCGTCCTGCATGAAGTTCACGCCGGCACCAGCGCCGATGTAAAGACCGCTGATGGCCTGAGCCTTGGCCGCGATCGGGGCCGCCGCCAGGACCGTCGCGGCAAGAAGCGCGCTACGGAGTTTCATACCTTATCTCCTCGTTCTCAGTTCTGCGGTTCGCGCAGCCGGGGCTCGGTAGCTCTGCACTCGCTCCCCCGCCTCTCGGTGGTTGAACATTATCACCATCTCTCGCTAGCGCGAGATGGGTGTGGCACTTTCAGGTCGCGTGTGGCTGAAGGGCCACAAGGCTCAAAGCAGATTTAACACACATCGGCGTGACGACTCCCATCCTCATCGCTGCCCGCCTAGACCAGCCTGGCCTCGAAGGGCGGCAGCAGGTCCGGCGCGTCGAACTCGACAACCCAGAGATCAGGGTCGCGTTGCACCTGGCGCTCAATATACGCGTCAGTTGTGGCCTGATCGACAACATCGGCCCCGGTCGCCCGCATCCAGGCGCTCTCCCCGTCGGCCGCGCGCACCTGCGACAACACGCTCAGCCCGCCATCGCGGCGGCGCAGCACGACCAGGATGCCGCCCGCGTCCGGGTCGCCCCGGCGGAGCACCGCGCCGGGCCGGCCGCCAATGTCGCCCATGCGCAGCGCCATCTTGACCCAGATCCCGGCCTTGACCCGGGGTTCGCTCATCAGCGCACCGCCGGCATGGCGGAACCCGGCGAACCCGTGCAGGATCGCCGCCCGGAACAAAGGTGAGGGCCGTCGATGCTGCGTGCGCTTTTCGTCATGCTGCTCCTCTGCGCCGGCCAGGCGTGGGCGGCCGACAAGATCGCCTTCGGCCTCGACTGGAAGGCCGAGGCGGAATACGGCGGCTATTACCAGGCGGTCGCCACCGGCATCTACGCCCGGCACGGGCTCGAGGTCAGCATCCGCCAGGGCGGGCCGCAGGTGAACCAGACGCAGCTCCTGCTGGCGGGGCGGCTCGACGTCAGCATCGCGTCGAACAGCTTCCTGGTGCTCAACCTGGCCAAGGAGGACCTGCCGTTCACCGCGGTGGCAGCCATGTTCCAGAAGGACCCCTCCGTCCTGCTCGCCCATCCCGGCCAGGGCAACGACAGTTTCGAGGCGCTGCGGGGCAAGCCGATCATGATCGGCGCCGACACCCGCGCCGGCTGGTGGGCCTTCCTGCGCGCCCGGTTCGGCTACACGGACGCGCAGATCCGCCCCTACACGTTCAACCTCGCAGCCGTTCCTGGCCGACCCCCACGCCATCCAGCAGGGCTATCTCGGCTCCGAGCCCTACGCGATCGAGCAGGCGGCCGGGTTCAAGCCCGTGGTGCTGCTGCTCGCCGATGCCGGCTTCAACGGCTACGGCAGCCTCCTGATCGCCAGCACGAAGACGGTGCATGAGCGGGCGGACCTGCTGCAGCGCTTCGTCGATGCCTCCATCGAGGGCTGGTACTCCTATCTCTACGGTGACCCGGCGCCGGGGAACGCGCTGATCAAGGCCGACAACCCCGAGATGACGGACGGGCTGCTCGAGTATGGACGGCGCGTGCTGAAAGAGCGCGGGATCGTCGATTCCGGGGACGCAGCACGGCTCGGGATCGGCGCCATGACGGAGGCGCGCTGGACCGCCTTCCTCGCCTCGGTGCAAGGCCTGTATCCGCCGGGGCTCGACTGGAAGCGAGCGGTGACGTTCCAGTTCGTCGACAAGCGCGTCGGGATCGACAGCCGGCCGCGATAACGGCGTGCTGCGGGTCGAGCGGGCCGGGCGGCGGTTCCCGAACGGGACCGTCGCGTTGCAGGACGTGTCGCTGGAGTTCAGGCCGGGCGACTTCGTCGCGCTGCTCGGCCCGTCTGGCTGCGGCAAGTCGACGCTGCTGCGGTTGCTGGCCGGGCTGGACCGGCCGGACGAGGGGACCGTGGCGTGGGACGGGGCGCCGGGGCGGATCGGCTTCGTGTTCCAGGACGCGACCTTGCTGCCCTGGGGCAGCGCGCTGGACAACGTGCGCCTGCCGTTGCGGCTGCAGCGCCGCGACGGGCGAGAGGAAGCGCGGGAGGCGCTGCGCCGGGTGGGGCTCGCGGGTTTCGAGGACGCCCGGCCGCGGCAGCTCTCCGGCGGCATGCGGATGCGGGTGTCGCTGGCGCGCAGCCTGGTGACGCGGCCGGACCTGCTGCTGATGGACGAGCCGTTCGCGGCCCTGGACGAGTTCACCCGGCACGCGCTGCAGGACGATTTGCGCCTTCTCTCCGCCGAGCTCGGCTGCACGACGGTGTTCGTCACCCACTCGATCTACGAAGCGGCCTACCTGGCCCGGCGGATCGTGCGTGATGTCGCCGCGGCCGGGCCGGATCGCCGCGGAGATCCGCTCGACGCTCGCCGAGGGCGGCGACCGGCGGCTTGACCCGGCGTATGCGGCGCTGGTCGCCGAGGTGACGGCGGCGTTGCGGGCGCAGCATGTCGCGTGAGCTCGATCGGCGTGGAGTGGACTGGGCGCCGGCGGCGTTCGGCGTGCTCGCGCTCCTGCTGTGGGAAGGAGCGGTGCGGCTGTTCGCGCGTGCCGGCCTACATCCTGCCGGGGCCGGTGGCGATCGGGCGCGCGATGCTGGAGGCCCCTGCCCTGCTGCTGTCCTCGCTCGCCTCCACGCTGCTGGTGACGGCGGCGGCGCTCGCTGCTGAGCTGCGCGGTGGCGGTGGCGATGGCCGGGCTGATCGCGTCGAGCCGATGGGCGCGGGCGGCGATCCTGCCTTGGGCGGTGGTGCTGCAGGTGACGCCGATCGTGGCGATCGCGCCGCTGATCATCGTGTGGGTCGGCGACCCGTTCGCGTCCTTGGTGGTGTGCGCGACGGTGGTGGCGTTCTTTCCGGTGTTCTCCAACACCGCGACCGGGTTGGCGGCGGCGCCGCCGGAGCTGCTGGACCTGTTCCGGCTGCAGGGTGCGGGGCGCTGGCAGACGCTGCTGCTGCTGCGCGTGCCGGCGGCGCTGCCGTATTTCCTGGCCGGGCTGCGGGTGTCGGGCGGGCTGGCGCTGGTGGGCGCGGTGGTGGCGGAGTTCGTGGCCGGGTCGGGCGGGTTCGCGTCCGGGCTGGCCTACCGCATCCTGGAGGCAGGCTACCGGCTGCAGATCCCGCGCATGTTCGCCGCCCTGGTCCTGCTGGCGGTGTCGGGGATCGCGATCAACGCGGGGCTCGGGGCGTTCGAGCGCGCGATGCTGCGGCGCTGGGGCGGCGCTTGAACGCCGGGGCGGGCTTTGCCAGAACGGGCGCGGAGGCGGAGCGCATGGCGGATCAGGAGCGGATGAGCGAGGGCCAGCGTGCCTACGAGGCGCGGCGGGCGGCCAAGGCCGGGCAAGTCGCTTGACGGCTGGCTCGAGGGGAAGCGCAAGCAGCGCGAACAGGAAGCCAAACAGGCCGCGCCACCGCCGGCGCCGAAGAAGCCGGGCCTGATCGGCCGACTGCTGGACCGGGCGCACAAGCCGCTCAAGCCGTGAGCCGCCCCGCGCTCGTCGCGCACGCCGACTGGAGCGTCTCGCCGAGGAAGCGCTGGCTCACGGTCGCCAAACCGCACGGTACCGGCTGGACAATCGATGCGCCCGAACCGGTCGGCGACGTCGGCACCCTGCTCGCTCGCCTGCGGCGGGACGCGGGCGGCGCCCCGGTGGCGCTCGGTGTCGATGCGCCGATCGGCCTGCCGCGGGCCTACGCGGAGCGCCACGCCGGCGCTTGCCACGACTTCCCCGCGTTCCTGCGAGCGCTCGGCCCAGACGATCCGTTCCTCGACGTCTGTGAAACGGCAGAGGAGATCGGCCCGGCCCGGCCCTTCTATCCCCGCCGCTGGGCTCCCGGCGTGACCAGGGCCGCGTTGGTCCAACGGCTTGGGTTATCGACACCGGACGAGTTGTTCCGCCTCTGCGAGCGCAAAACCGCAACCCGGCGGCGTGCGGCGCCGCTATTTTGGACCCTCGGGGCCAACCAGGTCGGCAAGGCGGCGCTCTCGCTCTGGCGGGACCTCCTGCTGGCCAGCTCCGAACCGCCGTCGCTCTGGCCGTTCGAGGGCGATCTGCACCAATTGCTGACCGCTCGGTCCCTCGTCGTCGCCGAGACCTATCCCGCCGAGGCCTTGGTCCAACTCGAATTGCAACTGAACGGCAGCAAGCGCAGCCAGGACGCTCGGCGTGCCCTCGCGCCGCGCCTGCTCGGCATCATGGGCCGTCTCGGCGCAGAACCGAGCCAGGCGCTGTCCGAGGTCGATCGAGACCGGGCTTGGAACCACCGGCTCCGGTGAGGACCGGTTCGACAGCCTCGTCGGCCTGCTCGGCATGCTGCAGGTCGTTCGCGATCCGGCCCGCGACCGGGTGCCGGACGACCCTTCGATCCGGCGTTGGGAGGGGTGGATTCTCGGCCAGGGGTAACTCTTCCTTCCCGGGCGGTTCCGGTGCATCCTCACCTCGGTGTGAGGGGGATCAAGGCACGATGAGCTTCGCTTCGGTCCGGGGGTCCGCAGCCGTGGCGGCCCTCGGCTTGGCGCTTTCGCTTGGACTGGTCGGCTGCTCCTCGCCGCCGCCACCCCCACCGCCAACCATCGTCAACCTCACGATGACGCACCGGCGCCGACACCAACCCGAACGCCGCAGGCCAGGGCGCGCCGGTGATCGTGCGGGTCTATCAGCTCAGTTCGGCGGCCGGGTTCGAGAAGGCGGAGTTCTTCCGCCTGCTCAATAACGACACGGCGACGCTCGGCGCCGACGTGGTCAAGAAAGACGAATACCTCCTGCCGCCCGGGGACACCCGCACGGTCCGGATCGAGCCGCCGCCGAGCGTCAAGTCGCTGGGCGTGTTCGCCGCCTATCGCGACTTCGGCCACGTCCAGTGGCGCGGCGTCGCGGAGATCCCGGAGCACAAGACCACGGACGTCCTGGTCAAGGCGGACGCAAAGGGGATCGACGTCTCCTCCAAGCCCGGCGGCTGACATGGGCTGGGAGAACAAGGTCGTCTGGGCGGAGGGGCTGTTCCTGCAGCCCCAGCACCTGCAGCAGCAGGAGCGCTACCTCGAGCGGCTGATCCGCGCGAGCACGGCCGGGCTGTCGCCGTTCACCTACGGCGTGGGCACGCTGGAGATCGACACGGACCTGCTGACCCTCGGCAAGTTCGCGCTGCGCTCGGCGACGGGGATCCTGCCCGACGGCACGCCGTTCAGCATCCCCGGCGACGTGGACCATCCCGCGCCGATCGAGCTGCCGGAAACGCTGCGCAACGCGACCGTGTACCTGGTGCTGCCGACCCGGCAGCCGGGCGCGCTGGAGACGGCGCCGGCGGAACGGACGGAGACGGCGGCGCGGTTCGTGGTCAGCGAGCACGAGGCGATCGACACCAATGCCGGCTTCCAGTCGGTCGCGACGGTGCCGATCGGCAAGCTCCGGCTGCGCTTCGCCTTGGAGCACGACAGCCGCGCGGGGTTCGTGGGCCTCGGGCTGGCGCGGGTGGTGGAGGTGCGGGCGGACCGGTCGGTGATGCTCGAGGAGGGCTACATCCCGCCGCTGCTGAACTGCTCCGCCTCGCCGCTGCTGTCCGGATTCCTGAACCAGCTCGAGGGGCTGCTGCACCACCGGGCGGAGGCGCTGGCCGGGCGGGTCTCGGAATCGGCGACCCGCGGCGCGGCGGAGATCGCCGACTACCTCCTGCTGCAGGTGTGCAACCGCTACGAGCCGGTGCTGACGCACCTGGCGGCGACCGCCGGCCAGCTCCATCCGGAGCCGTTCTACCGCGTGCTGCTGAGTCTCGCCGGCGAGCTCGCGACCTTCACGGAAACCCGCAAGCGGCCGCCGACCTTCCCGCCCTACCGGCACGACGACCTCCACGCGACGTTCCGCCCGGTGATGGCGATGATCCGGCAAGCGCTGTCGGCGGTGCTGGAGCAGACGGCGGTGCCGATCCCGCTGCAGGAGCGCAAGTTCGGCATCCGGGTCGGTCCGATCGTCGACCGGAGCCTGGTGACGGACGCGACCTGGGTATTGGCGGTCAAGGCGCAGATCCCGGCGGAGACGCTGCGGCGCAGCCTGCCGAACCAGACCAAGATCGGGCCGGTCGAGCAGATCCGCGAGCTGATCAACGTCGCCCTGCCCGGGATCGCCATCCGCGCGCTTCCAGTGGCGCCGCGGCAGCTGCCGTATTACGCTGGCACATCGTATTTCGAGCTGGACCGGAGCAGCCCGTATTGGGCCGCGCTGGCGCGATCGGGTGGGCGTGGCCATCCACATCGCGGGCGACTTGCCGGGGCTCGAGTTGGAATGCTGGGCGATCCGGGGGTAAGCGATGCCGATTGATCCGTTCGCCGAGCCGACCGACGGCGAGAGCACGATCATCCGTCCCCGGCCGTCCGGGGCAGCCGCCGCGGCGCCACGGGCGGAGGCAGGGCGCGCCGCCCCCGGCCCGGTGCGGGCGGTGCCGAAGGTCGGGATCAACCCGCTGGTCGCGGCCGCCGCGCCGATCCTTGCGGCGGCGATCCGGGTCGCGTCCGGCCGGGGCGAGCCGCCGGACCCGGACAAGCTGCGCGCCGCCATGGTCCGCGCCGTCCGCGGGTTCGAGACGGAGGCGTTGGCGACCGGTCTGGACACCCGCTCGTTGCGCGCCGCGCGCTACGCGCTCTGCGCGACGGTGGACGACATGGTGCTGTCCACGCCGTGGGGCAGCTCGTCCTCCTGGGTGCAGCAGAGCCTGACCAGCGTGTTCCACAACGAGGTGATCGGCGGCGAGCGGTTCTTCGACATCCTCGAGCAGATGCAGTCCGATTACGGGCGGCATGCGCCGGTGGTCGAGCTGATGTACCTGTGCACGTCGCTCGGGCTTCGAGGGCCGCTACCGCGTCATGCCGCGCGGCGTCGCGGCGCTGACGGAGCTGCGCGACGGGGTGTATCGCACCATCCGCGGCCGCCGCGGCGACTGGGAGCGCGAGCTGTCGCCGCACTGGCGCGGGGTGATGGCGGGCATGCGCTCGCTCGCCAGCCGGGTCCCGCTCTGGGCGATCGCGCTCGCCACCGTGGCGATCGCGGCGGCGATGTACGTCTGGTTCACCTTCATGCTGGCCGGCATGTCGGATTCCGCGTTCGACGAGCTGGCGAGCCTGCCGCCGAAAGCGCCGATGGCGGTGCGCCACGCCGCCGCCGCCCCAGTGCCCGGGGCGCGGCCGCCGCCGCCCGCGGCACCGGTGCACACGGCACTGACGGACAAGCTGCGCCAGTTCCTGGCCCCGGAGATCCGCGCCGGGCTGGTCACGGTCATGGAGGATGCGCAGACCGTGACGGTGCGGCTGACCAACCGCAACATGTTCGCCTCCGGCCAGGCCACGCTCGGGCGCGAGCTACACGCCGCTGCTGCAGCGGATCGGCGAGGCGATCCAGGACGAGCCCGGCGCCGTGCTGATCAACGGCTATACCGATGACCAGAAGATCCGCACCGCCCGCTTCCCGTCCAATTTCGAGCTGTCGCAAGCGCGCGCGGACGCGGTGGCGGACGTGATCCGGACCAAGCTGTCCGACCCGAAGCGGGTGACCGCCAAGGGACGAGGCGAGTCCGACCCGATCGCCCCCAACACGACCGCGGACGGGCGGCAGCAGAACCGGCGCACGGAGGTCGTGCTCGTGCGCGCCTCCCAGGAGCCATAGAGGAATCTCCGGGATGAGCTTGCTCGGCGCAAACTTCTGGCGCGTGTTCCGGAGCCACTGGTTCCGGAGCTTCATCGCCGCCGCGGTGGTCACGGCCCTGATCTGGTATCTCGGGCCGCTGATCGGGTTCGGCGCCGCCCACCCGCTGGACACCGAGATCGCCCGGATCGTGGCGATTGTCGCGGTCTGGGTGATCTGGCTGGTCCACAACCTGATGCACGTGATCCGCGCGCATCGGCGCGAGCAGGAGTTGGCCAAGGGGATCACCGAGGCGAACGCCGGACGCCGCGGCCAAGGAGCGCGAGCGGGCCAGCGCCGAGGAGGTGGCCGTCCTCGGCGACCGGCTGAAAGATGCGCTCGCGACGCTGAAGAAGTCGAAGCTGCCGGGGGCGAAGAAGCTCGCGACGCTGCCCTGGTACATGTTCATTGGCCCGCCCGGCGCCGGCAAGACGACCGCGCTGATCAACAGCGGGCTGCGCTTCCCGCTCGCCGACAAGGAGGGCCCGTCGGCGCTGCACGGCGTCGGCGGCACCCGGAACTGCGAGTGGTGGTTCACCGACGAGGCGGTGCTGATCGACACCGCCGGGCGCTACACCACCCAGGACAGCGCCGCGGACGTGGACAGCGCGGGGTGGCTCGGCTTCCTGCGCCTGCTCAAGAAGCACCGGCGGCGCCAGCCGATCAACGGCGTGATCGTGGCGATCAGCCTGTCGGACCTGTCGCTGCTGTCCGACGAGGAGCGGCAGGAGCATGCCAAGGCGATCCGCCGCCGGGTCCGCGAGCTGAACGACGAATTGGGCGTGCGGCCGCCGGTCTATGTGCTGTTCACCAAGGCGGACCTGGTCGCGGGCTTCGTCGAGTTCTTCGAGAACCTGGGCAAGGAAGAGCGCGAGCAGGTCTGGGGCGCCACCTTCGCGATCGACCAGGGCACCGGCGAAGAAGGCCCCGTCGCGCAGTTCCTGCCGGAGTTCGACCTGCTGCTCGAGCGGCTGAACGACCGCATGCTCGAACGGATCCACCAGGAGCCGGACATCCGCCGCCGCCGGCTGATCTACGGCTTCCCGCAGCAGGTGGCCTCGCTGCGCGACGTCGCCCACGACTTCCTCCAGGCCTGCTTCCGGCCGAGCCGGCTCGAGCCGCGCGCGCTGCTGCGCGGGTTCTATGTCACGAGCGGCACCCAGGACGGCACGCCGATCGACCGTCTGCTCGGCACCATGGCGGCCGAGTTCGGCCTGCCGCGCCAAGCGGTCGGCAGCTTCAGCGGCACCGGTAAATCCTTCTTCCTGACCCGGCTGGTGCGCGAGGTGATCTTCGGCGAGGCCGCGCTGGTCAGCACCGATCCCAAAGTCGAACGGCGCATCCGCTGGACCCATCGCGGCGCCTACGCGCTGGCGGTGCTGGTGCTGATCCTGCTCGGGACCGCCTGGACCAACTCCTATTTCGGCAACCGCCGGCTTATCGACGAGGTGCACGCCGCGACCACCCGCTACAAGACGCAGTACGAGGAGCTGGCCAAGCGCGGCCCGGACGACCCCGACCTGCCGGCCGTCGTGCCCCCGCTCGACACGCTGCGCTCGATGCACGGCGGCTACGGCGAGAAGGACGCGGCGACGCCGGTCGCGCTGACCTTCGGCCTCTACCAGGGCGCCAAGCTCGGCATCGCGGCGACGGAGGGCTACGTCAACGCGCTCAACCGCCTGCTGCTGCCGCGCCTGCTGTCGCGCGTCGAGGCGCGGCTGCAGGCGAGCATGGGCAACTCGGACGCGCTCTACCAAACGCTCAAGGTCTACCTGATCCTCGGCCGGCAGGGACCGCTGGACAAGGAGCTGGTCGAGCAATGGGTCCAGCTCGACCTGCTGTCGAGCTATGGCGGCGAGGAGTTGGCGCCGCTGCGCGATTCCATCATGCAGCACGTGGACGCGCTGCTCGACCAGCCGCTGCAGCCGATCCCGCTCAACGACGCGCTGATCGCCCAGGCCCGCGCCGTGCTGAACCGCGAGCCACTGGCCGAATACAGCTACAACCGGCTGCTGCGGACCAAGACGGCGCAGTCGGTCCCGGTCTGGTCGGTGGCGGAATTTGGCGGGCCCGGCGCCGGGCGCGTGTTCCAGTACCATTCCGGCAAGCCGCTCAACACCGGCGTGCCCGGGATCTACACCTGGACCGGCTATCACAACGTTTTCCAGCCGCTGCTGGCGATGGTGACGCAGGACCTGGCGGAAGACAGTTGGGTGCTCGGGCGCGAGAAGCGCGACGTGACCGCGACATTGCGCGACACCACCAGACTGCGCCGTGACGTGTTCGGCCTCTACCTCGACGACTACACCCGCCGCTGGGACGCGCTGCTGGCCGATCTCCAGATCAAGCCGTTCCACACCGTGCAGGAAGGGCTGGACCAGCTCAGCCTGCTGTCGGCGCCGGTCTCGCCGCTGCGCGACCTGATGACGGCGATCGACACGCAGACGCAACTGAGCCGCCCCGCCGCGACCGACGCGGCCGCCGCCCAGGCGGAGGCGCGCGCGGGGAAGACGGCCAGCCGGCTCGGCAGGGTGGCATCGTTCCAAGCCCGCACCGGGCTGAACCTGACCCAGCAAGAGCTGATGAACGCCATGGCCAATTCGTTCGGCACCGAGTCCGGCGCCGGCGGCAAGCCGATCGATCCGGCCAAGCGGGTCGACGAGCACTTCCGGGCGCTCCACGACTGGGTCGTCGGCACGCCCGAGCGCCCCTCGCCGATGGAGGCCGCGATCACGAAGATGACGGCCATCTACGCCAACTTCAATCAGGTCGCGAACGCGCCCAACCAGGGCCAGGCGCTGGTCGGCATGATCGGGGGCGGCGCGGCCGGCGGCGGCACGCCGGCGCAGCAGCTCCAGGATCTCGCCCGCACAACCCCGCCCGCCGTCGCCCCGCTGCTGCAATCCGTCGCCAACAGCGCCGCGCAGGTAACCGCCAGCGGCGCCACCCAGGAGCTCTCGGACGCCTGGCGCTCCAAGGTCGTGCCGCTGTGCGAGACCGCGCTCAACCGCTACCCGCTGGTGCGGGCCAGCACCACGGACGTGCAGCTCGATGACTTCGTGGCACTGCTCGGGCCGAACGGGCAGGTGCAGAAGTTCTTCGACCAGTA
This sequence comes from uncultured Alphaproteobacteria bacterium, assembly GCA_963708585.1. Classification (GTDB taxonomy): domain Bacteria; phylum Pseudomonadota; class Alphaproteobacteria; order Acetobacterales; family Acetobacteraceae; genus JAVVHH01. Next base: position 175,247 of record CAVPSW010000006.1, on the reverse strand, counting down.
CCTCAAACCGGTCGTGGACACGACGACCCGGCCGTGGAAATGGCAGTCCGCCGAGCGCACGCCGCTCGGGCTGTCGCCGGGCTCGCTCACCACGTTCGAGCAGGCCAACGACATCCGCGAGTCGCTGTTCCCGAACGGCGCGACCGCGCTGCAGGTGCGGTTCCAGCTCTCGCCGGTCAACCTCGACCCCACCGTCGGCCAGATCAGCATCGACATCGGCGGCAAGCACATCGTCGACAACCATGGCCCGACGGAGCCGACCCAGGTGCAGTGGCCGGGTCCGGACGGGCAAACGCCGGTGCGGGTGACGATGACGCCGGCGAGCGGCGGCAACGCGGACGTGCGCGACTACACCGGGCCCTGGGCGCTGCTGCGCATGTTGGACGCGGCCAAGATCACGCCCACCGATCAGCCCGACAAGTTCCGCATCCAGTTCACCGGCGGCGGCGGCACGGCGAGCTTCGACCTGATCGCCAGCTCCGTGCGCAACCCGTTCAACCTCGCGGCCCTGCGCAGCTATCGCTGCCCGGCGAAACTCTAACGCCGTGGGAGACTCGCCGAGCGGCAGCGGCCAAGGGGCCTACGTCAAGGTCAGCTTCTCGCCGCCTCCCGGCTTCAACCTGATCTTTGACGGCCTGTCGGGGACGGAGGAGCTGGGCCGCCCGTTCCTGTTCCGGCTGTCGCTCAGCTCCGGCGAGATCAAGGGCAACGTGCAGAACCTGGTCGGCAGCACCGCGTCCATCACCTTCGCCGCCGACAAGACCAAGAGCGCCGCGAAGGCCGGGACCGGCGGGGACGAGGACACGAGCGATTATTACCTGCACGGGATCGTCACGCGGGTGGTCTCGCAGGGCTTGGCGCGGGGCTCCTACCACTACACGGTCGAGCTGCGGCCCTGGGTCTGGCTGCTGAGCCGGATCGAGGACTGCCAGATCTATCAGGACACCTCCGCCTTCGACCTGGTGACCAAGCTGTTCCGCGATGCCGGGTTCTCCGACTTCGAGGACAAGCGGCAGAACTCCGCGGGAAGCACCGTGCTCGAATACTGCGTGCAGTATCACGAGAGCACGCTGGATTTCGCGACGCGACTGATGGAAGAGTTCGGCTTCTATTATTATTTCAAGCACGACGCCAGCAAGCACACGCTGGTGTTCGTCGACGACCCGAACGCGCACACGGAGCTGACCGACGCGATCCCGGCCCAGTTCGACACCACCGAATACCGCGTGGTGGGCGACCACATCTGGGAATGGAGCAGCGAATACGCGCTCCAGTCGGGGAAATACACGTTCCGCGACTACAACTTCACCACCCCCTCGGTCGACCTGACCTCGACCAGCCTCAAGCCGGCGACCCACCAATACGGCTCGTTCGAGGTCTACGAATATCCCGGGCGCTATGACGATACCGGGGTCGGACAGAAGCTCGCCGACGTGCGCATGCTGGCGCTGGCCGCCGACCGCGCGCTGTTCCACGGCATGAGCAACAGCCGCAAGCTGCATACCGGCTGGAAGTTCAAGCTGTCCAAGCACAAGGAGTCGGCGATGAACGGGCCCTACCTGATCGTCCGCTCGGAGTTCGTGGTCGACATCGCCGAGGGTATGTCGAGCAGCGACGATAGCGGCGAGAAGGTCGACACCTACCGCGTGTCGCTGCTGGCGATCCCCGGCGACACGCCGTTCCGGTTGCACCGTCAGACCCCGCGGCCGGTGATCCGCGGACCGCAGACGGCCAAGGTGGTCGGCAGCTCGAGCGAGACGGAAATCCTGACGGACCAGTACGGGCGGGTGAAAGTGCGGTTCCCCTGGGACCGGCGCGAGAAGGAAGACGACCAACGCACCTGCTGGATCCGCGTGACGCAGGCTTGGGCGGGCGCGGGCTGGGGCTCCATCATCATCCCGCGCGCCGGCATGGAAGTCGTGGTCGAGTTCCTGGAAGGCAATCCGGACCGGCCGCTCATCACCGGCGTGGTTTACAACGCCAACCAGACCGTCCCCTACGGGCTGCCGGGCGAGAAGACCAAGAGCACGCTCAAGACCAATTCCAGCACCGGCGGTGGCGGCTTCAACGAGCTGCGCTTCGAGGACAAGAAAGGCTCCGAGGAGGTCTTCTTCCAGGCGCAGAAGGACTACAACAAGAAGGTGCTCAACAACGAGACGGTGACGATCACCAAGGACACCACCACGACGGTGCAGGAGGGCAACCGGAGCGTCACGGTCTCGCAGGGTAACAACAGCCTGACGGTATCGAAGGGCAATGACAGCGTCACCGTCTCGGCCGGCAACCACAGCATCACCGTCTCCGTCGGCAAGAGCGACATCAATGCGGCAACCTCGATCACGCTTACCTCCGGAGGCAGCACGATCAAGATCTCGCCCGAGGGCGTGCAGATCACCGCGCCGCAGGTCACGGTCACGGCGGAGACGACTATGAGTCTCCAGGCCGACGCCAGCATGTCGATCAACGGCGGCGAGGCCTTGACGGTCGAGGCGCTCGAGATCTCGATCAACTGATGGAAACCGCCCTGCCCGACCCGGTGGACGACGACTTCACCCTGTTGCTCGAGCGCGGCGTGCGTCGCGAGGCCGTGCTGCCGGAAGTGGGGGAGGACGGGCCACCGGCGGCGTCAATGGCGACGCTGGCCGGGCTGCTCGGCCGACACCGGACGCTGCCGGGCCCAGATGCCCGCCGGGTGATTGAGGCGCTGGTGGCCGAGATCGATATGGCGCTGTCCCGCCAGCTCGGGCTGATCCTCCATGCGCCGGAGTTCCAGGCGCTGGAGGCGAGCTGGCGCGGGCTGCACCAGCTGGTGCGGGCGAGCGACAAGGATATGGGCGTGAAGGTGCGCGTGCTGGACATCAGCAAGCGCGAGCTCCTGCGCGGGCTGCGCAAGTTTCGCGGCGCCGCTTGGGACCAGAGCCCGCTGTTCCGCCTGGTCTACGAAGAAGAATTCGGCCAGCTCGGCGGCGAGCCGTTCGGCCTGCTCGTGGGCGACTACATGTTCGACCACCGGCCGGAAGACGTTGCGATGCTGTCCGACATCGCCCTGATCGCCGCCGCGGCGCACGCGCCGTTCATCAGCTCGGCGGCGCCGACGCTGCTCGGCATGGACGACTGGTCGGAGATCGCGAACCCGCGCGATCTCCAGCGCATCTTCACCACCCCCGAATACGTGGCCTGGCGATCGTTGCGCGAGGCGGAGGACACCCGTTACGTCGGCCTCTGCCTGCCGCGCTTCCTGCTCCGACTGCCGTACGGCGCCGCGACCGACCCGCTGGACGCGTTCGCGTTCGAGGAAGAGGTGGACGGGCCCGACACGTCCAAGCTGCTCTGGGGCAACGCCGCCTGGGCGTTCGCCACGAACGTGGTGCGCGCGTTCGGCCTCTACGGCTGGTGCAGCCGCATCCGCGGCATCGACCGGGGCGGCGTGGTCGAGGGTCTGCCGGTGCTGCACCACCCAACCGCCGACGGCGACGTGGACCGCCGCACGGTGACCGAGATCTGCCTAAGCGAGCGGCGGGAATCGGAGCTGTCGGGCTGCGGCCTGATCCCGCTGGTGCACCGCAAGAACACGGATGTCGCCGCCTTCGTCAGCGCGAATTCGTTGCAGAAGCCGCGTGTCTATGACGACCCGGACGCCACCTCCAACGCCAGCATCTCGGCACGCCTGCCCTACCTGTTCGCGTCCTGCCGGTTTGCGCACTACCTGAAATGCATGGTCCGCGACAAGGTGGGTGCCACCATGTCGCGCGCGCAGCTCAACCGTTGGCTAAGCGATTGGATTATCGGCTACGTGGACGGCGCGCCCACGACCTCGTCGGAAGAGTTCAAGGCGGCGCACCCGCTGACGGCGGCGAAGGTCGTGCTGGAGGACAGGCCGGACGCGCCAGGCGAATACGAAGCCAAGTTCTTCATCACGCCGCACTACCAGCTTGAAGGCGCCAGTGTCGCCCTGCGTCTCGTGTCCCGGGTAGCGGCGAGCTAGAGGTAAGCAGGCAGGCATGGTCGACAAGCCGACATCGGACATGGTGATGCGCTTCGTGCAGAACGGAAAATCCGTGCTGGCCGAGTGCACGCTTGAGAAGGATCCGAAGGACACCTACATGGACGGCTTCACGCCGCAGACCTACACCCGTTACAGTAATTTCTTTGAGGTTACGAATTTCAACTTCGGCGTCAAGATAACGGACGAGGACAAAACCAAGGCAAATCTGCAAGGCGGGGTCACGAAGCAAGAGACGGACCACGCTGGCAAGAGCGCCAAGCTCCCCAAGAAGGCGGTCGGCTTGGTCGCCGGTGCGTTCGCGAGCTGGCGCGCAGCCAGCTCGGCTGAGGCGCCCAAAGTGCCCTACCCGCTGGACTTCGACGAGTTCGAATTCGAGCGCCTGATCGATGCGGCGTCCACCAGCTTCTTCACCGCCTGCTGCTTGTCCCGCTCATTCGAGAGCGCGGTTCTGGTCAAGCGGGTTTCCATGGGCGGCGGAGGCACGCCATGGGGCTTCATGCGCGTCGTGTTCAAAGACGTGCTGATCATCAGCCTGAGGTGGGACGACGGTGACCTGACCAAGGAAAAGTGCAAGTTCATCTGTCGCCAGTTCACCTTGAGTTATCGCCAGCAGAAGGCGGACGGTTCGTTCAGCGCCGAAGTCGGCGCCGATTGGGATTTCAAGCGCGACTCGATGCCGCGCTAGCCGAAACGGGGAGGACCGCCCATGGCCGAAGCTAACGACCTGCTGATGAAGTTCGTCGACAGCAAAGGCGAAACCGTCAAAGGTGAGAGCGGGACCGACCTGACGGTACAGCCGTCGGCGATGACCAAGGGTTTCGAGGCAGGGAAGATGCTGGAGATCACGTCCTTCAGCTTCGCCGCTGGGCTTCAATCTGATGATCAGGACGAGACCGCCACTATGCTGTCGAACTTTATGGAAAGCCAAAACGCATTGGCAGCCAAATTCGGCGCCCGCGTGGTGAAGCCCCCAAAGTCGACGCGTGCCCGTCAATACACGAAGTTCTATGACCGCGAGGCTCACGAATATCCGGTGGACATCAATCCGATCCAGGTCAAACGTTTCATCGACAGGTCCTCGTCGGATCTCCTGCAGAACTGCATCCGCCGCGAAGTCTATAAGAGCGCGTCGGTGATCAAGCGAAGGGCGGCGGGCGGCCCAAACTCGGGCGAGGTCTTCCTCCGGTTCGACTTCACTCAGGTGCTCATGATAAACGTCGATTGGGACAATGACGACCCGATCCAAGAAACCTACACGTTCGTCTGCCGCGGCATTTCGATCCGATATCTGCCTCAGCTTCCCGATGGCTCGCTGGGAGCGCCGGTGCAGGCCACCTGGAAGGCAAATAGTAGTGTCGAGCTCGTCACGACCTAGCCGACCATGACACCAAGCTGGCACTCCTGGGCGAAGAGCGACGTGGGCACGGTGCGCACACGCAACGAGGACAGCTTCCTGCTCCGCCCGGAGATCGGGCTCTGGATGGTGGCCGACGGCGCCGGCGGGCATCAGCACGGCGAGGTGGCGTCGAGCATGCTGGCCGAGGCGCTCGGCGCGATGACGAGCCAGGGCGGCTCGGACCTGATCGCCGAGATCCGCGCCGCCGTCCAGCAGACCCATCGCGCGCTCCGCGCCCAGGCGGAGGCGGAAGGCGAGGCGGTCACCATCGCGTCCACCATCGTGGTGCTGCTCGCCAAGGGGCCGCATTATGCCTGCCTCTGGGCCGGCGACAGCCGGGTCTACCGTCTGCGCGCCGGCGAGCTGGTGCAGCTCACCCGCGACCACAGCCTGGTGCAGGCCCTCGTGGACGGGGGAACGATCTCGGCGGAGGAGGCGGAGCACCACCCGCACGCCAACATCATCACCCGGGCCGTGGGCGCCGACGGGCTGGAGCCGGAGCTCGACAAGGTGACGGACCGGGCCGAGCCCGGCGACCGATTCCTCCTCTGCAGCGACGGCCTGAACAAGGCGTTGAGCGCCCCGCTGATCGCGCGGCTCGTCGGCACGGCGGAGCCGGCAAAGCGGCTGATCGAAGCGGCGCTCGAGTATGGCGTGCGCGACAACGTCACCGCGGTGGTGGTCGAATACCAGCCGGCGGACGAGGACGAGACGCTGCTGCGCCGGACCTGACAGCGGCACCTGACGGCGGCTACGAGCGCTGGGCGAGGAGGCGAGCCGGCGGCGCCGCCGAGCTGAGGACGCGGCTGAGCGCTTGGGCGAGGTCGTCGATCCGGTAGGGCTTGCGCAGTACCGGCACGCCGATCGGCTCGGCCCCGGGCCCGCCGGTGTAGCCGGTCGTCAGCAGCACCGGGAGGCCGGGACGGCGCCGCTTGGCCTCGCGCGCCAGCGCCAGCCCGTCCATGCCGCCCGGCATCAGCACATCCGTGAACAGGACGTCGACCCGGCGCCCGTCGGCCAGCGCCCCGAGCGCCGCCGCCGCGGTGCTGACCCGGGTTGATTGATGCCCGAGCTGGGTCAGCATGTCCTCGACCAGGGCGGCGACGTCGTCGTCGTCCTCGCACAGCAGCACGCAGGCGCGGGTCGTGGCCGCGACCTCGTTCCGGTCCGGCGCGACGGAAGGCGCGGACACCACGCCTTCCGCGATCGGCAGCAGCAGGCTCACCGTGGTCCCCTGCCCCGGCGCGCTGCGTAGCCGCACGCCGCCGCCGCTCTGCCGCGCGAAGCCATAGACCTGCGCGAGGCCGAGCCCCGTGCCCTTGCCGACCTCTTTGGTGGTGAAGAACGGCTCGAACACCTTGGCCTGCACCTCCGCGCTCATACCGAGCCCGGTGTCGCTGACCGAGAGGCGCACGAACGCGCCGGAGAGCTCGTCCGGGTCGGTGATCTCGTCCAGCTCCACCAGCTCGGCCGAGACCGTGAGCGTGCCGCCGGTCGGCATGGCGTCGCGGGCATTCACGGCGAGGTTCAGCAGCGCGAGTTCCAGCTCGGCCGCGTCCACCTGCACCGGCGGCAGGCCCTCGGGCACCTGGACGTTGATGCGGATGTCGCCCCGCAACGTCCGCGCCAGCAGGTCGGCCGCGCCGTCCGCAACCCAGGCCCCCAGGTCGAGCGGCTCCGGATTCAGCGACTGGCGACGGGCGATGGTGAGCAGGCGCTTGGTCAGCTCGCCACCCCGCTGGGCGGCGCGGCGGACACTGTCGAGCGCCTGGGCGCGCCGCGCCGGGTCGCTGGCCCGCTCCATCAAGGTCAGCCCGCTCAGCACGACCTGGAGCAGGTTGTTGAAGTCGTGGGCGACGCCGCCGGTGAGCTGGCCGACCGCTTCCAGCTTCTGCGCCGAGCGCAGGCGCTCCTCCAGCCGGTTGCGCTCCGTCACGTCCCGGGCGATGCCGAGCAGCCGCGTGACCCGGCCCGTCGCGTCGTGCAACGGGCTGAACGTGGTCTCGAACATGCCCTCGCCGGCGGGAAAGCCGATGCGATCGACAAGCGTGACGCTGCCGTTGCCGGCCGCGCAGCGTCGGGCATGGTCCAGCGTCGGTTCGAGCGCGTCTGCCGGCACCACGTCCGCGACCTCGCGGCCGCAGACCTCGTCAGGGCCAAGCCCAGTTCGGCGCACCCAAGCCGGGTTGACGTCGACGTAGCGGAACGAGCCGTCCGCGCCCACGGCAAGCACGAACAGACTCTCGGGGAAGCCCTCGAACGTCGCGCGGAAGCGCTCCTCGCTTTCGGCCAGCGCCTGCGTGCGCTCGGCCACGCGGGTCTCGAGCGTGTCGGTGAGGTCGCGCAGCGCGAGCTGGCGCCGGCGCGCCCGGAGTGCCACCCGCGCGGCGCTGAGCAGGCTGTCGGCGTTGAGCGGACGCTCCAGCAGCACTGCGTTCCCGAGCCCTTCGAGCACGGCCCGGTGCGGCGCGGGCCGGGTCTGCAACTGCTTGGCGGCCAGCACGATGAAGGCGAGGTCCGACCAGGGCGGCTGCCGCTCGACCCAGGCCAGCACCTCCGCGAGCCCCGGGCCGGTCAGGCTCTCCTCGGTGACGATCACGGCGGCGCTGTCGTCGAGCGCCGGGTGAAGGCTCGACAGGTCCGGGCAGATGCGGCACGGGATCTGCTCGCGCGTGAGGACCTGGGCAATCACCGCCGCATCGCGACCGCGAGGCGCGAGGATGCTGAACGGCTTGTTCAAGCCGGGCCGTCCCCCCGCATTGGGAGCAGCTCGGCTTCCGTGCCGACCCAGGTGGGCACACCCGACAGCACGTTGCGAAAGCCGCGCAGCGGTGGCCCGACGCGCACACCTTTCGGTCCGAGAGTGAATTCACGCACGGTCGGTTCGTGCGCCAAGGTGCGCGTCTTCAGCACGGAGATGGCCTTGCGCACCATGCCGCCGAGCTCGAAGAACCGCAGCAGCACGACCGAGTTGGCGAGATAGCTGAGGTCCACGCTGGCCCGCGCGTCACCGAACTGGCCGTGCTGGCCAAGGATCATGAGCGTGACGATGTTGTGCATGCCGAGATAGGCCAGGAGCTCGTGCATCTGCAGCATCAGGTACTGGTCGCCCGGCATGCTGTGCATGTACGCGTCCAGGCTGTCGATCACGACAGTCTTCACGCCGTCGCGCTCCACCGCGTCGCGGACGAGGATGGCGAACTCGCCGGGCGACATCTGGGCTGGGTCGATCTGGCGCACCAGAAGCCCGCCGGACTCGATAGCCGGGCGCAGATCCATCCCGAGGTTGGCCGAACGGGTCAGCATGCTCGGCAGCAATTCATCGAACAGGAAGAAGGCGGCGCGTTCGCCGCGCTCCAGCGTCGCAAGCACGGCGGCGGTCGAGGTCGAGGTCTTACCGGCCCCGGACGGGCCGATCAGCAAGGTGTTGCTGCCGCGCACCAGGCCGCCGCCGAGCAGGGCGTCGAGTTCGCCGGCGCCGCTGCTGACGACCGAGCCGTCGTACGCGGATGGCTCCGGAATGCGGAGCTCGCGCGGGAACACGACCAACCCGCCGGTGCGGATGACATAGTCGTGCCAGCCGCCGGAGAACGTGGCGCCGCGCAGCTTCAGGATGCGGATGCGCCGCCGCTCCGCGCCGTAAGCGAGCGGGATCTGCTCCAGCAGGAACACGCCGTGGGCGAGGCTGTGCAGTTGCGGCGCGCTCTCGTCATCCGGCCGGTCGTCGATCAGCAGGACAGCACAGTCCTGCTCGGCGAAGAACCGCTTGAGCGCCAGCATCTGCCTCCGGAAGCGCAGCGGGTTCTGCGACAAGAGACGTAGCTCGCTCAGGCTGTCGAACACGACCCGGCTCGGCCGTCGCCGCTGCACCTCCTCGATGACCGCGCGGATGGCCTCGCCCAGCTCCAGCTCGAATGGGTGCAGCACGCTCTGCTCGCGGTCCGGGTCGAGCTCGTCCTCGTTGATCAGCTCGCAGATGGATATCCCATCCAGGTCCCAGCCATGACTGCGCGCCACCGCCTCGAGCTCCAAGCGCGATTCCGAGAGGGTGAAGTAGAGCCCGGCGCCGCCGAGGCGCTGGCCGGCGAGCAGGAACTGGAGCGCCAAGGTGGTCTTGCCGCTGCCGGGCGTGCCCTCGACCAGATAAAGCCGCTCGGCCTGTAGCCCGCCGTTGAGCACGGCATCCAGGCCGGGCACGCCGGTGGTGATCTTGTCAGGCATACAGACCGGCTCCCTTGGGCACGAAAGTACCGTTCTATAAAATAGCCCGCGCCTTGGGGCCATCTGCTCAATGCCATCTGGTCAATGCTGGCCGCGAGCCCGCGTCTTTCGAGGGCACGGTTCCCCACCGCTTGCGCCGGTCCGCCCGCCGCCGTACCTCTCAACCATGTTCGACCTGCCGAAGACCGCCGCGAACTACGCGCCGCTCTCGCCGCTGACCTTCCTGCGCCGTTCCGCCGAGGTCTTCCCCGACCGGGTCGCCATCGTCCATGGCGAGCACACGCAGACCTGGGCCGAAACCTACGCCCGCTGCCGCCGCCTCGCCTCCGCCCTCTCGCAGCGCCTCCAGCCCGGTGACGTCGCCGCCGCCATGCTGCCGAACACGCCCGCCATGGTCGAAGCCCATTTCGGCATCCCGCTCGCCGGCGCCGTGCTCAACGCGCTCAACGTGCGGCTCGATCCCGAGACCATCGCCTTCATCCTGGCCCACGGCGAGGCCAAGGTCCTGCTCGTCGACCGCGAGTTCGCTCCCGTCATCGCCAAAGCGCTCGACCTGCTCGAAGGCCCCCGCCCCTATGTCGTCGACGTCGAGGACGCACTGGCCCCGCCCGGCGAGCGCGTCGGCGAGACCACCTACGAGGCCTTCCTCGCAGGCTGGCGACCCCGCCTTCCCCTACGCGCTCCCCGCCGACGAGTGGAACGCGATCGCGCTCAACTACACCTCCGGCACCACCGGCAACCCCAAGGGCGTCGTCTACCACCACCGCGGCGCCTACATGAACGCGGTCGGCAACGTGCTCACCTGGGCCATGCCGCACCACCCGATCTATCTCTGGACCCTGCCGATGTTCCACTGCAACGGCTGGTGCTTTCCGTGGACGGTGGCGGCCATGGCCGGCACCAATGTCTGCCTGCGCCGGGTCGAGGCGGCCGCGATCCTGCGAGGCGATCGAGGCGCACGGCGTCACCCATCTCTGCGGCGCCCCGATCGTCATGAACGCCATCCTCAACCACCCCGGCGTGGAGCCCCGCGCGACCACCGTCCGCATGATGACCGCCGGCGCCGCCCCGCCCGCCGCCGTCCTCGAAGGCATGGAGCGGCTCGGCTTCGACGTCACCCATGTCTATGGCCTCACCGAGGTCTACGGCCCGGCCACCGTCTGCGCCTGGCACGACGGAATGGAACGCCCTGCCCGCCGCCGAGCGCGCCGCGATCAAGGCCCGCCAGGGCGTCGCCTACGTCGTGCAGGAGGAGGTGATCGTCGCCGACCCGCAGACGCTCGCCCCGGTCCCGCGCGACGGCACGACGCTCGGCGAGATCCTGATGCGCGGCAACATCACCATGAAGGGCTACCTCAAGAACCCAGCCGCCACCGACGAGGCCTTCGCCGGCGGCTGGTTCCACACCGGCGACCTCGCCGTGTCCCACCCCGACGGCTATCTCGAGATCCGCGACCGCTCCAAGGACATCATCATCAGTGGCGGCGAAAACATCTCCACCATCGAAGTGGAGAGCGTCCTGTACCGCCACCCCGCCGTGCTGGAGGCCGCCGTCGTCGCCCGCCCCGACCCGAAATGGGGCGAAACCCCCTGCGCCTTCGTCACGCTCAAGCCCGGCGCGAGCGCCACCGCCGCCGAGATCATCGCCTTCTGCCGCGACCACATGGCGCACTTCAAGGCGCCCAAGACCGTCGTGTTCGGCCCGCTGCCCAAGACGAGCACCGGCAAGATGCAGAAATTCGCCCTGCGCGAGCAGGCGCGCCGACTGGAGAAATGACCCGATGCCGCAACCCGACCACGTCACCGCCCTCGACCCGGCCGACGAGAGCACCCTTCCCGAGGACCTGCAGCCCTACTTCCAGAAATGCCGCGACAAGCTCGGCTTCGTCCCCAACGTGCTCCGCGCCTGGCTGATCCGCCCCGAGAAGCTGCGCAATTTCATCAAAGCTCTACGATGAGCTGATGCTCGGCCCCTCCGGCCTGTCCAAGCTTGAGCGCGAGATGATCGCCGTCGTCGTCTCGTCCTGGAACCGCTGCTACTACTGCCTGGTCGCCCACGGCGCCGCCGTCCGCAAGCTCTCCGACGACCCGCAGTTCGGCGAGATGATGGCGTTCAACTACCGGGTCGCCGAGCTCCCCCACCGCCAGCGCGCCATGCTCGATTTCGCCGTCAAGCTCACCGCGGCCCCCTACGACGTCTGCCGAGGCCGACCGCGACGCCCTGAGCCAGCACGGCTTCTCCGAAGAGGACCTGTTCGACATCTGCGAGGTGACGGGCTTCTTCAACTACACCAACCGCGTCGCCCACGGCATCGACATGATGCCCAACCCCGAATACCACAGTCCTCGCCCGCTGAGGATCGCCGGGTCGAGCCCGGCGATGACGACGTTAAGCGTCCGTATCCCGTCATGCCCGGGCTTGACCCCGGGCATCCCTCGCCGCGCCCGCCCTACTCCGGAAACCGCTGCAGCCCCTCCGACCCCGGCTCCGGCCGATACCGCGCCGCGTTGAGCTGCATCGCCAGCAGCGTGTAGTAGCCCGACAGCCCCACCAGATCGACCACCCCGCGTCTTGCCGAACCGCCCCTCGGCCCGCGCCCAGGTCGCGTCGGACACGCGCTTGGTCACCTGCAGTTCGGTCGAGAAGTCGTACACGCGCGCCTCGTCCTCGCTCATCCCCTCCGGCCGCCGCCCGTCCCGGATCGCCGCGATCACCGCCGGCGCGATTCCCGCCCGCTCCGCCGCCGGCGCGTGGACGCTCCACTCGAAATCCTGCGACCACGCCCGCGCCACGATCAGGATCACCAGCTCCGACAGCGTCGTCCCGATCGCCGAGTGGTAGCGGAGGTATTCGCCCACCGCCTGCGCCAGCATCATCAGCCGCGGCGAGTGCATCATCGCCTCGAACGGCCCGAACACGTCGTAGCCGCGCAGCGCCCGAAACGCCTCGGCCGCCTCGCGCTGCTCTGCGTCGTAGTCCTCCGGCGCGATCGCGGGCAGTCGATCGGGCAGCCGCTCGGACGGCCCATCCTTAGAAGATGTTGAAGATGCCGGGCCGCCGCCGCTGGATGATCGGCGTGTCCCCGTTCTCGTTCGACTGCCCGAGCGCCGCGTTCTGCCGCAGCCGCTGGCTCTCCCGCACCGGGTCGACCGCCGTGCCCGGAAGCGGCGCCGGCTGCCAGAACATCAGCCGGTCGGCAAAGCTCCGGCTCGGCGTGTCGAGCGCCGAATTCGCTGTTCACCCGCGCGCGGATGTCGCGCGGCGCCGCCGGGCCCGCTTCCTGCACCAGCGCCTGCTGCCCAGCGCTGGTCGGCCCGGATTGCGCCCCCATCATCACCGTGTCCGGCACCAGCGCGGCCTCCGCCTGCTGCTGCTGCGTCATCTCCTGCGGGCGCTGCGCGCCGGGCTGCGGCGGCCGCAGCGAGAAGTCCGGCGGCATCGACAACGGCGCGCGCGTCGTCACCTGGAATTCGTCCGGCGCGTCGCGGGTCAGGCCGAATGTACGGGTCAGTTCGTCGCCGCTGCAGGCGGCCAGGCCCAAGACGCCGGCGAGTGCGGCCATGCGCAACAGTTTCGTCATGGCGCGGCTTCTACTGCCGCATGCCCGGCGCCTGCAAGCGCGAGCGCGCCGGGAGCAGCCCGTCCAGGATCAGCACCGCCACGCCGCAGACGATCGCCGCGTCCGCGACGTTGAACACGTACCACGACCAGCCCCAGGCATGGGCGTGGATGAAGTCCACCACCGCGCCGAACCGGATGCGGTCGATCACGTTGCCCGACCGCCCCGCCCGCGATCGCGCCCAGCGCCACCGCGATCAGCGCCCGGTCCGTCCGCGCCATCCAGATCGTCAGCGCCACCACCACCCCGAGCGCCACCGCCGCCAGGATCCACGGCCCGGCCGCGCTGTCCCCCGACAGCAGCCCGAACGTCACCCCCTGGTTCCACACCATGGTCAGGTTCAGCACCGGCAGCAGCGCCACGCTGTGCAGCGCCGGCAGGTCGAGCACGTTCAGCACCCACCACTTGCTCGCCTGATCCGCCAGCAGCACCACCAGCCCGGCCAGCGCGCCCCAGCGGATCACTCCGCCGCCTCCTGCCGCGTCGGCAGCGCCTCGACCACCGCCTCGCACCGCCGGCACAGATGCGGATGCGCCGCGCTCGCTCCGACCTCCGGCAGCACCCGCCAGCACCGCGCGCACTTCTCGCCCGGCGCGCGCAGCCACTTCGAGCCGCTCGCCGGGCTCGACCTGCGACACGATCGCCAGCTCCGCCCAACTCTCCGCGTCCAGCACGTCCAGGAACTCCGGCGGCAACCGCAGCGCCGCCCCGAGCGAGGACCCGATCACCTTCTGCGCCCGCGCGCCCTTCGAGCGCCGTCGTCGCCTGCCCCCGCAGCGCCCGGATTGCAGCCCAGCGCTCGCCGAGCCCCGATTCCCGCCACATCTCCGGCACCGACGCGAACGGCTCCAGATGCACGCTCCCCTCCTCCGACGGGAACCGCGCCAGCCACGCCTCCTCCGCCGTGAAGCACAGCACCGGCGCGAGCCACGTGCTCAGGCACCGGTGCAGCACGTCCAGCACCGTCCGCACCGCCCGCCGCCGCGAGCTCGAGGCCGCGTCGCAATAGAGCGCGTCCTTGCGCACATCGAAGTAGAACGCCGACAGATCCGCCGAGCAGAACGCATGCAGCTCCGGATACACCCCGGTCCAGTCATGCGACGCGAGCGCCGCCTCGATCCGCGCGTGCAGCTCCGACAGCCGGTGCAGCACCCAGCGCTCCAGCTCCGGCAGCTCCGCCTCGGGCAGGCGCTCCGCCTCGTCGAACCCGTCGAGCCCGCCCAGCAGCCAGCGCAGCGTGTTGCGCAGCCGCCGATACAGCTCCGCCTGCTGCTTCAGGATCTCCGGCCCGATCCGCAGATCCTCGTTCACGTCCGAGTTCATCGTCCACAGCCGCAGGATGTCGGCGCCCATGCGGTCGATCACCTCCTGCGGGGCGGTGACGTTGCCGAGCGACTTGCTCATCTTGCGCCCGTTCTCGTCCAGCACGAACCCGTGCGTCAGCACCGACCGGAACGGCGCCGCCCCGCGCGTCCCCACCGCCTCCAGCAGGCTCGACTGGAACCAGCCCCGGTGCTGGTCGCTGCCCTCGAGATACAGGTCCGCCGGCCAGCCCTCGCCGCGATCCTCCATCGCGAACCCATGCGTGGACCCGCTCTCGAACCAGACGTCGACGATGTCCATCACCTGCTCGTAATCGTCCGGGGTGCCGGTCCTGGCCCAGGAAGCGCTCGGGCGGGCTGCTGTACCAAGCGTCCGCCCCCTCCTGCTCGAACGCCGCCACCACCCGGGCAAGCACCGCCGGGTCGCGCAGCGGCTCGCCGGTGCGGCGCTCGACGAACACCGGGATCGGCACGCCCCAGGCCCGCTGCCGGCTGACGCACCAATCCGGCCGGCTCGCCACCATGGAGGACAGCCGCGTCCGCCCACCCTCGGGGATGAACCGCGTCCGCCCGATCGCCTCCAGCGCCTTGGCCCGGATCGCGTTCGCGTCGTCCAGCGCGATGAACCATTGCGGCGTCGCGCGGTAGATCACCGGCGCCTTGCTCCGCCACGAATGCGGATAGGCATGGAGCAGGCTGCCCCGCGCGAGCAGCCCGCCCGCCGCGCTCGATCGCGCCGCGAAACCGGCCCCGACGCCTTGAACACATGCAGCCCGGCGAACAGCGGCACCCATGACGAATACGTCCCGTCCCCCTGCACCGTCTCCGGCACGTCGAGCCCGTATTCCCGCCCGAGGGCGAAGTCCTCCTCGCCGTGCGACGGCGCGGTGTGCACGAACCCGGTGCCCTGGTCCGTCGTCACGTAGTCGGCCGGCAGCAACGGCACGTCGTGCTCGTACCCCTGCCCGCGCAGCGGATGCGCCGCCACCGTCCCCGCCAGCTCCGAGCCTTTGAACACGTGCAGCAGGTGATGCGTCGTGATCCCAGCCGCCTCCAGCACCTGCGGCAGCAGCGCCATCGCGACCAGCAAGGTCTCGCCGACCCGCGCCGAGCGACCCCTCCGCCGACCCCATCGACCCGGAGCAGCGCGTAGTCGATCGTCCGGCCCGTACGCGATCGCCCGGTTGCCCGGCAGCGTCCACGTCGTCGTCGTCCAGATCACCACCGAAGCGCCCTCGAGAAGCGGATCGCCGGCCCGTCACCACCGGGAAGCGCACGAACACCGTGTCGCTCTTGCGGTCGTGGTATTCGATCTCCGCCTCGGCCAGCGCGGTCTTCTCCACCGGGCTCCACATCACCGGCCGCAGCCCGCGATACAGCGCGCCGTTCAGCAGGAACTTGCCGATCTCCGCCGCGATCGCCGCCTCCGAGCCGAAGTCGAACGTCGCGTACCGCGCCTCCCAGTCGCCCACCACGCCGAGCCGCTGGAACTCCGCCGTCTGCACCTCGAGCCAGTGCTGCGAGTAGCGCCGGCACTCGTCGCGCGAAGCTGCAGCACCGGGACCGCGTCCTTGTCGCTGCCCGGCCGCGCGGTACTCCTCCTCCACCTTCCACTCGATCGGCAGCCCGTGCGTGTCCCAGCCCGGGATATACGGCACGTCCTCGCCCGGCCATGCGGTGCGCCCGCATGATCACGTCCTTGAGGATGCGGTTCAGCGCGTGGCCGATATGGAGGTTGCCGTTGGAGTAGATCGGCCCGTCATGCAGCACGAAGCGCGGCCGCCCCGCCATCGCCGCCTTGACCCGCCCCCACAGCCCGATCCGCTCCCAGCGCCGCAGCATCTCCGGCTCCCGCGCCGGCAGCTCGCCGCGCATGGGGAACGAGGTCGTGGGCAGGAAAACGGTCGATCGGTAGTCCGGCGTGTCGGTCATGGCTCGTCCCTGTTCGTCGATGGCGCGCGGCGCGGAGCCGGCCCTTAGCGGGCCGGGCCGATAATTCGCGCAGGACGGACGCGGACCATGCCGGCATATGCGTGCGCCGGCCGCACGGGGTCAAGGCCGCCGATTTGCGACCCTGCCACCCGTCACGCCCGGGCCTGACCCGGGCGTCCCCGAACCGCTCAGTGCAGCTTCACCCGCGCCACCGGCCGGTCCGACACCACCCCCAGCACCGTCCGCCACGCCGTCCGCACCACCCCGTGCAGCGCCGCGAGATGCATCTTGTACAGCGACCAGTACATGAATTTGGCGAACGCCCCCTCGACGAACAGCGACCGCCCGCCGATCGCCCCCATCAGGCTGCCGATCGTCGAATACTCCCCGAGCGACACCAGCGACCCGAAATCCCGATACCGGAACGGAACCAACTCCTGCCCGGCGAACCGCCGCTCGATCTGCCGCACCATGTGCGAGGCCTGCTGATGCGCCGCCTGCGCCCGCGGCGGCACCGTCCCCTTCCCGTCGCGGCGCGGGCATGCCGCGCAGTCCCCGATCGCGAACACGTCCGCGTCCCGCGTCGTCTGCAACGTCGGCAGCACCACCAGCTGGTTCTGCCGGGTCACCTCCAGTCCCCCGAACTCCGCCAGCACGTCCGGCGCCTTCACCCCCGCCGCCCACACGACCAGCTCCGCCGGGATCACCTCGCCGCCGGCCAGCACCACGCCGTCCGCCCGCACCGCCGCGACCCGGCTATCGGTCCTGATGCCGATGTCCAGCTTCCGCAGCTCGGCATAGGCCGCCGCCGCGATCCGCTCGGGCAGCGCAGGCAGGATCCGCGGCGCCGCCTCGATCAGCACGATCCGAACGTCCCGCGCCGGCTCGATCCGATCGAGCCCGTAGGCCACGATCGCCCGCACCGTCCCGTGCAGCTGCGCGCCCAGCTCCGCGCCCGTCGCCCCGGCGCCGATGATCGCCACATGCAGCTGCCCCGGCCGGATTGGCTCGTCCTGCGCGTTCGCCCGCAGGCACGCGTTCAGCAGCCGCCGATGGAACCGCGCCGCCTGCGGCGCCGATTCCAGCGGCACCGCGAACGCCGCCACCCCCGGCGTGCCGAAATCATTGGTCACGCTGCCGATCGCCACCACCAGCGTGTCGTAGCGAACGGACGTCGTCGGCGTGATCTCCCGCCCGTCATCGTCATACGTCGCCCCGAGCAGCAGAAGCTTGCCGTCGCGATCCAGGCCCACGGCCGGGCCATAGCGATACGTGAACCCGTGCCAATGCGCCTGCGCCAGGTAGTCGAGCTCCTGATCCGGCTCCGAGAGGCTGCCGGCCGCCACGGAATGGAGCAGCGGTTTCCACAAATGCGTCCGCCCGCGTTCCACCAGCGTCACCTCCGCCATCCGCTTGCGGCCGTACCGGTTGCCGAGCTTGGTCACCAGCTCCAGCCCGGCCGCCCCGCCGCCGGCCACCACGATCCGATGCGGCCGCTCGGTCACCCCACCATCCCGAGCATCTCCCGCGCCTGCCACGCATCCACCTCGATCTGCGCCCGCAACTCGTCGAACGACCCGAACTTCCGCTCGTCGCGCAGGAACGAGTGCAGCGCCACTCCCACCTCCTGCCCGTAGAGGTCGCCCTCCCAGTCGAACAGGTGCGCCTCCACCCGGCTCTCGAGCCCCTCGCCCACCGTCGGCCGCCGCCCGACATTCGCCACCCCCGGCACGCTCCGACCCGTCCGCGAGCCGCACCCGCACCGCATACACGCCCCGCGCCGGCTCCAGATGCGACCCGAGCGGCACGTTCGCCGTGGGATACCCGATCGTCCGCCCCCGCTGGTCCCCATGCGCGACCACGCCCCGCACCGTCCAGGTCCGCCCGAGGTCCGACGCCGCCCGCTCCGGATACCCGTCCTGCAGCAGCCGCCGGATCCGCGTCGAGCTGATCGGCCCCTGCGCGTCCGCGAGCTTCGGCACCACCGTCAGCCCGATCCCCAACGCCTCCGCCCGCTCGGCGAGATAACCGACATCCCCGCCCCGCCGATGCCCGAACGCGAAATCCGCCCCGCACGCCAGGTGCGCCGCCCCCACCCCCGCGTGCAGCACCTCCTCGACGAACGAAGCCGCCGACAAATCCGCGAATGCCCGGTCGAACGGGATCTGATACAGCACCTGCACCCCGAGCTCCGCCAGCGCCGCCGCCCGCTCGGTCGCCAGCGTCAGCCGGAAAGGCGGGTCCTCGGCGCGGAACAGCTGGCGCGGATGCGGCTCGAACGTCAGCACCGCCAGCTTCGCCCCCGGCCGCGCGCCATGCGCCGCCCGCAGCAGGTGGGCGTGCCCCCGATGCACCCCGTCGAAGTTGCCGAGCGCCACCGTCGCCCCCCGCAACGCCTCCGCCAGCCCCCGCCAGGTCTCGACGACCTCCAACCCCTCGCCCTCCTCCGGTTGCCGCGAGCAGAAAGGGGCGCGATGCTCCGGTCAAGCCGAGAGGAGCACCGCCGCCCCATGCCCACCACCCCGCTCGCCAGCGCCGACGCGCTGCTCGACGAGCTTCGCACCTGGGTCGAGATCGAGACGCCCACCACCGACCCGGCCGCCGTCAACCGCCTGATGGACGTCGCCGAGCGCGGCCTCGGCGAGGCCGGCGCCAACCTCCACCGGGTCCCCGGCCGCGACGGCTACGGCGACAACCTCCTCGCCCGCACCCCGGGCAGGCTCCCGGGCAAGCCGATCCTCGTCGTCGCCCATCTCGACACGGTCTGGTCCACCGGCACGCTCGCCCGCATGCCCTTCGCCGTCCAAGGCGACGAGGCCCACGGCCCCGGCATCTACGACATGAAAGCCGGCAGCTTCCTCGCCTTCAACGCCGTCCGCGCCATCCTCCGCCACGGCACGGCGACCAACCGCCCCATCACCCTCCTGCTCACCCCCGACGAGGAAGTCGGCAGCCCCACCAGCCGCGCCCTCATTGAGGAGGAGGGCCGCGCCGCCGAGTGCGTCCTGGTCCCCGAGCCCGCCGGACCCGGCGGCGTCTGCGTCACCGCCCGCAAGGGCGTCGGCCGCTTCACCATCGAGATCGCCGGCCGCGGCGCCCATGCCGGCGGCAACTTCCGGGACGGCGCCAGCGCCATCGTCGAGCTCGCCCGCCAGATCGAGCGCATCCACGGCATGGTCGACCTCGACCGCGGCATCACCCTCAACGTCGCCCCGATCTGGGGCGGCTCGCGCCCCAACGTCATCGCGCCCGACGCCGGCTGCGAGGTCGACCTCCGCGTCCCCGACGCCGAGTCCGGCGACCGCATGGAAGAAGCGATCCTCGGCCTCGAGCCCTTCGACCACCGCTGCACGGTCACCGTCACCGGCGGCATGAACCGCCCGCCGATGGCGGAATCCGAAGCCGGCCTCGCCCTCTACGCTCGCGCGCGCGCGATCGCCGAGGAGAACGGCCTCTCCCTCGGCAAGCAGCACCGCGGCGGCGGCTCCGACGGCAACTTCACCGCCGCAATCGGCATCCCCACCCTCGATGGCCTCGGCTGCCCCGGCGCCGGCGCCCACGCCAGCCACGAGCACATCCTCTGGCGCGACCTCGCCCCCCGCGCCCGCTTCCTCACCGCCCTGCTCGAGACGCTGTAGGAGCGCCCGATGGACCGCCACCACGACGCCTCCGAACTCCTGCTCAGCGCCCGCCGCGACCCCTCGCAGCGCCTGCGCAGCTTCCCCGAGACGCTCCGCCCCAAAACTGAGGAGCAGGCCTACCTCGTCCAGCGCGAAGTCGCCGGGCGCCTCGGCGCCGTCGGCGGCTGGAAAGTCGGCTCCCCCGCCCCCGACTCGCCCAGCTACACCTGCGCGCCCTTGCCAGCGTCCGGCATCCAGGACAGCCCGGCCACCGTCGCCTGCGCCGACCGCGGCGTCGAAGCGGAGATCGCCGTCCGCCTCGCCACCGACCTCCCGCCCCGCGACGCCCCCTACACCGACAACGACATCCGCGCCGCGATCGCCTCCGCCCACCCCGCCATCGAAATCCTCGACAGCCGCTTCGTCGACCCCGACGCCGCCGACCCGCTCTCCCTCCTTGCCGACAGCCTGTCGCATTGCGCTCTCGTGCTCGGCCCGGCCATCCCCGACTGGACGTCGATCGACCTCGCCCGGAGGAGGTCGCGATCCTCGTGGACGGCGCCGAGATCAAGCGCCGCACCGCGAACCCGGCCGGCGATATGACCCGGCTCCTCCTCTGGCTCGCCAACACCGGCGCGCGCTGGGCCGGCGGCCTCCGCGCCGGCCAGGTCGTCACCACCGGCTCCTGGACCGGCAAGGATTTCCTGAAAGCCGGCGCCGACTGCACGATCCGCTTCGCCCATTGCGGCGAGGCCACCGTCCGCTTCCCCGCATGAACGCCCTCATCGTCGGCGCCGGCCCCGGCCTGTCAGCCAGCTTCGCCCGCGCCCTCGCCGAGGCCGGCTACACAGTCGCCCTCGCCGCCCGGCGCGTCGCTAGCATCGAGCCCCTCGCCCGCACCCTCGGCGGCACCGCGCACGCCTGCGACGCCACCGACCCGGCCGCCGTCGCCGCCCTGTTTGCCGCCGTCCCGCCCCCGGACGTGGTCCTCTTCAATGCCAGCTATCGGGTCCGCGGCCCGTTCGTCGACCTCGACCCGGTCGAGGTCGAGCGCACCCTCGCCGTCTCCGCCTTCGCCGGTTTCCTGGTCGGCCAAGCCGCTGCCCGCACCATGCTCGCGAGCGGCGCCGGCACCATCCTCTTCACCGGCGCCTCCGCCAGCGTGAAGGGCTACGCGCAGTCCGCCCCGTTCGCGATGGGGAAGTTCGCCCTGCGTGGCCTGGCACAGAGCATGGCCCGCGAGCTCCATCCGCAAGGCATCCACATTGTCCACGTCGTCGTCGACGGCGGCATCCGCTCGGACGCCCGCCCCGACCCGTCCGACCGTCCCGACAGCCTGCTCGACCCCGACGCGATCGCGGAGACGATGCTGGCCGCTATTCGCCAGCCCCGCTCCGCCTGGTCCGACGAGATCGCCGTCCGCCCCTGGGTCGAGCGCTTCTGACGCCTTGGCCGCGCTGGGCCGCCTAGGTTATAGGGGGCTCCGCGCCGGGTTAGCACAACGGCTAGTGCAAGACTTTTGTAAAGTCGAGGTTGGGGGTTCGAATCCCTCACCCGGCACCATAAGACCGGACAGCCGCTCTTCCCCATCGCCCCGGCACGCGCCGGGCGAGCGGTATCGCTCCATTCGCGCGAGCACCTTGAAATTTCCTGCTCCGGAACGAATGTGCACGGGCTGGGGCGATGCAAGCAGGCAGATCGCCCAGGAGCAGCGAATCCGCCTGTAGCCCGGGAGGTCGTGGGAATCCTCCGCGTCCGCGATGACGTAGTTTGCGCCAGGCTCGCCCTGCTCCAGCGCCCCCGGCGAGCTGCGGCAGGTACATCGGCACCGCCTTGTTCAAGCCGGTATAGCCCTCGGACCAGACCCAGGGAAATCGCCGTCTTTGCGTAGAAGGCGAGCCCGCACAGATCGTTGGCGGCGCGGAGGTCGGCCCAGAGGCTTCTGCAATCGCGGCCGGATACGGCCCCTGGCAGTAAACGGTCGCTCGGCAAATCCGGTCAGGACTCGCGATCGCGAGCCAACTCGACACGCCCCGCCCACAACAAGCCGTCCGCGCGACCGGCCCGCGCAGCATCGACGGCAATCGTTGCACCGCCGCGGCCGTCCCCAGCCCAACCGTTATCATGGCCGGCGGCAACGCCGCGTAAATGAAGCTCAGCTCCTTATGCGAGATGACCGAATGGAAGCCGATCACGACCAATGTCGTCAGCGCGAGCAACGGCGCCTCACGGAAGCCGAGGACGAAGAATACCGCGAGCAGCAGCATCGCCGCCCCTCCTTGGCCGCGATCTCCGTAAGATACCACCACGGCGCTCCACGCCGTAAAACTCGGCCCTGTTCTACAGCAAGTTTACTTCGACGTTCTTCCAGATTGACTGGAACGGGCTGCCCCATGTGGCGAAGTCGACCACCCCGAGTGCCACGACCGGAATGGCCGCCCCGAGCAGCAATGGGACCCAGCCGCGGCGCAGTCGCCCCGCGCCGCCCAGAGGGCCACCAGGGCGAAAGCCGGCGCGAGCTGGAACCGGAGGTCGAAGGCGAGGCCCAGCACGCGCCGATCGCCGCCAAGATCCAAAGCCGCTCCGCGCCAAGCCGCGACGCTCGCCAGCCCGGCGGCGATCACAAGCAGATTGCCCGCCTGCACCTCCGTCAGCGTCTTCGGGCCGAAATAGACCAGGTCCGGCCACATGCGCACAGCATGCCGCAGACACCGCCCCGCCCAGCCCGAAACGGCGCCAGCCGAGCAGGACTCCCGACGGCGATCACGCCCGCCGCCACCGCTGAAAGCACGCCCAGATCAACGGCACCGCGGCCTTCGCGGGCAAGTGCAGCAGGCTGCTCACCTGCATGATCCCGTAGAGGACGTCAGGAAACAGCCAGGACCGAATCCCTCCCGCCATTCCCAGGTGACCACGCCCCAGCCGGTCCAGAGCCGGTGCGCCGGTTCGAGAGCTCTGGTAGATCTCGTCCGGCCGCTCGATTGTCGGCCAGAGCACGGCCAGCGCCGCGCGCAGCAGCCACCCGCCGCCGACGAACAGCAACAGGCAAGCAAGCAGGGCGCCCCGCGCGCGGCGCTCGTGCCAGGGCGCGCCCGCATGCCGGGCGGTCTGGATATCGTCCATGCCCGCCTCCATGCTGGAGGGCGGGAAAAGATGCAAGCGCGTCCAACAATCGCGATTCAGCAACCGGCAGCGAGACGGTCCAACACCGGTCGCCGCGACCAAAACGCCCGGATGCAGGAAGGCCGGCGAAGGCATCCGCCCGCGCCGGCCTCGAACAGCCCCCGCCTGTTATGCGGCGATCAGCGCCCCATCGGAGCGCCCGGACCACCCGGCATCCCAGGGCCACCCTGCATGCCCGGACCACCCGGCATGCCAGGACCACCCTGCATCCCAGGACCACCCTGCATCCCAGGGCCACCCGGCATCCCCGAACCCATGCCCGGGCCAGCGACCGCCACCGCCGCCCAGTTGCTGGGCGTTGAGCTGGTCGGTCACGTTGTCCCCGGTCGGCCCGCAATTATCGACCTTCCTGTCGCAGTTCTGATACGGGTGGCGCGCATTCGCCGCCAGCACCGGCGAAGCCAGCCCGGTAGCGAACAGACACGCAACCAAAACAGCCTTCTTCATCTCCGAACTCCTGCTCTGTCGCCCAGATACGGGCGTCTTGCGACTGAAAACGGCGACGGAACCGGAGCGGCCCGGCCACGCCCACTCCCGCAACGTCCGGCCTGCGTGGCGGCGATGCAACGCTCACAGGGGTGTGAACACTCTCAGTCGCCCGCCTCCGCCCGGCCCGCGATCTCGTCCAGCAACTCCCACACCCGCAGCGCCTCCATCGGCACCTCCGGATCGTTGAGCAGCCGGTCAACCTCCTCCACCTTGCCGTCCCTGTCCGTCATCGCTCTCGTGCCTTGCCGGCGCCGCTTCCCCATCCGGCCCTGGCCCGGACGGGTGTCCGGACCAGAGAAGCGCGGTTGGGGCGGGCGCGGTATCGTCATATTCGTGCACAAACGTGACAGGCTTGTGGCGGGTTCCCCCGTTTTGCCGCGGTGCAGCGAACTACCGGTTCATCATCACCGGGATCGTCGCATGCTCCAGCACGTGCCGGGTCACGCCGCCCAGGATGAGCTGGCGCAGCCGCGAGTGCGAATAAGCGCCCATGGACAGCAAGTCCGCCCCGAACTCGCGCGCCGCCCCGAGCAGGCCGCGCCCAACGTCCCGATCCTGCGGGCGGAACAGCGTCACCTCCGCCTGAATGTCGTGCAGCGCAAGGTAGCTCGCCACCTCTGACGCACCCGGTCCGCGCCGCTGATACTCGTCCGCATACAACATCCGGACCGCCTGCGCCCGCTGCATCCACGGGATCGCCGCCTGCACCGCGGCCGCGCTTTCCGCCGTCCCGTTCCAGGCGATGCAGATCCGGCTCCCGACCGCCGCCGGCGCCGTCTGCGGCGCGATCAGCACCGGCCGCCCGCTGTCGAACAGCACTGCATGCAGCGCGTCGCTGCTGCTCACGTCGTCGCCCGCCTCCGGATGCGGCACCACCGTGAGGTCCGCCAGCCGCGCGAGCTGGGCCACCAGATCCTCCTCCCGGCCGGTCACGCTGTAGAAATTCGCCGTCGCTCCCGCCCCCGGCGTCGGCTCGTGCACCGTCACCCCATGCTGGGCGACGAACCGGTCGAACATCCCGCGCACCGCATTGCTGCGCTCGCTGCTCTCCTTCTCCGTCGCCGACATCATCTCCTCGATCATCGCGCCGGACAGGCCCTCGCCCGCCAGCGGCGCCACGTCGCGGCTGTCGATCCGGACATGCAGCGCGGTCAGGTGCGCGTCCCACATCCGCGCCACGATCAGCGCCGTGCCCAGCGCCGCCTCCCCGGCGGCCGTCCCCGTCAGCGGCAGCAGCAGTCTGCGAATCGCCATGGCGCCCCCCAATTTCGCACGAACTTACACCATCCTTTTACGGATACAGCGTCGTCCGCCGCCAGCCCGATCCGTCTCGCGTGTAGAGACGCCGGTCGTGAAGCCGGAACGGCATGTCCTGCCAGAACTCGATCGCCTCCGCCCGCACCCGGAACCCCGACCAATGCGGCGGCCGCGGCACCGTGTCTCCGGGATAGCGCGCATCCAGCTCCGCGACCCGGCGCTCGAACTCCGCCCGCGACGGCATCGGCCGCGACTGGTCCGACGCCGCCGCCCCCAGCCGCGACACCCGTGCCCGCGACGCGAAGTAGGCGTCCGCCTCCGCCTCGCTCACCGTCTCCACCGAGCCCTCGATCCGGATCTGCCGGCGCAGGCTCTTCCAATGGAACAGCAGCGCCGCATGCGGATTGGCCAGCAGCTCGGCGCCCTTTCGGCTCCCGAAGTTCGTGTAGAACACGAACCCCCGCTCGTCCGCGCCCTTCAGCAGCACCGCCCGCACCGACGGCCGCCCGTTCGGCGTCGCCGTCGCCAGCGCCATCGAGCTTGGCATCGTTCGGCTCGCTCCGCTCCGCCGTCCGCCATCCAGTCGCGGAACAAGCCGATCGGGTCCTCGACGTCCGGAATGCCGGGCGTCGCCTCGGAAAGGGAAGTGTCGGGCATGGATCGTCCCCTGGCAGCGCCCCATAAGGGTCGTGGCCGCGGCCGCCGGGTCAAGCCCGCTTGATTGCAAACGCGTGCAGACCCTTCCCCTGCCCGCCCGCCTGTGTCACCACGCGCCTCCAACGCAATCCGGGAGCCGCCCGCCATGCCAGACGCCACCCCGCCCGCACGCGGCACGCTGCTGCAGGGCAAGCGCGGGCTGGTGATGGGCGTGGCCAACGACCGCTCCATCGCCTGGGCCATCGCCGCCGCCTGCGCCGCCCAGGGCGCCGAGCTCGCCTTCACCTTTCAGGGCGAGGCGCTCGAAAAGCGCGTCCGCCCCCTCGCCGACAGCGTCGGCAGCCAGCTCGTCTTCCCCTGCGACGTCGCCGAAGACACGAGCATCGACAGCGCCTTCGCCGAGCTCGCCCGCGCCTGGGACGGGCTCGACTTCCTCGTCCACGCCATCGGCTGGGCCGACAAGGCCTATCTCCGCGGCAAATACCTCGACACCCCGCGGCAGGCCTTCCTCACCGCCATGGACATCTCCTGCTTCTCCTTCACCGCCGTCGCCCAGCGCGCCGTCCCGATGATGCGGCCCGGCGGCGCGCTCCTCACCCTCACCTATCTCGGCGCCGAGCGCGTCATGCCGCACTACAACGTCATGGGCGTCGCCAAGGCCGCGCTCGAAAGCTCGGTCCGCTACCTCGCCGCCGACCTCGGCAGCCAGGGCATCCGCGTCAACGCCCTCTCCGCCGGCCCCATGAAGACCCTCGCCGCCAGCGGCATCGGCGACTTCCGCTACATCCTGCGCTGGAACCAGCTCAACTCGCCGCTCGAGCGCAACGTCTCCCTCGACGAGGTCGGCGGCGCCGGGCTCTACCTCGTCAGCCCGCTCTCCGCCGGCGTCACCGGCGAGGTTCACCATGTCGACAGCGGCTACCATATCGTCGGCATGAAGAACCCCCACGCGCCGGACATCGCCGTCGTCGATCGTGAGCCATAACAGCTTCGGCCACCTCTTCCGGGTTACCACCTGGGGCGAAAGCCACGGCCCCGCCATCGGCTGCGTCGTCGACGGCTGTCCCCCGCTCATCCCGCTCACCGAAGCCGCGATCCAGCCCTGGCTCGACCGCCGCCGCCCCGGCCAGTCCCGCTTCACCACCCAGCGCCAGGAGCCCGACGCCGTCCGCATCCTCTCCGGCGTGTTCGAAGGCCGCACCACCGGCACCCCGATCGCGCTCGAGATCGCCAACGTCGACCAGCGCAGCCGCGACTACGGCGACATCGCCGACCGCTTCCGCCCCGGCCACGCCGACCTCACCTACGAGCTGAAATACGGCATCCGCGACTACCGCGGCGGCGGCCGCAGCTCCGCCCGCGAGACCGCCAGCCGGGTCGCCGCCGGCGCCGTCGCCCGCCTCGTCCTCGGCGACGAGATCCGCATCCGCGGCGCCCTGGTCCAGATCGGCTCCCGCGCGGTCGAGCGCGCCCGCTGGGACTGGACGGAGGTCGACCGCAACCCGTTCTTCTGCCCCGACCCGGTCACCGCCGAGCTCTGGGCCGAGGACCTCGCCGCCGTGCGCAAAGACGGCTCCAGCCTCGGCGCCATCATCGAGGTCGTGGCCGAGAACGTGCCCCCCGGCCTCGGCGCCCCGATCTACGGCAAGCTCGACGCCGACCTCGCCTCGGCGCTCATGGGCATCAACGCGGTCAAAGGCGTGGAAATCGGCGCCGGGTTCGCCGCGGCCGCCCTCCGCGGCGAGCAGAACGCCGACGAGATGCGCATGGAGGACGGCCAGGTCCGCTTCGCCTCCAACCACGCCGGCGGCATCCTCGGCGGCATCAGCACCGGCCAGCCGGTGGTCGCCCGCTTCGCCGTCAAGCCCACCAGCTCCATCCTGCAGCCCCGCCGCTCCGTCGACCGCACCGGGGCCGACGTGGACATCGTCACCAAGGGTCGCCATGATCCATGCGTGGGCATACGTGCAGTCCCGGTCGGAGAGGCCATGGTCGCGTGCGTGCTGGCGGACCATCTGCTGCGGCACCGGGCCCAGAACCCGGCGGCTCCCACCCGGCCACGCCTGCCCCGGAACTAAGATTGGCCGCTGACCCGCCCATCGACAGGGCTGCGCTGAACGAGTTCATCGCCCTGTGCGGCCCCGCCTGGCACCCGCGCCTGTCCGCACTCCGCGCCGCCGCCGCAGCCCAGACCCGCGAGGGCCGCAACGCCCAGCAGTTCCACTGCATCGAGCTGATGATCGACCGGCTCGCCAGCGACGGCACCGACCGCCCCGTGAACGGCACCCAGGCCCGCCTGGCCCGTTACGCAACCGATGCGCTGGCGCTCCACGACGCGCTCGGCCCGGCCGGCCGCGCCCGCCTCCACGACCGCCTCGCCGACGCCCTCGCCGGCGTCGGCAGCCTCGTTCCGCTCTGCCACCTCCTGCGCACCGCCTCCCTGCAGCGCTCGCGCGGCTTCGAGGTCGCGTTCGCCGGGCTGGCGGACGCCGCCCCGTTCGACCTGCTGATCCGCCGCGGCGAGGCCGACGCCGAAATCGCCTGCGACGTCATCTCCGCCGAGGAAGGCCACTTCGTGCACCGCGGCGCCTGGTTCCGCCTCGTCGACCGCATCGACCCGGAGCTGCAGACCTGGCTGCGCGCCCATCCCGGCCGCTACCTGCTCAAGCTCACCTTCCCGCTCGGCCTGCGGACCGCGGACGGCGACGCGCAGCCCTCCCCGCGCTGCACGCCCGCATCACCCAGATGCTGCAGGAGCGCAAGCGGGCCGACGGCGACGCGGCCGTGGTGCTCCGGCTCGACCCGCTGATGCTGGCCGCCGCCCAGGCCGACGAGCTCGGCCTCATGCCCCGCCTGCGCCGCGAGTTCGGCCCGGAGGCGCACCTCGCCGTCACCACCGCCGGCGGCGGCATCTTCGTGCTCGCCGCCCGCGCCAGCCAGCAGAACGAGGTCGCCGCCGCGGTCCGCCGCCGCATGGCCGCCATCGTCCCCGCCCGCCTCACCGGCACCAGGCCCGGCATCCTGGCCATGTTCGTCGAGGACACCGACCGCCTCGAGTGGCGCCTGCTGCGCGAGCGGCTGGAGCTGGAAGGCGAGGCCCGGCAGTTCCTCACCAACCCGGAGGCGCGCCACGTCGTCGCCGTGACCTGCAGCTCGCGCCTCGAACTGTTCGGCCTCGGCGAGCCCGACGCCGCTCCCGACGGCGAGCTCCGCTTCCGCAACCCCGCCCACCCCGCCGCCAAACGCCCGGAACTCGCCCCCGCCGTCCTCTCCTCGATCTGAGAACCCTCTCCCCCGGCCTGTGATGCGCGCCGGCAGCACCACTCCGCGCCGATCTCGACCCACGCGCGCAACCTTTCCGCCCGTCCAGCTTTGCTCCGCAGCAGGAGAAAAACCGCATGCGCAGCAAGCTAGACCACCCCGCCTTCATCGCGGCCCTCGCCGCCGCCGGGCTTCTGCTGAAACCCTACCGCCCGCCGCCGCCCGCTCCCGCCGACACCGGGAAGACCCGCTCCCACCCGTTCCAGAAGAAGCCCACCGGAACGCGCCCCGATCCCGACAACGCCGCCGGAAGCGGCGCCGACAGCCCGGCCGAGATCCCCCCGCGCGGCTGGTGGGCCGTCATCAAGCGCGTGGGCTCGCAGATCAACAACAACCAGCTCATGACCCAAGCCGCCGCGGTCACCTTCTACGCGCTGCTCTCCGTCTTCCCCGCCATGGCCGCCCTCGTCTCCATCTACGGCCTGTTCGCCGACCCGGCCGCCATCTCCGACCAGATCAACGCCCTAGGCAACGTGATGCCCGGCGGCGGCACCGCCCTCCTCGGCGACGAGCTGAAGTCGCTCACCTCCGCCCCCGCCAAGGGCCTCGGCTGGGCTCTCGTCCTCGGCGTCGCCACCTCGCTCTGGACCGCCAACCAGGCCATGAAGGCCTTCTTCAACGCCCTCAACGCGGTTTACGAGGAGCACGAGAAGCGCAGCTTCATCAAGCTCACCGCGCTGACCCTCGCCTGCACGGTCGGCGTGATCCTGTTCGTCGTCATCGCCCTGGTCGGCGTCGTCGTGGTTCCCGCGGTGCTGAATTTCGTCGGCCTCGGCGGGATCACCGACCTGCTCGTCCGCATCGTCCGCTGGCCGATCCTGCTCGTCCTGATCGGCGTCGTGCTCGCGGTCCTTTACCGCTACGGCCCGAGCCGCGAGCACGCGAAATGGCGCTGGATCAGTTGGGGCAGCGGCTTCGCCGCGATCGTCTGGGTGCTCGTCTCGCTGCTGTTCTCCTGGTACGTCGCCCATTTCGGCAGCTACAACAAGACTTACGGCTCGCTCGGCGCCGTGGTCGGCTTCATGACCTGGATCTGGATCTCGACCACCGTGGTCCTGATCGGCGCCCAGCTCGACGCCGAGCTGGAAGCGCAAACCGACCGCGACACCACCACCGGCCCCGCGAAGCCCCAAGGCACCCGCGGCGCCACCGTCGCCGACCAAAAGCCTCCGCCTAACCCGTCGCGCTCAAAACCCTCTCCCTGCTTGGCGAGAGCTTGAGCCGCGAAGCGGATCAAGCGCCTGGGTCGAAGGTCGGCCGTGGCAGCTCAGACGGCCACCTCCCGCCACCCCCGTGCCGCACCAGCCCCACCGCCCCCGTCACCGCCAGCACCACCCCGCACCCACCAATCACCGCCGCCGCCCCAAACGCCGCCAGCAACCCCGGCGCCAACAGCATCGCCACCAAGCCCCCCGCGCTGTTCGCCGCGATGTACGCCCGCATCCCCGCCGCCAGATCCTCCGCCGGCAACCGCGTCTGCCGCAGCACCGCCACCGGGATGTCCTTCATCGGCCCGCCCACCGCGCCCAGCGCCGCCGCCGCCGCGATCGCCGGCAGCGCCATCCCCGCCGGCAGCAGCGCCGCCCCGGCCAGCAGCACCGTCGCCGCCCCCACGATCAGCCCGCCCGCGAACATCTGCAGCTGCGGCCGCGCCGGCATCGTCCGCCCGCCCAGCAGCAGCGTCGCCAGCAGGTTCGTGCACCCATACGAAGCGATCACCAGCCCGAACGCCCCCAGCCCCGAGCCGCCCGGCCCCCGCAACCCCCGCTGCTCGATCAGCAGCGGCAGCGCCAGGAAATAGGCCAGGTACCACGCCCCGTTCACCACCGCCGTCGTGCGCAGCACGTAGCCCAGCAGCGGATGCGCCCCCATCGCCCGCACCCCGCGCGCGATGCCCCGCCACACCCCCTCCGCCGCGCGCCGCCGCGCCCCCGTCCATCGGCCGCCGCCGCCGGATCAGCGCGACCGCCGCCGCCGAGAACAGGAAGCTCCCCGCATCCACCGTCAGGAAATGCACCGTCGGCAGCACCCCCGCCAGCAGCCCGACCAGCCCCGGCCCCAGCAGCCGCGCGCTGCGGTCCGTCGCGTCCAGCAGCGCGTTGGCCGCCGGCAGCTCCGCCGTCTCCCGCACCAGCCGCGGCAGCACCAGCTGCAGCGCCGGCTGGAACACGGCCTGCCCCGCCGCCAGCACGATCACCGTCGCCACCAGCGGCCCCGCGCCCGGCCCGCCCGTCCCCAGCCAGGCTCCCACCAGCAGCAGCAGCGCCACCGCCCGCACCAGATCCGCGCCGATCAGGCTCGCCTGCGCGTTCCAACGGTCCGCCCAGCGCCCGATCCCCAGCGCCGCCACGAGCAGCACCGCCGCCCCCAGCGCCGTCAGGTAGCCGGCGTTGCGCCCGAACACGCCCACCGCGATCCAGCTCAGCGCCACTGCATAGAGCTGGTCGCCGATCGCCGACAGCGACAGCCCGCCCCACAGCAGCAGCACCTCCATCGTCCGCAGCGGGCGCAGCAGCAGCCGCACGGCTCAGCCCGGCCGCAGCCGGAACACCGTCGTCCGCCGCTCTGTCCGGTCCTCCAGCTCCAGCGTGGTCGGCACCACGTACTCGGCCAGCCGCTCCATCCCCTCCGCCGGCAGGTACGCCCGCCCGGGATCGGCCACCCAGACCTCCGCCTCGCCCGCCAGGCGCCGCAGCCAGGGGAGGATGTGCCGCGTCATCGGCGCCTCGTAGCACACGTCCCCGCACAGGATCAGGTCCCAGCGCCCGGCCTGCCCCACCACGTCGCCCGCCAGCGTCGCGACCTCCACGCCGTTCAGCGCCGCGTTCGCCCCGATCGCCGCGATCGCCACCGGGTCGATCTCGGCCGCCTCCGCCCGCGCCCCCGCCATCGCGCACGCGATCGCCGCCAGCCCGCCCCCCGCCGCGAAGTCCAGCACCCGCCGCCCCTCGACCGCCGCCTTCCCGTCCAGCACGAACCGCGCCAGCGCCTGCGCGCCCGGCCAGGCGAACGCCCAGAACGGCGGCGCCACCCCCGACCGCTCCAGCCACGCCTCCGTCGCGTGCCAGATCGGCGTGATCTCGCTCGCCAGATGGAGCCGCACCTCCGGAACCAGCGGCGCACACCCGACCGCCGTATGCGCGCGGACGAACGCCTCCGCGCTCACACCCGCCCAAGCAGGATCGCGAGCCCGACCAGCAACCCCGTCTCCCGGTTCAGCTTGAACCGAAGCAGGCAGCCGGCCGGGTCGTCGATGTCGATCGTCGCCACCTGCCACAGCAGCAGCCCCGCCGGCAGCAGCAGCCCGGCGAAGAACGGCGGCCGCAGCCCGGCAACCCACCCCGCCGCCCCGAGCAGCAGCACCGTCGCCGCGTAGCAGGCCAGCAGGAACGGCTTCGTGTGCCGCGCGAACAGCCGCGCCGTGCTCCGCACCCCCACCAGCGCGTCGTCCTCCCGGTCCTGGTGCGCGTAGATCGTATCGTAGCCCAGGATCCAGCAGAACGCCGCCGCGTAGAGCACCAGCGCCGCCCCATCGAGCCGGCCCGCCGCCGCCGCATACCCCATCGGCGCGCCCCAGCTGAACGTCAGCCCCAGCACCGCCTGCGGCCACCACGTCACCCGCTTGGCCAGCGGATACAGCGCGACCAGCACCAGCGACAGCACCCCCAGCCCCTGCGCCAGCGGCCCCAGCTGCAGCAGCACCAGCAGCCCGAGCAGCAGCAGCAGCACCAGGAACCCGGCCGCCTCGCGCATCCGCAGCGCCCCGCTCGCCAGCGGCCGCCCCGCCGTGCGCGTCACCTTCCGGTCCATGTCGCGGTCCCACATGTCGTTGACCACGCAGCCCGCGCCCCGCATCACCAGCGCGCCGACCCCGAACAGCAGGATCAGCCGGACCGACTCCCAGCCCGGCGCCCGCGCCAGCAGGATGCTCCACAGCCCCGGCAGGAACAGCAGCCACGCCCCGATCGGCCGGTCCAGCCGCGCCAGCACCGCATAGGCGCGCAGCGTCCCCGGCAGCCGCGCCACCCAGCCTTCCGTCCTGATGTCCGTCCACGGAGCCACGCCCGCCCTATAGAGCGTGATCGCCCCGCCAGACCACCCCGCCTTGACGCCTCCCGGCCCGAACGTGTTGTTTGCGGCCCCGCCGGGCCGGGCTCTCAAAGTCCGGCCCGCTTTGTGCCGAGAGGAAGCCGTCCGCGATGTCCAACCCCGGCGACGTTGACGACACGCCGATCGCGTCCGTCCAGCAACTGGCCGACTACATCGCGGCCGGCTGCAAGCCTCCGTCCGCGTTCCGCATCGGCACGGAGCACGAGAAGTTCGGCTTCGTCGAACAGCACCCTCCGCCCGCCGCCCTACGAACCCGGCGGCATCCGCGCGCTGCTCGAGGCGATGGCGCAGCCCGGCCGCTGGGAGCCGATCGTCGAGAACGGCGCCCCGATCGGGCTGAAAGGCGTCGGCGAGGCCCGCTCCGCCTCCGTCTCGCTCGAGCCGGCCGGCCAGCTCGAACTCTCCGGCGGCCCCGTCGAGACGCTGCACGACACCGAGGCGGAGCTCGCCGCCCACATCGCCGCGGTCCATGCCGCCGCCGCCCCGCTCGGCCTCGGCTTCGCCCCGCTCGGCTTCCACCCCACCATGCGCCGCGACGAGATGCCCTGGATGCCCAAGGGCCGCTACGCGATCATGCGCCGCTACATGGCGAAGACCGGCGCCTTCGGCCTCGACATGATGACCCGCACCTGCACCGTGCAGGTCAACCTCGACTACGCCTCCGAACCCGACCTCGCCCGCAAGCTCCGCGTCTCCCTCGCGTTCCAGCCGGTCGCCACCGCCCTGTTCGCCAACTCGCCGTTCATCGAGGGCAAGCCCAGCGGCTTCCTCTCCAGCCGCGCCCGCGTCTGGACCGACGTCGACCGGGACCGCACCGGCATGCCCGCCCTGTTCTTCGACGAGTCCTTCGGGTTCGAGCGCTACGTCGAGTGGCTGCTCGACGTGCCGATGTACTTCGTCCTGCGCGACGACACCTACCACGACGTCGCCGGCCAGTCCTTCCGCACCTTCATGCGCTCCGGGCTGCCCGACTTGCCCGGCGTGCGCGCCACGGTCGGCGACTTCGCCGACCACATGACCACGGTCTTCACCGACGTCCGGGTCAAGCGCTTCCTGGAGATGCGCGGCGCCGACGCCGGCAGCCCGGCGATGATGCTGGCCCAGAGCGCCTTCTGGACCGGCCTGCTCTACGATGATGCCGCGCTGCATGCCGCCGAGGCGCTCGCCCGCGCCCGGCCCTGGTCCGATTACGTCGTCTTGCGCGAGTCGGTGCCTCGCCAGGCCCTCGACTCGCCCTGGGCCGGCGGCACCGTCCGGCCTCTCGCGCGTGAATTACTCGTGATCGCCGAGCAGGGCCTCCAGGCCCGCGACCGGCGGGACATGTCAGGCAACGATGAACGCCGTCACCTCAAACCCTTGCAGGCGATTAGTCGACGGAGGCCCAACGCAGGCCGAGTTCTGGCTACGACGCTACAAGCAAAGAGTGGAACGGCGACACATCTCGTATCTTCGCCGAAAGCCGGATTTAACCACTTTCGGCAAACCTAAATTTACCGTTAAATAACGCGGATGAACGGAGGCTCTTTCGGGATATCTCCGATCCTTCTTGCGTTAAAGCACCGTTTTCGGGTTATGTCACCGCGATGATGAGTATGTCGATGCCGGTCCAAAATCGGTCTTACGGCGAAGGCTTGGACAACATCGCAATTCGTTTGCGGCTGATCGGGCAGATGGAAGCCTGGACAGTCAACGGCGAAAGCGTGCTGCCACCAGGGCGCAAAACCCGCGCCCTGCTGGCAATCGTGGTGCTCTCCGCGCCTCGGCCGGTGCTGCGCTCGCGCGTCGCCGAGCTGCTCTGGAGCCGTCGCCCGGAGGAGCAGGCCCGCGCCTCCTTGCGCCAGGAAATCCACCGCCTGCTCGAAGTCCTCGCCCCGGCCGGCACCGACATCCTGACCATTACCCGCGACAGCCTCGCCCTGCGCCCCAGCGTCGTCTGGGTGGACGTGGACGAGGTCCTGCGCGCCACCACCACCCATCCCGGCGCGCTCGCCCTGCTCGACAGCGAGCTGCTCGAGGAGCTCGACGGCGTCGACCCCGCTTTCGACGTCTGGCTCCACGGCGAGCGCGAGCGCCTGCGCGACCGCGCCCGGAGCGTCGCCGAGGCGCTGCTCAACGAGCAGGTCGCGCCGGACGCGCTGATCTCCGTCGCCCAGCAGCTCCTGGCCATCGACCGCGCGCATGAAGGCGCCTGGCGCGCCCTCATGCGCGCCCACGCCGAACGCGGCGAGCGCGGCATGGCGATCCAGGCCTACGACCGCTGCCGCGCGGTCCTCGCTGACCTGCTCGACGCCGCCCCGTCGCCTGAGACCCAGGCCCTGCTGGCCGAGATCCGCAGCGGCAAGGCCGTCCGCCCGGCCCAGGCGCCCGCGCCCGCCGCGCCGGTCCATCCCGCGCCCGCACCGGAAGCCCGCCACGAATCCCGCCTCTCGCCGCGGGCCGCCCGCATCGGCGTCCTGCCGCTCACCCTGGTCGGCATGGACCCCTCCCAGGCCTATCTCGCGCTCGGCCTCGCCGAGGAGATCACCTCCGCCCTGAGCCGCTTCCGCTGGCTCTCGCTCGTCTCCACCTCCTCGCTCGCCCAATCGGTCGGCGAGGGCCGCGACGACTACGCCCTCCGCCAGAACTTCGGCCTCGACTACCTGATCGACGGCACTGTGCAGCGCGGCGGCGAACGCGTCCGCGTCACCCCCCGCCTGATCGACCTGCGCGACGGCGACCAGGTGGTCTGGACCCGCCGCTTCGACCGCGCCGCCGACGACCTCCTCACCGTCCAGGACGAGGTCGCCTCCGAAACCGTCGCCCAGGTCGACCCGGAGCTGCTCCGCCTCGAAAGCCGCCGTGCCGCGCTGATCCCGATCGCCGAGGCGACCCCCTGGGACCTGATGATGCGCGCGTTGCCGGCCATGAGCCGCACCGACCGCGACGATTTCCTCGAGTCCGGTGACTGCCTGGCCCAGGCCATCGAGCGCCAGCCCGACCTCGCCCCGGCCCACACCTGGTTCGCCTACTGGAACGTCTTTCTCGCCGAGCACGGCTGGGCCGAGGACATGCCCGGCACCGTCGAAACCGCGGCGCACTACGCCGAGCGCGGCATCACCCTCGACCCGCAAAGCGCGCGCTGCTTCACCGTGGCCGGCCATGTCCGCGCCGCGCTGGAGCGACGCCTGCCCGAGGCGCTCTCGCTGCACGAGCGGGCGCTGACCCTCAACCCGAACCTCGGCATGGCCTGGGCGCTGTCCGGCTTCGCCCATCTCTATGCCGGCAACCTTGCCGAGGCCGAGCAGCGCCTGGAGCGCTACCGCCGCCTCTCCCCGGCCGACCCGTTCGCGTTCCAGTTCGACGTCGGCTTCAGCC
Organism: uncultured Alphaproteobacteria bacterium; assembly: GCA_963708585.1. GTDB lineage: Bacteria > Pseudomonadota > Alphaproteobacteria > Acetobacterales > Acetobacteraceae > JAVVHH01. Next base: position 138,759 of record CAVPSW010000006.1, on the reverse strand, counting down.
TGCTCGCGTTCCTGCGCGGCGATCTCGATCAGGCGGCCAAATGGGGCCGCGCGGTCAACGAGCTCAACGCCGACTATGCGCCCGGCTGCAAGGCCTATCTCGCCGCTCTCGGTGAGCTCGGCCGCACCGCCGAGGCCGCCACCGTCCGCCGCCGTCTGCTCGCCTTCGAGCCAGGCTTCACCGTCGAGCGCTTCATCGAGCAGAGCCCCTTCGAGGCCGCCGAGCACACCGAGCGCCTCGCCACCGCCCTCCGCCGCGCCGGCATCCCCGACGCCTGAAGCCCCTACGAAAGCAAAGACCCTCTCCCGCACGCTGGCGGGGAGAGGGCCTGGGTGAGGGTGGCCAGAACAATGGACGGCCAAGCGGCGCCTTAGACCGGCCGGCCTAAGAGCGCGCCCAGCGCCCCTACCGCGTCGCCTGCAGGCTCCGCGTGCCCAGCGCGTTCGGGCCCAGCCCCTGCAGGATCGCCCCGGCCAGCGCCTTAGCCACGCAGACATAACCCCGGTCGTTCAGGTGCACCCCGTCATCGGAGACGAAGGCGGCATACGGGAACCCCGCCTCCTGCCACAGATCCATCAGCCGCCCGCGCCCGAACAGCGCCGCCCCGGTGCTCCCCGCGACCTCCGCCAGCGCCTGGTCGATCTTGGCGTGGTTCGGCGAGGCCAACACCATCGGCGAGCGCTGGTTGTCCATCAGCACCACGTCCACCCCCGCCTCCTTCAGCCGCCGCACGCCCGTGTCGACCAGCCGCCTGAACAGCTCGGGATCGAGCCCGCGCATCGCCCCGTTCGCGCCCACCTGCCAGATCGCCAGCACCGGCCGCACCGCAAGCACGTCCTTCTCCAGCCGCCCCAGCTCCTCCCGCGCGTCCTCGCCCCCGATCGCCGCGGTTCAGCACCGCCACATGCGACCCCGGCAGCGCCGCCTCCAAATCCGTCTGCAGCTCCGCCGGGTAGGAGTGCGCGATGTCCGACGCCCGCGTCCCCACGGTCGACGAGCTCCCGAACGCCACGATCGTGACTTCCTGGTTGTGCTGCACCGCGTCCCGGACGTGCTGCAGCGCGATCGGCGGGACCGCCGCCCGCGGGCAGTGATTGCAAGTCGGCCGCCCCGGCCGCGAGCGGCAGGCCCAGCAGCGCCACCAGCGCCGCGCCGAACAGCCGCACCACCCCGCGCACGATCAAGTCGCCGTCCCGCCCACGGTCAGGCTCGACAGCTTCAGCGTCGGCTGCCCCACGCCCACCGGCACACCCTGCCCGTTCTTCCCGCACGTCCCCACCCCCGGATCGAGCCCCGGATCGTCGCCGACCATCTCCAGCTTCAGTAGCGCATCCGGACCGTTGCCGATCAAGGTCGCGCCCTTGACCGGCGCCGTCACCCGCCCGTCCTCGATCAGGTAGGCCTCGCTCGCCGAGAACACGAACTTCCCCGACGTGATGTCCACCTGCCCGCCGCCGAAATTCACTGCGTACAGCCCGCGCTTGACCGAGCGCAGCATGTCCTCCCGCTTCGCCTCGCCCGCCAGCATGATCGTGTTCGTCATCCGCGGCATCGGCGCATGCGCGAAACTCTGCCGCCGCCCGTTGCCGGTCGGCCGCACGCCCATCAGCCGCGCGTTCAGCCGGTCCTGGATGAATCCGGTCAGGATTCCGTCCTCGATCATCACCGTCCGCCCGCTCGGCGTGCCCTCGTCGTCAACCGTGATGCTGCCGCGCCGGTCCGGGATCGTCCCGTCATCCACCACCGTCACCCCCGGGTCGCGATCCGCTGCCCCATCAGCCCGGCGAACGCCGACGTCTTCTTCCGGTTGAAGTCGCCCTCGAGCCCGTGCCCGATCGCCTCGTGCAGCAGGATGCCCGGCCAGCCCGGCCCCAGCACCACCGGCATATCCCCCGCCGGCGCCGGCCGGCTCTCCAGGTTCAGCAGCGCCTGCCGCAGCGCCTCGTCCACCGCCGCCTGGATGTAGCCCTCGTCCAGCAGCGCGCCGAAGCCGAACCGACCGCCACCGCCGTAGCTGCCGCTCTCCCGGCGCCCGTCCTGCTCCACCACCACCGACACGTTCAGCCGCACCAGCGGCCGCAGATCGGCCACCCGCGTCCCGTCCGCCCGGATGATCTGCACCGCCTGCCACTCGCCCGCGAGCCCGGCCACCACCTGCTTGACCCGGCTGTCCCGCCCCCGCGCATAGGCGTCGAGCTTCGCCAGCGCCGTCGTCCGGTCCGCGAACTCCGACCCGGTCAGCGGGCTCGCATCCGAATACAGCCGCGCATTGGTCGCCCGCGGCGCCTCCGACCGCCTCCCCGCTCCGCCCGGCCCGCACCGCCGACACCGTCTGCGCCGCCCGCCGCAGCGCCGGCTCCGACAGCTCGCCCGCATGCGCGAACCCCGTCTCCTCGCCCAGCACCGCCCGCAGCCCGAACCCGAGTTGCGTGTCGAACCCGGCGCTCCGGATCCGCCCGTCATCCAGCGTCAGGCTCTCGCTCTCGCGGTATTCGAGGAACAGCTCGCCGTCATCCATCCCGGCGAGCGCCTCCGCCGTGATCCGCTCCGCCGCATCCCGTTCCAACGTCGCCCCCTCGCGATGGAAGAACAGCTCATCGGTGGCGGCAAGATGGGACAGCGTTGATGTCATGATGCCACCTCAACTGGGGAGCGATCCGCCGACATGCAGCACCCGGCGGCAATCGGCAAGCAACTCACGCCTCCCGCCGATGCAGATACAGACACACCAGCGCCGCCGTCAGCAGCAGCACCGCCACCGCCTGGTGCAGCGTCGCCAGCCCGACCGGCACCACCAGCAGCAGCGTCGACACCCCCAGCGCATATTGCAGGCACACCACGCCCCCGAGCGCCAACAGCGCCGTCCGCCCCGCGCCCTCCGCCCGCCGCAGCCCCCAAGCCGCCGTCCCGAGCGTCAGCGCCGCCGTCAGCGTCGCCAGCACCCGGTGATCGAACTGCACCGTCTCCAGGTTCTCCGTCAGGTTCCGCACAAACGGATGCAGCGCCGCATACCCCTCCGGCACCAGGTGCCCGCCCATCAGCGGGAACGTGTTGTCGATCAGCCCCGCCTTGAGCCCGGCCACGAACCCCCCGGCCGCGATCGTCAGCGCCACCGCCCCGCACACCACCGCCAAGCAACGGCCGCAGCCCCGCCGCGGCACGCGCCCGCGCCGGCCGCCAAAGCTGCAGCGCCGTCCACAAGATCGCCGCATACAACGCCACCGCCAGCAGCAGATGCAGCACCAGCCGCCCCGCCTCCACCGCCGTGCTGCCCGGGTCGAACCCGCTCGCCACCATGAACCACCCGACCGCCCCCTGCAGCCCGCCGAGCAGAAACAGCAGGAACAGCCGCACCCCGAGCCGCGCCGGGATCATCCCTCGGATCGCGAACACGATCAGCGGCACCGCGAACACCACCCCGGTCAGCCGCCCCCACAGCCGGTGCACCCACTCCAGCCAGAAAGATCGACTTGAACCCCTCGATCCCGAATCCGTGGTTGACCAACTGATATTGCGGGATTTTCTCATAGAGGGCGTAGAGCCGCTGCCACTCCGCCTCCGACAGCGGCGGCAGCACGCCGGTCACCGGCGCCCACTCCATGATCGAGAGCCCCGACCCGGTCAGCCGGGTCGCGCCCCCGAGCGCCACCATCACCAGCACCATGAAGCAGACCGCGAACAGCCACAGCGCGACCGCCCGGCGCCCCGACAGGGATGGCGCCATCCGAACGGCCTGCGGTGCTGCGGAAACGGCAATGGGCATCAACTCACACTCTCGCCGAAATTGGTTAAGCCTTCACATACGCCGAAGCGCCGCACTTGCGACCCCCGCGCGGCTATGCCGCGCTTGCTATACTCCTGCCGCTGTCGCACTTGCGAGCGAAGCTGTCGCGATGCTACCCGCGCCCCAATGCAACAGGCCCCAGTCAGACGCCGACTACCCTGATGCTCGGCTGCTGGTGCCGGCCCGAGGCCGGGCCGCTGTGACCGCCCTGCTCCGCTCCGCCTGGCGCCCGGCGCTGATGCTGGCCGGCCTGGCTGCGCTTGTATTCGGCCTGCGCGCGCGCAGGCCTCGACCTGCGCGGCGCCGCCGACGCCGCCGGCCGCCAGGGCCCGCTCGGCTACGTCCTCCTCGCCACCCTCGCCTGCGCCGCCGGCGTCCCACGCCAGGCCGTGGCGCTGGCCGGCGGCTACGCCTTCGGCTTCTGGCCCGGCACCGCGCTCGCGCTGCTCGCCGAACTCGCCGGCTGCGCCCTCGACTTCACCTGGGCCCGCCTGCTCGGCCGCGGCGCCGCCGCCCGCTTCCTCGAGCGCCGGCAGGGCGGCCGGCTCCATCGCTGGCACCGCTTCCTCGCCGAGCGCGCCTTCACCGCGACGCTCACCCTCCGCCTGCTCCCGTTCGGCAACAACTTGCTGCTGAACCTCCTGGCCGGCGTGTCCGGCGTCGCCGCCGTCCCGTTCCTCCTCGCCTCCCTGCTCGGCTACGTCCCACAGACGGTCGTCTTCGCCCTGGCCGGCGCCGGCGCCGGCGTCTCCGACGCCGCGCAACTCATCCTGGCGGTCGTCCTTCTCCTCGCCTCGATCGCGCCTCGGCGTCGCGCTCCTACGCCGCAGGCCGGCGGTCATCTAATGCCGGCGGTCATCCGCCTAATGCAAGTACCGCAAATGCCGCGCGTTCCGCACCGATCCGCGCCGGATCGCCGCCGCCGTCGCCACCCGGATCGAATGCAGCTTCCCGTCCAGATTCGCCCGCCAGAAGTCAAGAAACCGGCGCAGCTCCGGATAATCCGGCACGACATCCATGCTCTGCCAGATATAAGTCTGCAGCAGCCCCGGATGGTCCGGCATGTGGTAGAGGATCTCGGCCGTCGTCAGCCGATAGTCTTTGATTTGCAGCAACACCGTCTTGCACCCTCCTCGCTTCGTCCCCCCTCCAACCCGCTTCAACCTGCGGCCGAGTGCAATGGTGCGGTAACAAAGCCGCCCTTGTCACGAAAAATCGTGTGAAATGAACCATTTAGCACTCTACACCGTCGAGTGCTGCTTCCGCCGGTTGACACTTCGGAACCGCTCCCCTACATCGCTGGCACTCTCCCACTGAGAGTGCTAACGCCCCCTCCGGGAGCCCAAATACTTGGAGCGTTCACCCATGAAATTCCGTCCTCTGCATGACCGCATCGTGGTCAAGCGGATCACCGCCGAAGAGAAGACCGCCGGCGGCATCATCATCCCCGACACCGCCAAGGAAAAGCCCATGGAGGGCGAAGTCGTGGCCGTCGGACCCGGCGCACGCAACGAGCAGGGCCAGATCGTCGCCCTCGACGTCAAGGCCGGCGACCGCGTGCTGTTCGGCAAGTGGTCCGGCACCGAAGTCAAGATCGATGGCGAGGAGCTCCTCATCATGAAGGAGACCGACATCATGGGCATCATCGAGGGCACGCCGGCGACCACCAAGAAGGCCGCCTAACGCCACCCAAACCCATCAACAGATAGGAACATCACTATGGCTGCAAAGGACGTTCGCTTCAGCAGCGATGCGCGTCAGCGCATGCTGCGGGGCGTCGACATTCTCGCCGACGCCGTAAAGGTCACCCTCGGCCCCAAGGGCCGCAACGTCGTCATCGACAAGAGCTTCGGCGCTCCTCGCATCACCAAGGACGGCGTCACCGTCGCCAAGGAGATCGAGCTCGCCGACAAGTTCGAGAACATGGGCGCGCAGATGCTGCGCGAGGTCGCGACCAAGACCAACGACATCGCCGGTGACGGCACCACCACCGCCACCGTGCTCGCCCAGGCGATCGTGCGCGAGGGCGCCAAGGGTGTCGCCGCCGGGCTGAACCCGATGGACCTCAAGCGCGGCGTCGACGCGGCGGTCAAGGCCGTCGTCGAGGAGCTCGAGCGCCGCACCAAGAAGATCACCACCCCCGCCGAGACCGCCCAGGTCGGCACCATCTCCGCCAATGGCGAGAGCGAGATCGGTCACATGATCTCCGAGGCCATGCAGAAGGTGGGCAACGAGGGCGTCATCACCGTCGAGGAGGCCAAGGGCATCCAGACGGAGCTCGACGTCGTCGAGGGCATGCAGTTCGACCGCGGCTACATCTCCCCGTATTTCATCACCAATGCGGAGAAGATGGTCGCCGAGCTCGACCAGCCGTACATCCTGATCCACGAGAAGAAGCTCAGCGGCCTGCAGACCATGCTGCCGCTGCTCGAGACCGTGGTGCAGAGCGGCCGTCCGCTGCTGATCATCGCCGAGGACATCGAGGGCGAGGCGCTGGCGACCCTGGTCGTCAACAAGCTCCGCGGCGGCCTCAAGGTCGCGGCGGTCAAGGCGCCGGGCTTCGGTGATCGCCGCAAGGCGATGCTCGAGGACATCGCGATCCTCACCGGCGGCCAGGTCATCTCCGAGGACCTCGGCATCAAGCTCGAGAACGTCACCCTCCAGATGCTCGGCCGCGCCAAGCGCGTGCTGATCGAGAAGGAGAACACGACGATCGTCGAGGGCGCCGGCTCGGCCGACGACATCAAGGGCCGCTGCAACCAGATCCGCGCGCAGATCGAGGAGACCACCTCGGACTACGACCGCGAGAAGCTGCAGGAGCGCCTGGCCAAGCTCGCGGGCGGCGTCGCCGTCATCCGCGTCGGCGGCTCGACCGAGGTCGAGGTGAAGGAGCGCAAGGACCGCGTCGACGACGCGCTGCACGCCACCCGTGCGGCCGTTGAAGAGGGCATCGTCCCGGGCGGCGGTGTCGCGCTGGCCCGCGCCAGCCTGATCCTCGCCCAGCTCAAGCCGGAGAACGAGGACCAGAAGTTCGGCATCGAGATCGTCCGCAAGGCGGTGCAGTCGCCGCTGCGGCAGATCGCCGAGAACGCGGGCGAAGACGGCGCCGTCATCGCCGGCAAGGTGCTCGAAAGCCAGGACTACAACTTCGGCTTCGACGCGCAGACGGCGGAGTTCAAGGACCTGGTCGGCGCCGGCATCATCGACCCGACCAAGGTGGTCCGCACCGCGCTGCAGGACGCGGCCTCGGTCGCCAGCCTGCTCATCACCACGGAGGCGATGATCGCCGACCGTCCGGAGAAGAAGGCCCCCCGGCCGGCGGACCCGGCGGCATGGGCGGCATGGGCGACATGGACTTCTAAGCTGTCCTGCCCCGTCGTTCGCCGGCACGCACGGCGGACGACGGGACCAACAGGCCACCAACAAGTCCACTACGCCGCAGAAACGGGGCGGGGCAGGCGAAAGTCTGCCCCGTTCTGTTGTACGCAGGCCGCAGCGTCGGCCGATCTTGACGCAGCCGTGATTGACTCGCCCCCGCAAATCTGCACGGATGATTGCTGCAATCGTGTGTTCGGCTCGCTGCTGCGACCTCTTTGGGGGGCGCAGCAACCGTCGCAGGGCCGGGTTGTCACGGGTCCGGCACGGTGTCGGGCGCTTCGACGGAGAGTAAAGAGCTGATGGCTACAGGTTCGGTCAAATGGTTCAACGCGACCAAGGGCTACGGGTTCATCATGCCCGCAGAGGGCGGTAAGGACGTCTTCGTCCACATCACCGCAGTCCAGGCCGCCGGCCTGAAGGGCCTCAATGACGGCCAGAACGTCAGCTACGACGTCATCGTCGAGCGCGGCAAGGAAGCCGCCGCCAACCTCAAGCTCCTCTAGCCAAGCCGCCGGCCAAGAACCCTCTCCCCCGCTGGTGCCGGGAGAGGGCCTGGGTGAGGCGTGAGTCCCACCGTCAGCGCCCTAATCCGGCAAGATCGCCACCGCCCGCGTCCACCCGGCCGACCCGCGATGCACCTTCACCGGGAACGCCGCCACCGTGAACCCGTCCGCCGGCAGCGCCTCCAGCCCGTGCAGCTTCTCGATCTGGCAATACATCCGGTCCCGCCCGACCCGGTGACCCTCCCAGATCAGCCCCGCATCCCCCGTCTCCTGCACCCGAAGCCGCGTGTGGCTGAACGGCGCGTCCCAGCTCCATCCATCCGTCCCCACCACCCGGATCCCCTGCTCCACCAGCCATAGCGTCGCCGCCCGGCCAAACCCGCAGCCGCTGTCGATATAGTCCTCCTCCCCATACCGCGACCCGGCCCGCGTGTTCGCCAGCACGATCTCCCCCGGCCGCAGCACGTGCCCGACCCGGCGGAGCTCCGCCTCGATCTCCGCCGGCATCGACCACATGCCCGTCCGGCAACGCCCGGAAATCAAGCTTCACCGCCGGCTGAAACAGCCATTCCAGCGGCACCTCGTCGATCCGCATCGACGGCTCGCCCCCCGGCACCGTCGCCTCGTTCATCCGGCTGAAATAGTGATACGGCGCGTCCACATGCGTCCCGTTATGCGTGCTGATCGTGCAGCGCTCCATCGCCGCATACTGCCCCTCCGGCAGGTCCTCCACCCCCACGCCGAAATACGCCGCGATTCGCGGCGCCGTCGCGTGGTGGTCGAGATAGTTGATCTCCGGCAGCATCTCCGGCGGATCGCTCCGGATCCCCGCCTTGAGTGGAGCAGAGATGTCGATCAGGCGCGGCATCGCGGGCAAACTCCGTCAATTCTTTCGTCGAACCCACCCTAACGGGCCCAAAATCGTCGCGCCAAGGCTGCGACTCCTGCCTCCACCGCGTTATATGGAGCAGAGATGCACAGCGACGCCAAACTCTACTACGCGATGCTGGGCCTTCCGCCGGACGCGACGGAGGAGGCCATTCGCAACGCGTTCCGCCGCCGCGCCAAGGAGCTGCACCCGGATTCGCCCGGCGGCAACGCCGGCGCCTTCATCCGCCTCAAGCGCGCCTACGACATCCTCAACAACCCCACCCGCCGCGCCAACTACGACCGAGCCTGCCATCGCCCCGTCCGCCACCGCCTCAGCCGCGACCCGGTGGCCGCAACGCCCCGCCCGCCCGCGACGCCGCAGCTTCGGTGTCCTCCGCTACCTGTTCGCCACCGCGATCATGGCCGCGCTCTCGTTCGCCTTCATCGAAGCGCTGATCACCTACTCGACCCCGCCGCCCACCGGGTGCCCGCCTCGCCCCGGTCGGTCCCAGCCTGCTCGAGCCCGCCCGCACCGCCGCCCGCAACCCCGACGCAAGCCGCTCGGCCGACGACTCCGCCGATGCCGACCGGCCGATGCTCGAGGCCAACGGCGACACCGTCGAGACCCCTCGGCCGCACCACGCCCCCGCCCCGCTGCTCGGGGCCGCCCCCGCCCGCTAGGAGGACACCGATGCCCTACGAGCTCCGCATCACCGGCGCCCCCCGCGCCCAGTTCGACACCGAGCAGGAAGCGGTCGACGCCGCCGCTCTGGCCCTGCGCGACAATCCCGACGCCGAGCCGGAGATCATCGACCTCGCCACCGGCCGCCCCGCGGCTCCCGGCTCCAGCAAGAACTGGCGCGAAGAACTGAAGAACCGCGTCGGCTTCTAGCCCCCGCCATATAGACCCTCTACACTTCGGGTGAGGGCTCTAGAACTCCTCCCAGCTCTCCGCCGCAGCCGCTTCGTTCCGCAACACCTTCAACGCCGGCCACCGCTTCGGCCCCGCTACGATGAGCACGGAAAATCGGCGGTCGTGAGTCGGCTGGCGGTGAGCGTCGAGCACCGGAGCGGAGCGGGCATTCGCCCGTGAGCACCGGAGCGCAGCGTTGCCGGCAGACGGCCGCCAGCGCCGATTTCGCCTCAGCTCTCCAGCTCGCTGTCCCAGTAGAGATAGTCGCGCCAGCTCTGGTGCAGGTAGTTCGGCGGGAACGCCCGCCCGTTCTCCTGCAGCTCCCATGTCGACGGCTGCGCCGGCCGCAGCCGCGGGTGCATATGGCACTCCCGCGGCAGCTTGCTCCCCTTGCGCAAGTTGCACTCGCCGCACGCCGTCACGACGTTCTCCCACGTCGTCCGCCCGCCCCGGCTGCGCGGGATCACGTGGTCGAACGTCAGGTCGTGCGTCGGATACCGGTCGCCGCAATATTGGCAACTGAAGGCGTCGCGCAGGAACACGTTGAACCGCGTGAACGCCGGCTTGCGCGCCGCCGGGATGTAGTCCTTCAGCGCGATCACGCTCGGCAGCCGCATCGCCATACTTGGCGAGTGCACCTCGTCGTCGTATTCGCTCAGCACCGATACCCGGTCCAGAAACACCGCCTTGACCGCGTCCTGCCACGACCACACTGAAAGTGGGAAATACGACAACGGCCGGAAGTCGGCGTTCAATACAAGCGCTGGAAAATGGATCCCGCCATCTGGCAAAGCGCGCGCTCCTTTATGCTGGCCGCGGGAGCCCAGGAGCCGATTGCCAGACGACTCGCCAGAAATTGCGCCGCCAGAAACGCTCGCCTTATGACACCCCGGATCACGCCGGGCAAGCAGCGCAACGCATTGTCACCGACGCGTCACTGGGCGAAGATTCGCTGTAGGAACAAGGCGCCCTCGGTCAATCCTACCTCGTCGATGCCGTGTCCCAGCCCCGGCCGCCACGCCGTCACCACCGGAACGCCCAGCCGCCGCAGCGCCGCCTCCGCCGCCGGCCCGCGCGCGAACGGCACCACCTCGTCCGCCTCCCCATGCACCAGCAGCACCGGCGGCCGCCCGGTGATCTCCCGATCCAGCTCCAAACTGTCCAGCATCGCCCCCGAATAGGCCAGGATGCCCCGCGGCGGCGGCCGTCGCCGCAACCCGGCATGCAGCACCATCATCGCCCCTTGGCTGAACCCCATCAGCGCCACCGCGTCCGGGGCCAAGTCGAGCCGCCGCAGCTCCGCCTCCACCGTCCCGAGCAGCGACGGCGCGGCCCGCCGCGCCCCCGCGTCCAGCACCGAAGGCGTCCGGTCCTGCAAGCTGAACCACTGCCGCCCGTACGATGCCCCACCCTCCATCGACAGGTCATATGGCTCGGGCCCGTCCGGCGCGATGAACGCCGCGTCCGGCAGCGCGTGCTCCCAGCTTGTCGCCAGGTCGATCAGGTCGTGCCCGTCCGCCCCCACCCCGTGGCACAGCACCACCAGCTGCTTCGCCGCGCCGCCGCTGGCCGGCCGGCGCCGCAGGGCATCCAGCGTCTCCATCCCGGCACTCTGCACGCCGCCCCTCCCGTGACAAGCCGCCGTGCCTTGCCCCCGCCAAAAGGCCGTGATTTCACCGGCGCCGATGAGCCAGCCCGCTCCCACGGTCACCCGCTTCGCCCCAAGCCCGACCGGCCATCTCCACCTCGGCCACGCCGCCGCCGCCCTGTTCGCCCACCGCCGCGCCCGCGACGCCGGAGGCCGCTTCCTCCTCCGCCTGGAGGACATCGACCGCACCCGCTGCCGCCCCGAATTCGCCGCCTCGATCCTCGACGACATGCGCTGGCTCGGCCTCGACTGGGACGGCCCCGTCCGCGTCCAGTCCGAGCACCTCCCGGACTACCGCGCCGCCCTCGACCGCCTCTCCGCCATCGGCCTGCTCTATCCCTGCTTCTGCACCCGCGCCGACATCGCCGCCTCCGCCGCCGCCCCGCATGGTCCGGACGGCCCGATCTACCCCGGCACCTGCCGCAACCTCGACCGGGCCGAAGCGCAACACCGCATCGCCGCCGGCACCCCCTACGCGCTCCGCCTCGACCTCGCCGCCGCCCTGCGCCGCACCGGCCCGCTCACCTGGCATGAGGACGGCGAAGGCCGCCTTCCCTGCCATCCCGAGGCCTTCGGCGACCCGGTGCTCGCCCGCAAGGACATCGCCGCCTCCTACCACCTCTGCGTCACCCACGACGACGCGCTGGCGGGCGTCACCCTGGTCACCCGCGCCGTCGACCTCCGCCCGGCCACGAGCTTGCATCGCCTGCTCCAGGCTCTCCTCGGCTGGCCCGAGCCGCGCTACGCCCATCATCCGCTGCTGCGCGACGCGACCGGTGCCCGCCTGTCCAAGCGCGCCGGCGCGCCCACCCTGCGCGCCCTCCGCGACGCCGGAACCGCGCCAGCCACCGTCCTGGCCGCCGCCGCCGCCCTCTTTACCTCGCCTTAAGCTTCTCCAGCCACCATGGGCCCAGCGCCAACTCAGCTCCGCCGGCGCCGGGGAAACAAGAACGCACGTGCCGATGTCGCCCGCCAACTTGATCCGCTCCGTGCTGCTCTGCCTAGGAGTGCTCAGCATCCTGATCGCGGCCGGCATCGCGGGCCTCGGTCTGCTCGGCATGGAAAACCGCCTGCAGACGCGGGGCGAAGGGGTCATCCTGGAGACACGCTCTGCGCAACCATCATGCCGCCGAGGGCGACATGGACGAGGTCCGGACGGACGTGCTGCGCGCGCTGCAGAGCGGGCTCGGCGTCAACATGGAGGGCCGCGAAACGATCCGCGCTGACGCCCGGCGGCACGTCACCGACCTCGCCGATGCGGTGCGAGGAAAACCTGAACCTCTCGCTGCCCCCGGAACTGGAGCGGTCGTACCGCGAGATCGCCGCCATCCTGCCCACGTTCAGCGCCGCCGGCTTGGCCGCGGTCGATCTCGCCCTGGCCGACCCGGCCGCCGGCGCCGCCAACTTCGAACGCTTCCGCGCCCAGTTCTCCGGCTTCGAGCAGATCATGGACGGGGTGTCCATGACCGTCCGCGCCGAACTCACCGGCGTCCGCGCCAAAGGCTTCACCAGCGCGCGTCAACAGGAGTTCGCCATCCGCGGCGCGCTCCTGGCCGGCATCGCGCTGCTCGGGCTGGTCACCATCTTTGCCATGCGCCTGGTCCAGCGCATCGCCAACGACCTGGCCCGCTCGCGCGAGGAAGCGCAGCGCCTGGCTCTGCACGATGCGCTGACAGAACTGCCGAACCGCGCCTTCCTGGCCGAGCGGCTGGAGGAGAGCCTCGGCCAGGCGCAGCGGGACGGCTCCATGCTGGCCATGCTCTGCGTGGACCTCGACCGCTTCAAACAGGTGAACGACACGCTCGGCCACCCGGTGGGCGACGCCCTGCTGCGCGCCGTGGCCGGCCGCCTGCGCGATTGCGTCCGCCGGTCCGATACCGTCGCCCGGCTCGGCGGCGACGAGTTCGCCGTCATCCAGTCGCCGCTCGCAACGTTGGAAGACGCGTCCGGCCTCGCGCAGCGGATCGTCAACGCCCTGTCCGAGCCGTACACCCTCGGCGAGCATCAACTGGTCATCGGAGCCAGCGTCGGCGTCGCCCTCGCCCCGTCCGATTCCGTCCGTGCCGATAGCCTTCTCATGATGGCCGACATGGCCCTCTACCGGGCCAAAGCCGACGGCCGCGGCATGTCGCGCTTCTTCGAGCCGGAGATGGATGCCAAGCTCCAAGCCCGGCGGACGCTGGAACTCGACCTCCGCCGCGCCCTCGGCATGGGCGAGTTCGAGCTGCACTACCAGCCGCTGATCGACGTCTCCTCAGGCGCGGTCAGCGCGGTGGAGGCGCTGGTCCGCTGGCGCCATCCGGAGCGCGGCCTGGTCCCGCCCGATGAATTCGTGCCCCTCGCCGAGGAGACCGGCCTCATCGTGCCGCTCGGCGCCTGGGTCATCGAGCAAGCGTGCCAGCACGCCGTCACCTGGCCCAGCAACGTCCGCGTCGCAGTCAACGTCTCCGCCGCCCAGTTCAAGGGCGCCGCTCTGCGCGAGACCGTCGCCAACGCCCTGGCCGCCGCCGGCCTCGCCCCGCAACGGCTCGAAATCGAGATCACCGAGACCGCCCTGCTCACCAACGCGGACACCAACCTCGCCATCCTGCGTGAGCTCCGGGCCATGGGCGTCCGCATCGCCATGGACGATTTCGGCACCGGCTACTCGTCCCTCGGCTACTTGCGCAGCTTCCCGTTCGACAAGATCAAGATCGATCGCTCCTTCGTCCGCGACATCGAGACCAGCGCCGATTGCAAGGCGATCGTCCGTGCCGTCACCAGCCTCGGCGGCAATCTCGGCATCGCGACCACGGCCGAAGGCGTGGAAACCCGCGAGCAGCTCTGCCACCTCCAGGCCGAAGGCTGCAGCGAAGTGCAGGGCTACCTGTTCAGCCGCCCCGTTCCGGCCGACGAGGTCCTGCTCATGATCGCAACCGTCACCCGCGGCGGCGTCTGGGAACGCGCTGTCAGCGATTGCCTCGCGGTCGCCTAGCCTGCTCCAGTCTTTCAATCGCGCCCGCCCGCCGCTATGAGCGGCCAGCCCTTTCGGAGGTTGGTCGATGACCTGGCTACGGCGTGCGGCGGCACTCATGATCTTCCTCCTGGCCGCGCACGCGCAGGCGCAGGAAAAGGTCCTGAACGTCTATAACTGGACCGACTACATCGACCCTAAGGTGCTGGAAGCCTTCACCAAGGAGACCGGGATCAAGGTCCAATACGACGTCTACGACAGCCTCGAGACCCTCGAAGGCAAGCTCCTCGCCGGCAGCTCCGGCTACGACGTCGTCGTCCCCACCGCCGAACCCACCTTCTCCCGCCTGATCAAGGCCGGCGCCCTGCAGAAGCTCGACAAATCAGCCATCCCCAACCTCAAGAACGAAGACGCCACTCTCATGCACCGGGTCGAGACCAGCGACCCCGGCAACCAATACGGCGCCATCTACCTCTGGGGCAGCACCGGCATCGGCATCGTCCCCTCCAAAATCAAGCCCCTCGCCCCCGACGCCCCCACCAATTCCTGGGACCTCCTGCTCAAGCCCGAATGGGCCAAGAAGCTCGCCCCCTGTGGCATCGTGATGATGGACAGCGCCATCGACACCATCCCGACCGTGCTGAAATACCTCGGCAAGAACCCAGAGAGCAGTGATCCGAAGGACCTCGATGCGGTCGAGCAGGCGCTCATGGCGATCCGCCCCTACATCCGCACCTTCGCCTCCGGCGGCGCGCTCGAGATGCTGGCCAGCGGCGAGATCTGCATGGCGATGGACTACTCCGGCGACGTCGTCCAAGCCGCGAACCGCGCCCGCGAGGCCAAGCAGTCCGAAGTCGACTACGTCCTCCCCAAAGAAGGCGCCGAGCTCACCTTCGACATGCTGGCCGTGCCCAAGGACGCCCCGCACCCGAAGGAGGCGATGCAGTTCATCAATTTCCTCCTTCGCCCGGAGAACATGGCCGCCATCACCAACATGGTCGGCTACCCCAACGCGGTCCCCGCCAGCCTGCCCATGATCAACCCCGACGTGAAGGCAAACCCGAACGTGTTCCCGCCCCCCGCCGCCATGGCCCGCGGCTTCACCGCCAGCGCCCCCAGCCCGGCCGCCGAACGTGCCCGCACCCGCATGTGGGCCCGCTTCAAGGCCGGCTCGTAACTTCCCAACTTTGGCCGAAGTCGAGATCACCGGGCTCACCGTCCGTTACGGGCCCGTCACCGCACTGGACCAACTCGACCTCGAGATCGGCAGCGGCGAGATGTTCGTGCTCCTCGGCGGCTCCGGCTCCGGCAAGACCACGCTACTCCGCGCCCTCGGCGGCTTCATCCAGCCCGCTGCGGGCCGCATCGTCCTCAGCGGCCAGGACATCACCCGCCTCCCGCCCCACCGCCGCGCGGTCAACACCACCTTCCAGTCCTACGCCCTGTTCCCGCACATGACGGTCGCCGACAACATCGCCTTCGGCCTCCGCCGCCAGGGCGTCCGCAAGCCCGAGATCGCCAGCCGGGTCGCCGAGCTGCTTGAGCTGGTCCGCCTCACACCGTTCGCCGCCCGCAAGCCCGACGCCCTCTCCGGCGGCCAGCGTCAGCGCGTCGCCCTCGCCCGCGCCCTCGCCCCCCGCCCGCGCCTGCTGCTGCTCGACGAGCCCCTCTCCGCCCTCGACCGCGGCCTGCGCGAACAAACCCGCGGCGAACTCCTCCGCGTCCAGCGCCAGACCGGCACCACCTTCGTCCTCGTCACCCACGACCAGGACGAGGCCCTCGCCGTCGCCACCCGCATCGGCCTGCTCCACGACGGCCGCCTCGCCCAGGTCGGCACCCCCGCCGACCTCTACGAGCGCCCGGTGAGCCGCTACGTCGCCGGCTTCATGGGCAACGACAACGTCCTCCCTGCCCGGATCCTCGACCCCGGCCCGCCCGCGACCCTCGAACTCGAAGGCATCGGCCCCGCTCAGGCCGCTTGCCCCGCCGCCCCCGGCCCGCTCTGGGTCGCGCTGCGCCCCGAGCGCCTCCGCATCGCCCCCGGCACGACCCGCGGCCCCAACCGCGCCTGCGGCACCGTCGCCGACGCCGCCTATTTCGGCGACTCCGCCGACTACCGCGTCGCCCTCGACAGCGGCACCGACCTGCAAGTCACCGAGCCCCTCGCCACGCGGCCTCGGCCCCGGCCTTCTCCCGCCCGGCACCGCCGTCACCATATCCTGGCCCCCCGACGCCTGCGTGTTGCTAACCGAGTGATGCGCGCCGCACATCTCCCTCTCCCCCCGGGAGAGGGCCGGGGTGAGGGCGCTCCAACCAGCCGCACTCCAACCACCTCATGAACCGCACCGCCGTCCTCGCCCCCGTCTGGCTCTGGCTCGCAATCTTCGTCGTCGCCCCCGTCGCGATCGTCGCCGCCCTCTCCTTCTCCACCGTCCATCCCCGGCGTCCCGCCCTTCACCCCTCTCCTGCAGAACCCCGACCCCTCGAACTACCAAGCCCTCACCGAGGACGCCTATTACCTCGAGGCCGGCCTCAAGAGCCTGCTCGTCGCCGGCGTTTCCTCCGTCTGCTGCCTCCTCATCGGCTACCCCATGGCCCTCGCCATCGCCCGCGCCCCCGAGCGCTGGCGCTCCGGCCTCCTCCTCCTCGTCATGCTCCCGTTCTGGACCGGCTTTCTTCTCCGCATCACCGCGTGGATCGGCCTTCTCCGCGACGACGGCTGGATCAACCTGTTCCTCGGCCTGTTCCACCTCGGCCCATTCAAACTCCTCTACACCGACCTCGCCATGTACGTCGGCATCACCTACGCCTACCTCCCCTTCATGATCCTCCCGCTCTACGCCCGCCTGTCCCGCCGCGATCCGGCGCTCGAAGAGGCTGCCGCCGACCTCGGCGCCTCCCCCTGGACCACCTTCCGCACGGTGACCTTGCCGCTCTCCCTCCCGGGCATCGCCGCCGGCCTCGCCCTCGTCTTCATCCCCGCCGTCGGCGAATACGTCATCCCCGAGCTCCTCGGCGGCCCCGGCGCCCAAACCGTCGGCCGCGCCCTCTGGAACGAGTTTTTTGCGAATCGCGACTGGCCGATGGCGTCGGCATTGGCCAACGCCCTCCTGCTGGTCCTCCTCCTCCCGATGGTCCTCCTAAGGACCCGCGAGTGACCAAAGCTCCGTCACGCCCAGGCTCGACCCGGGCATCCCCCGCCGCCGGCGCCGCCGCATGAAGCGAGGCCCCTTCCTCTCCGCCAGCCTCCTGCTCGGCTACGCCTTCCTCTACGTCCCGATCGTCCTTCTCGTCGCGACCAGCTTCAACCCGTCCCGCCTCACCACCGTCATCAGCGGCTTCTCCTTCCGCTGGTACGCCGCCCTCTGGCAGGACGACAAACTGATCGGCGCCGCCCTCCTCTCGCTCCGCATCGCCGCCCTCTCCGCCACCGGCGCCACCATCCTCGGCACCGCCGCCGGCTACGCCCTCGCCCGCTTCGGCCGCTTCCGGGGGCGCTTCCTGTTCGCAAGCCTTCTCGGCGCCCGTCTCGTCCTCCCGGACGTCCTGGTCGGCCTCTCCCTCCTGCTGCTCTTCGTCCAGATGGAGCAATGGTTCGGCTGGCCCGCCGGCCGCGGCGCGCTCACCATCACCCTCGCCCACGTCTCCGTCAGCCTCTCCTACGTCGCCGTCGTCGTCGAAGCCCGCCTCGCCGACCAGGGCACCGAGCTCGAAGACGCCGCCATGGACCTCGGCGCCTCCCCCCTCGCCGCCTTCGCCCTGATCACGCTGCCCCTGCTCGGCCCCGCCATCCTCAGCGGCTGGCTCCTCGCCTTCACCCTCAGCCTCGACGACCTGGTCGTCGCCACTTTCACCTCCGGCCCCGGCGCCTCGACTCTCCCGATGGTCGTCTTCTCCGCCCTAAAACTGGGCGTCACCCCCGAGCTGAACGCCCTCGCCACCGTGATTCTGCTGATCGTCGCAACCTGCCTCGGCGCCGCCTGGGTCCTGACCCTGCCCCGGCCTCACGCCACGAAGTAGAAGCCCAGCGCGAACAGCACATACACGCCCACCAACAGCATCCCCTCGAACCAGGTCGTCTCCCCGTCCGCCGCAATCGACGCTGACCGCAAACGCCGCTCCCGTGATCGCGAACAGGTCGAGCGGCCGCTGAAACACCAGCGTCATCGGGCTCCCGATCGCCCACGAGATCAGCACCAGCAGCGGAGCGAGCATCAGCGCCACCTCGATCGCCCCACCCGATGCAAATGTTCAGCACCAGCCCCATCCGGTCCGCCCGCGCGAACCATCACCGCCGCGAACAGATCTCGCCACCGTCCCCCCAGCGCCAGCACCACCACGCCCAGGATCCCCGTCCGATCGCCCGGCTCGACCCCGCCGCCTCTCGAGCGCCCTCGAACCAGCTCCGCCTCCAGCGCCGCCAGCACCCCGTCGCCCCAACCAGCACGCCCAGCGCCACGAGCAGCGACCAGCTCCGACGCCGCCCGCCTCCTCGCGCTCCTCCGACGCGAACACGTCCCGGTGCGTCACCAGCGTGTAGACCAGGTTGGCCGCATACAGCACGAGCAGCACCACCGAGACGCCGATGCTGAGCCCCTCGTCGCTCCACGCGACCGGGCCGCCACCGCCCCGCATCCGCGCGGTCAAATCGAACACCGCCGGCAGCAACAGCGCGATCACGACTCAGGATCAGCAGGCTCGAAGCAGCCCCGCCCGCTCCCGCTTGAACCGTCAGCTCCCCAGCCGCCCCCGCTCCACTCAGGATCGCGAGCCCGAGCCCGAGCAGCTCGTCCCAATGATCGCCCGGTGATCTGCGCCCGCACCACCTCCGCCTTGCCGTCGGTCAGCACAGTGGCCAAGATCAGCTCCGCCAGGCTCCCGAAGCTGACGCTGAGCAACCGCCTATGGCCGGCCCGACATGCGCCACCACCTGCTCCGTCGCCCGCCGGATCCAGTCCGCGAGGGCCTCGATCCCGACCACCCCGGTCAGGAACACCCAGACCGCCGGCGCATGGCCAAAGAGCGCCAGCCCCGGCGCCACCAGCACCGCCAGCAGCAGCGCGAGCGGGACCATCAGCGCCCGCACCGTATTATGTCCCGCGTCTCCCACGGCCACTCCTCGAGCCCGGCCGACGCGACGATCACACCGACCCACCCGGCGTCCCCACCGGAACCGCCTCAACGCCGCGAGCCCGTCAAAAGTGCTCTGCCCCAAAAACTCTCTCCGCCTAGCGGCAGAGTCCCGGATGGCTCTAACAAAAACCCTCTCCGCTGGCGGCTGAGCCGCAAAGCGGGTCAAGGCCTGGGTGAGGGTGGCTCGACCTCTTGAGAGCGGCCCCTACGACCCGAGCCCCGCCCTAAACGATCGCACCCTTCACGAGAGCCGGCAGGTATGGAACCGCCCGCCCTTCATGATCGCCGCAATCCGCTCCCCCTGGCCCGCCAACACCGCCAGGTCCTCCAGCGGGTCCCCATCCAGCACCAGCAGGTCCGCGAACGCCCCCGCCCGCAACGTCCCCAGCCGCCCCTCCATCCGCACCACCTGCGCCCCCACCGTCGTCGCCGACCGGATGATCTCAAGGGGCGACATCACCTCCCGCCGGATCAGGAACTCCCGGCTCTGATCCACCTGCAGCTCCCCCAGCAAGTCGCTCCCATACGCCACCTTCACCCCCGCCCGCTTGCAGATCTCCAGCGACCGCAACCCGCCATCGATCACCAGCTCGTTCTTCGCCAACATCTCCCCGGTCATCCCGAAATCCGCGGCCCGCTCGCGCATGGCGTAGTACGCAACGAGGTTCGCGATCAGGAACATCCCCTTCTCCGCCATCAGCCCGGCGGACGCCTCATCGACCAGGTTCCCATGCTCGATCGTCCGCACCCCCGCATGCGCGGCCCGCGTGATCGCCGCCGGCGTATACGCATGGGCGCACACATACCGCCCGAACGCCCCCGCCTCCTCGACCGCGGCCGCCACCTCCCCTTCGGAGAACTGCAACGAATTCGAGCGGGTCGTACGGCGACGCCACCCCGCCCGACATCATGATCTTCACCTGATCGGCCCCCTGCCGCATCTGCTCGCGGGCGGCCTTGCGCACCTCGCTCACCCCGTCCGACACACACATCGAGAACGCCATTGCGTTGCAGCAATGGCAATTTCGACTGAACACATCCGTCCGTCTCCGCGGATCCGAATGCCCCCCCGTCGGCCCGATCGCCTGCCCCGCGATGAACAGCCGCGGCCCGGCGATCGCCCCTTCCTCGACCGCCTGCTTCAATCCCCAATCCGCCCCGCCCGTATCCCGCACGGTGGTGAACCCCCGCGCGAGCATGTCCCGCATGCTCGCCGCCGCCCGCGCCGTCCCCAGCGTCAACGGCACCGCTTCCAGGTTCCGCGTATTGACCGCGGTCAGCATGACATGCACGTGGCTGTCGATCAGCCCCGGCATCACGACCCGGCCGCCGCAATCCACCACCTCGGCGTCCCCCGCCGAGACCCCCTCCCCCACCTCCACCACCGTCTCGCCTTCGACCCGGATCTCGACACTCGCCTGAAGCGTCCCGACCTCCGGTTCGAGCAGCGAGAGGTTGCGAAGCAGATATCTCCATGAACCCGATCCCCTGGACGCCATGCGCGTGCCGGCTCCCACGGAGACTATTCCCTCCCCGCCCGCACGCAACGCCGCGGCTCCAGCTTGAGCGTCACCCCGCCCCGCCGCCGCCCGCACATCCAAATTCGTAATCACGCTGAAACCCTCTCTCCGTCCGGGAGAGGGCCGGGGTGAGGGCGCCCCCACCAGCCCGAACTCGCATCGCGATGGCCGGCTTACGAAACCCTTGCCTCTCGCTCTAGTAAAATGTTCCTATCACACCGAAATACATCGGGCATTAAGAACGGTTTGATCGAAATCAGCTATGCTTCCGAGTCGCAACGAAACAGCATCAGGTCGCAAAATGGTGATCGATCCTCGCACGCGTGATCACGCGCCGGTTCCGTTCCAGCCCCGCCGCACCAATCGGCCCCCGCTGGATCGAGATCACGCCACTGCAGAAATCCTGCAATTCCCCACCCGCGCGCAGGCCGATGCTCGGCGCCGCAGCCTGCCACGCAAGCTATGGGAATGAGCGACATAGCCGCCGATGGTCAACCCGACCTCGCCAGCGCGCTCGGAACCATCATCCGCACGCCAACATGCGCGCCGCGGAGTCCATGCTCCAGCTGACCAGCCCGGCGGCGTGGATCGAGCTGCAGCAAAGCGCCGCACAGAACTACATGGACCTGACGATGCGAGCCAATCTCGCCGTGTTCGAGGCAATGACCAGTTTTGTCACGGGCTCGCCGCCGGCAGCCCCGCCTCAATCGCGACCGGCGCAGTGGCCGGACCCGGCGGTAGAGGGCGGCATAGCCTAGCCGCCCTCCGCTCGTATTACTCCGCCGCGGCCTGGTACGCGCCGGTCTTCTCGGTCGCCTGCCGACGCTGCCGAAGGTGTTGCTCGAGCGGCGGCAGGGTCTGGTCAACGGTCTGCCGCACCGCACGGGCGACCGCAGCGCTGCCTTCCATGAGCGCGTTCATGTAATCGCGCACGAACCGCTGCTGCAGTTCCATGAACGCCGTCGGGCTGGTCAGACGGACCAGCTCTTCGGTCGCGCGCAGGTTCGCCTGCACCACGCCTTCGACCAAGCCGGTCATGCTCTGCTGCAGGTCCTGATAGCCGCGGTCCGCAGCCGACGGCAGCGACATCAGCGCGCGCACGTCTTCCGCCGTGCCCCGTGCCGTCTCGGCCGCGGTGCGGCTGGCCTGGTGCAGACGCTCCGCCGCCTCTTCCGCGATCTGGCGGTGGCTGCCGGCAATCGCTTCCGTGCTGCGACGCAGCGTCTCCGTTCCGGACTCGACGGCACGCCGGCCGGTCTCGGTCGCCGTATGGGCGCTTTGACGGAGCGCCTCGGCCGTGGCGCGGCCGCTGTGCTCCGCCGCTTTAGCGCCGCGCTCGGCCGCCGAGGTGGTCGCCTGGGCCGCCGAATTGGCCTCGCGAGTGATCTTCCCGTTCTGGGTTCGCGCTTCTGACATACTCTTGCTCCCTTTTGGATGGGCGCCGCTAGATGGCACAGAGCAATGAAGAACGCAACGCTGAGTTTACGCTCAAATCGCTGTTACCACAGAATGTAGGAACGACGAGAACATATCAGATGAACCGCCAGGCACGTTCTCGCAATTGAACTCCCATTTCTTGGCCGACCATCGACTTTGATTTAGGTGAATTTCTCAGTTCCCGGTTTCCTCTCGGAGAACAAGAAGTTTCTGTGACGGCTGCCGACGTTCGAACGCCAACCATGGCACCTGTATCCGGCTCCTACCAAGCACCGCACCACAACTCCTCATCTCCTTCGCAGGTCAACATTCCTATTCGCCCGATGCGCCGCAAACGGCAGTTCGCTGACTCGCCGCCTCCCGACCTCAACATTGAAGCCGTCCATTTTTGAAAACTGGCGACTGACGACTGGCAACTGACCCCGAGCCGGACTAATTTGCCCGGCCCTTTTTTGCCGCCGGAACCGAATATGTCGCTCACCGCCGAACGCCTCGACCGCATCAGCCCCAGCCAGACGATCGCCATCTCGACCAAGGCGCGCGCGCTCAAGGCCGAGGGCCGCAACGTCATCAGCCTGGCCGCCGGCGAGCCCGACTTCGACACCCCGCAGAACGTCAAGGACGCCGCCATCCGCGCCATCCAGGCCGGCGAGACCAAATACACTGACGTCGCCGGCACCCCCGCGCTGCGCAAGGCGGTCGCGGCCAAGTTCAAGGCCGACACCGGCATCGACTACGCCCCGGACGAGATCATCGTCTCCACCGGCGGCAAGCAGGTCATCTTCAACGCCTTCATCGCCACCCTGAACCCGGGCGACGAGGTCATCATCCCTTCCCCCTGCTGGGTCAGCTACCCCGACATCGTCGAACTCGCCGACGGCACCCCCGTCATCGTCCCCTGCGGCCAAAACAACGGCTTCAAACTCCGCCCGGAAGATCTCGAGGCCGCAATCACACCACAGACGAAGTGGTTCCTCCTCAACTCTCCCTGCAACCCGACCGGCGCCGCCTACTCCGCCGAAGACCTCCGCGGCATCTGCGACGTCCTGCTCAAGCACCCCGATGTTTGGATCCTGACCGACGACATCTACGACAAGCTCGTCTACGACGGCTTCAAGCCCGCCACGATCGCCCAGGTCGAGCCCAAGCTCCGCGACCGCACCGTCACCATGAACGGCTGCTCCAAGGCCTACGCCATGACCGGCTGGCGCATCGGCTTCGCCGGCGCGCCGAAATCCCTCATCAAGGCCATGGACAAGCTCCAGTCACAGAGCACCAGCAACACCAGCTCCGTCAGCCAAGCCGCCGCCCTCGAAGCCCTCACCGGCCCGCAGGAGTTCATCGGCGAGATGACCGCCGTCTACAAGCAGCGCCGCGACCTGGTCGTCGCCATGCTGAACGACGCCCCCGGCATCCACTGCCACACCCCCGAAGGCGCCTTCTACGTCTTCCCCAGTATCCACGGCTGCATCGGCAAGACCAGCAAGGCCGGCACCGAGATCACCGACGACGAGAGCTTCGTCATGGCCCTGCTCGAGGAGGAAGGCGTCGCCGCGGTCCACGGCTCCGCCTTCATGTATCCCGGCCATTTCCGCATCTCCTACGCCACCGACACCGAAAGCCTCCGCGAGGCCTGCACCCGCATCCAGCGCTTCTGCCAAGGCCTCACCTAGTGTCGCCGATGCCGGGGGTGAGGCCGACACCCCCCTCTGCGCCCAACGCCTAGCGCCTCGGCCCCCGCCGCCACCGTCGCCATGACCATCCGCGCCCGCGCCATGCGCGCGCAGGGCAAGCAGGTCCTCGCGCTCACCATCGGCGAGCCCGATTTCGACAGTCCCCGCCACGCCATCGAGGCCGGCTACCAAGCCGCCCTCCGCGGCGAGACCAAATACCCCCCGCAGGACGGCGTCCCCGCTCTGAAACAGGCCATCCAGCGCAAGTTCCAGCGCGACGCCGGCCTCGAAGTCGCCCTCGACGAGATCATGGTCGCCAACGGCGGCAAAGGCGTCATCTTCGACGCGCTGATGGCCACGCTCGACCCCGGCGATCAGGTCGTCATCCCCGCCCCCTACTGGGGCGCCTACCCGCTGATGACCCGGCTCCTCGGCGCCGACCCGGTCTTCGTCACCTGCCCCCAGAACAATGGCTTCCGACTTCGCCCCGAAGACCTCGAAGCCGCCATCACGCCCCGCACGAAATGGCTGTTCCTGAACTTCCCCAATAACCCGACCGGCGCCGCCGCACAGCGCCGACGACCTCCGTGCGCTCGGCGAAGTGCTGCTCCGCCACCCCCATGTCTGGATCCTCTCCGACGACATGTACGAGCACCTCCTGTTCGACGGCCGGAAGCACGCCACCATCGCGGCCGTCGAACCGCGCCTGCGCGACCGGACCTGACCGTCTCCGGCGTCTCGAAAACCTACAGCATGACCGGCTGGCGCATCGGCTTCGCCGCCGGACCCAAGCACCTCATCAAGGCCATGGTCACGGTCCAAGGCCACGTCTCCGGCCGGCATCAACACGGTCGGCCAAGCCGCCGCTGCCGCGGCCCTCGACGGCCCCCAAGACAGCGTCGCCGAGATGGTCGCCGCCTACGCGCGCCGCCGCGACCTCCTGGTCGAAGCCGTCAACCGCGCCCCCGGCATGTCCTGTCACAAGCCCGAAGGCGCCTTCTACCTCTACCCCAACGTCGCCGGCTGCCTCGGCAAGACCACGTCCGGCGGCCGCCACCTCGACACCGACGAGGACCTCTCCATGGCCCTCCTCGAGGAGGCCCACCTCGCCGTCGTCCACGGCGCCGCCTTCGGCATGTCCCCCTACTTGCGCATGAGCTACGCCACCAGCGAGGACGTCATCCAGGAAGCCGGCGCTCGCATCGTCGAATTCTGCGAGCGCCTGCACTGATCCGACCCGGCCGCGACGAAGACGCCCCCGCCTTCATCGCCCTGATCGAACGCTGCTGGTCCGACTATCCCGGCTGCATCCTCGACGTCGACCTCGAAGCCCCCGAGCTTCGCGCCCTCGCGACCTACTACGCCGACCGCGGCGGAATGCTCTGGATCGCGGACGAGGGAAAAGGGATGATCGCCACCGCTGCCACGAGAGGCTGAGCTCTGGGAGATCTGCCGCGTCTACGTCCACCCCGACCAGCACGGCACCGGCCTCGGCGCAGCGCTGCTCGCCACCGCCGAACAACATGCGCTGGCGGGCGGCGCCAAGGAGCGTGCTCTGGAGCGACACCCGCTTCCACCGTGCCCACGGCTTCTACGGCAAGCACGGCTACAAGCATGACGGCGCCACCCGCGAGCTCCATGACCTCGCCGACACGATCGAATCGCGGTTTCTCAAGCGCACCTGAACCCAGCGCCCGCGTCCGCTGGGGCCTCGACGCGCTGAACTTCACCCTCGCCGACGTTCGCGACGGTCTCGGCCCCTACCTTGCCATCTATCTTCTTGCCGACCGCGGCTGGAACCCAGCCTCGATCGGCCTGGTCATGACCGTCTCAGGTCTGATCGGCATCGCGGCCCAAACCCCCGCCGGCGCCCTCGTCGACCGCACGCACAGCAAGCGCACCGTAGTGATCGTCGCTGCCACCGTGGTCACCCTCAGCTGTTTGCTCCTCCCGTTCCTCGGCGGCTTCTTCGCCGTGGCCGCCACCCAATCCGCGGCCCACATTGCCGGCGCCGTGTTCTCCCCGGCGGTCGCCGCGATCACCCTGGGCACGTTCGGCCCGAAGGCGCTCGCCAGCCGCGTCGGACGCAACGAAGGCTTCAATCACGCCGGCAACGCAGTGGCGCGGCCTCGCCGCGGGCAGCGCCTTGCTGTTCGGCCCAATCGTGGTGTTCTGGATCCTGGCCGCCCTTGCCCTGCTCAGCGTCGTGTCGACCCTGATCATCCCCGCCGACGCCATCGACGACGACCTCGCCCGCGGCCTGGATGAAGGGGAACGCGGTGAGCAGCCTTCGGGCTGGCGCATCCTCCTGAACAACCGCACCCTGCTGATGCTGGCGATCCTGTTCGCAGCTTTCCACTTGGCCAACGCCGCCATGCTCCCCTCCGTCGGCCAGGACCTGACGGAGATCGTCGGCAAGGACAAAGCCACCTCGCTCATTGGCGCCTGCATCGTCGCCGCCCAATGCGTGATGGTCCCCGTCGCGCTCCTCGTCGGAGCTCGCACCGACCGTTGGGGCCGCAAGCCCATCTTCCTGGTCGCCTTCGGCGTCCTCGCAGTCCGAGGCGTGCTGTACACGCTTTGGAGCAACCCGTTCTGGTTGCTTGGGGTGCAGCTACTCGACGGGATCGGTGCGGGGATCTACGGCGCGCTATTCCCGGTCATCGTCTCCGACCTGACGCGCGGTACCAGGTCGGTTCAACGTCAGCCAAGGCGCGCTCGCCACGGCGCAGGGCATCGGCGCCTCGCTAAGCGCGGCGCTTGCCGGGTTCCTGATCGTCCAGTTCGGCTTCTCGGCGGCGTTCCTCGTGCTGGGCACGATCGCCGCCGCCGGGTTCGTCGGCTTTCTGCTGCTGGTGCCGGAAACCCGGCCAGCCGGTCAGGCCGAGGGGGTCGGCCGCCGCCGCGCGCTTGGCCTGCGACCGCAGGATCCGCCGCTTCAGCACCTGCGCCTCTTCCGGCAGCTTGCGGTCCGGCGTCCCCAGCAGGAACGCATCGAGCCCACCATTATGCTCGACCGTCCGGATCGCATGCGTCGTCAGCCGCACCCGCACCGGCGTGCCCAAGGATGTCCGACACCAGCGACGTCTGCTGCATGTTGGGCAGGAAGCGGCGCCGGGTCTTGTTATTCGCGTGGCTGACGTTGTTGCCAGACAGCACGCCCTTGCCGGTGAACTGGCAGCGACGAGACATGATCCGAAAATCCCCACAATGACGCACGCCCGGACACAGGGCCCGGGCGGAATTCAGGCGGCGCTTATGCCGCCGACACCCGCCCGCGTCAAGCGCGCGGTCCCCATTCCGCCCGCAGCTCGCCCGAGCGCACCGAATGCAGCGCGTTCTGCAGCACCCGCTCAATCGCCGCATCCTCCATGCTCCGCGCCAGCAGCCCGAGCGAGCCGCCGAGCAGCGCCGACGCCACGGCCACCGGGTCGAGATGCTGGCCCATCATGTATTCGATCGCCTTGTCCACGATCGCCCCGGCATGGCTCAGATCCGCCGGCGGGTCGTCGATCATGCTGCGTCCTCCGTTTGCCGGACCTCGCGCTGCTCGGCCGCCTGCATCGCCCACATCCGCGCATACAGCCCCTCATGCGCCAGCAGGCCCGCATGCGTCCCCCGCTCGGCCACCCGGCCCTCCTGCAGCACGATGATCTCGTCCGCATCGACCACGGTGGAGAGCCGATGCGCGATCACCAGCGTGGTGCGGTTGGCCGCAACCGTGCGCAGCGCCGCGTCGATCTCGCGCTCCGTACGCGTGTCGAGCGCGCTGGTCGCCTCGTCCAGGATCAGGATCCGCGGGTCCTTCAGGATCGTCCGCGCGATCGCCACACGCTGCTTCTCGCCGCCAGACAGCTTAAGCCCGCGCTCGCCGACCCGCGTGGCGTAGCCCTCCGGCAGGCTCTGCACGAACCCATGCACCTGCGCCAGCCGCGCCGCGTGCTCGATCTCGGCCTGGCTCGCGCCTGGCCGCCCATAGGCGATGTTGTAGGCAATGGTGTCGTTGAACAGCACGGTGTCCTGCGGCACCACCCCGATCGCCGCCCGCAGGCTCGCCTGCTGCAGGTCGCGCACGTCGATCCCGTCGATCTCCACCGAACCATCGGTCACGTCGTAGAACCGGAACAGCAGCCGCGAGATCGTCGACTTGCCCGCCCCGGTCGGCCCCACGATCGCGAGCTTCGACCCGGCCGGCACCTCGAAGCTCACGCCCTTGAGGATCTCGCGCTCCGGGTTGTAGCCGAAATGCACGTCCCGGAACGCGACCGAACCGGCCGCCCCGTCGGAAAGATGCGGCGCCAGCATCAGCGCCCCCGGCCGGTCCGCCACTTCCTG
Source organism: uncultured Alphaproteobacteria bacterium (assembly GCA_963708585.1). Taxonomy (GTDB): domain Bacteria; phylum Pseudomonadota; class Alphaproteobacteria; order Acetobacterales; family Acetobacteraceae; genus JAVVHH01. The sequence goes on along the minus strand of CAVPSW010000006.1, from coordinate 110,612 downwards.
GTTCATCGACATGAGCCGGAACATGCTCTCCATGTCCACCAGCCCCTGCTTGATCTCGCGGTAGACGAAGCCGAGGAAGTTGAGCGGCTGGTAGAGCTGCATCAGGTAGGTGTTGACCAGCACGAACTGGCCGACCGTCATGGTCCCCGCCTGCACCCCGTCGGCCGCCATCAGCATGACCAGCGCCAAGCCGAGCGCGATGATCACCGCCTGCCCCAGGTTCAGCATGTTGAGCGTCACCTGGCTGCGCACCGCCGCCCGCTCGTAGCGCGCCCGCGCCGCGTCGAACCGCCGCGCCTCGTGCACCTCGTTGCCGAAATACTTGACCGTCTCGTAGTTGAGCAGCGAGTCGATCGCCTTGGTGTGCGCGTCGCTGTCCATCTCGTTCATGGTCCGGCGGAACTGCACCCGCCAGTTGGTGAACATGAAGGTGAACGCGATGTAGATCGCCACCGCGCCGAACGTGACCAGCGCGAACCGCCAGTCGAACATCCGCCACAGCACTGCGGTGACCAGCAGAACCTCGAACAGCGTCGGGATGATGTTGAACACGGCCAGCCGCAGCACGGCCTCAATGCCGGTGGTGCCCCGCTCGATCGCCCGCGACAGCCCTCCGGTCTGCCGGTCCAGGTGAAACCGCAGGCTGAGCCGGTGCAGGTGCTCGAACGCCTGCAGCGCCACCTTGCGGATCACCCGCTGCTGCACGGAGGCGAACACCGCGTCGCGCAGCTCGGCGAAGCCCGAGGACGCGATCCGCAGCAGCGCGTAGGCCCCGATCAGCGCGAACGGGACCGTGAGCAGGTGGTTCTTGGGCGCCAGCGCATCGACCGCGTGGCTGTAGACGATCGGGATGTAGACGGTCGCGAACTTCGCCCCGATCAGCATCGCCGCCGCCAGCAGAACCCGCACCCGCACCGAGGGCGCGTCGGACGGCCAAAGATAAGGCAAGAGCGAGCGGATCGTCTGGAAACCGTTGCGCGCGTCGGCGGGCGCGGTTTCGAAGCTTGAAGACCTCATGCGGTTTATGTGGCGGTCCCGAGCCGGCAGGAGAAGGCGTCGAACGGCAATCCCGCCTATAAGTCGGGGATGGAGTCTCTGCTTCGCCACGTTCGCGCCTGCAACAACGTTGTCCTGCCGGGACGGCGCCTCCGCGTGCTCATTGCCGGCGAGCATGTCGGCTGGATTTTGCCGGCCCTCGCCGAACAGGCCGCGACGCTCGGCGCAGAGCGGACGGAGGCGGGGCTGGAGGTCGCGCCGGAGCGCCTGACGAAACTGGCCCGCGCCCTGGCCGAGCGCGGCGCCATGCCCTGGCGCAACGAGGCGTTCGACGTCCGCGCCCGTCCGGACGGCCCGGTGCTGGCGCAGATCGACCGCGGCGCCCTGCCCCGCTTCGGCATCGCGGCGACCGGCGTGCACCTCAACGGGCTCGTGGGCGACCGGCTGTGGGTCGCCCGCCGCGCCCGCGACAAGCTGCTCGACCCCGGCAAGCTCGACCACCTGGTCGCGGGCGGTGTGGCTGCCGGGTCAACGCCGGCAGGAAACGCTGCTGAAGGAAGCCGGGCGAGGAAGCAGGCCTGCCGCCCGCGCTCGCGCAGCGCGCCCGCCCGGTCGCGACCATCAGCTACGCGATGGAGCGCGATGAAGGCCTGCGCCGCGACGTGCTCCACTGCTTCGATCTCGAGCTGCCGGAAAGCTTCCTGCCGGAGCCGCAAGACCGGGAAGTCGAGGCGTTCGAGCTATGGGAGCTGCCTCGCGTACTCGAAACGATGCGTGGCACCGACGATTTCAAGTTCAACGTGAACCTGGTCCTGATCGACCTGTTCCTCCGCCGCGGCATGGTGCGCGGCGAGGAAGCAGAGTCGCTCCGGGCGGCGCTCTACTCGGGAGAGGCCGGCTCCGGCGGCACGGCGGCGATCGGGATGTCGCGCGGCTCCGCAGCCGGCGCCGGCTGATCCCCGAGCCCCGGCGCCGTATCCTCGCCCCCGTCCTCGAATCCCAGCGCCTCGCCGGCCGGTTCCGGACGCCGTCCGCCGCCGTTGCCGTGCTGCTGCCCGTGCTGGCCGCCCCCGCCCTGCTGCTGGGACTGCGCCGCCGCCTGGTTCATCGCGTTGATGATGCGGAAATAGTGCTCGGCGTGCTGGAAGTAGCTTTCCGCCATGACCCGGTCACCGCCGCTGGTCGCGTCGCGGCCGAGCTGGAGATACTTCTCGAACAGCTGCTGCGCCGTGCCGCGGACACGCAAATCCGGGCCGCTGCTGTCGAATACGTGGTTGCGGTTGAGCGGGACGTTGCCGCTCTGGTGCCGCACCGGGCCGCCGCCGCCGCCGCCGCCACCGCCACGGTGGTTGCGTCCACGCATCCGCTTCATGTTCATCGCCACAAGGTGTCGTCCTCGTCAGGGCCGCCAGGCAGATGCGCGCAGACCGTGTCCGGCGATGCATCGATGGCGGCGGTGGTCGGCCTCGCCCGGCGACCGGCATCCGGTCATCCCGGGCCGCGAAGGCCCTCGGTCCCATTGCGGACCGACCTGATACGTAACCATAGACAGGCGGTCTGCCAAGCCCCCAGGCTGTCGAAGCGGTCAGCCTGCTTCCAGCAGCAGCGCCCGTTCGACGCCGCCGAGGTCGCGCCGGACGGAGACGCGGCGAAACCCGGCCGCCTGCGCCAGCGCCGCCACCGCAGCGCGCTGCCCGGCCCCAAGCTCGAGGATCGCGAGCCCGCCTGGCCGCAGCAGTCCCGGCAGCGCGCCGATGAGGGTGCGATATGCGTCGAGCCCGTCCGCCCCGCCATCCAGCGCGCTCGCCGGCTCCCACCGCGCCACCTCCGGCATCAACCCGGCCAGCTCCGGCCGCGCCACATACGGCGGGTTGCTCAGCACCAGATCGAACCGCCCTGCCAGCGGCGCCGCCCAGTCGGCACAGACGAAGCACGCCCGGTCGGCCAGCCCGAGCGCACGCGCGTTCTCCGCCGCCAGCAGCGCGGCCGTCGGGCTACGATCCTGTACCGACGCCCCAAGCGTCCTGGAATTCCGACAGCACCGCGAGCAAGAGGCAGCCCGGTCCCGGTGCCAAGGTCCAGCACCGATCCCACCCCGTCCGGCCGCGCCGCCAGCGCCGCCTCGATCAGCGTCTCGCTGTCCGCGCGTGGGATCAGCGTGGCCGGCGAGACCCGGAACGGCAGGCTCCAAAACTCCTGGACGCCCAGGATGAACGCGAGCGGCTCCCGCGCCGCCCGGCGCTCGACGAGCCGCAGGAAATCGCCCTCGTCCACCGCCCGGTCCGGCTCGAGCAGCAGCGTCTCGCGCGACAGCCCGGTCGCCGCCTCCAGCAACAACCGCGCCTCCCGCGCCGCGCCCTCGATCCCGGCCGCCTCCAGCCGCGCGGCGCCGAAGCGCAGGGCCTCGCGAACGGTCAGTCCTGCGCCGCCAGCCGGGCCGCCTGGTCCTCCGCGGTCAGCCGGTCGACGATCTCGTCCAGATCGCCCGGCCATGACCCGGTCGATATTGTGCAGCGTGAGCCCGATCCGGTGGTCCGACACCCGCCCCTGCGGAAAGTTGTAGGTCCGGATCCGCTCGCTCCGGTCGCCCGTCCCGACCTGCCCCTTGCGGTCCGCCGCCCGGCTCGCCGCCTCCCGCGCCCGCTGCGCCTCGAACAGCCGCGAGCGCAGCAGCTTCATCGCCTTGGCCCGGTTCTTGTGCTGGCTCCGCTCCTCCTGCATCGCCACCACCACCCCGCTCGGGATGTGGGTGATGCGCACGGCGCTCTCCGTCTTGTTGACGTGCTGCCCGCCGGCGCCGGAGGCGCGGTAGACGTCGATCCGCAGGTCGCCCTCGTCGATGTCGACGTCCACCTCCTCCGCCTCCGGCAGCACCGCGACCGTCACCGTGGAGGTGTGGATCCGCCCCTGGCTCTCGGTCGCCGGCACGCGCTGGACCCGGTGCACGCCGGATTCGTATTTGAGCCGCGCGAACACGTTCCGGCCGGTGATCTCCGCCACCGCCTCCTTGATCCCGCCCAGCTCGTTGTCGGCGTAGTCCAGCACCTCGAACCGCCATCCCTTCGAGACGGCGTATTTCTGGTACATCCCGAACAGCTCGGCCGCGAACAGCCCGGCCTCGTCGCCGCCCGCGGCCGGGCGCACCTCCAGGATGGCGCTCCGGCTATCGGCCTCGTCGCGCGGCAGCAGGGCGAGCCGGATTTCCTGCCGCAGCGCAGGCAGCCGCTCCTTCAGGTCGTAGAGCTCGGCCTCGGCGAGACCCTTCATCTCCGGATCGGCGAGCAGCGCCTCCGCCTCCGCCTGCGCCCGCTCGGCCGCACGCAGCTCGCCGATCCGTTCGACCACCGGTTCGAGGTCGGACAGCTCCTTGCTCGCCTTCGCGAACACGTCCCCGCCGACGCCCTCGCTCAGCATCGCCCGCAGCTCGGCGGCGCGGCCGACGATCTGGTCGAGCTTGATGTCCAGCCCGCCGCTCACCGCAGCCGCTCCGCAAGCTCGGCGAGCGGAACCTCGCTCTGCGCCCCGCTCGCCAGGTCCTTCACCTGCGCCACCCCGCGCCCGAGCTCGTCGCCGCCGATGATGACCGCGGCGCGGGCGCCGATCTTGTTGGCCCGCTCCATCCGCCGCTTCGCGTTGCCGCGATAGGCCATCTCCGCGGGAATCCCAGCCCGGCGCAGCGCCTGCACCGCGTCCAACGCCGCCGCTTCCTCCTCCGCGCCGCCCATCGGCACCACCGCGACCGGCGCCGGCGGGCGCGGCGGCTCGGCGAGCAGCATCGCCAGCCGCTCCACCCCGGCCGCCCAGCCGACCGCGGGGATCGCCGGCCCGCCCATCTGCTGCATCAGCCCGTCATACCGACCGCCACCCATCACGGTACCCTGCGCGCCGAGCCGGTCGGTCACGAACTCGAACGCGGTGTGGCTGTAGTAATCGAGCCCGCGGACGATGCGCGGATTCTCCCGGAACGGCACGCCGAACCGGGCGAGGTGCTCCTTAGCCGCTCGTAGAAGGCGGCCGCCTCCGGCGTCAGCTTGTCGTAGATGGTCGGCGCGTCAGCGACGAGCTTGCGGTCGCCCTCATCCTTGCTGTCCAGGATGCGCAGCGGATTGTGCTCCAGCCGGGTCTGGCTGTCCTGCCGACAGCCGGTCCCGATGCGCGGCGAAATACTCGACCAGCGCCGCCCGGTAAGCGTCGCGGCTCGGCGTGTCGCCCAGCGTGTTCAGCTCCAGCACGACGCCGTCCGCGACGCCGAGATGCGCCGCAGGATGTCCCAGCCGCAGCGCGATCACCTCCGCATCCGCCAGCGGCTCCGGCGCGCCGATGATCTCCGCGTCGATCTGGTGGAATTGCCGGTACCGGCCCTTCTGCGGCCGCTCGTAGCGGAACATCGGGCCGGCGTAGAACACCTTCAGCGGCAGCGACTGGGTCAGTCCGTTGCTGATCACCGCCCGGCAGATCCCCGCGGTCGCTTCCGGCCGCAGCGTGACGCTATCGCCGCCGCGATCCGTGAAGGTGTACATCTCCTTGGTGACCACGTCCGACGTGTCGCCGAGGGTGCGGGCGAACACGCGGGTCTCCTCGAACACCGGCGTCGACCACTCCTCGTGCCCGTAGAGGGCCGAAATCCGGCGGGCGGTGTCGACCACGTGGGCGTGCCGGCGCTGGTCGTCGCCGATCAGGTCCCGCGTGCCGCGGACCGGTTGGAGCGTCTCTGCCAAGTTCGTTGATACCCTTATGTCCCCTCTCCCGCTGGCGGGAGAGGGTTAGGGTGAGGGTGTCCGCAGGAGCTGGGCCGAGGCGCCCGTTGCGCCACCCTCACCCCGACCCTCTCCCGCCAGCGGGAGAGGGAGACATGCTTACTCCGCCGCTACCAGCGCTGGCTCTCAGCCGCCTTCTCCGCCTCCAGCGCCGCCGCCTTGCGCTCGACCAGCTCCACGATGTGCTCGATCATGCCCATGCCGGCGACCGTGTGGTCGGTCCGACCGGCCGCATACACCATGTGCCGCCCGTTGCCGCCGCCGGTCACGCCGATATCCGTCATCAGCGCCTCGCCCGGCCCGTTCACGACGCAGCCGATGATGCTGAGCGTGATCGGCGTCTGGATGTGCGCGAGCCGCTCCTCCAGCGTCTGCACCGTGTCGATCACGTTGAACCCCTGCCGCGCGCAGGACGGGCAGGAGATGATCTTCACGCCACGATGGCGGATCCCGAGCGATTTCAGCAGGTCCCAGCCGACCAGGACCTCCTCCTCCGGCTCCGCCGACAACGAGACCCGGAGCGTGTCGCCGATCCCGGCCCACAGCAGGCTGCCGAGCCCGATCGAGGACTTCACCGTCCCCGCCCGCTTCGACCCGGCCTCGGTGATGCCGATATGCAGCGGGTGGTCGCACACCTCGGCGAGCTGCTGATACGCGGCGACCGCCATGAACACGTCGCTCGCCTTCACGCTGATCTTGAACTCGTGGAAGTCGTGGTCCTGCAGGATCTTGGCGTGCTCCAGCGCGCTCTCGACCAGCGCCTCCGGGTTGGGCTCGCCGTATTTTTCGAGCAGGTGCTTCTCCAGCGACCCGGCGTTGACCCCGATCCGCATGGAGCAATTATGGTCCCGCGCCGCCTGGATCACTTCGCGCACCCGCTCGGCGCTGCCGATGTTGCCGGGGTTGATCCGCAGGCACGCCGCGCCGCTCTCGGCCGCCTCGATCGCCCGCTTGTAGTGGAAATGGATGTCGGCCACGACCGGCACGCGCACCTGCCGCACGATGTCCTTCAGCGCCAGCGCGCTCTCCTGGTCCGGGCAGGAGACGCGGACGATGTCCACCCCGACCGCCTCGGCGCGCTGGATCTGCGCCACCGTCGCCGCCACATCCATCGTCGGCGTGTTGGTCATGGTCTGCACCGTGATCGGCGCGTCGCCGCCCACGGGCACGGGTCCGACATGGATCTTGCGCGACTGGCGGCGGAAGATCTGCTGATACGGACGGTAACTCATCGGGCTCTCCGGCTGGCCACGGACCCGAGATGGGGCCGGCCCCGCCCCGCTTCTACTGCGTGCGCGCGGATGCGGGCAACTTCGTGCCTTGTGGCAGTTTGATTGCGTCGGGCTCGAGCGAGAGGTCGCGCCGGACCGCGCCGCTCCCGCCGAGCGGGGCGGCGGTGATCCCGTCGACCACGATTTCGACGCCGCCGGCGTTGCCGGTCGTCATGACGAGGTTGGGCTCCTTCGGCACCGGCCAGGTGTCGCCCGCGCGCATCACCCGGCTGAGCAGCACCGGCCCCTGCTTTTCCCGCACCTGGATGTAGGAATCCGCCTTGAACCGCAGCACGACCCGGCTGGCCTCGGCCGGCGGTGCCGCGGGCGCGGCCGTGCTGGACGGCGGCGTCACCGAGACCGGAACCGGCACGGGCACCGGCACGGAGACCGGGAGCGGGGCGGGCGGAGGTGCAAGCGGCGCGGCCTGCGCGGTGGTCGGCGACGAGGTGGGCGTAGGCGCGGGCGCTGGAGAGAGTTGCGCCGGCACCGAGGGCGGCAGGATGGAGGCGACCTGCGGGGAGACGTTGCTGGGCGCCGCCCGGTCGGCCAGCGGCGCCAGCCGCTCCGGCACCGGAGCGACCACGTCGCCGTGCCGCGCCTCCGAGAACTTGTACCAGGCGGCATAGGCACCAATGGCGAGCACCAGCCCAAGCAGGATCACCGCCCCGGCCGGCACGCCACGCTCCGGCACCGGCGCCGGGAAGGTCAGCTCCGTCTTGCGATTGACCTCGTGCGACTCCGCCCTGAACCGCCGCGCGACCTCGTCCGGATCGAGCCCGAGCGACGATGCATAGGTGCGCACGAACCCCACGGCATAGGCCGCGCCCGGCAAGTCGCCGATGCGGCCCTCTTCGATGGCCTCCAGGAACGGCAGCCGAATCCGCAGCCCGGCCGCGATGTCCGCGAGTGACCAGCCGAGCCGGAGCCGTGCGGCCCGCAGCTCGGCGCCGACCCGCGAGGCGGGCGTGGCGGCAGCGTTCGGGTCGTCGTCGCGCGCCGAGAGCATCACCCCCGCGCCTTCGAATTCCGGTCTGCGAACTTCCATGGCGCTACTCGGATGCGACAATCTGGGTCCGGGCAGACCGGCCGCGTCGATGTAGCCCGGGATAGGCTTCCGTTGCCAACGCCTGCACCGCCGACCAGTTGAGGCATTTGCGTGCCGTAAACGAAGTTCAGACGGGCAAATCATGCTCGCGCGCCCAGGCGTCCACCCGGTCGCGCAGGCTCGCCGGCCCCGACGCGCTCCGCCGGAGCGTCGTCAGCACGGAGCGCAGCGCCCCGAGCGGCACCTTGGCCAGAACCGACTTCAGCCGCAGCAGGCTCGGCGCCGGCATGGACAGCGTGGTGATCCCAAGCGCGGCCAGCACCATCGCGTCCAGCGGCCGCGACGCATGCTCGCCGCACACCGAGACCTCCACGCCGGCCCCCCGCGCCTCCGCGGCGATCCGCTCGAGCGCGTCCAGCATCGGCGGCGACAGCAGGTCGTAGCGGCCCGACAGCGCGGGCGTGCCGCGGTCGGCCGCGAACAGGAACTGCATCAGGTCGTTGGAGCCGATCGACACGAAGTCGGCCTCCGCCATCAGCGCCGGAAGCTGGAACAGGAGCGCCGGCACTTCGATCATGCTGCCGACCTCGAGCCGGCTCGGCGCCGGCCGCACCCGCGCCGCCTCCGTGAACAGCAGGCTCTTGGCGGCGCGGAACTCGGCGACGGTGGTCACCATCGGGAACATGATGGAAAGCGCGCCGACCGCTCGCCGCGAGCAGCAGCGCCCGCAACTGGCGCCGGAGCAGCTTCGGCCGGTCGAGCCCGATCCGCAGGCTCCGCCAGCCCATGGCCGGGTTCTCCTCGACCGGCAGCGGCGCGCCGGGCAGCAGCTTGTCTCCGCCGAGGTCGAGCGTGCGAAACCGCACCGGCCGGTCGCCGGCCGCGTCCAGCACGCGGGCGTAGAGCGCAGCCTGCTCCGGCACGTCGGCGACCTCGCCGCGGGCCAGCATCGCCACTTCGGTCCGGAACAACCCGATCCCGGCCGCGCCGGTGTGGTCGAGCTGCTCCACCTCGCGGGCGAGGCCCACATTGAGCTGCAGGCTGAGCGGGACGCCGTCGGCCGTCTGCGCCGGCAGATCGCGCTGCAGCGCATAGCCGGCCTCGATCGCGTGCCGGACGTCCAGTTCGTGCCGATAGGTGGCGCAGACCTCGGCGGCGGGGCGGAGGATGAGCTGGCCCTCGTCGGCGTCCAGGATGGCCTCGTCCCCGTCCTCGACCGCCTCCAGCATGCCCGCGGCCCCGCCGATCGCGGGAAGGCCCAGCGCCCGCGCCAGGATGGCGGCATGCCCGGCAGTGCTGCCCTCCTCGATCGCGACCGCCCCGATCCCGCGCGAGTGCCATTCCAGTAACTGCGCCGGGCCGAGGCGACGGGCGAGCAGGATGGCGCCCTTCGGGATCGCGACCGGCTCCTCCCCACCGTCGAGCGCGGCCAGCATGCGCTCGGCCAGCTCCTCCAGGTCGGCCAGCCGTTCGCGCAGATAGGGGTCCGAGACCCGGCGCATCCGGTCGCGCACCTCGTTGGACACCCGATGCACGGCCGCTTCCGCGGAGAACCCGCTCTCCACGGCGGCGCGCACCCGGCGCAGCCAGCCTTCGTCGGCCGAGACCAGCCGCGTCGCCTCCAACACCTCGCGCGCGCTGTCTCCGTCCGGCCGGTTCGCCTCGATCAGGGCGTCTAGCGCCTGCTGCATGGACGCCGCGGCGGCCTCGACGCGGCGCAGTTCAGCCGCCGGGTCCTCGGCCAGCATATACCGGACCGGCGCGCCGAGCCCGTGCACCACCACCGGCCCGATCGCGAGGCCCGGCGCCATCGGCACCGCATCGAATTGGCGGGGAAGCGTGCTGCCTATGCCTTCGCTCGCATCCATGGTCCCGCTCGCGGCAAGGAGTTCGGCCAGGAGCATCGCCACGGTCTCCAGTACCTCGACCTCGTCTTCGCTGTACCGGCGTGGGAGCCGATTCTGCACGGTCAAGACGCCGAGAACTCTGCCCGCGCGCCGCAGCGGCACCGCCAGCAGCGAGGCGAACGGGTCCTCGCCGGTCTCCGGCCGGTAGGCGAAAGCGGGGTGATTCTGAGCGTCCGGGAGATTCTGCACCGCGCCGGTGGCCGCCGCGATGCCGACGATGCCCTCGCCGACCCGCAGCCGGGTCCGCCCGACCGCGTCCTGGCGTAGCCCGTGCGTGGCCACCAGTTCGAGGATGTCGCCCGGCCGCATGGCGTAGACCGTGCACACCTCGGCGACCATCTCGGCCGCGATCAGGGTGGTCAGCTCGCTCAGCGCCGCCTCGCCGCCGTCGCCGCCGCCCGCCGCCATCAGCGCGCGCAGCCGGGCGAGGAGGCGGCGGGTGCCCGCCATCTATGAGAGCCGGGCCGAGAGCCGCGGCCGCTCCACCCCCCAACGCCGGGCCAGCACCGCGCAGGCCTGGCCGACCAGCTCGGCGATGATCTCCGTCACCGGTTGCTCGGCCAGCACCATGCCGACCGACTGGCCCGCCATCACCGACCCGCCCTCGACGTCGCCGTCAATCACCGCCCGACGCAGCGCCCCGGCCCAGAAATGCTCGATGGAGAGCTGCCCCTCCTCACGCGAGATCTCGCCCGCCGCGACCCGCGCGATCACCTCCGCCTGATGCTCCAGGAAGCGTTGGCTGCCCGCATTGGCGAGGCCGCGCACCGGGATGACCGGGAAGCGCGGGTCGAGCTGGACGCTCGGCAGCGCGTCGCGGGCGCGGGCGGCGATGAAGGCCTGCTTGAAGCGGGGGTGGGCGATGCTTTCCGTTGCCGCGGCAAACCTGGTGCCGAGTTGCGCGCCCGCCGCGCCCATCTCGAGGAACGCCAGCAGCGCCTCGCCGCGCCCGATCCCGCCGGCCACGAACACCGGCACCTCCTCCATGTGCGGCAGGATCTCCTGCGCCAGCACGTTGAGCGAGACCGGGCCGATATGCCCGCCCGCCTCCGAGCCCTCGATCACGAGCGCGTCCGCCCCCGTCCGCACCAGGCGCTTGGCGAGCACCAGCGCCGGCGCGAAACAGACGAGCCGCGCGCCGCCATCCTTGACCGCCCGCACCGCGGCCGCTTGCGGCACGCCGCCGGCCAGGACCACGTGACCGACCCCCGCCTCGCGGCAGACCCGGATCAGGTCCTCGAGCTGCGGGTGCATGGTGATCAGGTTGACGCCGAACGGCCGCCGGGTCAGCGCCTGAGTCGCCGCGATCTCGGCCGCCAGGGCATCCGGGCCCATCGACCCGCAGGCGATCACGCCGAACCCGCCGGCCTCCGAGATCGCCGAGACCAGCCGGCGCTCGCTCACCCAGCTCATCGCCCCGCCCATGATCGCCCAGCGCGTGCCGAGGAACGCCGCCCCGCGCGCGGACAAGGCGTCGAACGCGGCCAACGCCTCGCCGGGCGGCGGGAGCAACGGGATTGGCGTGTCAGGCATCGAGCCCGTAGGCGGTATGCAGCGCCCGGACCGCAAGCTCGGTATACTCGGCGCCGATCAGCACGCTGACTTTGATCTCGCTCGTCGAGATGACCTGGATGTTGATGCCCTTGGCCGCGAGCGTCGCGAACATCGTGTTCGCCACCCCCGCATGGCTGCGCATTCCCACCCCGACCACGCTGATCTTGGCGACCTCCTGGTCGGCCAGCACCGTGGTCGCGCCGATCTCGGCCTGGTGTTCCCCAAGGATCGCCTGGGTGCGCGCGAGGTCGGCCCGGCCGACGGTGAAGGTCAGGTCCGTGCTGCCCTCGGCCGACACGCTTTGCACGATCATGTCGACATTGACGTTGGCCGCCGACAGCGGCCCGAAGATGGCGGCCGCCACGCCCGGCCGATCCGGCACGTGCCGCAGCGTGATCCGCGCTTCGTCCCGCGAGTAGGCGATCCCCGACACGATAGCCTGTTCCACGATCTCGTCCTCGTCCACCACCAGCGTGCCCGGCCGGTCCTCGAAGCTGCTGAGCACCTGCACCCGCACCCGCTCCTTCATCGCCAGCTCGACGCTGCGGGTCTGCAGCACCTTGGCGCCGACGGAGGCGAGCTCCAGCATCTCCTCGTAGGCGATCTTGTCGAGCTTGCGCGCGCGGGACACGATGCGCGGGTCTGTCGTATAGACGCCGTCCACGTCCGTATAGATGTCGCAGCGGTCGGCCCGCAGCGCCGCCGCCAACGCCACGGCCGACGTGTCCGATCCGCCGCGGCCGAGCGTGCTGATCCGACCCTCCGGCCCGATTCCCTGGAATCCAGCCACCACCGGCACCCGATGCTCACGCATGTCGCCGAGCAGGCGCTCGCCCTCCACGGCGACGATCCGCGCCTTGCCATGCGCCTCGTCGGTGCGCAGCGGGATTTGCCAGCCGGCCCAGGACCGCGCCTCGACCCCCTGCGACTGCAGCGCGATCGCGAGCAGCCCGGTCGTCACCTGCTCGCCGGTCGCGACCACCGCGTCGTATTCGCGCGGATCGTGCAGCGTGGACAGGCCCTGGCACCAGGAGACGAGCTGGTTCGTGACCCCCGCCATGGCGGAGACGACCACGGCCACCTCGTGTCCGGCCTCGACCTCGCGCTTAACCTTGGTGGCGACGTTGCGGATGCGGTCGAGGTCGGCCACCGAGGTGCCGCCGAACTTCATCACGATCCGCGCCATGCCCACCTTGTCTCTGCGCCTGTCTCGATGACATACCGGCGGGTGGGGGGCCCGGCAACATGAGCAGCGCGCAATCCGGCTCCGTCCTTCCGGAGGAAGTCAGCCGCTTCAATCGCTTGGCGGCCGAGTGGTGGGACCCGGCAGGGCCGATGCGGGCCTTGCATGCCATGAACCCGCTCCGGGTCGGATGGATCGATGCGCAACTCCGGGCCCGGTTCGGGGCTCCGCAGCGATTGCTGGACCTCGGCTGCGGCGCCGGGCTGGCCGCCGAGGCGCTGGCCCGGCTCGGCCACGACGTGCTCGGGGTCGACGCCGCCCCCGACGCGATCGCGGCAGCGACCGCGCATGCCGAGGGCGCCGGCCTGCCGCTTCGCTACCGCGTGGCGACCGCCGAGTCGCTCCTGGCCGAGGGCGCGCGCTTCCCCGTCGTGACCGCGCTCGAGGTGATCGAGCACGTCGCCGACCCGGCCGCGTTCCTCCGCCTGCTGTCCGCCCTGCTCGAGCCCGGCGGCCTCCTGTTCATCTCCACCATAAACCGCACCCTGCGCTCGCTCGCGGTCGCCAAGATCGGCGCCGAATACGTGGCCCGGCTGCTGCCCGCCGGGACGCACGACTGGCGCCGCTTCATCACCCCCGCCGAGCTGGCCCGCGCCGCCCGCCCCGCCGGTCTCCGCCTCGCCGCGACCGCGGGCATGAGCTACGATCTGCGCACGCGGGCGTGGCGCGAGACGGCCGACCTCTCGATCAACTATCTCGCGATGCTGGAGCATCGGCCCATATAGGACAGCATTGTCGTGGGCTGGCCCGGCCGGGGAACGGCATGCTCCAATTGGCTACCGCCGCAACAGTAATCTTCCATTTCGCCCTGGGATCAGTCTATACTCGGCGCTTCAGCACAGGAGCGAGCGATGTCCCTGTCGTTCACGGAGCACCCCCAATCGGTCGGCGAGACCTATGGCGAGCACTTCGCCGTCGCCACCGGGTTCGGCACGGCCATGATCCTGGGCGGCTTGGCCTGCCTCGTGCACGGCGTGCTGCCGTTCCTGTTCACCAGGACCGGGTCGCGGACGATCCGCAGCCTGCATGACCGCATGGTGGTCGCGCGCCGCCGCGCCCCGACGAGCGCCGACGCGCTGATCTGGGAGATCTGACGGCGCCCCGCCTGCCGCCCCGTCTGCCGCCGCGCCGCCCGGTCACGGCTTCAGGACGTTGATCTTCCCGCTCGGCTCGAGGACGATGCGACGGCTATGCTCGACGTGCTCCAGCCCCTGCTGGCGCAGCGCCTCGTCGATGTCGGGCTTGCTCACGAACTCGCGGATCAGCCGCTCGCGCTCCAGCTTGCCGTCTCTTCCGAGCTCGAACGGCGTGCCCTCGACCAGCGAAGAGAACCAGGGCGAACGCGAGGCCAGGTTCGCGAGCAGCCAATGCACGGCCATCATCGCCGCGGTCGCCGCGATCGTGCCCAGCAACGGGGCGCTGCCGGTGATCGCCCGGCTCAGGTTGGAGCCGACGATGACCGACACGATGATGTCCAGCGCCGCCCACTTGCCGAACACGCGCCGCCCGGCCACCCGGACCATCGCCAGGCCGACCAGGAATACCAGGACGGCCCGGTCGCACTCCTGCCAGAGGTTGACCGCGTTGCGGTGCCCGAACACGGCCTCGGCGGTCGCCCAAAACGCGGTCATGCGCTACCCGTCCGCGCGCGGAACCCAGGGGATACGGGCGATCTCGATCCCCTCCTCCGCAAGCGCCTCGGCCTGCTCCGGCGTCGACTCGCCGTAGATGCTGCGCTTTTCGCTCTCACCCCGGTGGATCCGCCGCGCCTCCTCGGCGAACTCGGGTCCGACATAGTCGCTGTTACGCTCGACCTCGGCGCGGATCCGCTGCAGCACCGCCCGCACCCGGTCCGGCAGCACCGCCGCCTTCTCGGGAGGCGGCGCCGCCGTCTCCGCCGGGGGCGCCGCGACCGCTGCCCCGCTCTCGTCGACCGTCTTCCGCTTGCGCCCGATCGACGGCGCCATCAGCGCGCGTTGCACCCCCGTGTCGCCGCACTCCGGGCATTCGACCAAGCCGGCCTGCTCCTGGCGCTCGAATGCCGCGCTGTCCTTGAACCAGCCGTCGAACGCGTGATCCGCGCTGCAGCGGAGTTGGTAGTGGATCATGACTTCAGTGTGACAGGGCGGCGGGGAGCGAGGCAAGAACCAAGCGCGAACGATCACGCGGCCGCGAGCATCGCGTCCAGCCTGCCCGCACGCTCGAGCGCCATGAGGTCGTCGCACCCGCCGACGTGGCGGCCGCCGATGAAGATCTGCGGCACGGTCTGCCGGCCACCGGAGCGCGAGATTGCCTCCTGGCGCTCCTTGGTGCCGTAAGGTGCGCTGATCTCCTTGAACGCCACGCCCTTCTGCTCGAGCAGGCCAATCGCGCGGTCGCAATAGGGGCACCAGGGCTGGGTATAGATCTCGACGGTCATAATCCCGCTTACGTTGGCAGTGGCCGGGCGGCCTGCAAGGGTCCGCCGTCCCAGTGCTGCGACCGCACCCGTGCCGCCGCAAGCACGTCCACCCGCGCCGCGCCCGCGACCAGGAGCGCGCCGGTGCAGGCCCGCGCCGTCGCGCCCGACGTCAGTACGTCGTCGATCAGCAGCACCTGTGCATCCCGCACCGCCGGCACGCGCGTCGCCCGGACAGCGATGGCGCCATCGAGCTCGGCCGTTCGCCGGGCCGGCGACATGTCGGCCAGCTTGCGGGTCGAGCGGACCCGGCACAGCGCGTCCAGCACCGCCGGCCGGCCGCTCAGCCGCGACAGCGCCCGCGCCAGCAGCGCCGCCTGGTTATAGCGGCGGGACAGTAGCCGGCGCCGATGCAGCGGGACAGGGACAAGGATGTCGGCCTCGCGCAATAACGGCGCCCCCGCCCGCGCCATCATCGAACCCAGCGCCCGCGCCGTCTCGACCCGGTCGCCATATTTGAACGGCAGCAGCAGGCGCTTGGACTGCGCGTCATAGCGCAGCGCGGCCCGGGCCGATCGCCACGGCGGGGGGTCGCTGGTGCAGTCCGGGCAGACCCGGTCCGACTTTCCCTCCTCGAATGGCGCGCCGCAGCTCGCGCAGCACGGCGCGGTGATGAACTGGGTGCGACCGAAGCACGCGGGGCAGAACTGCCCCGGGGCGTCCACCGGCAGGTCGCAGGTCAGGCATTGCGGCGGCAGCAGCAGGTCAAGCGCGCGCCGCCCGGCCCCCGCCGCGACCCGCTCAAACGCCGAACGCCACGGTCCCATCACGCTCGACCTCCCGCAGCAGGTCCACTTCCCATTGCAGATAGGCCCGCATCGCCTCCTCCACGCCGGAATTGCGGTCATAGGGCCGGAGGAACACGTCGACGCAGGCCTGGTCCGGCGGGTCGTCCGGGCTCGCCACGAGCGGCCGCCCGGCAGCGGCCCAGGCCGCCGTCCCGCCGCGCAGCACCGCGACCGGCGCCGAGGTCAGCCCGCTCACCTCCGGCGCCGCGAGCCGCGCGACCACGCCGCGAGGCGAGGTGACGACCACCGCCGGCGCGGCCCCTAGCCGGTCCCGCAGCCCGTGCAGCCGGGTGCGCAAGCCCCAGACCGCGCCCGGGATGTGGCCGGCGCGGAACTCGGTGCTGCGCGCCACGTCCAGCACCAGCGCGCCGTCCGGTACCGTGTCGGTCTCGTCCGCTTCAGGCACCAGATCGACGGCCGGTCCGGGCTCGGCCAGGTCGTCCAGCCCGCCCTCGACCACGAACACGTCCCGGTGCCCCATCTGCCGCAGCCAGGCCCCGGCCATCCGCGCGCGCACGCCGTCGTCGTCCAGCAGCGCGATCCGCGCGCCGCGCACCCCGATCCAGGCGTCCGTCGTCTGGATCAGCTGGCCGCCGGGCGCATTGCGGCTGCCGGGCCGATGGCGGCGCGCGTATTCAGAAGGGTCGCGAACGTCGAGCACGTAGACCGTCCGGTCCGGATCCTCCTCGAACCGGTCGAGATCGAGCGGCCCGATCACGCCCACGCCCGACGCCTCGGCAAAGCCGGCCGCCCGCGCGAGCGCGAGATCGGCGGTCGCCGGGCGTCCCTCGCGGTAGCGCTCCGTCCGCCCGCGCGCGACCTCGAGCCCGGCGAGCTCCCAGCCCATCGTGCCGTTGCGCAGCGCCAGCACCGGGTTCGGCACGCCCGCCCGGCGCAGGCTCTCCGCGCCCATGATGCTGCGCGTGCGCCCGGCGCAGTTGACGACGATCGGCGTGGTCGGGTCCGGCGCAAGATCGCCCACGCGATAGACCAGCTCGCCGCCCGGCACGTTGATCGCGCCGGGGATCGACATCCGGCGGAATTCTTCGAGTGGCCGGCTGTCGAGCACGACGACGCTTCGCCCCTCGTCCAACCAGGACCTCAGCTCCGGGGCGTCGACGCTGTCCGTGCCGTAATTGTGCTCGACCCACTCGCCGAACGCTTTGCTCGGCACGTTGACCCCGCTGAACAGCACGAACCGGGCTGCTTCCCAGGCCCCCGTGCCACCATGGAGCACGTGGACGTCGTCGGCGCCCTTGCTCAGCAGGAATTCGGCCAGCCGCTCGGCGACGCCCCTTCCGTCATCGACGCAGACCGTCCGCACCGCCATCCGCGGCAGCAGCAGCGGCGCCCGCAGCTCGGCGCGCGAGAGCGGGCACGGCACCGCCCAGAACAGGTGCGCTTGTCCGAACTCGCCCTCCTCGCGCGCGTCCAGCAGCGCGAGTTCCCGTCCGTCGGTGATCCATTCCCGCAGCGTCGCGGGCGAGACCCGGCCGATCCGGCTCTCCATCAACGATTTGCGGTCGGTTTCATGTAGGCCTGGTTGTACGGCCGCACCGTGCCGGTCTCGGTGTCATAGCCCTGCCGGTTGTCGAGCCGCTCCAGCGCCAGGCCGTAGCAATGGAGGTGCCGGGTCGGCGTGCTCCCAGAGGTGTGGATGGAGTGGATGTCCTCCGGCATCAAGGCGATCCCTGTGCCGGGCTCGACCATCACCTCCCGCGCGAGGTCGAGTTGCGCCTTGCCCTCCTCGCGCCCGTCATCGACCCGGCGGTAGACCCGGTTCAGCTCCTGCCCCTCCACCGCCACTACCACCGCCCAGGTGGTGTGGTCGTGCGGCTTGGTCTCGTTCCCTGGGTTCAGCGCCAGCATGTAGAGGGCGAAGCGTCCGTCCGGATCCTCCTGCAGGAGGTAGCGCTTGGAGCCCTTCTCACCTTCGGGCGGCGGCGGGAACTGGGCGGCGGGGAACAGCGCCTCGTTCTTCGCCAGCTCGAGCATCTCGGCCTTGATCGCATCCAGTGACTCGCGGGTGACGCCCTGCGCGGCCTCGATCCCCTTGATGCGGTCCATGGTGGCGGCGACGGCGGCGGCGCGCGCGGCCGACGGTGCGGGTGCGTTCATGGCCTGTCCCTCTCGTTGTCGCGCGAAGCTAGTCCCCTCCCCGGACCCTGGTCAAAGCCCGGCGGTGGCGGCACATGGCGGGAATGTGGGACATCCACGTCTTCGACCGCCGGGCCGTGCGCCTGCATCGTGAGCGCGCGGCATCCAGCGTCGGCCGGGTCGCACCGGTGCTGCACGACTGCGCCGAGCGGCTACTCGACCGGCTCGACGACGTGCGACGCACCTTCGGCTTCGCGCTGGACGTCGGCGGCCGCGGCGCGGTGGCCCCGCTGCTGCGGGCGCGCGGGACCGAGGTGGTCAGCACCGATCTCTCGCCCCGCATGGCGGCGCTGAACGGGGGGTCGTGCGTGGCGGCCGACGAGGAGTGGCTTCCATTCGCGCCGGAGAGCTTCGACCTGATCGTGGCCAGCTTGTCGCTGCATTGGGTGAACGACTTGCCCGGCGCGCTGATCCAGCTCCGGCGGGCGCTGCGGCCGGACGGGCTATTCCTTGCAAGCTTCCCGGCATTGGGGACGCTGGCCGAGCTGCGCACCGCGCTGACCGCGGCGGAGGCGGAGCTGCAGGGCGGCGCCTCGCCGCGGGTCTCGCCATTCCCCGCGCTGGGTGACTTGGCCGGGCTGATGGGCCGGGCCGGGTTCGCGTTGCCGGTCGCCGATGTGGAGGTGATCACGCTGTCCTACCCCGACCCGCTCGCGCTGATGCGGGAGCTGCGCTGGGCCGGCGAGGCGAACGCGGTGGCGCAGCGCAGCCGGGCCTGGCCCCGGCCGGCGCTGTTCGCCCGTGCCGCTGCCGCGCTCGCCGGCCCCGACGGACGCTGCACGGTCGCGCTGCGTCTGGCGACGGTGACCGGCTGGGCCGCCTAGGGCATACTGGCCGCTCCTCTCGAGAGCCGCTGAGAGTGCCTTTCAAACTCGCTACGCTAAATCAGCTGGCGGGGATTTCTGAGCACCGGAGCGGAGCGGCCATTGTGGGCCGTGAGCACCGGAGCGCAGGAAAGCGCCGTCAGATGGCCAGCGTAGTAGAGTTTGAAAGGCACTCTTATGCCCGACCAGGATCTCAAGCCGCGTCTGGTTCCCAAGCTGCAAACCCAGCGGCCGCGGATGCACAAAGTCATCCTGGTCAACGACGACTACACGCCGCGCGAGTTCGTGGTGCAGGTGCTGAAGGCCGAGTTCCGCATGAGCGAGGAGCAGGCCAATCGGGTGATGATCACCGCGCATCGCCGCGGCGTCTGCGTGGTCGCGGTCTACACGAAGGAGGTGGCGGAATCGAAGGCAACCAACGCGACCGACGCCGCCCGCAAGAAGGGCTACCCGCTCCTGTTCACCACGGAGCCGGAGGAGTGATCAACCCCCGGTAAGGCTCATGTGCCGCGCCACCGACGGCGCGTTCTGCCGGCGGTCGATAATGAAATCGTGGCCCTTCGGCTTGCGCGAAATTGCCTCGGCGATCGCCTCGTCCAGCGCCGCCTCGCCCGCGCCGGAGCGCAGCACCGGTCGCAGATCCGCCGCGTCGTCCTGGCCGAGGCACATGAACAGCGTGCCGGTGCAGGTCAGGCGCACCCGGTTGCAGCTCTCGCAAAAATTGTGGGTCATGGGCGTGATGAACCCGACCCGCGTGCCGGTCTCGGCCACGTCGAAGTAGCGCGCCGGGCCGCCGGTGCGGAACCCGGTCTCGCTCAGCGTGAAGCGCTGCCGCAGTCGCGCCCGCACGATGGAGAGCGGGAGGTATTGATCGGTCCGGTCGCCGCTGATGTCGCCCATCGGCATGGTCTCGATCAGGCAGAAATCGTGCCCCCGCTCGCCGCACCAGGCCAGCATGTCGCCGATCTCGTCCTCGTTGGTGCCCTTCAGCGCCACCGTGTTGATCTTGACGTGCAGCCCGGCCGCCGACGCCGCCTCGATCCCCTCCAGCACCCGCTCGATCCGGCCCCATCGCGTGATCGCGGTGAAGCGCGCGGGGTCCAGCGTATCCAGGCTGACATTGACCCGGCGCACGCCGGCGGCGACCAGGTCGCGGGCGTGCTTGGCGAGCTGGGTGCCGTTGGTGGTGAGCGTCAGCTCATCCAGTCCCTCGCCCAGCCGGTTACCGAGGCTGCGGAACAGGCGCAGCACGTCGCGGCGGACCAGCGGCTCGCCGCCGGTGATGCGCAGCTTGCGCACGCCGGCACGGATGAACGCCGAGCAAAGCCGGTCCAGCTCCTCGAGCGACAGCACCTCCGAGCGCGGCAGGAAGGTCATCTCCTCCGCCATGCAATAGACGCAGCGGAGGTCGCAGCGGTCGGTCACGGAGACGCGCAGGTAGGTGATGCGGCGGCCGAACGGGTCGATCATGTCCCAGAAATCGGACGCATCGGGTCCTCTTTCAACCTCACTCGGCGTCCTCCTCCAGGATCGTGAGCGGAACCGCGGCCACGTTGATCAGCACCTTGCCGCGGTGCTCGAAATTGACGGTCACCCGCTCGCCGACGACGGATTGGACCTGGCCGACGCCCCAATCGCGTTCCGTGGGATGGAGCACGCGCTGGCCGGGCTCGTATTCGGAGCGGGACCAATTCAAGTGAAGGCACCGCGCGCCGCCACCGGCCAGAGGCACTCGACCCGGCGGCCGCGCACGCCGACATACCAATCGAACCGGTCGACCGTCGGGTCGCAATGGCCGGGCACGAGCCGGACCTTCTCGCCGAGGCGCGGGCCCTGGGCGTCGCCGGACCATTCGAGCTTCCCGTGCTCGTCGGAAGCGCCGGTGTAACTCACGTCCTCGCGCTCCCAGACCAGCGGCATGCCGCTGTCCACCGACACCGCCTTGTGCCCCGCGTCCAGCACGCCCAGTCCGGGCCGGGCCTGGCTCATGACGGTGGCCAGCACGAACAGCGCGTGGCGGAACCCGGCCGACGCACCGCCACCGTTGCGCGCGTAATCGGCGTCCATGAAGCAGTAGCTGCCGGCCTGGATCTCGTTATACAGGCCGCTGCCCGCCTCCAGCTCGAACGTGCCCGTGCCGGCCCCGCCGACGGTCCCGCACTCGAGCCCCTGCTGGCGCAACTGCTCGACCGTGCGCCGGACGTCGTCGACCGCCGCGCCGATCGCGCCTGCCCTCTCCTCCATCGTCCGAAAATGCTGCGCCCGGCCGTGATAGGCCTGCAGCCCGGCGAAGCGCAGGTGCTTCGAGCTAGCGATGCGGCCAGCCAGGGCCACCGCTTCCGGCCCGGGCGACACGCCGCAGCGGGCCATGCCAACGTCGATCTCGACCAGCACCGGCAACCGGGTTCCGGCCGCCTCGGCCGCGGCTTCGATGCGGGCGACGTTGGCCGGATCGTCGGCGCAGACCGCGACCTGCGCGATCCCAGTGAGCGCCGCCAGCCGGGCGAGCTTGCTGTCGCCCACGACCTCGTTGCTGACCAGGATGTCAGGGACGCCGCCCCAGGCCAGGATCTCCGCCTCGCCGACCTTCTGCACGCATTGCCCGACGGCCCCCGCCGCGATCTGGCGATGGGCGATGACCGGCGATTTGTGCGTCTTGGCGTGGGCTCGGAGCCGCGCACCGGTCGGCGCGAGCAGATCCTGCATGCGCTGCAGGTTGTGCTCGAACGCGTCGAGGTCGAGCAGCAGCGCCGGCGTGTCGACCTCGTCCTCTCGCATGCCCGGCTGGGCGGGCGGCGGCTGGAGCACGCTCAGTGTCCTGCGTTCTCTCCGGAGAAGTCCGGCGCCTCCAGGCCAGACGCCGTGAGCTGCTCCACCAGCGCGCGCTTCAGCCGCTCCAGCCCCGCGTCGTCATGCGCCTCGGCGCGGGCGACCAGGACGGCCTGCGTGTTGCTCGCGCGCAGGAGCCACCAGCCGTCCGGCGTCGTCACCCGCACTCCGTCGATGTCGCTCACCTGCGCGCCCGCCTGCTTCAGCCGGCCCGCGACCTCCTGAACGACCTCGAACTTGCGCCGGTCGTCGCAGTTGAAGCGCAGCTCCGGCGTGTTCACGACGTGGGGCAGCGCCGACGTCACCGCCGACAGCTGGCCCTCCATCCGCGCCACGATCCCGAGCAGGCGCACCGCGACGTAGAGCGCGTCGTCGAACCCGTACCACTTGTCGGCATAGAAGATGTGGCCGCTCATCTCGCCGGCGAACGGCGCCTTGATCTCCGCCATCTTCGCCTTGATCAGGCTGTGCCCGGTCTTGAACATCAGCGGCTTGCCGCCCGCCTTGGCGATCTCGTCGTAGAGCACCTGGCTCGCCTTCACGTCGGCGATGATCGTGGCCCCCGGGTGCTCGCGCAGCACGTCGCGCGCCAGAATGACCATGAGCTGGTCGCCGAGCAGCATGTTGCCCGCGTCGTCCACGGCGCCGATCCGGTCGGCGTCGCCGTCGAAGCCGATGCCGAGATCCGCCTTGCGCTCCAGCACGGCGGCGATCAGCTGCTCCTGGTTCTTGGCGATCGTGGGGTCCGGGTGATGGGCGGGGAAGCGGCCGTCGATCACCGGGTTGAGCACGGTGTGCTCGCCAGGCAGTCGCTGGACCAAGCGCTGCAGCACCTCGCCCGCGGCGCCGTTGGCGGAGTCCCAGACCACGCGGAGCTTGCGCTCGCCGCCGTCGTAATCCTGCAGAAGCCGGTCGACGTAGCGGTCGGCGATGTCGACCGCGCGGTCCGAGCCCTGCGCGTCTGGCACCACGTCGCCGTCCGCGGCCATGCGGCCGAGGCGCTGGATGTCCTCGCCGAAGAACGCCTTGCGGCCGAGCATCATCTTGAAGCCGTTGTAGTCCGGCGGGTTATGACTGCCGGTCACCATCACCGCGCCGTCCGTCTCCAGCGTCGTCGCGGCGAAGTAGAGCATCGGCGTCGGCCCGCGGCCGACCCGCAGCACCTCCATCCCGCTCGCCTTCAGCCCGTCCACCAGCGCCCGCTCGAGGTCCGGGGAAGAGAGCCGGCCGTCATAGCCGACCGCGACCGTCCTCCCATTGTTGCGGGCCACCACCGTGCCGAACGTCCGCCCGATCGCGAATGCGTCCGCCTCGTGCAGGGTGCGGCCGACCACGCCGCGGATGTCGTATTCGCGCAGGCTGGTCGGGTCGAACCGGTGCTGGAAGTCCATCGCGTCAGGCCGCCTTGATGTAGGTCTGCAGGAACTTCTCCACGTCGGCCTTCAGGTCCGGCCGCTTCAGCGCGAACGCGATCTGCGCCTCCAGGAACCCGACCTTGTCGCCGCAATCGAACCGGCGCCCCTCATAGCGCAGGCCGTGGAACGGCACGTGGCCGATCATCTTGGCCATCGCGTCGGTGAGCTGCACCTCGCCGCCGGCTCCCCGCTCCATGCGCGAGAGGTGCTCGATCACCTCCGGCAGCAGCACGTAGCGGCCGATGATGGACAGGTTGCTCGGCGCATCCTCCGGCTTCGGCTTCTCTACGAGGCCCAGCACCTCCACGGTGCGCCCATCATCCTTGCCCGTACGCAGGATGCCGTAGCGGTTGGTCTGCGCGCGGGGGACCTCGGTCACCGCGACCACGTTGCCGCCGGTCTCTTTGTAAACATCGGCGAGCTGCTGGAGGCAGGGTTTGTCGGCCAGCACCAGGTCGTCCGGCAGCAGGATCGCGAACGGGTCGTCGCCGATGAACACCCGCGCGCACCAGATCGCATGGCCGAGCCCCATCGGCACTTGCTGGCGCACCGTAGTGATCGAGCCCGGCTCGACCTTCATCGCGTCCAGCTCGGCGATCAGCTCGGTCTTGCCGCGCTCGCGCAGCGTCGCCTCCAGCTCGAACGCCACGTCGAAATGGTCGATCAGCGCGGTCTTGCCGCGCCCGCTTATCAGGCAGAATTGCTCGATCCCAGCCGCGCGCGCCTCCTCGACGGCATACTGGATCAGCGGCTTGTCGACGACCGGCAGCATCTCCTTGGCCATCGCTTTGGTCGCGGGGAGGAACCGCGTCCCCAGCCCGGCGACCGGCAGGACGGCTTTACGCAGCTTCTTGGTCACGTTGCGCTCTTTGTTACCTTGGCGTTGTCGAGTGGTCGCACGCCCACGCAAGGCGGGCAAGCCGATCACCGCCGGCCCGGCGGCGCACTAGCGCCGCCCCAGCAGCACGTCCTTGGCCTGGTTCACCCGAGCGGCGAGCCAGTCGGACCCGCCGCCGTCCGGGTGCGACACCCGCATCAGCCGCACCCAGGCGGCGCGAACGTCAGCGTCCGACACCGGGTCATGCAGCCCGAGCACCTCCAGCGCCTCCGCACGGCTCATCCGGCCCGGCCGGCGTGGAGCGGATGAGGGCGCGCCGCGTTGGGCCGCGGCGTGGGTCTTCCACCACTTCCAGATCAGCGGGCCGAACAGGATCGCCCCGCTGATCGCCACCCCGCCCCGCCCCGAGAGCAGCAGCAGCGTCGCCAGGCTCAGCCCGGCGAGCGCCGCCACCCAAGCCAGCAGCGACTTGATCGTCGCCACCTCGGCGCGCGAGAACGCCCGCGCGCCCCACAGCAGCGCCCCCAGCACCCCAAGCCCGAGCGCCAGGGCCA
Source organism: uncultured Alphaproteobacteria bacterium (assembly GCA_963708585.1). GTDB lineage: Bacteria > Pseudomonadota > Alphaproteobacteria > Acetobacterales > Acetobacteraceae > JAVVHH01. The sequence goes on along the minus strand of CAVPSW010000006.1, from coordinate 85,973 downwards.
CCACCCTACCCCGCCCGCGGCCGCCGCTGCGCTTCCAACGCCGCGACCGCGCTCACGTTGACGATGCCCCGCGCAGTAACACTCGGCACCAGCACGTGCAGCGGCTTCGACATGCCGAGCAGGATCGGCCCGATGGGCAGCCCCTCAGCACCCGCCTTGAGCAGGGTGAAGCTGATATTGGCCGCGTCCAGATTCGGCATCACGAGAAGGTTCGCCACCCCCTCCAGGCGGCTGTCCGGCACCATCCGGTCCCGCAGGCTCGGCACGAGCGCGGCGTCCGCATGCATCTCGCCGTCCACTTCTAGGTCCGGCGCCTGTTTGCGCAGGATCGCGAGCGCCTCGCGCATCTTGCGGGCACCCGGGCTCGAACTCGCGCCAAAGGTCGAGTGCGACAGCAGCGCCGCCTTGGGCGTGATGCCGAAGCCGCGGACGCATTCGGCCGCGAGCTGCGTCATCTCGGCGATCTGCTCGGCGGTCGGGTCCACGTTCACATGCGTGTCGCACATGAACAGAACGCCAGCCGACGTGATCAGCCCGGCGACCGAGTAGATCTTCGACACGTCGTCCCGCTTCGGGATGATCGGCATCACATAGGTCATGTGCCGCCACCAATCGCCGGTGCCGCCACAGAGCGCCGCATCGACCAATCCCGCTTGCAGCAGCATGGCCGCGGCGACGCTGGTCCGCCGCATCAGCCGCCTCGCTGCCGCGTCCGGCGGCACGCCGCGCCGCCCGACAAGGTGCTGGTAGGTGTCGAGCAGCGGGTCGAACACCGCCCTGTCGCGCTCAGGGTCCAGGATCTGCAAGTCGTTGTCCGGCTTGAGGCGGAGCCCCATCTCGCGCACCCGCTTGCAGATGACCTCACGCCGGCCGATCAGCGTCGGCTGCACCAGGTCCTCGTCGATGAGCGTCTGCACTGCGCGCAGCACCCGCTCGTCTTCGCCGTCCGCGTAGACGATGCGCTGCTTGTTCGCACGGGCCGCCTCGAACACCGGGCTCATGAGCTGGCCGGAGCGGAACACGAAGCGGCCGAGCCGCTCGCGATAGGCGTGGAAGTCTTGGATCGGCCGGGTCGCGACCCCGCTGTCCATCGCCGCCTTCGCGACCGCCGGCGCGATCTCGAGGATCAGCCGCGGATCGAACGGCTTGGGGATGATGTATTCCGGCCCGAACACCGGCGCTTGGCCGCCATACGCGGCCGCGACCACCTCGCTCGCTTCCACCCGCGCCAGCGTCGCCGTCGCTTCCACCGCGGCGACCTTCATCGCCTCGTTGATCTCGGTCGCGCTCACGTCCAGCGCCCCGCGGAAGATGAACGGGAAGCAGAGCACGTTATTGACCTGGTTCGGATAGTCGGTCCGCCCGGTGGCGATGATCGCGTCCGGCCGGTGCGCGCGCGCCAACTCCGGCGTGATCTCCGGGTCCGGGTTGGCGAGTGCCAGGATCAGCGGCCGGTCCGCGAGCTTCGGCAGCCATTCCGGCTTCAGCACGCCCGGCGCCGACAGGCCGAGGAACACGTCTGCGCCTTCCAGCACGTCCGCGAGCTGGCGGGCGTCCGTCTTCTTGGCGTAGCGCGCCATGTTGGACGGCATGTGCTCGTCGCGCCCTTCGTAGACGACGCCCTTGATGTCCGTCAGCCACGCGTTCTCGACCTTGAGCCCCATCGTGACCAGCAGGTCCACGCAGGCCAGCGCCGCCGCCCCGGCGCCGGAGGTCACCAGCTTGACGTCCGCCAGCTCCTTCTTTTGCAGCAGCAGCCCGTTGCGGATTGCCGCGGCGACGATGATCGCGGTGCCGTGCTGGTCGTCGTGGAACACCGGGATGTTCATCCGCTCGCGCAGCCGGCGCTCGATCTCGAAGCACTCGGGCGCCTTGATGTCCTCCAGGTTGATGGCGCCGAAGGTCGGCTCCAGCGCCGCCACCACCTCGACGAAGCGATCGGGATCCTGCGCATCTACCTCGATATCGAACACGTCGATGCCGGCGAACTTCTTGAACAGGACCGCCTTGCCCTCCATCACCGGCTTCCCGGCGAGCGCCCCGATATTGCCCAGCCCGAGCACGGCGGTGCCGTTGGAGATGACCGCGACCAGGTTGCCGCGCGCGGTCAGGTCGAGGGCGGTGGCCGGGTCCGCCTTTATTTCCAGGCAAGCGGCGGCAACGCCCGGCGAATAGGCCAGCGACAAGTCGCGCTGGGTCGCCATCCGCTTGGTCGCGGTGATCGCGAGTTTGCCCGGCACCGGCAGCCGGTGGTAGTCCAGCGCCGCTTTACGGAAATCCTCGTCCATTTATTTCCTCCCAGCTCGGCCCAGATTCCGTCAGGCTGAGCGGGAAGGCAAACGGACGCATTTCACAAGCTTTGGCAGGACATGCGGTCGAGAAAACTCGAACTTCCACGAGGTTTCCCCCACAAGCACCTCAAGCTTGCGCGTCTACCATTCCGCCACGACCGCACCGCAGCCGGGGGGCTATAGCGGATGGAGACGGCGGCTTCAACGCTGCAATGGCGTGTCAGCGATGCGCCGGTGGGCTACGCGGAGGCGATGGCGGCGATGGAGGCGCGGGTCGCCGGCATCCGAGCAGGCGCCGCCGACGAGCTGGTCTGGCTGCTGGAGCACCCGCCGCTCTACACAGCGGGCACGTCCGCGACGCCCGACGGGCTGTGCGACCCGGACCGGCTGCCGACCTTCCGCTCCGGCCGCGGCGGGCAATGGACCTATCACGGACCCGGCCAGCGCGTCGCATACGTCATGCTCGACCTGACGCAGCCGCACGGCGCGGTCCGCGCCCGCGACGTCCGTGCCTATGTCGAAGCGCTTGAGGAGTGGCTGATCAGGGCGCTCGACCGATTCAACGTGCGCGGCGAGCGGCGCGCCGGCCGGGTCGGCATCTGGGTCGCTGACCGCGGCCGCGGCACGGAGGCCAAGATCGCGGCGATCGGGGTGCGGGTGACGCGCTGGGTGAGCTGGCACGGCGTCGCGCTCAACGTCGACCCGGAGCTCGCGCATTTCGGCGGCATCGTCCCCTGCGGAATCAGCGAGCACGGCGTGACCAGCCTCGCCGCGCTCGGCCTTCCGGTGACGATGCAGGACGCCGACCTGGCGCTCCAGGCGGCCTGGGCGGAAGTGTTCGGGTGAGTTCTTACGGCTCGCTCGGCAGCTGGCGGAAGCCGGGGGCGCCCTCGGGCTCGGCCAGGTCCTCATGGATCAGCGTCACCGATGCGCCAGGGGGACCGCGGCGGCAGGCGCGCAGCAGCTCCTCGACCGCAGCCGGGTCGCCGTCGACCAGCGCTTCGACCGACCCGTCGCCGCGGTTGCGCACCCAGCCGCACACGCCGAGCCGCACCGCTTGCCGCACCATCCAGGCGCGGTAGCCGACGCCCTGCACCACGCCCGCGATCCGGAGCCGCTTCGCCCTCATGCCGCGCGCGCCAACTCGATGAACCGCGCCGCGAGCGCCACGTCCGCGGCGACGTCGTTGCGCCGCCGCTGCGCCCAGGCGTCCTCGCCCCACTGCTCGGCCTGGTAGAGTTCGTCCAGGCTCGCCAGCGCGTGCGCCCGGGCCGGGTCCAGCGCGCCTTCCGCCAGCGCCAGGCCGAGCACCACGCTGCCGAGCGCCGGGACCGCGACCCCGAGTCCGGCGAGGACCGGCGCCGGCTGCGACCGCAGCACATCCCGCACCGTCTCCACCGCCTCGGGATCCTGCGGCAGGTGGGCAATCCCCTCCGTCGGCCGTAGCCGCGCCCCATGCGTCTCGGCCAGCCAGTCGAGCCAAGGCTGCCACTCCCGCGCCTGCCGCAGCACCAGGGGCAGCGGGTGCTCCGCGCGATAGCAGAGCACGTCGGTTTCCGCGTACTGGGCGAGCGCTTCGGCCACCGGCGCCGGGTCGGGCGCGATCCGTTCCTGCGCGGTGCCGGCGAGCCGGGTGAGCGGCACGTCGTCCATCGTCATCTCGCCGCCCTTGGCGCCGCCCGCCGCCTGCCACTCGGCGGCGATCGCCTGCGCCAGCGCCTCGCCCGGGACGAGGAGGGCGGCGCCGCCCGGCACGTGCAGGATCTTGCCGTCGAGCGTAATGGCGAAGCCGTCCGGCGCCGGCTGCACGGCGGCGTTGTCCCAAAACCGCTTCATCGCAGCAAACTGCGCAGGAAATCGGCCGCCTTGGCCTTCGGCGCCGGGAACGGCGGCGGCGGGGCCGCACCTTGCTTGCCGTCGCGCGCGGCCTCGAGCGCCGGACCGCACGAGTCCGCAGGCGGCGGACCGCCGATGGTGATGCCGACCCGGCCGGGCGCGATCGCCCCGGGGTCGAGCGCCACTTTCGGCGCCGCGATCGGGCCCCGCACCTGCACCGGCACGCTTAGCGCCGTGCCGAGCCGAAGTTCCGGGCGGAGATGGAGGTCCAGCGTGTCGTCGCGCAGATCGATGCTGCCGCTGCCGACCAAGGTGAGCTCGCGCGTATCCAGCGCGATCGTCCGGACCTGCACCTGCCCGGCCTGCGCGTCGGCGCGGACCGCGGCGCAGCGGAGCTTGCTGGTTCCGCCGGCCCGCAAGGGGAGGTTCGCCGCCCGAAGCAGGGAAGAGAGCCGGCTCTCGAGCCAGCTATTGTCCACCTCGCCGTCCACCGCCGCCAGGCCGAGATGCCCGCCGAGCGAGGCGAGCAGCGCCCTCTCCGTCCCGCCGGCGCCGGCGAGCTGCGCGTCGAGATCCAGCGTCCCGGATGACCCGGCAGGCACGCCGAGCATGGCCAGCGCCGGCCCGGCGGGCAGGCCTGGTGCCTCCGCCGTCACGGCGAGCGTCGGCGGGTTGGCGGCGCCGTCCGCGTGCAGTGTCCAGTGCGCAACGGCGTCGCCGATTTGGATGGTGGCCGGGTCGAGCACGAGCTTGCCGTCCGCCAGCACGGCGTGCGCGGCCAGGCCGCCATAGGTGCGGCCGTGCCAGACCGCCTCGCCAACGCCGAGCTGCAGGTCCGCATCCGCGCCCCGCAGGGCGGCGAAGGGCAGGACCCGGTCGGGGGTCGGCGCGGGCGTCGGGGCCGGTGCGGGCGTTGGTGCCGGCGCCGCGGCCGCAGGTGCTGGCGTCACGTGGGCCGCCGCAAGCAGCCCGTCGACGTCGAGGTGCTGCGACCGAAGCGCGCCGCGCAGGGTGGGACGGGGCGCCGACGGCCATTGCACGTCGCCGGCAACGTCGCCCGCCGCGCTCGTCGCCTGCAGCCCGTGCAGCGCGATCGAACCCGGCGCGAAGGCCAGCGCCGCCTGTGCATGGAGATCGCGGATCGGCGGCAGCGCCGTGCCGGCGAGCGTCGAGGCCGTAGAAAGGTCCGGCGCGTCGATCGCCACCACGGGCGCCGCGCTGGTCCCCACGACGCGCGCGCTGACCCCGCCGCCCTCGAGCTGCACGCCCAGCGGCACCGGCCCGGCCGCCACCGGGCCGACGGTGCCGCCCACCGTCAGCGGAACGCCATGGACCGCGAGCGTACCTGCAACGGCGCCGTCGGTGGGCGCGTAGGACAGGCGCTGCACCGCGGCCGCCCAGCCCTCATTTCCGCGCAGGGCGACCCGCCCGTCGACGAGCTGCACCTGCCCCAGTTCCAGCGCGAAGCGGCGTCCCGTGCTCGGCGCGCTCGGCTGCGCGTTCGGCGGCGGGGGTGGCGGACGCAGATCCCAGTTCGGCCGTCCCTGCGCGTCCCGCTCCAACAGCACGTCCGGGTGCGTGATCACCACCCGCCGCACCTCGACACGCTTAGAGAACAGCGGCAGCAGCGCGACCTGCGCCTCCACCCCGTCGGCGTGCAGCAGGTTCGGCCGCGAGAAGCCTGGCGGGTTGCTGAGGCTCACATCGCTGCCCGACAGCGTCGGCGCGAGCGACCACGACACCGTCACCGGCCCGGCGATCACCAGCTCCCGCCCGGTCGCCCGCCGCACCGCGTCGGCCAGACGGTTGCGGCCGAAATCGCCGCTAAGCGCCCAATGCACCGCGGCCACCGCCGCCAGCGGGAGAAGGACCAGGATCGCGACCAGGATGAGCAGCGCGCGCCTCATCGCCGTGTCGCCCCGCGCGCCGGCTTGGCCGCGAACCCCATTGTCTTGAACGTCGCCCGCATGTGCGGCGGCAGCTCCGCCTCCACCACCAGCCGCCCGCCGGCCGGGTGCGGCAGGTCGAGCGCGCGGGCATGCAGGTGCAGCTTGTTGGAGAGACCGTCGATGATCGCGCTCCTCGCCCCGTTCTGGTCGGGCTCGTGGTATTTCAGGTCGCCCAGGATCGGCGTGCCCAGCGCGACGCAATGCACGCGAAGCTGATGGGTCCGCCCGGTGATCGGCGACAGCTCGAGCCACGCGAGCCGCTGCCCGGCCGCATCCAGCGTCCTGTAATCCGTCACCGCCCGCTGCGCCTCTTCGTCGTCGCGTTCCGCCGGTGCCGTGCGCTCGCCGCGCGACCCGGCCGTGCGCAGCAGCGGCAGGTCAATCCGCCCCTCCGGCGGCGCCGGCCGCCCGGTCACCACCGCCCAATACGTCTTGTGCACGTCCCGCCCACGGAACGCCTTGGCCAGCTTGGCCGCGGTCCCGGGCGTGCGCGCCAGCACAATCACGCCGGAGGTGTCGCGGTCCAGCCGGTGCACTAGCCGCGGCCGGTGCGGGCTGTCGAACCGGAGCGCGTCCAGCATGCCGTCGAGGTGCCGGAAGATCCCCGGGCCGCCCTGCACCGCCAGCCCGTGCGGCTTGTTGAGCACGAACAGCTGCTCATCCTGGAAGATGATCAGGTCCTCGAGCTCGCGGGTCATCGCCGGGTCCGGCGCGCGCGGCTCGGGCGCCGGTTTCGGGTCCGCTGGCAGCGGCGGGACGCGCACCGCCTGGCCCGCGAGCAGCCGCGTCGCCGCCTCGGCGCGCTTGCCGTCGACCCGGATCTGCCCGGTCCGGCACAGCTTCTGGATCGCGCCCTGGGTCACGTTTGGAAAGTGGCGCCGGAACCAGCGGTCGAGCCGGATGTCCGCCTCGTCCTCGTTGACGGCTCGAAGCTCGACGCTCACGCCTCTCGCTCCCGCCGCAGCTCCGCCCAGCGCGCGAGGCGTTCGGCGACCTCGGCCTCGAAGCCGGCGTCACGCGGGCGGTAGAACTGCTCGCGCTCCATCCCGTCCGGGAAGTAATCCTGGCCGGAGAAGTTTTCTTCCGCGTTGTGGTCGTACTGATAACCGGACCCATACCCGAGCGACTTCATCAGCTTGGTCGGCGCGTTCAGGATGTGCGCCGGGGGCATCAGGCTGCCGGTCGCCTTCGCGCTCCGCATCGCCGCCCCGGAAGCCACGTAGAGCGCGTTCGATTTCGGGGCCGTGCCGAGATAGACGATCGCCTGCGCGAGGCAGAGCTCGCCCTCGGGGCTGCCGAGCCGCTCGTATCCCTCCCACGCCGCCATCGCCTGCACCAGCGCCTGCGGATCGGCCATGCCGACATCCTCGGAGGCGAACCGGACCAGCCGCCGCGCGACGTAGCGCGGGTCCTCGCCGCCCGCGAGCATGCGCGAGAACCAGTAGAGCGCCGCGTCCGGGTCGGAGCCGCGGAGCGACTTATGGAGCGCGGAGATGAGGTTGTAGTGCTCCTCGCGGTCCTTGTCGTACAGCGCGGCGCGGCGGCCAATCACCTCCGCCAGTCCGGCCGCGTCCAGCAACGGCTCCGGCGGCAACGCGAGCAGCTGCTCGGCCATGTTCAGCGCATAGCGGCCGTCACCGTCCGCCATCGCGCAGAGCGCCGCACGGGCTTCCGGCAGCACCGGCAGGGTCCGCCCCGCCTCCGCCTCCGCCCTCTCGATCAGTTTTTCCAGCGCCGCCTCATCCAGCCGCCGCAGTACCAGCACCTGGCAGCGCGACAGCAGCGCTCCGTTCAGCGCGAAGGACGGGTTCTCTGTCGTCGCGCCGACCAGCACGATCGTCCCGTCCTCGACAACTGGCAAAAAACCGTCCTGCTGCGCCCGGTTGAACCGGTGGACCTCGTCCACAAACAGCAGCGTCCGCTGCCCCCCGTCCCGCCGCCGCCGCGCCTCGTCGAACGCGCGCTTCAGGTCCGCGACCCCGGAGAACACCGCCGACAGCGCCACGAAGTGGAGCCCGGCCGCCGCCGCGAGCAGCCGCGCGATCGTCGTCTTCCCCGTGCCGGGCGGCCCCCACAGGATCAGCGACGCCAGCGCGCCGCGGGCCAGCATGCCGGTCAGCACGCCCTCCGGCCCGACCAGGTGGTCCTGTCCGACAACCTCCTCGAGCCGCGCCGGGCGCAGCCGCTCGGCAAGCGGACGCCCCGGCGCCGCCTTCGCCGATTTCGGCGCGGGCTCGAACAGGTCCAGCGAGGGGCGGGACGGCATGGGGGCTAGATAGTGAAGCCCGGCCCCGGATGCGAGCCGAGTCAGTCCTCGGCCTTCCCATCGTGGGCGACATGGAGCGCGACGAGCCGGGCGAGCAGCGTGGCCGGGAACAGGTGGCCGAACACGCTCTCGAGGTTGCTGAGGCTGCGGGCGAGCGGCACCACCGGGACGAGATCGCCGTAGCCGGTCGTGGTAATGGTGGTGAAGCTGAAATAGGTGAGCTGCGCCATTCGGGCGCCGATCGAGCCGGCCAGCACATGCCCGTCCGCGGCCACGATTGCGCCGGGCACCCACGCGAGCACCTCGCCGTAGGCGATGGCGAACAGGGCGGCGACGTTCAAATAGAGCAGCACGCCACCGCGGAGACGGTGCGCGGTCACGCGCCCTGGTGCGAACACGCGCCTGGCGATGAGCACGGTGATGAGGAGATTGAAGGCGAACGCGATGGCCGCGAAGGTCTGATGCCAGTCCCACGGCGGCAGCGACAGCTCATCCGTCGCCCAGCGCCCAAGCCAAGGGCCCAGCGCGATCGCCGCGGTTCCAGCCAGGAGCACGGCGCGGACGTCCCAACGCCGGGTCAGCAGCGTGATGCAGATCGCCGCGAAGGCGAGATGGCAGACGTCGAAGACGATCCGGCCGAGCGGCTGGACCGCGCTGAGCGGGACCGCGACGAAGAGCGTGAGCCCCTGCGCGATCAGCAGCGCGCTCAACCCCGCTTCGCCGCGCTCGAGGCTCCAGCCTCGTGCGACTAAGCGGGGAAGCGCAAGCTTACTCCTCGCCTTCGTCCGCCTCGCGCTCGGGACGGGGACCACTGTCGAGACCCTTTGCGGCCGGGTCGCGGTCGACCAGTTCGATCACCGCCATGTCGGCGGCGTCGCCGTAGCGGATGCCGGCCTTCAGCACCCGGCAGTAGCCGCCGGCGCGCGCCCGATAGCGGTCGGCGAGCGGGCCGAACAGCTTGGCGACCAGCGCCGGGTCGTTCAGCTTGCTCATCGCCTGGCGCCGCGCATGCAGGTCGCCGCGCTTGCCCAGCGTGATCAGCTTCTCCGCCACCGGCCGCAGCTCCTTGGCCTTCGGCAGCGTAGTGGTGATCTGCTCGTGCTTGAGCAGCGCGTGGGCCATGTTGCGGAACATGGCCAGGCGATGGCTGCTGGTGACGCCGAGCTTGCGGCCGGCAACTCCGTGACGCATGACCCCTGACTCCTAAAACGGCTCGTCCAGCCGCTTGGCCAGATCTTCGATGTTCTCCGGCGGCCAGCCCGGCACGCTCATCCCGAGCGACAGGCCCATCGCCGTCAGCACTTCCTTGATCTCGTTCAGCGACTTGCGGCCGAAGTTCGGCGTGCGCAGCATTTCCTGCTCGGTCTTCTGCACCAGGTCGCCGATATAGACGATGTTGTCGTTCTTCAGGCAGTTCGCGCTGCGGACCGAGAGCTCCAGCTCGTCGACCTTGCGCAGCAGGTTGCGGTTGAACGGCAGGTCGTCGTGCACCTCGTCCGGGCGCGCGAGTTGCGGCTCGTCGAAGTTGATGAACAGCTGCAGCTGGTCCTGCAGGATGCGCGCGGCCAGCGCCACCGCGTCCTCCGGCGTCACCGCGCCGTTGGTCTCCACCTGCAGCAGCAGCTTGTCGTAGTCCGTCACCTGGCCCACGCGGGTCGGCTCGACCTTGTAGGACACGCGCTTGACCGGCGAGTAGATCGCATCCACCGGGATCAGCCCGATCGGCGCGTCTTCCGGCCGGTTGGCAGCCGCCGGGACGTAACCCTTGCCGAGATTGACGGTCAGCTCCATGCCGAGCTTCACCCCGTCATCCAGCGTGCAGATCACCAGGTCGGGGTTCATCACCTCGATGTCGTGCCCGGTCTGGATCTGCCCGGCCGTGACCTCGCCCGGCCCGGTCGCCTGCAGCACCATCCGCTTCGGCCCTTCGCCGTGCATCCGCAGCGCGAGCTGCTTGATGTTCAGCACGATGTCGGTGACGTCTTCGCGCACGCCGGGGATGCTGCTGAACTCATGCAGCACGCCGTCGATCTGCACCGCCGTCACCGCCGCGCCCTGCAGCGACGACAGCAGCACGCGACGGATCGCGTTGCCGAGCGTCATGCCGAAGCCGCGCTCGAGCGGCTCGGCCACGACGGTTGCGACCCGGTGCGGGTCGGCGCCGGACTCGACGTCGAGTTTCTCCGGCTTGATCAGCGACTGCCAGTTCCTCTGGAGGGCCATCTGTCAGCTCCAAACAAAGTTGCCGGCGCGCCCGGTCGGGCCGCGCCGTGTGTCATTCTTGGTCTTGACGGCTAGACCCGGCGGCGCTTGCGCGGCCGGCAGCCGTTGTGCGGGATCGGCGTCATGTCGCGGATTGCGGTGATCGCGAACCCGACCGCCTGCAGCGCCCGCAGCGCGCTCTCGCGCCCCGAGCCCGGCCCGCTCACTTCGATCTCGAGCGTTTCCATCCCATGCTCGCGCGCCTTGCGCCCGGCATCCTCCGCCGCGACCTGCGCCGCGTACGGGGTCGACTTCCGGCTGCCCTTGAAGCCCTGCATGCCGGCCGACGACCAGGCGATCGTGTTGCCCTGGGCGTCGGTGATGGTGATCATCGTGTTGTTGAACGTGGCGGCGACATGCGCCACGCCGGCGATGATGTTCTTGCGCTCCTTGCGACGGGGGCGCGCAGCTGCGGCGGGTCTCGCCATAGTGAGGTGGTCCTAACGTGTCAGCGCCGGCCGGGCCGGCAAGAGAATCGGATTACTTGGTGACCTTCTTCTTGCCGGCGATCGCCACCGCCTTGCCCTTGCGGGTGCGGGCATTGGTGTGCGTCCGCTGGCCGCGCACCGGCAGGCCGCGGCGATGCCGCAGTCCGCGGTAGCAGCCGAGGTCCATCAGGCGCTTGATGTTCATCGCCACTTCGCGCCGCAGGTCGCCCTCGACGCGGAACTCGCGGTCGATCAGCTCGCGGATGCGCAGCACCTCCTCGTCGGAGAGCTGGTTGACCCGGCGATCCTCGGGAATCCCGAGCCGGGTGACGATGGTGTGGGCCTTCGCCGGGCCAATGCCATAGATGTACTGCAGGCTTATCTCGACCCGCTTGTTGGTCGGCACGTTTACACCGGCAATTCGCGCCACGCTGCTTTCTCCTGGCCGCCCGGCATCCGCCGTCGGCTGTGTTCGAACTGTCTCAAAAGGATAACGCCGGCCCCGATCGGGTCCGGCGCAGGCCGCGTGTTATACGCCCAACCTCGGCGGAGTCAACGCGGCGCGATCAACTTGTCGTGAGCGCCCCGTGCGCTCTCGGCCAACTCCGGGCGGAACTGCTGCAGCACCACCTCCAGATCCTCCGTGACCTCGTCGATGTCCGCCATCCCGTCCACGCTCACAAACCGCCCGCTGCGCTGGTAGTGCGGCAGGATGGGGGCGGTCAGCGTGTGGTAGGCCTGGAGCCGGGTCGACACGGTCTCACGGTTGTCATCGGCGCGACGGACGAACTCGTGGCTGCCGCACACGTCGCAGACACCGCTGACATGCGGCGGCTTGAACGTGTCGTGGTAGCCGGTCCCGCACTTGGCGCACGTGAACCGCCCGGCGATGCGGTCCACCAGCGCCGCGTCGTCCACCTTCAGCTCGATCACCGCGTCGATCCGCTTCCCCGCCCGGTCGAGCATGAGGTCCAGCGCCTCGGCCTGCGGCACGGTGCGCGGGAAGCCGTCCAGGATGAACCCGGCGGCCGCGTCGGGCTGGCGGATCCGGCTCTCCAGCATGTCGATGATCAGCCCGTCGGGGACCAGCTCGCCGGCCTCCATGATGGCGCGGGCCTTCTCGCCCACCTCCGTGCCGGCCTTCACCTCGGCGCGGAGCATGTCGCCGGTCGAGATCTGTACGAACCCGTGCTTCTGCTCGAGCCGCTTGGCCTGCGTCCCCTTCCCGGCGCCGGGCGGCCCCAGCAGGATCAGGTTCATCGGGTCCGGCCCCGCACTCGGCTCTTGCGGATCAGGCCCTCGTACTGGTGCGCCAGCAGGTGCGACTGGATCTGCGTCACCGTGTCCATCGTCACCGAGACCACGATCATCAGGCTGGTGCCGCCGAAGTAGAACGGCACGGAGTAGCGGCTGATCAAGATCTCGGGGAACAGGCAGACGGCGCAGAGGTAGAGCGCGCCGATCGTCGTCAGCCGCGACAGGATGGTGTCGAAATACTGGGCCGTGTTGGAGCCGGGCCGCACGCCGGGGATGAACCCGCCGTATTTCTTCAGATTGTCCGCGGTCTCTTCCGGGTTGAACACCACGGCGGTGTAGAAATACGAGAAGAAGATGATCATCGCCGCGTAGAGGACGAGGTAGGCCGGCTGCCCGTGGCTGAGTTGCTGGCCGATCCATGCGAGCCACGAGTTCGGGTTCTGCTGCGAGAACCCGGCGATCGTGGCGGGGATCAGCAGGATGGAGCTGGCGAAGATCGGCGGGATCACGCCCGACGTGTTCACCTTGAGCGGCATGTGCGTCGAATCGCCGCCGAACATCCGCTGCCCCACCTGCCGCTTCGGATACTGGATCACCACCCGCCGCTGCGCCCGCTCCATGAACACGACGAAGGCGATCACCGCGACCGCGAGCACGACGAAGGCGATGATGAACACCGGCGAAAGCGCGCCGGTCCGGCCGAGCTCGAGCAGGTTCGCCAATGCGTGCGGCAGGTTGGCGACGATGCCGGCGAAGATGATCAGGCTGGTGCCGTTGCCGACGCCACGCGAGGTGATCTGCTCGCCGATCCACATCAGGAACATCGTCCCGCCGACCAGCGTGACCACGCAGGAGACGCGGAAGAACAGGCCGGGGTCGATCACCGCCGAGCCGAACTGGCCGCGCATTCCCTCCAGGCCTATGGCGATGCCGTACGACTGCACCAGCGCGATCAGCACCGTGAGGTAGCGCGTATACTGGTTCATCTTCTTGCGCCCGGACTCGCCCTCCTTCTTGAGGGCCTCCAGCGAGGGCACCGCGGCCGACATCAGCTGCACGATGATGCTGGCCGAGATGTAGGGCATGATGTTGAGCGCGAATACGGTCATCCGGCCGAGCGCGCCGCCGCTGAACATGTCGAACATGCCCAGAATGCCGCCGCCGTGCTGCGCCAGCAGCTCGCCCATTACCGAGGCGTCGACGCCGGGCACGGGGATGTAGGTCCCGAGCCGGTAGACCAGCAGCGCGCCGAGGGTGAACCAGATCCGCTTCTTGAGCTCGGTCGCCTTGGACAGCGTGCCGAGGTTCAGGTTTGCCGCGAGCTGTTCGGCCGCAGAGGCCATGACCATTCCCTCATGAATGAGACAGCGCCCGCAAGGGCCCGAACGGGGCCCTCCGGGCGCTGCCCTGCTCCTATATGCGACCCGGCAGCCCCGGCGGCAACCGTTACGCCGGTTGTGCCTCGAGCGCCGCCGGCTTGGCCGTCGTCGTCACCGTGCCGCCCGCGCGCTCGACCGCCGCGATCGCCGCCGCCGACGCGCCGGAGACGGTAACCCGCACCGCCTGCGTCAGCTCGCCATGGGCGAGCAGCCGCACGCCCGCGAGCTTGCGCCCGATCCGCACCAGGCCCGCGCCCTCGAGCGCCGCCTCGGTGATCGCCTCGTTTGCCGAGAGCTTGCCCGCCTGCAGCGCCTTCTCGATCGTGCCGAGGTTGATCGGCGCGTATTCCTTGCGGAACAGGTTGGTGAACCCGCGCTTCGGCAGCCGGCGGTAGATCGGCAGCTGGCCGCCCTCGAACCCGTTCAGCGCGACGCCCTCGCGCGCCTTCTGGCCCTTGACGCCCTTGCCGGAGGTCTTGCCCTTGCCGGAGCCGATGCCGCGCCCGAGCCGCTTGGACTTCAGGTGCGCGCCGGGATTGTCCCGGATCTCGTGCAGCTTCACTGCTCGCCCTCCACCACCACCAGGTGCTTGACCCGGTTGATCATGCCGCGGACGGCCTGCGTGTCCTCAAGCTCGCGCGTGCGTCGCAGCTTGCCCAGGCCGAGCCCGATCAGCGTCTCCCGCTGGTCCTTCTTCCGGCCCAGACCGGAGCGGACCTGTGTCACCCGCAGGGTCGGCTTCGCCTCAGTCGGCTTCGCGTTATCCGACATCGGCCGACGCCTCCGGCGCGCTGGTTTCGCGCTTGCCCAGGATGTCCGACACCTTCTTGCCGCGCCGCGCCGCGACCGAGCGCGGGCTGCCGCAACGCTGCAGCGCCGCGAAGGTGGCCTTGACCATGTTGTGCGGGTTGCGGCTGCCGAGCGACTTGGCGACCACGTCGTTGATCCCCAGCGTCTCGAACACCGCGCGCATCGGACCGCCGGCGATGATCCCAGTCCCGGCCTCGGCCGAGCGCAGCACCACGTGCCCGGCGCCGAAGATGCCCTGCACATCGTGGTGCAAGGTGCGGCCTTCCTTCATCGGCACCCGGATCAGGCCACGCTTGGCCCGCTCGGTCGCCTTGCGGATCGCCTCCGGCACCTCGCGCGCCTTGCCCGCGCCGTAGCCAACCCGGCCCTTCTGGTCGCCCACTACAACCAGGGCGGCGAAGGCGAACCGACGGCCGCCCTTCACCACCTTGGCCACGCGGTTGATCGTGACCAGCTTGTCGATCAGCTCGTCGCCGCCGTCGCGGTCGCCGCCGCGGTCCCGGTCGCGCCCGCGCCCTTCCCGTGCTTCCCTCGCCATACTCTTGTCCCCTAGAACGCCAGCCCGCCTTCGCGGGCGGCATCGAGCACTCCGTGCTCGTTACAGGTTAGATCGAGCACTCCGTGCTCGTTACACGTTAGATCGAGCACTCCGCGCTCGTTACACATTAGAAGGAAAGGCCGCCCTCACGGGCAGCCTCGGCCAGCGCCTTGACGCGGCCGTGATACAGATAGGAGCCGCGGTCGAACACGACCGCGGACACGCCCGCCGCCAGCGCCCGCTCGGCCACCAGCTTGCCGACCGCCGCCGCCGCCGCCCTGTCGGCGCCGCCCTTCAGATCGGTCTTCAGCCCCTTGTCGAGGCTCGAGGCCGCCGCGACCGTCCGACCCTGCCTGTCGTCGATCACCTGGGCATAGATGTGCCGCCCAGAGCGGAACACGGAAAGCCGCGGCCGCCCCGCGCCCTTCTGCCGGAGCTGGTAGCGCAGGCGGTCGCGCCGGCGCTGCCTGAGATCTTGAAGCGCGCTCATCTTACTTCTTCTTGCCTTCCTTGCGCCGGATCTGCTCGGTCTCGTACCGCACGCCCTTGCCCTTATACGGCTCCGGCGGCCGGAACGCGCGGATCTCGGCGGCGACCTGACCCACCCGCTGCTTGTCCATCCCCGTCACCGTGATCGCGGTCGGCCGCGGCGTGGTGATGGTGATCCCCTCGGGAACCGGGAAGATCACGTCGTGCGAGAAGCCCAGGTTAATCACCAGGTTCTTGCCCTGCACCGCCGCGCGGAACCCGGTGCCCTGGATCTCCATCGTCTTGGTGAACCCCTCCGACACGCCCTTGACCATGCTGGCCACCAGCGCCCGGGTCGTGCCCCACATCATCCGCGACTGCGAGTCGTTGCGCCGCGGCGCCACCGACACGAGGTTGTCCTCGACCTTGGCCTCGACGTTGTCCCGGATCGGCATGCTGAGCGAGCCCAGCTTGCCCTTGGCCGAGAGCACCCCGTCGGCCACTGCCACCTGCACCCCGGGGGGGACGGTGACCGGATACTTGCCTACACGCGACATCCTGCCCTCCCCTCCTAGAATACCCTGAACAGCACTTCGCCGCCGACATTGGCGGCCCGCGCCTCGCCGTCCGACAGCACGCCCCGCGGCGTCGACAGGATCGAGGTGCCCAGCCCGGCGTAGACGCGCGGCAGGTCCTTGATCCCCGAGTAGACGCGGCGGCCGGGCTTGCTCACCCGGGTGATCTCCTTGATCACCGGCTCGCCCTCCGTGTATTTCAGCTCGATCCGGAGCTGGGCCACGCCAGGGCGCACCTGCTCGGCGGTGTAGCCGCGGATATAGCCCTCGCGCTTGAGCGCTTCGAGCGCGTTGGCGCGCAGCTTGGAGGCGGGGGCGACGCAAGTCGCGTGCCGGCTCCGTTGCGCGTTGCGGATTCGGGTGATCATGTCACCTAGCCCGTCGGACATCGACATTTGCCGGGCTCCTTACCAGCTCGCCTTGACCATGCCGGGCAACTGGCCGGAGCTCGCCAGCGCGCGGAGCATGTTCCGCGACAGCTTGAACTTGCGGTAATTGCCGCGTGGCCGCCCGGTGAGCGAGCAGCGCAGCCGGACCCGCACGCCGGCGCCGTTGCGCGGCAGCTGCGCCAGCCTCAGCGAGGCGGTGAAGCGGTCCTCCACCGGGGCGCTCCGGTCCATCACCTGCGCCTTCAGCTCCGCGCGCTTCGCCTTGTCGCGGGCCGACAGGCGCTCGCGCTTGGCATTGCGGTTCACGGCGGAAATCTTGGCCATCTCAGTCTGCTCCTTGGAACCTGCCGCAGCGTGCCGCGACGGTTTTCCTTTGAATTCTTACGCCGCGAACGGAACGTCGAAGGCCTTCAGCAGCGCCTTGGCTTCGTCGTTCGTCTTGGCCGTGGTCACGAAGATGATGTCCATCCCGCGGATGTCCGTCACCTTGTCGTACTCGATTTCGGGGAAGATGATCTGCTCCTTGACGCCCATGGCGAAGTTGCCGCGGCCGTCGAAGCCCTTGCCCGCCGGGATGCCGCGGAAGTCGCGCACCCGCGGCAAGGCAATGGTCACCAACCGGTCGAGGAACTCGTACATCCGCGAGCGCCGCAGCGTCACCTTGCAGCCGATGGCCAGCCCCTCGCGGATCTTGAACCCGGCGATCGCCTTCTTGGCCAGCGTCTTGACTGGCTTCTGCCCGGCGATCAGCGCCAGCTCGGCCACCGCCGCGTCCAGCTTCTTCTGGTCGCCGGCCGCCTCGCCCACGCCCATGTTCAGCACGATCTTCTCGAGCTTCGGCACCTGCATCGGGTTCGTGTAGCCAAACTGCCCCTGCAGCTTGCCGCGGATCTCGTCCTGATACCGCCGCTGCATCCGCGGCAGCTCGCGAGCCCCGCCTTCTTGCGCGTTCGTCTGCGCTTCGCTCATGACCTCAGCCCTCGATCGCGTCGCCGGTCGAGCGGTTGACCCGCACCTTCCGGCCGCCGCCCTTGCCATCGTCCAGCACTCGGAAGCCGACCTTGGTCGGCTTGTCCGTCTTCGGGTCGATCAGCATCACGTTCGAGAGGTGGATGGTCGCCTCCTTCTCGATGATGCCGCCGGGCTGCCCCATCCCGCTCGGCTTCTGGTGCCGCTTGGCCAGGTTCACGCCCTGGACCAACGCCCGATTGTCCTTGGGCAGGACCTGCAGCACCTCGCCGCGCTTGCCCTTGTCGGCGCCGGTGATCACCTCGACCCGGTCGCCCTTCCTGATCCGCGCCGCCATCACAGCACCTCCGGCGCGAGCGAAATGATCTTCATGAACTTCTTGCCGCGCAACTCGCGCACGACCGGGCCGAAGATGCGGGTGCCGATAGGCTCCTGCTGCTTGTTGATCAGCACCGCCGCGTTGCGGTCGAAGCGGATCGCGCTGCCGTCGGCGCGCCGCACCGGGAACGCCGTGCGCACGATCACCGCCTGGTGCACGTCGCCCTTCTTCACCTTGCCGCGCGGGATCGCCTCCTTGATGGAGACCACGATCACGTCGCCCACCGACGCCGTCTTGCGCTTGCTGCCGCCCAGCACCTTGATGCACTGGACCCGGCGTGCGCCGGAGTTGTCGGCGACCTCGAGGTTGGATTCGACCTGGATCATCGTTCAGCTCCTCAGGCGGCCGGCGGTGCGGCGTCCGCCGCCGCCTCGGTCGGCGCCAGCGGCATCGCCTCGGCCGTTGACGCTTCGACTACCGGTGCCGCGACCGTCGGTGCGGCGAACCCGCGCGGACGCTCAACCGCCTCGCCGTTGCGCTCGATAAGCAGCCACGCCTTGCGCCGGCTGATCGGACGACACTCCTCGATGCTGACGTAGTCCCCCTCCTTGCAGAGGTTGGCCTCGTCATGCGCCGCATACTTCTTCGACCGGCGGATGAACTTCTTGTACAGCGGGTGCATCACCCGCCGCTCGACCAGCACCGTGATGGTCTTGTCCATCTTGTCGCTGGTCACCCGCCCGCTCAGGACGCGCCTTGGCATCGCCCTTCTCCTTACTTCTTCGGCGAGGCGGCGCTCGCGCGCTTCGTCTCGGCCATGATGGTCTTCACCCGTGCGATATCGCGACGGACCTCGCGCACCCGTCCCACGCCTTCGAGCTGGCCAGTGGCCCGCTGGAAGCGGAGGTTGAATTGCTCCTTGCGCAGATCGAGCAGCGTCTGCGGCAGGTTGTCCGTGCCCTTGGCGCGGATGTCGGCAGGCTTGGTCATCAGGCGTCCCCGATCCGGGTCACGAACTTGGTGCGGATCGGCAGCTTGGCCGCGCCCAGCGCCAGCGCCTCGCGCGCCAGCTCCGGCGCCACGCCGTCGATCTCGAACATGATGCGGCCGGGCTTGACGCGGCAGACCCAGAACTCTGGGCTGCCCTTGCCGGAGCCCATGCGCACCTCGGCCGGCTTGGTCGAGACCGGCACGTCCGGGAAGATCCGGATCCACACCCGCCCCGCGCGCCGCATCGAGCGCGTGATCGCCCGCCGCGCCGCCTCGATCTGGCGCGCGGTCACCCGCTCCGGCTCCAGCGCCTTCAAACCATAGGCGCCGAAGTCCAGGTTGGTGCCGCCCTTGGCGACGCCGTGGATGCGGCCCTTGTGGGCCTTGCGGTACTTGGTCCGCTTCGGAGACAGCATTGCTCAAATCCCTCTCAGCGCTGCGGTGCCTGCTCGGCCGCGCGCCGGTCCTGCGCCATCGGGTCATGCGCCAGGATCTCGCCCTTGAAGATCCAGACCTTCACCCCGCACGTCCCGTACGTCGTCTTCGCCGTCGCCATGCCGAAATCGATGTCCGCCCGCAGCGTGTGCAGCGGCACCCGCCCCTCGCGATACCACTCGACCCGCGCGATCTCCGCGCCGCCCAGCCGGCCGGCGCAGTTGATCCGGATCCCCTGCGCGCCGAGCCGCATCGCCGACTGCACCGCCCGCTTCATCGCCCGCCGGAACGCGACCCGGCGCTCGAGCTGCTGGGCGATGTTCTCCGCCACCAGCGTCGCGTCGATCTCCGGCTTGCGGATCTCGACGATGTTGAGGCTCACCTCGCTCTTGGCCATCCGGGCCAAGTCCTTGCGCAGCACCTCGATGTCCTGGCCCTTCTTACCGATCACCACGCCCGGCCGCGCGGCGTAGATCGTCACCCGCGGCTTCTTGGCCGGGCGCTCGATCACCACGCGCGAGACGCCGGCCCCGGAGAGCTTGCCGCGAAGATGGGAACGCAGCTTCAGGTCGTCGAGCAGGAGCTTCGAGTAGTCCTTGCCCGCGAACCAGCGGCTGTCCCAGGTGCGGTTGATGCCGAGCCGCAGCCCGACTGGATTGACCTTGTGACCCATGGCTTATGCCGTCCCGCTTTCTTGCGTGGTCTCTTGCGCCTGCTCGGACACGACGATCCGCAGGTGGCTGAACCACTTCTCGATCCGCGACGCCCGGCCGCGGCCGCGCGCGTGGAACCGCCGCATCACGATCGACTTGCCGACTTCCGCCCGGCTCACCACCAGCCGGTCCACGTCCAGCTGATGGTTGTTCTCCGCGTTGGCGATCGCGCTCTCCAGCGTCTTGCGCACTTGCTGCGCGATCCGCCGCTTGCTGAAGGTCAGCGTCGCCACCGCCTTGTTGGCCGGCATGTTGCGGATCAGCCCGGCGACGACGTTCAGCTTCTGCGGGCTGACGCGCACGTTGCGCAGCACCGCGATGGCCTCCGTCTCGCCCAGCGTGCGGGGATGCTTCGGCTTGCTCATGTCAGCCCCGCCTCGCCTTCTTGTCCGCGGTGTGGCCGGTGAAGGTCCGCGTCGGCGAGAACTCGCCGAGCTTGTGGCCGACCATATTCTCCGTCACCTGCACCGGCAGGAACTTGTGCCCGTTGTAGACGCCGAAGGTCAGGCCCACGAACTGCGGCAGGATCGTCGAGCGCCGCGACCAGGTCTTGATGACCTCGTTGCGCCCGGACGAGCGCGCCGCGTCCGCCTTGTTCAGCATGTACCCGTCCACGAACGGGCCCTTCCAGACCGAACGCGCCATCTTAGTGCTTCCCCTTCGGACGACGGCGGATGATCAGGCCCGCAGTCCGCTTGTTGGTGCGTGTCTTGTAGCCCTTGGTCGGCTTGCCCCACGGCGTCACCGGGTGGCGTCCGCCGGAGGTGCGGCCCTCGCCGCCGCCGTGCGGGTGGTCGACCGGGTTCATCACCACGCCGCGGTTGTGCGGCCGCCAGCCCATCCAGCGCGAACGGCCGGCCTTGCCGATCTTCTCGTTCTGCCGGTCCGGGTTGCTCACCGCACCCACCGTCGCCATGCACTCGGCGCGCACCATCCGCAGCTCGCCCGACTGCAGCTTGATCTGCGCGTAGCCCGCGTCCTTGCCGACGAGCTGCGCGTAGCAGCCGGCCGCGCGCGCCATCTTGCCGCCGCCGCCGATCTTCAGCTCGACGTTGTGGACGATCGTGCCCACCGGCATCGCCGCCATCGGCATCGCGTTGCCCGGCTTGATGTCCGCCCGCTGGCCGGCGACCACCTTGTCCCCCGTGCGCAGCCGCTGCGGCGCCAGGATGTAGCTCAGCTCGCCGTCGTCATACTTGATGAGCGCGATGAACGCCGAGCGGTTCGGGTCGTACTCGATCCGCTCCACCGTCGCCGGCACGTCGAACTTGCGGCGCTTGAAGTCCACGTAGCGGTAGGCCCTCTTGTGCCCGCCGCCGCGGAACCGCGACGTGATGCGGCCGTGGTTGTTCCGCCCACCGGTCGAGTTCTTGCCCTCGGTCAGCGTCTTGACCGGCTTGCCCTTCCAGAGTTCCCGCCGGTCGATCAGCACCGTCCCGCGCAGCGAGGCGGTGACCGGGTTGAATTGCTTGAGCGCCATCTCTCAGTTCCTCAAGCCAAACCTGTGGACATGTCGATCGACTGTCCCTCGGCCAGCTGCACGTATGCCTTCTTCACGTCCGAGCGGACGCCCGGGCCGACCGCGGAAACGCTTGACCTTGCCCTTCTGGATCAGCGTGTTCACGCCCACGACGCTCACCCCGAACAGGCCCTCGATCGCCGCCTTGATCTCCGGCTTGGTCGCGTCGATCGCCACTCGGAACGCGACCTGGCTGCGCTCCGTCATCATGGTCGCTTTTTCGGTGATCACCGGGCTGCGGACGATCTCGAACATCCGCTCGCGCGACATCTTCTCCGCCCGCCGCCGGATGGCCAGGACCTGGCGCGTGCTCATGCCCCCACCTCCGCCGTCGCTTTGTACCCGTTTCTGCTTGGGCCGGCGCGGCGCCGCGAGGTTGAGCGCGGCGGCGAGAGGTTTTCGAATTCATGTCGAGCGCCGTCTCGAGCGAGAAGCCGCGGCTCGCTGATCGGGGAGGTCGTGCGAGAGCTCCTCGCGCTGCGCGATCAGGCACGCGCGTGCTGCTCGTCGGCGGACCGGCCATCGTGCACACCGGCGCCGGACCGTACTCGCCGAGCTCATCGCGACGGCTTCGTCACCGCGCTGTTCGCGGGCAACGCGCTCGCGGTGCACGACATCGAGTCGCAGTTCTTCGGAACGTCGCTCGGCGTCAACCTCGACGACGCGTTTCCGGTCGAGGAGGGCCACGTCCACCACCTGCGCGCGATCAACCGCATTCGCGCGGCCGGCGGCATCCGCGCCGGCCATCGACCGCGGGCCTGCTGCGCGGCGGCGTCATGTACGAGGCCTACCGCGCCGGCATTCCTGTCGTGCTGGCGGCTCGATCCGCGACGACGGTCCGCTTCCCGAGGTGATCACCGATGTGATCGAGGCCAGCGCGCCATGCGCGCGCTACGTGCCCGAGATCGGCATGGCGCTGATGGTGTCCACGCTGCTGCACTCGATTGCCGTGGGCAACCTGCTGCCGGCCACCTGCAAGATCGATCTGCGTCGACATCAATCCGGCCCGCGTGACGAAGCTGACCGACCGCGGCTCGACGCAGTCGCTCGGGATCGTGATGGACGCGGCGTCGTTCCTGCGCGAGCTGACGCTGGCGCTCGAGACCGCCGAGGCCGCGAGGTCGCCGGCGGCGCCGGGCTAGACTGCGCCGAGCGACGATCAGACATTGGCAGACACCGATGACGATGGGCACGTCTAACGCGATCGCCACCGCGGCCGAGTCAGCCGCGCTCGGGCTCCGCCGAGCCGTCGTCGCACGGCGGGCGCGGTCTGCTGGCGACGCCCGCGGGCGCGGTCGCGTGCGAGCTCGAGCCGCTCGGCGTCGACGCCGCCGGCGCGCGCTACGAGCTGCGCGTCACGAACGGCACGCCGGGCTCTCGCGGCCACGGTCAGCGCGGTGCGCGTCGACGAAGGCCGCCCCGTCGCCGCGCTCGCGGTCGAGGTCGAGCCGCACGCCGCCATCCGCACCGGCTTCTCGCTCGACGCCGGCCTTGGCGTACGAGCGCGTCGCCGCCGAAGTCCACGGCGAAGGCGTCCACCTGGTCGTCGAGGCGCCGCCGCCGCGCGGCGGCCGGCCGCGCCGGCGCTGGGCGCCGCCGGCCGGCGCGCTCGGCGGCGCCGCGCTGCTGGCCGGCGCCGTGCTGGTCGCCGTGGCGTTCGGCCGCCCGCGCGTGGTCGATGCGGCGCTGCTCGCGACGCCGGACGGCAAGCTCGTCGCGCGCTGGACGACGTCCGGCAAGGGCACGCCCTCGCTACGAGCTGCGCGACGCGAGCGGCACCGTCGTCGCGCACGGTCCGCTGCCGCCGCCGGCCGGCACGATGGCCGTCGGGCCGCGGCGATGCGGCCAGCCTGCACGTCGCGATCGCGAACGCGTTCGGCAGCGACACGCGCGACGCGGCCTACGGCGCGCGCCACGCCGCCGCCGGCGGTTCGCATCGTCGCGACGCCGCCGCCGCGCATCGCCAGCATCGCGGTCGACCCGCCGCGGCCCGAACGCGCCCGCTGATCGTCCGCTACTCGGCGCCCGCGCGCGCGACCTGCAGCTCTCGATCCTCGACCGCGACGGGCGCCGCCTGGTTCTCCGACGACGACGCCGTCCGGCACGGGCGTCACGCAGGTGCCGGCGCCGCCCGGCCGGCGCCCGCGAGCCGTATACGCTGGTCGCACGCGCCGAAGGCGCCGACGCCGGCCAAGAGACGCGCGTCCCGCTGCCCGCGCCGCGGTCGAGCCGCCGCCGACGCCGCGCCCGCCGCAGCGCCGGCCGCGGCCGCGGGCCCGTTGCCCGAGGCCGGCACCAACGCGACCGTGATCGACGTCGGCGGGGGCGACACGTTCACGATCCGGCCGTATCCCGTCGCGCCCGGGCGACCCGTTCGTGGTCGAGATCCCGTTCGCCGACGGCGCGCGGGTCGAGCTCGTCCGCGACCGCGACGACGTCGAGCTCGCGGGCGCGGACCTGCGTCGCGGCGAGCGCAGCGTCGCGCTCGCGGGCGCCGGCGGCGCCCGGGCTCCTACACCGTGCGGGTGACGCTCCAGCGGGGCGTCGGCCAGGAAACCGTCGTCCGCCCGCTCCGCCTGGCGGGGCGCTGAAGCTTTACGCGCGAGGCCAGGGCAGGGCTGTTACCGCGGCGCACATACCGGGTAAGCTGATAGGACTTAAGCCCTATTCATGGAGGGACCCGGCGGACGATGTTCGAGGGTGCGTCACGGGTGCAAGCTTCCGAAGCTCGCTCCGGACACGATTCGGCGAGAACGCATTACGACGTGGCTTTCAGACCACGCCGATGTTCCGCTGCGCCTCGTCGTCGGCCCCGTCGGGTTCCGGGCAAGACGACCGCCTCGGTCACGCTATGCCGCCGCTCCCCGCCACCGCGCCGGCTACGTCGCGCCTCGACGTCGCGCACCACGCCGGAAGCGCTTCGCGCCGGCATCGCGCGCGCCTTCGGCTTCGACGGAGCCGGCCGACGACGAGGGCGCTGATGCTCGCGTTCGAAGGCGCCGCCCGCTGCGAGGTCCTGGTCGACGAGGCCGACCGCGCGCCCGAGGCGACGCGCGCCGTGCTGCGCCGCTTCATCTACGACGCGCCCGACAACGTGACGTTCGTCTACGCGTACCCGCTCGCGCGACGTCGTCGACGCGACGCGCCTGGTCTCGCTCGGCCTCGGCGCCGTCCTCGACGGCGACCGCCTCGCGTTCACGATCGAAGAGGCGACGCGCCTCGCCGAAGCGGCGCGCGTCGACGCGTCCGACGAGCGCGAGATCGGCCGGCTGCTGCACGATACCGAAGGCTGGGCGTTCGCCCTGTGCTCGGCGATCCGCGAATCGGCGTCGGCCGGCCGTTCGCTCGACGGCGCGTTCGATCGCTGGCGCCGCGGCAACGCGCGCTTCCTGCGCCGGCTTCATCGACGATGCGCTCGCCGACGAAGAACCCGTCCTCGCCGACGCCGCGCGCAAGCTCTTCGACGGCGAGGCCGTCGACGACGCGATGCTCGACCGGCTCGAGCAGCGCGGCCTGTTCGTGCGCTGGATCGACGGATCGTACCGGCCGTACCGCGCCGTCGCGCGCGCCACGCGCGCAGCGACGCAACGACGCCGGCGCGCGCGCTGCCAGCCGTTCAGCGTGCGTCTGTTCGGCAAGTCCGACGTGCGCATCGAAGGCCAGCGCGTCGCCTGGTTCCGCCGCCGCGACGCGCAGCTCTTCGCGTTCCTCGCGCTGCAGCCGCAGGGCCGCGCGCGCCGCGAAACGTTGCTCCGCGCGTTCTGGCCCGATGCGGACCGTCAGCTCGCCGCGCAGAGCCTGCGTTCCGCCTGCAGCACGATGCGCCGTTCGCTCGCCGCGGTCGTCGGCTACGCCGACCTCGCGCACTACGTCGCGTTCGGCGGACGAGATCGCGCTGAACCTCGACCTGTTCGTCGATCGACGCCCGCCGCGGCGCGCGCACCTGCGCGACGCGCGACGCGGCGTGGCAAACGCGGCGACATCGTCACCGCGGCGGAGCACGACCGCGCCGCGCTCGAAGCTCGCGAAGCGAAGAGCTGCTCGACGGCGACATCCCCGCGGCGCTGCACGCGATGTCGGTCGAGATGAACCGCGACCTCGCCGCGCGGCAGCGCGTTCGAGCGAAGAGGCTCTCGTCGCCGTCAAGTAATTCCGCTGACCTCTTAGACTCGCCCGGTGGCCTGCCGCGTAGCCGCGGGCCAGATGCGCAGTGCCGAACCCGTTCCGTCCGCCGACGGTCGCATGCAGGTTGCCGCGGCGCAGCGGTCGTCGTCGCAGGTTGCCTGGGGCATGCAGCGGCGTCGAGGACTCCGTTCTCGTAATCGGCGGCGGAGTTGCGCGGTAATCGTCGGTTCGAAGTCGGCGGCGGCGTCGCGTGGTGGCTCGCCGGCTCGAAATGGTGTACGCATCGGATCGATCTCAGGCTGTCATGATCGCCGGCAGTGACGGTGTGCCATCGGGATCGCCGAAGAGGTGCTCGAAGCATCGGTGGGCTCGGACGCCGATCTGGCGATCCGGGCCCGATCATCGTCCGCGACGTCACGGATCCTCGTCATCGGAACGGCCGCCGGGCGTCGGCGGCGCGACGGATGCCGCCTCGGCGCGAACGGGTACGCAGCGCACTCCCCGGACGATGGTCGGTGCAGCACTCTGGCGGAAGTCGTGTACTCGACCGCGCTCGCTTCACGGTGCCGACCGGAACACGATCCTGGCCGGCCGGCTATCGCAGGCTTGCCCATCGGCTTCGTGCTGACGGCTGATTCACCTGGTCGGCATCCAATCACGACACTTCGGTCATACCCGCACGCGAGCATCGGACCCGCTCTCGCGCGTAGGAGGCTGGCGCTCACGCGCGAGCGCGTTAGTACTCGCACCATGCTGCACGAGCAGTATTCGCTGCTCCGCGAGCGCGCATCGGCGAAGGGCCTCAGAGAGCTGCATCGTCTCATGGAAAGACGCATTGGCAGTTGCTGAAGCGCTGCTCCGCACAGGCATCAATAGATCCTCGACGGTCACATGTCGAGTCGGATCGGTGGAACGGCGCTCGTGTCGTGCTGTGCTCGCGAATTCGTGATCGGAGTCAATACGCCGAAGCGCGCCGAGCTCGGACGCGTAGCACTGAAGACGACGCGAGACCGCGCGGCGCACCGCAGCGTCACGGATCGCGTTCCGTCCCGACCGTCACCCCAGGACGCCCGCGTCGACCACGCGACTACGCACAGACGCGAGACCTAGGAGACCGGCTCGATCTCCAGTTTGTCGCCGACGTTCAGAGGATTCGTCGCCGCGAAACCCGGGCCGAACTCCGCCACGGTGTGCGCGTTGCGCGCGGTGACGACGAGCTTGTGCGGCGCGACGTTCGGCTCGACTTTCGACGACGCGATGCTCTTTGTCCAGGAAGACGACGTCCAGCGGCGTGCGCATGCCGATCGTGTGCACGGCGTGGCAGCGCTCGAACCAGAGGCCTTCTTCGGGCGCGATCGACGTGCGCGGCAGGAACCCGACGGTGCGGTCGATCCAGTTGTCGGCGCGCCGGACGCGCCAGGCCAGAACGCGACCGGTCGTCGCGTTGCGCACGAGCCACATCGTCATAGCGCGGCGAACGCCGTGAACAGCGCGGCCGCGCCGATCAGGTAGCGGCGCGAACGCGATCGGACGCACGACGGCGACGTCGCCGCCGGCGCCGGCGAGCGCGGGACGGCGCTGCAAGCGCGCGCCGACGGCGGCGGCGAACGCGGCGAGCGCGAGCGCGAGCAGCGCGTTCGACGCGCCGAGCATCGCGCCCGCAACGGCGGCGAGTTTCACGTCGCCCCAGCCCATACCCGCGGCCGCGCGAGAAGTACGCCGCGAGCGCGAACGGCACGAAGACGATCATCGACGAGACGAGCATGCGCGGATCGTGCCACACGAACGTGCAAGACGCCGATGACGGCAAGCGGACCGAGCGAGAACACGTCGGGAATCGACGCCGCGCGCGACGTCGCAGTACCACGCGCCGACGAAGGCGGCGGTCACGATCGCGACCAGACCCGAGCCGGCCCATGTCGGCGTGCGGGCCGGCGTGCGCGCCGGCGATTGCGCCGATCAGCGCGGCGCCGGCGACGAGCGCCGACGATCGGCGGTGTGCCGGGCTGCGGCCCGTCGTCGTAGCGCCTCGATGCGCGCGCAGAAGGCCGCCGCGGCGACGATCCCGGCGATCGCGGCGCACGCGAACAGCAGCGCTCCGGCGAGAACGTGCGGGCTCATTTGTTGCATCAGTTGCGCGGCGACCGCGCCGAAGATCATCACGAACAGCGCGGGCAGCATGCAGAGCGCCATCGGGAAGGTCATCTTGACCGGCAGCTGCGCGGCCAGCTCCTCGGCGCGCGTCATGCGCTGGTCGCGCGCGTCGCTGCGCGAGCTGGTCGAGGATGCCGGCGATGTCGCCGCCCAGCTTCTCGGCCTGCACGATCGCGGTGACGGTCGTCGTCAGCTCCGTGACGTCGGCACGGGCCGCCATCGCGGCGAGCGCTTCGGCGCGCGAGCGGCCGACGCGGATGTCGGAGAGCGCGGCGAGCAGCTCGTCGCGGAACGGACCGCGCACGCGCGTCGACGGCCGCGGCGAACGCGCCGTTGAGCGCGATGCCGGCCTCGACCGTCGTCGAGACGAGGTCGAGGAAGTCGGGCAGCGCGTTGCGGATG
The DNA here is from genome assembly GCA_963708585.1 of uncultured Alphaproteobacteria bacterium. GTDB lineage: Bacteria > Pseudomonadota > Alphaproteobacteria > Acetobacterales > Acetobacteraceae > JAVVHH01. The sequence goes on along the minus strand of CAVPSW010000006.1, from coordinate 57,899 downwards.
CGCTTCTTGCGCTCGCGCGATCGCGCCGTCGAGCATCGAGCTCGGCGCGATCGCGCCGGCGAGCGCCAGCAGCACCGGGCACGATGAACAGCCACGCTGTCGTGGCGGTGCAGAACGAGCGGCACCAGCAGACCGCCGACGAGGCCGGAGAACGACGCGACGATGCTGCGCATCATGAAGCGGCCCGGGCGTGAGGTTGTACCAGCCGGCCTGGATGAGCCGGCGTTCGAGATTCGTGCGGCCGCGCTCGTCGAAGAACCGCGCGAACACGCCGAGCTCCGCTTTGCGGTCGGCTTCGATGCCCGCGCGGTCGAGCTGCGCGACGGTGCGCTCGACGGCGCGAGCTTGTGCATCGAACATCGAGACCCGAGGTAGCCGAGGAACGCCGCCGAGACCGCGGCCGCGAGTACCGCGACGCAGCATCTAGACCTCGAACCGCATGATGCGGCGCAGCATCAGGATGCCCGCGCCTTCGAGCAGCACGACGAACACCATGACGATGTGGCCGATGCCGGTGAACAGCAGCGCGTGGCGCATCGTCGGGTTGAGCCCGACGATCATGACGCCGACGACGACCGGCAGCAGCGCGATGACCCACGCGGTCATGCGGCCTTCCGCGGTCAGCGCGCGCATCTTGCGGAACACGCGGCGGCGCTCCTTGATCGTGTGCGCGAGGTGCTCGAGCACCTTGGCGAGGTTGCCGCCGGTCTGCGACTGCACGCGGATCGCGCGCACCATCATCGAGCACTCGTCGCTCGGCATGCGCTTCGCGAGGCTGTCGAGCGCGTCGTAGACGCTCTGGCCGATGTTCGCCTGACCGAGGACGCGCATGAACTCCGTGCGCGCCGGATCGTCGAGCTCGTCCATCACGAGCACGAGCGCCTGGCGCAGACCGAGGCCGGCGCGCAGGCCGCTCGCCATCAAGCGCAGCACGAGCTCGAGCTGGTCGGCGAACTTCGCGAAGCCGCTTGCGGCGCTTGTGCGCGATCACCGCGTCGGTGCCGCACGCGGCGAGCGTGAGGCGAGATCGGAAACGCGGCCGCGCCGCACAGCGGGCTCGAGGTGGGCGAACAGCAGGACCGAGCACCCACAAGCCGATGCCGGCGCCGAGGATCGCGAGCAGCATCTCCTCGCCGCGCATCTTGACGTCGGCCTGTTCGAGCGCGAGCCGGTACTGCTCGACGTGCGGGCGCAGCGGCGCGGTGATGCGCTGCCAGAACGACGCGAGCGACGATCCCCATCGCGCCGACGACGCCGAGGACGATCGCGAACGGGAGAACGTTCACCATGCGCGACGCCGCGCTCGCGCGCCGGTCCGCCGCCCATCTCGCTGAACGAGCGCATGTCGAACGAGACGCCGAACTCGGCGAAGCGGCGCAGGCACTCGGGCTGCACGCCCGTGAACTCGAACTCGCCGACGACCTTGTTGTTCTTGTCGAGGCCGCGCTGCTGGTAGCGGACGATCTCCTGCATCGTCACGACGTCGCCTTCCATGCCGACGATCTCGCTGATGCCGACGACCTTGCGGCTGCCGTCGCGCATGCGCGAGATCTGGACGACGATGTCGATCGCGCTGGCGATCTGCTCGCGGATCGCGCGGATCGGCAGCTCGAAGCCCGCCATCAGCACCATCGTCTCGATGCGCGAGATCGCGTCGCGCGCGCTGTTGGCGTGGATCGTCGTCAGCGAGCCGTCGTGGCCGGTGTTCATCGCCTGCAGCATGTCGAGCGCCTCGCGCGCCGCGGCACTCGCCGACGATGATGCGGTCGGGCCGCATGCGCAGCGCGTTGCGGACCAGGTCGCGGATGCGGATCTCGCCGGCGCCCTTCAGGTTCGGCGGGCGCGCCTCGAGCCGCACGACGTGCGGCTGGTCGAGCTGCAGCTCGGCGGCGTCCTCGATCGTGACGATGCGCTCGCCCTCGGGGATGAACGACGAGAGCACGTTGAGCAACGTCGTCTTGCCCGAGCCGGTGCCGCCGCAGATGACGATGTTGAGCCGCGCTTCGACGCACGGCGCGCAGGAAGTCGACCATCGGCGCGTCGATCGCGCCGATGTTGACCAGGTCGTCGGCGTCGAGGCGCTGCGTGCCGAAGCGGCGGATCGTCAGCGTCGGGCCGTCGAGCGCGAGCGGCTCGATGATCGCGTTGACGCGCGAGCCGTCGGGCAGGCGCGCGTCGACCATCGGCCTCGACTCGTCGATGCGGCGGCCGAGCGGCGCGATGATGCGCTCGATGACGAGGCGCAGCTGCTGGTCGTCGACGAACCGCTTGTTCGGTCGCTTCGATCTTGCCGCCGCGCTCGACGAAGACGTGGCCCGGCCCGTTGACCATGATCTCGGTGATGTCGGGCTGCGTGAGCAGGTCCTCGAGCGGCCCGAGCCGAGCGCTTCGTCGATGATCTCCTGACGGATGCGCGCGAGCTCTTCGGCGGAGAACACCGGCGGGTACGCGGCGAGGAGCTCGCGGACGATGCGCGTCGATCTGCGCGCGCAGCTCGGCGATCTTCTGCGCCGTCGGTGTCCGGCGCTCGCGGCGACGAAGTCGAGCCGCTGCGCGAGCGCGGCGTGGATCTCGGTCTTGAGCAGATCGCGCGCCGTGCGTTCGACCGTCGCGACGATGTGCGCGTCGCTCGCGGCGCCGGACGCGACGTCCTCCGGCTCGCGCGTCGCCCTTCGGGCGGCGGTTGCTGGCGCGGCGGTCGCCGAGCGGCGTCTTCGCCGACGGCTTGAGCGGCTCGATGTCGTCGGGCACCGGCAGCGCGCGTGATCGCGGCCGCGAGCTCTTCGATCGCCTTCTGATAGCGGCGGTCGCCGATCGGCGGAATGTTGCCGAGCAGCCGCGCGCCGAGCGCGCGCTCGACCTCGTCGGGGCGCACCGCGGCGCGCGCGTCGCGCTGGTTCAGCACGAGGTAGACGCGCGAGGCGGGGATGCCGAAGCGCGCGAGCTCGGTCTGCACGGCGCGCGCGCTGGTGACGCCGAGCAGCGTCGGCTCGACGATGACGATGAAGTGCGCCGCGTTGACGACGAACGGCCGCACCGCCGCGGCGAACGGCTGCGGCGCGTCGACGACGACGAGCTCGGTCGTGTCGCGCAGGTCGCCGAGGATGCCGGCGACCTGGTCGGGCATCAGCGTGAACGCGCCGTCGATCGACGCGGTGAACTCGATGCCCGCGACGTCGTTCAGGATCGTCGCCGACGCGATGTTGCCGCCGACGCGGCCGCCGTCGAACGCGCGCACGGTGTCGGTGAGCACGGCGACGCAGCGGCGTCCGCTGAAGTCGGCGTCGACGAGGCCGCACGCCTTCGACTCGCGCAGCACGCGCGACGAGCTCGACGCACAGGGTGGTCGCGCCGACGCCGCCCTTGGCGCCGACGACGACGACGATCGCGCCCTTCATCGGATCGCCGGCCCGCGCCGGCGGCGACGACGTGGTCGCCGTCGATCACGGCGACGGCCGGGCGTCGGGCGCGGGCTGCGGCGCGGCGGGCGCGGCGCGGACGCGCGCGGCAGGCGACGGCTCGGCAGCGGCGACGCTGGACGGCCGGTGCGGAGCGAGCCGGCGGCGCCGATCGTCCCGCGCGAGAACGAGCTTCTCGGCCGGCCGGCTGCGCGGATCGGCTCCTTCGGCGAGCGCAGCGCGAGGCGCAGCGTCGTGTTGACGTCGGCGAGCGTGAGCAGATCGGCTTGCTTGCGGCGTCGACCTCGAGGGTCGCGGTCGGGAACTGCTGACTGCCGGCCGCCGGCGTCGGGCGTGCGGACGTCGGCGTCGGTCATCGTGCCCATCGAGAGCACGAGCGCGCCGCGGATGATCGTCACGCGCCTTGCGGCGCTCGTCCGGCGCGCGGCGCGGTCGCGGCGATCACGTCGACGCGGTCGCCGGCGCGGATGAGGCCCGAGACGCCTTTGACGCGGTCGAGCGCGATCGAGACCGCGCGCATCCCGACGTGCACGCTTTCCGGGCAGGCCGACCGGCGCGCGCGCGAACGAGCTTCGACGCGGTGAGCGCGCTGCCGGCGGGGATGTCGTTGACGGCCTGCGAGCCGATCGCGGCCGCCGGGACGACGAGCGCGTCGGGGTCGACCGCGTCGGCGGGGCGCGTCGCGGCGCGCGCAGCATGTCGGCGGTGATCGTCGCGTGCGCCGGGATCGTCGCGCGACGCGATGAGGATCGTGCGCTGCGATCGCCGGCGCGTTGGCGTGTCCGACGGACGCGAGGTAGTTGTACGTCAGGACGCCCGTTCCGACCGCCAGCAGCCCGGCGACGGAGAGCGCGATCGTGCGCGTGTCTAGCGGACGAGCAAGAACGCGGGACATAGGAGTGCCACCCACAAGAAGAGCGCGCCGCCGGCGACGGCGACGGCGTACGGGAGCCGTTCGCCGGTCTGCGGCAGCTGCCGAGTGATGAGCGCCGTCGCCATCCGGTGCGACGCCGCCAGCGCGTAGAGCGAGAGCAGTCCCGCCGCACAAGCGCCGTGTAGAGCAGGAAGTCCGACGGCCAGGGCGGGGGTGAGCCCGCAGCATCCTGCCGCGATCAGCTTGATGTCGCCGCCGCCGAACCAGCCGCGGGCGAACGCGACGGTGCCGGCGGCGAGCAGGACGGCGAGCATCGCGAGCGCGACGCCCGACGCCCGGGAGTCCGCGCGTCGACCCCGACGACCGCGACGCCGGCGACCGCGAGCGCGCCGGTCAGCGCGTTCGGGACTCGCCGGCGTACGGACGTCGCTCGCCGCAGCCACGACCGCGGCTGCGGCGAGGACCGGGACGAACGCCGTCATCTACGAGCCGGCGGGGTTGATCTTGAGCGTCGTCGATGTTGGTGAACGTCGCGCTGACGTTGCTGCCCGAGCGTCGTCGATGGCGACGATCGCCGCAACGGCGATCAGGGAAACGACGAGGCCGTACTCGACGAGCGTCGCGCCTTCGTCATCCTTGAGCATGTCGAGAAACGTGTTGGTCACGGCGGAGCTCCTTCTCACGTGAGTTTTCAGCGTGGATCGGGTCTTTGGGGAGATGGTCGAACTTCGAGTCGATGTCCGGGTTCGGCAGCGCCGATGACGACGCTGCGCGGACACCGGGGCGACGCCCGGCAGCGACGTCGCCGTGACGGTGACGAAGCTGCCGCGAGGCATCGCGGGTGCGACGGGGAGCGTCGCATGGAACGTAGTGCCGTCGGTCACCAGGGTGATCCGCTGTAGCGAGCACGTCCGGGATGTCGCGAGAGATCGTGCCGACGAGCGTGAGGGTCACGGGCACGGAAGCAGGTGCCGTCCCGTCGATCACGATCGCTTCGCGACCTGTCGCCGGCCGCGCCGTTGACGGTGAGCGTACCGCTCGCCGTCGCGGCGGGCCGGATGACAGGTTCCGGTGCGCGCGCCCTCCATGGCACGCGCATCCGGGTTGCGTCCGGCGAGCGTACGCAGCTCGGCGACCACGTCGGCGGGAACGTCGATGTCGCCGTTCTCGTAGACGGGGCTTCGCTGGCGTACGCCACGCGGTCGTTGACTTCGTACCGGCGGGTTCCGGGACGAAGGACGACCGTGAGGCCGGGACGCGAGAGCGTGACCTCCGATGCGGACGCTGACCACGCATAAGCGTAGCCCGCCGCCTCGGCCACCCGCATGAGCGGGGTTCCGGTGTGGGCGGTAGCCGGAGTGGCGAGAAGCGCCGTCGCGACGATTGCCGGGACGAGACGCCGCATCGGAGGAGTCACGGCCGGGTCATACCGTCGATAGGACCTTCGACTCGCGTGAACGTGGGAACTTTTACGGCGAACAGTTCGGCCACCCCGCTGAAATCGCCGGCGTCGATGCGCTCGGCGTAGGTGTAGATGAGCTCGGCGATCTCGTCCCGGTCGTTCGGCACCGCCCCCAGCCTACGCAGCAGCCCTGCCGGTCACGCCAGGGCGCGGCGCTGGTGGGAGGCCAGCAGGCGCGGCGGCATCCTTGGGTGGCGACGCGATGTGGGCTGCCCGCCGGCGGCCCGGCACCGGGCACCGCCCGGGCGATCGGGTGGAAGCCGGGCGAGGACGAGCTCGCCGGCATCGGGCCGACGAACGGGTTGAGCGGTCGGGCCAGGGTCGGGGGATCGGCGAACGGCGGCCGCTTCGACGAGAGGTCGAAGAAGTCGAGCATGTTGTGGGCGTTGGCGTCCCGGTAGGTCAGTGCCGGCAGGTTCCACTTGGTCTCGACGAGCTTGAGGATGGAGGTGTGGTCGTAGACGACATGGGACACGTGGTCCCGCTTGGCCCATGGCGAGACCACGGCACAGGGGACCCGGAAGCCGGTGAAGTCGTAGGCCCCGGGCTGGTCGGGCGGCACGTGATCTCGGGCGGCACGGCGTCGGGACGCGACCGCGGGCGCCGGGGGCACGTGGTCGTACCAGCCGCCGTGCTCGTCGTAGGTCCAGATCGAGCGCTGTCTTCGCCCACGCCGGCGAGTGCAGCACGGCGTCGATGATCCGGTCGCCGCGTACGCCTCGCCGACCGAGATGTCGTCGTTCTCCTCGGAGTAGTTGCGTGTAGGGGTCGACCAGCGAGAAGGCCGGCAGCTTGCCGGCGGCGGCATCGGTGAGGAACTGCTCGAACTGCACGACCTTGCCGTCGGCCATGTTGCTGCTCGTACTCGGGCAGGAAGAGCGCGCAGCTCGGGACGTCGGGGTAAGTAGTCCTTCCAGCTGATGCCGTGCTGGTCCAGCCGGTCGAAGATGGTCCCGTTGGGGGCGTCGGTGGGGGAGATGCCCGAGGCGTTGGTGCGCACGTCGCCGAGCGCCGTGCCGGCGATCAGGAACCGCCGGTTGGGATAGGTCTGCGCCATCACCGAGCAGAAGTAGCGGTCGCCGATCGGGAAGCTGCCGGGCCATCGAGTAGTAGAAGGGCAGATCGTCCCCGGTCCAGTAGCCCATCGCTGCGGGGCCGCAGGCCCTCGACGAAGCCCTGTTCGTCCCGTCGGTCCCAGCAGAGGTGCGAGGCGTCCCACGTCTGGCGTGATGTGGTTCGGCGGACGCCGACGGTGTTGGGGTTGTGGAACGAACGGACGTAGCCGCCGGCAGGGTCCGGGTTGTAGTTGACCGGTCGCCCCGCGGCCCGGGGTCAGGCCGTCGCCCCGGCCGAGCATGCCGAGATGGTCGTCGAAGGAGTGGTTCTCCATCATCAGCACGACGATGTGATCGATCTCGGGCAGCGTGTCGGTGCCCGCCGGCAGGTGCGGGGAGCGGCCGGCGCCCGGCGGGAGGACCGCACCGCCGGGGCCGAGGCCCCGGCGCCCGTACCGCAGCGCCGCCGGCCGAAGAGGCCCCCGCCGGCCCGGTGCCCGCCGTCCCGGGGCCGGCAGGGCGGCGGCGGTCCCGGCCCCGGCCCCCGGCCGCCCCTCAGCAGCTGGCGGCGGGAAGGGGAGGGTCGATCCGCATGACCGGAGAGTAGGCGACGGCGTCCGCCACGGCTCCGGCCCGTGGCGGCGGGCGCTGCGCCGTTGCGCCGCCCGGGCTCGCCAGGGCGGCCGGTCGGCGGGCCCTCAGTGCCCGAGGAGCCGGCCCATCCGCGAGGCCATGCGCGACGGCCTCGACGCCCGCTGCTCGACCCGGTCGGCGCGGCCATGGTCCACAGCCCGGCGTTGATCCCGAGCCAGCGCAAGGGCTCGGGCTCCCACCGCGTCGACCGGTGGCCGACCCAGGGCAGGCGCGATGAGCTCGCGTGTCGCGCTCGAGGATCAGGTCGCGCAGGGTCCGCCCGGCCAGGTTGGTGGTGGACACCCCGTCGCCCACGTAGCCGCCGGCCCAGGCCAGGCCGGTCGGCGGTCGAGGCCGACCGAGGAGAACCAGTCGCGTGGCGATCCCGAGCGGCCCGCCCCACGGTGGGTGATGGCGGCGCCGGCCGAGGGCGGGGAACAGGTCGACCAGCGTCCGCCGCAGGGCCTCGTGCACCGAGGCCGGTCGCGGTCGAACGTCGGGCCGGATGGCCGAGCCGAAGTGGTACGGGGCGCCCCGGCCGCCGAAGGCCATCCGGCCGTCGGCCGTCCGCTGCCCGTAGATGATCAGGTGGCGGTGGTCGGCGAAGGTCTCCCGCCGGGCCAGCCCGGCCTCCGCCCAGAACGTCGTCGGGCAGCGGCTCGGTGGCGATCATCAGCGAGTAGACGGGGACCAGCGTCCGCTCCTCGCCCGGGCAGGCGTCGGGTGTACCCCTCGGTGGCCCGCACCACCACGTCGGCACGCAGGGTCCGCCCCGGGTCCGCACCGCCGGACGCTCGCCGGCGCCCGCCGGCCGGATCGGCGTGACCTCGGTCCGCTCGAACAGATGGTGACCCCTCGGCGCTCGACCGCCTCGGCCAGGCCCCGGACCAGTCGGGCCGGGTCGACGGCGGCGCAGTGCGGGGTGTAGGTGCCGCCGAGCGAGCCGTGGCCCCGCCACGCGTCGGCGCGCCTCGGCCGGCCGACAGCAAGCGGAGGTCGTCCTCGCTCGATGCCGAGGCGCCCGGGCCTCGGCCACCTCGTGCGCGGGCCCGCGGCCACCTGGGCCGGCGTTGCGGGCCAGCACCACCGTCCCGCCCTTGGCGAAGCCGCAGTCGATGCCCTCGGACGCCGCCGCTCGACCCGACCTCGTCGACGGTCTGCCTCCATGGCCAGGCGCATGGCCGGCGCCGGCGCCCGGGCCGTGCTCGCGGTCGAGGCGGGCGGCCGAGGCGGCGAACAGCGCCGAGCACCAGCCGCCGTTGCGGCCCGACGCGCCGAAGCCGGCCACCTCGCGCTCGACGCACCGCGACCCGCAGCCGCGGGATCGGCCTCGGCCAGGTAGTAGCGCCGTCCACAGCCCGGTGAAGCCCGCCACCGACCATGGCCACGTCGACGTCGAGGTCGCCGGGCGAGGGCCGGCCGAGGTGACAGGGTCCCGGCAGCCCGTCCCACCACAGCGACAGCGCCCGGTACTCTTCGGGGGCGCTCGGCGACCCGCCGGGGCGGAGCTCAGATGCTGCTTCCACGCCTCGGTCAGCACCGTCCGCAGGACGTCGGCCATCAGCTCGAACTCCTCCTGGCCGCAGATGAGCGGCGGGGCCAGCTGGACCACCGGGTCGCCCCGGTCGTCGGCCCGGCAGATGAGCCCGGCCTCGTACAGGGCGCCCGACAGGAAGCCGCGGAGCAGCCGCTCGGACTCGTCGTCGTCGAAGGTCTCCCGGGTGTCCTTGTCCTTGACCAGCTCGATCCCGTAGAAGTAGCCCGGCACCCCGGACGTCGCCGACGATGGGCAGGTCGGAGAGCCCGTCGAGGGCGGCCCGGAAGGCGCCCTCGGTGCCGCCGCACGTGGCTCGAGGATGCCGTCTCCCTCGAAGACGTCGATGTTGGCCAGGGCCACCGCGCAGCTGACCGGGTGGCCGGCGAAGGTGACGCCGTGGAGGAAGCTCTTCGCCGTGCAGGAAGGGCTCGACCAGCCGGTCGCTGGCGACCATGGCCCCGAGCGGGGAGTAGCCGCTGGTCAGGCCCTTGGCCATGGTGATGATGTCGGGCTGGTAGTCGTAGCGCTCGGCGCCGAACCACTCGCCGAGCCGCCCGAAGGCGCAGATCACCTCGTCGGAGACGAGCAGCACGCCGTAGCGGTCGCAGATCTCCGCGCACCCGCTGGAAGTAGCCCGGAGGCGGCGGGAAGCAGCCGCCGGCGTTCTGCACCGGCTCGAGGAAGACGGCGGCCACCGTGTCGGGCCCCTCCATCAGGATGGCCTGCTCGATGTCGTCGGCCGCCCACCGCCCGAAGGCCTCGAGGTCGTCGGCGAAGTACGGGGCCCGGTAGAAGTTGGTGTTGGGCACCTTGCGGCGACCCGGGCACCAGGGGCTCGAACGGGCGTCTTGATGTCGGGCATGCCGGTGATCGAGAGGGCGCCCATGGTGGCCCCGTGGTAGGCGATGTTGCGGCTGATCACCTTGTTGCGGGTCGGCTGCCCGATGACCCTGAAGTACTGCCGGGCCAGCTTCCAGGCCGACTCGACCGCCTCGGACCCGCCGGTGGTGAAGAAGATGCGGTTGAGTCGCCCGGGCGTCAGCTCGGCCAGCCGGTCGGCCAGCTCGATCGCCCTCGGGTGGGCGTAGCTCCAGATCGGGAAGTAGGCCAGCTCGCTGGCCTGCTGGGCCGCCGCCTCGGCCAGCTCGGTCCGGCCGTGGCCGACCTGGCTGGTGAACAGGCCGGACAGGCCGTCGAGGTAGCGCTTGCCGTGCTGGTCGTAGACCTAGGCCCCCTCGCCCCGCACGATGACCGGGATCTCGTGGTCGCCGGTAGGCACATCCGGGTGAAGTGCATCCACAGGTGCGACGGGCCCGTTCGCTCAGGCTCGAGTCGCCTTGGAGGGTGCCGCTGACGGTGCGATGATCGGTCATCTGGTCCCCCAGGTGTAGGTCTGCTTGGCCAGCTTCAGGTACATGAAGTCTCGGTGTCGCGCACGCCGGGGATCTGACCGGATCGACGCCGTTCAGCAGTTCGAGCAGCCGGTCCTCGTCCTCGCATGACCAACTCCACCAGGATGTCGAAGGAGCCGGCGCACATGACCACGTAGTCGATGTCGTCCGAGCGGCCACGATCGTTCGGCCACGACCCGGGAGTCGCCCTCGGCCCGGATGCCGACCATGGCCTGGCTGCGGAACCCGACCTGCAGCGGGTCGGTGACGGCCACGATCTGCATGATGCCGGCCTCGCGCATCTTCTGGACCCGCTGGCGGACGGCGGCCTCGGACAGGCCGACGGCCTCGGCGATGGCGCCGTAGGTGCCGCCGGCCGTCCTGCTGGAGCTCCTCGACGATGGCCCTGTTCGCCTGGTCGAGGATCGAGGCAACGCCGCCGGCGACCGGGCGCGACTGGGCCGGCGCAGCGTCGCCGTCCCGGCGCCCGGCGGCCCGCCGGCTCGACGGCCTCTGCGCCGGACTCCGACGGGCCACGTGCGCCGCGCGTCCGCTCCGCCGTGATAGCAGCTTCCGCGCGAATGCCGAATTCATTCACATCGACTACTCGTAGTCAGAGGCGAAAACGGTGTCGAGAAGAGAATCTTGTCGGTAATCGCTTGATCGGCAGGCCGCTGTGGTCCTGCGGACAGCTCGAGGAGTCGGTCCGGGACCGATGGGCGCCCGCGGACCGGTACACCGAGGAGGGAGGCCGCAACCGGATCGGGCAGGAGCCACGCTGCGACAGCTTGCCGAACTTCATCGGCGGGCGAGTACGTCGACAGCGCCGGACGGCGCCGGACCTCGCAGGTTTATCGACCCGAGCACCGGTGAGGCGCTACCTCGACGCGCCGGTCTCGGGGGCGACGGACGTCGACCGCGGCCATGTCGCCGCGGCGGCCGGCGCCTTCCCCGAGTGGCGCGGAGCCACCCCCTCCGAGCGCAGCCTCGCCCTGTTCCGCATCGCCGACGCCCTCGAGGCCCGGGCCGACGATCTGGTGCGCGGCCGAGTGCGGCGAACACGGGCAAGCCGGTGGCGCTCACCATGGCCGAGGAGATCCCTCCGACTGGTCGACCAGATCCGGTTCTTCGCCGGCGCCGCCCGCCAGCTCGAGGGCAAGTCGGCCGGCGAGTACATGGCCGGACCACACCTCGTTCATCCGGCGGGAGCCCATCGGGGTCTGCGCGGCGGTCACGCCGTGGAACTACCCGCTGATGATGGCCGTGTGGAAGTGGGCGCCGGCCATCGCCGCCGGCAACACCATGGTGCTCAAGCCGTCGGACACCACCCCGGCCTCGCACGCTGCTGATGGCCGAGATCATGTGCCGAGCACCTGCCCGCCGGGCGTCTTCAACGTGGTCTGCGGGGACCGCGACACCGGCCGCGCTGCTGGTCGAGCACCCGACGCCGGCCATGGTCTCGATCACCGGCAGCGTCCGGGCCGGCATGGAGGTGGCCGCGTCGGCCGCCGCCGACGTGAAGCGGGTCCACCTCGAGCTCGGGGGCAAGGCGCCGGTGATCGTCTTCGACGACGCCGACGTCGCCGCGGCGGCCGAGGGCATCGCCGTGGCCGGCGTACTTCAACGCCGGCCAGGACTGCACGGCCGCCACCCGGGTGCTGGCCGGCCCGCGGGTCCACGACGACTTCGTGGCCGCCGCTGGTCGAGCAGGCCCGGTCACAGACGGTCGGGGGCCTCGACGTCGACGACGCCGACTTCGGCCCGCTCAACAGCGCCGCCCAGCTCGACCGGCTCAGCGGCTTCCTCGAGCGCGCCCCGGCCCACGCCGAGGTGGTGACCGGCGGCACGCCGGTCGGCGACCGGGGCTACTGCTTCGCCCCGACGGTCATCGCCGGCCTCGAGCCAGGACGACGAGATGATCCAAGAGGAGCTGTTCGGCCCGGCCATCACCGTCCAGCGGTTCGACCGACGAGGACGCAGGCCCTGGCCTGGGCCAACGGGGTGCAGTACGGCCTGGCCTCCAGCGTGTGGACGCGCGACCACGGCCGGGCCATGCGCATGGCCAAGGGACTCGACTTCGGGTGCGTGTGGATCAACACCCACATCCCGATCGTGGCCGAGATGCCCCACGGCGGCTTCAAGCACTCGGGCTACGGCAAGGACCTCTCGGTCGTACGGCTTCGAGGACTACACCCGCATCAAGCACGTCATGAGCTACATCGGCACCTGACCGGCAGGCCGCGGGGCCCGGTCCGCGTCCGACCAGCTGCGCCGGATCCGCGCCAGCGACGGAGCCGACGCGCCACCGGCCACCACGAGGCGCACGCATCGGACGACGGACCCGACGTCGACGACGCATGGACCGCCGACGTGGCGGGCCGAGGTGCCCGGGCCGTTCGGGGCCCCGGTGCCGGACGCGAGGCGACGGCGACCCTCCGGGCCGACACGCTGAACCTGTTCGACTCGACGGCGGTCGCCGTGTCCTCGGTGGCTCCGGCCTACAGCCTGGCCGCCACCATCAGCCTCCTGTTCGCCGCCGTCGGCGTGGCCTACGCCGGCCCGGCGGTGATCATCGTGAGCTTCGTCCCGGTGCTCTTCATCGCCGTCGCCTACTTCCACCTCAACCGGCGAGGACCCGACTGCGGCGCCTCCTACAGCTGGCTGTCGAAGCTCGTGCACCCGACGCGTCGGTTGGTTCAACGGCTGGGTCCAGCTGGCCGCCAGCGTCCTCTTCTGCGTGTCGGCCCCGGTCCTGGCCGGCACCAACACGCTGGCCTTCATGAACTCGGTCGGGTGGATCAGCGCCAGCACGCGCCGTCGGCAAGTGGCTGGCCGCCGTCGTCGGCGCGGCCTGGCTGGCCCTCATCACCTTCATCTGCGTCTACGGCATCCGCTGGACGACCAACTTCCAGTGGGTGCATGGTCATCATCGAGTACGTGGCCGTGATCGGGATCTCCGTCTGGGGGCATCGTGAAGGTGGTGGTGCAGCCACCCGGCCGGCTCCACGGGGCTTCCACTGGTCGTGGCTGAACCCCTTCACCATCCACGGCTATCGGCGGCCTCGCCGCCGGCGTCGTGCTCGGCGTGTTCTTCTTCTGGGGCTGGGACACGGCGGCCAACCTCAACGAGGAGTCGAAGAACGCCAGCAAGACGCCCGGGCCAGGCCGGCATCATCTGCCATGTTCCTCCTGCTCGTCGTCTTCCTGCTCAACATCATCGCCGCCCAGATGCTGCTGCCGGCCAAGCAGCTCGTCGGCCAGGGCACCAACGTGCTCTTCTACTTCGCCGACCAGGTGGGCGGCCAGTGGGTCGGCTACGTCATGATCATCGCCGTGCTCTCCTCGACGGTGGGCACCACCCAGACCACCCTGCTGCCCGTCGGCCCGCATCACGTTGTCGATGGCCCGGGACCGGGTCTTCCCCGAGGTCTTCGCCACCATCCAGCGGCAAGTTCCGCACCCCGGCTCGTCGGGCACCGTGGTGCTGGCCTGCATCTCGCTGGTCGGCATCCTGCTCACCACCGGCTCGTCCTCGGTGAGCAACGTCTTCGGCAACCTGATCGACAACATCGGCGTCCTGATCGCCTTCTACTACGGCGTGACCGGCATCGCCTGCGCCTGGGCCTTCCGCAAGGTGGCCTTCCAGACGGCCGAGCTTCTTCGTCACCGGCGTCCTGCTCCCGCTGTCGGCGGGCTGTTCCTGCTGTGGGTGGGCTACCAGGTGCATCAGAGCAGGCGGGTCTGGGTCGCCTCGGCCCCGGTGCTCGATCACCTTCGGCCTCGGCATCCCGCTGGTGATCGTGGCCCGGCTCGCCACCAAGGGCGACTTCTTCAAGCAGCCAGCCGGTGGCCTACACGAGATCGAGCGAGTGATGGAGCGCACCGATGATCGTCGGCGTGCCCAAAGAGGTGAAGGACGACGAGTACCGGGTGGCCATCACGCCGGCCGGCGTGCGCGAGCTCACCTCGGCCGGCCACGCGGTCCTCTCGAGCGGGGCGCCGGGGTCGGCTCGTCCATCCCCGACGACGAGTTCCTCGCCACCGGGGCCGACCATCGTGGACGACCCCGACGAGGTCTGGGCGCGGCTCCGACATGATCCTCGGGGTGAAGGAGCCGGTGCCCGAGGAGTACCCGCGGCTCGGGCTCCGCCGGGACCAGGTGCTGTTCACCTACCTCCACCTGGCCGCCTCGCCGGCCCTGCACCGACGCCCTGCTCGCCGCCGGCAACACCGCCATCGCCTACGAGACGGTCCGCCTGCCCGACAACTCGCTCCCCCTGCTCACCCCGATGAGCGAGGTGGCCGGCCGGATGGCCCCGCTGATGGGCGCCCACCACCTCATGCGCCCGGGTGGCGGCCGGGGCGTGCTCGTCTGCGGTGTCCCCGGCGTCCGCGTGCGCCAAGGTGGTCATCCTCGGCGCCGGGGTGGCCGGGATGGCCGCGGCCACCCTGGCGGTCGGCATGCACTCCGACGTCTACATCCTCGACCGCAACCTCGAGCGGCTGCGCCAGGTGGACCACCACTTCCGGGGCGCCCTCGAGACGGTGGCCTCGAGCACCCACGCCATCGAGGAGACCTGCGTCGACGCCGACATCGTCATCGGGGCCGTGCTGGTGGTGGGGGCCAAGGCGCCCAAGCTGGTCTCCGACGACCTGGTGGCCCGGATGCGCGAGGGCTCGGTGCTGGTCGACATCTCGGTCGACCAGGGCGGCTGCTTCGAGTCGACCCGGCCCACCACCCACTCGCGACCCGACCTTCGAGGTCAACGGCTCGGTCTTCTACTGCGTGGCCAACATGCCGGGCGCCGTTCCCCACACGTCCACCCATGCCCTGGTCAACGCCACGCTGCCCTACGTGCTCGAGATCGCCGAGCACGGCTGGCGCGACGCCGTGCGGCCGAGACCCGGCCCTGGCCGACGGGGTGAACGTGGTCGAGGGATCGGTGGTCTACGAGCCGGTGGCCGAGGCCCACGGCCTCCCGTTCGAGCCGCTCGAGTCGGTCGTCTGACCTCCCCGGCCGACCGGTCAGGGGGTGACCGGCAGCGAGTTGCTCCGGGCGACCCACCCGTACCAGTGGGCACTGGGCTTGGGCGTCCGCTCGAAGGTGTGCCGGTCGACGGCACAGAGCCCGAGTGTCGGGCCGTAGCCGCTGTTCCACTCGAAGTTGTCGAGCAGGCTCCAGACGAAGTAGCCCCGCACGTCGATCCCATCGGCGAGGCAGCGGTGCAGGCCCTGCAGCGCCTCGCCGAGGAACTCGATCCGCTCGGCGTCGTCATCGGTGGCCGAGGCCGTTCTCGGTGACCACCACCGGCAGGCCGGTCATCGCGGCCGCCCGGCGCACGGTGTGCTCGACCACGCCGGGGCCAGTACTCGTAGCCCATCTGGGTGAGCCGGGTCCCCGGTCGGGTCGTTCGAGCCGGGCCCTCGGGCGCCGAAGCGCGATCCGCGTGTAGCACTGCACCCCGACGAAGTCGTCGCCCGCCGGTGGCGTCGAGGAAGGTGTCCTCAAGGATCTCCTCGGCGGCGTCGCGGACCGCCTCGCCGCCCTCCCCGGCCGACGAGCTCGTCCATCGACAGGGTGAGCCCGACCGGGAACCGCCCGGGCCCGGAGCGCAGGGCGTCGACGGCGAGGCGGTGGGCCCGCGACCATGGCCTCGTTGACCGCCAGGTGGCGGCCGAAGTCATCCGGTCACGCCCGGCGGGTACTTGCCCAGCGTGTACCCCATGACGGCGACCACGTTGGGCTCGTTGATGGTGCAGGCCCAGCCGATCAGGTCGCCGAGGTGGGCGGTCGCCCGCTCGACGAAGCGGGCGAAGCGCTCGGGGGCGTCGGGCGACTCCCAGCCGCCCCGCTCGGCCAGCCAGCGCGGGCGTGGTGAAGTGGTGGAAGGTCACCACCGGCGAGACGCCGCGCTCGAGGCAGGCGGCGCACATGCGCCGGTAGTGGTCGAGGGCGGCGAGCGAGAACTCGCCCTCGGCCGGCTCGATCCGGCTCCACTCCAGGAGAACCGGTAGGCCCCGAGGCCGAGCCCGGCCACCAGGGCGACGTCCTCGGGCCAGCGGTGCCACGAGTCGCAGGCGTCGCCCGAGGACTCGACGCACCCGAGACGGGGGCGTGCTCGAAGGCCCACCAGTCGTTGTTGACGTTGCCCCCCTCAATCTGGTGGGCGGCGGTGGCCGCGCCCCAGACGAACCCCTCGGGGAAGGCGAGCCGCCCGCTCATCGACCGGTACCGGCGGTCAGCCGAGCTCGGTGCCCACGACCGAGACGAAGCTGACACCATCTCGCCGGGATAGCCGCCGAGGTTGTGGGTCAGCGCCAGGCTGCGGCTCGGTGTGCGATCTGGCGCTCGGGCGGGCCTCCCCGCGCAGCTGCAGCCAGCACTCGAACATCATGCGCAGCCCCGAGGCGCCGACCGGATGGCCGAAGCTCTTCAGGCCGCCGTCGGGGTTGACCGGCAGCGTCGCCGTCGAGGTCGAACGTGCCGGCCAGCACCTCCTTCCATGCGGTGCCCCGCTCGGCGAACCCGAGATCCTCCATGAGCACCAGCTCGGTCGGGGTGAAGCAGTCGTGGACCTCGGCCATCGCCAGCTGCGAGCGGGTCGGTGATACCCGCCTGGGCGTAGGCATCGGCGGCGGCGGCGGCGCACTCGGGGAAGTGCGTGTAGTCGTAGGCCGGATCGATGAGGCCCGAGCCGCTGCCGGCGGCGAAGGACAGCGCCTTGATGTAGAGCGGACTGTCGGTGTAGCGGTGGGCGTCCTCGGCCCGCACCACCATGGCGGCCGCGGCGCCGTCGGCCACTCCGGCGCAGTCGAACACGCCGAGCGATCCGGCCACCCGGGGCGACGCCAGGATCGCCTCCTTGGTCACCTCCCGGCGGAACTGGGCCCGCGGGTTGCGGGCGCCGTTGTAGTGGTTCTTGGCCGAGATCGGGCCAGGACGTCGGCCATCTGCTCGTCGTCGACGCCGTACTTGGCCCCGTAGGCCGGGGCCACCATCGAGAACATGGCGGCCGCTGTCAGCGTGCGGGCCGGTCCCGTCGTTGGGCGGATTGTTGGCGTTGAGTCCCTGGTAGCCACAGTCCTTGACCTTCTCGGCGCCGACCGCCATGGCCACGTCGTAGGCCCCCGAGGCCACGGCGTAGGCGGCCGCCCGGAGCGCCTCGGAACCGGTGGCGCAGTAGTTCTCGACCCGGGTGACCGGCTTGCTCTGGAGCTGCAGCGGCCGTGCCAGGGTGATCCCGCTCATGCCGCTCTGGGCGGTGCCGAACCAGTAGGCGTCGACGTCGTCCTTGGTGATGCCGGCCGAGGCGAAGGTCTCCCCGGCGGCGTCGACGATCAGGTCGTCGAGTCCCTTGTCCCACTGCTCGGCGAACCTGGTACAGCCCATCCCCACGATGGCCACCGCGATCCCGGATCCCGTGTGATCCCATCAGTAGCCCCTCGTCCGGCGGCCCGCGCGAGCGGGCGCGCTTTCCAGAAGTAGTCGTGTATGCCGTCGGCGGTGAACAGGCGTCGGAAGGTCATCTCCACCCGATCGCCGATGGCCACCTGGTCGGCGTCGACGTCGGTGAGCTCGACCGGGAACCGGCCGCCGCCGTCGAAGTCCACGATGGCGAACACGACGGGCGGGCTCGGCGAGTACGCCATCCGGTCGACGGTGAAGGTGACGATGGTCCCGGCGGCGTCGGCCATCGGCACCGGGTCCATGTCGTCGACGGCCCCGCCCTGCATCGACACCCGCGCCGGCGGCATGTGCAGGGCGCCGCTGCGACGGTCCTTCGACCCGACGAACCCGAACTTCCAGTCCTCGCTCCGCCAGGCCGCGCTCGACGACACCCGCGAGGGCTCGGGGCGGCGGGGCGGCTCCGAGCTGGAGCATGCCCCGCCAGGCCAGGAACTTGGCGTAGGGAGGGTCGCGCCGCGCGCCGACCTGCGCCGCCACCGGCGCCCGCCGGTCGCCACTGGCCGAGCGCCGCCGTGGTGCGCAGCAGGATCACGTCGGCCCCGTCGGCCAGGTGGATCACCACCACCAGCCGACCGCCCGCCGGCGCCAGCGCCGCCTCCTCCTCCAACATTGAGGTCAGCATCAGTGCCGGGTGGGCGGCCCCCGGGCGCCCCACCGTCGCGGCCAGGTCGTCGGCCAGCGCCCCCTCGGCGAGCCCCGAGCCTCCCGGCGAGGACCTTGGTCGGCCCGGGCGTGCATGCCCGGTCACCACCACCCGGTCGACGGACTCGGCGCCGACCCCGCCCTGCTCCAGCGCGTCGGCCCACGCCTCGGCACCCAGGGCGACGTAGCGGTTCTCCCCGAAGCGCTCCTCCCACAACTTGCGCCCGCGCCTCGCCCGGCGCGCGCCAGCGGTCGACGAACTCGTCGGTCGTTGTGCGCCGGCCACGTGCTCGGCCAGCAACGGGCGCCCCCCGTCGGCATCGCCGACCAGGAGGGCGGCGCCGGCGTCGCCGCCCCCCGCCTCGTCGGCGCTCCCCGGCAGCCCGTCGCGACGATCGGCCGAGACCACCAGGACCGTGCCCGACCCGGCCAGCGCCGCCTGCAGGGCGCCCACCCCCGAGCGCAGCGCACCGCCGAAGTCGTAGGCCGGGATCCGGCGCTCCTGGCGGAGCGCGGCGTGGATGGCGGTGGCGTTGGTCTTGTCGTGGTACGCCGGGGTGGAGGTGGCGAACCACAGGGCGTCGGGGGCCGCCGCCGGCGCCGCCCGCAGGGCCAGCCGGGCCGCCTCGGCGCCCATTGTCGTCGTGTCCTCGTCGTGCGAGGCGACCGACCGGGTGCCCCGGCCCCCGCCGGTGCCCAGGAAGTCCCCGATCTGGGTCCGGTCGAGGCGCCGGAACGGCACATAGCCAGCGGCACTGGTGATCCCGCGGCATGCTCCCGATGGTACCCCGACCGTCCCTCCGTTCTGACGGGGCGTCAGCTCGGGGCCGACCGGGCCGGCACCGACCGGCCGCCGCCGTCGGACGTTCCGGTCCGGTCGCCCGCCGGCGCAGCCCGGCCCTTGTATCGTCAGCCGATGGCCGACGTCACCAGCCGCTCCCCGCTGCAGGGAACGGTGGCAGCGGTGGCGGTGGCGCCGGGAGACCTGGTCGGCGTCGGCGACCGCCTGGTGGTCCTCGAGTCCATGAAGATGGAGCATCCGGTGGTGGCCGACCGGGCCGGAACGGTGCGCTCGGTGAGCGTCGGCGTCGGCGACAACGTCGACAAGGACGACCCGCTCGTCGTCATCGCCGAGGCGGCGTCGGGGGCATCGGCTCCCGGGAGCCCCGGGCAGGGGAGCAGCCCGGGCGACCGGGGCGAACGGGCCACGCCATCGTCCTCACCGCCGACCCGTCCGGAGCTGGCCGAACTCGAGCGGCGTCAGGCGCTCCTGCGCGACGAGGCCCGCCCCGAGGCGGTGGCCCGCCGCCACAGCCACGGCCACCGCACGGCCCGGGAGAACCTCGACGACCTGTGCGACCCGGGCACCTTCGTCGAGTACGGCGCGCTGGCCGTCGCCGCCCAGCGGGCACCGCCGCCCGCTGGAGGACCTGATCGCCCAGCACCCCGGCCGACGGCCTCATCGGCGGCATCGGCCGGGTCAACGGCGACCTCTTCGATCCGACGAGGCGCGCCCGCTGCGCCGTGCTCGTCCTACGACTACACGGTGCTGGCCGGCACCCAGGGCCAGATGAACCACCGCAAGAAGGACCGCCTGTTCGAGCTGGCCGAGCGCCTCCGGCTGCCCGTGGTCCTCTTCGCCGAGGGCGGCGGCGGGCGGCCGGGCGACACCGACGGCGCCGCGGTGTCCGGGCTCGACGCGATGGCCTTCGCCCTGTTCGGCCGGCTGAGCGGGCTGGTGCCGCTGGTCGGCGTGGTCTCGGGCCGCTGCTTCGCCGGCAACGCCGCCCTGCTCGGCTGCTGCGACGTGATCATCGCCACCGCGGACGCCAGCATCGGCATGGCCGGCCCGGCCATGATCGAGGGCGGCGGCCTGGGCGGGTCCGACCCCGACGAGGTCGGGCCGGTCGGCGGTCCAGGTCGCCAACGGCGTGATCGACGTGCTGGTCGCCGACGAGGCCGAGGCGGTGGCCACGGCCAGGCAGTACCTGTCCTACTTCCAGGGTCCGGCGCCCGAGCTGGACGGCGCCGACCAGCGGGTCCTGCGCCGGACTGCGTCCCCGAGGACCGGCGGCGGGTCTACGACGTCCGCAAGGCGGTGACCGGCCTGGCCGACGACGGGCTCGGTGCTCGAGCTGCGGGCCGGGTTCGGCCCCGGGATCGTCACCGCCCTGGCCCGCATCGAGGGCCGGCCCGGTCGGCGTGGTCGCCAACAACCCGGCGCACCTGGGCGGGCGCCATCGACGCCGACGGGGCCGACAAGGCGGCCCGCTTCATGCAGCTGTGCGACGCCTTCGACCTGCCGGTGTGTTCCTCTGCGACACCCCGGGTTCATGGTCGGCCCCGAGGCGGAGCGGACCGCCCAGGTCCGCCACTTCGCCGGCATGTTCGTGGTCCGGCGCCAGCCTCACGCGTCCCGTTCGTCACCGTGGTCCTGCGCAAGGGCTACGGGCTCGGGGCCCAGGCCATGGCCGGGCGGCAGCTTCCGGGCGCCGGCCCTACCGTGGCCTGGCCGACGGGCGAGATCGGCGGCATGGGGCTGGAGGGCGCGGTCCGGCTCGGCTTCCGCAAGGAGCTCGAGGCCGAGGACCCCGACGAGCGCGCAGGCCGCCTTCGACGCCATGGTGGCGCGGGCCTACCGCACGGCAAGGCCCTCAACGCGGCCACCCACTTCGAGATCGACGACGTCATCGACCCGGCCGACACCCGCGCACCGCCCGGTCCTGCGTGCCTGCGCCGCCGCCCCGCCGCCGCCCTCGGCCGGCGAGAAGCGCCCGTGCGTCGACACCTGGTGAGATCCGGGCGCGTGACCCGGCTGTCCTGTTGCGCAGCGCTCGTCCCCACTCGCCCGCCGGTGGCGCCGCCAGCGTATGATGGCCGGCGGAATCTGACGGGTAGTCAGGTGATCCCGGCGCCGCCTCGCCGAGCCCGCAGGAGCGCACGCCATGGACTTCGAGTTCTCGCCCGGAGCAGCAGGCGTTCGCCAAGGAGGTGGAGGCCTTCCTCGACGACCAACGACGACCCCGACGTCTTCGACGTGACCCGGGAGAACATGGCCCAGATCGTCGACACGCCCGAAGCGGCGGGCCTTCATGGCCGAGCTCGGCGAGAAGGGCTGGCTGGGCATGACCTGGCCCAAGGAGTACGGCGGCTCGCGAGGGCGAGGGCGTCTACGAGTACCTGCTCAACGAGCAGCTGGCCGGCCGGGGCGGCCCCCAGATCGGCAAGGGCGTCGGCATCATCGGCAAGACCCTGATCCCCACGGCAACGAGCAGCTGAAGGAGGAGTTCCTGCCCAAGATCCTACGCAACGAGGTCGAGTTCGCCGTCGGCTACTCCGAGCCCAACGCCGGCTCCGACGCCGCCTCCATGCAGCTCAAGGCCACGCAAGCGACGGCGACGGGCTGGATCCTCAACGGCCAGAAGACCTGGACCACCTCCGCCCACTTCGCCGAGTGGTACTGGCTCGGCGCCCGCACCGACCCCGACAACAAGCACCGCGGCATCACCCTGTTCCTCGTGCCGCTCGACCAGCCCGGCATCACCATCAACGCGCATCTGGACGATGGGCGACGAGCGCACCAACGAGGTCTTCCTCGACGACGTCTTCGTGCCCGACGACTACGTGGTCGGCGAGGTCAACCAGCGGCTTCCAGTACATCTCCGAGGCGCTCGACCTCGAGCGCTTCACCATGTTCACCTTCTCGCCCATCGCAGCAGCGCCTCGACGTGCTGTGCGACTACGTGCGCACCGACGATCGCGACGGCGAGCCGCTGAGGGACGACCCGGTCGTGCGCCAGCGCATCGCCCAGCTGGCCACCCAGGCCGAGGTGGCCCGGGTGATGGGGCTGCAGGTTCGTCGTCGACGACGGCCGAAGGGCGGGCGCCGCCGCCGACCGCCGAGGCGTCGGAGTACAAGCTGTTCGCCACCGAGTCTCCAAGCGCCTGGCCGACGCCGTCGATGGACATCGGCGGCCCGGGTAGCCAGCTGCGGGTGAAGACGGACGACGGCCCCGATGGCCGGCCGCGCCGAGTCGACCTACCGCTACACCGTGATCGACACCATCGGCGGCGGCGCCTCGGAGATCCAGAAGAACATCATCGCCCGGCGCAAGCTCGGCCTGCCCAAGAACTTCTGATCGGCGCGTCGGCTCGGCGGACGCCCCGTGCCGGCGTGGCCCCCTCGAGCGGCGGTCGACCGTTCTCGACCTGTCGACGGTCGGGCCCGGCGGCGCGGGCCGCCGCGCCTGCTGGCCGACTACGGCGCCCGCGTGGTCAAGGTCGGGCCCGTCCGCCGACGCGGCCGGGCGTGCCGATCGTGCCGCCGTTCTTCGCCTACAGCGGGCACCGGGGCATGGAGCGGGTGCTGCTCGACCTGAAGGCCGACGCGGGCGCGGACGCCTTCCTGGCGCCTGGCGGCCGCGGCCGACGTGGTGGTCGAGAGCTTCCGGCCCGGCGTGGTCGACCGGCTGGGCATCGGCTACGACGGCCGTGCGGGCGCGTCAACCCGGCGCATCGTCTACTGCTCGACCAGCGGCTACGGCCAGACCGGCCCGCGCGTCGCAGTGGGCCGGCCACGACATCAACTACCTGGCCGTCGGCGGCTTCCTGGCCATCGACCGGGCCGCGGCGCCGACGGCGGACCGCCGCTCCCGGGCGCCACCGTCGCCGACGCCGCCGCCGGCGGCATGCAGGCCGGCGCTGGCGATCATCGCCGCGCTGGTCGGGCGGGCCGTCGACGGGCGAGGGCGCCTACCTCGACGTGTCGGTGGCCGACGGCGTGCTGTGGCTGATGTCGCTGCAGGTCGACGAGCACCTGGCCACCGGCGGCGAGCCCGGGCCGGGGCACGACATCCTCACCGGCCGCTACGCCTGTTACGACACCTACCGGGCCGGCGACGGCCGGTGGCTGGCGGTCGGGGCCATCGAGCCCAAGTTCTTCGCCAACCTGTGCCGGCGCTCGGCTGCGACCGAGTGGCTGCGCTGCCAGCTCGACGACGCGGCCCAGGACGGCGATCCGGGCCGCCTTCGCGGCCGCCTTCGCCACCCGGGACCGCGACGAGTGGGTCGACGCGGCTGGCCGGCGCCGACACCTGCGTGGCGCCGGTGCTCGACGGTGGCCGAGGTCGCCGGACGACGCCGCAGTTCGCGGGCCGCGGCACGTCGTCGTCGAGGCCGCGCCACCCGACCGCGGGACGCTTCGCGCAGGTCGGCCCGGTGCTGGCCGGCATGGACCGCCCGCGACCGGGCCGGTCGCGCTGCCCGACCGCGACGGCCACCGACACCGACGCGCTGCTGGAGGAGGCCGGGGTCGACGGCCGAGCCGGATCGCGCCGGCTGCGCGCGAAGGGGTGGTGGCATGACGCCGCCGAGCGATCGTCGACGCGCGCCGCGGACGTCGCGGCGCTGATCGGCGCAGGCGCAGTACGACGAAGTGGGGGAGTTCCCCGTCGAGCGCGGCTACATCTGGACGTCGCTGCGCCTCGGTCGAGAACGGCAACCCGCTGTTCTGGGACGACGACGTGGCCGACGAGCTCACCGGCGGGCCGATCGCGCCGCCGACGATGATCTCGGTCTGGTTCCGTCCGCACCACTGGGCGCCGGGCCGGACCGAGCGCGGCGCTGCCGCTGCAGGTGCACTTCGACCTGAAGGCGCTCTTCGGCCTGCCCGAGGCGGTGATGACCGACAACACCATCGTGTTCCACGAGCCGGTGCGGCCCGGGCGACGTCTGCGCACCCACCAGGTCCTGCGCTCGGTCAGCGAGCCAGAAGACGACCAAGCTCGGCACCGGCCGCTTCTGGGTCATCGACGTCGTGTACCCCAACCAGAACGGCGAGCTGGTCGGCGTCGAGTCGTACACCGGCTTCGGCTACCGGCGGGGCGAGTGACGCACGACCGCGCCACCGCGCTCGACTGCTCGGCGACGTGCACGTCGGCGACGCGCTGCCCGAGCTCGCCTACGAGGTCACGCGCGACCACGGTCGTGCTCGGCGCGCTGGCCAGCCGCGACTGGCGGCCCGATGCACCACGACTACGACTTCGCCGTCAACCGCAACGGCACCCAGGACATCTTCTTGAACACGCCCGAACCAGGCCGCCTGGTTCGAGCGCTTCCTCACCGACTGGACCGGGCCCCACGGCCGGCTGGGCCGGGTGACCTTCCGCATGAAGGGCTCGGTGTTCCCGGGCGACACGATGGTGCTTCCGGCACGGTCGAGTCGATCGAGATCGACGACGCCGGCTGCGGCTGGGTCGACGGTGCGCGGTGACGCCTGGCCGTCGACGGCGACGCCAAGACGACTGCACGGCGCGCGTCGCCCTGCCGCCGACCGCCGACGACAACCCCTGGGCCCGCCGCGGCGACCAGTGGCGACCGTAAGCCCTGTCCAACCCGAACCGGAGGAGTCTGACCGTGCTGGATCTCGACTTCAATCGCCGAGCAGGAGATGCTGCGCGCAGACGGTGCGCGGCGTGCTGCGCGCGGCACTGCCCCCTCGACGGTCGTGCGCGAGATGGAGGACGACCCGGTCGGCTACCCGGCCGAGCTGTGGAAGCAGCTGGGCGAGCTCGACCTGATCGGGCTGCTGCTGCCCGAGGAGTACGGCGGCTCGGGCATGACGCTGCTCGAGGGCGTGGTCGCTCTACGAGGAGCTCGGGCCGGGCGCTGGCGCCGTCGCCCCACTTCGTGAGCGCGGTCATGTGCGGCGGGCGTCCTGGTCGCGGCCGGGGACCGACGAGCAGAAGGAGCGTGGCTGCCGCCGCATCGCCTCGGGCGAGGCGATCGTCACGCCGGCGTGGCTCGAGCCCGAGAACGGGTTCTCGGCCCGCGGGCGTGCAGGCGCGGGCCGACGCGCCGACGGCGACGGCTTCCGCGCTCGACGGGCGTCAAGCGCCACGTGCCGTTCGCCGCGGCGGCGGACCGCTGGTCGTGCTCGCCCGCACCGGCGACGGCGCCGACGACTCGACCTCTTCCTCGTCGACCCGCGCGCGGCCGGGCGTCTCGCTGCAGCCAGCAGTTCACGCTCGCGTCCGACACCCAGTACGAGGTGACGTTCGACGGCGTGCGCGGTCGCGAGCCGCCGACCGCATCGGCGCCGCCGGCACGGGCTGGGCGACCTGGGACGACGGATGCTCGACGGCGCTCGATCCTGCTCGGCCGCCCAGGCCGTCGGCGGCGCCCGCTACGCGCTCGAGATCACCGTGCAGTACGCCAAGGACCGCCACCAGTTCGACAAGCCGCTCGGCGCGTTCCAGGCGATCGCCCACTACCTGGCCGACGCCGTGACCGCGGTCGACGGCGCCGAGACGCTGGTCCACGAGGCGGCCTGGGCGCGCGCCAACGGGTCAGCCCGTCGACCGGCTCGCGCCGATGGCCAAGCTGTTCGCCTGCAAGACCTTCCGCGACGTCACCGCGATGGCCCAGCAGGTCTTCGGCGGCGTCGGCTTCACGCTCGACTACGACATCCAGCTCTACTTCCGCCGGGCCAAGGCCGCCCAGCTGGCGTGGAGCGACACGCGCCTGTTGGAGGAGCAGGTGGCGTCGAGCGTGCTCGACTGAGCGGACCGCCAGCGGGCTCGGGCGGCCCGCTCGGGCCGGGCTAGGGGGCGGCCGGGACCCCGCAGATCACGAACGGCTTGAGCTCCATCGTCGACCCCCCGGTCAGGTCGGAGGTCACCATGGCGATGGTTCGCCACGAGCGGTCGGTCAACGGGTACGACGAGCGCAGCTCCACCTGGCGGTCGGCCGAGCCGGTCCCGATCGACCTGCCCGCCCGCTCAGCATGATCTTGCCGGCCGGGCACTCGGTCGTCGCCACCAGCACGGTGCCGAGCGGGGCGTTGGGCGGCGTGGCCAGCGGCGGCGTCGTGTAGGTGACGGTGGTCGCCGACACGTTGCCCTGGGGTCCCCGGGGGCCCGGCGACCCGGCCGGCCCGGCGTGGCCCGTGGCGCCGACCGGCCCGGCGGGGCCGGCCGGCCCGGTGGCCCCGGTGGCCCCGGTGGGTCCCGGAGGGCCCGACGTCTTGGCCGGCATGGTGACCAGGGCGGCCGCCCCGAGGCCCACCCCCGCCAGCCCGAGGACGATCGCCGCCACCGCCGCCCAGAGCAGCCACTTGGAGCGGTCTGTGCCGTCTCGTGCGCCGTCGCTCCCGCTGGGCCCCGGGGGGCGGGTGGTGACCAGGGCGGTGCCGGGGTCGCCGCCACTTCCTCCGGCAGCCGGGGTGCCCCCGGGGGTGTCCCTCCGCTGGAACCGGGAGCCGGTGACCCACCGGCGGCCGGGGTCACGGCGGTCGGGGCCTCCGGTGCGCCACCCGCCCCCGCAGCCTTGGTCGTGTCGTCCACCGGCCCTCCTCGGCGTACCGGCAACTGCCGGCGCAGGAAGACTATCGCCGCCCGCTCAGCTGCCCGGGGCGGATCGCCGGATCACCGGCTGAGCAGCCCGTCGCGACCGTGCTCGGCCATCTGGGCATCCAGGTCGGCCCGGTCACCGTCGGTCAGTCCCCGGTAGGGACCCGACTTGCCCGGGCGCCAGAACACCGGGTCCGCGCACCGCCAGCCCTGTCTTTCAGGTCGACCTTGGTCACTTTGCCGGTGGCGGTCTGGGGGAGTGACGGCGACACCCGCACGTACCGGGGCGCCCACTTCGTGCCCAGGTCGGGTTGTCGCTCCAGCCAGGTGGCGAAGCCGGCGGGGTCGAACACCCGGCCGGGGGCCAGCTCGACTGCCGCCATGACCTGGTCGCCGGACCGCGGCGTCGGGACGGCGTAGACGGCGACCACCGGGATGTCGGGTAGCGCGACGAGGACGCGCCTCGACCGGGCCGGCGGCGAAGTTCTCCGAGTCCACCCTGAGCCAGTCGCCGCGCCGGCCGGCGAAGTAGAACCAGCCGTCGCCGTCGCGGTAGGCCAGGTCGCCGGTCCAGTACCAGCCCTCCCGGGTGCGCTCGTGCTCGGCCTCGGGATTGCCGTAGTAGCCCTCGAAGTTGCCCGGCCCGCTGCGGTTGACGATCTCCCCGGTCGCCTCGCCGGGTTGAGCAGCCGCCCCTGCCCGTCGAACCGGGCCGGGGGGCACTCGGCCCGCTCTCGGGGTCGACCACCACCAGGTCGACCCCCGGACCGGGTCGACCCAGCGCGCCCGCCGGCATCCCCACCGGGTTGAGGGCGGCGCCCCCCTCGCTCTGGCCGTAGCCCTCGATGAGGAAGCAGCCGAAGCGCTCCTTGAACGCGCCCGGTCCCGCACCGACGCCTCGGTGCCGAAGGCGCTGCGCAGCGTGTTGTCGGCGTCGTCGGGCCGTTCGGGGGTCGCCAGGATGTAGGCGATCGCCTTGCCCACGTAGCTGAACATGGTGGCCCGGTAGCGACGCACGTCGGGGAGGAAGGCCGAGGCGCTGAAGCGGGGCCGCAGCGCCACGGTCGCCCCCATGGACATTGCAGGCGCCCACAGTGCCATGAGGGCGTTGCCGTGGAAGAGCGGCATCGGGCAGTAGCAGACGTCGTCCCGGGTGTATCCGAAGCCCGGGCCCGCCACCTCGGCGATGGCGGCCAACCGCCCCTGGGTGCACCGGACCGCCTTGGGCACACCCGTCGTCCCCGAGGTGAACAGCAGGAGATACAGGGCGTCGTCGTCGATGTCGGGGGTCGCCGCCACCAGGTCGGCCGGACCTGGCTGCTCCGACGTCGCCCGTTCGAGCAGGTTCAGGTACTCGGGGCTCCCGACCACCAGCACCCGGTCGGCGCCCAGCCCGAGGTCGAGCCCGGCCAGCGTCGCTGCGCCCTCGTCGTCGGTGACGATGAGCTGGCAGTCGGTGGCCCTGACGTCGGCGGCCAGGGCGTCGCCCCGGCGGGTCGGGTTGATCCCCACGACGGCGGCCCCGGCGAAGGCGGCGCCGCCCAGCCACAACAGGTACTCGGGGATGTTGGGCAGGAGCACGCCGATGTGAAAGGGGCCCGGCCGACGCCGGGCGAGGGCGACGGCACCCCGCAGCGCGCTGGCCGAGACCATCTCGCGCCAGGTGACGACGCCGGACTCGGACACGATGGCCGGATGGTCGTCGTTGGCCCGGGCGCCCAGCAGCGCGGCCATGGTGGTCACGAGGCGAACCGCCGGGCCGCCGAAACGGGGTCGGCGCCGCCGAGCGTGCCGTCGCCGAGATTCGCCAGCTGCCGAGGCGCGGCCGGGCGTCGACTGGCAGGATGGGCGGCCACCGACCGAATCGTAGAGCGGTCGGGCGGCGCGCTGCCGGACCGCCCGCGCCCCTCCGCTGACCACACTGAAGGTGCTGTGCGCTTCTCGTACGCCGAATCGATGACCGATCCCCGCTTCTACGGGCCGCTCGCCCGGGCAGCCGAGGAGGCCGGCTACGACTCGATGGTGGTCCCCGACAGCATCGCCTACCCGCGCCAGGCCGACTCGGTCTACCCGTTCAATCCCGACGGGACCCGGGAGTTCCTGGAGGACAAGCCGTTCGTGGAGCCGTTCTCACTGATCCCGGCCCTCGGTGCGGTGACCGAGCGCCTCCGCTTCGTCACCTTCGTGCTCAAGCTCCCGGTGCGAAACCCGGTCCTGGTGGCCAAGCAGGCGACCTCCACGGCGGTGCTGACCGACAACCGGTTGCTGCTCGGGGTGGGCATCAGCCCGTGGCGTGAGGACTACGAGCTGCTGGGGGTCCCCTGGGAGCGCCGCGGCCGGCGGATGGACGAGTCGGTGGCCATCCTGCGCGGGCTCTCGGCCGGCGGCTACTTCGAGCACCACGGGGAGATCTACGACGTCCCGGCGATCAAGCTGAGCCCGGTCCCGAGCGAGCCCCTCCCCATCCTGATCGGCGGGCACGGTGAGGCGGCCCTGCGCCGGGCGGCCACCGTCGGTGACGGATGGCTGCACGGCGGAGGTGACCCGGCCGACCTTCCGGGATTGCTCCGGCGGTTGGCCCAGCTGCGTCGACAGGCGGGACGCGAGGTTGAGCGGTTCGAGACCCACGTGATCTCGATGGACGCCTTCACGGTGAGCGGCATCGAGCGGCTGGCCGAGCAGGGTGTCACCGACGTCATCGTGGGATTCCGGTGGCCCTACGAGGTCGGTCCCGACACCGAGCCGTTGGCGGCCAAGCTGGACAACCTGCGCCGCTACGCCGACACGGTGATGGAAAAGTGCCGCGCCTGACCCGGTGCGGCTCGCGCCCCGCCCCGACGACCGAGAGCCGCCCCGATGACCGCGACACGGAGGAGACCATGACTGATCACACGCTGACCGCTCGGGAACTGGGCCGGCGTTCGCGGGCGGCGGTCGAGGCGGGGGACCGGGACGGCTGGTTGGACCTGTTCGCGCCCGACGCCATCGTGCAGGACCCGATCGGACCGTCGCCGTTCGACCCCGGGGGCCACGGGCACCGGGGGCGTGAGGCGATCGCCAAGTTCTACGACGAGGTGGTGGCGCCGAGTGAGCGCATCACCTTCGAGATCGAGGCGTCGTACCTGTGCGGTGACGAGGTGGCCGACGTCGGGGTGATCCGCACGTGGATCGCCGGCGGCCGGCACGTGGCGGTGGTGCGGGGCGTGTACACGTACCGCACCGACGGTCACGGGCGCCTGGCGTCGCTGCGCGCCTTCTGGGAGTTCGACCAGACCGAGCTCGTCGACGTGTAGCCGGGCGGCCGTCGGAGGCCGCGTCGTCCTTGCGCTCCGGTCAGGCCACCATCACGATCTTGCCCAGCTTGCCTCCGGCGGCGAACCGCTCGTAGGCGGCGCTCGGGATCGTGCATCGGGAACCGGCCCGACACCGGCACCTCCAGCCGGCCGCTCTCGAGCAATGGCAGCACCTGGGCCGCCACCGCCGCCGCCACCACCGCCTTCTCGGTACGGCTGCGCGACCGGAGCATCGAGCCGGCGATCCGCCCGCGCTTGCCCATCAGGTCGAGGAGGTTGAGCTCGACCCGGGGCCCGCTCCCCACCCCGATCACCGACACCCTTCCGAGGGGCGCCAGGGCCCGCAACGCGTCGGGCAGGCTGGCCGCGCCGACCAATTCGAGCACGACGTCGTAGGGGCCGTGGTCGACGACCTCGGCCGGGTCGAGCACCTCGTGCGCCCCCAGCCGGCGCACACCTTCACGCAGCGCCTGGTCACGCACCGACGCCACCACCCGGGACCCGGCCGCCGCCGCCAGCTGCACGGCGGCGGTGCCCACGCCCCCCGCCGCCCCCGTGACCAGGACCCGCTCGCCCACGGCGAGTTCACACTGGGTCATCAGGGCGTCGAAGGCGGTCGAGAAGACCTCGGGGAACCCGCCGGCCTCGGCCCAGGGCAGGCCGCCGGGTACCGGCAAGGCGTGGCTCTCGTCGACCGTGACCCGGCTCGCCTGGGCGCCCCCGCCGACCACCGCCATGACATGGTCGCCGGGAACGAAGCGGGTGACCTGGCGTCCCACCTCCAGCACCTCACCGGCGAATTCCATGCCCGGGATGTCCGGCGGCGCACCGGGCGGGGCCGGGTAGTGGCCACGCCGCTGCAGCAGGTCGGCCCCGTTGATCCCGGCGGCGTGCACGGCGACCAGCAGCTCGGTGTCACCGGCCACCGGGTCCGGGTGCTCCTCCCAGTGGAGGTCGCCATCGTGGATGGTCACTGCGTGCATCCGGCCTCCTGGCTCGTCGCTACGTCCCGTCGACGGTAGCGGGCGGTGGATTGTGACGTCGGAGGGGCCGCGGCTTGCGAGCGACCGGGTGGTCGACGCCGGGGGGGGAAGCACGCCGGCGAGTTCAACCTGCTGGCCGGGGAGATCTCGGCCCAGGCGGACGACGACGACATCCTCGTCTTCATCGACGGCCGCCTTCCCGATCGCCGACCCGATGCCGCTGGTCCGCCGGGCGCTGGACGATGGGGCGCTGGTGGCGGTCTGTCGACGTGAGAACGGCGGGGACGTGCAGCCCCACCCGTCGTTCTGCGCCCTCCGGATGTCCGAGTGGCGTCCCCTCATCGGTGACTGGTCGTCGGGCTACCACTGGCCGATGCCCGGCGGTGGCCTGACCACCGACGTGGGCGGCGACCTGCTCCGGGCGCTCGAGCGCGCCGGCCGGACGTGGACGCCCGTCCGGCGCTCGAACCGGGTGGATCTCACCCCCTCTGGTTCGGCGTCTACGGCGACGTCGTCTACCACCACGGGGCGGGGTTCCGCGACCTGCGGATCTCACGGGCCGACATGGGTGACGCTCCGGCCCGGCGCCGGCGCGACCTCGGTCCCGTCATGGCGGGCCGTGCGCCAGGTGGACCTGTTGCGAATCCGGCGGTACCGCGAGCGCGTGGCCCACGCCAGCCAGCAACTGGCCGAGGACATGTACGGGCGGATCCGGGACGACCTCCACTTCTACCGGCCGCTGCTGGACCCGGCGGTGCCGGTGCCGGTGCCGGACGCCACCGAGAGCCGATAGCCTCCAGCCATGTCCCTCTACGACATCCCCCTCAACACCTTGACCGGCGAGCCGGCGTCGCTCGAGCCCTACCGCGGCAAGGCGCTGCTGCTGGTCAACGTGGCGTCGAAGTGCGGCCTCACCCCGCAGTACACGGGGCTGGAGCAACTGCAGGAGACCTATGAAACCAAGGGCTTCAGCGTCCTCGGATTCCCCTGCAACCAGTTCATGGGCCAGGAGCCCGGGACACCCGAGGAGATCCAGCAGTTCTGCTCGACCACCTACGGAGTGACCTTCCCCCTTTTCGAGAAGCTCGAGGTGAACGGTGAGCACCGGCACCCGCTCTACGAGCAGCTGACCGAGGTCGCCGATGCCGCCGGGGAGGCCGGTGACGTCACCTGGAACTTCGAGAAGTTCCTGGTCTCCCCGGCCGGTGAGGTCGTGGGCCGTTTCCGGCCGCAGGTCGAGCCGGCGGACCCGACACTGGTTGCGGCGATTGAGGGCGAGCTCCCCGGCTGAACCCGACGGTGACACCCTCGGGGGACCTCACGTTCGCCGCCTCCATCTTCGACATGGACGGGCTCCTGATCGATTCCGAGCCGCTGTGGCATCGGGCCGAGCTCGACATCCTGGGCTCCCTCGGGGTGCCGATCGACGTCTCGGGGTGCCGGCAGACCAAGGGAATGTTCGTCAACGAGGTCACCCGGTACTGGTTCGAGCGCCACCCCTGGCGCGGTCCCGACTCCCGACGCGGTGGCCGTCGAGGTGGTCGACCGGGTCATGATCCTGGTGCGCGAGGAGGGCCGGCTGCAGCCGGGGGCCCGCCGCACCGTCGAGCACTGTGCCGCCCGGGGCCTCCCGCTGGCGATCGCCTCGTCGTCGCAGTACCGGTTGATCGAGCTCGTGCTCCGCCACTTCGAGCTCGACCGGTACTTCGGCGTCGTGCACTCGGCCGAAGACGAGCCCTACGGCAAACCCCACCCTGGCGTGTTCCTCACCGCCGCCGACCGGCTGGGCGTGGCGGCGCCCCGGGTGCTGGTGTGGGAGGACGCCCCGGCGGGCGTCCTGGCGGCGAAGGCGGCGCGGATGGCCTGCGTCGCCGTCCCCGAACCGGCGGACCGTCACCATCCGGCGTTCGGTATCGCCGACGCCACGCTGGGTTCGCTGGAGGAGGTCGACGAGCCGCTCTGGCGGCGGCTGGCAGCCGGACATCTGGGCGACCCGCGACCGGTCGCCGTCCGGCCCGGCGACTGAGCACCGCCCCGGTAGGATCGGCCCCCGGCCAGGGTCCCGGCGCACCCGGCGGCCCGTCCCGGCCCGACCGTGTCCACCCCTGACCCAGAGAGACCTGCTGTGCTCCAGCCCGTTCCCGCCGACCCCGACTTCGTCCTCCTGGAGGCGGCCGAGCTGGCGCGCTGGGAGGAGCACAAGGTGTTCGAACGCTCGGTCTCCGAGCGCGCCGGGGCCGAGCCATGGGTCTTCTACGAGGGGCCGCCGACGGCCAACGGGCGCCCCGGGCTCCACCACGTGTGGGCCCGCGTCTACAAGGACCTGTTCTGCCGCTTCCGCACCATGAGGGGGTTCCGGGTGACGCGCCGGGCCGGGTGGGACACCCACGGGCTGCCGGTGGAGGTGGAGGTCGAGAAGCAGCTGGGGATCACCGGCAAGCAGCAGATCGAACAAGAGGTGGGGGTGGCCGAGTTCACTCGCCTGTGCCGGGCCTCGGTCCTCTCCTACGTCGACGACTTCACCTCGCTGAGCCGGCGGATCGGCTACTGGCTCGACTTCGACGCCGCCTACTGGACCATGAGCACCGAGTACGTCGAGTCGGTGTGGTGGCACCTCAAGCAGCTCTTCGACAACGGCCTGCTTTACGAGGGGGTGAAGGTCGTCCCCTACTGCCCCCGCTGCGGGACCCCGCTGTCGAGCCACGAGCTCGGACAGCCGGGCGTGTACTACGAAGAGGTCGACGAGTCGGCCTACGTGCGCCTCCCGCTGGTCGACCCCGACCGGCGGGTGGTCGGTGAGGCCACGTCGCTCGTCGTGTGGACGACCACGCCGTGGACCCTCCTGTCCAACACCGGGGTGGCCGTCAACCCCGACCTCCTCTACGCGGTGGTCGACGGGATGCTGGTGGCCGAGGACCTGGTGCGCCCGGTGTTCGGCGAGGGGGCCGTGGTGACCCACCGGGTCGCCGGCCGCCAGCTGGTGGGGCTCCGCTACCGACGCCCCTTCGACGACCTGGCACCTCCCGCCGACGCCGACGGATGGCGGGTGGTCGCCGCCGACTACGTCACCACCGAGGAGGGGACCGGGCTCGTCCACCTGGCCCCGGCGTTCGGAGAGGTGGACCGCCAGGTGGCCCAGGAGACGGGCCTGCCGCTCTTGAACCCGGTCGGGCCCGACGGCCGGTTCACCGAGGCCGTCACCTGGCTGGCCGGGATGCCGGTACGAGAGG
The DNA here is from genome assembly GCA_963708585.1 of uncultured Alphaproteobacteria bacterium. GTDB lineage: Bacteria > Pseudomonadota > Alphaproteobacteria > Acetobacterales > Acetobacteraceae > JAVVHH01. Next base: position 23,563 of record CAVPSW010000006.1, on the reverse strand, counting down.
CCAACTCACGGATCAACGACCGGCTGGAGCAGCAGGGACTCCTGCTGCGGCGGCTGGCCTATCCCCACTCGTACCCGCACTGCTGGCGCTGCGGCACGGCCCTCATCTACTGGGGCGCCCCAGCTGGTACATCGCGACCTCGCGCCGCAAGCAGGACCTGATGGCGGCCAACCAGACGGTTGACTGGCATCCGGCGCACATCAAGGACGGGCGGTTCGGTGAGTGGCTGGCCAACAACGTGGACTGGGCCCTCTCGCGCGACCGCTTCTGGGGGACGCCCCTTCCGATCTGGCGCTGCGACGAGGGCCACCTCTACTGCGTCGGCTCGCTGGCCGAGCTCTCGGCGCTGGCCGGGTCCGACCTGGCCGACATGGACCCGCACCGTCCCGGCATCGACGCGGTGGAGTTCGCCTGCCCGACCTGCTCCGGCCGGGGCGGCGGGGCGGTGGCCCGGCGCGTCGAGCCGGTGATCGACGCCTGGTTCGACTCGGGCTCGATGCCGGCGGCCCAGGTGGGCTACCCCTACCGGGAGGACTCGGCGGAGGCGCTGGAGTTCCCGGCCGACTTCATCTCCGAGGCGATCGACCAGACCCGGGGGTGGTTCTACTCGCTGCTGGCGGTGAACACGCTGGTCTTCGGGCAGAGCCCCTACCGCCACGTGGTGTGCCTGGGCCACATCGTCGACACCGAAGGGCGCAAGATGTCCAAGTCGGTGGGCAACGTCATCGACCCGTGGGAGATCCTGGACTCGGCGGCGCCGACCCGCTCCGTTGGTGGATGTTCAGCCAGGGCTCGCCGTGGACCCCGACGAGGGCCGGGTTGGCCGTCATCGACACGTCCATGCGCGAGACGCTGCTCACCCTGTGGAACACCTTCAGCTTCTTCACCACCTACGCAGCCCTCAACGGCTTCGACCCGGCGGACCCCGGCGTCCCACCGCCGGCTCAGCGCCCGGACCTCGACCGCTGGGTGCTTTCCCGGCTGGCGGTCGTCGTCCACCGTGTCACCGAGTCGCTCGACTCGTACCAGCCGCTGGAGGCCGCGACCGCGCTGACCGGGTTGGTGGAGGAGGTGTCCAACTGGTACGTGCGGCGCAGCCGGCGGCGGTTCTGGCGGACCGACCCCGGGGCGCCGCCCGCCGATTCCCTGGCCGCCCAGGCCACCCTGCACGAGGTACTGGTCACGGTCTCATTACTGCTCGCCCCGTTCTGCCCGTTCGTCGCCGACCGCATGTGGCGTGCCCTCACCGGCGCCGGCGAGGAGCAGTCGGTCCATCTCGCCGACTGGCCGCCCGACGAGCTCCGTCCGACCGCCGAGGGCGGCCTGGTCGACGAGGAGCTCGAGCGCCGCATGGCCCAGGCCCGGCGGCTCACGTCGCTCGGGCGGGCCGCCCGCAGCGAGGCCGGGGTGAAGGTCCGCCAGCCCCTGGCCCGAGCCCTGGTCTTCCTGCCGGCGGGGGCGCCGGCGGTGCTGGAGGCGGTGGTCGAAGACGAGCTCAACGTCGACGAGGTGGTGGTGACCGAGGAGCTGGGTGAGGTGCTGCGGTTCCAGCTGCTCCCCAACTTCAAGCTGCTCGGCCCCCGGCTCGGGGGAGCGGCCCAACAGGTGCGGGCGGCGCTGGCGCGGCTCGACGGTCCGGCCGCCTCCGAGGCCGCGGCGGCCCTCGAGTCGGGCGGATCGATCACCGTGGAGCTGCCCGAAGGGCCCGTGGAGCTCACGGGCGACGAGGTGGAACTGCGGGTGAAGGGCCAACCCGGGTTCGCGGTCTCCCGGGAAGGCGGGGAGGTGGTGGCGCTGGACCTGGCGATAGACGACCGGCTGCGCCGGCGCGGGCTGGTGCGCGAGGTGGTGCGCCTGATCCAGGACCTCCGCAAGTCGAGTGGCCTGGCGGTCTCCGACCGGATCTCGCTGCACCTGAGCGGCCTGGCCGACATCGCCCCGTGGTACGACGACGTCGGCCGGGAGGTCTTGGCCACCGACGTGGGGGAGGGGCCCGGGGACGGGCCCGGTCACCCCCTGGAGCTGGAGGGCTCCCCCGGGGCGCGGGTGTGGATCGACCGGGTGTAAGCGCTGGTGGGGGGGCGGGCGACCTGAGTGTCGTCGCCCGGGCCCGCTACCACTTCATCGCACAGCGGATGGTCGGCGAGGTGCCCCCCCGGCCGACGTGGTGGGGCTCGGCGCCGCTCCGGGTGACCAGATCGCCGCGCTGGCGCCGCGCGGGTACCGGCGCACCACCGTCGACATCGGCGAGCACTCCGACGATTGGGCGGGGGACCAGGCGGGCCGCATCGAGCGCCTGCTGGCCGGGGCCGGGGTTCGATTGGTGCGCTGGGACCTCGAGTCGGTGCCCTACCCCCTCAGTGACGCCAGCTTCGGCGCGGTCGTCATGACCGAGGTCTCGAGCACCTGCGGGACCCCATCACCTCATTGCGCGAGGTCCGTCGCATCCTGCGTCCGGGCGGTCGCCTGTCCTTCACCACGCCCGACGCGGCCTACCTGGTGAACCGCCTGCAGCTGCTTCGGGGCCGCCGCGTCGCCAGTCCGCTGCCCGACTGGATCGGCGGGTTGTCCTTCGCCCGCCACGCCCGGGAGTACACCTCCGCCGAGATGGGCACCCTCATGTCACAGAGCGGGCTGGAGGTCACCAGCGCGCGCTCCGAGTCGGGTCCCTCCATCTTCATCACCGCCCGGCGCCGCTGAATCGCCGCTCAGTCCCCACCGCACACCGGTCCGTCACCGTGCAGCTTGCGTAGGGCGACGACCAGGTTCCGGCGCTCGTCCTCGTCGAGGAGGTCGACCAGATGCCGCTGGAGTCCGTCGAGGTGCACCGCCGTGGCCTCCTCCAGCTTGACCCGACCCGCCGGCGTGAGGGCGACGTAGACGCTCCGGCGGTCCGACGGGCAGTTCTGACGCTCGACGTAGCCGGCCTCGGCGATCCGGTCGACCAGCCGGGTGATGCCACCGGACGTGAGCAGCACCTCGGCGCTGAGCTGGGTCATCGTGAGGCGCCCCTCGGCGGAGCGTCCGATCCGGATGAGCACGTCGTACCACCCGAGGGGGATCTCGCAGACCGCCTCCAGCTCCGCCCCCAGCACCCGGGTGAGCCGGCCGTGGGTCTCCATGAGCAGCCCCATCAGGGTGATCCGTTCGTCACCGACCAGGCTGGAGCAGGGCGACACCTCCGCCGCCTGATCCGTCGGGCCAGGCGTGCGCCGGCCGCGGGGGGCCGGGCCAAACGGGGCCGGGACGAGTGGGGCCGGTTCGGAGGCCATGCGGCGATCCTAGCCGATAAACTGACTAAGAAGTATCTGATTGACAAGATACTGAGCGTGCAATAAAATGACCGACATCGGCAACGACGACGGAGGAACCATGACCACGACCAGCACCATCACCCTGCCGCCCGCAGGGACCTATGAGATCGACCCGGCCCACTCCAGTGTCAACTTCGTGGCCCGACATCTGGTCGGCGCCAAGGTGCGGGGGTCCTTCAAGGAGGTCAGCGGGACCATCGTGATCACGGACCCCCCGGAGAACTCCACCGTGACCGCCACGGCCACGGTGGCCAGCGTCGACACCGGCCAGGAGCAGCGTGACGGGCATCTGAAGTCGCCCGACTTCTTCGACGCCGAGACCTACCCGACCATCGACCTGCACGGTCTGGGCATCACCAGGATCAGCGACACCGAGTGGAGGCTCGCCTCCGAGCTCACGGTGCGTGGGGTCACCAAGCCCGTCAGCTGGGACCTCGAGTACCTGGGCACCGGCCCCGGCATGGCTCCCGACTCGACGGTCGCTGCCTTCGCGGCCTCCACCGAGCTCGACCGGCGTGACTTCAACGTGAGTTTCTCGCACGCCCTGGCCGACGCCACGCTCATCGTGGGCAACAAGATCAAGGTGGAGCTCGACGTGGAGGCCCACCTCCAGAGCTGAGCACCTGAGCTCGCGGGCGCGGCCGGAGGTCTCGCCCCCGAGTCCCCCCGGCACCGGCCCGGGCGCCCCTCCCCTCGGGCGCCCGGGCCGGACCGCGTCCGGGCCAGGTACCGATCGGGGGAGGGGGGGCCGGCGTGTCAGCCGGCGGTACGCTCCGGCCATGGCGCTGCGAGGGGGGATCCGGGTCGAGCCGCGGCCCCTGCCCGACCTGCCCGACGACCGGCTCCACGCCCTGGCCATCGACCTCGGCACCGGCGGCCCCAAGGCGGCGGTGGTCACGGCGGGCGGCCGGGTGGTGGCCCACGCCTTCGAGCCGGTCCCCCTCACCCTGCTGCCCGGGGGCGGCGCCGAGCAGGACCCGGGCCACTGGTGGGCGGCGTCGGTGGCGGCGGCGCGACGTGCCATCGCCGAGAGCGAGGTCGACGTCGACTCGGTGGTGGCGGTGGGCTGCACCGCTCAGTGGCTGGGCACGGTGGCGGTGGGCGCCGACGGCACGGCGCTGGGCGGCGCCATCATCTGGATGGACTCGCGTGGCAGCTCGGCGGTCCGGCGGGCCTTCGGCGGCCCGGTGGCCGGATACGGCCCGACCAAGGCGGCGCGTTGGATCCGGATGACCGGCGGGGCGCCGAGTCTGTCGGGCAAGGACCCGGTGGGCCACATCCTGTGGCTCAAGGAGGCGCGACCCGAGGTCTACGCGGCCACGGAGGTCTTCCTCGAGCCGGTCGACTATCTGAATCTCCGCCTGACCGGGCTGGCCCGGGCCTCGTACGACTCCATCACCATGCACTGGGTCACCGACAACCGGCGCATCGACCGCGTCGACTACGACGCCGGGCTGCTGGGGGTGAGCGGAATCGACCGCCGCCGGTTGCCCGATCTGTTGCCCACCGCCACCGTGGTCGGCGGGCTGACCGATCCGGCGGCGGCCGAGCTCGGGCTCCGACCGGGCACCGCGGTGAGCACGGGCACCGGCGATCTCCACTCGGCCGCCGTGGGCTCGGGGGCGGTGGGCGATTACCAGGGTCACCTCTACATCGGCACCTCCTCGTGGATCAGCTGCCACGTCCCGTTCAAGAAGACGGCGGTGCAGAGCAACATCGCCTCCCTGCCCTCGGGAATCCCCGGCCGTTACATCGTGGCCGACGAGCACGAGACCGGGGGGGCCTGCCTGACCTGGGTCCGCGACCAGCTCCTGTGGCCCGAGGGCGGCGGCCCGGCACCGGCGGACGCCTTCGGGCGCATGAACGCCATGGCCCAAGCGGTGACGCCGGGGAGCGGCGGGGTCATGTTCACGCCCTGGCTCAACGGCGAACGCTCACCGGTGGAGGATCACACCATCCGCGGGGGCTTCCACAACCTGTCGCTGTCGAGCACCCGGGCCGAGATGGTCCGGGCCGTGTTCGAAGGGGTCGCCTTCAACTCGGCATGGCTGCTCGACGCGGTCGAGAAGTTCACGGGGCGCCCCTTCGCCGACCTGTCGCTGGTGGGAGGAGGGGCCAACTCGGATCTGTGGTGCCAGCTGCACGCCGACGTCACCGGCCGCACCATCCGCCAGATGGACGAGCCGGTGCTGGCCAACGCCCGCGGTGCCGGGCTGCTGGCCCTGCTCGCCCTCGGGCGCGCCCGGCTGGAGGATCTGGGCGCGATGGCCACTGTCCGCGCCGAATACCGGGCGGACCCGGCCGCTGCGGCCGTCTACCAGCCGATGAACGAGGAATTCGTCAACCTGTACAAGCGGACGAAGGGGATCCACCGGCGTCTGAACGGCAGGCGTCTCAGCGCCGACGCCGGGGCTTGAAACGACGCACGTCTCACCCGCCGGCGTCCGGCCCGCTCTGCCCTCGGGTATCCCCGTCCTCGTCCGGCAGCGTCATCGCGCCGGAACCGCTGAACGGCGCCCGAACAGCCGTCTGCCAGGGCACAGCCCCGGCACCCGACACCTACCAGATCAACGCCGTCTACTCGGGCGACGGCGTCTACCAGACCGGGACGTCCGAAGCCGGTCGTCATCGTCGTCCATCTCTGAGCCGGCCGCCGCACCGCCACTGTCGCCCCGGTCGTAGGCGCCCGTCGGGGCCCGTCGGCTCAGATCCGCTCGAAGTTCCGGGCCAGCTCCCAGTCGGTGACCACCCGGTTGGCGGCCAGCCACTCCTGACGCGCCGTGTTGACGAGGTGGTGGTGGACCTCCTCGCCGAAGGCCTCGCCGGGCCACGGCGCTGCCTCCAGCTCGGCCAGCGCCTCGGGCAGGGTGGCCGGTATGCGGGGCAGGTCCTCGTCGACGTAGGCGTTGCCGGCGAACGGCTCGCCGAGCTCGAGCTCGTGATCGATGCCGTACAGCCCACCGGCGATGGCCGCCGCCACCGCCAGGTACGGGTTGACGTCAGCCCCGGGCACCCGGCTCTCCACCCGCCGGGACGCACCGCGGCCGATGACCCGGAACCCGCAGGTGCGATTGTCCTCCCCCCACACGGCGGCGGTGGGCGCCCAACTCCCGGGGACGTAGCGCCGGTACGAGTTGAGATACGGGGCGAAGCACCACGCGAGCTGACGAGCGGCGTGGATCTGGCCGGCCACAAAACGGCACCCACGTCGGAGAGCCGCTCGGCGGACGCCGGTCGGCCATGAGCGGCTCGTCGGTTGCCAGATCCCACAAGCTGGTGTGCAGGTGGCAGGAGGAGCCCACCTCGTCCATCGACCACTTGGCCATGAAGGTGGCGGCCCGGCCCTCCTGGGCGGCGATCTCCTTGACCCCGTTCTTGAACACCAGGTGGCGGTCGGCTGCCTCCAGGGCCTCGGCGTAGGTGACGTTGACTTCGTGCTGGCCGCGTCCGGCCTCGCCCTTCGAGAACTCCACCGGGATGCCGGCCGCCACCATCTCGTTGCGCACCCGGCGCACGACGTACTCCTCGCGGGTGGTCTGGAACAGCTGATAGTCCTCGATGCTGGAGGTGTGCGGCACCAGGTGCGCCAGCCCTTCTCGGCAGCCTCCTCGTACGACTCGCGGAACAAGAAGAACTCGAGCTCGGTGGCGCAGCGCACGTCGAAGTCCCCGCTCGGCGGCCCGCTCCAGCTGCCGGCGCAGGATCGCGGCGGGGCGATACCTCCACCGGGGCGCCCTCAGCGTCGTGAGGTCGCCGAGGACCATCGCCGTGCCTTCCAGCCACGGGATGAGCCGGGCGGTGCCGTAGTCGGGCGTCACCGTGCATGTCGCCGTACCCGGTGTCCCAGTTGGCGAAGCGGTACCCGGGCAGCGGCTCCATGTCCACGTCCACCGCCAGCAGGTAGTCGCAGGCTTCGATCCCGTGCTCGAGCGACGTGGTCCAGGAAGAAATCGGCGGTCACCCGCTTGCCCACCGGTCGGCCCTGCAGGTCGGGGAACGCCACCACCACGGTGTCGACCCGTCCGGCGGCGATCGCGTCGCGCAACGAGTCCAGGCCGGGCATGCGCCGCACTATTGCCGGTGGCGACCGGAGCGTCCAATGGCGCGGGCCGGGCGACTGCTCGAGTGCCGTCGGGAATACTGGTGCATGGCCCGACGGACTCCCCTCATCGGGCTGACCACCTACCACACCGACGTCGCCTGGTCGGCGTGGAGCCGCCTCGCCGCCGTCCTCCCGGCGCCGTACTTCGAGCTGGTGGCTGCCGCCGGGGGCCGGCCCCTGCTGGTCCCGCCCACCCGGACGGGGGCCCGACCGGGGGCCGGCGCCGCCGAGGTGGTCGATGCCCTGAACGGGTTGGTCATCGTGGGTGGGCCGGACGTGGACCCGGCATGCTACGGAGCGGACGCGCACCCCGACACCGATGACCCCGACGCCGCCCGGGACGGCTCGGAGATGGCGCTGCTGGCCGCCGCGCTCGAAGCGGACCTCCCGGTGCTGGCCATCTGCCGTGGCCTGCAGGTCCTGAACGTGGCCCTGGGGGGGACCCTGCACCAACACCTCCCGTCGGTGACCGGTGACCGGAGCCACCAGCCGCCGCGGCCGGTTCGCCGACATGACGGTCACCACGGTGGCGGGGACGCGCCTGGGCGAGGTCCTCGGACCGACGGTCTCGGTTCAGTGCTCGCACCACCAGGCGATCGACCGCCTGGGGTCGGGGCTGGTCGTGTCGGCCCGGGCGGCGGTAGGGGGCGGCTCGTTCCGGGGCGACGGTGCCCACGCCGGCGGCCCCGGCCCCCATGGTGACCACGGCGTCGTCGAGGGCGCCGAGCTGCCGGGACACCGCTTCGTCCTCGGCGTGCAGTGGCACCCCGAGGAGAGCGGTGACCTCCGCCTCTTTGAGGCTCTGGTGGCGGCGTGACCGAGGAGGACCCCGGCTGGCCGCTCCCGGCGCCGCCCTTCGACTCGGCCTCGTCGCGCCTCCAGGCGCTCTCCGGACGGGTGGCGGTGGTCACCGGCGCCAGCCGGGGCCTCGGGGCCGGGCTGGCGGCCCACTTCGCCGCGGCCGGCCTCCGCCTCGGCCTGTGCGCACGCCACCGCCCCGAGTTGGTGGCCGCCACCCGGCCCCGGGCCCACGACGGGCGGATCGACCCCTCCGAGCCGCCGCTCGTGGCAGCGGTCGACGTGGGTGACCCCGAGAGCCTGTCCGGATTCGCCCGGGCGGTCGTCGAGCGCTTCGGCCGGATCGACCTCTGGGTGAACAACGCCGGACTTCTCGAGCCGATGGGGCCGCTGGCGGAGGCGAGCGCGGGCGGTCGACGCGCATCTCCGGGTCAACGTGAACGGGGTGTTCTACGGTTCCATGTGGTTCGCCCGTCATGTCCGGGGCCGCCACGGCCGGGGCGTCCTGGTCAACATCTCCTCGGGGGCGGCGACGCGGCCTTACCAGGGCTGGGCCCCCTACTGCGCCGCCAAGGCGGCGGTCAACCAGCTGACCGAGGTGCTGGCGATGGAGGAGCGGGATCACGGTCTGGCGGCTTACGCGGTCTCCCCGGGACTGGTGGACACCGACATGCAGGGCATGATCCGCGCCAGCGACGAGCGCCGCTTTCCCGAGGTCGCCCGGTTCCGTGCCGCCAAGCTGGAATCGGCGTTCAACAGCCCGACGTGGGTGGCCGACCGGCTGCTGGACCTGGCCTTCGGCGCCCGCCCTCCGGCGCGGGTGGTGCTACGGGTGCCCTCCGGGCCGGCAGGGGCATGACGCGGTCGGGGCGAAGCCGGGCGCCGGAGACGGGGATGCCAGACGGCGGGGAGTAAGGTCGGACGATGGCGGATGGCCGGACGCGCAAGATGGTCAAGCCCGTGGCGGCGGCGGTGGGCGTCGTCGGGACGATGGGGAGCATCTGGTGGTTCGCGCTCCGCCCCCGCCGCAAGTCCCGATCCTGAGCACGGTCACGTCGAGGTGATCGTCGTCACCGGGCCCGGGCGCAGCGGGACCTCGTTCTTGGCGGTGCTTTAGCGCGAGCTGGGTTTCCACCCGAGTGGGTGTGGGTGCCGCACGCCAACGCGGGCCTCGAGCACAAGCAGTTCTCGGCGCCCAACGACGCCGTCCTGTCATCGCTGCACACCTCGATCCTGAAGCGCCGCGGCGGGAAGGTGCAGCAGTTGGCGGACCGTGCGCCCGCCCGGCTGCGCCGGTCGATGCCCGAGGCCCTGGGGGCATGTCTCCCGGACCTGCCCGACGCCGTCCGCTATCGCAACCCGGCGCCGGACCTGCTGGCGTGGTCCGACCTGCCGGCGGCGCTCGCCGAGCACGGCCCCCGGATGCGGGAGCTGGCCAGCCGGACCGCGGTGGTCAAGGACCCCCGCTTCGCTGGACGATGGGAGCCTGGTTGGCCAGCGGCGCCGACGTGAGCTCGGTGCTGGTCCCCCTGCGGCCGCCCGACGTGATGGTCGAGAGCCGCATCCGGGCTGGCATGCTGCCGGCCCGTCCCGCGCGTGGGCCGTTCAGAACTTCGCCTATGGCGTGGCCGCGCCTTGGCTCCTTGCACGACGAGTCGCTGGTGCACGACCACCGCCGAGGAGGCGGCCGCCCGGCGGCGTCAGCATCGCCCCACGATGGTCGGCAGGGCCGCGCTGATCGGTTCTCGCACCACGACCGTGGCCAGGTCGTCGAGCGGCGTCGGCTCGCCGTTCACGATGAGCACCGTGGCGCCGGCCGCCGCGGCGCGTCGGGACCAACCCGGCGGCGGGGTAGACCCCCAGACTGGAGCCCACCGCCAGCAGGATGTCGCATGCGCCCGGCTGCCCGGTCGGCGCGGGCGAGGTCGGCGGCCACCAGGCTCTGGCCGAAACTGATGGTGGCCGACTTGAGTATCCCCCCGCACCGCTCTCCCGCCGTCAGGGCACGACAGTGTGGATCGTGGTCGCCGTCGCGGACCCGCTCGAGGACGGCTTCGGCTCGGTGTCCGCTCGCCACACCGCAGACACACCACCTCCCGCATGGTGCCGTGGATCTCGACCACCCGGGCCGGGTCGTTGCCGGCCGCTGGTGCAGACCGTCGATGTTCTGGGTGACGAGCGTGTCGAGCCGCCCGTCGCGCTCCAGCTCCACCAGCGCCCGGTGCCCGGGGTTGGGCGTCGCCCGCCAGGCCGGTGAGCTCAGGCGCGGCCTGCCAGGCCCGGCGGCGGACGTCGGGATCGTTGAGGTAGGCATCGAGCGTGGCCAGGCGCTCGGCCCCTGGGTCCTTGGTCCAGACCCCCTGTGGGACCCCGGAAGTCGGGGATCCCCGAGTCCGTCGAGATCCCGGCGCCGGTCAGCACCACGACCCGTCGCGCCCGCTGCAGCAGTTCATGCGCCCGCATGGCGCCGTCGGATGCCGACCGGTCGTCGCTCACGGGCCGACGCGGTGGTGACCCGACCGGGGGGCGCCCGGGAGGGTCGTCTCCATCGCCACAGCTTGGCACCCCGAGGCGGCCGGCCGCATAGCCTCCGCCGGGTGGCCCTGACCGCCCTCCGACCGCTGCGCTCGCGCAACTTCGCCCTGGTGTGGTCGTCGGCGCTCATCTCCAACGTGGGATCGTGGATGCAGGGGGTGGCCCTCGGGATCCTGGTCACCGCGACCACCCACAACCCGCTGTGGACCGGGCTGGTGGCCGCCGCCGCCTTTCTCCCCCTGGGCGTGCTGGCCCCGCTCGGCGGCGCCCTGGCCGACCGGTTGGACCGCCGGCGCTGGCTGCTGGCCACCGTGTTGGCGGAGACTGCGTTCGCAACGTTGTTGTCGGTGCTGGCAGCGACCGGCCGGGACTCCCCCGAGGTGGTGGTGGTGGTCGCCCTGTTGGGTGGGAGCGCCGCCGCCCTCGGCATCCCCGCCTTTCAGGCGATGCTCCCCGACCTGGTCGAGCGGCGGGACCTGTTGGGCGCGGTCTCGTTGTCGTCCGCCCAGTTCAACCTGGGCCGGGTGATCGGGCCGGCCGCCGCCGGGCTGGCCCTGGTGCTCGGCTCGTACTCGCTGGCCTTCGCGCTGAACGCCGCCAGCTTCGGCGCAGTGGTGGTGGCGCTCCTCCTGCTCCGCCTGCCCGCGCACCGGCCGGCCGGCGGCGGCCCCGGGCTCTTCGCCCAGATCGCCGAGGGTGCCCGGACCGCCCTGTCCGAGCCGGGATGCCGCTCGGCGATCATCCTCATCAGTGTCGTCGCGCTGTGCGCCTCACCCTTCATCGCGCTGGTGCCGGCGATGGCCATCGAGGGCCTGCACCAGTCGGGTGAGCACGGCACCACGGCCACCGCAGTCCTCGTCACCGCCCAGGGGGTCGGTGCGGTGATCGGCGCCCTCAGCCTCCCGGGCCTGGCCGTCCGGGTCGGGCGCCCGACGGTGGTGATCGCGTCGCTCTTCGTGCTGCCGCCGCTGCTGGTCCTGTACGGGATCGCCCCTGCCCTCCCGTGGTCGGCGGCGGCGCTCCTGCTGGTCGGCGCCTGCTACATCGGGGTGCTGTCGGGGCTCAACACGGTCGTGCAGCTGCGGGCGCCCGGGGCCCGCCGCGGCCGCGTGCTCAGCTTCTACATGCTGGCCCTCGGGACGCTGTATCCCCTGGGCGCGGTGGCCGAGGGTGCGCTGGCCGACCGGATCGGCGTCAGGGTGGTCACCGTCGGATCGGCGGTGCTGGTCCTGGTCGTCCTCGGAGCCCTCGGACTGGGCCGCCCGGGGATGCTGCGGGCCCTCGGCGAACCGGTGGAGGGACTCGGTGCCCTCGGCGGACCGGCGGAGGACCCCGGGGCCGTCGGGTCCCGGCCCGGTGCTCCGGTGCCCGACCTGCCGACCAGGGGACCCGCCTCGGGGCCGGCCGGGGCCGGCTGAGCGTCGGTACGCTGCCCGGGTGCCGCGCCAACCGCCCACGGTGGAGGTGCTGGGACCGGCCGAGGCCGAGAGCGCCCAGCGCCGGGCGGCCGGGGCGCTGGCGGGCGCCGGCGCCCGGGGGGGCGACCGGGTGGCCTTCGCACTCCCGTCGTCGGCTGCCCTCCTGTGCGCCGTGCTCGGGGCGGCGCGTAGCGGGCTCGTCCCGGTGCTGCTCAACGCCACCCTGGTGCCCGCCGAGCGAGCCCTCCTGCTCGCCGATGCCGACCCGGTGGTGCAGGTGCTCGAGCCGGCGACCCTGGCGGCGCTGGACCAGGGCGCCCCGGCCGAACTCGCGCCGCTCCCGCTGACCCGTCCGATGCACTACACGTCGGGGACAACCGGTCGGCCCAAGGGCGTGACGACCGGGATGTGGGACGAGGCGACCGCCCGGGCGGTCTTCGACGACGAGGCCGACCTGTGGGAGTTCGGGCCGCAGGACCTGCACATGGTGTGCTCGCCGATGTACCACACCGTGTCCATCCGCTTTGCCGCCGGGACGCTGCTGCGGGGCGGCTCGCTGGCCATCCTCTCGCGCTACGAGGCCTCCACCGCCCTGGAGGTGCTCCGACGGCTCCGGCCCCGGACCGCCTTCATGGTCCCGAGCCACCTCCAGCGGCTGCTGGCGCTGACCGAGCTCGGCGCCGACGAGCGGTTCGGCTCGCTGCGCCTGCTCGCCCACGCCGGGGAGGCGTGCCCGCCGGCGCTCAAGCGGGCGGCCATGGCGCGTGTCCCGGAGGGATCACTGTGGGAGTTCTACGGTTCGACCGAGGGCCAGTTCACCGTGTGCGCGCCCGCGGACTGGCGGGACCATCCGGGCAGCGTGGGGCGGGCGCGGCCCGGGCGTCGGCTCACGGTGGCCTCGGCGGGGCGCCCTCCCGGCGACGGCGACGGCGACGGCGACGGCGACGGCTCGGACGGGACCATCTGGTGCGAGGCGCCGGAGTTCGCCCGCTTCGAGTACTGGCGCGACCCGGTGGCCACGGCCGCCGCCTGGTCCGGCTCGGCCTTCACCGTCGGTGACCTCGGCCACCTTGACGCCGACGGTTTCTTGCACTTGTCGGGACGGCGCCACGACCTCATCATCTCGGGCGGCGTCAACGTCTATCCCGCCGAGGTGGAGGCGGCGCTGGGCGAGGCCCCCGGGGTGACCGAGGTGGCGGTGTTCGGACTGCCCGACCCCAGGTGGGGACAGCGGGTCTGTGCCGCCGTGGTCGGCCGACCCGAGCTCGACCTGGCCGCCGTGGAGGCTCTGGCGGCGGCCCGGCTCGCCCCCTACAAGCGCCCGAAGCAGTACGTGCGGGCAACCGATCTCCCCCGCACGGCGACCGGCAAGCTTCTCCGCCGCGCCGTCGCCTCCCACCTCGGTCTGGCCGGCGGCGTCTGAGGGGCGCTCGCCGGGTAAGATCATGCATGGCCTACCGCACCGTGAACCCTGCAACCGGAGAGGTCGACAAGACCTTTGAGGAGCACACCCCCGAGGAAGTCGACCAGAAGCTCGCCCGCGCCGCCGAGACGTTCCAGGCCCTGCGCCGCACCACCTTCACCGAGCGGGGGCGCTGGATGACCGCCGCCGCCGAGCTCTTTGAGGGCGAGCAGCCCGACATCGCCCGGACGGTGACCACCGAGATGGGCAAGACCTTCGCCGCCGCCAAGGGGGAGGTGTCCAAGTGCGCACTGGCCATGCGCTGGTTCGCCGACCACGCCGAGGAGCTGCTGGCCGACGAGGCCATCGAGTCGTCGGCCAGCCGCAGCCTGGTCCGCTACCAGCCGCTCGGCCCGGTCCTGGCCGTCATGCCGTGGAATTTCCCGCTCTGGCAGGTCGTCCGCTTCGCGGCGCCCGCCCTGATGGCGGGCAACGTGGGCTTGCTCAAGCACGCGTCCAACGTCCCCCAGTGCTCGCTGCTGCTGGAGGACGTGTTCCGGCGGGCTGGTTTCCCCGATGGTTCCTTCACCAGCCTGCTCGTCCACTCCTCGGACGTGGCCAAGGTCATCGCCGACGAGCGGATCGCCGCGGTCACCCTGACCGGCAGCGAGAAGGCGGGCCAGTCGGTGGCGGCGGCCGCCGGGGACGCCCTGAAGAAGTGCGTCCTCGAGCTGGGCGGCTCGGACCCCTTTGTGGTGACCGCCACCGCCGACCTGGCCAAAGCGGTCTCGACCGCGGTGACGGCGCGCACCCAGAACACCGGACAGTCGTGCATCGCCGCCAAGCGGTTCATCATCGAGTCGGCGGTGTACGAGGAGTTCACCGACCGCTTCACCGAGGCGATGGCGGCGGTACGGGCCGGGGACCCCCTCGACCCGGCGACCGACATGGGCCCCCTCAACTCGGACGCCCAGCGCCGTGAGGTCGCCTCCCAGGTGGACGACGCCCGCGAGAAGGGCGTCACCGTGCGGTGCGGGGGCGAGGCGCCCGAGGGCCCCGGCTGCTACTACCCGGCCACCGTCCTCACCGACGTCACCGCGGCGATGAGGGTGTCCACGAGGAGGTGTTCGGCCCGGTCGCGGTGGTCGAGCCGGCCGACGACCTGACCGAGGCCATCCGCCTGGCCAACGACACGGTCTACGGGCTCGGTTCCAGCGTCTGGACCACCGACCCCGACGAGCAGGAGCGCCTGGTCAACGAGGTGGCGGCCGGGCAGGTCTTCGTCAACGCCATGGTGGCCTCCAGCCCCGAGATGCCTTTCGGCGGCATCAAGCGCTCCGGCTACGGGCGGGAGCTCTCGCAGCTCGGCATCAAGGAGTTCTGCAACGCCAAGGCGGTCTGGATCGCGTGAGCGACCCCGGCCGTCGGGCCGCGGTCCCCGGGCACCCAGCGACCTATCTCGACCACGCGTCGACGTCACCGGTCCGGCCGGCGGTGGCCGAGGCGATGGCCCCCTTCCTGCACGCCGACCTATTCGGCAACGCCTCGGGGAGCCACCGGCTCGCCCGCGACGCCCGGCGCGCGCTGGAGGACGCCCGCGAGGAGGTGGCCGATCTGCTGGGGCGCGAGCCCGGCGAGGTCGTCTTCACCGGCGGGCGGACCGAGTCGGACAATCTGGCCGTCTTCGGGGTCGCTCGGCCGCCCGGGCGGAGGCCGGCGGGCCGGCGCCGGGCCGTGGTCTGCTCGGCCGTCGAGCACGCGGCGGTGCTGGCGCCGGCCACGCGGCGGCCCGGGGCAGCGCCCGGGTGCGCGGCGTCGTCGCTGACCTTGCGGGTGGCCCCGGTGGACGCCAGGGGGTGGTCGATCTCGCCGCGCTGGAGCAGATGCGTCGACTCCGAGCGTCGCCCTGGTCTCGCGTCATGACGGCCAACAACGAGGTCGGGACGATCCAGCCGCTGGCCGAGGTGGCGAGCATCGTCCGCGCCCGGGCCCCGCAGGCGGTGCGTGCACACCGACGCCGTGCAGGCGGCGCCATGGCTCGACCTCGCCGCGGCAAGCGGCCGACGCCGACCTGGTCTCGGTCAGCGCGCACAAGCTCGGCGGCCCCAAGGGCGTCGGCGCCCTGGTGGTCCGCGCGCGGTGTCCCGCTGCAGGCCGCTCCTGCTCGGCGGCGGCCAGGAGCACGAGCGCCGGAGCGGGACCCACGACGTCGCCGGCGCGGTCGGGCTGGCCACGGCGCTGCGCGTGGCGACCGCCTCCCGTCTCGTCGACACGGCCCGGGTCGGCGCGCCTGCGCGACCGCCTGGCCGAGGGCCTGCGTCCGTCCGGTGCCGGGCACGGTGCAGACCGTGACCGAGGCGCCGACCCTGCCGGGCCACTGCCACCTGCGCTTCGCCGGTGTCGAGCAGGAGGAGCTGCTGGTGCTGCTCGACGAGGCCGGGCTCTGCGCCTCCGCCGGCGCCGCCTGCGCCAGCGGGGCACTCGAGCCGAGCCACGTGCTGACCGCCATGGGCGTCGCCGAGCCGAGGCGCCGGGGGCGGTCCGCTTCACCCTCGGCCACACACCACGGCGCGCCGACGTGGCCCGGGCACTCGTCGTCGGTCGCCGCGTGGCCGTGGCCCGGCTGCGGGCCGGCTGACGGGCCCGGGCCGCCGGGCGGTCGACGCGACTGGAGACTGGGCTCGTGCGAGTGATGGTGGCGATGTCCGGAGGGGTGGACTCCTCGGTGGCGGCCGCGCTCCTGGTGGCCGCAGGCCACGAGGTGGTCGGGGCCACCCTCAAGCTCTGGGGCGGTCCCTCGGACTCCGGGCTGCTGCTCGGTGGCCGACGTCGACGACGCCCGCCGGGTGGCCCAGCAGCTCGGCATCGACCACCACGTCTTCAACCTGACCGACGACTTCGACGCCCGCGGTGGTCGACGCCGTACGTGCGGCGCACGCCGCCGGGCCGCACCCCCAACCCCTGCATCGAGTGCAACCGCCACATCAAATTCGACCGGCTCCTCGACCGGGCCCGACCGGCTGGGTTCGACGCGCTGGCCACCGGCCACCACGCCCGGGTCGACCCGGCGAGCCGCCGGCCGGCGCTCCGGCGCTGCTGCGGGGCGTCGACGCCGCCGAAGGACCAGTCCTACGTACTGTCGATGCTCGGGCAGGGCCAGCTGGCCCGGGTCGCCTCCCGGTGGGCGACATGACCAAGGCCGAGGTCCGGGCCCGCGCCGCCGACCTGGGTCTGCGGACGGCCGACGAAGCCCGACAGCCAGGACGTCTGCTTCATCCACGGCGCGAGGGCCGCGCCGGGTTCCTGGGCCGGCGCCTGAGCCTGCACCCCGCCGACGTCGTGGACGGCGGCAGCGGGGCGACCGGTCGGGGCGGTCGAGGCGCTGGAGCTGGTCACCGTCGGCCAGCGCCGGGGGATGGGCCACGGCGCCGACGGGCCGCCGCCGCTACGTCGTGGCGGTCGACGTGGCCGCCCGGCGGGTGACCGTGGTCGGCGCCGACCGGGCCCTCGTCGGCGAGGTGGCTCTCGACTCGGGCCGCCTGACCTGGGTCGACCGGCCGGTCGCCGGGACGCGTGAGACCGTGCGCTGCCAGGTGAGCGCGCACGGCCGGCCGGTCGCCGCCACGCTCTTCCGGGACGGCGTCGGCGAGCGGGCCGCCGCCCGGGTGCGCTTCGACGTGCCCAACGGCCGGTGGCGCCGGGCCAGACGGTCGCCCTCTACGACCCCGCCCGACCCCGACGCGGTGCTGGGCGGCGGCGTCGCCGCCTGAGCTGGCCGGCGAGCGGACCGGCGGTCGGCCGAGCCGGTCGAGGCGGCGACGCGGCGCGGTGAGCTGCGGGCGCTGATCGCGCTACCACAACGAGCGCTACCACGCGCTCGACGCACCCGAGATCCCCGACGCCGACTACGACGCCCTGGTGGCCGAGCTGCGCCAGCTCGAAGCCGACCACCCCGAGCTGGCGACGCCCGACTCGCCGACCCGGAGCGTCGGGGCGGCACCGCTCGGCGCTCTTCGCCGAGGTGGCGCCACCGGGTCCCGATGATGAGCCTCGACAACGCCTTCACCGAGGGGAGCTGGCGGCCTGGGCCGACCGCCTGCAGCGCCTCCTGCCCGACGTGGACCTGAGCACGCTGACCTTCTCGTGCGAGCCCAAGGTCGACGGGGTGGCGATGTCGCTGACCTACGAGGACGGCCGCTTCACCCGGGCCGCCACCCGGGGCAACGGCGTGACCGGCGAGGACGTGACCGCCAACGTGGCCACGGTCGCGCGACGTGCCCCACGAGCTCGACCCGGCGGCCGCAGCCCGTTCCCGCACCGTCTGGAGGTGCGGGGCGAGATCTACATGCCGACGGCGGCCTTCGAGGCCATGAACGAGCGGCAGCTGGCGGCGGGGACCAAGACGTTCGTCAACCCGCGCAACTCGGCCGCCGGTTCGCTCCGCCAGAAGGACCCGGCGATGACCGCCACCCGCCCCCTGGCCTTCTGGGCGTACCAGATCGGCGAGGTGGACGGGCCGCACCCGAGGCGGCGAGCGGTGGCCCCGCCGGGACCGGGGCGGTGGCCGCCGCAGCGCCAGAGCGCCGCCCTCGCCCTGCTCGGCGCGGGCCGGGTTCCCGGTCAGCCCCGACGCCCGGACGGTGACCGGGATGGGCGCCGTCATCGCGCGGTGCGTCGAGCTGGCCGAGCACCGCCACGAGCTGCCCTACGAGATCGACGGCGTGGTCGTGAAAGTCGACGACCTGGCCCTGCACGACCGGCTCGGCGCCACCTCTCGCGCGCCCGCGCTGGGCCATCGCCTTCAAGTTCCCACCCGAGGAGCGCACGACCCGGCTGATCGACATCATGGTCTCCATCGGTCGCACCGGGCGTGCCACGCCGTTCGCCCAGCTCGAGCCGGTCTTCGTGGGCGGCTCCACGGTCGGCGCTGGCGACCCTGCACAACGAGGACCAGGTGGCGGCGAAGGATGTGCGCCCGGGCGACCTGGTGGTCGTGCGCAAGGCCGGGGACGTCATCCCCGAGGTGGTCGGGCCGGTGACCGAGGGCCCCGACGGACCGCCGAACGCCGCGCGCCGTGGCGCTTTCCCGCCGCGCTGCCCGGCGTGCGGGAGCCCGCTGCTCCGGCTGCCCGGCGAGAGCGACACCTACTGCACCAACATCGACTGTCCCGCCCAGCGGGTGCAGCGGATCGCCCACTTCGGCTCCCGCTCGGCGATGGACATCGAGGGGTTGGGCGAGCAGCGGGTGGTGCAGCTGGTGGACGCCGGGCTGCTCGGCGACCCGGCCGACCTCTACGGGCTGACCGCCGGCCAACTTGGGGGGCTGGAGGGGTTCGCCGCCGTCTCGACCCGCAACCTGCTCGACGCAATCGACGCCTCGCGCCAGCGGCCGCTCAGCCGCCTGCTGGTGGCGCTCGGGATCCGCCACGTCGGCCCGACCGGAGCCCGGGCCCTGGCCCGGGCCTTCGGGACCTGCCGGCCCTCCGGGCGGCGCCGGTCCCGGACCTGGCGGCGATCGAGGGGATCGGCCCCGTCATCGCCGCCAGCGTGGCCGAGTTCCTGGCCGCCGACGCCAACCGCGCGTGCTCGACCGCCTGCAGGGCGCCGGGGTGAACATGACCGAGCCGGGAGCGGGCCGCCCCGCGAGCGGCGGTCCGCCGAGCCCGGCCCGTTGGCCGGGAAGTCGGTGGTGGTCACCGGCACCGTTGCCGGCTACACCCGGGAAGAGGCGGAGGCGGCCATCGTGGCCGGAGGGGGCAAGTCGCCCGGCTCGGTGTCCAAGCGGACGTTCGCCGTCGTGGTGGGGGACGAGCCCGGCGCCTCCAAGCTGAGCAGGGCGGAGTCCCTGGGGGTGCCCGTGTCGCCGGGATCCCGGTTCGACGAACTGCTCGGCGACCGGCGAGCTGCCGGGCTGAGAAATGCCCGGGAAAACGCCGGGGGCGTCCACCGGATCCGCCGGAGCGACCGGTAGCCTGGCAACGCTCCCGATGCCGCAGATCTTCCGATTCCATCGGCCGGGTCCTCGGGAGGCGGTACCGGCTGGTCGCCGCCCTGGGCAGCGGCGCGTCGGCCCACGTGTTCCTGGCCGAAGACGTCTCACTCCAGCGTCATGTGGCGGTCAAGGTCCTCCAGCCGGCCCTGGCCGGCGACGAGTCCTTCCTGAAGCGCTTCGGCGCCGAGGCCCGCTCGGTGGCGTCGCTCAACCATCCCAACGTGCTGCGGGTCTTCGACTGGGGTGAGGACGAGGACGGGCCCTACCTGGTGCTCGAGTACCTGGGCGGGGGGTCCCTGCGCCAGATGCTCGACGGCCAGCGTCGCCTGACCCACGCCCAGGCCACCCGCCTGGGGGCCCAGGCCGCCGAGGGGTTGGCCTACGCGCACGCCCGGGGGCTGGTGCACCGAGACATCAAACCCGCCAACCTCCTGTTCGACGACGAGGGCCGCGTCCGAATCGCCGATTTCGGGGTCGCCCGGGCCCTCGCCGAGGCCACCTGGACCGAGCCGGTCGGCGCCATGATCGGGACCGCCCGGTACGCAGCCCCCGAGCAGGCGGAGGGCCGCCCGGTCGACGGTCGGGCCGATGTCTACGCCCTCTCGCTCGTACTCTACGAAGCGCTGACCGGCGAGGTGCCCTTCGTGACGGACACCACGATGGGCACCCTGATGGCCCGGGTGGGCGCTCCCCTGCCCCGCCACCCCGGTCTCGGGGCGATGGACGACCTGCTGGCCCGCGCCGCCGCCCCCGATGTGGAGGCACGACTGGACGCGGCGCAGCTGGCCGCCCGCCTGGAGGCGCTCTCGGTCGCCCTTCCCCCGGCCGAGCCCCTGCCCCTGCGCCCGCCCGGGGTGGCGCCCCGCCCGGCTCAAGGTTTTCGGGCGCCGGGGGTGGAGGAGCTGACCGGGCAGGTGCCGGCGGTACGGCCGCCGGACGGACCCCCGCCGCATTCCGATCGTGCCGTCCCGGCGGCCGCCGGGCTGGCCGCCGGCGGGGCGGTCGCCATGATGCGCGCCGGCCCCGGAGAAGTCTTCGACGCCGAGGCCCTCGAGCCCGCCAGGGGCGTCCCGCCCGACTCCCCCGGGGGCGCCCCGTCTGGGCTCGCCACACCCGGGCCCCCCGGTCCGGCCGGCCCCGGGCTCGCCGCCAGCGCAGTGCCGGTCGGCGAGCAGGTGGGGCGCCCGGCGACCGGGCCCACTGTCGCCCACCGGCCGCCCACCGGCGCCGGGCCCACCGTCGCCGACCCGCCGGCCCCCGGCGCCGGGCGATCCTCCGGCGACGGGGGAGACGGCGCCACGGCGGTCACCGCCGCCACCGCGACCACGACCGGCGCCGCCCCCTGGGCCATCCCGGCCGGGGCCCCGGTGCCGACCGGCGGGGGGGCGCCCACTGCGCCGGCCCACGCCGCCCGGGTCTCGGTGGCCGCCCCCCCTCCGCCCGCTGCCCGGTCGACCCGGCGACGGCGACGCTGGCCGTGGGTGGTGGCGGTGGCAGCCCTGGTGCTGCTCGTGGTCGGCGGTCTGTTGACCGCGGCGCGCCTGAAGGTGTTCACCCCGAGCCACCGGGTGCCCTCCCTGGTGCACCTGACGCTGCCCCAAGCCCGCAACGCCCTGGTTCCGCTGCACCTCGCATTGTCCGAGGGGCCGCCCGTGTTCTCCATTTCCATGCCGGCCGGGGACATCGTGAGCCAGCGGCCGGCCGTCGCCGCGTCGGTGAAGGAGGGCAGCTCGGTACTGGTGGTCACGTCGAAGGGGCTCCCCCCGGTGACCGTCCCGTCGCTGCTCGGACTGAACTGCGTCGGCGCCCAGCGGCTGCTGGCGGCGTCCCACCTGGTCGGTTTGTGCCCCCCGGCGGCGGCGGCCTACGAGAACAAGGTCCCCGCCGGCCAGGTCATCAACTGGTCCTGGGACAACCAGGTCAACGTGACTAGCGCCCCTTACGGGGCCACCATCTTGATGGCCATCTCCAAAGGGCCGCAGCCCGTCACCCTGCAGGACTACTCCGGCGACACCTACCAACAGGCGGCCGCCGACCTGCAGGCGGCCGGACTGGTGGCGACCGAGTCCACCCAGCAGTCGGCAGACACCCCCGCTGGCCAGGTGATCTCGACGGACCCGGGTGCCGGCCAGTCAGTGGCTGTGGGATCGACCGTCACCGTCGTGGTCTCATCGGGCGTCCCCGACCCGGTGGTCCCCGACGTCGCAGGGGAGTCGACCACCCAGGCCAACCTGGACCTGGTGGCCTCGGGCTTCACCCTGCGGAACATCAGCGGCCCCCGCCACGGGACCGTCGTCTCGCAGGACCCGCCGGCGGGGAGCCAGGCGCCCCCCGGGACGGCGGTCGCCCTCACCACCCAATGAGCGATGGCGGTCCATCGATCGGCGCCGGGTCCGGTGGCCGGATCGGTGCCGGGCGTCCCGCCGGCCAGAGCGTCACGGGTGGCCGCCCCGCCCCGGACCCCGTGGCGGGGTGCGATCTCTGCGAGGCCGCCCGCCTGACCGAGTGGCACCACGAGGACGACATCTGCTGGGTGGCGGACTGCGAGGTCTGCGCAGTGCCCATGGTGGTCTGGCGATGGCACGGCACGGAGCCGCCGCCGAGCGACGTCGAGCACATGCTGGCGCGCCTGGGCGAAGTCGCCGACGGCCGGTTCGGACCGGGCGGGTGGTCCGTCGATCCGGTGATGCGCCAGATACCCGAGCACTTCCACGCCCACGGACGCGACCCCCGATGGTGGTTCCGCCGGTTCGAGCGCCGCTGACTCCCCGGGGCGACCCGGCCCCGGTGACCAGGCGTGGACGGGCGTGTCCGACCACCTCCCACTACCCTGTGGCCGGTCAGCGGCGGTGTTCGACCGCCGAGCCCGGGACCTCCCCTCTGCGAGGCCTGGGGCCGACGAGCGAAGGGATGTGAGTCGACAATGGGTGCACTGGACGGGCGCGTCGCCGTCATCACCGGGGCCGGCCGGGGAATCGGGCGCGAGCACGCCCTGCTCTTTGCCTCGGAGGGGGCCAAGGTGGTGGTCAACGACCTCGGCGGAGCGGTCGACGGCTCGGGGGACGACCGGACCCCGGCCCAGCAGGTGGTGGCGGAGATCGAGGCGGCCGGGAGCGAGGCGGTGGCCAACGACGACGACGTCGCCGACTGGCAGGGCGGGAAGCGGTTGATCGACTCGGCCCTCGAGGCATTCGGCGGCCTGCACGTCCTGGTCAACAACGCCGGCATCCTGCGCGACCGGGTTCTCGTCAACATGACCGAGGAGGAGTGGGACAGCGTCATCCACGTCCATCTGAAGGGCCACTTCGTCCCCACCCGCCACGCCGCCGCCTACTGGCGCGAGCAGACCAAGGCCGGGCACGAGGTGCACGCCGCGTCGTCAACACGTCGTCCACCTCGGGTCTGCTGGGCAACCCCGGGCAGACGAACTACGGCGCGGCCAAGGCCGGCATCGCCGCCTTCACGGTCATCGCCGCCGAGGAGCTCGGGCGCTACGGCGTTCGGGTCAACGCCATCGCGCCCGCCGCCCGCACCCGGATGACCGAGCTGACGCCGGGGCTCTCAGACATCGTGAAGGCGCCCGGTGACGCCGCCCAGTTCGACACGTGGGACCCGGCGAACATCTCTCCCTTGGTGGCCTACCTGGCGACCGAAGGCTGCCCGTCCACCGGGCGGGTCTTCTTCGTGCAGGGTGGGACCATCCGGACGTTCCAGAACTGGACGATGACCGACACGCTCGAGAAGAAGGACCGGTGGACGGTGGCGCAGCTGCAGGCGGAGATGTCGCAGCTCGGGGTGTGACCCCGGGGAAGCCCGACGATCCCGCAGGGTCGGGTGTCCCCCTGATCGACGACCCGTCGGTCGTCCTCGACCCCGCTGCCGACCCCGGCGGGGCTCGCCTGGGCACCACCGGCGCCGAGGCCTCGGCCATCCTGGCGTGGCCGGCCATGGTGCGCCGGCGGGTGGAGGGGCGGGCCCGACGGAGCCCCCGGTACCAGTGGT
>CAVPSW010000005.1:0-503113 GCA_963708585.1 uncultured Alphaproteobacteria bacterium | reverse complement strand
GAGCGCGCGACCGCCTGCGCCATCGTGTGCACGGTCAGCAGCCCGCTGCCCAGCGCGATGCCGAATTGCAGCGCGACCGCCATCAACCCGGCCATCGCCTCTCGGCACAGGAACTCGTAGTGATCCGTCTCCCCTTTCACCACGCAGCCGAGTGCGACGAAGCCGTCGAACCGCGTGGCGCCCCGCAGCGCGATGCGGATCGCCTGCGGCAGTTCGAACGCGCCGGCGACGTCCAGCGTGTCGATGCGTCGCGCCGGCCTCGCGCAGGATCCGCAGCGCGCCCCGGGTCATGCCATCGACCACGTCGCGATAATACGGCGCCCGCACGATCAGCAGATGCGGCGGCGGCCCCGGCACGGAGGGCGCCGCGGGCAGCGGAGCGTCTTCGGTGCTCATTCGATCGGCGCGCCGTCGATCGGCCGTTGGTCGACGATGTTGAGCCCGTAGCCCTCCAGCCCGACCACGGTGCGCCGGGTGTTGGAGAGCAGGATCATGTCGTGGATGCCGAGATCGACCAGGATCTGCGCGCCGATCCCGTAATCGCGCAGGAAGTGCTGCGGCCGCGGATGGCTGTCGAGCAGGCGAACCCGTTCGGACAGCGCGTGCGGCCGGGTGTCGCGGATCAGCACGACGACCCCCCTGCCCTCCTCGCGCGATCATCCGCATCGCGCCGTGCAGCGTGGAGTGCCCGTGCGCGCCGACCATGTCGTTGACGATGTCGACCGCGTGCATGCGCACCAGCGGCGGCAGCGGGCCGGCCGAGGTCGCCCTTGATCAGCACCAGGTGCTCGGCATGGTCGAGCGTGGTGGCGTAGACGGGCAGCTGCCATTCGCCGCCGGCGGCGTGGTGCAGCGTGCCTTCCTGCACCCGGCGGACCAGGCGCTCGGTGCGGCGGCGGTGGCGATCAGGTCGGCGATGGTGCCGAGCTTGAGGTTGTGGCGCTGCGCGAAGGCGACCAGGTCCGGCAGCCGCGCCATGGTGCCGTCGTCGTTCATGATCTCGCAGATGACGCCGGCCGGCTGAGCCCGGCCAGCCGGGCGATGTCGACCGCCGCCTCGGTATGCCCGGCGCGCACCAGCACGCCGCCGTCGCGCGCCATCAGCGGGAAGACGTGGCCGGGGGTCACGATGTCGTCGCGCGTGGTCTCCGGGTTGATCGCCACCGCGATGGTGCGCGCGCGGTCGGCGGCCGAGATGCCGGTGGTCACCCCGTCCGCGCGCCTCGATGGAGACGGTGAACGCGGTCTGGTGCCGGGTGCCGTTGGATTGGCTCATCAGCGGCAGGCCGAGCTGCTCGACGCGCTGCCGCGTCATGGCGAGGCAGATCAGGCCGCGGGCGTGGCGGGCCATGAAGTTGATCGCGTCGGGCGTCGCGAACTGCGCGGGGATGACGAGGTCGCCCTCGTTCTCGCGGTCCTCGTCGTCGACCAGGATGAACATGCGCCCGGCCCGCGCCTCCTCGATCAGGTCGGCCGTGCTGGACAGGTAGTCGGAGAGCAGCGCTGTCTTCATGGTGCCTCGGCGGCCGCGGGCGACGTAGCGCGCCAGCATGTCGATCTCGATATGCACGCGGTCGCCCGGCTGCAAGCCTCCGAGCGTGGTCTCGGACCAGGTATGCGGGATGATGTTGACGCCGAAGCGCGCGCCCTCGACCTCGTTGACGGTCAGCGAGACGCCGTCCACGGCGATGCTGCCCTTGGGCGCGATGAAGCGGGCGAGCGCCGGCGGCGCCGCGATCACGACCCGGTGCGAGCCGCCTCCGGCGCGACGGAGACCACCTCCCCTGCCCGTCGACATGGCCGGAGACGAAGTGGCCGCCCAGTTCGTCGCCGACCCGCAGCGAGCGCTCCAGGTTCATCCGGCTGCCCACGGTCCAGCCGCCCGAGCCCGGTCTTCGACAGCGTCTCGCCGGACACGTCCACCGCGAACCAGTCCGGCCCGACCTCGACCGCCGTCAGGCAGCAGCCGGCGCAGGCGATCGAGGCGCCGAGCGGGATGCTGGCCGCGTCCGGCCAGGGCGTCGCGATGACCAGCCGCATGTCGCTGCCCGGCGCCGAGCGGCGACAGGCTGCGGACCTGCCGATCGCGGTGACGATCCCGGTGAACATGTCAGGCCCTGGCGTAGAGGGTCAGCAGGTCCGCGCCGAGCGCGCGCGTCTCGGTGCGGATGAAGCGCGGGCATGGCGCGCCGAGCGCGGCGATGCCGAACGCCGCGGCCGCGCGGCCAGGCCGTCCCCGCCCATCACGCTGGGCGCGTGGAACCAGGCGATCCGGTCCACCAGCCCGGCCCGCAGCAAGGCGCCGGCGATCTGCGCGCCGCCCTCGACCAGCAGCCGGGTCAGCCCGGCCTCGCCCAGGGCGGCGAGCGCGGCATGCGAGATCGATGCCGGCTCGGCGGCCGGACCGCGATCAGCCGGACGCCCGGCCTCGCGCAGCGCCGCCGCGCGCTCGGCGTCGGCGCCGGGCGCCGTGCAGGAACCAGGTCGGAACCTCGCGCGCCGACGCCACCACGCGCGACATCAGCCGGGTGCGCAGGTGGGTGTCGGCGATGATCCGCAGGTCCGGCCCGCGCCGGAAGCCGGGGATGCGGCAGGTCAGCTCCGGGTTGTCCGCCTGCACGGTGCCGACCCCGACCATGACCGCGTCATGCTGCGCCGCGCAGCGCATGGGCGGCCCGGCGCGCCGCGGGGCCGGTGATCCATTGGCTCTCGCCGGTGCGGGTGGCGATGCGGCCGTCGAGCGTGGTCGCGAGCTTCAGCGTCACCGCCGGCCGGCCCTGCGCACGCGGGTCAGGAATCCGTGCTGCAGCGCCTCCGCCTCTGCCCGCAGCACGCCGTCGTCACCTCGACGCCGGCCGCCTCGCAGCCGGGCGATGCCGGCGCCGTTCACCTGCGGATACGGGTCGCCGCAGGCGATCACGACCCGGCGCACGCCGGCCGCCACCAGCGCATCGGCGCAGGGCGGGGTCTGGCCATGATGGCTGCACAGGGCTCCAGCGTCACATAGGCCGTGGCGCCCCGCGCCGCCTCGCCCGCCATCGCCAGCGCGACCCGCTCCGCATGCGGCCGGCCGCCGACGCGGTCGTGCCGCGCCCGACCACCCGCCCATCGCGCACCAGCACGCAGCCGACGGACGGGTTGGGCCAGGTGCTGCCGAGCCCGCGCCGCGCCAGCGCGAGCGCCGCCCGCATGTGCTCGATGTCGTCCATCGCCGAGCGTTATCTGCGCTCTTCGAGCGAGCCCAGGAAGTCCTCGAAGTCCCGCGCCTCGCGGAAGTCGCGGTAGACGCTGGCGAAGCGGACATAGGCGACGGCGTCCACCTCCTTCAGCGTCTCCATGACCAGCTCGCCGATCTGCCGGCTCGGCACCTCGGTCTCGCCCGATGCTTCGAGCTGGCGGACGATGCCGTTGACGATGCGCTCGATCCGCTCGTCCTCGACCGGGCGCTTGCGCAGGGCGATGCGGATGGAGCGGGCGAGCTTGTCGCGGTCGAACGGGACGCGTCGCCCGTCCGCCTTGACGCACGGTGAGCTCGCGCAGCTGCACCCGTTCGACGGTGGTGAAGCGCTGCCCGCAATTGCCGCACAGGCGGCCGCCGGCGGATCGACGCGCCGTCATCGGCCGGGCGGCTGTCCTTGACCTGGGTGTCCTCGTGTCCGCAGAACGGGCAGCGCATTCAGCGTGCCCGAGGCTGAGCTCCGTAGATCGGGAAACGGGCGCAAAGCGCGAGCACGCGCTGCGCGCACCTCGCGCTCGACCGCCTCGTTGCCCTCGCTGTTCGAGCGCGCGAGCCCGTCCAGCACGTCGCCGATCATCTCGCCGACCTCGCGGAACTCGTCCCGGCCGAAGCCGCGGCTGGTGGCGGCCGGGCTGCCGAGCCGGATGCCGGAGGTGACCATCGGCTTTTCCGGGTCGAACGGGATGGCGTTCTTGTTGGAGGTGATGCGGCCCGGTCGAGGCTGGCTTCCGCCGCCTTGCCGGTGACGCGCTTGGGGCGGAGGTCGACCAGCATGAGATGGCTGTCGGTGCCGCCGGTGACGATGTCGCAGCCCTGCTCGATCAGCGTCTGCCGCCAGGATGCGGGCGTTGTCGACCACGGCCCGCGAGTAGGCCCGGAACTCCGGCCGCAGCGCCTCGCCGAACGCGACCGCCTTGGCGGCGATCACGTGCATCAGCGGGCCGCCCTGCAGGCCGGGGAAGACGGCCGAGTTGATCTTCTTGCCCAGGTCCGGGTCGTTGGCGAGGATCATGCCGCCGCGCGGGCCGCGCAGCGTCTTGTGCGTGGTCGTGGTCACCACATGCGCGTGCGGCAGCGGCGATGGGTAGACGCCGGCGGCCACCAGGCCGGCGAAATGCGCCATGTCCACCATGAAGTACGCGCCGACCTCGTCCGCGACCCGGCGGAAGCGGGCGAAGTCGATCGACCCGCGGATAGGCGGAGCCGCCGGCGATGATCAGCTTCGGCCGCTCCTCGCGCGCCAGCCGCTCCAGCTCCTCATAGTCGAGCAGCCCGTCCTCACGCCGGACCCCGTAATGCACGCGCGCGGAACCACTTGCCGGACAGGTTGGGCCCGGCGCCGTGGGTGAGGTGGCCGCCGGCGGCCAGGCTCATGCCAAGGAAGGTGTCGCCGGGCTGCAGCAAGGCGAGGAACACGGCCTGGTTGGCCTGGGCCCCGGAGTGCGGCTGGACGTTGGCGAAGCTGCAGCCGAACAGCTGCCTTGGCGCGCTCGATCGCCAGCGTCTCCGCCTTGTCGACCTCCTGGCAGCCGCCGTAGTAGCGCCGGCCGGGATAGCCCTCGGCGTATTTGTTGGTAAGCACGGAGCCCTGGGCCTCGAGCACGGCGCGCGGAGACGATGTTCTCGCTGGCGATCAGCTCGATCCCGTCCTGCTGCCGATGCAGCTCGCCCTCGATGGCGGCGGCGAGCTCGGGGTCGGTCTCGGCGAAGCGGCGCGGAATAGAAGCGATGGAGGCTGGCGGCGGCGGTCTGCTCGTTCATTCGTGTGCTCTCGGATAACGCCGCCTGCTTATCACGGTGCCGGCGGAGACCCAATGTGGTGGCGGGCCCGCATCAGATCACCCCGGCTGCCCGCAGCTCCGCCAGCTTCTCCGCGGAGAAGCCGAGCCGCTCGCCCAGCACCTCATCCGTGTGCTCGCCCAGCACCGGCGGCGGCAGGCGGTAGTCGGGCGGGGTCTCGGATAGGCGCACCGGGTTGGCGATCACCTTGACCCCCTCGTTGGTCGCCGCATGCGGCATCTCGCACCACGACGCCGCGCGCCTGCACGTGCGGGTCGGCGAACACTTTTTCCAGCGTGTTGATCGGGCCGCAGCCGATCTTCAGCGCTTCCAGCCGCTCGACCCACCAATCCGTCGTCGTGCTGCTGCATCACCGGGGTCAGCGTTTCCGTCACCAGCTTCCGGTTGGTCACCCGGGCAGCGTTGGTCGCAAACCGCTCGTCCTGCAGCAGACTGCTCCAGGCCGAAGTTCTCGCAGAAGCGGGCGAAGGTCGGGTCGTTGCCGATCGACAGCACGATGTACCCGTCCGCGGTCGGGAACACCTGGTAGGGCACGATGTTCGGGTGCTCGTTGCCGAGGCGCGGCGGGTTCTGGCCGGTGGCGAGGTAGTTCATGCCCTGGTTGGCGAGCCAGGCGACGTGCGTGTCCAGCATGCCGATGTCGATCTGCTGGCCCTGCCGGTCGCGCTCCTTGTGCCGCAGCGCCGCGAGCACGCCGATGCAGCCGTACAGCCCGGCGAACAAGTCGGCGATCGGGATGCCGACCTTCATCGGCATGCCGTCGGGCTCGCCGGTCAGGCTCATCACCCCGCCCATCGCCTGCACCAGCCCGTCATAGCCCGGCCGCGGCGCATACGGCCCGGTCTGCCCGAACCCGGTGATGCTGCAATAGATCAGGCCGGGGAAGCGGGCATGGAGCTGCTCGTAGCCGAGCCCGTAGCGCGCCAGCGTGCCGACCTTGAAGTTCTCCACCAGGATGTCGCTGTCCTCGATCAGGCGGAGCGCGATCTCCTGGCCCTCCGGCTTGGCGATATCGAGCGTGACCGAGCGCTTATTCCGATTTACGCCAACGAAGTAGGCGCTTTCCTTCGTACCGGGCATGAACGGCGGGGCGAAGCCGCGTGTGTCGTCGCCGCTGCCGGGCTTCTCGACCTTGATCACGTCCGCGCCGAGGTCGGCCAGCATCTGCACGCAGGTCGGACCGGCCAGCACCCGGGTCAGATCGAACACCGTGAGCCCCTTGAGCGGCCCGCTCGTCTCGACCATCGGTCCTCCGTCCCCTGCCCTTGTCCGAGCCTGCTGATCGGCCCATTAAAGCTGGCAGCACTATTATGAGCCGGACAGGGAGGCAAACCGGATGCTCGACCGCCCCATCGCACGCCCGCCGAGCCCTACCCTGGACGAGAAGGCGCTGGCCCGGGCGCTTTCCGGCCATCACTTCATCGGCGGCCGCTTCGTGCCGGCGCGCTCCGGCAAGACCTTCGCGGTGGTGAACCCGGCCACCGGCGAGACGGTCGGCGAGGCCGCGGAGGGCGACGCAGCGGACGTCGAGGCCGCGGTGGCGGAGGCGGATCGGGCGCAGAAGGCGTGGGCCGCGTGCCCGCCCGCAAGCGAGGCGCGCTCGTCGCGCAGTGCGCGGCGCTGCTGAACGAGCACAAGGAGGAGCTGGCCCGGCTGATCGCGCTCGAGACCGGCAAGGCGCTGCGGACGGAGAGCCGGGTCGAGGCCGGCGTGGTCGCCGATATCTTCGAGTTCTATGGCGGGCTCGGCGGCGAGCTGAAGGGCGAGACGGTGCCGTTCGCGCCGGACGTGCTGTCCGTCACCGTGCGCGAGCCGCTGGGCGTGGTCGGCGCGATCATCCCGTGGAACGTGCCGATGCTGCTGATGGCGCTGAAGGTCGCGCCGGCGCTGGTGGCGGGCAACACGGTGGTGGTGAAGTCGGCCGAGGAAGCGCCGCTGACGGTGCTGCGCATCTGCGAGCTGCTGAACCGGGTGCTGCCGCCGGGCTGCTTCAACATGCTGTCCGGCTTCGGCCCGGAATGCGGCGCGCCGCTGGTCGAGCACCCGAAGGTGCGCAAGGTGACGTTCACCGGGTCGGTCGAGGTGGGCCGGATCGTGAGCAAGGCGGCGGCCGAGAAGCTGATCCCGGTGACGCTCGAGCTGGGCGGCAAGAGCCCGATGATCGTGTTCGCCGATTGCGACTTCGAGAAGACGGTGACGGGCGCCATCACCTCCATGCGCTTCACCCGCCAGGGCCAGAGCTGCACGGCGGCCAGCCGGATCTACGTCGAGCGGCCGATCTTCGACCGCTTCGTGGACGCGCTGGCGGCCAAGGTGGACGCGATGGTGATGGGCGATCCGCTCGACGAGAAGACCGACATCGGCACCATCATCAGCGACGACCAGTTCAAGAAGGTGCAGGGCTTCATCGACGAAGGCCTCGGGACGGCGGGCGCCACCGGCCGGGCCTGCAGCGCGATGCCGAGCGACCCGGCGCTGAAGAAGGGCCTGTTCATCCGCCCGTACATCTTCACCAACCTGCCCAACGAGAGCCGGCTCGTGCAGGAGGAGATCTTCGGCCCGGTTACCGTCGTGTTCCCGTTCGACGACGCCGAGGCGGTGCTCGAAGCGGCGAACGGGACGGAGTACGGCCTGGCCGCCTCGCTCTGGACCAACAATCTCAAGGTGGGGCTCGACCTGGCGCACCGGCTGGAAGCCGGGCTCGTGCAGATCAACCAGAACCTGGTGGTGCAGGCTAACCTGTCTTATGGCGGGGTGAAGAGCAGCGGTTTAGGGCAAGGAGGCCAGCCTTGAGTTCATGCTGGAGCACTTCACGCACAAGAAGACCATCATGGTGAACTACGCTTAACCAACTCGCCCTTTCGCCGCCACACTCTCAACCTTAACTCCAACCAGCACGAGGATAGCAAGGCAGGTTCCCTCTGACCGACATGGCGAAATCCGACCAGATCATCCCGCCGAACCTGCAGCCCAAGCCCGGTGACTACCGGTTCGATCTGGAGGATGCGCTGCGGGCCGTTGTCGGCCTGCGCGCCGCTGTCCCGGACGACGCCTTCACCGCCGGCACGCTGGGGACGGAGCGGGCCGGCAGCGCGGTGCATATTCAGCGCGGCCTATTCCTGACCATTGGCTACCTGATCACGGAAGCAGACACGATCTGGCTGACGACCGCGGACGGCGGCGCCGTGCCCGGACACGCCACCGCCTACGACCAGGAGACCGGCTTCGGCCTGGTGCAGGCGCTGGGTTCGGTCGACCTGCCCCACATCCCGCTCGGGGACAGCAAGGCGGCCCGCATGGGCGATGCCGTCGTATTCGCGGCGGCGGGCGGGCGGCGGCACGCCGTCGCGGCCAAGATCGCCGGGCGGCAGGAGTTCGCGGGCTATTGGGAATACCTGCTGGATGACGCGATCTTCACCGTGCCGGCGCACCCGTTCTGGGGCGGCGCCGGACTGCTCGGCGAGGACGGGAGCCTGATTGGGATCGGCAGCCTGGTGCTGCAGCAGGGCGGCGAGGGATCGAAGCGGCAGGACATGAACATGGTCGTGCCGACAGAGCTGCTATCGCCGATCCTGGAGGATCTGCTGCGCTATGGCCGCGCCAACCGCCCGGCGCGACCCTGGCTCGGCCTTTACGCGATGGAGGATGACGAGGCGCTGGTGGTCGGCGGCCTCGCCGACAACGGTCCAGCGGACAAGGCGGGACTGCGGACCGGCGACCGTATCCTGGCGGTCAATGGCGCCGAGGTGCCGGACCTGGCTGGGCTGTGGCGGGCGGTCTGGGCGTCGGGCCCGGCGGGCTCGCCGGTGCAGGTCAGCCTCGGGCGCGGCAACCGCAACACGTCCGTCACCATCCCCAGCGCCGACCGCTCGACCATTCTGAAGTCGCCGCGGCTGCATTGAGCCCCCTGCCCCCGCCCAGATCCGGCCGGAGAGCGGGACGGGTTCGGCGGTGGATCGGGCGCAGCCTCCTCTTCCTGCTCGCGCTTTTGGTGTTGGCGGCCGGCGCCGTCGCTGTCGCGATCTGGTGGTCGCTGCCGCCGCACGGCTTGCAGGCGCAGGTCCCCGGCCTGGCGGGGCCGGTATCGGTCGCGCTGGACGCTGATGGCATCCCCTGGATAACGGCCGGGTCGGACGAGGACGCGGCGGCGGCGCTCGGCTTCCTCCATGCCCGGGACCGCATGTTCGAGATGGAGCTGATGCGCCGTGCCGCCTCGGGCCGGCTGTCCGAGACTCGCCGGCGCGGCCACGCTGCGGATCGACCGCACCGCCCGCGCGCTCGGCCTGCGCCGCCGCGCCGAGGCCGAGCTCGCCGGGCTCGACCCGGTCACGCGCGGCCTGCTCGACGCCTATGCGCGGGGCGTGAACGCCTGGATCGCGCTGCGGGGCCGGTTCGCCGCCCCCGAGTTCCTCCTGCTCGGCACGCCTGAACCTTGGACGCCCGTGGACTCGCTCCTCTGGGGCAAGACCATGGCGCAATACCTGGCCGGCAACTGGCGCACGGAGCTGTGGCGCGCGAGCCTGGCTCCGCGGCTGGCGCCGGCGGTGCAGCGCGCGCTCTGGCCGGATTGGGCCAGCACCCCGGCGCCGAACGCCGCGCTCCAGTCGACGACTCGGCTTGCGAGCCTCGTGCCCGCCTTCCCCGAGCCGTTCACCCTGCCGGACGAGGCCAGCAACGAGTGGGCGGTCGACGGACGGCACAGCGCGACCCGCGCGCCGCTGCTGGCCGGCGACCCGCACCTGGCCTTCAATTTCCCGAGCTTCTGGTATCTCGCCCGCATCGACACGCCCGGGCGGACGCTCGCCGGGGCCACCGCGCCGGGCGTGCCGTTCCTGATCATGGGCCATAACGGCCGGGTCGCCTGGACCTTCACGACCACGGGCGCCGACACGCAGGATGTGTTCGTCGAGACCCCCGGCGCGAACGGGACTTATCAGACCCCGGATGGCCCCCGTCCGTTCGTCGTGCGGCAGGAGCGGATTCACGTCCGCGGCGCGCCCGACGATGTGTTCACCGTGCGGGAGACCCGGCACGGCCCGGTGCTGAGCGATCTCGACCCGAACGCGCCGCAATTGCTCGCGGTCGCGATGGCAAGCCTGCAAGTGCCCGACACCGCCGCGGCCGGGGTCGCCGCGCTGAACCGCGCCTCGACCGTGGACGAGGCCGGGGCCGCGGCGGCGCAGATCACCGCCCCGGTGCAGAACCTGCTCGTCGCCGACCGCACCCACATCGCCCAGTTCACGACCGGCCGGGTCCCGATCCGACGCGCGGGCGATGGCACCGTGCCGGTCGCGGGCGCAGACGGCGCCCATGATTGGGTCGGCTTCGCCGGCGGCCTCGAGCTGCCGCACCAGGCCGACCCGGCGAGCGGCCACCTGCTCAACGCCAACGAGCGTGTGGCCCCGCCGGACTTCCCGGTGTTCATGGGCGCCGACGCGTTCGGCGACTGGCGCGCGCGGCGGATCCGGGCGTTGCTGGAGGCGCGCGACAAGCACGACGTCGCGGAATTCGCGTCCATGCAGGTCGACGTCCTCAGCGTTTTCGCGCAGCGGGTCCTGCCCACCCTGCTCGCCGCCGGGCCGCGCGACGACCGCGGCCGGCATGCGCTCGACGTCCTCCGCCAATGGGACAGCGCCATGCGGGCGGACCGGCCGGAGCCGCTGCTGTTCAACGCCTGGATGCGCCGGTTCGCGGCCGACATGCTGACCGGCCTCGGCATTCCCGACGCCGCGACCGGCCCGACGATCGACCTGGTCGGACAGGCCCTGTCCCCCTCCGGCGCGGCGCTCTGCCGTGACGACTGCAAGACGCTGCTCTCGCAGAGCCTCGCCGAGACGCTCGACACGCTCGGCCCCGATTGGGAGCAGGCGCGCTGGGGCGAGCAGCATGAGGCCCTGTTCTCGCATCCGTTGCTCGGCCGGATGCCGCTGATCGGCGCCCTGTTCACCTGGCGCATTCCGCAGCCCGGCGACGACGGCACGCTGTTCCGCGGCAGCCCGCGCGCGCTGGATTGGGAGTCCGTCCATGGCCCCGGCTACCGCGGCGTCTACGACCTGGCGGACCTCGACCGGTCCCTGTTCATGGTCGCGCCCGGCCAGTCCGGCAATCCCTGGAGCCGCGATGCCGCCTCCCTGCTGCAGCGCTGGCGGGACGGCCAGTCGGTGCCGCTTGGCCGGGCGCCGGATGCGGTCGCGGACCGGATGGAGCTCCGTCGGTGAGCGGCTACGGCGAGCACCCGCTGCTCGAAGGCGTGCTGGCCCGTCGGGTCATGGCCTGGATCATCGACGTGATCCTCATCAGCCTGCTGGCTTGCCTCGCGACCGGGATGATCCTCGTCCTCGGCTTCCTGACGTTCGGGCTTGGCTTCGGCCTGTTCGCATTGCTGCCGGCGATCGGCCTGCTCTACCACACGCTGTTCGTCGCCAGCCCGAACGCGGCCACGCCCGGCATGCGCCTGCTCGACCTGACGATCCGCCGCGACGACGACCTCGAGCCGGCAACCCTCGCCCAGGCGATCGTGTTCACGGCCGGGCTGTGGCTAACGCTGACCTTCGCGTTCCCGTTGTTGCTCGTAGCGTTCGTGACTCAGCGCAAGCGCGAACTGCACGACATGGCGGCCGGTTTGGTGGTCGTGCGCAATCGGGCGTTGACCGCGAGTCGCCCATCACTGAACATGGGGGCCGGAACACCGTATCGATGAGCTACAAGCCCCCGCGCCGGCCGCAATTCTTCTACACCACCGCCCCGCTCCCGTGCCCCTACGTGGCCGGGCGGACGGAGCGGAAGGTGGTGACCGAGATCACCGGGCCAGAGGCTGAAAGCCTGCATGACCGGCTTTCCCGCGCCGGCTTCCGCCGAAGCCACAACATCGCCTACGCCCCGGTTTGCCCGAACTGTCAGGCCTGCGTGCCGATCCGCATCCCGGTCGCGCTATTCGAGCCGGACCGCGGGCTGCGCCGGATCGCGCGCTACAACGCCCGCGTCGAGGCCTACGACGTCCCGCCACGCGCGACCGCCGAGCAATTCCAGCTGTTCCAGCGCTACCAGCAGGCGCGGCACGGCGACGGCGACATGGCGACCATGAGCTTCTACGACTTCCGCGCCATGGTCGAGGACACGCCCATCGAGACCTTCATCACCGAGTTCCGGCAGGACGATCGGCTGATCGGCGGCTGCCTCACCGACCGGCTCGGCGACGGGCTGTCCGCCGTCTACAGCTTCTTCGCCCCGGAGCTGGAGCGGCAGTCGCTCGGCACCTACGCGATCCTGTGGCTGATCGACCGGGCCCGCGAGGAGGGCCTGCCCTACGTGTATCTGGGCTACTGGGTGCCGGAGAGCCGTAAGATGGCCTACAAGGCGCGCTTCCGGCCCTGCGAGATCCTGGTCGGCGGCACTTGGCGCATGCTGACCGACGTCGAGGTGGCCGAAGGTGGCGGCGCGAACCCGGTGCTGGTCGAAGAGACGGCCGGCTAGAACCGGACGGAAGCCGACAACGACCCGAAGTTGAAGACGCCCGCGCGCTGGCGATCGAACTCCGGCGTCTGGAACACCTGGGTGTAGGTGATCCGCACGCCGGCGAACATGATCGCGGCCCCCGCCTCTGCCTCGCCCACGAACACCCGGTGGCCGACGTTCGGGCTGTTGCTCCGCCAGGTGCTGCCGTCGAGGAAGATGTCTCGCCCGACCGCCTGCCCGTCGCCGCCGACGAACACATACCAGGCGAACGGGCGCGTCGGCGTGTAGGCGTCGCCCCCGGTGAGACCCGGCTGAATGCGCGGCACCCCATAGTCGCTGTTCAGCCCCTGGCCGAGCCGGAACACGACACCAGCCTGCGCGTAGTCACGCACCGTGCCGAGCCCGACCGTGAGCGACGGCAGCACGTCGGTCTCGAGACTGCTGAACTGCGCCAACGGGAACCGATAGGTGCGCCCGGCAAGCACCTCGAACACCGGCTCGTCCTGGAGCTGATAGTGCCAGCCTCGGTTGGGCGTGTCGCCGATCAGGTCATGGAACCCGTTCTGCACCTGCCTGCCCAGCGCCGAGGGCCCGACCACCCCGAGGCTGAGCCCGAGCACGCTGCGCGAGTTGTCCTTGTCCGTGAGCAGGTTGACGTCGCCATGGAGCCACCCGGCATAGGGCCGGTCGCGCGGATCCGGCGGGCTGATCTGGGTGTTGTGGGGCGTGAAGATCGATTGGCTGAGGTCGAAGCTGACGCGCTGCACGCCGTCGCCCCAGACTGTGTGGCCGATGGCGCCAAGGAAGGAGGGCACCGCGTCCGTCCCGGTCGTGTAACCGAGCCGGAGGCCGCTGGTGTAGTACTCGTCGCTGGTGCCCATTCGGGTCGAGACGGCGTCGTTCTCGACCTGGAGCGTGAGGATACCGTGCGGGTCCTGGGGCGGCTCGGCCTGCGCGCCGGCGCTCAGCGCGACCGCGCCGAACAAAGCTGCCACGGAAAAGCTGACTCGCATCGCGCACCCACGCTGGATGCCTCTCCTCTACCGGGTCGCGGCGGCACGGAAAACCCCTCCTTGCGGTGCGGGACGGTCCGCGGTTGATTGGACGGGCGGGATGGGTGGCCGAGCGGTTTAAGGCAGCGGTCTTGAAAACCGCCAAGGCGCAAGCCTTCGTGGGTTCGAATCCCACCCCATCCGCCATAAGTCATTCATTTGTTGGGGCAGTGACCCGACGAGTGTGCGGCACCAAGCGAACAAAGCGAGGTCGCCGCACACACGCCTGGCACACACCCGGATCAGGTACAACCTGTGCCAGGGGTCTCGCTGACCATCTGTTCCTGCTTGGTTCACAGTGTGTATGGCACCGATCCACTACCGTTGGATTGGGTCACGTCCGTCAACGTGGTGGAATTTGCGGTGTAGTTGAGGTGGCCATTGATCAGGCTGCTACGGTGGCGATCTGTGGTGGAATGGCGTCGATCAGCGGCGGTGTAAGTTCGGCCATGACCTCGGTTTGCATGTAGCGGTGCTGCAGCTGCCATTCGTCGTTAGCCTCGAGCAGCACGGCGCCGATCAGCCGGATGATGGCGCCCTCGTTCGGGAATATGCCGACTACGTCGGCTCGACGTTTGACCTCCTTGTTCAAGCGTTCGAGCGGATTGGTTGAGTGAAGCTTGGCCCGGTGCTGGACCGGAAAATCCATGTGGGCCAGCACATCGGTCTCGCTCTCGTCGATAAATGCCGCGAGCTTGGGCCACTTGCTCCGGAGCTGATCAGCGACATGGCGCAGTGCTTGGCTCGCGGAGGGGCGATCGGGATGGATGAACGCCTGGCGCAGCGCGGCCGCGACCATGTTCTGCTGGCCTTTGGGCACATAGGCCTGAGCGTTGCGCATCCAATGAACCCTGCAGCGCTGCCACGCCGAGCCCATAACGCGGCGGATCGCTGCCTTGAGACCCTCGTGCGCGTCCGAGATCACCAGCTTGGTCCCGCGCAGGCCACGTCGGACCAGGCTCTTGAGGAACGTTGCCCAGAACGTCTCCGCTTCTGACGGCCCGATATGCAGGCCGACGATCTCGCGCTTGCCGTCGGTGTTCACCGCCACGGCGATTATCGCGGCCACGCTGGTGATGCGCCCGCCTTCACGCTGCTTGAGGTAGGTCGCATCCAGCCAGAGATACGGCCAATCGCCGACGAGCGGGCGCTCGAGGAAAGCGTTCACCCGGTCGTCGATATCCTTGCACAGCTTGCTCACCGTGCTCTTGCTGATGCCCGCCAGCCCCATTGCCTGCACCAGGTCGTCGACCCGCCGGGTCGAGACGCCCCCGATCCAGGCCTCCTGGATGACGGCGACCAGGGCCTTCTCCGACGTCCGCCGCGGCTCGAGGAACGGCGGAAAATAGCTCCCTTGGCGCAGCTTGGGGATCCGGAGCTGCAGGCTACCCAGCCGCGTGTCGAGCGTGCGATCGCGATAGCCGTTGCGATAGGTCGTGCGCTCGCCGGTGCGCTCGTGTCGTCCGGCGCCGATCAGGCCGTCCACGTCGGTCTCCATCAGTAACTGCACCACCGCCTCCGCCACGCTGCGTAGGAAGTCGCCGTCTCCGGCTTTGGCCATCAGCTCGGCCAACGGTAGTCTCTCCTCGGTCATCGGGTCCTCGTCGGTTCGGGTGGGAGCCTCGCAACTCCACCTTAGCCAGCCGATCCGGTGACCACCTCCGCCTACACCGCCGCTGTCAGCGGATTTCCACCACGACCGCGGACGCTACCTTGGATTGAGGCGTTGAACCGGTCAAACTCGAAGCGCCAACCGAGTTCTGATCCCCCGTGTCAATCGTCCTTGCGAGCCTACACCTGAGCGTTGATCCAGCCGTGCTGACAGGACTGATCAATCTTGCCGCCGCTATGATCATCGGGCGTCGACGCAAATAGGCCCGCCCCATGCTATGCTGTTGACGAGAGTGCAGGGAGAGACGGCGACATGACGCATGCGATCCTGGTCGGCCTGATCATCGGGCTTGGCATAGTGGTTGACCGCTACTGGTGGCGCCCACGCACATAGGCCCGGCACAGTCACCCCATGCCGGGCCTCCGAAGGTTTGAAGAAGGGTTAGGCTTCGGCGGTAGCCTTCTTCCGACCCTTCTTCAAACCTGAAGCGCCGGCTGGAATCTTCTTCAGCCTACTCACGACCAGTTGCCCACCCTTGCCAGGCTGACGTCGGCGCTGAGGCAGTTCACCGATGCCGAGATCATCTGGTGGGCGAAGCCGCCGATGCAGAACAGCGCGATGGCGATATAGGCGTTCGAGGCCAGCCCGACGCAGCCGGGTCCGATCATGCAGACCGCGCCGAGAACCATGCCGGCCAGGCGGGAGTTCACCAGGCGCATGCCGAAATGGTTCATGAAGAAGGGCGAGAGATAGCCGCCCAGCACGCCGCCGAGATCCGCGGCCAGGAACGGCAGCCAGCCGAACAGCGCTATCCCCTTCAGGTCCATACCGCGCTCGGTCACTAGATAGAGCGGGATCCACAAGCTGAAGGTCTGCCACGCCGGCTCGGCCAGGAAGCGCGGGATTGCGATGCCCCAGAACCGCTTCGTCCCGAGGATGTGCCTGATCCGCGGCGAGCCGTCCTCGGTGTCCGCGCGCTTGTCGGGCTCCTCTCCGGCGAGGATCAGCGTCCGCTCCTCCTCGGTTAGCCACGGGCTGCGCGCGGGCACGCGATACACGGTCCACCACAGCGCGGCGAAGATGAAGCCGAGCGTGCCGGTGACGATGAACGAGGCCTGCCAGCCCCAGGTCAGCTCCATGCCGATGACCAGCGGCGGCGCCACATCGCGCCGAGCGAGGTTCCGGCGTTGAACCAGCCGACGGCGACCGAGCACTCCTTGGCCGGGAACCACTCGCCCACCGCCTTGATGCCGCCCGGGATCGCCGCCGCCTCAATCATGCCGAGCAGGCCGCGGAACAGGGCCAGCGACATCCAGCCGCGGGCAAAGGCGTGAAAGCAGCTCGCGATCAACCAGAGCAGGGCGAAGAGGGCGAGGCCCGCGCGGGTGCCGATCAGGTCCAGCACGTAGCCGCAGATGGGCTGCATGATGGTGTAGGCGAGCTGAAACGCGCCGACCACGTAAGAATATTCCTGGGTCGAGAAGTTCAGCTCCGTTTTCAGCGTCGGAACCATGACACCGAGGGAGTTCCGGGACAGATAGTTGATGATCGTCCCGAGGCAGATCAGCGCGATGATCCACCAGCGTAGATGCCTGATCTTCATTGCTTGGTCGCGTCTCCCCGATCAGTCTTTCATCGACAGCCCGTCAGATCCGACCCTTCGCTGTTGTCGTTGCGTCCTCCATCTAAGTCTCTATCCAGGATTTGGCGCGCGCAAGCGCTTTGCTCCACCGCGCACACAACGCGGCTCGCTGGTCCGCGCTCATCGCGGGCTCGAATGTGCGCCCCGGCACCCATCGCGACGCGATTTCGCCAACCGAACGGTAATAGCCGACCGCGAGCCCGGCCAGATAAGCGGAGCCAAGCGCCGTCGTCTCCACGTTCCCGGCACGGACGACGGGTATCCCCAGCAGGTCCGCCTGGAACTGCAGCAGCAGGTTGTTGACTGAGGCGCCCCCGTCGACGCGCAACTCGGTCAGGTGAATGCCGGCATCGGCCTCCATGGCCAGCAGGATATCCGCAACCTGGAATGCGAGGCCTTCCAGGGCCGCGCGGGCCAGGTGCGCCCGGGTCGTCCCGCGGGTGAGGCCGACGACGGCCCCCCTCGCATAGGGGTCCCAGTGCGGCGCGCCGAGCCCGGCAAAGGC
Source organism: uncultured Alphaproteobacteria bacterium (assembly GCA_963708585.1). GTDB lineage: Bacteria > Pseudomonadota > Alphaproteobacteria > Acetobacterales > Acetobacteraceae > JAVVHH01. Next base: position 485,810 of record CAVPSW010000005.1, on the reverse strand, counting down.
GGGCACGAAATAAACATCGCCGGAATCGGGAACGCTTGCGGCTAATGGTTCGATCTCGGATGACGAGCGGATGATCTGCAGGCCGTCCCGCAGCCATTGCACGATGGCCCCGGCAATGAACACGCTGCCCTCGAGCGCGTAAGAGGTGGTCCCGCCGACGCTCCAGGCGATCGTGGTCAGAAGCTTGTTCTTCGAGGGCGCCGGTGTTTGACCGGTGTTCATGAGCATGAAGCAGCCGGTGCCGTACGTGTTCTTGACCATTCCCGGCTGTGAGCACAATTGGCCGAAGAGCGCTGCTTGTTGATCTCCGGCGATCCCGGCAATCGGCACGCCCGCGAGGGGACCTCCGCAAACCGCGTAGACCTCGCTCGAGCTTTTCACGTCCGGCAAGACCGATCGGGGCACCCTCAGGAGCGCGAGGAGCTCTGGGTCCCAATCGCGCGTCTGGATGTTGAACAACATCGTGCGGGACGCGTTCGTTACGTCGGTGATATGCCGTGCGCCGTCGGTCAGCTTCCAGACGAGCCAGCTGTCAACCGTCCCGAAGGCGAGTTCGCCTCGCTCCGCCCGCAGCCGTGCGCCGGGCACGTGGTCGAGAATCCACGCGATCTTGGTGCCGGCGAAGTATGGGTCGATGACGAGCCCGGTTTTTTCGCGAATGGTCTGTTCCAGGCCTTCGGCTTTCATCTTGTCGCAGGTGTCGGCCGTGCGCCGATCCTGCCAGACGACCGCGTTGTAGATCGGCCTGCCCGTGGCGCGTTCCCAGACGATGGTCGTTTCACGCTGGTTCGCGATGCCGATCGCGGCGACATCCTCCAGCCGCAACCCGGAGCCACTGATGACCTCCGCGAGGGCGCCGGCCTGGGTCGACCAGATTTCGACCGGGTTGTGCTCCACCCAGCCCGGCTGCGGGTAGATCTGCGGGACCTCGAGCTGGGCGACGCCGGTGACCCGCCCGGCTTCGTCCAGCAACAGTGCGCGGGAACTGGTCGTTCCCTGATCCAGTGCGAGAAGGTGAGTCCGCATCCGCTTCGCACCCCGCCACTCTACATGGGACTGATATGCCGCTCCGCCGCGTCGCCCGAGACCAGGTAATTGCGCGCGACGTTGTGGTACTGCTCCACCGTCTGCCGCTCCCAGGCCGCGTCGCGGCCGAGCTCCGCGGCCATCAATCGCGCGACCCGAGGCGCGCATTCGATGCTGGCCTGCGCGCCGAGCAGCAAGGCCCGGGTTCGGCGCGCCAGCACGTCCTCCACGCTCCGGGCCATCTCGGAGCGCACGGCCCACACCACCTCGGCGCCCGTGTAGGGCAAATCCGGATGGAGCTTCTCCGCGTAGCCGTTGGCCTCGTTGGCGATCGCGCGTACGGAGCCGGCGTCGGCGCCGTAGACGCGTAGGTTTGGTTCGGGAATGTCCTGCCGGGTCCAGCCATGCACCTGCAGATGCTCCGTCCGGCACGGACGCTCATCCAAACCGGCCATGGTCTGCGCCTGGTCGACCGCGTCCTGCGCCATCTTCCGGTAGGTCGTCCATTTGCCCCCGGCGATCGTCAGCAGGCCGGAGTTGGAGATCAGGATCGTGTGGTCGCGCGAGATGGCCGCGGTGCTCTTGGCGTCTCCGACCTTCACCAGGGGACGCAGGCCCGCATACACGCTCAGCACGTCGGAGCGCGAGGGCCGCTTCGAGAGGTATTTGGCGGCGTTGGTGAGGATGAAGTCGATCTCCTCATCCGTGGCGATCGGCTCCAGGCTGATCTCGTCCATCGCGAGATCGGTCGTGCCGACGACCACATGGTCGTGCCATGGCACCGCGAACAGCACGCGCCCATCCGGCGTGTTGGGCACCATGACGGCGCTGTCGCCCGGGAGGAAGGATTTCGGCAGGACCAGGTGCGCGCCCTGGCTGGCGGCGATCACGGTGCGTGCGGTGGGCTCGTCCAACTTGCGGATGGCGTCGCAGAATACGCCGGTCGCGTTGATGACGACGTTGGCGCGGACCTCGCGCTCCTGCCCCGTTTCCGCGTCGTGCAGGACCGCACCTGCGGTCAACCCTCCCTCTTTGATCAGGGAGACGACCCTCGTGTAGTTCACCGCCGTGCCGCCCAGGTCGAAGATCGTCTGGGCCAAGTTCACGGCCAATCGGGCGTCGTCGAATTGCCCGTCGTAGTAGGATACGCCCCGCTGCAGGCCTTCCGTCTCCAGCGTCGGAATCCGCTTCAGGGTTTCTTCCTTCGAGAGCACCTCCGACGGGCTTAGCCCCAGCTTGCCGGCCAAGCGGTCGTAGATCTTCATGCCGATCCCGTAGAACGGACCTTCCCACCAGCTGTAGATCGGCACGATGAAGGACAGGTGGTGAACCAGGTGCGGCGCGTTCTCGCAGAGCAATCCGCGCTCGCGCAGCGCCTCGAGGACCAGCGAGATGTTGCCCTGCTTTAGGTAGCGCACGCCGCCGTGCACCAGCTTGGTGCTGCGGCCCGAGGTGCCCTTGGCGAAGTCCGCCTGCTCGACCACCAGCGTGCGGTATCCGCGCGCCGCCGCATCCACGCCGACGCCTAGCCCGGTTGCGCCGCCGCCGATGACGAGGACGTCCCAGGGTTGTTTGTCGGAATCGATCCGATCGATCGCTGCTTCGCGTTTCATGCGCCCTATCTGTACCCGTCTTATCTCAACTGACTGACAGAGCAACTCTGAACTGCGCTTCCTCGGAGGCGAGCAAGACCGGGGATCAGAACGCCAGCCGGGCCTGCAGCCGCGGCACGCAAAAGTCCATGAACGCTCGCACTTTGAGCGGGAGCAGCGCCCCGCCCGGATGCAACGCGTGCACCGGCAGCGAGGGCGGAGTGTAGTCCGCCAGAACCGAGCGCAGCGCCCCTGCGCGGAGCGCCGGGCGCACGTGGTAGCAGAACGCCCGCACTAACCCCATCCCGGCCATTCCAGCGTCGATCACCGACTCCATGGTGTCGAGCGTGATGCGCGAGCGGATCGGAACCGTGACCACGCCCTCTTTCGTCGAAAACATCCAGCCGCCGGGCGGGTCGATGCCGTGAAACCCAACGCAGTCGTGCTCGGCGATGTCGTCCAGCGATCCCGGCTCGCCGCGGCGGGCCAGGTAGGCCGGGCTGGCGCAGATCAGCCGGCGGATGGTGCCGATCCGCCGCGCCCGCTGCGTGCTGTCCGCCAGTTGGCCGATCCGGATCGCGACGTCGATGTGCTCGTCCTGCAGGTCGAGCACGCGGTCGTTGAAGCGGAAGGTCAGCCGGATGTCTGGGTATTCCGTCATGAACTCCGCCGCAACCGGCACCAAGTGTAACCGGCCAAACACGAGCGGCGCCGTCACGGTCAGCTCGCCGCGCGGCGTCTGATACTCGCCGCTCGCCGCCCGCTCCGCCTCGTCGATCTGCTCGATGACCCGGCGGCAGACCGACACGAAGGACGCGCCGGGGTCGGTCAGGGTCACGCGCCTCGTCGTCCGGTGCAGCAGCTTGGTGCGCAGATGCGCCTCGAGGTCGGAGATGCGGCGGCTCACGGTCGTGAGCGGGACGCGCAGCTTGCGGGAGGCCGCGGAGAAGCTGCCCGTGTCAACCACGGCGAGCAGCGTGGCCATTGCGTCGAGTCGGTCCATCATTCTTCCGTGGATCGGAAAGGTATTCGCCGATCTTAGCCAATTATCCGTCTGTGCGGAACGGTCCATCTTTGCGGCGTCGAACACAGAAGAGGGACCGAGACGATGACCCATGCCTCACACCGCGTCGCCCTGATCACCGGCGCTTCCGGCGGCATCGGCGCAGTCTATGCGGACCGGCTCGCGCGCCGCGGCTACGACCTGATCCTGGTCGGGCGCGACAAGGCGCGCTTGGCTTCCGTCGCGGCGGCGGCCGGGCGCCATGGGGTGGCGGTGGAGACAATCCGCGCCGATCTGGGCTACGGGCTCGACGTGCGCCGGCTCGAGGAGCGGCTGCGGCAGGACAAGGCGATCACGATCCTGGTCAACAATGCCGGAATCGCCGCGCCTCCGGGCCTGGCCGGGGCGGATGTCGATGCGCTCGAGCGGATGATCCAGGTGAACGTGACCGCACCGATGCGGCTCGCCGCCGCCGCCGCGACCAACTTCGTCGGCGCGGGACGCGGCACGATCATCAACATCGCTTCGGTGGTGGCACTCGCGCCGGAGCTCCTTAACGGCGTCTACAGCGGAACGAAGGCCTTCGTGCTTAACCTCTCACTGTCGCTCCGCAAGGAGGTGGCGAGCAACGGCGTGCGGGTTCAGGCGGTGCTGCCGGGGGCGACGCGCACGCCGATCTGGGGCTCTGCCGGCACCAGCGCCGACCAGCTGCCGCCGGAGATGGTCATGGACGCCGAGGAGATGGTCGACGCAGCGCTGGCCGGGCTGGACGCGGGCGAGGATGTCACCATCCCCTCCCTGCCCAACCGAGCGGATTGGGACGCATTCGAGGCCGCGCGGGCCAAGCTCGGCCCGAACCTGTCGCGCCAGCACGCGGCGGATCGCTACCACCTCGTCGCGGCCTGAGTGAGAGGAGAGGATGGCGGACGGCATGCTCGCCCGTGACGTGGTCCTGCCGCACGCCAGGACCCGGCCGCGGTTCGGACGACGCGCGCTGTTCGCGTTGGCGGGGCTCGCAGCACTCGGCGGGGCTGCTTGGTTCGGCGCGGATTGGTGGACCCGCGGACGGTTTATCGAGAGCACGGACGACGCTTATGTCGGCGGCGACGTGACCTCGATCGCGCCGCATGTGGCCGGGTTCGTCGCCACGGTCGAGGTCGGGGATAACCAGCGGGTCAAGCAGGGCCAAGTCTTGCTCCGGCTCGACAAGCGGGATTTCTCGGTCGCGCTGGATCGGGCCCGCGCCGCGCTGGCCGAGAAGGAGGCGTCGGTCGCGAGTTTGGAGTCGGAGCTCGGCCTGCAACAGGTGTTGATCCGCCAGGCGGCGGCCGAGCTGCGCAGCCGCGACGCACGCGCCGCCTTCGCGCGGGAGGATGCCGATCGTTACGCGAGCCTCGCCACGACCAGCGCCGGTTCGCGTCAGGAGCAGCAGCGCGCCTCCTCGGTGAGGGGCGATGCGGAGGCCTCGGTGATCGCCGGCCAGGCTGCCGTCGCCGCTGCCGTGGCCCGTGTCGGCGTACTCGAGCGTCAGCTCACCGGCGCTCGTGCTGCGGCGGACGGCGGCCGGGCCTCGGTCCGCGCCGCCGAGCTCGACCTTGGCTACACCGAGATCCGCAGCCCGATCGACGGCTATGTCAGCAACCGGGCTGCGCGGGTCGGGGCGTACGCGGCGACCGGGTCGTACCTGCTCTCGGTGGTGCCGGCGCAGGCGCTCTGGGTCGACGCCAATTTCAAGGAAGACCAGCTCGCCTATATCCGGCCGGGCCAAGCCGTCGCCATCGCCGCCGACGTCGCGCCCGGCCAGAAGCTGCAGGGCCATGTGGCGAGCCTGTCCGCCGGGACTGGCGCGATCTTCAGCGTCATCCCGCCGGAGAACGCGACCGGCAATTTTACCAAAATCGTACAGCGCGTGCCGGTACGCGTTGCGCTCGATGGCGGCGCGGCCGCCCTGGGTACGCTGCGGCCGGGCTTGTCGATCACGGTCAGCGTCGACACGCGCGAGGACGCGAGATGATCGGCTTCGTCGTGATGTGCGTGGGGATGTTCATCGCCCTGCTTGACATTCAGATCGTCGCCTCCTCACTGCAGGACATCGGCGGCGGGCTGTCGGCGGCGCGCGACGAGATCAGCTGGGTGCAGACCGCCTACCTGATCGCGGAGATCGTGATGATCCCGCTCTCGGGCTGGCTCAGCCGAGTGTTCTCGACGCGCTGGCTGTTCACCCTGTCGGCCGCAGGATTCACCGCCTCGAGCCTGCTCTGCGCGCTGGCCTGGAACATCCAGTCGATGATCCTGTTCCGCGCGCTGCAGGGACTGCTGGGCGCCTCGATGATCCCGACCGTGTTCACCTCGTCGTTCCACTTCTTCCAGGGGCCGAAGCGCGTTTATTCCGCGGCCGTGATCGGGACGATCGCCTCGATCGCGCCCACGCTCGGCCCGGTGATCGGCGGCTGGATCACCGACGCGATTAGCTGGCACTGGCTGTTCTACATCAACCTGCTGCCGGGCCTCGCCATCACGCTGCTGGTGCCAATGCTGGTCGACATCGACAAGCCAGACCTCTCGTTGCTCCGGGGCGCCGACTATCCCGGCATGGTGCTGATGGCGGTCGGTCTCGGCACGCTGGAATATACGCTCGAGGAGGGCACGCGCTGGAATTGGTTTGACGACCGGACCATCCGCGACACCGCGATCATCGCGGCCGTGTCGCTCGTCCTGTTCGCGTGGCGTAGCCTCTCCGTCGCCAGCCCGGTGCTCGACTTGCGCGCGCTCACCAACCGCAACTTCGCGGTCGGCTGCGTGCTCTCGTTCATCACCGGTGTCGGCATCTTCACGACGATCTATCTGACGCCGTTGTTCCTGGGCTACACGCGCGGTTACAGCGCGTATCAGATCGGCGTCGCGGTGTTCTCGACGGGCGTGGCGTCGCTGTTGGGCACCCCGGTCTACATCATGCTGGCCAAGCGCTTCGACACACGCTGGCTGGTGGCAGCCGGGCTTGCGAGCTTTGCGGCCGCGATGTGGAGCTACAGCCTGATCACCCATGATTGGGGCGGCGACCAGCTCTTCTGGCCGCAGGTGCTGCGCGGGTTCCCGCAGGTGTTCGCGGTGGCGCCGGCGGTCAATCTCGGCCTCGGCAGCCTTCCGCCCGACCGGCTGAAATACGCGAGCGGCCTGTTCAACATGATGCGGAACCTCGGCGGCGCGGTCGGGATCGCGGTGGCGGCGGCGATCATCAACGATGGCACCAACTTTCACTTCGACCACATCGCCTCGCGAATGACCGGGGCCTCCGGCGCGACCGGGCGCCACTTGGCCGCGGTCGGTGCGCGCTACGCGGCACGGCCCGGCGCGATCGATGACGGCCACGCGGCGGCGCTGCGCCAACTTTGGCAGCTCGCCTATCGCGAGGCCTCGACGCTCGCCTTCGCCGACGCGTTCCGCGCCATCATGCTGGCCTTCCTGCTCGCCACGCTGCTGGTCCCACTGCTGCGCAGGCCCGGCGCGCCGGTGCCGGCCTCAGCCGCACACTAAGCTATGGCGGATCCGAACTGGCGCTGCAGACCCAGTTCTCGTGCTCGCGTTCAGTCTGCGGTAGCTTGGGAACGCCCGGATGAGGAAGCAATCGCGATGCGTCCGTCGTTGCCGATGGTGTTCTGCGCGTTCATGGGTTGGGGGGCGGCGGCCTGGGCCGCGTGCCAGGGTCCGCCGCACGACCAGTTCGATTTCTGGTTGGGCGCATGGCACGATCCGGCGACACCCGCCGGCGAGCATTACACGGTCAGGCGCACTGCTGGCGGCTGCGCGATCCAGGAGGTGCTGACCGGTGCAAACGGGCAGGTCCAAGGCATCGGCCTTGCCGGTTGGGACAGCGAGCGGAACCAATGGCGCCAACTTTGGGCGGACTCGGACCAGATCGTGACCGTTTACCTGGGCGGTCCTGAAGCGGGCGGGAGGTTCGTTCTCACGTCCGAACCGAAGGGCGCGGGGAAACGATGGCGGTATACGTACCGGAATATTCGGCGGGATGGCATGGACGCCGACTATGCCTTGCGTGACGGGGAGGATGCACCCTGGACCACGGTGTGGTCGGGCCACTTCGATCGCATCGGACCGGCCGAACGGTAACGGCCGCCCGGCGGCTTCGCGCCGATAGGTAGGGCCTGTGAGGCATTGTGAGCAACCGTGAGCTGTTGTGAACGAGCCTCGGAACCGTTGGCCGAGCTCACCTGATTTCTGCTACGAGACGAGTTCGTCACCAAGATGTTGCTGGACGTGGTTGGCGGGCCGCGCCTGACCTCAGCGGGCAGGCACTTCGCTCACAACGCGCCATTGGCTTCGGGGAGCAGGCAATGGGCGACCTGGGCAGGATTCTCGCGGCTTGTCTCGTCTTCGCATGCGGGCCGACGTTGGGGTGGGCGCAAGGCGGCCCTCCGGTCGTGACGGTTGCGCAGCCCCTCGCCCGGCATGTCGTCGAATGGGACGAATACACCGGCCGGTTCGAGGCTTCCGAGCGCGTCGACGTTCGGGCGCGCGTGTCTGGCTACGTCGATCGTGTCCAGTTCGGTGACGGCACCGACGTAAAGCAGGGAGACCTGCTGTTCACCATTGACCAGCGCCCGTTCCAGATTGCGCTGACGTCCGCGGAAGCCGATCTCAGCCGGGCCCAGGCGCAGGTCGTCCTCAATCAGGCCGATTACCAGCGCGCCCTGGAACTGGTGAAGACCGCGGCGACGCCCGTGCATGATCTCGACCAGCGTCGCGCCAATCTCCAGACCTCGCAGGCACAGGTCCTGTCCGCGCAAGCTGCTTTGCGCAACGCCCAGCTCAACCTGGAATGGACCGAGGTGCGCGCACCGATCTCGGGGCGGGTTTCCGACCGTCGCGTGGACCCCGGCAATCTGGTGGCCGGAGGTCAAGCCGGTGCGACCCTGCTGACGACAATCGTCAAACTCGACCCGATCTACTTCGTTTTCGACGGCTCAGAGGCCGACTACATCCGATACCTCCGCCTCGGTGCCGAGGGACGACGGGTGTCGTCGCGAGTGGCGCAGAACCCGGTGCGGGTCCAACTCGCGGACGAGACGGGCTGGCCCCACACGGGCCACATGGAGTTTGTCGATAACGAGGTGAGCGCGCGCAGCGGCACCATCCGAGGCCGGGCCGTGCTGGACAACCACGACCTGTTTCTCACACCGGGGACCTTCGCGCGGATGCAGCTCTACGGAGGTACGCTCGAGGCGCTGCTCATCCCAGACGACGCTGTGGTCTCGGATCAGGGCCGAAAGGTCGTGTTCACGGTGGGCGGTGACAGCAAGATCCTGCCCAAACCGATCAAGCTTGGCGGCTTTGCGCTCGGCCTGCGGGTCGTCCAAGGCGGCTTGGGGCCAGCCGACCGGATTGTCATCGCTGGCCTGGCAAATCCGTTCGTTCGGCCCGGTGCCGCGGTCTCGCCGGAGCAGGGCGAGATCAAGCCAGTCCAGCGAACCGCATCCGAGTAAGTCGATGCGGCTCTCGCACTTCTTCATCGACCGACCGATCTTCGCGGCCGTCCTATCGATCCTCCTGACAATCGTGGGCGCAATCGTGCAGCGGAGCCTGCCGGTGTCCGAATACCCGGACATTGCGCCGCCCACGGTCAACATCCGCGCAACCTATCCCGGCGCTTCGGCCCAAGTGCTTTCCGAAACCGTCGCCACCCCGATCGAGCAGGAGGTGAACGGCGTCGACAACATGCTGTACGTCACGTCGCAATCTGTGGGCGACGGCACGCTGTCGATCGACGTCGTGTTCAAGTCCGGCACCAACGTCGATACCGCCCAGGTCCTCGTCCAGAATCGGGTCTCGGTCGCGCAGCCGCGGCTTCCGGAAGCGGTGCAACGGCTCGGGGTCACCGTTCGGAAAGCTTCGCCCGACCTGATGATGGTCGTGCACCTGACCTCACCGGACGGAACGCGGGATCAGCAATACATCTCCAACTACGCCACCCTCTACATCAAGGACGCGCTCGCACGGCTCGACGGCGTCGGCGATGTCCGCATCTTGGGTGCTAGAGACTACTCGATGCGGGTCTGGCTTGACCCTGGAAAGGTGGCCGCGCGCGGACTCACGGCGGATGACGTGGTCAGCGCGATCCGTGCGGCAAACCTTCAGGTCGCGGCGGGTGCGATCAACCAGCCCCCCGCGCAGGCGCCGGGCGGGTTCCAGCTCGCGGTCCAGACTCTGGGACGCCTGTCGGATGTCGAACAGTTCGGCGAAATCGTTATCCGCTCCGAGCCGGGCGGGACCGGCTATGTCCGCGTCCGAGACGTCGCGCGCGTGGAACTCGGGTCACAGGACTATACGGTCAACGCTTATCTCGACCGCGACGTTGCGACCGCCATCATCATCTACCAGCGGCCGGGCTCGAATGCGCTGGCGACCGCGGCGCTGGTCAAGGCGGCGATGGCCGACGCGCGCAAGAATTTTCCCCAGGGATTGGACTACTCGGTCGTCTACAACCCGACCGAGTTCATCCAGCAATCGGTCACCGAGGTGATCCATACCTTGTTCGAGGCGATCGCCCTGGTCGTGGTCGTCGTGATCCTGTTTCTGCAGACCTGGCGGGCGGCGATCATCCCGATCGTGGCGATCCCGGTCTCTCTGATCGGCTGCTTCGTGTTCATGGGCGCCGTCGGGATCACGTTCAACACCCTCTCCCTGTTCGGGCTGGTGCTCGCGATCGGGATCGTGGTGGACGACGCGATCGTCGTGGTGGAGAACGTCGAGCGTTATCTCGAGCGCGGGCTGGACGCGAGAGCGGCGGCGCACAAGACCATGGACGAGGTCGGCAGTGCGCTGCTCGCGATCGCGCTCGTGCTCTGCGCAGTCTTCATTCCCACTGCCTTCATCACCGGGCTGCAGGGATCGTTCTACCGCCAATTTGCGATTACGATCGCAACCGCAACCGTCATCTCCTGCTTCGTGTCGCTCACGCTGTCGCCGGCGCTGGCGGCGCTCCTGCTGCGCCCGCATAGCGACCACGAGGAGCGAGGCATCTTTTACACGCTCGGCACGCCGGTCCGCTTGTTCTTCCGCGGGTTCAACTGGGCGTTCGACCGGATGTCGCTCGGTTATGGCGGGCTGACCCGGCGGCTCGTCCGCCTCGGCGTGTTCGTTCTCGCGGTCTACGCCGTCCTGATCTACGCCGCGTAAATCGGCTCGAGAACACGCCGACCGGCCTCATTCCGCAGTTGGACCGGGGCTACCTCATCGCCGCGTTCCAGCTCCCGCCAGGTGCGTCCCTGGAGCGCACCGATCGGGTGATTCGGGAGGCATCCGACCTCCTCCTGCGCCGCCCAGGCGTGCAGCACTCGGTCGCGTTCGTCGGGTTCGACGGCGCGACGTTCACCAACGCACCCAACACGGGCGTGATCTTCGTCTCACTGAAGCCGTTCGCCGAGCGGCCGGGGCTGACGGCGGATACGATCCGCGCGGATGTTCAGCGTCAGCTCGCCTCCTTGCACGACGCGTTCGTGTTCGTGCTCTCGCCGCCTTCCGTCCCGGGAATCGGGACCGGCGGAGGGTTGAAAGGCTATGTCCAGGACCGGAGCGGGCGTGGCCCCGCAGCGCTCGAGCAGGCCACCTTGGCCCTGGCGAGGGCGGCGCAGGGGAGCCCCGGGTTCGCGCAGGCATTCACCTTGTTCAACACGCGGACGCCGCAGGTCTATGCCGACATCAACCGCACCAAGGCCGAGCTGCTGCAGGTCCCGATCGACAACGTGTTCGAGACGCTGTCGGACTACATGGGCTCCGCTTACGTCAACGACTTCAACCTGCTCGGCCGCACCTATCAGGTGAATGTCCAAGCGGATAACCGCTTCCGGGCCACGTTGCGCGATGTCGAGAACCTGAAGACGCGAAACAAATTCGGCGACATGGTGCCGATCGGCGCCGTCGCCAGCTTCCGCGACATCACCGGGCCGTTCCGGGTCCCACGCTACAACCTCTATCCCGCTGCCGAGTTGCAACTGCAGCTGATGCACGGATTCTCGACCGGACAAGCGATCGCCCGGGTCGAAGACCTGACGACCCGCATGCTCCCGCAAGGGCTCGGCTTCGAGTGGACCGAAATCGCGTTGCAAGAGAAGATCGCGGGCAACACGGCGATCGTCGCGTTCGGGCTCGCCGTCGTGTTCGTCTTCTTGCTGCTGGCCGCGCTGTACGAGAGCTGGCTGTTGCCACTCGCGGTCGTCCTGATCGTGCCGATGTGCATCTTGGCGGCCATGCTTGGGGTCAATGCACGTGGGCTCGACCGCAACATCCTCGTCGAGATCGGGCTCGTCGTGCTGGTCGGGTTGGCTGCGAAGAACGCTATTCTCATCGTCGAATTTGCCAAGCAGGCCGAGGAGGAGGGCGCCGACCGATTCGAGGCTGCGGTGGCCGCAGCGCGTACTCGGCTCCGCCCGATCCTGATGACGTCGCTTGCGTTCATCCTCGGCGTGGTCCCGCTCGCGGTCGCGACCGGCGCTGGCGCGGAGATGCGGCAATCGCTGGGCACGGCGGTGTTCGCGGGCATGTTGGGTGTGACGCTCTTCGGTCTGCTGTTCACCCCGGTGTTCTACGTTCTGGTGCGCCGCGCGGCCCTCCTTCGGGGTCGGCACGCTCCGGACGTGCCAGATCTCCCTGGAGCTGCCCCGGCCGACGCCAGAAGGTAGTGGATCGGAGGCCAGCTCGGTCAGCGCAGCGTGCGGAAGCTCGCCCGAACCTCCTCAGTGAAGGCTTGCGGTCGTTCCCAGGCGGCAAAGTGCCCGCCTTTGGGCAGCCGATTGTAGTGGATGAGCTTGGGGTGTGCCTGCTCCGCCCAACTCCGGGGCGCAGTGTAGATCTCGTCCGGATAGGCGCTCACCGCCATGGGGAGCGGAACGTTTTTGGGAGCGAAGAAGGCCAGCTTGCTCTCCCAGTACAGGCGCGCGGAGGAGACGGCCGTGTTCGTCAGCCACTAGAGCGTCAGGTTGTCGAGCACATGCCGGCTGCACCGAAGTGATATCGAGTTGAACGTCCATTCTATGCGCTCCTGCTAAGCTATCAAGCGGGTCGCAGTTTACAACCGATGGCCGGCGTTTATGGAGCGCCGCCGCGCCTGGCTGAGCCCAAGGCTGCCAAGAGGCGTTCGGCCGCCTGCAGATCCGCCGTGTCAAAACCCTCCGCGAATTGCTCGATCACCGGCCGCAAAAGCGCCCGGGCACTCTTCCGTTGTCGCTGGCTCGCACGCAAGGCGGCAAGATCGACCGCGGTGCGCAATTCCCATCCGCGCGCCCCTTGACGACGACTTAAGTCGAGCGAGCGTGTGAGCCATCTCTCTGCACTGTTGTGGCCGGGCTGCGACATCGAGAGAAGGCCACCCTTCACCCGAAGGAGTTCTGGCGTGTATATGATGTCGCCGTCGCCATCGACGCGCTGCATCGTCTCCTCGATCAGCGCCAGACCCTCAGCGAGCCGACCAGTCGCCGCCAGTCCTTCCGCAAGCGAAATCTGGAACTCCGTCGTGAGCAGCCCGTAACGCGCGCTATGGAGCGTCTCCAGACAGCGTTGCAGGCTTTCGACGCCGCCCGGCGCATCACCCTGGCGGATGGCGAGCTGGCCTTTCAAGCCTTCCCCCACCGCGACATTGGGCCCGAGGAAATGGGATTCCGCGTCGGAGAGGAACCTTTGTATGTACATCTCGGCGCTTCCCAGATCGCCGCTCCAGAAAAACACTCCAATAACCCAGGCCAAAGCGCCCGTGAGCGCGACCGGGTGATGGGTGACCTCCTCGATCGCCTGGTGGGCGCGTTCCATTGCCTGGGTAGGGTGGCCTTGCAACCACAGCGCCCTTGCGAGAGCGACACCGGCCCGATAGTGGCGGTCCGCCGCCAGATAGATCGCACTCGTGCGGTGAGGAGACGACCAATGGCGTAGCGAAGCCTCGAGCGCCGCCCGGGCGGCGCCAAGGTTGCCCATGAGAAGGAGCCCCCGCCCCAACATGCAATTGGCAAATGCGATGGCTGCCGGGTCATCGATGGTGCTGGCAACGGCGGAAGCCCGCTTTGCGTACTGCAGGGCGGTATTGAAATCGCCACCCCGCAAGTGGGACATGTTGAGCATCCCGAGCAGGCCCATTTGGGCGAGCACGTCGCCACGCTCTTCCGCAATCGCAAGGCTTCTGTTCAAGGCCATCCGCGCCGCATCGCCGTCTCCGTGCATGTTCATCAGCGCAGTGCCCAGGCCCGCCTGGAGGTGCATCTCCTCGAGCCCGCCGCGAGTGGTTCCGCCGAGAGCGACGAGCGCGCGCTCCGACCAGCGGTGGCATTCCGGAAGCAATGACATCGCCCAAAAGACGGGTGCGGCGGCGGCCGCAAGTCGAACCCCCACATCGGTACTGCCGTTCACGCCAAAGCACCATTCCAACGCTGCGCGCACGTTATTGATCGCGGCAAAGTAGGCCATTCGTTCCCCGACCGTGGAGAAAGTGGGCCACTCGGTCCCCTTCTGCTCGAGCCATCGCCGATAATAAGCCGCGTGGCGTACGGCCAGGTCGGGGAACTCGGCGTCGGCGGTGCTGAGGTGGAGAGCGTAAGCGCGTGTCGTATCCAGCAGTCGGTACCGCATCATGGCCCCGATGGGGCGCGTCGCTACCATCGACTTGGCCACGAGGCTGTCGATCGCGGCAAAGACGACGGGTTCATCGATCGCGCCGCCGGCCACGACCTCCAGCGCCGCATCAAGTGTGAACTGCCCGATGAATATGGCGAGCCGGCGCAGCACCGCCCGTTCGAGGTCCGAGAGCAGCCCGTAGCTCCAGTCCAGCGTGGCCTGGAGGGTCTTTTGACGCGGCGGTGCGGTGCGCGGCCCCAGCCAAAGCAAGGTGAGACGCTGGTCGAGGAGCGCAGCGGTCTGATCAAGACCGTATGCCTCGACGCGTCGGGCGGCCAACTCGATCGCGAGCGCCACCCCCTCAAGCTTCCTGCAGATGGCCACGGCGATGATGGCCTCCCGGTCACCGAAAGACAGGCGAGCGCCGGTCGCCGCAGCGCGCTGCATGAACAGCTGGATCGCCGGGAAGCGCTGAGCCACCGTCACCGTCATCCCCGGATCGTCGGGCGGACAAGCAAGCGGACCCAACCGGTAAACGTGCTCACCGTCGGCCTGAAGGGCCTCGCGACTGGTTGCGAGCATGTGGACCTGAGGCGCGTGCGCGAACATCTGCGACGCGAGGGTGGCGACAGCCTCGATTAGATGCTCGCAGGTATCGAGGATCAGAAGGATGCGCTTGTCGGCGAGATAGGCGAGCAAAGTGGAGGTGGGATCGTGCGACTGAATGGACAGGCCCAGCATTGAGGAAACGGCCGTGGCCACGAGGTCGGGATCGCTCAGCAGGCCGAGGTCGACGAAGAGCACGGCGCCCGCAAAATCCTCGAGCAGGTGATGGGCCACCGAAGCTGCGACCGTGGTCTTCCCGACCCCACCAGTGCCGACGATAGTGACGAGCCGTGCTGCGCTCAGCCGATTTGACACGTTGAGGACGTCCTCGTCGCGCCCGACCATTCCGATCGGCCAGGGTGGCAAGTTGGCGTACGGCAAGCTCGCCGCCGGCGCCGGTTCCTCGGCTTGCTCGATCGTCCGCACGATCGGCGCTACGAAGCAGTAGCCTCGCCCGGTCAGGGTCTTGATGTAGCGTGCACCGTCCTTGCCATCACCCAGCGCCTTGCGCAGCCCGGCAACGTGAAAGCGCAGGCTGTCTTCTCCGACGGTGACGTCGGCCCAGACGCGAGCCAGCAGCTCCTTTTTCCCCACCACCGCGTTGGCTTGAGACACCAGCGCGATCAATAGGTCGAGCGTGCGCCCGCCCAACTCCACCGGCGCACCTTCGTTCGTGAGAAGCCTTTCGCTCGCGGCCAAATGGAACGGTCCAAAGGAGACCACTTCTCTGGTCTGCGCCACTCTGGTCATGGTCCTCTCCGCGCAGCTTGGCGCCGGGCTACGAGGATCGTCCGCTTCATAACGCTTCACACCGGCTCATAAAGCCTCACGAGCGCGGCGCCTCGACCTTGGCAT
The DNA here is from genome assembly GCA_963708585.1 of uncultured Alphaproteobacteria bacterium. Classification (GTDB taxonomy): domain Bacteria; phylum Pseudomonadota; class Alphaproteobacteria; order Acetobacterales; family Acetobacteraceae; genus JAVVHH01. The sequence continues at coordinate 470,114 of CAVPSW010000005.1, read as the reverse complement.
AATCAGTGTAGGGCCAGGCTCACTTGCCTACCAAGGAGAATGATCGCGTCTTGGGTGGCTCGTCGAGGTCGGGCAGCGCCTCGAGGTACCGGACATGTCGCCGACGACGAACGTCATCTACACCGCCAAGACCCGCACGATTGGCGGGCGAGAGGACGGCGTTTCCCGCAGCTCGGACGGGCGGCTCGACGTCAGGTTCGCCTCGCCCGGCTCGAGGCGGATCGGTACCAATCCGGAGCAGATGCTGGGGGCCGGGTGGTCGGCGTGCTTCGAACGCGCGATCGCGCTCGCGGCCCAAAAGAAGAGGATCAAGCTCCCGGGCGACGTGGCGATCGACGCGGAGGTCGAGCTCCACCTCGAGGACGGCGAATACTGCCTCAGTGCCCGCCTCAACGTCTCCATTCCGGGCCTTGACGGGACCGTTACGCAAAGCTTGGTCGAGGACGCGGAGGGGATCTGTCCTTACTCAAAGGCCACAAACGGCAATATCCGTGTGATTTACCGTGTTGTCTGACGATGACCTTCAACCGTCAATAGCCACGAAGGCAAGGAGAGAACATCATGCCCTTCGTCCCTAGGCCAAGCCGTCGTTCCTTCTTGGAGTACCTGTTGGCCCCCGCCGCCCTCTCGGGCGCGTCGCTCGTGACGGGCCGAGCCACCGCTCGATCAGCCGGGCCGGAGCTCGTCGGGATCAATGGGTGGGTGAACACGGACGTCCCGCTGACGGTCGCCGGGCTGCGCGGCAAGGTCGTGCTGATCGAGTTCTGCACCTACACTTGCATCAACTGGCGGCGGACGTTGCCTTACGTGAACCGGTGGAATGCGGAGTACGGGCCTCAGGGTCTGCAGATCATCGGCGTCCACGCGCCGGAGTTCTCGTTCGAGCGCATTCTTCCGTACGTCGAGAGCGCGATGCAGATGCTGCACGTGCGATTTCCTATCGCCCAGGACAACGGATTCCAGACCTGGCGGACGTGCGCCAATGATGCCTGGCCGTCGTTCTACCTTTTGGACCGGGACGGCCGGGTCCGTCTCGTGCGCGTCGGCGAAGGCCATTCTCAGGAGGTCGAGGGCGCCATACGACATCTGCTCGGCCTCGAGGCGGGCTCGGGGAACTCGCGAGCCGAGGACGCCGACCTCTCCCGGATCGGCACGCCCGAAATGTACTTTGGCTCCTGGCATCCGACGCCGCAGGACCCTGCACAGTCGCCCCGGCTAGGGGAAGGCGCATACGCGTTTGGCGAGCCGAGCCGCCTCAAGCTGAACGAATACCAGCTGGATGGAACTTGGGCGCGCGGGGACGAACCCCTGGTACTTCGGTCCCCCAACGGGAGAGTTTGCGTGCGCTTCTCGGCGGCCAAGCTGCACCTGATTGCTGGTGCGCCACGGCCCGCCCCCGTGCGCGTCAGCGTTGATGGAGGTCCGGAGCGCGTTGTGGAGATTGGAACCCCGACGCTTTACACGCTGCTGGACGGCGATCGCTACAGCGAGCACGTGCTTGAGCTCGCCTGTGCGACGCCCGGGTTGTCGCTATTCAGCGCAACATTCAGCTAGCCGGTCGCGGGCATGACGATTCACAACACCTTACGCTGTCTCACAACCCCTCACGGGCGCAACGACGGCCGCTGAGGCAGATTGGGGCGAGCCGGGTGACGTGTAGCGAGACGCGTCCCGATGAGGGAGCCACCATGGACGAGACGCGCGTGTCCAAGAGCATCGACCTGCATCGTCGGGGTCTATTCGGCGCGGGGGCGATGACGCTTGCCGCCGCGCAGCTCGGCGTGATCCGGCCGGCCGTTGCACAGACCGGCGGTCCAGGGCCGGCGCCGACGCAGGGGGCGAGGCGCTCGTTCGGCCCGCTGCGGCAGATCGACGCTGGCGTCCTGAACATTGGTTACGCCGATGTCGGTCCCGCCGACGGTCCGGCCGTCATCCTCCTCCACGGTTGGCCATACGACATCCACAGCTTCGTCGAGGTTGCGCCGCTGCTGACCGCTTCGGGGCACCGCGTGATCGTTCCCCATGTTCGTGGCTACGGAACGACGCGGTTCCTATCCCCCGACACGCGCCGCAATGGCCAGCAGGCGGCGGGCGCCGTTGACGTCATCGACCTGATGGATGCGCTCCGGATCGAGCGCGCGATTCTTGGCGGCTTCGACTGGGGCGCCCGCAACGCCAACATCGTCGCCGCACTGTGGCCTGAGCGCTGCAAGGCCATGGTCTCGGTCGGCGGATATCTGATCGGCAGCCAGGAGGCGAATAAGAGCCCTTTGCCGCCTCGGGCGGAGCTGCAGTGGTGGTACCAGTATTACTTCGCGACCGAGCGCGGGCGCGCCGGCTACGACAGGTACCGGCGCGAGTTCGCCAAGCTCACATGGCAAATCGCCTCGCCCAAATGGGACTTCGACGACGCCACGTTCGATCGCACCGCCGCTTCCTTCGACAATCCGGACCATGTTGCCATCGTGGTCGACAACTATCGCTGGCGGCTGAATTCAGTCCCAGGCGAGGCAAGATACGACGAGCTCGAGATGCGGCTTGCCGCCGCCCCGGCGATCGCCGTGCCGACGATCACGCTGGAAGGCGACGCCAACGGCGCGGCGCATCCGGAACCGGCTGCCTATGCCCCAAAGTTCACGGGCAAATACATGCACCGGCTCATCACCGGCGGTGTCGGCCACAACTTGCCGCAGGAAGCGCCGCAGGCCTTCGCCAAAGCCGTCCTCGACGTCGCCGGGCTCTAGCGCGCTTTCCAAGGAGAGTTACAATGAGGCTAAATTCAATCGCTGCCGCCCGATACACCGTTGTGGCATGCGGTCTCGCCATCGCCCTGATGGGGTGTGCGACAACACAGCCGCAATCGACGGTATCGCGTGACTTGGACAGCGGCGTCACATCCAATAATGGAGGAGGCATGATGCCGGCGAACTTTGGCAGTTACGCCCCCACGCAAACCAGCGCTCGAACGTTCGACACGGGCAACATGGCGTACCCGGAACCGCTCCGGCAAGGAACCTACAACACGACGCGGTTACCATGAGCTTAGGCAGAGCGCCACACGTCACAAATGGCACGTCATCTCCCAAATCTCCGAGGTGGACCATGATGCCGCGTATTATAAACTCAGCCGGTAGCGTTCTTTCCGGCATGCTACTGTTTTCCGTTCAGACGGCCGCTGCGGTCGCCGCCGGGCCCGGACTTCCGGCAGCTTGCCCATCAACGCGAATGGAGGTCCTGCGCTCGATCGGCGAGCCGACCCAGTATATCGGCATATATGCCGGATTGCCCGAGCTTTGCTCACTGAAGCGCCCCGACGGCGACGGCTACTATTACTTCGGCGTATGGCGCACAGACTGGCCTGGCGCCGGGGATGCATATCCGGCATTGAAGACCGTGCTCTCCGGACCCAAGGGGACACGAGTGAACTTCGTGACCCGGTCGTATCCCGGTTTGCAATGGATCGACAGTTTCACCAATGAAGGTGTCGAGACGCTCGTCGTCGACGGCCGAAACTACCGCGTTCTGCGTTTGGCCCATGAGCGAGCCGGCATAGAGGGCAACACCTATCACTCAATCATCACGTCCTGGCGCGACGTGAAAACTGGTGCAAACCTCAAAGTCGTCGAGAATCAAATCTCCGGACAATCGTACGGACCAGCGACGACATGGACCGGCGTGCGGATCCAAACCCTTCCTTAGGTGGGCTCTACCGGCTCCCTGACGGGGCGATTATAGACGGCTACGCACAGCCGTCGGACAGTCGTCCGCACGATCAAGACAGGAGGAGGCGGACATGAGCTACTCGGCCGAGTTCCCCACGGTGAAGGACCAGGTCAGCCCGGAGGAATGGGACGCGCGGGTGCAGCTCGCGGCGTGCTACCGGCTGGTCGACTACTACGGAATGACCGACCTCATCTACAACCACATCACCGTCCGCATCCCCGGCACCGAGCACCTGCTGATCAACCTGTACGGCCTGCTCTACAAGGAGATCACCGCCTCCAGCCTCGCCAAGATCGACGTCGAGGGGAACATCGTCTGGAAGCCGGACACTGATTACGGCATCAACCACGCCGGCTACGTGATCCACGGCGCGATCCACAAAGCCCGGCCGGACGTCGCCTGCGTCACCCATACCCACACGCGGGCGGGTATGGCGGTCTCGTCCATGGCGTGCGGCCTGCTGCCGCTGAACCAGACCTCCATCCGGTTCCACGGCCGGATCGGCTATCACGACTATGAAGGCCCGGCGATCAACCTCGACGAGCGCGAGCGGATCGTGGAGAGCCTCGGCGAGCACAACGCGCTGATCATGCGCTCGCATGGGCTGCTCACCTGCGGCCCGGACATCCCGCAGGCGTTCAACGCCCTCTATCAGCTCGAAATGTCCTGCCGCGCCCAGGTGGACGCGATGGCCGCGCGCACGGAGCTCCTGGTGCCGCCTGACGAGATCCTCGACCGCACCGTGCACCTTTACAAGCCCGGCACACGCCGGCCCTACGGTGTGCTCGAATGGCCGGCGATGATCCGCCTGCTCGAAGCGGAAAGCCGCAACTCACCTTTCCCCTACTACGCCTCCTGAGCGCCAGTGGCCCGGGGGTTCAGCTCCCGGGCGCGTCCTGCACCTGCGGCATGTAGACGTCCTTCCACGACTTCGGCACGCGGCGGAGCCGGCCGGCCTTGGACATGAAGTCGGCCATCTTCTCCACCCCGGCCGGCACCGTGGTCCAGTCGTTGTCCGGGTCGGAAATCATGGGCGCCATCTCGGGCACCGTGCTGCGCGTGTCCTTGGCCATCTCGAGGTAGATCGCGGCAGCCTGGTCGGGGTGCTTGCTCATGATCTCGTTGGCTTCCTGCTGCGCCGCGAACACGGCGTCGGTCGCCTTCGGGTTCTCGTCCAGGAACCGCTTGGAGCTAAGCAGCGTGCCGTTGATGTGATGGCCGCCGAACGTGTCGTAGGATTTCAGGATCAGCCGCAGCTTCGGCGAGGCGAGCTCGTAGTAATAGAACGGCGAGACGGCGTAGTGGCAGTCGACCGACGTGCCGCCGGACAGCAGGCTCACCATCGCGTCCGGATGCGGCAGCGAGACGGTCAGCCGATCCAGCTTTTGGTAGTTCTCCATCCCCCACCGCTTTGCCGCCGCCATCTCGAGCAGGAGCGCTTGTGCGGAGATCTTGACCGCGGGGACCGCGATCCGGTCGTTGTCGCCGAGGTCGTCGAGGCTCTGCAGCGCGAGGTTGCTGGTCATCAGCAGGAACGGCATGGACTGGATCGCCGACAGCGACAGCACCTCCTGCGGCGTGCCCGCGGTTTTGTCCCACAAGGTGAGCAGCGCCGTCGCTCCGGCGCCCGCGAAGTCGAGCTGCCGGCTGATGATGCCGTCGGCGATTGCGCCGGTGCCGCCGAGCTGCGGCCAGGCGGTCTGCAAGTTCGGCAGCCCGAGCCGTGCCGCATGCTTCTCGACCAGCCGCTCATGCTCCATCACCATGAGCGGCAGGTAGGGCAGACCGTATTGCCGCGCGATTCGGACCGTCGAGACTTCCGCCCGCGCCGCTCGCCCCAGCATGGGAAGCGCGAGCGCGCCGAGACCGAGCTGCCGCCTGCTGATCATCGCCGTTCCTCCCGGCTGTCTTGGTTGCCGAAACCGTAGAGCCGGGCGGGGTTGTCCACAAGGATGGCACGGAACGTCGCCTCGTCGCCGGCCCAGCGCCGCAGCCGTTGCAACGCGAGCCCGTCATCGACCGGGTTGAACTTCTCTATTTGCTTGACGTTGCCGCGCACGCCGCCCGGGTGGGGCCAATCGGAGCCCCAGACCAGACGCGTCTTGTTGGCCGCGATGAGCGCCGTGGCGATCGGCCCGGCGTCCTCCGGCGAGGGCGCGATCCGGTGCGCGGCAGAGAGCTTGACCCAGACCGACCCGCGGCGAACCAGGTCGAGCAGCAGGTCGAAGCCCGGCTGAGACGGTCCGTTCGCCGCCATGGCGCGGCCGAAATGGTCCACCACGACCGGCACGGGCAGCTCCCGCAGCACGTCGTGACAGGCGGCGATGACCTCCAGGCTGCTGTAGATCTGCACGTGCCACCCGAACGGGGCGACCTGCTCGGCAGCCGCACGGAGGCGGCGGGCGGCGACCGCCGGATCGTGTTCGCCCGCCGTCTCCAGGTTGAGCCGGATGCCGCGCACGCCCTGGTGATGCAGCAAGTCGAGCGCCGCCTTGGGCAGACCGGGCGATACGACCGCCACGGCGCGCGCAGCCTCACCAAGATGGCGGACCGCGTCGAGCGTGCAGCCGTTGTCGGTGCCATACGGGCTCGGCTGCACGATCACCACGCGATCGAGCCCGAGTGCTGCCTGGTGGCGCCGCAGGTCCTCGAGGCTTGCCTCGCCGGGCGTGTAGACCCGGCTGGGATCGAACGGGAAGCGCGCCGGCGGTCCGAATACGTGGGTGTGGCAGTCGCAGGCGCCGGAAGGGAGCGCAGCCTCCGGCGCGGTGTGCCTTACGCCAAGGATGCTGTCGTTCATCGCGCCGTTCCCTCCCTTTCAGGTGATCTCGCCCGAGGACGGGGCAACACGCAACCCACCGGGATTGCCGGCGTGTGACCCCAACGGCGATGATCGGCGTGCACAGTACCCGCGAGGCCAGCATGTCCCACATTCAGTCCATTCGCCCCGACCGGCCAAAGGCCGCACCACCCCTGTGCGTTCTGGCGGCTCTCGTCCTCGGGGCGTGCACGGCCAGCCCTGCCGAAGACGGCCTGCAGGGCGCGGCTCGGCGCTTTCCGCCGATGATCCTCGGCGCCAACACGCAGGCGGTGTCCGGCCCGGTTGTCGTCCGCTCCTGCCCGGCCGCCGGCGGCCGGGTAGAGCAGAAGGGCGGCCCGACGTTCGAGTTTCTCGGCGCCGACCCGGCCCACCCCGACCTCTGCCGCATGCGGATCGGCGGCGAAGCGGCCGAGGGCTGGTTTGGCATTTGGCTCACCAACTGGCCTGGCTTTGAGGCCGCCTACCCTGCGCTGCAGCGTGTCATGGCGCGCGGCACCGGCGATGTCGAGGCGTTCGATGTGCGGATGGCGCCCGGCCGCGAGTATCACGACCTGATCCGCAACGAGGGGGTGGAGGACATCCCCCTACTCGGCCACACCTACCGAGCGATCAAGCTGGCGCACTACCGCGAGGGCTTCAACGGAAACACCTATCGCTCGGTCTCCACGATCTGGAAGGACCTGCCGACCGGGCTGCTGATCTACGGCACGTACCAGCACATCTCCGGCGCGCCGGAGATCGACGACCCGCTGCTTCCCACCCGGATCGCGCCGGGGCCTTAGAGGCACTCTTAACGCAGGCCCAACTCGTCCAGCGCGGCGTGCGCGGCGCGGCGCAGGCCGGCTTCCAGCGTCTGCAGGAAGTCGGTCCCGTTGGCCTCGGTCGTCCACGGGTCCATGGTGGTCGAGATCAGGAAATCCACGCCCACGCCCTGCCCGGCTACAACGCCCATCCGTCGGCAGAAGCGGTCGACGAACCATTGCCCATACACGGCCGGGTCGAAGCGCGAGCTGGTCAGGATTAGCTCGACATCCGCAAAGTCCTTGCGCGGCTCGATCACGCTGCAGCGGGCGAACACGCGCTCGTTCAACGCGTTGGCGACGGCGAGGTCCGGGTTGGACGAGCCGTCCGGCAGGCGGGCGTTGAGCGCGAAAGCAAGGATGACCTGGTCGGAACCGACGGAGCTGAACAGCTCGCGCGCCCGTGCGTCGTTCTCGAGCAGGTGCTCGAGGCCGGCATTGTCGAGCTCGGCAAATCGCCGCAGCAGCGCGCGCTCGGTGTTCAGTGTTCGGGTCGGCGCGCGACGGCGCTCGGCGGGCGTGCGATTGAACATCGTCACGGTAAAGCGCGGGTCGTCCAACGTCGCCAGCCGGCAGAACAGGCGCTTGGAGGTCCACATGCACTGGCCGAGGATCCGGCCGTAGCCGCTCCGGTCCGGCCGGATGACCCGGTGCGCGAGCCACACCGCGGCCGCGGCCGCGCCAGGCTTCGAGCCCTCAATCCCGTAGACGCCAACGGTGGGCTCGGTCTGGTCGTGGAACACCACCGGGGCGCGCAGCGACACCGCATCGCGGAACGCCGCATTGCGATAGCACAGCGCCCCCGCCGGATAGGGCACGTAGCCGCCTTTGTGCGGATCGACAGTGATGCTGTCTGCGCCCGGCAGCGCCTCGGTACTGCGCGCGAACATAGTCGCTCATGGAGGCCGTGGGCACGGAGGAGCGGCCGCCGGGCCTCTTCTCGTCGCGCAGCATCGAGCGGAAATAGCCGCCCCACGCCGCGTCGGCGTGCACGGCGAAGTTCAGCCCGCGCTTGCGGAACCGCTCGCGGATCGTCAGCAGGTCTGCCAGCGGATCGACCGCGCTCTCCTCCGTGCTGCCGATCACCGCCACGACCGCGATCACCGGCGCCCGGCCGCGCAGCAGCTCGCCCAGCGTGACCTCGACGTGCTCGAGGTCGAGCCTTGCGTCCATGTCCACCCGCTGCACCAGGACCGCGTTCTGGCCGAGCCCCAGCAGCGTCGCCGCCTTTGGCCAGGAATAATGACCGGTTGCCGGGGCGAGGAACACCGGCGGCTCCGGCAGGTCCGGCATGAAGCTACGGTAGAACCCGATCAGCCCGACATTGCCGACCGCGTAGCCCGCCAGCGCCTCCGTGGCTGCCTCGGTCGCGATCCCGAACGCGGCCAGCGCCTGCGGCAGCCCGGCGAGCGTGTCCAGATCAAGGTTCAGCAGGGTCCAGGTGTCCAGATCGACCAGCCGGGCCGTGCCGCCGGCCCAGAGCGGCACTTCGAGCCCGCGCGCCGGCGCGAGCAGCGGCACCTCGCGGATCGCCGCCCGCAACGCCACGCCGGCGAATTTCAGGTTCCGCGCCGCCCACAGCGCCTCGATGTTGGCAACCGTACCGCCACTGGTGATGTGCCCCCAGGGCGCGACCGACCCCTCCCCGTAGCCGAGCATGCGGCAGAGGTCGTTGCCCACCTCGATCTCCAGCCTTGTCGTGACTGGGGAGGCTTCGGCGGCCACGTTGTTCTGGTTGTAGAGCCCGGCCGCGAACTGCCCGATCGTGGCCGGCAGCGCCTGATCCCAGAGCATGTGGCCCTGATAGCGCATGCTGGCGAACGGCGCGGATAGACGAAGCTGCTCGAATAGCTTGCGCGCCTCGCGCCGCAGCCGAGCGACCCCCGCCGCGTAGTCCGGTGATTGCCGCACCGCTTCGGTGATGTGGCTCGGGTCCTCCGGATGGAAGCGGCGGCGGAACTCGGCATGGCTGTCGATGGCGGCGTTGACGAGTTCGCGCAGGATCTCGACGTTCTCGGCGCGGGGACCGAGGAACCAGGCCTCCGGTATCCCCTCCCCGCCGCCTTCCAGCGCGAGCGGCGCCTTCAGCTCGCGGTCCCACGCGTCATGGGCACGCTTGCGGGTCGGCGTCGCGGGCGGGTCGGCGGCTTCGGGCGGGCTCATCCCGTCGCCCTAATCCCTGGAACCGGCCACGTCCATGGCGGCTGCATGGCTCTGGGCCGAAAACAAAGGGCTGATCACGCCGGTAAGCGGCCTAGATAGAGGCGGGCAGTTGCAGAGGCGGACGATGGGAACGAGCGTGGCGAGGACAGGCGTAGCGGCGAGGGCGGCGGCCGCGGCGAGCTTCCCAGTCCTGCTGGCGATCAGCTTCTCCCACTTGATCAACGACACGCTGCAGTCACTGCTCCCGGCTATTTATCCGCTGCTGAAGGAAAATTACGCCCTGGATTTCGGCCAGATCGGGCTGATCACGCTGACTTTTCAGGTGACCGCATCGCTGCTGCAGCCGCTGGTCGGCAGCTACACTGATCGCCATCCGCTGCCTTACTCACTGGCCGCCGGGATGGCGTCCACGTTTTTCGGGCTGCTGCTGCTCGGGCACGCGGCGCGTTTTTGGTCGCTTCTGGGCGCGGCTGCGCTGGTTGGGATCGGCTCCAGCATGTTCCACCCGGAATCGTCGCGCATCTCGCGCATGGCGTCGGGCGGGCAGTTCGGCCTCGCGCAGAGCATCTTCCAAGTTGGCGGCAACATGGGCCAGGCGATCGGTCCGCTCGTCGCCGCGTTTCTCGTCCTTCCGCATGGCCAGGGCAGCGTCACCTGGTTCTCGGGTGCCGCGCTGCTCGCCATGCTGATCCTCTTCGGCGTCGGCCGCTGGTATGCCGCGCGGATCCCTGCTCGGCGGACCAGAGGATCAGTCGCCCCTTCCGTCGAATCCGGACGGGTTGGCTGGATCCTGCTGATCCTGGTGGTCCTGCTGTTCTCCAAGTTCGTCTACTTGGCCAGCCTGAATACCTTCTACACGTTCTACGTCATCCAGACGTTCGGGGTCTCGGTGCAGACCTCGCAGCTGCTGCTGTTCTTGTTCCTGGGCGCATTCGCGATCGGCGTGCTGGCGGGCGGGCCGATCGGCGACCGGGTCGGGCGCAAGCGGGTGATCTGGTTCTCGATCCTCGGCGTGCTGCCGTTCACGGTGGCCCTGCCTTATGTGGGGCTGGTCGGCTGTGCGGTACTCACCGTGCTGATCGGCCTCATCCTGGCCTCGGCGGCGTCAGCCATCCTGGTGTATGCGCAGGAACTGCTGCCCGGGCGGGTGGGCACCGTCGCGGGCGTGTATTTCGGCTTTGCGTTTGGGCTCGGCGGGCTCGGCGCAGCGCTGCTCGGTCAACTCGTCGACCTGACCAGCCTGCGCTTCGTGTTCCAGATCTGCTCGTTCCTGCCCGCGCTCGGCCTGTTCGCCGCGCTGCTGCCGGACCTGAAGCGCTAGAGCATCGTCCGACGCAATGCGATCAGCCGTCGGACAAAGATGCTCGCGAAAACAAGAGCTAGTGCTTGTTCCGATCCGCTTCGATTGGAACAAGCACTAGGCGCTCAGCCGACCGCCGCTTCGGCGTGCCGGCGGCGGTCGTCGGCCTGGCGGCGCGCCTTGTCGACCGCGGCGCGTGCGGAGTCGTTCAACTCGAACATCTGCAGCGACTCGTTCTCGGCCTCGACCACTTCGGTGATGGCGAGGTCGGTGTAGGAGCGGTCCGCCTCCCGCTCGACCCGGCGGCGCATGCGATGCAGCTTCCAGCCGTACGCGAAGAAGCGGGCGTATTTGACCGCGCTCTCCCACGCGAAACGCGGATAGAACAAGACCGCCGGCACGCGCGGTAGCTCCGGCCGGCGCTCGGTGCGGTCCTTGCGCCGAAGATAGCCGCATTGCTGCGGGTGCAGACCTTCGAAGTGCGACGCACCGTAGACTTGCAGCACGGAACGCCAGATCTTCACCGGCTTGATCCCATACGCACGGTTGCGGCGAATCATCCGCTCGACGTGCTCATCCGTGTAATACCAGCTCCACATGTCCTGATAGGTCTGCTGCCAGACCTCGCGGGACATCTTCGGGTGTTCGACTGTGACGGTCTCGAGATCGTATTTGTTGAGGTCGGGATCCATCCAGACGCCGTTCTTCCAGAGCGTCTGATGGTCCTCCGAGCCCGGCAACGGCGTCAGCATGGTGAACTCCAGGATGTCGACCGGGAGCTCCTTCTGGATGATCTCGATGTCGCGCTTGATCGTCTCCGGCGTGTCACCGGGCATGCCCATGATGAAGCCGGCATAGGTGACGATCCCGACCTTCTTCCAGGCCTGGAACATTTTGCGATATTCGGTGATCCGGTTCTGGTTCTTCTTCATGTGAAGAAGGTTTTCCGGATTGATGCTCTCCAGCCCGATGAACACGTACCGGCAACCGGCGGCGGCGGCCTTCTCGATGAAGTTCGGCATCTTGTGCGCCAGCACGTCGACCTGGATCAGGAAGTGGACGCCGAGGCCCTGCGTCGCGCAACTTGATCAGCCGGTCGAAGATCGGTTCCCAATTCTTGTTCCGGGCGAAGTTGTCGTCCGTGATGAAGAACCGCGTGATGCCCTGCGCGGCGTTCTCCCGCACGATGCGCTCGATGTCGTCGGCGCCGCGCCAGCGCGACTTGCGGCCCTGCACGTTGATAATGGTGCAGAACGAGCACTGGAATGGGCAGCCGCGGCCGGCGTCGAACGACGAGAGGACGCCGTCATAACGCTGGACCACGAAGCGCGGCAGGTAGGGCGTGGTCTGGTTCTGCAGGTCGGGCAGATCGTCCATGAAGTTATACACGGACCGGGCCGTCCCGGCGTGCACGCCCTTGAGGAAGGCCTCGAACTGCTCCTCCGCCTCGCCCGCGAACAGAGTGAATGCCGAGGTCGACCGCCTCCTGCAGCTCCGGCGTCAGCGTCTTCAGCATGGACATTACGCCGCTCACATGGAAGCCGCCGATCGCGACCGGGACGCCTTGGGCGCGGAACTTGCGGGCAATCGCCATCGCGCGGGGGAACTGGTTGGACTGCACGCCCACGAGGCAAACCAGGCCCGCATGGCCGGGCTGGCGGATCGTCCGCGCGATCCGATCCACCGGGATGCGCATGTTCATGTCGTCGTAGGCCGCGACCTCGACCTCCACATCTTCGCCGAGCACCTTTCGCGCGGCACAGTCCTGGGCAATGGCATAGAGGCAGGCCATCGAGTTCGAGGGGATCCACGCCTTCCACCACTGGATGACATAGCCATCACGGTCGTAGTGCGACGGCTTGACGATCTCGATGTGGAACTTGGTCATGCGTTGCCCGGCATCGATTCAGTTTTGTTGCTGTACAAGGGCCCTAGCGGCTGGCTGGCAGCAGGGCAAGGAAGAAGTGCGGCGCGGGCCAGGAATGCGCGCGACGCTTGACTCGCCGTGGCCCAGCCGACACTACGGAACAAACAACACGCTCGGGGGAAGGTCCAACATGCCCATCGAAGTTCGGCGTCGTTCCGTGCTGATCGTGTCGGCGGCGACGCTCGCCGCGCCGTTCGTGCGCGGTGCCCACGCGCAAGAGCCGCTGCAGCTCCGCTGCTCGCTCGACACCGCGCCCGCACACGGCCGCAACGTCTCCATTGCCGACTTTCTCAAGAAGTTCGAGGCGGCCTCGAACGGCAAGGTGAAGACGGAGCTGTTCTCCAGCGGCCAGCTGTTTCCGGATCTCGAGGTCGGCAAAGCGCTGATCCAAGGCCAGGTCGAGATGGCCTGCCCCGGCGCCTGGACCATCTCCGGCATCGTGCCCGACGCCGAGCTGTTCCAGTTGCCCGTCATGTACGGCCGCAACCTGAGCATCGTTCACAAGGTGGTGGACGGGCCGGCCGGTCAGACTGTGGCCAACGGCATCAAGCAGCGGCTGCGGAGCCAAGTGGTCGGCAAGTGGCTGACTTTGGGTTACCAGAACCTTTACAGCACCAGCCACAAGCTGGACTCGCTGGCGGACCTCAAAGGGCTCAAGATCCGCAGCCCCGGCGGCGCGGGGAATGCCTGGCGCACCCGGTTCGAGGGCGCGATCCCGAACACGACCGCCTGGCCCGCGGTGCCGCTCGCACTGTCGCAGGGCGTGTTCGACGCGCTGATCTCGACGGATGAGAGCCTGGTCAGCGGCAAGCTGTACGACGCTGGGATCAAATACTCTCTCGCCGACCACGAATGGGTCGGCGAATACATCCCGATGGTCAGCCTCACGTTCTGGAACAAGCTCTCCCCGGAACTGCAGAAGTCGATGACCGATATCTGGGAACAGAATATCGGGACCTACCGCGCCAATATGCAGGCTCGGCAGGAAGAGGCGCGTAAGACTTTGATCGCGCACGGCGTCAAGATCGTCGACCCGCCGGAGTCCGAGCTGGCCGACCTGCGCAGCCGCATGTTCGCGCAGCAGGACGAGGTGGCCAAGGAGCTCAAGATCAGCCCGGACGTGGTCAAGGTGGTGACGACGGACGCGAGTGCCGGGGCCTGACCCCGGCGGCCCGCTCGATCGCGCCGGCCGGGTTTGGGACTGGCTCGAGCAGACCGTGGTCGGGCTGCTCGGGCTCGTCGCCCTGGTCGTCGGGCTGATCCAGGTCCTCGGCCGCTACATCGACCCGGCCAACGCCATCGGCTACGCCGAAGAGGTGATCGTCTACCTGGTGATCTGGGCGATCATGATCGTCTCGAGCCAGCTCGTGCGCACGGACGGCCATGTTCGGCCGGATTTGGTGCTGCGATTGTTGCGGCCGGGCGCCCAGCGCTGGGTGGAGCTGTTCAACTGTGCCGTGGCGCTCGCCTTCTGCGCCGGGATGGTCTGGTACGGCTGGGAGATCGTCGACACCGCTCAGCTCATCGACGAGCGTAGCTCGACCGACCTGCAGTTCCCGATGTGGGAGTACTACCTCGCGCTGCCGGTCGGCGGCGGCCTGATGTTCCTGCGCTACCTCATCCGCCTCCTGCGCTACGCGTTCCGGTTCGACCCGGCGACCATGGCGGTGGGCCATCACTCGGTCGAGGCCGAGCTGCCGTCGGACATGCGCTGAGTTGACCACCGTTCTGTTTTTCTTGTTGTTCTTCGGCCTGCTCGCCGCGGGCATGCCGATCTTCCTCGTGCTCGGCGCCTGCGCCTCCATCCTCTACGTCACCAGCGGCACGCCCCTGGTCGGCGTCGCCCAGCTCGTCATCAACGACCTCAACTCGACCACGCTGATGGCCCTGCCGCTGTTCGTCATGGCGGCAGCGTTTATGCGCTTCGGCGGGGTCGCCCGGGCGCTGGTGGAACTGGCGGGCGCCTGGCTGGGGGGCGTGCGCGGCTCGCTCGGCCTGGTCACGGTGGTCGCCTGCACCCTGTTCGCGGCGATCTGCGGCTCCTCGGTCGCGACCGCCCTCGCCATGGGCACGATCCTGCTGCCGTCGATGATCGAAAAGGGCTACCCGCGCTCCTTCGCGCTCGGCGTGACCGGCGCGTCGGGGACGATCGGCATCGTCGTCCCGCCGAGCCTCGCGCTGATCCTCTACGGCATCGTGGCCGAGCAGTCCGTGCCGCGCCTGTTCCTGGCCGGCATCCTCCCGGGATTGCTGCAGGCCGCCGTGTTCTTCGCCTGGGTGATGTTCGACGCTCGGCGCCGCAACTTCCCGCGCGAGCCCGCGCTGCCCTGGGCCGAGCGCTGGCGCATCACATTCCAGGCCTTGCCCGCGCTCGCCGTGCCGATCGTGGTCATGGTCGGCATCTACGGCGGGCTCGTCACCGTGACGGAGGCCGCCGCCCTCTCCGCCGTGGTCTCGCTGCTGGTCAGCCTCGTGTTCTATCGCGGCTTCCGCTGGACGCAGACGCTGCGGGTCATCTCCGACGGCATCCGCAGCGCGGCCACCATCATGCTGATCGTCGCCACCGCCCTCGCCTTCGGCCACTGGATGACCGAGAGCGGGGTGCCGGCGCGGCTGGTCCAGTTCACCATCGACCACCACTTCGCGCGCTGGGAGTTCCTGCTCGCGATCAACGTGTTGCTGCTCGTTCTTGGCTGCTTCCTCGAAGTCACGGCGACGCTGCTGCTGGTCCTGCCGATCCTGGCGCCGGTGCTCAAGCCGCTCGGGGTCGACCCGGTGCACTTCTCCATCATCTTCACACACAACATGGAGATCGGGCTGATCCACCCGCCCGTGGGGCTGAACCTCTACGTGCTGTCGACCATCTCCACGGCGCCGATCGGCGAGGTGATCCGCGGCATCCTGCCGTTCCTGCTCTTGCTGCTCATTGTGCTCGGGATCATCACCTACGTGCCCGAGCTCACGCTTTGGCTGCCGAACAAGGTGTTCGGACCGGGTTAAGTCCCGCTGAGCACCTCGCCGAACAGCTGCCAGGCCGAGCCGGTCCAGCGGGCGAGCTGGAGTTGCTTGATCGGGCGGAAGTCGGTCGGCGACGTGCTGATCCGGATGCCCGGCAACAGCACGGGGATCGCGAGGTCGTGGAGGTTCGTCGCCTGGCGCATGATGTTCTCCCGCGACAGGTCGGCCCCACACTGCTGCAGGACCTGCCGCAGCGAGATCGCGTTACCGTAGCCGTAGACGACGTTGGAGTTGGCGATGTCCATGTCCGGCGCCCATTGCTTGGCCCAGGCGCGAAACTCGTTCATGCCGGGGTCGTCGGCCCATTGCGGGTCGGTCTGGTCCTTCAGGTAGGCGCCGGTCATGATTCCCGTCCCGTTCGTGGCCCCGGCCGGGATCATCACCGCGGAGACGGAGAGCGACACGTTGGTCAGGTAGTGCTGCGCCGGGTGCCAGCCGAGCTCGGCCACCTTGCGGATCGCTTGGGCGGCGAATTTCGGCGTCGCGGCGGTCAGCAGCGCATCCGCACCGGAGGATTGGAGGCTGACGATCTGGCTGTCGACGCTAGGGTCAGTCACCTCGTAGGAGACCGCCTTGACGACGACCTGGTCAAACCGCGGGCCGAACACGTCGCGCAGCCCGGCGAGGTAGTCCTTGCCGAAATCGTCGTTCTGATAGAGCACCCCGAGCTTGGCGGCCGGGTTGGCGCCGGTGAGGTGCCTTGCATAGATCTGTGCCTCCGTGCGGTAGCTCGGGTTCCAGCCGATCGTCCACGGGAAGTGCTGCGGGTCCGCCCATTTATCCGCGCCGCTGGAGACGAAGACCTGCGGCACCTTCTTCTGGTTGAGATAGCGCTGCACGGCGGACTGGGTTGGCGTGCCGAGCCCCTCATACATGAAGGCAACGCCCTCGGACTCCACCAGCCGCCGTGTCTCCTCGACCGTGCGCGGCGGGCTGTAGCCGTCATCGGCCGAGAGCAGCTCGATCTTCCGCCCGCTGATGCCGCCCTGGGCGTTGACCATGCGAAAATAGGCCCCTTCGGTCTGGCCGATCACGCCGTAGGCCGAGGCCGGCCCGCTATACGGCATGGTCTGACCGATCCGGATCGAGTTTGCCGTCACGCCCGGCATCTTCTCGGCGGCGCGAGCCACGAACGGCGCCGCCAGCCCACCGGCCGCGGCCCCCAGCAACGTTCTACGCAGCATGTTGCGACCTCCCCTCTGATTTTCGTTGCCACGGCATTATGGACCGCACCGCCCGGCACCGGAACAGCCCGGCGACGCCCGCCGGCATCGCGTACAGGCACAGGATCAGCATCGCCCCGTACGCGATCCCGGGTGCCGATTTGGAGACGGTGTTGGCGAGCGGCGGAACCGCGACGATGAACACTGCGCCGGCGACCGCGCCCGCCACCGACGCGGCGCCGCCCACCACGGAGCCCACGAACAGCGTGATCGACAGGAACACGGTGAAGCTGTCGGGCGCCACGAACTCCACCGCCAGCGCGCCGAGCGACCCCGCCAGCCCGGTCAGCGCCGCCGACAGCGCGAACGTCTTGGTCCGAAGGCCCGCGATATCGACGCCCATCGCGCTCGCCGCGATCGGGTGGTCGCGCGCGGCCACGATCGCGCGCCCGGTGCGCCCGCGCAGGAGACGGGACACGAGCGCGAAGCCCAGCGCGGCGAGCGCCATGGCCACAAGGTAGAGCCACGCGTCCGGCGTGAGCGGGAGCCCGGCCGGCGGGTCGGGCTTGCTCAGCACAATGCCCTGCACGCCGCCGGTCCAGGCCTCGAGCGCCGGGTGCTTCAAAAGCTGCGGGACGGCCGTCGCCAGGGCCAGAGTGAGCAGCGCGAGGTAAGGGCCGGAGACGCGGAGCGCCGGCCAGCCCACGAGGTAACCCAGCCCACCGCAGACCGCGACCGAGACCGGAAACGTCGCCCAATACGGCCAGTCGTAGGAGGCGAGCAGGATCGCCGTGATGTAGCTGCCCACGGCGTAGAAGGCGCCGTGCCCGAGCGAGATCTGGCCCCCGAAGCCCATGACGAGGTTCAGGCCGAGCAGCGCCAGCGCGTCCGTCGCGACCAGGGTGAGGCGGAACAGGTTGTAGTCGCTGAGCAGCATCGGCGGCAGCAGCAGCAAGACGGCGAGGCAAGCTGCGAGCAGGGCGGAACGGCGCCGCCTAAACACGGCTCGCCACCCGGCGCCCGAACAGGCCCGTCGGCCATACCATCAGCACGGCGGCGATCACCGCGAGCGCGAGCGTGAGCTTAAGCTCCGTGCCGACCAGGTAGGCGCCCCCGAGATTCTCGATCACGCCGACCAGGAAGCCGCCGAGCACGGCGCCGGCCGGGCTGTCGAGCCCGCCGAGCAGCGCGCCCGCAAAGGCGTAGAGCAAGGTCCCGGTCATCATGTTGGGGTCGAGGAACACGACCGGCGCGATCAGGATCCCGGCGACGGCCCCGATCGAAGCGGCAAGGCCCCAGCCGAGCGCCAGCGTCAGGCCGACATCGACCCCGACCAGGCGGCTCGAGTTCGGGTTCAGCGCCGCCGCGCGCATCGCCAGGCCCAGCTTCGTGCGGCTGAAGAACAGCCAGACCAGCACCAACATCCCCGAGCACGTCGGCGAGCGAGCCCGCCTCATGCTGCGACAGCGCGCCGCCGAGCAGCGCGCCGCTCCCGAACGGCGAGGGGAACGGCTTGATCGTGAAGTCCCAAATCGCGCCGCACAGCGCGTTCAGGATCAGCAGCAGGCCGATGAACACGCCGACCAGCGTCAGCGCCGGCGCATCCGCCACCGGGCGCAGCAGCACCCGCTCCACCGCAACCCCGAGTGCGAAGGAGAGCAGCACGGTGGCCCCGAACGCGGCCCAATACGGCAGCCCGGCGCCGAGCAGCGTATAGGCGAGGAAGGTCGAGAACGTCGCCATCTCGCCCTGCGCGAAGTTCACGTGATGGGTGGCGCGGTAGATCATTACCAGCGCCAGAGCCAGGCTCGCATAAACGCCGCCGGTGGCGAGCCCGGCGAGGACCTGGTGCAGCAGCCCGGCCATCGCTCAATAGCCCAGATACGCGCGGCGGACCCCGTCGTCGGCTTTCAGCGTAGCGGACGGGCCGGCCATGACCACCCGGCCGGTCTCCAACAGGCAGGCCTGGTCGGCAAGGTCCAACGCCAAGGCCGCATTCTGCTCGACGAGCAGTATCCCGACACCCTCCGTGCGGCGAAGCGTGCCGAGAATCGCAAAGATGTCGCGCACGATCAGCGGGGCGAGGCCGAACGACGGCTCGTCGAGGATCAGCAGGCGCGGGCGCAGCAGCAGGGCGCGGCCGATCGCCAGCATCTGCTGCTCGCCGCCGGAAAGCGTGCCGGCCTGCTGCCGCAGCCGCTCGGTGAGGCGCGGGAAGTAGCCGAACACACGGGCGAGCCCGTCCCGCAGCTCCCGGGCGGGACGGGTGTAGGCGCCGAGAAGCAGGTTTTCCTCCACCGTGAGCTCCCGGAACGTCCCCCTCCCGTCCGGAACCAGCGCCACGCCACGCCGGGCAATCCGGTCGGTGCGTTCGCGCTCGATCCGCTCGCCGGCGAAGCGGATCTCGCCCGATCCGCGCACCGCACCCAGGATTGCCCGCAAGGTCGTGGTCTTGCCGGCCCCGTTCGCGCCGAGCAGCGCGGTGATGCCGCCCTGCTCGACCAAAAGGTCGATCCCGTGCAGCACCTCGGTGCGCCCGTACCCGGCCCGCAGCCCGGCCACCGACAGCAGCGCCGTCACGCCGCCTCGCCGAGATAGGCGCGGATCACCTCGCGGTCCGACTGCAGCTCCGCCGGCTTGCCGTCGGCGATCACCCGGCCGAACTCGAGCGCCACCACCCGGTCGGACACGGTCATGACCAGGTTCATGTGATGCTCGACCAGCAGCATGCTGAGCCGGAACCGGTCGCGGACGGTGCGGATCAGCCTGGCGAGCATGTCCACCTCCGCGTGGTTGAGCCCGCCGGCCGGCTCGTCCAGCAGCAGTAGGACGGGGTCGCCGATAAGCGCCCGGGCCAGCTCGACCCGCTTCTGGGTGGCGAACGGCAGATCTGCCGCGACGGCTCCGGCAAACGGCTGGAGCTCCAGCAACTCGAGCAGCTCCTCCGTCCGCGCCTGGGCGCGATGCTCCTCGCGCCGCGCCCCGGGCAGCCCGAGCCCGCCGGCGAGGAAGCCTGCCTTTCCGCGGCAGTGGGCTCCGATTAGCACGTTGTCGGCGACGGTCATGGTCGGGAACAGGGCGACGTTCTGGAACGTCCGCCCGAGGCCGAGCGTCGCCATCCGATGGCGCGGCAGGCCGGAGATGCGCGTCCCGCGGAGGCGGATCTCGCCGGACTCTGCAGCGGTAGAGATTGCTGATGCAGTTGAAGAGGGTGGTCTTACCGGAGCCGTTCGGCCCGATCAGGCCGCGGATTTCGCCTTGCGCGACGTCGAACGAGACGCGGTCAAGCGCCAGCAGCCCGCCGAAGCGGACCACGACGTCGCACACCTGCAGCAGGCTCTCGCCGGGTTCCGGGATTCGACCATTCCTCCTGCCCGACCTTGCCCGATCCCGCGGGGCGGCCGCAACAGGAGCCACTTCGCTTGTCCGCGGTTCCGGTTGTGCCAGAATGCGCGCGGAACGGGCGGGCGCGACAATGTCCGCCTGACCACGTCGGAGGCCGTCATGACTGACCCCACCTTCCCGCTCAACGCCTGGTACGCCGCCGCCTGGGACTATGAGGTGAAGCGCGAACTCACGCCGCGCACGATCTGCGGCAAGGACGTGGTGCTGTATCGCCGCACCGGCGGCGAGGTCGCGGCGCTGGAGGATGCGTGCTGGCACCGCCTGCTGCCGCTTTCGCTCGGACGGCTCTACGGCGACGAGGTCATCTGCGGCTATCACGGTCTCATCTTCAACGCCGCCGGCCGCTGCACCTTCATGCCGGCGCAGGAGACGATCAATCCGTCCGCCTGCGTCCGCGCCTACCCGGTGGTCGAGCGCTACCGGCTCGTCTGGCTCTGGATGGGTGACCCGGCGCTCGCCGACCCGGACCTCGTGCCCGACTACCATTGGAACAACGATGCTCCCTGGGTCGGCGAGGGCGGCACGTTCTACTCGCTCGGGTGCGACTACCGGCTGGTGATCGACAACCTGATGGACCTCACGCACGAGACCTACGTGCATGCCGGCAGCATCGGCGACGAGGCGATCACCCGCAACCCGTTCGAGGTGACGCATAGCGGCCGCAAGGCGCGGGTCGAGCGCTGGATGGAGAACATTGAGCCGCCGCCGTTCTGGAAGCGCCTGCTCGGCCGCGAGGGCCATGTCGACCGCTGGCAGATCATCAATTTCGAGGCGCCCAACGTGGTGGCAGGTGACGTTGGGGTGGCCCTCACCGGCACGGGTGCGCGCGAGGGCGACCGGTCGCAAGGCGTCAATGGCTTCTTCCTCGCTTGCATCACTCCGGAGACGGCGACCAGCTGCCACTACTTCTGGAACTTCGTCCGCAACTTCCGCACTGACGACGCGGCACTGACCAAAGCGATCAACATCGGCCACGTCAACAACGGCAGGGGCGTCTACGACCAGGACCATGACGTGCTGGAGGCGCAGCAACGGGCGATCAGCAAGAACCCGCGCCAGCCGTTCTACAACCTCAACATCGACGCCGGCGCGCTCTGGGCGCGCCGCCTGATCGACCAGATGATGGCGGCCGAGCGCGAACCGCCGCGGATGGCGGCGGAGTAGCGTGCGCGAGATCGTCGACTGGCGACCGGCCCGGCTGGCCGCCGCGCGAGACCTGACGCCTGACATCCGGCTGTTCGAGATCGAGCCGAGCCGGCTGGTTCACGCCGCCCACGCCGGGCAGCAACATCAGCGTCATGGTGCAGATCGCCGGCCGGCCGGACACGCGGTCCTACTCGGTGGTCGGTCCGTGCACGGATGGGCGCTACCGGATAGCGGTCAAACGCCTGCCGGACAGTCGAGGCGGCTCCCTCTACATGCACGGGCTGCCGCCGGGGGCGCAGCTCACCATCTCGGCGCCCGGCAACCACTTCGACCTAGCGCGGGGCCGCCCGGAATACACGCTGCTCGCGGGCGGGATCGGCATCACCCCGATCTATTCGATGGCGCTCGCGCTGGCCGAGCGGAATGCGCGTTTCCGCCTGCTCTATGCGTGCCGGGAACGCAAGGACCTAGCGTTTGCGGACGAGCTTCGCGAGCGAATCGGCGAGCGGCTGGAGACCTACCTGGACGAAGAGGGCGACCGGGTCGACCTCCCCGGCGAGATCGCCCGGTTGCCGCCCGGCGGCGAAATGTATGTCTGCGGCCCGATCGGGCTGCTCGAAGCGGCCAAGCGCGCCTGGGCCGAAGCCGGCCGGCCGGTCGACGGCCTCCGCTTCGAGACCTTCGGCAACAGCGGCCGGCACCCGTCGAAGCCCTTCACGGTCCGCATCCCGCGCCTCTCGAAGGAGATCATGGTTCCCGCCAACCAGAGCATGCTGGACGCGCTGGAGGCCGCCGGGGTGGCGATGATCTACGACTGCCGGCGCGGCGAGTGTGGGCTATGCGCGGTCCGGATCATCGAGGCCGATGGGATCGTGGACCACCGCGACGTTTTCTTCAGCGACTCGCAGCGCGCCGCGAACACGCACCTCTGCACCTGCGTTTCACGCGGCGTCGGCGGCACTCTGGTGATCGATACCGCCGACCGCTGACTCAGCTCGAGGGCCGCCGGCCGAGCGCCTCGTCGATCCAATGGATACGGGCGCGGACTCCAGCAGCGCGCGGACCTTCGCGTCGATCGCCCGCATCCCGCCCGAGCGCGGCCGCCACCAGCAAGTCGCATTTGGACGAGAGCGCATATCCGGAGGCCATCCGGGTCGACCCGTCCGCGAGCTTGAGCGTGTAGGTCCGCACCCGGCCGCGCAGGCCGACCACCTGCACGGGCTCGCCGGGCGCGGGCGCGTCGAAGTCGGGGGTGATCATGTCCATGTCGCTGACCGCATCGACCTCCGCGTCGTCGGTGACGCCGGTGGTGCAGTTGCAGAAGCCGATCTTGGGCCGGACATAGACTTCGAGGTCGCAATCCCGGCAGTGATACGCCTTCCCCGCCGGCCAGGGGTCGCGCGGCCAGGGCCACGCGACCTCGTCCCACCGCCGCCCGTCTGCGGCACCTGCGCCGCCGCACCGCTCAGCGCGACCAGCGCCAGGAGGACGGCGGCGCGCAAACATCAGTGGAGGCCGGCGATTTCGCGCGCTGGCCCGGTCACCTCGAGGATGTGCATCCCAGTGTCCGCGCGGTCGACGATGTAGATGTAGCCGCGGCTGTCGGTCTCCACGTTGTTGGTCTGGATCGCCACCTTGCATCGCTCCTGCCCGTTCACGGTCACGCACCGCTTGTCGGTGTTCTCCGTCACCGCCGGGATGTAATAGCCGACCTCCTTCGGGCTGTAGGGGTTCCGGATGTCGATCGCACGGACGCCGGCGTTGAACCAGGAGATGAAGGCCAGCTTCTTGTAGAAGACCGGAGCCATGCTCTCGTTCGAGGAGTGCGAGCCGAACCGGCCGCCGCGGCTGCAGAAATTCCCCGACGCCTCGGGGACGGTGTAGTTGGACACGAACATCGGGCGGTTCTCGATGCTGACATCGGCAAACCAGACCATCTGCCGCGGCTCGCCGCACTCGTTCTGGATCGCCTCGTCGACGATCATCACCATGTCGCGGTGGCTGCCCTGCTTGTCATGGGCGAATTCGGGGATCGCCATGTCCGGCATCGGGAAGGTCGTGTGCGCGCCGTTCGAGGAGGACATGTAGAGCCGGCCCACCTCCGGGTAGCGCAGGTTCTCCGGCGTCGGCTCCTTGGGGCCGTTCAGCAGCTTCTCGCGGTCGACGATCTGCAGCATGCCGCCCTTGTCGGTGCCGTAGCCGAAATAGATCCGGTTTGCCTTCACCCCGAGCGAGATGCCGCCGTGCAATTCGGTCGGGACGGCGCCGGTGGCCCCGGGTTCCTGCCCGGGCAGGCCGAAGTCGCGGATGTGCACGGGGTGCGCCGGGTCGCTGAGGTCATAGACCTGGGTCATGCGCCTGACCCGCCAACCCGGCACGCCGGAGACGAGATAGGCAATGCCGGTGTCGCACTCCCAGAAGTTCTTGTGGGTATCCAGTAGCCCCGGCAGCCGGGTGACAAGCACCGGGTTGGAGGGGTCGGCGACGTTCCAGATCTCGTGC
Source organism: uncultured Alphaproteobacteria bacterium (assembly GCA_963708585.1). Taxonomy (GTDB): domain Bacteria; phylum Pseudomonadota; class Alphaproteobacteria; order Acetobacterales; family Acetobacteraceae; genus JAVVHH01. The sequence goes on along the minus strand of CAVPSW010000005.1, from coordinate 446,146 downwards.
GCGTCCTGGCCGACCGCCCGGAGCAGGTAGACGGCGTTATGGTCGCCCTTGGGCAGCGTGCTGCCATCGCAGACCCGCGCCATCTGCGCGCCGCCGCTCTCATACGTGCCAGGCTGGCCGGGGATGTGGTGCAGGTATTTCGGATGCGCCGGGTCGGTCACGTCGACGATGGAGGTCCCGTTCGGCTCCTCCTTGCCCGTCATCGGGTTGACCGGGTTGGGGATGGCGTCGGTGCCGCCGTGATGGCCGATATAGGCGATCCAGCGGTCGCCCTGGTGATGGATGGTCGGCTGATAGGCGCTCCGAGCCTGGAGGTCGTTATACCCGACCAGCCGCATGTTGAGCGCCTCCGGCTGCTGCTGTGCGGCGGCCGGCAGCGCAAGGCCGAGCGTGAGTGCGACGGCGGCGACAAAGCGCGCGTGGACCATTCTGTTCCCCCCGGTATCGGCACGAAATTGAACCGGCTCGCGCCGGCTCGCAACGTCGTTGTTGCTACGACTCCGTCCCGGCGAGCAGCGCCGCGTTGCCGCCGGACGCTGCCGTATTGACAGTGGTGACCCGTTCGACGGCGAATCGTGGGAGGTAATCGGGGCCGCCCGCCTTCGGGCCGGTGCCGGAGAGACCCAAACCGCCGAACGGCTGCGTGCCGACCACGGCGCCGATCATATTGCGGTTGACGTAGCAGTTGCCGGCCGGCACGCGGCGCAGCACATGCTCGATGAAGCCCTCGTTCCGGCTCTGCACGCCGAGGGTCAGCCCGTAGCCGTTGGCTCGCAACCCATCGAGCAGACCGTCGAGTTCTTGGGCGCGCCAACGCACCACATGGAGGATCGGGCCGAACACTTCTTCCGCGAGGTCATGCGGCCGCGCCAGCTCGAAGATGTGCGGCGCGACGAAGTGGCCGTCGCGCGGTGCGGCGCTGGCATGGTGCACTCGAGCCTCGCGCGTCATGCGTTCGATGTGGTCAACGAGACGCGCTTTGGCTTCCGCGTCGATCACCGGGCCGATATGGGTGGCCGGGTCGGCCGGGTCGCCGAGGCGGAGCTCGGCGGCGGCGCCGGCGATCATGCGGATCACACGGTCGGCCACATCCGCCTGCACGCAAAGCAGGCGCAGCGCCGAGCAGCGCTGGCCGGTGGAGCGGAACGCACTCGCGATCACGTCGTCGGTGACCTGCTCGGGGAGCGCGGTGGCGTCGACCACCATGGCGTTGATGCCGCCGGTCTCGGCGATCAGCGGCACGATTGGGCCGCGCTTGGTGGCGAGCGCGGCGTTGATCCGCCAGGCGGTCTCCGTGCTGCCAGTGAAGGCGACGCCGGCCACCTTCGAGTGCTCGACCAAGGCGGCCCCAACGTCTCCGGCGCCAGGCAGCAGAGCGAGGATTTCGGCCGGCACCCCGGCCTGGTGAAGAAGACCGACCGCCTCCGCCGCGACCAGAGGGGTCTGCTCGGCCGGCTTCGCGACTACGGCGTTCCCGGCCACCAACGCCGCCGCGACCTGGCCGGTGAAGATCGCCAATGGAAAGTTCCAAGGCGAGATGCAGGCCCAGACGCCACGCCCGTGCCGCCGCAGCACGTTGCGCTCTCCGGTCGGGCCGGGCAGGTCGACCGGGCCGAACTCCGCGCGGGCGGCAAGCGCGTAGTAGCGCAGGAAATCGACCGCCTCGCGCAGCTCCGCGACGGCGTCGTCCAGCGTCTTGCCGCCTTCCGCGACCAGCAGCCCGACCAGCCGTCCGCGATGCGCTTCGTAGAGGTCCGACGCCCGTTCGAGCGTCGCGGCGCGACGGTCCGCAGACACGGCGTCCCAGCCCGGGCTGCGCCAGCGACGCGCGCTCCATCGCCGGTGCGACGGCGTCCACAGTTTCCCGCACCCGCCCGACCTCGGCGCCAGTAGCCGGGTTGAGCACGGGCCGTTTGGTGCCGCCGCCCTCCGCGGGAGCGGCCAGGGCTGGGCCGCGCGCCGCTCGAATGTCTGCGAGCAACGCGTCGAGGGCCTCGCGATGGCCGAACTCCACTCCGCGGCTATTGCGGCGACCCGGCGTCAGCGTTGCCGGAAGAGGCAGGCGTGGATGCGTCGCGCCCTCGGCGAGCGCAACCGAGGGCCGGCGCAGGATCCGCTCGATCGGCACCGCTGGGTCGGCGGCCTGGCTGACGAAGGACGAGTTGGCCCCGTTCTCCAGCAGCCGGCGCACCAAGTAGGCCAGGAGGTCGGCGTGCCCACCCACCGGCGCATAGGTCCGTATCGCGACGCCGGGGCGCTCGCGCAGCAGCTCGGCATAGAGCGCGTCGCCCATGCCGTGCAGACGCTGGAACTCATAGCCGTCGGTCCCGCCGGCCCGCTCGAGGATGGAGGCGACGGTCAGCGCGTTGTGGGTCGCGAACTGCGGATAGACGCGCCGGCGCAGCTCCAACAGACGCTCGGCCGCCCGGACATAGACGAGATCGGTGGCAGCCTTGCGGGTCCAGACCGGATAGCCCTCGAGCCCGCGTTCCTGCGCGCGCTTGATCTCCGTGTCCCAATAGGCGCCCTTCACGAGCCGGACCATGAAGCGCCGGTCGAGCCGGGAAGCGAGCGCCGCGACCCAGTCGATCGTCGCCAGCGCGCGCTTGCCGTAGGCCTGGATCGCCAGGCCGAACCCGTCCCAGCCCGCAAGCCCCGGATCGGAAGCGACCGCCTCGATCACGTCGAGCGACAGCTCCAGCCGGTCCTGCTCCTCCGCGTCGACGGTGAAGTTCAGCTCGTGGGCGCGCGCCGCCCGCGCCAGCGCCTGGGCGCGTGGCACCAGCTCCGCCATGACCCGGCCGTGGCTGACTGCTTCGTAGCGCGGGTGCAGCGCCGAGAGCTTGACGGAGATGCCGGGCCGGTCCGGCAGCGGCCGGTTGCCGGCGGCGCGGCCGATCGCGGCGATCGCGTCGGCATAGGAGCGCTCGTAGCGGCCGGCGTCCTCTGCCGTGCGCGCCCCCTCCCCAAGCATGTCGAAGCTGTAGCGATACACCCGGCCCTGCCGCGACCTCGCGCGGGCCAGCGCCTCCTCGATCGTCTGGCCCAGCACGAAATGCCCGCCGAGCGCGCGCATAGCCTGGCGCGTCGCGGCGCGGACAGCCGGGAGGCCGATCCGCTTGCCGAGCGCGGCCAGGATGCCTTCGGGCGTCTCGCCGGGATGGATGATGCGGACTGAGAGGCCAAGCGCCCAGGCAGACGCGCTGACCAGGAACGGGCTGCCCTCGTGCGCCGGGCCGAACTCGGCCGCGCCGAGCTTGTCCTCGATCAGCCGGTCGGCGGTATGCGCGTCCGGCACACGGAGCAGCGCCTCGGCCAACACCATCAGCGCCAGGCCTTCCCGCGTGTCGAGCGCATACTCGCGCATGATCGCCTCGACACCGCCGAGCCCGCCTTCGGCCCGGATCGCCCCGATCAGCCGTGTCGCCTCGGCGTCGACCCGCGCTTCCCGCTCCGGCGAGAGGTCAGCCCGCTGCAAGCAGCGGGCGAAGGAGGTCGGCGTCGTCGGGAGCGTAGGGCGCACTAAACCGGCCGTCCGGCATCGGGGCGCCCGGCGCGGCTAGAACGGGCGGAGCGAGCGCCCGCCGCGAAACGCCTGCCAGCGCCGATATTTCACCATTGCCCAGGCGGACACGCCAGCGACGACCAGAACCGGTAGCGCGAGCGACAGAACCCAAAGCGCCAGTGCCGCCATTGCCACCATGCCGGCGACGGACGCGAGCAGGACGGAGCCCAGGAACAGCTTGGATGACAGGGAGATGCCGGCGCGCGGTGGCGGGAGGCGGAAGCTGCCGTCGGGGCGCATGTCCAGCGTGGGAGGGACGCGGTTCATGCCAAGGACGTGGCCCGCCATCGGTTGCCCTTCAAGACGGCACTTGACCCGGCCGCTGGCCCTTTTGTCATGGCCGGTCCCAGCGCATATCTTTTGATGAGTAAGGAGAAGGCGGATGGGGATACTGACCCGGCGGCAGACGATGGTGCTGGCTCCGGCCGGCGTGATTGTCGTCGGAATCGCCGCGGCCGCGCTGGTCGGCCTGCGCCCGCCTCCCGCTGCCGCGGCGATTGGGGGACCGTTCGAGCTGCTCAACGGCGACGGCCGGGTCGTCACCGACCGCGACTTCCGCGGCAAGGTGACGCTGGTCTATTTCGGCTACACCCATTGCCCGGACGCCTGCCCGACCGCGCTGCAGGACATGGCCAACGCCCTCGATCAGCTCGGCCCGAAGAAGAGCGACGTCGCGATCCTGTTCATCACCGTCGACCCGGAGCGCGACACACCGGCGATCATGAAGGACTACGTCAGCAACTTCGAGGCGCCGATCACCGCGCTCTCCGGCACGCCGGCGCAGGTCGCCAAGGTCGCCAAGGAGTATCGGGTCTACTACGCCAAGCATAAGACGGAAGACGGCTACGACATGGACCACAGCTCCATCATCTACGTGATGGACCGGGACGGCCGGTTTGAAGCCGCTCTCGCTGGCGACGAGAGCTCGGATCAGATCGCGGCCAAGCTGAAGACGCTCGTCTAGCCGATCCGCGCCTCGCGCGGGCTGACGCGCCCGTTGACATCCGGCGTTGGGCGGGTCCAGTTGGCGCACCGGCCCTGCTGCCGGCGATAGAGGTTCGCCGCCGGATGTCGCGTCCCCGCCCTCTCCGCTTGCCGTCGCCATGATCGGCGTGAAGCCAGCGCTCGCGGCCGCGACGCTCGCCCTGTTCGGGCTGCTCCTTGCTTGGGAGGCGACCCGGCGAGAGCCGGACGTCCCAGGGCAAACGACGGTCGCGGCCGCCCCGCTGCCGGAAAGCGCCGCCCCGTCGGCCGCGCCCAATCCGGCCGAGCAGCAGCGCTGGGTGACGACGATCCTGGCCCGACCGTTGTTCTCTCCCGACCGGCGGCCCCGTGCGCCCGAGGCCGCGGCACAGGCGGCCGCGCCGCCGCCAGCGCTGCCACGGGTCGCCGGCACCATGGTCGTCGGCAAGAGCCGGCAGGTCATCTTCGCCGCCTCGGGCGAGGGACGGCCGCTCGTGGTCGCCGAAGGGGCCGAGGTCAATGGCTTTCGCGTGCAGTCGATCGAGCCCGGCCGGGTCACGGTGGTCGGGCCCGGCGGCCCGCGCACGCTGCTGACCAGCTTCGATCCCAACCCGCCGACATCGGTCGCGGCGAGGCCGGCGCCTACTTTTGCGCCCGGGATACCGGGACTGCCGAGCATCCTCCCGCCGCCGGCTGGTCCGGGTGCTGCCCAAACGAGTCCGGCGCTCCCGCCAGGCGCGTTCGCCGGGCTGCCGCCGATCCCGGGCCTGCCGCTCGCGACCGCGCCCTCGGCTCGCTAATCAGGGCTCGAGCGGTCGGGCGAGCACGTCGATGTGGTCGCCAGGCCGCGGATGATGTTCGCCAGACGCGCGCCGATGTGGTCCCAGCTCCGCTCCGCAAGCCACGGCGCCCGCTGCCTCGCGAGCCGGGAACGCGTCGGCTCGTCCGTCCAGCAGCGCCGCGACCCCGTCGGCGATCTCGGCGGGGGCGATCCCCGGCAGCCGTGCTGTGGCCGCCTCGGCCTCCTCGAACAGCGGCAGCGGCGTGACCGCGACCGGCACGCCAGCGGCAAGCGCGGTCCGGACGGCAGCGCTCGAGGCCTCCGTGGAGCTTTGGTAGGGCAACACGACCAGGTCGCAGTCGCCCAGCAAATCGAGCGAGCGCTCGTTCGGCAGGAAGTCGGTGCAGAACTCGACGGCCTCGCCGAGACCGGCCTCGGCCGCGAGCTGTCGGCAGGTCGCGATCTCGCTGGTCGAGCCGGAGCCGCCGTAGTCCGCGTTGACCAGGCGCAGCCGGGCCCCCGGCCAGCGTGCGCGCAGCAGGGCCAGGGCCTGGACCAGCTCCGGCAGGCCTTTGCGCGGTAAGAAGAACCCGTAGGAGCCGATCAGAAGCTCGTCGTCAGGCCCGAGCTGTCGGGTGGGACGCGCCGGCCGCGGCGACGCGGCGCCTTGCGGCAGGAGGGCGACGTTCTCCAGCAACCCGAGTTCCGCGAGACGGTTCAAGTCGGCGATCGTGTGCACCAGCACGCGATCCACGCCCGCCAAAGCCGCGACCACCGCCGCGCGCTCCTCCTCCGAGCGCTCCAGGAGGTGGGCCGTGTTGTGCAGGGTCAACACGCAACGTCGGCGAGGCCAGCGCGGGGTGGCGCAGCAGCGCGACCAAGCCCTCCCACAGGAGCAGGCCCGGCTGGTGCTGCAGCACCACGACGTCCGGGTCCTCTCGCCCGAGCGCCGCCGCCATAGCCTGGAGCGATTCCGTCGCCGTGCCCTGTCGCCAGACTGGGAGCGCACGCATCCCAGGTCCGTCCGGCACCGTGCGGTCATCCGACAGCACCACGATGTCGCCGATCCCGTCCCGCGGGAGGGCGTCGAGGAGGGAGCGGGCATACTCCGCCACGCCGCAGCGGACGTCCCAGCTCGAGAGCCAGGCGAGACGAACCGGCGGCGGCGGCGGGGCGAGCAGCAGGTCGACGGCGGCGTCGTCCAGCGCGTCGGCGGTCCGCGCGGCGGAGGCCTCCCGCGCGATCCGGGCGCGGGCGCGAGCGGCGCGGCCCTGCGCGGCGGCCGGGTCGTCGAGGGCCTCACGCAGCGCCGCCGTGAGGTCGTCGACGCAGGGTTCGACCCAGGCCGAGCCGGCTGTCGCGAGGTGAGAGTTCGACGGGGCGAAGCGCCACCGGAGCAGCCGCGCCTCGTCCGGGCCGCAGAAGTCCAGGTGCCCGCCATAACCGGTCGCGATCAGCGGCACGCCGGCCGCCATCGCCTCCGCCGCGGGCAGGTTGTAGCCCTCGCCGCGCGACGGCAGCACGACGGTGTCCGCCTCGCGGTAGAGTTGGACCAACGCTGCGGCCGGTAGGTCCTCGTCGACATAGCGGATCGGGGCGTGACCGGGGTCGGACTGGTCGAGGGCAGCGAGCTGGGCCGGCACCTCGTTGTGGATGTTGGGGAACCCCTTGATCACGAGCTGGACGTCGTCGCCGGCGCCGGAACGCCCTCGCATAGGCGGCGAGCAGCAGGTCGACGCCCTTGCGCGGGAAGCAGGACGAGACGTGCAGGAAGGTGAACGGACGGCCAGGCGGCCGCGACCGCCCGCTCGCGGCCGAGCGCTTCGAAGGCGTGCAGCGCCGGCGCCTGCGGCAGAACGCGAACCGGGACGTGCACGCCGGAATCGCGCAGGGCCTTGGCGACGAAGCGCGAGGGCGCGAGCACGCCGCGGAACGCCTGGTTCAGGGTGGCGACCGTCTCCGCCGGGAACCAGCGACTCCTCCCAGAAGAACAGGGCAAGCGGCAAGTTGCCGGGCGGCGCCGGTGCGTGAACCGGGTAGTGCTGGCTGATCACGACCTCGACGCCACTGTCGGGAGCCGGCCGGCCAGCGAGACGGGCGACCGCGGCCCGGCAATGCGGCCCGACCCCGCCGAGGTCGCCGCTGGGCTCGCCGCCCTCGACCGGGATGATCCGCACGCGGCCGGGCCGCTCGGCTTCCAGCGCGAGGGCCAGGGCCGTGTTGACCGCGGCGAGGCTGTAGCTGCCGTTGATATGCCCGGTGATGGTGTAGTGGAGCGGGCGGCGGAGGTTGGCGCGCGCCGCCGGGTCGGCAGGGAACGCCGCGCCGGCGCGGGCCAGGGCGGCGACGAGCTTGGGCAGTTGCCGGTCCAGCCTGAAGCGAGCGACGCGCTCCCGGCCGCGCTCGGCGAGCGCCGTCCATCTGCTCGGCGGTCCCGCGCAAGCCGCAGCATCTCGTCGGCGACAGCGGTCGGCATCGGCGAAGACAGCAGCGCGCCGGCCTCGCCGAGCGTCTCGGCCACCGCGCCCGCCGACCAAGCCAATACCGGCAAGCCGCGCGCCATCGCTTCGACCAACGGCACGCCGAAGCCCTCGTGCCGGCTGAGCGAGACGTAGAGGTCGGCGCGGGCGTACCAGTCGCGGAGCTCGGCGTCGCTGACCGAGCCGGCCAGGTGGACCTGGCCCGCGACGTTGTGGCGGTGCATCGCCTCGTGAACGGAGGCGAGGTACGGGTCGCCCGGTCCGCCATCGCGGCCGACCAGCACCAGGCGGGCGGGCGCGGCCCAGGCGCGGTTGAACTCGGCGAAGGCTTCCACGAGGTCGCGCTGGCCCTTCGACTCGACGATACGGCCGACGAACAGCACGGTGAACGGGTCATCGGGCGCTTTGAGCGCGCGCGGCGTCGCCAGCAGGTCGTCGACGTCGAACAGCAGCGGGCAGGCCGCAACCGGGTCGAACCCGAGCTTGCGCAGCTCGATCGCGGTGGTGTCGCTGTCCGCCAGCGCGGCATGGGCCCGGCCGACGAGAAGCCGGAGCTGCTCGCGACCGAGCCGGGCGTGATCCGCCAAGCTCGGCGGCAGATGCTCCGGCGGCGTGATGTCGTGGTAGCAGAGGAGCTTGGGCACCGGCAGCGCCAGCATGCGCTCGAACGAGGTGGAGCCCATGGAGACATGCATCATCAGCACGTAGTCGGCGTGCGCCGGCACCTCGTCGAGCAAGCGAAGCTGGCCGGCTAGCGCGGGATCGCGATGCTCGACGAAGATGTCGCTGCGGAAGCCCATCTCGCGCAGCTTGCGCTGGGTCAGGAGCATCGCGTTGGTGATGGCGTCGCCAGTGGCGGAGCCGGAATGGAACTGATGCACGGTGCGCAGCGGGCGCGCCGGGACCGGGGCTGCCGGCGCCGGCGGCGAGGCGGGCTGGACCTGAGGCGGCGGCGGAAGCGGCGCCTCCTGCGGCGGTGCGGCCGGGCGGAGCGGAGCGACTACGGCGGGACGGCCGCGCGCCCGCGCGGCGAGCGAGCCGACCCCGCGCAGCGGCCTGGTCACGCGCCAAGAGCTGCTGGCCTGCATCGCCGCCACCCAGTCCTTCGCGGTGTCCGCCTCCTGGCGCTCTTTGGCCAGCGCGGCGCGCAGCGCGTCCGCTTCGGCGGCCGCCGCTGCCTCCCGCTCGGCCCGCTGCTCGGCAGCGATCGCCCGCTCTTCCTGCCGCTCGGCGCGCCGCTCGGCGCCGGCCCGCCGCGCGATCTCGGCGGCGAGCCGGAGATGCGCGCGCTCGGCCGCCTCCTCCGACGCGCGGCGCCAGCGCTCCGCCTCCGACACGCGCCGGCCGAGCGCCTCCGCCTGCGCCTCGGCGGCGCCGATCCGGCGCGCCCACTCGACGTCGGCGGCACGGATGAAGTCGTCGGAAACGTTGGGCGGCAGGCTGAGCACCGGGAGCAGCGCGTCGGCGTGCTCGGCGGCGACGTAGAACCGGTTCAGCCCGTCGAACCAGGCGAACCGGTAACCAGCAGCGAGCAGCCCGCCTTCCCACGCCTGCGTGGGACGGCTCGTTGGAGAGCGGGGCGATCGCCTCCACCAGGACGATCCAGGGCCGGAAGCGAGCGAAGTCGGCGCCGGCGAGCACCGCTTGCTTCCGCGCCCTCGACGTCGATCTTGAGGAAGTGGATCGGGCCGCGGACGTGCTCGCGGCAGATCGCGGCCAGGGTGCTGACCGGCGTGCGGCGCTCCTCGGCGACGAAACCGTGCGCCTCGGCTTTGCGCGACGCGCCCGCATCCAGCGAGGACAGGCCGGTTCCGCCGACGACGAACAGCGTGGCCTCGCCCTCGCTCGGCGCCGAGCGCGAGTTGGAGGGTGAGGTCGCGCGGGCGGGCCTCGCGCAGCCGGCGCGCGCCTCCGGCACCGGCTCGACGTTGATGCCGCTCCAGCCCTGGTCATAGAAGGCGCGGGTGACGGAGTTGATGTCCGGATGCTGGGCGCCGACATCGATGTAGAAGCCGTCCCGGACCCACTTCAAAGCGCGCCGCAGCAGCACGTCTTCGAAGTTCTGGGCGTAGGAGATGAACGTCATTTCGGTCCGAAATCCGTCTGACCCGAGGCCGGGTGCAGCGGCACCGTCCCGAGACCGCTTAGCAAGCGACGACCGATCTGGCGAGAGACGCCTGGCTCCCTGAGTTGGACTCGAACCAACGACCGAGCGATTAACAGTCGCTTGCTCTACCAGCTGAGCTATCAGGGAACAGGCGTCGCGGCGATATAGCGGCTGCGCCGCCAAACCGCAATCTGCAGTTCCGGGTTGCCGGCGCAGGGCGAGCTTGGCAGAAAGCGGGTGCCGCGGGCGTGGCGGAATTGGCAGACGCGACGGACTCAAAATCCGTTTCTGGTAACAGAGTGTCGGTTCGACCCCGACCGCCCGCACCACCCTCGCTTCTCGTTGATTAGGCCGGCTCGCGCCCGCGCGCTCCAATGCGGCGCTGGACAAGGGGCGGAGCATGGCGATCGGGATCCGGGTGGCAATGCTGGCAGCCCGGCCGCTTGGTCCGGGCCGCGCAGGCGCAGCGCAAGCGCAGTCGGGGCAGGAGTTGTTCGCGGAGCGCTGCGCCGTTTGCCACGGCGAGAACGGGGCGGGCGGGCAAGGGCCGTCGCTGCTCGGCGTGGTCGGGCGGCCGGCGGGAACGGCGCGGTTCGGCTACTCGCAGGCGCTGCGCACGGCCGGGTTCTCCTGGGATGACGCGCATCTCGACCGCTACCTCGCGAACCCGCAGGCGACGGTGCCCGGGACCACCATGGCGGTGCAGACGCCCTCGCCCGAGGCGCGGCGGGCACTGATCGCCTATCTCGGCACGCTTCGCCCGGAGGCGAGCACGCCGTCCGCCGCCAGCCCCGCCGCGGCTTCTGCTCGGCCGGAGGTCGGCCCGGTGCTGACCGGGGCGGCCGCGTTCGGCGACTGGCGGACGGACGCGCCCGGGGTGCGGCGCCGGATCACGCCCGAGGACCAGCCGCCGCCCTACGCCACGCGCTCGGCCAGCAACGCGCCTGAGGTCGTCCCGCGCCCGCCGGGCGCCGTGCCGCACGCGCCGCCCGGGTTCAGAGTGACGCTCTTCGCGGAGGGGCTCGACGCGCCGCGGCTGCTGCGCACGGCGCCGAACGGCGACGTGTTCGTGGCGGAGACGGCGGCCGGACGCATCCGCGTGCTCCGGGCGGCGGAAGGCGCCACGCGGGCCGAGGAGAACAGCGTGTTCGCCTCCGGGCTGCGCGGGCCGTTCGGGCTCGCCTTCTACCCGCCAGGGCCCGGACCCGCAGTTCCTGTATGTCGCGCTCACCAACCAGGTGGTCCGGTTCCCCTATCGCGACGGCGACCTCCGCGCCCGGGGCGCGCCGGAGGTGATCGTGCCGGAGCTGGCGCCGACCGCCGGCGGGCATATCACCCGCGACGTCGGCTTCTCGCCGGACGGGCGGCGGATGTTCGTCTCGGTCGGCTCCGCCTCCAACGTGGCCGACGGGATCGGCCGCGCGCCGCCGGGCGGGCTCGAGGCCTGGGCATCGCAGCATCCGCTCGGCGCGGCATGGGGCAGCGAGCGGGAGCGGGCCGACGTGCTGAGCTTCGCGCCCGATGGCAGCGACCGGCGCGTGTTCGCGACCGGGCTGCGCAACTGCGTCGGCGCTCGCCGTGCAGCCCGGCACCGGCGCGGTCTGGTGCTCGACCAACGAGCGCGACGGGCTCGGCGACAACGTCCCGCCCGACTACGTCACGCGCGTCCGGGAGGGCGCCTATTATGGCTGGCCGTGGTGGTATATCGGCGACCACGAGGACCCGCGGCACCGCGGCGAGCGGCCGGACCTGCAGGGTCGCATGACGGAGCCGGACGTGCTGATCCAGCCGCATTCGGCGTCGCTGCAGATGGGCTTCTACACCGGCACGCAGTTCCCGGCCGAGTATCGCGGCGACGCGTTCGCCGCGGAACACGGCTCGTGGAACCGCGGCAAGCGCACCGGCTACAAGGTGATCCGGATCCATCTGCAGGGCGGCGCGCCGGTCGGCACCTATGAGGACTTCCTGACCGGGTTCGTGGTCAACGACGACGCTGTTTGGGGCCGGCCGGTGGGCGTCACGGTCGCCCGCGATGGCGCCTTGCTGGTGTCGGAGGACGCAAACGGGACAATCTGGCGCGTGACGTATGAGGGCCGACCATGAGCGCTTCGTCGAAGATGATCGTGCGCCTTCTCCTGATGCTGGCGTGCATCGCGTCCACGCGCGCCTTGGCCGCCGATTCGCCCACGCTGGCCGCGATCCGGGCCCGCGGCAGCGTCGTCTGCGGCATGCAGGCGGACAACGCGCCGTTCTCGCTGCCGGACAGCCAGGGCGTCTGGCGCGGGATGGACGTCGATTCCTGCCGCGCGCTCGCCGCTGCGACGCTCGGCGATCCCAAGCCGGATCACGGTGCGCCCGATCACTGGACTGACCCGCTTCCCCGCGCTGCAGAGCGGGGAGATCGACGTGCTGTTCGGTAGCACGACGTGGACGGCGACACGCGAGACCTCGCTCGGCCTCGAGTTCGCTGCCGCCAATTACTACAGCGGACAAGGCTTCCTGGTGAAGCGCTCGCTGGGCGTTACGCACGTCCAGCAGCTCGACGGCGCATCGGTCTGCGTGCCGCCCGGCTCAACCACTGAGGTGATCCTCCAGGAGTGGTTCGCCAGCCACCACCTCACCTTCCGCCCGGTCCTGATCGACGACCCAAACCAGATCCAGGCGACATTTCTGAGCGGGCGCTGCGACGTGTTCACCCGCGACATGACCGGCCTCTCCGGCTTTCGCATCCGGCAACCGAACCCGGAGGATCTCGTGCTGCTGCCGGAGATCATCACCATGGAGCCGCTCGGCGCCTTCGTGCGCAAGGGCGACGATTCCTGGGTCGACATCGTGCGCTGGACCCAGTTCGCCCTGGTCTGGGCGGAGCAGCTCGGCGTGACGGGCGCGATGGCCGGCGCGTCCGACTTCGCCCCCACATCGCCCGACGCCCGCCGCTTGCTCGGATTGGAGGGCGAGGTCGGGCCCACGATGGGGCTCGACAAACGCTGGGCCGCAAAGGCGATCGCCGCGGTCGGCAATTACGGGGAAATGTGGGCGCGCGACATCGCCCCGTTCGGGTTGCCGCGCGGCCTGAACAACCTATGGGACCAGGGCGGCCTAATGTATTCCCCGCCGCTTCGGTGACGCCGACTACATGCCCAGGGCGCGGCGATAGAGGTCGAGCAAGGTTTCCTGTTCCTCTACTTCCGCGGGCTCCTTCTTCCGCAACGAGATGATCTGCCGCATGACCTTCACGTCGAACCCGGCCGACTTGGCCTCAGCGTAGATATCCTTGATGTCGGAGCCAAGCGACTTGCGCTCTTCTTCAAGCCGCTCGATCCGCTCGATCAGGCTGCGCAGCCGGTCGCCGGCGATGCCGCCGACCTCCGTCTCGGATTTTTCCGTGCTGTCCAGGGCCATCGCGTCCGCCTCGTTCTCGGGAGGCGGCGGATTAGCTTTCCGCCCCCGCCGGGTCAATCGCGAACAGGGCGTCGTGGAGCGCGGCCCAGCTCGCGCGGTCCGGCGCGGCAATCAGGCCGCCATCGGCGCGCGCCGGGCTGTAGGGCGCCGCATCGAGCCGGGCCGCATAGCCGCCGGCCTCCTCGAAGATGAGCACGCCGGCCGCGTGGTCCCAGGGCATCATGCGGTGGAACACGGCGTAATGGCAGTGCCCGGCCGACATCATCCGGTATTGGTGCGCGGCGCAGCGGTAGTCCCAAGCGGCCGCGACTCGCGGCAAGCGGGCGCATACGGTGCTGCGCATCGGCTCCGGCATGAAGCGCCAGGACACCGTGCCCGACATTGCGGGAAGCGCCACCGGCGCGGCCACGCGGAGCGGCGCGGCGCCGTTCGGGCCCTCGATCCAGGCCCCCTCGCCCGCCAGCGCCACCGCGGTGTCGTCGCCGACCGGGTCGTGGATCACGGCGCCGACCGTGCGGCCGAAGCGGGTCACGGCCACCATGGTGCCGAACAGCGGCAGCCCGGCGGCGAAGTTGGCGGTACCGTCCACCGGGTCGAGGATGAAGCACAAGGGCGCGTCGGCGATCGCCTCGAGCAGCGACGGATCGCGCGACGCCGCCTCCTCGCCCACGATCACACAGTCCGGGTGGCGGGCAAGCAGGCCCTTGGCGAGCTGCGCCTCCGCCGCCTCGTCGGCCACCGTCACGAGATCAAGCGGACCGGTTTTGGCCTGCACGTCGTCGGGGGTGAGGCGGCGGAAATGCGGCATGATCTCCGCCCGCGCCACCGCGCGGACCAGCGCCACGACCTCCGCAAGCTCCGCGCGGGTCACGCCGGCCTGTCGCTTCCGTTGCGCGCGTCCTCGAACCGGGCCCGGTCGGCCGGCAGCAGCCGGACCTGGACGTCGACGCCCTCCTCGTTGTCGGCCCGCGTGACCACCTCGCCGTGCTCGTAGAGCCAGGCGAGCCGGGCGCCGTCCTCGACCGGCAGGTGGTAGTCCAGCAGTTCCATCCCCGCCGAAATCCGCGCGTCAATGGCCTCGCGCAGTGCCGGCAGGCCGTCGCCGGTGATGGCGGAAACGGCGACGATGCCGTCACGGGACGGCACCTGCGCCGAGCCGCCGAGCAGGTCCGCCTTGTTCAGCACCTCGATCGTCCGCGAGGGCCAGCCCGCGTCGAGGGTGCCGTCGCGGACCATGCCGTCCAGCACCGCAACCACGTCCGCCCGCTGCGCCGCGCTGTCCGGATGCGCCACGTCGCGGACATGCAGGATCACGTCGGCCTCCGCCACCTCCTCCAGCGTGGCGCGGAACGCCTCGACCAGCTCCGTCGGCAGGTCGCTGATGAAGCCCACCGTGTCCGACAGGATGACCCGGCGACCGGAGGGCAGCCGGAGGCCGCGCATGGTCGGGTCGAGCGTGGCGAACAGCTGGTCCTGCGCATGGACCTGCGCGCCGGTGAGCGCGTTGAACAGCGTCGACTTGCCCGCATTGGTGTAGCCGACCAGCGCGATCACCGGATACGGGACGCGGCTACGCGCCGAGCGGTGGAGGCCGCGGGTGCGACGGACCTGCTCGAGCTCGCGCCTGAGCCGGGCGATGCGCTCGCCGATCAAGCGCCGGTCCGCTTCGATCTGCGTCTCGCCGGGGCCGCCGAGGAAGCCGAAGCCGCCGCGCTGCCGCTCCAAGTGCGTCCAGGAGCGCACCAGACGGCTCCGCTGGTACTCCAGGTGCGCCAGCTCGACCTGCAGTGAACCCTCGCGCGTGGCGGCGCGCTCGCCGAAGATGTCGAGGATGAGGCCGGTGCGGTCGATCACCTTGCAGCCCCATTCGCGCTCGAGGTTGCGCTGCTGTACCGGGGAGAGCTGCGCGTCCACCACGGCAACGGTCACGCCGGCCGCCTTTATCGCGGCGCCGACGGCGGCGACCTGGCCCTCGCCGAGCAGGGTCGACGAGCGGCGGGCGCGCAGCGGCAGCACCTCGGTGTGCACGACCACGAGGCCGATGGAGGCGGCCAGGCCGACCGCTTCGGCGAGTTGCGCCTCGGCGGCGCGGGTTGCGTCCTGCCGGAACGGCTTTTCCCAGGGCAGAATGACGGCCGCGCGGGTGGGCGCGGCCGCCGTGCTACGCGGCGTCGCCGGCAGTGGCCATCTCCGGCATCGGCGCGGCGCCCTCGACCTTGCTCGGGTCGAACAGCTGGATCGGCGTGCCCGGCATGACGGTGCTAATCGCGTGCTTGTAGACGAGCTGCGTGTGGCCGTCGCGCCGCAGCAGGACGGAGAAGTTGTCGAACCAGGTGATGATGCCCTGCAGCTTCACCCCGTTGACGAGGAAGACGGTCACCGGGGTCTTGGCCCGGCGCACATGGTTCAGGAACACGTCCTGAACGTTCTGGGATTTCTCGGCCACGTTTCGTGTCCTTTGTTGTCCGGGTCTCTTTGCGAGATCCGGAGGGATAACCCGCCTCCAACGGACGGCTCCAGCAATCTAGCTTGCTGCGCTGCAACCGCAACCGGGTCATGGCGGGGTTTCGGGGGCGGCATGGCGGGCTTAGAGTGGGGCATGCAGAGCCCCGGACTGTTCGACCTCCAGGTCAACGGCTACGCCGGGGTGGACTTCAACGATCCTGCGCTCACGGCAGACGCGCTCGACCACGCGCTGCACGCCATGCTGCGAGCCGGCGTCACCCAATGCCTGCCGACGCTGATCACCGCGGGAGAAGACGAGCTTCGGGCGCAATTCGCCGCGCTCGACCGGGCGGTGGCGAACAGCCGGCTCGGGGCGCTGATGGTCCCCGGCTACCATCTCGAAGGTCCGTTCCTGAACCCAAGGCCGGGGTTCCACGGCTGTCATCCACCAGCGGCGATGGTGCCGCCGGACCCGGCGCTGCTCGAGCGAGTGACGAGCGGCTTGCGCCGGCCGGTCCTGCTGCTGACCCTCGCGCCGGAGCGGGACGGGGCGGATTCGGTCATCCGGTGGGCAGTCGGGCGCGACATCCTGGTCGCGATCGGCCATGCGGATGCGGGAAGCGAGGTGGTAGCGCGGGCGGTGGAGGCGGGGGCGCGATTGTCGACGCATCTCGGCAACGGCCTGCCCGCGACCTTGCCCAAGCTGGACAACCCGCTGATCGCCCAGCTCGCGGAGGACCGGCTGTTCGCCAGCTTTATCGCGGACGGGGTGCACGTGCCGGTCCCGGCCCTTCGGGTGATGCTGCGGGCGAAGGGGTTGGGGCGCTCCGTGCTGGTGACGGACGCCGTCGCGGCCGCGGCGGCGCCGCCGGGCCGCTACGGGTTTGCCGGCACGCCGATCGACGCGGCGCCGGACGGGAGCGTGCGCAATCAGGCGGGGGCGCTGGCCGGGTCGGCGTTACGGCTCGACCGCGCGGTCGCCAAAGTCATGCGCTGGGGATTGTGCGACCTGCCGTCCGCGGCGGCGCTCGCGTCTGCGAACCCGGCCGGGCTGCTTGGGCGGCCGGCGCAGGGCACGGTGCGATGGAGCGGCGAGGCTGAGGTGCTGGCTTGCCGGCTGGGCGAGCTTCAGGTCGGCGCCGCGGCTTAGAACGCCCCGCAGGCGGTGCTGGTCACGATGCCGACTGACTTCTGCTCGAACCGCCGCCGGTAGAGGTCGGCGAGCCCGGCGACGCGGGCGTGTCGTCCGCCGCGACCTCCACCACCTCCGTCGCCTCCCGGCCGATGACGTGCGTCGCTTGATCCATCCACTGGCCATACGCGTCGAACACGGTGAACCCGTCCGGGAAGGAGGCGGTCACGCTCTCGGCCACGAAGCGCTGCCACGAGCGGTGGCTGATTAGGCCCCGCCCCTCTACGCTCTGTCCGAAGAACAGCTGCACCAGGAGCTTCGGCGTCTGACCGGGGAATGGACAAGGCGGCGGCTCCTGCGCCCGTGCGGTCGCGGCGGTGCCGAGCAGGAGCAGCAGCAGCGCGCCCCTCATCGGATCGGCTCCACCCCGCACCACGCGGCGATCGTCAGCGCCAGCACCCGGGTCACCGCATGCACGCTCTCAAGCCCCACGCTCTCGTCGATCCCATGGATGTTGTCGCCGTCCGGCCCGTAGCAGGTCGCCTCCGTCCCCGCACCGAGCACGTAGTGGCGCGCGTCGGTCAGCCCGGTGGCGTTGTACCGCCGCAACGCCTCGCCCGTGACAACCTGATGCATCGCGGACACGGTGCGGCTGATCGCCTGGTCGGGCGGGAAGACGCAGCCATCGGCATGGAAGCCGGCGAACGATACGGCGAGCCGCGCCCCGCGCAGCCGCGGATCGGACCCGGCCGCCGCGACCAGCGCCTCGATCTCGGCCCGGACGGCTTCTGCCGGGTGGCCCGGCATGACGCCGACCCGCACCCCGAGCCGGGCGCGGGTGGGGACGGAGGAGTTCCACTCGCCGCCCTCCAGCGTGCCGATGTTGACGTTGACCGGGTGGTTCTCGGCGGCGAAGGCGAGATGGCGGCGCTCGGCGCGGTTCATCACCAATTCGTAGGCGCGGAAGTGCTCGACCAGCACCATCGCCGCCTCGATCGCGTTCACCCCGGACTGCATGTCCCGCACATGGGCGGGGCGTCCGGTCACGGTGACCGTGGCCCAGACCACCCCGACCTCGGCGACGTAGAGCGCGGGAAAGCCAGGGCCGGGCTCGGGAATGAGGCAGGCATCGGGCCGTGGCAGGGCGTGCATCACCGCGAGCGCGCCGTTGCCAGTGCACTCCTCCTCGATCACGGCGGCAAGCTGCAGCTCCGCGGCCGGCTGCAGCCCCGCCCGGCGCAGCGCCTCGACCGCCATCACCATGGAGGCAAGGCCGGCCTTCATGTCCGCGGCGCCGCGGCCATACAGCCGGCCCTCGCGGATCGAGGGCTCGAAGGGCGGGGTGGTCCAGAGGTCGGCGGCGCCGTCCGGCACCACGTCCACATGGCCCTGCAGGATCAGCGAGCGGCCCCGCACCTCGCGCGGGTGGTGGACGGCGACGACGTTGTCGCGTCCGGCGTAGGGCAGCAGCGGCGGCGACCAGCCCGGGAGCCCGGACAGGGCGGAGGGATCGGTCGGCACGCGACGCGGCTCGAGGCCGAGGAAGCGGAACGCATCGGCCATGCGCTCCAGCGCGCCGTGCTCCTCGCCGAGCAGGCTGCGCTCGCGCACCAGGGCGCAGAGCAGCGCCTCCGTGTCCGCTTCGAGGTCGCGTGCGGCCTCCAGGACTGCCCGTTCCACGCCAGGGTCGCTGCCAAGGTCGCTGCCAAGGTCACTGATCGAGTCAGGTATCGGGTCGCTCATCGCGGGCTCCCTCTGGTAAGCTGGCGCATGGGCTGCATCCGACTCCTTCCCGAGGGGCTGATCAATCGCATCGCCGCGGGCGAGGTGATCGAGCGGCCCGCCGCCGCGGTCAAGGAGCTGGTGGAGAACGCGCTCGACGCCGGCGCGCGCCGGGTCGCGGTGGCGCTGTTGGGGGGTGGGATCGAGCGCATCGAGGTGGTGGACGACGGGTGTGGCATGGGCGCGGACGAGCTGCCGCTGGCCGTAGAGCGGCACTGCACCTCCAAGCTCGAGGACGAGACGCTGGTGCGCATCGCGACGCTCGGCTTCCGCGGCGAGGCGCTGCCCAGCATCGGCGCGGCGGCCCGCCTGCTGCTGGTATCCCGCCCGCGCGGCGCCGAGACGGCATTCGGGATCCGGGTGGAGGGCGGCCGGGTCGGCGCGGTGGAGCCCGCGCCGGGCGGGCCGGGCACGCGCGCGGTGGTGGCCGACCTGTTCTTCGCCACGCCGGCGCGGCGCAAGTTCCTCAAGGGGCCGCGGACGGAGGCGGAGCACGCCGAGGCGGCGGTGCGCCGCCTGGCGCTGGCCGCACCGGAGGTGGCGTTCCGGTTCGAGAGCGACGGCAGGGTCGCGTTCGACTTGCCGGCGCAGGACCGGGCGACGCGGGTGACGGCCCTGCTCGGCGCGGGCCCGCTCCTGCCGCTGGAGGAAAGCCGGGGCGAACTCAGACTGTCCGGCTTTGCCGGCCCGGCCGGCGCGACCCGCGCCAGCACCGCCGGCCAGAGCTTCGTGGTCAATCGCCGGCCGGTCACGGACAAGGTCCTGACCACCGCGCTGCGGGTCGCCTATCGCGACGTGATCGCGCCGGGCCGGCATCCCGTCGCGGCGCTGTATCTCGACCTGCCGCCTGAGGCGGTGGACGTGAACGTGCATCCGGCCAAGACCGAGCTGCGCTTCCGCGACCCGGACGCGGTGCGCAGCTTGCTGATCGGCGTGCTCCGCCGGGTGCTGGGGACCGGAGCGGGGCTGCCCGGCCCGGCGCGGCCGGCGCTGCGCCTGGTGGCGAGCCGGCCGGCCTCGCCGCGCCACACGGGGTTCGCCGAGGCGCAGCTGCCGCTGGACGCTGGCCCCGCGGCGCGCGCCCTGCCCGTCCCGACGCCGCTGCCGCAGCATCCGCTTGGCGCGCCGCTCGGTCAGGTGTTCGACACCTACATCCTCGCCGTGGCGAACGACGGCAGCCTGGTGCTGGTCGACCAGCACGCCGCGCACGAGCGCCTGACCCATGAGGCGCTGCGCGAGGCGCTCGAGGCCGGCGGCGTACCGGCGCAGCCGCTGCTGCTGCCGGCCGTGGTCGAGCTGCCGGAAGCGGGCTGCGCCGCGCTGCGCGCCCACGACGCGGCGCTGCGCCGGCTCGGCCTGGAGCTGGAGGGATTCGGGCCCGGCGCCATCCTGGTCCGGGCGCTGCCTGCCCCACTCGGCGCGCCCGACCCGGCGCCGCTGTTGCGCGACCTGGCCGACGAGCTGCTCGATTGCGGCGAGGCGACCGCGCTCGCCGCCCGGCTCGACGCGGTACTGGCGCGGCTGGCCTGCCATGGCAGCATCCGCGCCGGCCGCCGCCTCGGGCGGGAGGAGATGGACGCGCTGCTCCGCCGCATGGAGGCGACGCCGCGCGCCGCGACCTGCAGCCACGGCCGTCCGACCGTGCTCACGCTGAGCCGGGCGGAGCTGGAGCGGTTGTTCGGCCGACGGTGACCGGGGTCTCGTGATGAGTGTCTCCGCCCCGGGCGCGGCCAAGCGGCGTCTCTCGGTCCCGCTGCGGCTGGCTCCCCTGCTCGCGCTGCTCGGGCTGGTCGGGCTCAAGCTGCTGCTCTACGTGGCCGCCGCGCATGGCAATGTCAGCGCGCTCTGTCAGTTCGACTGCTACTGGTAAGTCCACACGGCGGAGGCCGGTTACGACCTCCACCCCCCGCCTCAGTTCAAGGCGTTCGACCCGGCCAACTGGGCGTTCTTCCCCGCTCTATCCGTTGCTGAGCCGGGCGCTCATGTCCGTCACCTTGCTTTCGGGGTTCTGGAGCGCGACGGCCGTCGCGGCGCTGTGCTTCATCGGGTTCGCCGCCCTCTCGGTGCATTACCGACGGCTCACTCGGCCCGGCGGGAACGATCTGACCTGGATCGTCCTGCTGCTGGTCTACCCCTACAGCCTCTATTTCGTCGTGCCCTACTCGGAGAGCACGTATCTCCTGGTCACGATTCTGCTGCTGTTGGCGGTCAATGCGCGCGCATGGCTTGGCGCCGGGCTTGCCACCGCGCTCCTGACGGCCACAAGGCCAACCGGCGTGCTCGCCATTCCCTACCTCGCTTTGGCCGCGCTGTGGCGCGAGCGGGCCTCGTTCCGGCCAGGGCGGATCGCGGAGAATTTACCGCGCCTTGCCCACCTCTTGCTCGGGCTGGCGGTGATGCCGCTCGGGATCGGGCTGTACATGGCCTACCTCTATTGGCTGACCGGCGACGCACTTGCCTTCGAGCACGTCCAGGCGGTGTGGGGCCGGACGTTCGCGAACCCGGTCAAGACCCTCTGCTGGGAGCTTGCCGTCAACGACTGGTCGGTCTTGCTGCACGCCGAAGGCCCGGAGAGCCGATCCTACGACGTTGTCTGGGCGATCCCGGCCGCGCTCGGCTGCGTGTGGCTGCTGCTGCGGCGGCTGCCGTTCGAGGCCTGGCTGCTCGGCAGCGCGGCGGTGCTCGCGCTGGGCAGCGGGTCGATCTCGTTGCCGCGGATCATCGCCGCCAACCCGGTGTTCCTGCTGCTGGTCGGCGACGTCGCCGACCAGATCCGCTCGCGGCCGCTCCGCGCCGTCCTCGCCCTGCTCTGCGTCGGGTTGCAGGCGGTGCTGCTGCATCGCTGGATGCTCGGGTCCCGGCTCATGATGTAGGCAGAGGCGATGCGCACCGTCCTCAGCCTGCTCGCGGTCGTCGGGCTCGGCGTGTTCTACCTCGTGCTCGCCTTCGCCGCCGCGCATCCTCGTGTTGGCGCCGAATACCGCGCGCATTATCTCCAGCGTACGGCCGATTGCTGGCTGCCGGACGGGCTGCGCGAAGCCGGGCCGGCGCTGCCTGCGGACGTGACGGTGAGTGAGCTCGGGTATCCGCAGGCCTGTCTCTATCTGCGTTTCCATTGGTGGACAGTCGACGCGGGAGGCGCTTGGACACACCCCGGGGTTTCTGAGATCCGCCTGCCTTGGCGGCCCGGCGCAGACGCGGTCGAGCTTCAGCTCAAGGGGCCTCCGACCGCTCCTGCCCCGGTAATCGCGGAGATCGGTGCCGGGGCGGACACCGTTCGGGTCACGCTGGCGCCGGGCGAGCAGCGCAGCGTGCGCGTCCCGCTGCCGCAAGCTGGGGACCACGAGGCTTGGGAGCTGCGTGTGCAGGTGCAGGGCACCGGGACCGCGCCGCCCGTCGAAGGCACCCTCGCCCGCAAGGTCGGGCTTGGCCTGCTCCGGATCCGCTACGTGAACACCGTTTGAGACGCCGGTTAAGTGGCCAATCGTTAACCAGTGCTATTCCGTCCGGCCGCGACCTTTGTTACGATGTCGACAGGGATTGGGAGGGCAAAATGCTCAACAAGGCTCTGGATCGGCTATTCAAACAAATCTTTCGGCAGCAGCTGGAGGTCAAGGGCGGGGCGAGCGCGCTAGCCCGCATTCTGACATCACAACACACGCGGGACGTGCGCTTCATTGGATTGATCGCCGGACTGCTGAGCGCATCGATCCTGGTCCTGATCTTGGCATCCCTGCTGCCGGGAATCGGACCCGCCGTTAAGTTTCTTACCCAAGGGCTCTATTCGGAGAATGATGTTCTCAAGCTTGCCGGCGTTGGGGCGCTCGGTGGTGTGATCAGCTGGGCCTACCAAACAGGGAGCCAGCGCCTCGGCACGGTGGATCTGTTCGCGTCGGAGATCAGCGCGATCTGCCGCGTTTCGCTGGTCATCGACTTTGCCCGCAAATGTGTCGCGCAAGTGGAGCTTCGGGAGCGGCCCGACGAGCACTGGCTGGAGCGTGACGTCGAGGATGAGCTTGCCTCCAGCAGAGGGCGCCGGTTCACCAGCGAAGAGAAGTACACGCCCGTGTACGATACCAATCTCAAAGGATTAGAGTCGCTCGACGCCGCCGTCGTGTCCCGGGTGACCGAGTTCTATACTTACCGTAAGACGATGATGGACTACTTGCGCCGGGCCTATGCGCTCCCGCCGGACCGACCCGAGTGGTTCGAAACGATGCGGGAGATGATCTACATGCAATACCTCATGTATGAGAGCGGTCGGCAGTCAATCGAGGAGCTGATCGAATTCGATCCCGATCGCGAGGAGAGCATCATCAACATTCTTTGCTCCGAATTCTCCCTTTACTGCTTCTTGCTTGATCATTATCGGCCGAAGAACAACATCCCCGATTACAGGCACGAACGTCTCCAGTTGCGAGCGTCCGAGTACAAGGATGACTACCACGCGCTCATGGAGAAGGTCAGATCCGAGGAGAACCCTGCTTGGGACCGTGCGCGGACGACCGCCAAAGAACTGCGCCGGCGGTATGAGGACGCATTCAGCAGAAAAATCGGGGTGGAGGATCACCGTCGAGCGGCTTAAGCCTCGGTCAGGCTCGCCACGCGGCCATGCGCGCCGCGCCGTGCGACCATTCGGCCAGCACCGGCGCTGGCGGCAGCGTCTCCTCGCGCCCGAACTCGGCGACGACGAGCGCGCCGGGCGCGAGCCATCCGGCGGCGCCGAGCGCCGTGAGCGCGCGCGGGCAGCAACCCGTGCTCGTAGGGCGGGTCCAGGAACACGAGGCTGCACGGCGTGCCCGGGGGCGGCCGCAGGGCGTCGGCTCGGAGCACGCGGCAGCGCGCCTCGGCGCCACAGGCGGCCACGTTGGCCTCCAGCGCGCGGAACGCCGCCGCGTCGTGCTCCAGGAACACCGAAGCGGCCGCCCCGCGCGACAGTGCCTCCAGCCCCAGCGCGCCGGTCCCGGCGAACGCGTCGAGCACGGTCGCTCCCTCGACGGCACCGCGGCCGGCCCAGGGCGCATGCAGCAGCCGGTCGAACAGCGCCTGCCGCACCCGGTCCGCGGTGGGCCGCGTGGTCGCGCCGGGCGGGGCCTGCAGCCGGCGCCCGCGCCATGCGCCGCCGATGATCCGCATCCTCAGGCGCCGAGCTGCTCGCGGATCACCTTGCCCGGCACCTCGTCGACCGCGCCACGCGGCAGGCGCCCGAGCTGGAACGGTCCGTAGGCGACCCGGATCAGCCGGTTCACCTGCAGGCCCAGATGCGCCATCACCCGCCGGACCTCGCGGTTGCGGCCCTCGGTCAGCGACACGGAGAGCCAGACATTGTCCCCCTTGCGCGCCTCCAGCAGCGCCTCGATCGGACCGTAGCGCACGCCATCGACCGCCACGCCGCGCGCCAGCCCGGCCAGCGCGCGCTCGTCCACCGCGCCCCAGGCGCGCACCCGGTAGCGCCGGAGCCAGCCGTTGCTCGGCAGTTCGAGCCGGCGCGCCAGCTCGCCGTCATTGGTCAGCAGCAGCAGCCCCTCGCTGTTCAGGTCGAGCCGCCCGACGCTGACCACGCGCGGCAGACCCGGCGGCAGCCGCTCGAACACGGTCGGCCGGCCCTCCGGGATCGCGGTGCGTGGTCACGAGCCCGTCCGGCTTGTGGTAGCGCCACAGCCGGGTCCGGCCCGGCGCGTCCACCACGGCGCCGCGCACCTGGACGACGTCGCCGGGCGTCACGAAGGTCGCGGGGTGGCGCACCGCCGCGCCGTTCAGGCGTGACGAGCCCCTCCTCCAGCATCCGCTCCGCGTCGCGTCGGCTGGCGACCCCGGCATGGGCCAGCCACTTGGCGATGCGCTCGCCCCGCGCGGCAGCCTCCGCCGTCCGCTCATCCGCCGGCGGCGGCGATGAAGGCCTGGAAGATCTTGCGGTCGGCCTGGTCGATCAGGAACTCGGGATGCCATTGCACGCCGAGGCAGAACCCATAGCGCGGGTCCTCGACGCCCTCGATCACCCCGTCCGGCGCCGTGGCGTTGACCACGGCGAACTTGCCGGGGGTCCGGACCGACTGATGGTGCGCGGAGTTCACCTGGATCGTCTCCGCTTCGGCGATCCGGGCCAGCAGCGTGCCGGGCACGACGGAAACGGCGTGGCTGGGCTGGTCGCGCGGGTTGCGCTGCTCGTGCTCGAGCGCGTCCGGCACGGAGTCGGGGATGTGCTGCAGCAGCGTGCCGCCGAGGGCGACGGCCAGCAGCTGCTCGCCGCCGCAGATGCCGAGCACCGGCTTGTCCCGGGCCAGCGCGCCGCGCACCAGGGCGAGCTCGGCCGCGGTCCGCTCCTCCTTCAGCGTCACGGTGGCGTGGCGGTCCTTGTCGCCGTACAGGCCGGGATCGACGTCGAACGCGCCGCCGGTGACGACCAGGGCGTCGAGCGTGTCGAGATAGGCGGGGGCGAGCGCCGGGTCGTGCGGGAGCGCCACCGGCAGGCCGCCGAACGCGGCGATGGCGGTCGCGTAGTTGGCCCGCAGCGCGTACCAGGGGTATTTCGAGTAGCCGCCAGGCGGCTCGGCGTCGAGCGTGACGCCGATGACGGGTCGGATGCGAGCATTCATGCCGGGGTCACTAATCCCGCCGGGGGATGGCGGGCAAGCAGGCGGGATGGGGGCGGCGCTGGAGGCAGCGCGGACGCGGCGCTCAGCGCGGGCGAGGTGCCGGTGGGCGCCGTCGTGCTCGGGCCGGATGGCGCGGTGCTTGCGGTTGCGGCGAACCGGGTCGAGCGCGACCGCGACGCGTCGGCGCATGCGGAGCTGCTGGCGATGCGGGCAGCCGCGGCGTCGCTCGGCAGCCCACGCCTTACCGGCTGCACGCTGGTGGTGACGCTGGAGCCCTGCCCGATGTGCGCCGCCGCCGCGGTGCACTTCCGCGTGCGGCGGGTCGTGTTCGGCGCCTACGACCCGAAGGGCGGCGGGGTCGAGCACGGGCCCCGCATCTTCGCCCAGCCTGGCTGCCTGCATCGGCCGGAGGTGGTCGGCGGCGTGCGGGAGCGGGAGTGCGGGGCGCTGCTGCGAGAGTTCTTTCGAACGCTCGCGCTCCTGATGTGGCGGCGGCCTCGAGGCTGGCGCAGATATCGCGCCGGCAGAACCCTTCCGGCCAGCGCACGCGGTCGACGGCCTGCGTATGCCGTGGCGCGCGCCGCCGCCAGGTCCGGCCCGGTGCCGCAGATCGTGAGCACCCGGCCGCCAGCGGCGAGCAGCCGCCCCTCCTCTAACCGCGTGCCGGCCTCGAACACCGAGGGCGCCCGGGACGGACGCCGCGGCCTCGAGACCGTCGATCACGGAGCCAGTCTCCGGCCGGTCCGGGTAGCCGCGCGCCGCCATGACCACCGCGACGCAGGCCTCGTCGCGCCAGCGCAGGTCGAAGCTGCCGAGCTCGCCGTCGCAAGCGGCGACCAGGCCGGGCAGCAGGTCGCTGCGCAGGCAGCGGCAGCAGGGCCTGGCACTCCGGATCGCCGAAGCGGACGTTGTATTCGATCAGCCGCGGGCCGGACGCGCGTCAGCATCAGCCCGGCGAACAGGATGCCGCGGAACGGCGTGCCGCGCCGCGCCAGCTCGGCCAGCGCCGGGCGGATGAACCCGTCCATCAGCGGCGGCCGGGTCGAGGCCGGGCACCGGCGAGAACGCGCCCATGCCGCCGGTGTTCGGCCCGGTGTCGCCGTCGCCCGACGCGCTTGTGGTCCTGGCCAGGCCAAGGAACACCGCGTCCGTGCCGTCGCACAGGGCGAACAGGCTGCACTCCTCGCCTTCGAGACACTCCTCGATCACCACGGACGCGCCGGCCTCGCCGAAGCGGCGCGGCCTCCATGATGGCGCGCACCGCCGCTCCGCCTCTTCCAGCGTCGCCGCCACGACGACGCCCTTGCCGGCGGCCAGCCCGTCGGCCTTGACCACGATCGGCGCGCCGCGACGGCGGACGAAGTCGAGCGCCTCGTCCGGATCGGAGAAGCGCTCCCAGAGCGCGGTCGGGATGCCGGCCGCGTCGCACACCTCCTTGGCGAACGCCTTGCTCCCCTCCAGCCGCGCCGCCTCCCGGCTCGGTCCGCAGCAGCGGATGCCCGCCTCGGCCATCGCGTCGGCGAGCCCGGCGACGAGCGGCCCCTCCGGCCCGGGCACCACCAGGTCGACCTCGTGCTCGCGCGCGAAGCGGACCAGGCCGACGATGTCCTCGGCCGCGATCCGCGACGTTCTCGCCGAGCGCCGCCGTCCCGGGATTGCCCGGCGCGGCCCAGAGCTTGGTCGTCAGCGGCGAGGCGGCGATCGCCCAAGCCAGCGCATGCTCGCGTCCGCCGGAGCCCACCACCAACACCCGCATCGCCAACCCCGCTTCTGTCCGCGGCGGCTCTAGCATAGGTTCGGACGATGTCTCGAAACCGCGACTCCCGTCGCCAGCAACGTCCCGGAATACAGCGTCAGCGAGATCTCCGGCGCGGTGAAGCGCACGCTCGAGGGCGCGTTCGGCCGCGTGCGGGTGCGGGGCGAGATCACCGAGTTCAAGCGCTATCCCGTCCGGCCATCTGTATTTCTCGCTCAAGGACGAGGGGGCCAAGATCTCCGGCGTGGTCTGGAAGAGCGGCGTCTCCCGACTCGGGCTGCTGCCGGAGAACGGGGTCGAGGTGATCGCCACCGGCCGGATCTCCACCTACGGCGACCGCAGCTCCTACCAGCTCATCGTCGAGCGGATGGAATATGCCGGCGCCGGCGCGCTGCTGGCGCGGATCGAGATGCTGCGGGTGCGGCTGGCCGAGGAGGGCCTGTTCGCGGAGGCGCTCAAGCGGCAAACTGCCGCTGCTGCCGGAGGTGGTGGGCGTGGTGACGTCGGCGTCCGGCGCGGTGCTGCACGACATCCGCACCACGATCGCCCGGCGCTTTCCGCGGCCGGTGCTGCTGTGGCCGGTGCCGGTGCAGGGCGAGGGCGCGGCGGCGCGGATCGCGGCGGCGATCGCCGGGTTCGATCGCGCTGCCGACGGCCGGGCCGGTGCCGCGGCCCGACGTGCTGATCGTGGCGCGCGGCGGCGGGTCGCCTCGAGGACCTGATGGCGTTCAACGACGAGGCCGTGATCCGCGCCGCCGCCGCGTGCCGCATCCCGCTGATCTCCGCGGTGGGCCACGAGACCGACCACACGCTGATCGACCTGGTCGCCGACCGCCGCGCGCCGACGCCGACCGCGGCGGCGGAGATGGCGGTGCCGTCCAGGGTGGAGCTTGCGTCCGTCCTGATGCGCGACGGCGCGCGGCTGGCCGGCGGGCTGCTGCGCCTGGTGGGCGAGCAGCGGCTGCGCCTCGGCCGCGCCGAACGCGGGCTGCCGGACCTGCCCGGGCTGCTCGGCGGCGTCGCGCCAGAGGCTGGACGACCGGGCGGAGCGGCTGCACATGGCCCTGCCGCACCTGCTCGCGGCACGGCGCTCAGCGCTCGACCGGGCCGAGCGCGCCATCCCCGATGCGCCCGGGCTGCTTCAGACCGGCAGGATCGCGCTGGCGGACCGCGCGCATCGGCTGCGCCTGGCGCTGCCGAACCTGGTCCGTGAGCGGCGGGCGGCGCTGGAGCGGGCCGAACGCGCGGTCCCCGACGCCCCTGCCCTGCTCCGCGCCAGTCGGCAGAGCCTGGGCGAGCGCGGGGCCCGGCTCGCGCTGGCGTTGCCGAACCTCGTTGCGGCCCGCCGACACGCGTTCCAACGGGTCCAGCTCGCCCCGGCGCTGCGTCACGCCGTCGCCGGCCATCG
The DNA here is from genome assembly GCA_963708585.1 of uncultured Alphaproteobacteria bacterium. GTDB lineage: Bacteria > Pseudomonadota > Alphaproteobacteria > Acetobacterales > Acetobacteraceae > JAVVHH01. The sequence continues at coordinate 417,729 of CAVPSW010000005.1, read as the reverse complement.
GCGGCAAGCAAGCGCCGCCCTGGCCCGGCTCTCGCCGGCAATGCTCGCGTCCGGCCTGCGCGAAGCGCGCACGCGGCTCGAAGCGGCGCGCGCCCGGCTGGAGTCCGTTTCCTATGAGAAAGTGCTGGAACGGGGCTTCGCGCTGGTGTCAGACGGGTCGGGCCACCCCGTCACCCGTGCCGCCGCTATCCGCCCCGGCGCGCGGCTGCAGATCCGCTTCGCCGACGGCACGATCGGGGCCTCAGCCGACACGAAGGGCAACCCGGCGCAGGGTGCGCTACCGTTCTGACCAGGCTTTCAGCCTCGAGGCCGCCTCCACCATGTCCGCTTCCGGGCCACAATAGCTGAACCGGACGGTGCGGTTGCCGCGGGTGCGGTCGAAGTCGAGACCGGGGCTTGCGGCCACGCCCGCCTCGGCCAGCATGCGGGCGCAGAAGGCCTGGCTGTCGTTCGTGCGGCGGGCGACATCGGCATAGAGGTAGAAGGCGCCGTCTGCAGCCGCGATATCGGGCAAGCCCGCGTCCGGCAACGTCGCCAGCAGATGGTCGCGGGAGCGTCGGTACCGGGCGACGTTGGCCTGCAATTCGTCATCGCAGCCGAACGCGGCCTCGGCGGCGACCTGCGAGACGTGCGGGGCGGAGATGAACATGTTCTGCTTCAAGCATTCGACCGGGCGCAGCAGGTCGGGCGGCAGCACGGTCCAGCCGACGCGCCAGCCGGTCATGCTCCAATATTTGGAGAAGCTATTGATGACGATCGCACTCTCGCTGAAGGACGCGGCCGTGGCGATCGGGCGTGTGTAGTGCAGGCCGTGGTAGATCTCGTCGGAGACGAGCCGCACGCCGTTGCCGTCGCACCAGCGGGCGAGCGCGGCGAGTTCCGCGGGGTCCAGCATGGTGCCGGCCGGGTTGCAGGGGCTCGCGACGATGAGGCCGTCGGGCGGCGGGTCGAGCTGCTGGAGCGCGGCAACGGTCGGCTGATAGCGTGAGTCGGGCCCGGCCTCGATGACGACCGGCTCGAGGCCGAGTGCGGTCAGGATGTTCACGTAAGGCGGGTAGAATGGCGAGGCGAGCGCGACCCGGTCGCCGCGATCGAACGCAGCCAGGAAGGCGAGCGGAAAGGCGCCGCTCGCTCCGGTGGTGACCGCCACGCGGCTGGGCGAGAGGTCGAGGCCGTACCAATCCCGATAGTGCGCCGCGATCCGGGCGCGCAGCGAAGGCCGGCCGAACGCCTCCGTGTAGCCGAGCGGGTCGGCGCCACGCAGGGCGGCCACCGCGGCGGCCACGGCGCCCGACGGTGCGCCGGTGCCGGGTTGGCCCACCTCCATCCGGATCACATGCGCCGCGCCCGGCGGCAGCGCAGCCTGGCGGGCGTTGGCGGCCGCGATCACGTCCATGACCATGAACGGCGGCGCGGACGCCGCGCGCCCCACCTTCAGCATTCAGCCGCCGCTTGCCGCAAGCCCGGCGCTGCGCGGGTCGACCGCCCAGGTGCAGGTGTCGTCGCTGTCCGGCAGATAGCGGCTGCAGCCGATCGCGTTCGCGCGACCTGGTTCCGGGACCGGGGTCGGCATGGCAGTTCTCGAGTGCAGCGCATTGAACATCGCCGCGGCGGCCGCGAGCGCCGCGCCGTCCTGCCCCGTGCCGGTCACGGCGGCTCGGAACGCATGGAGGTTCGGATTCCAGGCCAGGGCCGCCGCCAGCAGCGGCGCCGTGTCCGGGCGGGGTGCGGCCGCGAGCAGGATGCCGGTGCCGGGCGCGATCCGGCCGGTGCCGAACAGGTTGTCCATGGTGGCGACGCAGGCCACGCTGTTGCCGTCGCGATCGAGCACCAGCCAGCCGGTCGAAGCCGGCAAGGAGGACAGGGTCCCCCCGGCGCCGCCCGAGGCGAGCACGGCGGTCGGGTCACCGCCGCCCTGGCGCCAGCGCGCCGCGACGCTCAGCGCTCGCGCCTGCGCCGTCCGCGCATCGGCGCCGCCCATCAACGCTTGGAAAGCCGCAGCCGCGGCAAGCCCGCCATCGGCCGGCGGTGGGGTGAAGGCGACGAAGTCGCTGCCGGAGCGCACCGTGAGCGGGGGGCTCGTGCGCGGCAGCGCGCCCCGCATCTCGTCCACGGTCAGGCCGCCGCCCGCCGCGCGCGACGCGTCCGCAACCCGGCGCGCGAGCTGACCGATATAGAGGTCGCCCACGCCAGCAGTTCGTAGCTGCGACAGCGTCGCCCCGAGCTCCGGCTGGCTCAGCGTGCTCCCTTGCGTCAAAGGCTGGCCGCCCGGGGCGAACACGGCGCGCGCGTTCGGGTCTTGGATCAGCGGCCCGGCGACGACGGCGAGATCGTCCAGCAGCGCGCGCGAGACCGTTACGCCGAAGCGCGCGGCCTGCTCGGCGGGCGAGATCAGGGTCTCGAACGGGCGCCGTCCGTAGCGGGCCTGCAGCGCGAATAGGCCGCGCGCCAGCATCGGGACGGACGCAGGCCGGTCGGTGCCGGGCGCGGCGGTCGAGGACGCAACAGGGGTGAACAGGATCGCCTCGGGATTGCCGCCGCCGGGTCCATTGCGGTCCGGGCTGTAGGCAAGGCACGCACCGCCCCCGCCGAGTCCGGCACGGGACGGCAGCGTCACCGCCAGCATGAACCCCATCGCCGCGGCCGCATCGGCCGCCGTGCCGCCGGTGGCGAGTATGTCACGGCCGAGCAGCGCCGCCCGCGGCTCGTCGGCCAGCGCGGCCCCGATGAAGCCGGTCAGGCGCTGCGGCTCGCCGCTGTCGTTCCCGCCGCCGCCGAAGAACTCGTTCTTGACGGACGTGACCGTGCCGCAGCCGGTGCCTGACAGCGTGGCCAACAGGGCGGCAACCCGGCCGACCGAGCGCCAGGCTCCCATCCATTGCTGGCCCCGCACCGGAGCCGACGTCGCTTCAACCATGCGGCTGCCATAGCGGCCCCGGCCGGAACGGGCAATCCGGCGCCCGGCCCCTTCTTCGCGGCAGGCCACCTGTGGTATCGGCGCGCGGCCCGTCCGGAGTCGATCATGCGCCGCGCCCTTCCGCTTGCCCTGTTCGCCGCCTTGCTCCTGCCGGGTCTTCCGGCGCTCGCCGATAGTTTCACGCCGGCGCAGCGCGAGGAGATCGTCCGCGTGGTGCGCGACGCCCTGCGCTCCGACCCGACCATCCTGCGCGAGGCATTGACGGCGCTGCAGGCCGACGACGCGGGCCGGCAGGAGAAGGCGACGAGCGACACGCTCGCGCGGATCGGCCCGTCGCTCGTCGACCCGTCCGACCCGGTTGCCGGCAACCCGTTCGGCGACGTCACCCTGATCGAGTTCTACGACACGCGCTGCCCGTATTGCCGCCGCATGCTGCCGGTGATGGCAGACTTCCTTCGCGCGGAGCCGAACGTGCGCGTGGTGATGAAGGACCTGCCCATTCTCGGTCCGACGAGCCAGCTCGAAAGCCGCGCCCTGCTCGCCGCCCAGCGCCAGGGCGGCTATTTCAAGCTCCAGGAGGTGCTCATGCATTCGGGCGCGCCGTCGACGCGGGACACGATCCGGGCCGCGGCGGACCAGATCGGGCTCGATGGCGGCCGGATCGTCCGGGACATGGACGACCCGGCGATCAAGAGCCGGCTCGAGACGAACATCGCCCTCGCGCAGCAGATCGGGGTCCAGGGCACGCCAGCCCTCATCATCGGCCACCGCATGCTGGCCGGCGCCGCCGAGCTCGCCGAGCTGCAACAGGCCGTTGCGGACGCGCGGCAGCCGAAGCAGTAGGGTCGTCCAGCCCCTTGGCCGATCCGTGATCCACGTCACATCGATCGGGCAACGCGGGCGCTAATCCTCCGGCACCAGGCCAGGAGGGTTTGATGTACGTGATCCTTGTGGACGAGAGCGCCCCGGCAAAGACCGCGTCCCGCAAGTCTTGGTTCGTGTCCAGGCTCGACCAGGTGCTCCGGACGCTTCATCTTCCGGCGCCCCGGCGCACTTCGGAGCGAGAGGTCGAGTTGCGCGACGTCGGCCCGGCAGGCGTGTCGTGATCCCGTTCGCGGTCGACCTTGCTCCGGCCCCGGCCGTGGTCGCGCCCGACGAGCCGCACGTGCTGCTCGTCGGGCAGCGATCCGCGCGCGCGGTATCATCTGGCCCGCGCGCTGCTCGAAGGGGGGTTCCGGCTCAGCCTCGCCGCCAGCTACGGCGTGGTGGAGCTGCTGCTGCGGCAGACGGCCAATTTCGACCTGCTCGTCACGGTCCAATCGCTGGGCGAGATGGCGCAGTTCGGGTTGCCGCAGCTTGCCCGCTCGGCCCAGCCGGACCTGCCCATCCTCGTCCTCGAGCTCGAGACCGCGGGCGGGCCGGGGGTCGTCGCGGCCGTCAGCGCCGCGATCGACCGTTGGCCGCTGCGCGACCGGAGCGACCGCCGGTTCCATTGAGGCCCGGTTGTGGGCCTAGAGTGCCTTTCAAAGCCCGCTAGGCTGAGTTGGCTGGTGGTGATTTTGGAGCACCGGAGCGGAGCGGCCATGCGGGCCGTGAGCACCGGAGCGCAGGAATCGCCGCCAGAGGGCCAGCCTAGTAGGGTTTGGAAAGGCACTCTCAGTGGACGTAGACGCGCACCTCGGGTTGCGCGTCCGCGACCGGGCGGGCGCCGAGCTGGACGCGGGCGGCGGGCACGCCCGCCGCCTCGATCATCCGCGCCACCGCCGCCGCGTTCGCGCCGAGGGCGGTCCCGGTCCCCGGCGTGATCTCGACCACCTCGAAGGCGACGTCCGGCTTGCGCGCTCGGGCGGCGGCGACCGCCTTGGCGATGTCGCCGCGCGCGGACTCGGTGACCGGAACCCGGATACTGAGCAGCGGCGGCGGCCCGGGCTCCGACGCTGGGGGCGGCGGCGGCGGCGGCGGCTTCGGGACCTCTGGCCGTTTGCCGGCTTGCGGGTCGAACGTGGTCTGGTCGATCAGCTTGCAGCCAGACAGCGCCGCCAGCGATAGCAGCAGCGCCCGCCGCGACGTCCCGAGCCTCAAGTGCGGTAGTCCGGCGCCTCGCGATCGAGGGTGCGCTTCACGCTTTCGAGATGCAGCCGGGCGCTCTCGCGGTCGCCCTGCCGCATCTGCTGGGCGGTCATCGCGGCCAGGTGGTCGGGCACGGGCTTGAGCGGACGGCCGGTCGAGAGCGCAAGCCGTTGCGCTTCGCAGGCGCGCTCGAGGTAGCACATGTCGTCCCAGGCCTCGGCGATGCTCGCGCCCAGGACCATGACCCCGTGGTTGCGCATGAAGGCGATGTCCGCCTCGCCCATGCTCGCCGCGATCCGGTCGCCCTCCGTCTCGTCCAGCGCGAGCCCGTTGTAATGCTCGTCGACCACGGTCCGGCCCCAGAACTTGAGCGCGGTCTGCCCGGCCCAGAGCAGCGGCGGGCCGTCCAGCATGGCCATCGCGGTCGCGTTCGGCATGTGCGTGTGGAACGCGGCCCGGGCGCGCGGCAAGCGCATGTGGACGCGCGCATGGATGAAGAAGGCGGTCGCCTCCGGCTCGCCCGTGCCCTCGACAACGTGGCCGTTGAAGTCGCAGACGAGGAGGCGGGAGGCGGTAATCTCGTTGAACCCCCAGCCATACGGGTTGACCAGGAAGAGATGATCGGACCCGGGCACCATGGCGGAGAGGTGGTTGCAAATCCCTTCGTGGAGCCCGAGCCGGGCGGCGGCGCGGAAGCAGGCGGCGAGATCCACCCGCGCCTGCCACACCGCGTCCGCATCGAGCACGCTGTTGCGGAGCACGGGGGGTGCAGCGGGGGCGAAGGCGTGTGCCATGGGCAACCTCGGGGATTTCGCGTTATCTAGCCTCCCTTCCGATGGAGCGACAATGAGCGGCAGCAACCAGCGTGTGGATGGCGCGCGGCTGTGGGATAGTCTCATGGCCATGGCCGAGATCGGCGCCACGCCGAAGGGCGGCGTCCGAAGGCTGGCGCTGTCGGAGGTCGATCGCGCCGGGCGCGACCGGTTCCGGGTGCTCTGCACCGAGGCGGGCCTCAGCGTGCGGGTGGACGCGATGGGCAACATGTTCGCCCGCCGGCCCGGCCGCGACCCGGCGCGCGACCCGGTCCTGTTCGGCAGCCACCTCGACAGCCAGCCGAGCGGTGGTAAGTTCGACGGGGCGCTGGGCGTGCTGGCCGGGCTGGAGGTCATGCGCACGCTGAACGACCTCGACATCACGACGGAGGCACCGCTCGAGCTGGTCAATTGGACCGACGAGGAGGGCAGCCGGTTCGGCAAGAGCCTCATGGGGTCGGGCGTTTGGGCCGGCGTCTACGACCAGGCACAGACGGAGGCGCTGTCGGACCTGGACGGGCATACTGTTCGGGAGTCGCTCGACGCGATCGGGTATCGCGGGCCGGAGCCCGCCCGTCCTTTCCCGGCCGACGCCTATTTCGAGCTGCACATCGAGCAGGGCCCGATCCTGGAGCGCGAGGAGAAGCAGATCGGGATCGTCACCGGGGCGCAGGCGCAAGTCTGGTACGACGCGGTCGCGATCGGGCAGGATAGCCACGCCGGCACAACGCCGCCGAGCACGCGGCGCGACGCGCTGCTCTGTGCCGCGCGGGTCATCGACCTGGTCGACCGCACCATGCGCGCCCGCGGCGAGGACGGGCGCGGGACGGTCGGGCAGCTCGTGGTCAGCCCAAACAGCCGGAACGTGATCCCGGGCGAAGTGCGGTTCAGTGTCGAGTTTCGCCATCCCGACGCCGCGGAGATCGAGCGCATCGCCGCCCAGTTCCCGCGGGAGGCCGGCTTCATCGCCCGCGACTGCGGCGTGGCGCTGACCCTCCACGAGCTGTTCCGCATCCCGGCGCAACCCTTCGATGCCGGTTGCGTCGAGACGGTGCGGCAGGCAGCCGCCGGGCTCGGCTACTCTGCGCGCGAGATCGTGTCGGGCGCCGGGCACGACGCGGTATATGTGGCGAGGCACGTGCCCACGGCGATGATCTTCACACCTTGTAAAGACGGACTGAGCCATAATGAGGCCGAGAGTATCGACCCGGAGTGGGCGGAAGCTGGCGCGCAGGTCTTACTTTGGGCCGTGCTGGCCCGGGCCAACCGGTCGCTAGGGGCGCCGCGCTGATCGAATGACCATTCCCGACCCTCCAGCCGATCGTCGCGAGATCAAGGCACTGACCTCGCTTCGCGGCATTGCCGCGATGGCAGTCGTGCTCCAACACTTCTCCGCCACGGCACAGTTCGACGCGGAGGGCTGGATCCCCTCGCTGGTGCCGCACGGCTACATGGCCGTGGACTTCTTCTTCGTGCTCAGCGGCTTCATCATGTCCTACACTTACCTTGCCGGGTTCGAGACGCTCGGCATGCGGGCGTACGGGCCGTTCCTGTGGAAGCGCGTGGCCCGCATCTTCCCGCTCGGGATCGCAATCACGCTGATCCTGCTGTTCCTCGGTGCGATCGCCGGCTACTGGGACCGCCCGTGGATGTTCGTCAACTGGCACGCAACGACGGACGGCTTGACCAAGCCGGTGCTGATCAACCTCCTGCATCTGCAGGGCTTCTTCAATAAATACAACCTGAACGATCCATCGTGGTCGATCAGCGTCGAACTGGCCGCCTACCTCGTCTTCCCGATCCTCATTTTCCTGCTGTTCAAGGCGCCGCGTTTCGTCGCAGTGCTCTATGCCGTCGCCGGGTTTGGCGTGCTGCTCATGATCGCCTCGTTCTCGCCGGAGTGGGGTCTGGGCTATCGCTGGGTGCCTTTCGACCTCTTTCGCTGCCTTGCCGAGTTCGGCTTCGGCATGATGGTCTACCGCGCGTTCAGCCAGCCCTCGCCGCTGCGTGCCATCGGCGAGGACCGATGGACCTGGGCGGTCAGCGCGGCGTGCGTGCTTTGTTTCCTCGTGCGAGTGGACCTCCTCGCCGCGCTCCTGTTCCCATTCGTCGTGCTCGCCTATGCGCTGAACCGAGGCTCGCCAAGCCGCGTGTTGTCGTCCTCGATTCCCTACTTCCTCGGCACCATCTCATTCTCGATCTACCTTGTGCATCACATGTTCCGGCTCCCTGAACTGATGCTGGTGCAGGCGTTGCATCCGGGAAAGCTCCCGCTAATGGGGGCCTTGCTGTTCGCGGCCGCTGGGTCGCTCTCCGTGTTGCCCTTCGCCACCCTGGCGTATTTCGGGATCGAAAGGCCGGGCCGTCTCGCCCTCAACAGCATCGTCCGCAAGTTCCGGCGGCCTCGCATCGCTCCCGCCGCGGTCCGCCGCCCGCTCGCCTAATCGGCCCCGGGCTTGTCGCCGCCCCGAACGGCTTATATAGCGGCCGCTCCGGGAGGACGGATGTCAGGATCTCGCGAAACGGCATGGCTCGGCGCGCCGGACGGGCGAACGCAGGCCCTGCACGCCTCCATCCTGGCCCGGCCGGTCACGCCGGAGCGGAAGATGGCGGACGCCGTCCGCGCCGCCGCCATCGCAGCGACCGAGATCGCAGGCTCCGGTCACTTGCGTCTGCCGCTCGGCATCGCCGACGCTGCGACCGCGCTTTGGACCCGCTTTCTGCGCTTCGACATGGATGACCCGCGCTGGCCGGACCGCGACCGGTTCGTGCTCTCGGCCGGGCACGGGGCCAGCCTGCTCTATGCGCTGCTGCACCTCACCGGGCACGCCGGCATGGGCCCTCAGGAGCTGGCCCGTTTCCGTCGGCTCGACAGCCCCGCCAGCGGTCATCCGGAATTCGGCGCCCATCCCGCGATCGAGGCCACGACCGGCCCGCTCGGCCAAGGCCTGGCCAACGCCGTCGGCATGGCGTTGGCCGAGCGCATGATGGCCGCGCGGTTCGGCCGCAGCCTGGTCGATCACCGGACTTGGGTCATCGCCTCGGACGGCGATCTGATGCAGGGCGTCAGCCAAGAGGCCGCGGAGTTGGCCGGCCATCTCCGGCTGGAGAAGCTGACGGTGCTGTGGGACGACAACGGCGCCTCGCTCGAGGGCGACCTCGCCCTGGCCCGCTCGGCTGACATGCTGAAGCGTTTCAGCGCCCAGGGCTGGGCGGTCAAACGCGTCGATGGCCACGACCCAGCGCAACTGGCCGGCGCACTGTCGCTCTCGCTGCGCTCCAAGAAGCCCACCCTGATCGCCTGCCGGACGATGATCGGCTTGGTCGGGCCGGCCGACGCAGAGTTGGGGCCGGAGAGGGCTCGGCGCATGCTCAACTGGCCGCACGAGCGGTTCGCGCTGCCGCCGGATCTCGCGCGTGCGTGGCGGGCCGCCGGCTCGCGCGGGGCCGCGTCACGTCGTGCTTGGCTCAAGCGATTGACCAAGCATCCGCACCGCGTGGAGTTCGAGCGCGTTGTCGCCGGCCGGTTGCCGGACTGCTGGCACGAAGGAATCACTGCGCTGCGGACCGAGCTCGCAGAAACCCGGCCGACCCTGGCCGGACGCGATGCCGGCGAGCGGGCGCTCGCTGCGTTGGCGGGCGCCATGCCGGAACTGGTCGGCGGCTCCGCCGACAGCGGCCGGGCGACCCGGACCCGCCCTTCCCTGCTCCAGCCGGTCGCGCCCGGCGCCTTCGCGGGCCGCTACATCCATTTCGGCGTGCGCGAACACGCGCTGGGCGCCGCGCTCAACGGCATGGCGCTGCATGGCGGCCTGTTCCCGTTCGCCGCCAGCCTTTGCACGTCAAGCGATCACATGCGCCCGGCGCTCCGCCTGGCAGCGATGATGCACCTTCGGGTCGTCTACGTGCTGACCCATGACGGGTTGAGCGCCGGCGAGGACGGCCCGGCGCACCAACCGGTCGAGCAACTCGCCGCCTTCCGCGCGTTGCCGAACGTGCATGTGTTCCGCCCCGCCGACCCGCTGGAAATCGCCGAGTGCTGGGAATTGGCCGCCCGGCGCACTAACGGCCCCAGCATCTTGGTGCTCTCCCGCCAGGATGTGCCCGCACTGCGCGGGGATGCCACCGAGAACCGTTGTGCCCGGGGTGGCTACGTGCTGCGGGAGGCAGATGGGCCGAGGCAGGTGACGCTCATCGCCACCGGGTCGGAGGTCGAGGTCGCGCTGAATGCCCGGCGCCTGCTGGCCGAAGCCCGGATCGCCGCCGCCGTTGTCTCGCTCCCGTGCTGGGAGCTGTTCGCCCAACAGGACGAGCGTTACCGGCTGGCCGTGCTCGGCTCGGTCCCGCGCGTCGGCATCGAGGCGGCGTGCGGCTTCGGCTGGGAGCGCTGGCTTGGCGAAGCAGGTATGTTCATTGGGATGAACGGCTTCGGCGCTTCGGCGCCATATCCGGATCTCTACCGGCATTTCGGCATCACGCCGGAGGCCATCACTGCGGCGGTGCGACGCCGGCTGCTGCCGAACTGAAAGGAAACAGGACAACATGGCCGTCAAGGTCGCCATCAACGGGTTCGGGCGCATCGGGCGCCTCGTGCTGCGCGCCATCATCGAGCGCGGGCGCGACGACATCGAGCCGGTCGCGATCAACGACCTCGGCAGCGTGGAGGCTAACGCCCACCTGTTCCGTTACGACAGCGTGCACGGCCGCTTCCCCGGCGAGGTCAAGGTCGACGGCGACGCGCTCACGATCGTCCACAACGGCCGTACCTGGGGGCCGATCCGCGTCACCGCCGAGCGCGACCCGGCCAAGGTCCCCTATCAGGGCGTCGACGTCGCGCTCGAATGCACGGGCCGGTTCACCAGCAAGGAGGCCGCCCGCGCCCTGATCGAAGGCGCCGGCGCACGCAAGGTGCTGATCTCGGCCCCGGCCGACGGTGTGGACGCGACGGTCGTGTTCGGCGTCAACCAGGACGCGATCACCCGGGATATGACGGTGATCTCCAACGCGTCCTGCACCACGAACTGCCTCGCGCCGATGGCCAAGGTGCTGCACGAGGCGTTCGGCATCCTGCGCGGCTACATGGTCACCGTCCACGCCTATACCGGCGACCAGAACACGGTGGACACGCTGCACAAGGACCTGCACCGGGCCCGCGCCGCCGCCCTCAGCTCCATTCCGACCAGCACCGGCGCAGCCAAGGCGATTGGGCTCGTCATCCCGGAGCTGAAAGGTAAGCTCGACGGCACGTCGATCCGTATCCCCACCCCGAACGTCTCGCTGATCAGCCTGGATGTGAACCTGCGCGAGCAGGCCACCGCCCAGGAGATCAACGAGGCCATGAAGTCGGCGAGCGACGGCAACCGGCTGAAGGGGATCCTCGACTACAACACGGAGAAGCTGGTCAGCACCGACTTCAACCACAGCCCCGCGTCGTGCACCTTCGACGCCACCCAGACCGCGGTCGTGGACGGGCAGCTCGCCCGCGTGATGGGCTGGTACGACAACGAATGGGGCTTCTCCAACCGCATGGCGGATACGGCCGCGCTGTTCGGCAGCCTTTAAGTCGATGCCAGTCCGTACGCTGGACGGGCTCCAGGTCCGGGGCCGGCGGGTGCTGCTGCGCGCCGACCTCAACGTCCCGGTTCGCGACGGCCAGATCACCGACGCGACCCGGCTCGAGCGCCTTCTGCCCACGATCCGCGAGCTCGCCGACGCCGGAGCGAAGGTGATCGTATGCAGCCACTTCGAGCGGCCGAAGGGCAAGCGCGTGCCGGAGCTGTCCCTCCGCCCGGTCGCGGGCGCGCTGGCGGACGCGCTCGGCCGGCCGGTCGCCTTCGCTAACGATTGTGTCGGGCCGGAGGCCGAAGCGGCGGTCGCGCGCCTGTCAGATGGTGACGTGCTGGTGCTGGAGAACACGCGTTTCCACGCGGGGGAGGAGAAGAACGACCCCGAGTTCGCGCGACAGCTCGCCTCGCTGGCCGACCTCTACGTCGACGACGCCTTCTCCGCCGCGCATCGGGCCCACGCCAGCACCGAAGGGGTCGCGCGGCTGTTGCCGGCCTATGCCGGGCGGCTGATGCAGCAGGAGCTGGAGGCGCTGGACGCCGCGCTGGGCAGTCCGGCGCGCCCGGTCTGCGCCGTGGTCGGCGGCGCCAAGGTCTCAACCAAGCTGGAGCTGTTGGGCAACCTGGTCCGTAAGGTCGACGTGCTCGTGATCGGCGGCGCCATGGCCAACACGTTCCTCGCCGCCCAAGGCGCCGAGGTCGGCCGCTCCCTGCAAGAGCCCGACATGCACGAGACCGCGCGCGACATCCTGGCCGAGGCCGGCCGCGCCGGCTGCGAGGTGGTGCTGCCGAGCGACGCGGTGACCGCCCGCGCGCTCGAAGCGGATGTGGAGACGACCATCGTCCCGGCGCGTGAAATCCCGGCCGATCGCATGATGCTCGATGTCGGCCCGGCGACGGTGCAAGGTCTGCGCGACCGGTTGCCGGATCTTCGGACGCTGGTCTGGAATGGCCCGCTCGGCGCGTTCGAGACGCCGCCATTCGACGCGGCGACGGTCGCGCTCGCGCATGCCGTGGGTGACGCGACGGCGCAGGGGGCGCTGCGCAGCGTGGCGGGAGGCGGCGACACAGTGGCCGCGTTGCGGCAGGCCGGAGAGGCCGAGCGGATGAGCTATTTGAGCACGGCCGGCGGCGCGTTTTTGGAATGGATCGAGGGCAAGACGCTGCCCGGAGTGGCCGTTCTCCAACAGTGAGACGATGCACAGTTTTTTGATGGACAAACGTTTGGTGCGCGTGCAAGGAAGATAATTTCTTCTACTGCCGCGTGCAGCCCTGCGCATCAGCGGCGACGCCCAAAACGGGCGCCGACTCCACAATTTTCTTGACAGTCGGCGTTGCGTTAACGGATCGTTAAGTTATGCATCTTACAGTGCTCAGCATGCTGTCGACCAACTCCCTCTCGGCGTTCTCGTCCGCGACGACCACGGCGCCTGCTCAGCGTCCAAACGACATCCGTCTCGTGCGCGAGCCGGCTGGTGCCGCGCGGGACGCCTCGCCCGCTAGCCGCAGTGCAATCCCGAAGGAGATGCCGAGCATCGCGCCGCCCCGCGGCACACTGCTGAACATCGCCGTCTGACGGTCAGCGCCAGCGCAGCAGCCAGCGGTCCAGCACTCCCAGCAGCGTCGCAACACCGAGCCCGAGCAGCGACAGGACGACGATGCCGGCGAGCAGGTTATCGGTGTCGTAGAGATTGCCGGCCTGGAGCACGAACGCGCCGATGCCGCGCTCTGCGCCGATCATCTCGGCCGCGACCAGCAGGATGATCGCGATCGAGGTCGTCACCCGGAACCCGGCCAGGATCGACGGCATCGCCCCCGGCAGCACGATCCGCCACGCGATCGCCCAGGGTGAAAGCCCGAACGCCTGACCCATGCGCAGCAAGCCGCGCGGCACCGCGTCCACCCCGGCCACCGTGCTGATCACCGTCGGGAAGAACACGCCGAACGCAACGGTGACTACCTTCGACCCCTCGCCGATCCCGAACCAGATGATGAACAGCGGAACCAGCGCGATCTTCGGGATCGGGAACAACGCCGACACCACCGCCATCCCGGGCGAACGCGCGACGGCCACCAGGCCCACGATGAAGCCGAGGCCAATGCCGCAGACCGTGCCCAGCGACCAGCCGATCGCGAGCCGCTGCAGCGAGGCGCCGAGATGGACCCAGAGCTCGCCGCTCCGCGCGAGCGCCACCAGGGCGCGGACGATCGCGATCGGCGGCGGGAGGAACTGGGTCGAGATCGACGCCCGCGCTCGCCCCCGCCTGCCAGAGCAGGACGAGGCCGAGCAGCGTCAGCGTGGCCGCCAGCGGGGAATGCCGGGGCTCGAAGCCGCGCGCCCGGAACGGAACCGGCCCGGCGACCTCAGGCAACGACCAGCTCCCGCTCCGCCGCGGCCGCGTCGCTCGCGGATCAGCGCCCAGAGCCGGGCCTGCACCCGCAAGCAGGTCCGGGTCGTCCTCCGCCCGCCCGTGCAGCGGCCGATCGATGTCGATCACCTCGCGCACCCGGCCCGGCCGGCGCGACAGCACCGCGATCCGGTGCCCGAGCCGGACCGCCTCGGCCAGGTTGTGCGTCACGTAGATCGTGGTCGTCCCGGCCCGCTCGATCAGGCCCGCGAACTCGTCCAGCAGCAGCGACCTGGTCTGCGCGTCGAGCGCGGAGAGCGGCTCGTCCATCAGCAGGCAGGCAGGCCGCACCGCGAGCGCCCGCGCGATCCCGACCCGCTGCCGCATCCCGCCGGAGAGCGCCTTCGGCCAGGCGCCGGCGAACGCCTCCAGCCCGGTCAGCGCCAGCATCTCCTGCACGCGCGCCCGCCGTTGCGCACGGCGGCAGCCGGCCGAGCACCAGCTCGACGTTCCCCGCCACCGTACGCCACGGCAGCAGGGCGAAGTCCTGGAACACCGGCGTCATCACGTTCAGGCAGTCCTCGGCGACGTGGCCCTCCACCGTGACCTGCCCGGCGTCTGGCCGGATCAGCCCGCCGATGATGCCGAGCAGCGTGCTCTTGCCGCAGCCGGACGGGCCGACGAGCACCAGCACGCGGCCGGGCTCGGCGTACGAGGTCGATGCCTTGCAGAACCTCGAGCGCGCCGTAGCGGTGGCTGACGCCCGTCAACCGACACGCGCAGCCGCGACCCGGTCATGGCAAGCGTCGGCAGGAACCGCGTGTCGATCACGTCTGCCGGGCTCGACCCCCGGCTTGACCAGGCCCTGCTCGGTGAACCAGCGCAGCTGCGCCTCCACGTCCCGCACGTCGAGCGCTCCGTCCTTGTCGTAATAGCCGACCCCGTCCAGGATCTTGGCCCGCGCGTCCGGGTCGCCGGCGTAGACATATTTCTGGATGTCGGCGACCGCCGCGTCCGTGCTCGCATCGTGGATCGGCTTGCCGGAAGCGTCCCGGCGCAGGAACGCGGCGCGGTAATCGTCCACGCCGTGCTGGTAAGCGCGCGGCGAAGCGGCGCAGCGCATCCGGCCCGCTCCGTCACCATCCGGCTCGGGGCGAACACCGCGGTGATCTGGTACGGCACGAGGTCGCCGACCCAGGCGATGATCTTGGCGTCGCCGCTGGCGTCGATCGGCTTGGCCATCGACGCGATCGCCATGGTCGCGTCCACCTGCCCGGTCCGCACCGCGGCCACCATGTTCCCGATCGGTCTGCAGCGGCCGCAGCGTGATCGTCCGGAGGTCGATCCCTCCTTCCCCGCGATCCGCCCGACCATGTAGTGGAACGACGAGCCGAACTGGGTGATGCCGAAGCTGTGCCCGCCGAGCTTGGCCGGCGTCGGTCAGGCCCTCGTCGAACGCCTTCTTCGAGACGAGCAGGGCGGTCCCTTCGTAGCCGGGCTCCTCGTGCAGCCCGCCGCCGATCACCTTCAGCGTGCCGCGCCCGGCCAGGTTGAAGAACCCGCCGGTCAGCGCGGTGATGCCGACGTCCATGTCGCCCGCCACCGCGGCCGCGGCGATCGGCTGCGCCGCCTCGAAGAAGCGGAAGCTGGCGTCGAGCCCCTCTTGCGCGAAAGTAGCCGCGCGCCATGGCGAGGTAGAGCGGCGCCGGCGAGAGCGTGTGCAGCAGGCCGATGCGCAGCGTCTCGGCGGCCTGCGCTCCGCCGGCCCAGCGCCAGCGCCACCAGCAACGCGATCACCACCCGCATGTGCGTTCCCTCCGCCTTTCGCCGGGTCCATGCCACACGGCGGCCGGGTTGCACAGGAACCCGCCGCTGCCCATACCGGGCGCATGGCCCCGCCCGCTGCTGCTCCTGCAGGACATCCGGCTCTCGCTCGGCTCCGCCCCGCTGCTGGCAGGGCGCGGAGCTCGGCGTGGGCGCCGGCGAGCGCATCTGCCTGGTCGGCCGCAACGGCTCCGGCAAGTCGACGCTGCTGAAGGTCGCCGCGGGCCTGCTCGCAGCCCGACGGCGGCACGCGCTTCCTCCAGCCGGGTGCCAGCGTCCGTTACCTGCCGCAGGAGCCCGACCTCTCCGGCTTCCGCGACCACGCTCGACTACGCCGCGGCCGGGCCTCGGGCCCGACGACGGTCCACCGCGCCCGCGCCCTGCTCGACCAGCTCGGCCTGTCCGGCGACGAAGACCCGGCGACGCTCTCCGGCGGCCAGGCAGCGCCGCGCCGCGCATCGCCCGCGCCCTCGCCCCGTCGCCGGACCTGCTGCTGCTCGACGAGCCGACCAACCACCTCGACCTGCCGGCGATCGAGTGGCTGGAGGCCGAGCTGAAGTCGCTGCGCGCCGGCATCGTGCTGATCAGCCACGACCGCCGGCTGCTCGAGACGCTGTCCCGCAGCATCGTCTGGCTCGAGGACGGGGTGACGCGGCGGATCGACCGCGGCTTCGCCCATTACGAGGCGTGGCGCGAGGAGGTCGAGGCAGCAGGCCGAGCGGGACGCACACAAGCTGGGCCGGCAGATCGCGCGCGAGGAGGATTGGCTGCGCTACGGCGTGACGGCGCGGCGGAAGCGCAACATGCGCCGGGTCGGCGAGCTGCAGGCGCTGCGGCAGAAGCGGCGCGAGCTCGGCCGGGAACCGGGCGCGCTCAAGCTCGCGGCGACCGAGGCCGACCTCTCGGGCAAGCTGGTCGCCGTCGCCGAGCACGTGACGAAGGGCTACGGCGGCCCGCCGGTCGTGCGCGATCTCAGCTTGCGCGTGCTGCGGGGCGACCGGCTCGGCATCGTCGGGCCGAACGGCGCGGGCAAGACGACGCTGCTGAACCTGCTGACCGGCCAGCTGCCGCCCGATTCCGGCGAAGTCCGGCTCGGCACCAGCCTCGACGTCGTGACGCTCGACCAGCAACGCGCCGCGCTCGACCCGGCGGCGACGCTGGCCGACACGCTGACCGGCGGCGGCGGCGACACGGTGGTGGTCGCGGGCGAGCGGCGGCACGTGATCGGCTACATGAAGGACTTCCTGTTCAAGCCGGAGCAGGCGCGCACGCCGGTCGGCATGCTCTCCGGCGGCGAGCGGGGCCGGCTCGATGCTGGCCTGCGCGCTGGCGCGGCCGAGCAACCTGCTGGTGCTGGACGAGCCGACCAACGACCTCGACCTGGAGACGCTCGACCTGCTGCAGGAGATGCTCGCCGAGTATGCCGGCACCGTGCTGCTGGTCAGCCACGACCGCGACTTCCTCGACCGGGTCGCGACCTCGACGCTGGCGGCCGAGGGCGACGGGCGTTGGATCGAGTATGCCGGCGGCTACAGCGACATGCTGCCGCAGCGCGGCGATCCGGCCGCCGCCTCCCTGACCAGGCCGCGCGCGACGGGCGCACGGCCAGCGCCACGGGCCGCGTCACGAAAGCTGTCGTTCAAGGACAAGCAATCGCTGCAAACCCTGCCCGGCCGCATGGAGGCGCTGACGCGGGAGATCGCGCGGCTGCAGGCGGTCCTGGCCGACCCCGACCTGTATCGGCGGGACCCGAAGGCGTTCGCCGCCGCGACGGAGGCGCTGACCGGCGCGGAGCGGGAATTGGCCGCTGCGGAGGAGCGCTGGCTCGAACTGGAGCTGCTGCGAGAGGAGCTGGAAGCGTCATGAGGATCAGCCGTGCTGCTGGCGCTGTTGGCGCTCTCCGGCTGCGGCCTGGCCGCCGCGCCGTGCCGGGTCGGCTCGGCCGCGCTCGACATCGTGCCCGTCGTCGGCCACGCGGCGGCGACGCCGACGGACACCTGCGCGAACGTGATCGACCCGTAGCGGCCTACCGCCGCAGACGGACGTCGAGCCCACGCGCAATCCAGCCCGCCTCGATCGCGTCGAGATCCGTGGTCCCCGCCGGGTCGGCGCGCCGCGGACGGGTCGGCAGCATCGGCATCACCTCACGCCGCCACAGGCCGAGCAGACGCTCGAGCTCCCCGAGCGGGTCATCGTGGTCGTCCACCCGCAAGTTGAGGTCGGGGAAGTCCTCCGTCGTGGTCAGCACCATGGCGGCCGACTGCCGGCCGCGCCGGTCGCCGCCCGCGGCCTGCCCAGCCAGCATCGCCCGCATCAGCCGATCGGGCAGCTCGCCCTCGCCCTCCATCGCCGCCAGCGTGTCGGAGACGACCGCCTCGCCGGCCAACATGTTCCCGGCGACGCTCACCCCCGAGCGTCCATGCTCCCGCACCACATGACGCAGTTCTCGCCCGTCCAGGCGGCGGTCCTGCCGTGCCGGTCCACCGCATGCACCTGCCGGAGCCCGCGCCCCTCATCGGAGGCGAGCGCGCCGCGGATCGCCAGCTCGGGCGACAGGCCGCGCGCCATCCCGTCCAGCACCGCCGGGCCCAGGTAGCGGTTCGTCATGCTTTGGGTCGAGACCGCGCCCACGCCCGGCGCGCACGAACGGGCAGCTCGCGCCGACCGCGAAAGCGCAGGTCGCTACTGCCACTGCAAACGCGCCCGTCTCTCGTCATGGACCACGATCGACCAGGTCATCCCACTTCCTTGCGCAATCCCGTCCGACCGCATACAGCGCCGGCCAGACCCGGCGGTAGCCGTGGCAAGGGAGGACGGATGCGGATGGATCGGGTCGAGGTCGGCGGGATCGAGGTTGCGCGCGAACTGCACGCGTTCATCGAGCAGGAGGCGCTGCCGGGCACGGGGGTCGAGGCGGACGCGTTCTGGTCGGGCCTTGCCGGGCTGATCCGCGACCTCGCGCCCCGCAATGCCGCGCTGCTGGCGCGCCGCGACGAGCTGCAGCGGCAGCTCGACGAGTGGCATCGCGCGCACCACGGCAAGCCGGCCGATCCCGACGGATACGAGGCCTTCCTGCGCGAGATCGGCTACCTGCTGCCGGAACCGGAGCCGTTCCAAGTCGGGACGGAGAAGGTCGACCCGGAGATCGCGACGATCGCCGGGCCGCAGCTCGTCGTCCCCGTCTCCAACGCTCGCTACGCGCTGAATGCGGCCAACGCTCGCTGGGGCAGCCTCTACGACGCGCTCTACGGCACGGACGCGCTGCCCGAGACGGACGGCGCCGAGCGCGGCCGCGGCTACAATCCGCAGCGCGGTGCCAAGGTGGTGGAGAGGGCCAAGCGGCTGCTCGACGAAGCGGCGCCGCTCGCCTCGGGCTCGCATGCGGATGCGTCGGCTTATCGCGTGCGCGACGGCAAGCTGGACGTCGAGACCAAAGCGGGCCCAACCGCGCTGCGCGACCCCGCGCAGTTCGTCGGTTACCGCGGCGCCGCCGACGCGCCTTCCGCCGTGCTGCTGCGGCATAACGGGATCCATCTCGAGATCCGCATCGACCACGAGAGCGCGATCGGCCGCACCGACCCGGCCGGCGTTGCCGACGTGATCCTCGAGGCCGCGATCACCACCATCCAGGACCTGGAGGACAGCGTCGCCGCGGTCGACGCGAGCGACAAGATCGTCGTCTACCGCAACTGGCTCGGCCTGATGAAAGGCGACCTGGCCGCCCGCTTCGACAAGGACGGGCGGACGATGGAGCGCCGGCTGGAGCCGGACCGCGAATACACGGCGCCAGACGGCGGCACGCTCACGCTGCCCGGCCGCAGCCTGATGCTGGTCCGCAACGTCGGCCACCATATGTACACCGACGCGGTGCTGCTGGACGGGGAAGAGGTGCCCGAAGGCATGCTGGACGCCGCGGTGACGTCGCTGATCGCGATGCACGACCTTCGGAGCACCAGCCCGATCCGCAACAGCCGGGCGGGCTCGGTCTACATCGTCAAGCCGAAGATGCACGGGCCGGACGAGGTCGCGTTTGCCGGCGAGATCTTTGGCCGGGTCGAGGGCATGCTCGGCTTGCCCCGAACACGCTGAAGATGGGCATCATGGACGAGGAGCGGCGCACCAGCGCGAACCTCGCCGCGTGCATCGCGGCCGCGCGCGACCGGGTCGCGTTCATCAACACCGGCTTCCTCGACCGCACCGGCGACGAGATCCACACCTCCATGGAAGCCGGCCCGATGATCCGCAAGAACGACATGCGGAACACGCCGTGGATCAAGAGCTATGAGGACCGCAACGTGGACGTCGGCCTCGCCTGCGGCCTGCGCGGCCGGGCGCAGATCGGCAAAGGCATGTGGGCCGCGCCGGACCGGATGGCCGACATGCTGGCGCAGAAGGGCGGGCATCCCCGCGCCGGCGCCAACACCGCCTGGGTCCCCTCGCCCACCGCCGCCACTTTGCACGCACTTCACTATCACGAGGTTAACGTTGCCGAACGGCAAGCGGAGCTGGCCGGGCACCAGCGCGGCACGCTGCGCGACTTGCTGACGATCCCGGTTGCGGACCGGCCCAACTGGGCGCCCGACGACCTGCAGCAGGAGCTCGACAACAACGCCCAGGGCATCCTCGGCTATGTCGTGCGCTGGATCGAGCAGGGGGTCGGCTGCTCCAAGGTGCCGGACATCCACGACGTCGGCCTGATGGAGGACCGCGCCACGCTGCGGATCAGCAGCCAGCACATCGCCAACTGGCTCCGCCACGGCGTGGTCACGGAGCAGCAGGTGCGCGACACCCTGCGGCGGATGGCCGCGGTGGTCGACCGCCAGAACGCGGGCGACCCGCACTACCGCAAGATGGAAGGCAACGAGGACGGCCCGGCCTTCCAAGCCGCCTGCGACCTGATCTTCAAGGGGCGCGAGCAGCCGAACGGCTACACGGAGTGGATCCTGCACGCCCGGCGGCGCGAGGCCAAGGCGGCCTGAAGCGGCCCGGCGGCGGATGGTGGGCGCGACAGGGATTGAACCTGTGACCCCCGCCATGTCAAGGCGAGAGGGTGTCGCGCCAGAGCAGCGTAGTCATTGGGTTTTGGGCAGAGTGCCTGCGTTGCTGCCCAACTGGCGCCCACTCACGAGATAGTGGGAGCGCCCTCCGGGTATGAGGAGTGTTCCTGCGGTGGTTCGGTGTGCTCAGTGAACACTTCGCCGTTTCCCGCTGACCGCCGAGACCCGCTGGCGGGCGGCGTGACCCCACACTTGCTCTTGCAAGGTCCGGGCGACTGAGTTCGAACGGTCGTATGTACGATTGAGCGATCGGAGGAACGCACATGCGGTCCACCACAGGACAGTACTATCCTGGTTTGGATCATCTTCGCGCTCTAGCCGCGTTCCTGGTTTTTGAGTGGCACTTCACGCATGGCTTCAGCGGGTCGCCAGTACCGTTCGGGGGTGGAATTCGCAGCGATTGGTTTGTCTTGGCCCCCTTCGACGAAGGACATTGCGGTGTAGCCCTCTTTATGACCTTGAGCGGCTATTTGTTCGCGAAGCTGCTCGATGGCAAGCGCATCCGTTACGCCGATTTTATATGGAGCCGGTTTATTCGACTGGCTCCCTTGCTGGTTGCGGTCTTCGTCGCGAATGGCGCTTTGATCGCCTTCCACCTCAACGAGCGGGTCGACATACTGAGGGGCCTATGGTTGGGCCGGTACGTCGAGACGCTTGTTACGGGGCTCATTAAGCCAGACTGGCCCAATGGCGGCTGGTCCATCACGGTCGAAATGCACTTTTACCTGCTGCTCCCATTCGTCCTTTGGCTCAAGCGACGTTGGAAACCATCCCTGCTCTGCATGCTGGTCGGAAGTATACTGCTGCGATTCGCGCTTCACGCGATCTATGGTGAAGTCCAATACTTTGCATATTGGACTATCATCGGGCGGATCGACCAGTTCGTTCATTTTTCTTTTCTTTTCTCTCTTTTTTTCTTTCTTTTTTTTTTTTCTCCTGTCGCTGCGCTGCCTCTTCCTTTTTCTGCTCTCCTTTTCTCTCTTTCTCCTCCTCTTTTCTCTTCCTTTTCTCCCTTCATCTCTTCCTCTCCTATCCCTTCTCTCCTCTTATCTCTTCCTTCTTTCCCTCTTTCTCCTCCTATCTCACCATCTTTTTCCCTCTCTTTCCTCCTCTTACCTCTCTCTTTCTTATCTTTTCCCTTTTCCTCTCCTCTTCTTTCTTCCCTTTTTTCTTTCCTTCTTTCTCTCTCTTTCCTTCTTTTTTCTCCTCCTCTTCTTTTTTCTCTTCCTCTCTTTTTTTTCTCTCTCCTTCTCTCTTCTTTTTTTTTTTCTCTTCCTTTCTTTTTTTCTTCCTTTCTCCTTCTTTCTTTCTCTCTTTTTTTTCTTTCTCCCTTTTTTCTTTTTCCTTTCTCTTCTTTCTCTTCTTTCTCTTTCTTTTTCTCTCTTACCCCTAGGGATCATCGCCTTTGACAGCGGGAACATCACCAAACAAAGGCACGGGTGGTTTATCCTGATGACCGCCGGATTCCTTGCTTTTTATCGGTATTTTGCAGCGCTTGGTGGGTTCTATGGAATCCCGAGCTATCCTTCACCTTCCAAGATCTGGGTCTTGCTGCCGACGATCGAGGGCTGCTACTTCGGATTTCTGATTGCGTATTACGACAACTCGTTCCGCTTTGGGGGTGGCCGGGTTTCGAGCCTCCTCAGCATGATGGGCACCTGTTCGTACTCAATCTATCTTCTTCACGGCTACGTGGTTTTCTGGTTGGCAAGAGTAGCGGCGCGATGGATCCCTCACATGCACGATTTCAGGGTCGCTGAACTCGTCTCGATTGGGGCCTTCGCCGTTGTCGTTCCGTTCGGCTGGATTTCGTATCAAATTTTAGAACGACCGTTTTTGCGCTTCAGGCGGAAATACACCGAAGACAGGCGATTGGCTGAACCTGCGGTGAATCTCGCTTCGGCCAAATCGCGTTGATCAATATCTAGCGGGTTAACAGCGCTCGAGAGCTGGCGCAGAGGATGTTGCAGCGCGACACGAAAGGCAACTCGCGCAAGAACACCTTGAAGGTGCTGCCGGGCGAGCGCGCCGCATAACCCCCGGCGACTGCTTCGCTGCCTACCTGTCCCGGCCCGGCGGCCTAGCCCGCTCCGACATTGACCGGATCCCCAAGCTAGACGGATTGATGGGCCTGTGCTCGCTAGCCGAAGTACCCGGCCCTTGGCAGGAGTGGGATCGGAAGACGGCTGACTGCCCAACCAGTGCCCGTTCCGCTTCCGCCTTCATGTTCCGTTCTGGGTGGTTTTGTCCATTTTGACCGGTCCGGAGCTAATCCGCCCTGTGGACGATCTCGGCTAAGCTATCGAACGGATGGTGGGCGCGACAGGGATTGAACCTGTGACCCCCGCCATGTCAAGGCGATGCTCTCCCGCTGAGCTACGCGCCCATCCGCTTCGGGCCGCTCCTTTAGCCCGGAGCGGCGCCTGCATGCAAGGCAGGTGACAGCGCGCGCTGCCCGGGTTTGAATGTCGCGCATGGATGGCCGCATGCCTTTGTCGACCCAAGCGGTCTCCGCCGCTGGAACCGGAGGGCGAGCCGTTCCGCATTCTCCGCCCCGCGCTGCAAACCGCGCCGGTGGTGTTCGCCTCGCCGCACTCGGGCCGCAACTATCCCCCGGCCTTCCTCGACGCCGCCCGGCTGGACCCGTTGTCGCTCCGGCGCAGCGAGGATTGTTTCGTTGACGACTTGTTCGCCGGAGCCACGCTGGCCGGCGCACCGCTGATCGCGGCGACGTTCGCGCGTGCCTTCTGCGACCCGAACCGCGAACCCTGGGAGCTCGACCCGGCGATGTTCGCCGACGCGCTCCCCGCTTGGGTCAACACGACCAGCGCCCGGGTCGGTGCCGGTCTCGGCACCCTGGCCCGCGTGGTCGCCTCCGGCGAGACGATCTACCGGCGCAAGCTGTCGTTCGAGGAGGCGGAGCACCGTGTCCACACCTGCTGGGAGCCGTACCATGCCGCTCTAAGCTCGTTACTGGAGCAGACGCGCGAGCAGTTCGGCGCGGTCCTGCTGATCGACTGCCACTCCATGCCGGCCCAGAGCTGCGGGGGCGGGCGCGGCAGCCCCGATTTCGTGCTGGGCGACGCACATGCGATGGCCTGCGCGCCGGTGATCACCGCCGCGGTGGAGCGGCTGCTGGTCGAGATGGGCTACCGCGTTCGCCGCAACGATCCCTACGCCGGCGGCTATGTGACGCGCCATTACGGACGCCCGCGCGAGCGCGTGCATGCGCTGCAGATCGAGGTTGCGCGGTCGCTTTATATGGATGAGACCCGGCTCCAGCGTGCCTCCGGCTTCCCGGGCGCTGCAGCGGGAGTTGACCGGGTTTGCCCTTCGGCTCGCCAACACGGCGCCGGCGCTGCTGCAAGGATAAAAAAATGGCGGTGCACGCGGCACCGCCAAGTTTAGGGAGGAAACGTCCAAACGGTCGACCAAAGCCGGCCGTCAACTCTGAAACTATCCGATTCGACGTCAGGTCGCAAGTGAAATTGCGCACCGCACCATCCCCTTGCGGCCGAGCTTAACCTTTTATTGACTTAGAAGTCATAAGACAGCGGGCGATGCGACTGCTCGCCCTAGCCGTCGCCCTCATGGTCGCGCTCGCGCCGGCCCGGGGGCGCGCCGACCCCTCAGCCTTCGGCGCTGTGCCGCGGGGCCATCACGGCCGCGGAACGGGCTCTTGGCATCCCCGACCGGCTGATGCAGGCGATGGGCGTGGTGGAAAGCGGCCGGCCGGACGAGCGCGGCGGCGTGACCGCATGGCCCTGGACGATCAACGTCGAGGGCGCGGGATATGTGTTCGAGTCGAAGGCGGACGCGATCGCCGCCGTGAACGCCTATCGGGCGCAGGGCGCGAGATCGATCGACGTCGGCTGCATGCAGATCAACCTCATGCATCATCCAGAAGCTTTTGCGCTCGCTCGACCAGGCATTCGACCCCGCCGCGAACGCCCGCTGGGCCGCCGGCTTCCTCCAACGCCTGCTCGCGCAGACCGGATCCTGGCCGCGCGCCGCTGCCGGCTACCATTCGCTCACGCCGGATGTCGGCGCCGAATATGCACGCAAGGTGCTGGCGGTGTGGGCCCGGCCGGGTCTCGGCGAGCCGGTGCCCTACATCTCAAGTGCCCTCGCGCGGAACGATGACGGCCAGCTTCGTTCCGCCGATCTCGGCTTGGACATCGCAGCCGCGGCAGACCCTAACGCCCCCGCCGCCATCTGCGTCGGCGCCGCCGTCGCCGGGCGGCCTCGCCGTCCCCGGCAGCCCGACCGCACGGGTGCTGGCGCTGCCGAGCGCAGCCGGGTCGGGCGGCGTCGTCGGTCGCGGGCTCAATGCCTACCGGGCGATGCCGACCCGGCTGGCGACCAGCCTGTTCATGCGCCGAGGCTGAGACGTCAGGCGGCGAACTCGGCGCGGATCGCCGCGCTGTGCTCGCCAATGGCAGGAACCGGCCCCAGCATTCGCTCTCCGTCATCGCCCGCCACCGCGGGCGCAGCCAGGTGTGACCGGGCCCGAAGGGGTCCCGACTTCCACGCGGCGAAGCGCGGGATGGCGGGCCAAGGCCGGCACGTCGTTGACGAAGCCGAACGCGGTATTCGCCTGCAGGAGAAGCTGCCGCGCCTCCTCGCGCCCGAGCACGGCAAACCGTGCGCCGATGACCCCATCGACCTCCGAGCGATT
This sequence comes from uncultured Alphaproteobacteria bacterium, assembly GCA_963708585.1. Classification (GTDB taxonomy): domain Bacteria; phylum Pseudomonadota; class Alphaproteobacteria; order Acetobacterales; family Acetobacteraceae; genus JAVVHH01. Next base: position 392,459 of record CAVPSW010000005.1, on the reverse strand, counting down.
GGCGACCCGCGCGACGTTCGACTCGAACCCCGGCCGTTGCGGCAGCACCGGGTCGCCGAGGAACACGGCGCAGAATTGCTGCCACTCGCGCTCGTTCTGGATCGAGATCAGCACCAGCGTGCCGTCCTCCAGGGCGAACGCGCCATAGGGACAGACGCTGGGGTGCGCCAAGCCCATGCGCGGCGGCGGCGCGCCGGTCCCCTCCGTGTAGAGCAGCGGCACCGTCATCCAGTCCGCCATCGCGGCGAACAGGCTCGTGCTCAACCCCTTGCCGCGGCCGGTGATCCCACGCTCGATCAGCGCTTCGAGCACGGCGGCATGGGCGTACATGCCACACCCCACGTCGGCCACCGAGATGCCGACCCGGCCAGGTCCGGCCGGATGACCGGTGATGGAAGCGAGCCCCGTCTCCGCCTGCACCAGCAGGTCGTAGGCCTTCATCCCCGCATAGTCCGGCGTGTCGCCATACCCGCTGATGTCGACTGTGATCAGCCGCTCGTGGCGTGCACGCAGCGCGGCGGATCCAAAGCCGGCCCGCTCGGCCGCACCCGGCGCGAGATTTTGGATGAACACGTCCGCGCGCGCGAGGATGCGATGGAGCAGCGCCGCGTCCTCCGGCGCCTTGATGTCAGCGACGAGGCTCTGCTTGCCCCGGTTCAGCCAGACGAAGTAGCTGGACAGGTCGCCAACCGCCCGATCGTATTTGCGCGCGAAGTCGCCCTCCGGCCGCTCCACCTTGATCACCCGGGCGCCGGCGTCCGCGAGCCGGCTGCTGCAATACGGCGCGGCGACCGCCTGCTCCAGCGAGAGCACCAGCAATCCTTCGAGCGGCCGGCCCACTCAGTAGCTCCGCGGCAGCCCCAGCACGTGCTCGGCCACGTAGGAGAGGACCAGGTTCGTGCTGATCGGCGCCACCTGGTAGAGCCGCGTCTCGCGGAACTTGCGCTCGACGTCATACTCCTCGGCAAAGCCGAATCCCGCCATGCGTCTGCACGCAGGCCTCCGCCGCGGCCCAGCTCGCGTCGGCCGCGAGCAGCTTGGCCATGTTCGCCTCTTCGCCGCAGGGCAGCCCGGCCTGGAACCGCTCGCAGCCCTCGCGGACCATCAGCTCGGCCGCCCGCATCTGCGCATAGGCCCGCGCGATCGGGAACTGCACCCCTTGGTTCTGTCCGATCGGCCGCCCGAACACGACCCGGTCGCGCGCGTAGTCCACCGAGCGGCGCGTGAACCACTTCGCGTCCCCGATGCACTCGGAGGCGATCAGCAGCCGCTCCGCGTTCATCCCGTCCAGGACGTAGCGGAACCCCTTGCCCTCTTCGCCGACCAAACTGTCGGCCGGGATCCGCATCCCGTCGAAGAACACCTCGCACGAATTGTGGTTCATCATGGTCCGGATCGGGCGGATGGTCAGGCCGTTGCCGAGCACCGTCCGCATGTCGACGATGAAGGTCGAGAGCCCCTCGGTCCGCTTGGCCACCTGATCGCGCGGCGTGGTGCGCGCCAGCAGCAGCATCAGGTCGGAGTGCTCGGCCCGGCTGGTCCAGATCTTCTGGCCGTCCACGACATACTCGTCGCCCTCGCGCCGCGCCGTCGTGCGCAGGCTCGTCGTATCCGTCCCGCTCGTCGGCTCGGTCACGCCGAACGCCTGCAGCCGGAGCCGGCCGGCGGCGATCTCCGGCAGGTAACGCCGCTTCTGCGCCTCCGACCCGTGGCGCAGGATCGTGCCCATGATGTACATCTGGGCATGGCACGCGGCGCCGTTGCAGCCCTCCTCCTGGATGGTTTGCAGGATCTCGCCCGCCTCACGCAGGCCCAGCCCGGCGCCGCCATACTCCTCCGGGATCAGCGCCGCCAGATAGCCGGCCTCCGTCAGGGCCTGCACGAATTCGGTCGGATAGCCCCGGCGGGCGTCCAATTCGCGCCAGTATTCGCCCGGGAACCGAGCGCACAGCTTGCGAACCTCGTCGCGGATCGCCGTGTCGCCATGCGCCTGCACTGCCTGATCCATGGCCTGTCCTCCCGCAAGCAGGGAAGCATGGCGGGCCGGACCTGGGCAAATCCCGACAAGCTGAACCGGCAACGCGTCAGATGCACGTCAATCAGCTGCGCGCGAGCGCCCGAATTCGTGAATTCGCTCTGGCAAAATCGCGCATCCCCGGTCAGAATGGGCTCGCTTCGACGAACACTCGGGAACAAATGCGCACGACGCGGCTTCGCGCTCTCTTTGCCGTGCCGACGGCTCTCCTTTTTCTCCTCGCACCCGCGGCTATGGCTCAGGTTTCGTCTGGCGCCGTACCGGTGACCACCACCACGGTCACGCGGGGCGACGTGCCGGTCGTGCTTCGGGCGCTCGGCACGGTCGAGCCGTTCCAGTCGGTCACGGTGCGCGCCCGGGTCGACGGCACGCTCGACAAGGTGCTGTTCACCGAGGGCCAGACGGTCCGGCCCGGTGACGTGATCGCCCAGATCGACCCGCGCCCCTACCAGGCCGTGCTCGACCAGGCGCTCGCCAAGAAGGCGGCCGACCAGGCGACATTGGCCAGCGCGCAGGCCGACTTGGTGCGCTACTCCGACCTTGCGACGGCGCAGATCGCCTCCCGCCAGCGGCTGGAACAGGCTCGTGCGGCGGTCGGCCAAGGCGAGGCGAACGTTCGCGGCGACGACGCCAGCATCGCCGCGGCACAGCTCAACCTCAGCTTCACGCGCATCACCTCGCCCATCGAGGGCCGGGTCGGGCTACGCCAGGTCGATCCTGGCAACTTGATCCGCGCGGCCGACCCGAACACCACCGGCATCGTCACCATCACCCAGATCCACCCGATCGCGCTGCTGTTCACGCTCCCGCAAGACGCGCTGCCGGAGGTGCGGGCGGCAATGCGCCGCGGGAAGCTGCCGGTGCTGGCCTACAGCTCGGACGAGAAGACCAAGCTCTCCGAAGGCCAGCTTCTGACGACGGACAGCACGATCGACACCAGCACCGGGACGATCAAGCTCAAGGCGATGTTCGGCAACATCGACGAGGCGCTCTGGCCGGGTCAGTTCGTGAACGTGCGGCTGCAAACCGGCACGCAGCACGACGTGGCGACCGTCCCGTCCCCGGCGGTCCAGCACGGCCCGGACGGGCTCTACGTGTATGTCGTCAAGCCGGACAGCACCGTCGCCCGACAACCCGTGCAGGTGGGGGCGGATGACGGGCTTGCGACGGTGATCACCTCCGGCCTCTCCGGCGGTGAGACCGTCGTGCTGTCCGGCCAGTCTCGGCTGACCGACGGCACGCACGTCATCGCCTCGGCTCAGAAGCCGGCGAGCTAGCGGATGAGCATCTCCACTCCGTTCATCCAGCGGCCGGTCGCCACCTCCCTGCTGATGGCGGCGATCCTGCTGATCGGCATCGCCGCCTTCCCGCTGCTGCCCGTCGCCCCCCTGCCCCGGGTCGAGTTCCCGACGATCCAGGTCTCGGCCAGCCTTCCCGGCGCGAGCCCGGAGACCATGGCGTCCACCGTGGCGCAGCCGCTGGAACGGCAGTTCTCGCAGATTTCCGGCGTCTCGCAGATGACGTCCGTGAGCGTCGCCGGCGCCACGCAGGTCGTGGTCCAGTTCGACCTTGACCGCAGCATCGATGCGGCCGCGCTCGACATCCAAGCCGGCATCAACAACGCGGGCGGTCAGCTGCCGAAGAACCTGCCCAACCCGCCGCTGTTCCGAAAGGTCAACCCGGCGGACAGCCCGATCCTGATCCTCGCCGTGCAGTCCGACGCGCTGCCGCTGATCGAGGTCGATGACTACGCCGACAACATCCTGAGCCAGCAGATCTCGCAGATCAGCGGCGTGTCCCAAGTCTCGATCGGTGGCGAGCAGAAGCGCGCCGTTCGCGTCCAGGTCGACCCGGCGCGCCTCGCGGCCATGAACATGACGCTCGAGGACGTCCGCAATCTTCTGGTCACTGCGACGGTGGACGCCCCCAAAGGCATCATCGACGGGCCGCAGCGCGCGCTGTCGGTCTACGCCAACGACCAGCTCACCCACGCCAAGGACTACAATGACGTGATCCTGGCCTGGCGCAACGGCGCGCCGGTCAGGGTCCGCGACATCGGCAAGGCTGTCGACGGGCCTGAGAATATGAAGCTGGCCGGCTGGCAGAACGGCAAGCGCGGCATCCAGCTCTTCATCTTCAAGCAGCCCGGCGCCAACGTCATCGACACGGTCGAGCGCGTGAAGGCGGCCTTGCCGGCGTTGCGAGCGGCGATCCCGCCCTCCGTCACCGTCCAAACGATCGTCGATCGCACGATCACCATTCGCGCGTCCGTGCACGAGGTGCAGTTCACTCTCATGCTCTCCGTCGCGCTGGTCGTAATGGTGATCTTCCTGTTCCTGCGCAACGTTTGGGCAACGATCATCCCGAGCGTCACGGTTCCGCTCGCGCTGGTCGGGACATTCGCGGTGATGTTCCTGCTCGGCTACAGCCTCGACAACCTGTCGCTCATGGCGCTCACCATCGCTGTCGGCTTCGTCGTGGATGACGCGATCGTCATGCTGGAGAACATCTATCGGCACATCGAAGACGGCATGAACCCGAAGGAGGCCGCGATCAAGGGCGCGGGCGAGATCGGGTTCACCATCATTTCCATCAGCCTGTCGCTGATCGCCGTGTTCATCCCCCTGCTGCTGATGGGCGGCATCGTCGGCCGGCTGTTCCGGGAGTTCGCCATGACGGTGGCGATCACCGTCATGGTCTCGGCGATGGTCTCGCTCACCCTCACGCCGATGATGTGCTCGCGGTTCCTGAAGCATCACACGCAGGAGCACGGGCTGCTCTACCGAATTGTCGAGCGCTTCTTCGAAGGTCTCTTGGCCGGTTATCGGCGCACGCTGGACGTTGCACTTCGATTCCAGTTCGTGACCTTGATGGTGTTCTTCGCCACGATGGCGTTCACCGGCTATCTCTACGTCATCATTCCGAAGGGCTTCTTCCCCACCCAGGACACCGGCGTGATGCTCGGCATCACCGAAGCTGGGCAGGACGTGTCGTTCGCCGAGATGGCGCGCCGGCAAATCCGCGCGGCGGAGGTCGTCGCGGCCGACCCGGCGGTCGCCGCCATTTCCTCCAGCATCGGCGCCGGGCTTGGCGGTCAAACCGGCAACAACGGCAAGCTATGGATCACGCTCAAGCCATTCGGCGAGCGCGACGTGTCCGTGCAGCAGGTGATTGCCCGGCTGCGGCCGCAAGTCGCGAAGATCGAAGGCGTGAACGTTTATTTCCAGCCGGGGCAAGACATCAATGTCGGTGGCCGCCTGGCGAAGACACAGTTCCAATATACGATCCAGGACGCCGATCTCAACGAACTGTATAACTGGGCGCCCAAGATCCTGCAGTCGATGCGCAACTTGCCGATGCTGCGCGACGTCGCGACGGATCAGCAAGCTGCCGGTACCACCGCCACGCTCACCATTGATCGCGACCGCGCGGCCCGGTTCGGAATCCAGCCGCAGGTCATCGACGACACGCTGTACGACGCCTTCGGGCAGCGACAGATCGCTCAATACTTCACCCAGCTCAACTCCTATCACCTCGTGCTCGAAGTCCCGCCGGACCTGCAGGGCGAGGTGGGCACGCTAGACCGGCTGTATATCCGGTCCGCCAACGGCACCGCCGTGCCGCTGTCCACCTTCGTGACGTTCGACACCCGCCCCGTCGTGCCGCTGGCGATCTCGCACCAGAGCCAGTTCCCGTCGGTGACGCTGTCGTTCAATCTTGCCCCCGGCGCCGCGCTCGGCCAGGCCGTCGACGCGATCAACGGCGCGATGGCCCACATCGGCACGCCGGCGACGTTGCGCGGCACGTTTCAAGGCACCGCCCAGGCGTTCCAGTCCTCGCTTTCGACCCAGCCTTATCTGATCGCCGCCGCGCTGATCGCCGTCTACATCATCCTCGGCGTGCTCTACGAGAGCTTCATCCTGCCGATCACCATCCTCTCGACGCTGCCATCGGCCGGCGTGGGCGCGCTGCTGACGCTGATGCTGTTCGGTTACGACCTGTCGGTGATCGCGCTGATCGGCGTCATCCTCTTGATCGGGATCGTCAAGAAGAACGGGATCATGATGGTGGACTTCGCGATCAGCGCGGAGCGCAAGCACGGGGTCAATCCCCGCGCGGCAATCCGGGAGGCTTGTCTGCTCCGCTTCCGGCCGATCCTAATGACGACCATGGCCGCACTGCTGTCCGGATTGCCCCTAGTGTTCGGAAGCGGCGCCGGATCCGAACTGCGCAAGCCGCTCGGATTTGCCATGGTGGGCGGCTTGATCCTCAGCCAATTGCTGACGCTTTACACGACGCCGGTCGTCTACCTTTATTTGGATCGGGTTCAGCGCTGGCTTACCCCGAAGCGGAGCGCCGTTCTGCCGACCTTGGCGGAGAAGATGGGGGTTGCCGACTGATGGCTGCCGGGTCGCTGCGATCCGGGCGAACCCGAACGAGACCGGCCAGGTCGAAGCTGGCTTGACGCAACCGCCCCAAGTAATCGATAGCTCAACCGCAAGCTCTCATCGGCTTGCCGCTCCCAGAGCTGCTTAGTTGGGTTCGTAAAGTTCGGCGCGGATTGCCGCGTCGAGCTCCTTGGTGCGGAACGGCTTCTGCAGGAACCGGCGTGCGATCGGCTGCGGGAGGAAATAGCCCGAGATCAGAATGATCTTCAAGTCGCGATGACGTCGTCCCGCGACGTCAGAGAGTTCCAGCCCCGACATGCCGGGCATTCGAACATCCGTGACCATAACCTCCAGCTCGGGGTGCTGCTTTGAGCTTGTGCAGCGCCTCCGGGCCGCTGGCCGCCTGCACGACGTGGTAGCCGAGCTCCTCCAGCATGTCCGCTGAGGTCTCGCGCACGTCGTCGTCGTCGTCGACGAGCAGGATGAGATGGGGCCGCGCGGACAGAATGTTCCTCTCTTCAATACTCGGGCTCACACCCGCGCAATCGCACGCGTTAACTCCTCTATCACTTACGCAGCGTGACGGGCAGGTCGAGCTAACGTCTACCTCGTCAAAATATCGTGCGTAAGAGAGCAATCCTTTGGAAAACGGAACTAGGCAGCGCTCGCCTCCTATCGAGGTGCAGGTACCAGAACTCGAACTCAATCGCCGAAACCAAGGCCGCCCCCTCCGACGTCTCCGGTCCAAATAGGCGCGCGTTCCTAGAGCGGATTATTGACGAACAGATAACGACGGTGTTACAAGCGGGCTCGCCGGACCGGCAGCGTTAACACCTGCTCGTAAGTTCGGGCAAGCGCCCGAGAGGCGCTCTGCACAAAACAGCAGCACTCGATAACTGCATGGGAGCGGTCATGCCCACGCTGTCATCCGGACAGACTGCGACGGCCTTCGTAACTGTCCCGAGTACCGGTGACGACACTCGCGCAGTCGCGAATGCCCCTGCCCGACTTTGTCGTGTCCGAGACCGGGGCAGCAGAGGTCACCGTCATCCTCTCGGTGCAGAGCGGCACTTTATATGCCGACCCCGCGCCAGGTGCGACCGTGGTGGGGGGCGGATCCCGTTCGCTCTGGATCGCGGGTTCGGCCGACCAGGTCAACGCCAAACTGCAAAGCCTCATCTATGACGCTGGCACGCCAGGTAATGACCGCCTGTCCGTGACTATGCTGGACTCGCTCGGCCAGGTCCCTGCGCGGGGCAGCGTGCCCGTCATTGTGCTTCCGCCCGCATCCGATCCGGCGATGGGGGCGTCGCTGGGATCGGGCATGGCACGCTGTCGCTCGACGGCCAGACGCTGGACGGGCTAACCCTCGATATCGTCCAGGAAAGTGGCGCCGCGAGTTCGGCCACTCTGCTGCTGCTCGATTGCAGCCTCGGCGCAGATACGGATCTGGTCTTGGCCGATCCGAATGATGCGGGAACCGCACCTCGCTTGGCTGTCGGCGGCCGGGTCGACATCCACGGCGACGTCAGCGTGACCGGTGGCCCCGCCTTGATCACCATCGCACAAAATGCCGTCCTGATGAACGATGGGACGATCGAATTCGATAGCGCGTCGGCACAGGTCACCGGCGCCGGCACGCTCGAGAATGACGGCCGCCTATCCTTCAGCGGCTCGGCACCGGCCGCGCCGCCGCTGATCAGCGCCGCGATCACCGGCAACGGCACGATCGTTGTCGGCGAGAACGCAACGGCCGAGATCGCCGGCCCCGTTTCCTCGGGCCAGACGGTCCGTCTCGAGGGCGCTCACGCCACCTTGCTCCTCGACGACCCGGCTACGATGGCGGCAACGATATCGGGCTTCGCCGAGGGCGACACGATCGTGCTGCCCAGCGGCACGGTCGACGCAGCCTCTTTCGTCCCGGACGGCAGCAATTGCGGGACTCTCACCCTGTACGCCGGCGCCGACGTCGCCGCCGAGCTGAGCCTGACCGGCTCGTTCGCTGGCCAGAGCTTCAACCTTCAGCAGAGCTCGGCAGGCATCAGCATCACGCTCGGCACGCTGCAGTTGGCGGCGAGCGCGCTCAGCACAGCGAGCATCCCGGTATACCGCTTCTTCGACAGCACGTCCGGGTCGCAGATGCTCACGGACGACACCGGCGAGCGCGACGCCATCCTCGCGGACCGGCCGGACCTGCAATACGAAGGCATCGCGTTCCGCGCCGACAGCCCGAGTGCCAGCGACGCCACGCCCATCTATCGCTTCTTCGACACGACGAGCGGAACGCACTTCTTCACCGCCAACGAGACAGAGAAGGACAGCGTGCTCGCAACCCGGCCGGACCTGGTGTTCGAGCCCGACGGCACACTCTACGAGCACGCCAGCCGCACAACCGGGCGACGTCCCGGTCTACCGGTTCTTCGATGCCGGCAACGGATCTCACCTGTTCACCGACGATCCCGCCGAGCGCGCCAGCATTCTCGCCAGCCGGCCCGACCTGCAGCCGGAAGGGATCGCTTTCTACGCGCCGACGAGCTGAGCCGGTCAGTCGGTCATGTCGTAGAGCCGGCACCAGCCCGTTCGCTGAACTTCGCCCTCCACCACCTTGCAGGCATTCGGCCGCACGAACATCGTGCAGGTTCCGCACATCTGCACCCCCTTCGGCGTGTCCTGGTAAGCGGCCTCGTGCTGCGACAGGAGACGCTGGGCCCTCGCCGGCGCCGTCCGGCCCGCAAGCAGCGCCATCCCCGCGAGCAACAAGGACCGCCGGGCCCCGGCGTCAACCGGGACCCGGCGCCGCACCTTAGGCGAACACCTCATGCGGGAAGGCAACACCGGGGCTGTCGACATACCCGTAGCGCAGGTTGCTCGGCTTCGGCCCGGCGCGCTCGTACTCGGCCTTCATCATCGCGAACCGGTCGCGCTGGATCTCGCCGTGGCGCTCCGGCGGGAGGTTGTACAGCCGGGCGTTGTTGCCGCCGAAGATCGCGTTCTTGACCGGCCCGTCCGCCGGGCCGAGCGGCGCGTAGCCGTACTTCTTCTGCATGTCCTCCGGGATCTCGAGCCGGCGCAGGCCCTCGATCTGCCATTGCGGCGACCCGGTCCAGACCGCGTCCGTTCCCCAGACGACGCGATCGGCGCCCATACCCTTGATCATGGTGCCCATCAGCGCCGCACACACGCGGGGCTGCGAGACCAAGGTCATCGCAAACAGCTGGCCCACGTCCGCATAGACATTGTTGACGCCGTATTGCTGCGGGATGTCGGCAAGGTCGCTGGTCCAGGCGATGCGGCCGGTCCGCTCGAACTCCGCGAGTGCAACGGCCGGGTCGCCACCGACGTGGCGGTAACCGGCGTGGTAGATGACGAAGTTGAGTTGCGGCCAATCCTTTGCCGCCTGCCCGACGTCGCTCACGTCGGTATAGCCGCGCAGGTTCGGGAAGCGCTTCTCCACCGAGGGCGGGAACAGCCCCTTGTGCACGCAGACGTTCTTGATCCCCGCGGCGACGAACTTCTCGTAGGCCTTGTAGGTGACCTTCTCGTCGTCCATGCGCCAGGGATAGCGGCTGGTGTCTTTGTGGGTATTGTCGCCGATCGTGTAGCCCTTGGCCGAATCCGGGCCGAGCGCCAGCGCCGCGTCCAGCTTCTCGAGCCAGCCCGGCTGACCCGGCGTGAAGATCGCGTGGGCGTAGAGCCGCTTCGAGCCGGCCTCCTTGTTCACCCGCTCGCGGGCTTGCGCCATCTGCTCGTTCGTCAGGAACCAATCCTGCTCGATGTCGGACGGCGCGGACGAGATCAGCGCGATCTTCGTGTCGCTATCGAGGAACATCTCCTTGATATAGTTGCCGAACTTCAGGTCCTCGATCGTCTGCTCATGGCCCGACAGCTCGCGGTTCCAGCCCGCCTGCCCCACTGCGGCGCGCATGTCGACGAACCCGGTCAGCCGCGTGTCGTCGCGCAGGAAGTGGGTGTGCATGTCCATGATGAACTGGTCTCGCAACGAAGCCGCCCGCTCCTGCGCCATGTCCGGCGTCGCCGCCTCGGCGCGGCTTGCGCTGAAGATCGGCCCATAGACCTCGTTCATCGCAACGAAGCAGGCCGCCATGCCGGCCGCGGTCTGGAAGAAGCCGCGGCGATCCATCCCCTGCTTGGCGCCGATCTCGTCGGCCATGCTCAGCACGCGCGCCTCGACCTCGCGCTGCTTCTCGTTCTGCGGGCTGGGCACGTATTCGTCGCTGCCGACGACCTGCATCGGCATCGGCGTCCGATGCGGCAGGAACTCCGACGGCATCAGCGCCGCCTTCTCCTCTTCGGTCAGAAATCCGGTCATCGCTCCCCCGACGCTTCTTTTTTGCGCTCGACCGTAAGCAACAGCCGGCGCGCGCAACCTAGGTTAGCCGGCCTCTCGCGGTCAAACTGCCACGTCCGTCCGAACAGTGCGGACGAAAGGGAAGTTAAAATGCTAAGGGAAACTGGCGGAGGGGATGAGATTCGAACTCACGATACGCCTTTACGACGTATGGCGGTTTAGCAAACCGCTGCCTTCAGCCACTCGGCCACCCCTCCGCCGGGATCGCAACACAGCGTTTGCGCGCCCGTTCTACGGGAGCCCCTAGCTGAGCGCAACCTCGAAGCCGCGCTTGGTCCCGGGCCGCGCCATCATTGCCTCATACCAGCGCTTCACGTTCGGAAACTCCGCAAAGTCGATCTGGTGGCGCTCATGCCGCCAAGCCCAGGCCACGATGGCGAAGTCCGCGATTGACACCTCCGCGCCCGCGACGAACTCGACCCGGCCCAACCGCCGGTCCAGCACGCCGTAGAGTCGCCGCGTCTCCTTGCTGTAACGCTGCAGGCCATAGGCGCGGTCCGCCTCGTTCACGGTCAGGAAATGATGGACCTGCCCGAGCATCGGGCCGAACCCGCCCATCTGCCACATCAGCCATTCCAGCACCGACACCCGCGCACGCGTCCCCTGCGGCATGAACTGGCCGGTCTTGTCGGCCAGATAAAGCAGGATCGCGCCGGACTCGAACACCGAAATGGGCGCGCCGCCCGGGCCGTCCTCGTCGATGATCGCCGGGATCCTGTTATTGGGGCTGATCTCGAGGAAAGCGGGCTCGAACTGCTGGTCCTTCGTGATATCGACGGTCTTGACCCGATAGTTCAGCCCCATCTCCTCCAGCGCGACGCTGATCTTGCGCCCGTTCGGCGTGTTCCACGTGTGCAGTTCGATCATGCTCTCGCCTCCCCGTCCGCGCGGACACTAACGCGGCAGGCCTCCGGCGCAACTCCGGCTTTGGCGCAAGTTTTGCTTCTGCGGCGGGGAACCGAGGAGCTTGCATGAGCACCACCACCGCCCCGCTCGCCTTGCCGACCGCCAGCACCCGTTGGGTGCAGCTGCTGCTCGGCCTGATCTGCATGATGGCGATTTCGAGCCCGCAATATGTGTGGGCGCTGTTCACCAAGCCGCTCGGCACCGCGCTCGGCGCCAGCGCCGCGGGCATCCAGGTCACGTTCAGCATCCTCGTCGTGCTGCAGACCTTCTTCAGCCCGTTCCAGGGCTGGCTCGTCGAGCGATTCGGGCCGCGTTGGCTGATCGCCTTCGGCTGCGCGCTCACCGGGTTCTCCTGGATGCTGGCTTCGCAGATCGGCTCGCTGTGGGGCCTCTACGCCACCTACGGCCTGTTCGGCGGCATCGGCACCGGGATCGTCTATATCGGCGTCGTCGGCCAAATGGTGCGTTGGTTTCCGGACCGGCGCGGCTTCGCCGCCGGTGTGGTGGCCGCCGGCTACGGCATGGGCGCCATCCTGACCACCTTCCCCATCTCCGATACCTTGGCCGAGAGCGGGCTCTCCGCCACGCTGCTCCGTTGGGGCCTGATCCTGGGCGCGGTCGGCACCGTGGCCGCACTCGGCCTCAAAGCGCCGCCGTCCCTCGCCCGGGCCGACGCGTTGCACGAGAGCGTGCACGATGCGGGCCCCGCGGAGATGGTGCGCTCGCCGATCTTCTGGCTGATGTTCGTCATGATGACCCTCATGGCCACGTCCGGCCTGATGGTCACGTCGCAGATCGGCGCCTTCGCCAACGATTTTGGCGTCGCCAAGCTCGTGGTCTGGGGCATGGCGGCGCTCCCGCTCGCGCTCACGATCGACCGGTTCTGCAACGGCCTGACCCGGCCGTTCTTCGGTTGGGTGTCCGACCGGTTCGGGCGCGAGAACACCATGGCGCTCGCCTTCGCGCTCGAAGGCATCGCGATGGCGATCTGGCTGCAGACGATCACCGACCCGCTGCTGTTCGCGCTGCTGTCCGGCGTGGTGTTCTTCGGCTGGGGCGAGATCTTCTCGCTATTCCCGAGCACGCTGACCGACACGTTCGGCGCCCGGCACGCGACCAAGAACTACGGCTGCCTGTACATCGCCCAGGGGATCGGCGCGATCTTCGGCGGCCCACTCGCCTCCCTCCTGCACGACGCGAGGGAAAGCTGGACGCCGGTGTTCACGGTCGCCATCTGCTCGGACCTGCTCACCGCGGTGCTGGCGATCGCCGTGCTCAAGCCGATGCGGGCCGCACGGAGGTCGCGGGCCTGACCGGGCGAAGCAACGCGTCGGCCCCAAGGCTGCGCCCGGCCGAGACGATCGTGAACATCGCCTGAAGCATCGCTAGGAACATGTACTCCCAAGGCCACTCGGCCGGGTTCCGGTAAAGCCCGATCCAGAGCCCAAGCACGTAGATCGCGCCGAGCACAGCCACAGGCCGAACGAGCAGGCCCAGCATGTAGCTGACCGCAAGCCCCAACTCTGCGGCCAGGACGAGCGGGTCGAAGATCGGCATGTTAGGCAAGATCAGACGCCGCACGATGTCGGCGAAGAACGGAAAGGCCGCATTCTCCGCCATCTGCTCGGTCCAGTATTGCAGCCCGCCCGAAACTGGGAGCGGCAGCTTCCAGATTGCGCCCTGGAACCACATGCAGCCGATCAGAAGCCGAAACAGCCAGATGCACAGATGAACCACCCGGCGCTGTTCAGCCGCGCGCCGCCAGTTGACGACCGCCAGCACGACGCTGCCCACAAGCAGCAGCGCAAACAGCGCCGCGAACGGGAGCCGCAACGGCCCAAGCGCCTGCTGGTCGTTGGTCGCGCCGATCAGGAAGGCCAAGCTGTCCGAAAACGGGTCCGTCCTCATCGTCCCTCCGCCGGTTCGCAGCCCTGGGCCGCCGCCTCGATCAAGCGAAGCGCGCCGATCGCCCCTTGCGCCTCGCCCTTCTCGAAATCGTCGCCGCCTGCCTGCCCCATCGTGTTCGTCACATGGGCGAAGCATACCGCGCCGACGCCGCGCCCCGCCGCAAACGCGTAGAGCGCGGCCGCCTCCATCTCGACCGCCACCGCGCCCAGCGCTCGGGCCGCCTCGATCGCCGACGCGGTCTCGCGATACGGCGCGTCGGTGGTCCAGGTGGCGCCGCGCTGCACCGCGATTTCCGCTCTGCCGCAGCGCCGCTTCCACGCGGGCCAGCAGCGCGAGGTCAGGCGCGCGGACGAAGGCGGGGGCGCCGGCCGGCAGATAGCGTGCGCTCGTGCCCTCGTCGCGCAATGCCCGGTCGATCAGGATCATCTCCGCCGTGTCCTCCACCAGGCCGATGCGCCCGGCCGAGGTCAGGCTGAACAGGATCCGGCAACCGGACGCGAACAGCTGCTCGGCGACGAGTACGGCAAACGGCGCGCCCACCGCTCGGCCGACGATCCCGACCCGGCGGCCGTCGGCAAGCCAGAACTCCAGCATCTCCGTGTGGTAGCAGGCCCAAGCGGCACTCGGCCGACCGCGCCCGCTCCGCTCGAGGTGGCTGACCACATCGCCGTCTGGGTCGAGCACGCAGATCGCGGGCACCGCCTGGTCCGGGCGCCCAAGCTGCCGGCGCGCCTCCCGGAGCAGGTGCTCCGGGCGGAACACCGAGGGCTCGCCGTGGTCGTCGGGGCGCCACAAGGTCACGCCCACCTGTGCCTCAGCCCAGCTTGGCCTTCAGCACCTCGTTGACCAGCGCCGGGTTGCCCTTGCCCGCCATGGCCTTCATCACCTGACCGACGAAGAAGCCGAACAGCTTGTCCTTGCCCGATTTGTACTCGGCCACCTTGTCGGGGCTCGCCGCGAGCACCTTGTCCACCGCCGCCTCGATCGCGCCGCTATCCGTCACCTGCCGCAGCCCGCGGGCCTCGACGATGGCCGCCGGGTCGTCGCCGGTCTCGACCATCGCCTCGAACACCTCCTTGGCGATGCGGCCGTTGATGGTCTTGTCCGCAAGCAGGTCGAGCAGCTTGCCAAGCGCCTCGGCCGAGACCGGACTGTCCTCGATCGATCGCCCGGTCCGGTTCAGCGCGGCGAAGAAGTCGCCCATCATCCAATTGGCCGCGAGCTTCGGGTCCCGGCCGGTCGCAACAGTTTCGTAGAACGCGGCCGTCTCCTTTTCGGCCACCAGCACGGCCGCGTCATAAGCCGACAAGCCGTAATCCCCGACGAAGCGCGCCCGCTTGGCGTCCGGCAGCTCCGGCAAGCCCGCCTTCAGCTCCGCCACCCAGTCCTCGTCCAGCACCAGCGGCAGCAGGTCCGGATCGGGGAAGTAGCGATAGTCGTGCGCGTCCTCCTTGCTGCGCATCGAGCGCGTCTCGCCGCGGCCGGGGTCGAACAGCCGCGTCTCCTGCTCGACCGTGCCACCCTCCTCCCAAAGCGCGACCTGCCGCCGCGCCTCCGCCTCGATCGCTTGCATGACGAACCGGATCGAGTTGACGTTCTTCACCTCGCAGCGCGTCCGGAACGGCTCCCCATGCTTGCGCACCGAGACGTTCACGTCGGCGCGGAGCGATCCCTCCTCCATATTGCCGTCGCAGGTGCCGAGGTAGCGCAGGATCGCCCGCAGCTTGCGCATATAGGCGCCGGCCTCCTCGGGGCTGCGCATGTCGGGCTCGCTGACGATCTCCATCAGCGCGACGCCGGACCGGTTCAGATCGATGAAGCTCTTGGTCGGGTGCTGGTCGTGCAGCGACTTGCCGGCGTCCTGCTCCAGATGCAGTCGGGTCACGCCGATGCGCTTCGTGCTTCCATCGGCCAGCTCCACCTCCACCGACCCGGCGCCCACGATCGGCTGCTCGTATTGGCTGATCTGGTACCCGGCCGGCAGGTCGGCGTAGAAGTAGTTCTTCCGGTCGAACCGGCTGACCAGATTGATGTGCGCCTCGAGCCCGAGCCCGGTCCGCACCGCCTGCGCCACGCACTCGCGGTTGAGCACCGGCAGCATGCCCGGGAACGCCGCGTCGACGAAGCTGACTTGCGTGTTCGGCTCCGCGCCGAACGCGGTCGCGGCGCCGCTGAACAGCTTGGATTGGCTGACCACCTGCGCATGCACCTCGAGCCCGACGACCACCTCCCAGGCGCCGGTCTCGCCCTGGATCGTGTAGCTCATGCTCCAACTCCTGCGCGGATCGGCGGCATCTCGGCGAACCCGGCCGCCCGCTCGATCGCGGCGGCGACGGCAAACCCGGTCTCCTCGTCGAACGGACGCGACAGCACCTGCAACCCGAGCGGCAGCCCGTGCGCGTCCAGCCCGGCCGGCACCGAGATCCCCGGCACGCCCGCCATGTTGGCCGGGACCGTGAACACGTCGTTGAGATACATCTTCACCGGGTCGTCCATGTTCTCGCCCTGCGCGAAGGCGGCCGAGGGCGCGGTTGGCGTGAGCAGCGCATCGACCTCGCGGAAGGCATTTGTAAAATCGCGCAAGATCAGCGCGCGGATCTTCTGCGCCCGCAGATAATAGGCGTCGTAATACCCGGCCGACAGCACGTAGGTCCCGATCATGATGCGACGCCGCACCTCAGCGCCGAACCCCTCCGCGCGGGTGCGCTCGTAGAGATCGGTCAGGTCCTCGCCCGGCACGCGCAGCCCAAACCGCACGCCGTCATAGCGCGCCAGGTTGGACGACGCCTCGGCCGGCGCCACGATGTAATAGGTCGCCAGCCCATATTTCGTGTGCGGCAGGGAGACATCGACCGTCTCCGCCCCCTGTTCGCGCAGCCAGGCCAGCCCCTGCTGCCACAGCGCCTGGACCTCCGGCGGCATGTCGTCCGACCGATACTCGCGCGGTACCCCGATCTTCAGCCCCCGCACGCCGCGCCCACACGCGGCCGCGAAGTCCGGGACCACCTGGTCCACCGAGGTGCTGTCCTTCGGATCGAACCCGGCCATGCTCCGCAGCAGCACCGCGCAGTCTTCCACCGTGCGCGCGAACGGACCGGGATGGTCGAGGGAGGAGGCGAACGCCACCACGCCCCAGCGCGAGCAGCGCCCATAGGTCGGCTTGGCGCCGACGATCCCGGTGAACGAAGCCGGCTGCCGGATCGAGCCGCCCGTGTCCGTCCCCGTGGCGCCGGCGCAGAGCCGCGCCGCCACCGCCGCCGCCGAGCCGCCGGACGATCCGCCCGGCACCAGCTTGCGATTGTCGGTCTGCGACCACGGGCTCTCCACCGGGCCATAGGCCGACGTCATGTTGGACGACCCCATGGCGAACTCGTCCATGTTGGTCTTGCCGAGGAACACGGCCCCGTCCCGCCGCAGATTCGCGGTGACGGTGCTTTCATAGGGCGGGATGAACGGCTCCAAGATCTTGCTGCCTGCCGTGGTGCGCACGCCCGCGGTGCAGAACAGGTCCTTGATCCCCAGCGGGATGCCGAGCAGCGGCCGCTCGTCGCCGGCCGCCAGCGCGCGGTCCGCCGCCGCCGCGTCGTCCCGCGCCGCCTCGCCGGTCACGGTGATGAACGCGTTGAGCCGCGGGTTGAGCCGCTCGATCGCGTCAAGATGCGCCACCGCCAGTTCCGCGGCGGAGAACTCGCGCCGCCGAAGCCCCTCGCGCGCCGCTATCAGCGTCAGATCGGTGAGGCTCATTCGACCACCTTCGGCACCGCGTAGAACGGTCCCGCCCGATCCGGCGCATTGGACAGCACCGCCTCCTGCATGCCGCCGTCGGTGATCGCGTCCTCGCGCAACCGAAGCGCCAGCTCCGTCCCACCGGCCAACGGCCGCACGCCCTCGACGTTCACCTCGCCGAGCTGCTCGATCCAGCCGAGGATGCCGTTCAGCTCCGCCTGCAGACGCGGCACCTCCTCTTCCTCGAGATGAAGGCGGGCGAGCTTGGCGATGCGGCGAACCGTCGCGGGGTCGAGCGACATGGCGTGTTCCAACTATGGATGAGGCGGTGCGGTCCGTGATACCGGCGGGGATGGCGCTGTTCAACATGGCCGAGCTTCGGGGGCAGCTCCCGCGCGGCCAGCGGCTGATCGGGCTCGACCCCGGCAGCAAGGTGATCGGCGTCGCGCTGTCCGATGTTTCACTGATGATCGCCTCCCCGTATGGCTCGCTGCGACGGGGCAAGTTAAAGGTGAACGCGGCCGAGATCGCCGCCCTCGCCCGCAAGGAGGGTGCCGCCGGACTGGTGGTCGGCTGGCCGCTTTCGATGGACGGCGCCATCGGCCCGGCCGCACAGGCAGCACACGACTGGGCCCTCGCCCTCTCGGACACGACCGGGCTGGCCACCGCGCTTTGGGACGAGCGGCTCTCGTCCTCCGCGGTGAACCGGTTCCTGATCGAACAAGCCGACATGAGCCGCGGCAAGCGGGCGACGGTCGTGGACGAGATGGCGGCCGCCTACACGCTGCAATCGGCGCTCGATGCCAGCTTGCAGTCTGCGCCGGGCGTGCGCGGCTGAGCGAGGGGGCGTCGCCGGGACCAGACACCGCAGCCGAGGGCTCGGCCGAGAAGTTCGAAGCCTCGAATTAACTGTTTCGAAGCAAATATCGTTCAGCATCGCCTTGCGCCAACAACAGTGCAGGAAAAGCTGGCTTCATGCGGCACGACAAATCCCAGCTTGAGGCTGCAAGCCAAACGCCGGCGGTTCCGTGTGTGCCCGGCTTGGGCGCGTTGCCGGCTCGGCGGCGAGGAACTAGGGCCGTGTCGGCGCGTGCCGGCTCCGATGATGCAACGCTTCCTAGGTCAATTGGTGCGGCGTTCTCGGGCACGGCCTCGCGCCTGACCCATGCCGATCTTGGAGCCGCCGCACTGCTCGCGTTCGCGGCTTTGAGCGGCTACGCGGCGCTGTCGCTCCGCTTGGCGCAGGGGCAGTATCTTTGATTACTACAATCTCGCCTTTGATTTTGATGCGTTCCGGATGCTCTCTTTGCTCACGGAATCGCCACCCGACGCGTTCGGCTTCAAGCACCCATTCATGTTGCTGGTCCGTCCCTTGGGGCTCGCCCTGCTCGGGCTTGGCGTCCCCGCGAAGGCGGCGACCGGGCTGGTGATGGCGGGTATCGGCGCGCTCAGGGTAGCGCTCGTGTTCCTGTTCCTGCGGGTCGCCACGGTCGGCCGGCCCGAAGCTGTCGCGCTCGCTGCGCTATTCGCGGTGACCAGCACGCAGTTGATCACGGCGATGGTCCCGGAAACCTACGGGTTTGCCAGCTTGTCGCTGATCCTTATTTGGCTCATCGCCCAATCGCGCCTGCAATCGCCGGAGCGCTTCCGCTTGCCGCCTTACTTGGCGGCGGTCCTGGCAGCTGGGATCACGATTACCAACGCCGTGCAGCCGTTCGCCGCCGAACTGCTGGTCGCCTGGCGATCCTGGGGATTGCGCGCAGCCGCGTCCAAGCTGCTCAGGTTCGGGGTGATTTTCGCTGCGTCATTCTTCCTGATGGCCGTCCTGCTGTGGCCGTCGGAGATCCTGGCCGCACTGCGCGATCCCGTCGCTGCCGTCAAAGCCATATGGTGGATGCAGACGAAAGGTCCCACCACGGGGCTCGGCAAGGTGCTGCAGACGATTTTCGGTTTCTCGTTCGTGTCACCGGAATACACGACCGTCCATCTGCCGGAGACGACGGAGATGCTGGATTACCGCCATTGGTCGTTCCCGGCTCCCGGCGCTTTGGTGGTGGCTGCCTGGCTCGCGCTGGTCGCCGTGGGAACGGTCGCTGGACTAGCGCATCCCACATACCGGGCGAGCGCCTTTGCCATCAGCCTGACCCTGCTGTTCAACATCGTCTTCCACCTCGGCTTCCAGTTCCGCGGCAGCTTGTACATCTACACGGGGCATACACATTTCTTGGTGTTCGCCCTGGCGTCCGGCGTCGCGCCCTGGCTCGCCGGCCGACGCCACGCGCGGACCGCTTTCGTCATTGCCATCGTCGCCTTGTCGGCGTCCGTAGCCACGGTGAACCTGCCTGCCGCGGCAGAGTTTGCGACGCGCTTCGACGTCCCGAACACGCAATGCCCGGCGCCCTGCGTCAACGGTCAGTAGCTCCACCGTCCCGCGGCCGCCTGCAGCGGGGGATCAGCTGATGCCCGGCAGTACGACCCAGCGGGCCGCCACGGTGACCAGGACCATGCCGGCGATCACGACCCGGCTGCCACGATCACGCGCCGCGAACACGATCGGGTCGTCATGCATCTCGCCGCGCGCCGTTTTGATCCAGAGCCGCCCGAGCCAATAGACCAGCCCGAACGCGACGCCCCAAAGCATGGCGGGCGTCGCGTAACGGTCCTGCGTCTCCGGCGCGTTAATGAACAGGCCGAACACGACCACCGCCGACAGGGCGGTGCCGACCCCGAGCGGCCATAACACGGCCAAATCCGTCATCTGGTAGTCGCGGCCGGACGCGCCGGTCCGACCCGAACGCCCGAGCGACATCAGCTCGGCGCACCGCTTGATCAGCGCGAGGCTGATGAACAGGAAAACCGAAAAGGCCAACAGCCACGGGGTCACGCTTACGCCCACCGCCGCCGACCCGGCAATGATCCGCAACGTATAGAGCAGCCCCAGGGTGAGCACGTCGATCAAGATGTATTGCTTCAGCACCAGGCTGTAACCAATTGTGATGCAGAGATAGCCTAGCAACATTGCCACGAAGCTAACCGACAGCATCGACGCTGCCGCAAAGGCGACGATCAGCAGGGACGGGGCGACGATCACGCCTTGCAGGAGCGGTATGCGTCCGCTCGCAAACGGGCGGCGGCATTTGCGCGGATGCAGGCGGTCATGCTCCAGATCCAGCAGATCGTCGAGGATGTAGGTCGCAGACGCTGCGATCGAAAAAATGAAGAAAGCCGCGGTCGTCCGGGCCACGTGGCCCGCTTCGAGAAAGCCGAAAGAGGTCAACAAGGGCACGAACAGCAGGAAGTTCTTCACCCATTGATGGATGCGCAGCTCGCGCCACCAATCGTGAAGCGGGAAGCTCTCCCGCGAGAATTCACGCGCGAAGGTGACCTCGCGGCGGAAGCGGGCGCAGGGCCGTGGGCCGACGACCATGGCCAGCTCCGCACGCCGCCAGATTGGAATATCCGCGGCATGGTCACCGACATAGACGAAAGGACCGTCGATGGCGGCCTGAATGGCGGCGAGCTTGCGCTCGCCCTTCAGATTCTCATCGCCGGCGGTCGCGATCACGTCGTCAAACAGCGCGAGATGCTCGGCGACGCGCCAGGCTATCGTTTCATGCGCCGCGGTGGCGAGCACAATCCGGCGGCCCCTGGCGCGCTCCTGCGCAAGGAATTCGAGCAGTTCCCGGTTGTATGGCAGGCTGTGGACCGAAATCACGCCGTGCTCGGCGACTTCAGCTTTGAAGCGCGCCCTGCCGCTGTAAAGCCAGAGCGGGAACGAGGCGATCCGCGCCGGCGACATTTTCACCAGCCGGAGGACGCTTTCAACCAGCGTGTCCGTCGCAACCAGGGTACCGTCCATGTCGACGACGATCGGCGAAAGCGTGGTCGCGCCGAGGCGGACGCCGTTCCCGCCAGCCTCCAACTCGGCTTCAGCTACCGAATCGATGTCAACGAAATCAAATTGGGCCGCCAACGAGGCGGTCGAGCTCACCATCGCAAATAGCCTCACGTCAGGACGGAATGTTTTCGGGACCGAGGCGAGCGGTGTTGGCGCGACCATCGCAAAAGCGATGTCTCAAAATTTACCAGAAACAGGTCACAAAGCACAACTTGCAATTGTGCCTCCCGCGCCAGCCCTCAACGCGTCGGGGGGACCGGGTCGCAGGCCGCAGCGGCGGCGCGGGCAAGCACGAGCATCCGGCGAGCGGCCACGCCGGCGCCGGCCACCTCGCCCAACGCCCGCCCCAGCAGCGGGCTCGAAAACAGCGCGTGGGCGGCCGTGTTGCCGGCCATCTCCACCGCACCCACCAACGTCGCCGACAGCGCCGTTCGACGGAGCAAGGACAGCGTCCCGAGCAGGCCCGGGCGCACCCCGTAAAGCGCGGCCACCTGCCGGACCAGCCGCACCCCGCGCCAAGCAACCAGCGCCACGTCCAGCGCTGGTGACGGAACCGCCGCGATCCCCGCCACGACCTGGACCGCCGCCGTGCGCCCGAGCGCCTCGGCGGCCTCGCGTAGCCGCTGGCCGGGTCCTGCGCGCAGTAGGGCGAGCGCCGCGTCCGGGTCGTTGACCGCGCGGAGCGCCGGCAAGAGCGAAGGCTCCGCTTCCTCCGCCCACTCGCGCGCCGCCGCGGCGATCCGCCCGGCCTCGCCAGACAGGAGGTCCGCCCGCAGCCGGTCCACGTGCCGCAGCGCGAACAGCGCCCGCAATTCGCGCCAAATGCCCGCGCCGAGCATCCCGAACCCGGCCAGCGCTACGGCGAGCGTGACGCCGCCAAGCCAGGCCGAGCGCGCGAACTGGTCCCACACGAAATTGGCCGCGCCGAGCGCCGCGAACCCGACCGCAAGCACCGACACTCCGCCAAGCGCGAGCCCGGCCGTGCCCACGCGCGGGGCCGGGTCGGGCACGAACACGATCGGCTCGGCTTCCAGCCGCGGCGCCGGCCGCTCCTCTAGCGCGAAGAACGGTTCCGGCGTCATAGCAGGTCGTCCAGCAGGAACAGCAGCAGCGCGTCCAGCCCGATATTCGGCACACCGCCACGCCCGCCGTCCGGCAGCCGCAACGGCTCGAACTCGGGGACCCGCAGGAATGGATGCGCCCAGAACTCCGGGCCCGGCGCGCGGTCCGGCACCTCGCCCGGATACGAGCGGCCCGGCGTGTCGTCGCCGACCCGGCGGCCCCGCACGGCCGAGAGCGCGTGCCCGCCCACCTCCATGACCACGTCCTCCGTGCAGCGCACGGCCCCGATCGCGAAGTAGCCGGCACGGACCTCGACCTCGGGCGCCGCCACCGTCCGCAGCAGGGCGGCAAGGTTGCCCCGCTGCCGCTCTGCGACATGGTCCGCCTTGGTCGCCGCGAAGGCCACGCGCGAGAGCACCGGCGGAGGCCATTGCAGCCGCCCGAGCGCCAGCGCCGTCTCCCACCAGTTCCGCTCCCAGCGCAGCGAGGCCGACGCCGCTTTGAGCGCAGCGCTCAAATCCCGGAACGCGTCCGGTCCGGCCGCCAGAGCCGAGAGCAAGTCGACCAGCACCACCATGCGGTCGAGCTGGCCGAACAGCGGGTCGGACAGGTCGCGCCGCACCGCCTCGGCATAGGCCGAGTAGCGCCGTTCGAGCAGATCATGCAGCCCGCCCCGCCCGCGCAGCGGAAAGAACGCCATCCAGGCCGGCTCCGGCCCCGGCGCTGGCATCAGGAACCGGCCGGGCTGCAAGGTCGCGAGCCCGGCGTCACGCAACCGATGAAGTAACGCGCGATACAGCCGGTGTCCGGTCGCCGCGACCGCCTCGTCCGCAGGTGCCCCGGCCGGCAGCGCCGAAGCGAACGCCAGGAACTCGGCCGCCTCCGCCCTCCCCTCCAGCCGCCGGAGCACCCCCTCCGACCACGTCGAAAAATCCGCCTGGAGCAGCGGCAGGTCGAGCAGCCATTCGCCGGGGTAGTCGAGGAACTCGAGCCGGACCTGCACAGGCGGGAGCGCTCCGAGCAGCCCGGACTGCGGCACGGAGACGTCGAGCGCCAGCAAGGATGCCGCGTCGGTGCGCGCGGGCCAGGCCGGCGGATCCTGCGCGAGCGCGGCAAGGTGGGCGCCACATCGAACCGCGGCAGGCTCGCCGCCCCCGCCGGCGCAACGGCGACCCGCAGCCGCTTGCCCCCAAGCCGGGCCGCCAGCGCCGGGAGCACGGGTCGGCCCGCGCCGAGCGCGAGCAGGTTCGCCGCTACCGACGTGAGGAACGCGGTCTTTCCCGCCCGCGCCAGCCCGGTCACCCCGATCCGGACGGTGCGGCCAGTCAGGAGATCGAGCGGCAGGCGCCAGGGCAGGTCCACCAAGACGCCTGCCGCACGCGTCAGGCGCGCTGGACGAGCTCGACCTTGTAGCCGTCCGGGTCCTCGACGAACGCGATCACCGTCGTGCCGAACTTCACCGGCCCGGCCTCGCGCGTGATCTTGGCGCCGGCCTGCTTGAGGGTCTCGCAAGCCTTGTAGACGTCCGGCAACCCGACCGCGAGATGGCCGAAGCCGGTGCCGAGGTCATAGCCGTTCGTCTGGTCCCAGTTATAGGTCAGCTCGATGACCGAGGTGTCGTCCTCGTCGCCGTAG
The DNA here is from genome assembly GCA_963708585.1 of uncultured Alphaproteobacteria bacterium. Classification (GTDB taxonomy): domain Bacteria; phylum Pseudomonadota; class Alphaproteobacteria; order Acetobacterales; family Acetobacteraceae; genus JAVVHH01. Next base: position 368,532 of record CAVPSW010000005.1, on the reverse strand, counting down.
CCCACGAAGGCGAGGGTGTACTTGCCCTCGGGCACCTCGCGGCGGCGGAGCTCCTTCATGCCGAGCAGCTTGGTGTAGAACTCGACGCTGCGGTCGAGGTCCTTCACGCGGAGCATCGTGTGCAGCAGCCTTGCCATGGTCATCTCCTCAGGCGAAGGCCGCACTATCGGGCTCGATCCCGAGCAGGAAAAGCCCCGCCGCGTCCGCGGCAGCGATGCAAGCGTCGCGGTCGGTCAACAACGTGCCATTCGCCTCGAACGCCACGCCGCGCAGCCCGGCCCCCGCCGCCTCCCGCATCGTCGCCGGGCCGATCGTCGGCAGGTCGGCGCGGCGGTCCTGGCCGGGCTTGACCAACTTGATCAGCACTCCGCCGGGTCCCGGCCGGGCGAGCGCGCCGGCCCGAGCCAGCATCGCATCCGTGCCCTCGATCGCCTCCACCGCCAGCACGATCCCCTGCTGGACGACGCAGGCCTGGCCAACATCGGCGGCCCCGAGCGCACGGACGACCTGGACGCCCCGGGCAATGTCGGCGCCCGCCGCCGCATCCGGCCCGTGCTGCCCCAGCAAACCTTTCGGCCCCAATGCCTCCTTCAGCACCTCGTGCGCGCCCAGGATGCGGAACCCTTCCTCGCCCAGTACCCGCACCACCGCCGCGAGCAGCCCGTCGTCGCCGGCAAACGCGGCCCTGCCGATCCGCGCCAGGATGCGCGCCCCCTCCGCGTCAGGCCGCAGGTCCATCAATGACGGGCGGCGGACCGGGCCGACCAGCACCAGATCCGTGCAGCCATGCTGGCGCAACAGCGACAGGATCTCACCCGCGGCACCCATCCGTACCACTTCATGGGGAAAGGCGCCGATAACGGCCGGATCAGCGAAGCCGCGCAAGGCGATGATGAACACGGACCGCCCGGCTGCCTGCGCCGCGGCCGCTACCCGCCCCGGAAAGGGCCCGCCGCCGGCGATGATACCCAAAGTTGCATGGCAGCTCACGGAGTAGTGATTTCCGCTTGCATCGTAGGGGCGGGTTCACTAAACCTTTGATGGACCCGGCTCCAGGACGCCAATGCACGACGACTTCGACCCCACCCCAAACGGCTTGCTGCGCTGCCTCCAGGTTCTCGCGGCCGAGGCGGCCTACCTTAGCCTGCGCAGCACGTTCGTCGCCCTGCAGGAGGCGATCGCAACCTGTCAGGAAGAGAGCAGCCTCGCGCTCGCCACCCGGCAACCGCCAATGGTGACCGGCCCCGTCCACTAATCAGGTCTGCTCGTCGTTCTCGGCCCCGGCCCGGATCAGGCCGCGCTTGCTGGACGTCGCGGCGAAATCGAGCACCTCGGCGACAAGCGGGTCATCCCCATACTGGGCGCGAACCGCCTCCATCCGGTCGGCGAGCACCCCCTCGCCCCAGAACAGCTCGCGCACCGCAGCGCGCAGCAGCAACAATTGGGCGCGGTCGACCCCACGGCGCCGTAACCCGATCACGTTCAGCCCCGCAAGCCGCGCTCGATTGCCGATCACGCTGCCGAACGGGATCACGTCCGCCTCCACGCCGGACACGCCGCCCACCATCGCACCGCGCCCGATCCGGACGAACTGGTGGATCGCCGCCGCGCCCCCGATCACCGCGTTCGCGCCGATCGTCACGTGCCCGCCCATCACCACGTTGTTGGCGATCACCACGCCGTCGCCGATGTCGCAATCATGGGCCACGTGCACGACCGCCATCAGCAGGCACCCGGCCCCGACCTTGGTCAGCCCGGTCCCGGTCATCGTGCCGCGGTGGATCGTGCAGTGCTCGCGCACCTGCGTCCGCGCGCCGATCTCGCAGCGGGTCGGCTCGCCCTTGTATTTCAGGTCCTGCGGCGCGAGCCCGACCGTGCAGAACGGGTAGAGCACCGCCCCCTCGCCCACACGCGTGTCCCCGTCCACCACCACGTGGGACACGAGCCGCACGTCGTCGCCGAGTTCGACGTTGGCGCCGACATGGCACAACGGGCCCACCTCGACCCGCGCACCGAGCCGCGCGCCGGGGTCGACCACCGCGGTCGGGTGGATCATCGTGCCGCCAAGTTGCGAATCTGGGCGGGACATGACGGAATGGAGCATGACACGACCCTACGCGGGCCGGCGACTCTGACCAACTCAAGCATTGTTGCCGCGCGTATCGCTCGCTCAGCGGTCCATGATCATGGCGGAAAACGTGGCCTCCGCCACCGCCACGCCATCGACCCGCGCCACTCCGTTGAACTTCCAAACGTTGTTGCGGCTGCGCACTTTGCTCACGTGGATCTTGAGCTGGTCGCCCGGCACCACCGGCCGGCGAAACTTGGCACCCTCGATCGTCATGAAATAGACCAGCTTGCCCGCCGCGTCCGGCCCCAGCGTCTCGACCACGAGCACCGCCGCGGTCTGTGCCATCGACTCCACGATCAGCACGCCGGGCATCACCGGATGGCCGGGAAAGTGCCCCTGGAAGAAGTTCTCGTTTACCGTGACGTTCTTGACCCCGGTCGCCGACTCGTCGCGGATCATGTCCACGACGCGGTCCAGCATGAGGAACGGATAACGGTGCGGGATCGCGTGCATGATCCCGCGCGATATCGAGTTCCTCTGCTCCTGCGGTTGCGTCCATCGGGGACTGGGTGCCATCCATTCAGTCTATTCCGGTTCAGTGCCGCCATTCTTGGGCCGGCGCGCCAGCTTGCGCAACGTGGCCACCCCGCGGAAGAAGTCGCGCACCGGCTCGGCCGGGCTGCCGACCACGTCGGCCCCCGCCGGCACGTCCGCCATCACCCCGGCCTGCGCCCCGATCCGCGCGCCCTTGCCGATCCGCAAGTGCCCGGCCAGCCCCGCTTGCGCCGCCACCACGGCGAAGTCCTCCAGCACCGTCGACCCCGAGATGCCGGCCTGCGCCACGACCACGCAGCAACGGCCGAGCCGGACGTTGTGGCCGATCATCACCAGGTTGTCGAGGCGCGAGCCCGGCGCCGATCACGGTGTCCTGGGTCGACCCGCGATCGATCGTGCTGTTCGCGCCCACCTCCACGTCGTCCTCCAGGATCACCCGCCCCAGTTGCGGCACGGTCAGGAACCCACGCTCGGTTTGCGCGAAGCCAAATCCTTCCTGCCCAACGCGCGCCCCCGGCAGGAGATTGACCCGGTCGCCGAGCACGGCATGGCTGACGCTCGCGAGCGCGCCGATCCGGCAATCGGCGCCGATCACCACGCCCGGCCCGATCACCGCCCCCGGGCCGATCCGCGAGCGCGGCCCCACCACCGCGCCCTCGCCGATCACCGCGAGGGGGCCGACCTCCGCGGAGGGATCGATTTCCGCCGCCGGGTCGACGCAAGCGCGTTCATGCACCCCGGGCCGAGCCGGCGCCGGCGGAAAGAACAGCGCCGCCACCCGCGCCCATCCGACATAGGGGGTCGGCGTGACCAGGGCGACGCTGCCCTCCGGCACGCGCCCGGCCAGCTCCGGATGCACGATCACCGCGCCCGCCCGCGTCGCGGCGAGCAGGTCGGCATAGCGTCGGTTATCGAGGAAGCTGACCTCGTCCGGCCCCGCCGTCTGCAGCGGGGCGACCCCGCGCAACTCGAGCGACCCCGGCGGCGGCTCCGCCCCCGCCGCCTCGGCAACCGCCTGCAGCCCGTGCGGTCCGGTGCGAGCAAAGAACCGAGAGTCGCCCGGGCCGGGCGGGAGCTCGCGCACTCGTGGCGAACTCAGGCCGCTACCGGCTCGCCGGGGCAGCGCTTCCCGAGGCGGGAGCAGGAGCAGGAGCCGGCGTCGGCGCAGCCCCGCTTGCCGGCGCTGACGCCGGAGGTCGCTACCGCCCGTCGCCCCACCGGCACCGGGGCGTGTCGCGGCCGCCATGGGCGGCTCCACCCCGTCCGCCGGCAGCGCGACGCTGGGCAGCACCTTGTTGAGCTGCTCGGCGACCTGGTCGGTGATGTCGAACTCGTTCACGTTCAAGGCCACCTGGGCCCGATGCAGGACCAGGTTCATGCCCCGGCTGTCCGCCACCTGCCGGATGACCTGCACCAGCATCCGCTCGATCTGCGCGAGCCCATACTGGCCCGCTTCCTGGATAACCCGGTTGCGGTCCCGGAACGTCCGCTGCGCGTTGGTGATCCGGTCCTGCAGCTCCTTCTCGCGCGTCCGGATCTGCTCCGCATTGAGCTTGCCCCGATCGTTGGCGAGCGATTGCTGCATCTCGCGCCAGACCATCTGCTCCTTCTGCGCGTCCTCGTTCAGCTTCTCCCGACGCTGGCCGATCACCCGCTCGACCTGCTGTCCGGCGGTCGACGCGCGCATGATCTCCGGGATGCCCAGCACGCCGATCGTTGCCGCGGGCGGCGGGTTTGCCTTGGCCATGGCCGGCAAGGTCGGCGCCGGCGGCAGTTGTAGCTGCATCGGCGGCCCCTCCTCGGCGCCGGGTCCAGCCACCGGCCCGGGCGACTGTGCCGTCGGCGCCATCGGCTGCACGCGTCGGCGCGGCGACGGGGGCCGGCCGCCGTGGCGGCGACTTGCCGAGACGGCCCGGCCGGGCGCGCCGGCGCTTGCTGCGCGCTGGGCGGGATGAAGTAGCCGGGATTTGACTGCGCGAACGCCGCCGAGAGCGGCAGGAGCAGGCCGGACGCGACCGCGACCGGACGGAGAAGACGGGAGATCGGCAAGCTAGAACCTCGTTCCGAAACCAAACCGGAAAAGCTGCGTCTGGTCGTATTTGTATTTGACCACGGCCTGGGCGATGTCGATGTTGATAAGCCCGAACGGCGTCTTCCACGATACGCCAACGCCGGCTCCGACCCGAGGCGACGCGTTGTCGAACACCGTCGTGCCCGGAAGCTGCGTCACCTGCGACAGCGAGCCCACGTCCACGAACGCCCGGCCGGAGATGCCGAGGTCGGGCGAGATCGGGAGCGGGAAGCGCAGCTCGGTCGTCCCGGTATAGATGAACCGGCCGCCGATGCTGTCGATCGTGTCCGTGCCGACCGCGTGCGGCCCGGCGCCGCCCGAACTCGAAGCCGCGCAGGTTGTCGCCGCCCAGGAAGAAGCGGTCGATGATCTTCTCCTGCCGCCCGAGATCCGCCAGGTAGCCCGCCCCGGCCGAGAGCGCCACGGTCCAACCCTCGTCCCCGACCAAGTTGTCCAGCGGGATGTAATAGTTACCGTCGATCTTGGAGCGGAGGTACCGCTCGGTCCCGCCCAGTCCGGCGAAGTCCGCGCCCAGCCGCACCAGGAACCCGTCATGCGGATCGACCCTGCTGTCGCGATAATCCAGCGTGATCGTGCTGCCGAGCTGCGAGAGCAACGACTGGCCGGCCTCGTTGGTGATGTAGATGCTCGCGCCTGACTGCACGTCATACACGTTCCGCGACACCAGCGTGTAGGTCCAGGCCTGCCGCAAGTGGTCATTGAACTCGTAGCCGAGCCGCAGCGCGCCGCCGGTCCGCCGCTCGCTGTAGGACGCGATATCCTGGTTGTCGTTGCGGATGTTGAACAGGTCGAAGCCGGCCGCGAGATTGCGGTCCAGGAAGTAGGGATCGGTCACCGACAGGTCGATCTGGCTGCTCTTCTGGGCCAGCACGCCATTGAGGCTGGCGTCGATCCCGGTCCCGACCAGGTTGCGCTCGCGCAGGCCCGCGTTGATCAAGGCGCCCGAGTTCGGTCGAGTAGCCGCCGCCAATCGTCAGCTCGCCGGTCGCCTTCTCGTCCACCACCGTGTTGACCACCGCCCGGTCCGGCGCCGAGCCCGGCACCGTATTGACCTGCACCGAGTTGAAGTAGCCGAGATCCTGCAGCCGCTGCCGCGCCTGGCGCACCTCCGTCGCGTTGAACGGGTCCCCCTCGGCAATGTGGAACTCGCGGCGGATCACCTTGTCCTTGGTTCGCGTGTTGCCGGAAATGTCGATCCGCTCGACATACACGCGCGGGCCCTGGGCGATGTCGAACACCAGGTCGACCGTGTGCTTGGCCCGGTCGCGCGCGATGCGCGGCTTCACCTCGACGAAGGCGTAGCCGCGCTGCTGGATCGCGTCCTGCAGCGCCTGCGCGGTCTTCTCCACCGCGTCGCCATCATACGTGTCGCCGGGCTCGATCCCGACCAGCGGACGCAGCGTGGCCGTGTCGAGGTTGCGCAGCTTGTTGTCGATGTCGACCTTGCCGATCCTATACTTCTCGCCCTCGCTGATGACGAACGTCAGCAGGAAGGCCGACCGGTCCGGCGCCAACTCCGCCGTCGCGCTCTTGACCTCGAAATCGGCATAGCCGTTCTTCAAGTAAAATCGGCGCAGCAGCTCCTTGTCGAAGTTGACCCGCTCCGGGTCGTATTCGTCGCTGTTGGACAGGAACCGCCAGAACGCCTCCTCGCGGCTGGCGATGACGTCGCGGAGCCGGCCCTCGCTGAAGGCGTGATTGCCGACGAACGCGATCCGGCTGACCAGCGTCGTCGCCCCCTCGTTGATCTCGAACACCACGTCCACGCGGTTCTGGTCGAGCCGGATGATCCGCGGGTCGACCGTCGCCGCGTAGCGCCCGGCCTTCGCGTAGGCGTTCAGGATCCGCTGCCGGTCCGCCTGCGCAAGCTGCGGCGTGAACACCGCGCGCGGACGCAACTGCACCGCCGCCCGGAGCTGGTCATCCGTCAGCTTGCGGTTCCCCTCGAACGCGATGCGATTGACGATCGGGTTCTCCACCACGTGCACCACGAGCGTATTGCCCTGCCGCTGCAGCGTGACGTCCTGGAACAGCCCGGTCGCGAACAGGCTCTTCAGGCTGCGGTCGATCCGGTCCGGATCGAACGGGTCCCCGGGCTGCACCAGCATGTAGGAGCGGATGGTGCTGTCCTCGATCCGCTGGTTGCCCTCGACCTTGATCGCACCGATGGCGCCGCCCGCCGTGGCCGCCACCGGCCGCGCCGATCGCGGCGCGCGCGGTTGGCCATACGCGAACGCAGGGAGGAACGCCGGCAACAGGCAGACTGTGGCCATCAGCTTGGCGCGCAGCGTGGGCAATCGGCGATACCTCCAGGCGAGGGGCGGGTCCGTGCGAGCCGGACCGGTCCGCCCCGAGCGCTCGCTTCTAAGCGTCGCCGTCGATCGGAGCAACAGCGCCGAAAGCCGGCCTAGCCGCGCACCCAGTGGAACAGGCCGAGATGGGACAGGTCGTTCCAGGTCGCGAACACGAACAGCCCGGCCAGCACGGCGAATCCGGCGCGAAAGCCGATCTCCTGCAGCCGTTGCGGCAGCGGCCGACCCCGCAAGGCCTCCAGCAAGTAGAGGATCAGGTGGCCGCCATCCAGGATCGGGATCGGGAACAGGTTGATCAGCCCCAGGTTGACCGACAGCACCGCGATGAAGCTGAGCAGGCTCGCGATCCCGAGCGACGCAACCTGACCGGAGAGCTGCGCGATCCCGAGCGGCCCGCTCAGCTCGTCGGCGCTCCGCGCGCCCGACAGCATCTGCCCGAGACCCTGCACCGTCTGCACCGTCACGTCCCAGGTCTGCTGCAGGCCCGCGACCAGCGCCTGACCCGGAGGGAGCCGTCTGAACTCGGCCACGCCGCCCTTCACCCCGAGCACGCCCATTTTTCGGCCGAGCGCGCCATCCCGCGCCGCCGTGTGGACCTCGAGCGTTTGCGATTGCCCGTCCCGCAGCACCTTGATCGCCAGCGTCTGATCTGGCGCGCCTGCCACGATCCGCTGCAGGTCCTCGAACCGCGATACCTTGGCGTCGTCGATCGCCGTCACCCGGTCGCCGGCCAGGAGCCCGCCGCGCGCGGCCGCGCTGTCCGCCATCACCTCGCCGATCACCGGCACGCTGATCGGCCGCCCCGCGGTCGCGAACAGCGCCGCGAACAGGACCGCGGCGAGGATGAAGTTCGCCGCCGGCCCGGCCGCCACCACGATCGCCCGCGACACCACCGGCTTCCCGTGGAAGGTCCGGCCCGGAATCCAGGCCGCCCGGACCTCGTCCGACACGTCCTCCGGCCGCTCCTGGCCGTGGAGCTTGACGTAGCCCCCGAGCGGGATCCAAGCGAGCTTCCATACCGTCCCGACCCGGTCGGTCCAGCGCAGCAGCGCCCGACCAAAGCCGATGGAGAACGTCTCTACATGCACGCCGCGCCAGCGCGCCGCCAGGTAGTGGCCGAGTTCGTGCACGAACACGAGCACGCCCAGCACCACCAGGAAGGCGCCCACGTTGCGTGACGAAATCGGGAAGGTGCATTCCGGTCCCTGCTCTACGCGGCCTGCGCGGCCGCAATTCCCTCGGCGACGCGCCGCGCCGACGCGTCCAACTCCAGCACGGCCTCCAGCGTGTCGGCAACCGGGCTGCCGAGCCGGTCCAGAACCGCCTCGACCAGGCTCGCGATTTCCATGAAGCCGAGCCGCCGCCGCAAGAAGGCTTCGACCGCGACTTCATTCGCCGCCGACAAGATGGTGGGCGCGCCGCCGCCTGCCCGCAAGGCATCGCGGCACAGCCGCAGCGCGGGAAACCGCGTCGGGTCCGGCTCGAAGAACTCCAGCCGGCCCATCGCCGCCAGATCCAGTCGGGGCGAGGCGGTGGCAATGCGCTCCGGCCAGGCGAGCGCGTGGGCGATCGGAATCCGCATGTCCGGCGCGCCGAGCTGCGCCAGCATGCTCCCGTCCCGGTAGTGGACGATCCCGTGCACGACCGATTGCGGGTGCACCAGCACGCCGATCCGGTCCTCCTCGAGGGCAAACAGCCGCGCCGCCTCGATCAGCTCGAGACCTTTGTTGAACATCGTCGCGGAATTGATCGTGATCTTGGCGCCCATGGACCAGGTCGGATGCCGCAGCGCCGCCTCCGGGGTTGCGCGCGCCATCTCCTCCGCGCTCGCGGCGCGGAACGGGCCCCCGGACGCGGTCAGCACGATCCGCTCCACCGCCTCGCCGTTGCCCTCCGCCATCGCCTGGAAGATCGCGTTGTGCTCGGAGTTGACCGGCAGCAGCGTCGCCCCGGCCTCGCGCACCGCGCGCAGCATCACCTCGCCGGCGCAGACCAGCGCCTCCTTGTTGGCCAGCGCCACCGCGCCACCCCGCGAGATCGCCGCGAGCGTGCTCGGCAGCCCGGCCGCGCCAGTGATCGCCGCCATGGTCCAGTCGACCGAGAGCGCGGCAGCGTCCGCCACCGCCTCCGGCCCCGACGCGGTCTCGATCCCGGTCCCCGTCCAGCAGCGAGCGCAGCTCCGACAAACCCGCCGGGTCGGCGATGACCGCCACCTCTGCGCCCAGCCGGCGCGCCTGTTCGGCCAGCAGCTTGGCGTTGCGCCCGCCGGCGAGCGCCCGGACCCGGAACCGCTCTGGGTTGGCGAGCAAAAGGTCGACGGTGCTGGTGCCCACGCTGCCGGTGCTGCCCAACACGCTGACCGTTCGACTCACTACTGCCACAAGTAATCCCCCCGGCTCACCAGCATGACGAGCGCCGCCACGGGGGCCGCAAGCAGCAGCCCGTCGAGGCGGTCAAGCAACCCGCCATGGCCCGGGATCAAACGTCCCGAGTCCTTGACTCCGAAATGCCTCTTTACCCCGCTCTCCAGCAAGTCCCCCGCCTGCGCCGCAAGTCCGAGCAGCACCGCCAGCGCCGCCGGCGCGCCCGGCCCGGCACCCGTCAGCACCGACGCCGCGCCCTGCCCCGCCACCGCCGCCGCCAGCAAGCCCCCGACCGCGCCGGACCAGGTCTTTCCCGGCGAGAGCGCCGGCGCCAGCTTGGGACCGCGCAGCGTCCGCCCCACCGCATAGGCGCCGATGTCGCTCGCCCACACCACGACCACCACGAACAGCACGTTCAGCCGCCCGGCCACGCTGTCCCCACCGCGCAGCCAGATGATGGCCACCGCCGCCAGCCCGACATAGACCACGCCCGCCGACAGCGTTGCCCGCCCCGACAGCAGCCAAAGCGCAAGCAGGCCGGCTCCCAACAGCCCGGCGGCCGCCGCCGGCTGTCCGATCGCCGCCAGAGCCCCGCCCGCAACCACCAGCGCCGGCACGAACAAGCCCGGCGGCTGCGACGGCCGAGCGCCACACAGCATCGACCACTCGCCCGACAGCCCCGCGCCCGCGAGCAGGATCAGCGCCGCAAACCACGCCGCCCCGAACCAGATGCACAGCAGAGCCACCGGCGCCAGTACGAGCGCGGAGACGATGCGCTGACTGAGGTCGCTCCAGCGTGACGCGCCCTCACCCACCAAACCGCCGTTCGCGGCGGGAGAACTCGGCGAGCGCGAACTCGAAATCGGCGCGGCAGAAATCGGGCCACAACACGTCGAGGAACACGAGCTCCGCATAGGCGCACTGCCAGAGCAGGAAATTGGACAGCCGCCGCTCGCCCGAGGTGCGGATCACCATGTCCGGATCGGGCATGCCGCCGGTGAACAGGAACTGCCCGAACCGCGCCTCGTCCAAGTCGCCCGGTCGAAGCTCGCCGGCCTCGGCCGCCGCCATGGCCGCGCGCGCCGCCGCCACGATCTCGTCCCGCGCACCGTAGGACAGCGCGATGTTGAGGTTGAGCCGCGAGTTCCCCCGCGTCGTGTTCTCCGCCCGCAGCAGCTCCGTCTGAAGGTCGGAGTCGAACCGCTGGCGGTTGCCGATCACCCGCAGCCGCACGCCCTCGCGCGCCATCTCCGCCAGCTCCTGGCGCAGGTAGTGGCGCAGCAGGCCGGTCAGGTCGAGCACCTCCTCCGGCGGGCGGCGCCAGTTCTCGCTGCTGAACGCATAGAGCGTCAGCCAATTGACGCCGCACGCGATCGCCGCCTCGATCGTCCGGCGCACCGCCTGCGCCCCGGCGCGATGCCCCGCCGCGCGCGGCAGCCCGCGGGCGCGCGCCCAGCGGCCGTTGCCGTCCATGATGATCGCAACGTGCTCCGGCGCCGCCGCGCCCGACCCGGCGCGCGCGATGACCTGCGCGGCGTTGGGGCTGCTCACCGGGTCAGACCTGCCGAATCTCCTTGTCCTTTTCCGCCAAGGCGTCGTCGACCCGCTTGATGTAGGCGTCGGTCAGCTTCTGCACCTCATCGGACCAGTCCTTCATGTTGTCCTCGCCGATCTCGTGCTTCTTCTCGAGCGCTTTGATTTGGTCCATCCCGTCGCGGCGCACCCCGCGCACCGCGACCCGCGCGCCTTCGGCGTAGCGCCCCGCCGCCTTGGCCAGCTCCGCACGCCGCTCGGCGGTCAGCTGCGGGATCGGCACGCGGACGAGCTGCCCGTCCGCCCCCGGATTGAGGCCGAGTCCGCTGTCGCGGATCGCCCGCTCCACCGCGCCGACCAGCGACCGGTCCCAAACCTGCACCGTGATCATCCGCGGCTCCGGCACGCCGATCGTGCCCACCTGGGTGATCGGCACCTCCGTCCCGTAGGCCTCCACCTTGACCGGCTCGAGCAGCGCCGGGCTCGCCCGCCCGGTCCGCAGGCCGCCGAACTCGCGCCGCAACGTCTCGAGCGCGCCATCCATCCGGCGGGTCAGGTCTTGCTTCAGGGCGTTCAGGTCCGCAGGCACGGTGCCTCCTAATGCGGCTCGATAATGGTGGTGAACCGGCCTTCGCCCCGCATCACGGCGGCAAAGGACCCGGGCGCGTGAATGTCAAACACGATGATCGGCAGCCCGTTCTCGCGCGCGACGCTGATCGCCGCCGCGTCCATCACGGCGAGGTCGCGCGCCAGCACGTCGTGATAGGTCAGCTCCTCGTAGCGCGAGGCCGCCGGATCCTTGCGCGGGTCGGCCGTGTAGACGCCGTCCACCTGCGTGCCCTTCAGCAACGCGTCGCAATTCATCTCCGCCGCGCGCAGCGCCGCGGCCGTGTCCGTGGTGAAGAACGGGTTGCCGGTCCCGGCGGCAAAGATCACCACCCGCCCCTTCTCCATGTGCCGCTCCGCCCGGCGCCGGATATACGGCTCGCACACCGAGCTCATCGGGATCGCCGACTGCACCCGCGTCTGCACCCCGTGCCGCTCCATCACGCTCTGCAGCCCCAGCGCGTTCATCACCGTGGCCAGCATGCCCATGTAGTCGGCCGAAGCCCGGTCCATGCCGGCCGCCGCGCCCGAGACCCCGCGGAAGATGTTGCCGCCGCCGACCACGAGGCAGACCTGGACGCCGGAGTTCGACGACTTCCGCCACATCTTCGGAAATGCGTGACAACGTCTCACGATCGAGACCATACTCGTTGCGTCCCATCAACGCCTCGCCGGACACCTTCAGCAGGACGCGCTTGTAGGCCGGCTGGACTGGCATGGTTTCCTTTGGGCCGTGACGGGTGGCGCAACCTAGAGCGGCGGACCACCCGTCACAAGCGTGTTAGGGCGCGGGGGCCGACGCGCCGTCGGTCGGCGGCTTGGGCAGACCGGCCGCCTTGGCCACCTCGGCGGCGAAGTCGTCGCCCTCCTTTTCGATGCCCTCGCCCAGCGTGAACCGGGCGAACCCGGTGAGCGTGGCGCCGGCCTTCTTGACCACCGCCTTCACCCGGCTCTCGCCGTCATGCACCCAGACCTGCTCGAGCAGGACGACCTCCTCGTAGTATTTCTGGATCCGCCCGGTCACCATCTTCTCGATGATGTTGTCCGGCTTGCCCGACGCGCGCGCCTGATCGGTCAGCACCGCCTTCTCGCGCTCCAGCGCGGCCGGGTCGACGCCGCTGACGTCCAGCGACTCCGGCCGCGTCGCCGCGACATGCATGCCGACCTGCCGGCCAAGCGTCTCCAGCGCGTCCAGCTCGCTCCCGCTGCTCTCGACCGCGACCAGCACGCCGATCTTGCCCAAGCCCGGCCGCAGCGTGTTGTGCACATAGGTCGCGACCACGCCCTGCCCGACCGACATCACCTTCGCCCGGCGCAGCGTCATGTTCTCGCCGATCGTGGCCACGAGCTGGGTCAGCTCCTCACCCACTGTCCGGCTGCCGCCCGGATACGGCGCGGCCTTGATCGCCTCGACGTCGTCGCCGACCTCGAGCGCCACCGTCGCCACCGTCTCGACGAAGGCCTGGAACGCCTCGTTGCGGGCGACGAAGTCGGTCTCGGCATTGACCTCGACCATCGCCGCCTTGCCCGGCGCACTGGCCACGCCGACCAACCCCTCGGCCGCGACCCGGCCGCTCTTCTTGGCCGCCGCCGCGAGCCCCTTCTTGCGCAGCCAGTCGACGGCGGCCTCCATGTCGCCGCCGCTCTCCGTCAGAGCGCGCTTGCAGTCCATCATGCCCGCGCCGGTCTTCTCGCGCAGGTCACGCACCATCGCCGCCGTGATCTCGGCCATCTTTTCTGCTCCCAGGTCGATCGAGCGGGGTTAGGCGGCCGCGTGCTCCGCCGCGCCGTCCGCCTCCGGCACCGGCAGCACGGCAGCGCCTCCGGCGGCAGTTCCTCGGCCGCGCCGAGGTCGCGCCCGGACGCCACCATCTCGGCGCTGATCCCGTCCAGCACCGCGCCCGCGATCAGGTCGCAGTAGAGCGTGATGGCGCGGATCGCGTCGTCGTTGCCGGGGATCGGGTAAGTCACGCCGGTCGGGTCCGAGTTGCTGTCCAGCACCGCCACCACCGGGATCCCGAGCTTGGTCGCCTCCTCGACGGCCAGCTTCTCCTTGTTGGTGTCGATCACGAACAGGATGTCCGGCAGCCCGCCCATATCCTTGATGCCGCCCAGCGCGCGCTCCAGCTTCTCGCGGTCGCGCGTGATGTCCAGCACCTCCTTCTTGGTCAGGCCCTGGATGTCGCCGGCCAGCATCTCGTCGATCTGGCGCAGCCGCTTGATGCTGCCGGTGATCGTCTTCCAGTTGGTCAGCATGCCGCCGAGCCAGCGATGGTTCACGTAATACTGGCCGCAGCGCTTGGCCGCTTCCGCCACGTATTCCGCCGCCGCCCGCTTGGTGCCGACGAACAGCACGCGCCCGCCCGCCGCGGTCACGTCCCGCACCGCGCGCAGCGCCCGGTCCAGCATCGGGACGGTCTGCTGCAGGTCGATGATGTGCACCTGGTTGCGCACGCCGAAGATGTACGGCGACATGCGCGGGTTCCAGCGGCGGGTGTGGTGGCCGAAGTGAACGCCGGCCTCGAGCAGTTGACGTAGGGTGAAATCAGGCATCGCCATTGCGGCGCATCCTTTCCAGCTTCCGGTTTGACCTCCGCGGGGCCAGGCCTTGCGGCACCGGAACCGGAGAACTCCCCGGAAAGGCGCCCCGCGTGCGAATTACCCGCGACAGAGTCGCGGGCGCGCCGCATATGGCGGATGCGAGCGGGAAAGGCAAGGTCCATTGCCGCCCCGCAATCCTTTGCTAAAACGGCCGCAATCATGGGATCGACGCCAAGCGCCACCATGGGCCGCGGGCTGGGCCTGCTTGTCCTGCCGCCGCTCCTGGTCGCAGCCTGGGCCGCTTTCGGCCCGTTCGTCACGGACCCGGCAATCCTCTTCAGCGGGCTCGCCTTCGACTCTACGGTCAGCTCGGCTGCCGGGCTTCGGGCACCATCGACCCGAATGCCGGCTTCACCTCCTTCGCCCTCGGCGTGCGCGCCGCCCACGACCTCCTGTCGGGCCGCTCCCGCTTTGGAACCACTACGAAGGACTCGGCGCACCCTTGCTCGGCGAGATGCAGTCGGCCGCGCTGTTCCCGCCGACCCTGCTCCTGCTGCTGCCGCACGGCCAGGCGATCGAGCATGCCCTGCTGCAGGCTGTCGCCGGCATCGGGACCGCGCTGTTCCTCCGCCGCTTCGGCCTCGGTCTCACGGCCGCGCTGGCCGGCGGCCTGCTCTTCGAGTTCAACGGCGTCTTCGCCTGGCTCCGCAACGCGATCTTCAACCCGGTCGCCTTCCTTCCCTGGCTGTTCCTCGCCATCGAAAGCCTCTTCGTCGCGGCCTCCTGCCGGCCAGCCGTTCTGACGGCGCCTTCCCGTCATCGCCACCGGCGCGCTCGCCGCCGCCTTGGCGCTCTATGCCGGCTTTCCCGAGGTCGTCTTCTTCTACAGCCTGCTTCTGCTCGCTTGGGCCGCTTCACGCACCGCCGCGCTCCCTGCGCGGCAGGCGCCGCGATTTCTCGGCGACCTGCTGCTCCTGGCTGCCCTCGCGCCCTGATCTCGGCGCCCCTGCTCATCGCCTTCGCCGATTACCTGCCCGAGGCCGAGGTCGGCGACGCACGCGGCCGCAGGCTTCCGCGACGCCGTTCTCCCGCCGGAAGGCCTCATCCTTTACCTCACGCCCTATATATACGGACCCATCTTCGCCGCGCCGCAGGAGACGATCGCCCGCATCTGGGGCGCGCATCGGCGGCTATCTCGGCGTCATGCCGGTCCTGCTCGGCGCGGCGGGACTTGCCTGCACCTGGCGGCGGCCCATCTGCTGGCTCCTCGCGGCCTGGATCGTCATCTGCGTCGGCGCCAGCCACGGCCTGCCGCTTATCCACCGCACCTTCACCGCGCTGCCGCTCGTGAGCATCGCGGCCTATTCCCGCTACCTGAACGCCGGCTGGATCTTCTGCGGCGTCGTCCTCAGCGCCTGCGCCATCGATCGCCTGCCCATGCTCGCCCCAGCCGCGCGCCGGCGCGCCGGGACCATCGCCGTCGCCGCGTTTCATCGCCCTGTTCGCCGCCGCGCTCTGGGCCGCATGGCCGATCCTGCAAACGCCTGTCGCAGGCGCGCATGGCCAGCGCATCTTCCTCGTCGGCTCGCTCACCATCGCCGCCCTCCTCACCATCGCGTTCGGTTTCGCCGTCCGCTTCAGCCGTGCGCCAGCGCGTGTCCTCGCCGGTCTCGCCGTGGCCGAGGCCATCCTCGCCTTCATGCTCCCGTTCGCCTCCGACCCGACCGCGGGACGTCTCGACCGCAAGCTGATCGACTTCCTCGCCGGCAACCTCGGGCAGCAGCGCCTGGCCATCGCCTCCGGCGTCGGCCTCAGCCCGAACTTTGGCTCGGCCTTCGGCATCCCCGCCCTCAACTATGACGATCTGCCCGTCCCGACCCGAACCGTCGCCTTCGTCCGCGCCGCCCTCGACCCGGTCGCCAACCCGCTCATGTTCCGTCCCCGGCGCACAGACGAAGCCCACACGATCCCGACCGGCCCCGCGCGACTGTTCGCGCGCCACCTCCAGGCCTATGCCGCCGCCGGCGTCCGCTACTACCTGACCGACCGCGACATCCTCGTCCGTCCGGCCTACCCGGCTGTCGGCGCGCCGACGCCCCTGCCGCTGTCGGCCGGACAAAGCGTCGCCGTGGACATCGCCCGCCCTCCCGAGACGATGTCCGTCAGCGGCATCCTGATCACGATCGGGACCTACGCCGGCGCCTCGGATGGGACCCTCCGCGTGCGGCTATGCCAGGCCGATCGCTGCCGGGAAGCGTCCGCACCGCTCCTCGGCGCGAAAGACGACAGCCCGCTTCGGATCATGTTCGATACGCCCATCGAGCTGGCCGGCGAGAGCGCATACCGGGTCTCCGATCGCGGAGGAAGGCGGGACCCGTCCCGTCGCACTATGGACCAGACTCAGCCACTGCCCGGCACGGCCACGCTCGCCGGCCCCGACGCGCCTCCGGGCTCTGTGCCCGAACTCGACCTGATCGGCGCCTCGACGTCGCCCATCGGTCCTGGAAACGCCGACCAACTCGGTCTTCGAGATCCCAGGCGCCCGAGCCCTATGCCAGCGCGCCCGGCTGCCAAGTCGAGGCGCGCGGCTGGGATCGCATCGCCGCCCAGTGCCCGGCGCCCTCCCGCCTGCTTCGCCTCGAGCTCTTCATGCACGGCTGGACCGCACGCGTGAACGGCGCGCCCGCCGACGATCGTCCCGCTCGACGACACGTTCCAGGGCGTCGAACTTGCCGGCCGGCACCTCTTCGGTCGACTTCGCCTACGATCCGCTCGGCGTACGGCTGTCCATTCCCATTCGCGCTCCTCGCCCTGCTGTTCTGCCTGGGCACTCTTGGCGCCGCCGCCCTCTCGCGACGAAGATAACGCGAGGAAAAGCCTCGGGAGAACGCCATGAACCAACTCGACCTCCAAAGCCGCGTGGCCGTCGTCACCGGTGGCGCGCGCGGGATCGGCCGCGCCATCGCCGAGCGCATGACCGCCTCCGGCGCCAGCGTCGCCATCTGGGATCGGGACCCGGCGGAAGCGGACGCGGCGGCCGCCGCGCTCGGCGCCGGGTCGAGCGCGCACGAGGTCGACCAGACCGACGAGGACGCCGTGCGCGCCGCCACCGCGGCCACGCTCGAGCGCCACGGCCACATCGACATCCTGGTCAACAATGCCGGCATCACCGGCGGCAACGCGCCCACCTGGGAACTGCCGCCCGCCGAATGGCGCCGGGTGATCGAGGTCAACCTCATCGGCCCCTACCTCGTCAGCGCCGCGGTCGCTCCCGCACATGAAGGACCGCGGCTACGGCCGGGTCGTCAACATCGCCTCCGTCGCCGGCAAGGAGGGCAACCCGAACGCCAGCCACTACAGCGCCAGCAAGGCCGGGCTGATCGCGCTCACCAAGTCGCTCGGCAAGGAGCTTGCCGGCACCGGCGTGCTGGTCAACTGCGTCACCCCCGCCGCCGCCAAGACCGACATCTTCAACCAGATGAGCCCAGTCGCAGATCGACTACATGCTGTCCAAGATCCCGATGGGCCGCTTCGTCCTGGTAGAGGAAGTGGCGGCGCTCGCCTGCTGGCTCGCGACCGAGGACTGCGCCTTCAGCACCGGCGCCGTGTTCGACATCACCGGCGGGCGCGCGACCTACTGAGCGGGGCCGGCAACTCGAGCCGCGCGAACGCCCGCCGCATCTCCGCGGCAACGTCGTCCTCCGCCGTCGCCGCCGTCGGCACGTAGGCGCCCAGGCCGAAGAACCCGTACGTCACGCCCCGATACAGCCGCATGTCGGTCGCCACCCCGGCGGCCCGCATCCGCTCGCCCAGCACCTCTCCGCTCGAGCGCAGCGGGTCGATGTCGGCCAGCACGATCGTGGTCGGCGGCATGCCGGCAAAGTCGCTCCGGTCCGCCAGGTCGATCCGCGGATCGTCCAGGTTGCCGCGCGCATAGAGCCGCTGCGCCCAGCGCACCGTCGCCCGGCTCAGCGGCCGGCTTCCGCTGTTCTCCGACATGCTCGGCGTGCTCGTCGACGTCCCGGCCCACGGCGTCATCAGCAGCAGGTAATCCGGCACCGGCACGCGCTGGTTCCGCGCCTCCAGCGCCGTCGACAGCGCCAGGTTCGCGCCCGGCCCTTCGCCCGCCAGCACCACCCGGGTCGGGTCGGCGCCCCAGCTCCGCAGCTGCGCGCGCGCCCACTGATAGAGCGCCATCGCGTCATCGTGCTCGCCCGGAAACTTCGCCTCCGGCGCGAGCCGCGTCTGCAAGCTCACGACCACCCACCCGGTCCGCGCCGCCAGCTGCCGCGCGGTCTCGTCCGCTTCCTCCGGGCTCCCGCTCGCCCAGGTCCAGCCGGAAAAGAAGATGATCGCCGGCGTGTCCTTGGCCAGCGCCGGCCGATAGAGGAACGCCTCCAGCTTCTGGGTGGGCCCGCTCGCGATCAGGTCGCTGAGCTGCTTCACCTCGATCGTCCGCGCCGGCAGCCCGGCCACGTTCGGGATCGCATGCGCCGCCTCCGTCACCGTCGGCACGTCGCGCGCCTCGCCGATGTCGAGGTCCTCCGGCGCCTTGGCGTGCATGTCCATCCGCTCCTGCAGCACCTTCGCCATGTCCGGCGTCGGCTGGTACGGGGTTCTCCCCTGCGGCGGCCCGCCAGCGCAGCCGGCCAAGGCGGCGGAAGCAAGCAGGGTGGCGACGAGGCGTGACATTGCGCGGTCCCGGCGGTGGCGCCTCACCCTGCCCGTGTCCCGATCCGCGAACAAGCCTCAGAGCCGCACGGGAGGGCCGTCCGGCACCGTTTCGCCTTCCGGCGGCGGCTCGTCCAACGGCGGCCACTCGTTCGGCGCCGGATCGTCCACCGGGATCGGACCCGGCCGCGGCACCGGCTCTGGCATTTGCGCGTCCACGTCGCCCTCCTTCGAGGTCGCCAGCGCAACGCAGAACTCGCGCCCTTGTTGCCGGTTGCGTCGGCAGCACGCGCCACAACGCTGACGCGAACAAAGGCAACCTCTTAACGCTTGACCGCTCGGAATAGGAAAACTAGCTTACCGACACGAACAGAACGGGAACATAGTCCGTGCGCTCCACGCCAGACGAAGCTTTCGCGGCCGACATCTCCCGCCAGCGCGCGGTCATCTACGTCGTGCGTGGACGGCCGGGGCAGAACGATCGCCCCGCCTTGCCAGCCGGCCACCCGATCAGCTGGGGCGCCATCACCGACGGCACCGTTCTCGATCACGCTCAGTATCCGTACCCGGTGTTTGCCAATTGATCACCGCTGAGGCGGTTAACCCGCACACGCCCGATGGCGAGCCGGCGACCGCCGATTGGGTGATCGCGCGGCTCGAGGAGGCCGGCGCGACCTTGCTCGCGCTGCCCAACTCCGGACCGAGCACCCGCCTCGTGCAGAGCGGCCTGGAATGGATCCGCGACGTCCGAGAGAGCTACGCGCCCGCGCGCACCCGGCTGCGCCCCGCCGTCCCGAGTGCCGCCCACATCACCCGTATGGACCAAGCCTATCGCTGGATCTCGCGCATTCCGGAGGACAAATACGTGCTGCGCCGGGTCGTGGGCGCCCGCAGCCTCGTCCACCCGATGACCGGCCGCTACCTGTACAGCTGGCGCCGCCTCGGCACCGCGATCGGCGCCGACCACAAGGCGGTCCAGCGCTGGCACGCCCAGGGCATCGACATGATCGTGGGCTTGCTCAACCGCTGACCTGACCCACGATATGGCTTGCAGCAATAATCACTGTGAGCTGAGTATGCCGCGACCGGCGCGCACGCCAACAACGTGACCCAACTCGTCGGCGATGGGCGACACGGTGACCCTCAGCCAGCAGGACTACGAAGACTTGATCGAGCTACGCGACGCGGCGGTCGCCAGCGCCCAAGTCGCCCGTGGCAAGATGGAGACGCTGTCCGAGGCGAGGTCGACGCCTACCTGCGAGCCGCCTCGCCGCTGCAAATCTGGCGCAAGCACCGCGGCCTCACCCAAACCAAGCTCCCCGCACAGGCCGGCCTGACGCAATCCCACCTCGCCCAGGCCGAGCACGGCTAGCGCGGCCTCAGCTCGGCACTTACTCCAAGCTGGCCAAGGCGCTGCGGGTCAGGATCGAGGACCTGCTCGCGGACGACGCCTAATACCGCGGCACCAGCGCGGTCTGCCGCAGCCGGTTCGTCATCACCAGCGCCGCCACCCCGGACACCGCCAGCGCCGCCGCCCAGCGCCCGTTGCTCTCCGTCACCTGATCCGTCGGTCCGATCAGCAGCAGGAACAGCACCGTCACCACCACCAGCGCGGCCCGTGACCGCCCGCCCCGCCGCATGACCGCCAGCGCCAGCACCACGAACGTCGCGAACAGCCCGATCGCCAGCGCCCGCACCAGGTCGAGCGCCACGTCCGACAGATCCTGGATCATCTCGCCGAGCCGCCAGCCCGCGAAGTGGAACCAGTCGGTCAACCGGAACAGGAAGTAGCGCGGCCCTATGGCATAGGCGAGCACCGCCAGCCCAAGTCCCACGCCCCAGGCCAGCACCACCGGATCACGTCGCCCCATCACGCCCCATCTCCCTCCAGCTCCGCCCGGATCACGTCGGCGACCCGATCCACGGCGCGCCGCGCCGCCGGGACCACCCCGGCGAAGTCGGCGAACCCATGCGGCAGCCGGCATTCCTCCAGCAAGTGGGCGCGCACCCCCGCCTTCTGCAACGCCACCGCGTAGGCCCGCCCCTGATCGCGCAGCGGATCGAACCCCGCCGTGACCACCAGCGCCGGCGAGGCCCGTCCCAGCTCCGCCCGGATCGGCGCACGCCCCAGGCCAGCACCACCGGATCACGTCGCCCCATCACGTCCCATCTCCCTCCAGCTCCGCCCGGATCACGTCGGCGACCCGATCCACGGCGCGCCGCGCCGCCGGGACCACCCCGGCGAAGTCGGCGAACCCGTGCGGCAGCCGGCATTCCTCCAGCAAGTGGGCGCGCACCCCCGCCTTCTGCAACGCCACCGCGTAGGCCCGCCCCTGATCGCGCAGCGGATCGAACCCCGCCGTGACCACCAGCGCCGGCGAGGCCCGTCCCAGCTCCGCCCGGATCGGCGACAGCCGCGGATCAGCCCGGTCCTGCCCGTCCGCCACCAGCATGTCCGCGCATTGCCGCATCCCCTCGCCGGTGAGCAGGTACCCGTCCCAGAACTCGGTGATGCTGGGGTACAGCCCGTCCTGGTGCAGCATGTCCACCACCGGATAGAGCAGCACCTGCAGCCGCGCCGAGCCATCTATGGCCTGCACCGCGGCCAGGTTCGCGCCCGCGCTGTCGCCGCCGATCAGCCACGGACCGGGCCCGCTCGCCCGCACCGCCGCCCATGCCGCGACCGCGTCCTCATAAGCCGACGGGAACGGATGCTCCGGCGCCAGCCGGTAATCGACCGCGACCACCACCAGCCCGGCGCGCGCCGCCAGCCGCCGGCACAGCCCGTCATGCGTGTCCAGGCTGCCCAGGATGAAGCCGCCCCCGTGCAGGTAGAGCATCGTCCCGATCGGCCGCCCTCTGGGCTCGTACCGCCGGCCCGGCCGTCCGCCGACCTCCACCGCACGCACCCGCACCGACCGATCCCGGCGCAGCCCGGTCACCGCCGGTGCGGCCGCGTAGTGCGCCCGCAAGGCGGCAAGGTCGAGCTTCCCGACCCCGCCGCGACCCGTTCGCGAACCGGACCAGCACGGACATCATCGGATCCATCGTCAGCCCGTGCGCCGCGATCGGCCGCTGCATCGCCGCCCCGGCCGCGAGCGCCCCGCGCAGCCAGGCTCTTTGTAAGTACTTCAACTGCATGCGTTGCAACCTAGTGCAGGCCGCGCCGCGCGCAACCGTGCCCGGAACCGCGGCATCGGCTCGGGGTTGATGCTGCTCCATGCCGTCCACCCCCTCCGAATCCGCACTCGCGCTCCACCTTCTCCAGCAGGCAGCGGATCGCGGCGCGCTTCTGGCCATCCTGCGCGGCGCGGGCCGGCTCGAGCGCGTCGCCGGGCTCGCCGCCGCCTTCGCCGACGGCGTCGAGGTCCTCACACTGCCGCCCTGGGACGTGCTGCCCTACGACCTCGTCGCCCCGTCTGCAGCCGTGATCGGCCGCCGGGTCAAGGCGCTCTCCCGCCTCGCTCAACCCGCCACCTCGCCCCGCCTGCTCCTGACCAGCGCCGCCGCGGTCCTGCAGCGCGTGCGCCCACGAGACGCCTGGCGCGAAGCCGACCTGCGGCTCCAGCCCGGCGACGCGCTCGACGAGGACGCGTTCCGCGCCGCGCTGGCCGAGCGCGGCTATCACTGGGAGCGAGCGGGTCGACGAGCCCGGCGAGGTCGCCCTGCGCGGCCAGGTCATCGACGTCTTCCCCGCCGGCGAAGATGCACCCGCCCGCCTGACCATCGAGGACGGCCGCATCGCCGAAATCGCGTGCTACGACCCCGTCACGCTCCGCAGCACGGAGACGTTGCCCGGCCTGGTGCTCCGGCCTGCGATCGAATTCCCGCTCGGCGCCGAGGAGATCGAGGAGGCCGAGGCCCGTCTGGAGCCGGACGCGGAGGAAGGGGACCGGCCGGCCGAGCTCAACCTCCCGCGCCGCCTGGTCCCGGTCTTCGAGTCCCTGCCCGGCGCCGCCGCCTATCTCGATCCGGAAGTGCCCGGAACGCCTGCGCTCCGTCCGCGAGGCGATCGACGACGCCTACGCGGCCGCCACCAAGGCCGGCCGGATCACCGGTGGCGCCGGCGACTTGCCCCAGCCGGGTCGCCTTTACCTTTCGGTCGCGCAAGTCGAGGCCGCCTGCCCCGAACGGATCGGCCCGCCCAACGGCGCCTACGACGAGGTCCCGCCGCCGCATCGGATCGACGACGTGCTGGCCGCCGTGCGCGACGCCGGCAACGCCCGGATCGTCATCGCCGCCCCAACCGACGCCGAGCGCGTGGCCCGCAGCCTCGAGAAGCGCGGGCTGCAAGCGTCGGTCGCCGAGCGCTGGGCCGACACGGCGCCCGGCCGGGTCGCGGTCCTCCAGGCGGACGTGCCGGTCGGGCTGCGCGCGCCGGGCCTCCTGCTCCTGCCGATCGGCCCGTTGCTCCGCCCACGCGCCAGCGCCGCGCTGTCCCTCGGCGACGAAGCGCCCCGCACCGGCGAGACCGTCGTGCATCTGGAGCACGGCGTCTGCCGCCTGACCGGCCTGCGCGCGGTGGACGGCGAGGACCGGGTCGCGCTCGAATTCGCCGACGGCGTCGAGCTCCTGATCGCCACCGACGAGCTCGACCGCGTCTGGCGCTATGGCGAGGGCGGCGGCTCGCTCGACCGGCTGGGCGGCGAGGCCTGGCGGCACAAGCGCGACGAGATCGAGGCCGAGCTGCGCGAGACCGCGGCGCACCTGGCCGAACAGGCGGCCCAGCGCCAGGCAGCGACCGCCCCCGCCCTTCGCCCGCCCGCCGACGGGTTCGCCCAGGTCGCCCGCCGCTTTCCCTATCCGCTGAGCGGCGACCAGCGCGCCGCCATTCACGCCGTGCTCGAAGACCTCGCTGCCGGCCGCCCGATGAACCGCCTGATCTGCGGCGACGTCGGTTTCGGCAAGACGGAGGTCGCCATCCGCGCCGCCGCCGCCGTCGCGCTGGCGGGCTGCCAGGTCGCGATCGCCGCACCGACCACCGTGCTGGCCCGCCAGCACCTGGACCTGTTCCGCGCCCGCTTCGGACGCACCGGCATCCGCGTCGAGGGCGTGATCCGCTCCGTCCCGGCCGCGCTCCGCACCGCGATCAGCCGCGGCGAGGTCGGGATCACCGTCGGCACGCACGGCGTGGCCGGGCTGGCAGTTCGCCCGCCTCGGCCTGGTCGTGATCGACGAGGAGCAGCGCTTCGGCGAGGCCGCCAAGGCCAAGCTCGCCGGCATGGCCCCGCACCTCCTGGCCATGACCGCGACACCGATCCCGCGCACGCTGCAATCCGCGCTGGTCGGCCTGCGCGACGTCAGCCTGCTCGCGACCCCGCCGCAGAACCGCCAGCCGACCCGCACCTTCGTCCTGCCCTGGGACCCGGTGGTCGTCCGCGAGGCCCTGATGCGCGAGCGCCGCCGCGGTGGCCAGAGCTTCGTCGTCTGCCCGCGCATCGCCGACATCGAGACCATTCGCGCCCGTCTGGAGGAGGCCGCGCCGGAGCTGCGTCTGGTGGTCGCGCATGGCCGCATGAAGCCGGACGCCCTGGAGGAGGCCGTGCTCGGCTTCGCCGCCGGACGCGGCGACGTCCTGCTCGCCACCGACATCATCGAGGCCGGGCTCGACATCCCCCGCGCCAACCTCATCCTGGTCACCCGCGCCGACCGCTTCGGCCTGGCGCAGCTGCACCAGCTGCGCGGCCGGGTCGGGCGCGGCGCGCGGCGCGGCACCGCCTACTTCCTCACCGAGCCCGGCCACCGCCTGACCGCGGCCACCCGGCACCGCCTCTCCACGCTGGAGACCTTGACCGCGCTCGGCGCTGGCGTCGCGGTCAGCGCCGCCGACCTCGACCTGCGCGGCGCCGGCGACCTGTTCGGCGAGCAGCAGGCCGGCCACCTCCGCGCCGTCGGCACCGAACTCTATCAGCACCTGCTTGCCGAGGCGGTCGCGGCCCAACGCGGTGAACCCTCCGCCCCGCCGCCGCCGGACCTCCACGTCGAGCTCGCTGGGCGCATCCCGGACGCTTACGTGCCGGAAGAAAATCTTCGCCTCAGCCTGCTGCGGCGCCTGGCCCGAACCACCGATATCGCGGCGCTACGCGCCTTCGCCGACGAGCTCGAAGACCGCTTCGGCCCGCTCCCGCCCGAAACCGAAAGCCTGCTCACGCTGCAGCGCCTGCGCATCGTCTGCCGCGCCCACCGGATCGCTCGCGTCGACGCCGGCCCGCGCGCCTGCGCGCTAACCGCCGCCGACCCGGCTGCCGCCGCCCTGCTGGCCCGCGAGCTCGGCGCGAAAGAGAAGGATGGCCGCGTGCTGTCTGCCGTTGAGTGAGCCTGAGCCGTTGCGCCGCGCGGAGGCGATCACGGTGGCGCTGGGCGGGTAGCCATTCAACTATCGGGAAGTGTTACTCTGGCCGCATGCGCGCCGTAGGGTCGTCGATCCGGTTCCGCTTGCTGCTGCTGGTCCTCGTGGCCACGCTTCCCATGCTGCTCTTCGCCGGCGCGCTGCTCGAACACGCCTACACCATCAGCGCCCGGCTGCTCGAGGACGGGGCGGTGAGCACCGCCCGCCGGGTCGCGCTCGCCCTCGACGCCCAGATCGGCCGCGCCGAGGCCGTCGGCTTCGCCCTCGCCCAGCTTCCGCCTCCAAAGGGCGATCCGACCGAGTTCGAAGACGCCGCCTCCCGCGCCCTGCTCGCCGCCGGGTTCGGAGGCGTCATGGTGCTGGTCGGGCCGGACTCCGAGGTCATCGCCGATACGCTGCGCGCCCCAGGGCAAACGCTGCCGCGGCTGGCGGACCAGGGCACCGTCCGGCGAGTGTTCGAAACCGGCCGCTCGCTCGTCTCCGATCTGTTCCCCGGCAAGCTGACCCACGAGGAGCAGGTCGCCGTGCATGTGCCTGTGGTCCGTAACGGCGCCGTGCTCTTCGATGCGATCGTCGTCCTCACTGTCCGGGAAATCGCCGCCACCATCGGGCCGCAGACGCTCCCGGAGCACTGGTATGCCCTGGTCGCCGATCGGACCGGCCGGATCGTCACGAACACGATGGCGACGGGCCGCGGCACCGGCCAGCCGCTCTCGCCCAGCGTCGCGCAGCTTGTGTCCGGCCGGAACGAGGGTTTCGGCACCGTGCCGTCCGCGAAAGGGCGCCCGATCCTGTTCGGCTTCACCCGATCCAAACGGACCGGGTGGCTGGTCGGCGTCGGCGCCCCAGAGGCGCTGGTGCGCGGGCCGCTGTTCCGCAGCGCCGCGGCGCTCGCCGGCGGCGGCGGCGCGGTGCTGCTGCTCAGCCTCGGCCTCGCCTGGCTGATCGCCCGCAACATTGCCCGCCCGCTCAACGCGCTCGCTCGCGAGGCCGACCGGCTCGGGCACCAGCTCGTCCCGGACCCGACCGCGGCAAGCGGCCTCCTGGAAGCGGAAGCGGCGGCCCACGCGCTTCACGACGCCGGCCAGAAACTGATCGCGCGCGACGCGGAGCGAGACGCGGCGCTGCGGCGCGCGGAAGAGAGCGAGAGCCGCCTGCTGCTCGCCCAGGAGGTGAGCGAGATCGGCGTGTGGGAGACCGACGTGCAGACCGGCCGACGCACTTGGTCGCAGCAGCAATGCGCGCTCTGGGGCCTCGACCCGGCCGGCGAACCGCCGCACGCAATGACCTGGATGCGGCTGGTCCATCCCGAGGACCGCGAGCGTGTAGCCCAGACGATCGCCCGAGCCCGGGTGCAGCCGACCGCCTTCCAGCACGAGTTCCGCATCCTGCTGCCCGGCGGCACGGCGCGCTGGCTGCGCTCGGCCGGCCGCAGCGAGTTCCAGGATGGCCGGCCGGTCCGCGTCATCGGCACGACGGTGGACGTCACCGACCGGCACGAAGCGGTCCGCGCCTTGCGCGAGAGCGCGGCCCGGCTGGAAGCCGAGGTCGCCGCCCGCACGGAGGAGCTCCGTCAAAGCGAGCAGCGGTTCCGCACCTATTTCGAGCACAGCGCCGACGCGCTGGTGGTCGTCCGCGTGGAGGGCGAGCGCTTCGTCTACGAGACCATCAACCGCGCCGCCGAGCGCATGACCGGCCTTGTCAACCGCGATATCGTCGGGAAAACGCCGGAGGACGTGCTCGTCCCGGAGACCGCGCGCACGGTCCTCGCGCTGTTCCGCCGGGTGATCGCCGCTCGGCGAGCCTGTCAGCGCCGAGCGCACCCTCGCCTTCCCCGCCGGCCGCGTCGAACTCGAGAGCGTCGGCGTGCCGGTCCGCGACCCGGCGAGCGGCGCCGTCATCCGCATCATAACCGGCAACCGCGACCTGACCGAGCGCAAGCGGATCGAGAACCGCTTGGCCCACTCGCAGCGCCTGGAGGCGGTCGGGCAACTCACCGGCGGGGTCGCGCACGACTTCAACAACCTGCTCACGGTGATCATCGGCAACCTGGCCCTGCTGCGTCGGCGTCTCGGCGAGGACGAGCGCACCGCGCGGTACCTGTCCGGCGTCGAAGCCGCCGCCGAGCGCGGCGCCAAGCTGACCGCGAGCCTGCTCGCCTTCTCCCGCCGCTCCACCTTGCAAGTCGAGCGGGTCGACGTCGGCGCCCGGCTGCGCGAGAGCCTCACCTTGCTCCGGCGCGCGCTCGGCGAGGAGATCGAGCTCTCGCTCGACGTCGCCCCCGGCCTGCCGCTGGCCAATGCCGACTCCGCCCAGTTCGAGGCGGCGGTGCTGAACCTGGTGATCAACGCCCGCGACGCGGTGATGGACGCCATGGCCGACCGCGAGCGGATCGGCGCCGTCCGGATCGACGTGAACCCCGCCGTCCTGCTCGCCTCGGACCTCGAAGGCAACGACGAAGCCCGGCCCGGCCGCTTCGTCGCCGTCGAGATCCGCGATACCGGCGTCGGCATGAACGCCGCCGTGCGCGCCCGCGCGTTCGAGCCGTTCTTCACCACCAAGGAGGTCGGCCGCGGCACCGGCCTCGGCCTCAGCCAGGTGTTCGGCTTCGTCCGCCAGCTCGGCGGCCACGTCACGCTGGACAGCACGCCCGGGCACGGCACGCGCGTCGTTCTCTACCTTCCCGTCGCCGACGTGCTCGAGCCGGAATGGGCGCAGACCGCCCCGGAGCCGGCGCCGCTGCCCCACGACGCGACCGTGCTGGTGGTGGAGGACGACGCCAACATCCGCGAAGTGACCGCCGAGCTCCTGCGTGACGCCGGGCTGCGCGTCCTGGCCGCGCCGAACGGCCCAGCCGCGCTGGAATTGCTGCGCGGCCCGCAACGGGTCGACCTCCTGTTCTCCGATGTCGTGATGCCCGGCGGCGCGACCGGCGTCGATCTCGCCCGCGCCGCGCACGAGTTGCGCCCAGACCTCCGCGTGCTGCTGACCAGCGGCTACAGCGGCTCGGCCCTCAGCCTCTACGGCGCCGAGGGCGAGTACCAGCTCCTCGCCAAGCCCTATACCCGCGCCGTCCTACTAGGCGCGCATCGGCCAAGTTCTCGCAGAAGCGCCCGTCGCCTGACCCTCAGACCCTCTCCCGTTGACGGGAGAGGGTCTGAGTGAGAGTGGCCCCGCTTCGCGTCAGTTCCGCGCCTTGTCCACCAGCGCGTTCTTGGCAATCCACGGCATCATCCCGCGCAGCCGCTCGCCAACCTGCTCGATCGGGTGCTCCGAAAGCCGCCGGCGCGTCGCCTTGAAGCTGGACTGGTTGACCCGGTTCTCCAGCATCCAGTCGCGCGCGAACCGGCCGGACTGGATGTCGTCCAGCACCCGGCGCATCTCCTTCTTCGTCTCCTCGTTGATGATCCGCGGACCCGTGACGTATTCCCCGTATTCCGCCGTGTTGCTGATCGAATAGTTCATGTTGGCGATGCCGCCCTCGTAGATGAGGTCGACGATCAGCTTCACCTCGTGCAGGCACTCGAAATACGCCATCTCCGGCGCGTAGCCCGCCGCGACCAGCGTCTCGTATCCCGCCTTGATCAGCTCGACCAACCCGCCGCACAGCACCACCTGCTCGCCGAACAGGTCGGTCTCGCACTCTTCCTTGAACGTCGTCTCGATGATCCCGGCCCGGCCGCCGCCGATCGCACTGGCATAGCTGAGGGCGATCTCCAGCGCGTTGCCGCTCGGGTTCTGCGCCACCGCAACCAGGCACGGCACGCCGCCACCCCGCTGATACTCGCTGCGCACGGTGTGCCCCGGCCCCTTCGGCGCGATCATGAACACGTCGATGTCCGGCCGGGGGTCGAGCAGGTTGAAGTGCACGTTCAGCCCATGCGCGAACGCCAGCGCCGCACCGGGCTTGAGGTTGTCCTGCAGCTTCTCCCGATACAGGTCGCCCTGCCCCTCGTCCGGCGTCAGCACCATGACCACGTCGGCCCAGCGCGCGCACTCGGCCGGGTCGGCCACCTTGAGCCCCGCCGCTTCGGCCTTCTTGACCCCCGCCGAGCCCTGCCGCAGCCCGACCATCAGCTCCGGCACGCCGCTGTCTTTGAGGTTGTTGACGTGGGCGTGGCCCTGGCTGCCATAGCCGATCACCGCGACCTTCTTGCCCTTGATCAGGTTCACGTCGGCGTCGCGGTCGTAATAGACGCGCATGGTGGCTCCTTCCTCGTTTCGTTGTGTCGTTGGGAAAAGGTCGCGGCGGCTTAGAGGGTCCGCGTGCCCCGCGCAATCGTCAAAGCACGCGCGTGCCCCGCGCGATGGCGGCCACCCCGGAGCGGCTGACCTCGGCCAGCCCGAGCGGGCGCATCAGCGCGATGAACGCGTCGAGCTTCTCAGTGGCCCCGGTGAGCTCGAACACGAAGCTCTCCACCGTCGCATCGATCACCCGGGCGCGGAACGCGTCGGCGATGCGCAGCGCCTCGGCACGCGCGCTGCCCGTCCCCACCACCTTGATCATCGCCAGCTCGCGCGCCAGGTGCGGCCCCTCCAGGCTGAGATCCGCCAGCCGGTGCACAGGGACCAGCCGGTCGAGCTGCGCCTTGATCTGCTCGATGATCATGTCCGTGCCGGTGGTCACGATATTGATCCGGCTCTTGTGCCCCTCCTCCTCCACCGGGGCCACGGTCAGGCTCTCGATGTTGTAGCCGCGCCCGGCGAACAGGCCGATCACCCGGGCCAGCACGCCGGCCTCGTTCTCGACCAGCACGGAGATGGTGGCGGTTCGTTGCTGCATGGTGGGTTCGCCGTCCTAGCAGGCTGTTGAAAGCTGTGATGGCGAGTTCGAATGGGGGTGATCTCCGAGCACCGGAGCGGAGCGGGCGTAATGCCCGTGAGCACCGGAGCACAGGAGATTGCCCTCAGACGGCCGCCAGCGCGGCTTTCAGCAGCCTGCTAAACCAGCATCATTCCTTCATCGGTGATGCTCGCCGTCCGACCCGCGTGTTCCGGGCCCAGGATCATCTCGTTATGCGCCGCCCCGCTGGGGATCATCGGGAAGCAGTTCTCCTTCTGGTCGACCGCGATGTCCGCGATCACCGGCCGGTCGGTCGCGATCATCTCGCGGATGACCCGGTCGAGATCGTCCACCGACGTCGCCCGCAGCCCGACCCCATGGAACGCGTCCGCCAGCTTCACGAAGTCCGGCAGCGCGTCCGAGTAGCTCTCCGAATATCGGCCGCCATGCAGCAGTTCCTGCCACTGCCGCACCATGCCCATATATTCGTTATTCAGAATGAACACCTTCACCGGGAGCCGGTACTGCGCCAGCGTCCCCATCTCCTGGATGTTCATCAGGATGCTCGCCTCGCCGGCGATGTCGATCACCAGCGCGTCGGGATGCGCGACCTGCACCCCCATCGCCGCCGGCAGGCCGTACCCCATCGTGCCCAGCCCGCCCGACGTCATCCAGCGGTTCGGCCGCTCGAACTTGAAGTGCTGCGCGGCCCACATCTGGTGCTGGCCGACCTCCGTGGTGATGAAGGTCTCGCGCCCAGACTCGCGAGCGAGTTCCTGCGTGATCTCGTACAGCCGCTGGACCGCGTATTGCGGCTTGATCACCGCGCCCGGCGCCATGTCCTGCCGGAAGCGCAGGCTGTCGAGTTCGCGCCAGCGATCGATCTGTCGCCACCAAGTCGCCACCGCCTCGCGATCCTGCGGCTCGGCGCTCTCCTTCCAGCCGACCAGCAGCGCGCGCAGGATGGCCCCGGCATCGCCCACGATCGGCACGTCCACGGCCACGTTCTTGTTGATGCTGGACGGGTCGATGTCGCCGTGGATCTTGCGGCTGTCCGGGCTGAACGCGTTGAGTCGCCCGGTCACCCGGTCATCGAACCGCGCGCCGATGTTCAGCATGACGTCGCAGCCATGCATGACCATGTTGGCCTCGTAGGTCCCGTGCATGCCGAGCATGCCGAGGAACTGCGGGTCGCTGGCCGGGAACGCGCCGAGCCCCATCAGGGTGGAGGTGCAAGGCATGCCCGTGACATGGACGAGTGCGGTCAGCGCCGCCGCCGCGTCCGGGCCCGCGTTAATGACACCGCCGCCGGAATAGATCACGGGCCGCTTCGCCCCGCGCAGCAGGGCGACGGCCTCGCGGATGCGCTCCGGGTCGGGCTCGGTGATCGGCCGATAGGACCGGTGTGCGCCGGTCGCGGGCCCGGCATAGAGCGCCTGCCCGATCAGGATGTCCTTCGGCAGATCGATCACCACCGGGCCGGGCCGGCCGCTCCGGGCGACGTAGAACGCCTCGTGCACCACCCGCGCGAGGTCCTCGGCGCGCTTGACCAGGTAGTTATGCTTGGTCGCCGGCCGGGTGATCCCCGTGGTGTCCGCCTCCTGGAACGCGTCGTTGCCGATCAGATGCGTCGGCACCTGGCCGGTCAGGCACACCACCGGCACGCTGTCCATCAGCGCGTCGACCAGCCCGGTCACCGCGTTGGTCGCCCCCGGCCCGCTGGTTACCAGCACCACCCCGACCCGGCCGGTGCTCCGGGCATATCCCTCCGCCGCATGCACCGCCGCCTGCTCGTGCCGCACCAGCACGTGGCGGATGCTGTTCTGCCCGAACAGCGCGTCATAGATCGGCAGCACGGCGCCGCCGGGATAGCCGAAGATGACGTCCACGCCCTGGTCGCGGAGCGCCCGCAGCAGGATTTCGGCACCGGTTTGACTGAGCTCGCTCATGCCGCCCGTCTGACAGCCTTGCTGCGCTGCGTCAACCCGAGTTGCTAACGAAACTCGACGTATCTGCCCTGTCACGTTCCGAACGTTCTTCCCAGTCGCGGAATCGCGCATTAATCGTTCGTACGTCAGCTTGCGAGCGGCCGGTTCCGCAGCCACGTCGCCTGCCGCTTCACATACCGGCCCGTCGCAAGCACCGCCCGCTCCCGCGCCTCCGCGAGCCCGATCTCCCCGCGCAGGTAGGCCGCAAGCTCGGGCACCCCATGCGCCCGCATGGCCGGCAAGGCCGGATCGAGGCCGAGCGCCAGCAGCGCCCGCACCTCATCGACCGCGCCCTGCGCCAGCATGGCGTCGAACCGGGCCGCGATCGCCGCCCGCAGCTCCGCCCGTGGCGGGTCCAAGACGATCGCGCGGAAGCGGAACGGGGCCGTTTCGCCCGGCGCGCGCTGCCACGCGGCGAGCCCCCGCCCGGTGCCCCGCCATACTTCCCAAGCGCGCGCCAGCCGCTGCCCGTCGCTCGGCCGCAGCCCCGAGGCGGTCTCCGGGTCCGCCGCGAGCAGACGCGCGTGCAGCGCCGCCGGCCCTTCCTCGGCCAGCAGCGCCCGCGCCTCCGCCCGCGCCGCCGGCCCGGGATCAGGGATTTCGGCGATCCCCGCCGTGAGCGACTGCAGATACATCCCGGTCCCGCCGCACAGGATCGGCACTGACGCCCTCGCCATCTCCTCGAGCGCCGCCCCACGCCACCACGCGACGCTGCCCGGCTCCGCCGCCGGCCGGACGCCATACAAGCCGATGCGGCACACGCGCCTCGTCCTCCGCGCTCGGCCGCGCCGTCACGATCTGCAGCTCGCGATACACCTGCATACTGTCGGCATTGATCACCGTGCCGCCCAGCCGCTCGGCCAGCGCCAGCGCCAGCGCCGACTTGCCGCTGCAGGTCGGCCCGGCGACGATCAGCGCTTGCCGCACCGGGCGCCCCCTGCCATGTGCGCCGCCGTGTCCTTCGTCCTCACCCTCATCGCCCTGCCCGGCCAGCTCCCGCGCCCTCTCGTCGACGCCGTCGCCGCCAGATTGGACGGCACGGTCACAGAACTCGCGCCGAACGAGGCCGCCGACATCGCCTGCGCCACCAAGCCCGACCCGGCCCACCTGCGCGAGCTGATCGGCGACACCCCGGTCGACATGGCCGTGACCCCGGCAGAGAACCGGCGCAAGCGGCTGCTGATCGCCGACATGGACAGCACGATCGTCACCTCCGAGACGCTGGACGAGCTCGCCACCTTCGCCGGCGTCGGCGAGCAGGTGGCAGCCATCACGCGACGCGCCATGGCCGGCGAGATCGACTTCCGCGGCGCCCTGCGCGAGCGCGTGGCGCTGCTGAAAGGCCTGCAACTCGACGCGCTCCATCGCGCCTGGGCCGAAACCGACCTGACGCCCGGGCGCCCGCGAGTTGGTCGCCACCATGCGAGCCCACGGCGCGATCGACCGCCTTGGTCTCCGGCGGCTTCACCTTCTTCACCAGCCGGGTCGCGGAGACCGTCGGCTTCGACCTGCACCGCTCCAACACCCTGCTCGACGACGGCTCCGCCTTAACCGGCGAAGTGGCGGAACCAATCCTCGGCCGCGACGCCAAGCTCGCCACGCTCCGGGAGTTAGCCGAGCGGCACGGCCTCACGATGGACGACTGCCTCGCGGTCGGCGACGGCGCCAACGACCTCGACATGATCCGCGCCGCCGGGCTCGGTGTCGCTTTCCAGGCCAAGCCGATCCTCGCCGAAGCGGCCGACGTGCGGATCGAGCACACGGACCTGCGGTCGCTCTTGTTCATGCAGGGCTACCGGCTCGAGGAGTTCCGGACATGATCCGCGACGCGGCCGGGCTGATCGCGGCCGGGCTCGCCGCCCCCGAGGCGCGCCCGGCGCTGGAGGCGGTTGGCGCGCGCTACGCCGTCGCGATCACCCCGGCCGTGCAGTCGCTGATCGAGCTTCCAGACGACCCGATCGGGCTCCAGTTCGTCCCCGACCCGGCCGAGCTTCGCCACCTTCCGCACGAACACGCCGACCCGATCGGCGACGCGGCGCACTCGCCGCTGCCCGGCCTGGTGCATCGCTATCCCGACCGCGTCCTGCTCAAGCCGGTGCTGGTCTGCCCGGTCTATTGCCGGTTCTGCTTCCGGCGCGAGCATGTCGGCCCCGGCGGTGGCGCGATGACCGCGGAGCAGATCGACGCCGCCCTCGCCTACATCGCCGCCCGCCCTGCGATCCGCGAGGTCATCCTCACCGGCGGCGACCCGCTGATGCTCTCGCCCCGCCGCCTCCGCGCGTTGCTCGAGCGGCTCGCCGCCATCCCGCAGGTCGAGCTGCTCCGGATCCACTCGCGCGTCCCCGTCACCGATCCCGGCCGGGTCACGCCCGAGCTGGCCGAAGCGCTCGCGCTCGAAACCCCGGTCTGGCTCGCCGTCCACGCCAACCACGCTCGCGAGTTCAGCCCGGCCGCAAGCGACGCGCTCCGCCGCCTCCACGCCGCCGGCGTCGCGCTGCTCGGGCAGAGCGTGCTGCTCCGCGGCGTCAACGACAGCGCCGACGCGCTCGAAGCCCTGTTCCGCGCCATGCTCCGCGCGCGGGTGAAACCCTATTACCTCCATCAGCTCGACCCGGCTCCCGGCACCGCACGCTTCCACGTGCCGATCGCGGAGGGAAGGCGCCTGCTCGAGGCGCTGCGCGGCCGGGTCACCGGGCTGGCCTGGCCGACCTACGTGCTCGACATCGAAGGCGGGCACGGAAAGGTGCCGCTCGGGCCGGACTACCTCGACGCCGGCGAGGTCCGCGACCCCTGGGGCGGGCGTCACGCGCTTGCCGGTCCGGGGTCGCCGGTCTAAAAGCCGCGGCGTCTCGAAAGCAATCCACGTCAGGTTCTTTGTATGAAGCAGCAGGCCAACCTCATTCGCGCCGGGCAGGTGCTGGACCACGGCGGCCGTCGCTGGACCGTGCTGAAGCAGCAGATCATCACCCCCGGCAAGGGCGGCGCCTTCATCCAGGTCGAGATGCGCGACCTCAAGACCGGCAACAAGACCAACGAGCGCTGGCGCACCGCCGACACGGTCGAGCGGCTGCAGACCTCGGAAAAGGAGTACACCTATTCCTATACCGAGGGCGACAACATCGTCCTGATGGACCCCGAGACCTACGAGCAGACCCATATCCCGCTCGAGCTGCTCGGCGATCTCGCGCCGTTCCTGCAGGACAACATGCAGGTCACCGTCGACATGGTCGAAACCGACCCGGTCGGCGTCCGCCTGCCGGCGACGGTGGTGCTCGAAGTGGTCGAGGCCGACCCGGTGGTGAAGGGCCAGACCGCCGCCAGCTCCTACAAGCCCGCCAAGCTCAGCAACGGCGTCAAGACCTCCGTGCCGCCCTTCGTCGAGGCCGGCGAGCGCATCGTCGTGCGCACGGAGGACGCGAGCTACGTCGAGCGGGCAAAGTCCTGACCGCCCCACCCGCTAGGGCGTAGAGAACAGCATGGCCCTCCGCCTTTCGCCGCATATGACGGTCATGCAGAACGCGGCGCAGAAGGCGGCGCGCCGCCTGCTGCGCGACTTCGCCGAGGTCGAGCAGCTCCAGGTCAGCGTCAAGGGACCGTCCGACTTCGTCAGCCAAGCCGACCTGCGGGCCGAACAGACGATCCGCGAGGAGTTGGCGCGGGCGCGGCCGGGCTACGCCTTCCTGATGGAGGAGAGCGGGGCAAGCGGTGGCGACGACTGGTCGTTCCGCTGGGTGGTCGACCCGCTGGACGGCACCACCAACTTCCTGCACGGCGTCCCGCACTGGTGCATCTCCATCGCGCTCGAGCAACGCCGCGGCGACGGCTCCGGCGAGATCGTGGCGGGCATGATCTACAACCCGGTCGTCGACGAGATGTTCTGGGCCGAGCGCGGCGCGGGCGCCTTCGTCAACGAGCGCCGGCTCCGCGTCGCCGCGCGGCGCGAGATCAAGGACGCGCTGTTCGCCACCGGCATCCCGTTCGCCGCCGTGCCCGCGCCGCGGCGCCTCGCCTTCGCCCGCACGCTCGGCACGCTGATGCCGCAGGTGGCGGGAATCCGCCGCTTCGGCGCCGCCGCGCTGGACATGGCCTGGGTCGCGGCGGGACGATACGATGGCTATTGGGAGCTGGGTTTGAAGCCGTGGGACATGGCGGCCGGGATGCTGATCGTGCGCGAGGCGGGCGGGTTCGTCACCGACGCCGCCGGGCAGGAGGCCACCATGCACGCGTCCGGCCCGAACGACATCGTCGCCGCCAACCCGCATCTGCACCCGCGCCTGCTGCAGGTCGTGGCCGATGGCGTGTCCGCGGCAGAGGGCCGCGCCGCCTGATGCGGCTCGTCCCGGTGCTGTTGGCCGGGACCGTGCTGGCCGCCGCCGCGCCGGCCGGGGCCCAGGTCACGATCAACCCGGGCGCGCTCGACGCGCTGCCGAAGGCCGAACCGGCCCATCGGCGGCCGCCGCGCCGGGTCGCGCACCCCGCGCCGGCGCAGCATCGGGCGCCCGGGCCGCCCGCGGCACAAGCGCCGGCCAAGCCCGCCCCGCCGGTGGCCACCGCGAAGCCCGCCATTCCGGCTACGCCGCCCGCCATCCTCGCCATCCCGCCGCCCGTGGTCGTGCCGATGATGCACCCGCCCCCACCGCCGCCCGTCCCGGTATCGGCGGACGCGCCGGGCGCGGCGAGCCCGATCGGCGGCGGCCTCCGCATCACCTTCGGGGGCGACCGGTTCGACTTCAACCCGGCCACCGAAGCCGCCCTGCGCGCCTTCGCCCGCGGGCTCGCCAAGGCCGACACGCCCGTCACGATCTACGCCTACGCCGCTGGCAGCCCGGATGACCCCTCGACCCCGCGCCGGCTTTCGCTCGAGCGGGCCCTGGCGACAAGGGCGGTGCTGATGGACGAGGGCATCCCGAGCCCGCGCATCTACCCGCGCGCGCTCGGTCCGGCCGGCGGGACCGTCGAGCCCGATCGGGTGGACGTCGTCACCGGGGCACAGGCGCCGCCATCGCCGGAAAGTCCCGCCGGATGACCCGGCCGCGCAATTACCTCGTGCGCATGCTCCTGTTCCTGGTGGCGGTGCTGGTCGTGGCCGCGATTCTGTCGGGCCCGCTGATCACGGCCTTCACCAGCAACCCGCTGCTCAACACGCTGATCCTGCTGGTGCTGCTCTCGGGGGTGGCCTGGAACATCACGCAGGTGACGAGGCTCGCGCCGGAAGTGACGTGGCTGGACACGTTCCGAACGCAGCGCAGCCTGGTCGCGTCGCTGCCGCCGCCACGGCTGCTCGCGCCGATGGCGAGCATGCTGGCGGCAAGGCAAGGCAAGGGCCGCGAGGGACAGGAGCGGTTCACGCTGTCCGCCCCAGCCATGCGCAGCATGCTGGATGGGCTGGCCAGCCGTCTCGGCGAGGGGCGCGAGATTTCGCGCTACCTGACCGGGCTGCTGATCTTCCTCGGCCTGCTCGGCACGTTCTGGGGCCTGCTGCTCACGGTGGGCGCCATTTCGGACGTGATCGGCGGCATGTCCGTCGGCTCCGGCGACCTCAACGCGCTGTTCGAGCAGCTCAAATCGGGGCTGGCCCGCCCGCTCCGCGGCATGGGGACCGCGTTCTCCGCCAGCATGTTCGGCCTGTCCGGCGCGCTGGTGCTTGGCTTCCTCGACCTGACCGCCGGGCAGGCGCAGAACCGGTTCTTCAACGAGCTGGAGGAATGGCTCGCGGGGCTGACCCGGCTGTCCTCCGGCGCGCTGGGCGGCGAAGGCGAGGGCTCGATCCCGATCTACGTGCAGGCGCTGCTCGAGCAGACCGCCGAGAACATGGAGCAGTTGCAGGCGACGCTGAGTCGCGGCGAAGAGGGGCGGCGCGAGGCGAACCAGGCGATGCTGAGCCTGTCGGAGAAGCTGGCGACGCTGTCCGACACGATGCGCGCGAACCAGCAGCTCATGCTGCGGATCGCCGAGACGCAGCGCGAACTCGGCCCGGCGCTGCAGCGCC
Source organism: uncultured Alphaproteobacteria bacterium (assembly GCA_963708585.1). GTDB lineage: Bacteria > Pseudomonadota > Alphaproteobacteria > Acetobacterales > Acetobacteraceae > JAVVHH01. Next base: position 330,679 of record CAVPSW010000005.1, on the reverse strand, counting down.
TCGGCGAGAGCCGGCGAGACGAGAACGGCGAGGCCTCGCGCGCCCATCTGCGCAATATCGAGCTGTACATGCAGCGCCTGCTTTCCGAGAACGAGCAGGGCCGCACACAGAGCACGGCCGAGCTCCGCAACGACATCCGCGTCCTGACCCGCACCATCGCAGCGCTCGCCGAGGGGCAGCCGGGGTGAGCGCGTAATGCCCCTCGCCCGCCGTCGCGGCGCGTCGGATGAGCTGAACCCGTGGCCGGGCTACGTGGACGCGCTGTCCACGCTGCTGATGGTCATCATCTTCGTGCTGCTCGTGTTCGTGCTGGCGCAGGCGTTCCTGTCCGTCGCGCTGACCGGGCGGGACCGGGCGCTCGATCGGCTGAACCGGCAGGTTGCGGAGCTGACCGAGATGCTCTCGCTCGAACGCGGCCGGGCCGGGGAGCTGCAGCTCTCGGTTGCGACGCTGAACCGCACCTTGCAGGCCGCCAACGCCCAACGCGACCAGCTTGGCCGCGACCTCTCCGTCGCACGCGACGAGCAGGCCAAGGGCCAAGCGGAACGCGACGCGCTGCGGGCGGACCGGGACCGGCTCTCGGCGCGGTTGGCCGATGCGGAGCTGCAGGCGCAATCGGCGCTGGCCCGCAACGCGCAGCTGCAAGGCCGCATCAGCGAGACCGCGGGACGGACGGACGCGGCGGGGCAGGAGACGGCGGCCGTCGCCGGGCAGCTCGCCGACACCAAGCGCCAGCTTGCCAAGGCGCAGGCGGATAGGGCCGCCGTGCAGGCCGAGTTGGATCGCACGGTGAAGGTGGACCGCGCCACGGTCGACGCGCGCATGGCCGACATCGCCCGCCTCAACGACCAGGTGCGAGCGTTGCAGGCGCTCCGTGACGAACTGCAGCGCCAAGTCGCGGACGCGGCGGCCAAGTCGGCAACCGAGGAGCAGAAGCAACAGGCTCTGGCCGCGCAGCTCGCGGATTCGGAAAAGCTGGGCGAGTCCGCACGGGCGCAGATCGCGCTGCTGAACCAGCAAGTCGCCCAGCTCCGGGCGCAGATGGAGCAGGTCTCGGCCGCGCTGGACTTGTCGGAGAAGGCCGGGCGCGACAAGGACGTGCAGATCGCCGGCCTCAGCACCCGGCTAAACACGGCGCTCGCCTCCAAGGTGGAGGAGCTGCAGCGCTATCGGAGCGAGTTCTTCGGCCGCCTACGCGAAGTCCTGCAGAACCGCCAGGACATCCAGGTCGTCGGCGACCGGTTCGTGTTCCAGAGCGAGGTCCTGTTCCCGGTCGGCAGCGCCGACCTGACGCAATCGGGGCAGGACCAGATCAACAAGCTCGCCGCGACGCTGAAGCAGATCATGGTCGAGATCCCGCCCGACGTGAACTGGATCCTCCGCGTGGACGGGCACGCCGACAAGCAGCCGCTCGGCAAGGGAGCGTTCTCCGGCAACTGGGAGCTGTCGTCGCAACGGGCGATCAACGTCGTCAAGCTGCTGGTCGATGACGGCATCCCGCCAAACCGGCTGGCCGCGACAGGCTTCGGCGAGTTCCAACCGCTCGACCCGGCGGACACCCCAGCCGCCTATGCCAAGAACCGTCGCATCGAACTGAGGCTTACGGATCGATGAGAGAGGGTCGATGATCGAAGGCGCCCGCACGCCGTTGCCGCTCGACCTCTCGGGGCTGCGGGTCGCCATTACCGGGGGCGCCGGCGGGATCGGGCGCGCGATCGCGGACGGTTTCGCCGCGTGCGGCAGCCGGGTCTTCGTCTCGGACATTGACGAGGCGGCGCTGGCGGCCTGCGGTCATCGCGGCATGCGAGCGGACGCGGGGCGCGCGGCCGACCTCGACGCGTTCATGGACGCGGCGCTCTCGGAGCTCGGCGGCCTCGATGTCCTGGTCAACAACGCGGGGATCGCGGGTCCGACCGCGCCGGTTGAGGACCTCGACCCGGCGGCGCTCGACGAGACGCTGCGGGTCGATCTCCAGTCCATGTTCCATTGCGCCCGGCGGGCAGTGCCGGCCCTGCGCGCCTCCGGAGGCGGCAGCATCGTCAATCTCAGCTCGGCGGCCGGAAAGTTCGGCTTTCCCCTGCGCAGCCCCTATGCCGCCGCGAAATGGGGCGTGATCGGGCTCACGCGCTCGCTCGCCATTGAGCTGGGGCCGGACGCGATCCGGGTGAACGCGCTGCTTCCAGGGCTGGTCGAGGGCGCGCGGCAGGACCGGGTTATCCGGGACAAGGCGGCGCGGCTCGGGGTCAGCGAAAACGAGCAGCGCGAGCGGACGGTGGCCAACGTGCACCTGCGCTGCTTCGTGACGCCGCAGGACATCGCCAACATGGCGCTCTACCTGTGCAGCCCCTTCGGCGCGACGATCAGCGGCCAGGCGATCAGCGTGGACGGCGGGCTCGAATCGATCGTGTAGCGAGGGGGCGCCGAAGCGCCATCACGCCCAAGAGCCCGGCGGCGAGCAGCGCGACCGAGCCCGGCTCCGGCACCGGGTTCTCGGCCGCAACGGTGAGCGCCGCGATATTGGCGAGCTCGAAGGCGAGCGTCGGCGACACGCCCATCGCATAGGCAGCTGAGCCGGTGTTGCCGGCCGTGAACTCGGCCGAGAGCGTGCGCGGGTCGACGCCCGTGATCTCGTCGAACAGGACCAGGCTGTTGAGGTAGTCGCCGATCGCGCTCGGGTGGTAGCCGATCGGCGTGGTGCAGCAGGCGTCGAGCGGGTCGCTGTCCCAGAGGTCAACCTGTCCGGCGGACTCCTGGGTCAGGTAAGGGTCCTGCTCGGCGATCCCGAAGTTGATCGCGCTGACCCAGGCGTCCCCGGCATTGGCGACGTTGAGCTGGCTTCCGGTCGGGTGCGCCGCATTCCAGGACGCGGCCTCGCCGTAATAGGCGTTGTGCAGGTCGGAGGCCATTGCGGCGATCGGGTTGGCGTCGCCGATGTAGGGTGCGTAGGCCTTGTTGCCGTTCTGCGCGGCCATCGTGCTGCTGCCGTAGATTGGGGAGTTCGGGTTGTTGCTGGTATAGCCATACGCGGCGAGCGGTGGCGTCTGATAGAGCGTCACAGGCACCGGCGCCTTGCCGGCAGCGGCGTCGGCCTTGTCGATCGCGGAGACGAGACCCTCGACCCCGGTTTTGAAGTTGGCCGGATTGCCGCGGGTCGGGACGGTCTGCCCGTTGACGCTGATGGTGCTCGGCAACGGCGTGAAGCTCTGGTCCTGCAGGACGACATGGTCCCATTTGGATTGCGCGATCAGCGGCTTGTCGCCGACGCTCGTGCCGCTGTTGTAGCCGTTGAGCGTGGCGCTGCTGACCGCGACCAGCGAGACGTCGTAATTGAGCGCGGCTTCCTTCGTGAACTGGAGGAAGATGCCCGAGGCGCCGGAGAACGGCCCGGGTTCAGTGTCTACTGCGCGGATGGGTTGGCGTTGAGGTAGTTGAGCTTGTCGGTGAGCGTGGCGCCGGGTGGCGGGTTCTTGCTCGGATTGACCGGCGCGACGCCCTCGACCGTGCCGCTGCAGCCGGCGGTCGGGCACAGCAAGTCGTGCACCAGGCCGGGCCCGGAGTTGGCCGGGCCCGCGTTGTAATTGAGCGCCGGGTTGTAGCGGCCATGGGTGAAGCTGTTGCCTACAAACAGGACCGTGATCGGGTCTGCGAGAGCCGAGGTGCCTCCAACCGCAACGAGGCCGACGGCCACGGCCATGCGAAGCGATAACACGCATCACGGCTCTCCCCCCAGGCGACGTTTCGCCGGAACAAAGGTGAGGCGCACGCATCAAAGCCGCGCAATTCACGGGGAGGGAGGCCTGGCGTTCCGACTCCTCTTGGAAGCCAGCATGCCGATCAACGCGGGGCGAGCACCATGATCATTTGCCGGTTTTCCATCCGCGGCATCTGCTCGACTTTGGTTGCGGCCTCCAGCTCGGCGCGAATCCGCTCCAGCACTTTGATGCCGATGTCCTGGTGCGCCATCTCGCGGCCGCGGAAGCGGAGCGTGACCTTGACCTTGTCGCCCTCCTCGATGAACGACTTCATGGCGCGCATCTTCACCTGATAGTCGTTCTCGTCGATATTGGGGCGGACCTTGATCTCCTTGATCTCGATCACCCGCTGCTTCTTCTTGGCCTCGTTCTTTTTCTTCTGCTGTTCGTATTTGAACTTGCCGTAGTCGAGGATCTTGGCGACGGGCGGATCGGCATTGGGGCTGATCTCGAGCAGGTCGAGGCCGAGGCCAAAGGCCTTGGCGATGGCGTCGCGCGTGGACATCACGCCGAGCATCTCGCCGTCCTGGTCGATCAGCCGCACCTGCGGCACGCGGATATCCTCGTTCACGCGCGGCCCGTCGCGGGAGGGCGTGGAGTTTGGCATCGGTCCTCTTGGTATTGTACTCTCCTCTCGCTGTTAACGAATCACTCTTGGCCCGTAGCTAGGGCCCCGTGGCTAGGCCCCGGCCCTGCTCGGAACGCCTGACATCGGGAGGCATCGCCTCCGCTGCAAGACGATCCACTACCATATCCAAGGTTAAGATTTCCTGAGCCTCGCCGCCAAGCCGGCGCATGGCGACCGTACCGGCTTCGGCCTCACGCCGCCCGACCACGAGGATCACCGGCACGTGCTGCAAGCTGTGCTCGCGGATCTTGGCCTTGATCGTCTCGTTGCGCCCGTCCGCCTCCGCCGCGAGGCCCCGCGCGCGCAGCCGCGCCGCAACCTCCTCGGCATAGGGCGCGGCGTCGGTGACGATGCTGGCGACTACGACCTGCACCGGCGCGAGCCAGAGCGGGAAGCGGCCGGCGTAGTTCTCGATCAGGATGCCGAGGAAGCGCTCGAAGCTGCCGAGGATGGCGCGGTGCAGCATCACCGGCCGCTGCCGGGCGCTGTCCTCGCCGATGAAATTCGCGTCCAAGCCGCTCCGGCAGCACGAAGTCGACCTGCAGCGTGCCGCACTGCCAGTCCCGCCCGATCGCGTCGCGCAGCACGAATTCGAGCTTGGGGCCGTAGAACGCCCCCTCCCCCGGGTTCAGCTCGTACTCGACCCCGGCGATGCGGCAGGCGTCGCGCAGCGCCCCCTCGGCGCGGTCCCAGGTCTCATCCGACCCGGCGCGCGGCGTCGGACGATCGGCGAACTTCACCCGGAAGCTGTCGAAGCCGAAGTCGCGATAGACCGAGGACAGCAGCTCGACGAAGCGGACCGTCTCCGGGCCGATCTGGTCCTCGGTGCAGAAGATGTGCGCGTCGTCCTGGGTGAAGGCCCGCACCCGCATGATGCCGTGCAGCGCGCCGGAGGGCTCGTAGCGGTGGCAGGAGCCGAACTCGGCCAGGCGCAGCGGCAGCTCGCGATAGGAGCGGAGCCGGTCCTTGAACACCAGCACATGGCACGGGCAGTTCATCGGCTTCAGCGCGAGCGTGGTGTCCTCTTCCTCCACGCGGGCGATGAACATGTGCTCGCCGTAATTCGCCCAGTGCCCGCTCGCCTCCCACAGCTCTGCGGTCCACAAGCTGCGGGGTCTTGATCTCGAGATAGCCGGCTTCCTCTTGCCGCCGGCGCATGTAGCTCTCCGCGGCGCGATACAGACGCCAGCCCTTCGGATGCCAGAAGATCGAGCCGACCGCCTCCTCGCCCATGTGGAACAGGTCCATCTGCCGGCCGATCCGGCGGTGGTCGCGGCGTTCGGCCTCCTCGAGCTGGTGGAGATAGGCCTCCAGCTCCTTCGCGTCGCGCCAGGCGGTGCCGTAGATCCGGCTCAGCATCGCGTTGCGGTGGTCGCCCCGCCAATAGGCGCCGGCGACCTTCATCAGCTTGAACGCGGTGCCGACGTCGCCGGTCCCGCGCATGTGCGGGCCGCGGCAGAGGTCGATCCAGTCGCCCTGCTTGTAGAGCGTGATGGTCTCGCTCTCCGGCAGGTCGCGGATCAGCTCGGCCTTGTAGCGCTCGCCGCGGTCCTCGAAGAACCGGATCGCCTCGTCGCGGTCCCAGACCTCGCGCTCGAACGGCGCGTTGCGGGCGACGATCTCGCGCATCTTCCCCTCGATGGCGGGGAAGTCGTCCGGGGTGAACGGGTCGTTGCGGGCGAAATCGTAGTAGAAGCCGTTGTCGATGGCCGGGCCGATCGTGACCTGGGTGCCCGGGTAGAGCGACTGCACCGCCTCGGCCAGCACGTGCGCCGCGTCGTGGCGGATCAGCTCCAGCGCGTCGGGGTCCCGCCGGGTGACGAAGGTGACCGCGGCGTCTCCCTCGATCGGGCGGGCGAGGTCGAGCAGCTTGCCGTCCACCTTCATGGCCAGCGCGGCGCGGGCGAGGCCGGGGCCGATGTCCGCGGCCAGCGCCGCGCCCGTCACCGGCCCCTCGAAGCGTCGGATGGAGCCGTCAGGCAGGGTGATGGCGGGCATGGTCTGGTTCGGTTTGTCGCACGGGGGCGCAGTCATGGCGGTCCGGCAGGCTCGCCGCAACCCTCTCGACCGCGAGGTCTGCCAAATCGCGCGCGCGCAGCACGGTCACGTCGCCGGGTTTTGGGCCACGCGGGGCGGTGAGCGCCGGGTCGGACGCGCCGGAGAACAGGACCACGGAGGGGCAGCCGACCGCGGCCGCGAGGTGCATCGGCCCGGTGTCGTTGCCGACGGCGAGGGCCGCGCGAGCGAACACGCCGCCGAGATCGAGCAGGCTCGTCCGTCCCGTCAGGTCGAGCGCATCCGGGCAGGCCTCGAGGATCGGCGCCGCGAGCGAGCGTGTCGGCGCCGCTGCCGACCACGACCGGGCGCAGGCCGCGATCGTGCAGCAGGCGGCGAAGGCGGCGAAGCGCTCGATCGGCCAGCGCTTTTCCGGCCGGTGCGGCGCGGAACCCGGCGCGAGCACGGCGTAGGGCGGCGGGATGGCTGGCCCGCCGGAGGTGAGCCAGTGCAGGTCCGGCTCGGGGAAGAAGGTGATCCCGGCGGCTCTCGAGCTGGTCGCGCTGGCGTTCCAGCGTGTGCATCCGGTCGCGTTCCGGGTTGCTGTGCCGATGCGAGGCGCCGCGGGCGATGCCGGACCAGGGCGGGCGCCCGGCAAGTCGGTGGTAACGGCTGGAACGGCCGGAGGTCTGCAGGTCGTAGACGAAGTCGAACCCGCGGAGCAGACGGCGCAGCCGCAGCAGCCCGGCGAGGTCCCACGGCGGCGGGCGGGTGTCGACGGCGACCCGGTCGAACCACGGCGCCGCCTCCGCCAGGGTGCGGAACGGCGCGGTGGTCAGCAGCGTGATCTCCGCGCCCGGGTGACGCGCGCGGATGGCGGCGAAGGCGGGGAAGGCGAGAACGAAGTCGCCCAGCGCGCCGAGCTTGATGACGAGCAGCCTCACGCGGGCAGTTTCACGACAGCAGCTCGCGATAGACGGCGAGCGTGGCCTCCGCCATGGCCTGCGTCGTGTACCGGGCGAGCACGGCCCGGCGCGCGCGCGCGCCGAGCTCGGCACGGTCTGCGAGCGGCATGGCCAGCACGCGATCGACCGCGGCGGCGAGCGCGACCGCATCGCCGGGGGCGACGCGCCAGCCGGTCAGCCCGTGCTCGACCGTCTCGACCGCGCCGCCATGGTCCGTGGCGATCACCGGGCGCGCCATCGCCTGAGCCTCGATCACGGTGCGGCCGAAACCCTCCGGCTCCGTGGACGCGTTGACGGCCACGTCGGCCAGTATGGAGCGCGGCGGGCATGTCGTCGCACTCGTCGACGAAGCGCACCCGGTCGGCGACGCCCAGCGCTTCGGCCCGGCGCCGGAGCTCGCGGACGAGACTCCCGCGGCCCTCCAGCGCCCCGGCGAACACGGCCTGGAGCCCGGGCGTGCGCGACCATCGGAGCGAATCGATCGCCACGCCGTGACCCTTCCAGCGCGACAGGCGCCCGGGCAGGAGCAGGACGGGCCCGTCCGGCAGCTCCCATTGGCGTCGAAGCGCGGCGACCCGGTCGGGCGTGACGGCGGCCGGGTCAAAGCGGACCGGGTCGACGCCGCGCGGGATCACGCGGATGCGGCCGGACAGCACGCGATGCCGCTCGCGGACGAGCTCGGAAATGTAGTGGCTGATCGCGATGACCCGCTCGCCGCGCACCATGACCGAGTTGTAGGCCCGCTTGCCCGGCGTGCCCTCGTCGTAGGGGGCGTGAAAGGTGGTGAGGAATCGCGCGCCGGTGCGGCGGGCGGCGAGAAAGGCCGACCAAGCCGGCGCGCGCGATCGGGCGTGCACGATCTGCACCCGCTCGGTCCGGATCAGGCGGGCGAGCCGGGCAGCGTTGGACCAGATCCGGACCGGGTTCTTGCTGGCGAGCGGCAGGCGGATATGCCGCCCGCCCACCTCGGCCACCGAAGGCGCGAGCTTGCCGCCGGCGCTGGCGACCAGCGCCGTGCCGCCCGCGCGCGCGATCGCCTCCGCCATCTCCAGCGTGCCGCGCTCGACGCCGCCGCCATCGAGGCGCGGGACCACCTGCAGGATCACGGCGCCGGGAGGAAGTGTCATGGCCGCGCTATACCATGCGCGCCGGGTTGCGCCATGGTGACCCGGCTGGACGGGAGAGCGGCGTGGGCGAGACAGGGCGGCTGGTGCGGGACGATGGCGTGGCGCTGGCCTGGGCGCGCACGCAAGGGCGGGGGCCGACCACGGTGTTCCTGCCGGGGTTCCGGAGCGACATGGGCGGGGCGAAGGCGCTCGAAGTGGCCGCCTTCTGCGCCGAGCACGGGCTGGCCTGCCTCCGGCTCGACTATTCCGGCCACGGGGCGAGCGACGGGCGGTTCGAGGACGGCACGATCGGGCGTTGGACGGAGGACGCGCTCCTCGCTGATCGACCGGCTGACCGAGGGTCCGCTGGTCTTGGTCGGCTCCAGCATGGGCGGCTGGATCGCGCTGCTGCTGGCGCTGGCCCGGCCGGAGCGCGTCGCCGGGCTGGTCGGGATCGCGGCGGCGCCGGACTTCACCGAGCGCTTGATGTGGGAGTCGATGACGCTGCGGGAGCGCGAGGCGCTGCTCCGCGACGGCGTCCTGGCGATGCCGAGCGCCTATGGCGAGCCCACGCCGGTGACGCGCACCCTGATCGAGGACGGGCGGTCGCACCTGCTGCTCGAGGGCCCGATCGCGATCGAGTGCCCCGTGCGGCTGCTGCACGGGCAGCGGGACCCTGACGTGCCATGGCAAACCTCGCTCCGCCTGGCCGAACTACTGGTCGCCGACGACGTGCGGCGTCATTCTGGTCAAGGACGGCGACCATCGCCTGTCGCGAGCGGGCGACCTGCTGCTCCTACGCCAAACCCTCGGCGCGCTCCTGCTCGAGGATCGCGCGTAGGCCCACGCGGTAGGTCGGGTAGAGCCACGACAGGCCGAGCGCCTCCTGGGTCTTCCGGCTCGCGACCTGGCGGTTCTCGGCCCAGAAGCTCCGCCCGATCGGCGACATGCCCTCGAGCGCCTCGGCGAACGGGACCAAAGGCGGCGGCGGCAGGCCGAGCAGGCGGGCGGCTTCGGACAGCGTGTCCGCGGTCTCGGTCGGCTCGTCGTCGGTGAGGTTGAGCACGCGCACGCCCGCCGCCCGCTCCTGGGCCATCGCCGCGAGCACGGCGCGGGCAATGTCGTCGCGGTGGATGCGGCCGAACCGATGGCCCGGCTTGTCGACCCGACGCGCGCGGCCCGAGCGGATGTCGGCGAATGGCGACCGGCCGGGACCGTAGATGCCGGCGACCCGGAACAGGTCGACGGCGCAGCGGGAGAATGCGGCCGCCCACGCCTGCTCCGCCTCGAGCCGGCGGGTGCCGCGCGGCCCGGTCGGCGCCGGCGGCGTGTCCTCGTCGACCCACGAGCCGCCTCGGTCCCCGTAGACGCCGGTGGTGGAGAGCAGCCCGGCCCAGCGCAGGATCGGTGCGGCGCGGAGCGCGTCGCCATGGCGGACGAGCGCCGGGTCGCCGTCCTCGCTCGGCGGGGCCGTCTCCAGCACGTGCGTTGCGGCATGCAGATGCGCGCCCGCATCCTCGAACGCGATCAGGCGAACGCCGGGCGGCGGCCGCAGCCGGGCGGGGTCGCGGCTGGTGGCCGTCACCACCCAGCCGGCCGGGGCAGCCCGGGACGCGATCGCGGTGCCGGTGTAGCCGAGCCCGAACAGGACCAGGTGCCTCAAATTTTGATCACTGTTGTTTGCTGGGCCGGGCTCGGGGTTGTAGTCTGGTCTGGTCATGGCGGATCGAAAGCTCGTCCTCGGCGTGGCAGCGGCAGCCTTGCTGGCGGTCGCGGCGGCGGCCGGGTTCTGGTGGGAACGTGGGGCGGACGACGTCGAAGCCAATGCGGAAGACGTCCTTCCGGTCCCGCCGGTGCCGCCGCGTATTGCCGAGGGCGAGGATTACGACAAGTGCCTCGCTATGCTGAACTCGGACCCGAGCGGGGCGCAGGACTTTGCGGAGAGCTGGGCGGCCGCGGGCGGCGGCGAGGGCGCGACCCATTGTCGCGCGCTGTCCGACATCGCGCTGGGCGACCCCGAGGAAGGCGCGGGCCTGCTGGATCAGCTTGCGGCAACGAGCAAGGCCCCGCCGGCCGCGCGCGCGGAGATCCTCGGCCAGGCCGGCCAGGGTTGGATGATGGCAGCCGAGCCGAAGCGGGCCTATGCCTCGGCCGATCAGGCGCTCCGGCTGATGCCGGACGACCCCGACCTGCTGATCGACCGCGCCATCGCCGGCAGCGCGCTGGACCGCTTCGCCGAAGCGGCGGATGACCTGACCCGCGCGCTCGAGACCGACCCCGAGCGGTCCGACGCGTTGGTCCTGCGGGCGGCAGCCTTTCGGCAGCTCAACCAGCTCGACCTGGCGCAGGACGACGTCGACCGGGCACTCGCGCTCGACGGGCAAAATCCTGACGCGCTGCTCGAGCGGGGCATTCTGCGACAGCGCCGAGGCGACCCGGCCGGTGCGCGACAGGACTGGGAGCGCGCCATCGTCCTCTCGCCGGACACGCCGACCGGGGACTTGGCGCAACAAAATCTGGCCCTGCTGGAAGCCGGACCGGATCAGCGCTAGAAGCGGCGCCCTTCCATAGGCTGGAGAAGTTATCGATGGCCGCCTTCAAGGGCAGCACATTCAAGGACCGTGCGGAAACCGCAGCGCAAGCGAAGAAAGCGCTGCTGGAAGCGTTCAAGACCCGTACTCCGACGGATGACCCGGCGTTCCAGGCCCGCCAAGCGGCCCGGCGCGCCGTCAAAGAGGCCCGCGAGCAGCGCGCGGCCGAGCGGCAGCGGATCAAGGAGGAGGAGACCGCCCGGCTGCGGGCCGAGGAGGAGGCCAAGCGGCTCGCCGACGAGGAAGAGGCGACCCGGCGCGCGGCCGAGGCAGCGGCACGCGATGAGCAGATCCGCAATGAACGCAAGGCTGCCCGCGATGCACGGTATGCCGCCCGGAAGGCCCGCCGCGGACGCTAGGGCAGACAGCGGCAGGGCGCGGTCGGGCCAGTCGGTGATCAGGCCGTCGACGCCCCACCCGATCAGCCGTCGCATGTCGGCCGGTTCGTTCACGGTCCAGGGGATCACGCGCAGGCCGAGCGCGTGGGCGCGGGCGAGCAGCGGCTGGGTGAGCTCGGTGTAGAACGGCGTCCATGTCCCGCCGCCCTCAAGCGCGATGGCGTCGGGAACCAGGCCCATCGCCGTGACCGCCTCCTTCTCGCCGCGCCAGAGTGGGGCGTCGGCCACCGTCTCCGCCCGGGTCAGCCAGCCTCGGGGGATGTCGGACCGAAGCCGCGCGACATGGCGGGGCGCCCGCCAGTCGAATGACTGGATCGTGACCCGATCGGCCGCCTCCGCCCGGTCAACGACGTCGAGAACGCGCTCGACCATCTCCTCGGGGGCGACGGTCCAGTCCGGGTGATCCGGGAGCAGCTTCAGTTCGATGTTGAACCGGGCGGGCAGGCGCAGGGCGGCTTCGAGCGTCGGAATGCGGGCGCCGTCGTGCGAAGCCTGGCTCGAGAAGATCGAGGCATACCGCGAGCCCGGCCGCAGCCGCCCGACGTCGAACTGGGCAAGCTCGGCCAGCGCCAGGTCGCGGAGTTTCGGGGCTCGGCGGTTCGAGCCAGTCCCCGTCCGGTCCGCGCGTCGTGTCCGGATTGAGCGCCGGGTCGTGGTGCAGCACCGGCACGCCATCCCGCGTGACGCCGACGTCGATCTCAAAGCTTTGAAGGCCAAGCGCAAGCGCGGCGTTGAAGCCCTCCAGCGTGTTCTCGGGGAAGAGCCCACGAGCGCCGCGATGACCCTGCAAGATCAAACATGGCCTCGCTTGCGACGACGCGCTACGCCGGTCAAGGTCACGCTCATGAGCGAAGCGGCGCCAGGTGGCGGCAAGATCCTTGGCGTGCTTGGCGGCATGGGGCCGTTGGCGTCCGCACAGTTCATGCTCCGCCTGACGCTGCTCACGCCAGCCGGGCGGGATCAGGAGCACATCCCGGCGGTGCTGTGGTCGGACCCGCGCGTGCCGGACCGGGTCGCGGCGCAGCGAGGAACGGGGCCGGATCCCCTGCCCTGGCTCGTGCACGGGCTGAAGATGTTGGAGGCCGCCGGGTGCGGAGCGGTCGCGATCCCCTGCAACACCGCGCATGGTTGGATAGACGGGATGCGGGCGGCCACCGCCCTGCCGATCATCGACATCCTGGACGCGGCGGCGGCCGACCTCCGGCGGCAGGGCATCGGGCCCGGCCCGGTCGGCGTCATGGGAACCGCGGCGACGCTGGCGATGCGGCTCTATCAGGATCGGCTGGGCCCGGCGGGCTGGCCGACGCTCGAGCCCGACCCGGCGGACATGGCCGGACTGGTCACCCCCGCGATCGAGCTGGTGAAAGCCAATCGGGTGAGTGAGGCCTACGCGCCGGCGGCGGAAGCGGTGCGGCGGCTCGCGGCGCGCGGCGCGCAGGCGGTCGTGCTCGGCTGCACGGAGCTGCCGCTCGCCGTCGTGGCCGGGCCGGCGGAGGCGCTTGGGCGTTCCGGTGGTGGATACGGTGGATGCGCTGGCCCGGGCGGCGATCGCCTGGGCGGCGCGGCTAGTCGCAGTCGCAGCCGCGTGTCGGGCCGTTCTCGGCGCGGATCACGTGGTGGTCGACCCACTCGGCGACCAGGCGTCTCGCCTCGTTGATCGAGGCCTCCGGGTGATGGATGCGGTACAGCGTGGTGCAGGCGCCGAACGCGTCGAGGTCGGCCGTGCCCTTGGCGCGGAGCTCCCGATAGGCCGTGATCACGGCCCGCTCGCAGCGACGCGCTATCGTGCTCACCTCTCGGACCACGAGACTCCCCGTCCGTCTACCCGCCGCTCGAGTATGTGGGAACGCACCTCACCCAGGCAAGCGGACATCCTGTCTAGCCGGACGAGACGATCTCCGCCAGGGCCTTGCCGACCTCTTCCGTCCCGGCCTGGCCGCCCATGTCCCGGGTCCGCGGCCCGCCTTCCCGCAGCAGGGTCTCGATCGCGGCGACCACCGCGTCGCCCGCCTCCTTCTCGCCGAGATGCTCCAGCATCATCGCGCCGCACCAGACCTGCCCGATCGGGTTGCAGATCCGGCGCCCGGCGATGTCCGGCGCGGAGCCGTGCACCGGCTCGAACATGCTGGGATGGAGCCGCTCCGGGTTCACGTTGGCCGACGGCGCGATGCCGATGCTGCCGGCGACCGCAGGGCCGAGGTCGCTCAGGATGTCGCCGAACAGGTTGCTGCCGACCACCACGTCGAACCAGTCGGGGTGCTGGACGAAGTGGGCGCACAGGATGTCGATGTGGAACTGGTCGGTCTCGATGTCCGGATACTGCTTGGCCATGGCGGCGAAGCGCTCGTCCCAATACGGCATGGTGATGGTGATGCCGTTGGACTTGGTGGCCGAGGTGACCTTGCGCCGCGGCCGGGTCTTCGCGAGCTCGAACGCGTAGCGGAGGATGCGGTCGGTGCCGTGGCGGGTGAACACGGTGTGCTGGGTGGCGAACTCGCGATCGGTGCCCTCGAACAGGCGGCCGCCGAGGCTCGAATACTCGCCCTCGGTGTTCTCGCGGACCACGTAGAAGTCGATGTCCTTCTCCGTGCGCCCGGCGAGCGGGGTGCGGGCGCCGGGCATCAGCTTGCAGGGCCGGACGTTGGCGTATTGGTCGAAACCGCGCCGGATCGGGATCAGCAGGCCCCAGAGCGAGACGTGGTCGGGCACGTCCGGCCAGCCGACCGCGCCGAGGAAGACGGCGTCGTGCTCGCGGAGCTGGTCGAGCCCGTCCTCGGGCATCATCGCGCCCTGCTTGAGGTAGCGCTCGCACGACCAGTCGTAGTCGGTGACCTGCAGCTTGAAGCCGAACCGGGTCGCGGCGGCGTCGAGCACGCGCAGGCCTTCGGGCACGGTCTCCTTGCCGATGCCGTCGCCCGGCACGGCGGCGATCTTGTAGGTGCGGTCCATCTGTCCTCCCCTTTCCCGCCAGAATGGACGCTCGGCCCGCGCCGGTCTAGGACGGGTCCATGGCAGCCGAGCACATGACGGATTGGGACCGGGACGCGGCGCTGACCACGGCGCGCATCCTGCTCGAGATCAAGGCGGTCAACTTCCGCCCGGAGGAGCCCTACACCTTCACCTCCGGCTGGAAATCACCGGTCTACATCGACTGCCGCAAGATCATCTTCTTTCCCCGCGCCCGGGCCCGGATCTGCGAGCTGGCGGCGGAGAAGATCGGCCGGCATGTCGGCTACGAGTCGATCGAGGCGGTGGCCGGCGGCGAGACGGCGGGCATCCCGTTCGCGGCCTGGATCGCCGACCGGATGATGACGCCGATGGCCTATGTGCGGAAGAAGCCGAAGGGATTTGGGCGGAACGCGCTGATCGAGGGCGACGTGCCGGAGGGGCTGCGCACGCTGCTGGTCGAGGACCTTACCACCGACGGCCAGTCCAAGATCCGGTTCGCACAAGCCCTGCGTGACGCCGGCGCGATCGTGCACCACGCGCTTCGTGGTGTTCTTCTACGGCGTGTTCCCCGGCAGCTTCGAGACGCTGGCGCGGATGCAGATCACGCTGCATCACCTGTGCAACTGGTGGGACGTGCTCGGAGGCCTGCCGGGACCGGCCGTATTTCGAGGAGAGCGCGCTGGCCGAAGTGCGGCGCTTCCTCGAGAACCCGGTCGCCTGGTCGGCGCGGCACGGCGGCGTCGCCTCGGCCGAGGAGGCCGCGGAGCGGAAGGCAGCGGCGGAAGCGTAGGTCCGCTCCGCGCGCAGCTTCTGGTGTTGCGGCAATCACGCCGGGATGCCAACATTCCCGTCCCGATGCGAACCTCCCCTGCCCTACTGGCCCTCTTGCTGCTCGGCGGGTGCATGGGCCATCTGCAATTCACGGACGAGCGGGCGGACAAGTTGCGGGCGGCCGGCTTCGTGGCACGGCCGGCGGACACGCCGGGGCGGCAGGCGCTGCTGCGGACGCTCCCGCCTGACCGGTTGACGGAGGGGCGGGACCTGCGGTCGGTGGTCTACGTGTTCCCGGACATGCAGAACTGCTCCTGCCTCTATGTCGGCGACGAGGTGGCCTATGCCCGCATGCGGGCGGCGGCGGCGGGCACGCTCGTGACCGACCGCGTGCTGGCGGCGCCGTTGAACGTCGTGCCAGGCGCGGGGCTGGCGGGACTGTAACGGGGTTCCACCTTCCGCTCGAACGGGCCTAGGATCAGCGCTCCCCTGCCCCAGGTGCCCCATGAGTGCTGCTCGCGCTAATTCCGCCTCTGCCCGCGACATCGCCAACGTCCTCCATCCCTACACGGACCTGGTGGCGCATGCCGAGCAGGGGCCGATGGTCATCACGCGCGGCGAGGGCGTGCGCGTCTTCGACGAGAACGGGAAGGACTACATCGAGAGCGTGGCCGGGCTGTGGTGCGCGAGCCTCGGCTTCAGCAATGAGCGGCTGGCCAAGGCGGCCTACGAGCAGATGCGCAAGCTGCCGTTCTACCACTCGTTCACCGCCAAGTCGCACGAGCCGATGATCGAGTTGGCGGAGATGCTGATCGCGCGGGCGCCGGTGCCGATGAGCAAGGTGTTCTTCGCCAACTCCGGGTCGGAGGCGAACGACACGGCGATCAAGATGGTCTGGTACTACAACAACGCGCTCGGCCGGACGGCGAAGAAGAAGATCATCGGGCGGATCAAGGGCTACCACGGCATCACGATCGCGGCCGGCTCGCTGACCGGGCTGCCGAACAACCACCGGAGCTTCGACCTGCCGCTGCCGGGCTTCATCCACACGATGACGCCGCACCACTATCACGGCGCGCAGCCCGGTGAGAGCGAGGAGGCGTTCGCGACAAGATGCGCCGAGGAGCTCGACAAGCTGATCATCGCCGAGGGGCCGGACACGGTCGCGGCGATGTGGGCCGAGCCGGTGATGGGCGCGGGCGGCGTGATCATCCCGCCCCGGACCTACTTCGAGAAGATCCAGGCGGTGCTGAAGCAGCATGACGTGCTGCTGGTCGCGGACGAGGTGATCTGCGGGTTTGGCCGCACCGGCAATTACTGGGGCACGCAGACCTACGGGATCGAGCCCGACCTGCTGACCTGCGCCAAGGCGCTGTCGTCGTCGTACCTGCCGATCTCGGCGGTGATGGTGACCGAGAAGGTGTTCGGCCCGATCGCGCAAGAAAGCCACAAGATCGGCACGTTCGGGACCGGCTTCACCTATTCCGGGCATCCGGTGCCGGCGGCGGTCGCGATCGAGACGCTCAAGATCTACGACGAGATGAACCTCATTGAGCACACCTCATCGGTGGGCGCCTTCATGCAGGACGAGCTGCGCCGCCGGTTCGGCGAGCACGAGTTCATCGGCGAGGTGCGCGGCGTCGGCATGGTCGGCGCGATCGAGCTGGTCGCCGACCGCGACGCCCGCAAGAACTTCGGCCCCGAGCAGAAAGTCGGCCCGCGTCTCGCCAAGCTGTGCGAGGCGCACGGCGTGATCGGGCGGATCGCTGCCGAACGACAGTCTGGGCTTCAGCCCGCCGCTGATCATGACGACGGACGAGGTCACCGAGATGCTCGACCGGGTCGGCAGTGCGCTGGAGGAGCTGACGGTCCAACTCCGCCGCGAGCGCCTGGCGGCGGTGGCGTGAGGGTCCGCCCTCAGGCGTTCGCGGACCAGACCACCCGGTAGAGCGCGACGATCTCCGGCTTGGTCGGAACCCGCGGATTGTTCCCCGGACTTCCGGACGCGAGCGCCTGTTCCGCCATCAGCTCGAGCTTGTCCTCCCACTCGCGCCCGTCGATGCCGAAGCCGGACGGCGTCGGCACGTCCAGGTCGCGGTTGAGCGCGGTCAGGCCCTCCGCCAGAAGCTCGGCGGCGACCGGGTCGGGGTCGGCGGGCGCCGCGAAGCCGATCGCGCGCGCCGCCTCGGCATAGCGGCGCTCCGCGGCCTCCAGGCTCCAGCGCGTGATCGCCGGCAGCAGCATGGCGTTGGATAGCCCGTGCGGGACGTGGAAATGGGCGCCGATCGGGCGCGACATGCCGTGCACGAGGGCGACCGAGCTGTTGGTGAAGGCGATCCCGGCCTGCATCGCGCCGAGCATCATCGCCTCGCGGGCGCCCCGGTCGCCGCCATCGGTGTAGACGGCGCGGAGGTTGGGCCCGATCAGCCGCATCGCGGCCAGCGCCTGGGTGTCGGAGTACGGATTGGCGCGGCGGGACACATAGGCCTCGAGCGCGTGCGTCAGGCTGTCCACGCCGGTGTCGGCGGTGGTGCGGCGGGGCACGGTCAGCGTGAGCTCGTAATCGACCACCGCGGCGAGCGGCAGGGCGCCGAGGCCGGCGATCAGCATCTTCTCGCCGCCGCTCGGTGTCGGTGATCACGGTGAACCTTGTCGCCTCGCTGCCGGTGCCGGCGGTGGTCGGGACCGCGATGACCGGCAGGCCGGGCGCGTCGGCGGCAACCGGCACCTTGAAGTCGCGCATCCGGTCGCCGGCGCCGGCGGCGCGGCCGTGGGCGAGGATGGATATCGCCTTGGCGGTGTCGATCGGCGAGCCACCGCCGAAGCCGATCAGGCAGTCGTACTCGCCCCCACCGAGCCGGGCGACGCCCGCCTCCACCACGGTATCGGTTGGTTCGGGCACGGTGTCGCTGAACACGTCGGCGCTCAGCCCGGCGGCCTCGAGCGGATCGAGGCAGCGGCGGATCAGCCCGGAGCTGACCATGTAGGGGTCGCTGACCACCAGCGGGCGGGAGAGGCCGAAGGCGCGCAGCACCTCGGCGATCCCGGCCACGGCGCCGCCGCCGACTCGGAACAGGCGCGGCGAGACCAGGGTCGCGGTCATGCCGCCTCCGTCCGAGCGTGAAGGCGCCGCTCGGCGTAGAGCGCGAGGCGGCGGGCGGCGGCAGGCGCGGTGACGCCTTCCTCCTGCTCCTCCATCGGCGGCAGTTCCTCCGCACGGTGGCAGGCGGACACGTGCCCCATGCCGATGACGTGCGGCGGCGGGTCCTCGACCCGGCAGCGATCGATGACGAACGGGCATCTTGTATGGAAGCGGCAGCCGGGCGGGACGGCGGCCGGGCTGGGGACGTCGCCGCCCGGGACCTGGCGGGCGAGCTTGCGATGCGGGTCGGGCCGCGGAATGGCCGAGAGCAGCACGCGCGTATAGGGGTGGCGGGGATTGGCGAACACGTCCGCCTTGGCGCCGACCTCCACGATCCGCCCGAGATACATGACCGCGACCCGGTCGGCGACGTGCTTCACCACGGCCAGATCGTGCGCGATGAACAGGTAGGCGAGGCCGAGCCGGCCCTGCAGCTCCTCGAGCAGGTTGACGACCTGGGCCTGGATGGAGACGTCGAGCGCGCTGACCGGCTCGTCGCAGACGATGAGGTCGGGCTCCGCGGCGAGCGCGCGGGCGATGCCGATCCGCTGGCGCTGGCCACCGGAGAATTCGTGCGGGTAGCGTGCAGCCTGATAGGGGGCGAGGCCCACGAGATCGAGCAGCTCGGCCACCCGCGCGCGGCGGGCGGCGCGGTCGCCGATCCGGTGCACGGCGAGCGGCTCCTCCAGGATCTCGCCGACCCGCATGCGCGGGTTGAGCGAGGCGAACGGGTCCTGGAACACGATCTGCATCCGCCGTCGCAAGCTTCGCAGCGCCGCGCCGGACAGGCGCGTGATGTCCTGCCCGTCGAACCGGATCTCGCCCGCGGTCGGCTCCAGCAGCCGCAGCACCAGCCGGGCGGTGGTGCTCTTGCCGCAGCCGCTCTCGCCCACCAGCGCCAGCGTCTCGCCGCGGCGAAGCTGGAACGAGATGCCATCCACCGCGCGCACCGCGCCGACCGTCTTGGGGAACAGCACGCCGCGGCGGAGCGGATAGTGCTTGACCAGCCCCTCCGCCTCTAGCAGCGGCGCGCTCACCCGGCGATCTCCCGGGCGATCTCCTCAACGGGCGCGCGGATGCACGCGGCCCGGTGATCCGGCGACAGCGGGCGCAGCGGCGGGTCGATCTCCGTGCACGGCTCGGCGGCGAACACGCAGCGCGGGTGGAAGCGGCAGCCCCGTGGCAGCGCGAACGGCGCCGGCACCGTGCCCTCGATCGCCAGAAGCCGATCCCGATCCGCCTCGACCCGCGGGATGCTGCCGAGCAGGCCGAGCGTGTAGGGATGCTGCGGATCATCGAAGATCCCCGCGCCGGGGCTGCGCTCGACCACCCGGCCGGCATACATGACGGCCACCTCGTCCGCCATCTCGGCCACGACGCCGAGGTCATGGGTGATCAGGATGATCGCCATGCCCGTCTCCGCCTGCAGGTCGCGCAGGAGGTCGAGGATTTGGGCCTGCACCGTGACGTCGAGCGCGGTCGTCGGCTCGTCGGCGATTACCAGGTCGGGCTTGCAGGCCAGCGCCATCGCGATCATCACCCGCTGCCGCATGCCGCCGCTCATCTGGTGCGGATAGTCGTCGAGCCGGCGCTTGGCGGCCGGGATGCGCACCCGCTCGAGCGCCTCGAGCGCGCGCGCCCGCAGGTCGGCGCGGGACGCGGCCCGGTCATGGGCGCGCATCGCCTCGATGATCTGGGCGCCGACGGTGAACGCCGGGTTGAGCGAGGTCATCGGCTCCTGGAAGATCATGGCGATCCGGTTGCCGCGGAGGTCGCGCATGGCGCGGGCGGGCAGCGTCAGCAGGTCCCGGTCCTCGAACAGGATCCGCCCCGCGGCGACGCGACCCGGCGGCGGCACCAGGCGCATGATGCTGAGCGAAAGCACGCTCTTGCCGCACCCGCTCTCGCCGACGATCCCAAGCGTCTGCCCGCGCCGGATCTCCAGGCTGACACCGTCGACCGCCGGCACGTCGCCGTGGGGACCGCGGAACACGGTGCGGAGGTCCTCGACCCGCAGAAGTGGAGCGGCGTCGCTCATGCCGCCCCGTCCGATATGCGGTTCAGCTCCGGTAATCCGGCTTGTCTTGGTCGATCAGCCGCAGGCAGCTCTCCCACATGAGCTCATAATGCTCGAGCGAGCCCACGTTGTTGAACTGCTCCGCGGTGTGAAGGCGGACCTCCTCGGGCGGCAGGATCAGCTCGCCGCCGCCGGCCAGCGCCGCCACCTGCGCCTGGCAGGCGCGCTCGAGATAGTAGATTTGGTTGAACGCTTCCGGGATCGTCCGTCCGGCGCAGAGCAGGCCGTGATTGGCCAGGATCATCGCCTTGTGCTGACCGAGGTCCTGGACCAGGCGCTCGCGCTCGTCCAGGTCGAGCGCGATGCCCTCGTAGCCGTGATAGGCGAGGTGGCCGTAGAATTTCAGCGCGTGCTGGCTGATCGGCAGCAATCCGTGCTTCTGCGCCGCCACCGCCATGCCCGCCGCGGTGTGCGTATGGACGACGCATTGGAGGTCCTCGCGCGCCGTGTGGATCGCCGAGTGGATCGTGAACCCGGCGGCGTTCACCCGCCGTCCGCTGCTCCCCTCGCCCACGACGTTGCCGTCGCAATCGATCTTGACCAGATCGGAGGCGCGCATCTCGTGGAACATGCGGCCGTATTGGTTGATCAGGAAATGGTGCTCCGGACCCGGCACCCGCGCGCTGATGTGGGTGTAGATGAGGTCCGTCATGCGGAAATGGGCGACGAGGCGGTAGAGTGCGGCGAGGTCGCAGCGGACTTGCCACTCGGCATCGGACACGCCTGCGAGGATGGAGGGTCGGGTCGCGACGTTCATGGGGCTGTCCTCCGATGAGGGGAGCCAGTCTCGCACGCGCGGCGCGGCGGTCAAGCAAACGCGGATGAACGACAGAAGGCGGGACCTGCAGGACGCGTACGGGCAATTGCTCGCGGGCCGGTTCGCGGCGGCGGCGCGGCGTGCGGCGCCGTGGGCGGCGGAGCCGGACGGGGCGCTGCTGCATGCGCTGGCGCTGGCCGGGTCGGGCAAGGTGGAGCGGGCGGCGCCGTTGCTGGCCGCGATCGGCGACGCAAATCCGGATCGCGATCACCCGGTGCAGGACCTGCTTCGGCTCCTGCCACCGGGCGCCGGGTTGCCGCATCTGCGCGCCGCGCTGCGGGAGCGGCCGGATGACGCTCGACTGCTCGGCGCGTTGGGCGCGCTGCTGGCCGAGACCGGACCGATGGACGAGGCGGTGGACGCGTTCCAACGCGTGGTGGCGCTACGGCCGGGCAACGCGCTGGGCTGGTCCAACCTCGGCAAGGCGCTGGCGGCCGAGGGCGAGTGGGATGAGGCCGAGGCGGCGTTTGCGAGGGCGCTCGCGCTCACGCCTGGCGACGCACGGATCGCGTACAACCGGGCGGTGTCGCTGCTGAAATCGGGCCGGCTCGCGGAGGGCTGGCGCGCGCTCCGGGTCCGCCACGCGCTGCCCGGCCGGCCGCCGCCGCTTCCCGGCCCGCGCCTCGAGAACCTGGACGTGGCCGGGCGCACCGTGCTGCTCCGGCACGAGGAAGGGTTCGGCGACACGCTCCAGTTCGTGCGCTACGCCACCGCGCTGGCCGACCGCGGGGCACGCGTCGTCCTGGCGATGCCGCCCGCGCTAGAGCGGATCACGCGGACGGTGCCGGGCGTGGCTGACGTGGTCCCGCACGACGTCCCCGCCAGCTACGATGTCTGGGCGCCCCTGCTGGACGTCCCGGCTCTGTTCGAGGGCGCGGTGCCCGGCGCCGTCCCCTACCTCCGCGCTGACAGCCCAGCCCCGCGCTGCCGCCCGGCCGCAAGGTCGGACTGGTCTGGGCCGGCGACCCGAACGGGCTGCTGGACCGCACCCGCTCCATGCCGGAAGCGGCGCTTGAGCCGTTGCGGGCGGTGCCCGAACGTCGTCTGGGTCAGCCTGCAGAAGGGCGCGCCGGCGCCTCCCTGGATGCTCGACCCGATGAACGGCGTGCGCGACTTCGCCGACACCGCAGGGATCGTGGCGCAGCTCGACCTGGTCGTCTCCGTCGACACCGCCGTCACCCACCTAGCCGGGGGCCTGGGCAAGCCCGTCTTGCTGATGGACCGCTACGACGCCTGCTGGCGCTGGGGCGTCGGGCGCGAGGACAGCGACTGGTATCCGGGCCTGCGCATCGTGAGGCAGACCCGGCCCGGCGACTGGGGCGGCGTGGTCCGGCGCGTGGCGGAGGCGGTCAGCGCCCGGTGAGGCGCCGCCGCAGCTCGTCCGGCGCCGGGGCGTCCACCGACTGGAGGACGCGGCGGAGCTGGCGGCGCGTGTCGTGCAATTGGTCCAGGAGCGAGAGCACGACCGGCACCGCCCCCTCCCCCACATCGAGCTGCATCAAGTCCAGGATCAGGTGCAGCCGCGCCACGTCGATCTCGGCGAACAGGTACTCGCCCCCGCGATGCACCGGCCGGACCCACTCTTCCGCGATCCAGGCGCGCAACCGGTTCTCGTCGAGCGCGGGCAGGCGGGTGAGGACGGCAGCGACGGTAATCATACGTGCCTCCGCAATCCTTCGCGCGGGTCGAACCCGGCGTGCCTGCCGGCCCAGTCACGCAACGCCGTCTCCAGCTCCGGGTCCGTCGGGCCGGCCACGAGCTTGAGCGTGACATACATGTCCCCGGCCGCGGTGTTGCCGCTCTGGGCCACGCCCCGGCCGCGCAAGCGGAGCCGCGTTCCAGCGTCCGAATGGGCCGGGATGGTGAGCGTGACCTCGCCGCGCGGCGTCGGCACCGGGACGCGCCCGCCGAGCACCGCCTCGGCCAGCGTCACCGGCAAGTCCATCTCCACATCGCGGCCGGAGCGGCGGAAGAACGGGTGGGAGTCGACCAGCACCTCGATGAGCGCGTCCCCGTCCGGCCCGCCATTGCGGCCGGGTTCGCCCTTGCCCCGCAGGCGCAGCGTCTGCCCGTCCTCGATGCCCGGCGGGATGCGGACGTCGACCGTCTCGCCGGTCGGCAGGGTCAGGCGCTCGGTGGCGCCGTTGACCGCTGAGAGGAACGGGACTTCCAGCCGGTAGTGCCGGTCGCTGCCCCGGCGTGGCCGGTCCCCGCCGGAGTTGGACCGGGCGAAGAAGTCGCCGAAGATGTCGCTGAGGTCCTCCGGGTCGATCCCACCGGCGCTGCCGCTCGTGTAGTAGCGGGTGCCCGCGTCGCCGCCGGCATAGTCGCGGTAGAATTGCCGCTCCGGCGCCCGCTCCTGGCCGGCGGCGTCGATCTCGCCGCGGTCGAAGCGGGCGCGCCGATCGGGATCGCCGACGATCTCGTTGGCCGTGTTCGCCGCCTTGAACCGCTCCTCGGCCGCCTTGTCGCCGGGGTTGAGGTCCGGGTGGTTCTTCTTGGCCAGGGAACGGAATGCCTTGCGGATCTCGTCCTGGCTCGCGGTCCGGCTCACGCCGAGCGTTTCGTAGGGATCTCTCGCCATGGCGCTTATCTAGGAAAGGTTTCGGCCCGGTGCAAAGGCCGAAGGCGGATTGCCATGGCCCAGCATAGCGTCCGCGATCAACCGCCCGGCGATCGGACCCAGCGTATAGCCGTTGGAGGTGACGGCGTGGAACAGGCCCGGCTGGCTCTCGCCGATCACAGGGCCGCGCTCGAGGTAGACGGCCAGCCCGGTCCAGGCGCGCACCACCTCCAGCCCGGCCAGCGCCGGCAGGACCTGCGCCGCGGTCCAGAGGTTGCCTTCGATCGAGCGGCGGAGCAGCCGCGTCGCCCCGTCCGGATCGAGCCGGCCGGGCCAGCCGCCGCCGACGAGAAGGTGGCCGCCGTCGCCCTGCTTGAGCGAGAGGTGCAGCCCCATCTCGGCCACGAGCTGACGCAGGAGCGGGGCGACCGGGTTGGTCGCGATCACCTGCTGCACGATGCCCTGGATCGGCAGCGTCTCGCCGGCCAGCGCCGCGATCCCGGCCGTATACGGCCCGGCCGCGTTCAGCACCTGTCCAGCGCGGACCGGACCGGCGGAGGTCTCGACCCGCCAGCCGGCGCCGTCCCGTTCGAGCCCGAGCACGGCGACCCCGCGTGCGGGACGGACGCCGTCGCGCCAGGCCAGCGCGGCGAGCGCGAGCGTGCCACGGAGCGGGTCGCCTTGCCCTTCCGTCGGGCAGAATGCCGCGCCCGCATAGTCGCGCGACAGCGCTGGGGCGACACGCGCGAGCTCGTTCGGCCCGACGATCTCCGTCTCCACCCCCTGCGCACGCTCCCACCGCGCCTTCGCCCGCAGCAGGTCGAGATCGGCCACGGACCTCGCCAGCATCAGCCCGCCCTCGGTGCGGATGCCGAGGCTCTCGCCGGCTTCGGCCGCGACCTCTCGCCAGAGCGCGATGCTCTGCTGGGCCAGCGCCGGCGTGTCCGCGAGCGGGCCGGGATCGGCTTCCGAGAACTCGTAGGGCAGGAGCTGGACATGGAGGCTGCCCGCGTTGGCGGTGCTGGCTGCCAGGCCGGGTTCACCGCGATCGACGACGATCACGTCCCGACCCTCGCGAGCGAGGACGCGCGCCGCCGAGAGCCCGACGATGCCGCCGCCGACGATCAGCACGTCGCAGTCGCCCGGCTTCGGGCCGGGCGGCGCCGTGACCCACCTGGTCACGGCCGGCAGCTTGACCGGCCGGTCCGGCACGGTCTGCGCGCGCATCAGCGCGGCGATCGGGACCGGGCGGAGCGGCGCGCGCGGGGCGGCGTGCCCGGCCTCGCCCTCCCCGCCGCAGAGTCCACTCAGGGTCGCCGCGCACATACGTCCCTGGCAGCGGCCCATGCCGGCTCGGGTCGCGCGCTTGACCGCAGGCAGCGACCGCGCCCCGTCCGCGATCGCCCGGCGTACCCGGCCGGCGGACACGTCCTCGCAGCGGCAGACGAGCACCTCGTCCGGCAGCAGGCCCGGCGGCGGGATCGGGGCGGCATAGATCGTCCAGAGCGCGCGCTGGAACGCCCGCGCCCGCCGCAGCGCGCGCCGGGCCGGCATGCGGGACGGCACTGGGCGGCCAAGGTCGCGCGCGGCTTCGAGCCCGGCCAGCCGGCCTTGCGCCAGCGCCGCCATCGCCCCGCCCATCGCGCCGCCATCGCCGACCACGAACACGCTCGGCAAGCTCGTCCGCCCGGCCTCGTCCCGCACCGTCTCCAGCACGCCCGGAAAGCGCGTGGACGCCCGATGCGCGGCCCCGAGCGCCCGCGCCAGCCCGGTCTCCGGCACAAATCCCAGGTTGAGCGCACACACGTCGGCTTCGATCACCGCGGCCCCGTCCGCGCCCTCGACATGGAGGCGCTCGAACCGCTCCCGGCCCTCGCAGCGGACGGCGCGGCTCCGCCAGAGCACCGGCACGCCCGCGCGCTGCAGCCGTCGCAAATGGCGCAGCCCGGAAGTCGCCAGTATCGGCGACGCCAACCCTAGCGCCATCGCCGCCCGCCCCGGCCGCGGCTCGGCCGCCGCCTCCACCACCGCCGCGACCTCGGCCCCACCGTCCAGCAACTCGGCTGCCACCTGCAGCAGCAGCGGCCCGTTCCCGGCCAGCACGATAAGGCGCCCCGGCGCGACCCGGTGCGAGCGGACCAACCCCTGCACCGCGCCCACCGTCATCACCCCCGGCAAGGTCCAGCCCGGGATCGGCACCGGCCGCTCATGCGCACCCGGCGCAAGGATCAACCGGCGCGGCCGGAACACCACCGCCTCCCCGCCCACGATCGCCGCGACCTCGTCGGGGCCGAACCCGCCCCAGACCAGCGCGCCGCCAAGCAGCTCGACCCCGGCCGCGCTCGCCCGGGCGCGCAGCGCGTTTCCGCGCCGGTGCTGGGCGTCCGGCTTGTGGGCATGGCTCTCGCCCTGCGGCTTGAAATATTGCCCGCCCAGCCCGGCGCGCTCGTCTAGCAGCACAACACCGGCGCCGCACTCCGCCGCGGCGACCGCGGCCGACAGCCCCGCCGGCCCGCCGCCGACCACCAGCACGTCGCACGTCCACTCCCGCGACGGCACCGGCGACCGAGAAGGCGGCAGCGCCGCGGGCGCGCTCTCGACCACGAGGCCCGGCCGCGCCTTTTCCATGCAAGCGCGGGCCGGCGCGCTGTCGACCGTGACCAGGCAGTCCCAGCACGCTCCCATGCCGCACCACAGGCCCGCGGCGTTCGCCCGACTCGGCACGCCGCAGCGCCACCACGTCCTCCGCGGCCAGCGCGGCGGCGATCGTATCCCCGGGCAGCGCGGGGACAGGGCGGCCATCGAACGTGAACTGGAAAGCGCCCTGCGCCGGTCTGCCGCTCAACCGCATGCGCCACCATCCCGCGCCGGCGGAGCCTGGACAAGAACCCGACCCTGCGGCAGAGGCACGCGATGCGCTTTCTCAGCTTGTGCATGGCCCTGCTGCTGGGCGCCTGCGCCACCGCCCGCTTCGATCGCATCGGCGAAGGCGGCCCGGCCTACGCAGCGGCGCACACTTACTACGCCGAGTATTGCGCGCTGTCGCAGATCAAGAAGCGGCTGGGCTTCGGCGCCGATATAAGGGGCGAGATCGGCGGCCACTCGGTGTTTTACCTGCACGGCGCCTGCCGGGACCCGGAGACCACCTATCCGGTGCTGCGCCTCTGCGAGCGAGGTGGCACCGGGCTCAGCATGAACTCGCATTTCCGCAACGCGAAATGGGTCGCGGTGCCGGGCCCGGAGTTCTTCTTCTACGGCGGTCTCGCCCCGGACACGCCGGTTACGCGGCAGACCTACGCCGCCGTGCAGCGCGAGGCGCGCCGTCTCGGCATCTATGACGGCGTCTCGTTCCATGAGAGCGAGTTCGACGACATGCCGAAAGGCTGGTCGCGCGAGGACTGGAAATACGAGATCTCGGTGGGGACCGACTATGCCGTGAGCATGGCGCGGGGGCGCTACTGCGCCCGAGTCCCGGTGGATCGGGCAGCGATGCAACGGATGATCGACTTCCTCAACGGCCAGAACGCGCCCTACCGCGCCGGCGCCGTGTTCCACTGGAGCGTGTTCAGCGACAACTGCATCCATCTCGCGCACAACGCCCTGGCCGCAGCCGGGCTGTGGGACAAGTGGCCGATCCACCGCTCGGTCCTGATCTCGATGTTCGATTTCCCGGTGCCCCGCAACGAGTTCGTCAACCTGATGCGGCGGACCAACGACGACCTGCCCGCCGACCCCGGCGCCGCGTACGACGACCCGGCGGCAAGGCGATCCCTGCTCGAATTCGGAGTTCTGCCGGCCCGGCCCGGCGCGCTCGCCGAGTCGCGCCCGCCGTTGAAGCCGAACGCGGTGTATGAGACCAGGCTGAAGATGATCTTCTACGACGATCCGGTGTTCGGCCCCTATCAGGGCTGGTTCGACCGGATCCTCGCCGAGCCGCGATACACCGATCCCGTCGCCAACCGAGCCTATTTCGCCGCCGCTGCCCGCCATGCGCTGGCCCGGCGCAAGCCGCTCGCGTCATGGCTTTCGCGCTCGCGCTATGCCGCCGACCCCGCCGGGTTCGCCGCGGTGTACGACCGCTACTACGCATTGATGTCGCACCTGGCCGGAGCATCGTGAGACCGTTCACGCATCGATCGTGAACTCGGCCACGCATCTGGTGCTGATCCCCACTTACAACTCCGGCCGCCTGCTGCGGCAGACGGTGGCGGCGGCGCTTGCTTACTGGCAGCCCGTTTGGGTCGTGGTGGATGGCAGCACCGACGGCTCCGACGCGGGGCTGGAGGCGGAAGGGCTGCGGGTGATCCGGCGCCCCCGGAACGGCGGCAAAGGGGCGGCGGTGCAGACCGGCTTGCGCGAGGCGGAGCGTGCCGGGTTCACCCATGCTCTCGTGCTGGACGCGGACATGCAGCACCCGGCCGGAGAGATCGCCGCGTTCATGGGGGCCAGCATGGCGCAGCCGGAGGCGATGGTGCTCGGTCAGCCGCGTTTCGGCACGGACGCGCCGCTGGCCCGCGTCTGGGGCCGGACGGTCGCCAACGCGCTGAGTTCGGCACTGACCGCCGGTTCGGCTATCGGCGACTGCCTGTTCGGCTTCCGCGTCTATCCGATTGGCCAGCTGCTGGCGTGCATGGAGGAGAGCGGAGCCATGTGCGGCTTCGAGTTCGACATGGAGGCGGTGGTCCGGCTGGCCTGGCGGGGCGTTCCCGCGGTCAAGATCGCCGTCCCGGTCCGCTATCTGCGCCCAGACGAAGGGGGCATATCGCATTACCGATATGGGCGGGACAATCTGCGCTTGGCCCGGTCGCTCTTGCGATTGCTCGCCCAGTCGCTCCGGGGTTGAGTTCCCGCCGGCGCCTAGGAGCGCAGGCCGCCACGGATCCCGCGGATCGTCTCCGCCAAGCTCGTATGCTCGCCGGGGAAGTGCCAGCAGCGGACCACGTATTCTCCGATAGCCAGACCGGCCGCCAGCGGCGCATGCAGGACGCTGACCAGCAGCAGCCACGGGCCGAGCATTCCGGCTCCCAGCAGCACCGCAGATGCGGCGAGCTGTGCCCCCGCGAACAGTGCCCAGGCCAGCGTGACCTTCCTGGTGTAGGGGACCATCTCCGCACGGAAGTGCGGATTTATGCGTCGCGCCAGCTGGGTGACCACCGCCGTCCGGCCGGGCCGCAAGCTTCGCGCGAACACGAACAGCAGCGCCCCATAAAGCAGAGCGTGCGAGAGCCCGGACGCCGCCGTCACGCCTGCTTGCGGCGACACCCACGCACCCAGCCCGATCCCGGTCAGCAGGACCGCAGCGCCAGCCGGCCCAAGCCACCGCAGCCGACGGGGCAGCGTCGACCACAGCAACAACCCCGAGGCGAGTGCCTGTACGCAGGCCAGCACCACGGCGACCCGCGCCGCTTCACGCAGGACATGGCCGCCGATCGCGGCCAGGAGTGCCGTGGCCAGCGCCACCCAGCCCACAATTGGCCGGCCTACATGCTTCAGCTTGGCACCCCACCGCACGCGCGGCTATGTTAACCGCAGGAGAGACCGTGACCAATCATCAGACCACCGGCACCATCGATCGCACGCCCGCCGAGCAAGCGCTCGCCGAATTAATCGTCTCATCGCTGCAACTCGAGGTTGCGCCCGAGGAGATCGAGCCGGGGGCACGGCTGTTCGGCGAGGGACTAGGGCTCGACTCGATCGACGCGCTCGAGCTGGCGCTCGCGATCTCCCGCACCTATGGATTCGAGCTGCGCTCCGACGACGAGCGCAATCAGCGCATCTTCGCGTCGCTCCGCAGCCTGTCGAACCATGTCGAGGCGCATCGGACCAAATAGCATGGGCGCGCTTCCCCTCGTCGACCGGCCGGACGGGGTGGCGCTGTTCCTTCGCCCCAGCGGGCCAGTGAGAGCTTCGGCATTCCTGGCCGACGCTCACGCGCTGGCAGCTCGCCTTCCCGCATCCGGCCACGTGCTCAATCTGTGCCGAGACCGCTATCTTTTCGTCGTGACCCTCGCGGCGGCGCTGCTGCGCGGCCGGGCCTGCCTCCTCAGCGGCGACCCGTCGCCGGCGATGCTGGCCGGCCTCTCCGAGCAGTATCCCGGCTCCGTCGCCATCGCCGACGATTCGGACGTGGGCGTTCCCTGCCCTATCATTGTCGCCGAAGCCGGCACCGGCGTCGGCTCGAACGCACTGATCCCGGCCGATCAACTGGCCGCCATCGTATTCACCTCGGGCAGCACGGGGGAGCCGATGGCGCACCCGAAGAGCTGGGGCTCGCTGGTCCAGCGGAGCCGGGCGGCCGGCGAGCGGTTCGGATTTGACGAGGCCGCCCCGGCGTCGATCGTCGGAACTGTCCCACCTGGCCACATGTATGGCTTCGAAACCACGGCGCTGCTGCCGCTGCATGCTGCCTGCGCGAGCTGGTGCGGCCGGGCCTTCTTCCCTGCCGATGTCGGCGCCGCCCTCCTGGCCCTGCCCGCTCCACGCGTCCTGGTCACCACCCCGCTGCAGATGCGCGCGCTACGTGACATCGCTGCGCCAGGCCTGCGCTGCTGCATCTCCGCCACCGCGCCGCTCGACCCGGCGCTCGCAGCCGAAACCGAGGCGCGCTGGGCTGCGCCGGTGCTGGAGATCTTCGGCGCGACCGAATGCGGCTCGATCGCCAGCCGGCGCACGGTCGAAGGGGACGCCTGGCTGCCCTACCCCGGCGTGTGGTTGCGGCAAGAGGGCGACGTCGTGCTTGCCTGCGGCGAGGGCATGCCGCCGGTGCCTCTCGCCGATGAGCTCGAACTCTCGGAGGACGGACGCTTCCGCCTGCTGGGCCGCCGGGCCGACATGGTGAAGCTGGGTGGGCGGCGGGCGTCGCTCGCCGGGTTGAACCGGATCCTGACCGGGCTGGACGGCGTCCGCGACGGGATCTTCGTTGTCCCCGACGATCTCGACCGGCGCAGCACGGCGCGGCTGCTCGCACTCGTGGTCGCTCCCGAGCGCTCAGCGCCAAGCATCCTGGCCGAGCTGCGCGACCGGATGGACCCGATCTTCCTGCCGCGGCGCGTGGTGCACGTGGACGCCCTGCCCCGCAACGCGCTCGGCAAGCTGCCACGCAAGGCCGTGCTCGACCTGCTGGCCCAAGCAGGGGCCATGGCGGGCGCGCGATGAACCCGGCCGGCGCGTTCACCATCCCGGCCGAGCATCCTTCGCTGCCCGGTCATTTCCCGGGCCGGCCGGTGGTGCCCGGCGTGGTCCTGCTCGATCATGCCGTCGAGGCCGTGCTCGCCGCCGTGCCCGGCCGCAGCGCCGCCGGATTGCCCTCCGTCAAGTTCACCCGGCCGGTGCAGCCCGGCGAATGCGTCGAGATCTTCACCGGGACGCCGGACCGCGAGCGGGTGAGGTTCGCTTGCCGGGTCGGCGATGACGATGTGGCGCGCGGAGTGGTCCTGCTCGCCGATGCGAGATGAGCTGGGCCGACCAGGAGGAGCGCGGCGCCGCATGGCTGCTGCGGCCTGGCTTTGCGCTCGTCCGCCGGTTCGGCTGGCCGGTCGGGCGGGCGGTCACGCTGGGCGCGGTCGCGTGGTTCCTGCTGACGTCGCCGCGGGCGCGCCGAGCGTCGGCCGACTATCTCAGGCGCGTGCTCGGCCGCCCCGCGACCGCGCTGGAGGTCGCCCGGCACTTCGACCAGTTCGCCTGCGCCATCCTGGACAGGGTGATGCTGCTTTCGGGGCAGGAAGCCGAGTACAAGATCGAGGTGGATGGGCTGGACCCGTTGCTCGATACGTTGCGAGCGGGCCAGGGCGCGATCCTGCTCGGCGCGCATCTCGGCAGTTTCGAGGTGCTGCGCACGCTGGCACGCAACGCCCCGGCCCCCGTCTGGGCGCTGATGTACCGGCGCAGCGGCGGCGCGCTGACCACGCTGCTGGACCAGATCGCCCCCAAGGTGCGCGAGCTTGTGCTCGAGATCGGCGATACCGCCAGCATGATCCAGGCGCGCGAATGCGTGGAGCGCGGCGAAATGGTCGGTATCCTGGCCGACCGTTCGCCGCCGGGTCATCGGCTGGTGGAGGCGCCGTTCCTCGGCGAGACGGCACCGTTCCCGGCCGGGCCGTGGGTGCTGGCCGCTTCCATTCGCGCACCGGTGTTCCTGTTCCATGGCGTGAGCACGGGCAAGCGGCGCTACCACATCGGCATCGAGCCGTTCGCCGAGCAGGTGGTGCTGCGACGGGAGACGCGGGACGTCGACCTGCGCGCCTACGTTCTCCGCTACGCCGCGGCGCTGGAGCGCGTCTGCCGTGCCCATCCCTTCCAGTGGTTCAATTTCTTCCCATTCTGGGACGGTGATGAGACCCGACCCGGCCCGGCGCGCCCTGCTGCTCCTCCCGCTGCTCGTCTGCGCGCCGCCCGCCCGGGCTGACGCGCTGGGCCTGCCGGCGCTGATGGCTCGGCTCGCGTCGGTGGCCGAACGGCGCGCCCAGTTCACCGAGGAGCGCCGATTCGCCGCGCTCTCCGAACCGCTCGAGAGCCGCGGCCACCTGCTGTATCGACGGCCGGACTACCTGGAGAAGGTGACGGACTGGCCGACGCCGGAGCGGATGGTGGTTGACGGGCACCGGCTGATCATCTCCGAAGCCGGCAACGACCCGCCACGTGTGGTCGACCTCGACAGCGTGCCGGAGCTGCGGGCCACGATGGAGGGCATCCGTGGCCCGCTGGCCGGCGACGCGCAGGTGCTCAAGCGCGTGTTCGACGTCCAGACCGGCGGGACGCTCGCCGACTGGACGCTTCTGCTGACGCCCCGCGACCCGGCGGTCGGAAAGTTCCTTCGCACCGTGCGGCTCGACGGGGCCGACACCTGGATCCGCGAGGTCCGCACCGTGCAGGCGAACGGCGACGAACAATGGATGCGGATCGAGCCGGCTTGACCGCCTCGCTCCTCCCGCGAGAGGCCGCGCCGGTGCAGGCGGTGCGGCGGGCCTGGCCGGTGCTGGCCGCGCTCGCCGGGTCGGTGCTGCTGCTGCTCGCCGCGCTGTCGGCGATCACGGTGCGGACGGACATGACCGCGTTCCTGCCGCAGGGCGGAACGGACGCGGCGCGGCTGGTGCTCGATGAAGCACGGGAGGGGTCCGCGAGCGGGCTGATCCTGCTCGGAATCGAGGGCACCGACCCGGCGGCGCTGGCGCGCATCAGCCGCGACATGGCCGCCTCGCTGGAGAAGACCGGCCTGTTTCGCACCGTCGCGGGCGGCGATGCCGCGGTGCCGCGGGCGGCGCTCGAAACCCTGTTCGCCCGGCGCTACCTGCTCGCCGATGCGGACTGGAGCGAGGCCGGGCTGCGGGCCGGGTTGCAGCGCCTACTGGCCGCTTTGCGCGGCGCGGCCGCGCCGCTCGCGGCCGAGTACGGCGTGCAGGACCCGGTCGGCGCATCGCTCCCGCTCATGCGGGCCTGGCAGGGCAACAGCACGGTCCGCTCCGTCGACGGCGCCTGGTTCGCGTCCGACCGGGACCGCGCGCTGCTGCTACTGCAGACAAAAGCCGGCGGCCTGGACGTGCCCGGTCAGGAGGCGGCCAGCACCGCGATCGAGCGCGCGTTCGCGGCGGCGCAGCCCGGCGGGGCGCGGCTGCTCGAGGCAGGCCCGGCCGTGTTCACGCGGGATTCCGCGCGCGCGATCCGGGGCGACGTGCGGCGGATCTCCGTCGTCTCGACGCTGCTGGTCGCGCTCCTGCTGCTCTGGCGGTTCCGGTCGCCGCTGGTCATCGCGGCAATCGCGGCGCCGGTGGTGGCCAGCGTGGCGGTGGCGGCGTTCGCGGTGCAGCTCCTATTCGGCTCGGTGCACGGGGTGGCGCTCGGGTTCGGGGCGACAATGCTTGGAATTTCCGTGGATTACCCGGTGCTTCTCCTAGGCCATCGCAAGCGCGGCGAGCCGGCGCCGGCGACGCGGCGGCGGATCGGGCGGGCGTTCGTGCTGGCGGTCGTGACGGCCGCGCTTGGTCTCGCGGCCATGATCTTCTCCGGCTTCCCCGGGCTGGTGCAGCTTGGCGCGTTTGCTGCGATCGGGCTGCTGGCCTGCGCGCTGCTGACCTGGTTCGGACTGCCGCGCCTGATCGTGGCCGCCGGGCTGGCGCCGGTCGCTTCCGGCGACCCGGTCTGGCTGCACCGGCTGGAGCGGTTGCGGCGCTATCGCTGGTGGGCGCTCGTGCCGGCCGGGGCGGCCGCGGCATTCCTTCTCGCCGTCGGCGGCCCTCGCTGGCAGGGGAATCTCGAAGCTTTGAGCCCGGTGCCGGAGGCCACGCGTCAGCTCGACGCCGAACTCCGCTCGGAGCTCGGCGCCCCGGACGTCGGCCAGGTGCTGCTGGTCCGCGGGGCCGACCCGGAAGCGGTCCTGAAAGCTGAGGAGGCGCTCCGCCCGACGTTGGACCGGCTGCGGACGGCGGGCGCGATTGCCGGCTGGGACGATGCGGCCGACCTGGTCCCGAGCGCCGCGCGGCAGCGGGCGCGGCAAGCGGCGCTGCCCGACGACGCGACGCTCGCGGCCCGGCTGGACGCCGCACGCGCCGGCCTGCCGTTCCGGCCCGAAGCGTTTGCGCCGTTCCTTCAAGCGGTGGCACCGAGCCGCACCCTGCCCCCGCTCCGACCCACGGACCTCGCCGGCACCGCGCTCGCCGCCCGGCTCGAGCCGTTGCTGGAGCAGCGCGGCGCGGAGTGGCGCGGGCCCGTGGTGCTCCACGGCGTCGCCGACCCGGCCGCCGTCGCAAGCGCCGTCGCCGGCACCGGGGCCGTGTTCATCGACATCGGCGCCGAGCTCGGCCAAGTGCTCGCGAGTTACACCGGGCGCGCGGTCGTCGCGCTCGCGGCGAGCGGCGCGGCGATGCTGCTCGTGCTCGCCACCGGGCTGCGGAACGCGGCTATGGCGGCGCGGGTCATCGGCTCGGTCCTCCTGGCGGTCCTGCTCACCGTCACGACCCTGACCGCCTTCGGCGCCGAACTCTCGGTCCTCCACCTGGTGGCGCTCCAGCTTGTCGCCGGTGTCGGCCTGGACTACGCGCTGTTCTTTGCTCGCCGGCAGCTCGATGGCGAGGAACGAGCCCGGACGATGCGCACGCTGGTCACATGTAACGCCCTCACGCTGTTGACCTTCGGCCTGCTCGCGCTGTGCCGCACGCCCCTGCTGCGCGACATCGGGATCACCGTCGCGTGCGGCGCCGTCCTGGCGGTCGTGGCGGCCTTCTTTGTCACGGGCGAGCCGCCGGGCGAGGCCGCATGACGCCACTCGCGATCACCGCGGTCAGCGCGGTCAGCGCATTAGGCCGAGGGGCCGAGGCGCATGGCGACGCGCTCGTGGCCGAGCGGAGCGGGCTGAGGCCGAACGACTTCGACCCGGCCGTGGGCGGCTGGATTGGCCGGGTGGACGGCGTCGAGGACCATCGTCTGCCCGAGCAGCACGCCCGCTTCGACTGCCGGAACAACCGGCTCGCCGACATGGCGCTCGCCTGCGACGGCTTTGCCGACCGGGTCCACGCGGCCCGCGAGCGCTACGGCGCGCACCGGGTCGCGGTCGTGCTCGGAACCAGCACCAGCGGCATCCTCGCGGCCGAGGAAGCGTACCGGCGGCGGGGCACGGACGGGGCACTGCCGCCGGAGTTCGATTACGGAGGGACACAGGACATCCATTCGCTGGCAGGCTTCGTGCGGGCGGCGCTCGGGCTGCGCGGCCCCTCCCTGGTGATCTCCACCGCCTGCGCGAGCAGCGCCCGGGCATTCATGGATGCGGGCAACCTCATGCGCGCCGGGCTGTGCGACGCCGCGGTCGTGGGCGGCGCGGACACGCTGTGCCGGATGACCCTGCACGGGTTCCAGGCCTTGGAGCTGATCTCGCCGGAGCCCTGCCGGCCCTGCGACGCGGCCCGGTCCGGGATCTCGATCGGCGAGGCCGCCGGGTTCGCGCTGCTGGAGCGGGACGGCTCGGACCTCCTGCTGCTTGGCGCCGGGGCGAGCAGCGACGGGCATCACATGTCCTCGCCGCACCCGGACGGCGCGGGAGCCGTCGCCTCCATGCGGCAGGCGCTGGACGCGGCCGGACTGCAACCTGAGAAAGTTGACTGGGTCAACCTTCACGGCACCGGCACCCGCGCCAACGACGCGGCCGAGGATGCGGCGGTCTACGCCGTGTTCGGCGACGCGGTGCCGTGCAGCTCGACCAAGGGCTGGACCGGCCACACGCTCGGCGCCTGCGGCATGCTGGAGGTGCTGCTGGCAGCCGAGTGCATGGCGCGCGGGGTCGTTCCGGGCTGCCTCGGTGTGGCGGCGCCGGATCCGTCGTTCCGCTCGCAGGTGGCGCTCGGCACGGCAGCGCGGCCGGTACGGCACGTGCTCAGCAACTCGTTCGGGTTCGGCGGGATCAACTGCAGCCTGGTGCTCGGCCGGGCGTCTTGATCCTGCAAGCGACGATCCTGGGTGCTTCGGTCTGGGGGCCGGGGCTGGAGGGCTGGGCGGCGAGCCGTCCCGTGCTGGCCGGCGAGGCGGTCTACGAGCCGCGCCCGTCGCCCCCGCCGGCGCCCTCGGTCCTCCCAGCGACGGAGCGGCGTCGCAGCGGCCCGGTGGTGCGCCTGGCCTTGGCCGCGGCGGCCGAAGCGGCCGCGCTCTCCGGGGCCGCGCTGCCCATGCTGCGCTCCGTGTTCGCGAGCAGCAACGGCGACGGGCCGGTGGTCGGCGCGATCCTCGAAGCACTGGCGACGGCCGGCGATGAGCGCGTGGTCTCGCCGACCCAGTTCCACAACTCGGTGCACAACGCGGCCTCCGGCTACTGGTCGATCGCGATCGGCAGCCAGGCGGCCGCGACCTGCATTGGGTGCCATGACGACAGCTGGGCCGCGGGGCTGCTAACCGCGATGGCGGAGCTCGAGGGCAGCGGCGGGCCGGTGCTGCTGTGCGCCTATGATCACCCGATGCCCGAGCCGCTCTTGGCGGTCCGACCCACCGGCCCGGCCTTCGCGGCCGCGCTGGTGCTCGGCGCGGCGCAGACCGGGCCGCAAATCCGGGTCCAGCACGATCCGCTGAACGCCGCGCCGGCGCCGGAGATGGCGGATCCGACGCTGGCCACGCTCCTGCGCAGCAATCCGGCGGCGCGTGCCCTGCCCATCCTGGCGGCGCTGGCGAGCGCGCGGGCCGCCGACCATGCGCTCCCCTACCTCGAAGGCCGACTCCTGGTGGAGGTGCGGTCTTGAGCCCGATCGCCTCGCTGGTGCCGCATGCGGGCGCGATGGTGCTGCTCGAGCGGGTGGAGCGCTGGGACGCCCGCTCCGTCCTGTGCCGGACCCGCACGCATCTCGACGGGGCAAACCCGCTGCGCCGGGATGGACGCCTCACCGCGGTATGTGGCGCCGAGTATGGGCTGCAGGCGGCGGCGCTGCACGGGGCGCTGTGCGCGGGCGGCGTCGCGCAGCCTCCGGGCTATGCCGCGAGCTTGCGGGCGATGACGCTCCGCTGCGACCGGCTAGACGACCCGGCGGTCGGCGAACTCGCGGTGGCGGCCACGCTGCAGGCGCAGGAGAGCGGCGGCATCATCTACGAGTTCGAATTGCGGGCAGAGGACGGAGCGATGCTCGTCTCCGGCCGGGCCACGGTGGCGTTGCCGCGATGAGGCGGGCGCTGGTCACCGGCGGCGCGAGCCCGCTTGGCGCGGCGATCTGCCGCCGGCTCGCCGCCGACGGAATGCACGTACTGATCCACGCCCATGCCGGGATCGAGCGGGCCCAGGCGCTCGCCGCCGAGTTGGGCTCCGCCGAAGCGGTCGCCTGCGACCTGCGCGACCTCCCGGCGACCGAAGCGGCGGTGCTGCGCCTCACCGAAGCCGGCGTGCCGCAGGTCGTCGTGCACAACGCCGGCACGCATGACGACGCGCCGATGGCCGGCATGAGCGCCGAGCAGTGGCAGGGCGTGATCGACGTCTCGCTCGGGGGGTTCTACGCGGTGCTGCGGCCGCTGCTGCTGCCGTTGCTCGGCACGCGCTGGGGCCGGGTGGTCGCGGTCTCGTCGGTGTCCGCGCTGATGGGCAACCGCGGTCAGGTGAACTACGCCGCGGCGAAGGCTGGGCTGATCGGCGCGGTCAAGTCGCTGGCGCGCGAGGTGGCGAGCCGCGGGGTGACGGTGAACGCGGTCGCGCCGGGCGTGATCGCCTCGCCCGCGGTGGCGGCGGCGATGGACGAGAAGCGGATCGCGGAGATCGTGCCGATGCGCCGCGCCGGACAGCCGGAGGAGGTGGCGGACCTCGTTGGGTTCCTGTGCTCGGACCGGGCCGGCTACATCACCGGCCAGTGCGTCTCCATCAACGGCGGTATGGCCTAAAAACAACGAAGGCCCCGGGGGTGTGCCCCGAGGCCTTCCATTGTTCGACGGCCCCGAGGCCGTGGACGCGTGGGTTAGCCGGCGACCGTCAGTGAGGTGGCCGGTGTCCAGGTCACGACGTGGGACCCTACGGAACAATGAGACACTGGATCACCTCCTTTCAGTTGGTTGAAGCGCCAAGATGCGCATTCAGGCGAGTTGGTGCAAGGGTCAGAGCAGCCGTTTCAGGGTGATCCTAATCTGCCCGCCCATGGCGCCGACCTTGATCGCGCATTCGCGGAAGCTCGGCGCGGAGAAGCGGATTGTCGGGTTGTTGCTGAACCCGAGCGGCTCCTTGGGCATGCCGAGGAGGTTGAGCGTGACCTCGCCGTTGCGGTCCTCGTCCTGGTAAGCCTGGACCGCATAGGTCCCGGGCGGCACGTCCAGCACGACGAGGTTGTCGCCGGGATGCGCGGGCGCTTTGGCGTTCCACGCACATTGCGGCTGCAGGAACTCGCGCTCGGAGCAGACGGCGACCATCACGTCGCCCTTGCTGCTCTGCACGCCGGTGACCACCACCTGGAGCATGGCGGCGTGGGCGGCGGGCGCCAGCGCGGTCAGGATTGCGCCGTATAGGCCCGCCCGCGCCAGGTCGCGCGCACGCCGGCCAAGGCGCGCAGCAGGCTCCACCACTGCAGGATCAGCAGGACGAGAACGCCCAGCGGATGCAGCAGCGCCGAGACCACGGGCTGGCGGAAGCGCAACGCCAGCACCAGGCGCAGCCCGATCCCGCAGCCAAGCGCGAGGGCGGCGACCGGACCCGGCGCGAGGAGCACCAGCAGCGCCGGCAGCACCTGCCCGCCGCCCAGGATCGCGGTCCAGATCGGCAAGGCCGCCGGCTTGGCCATCCCCTCGGTCGCGTTCTTGCATAGCCCCTCCCAGACCTGGCCGGCATTAAGGTACATCCGGCAGCGGGCCAATGCGCCAGCGTCGAACAAGTCCGTCATCGCGCCGGCACGACGGAACGCGCGTGGGAGGGTGATCCCGTCGTGGAGCGAGGCGCGGATGGCGGCGTGGCCGCCGGCGCGCCAGTAGTGCTCGCGCCGGGCGATGAAGAGCTGGCCGCAACCGGCCCCGAGCGCGGGCGACAGTGAGCGCCGCATGGATGCGATCGGCAGGAACCCGAGCAGCAGGAAGTGGATCAGCGGCAGCAGCAGCACCTCCGCCCAACTCTCGGTGACCTGCCGCGGGAAGCCGCTCGCCAACCCGACCTTGTGTCGCTGCATGAAGCCGGCCATCCGCGCCACCGCGTCGGGCGCGAGCCGCACGTCGGCATCGACGAACACCATCAACTCGTGCCGCGCGAGCCCAGCCAGCACGTGGCAGGCGTGCTGCTTGCCCGACCACCCCGGCGGCAACGGCGGCGCCGCCGCGACGCGCAGCCGCCCGTCGTCGATGCGACGCAGGATCTCCGGCGTCCGGTCCGTGCTCGCATCGTCCAGGACGATCAGCTCGAGTTCCACCCCCTCGCTCGCCAGCACGGCGGCGCAGGCGGCGCCGATATTGGCCTCTTCGTTGCGGGCCGGGATGAGAACGGAGAGGGCGGGACGACCTTCGGGCAGACGGCGGGCGGCGGAGCACGGTGAGGTTGAACAGCGCCAGGAGCAGCGGCCCGGCGGCGAGGAACAGCGCCACGCCGGCGAGGATCACTCCCCGCCCCCGTGCGACACGTCCCAACGCCCTCCAGTCGCGAGAGACCGCAGCCGGCGATACGTGCTGTAGATCGGGCCGA
Organism: uncultured Alphaproteobacteria bacterium; assembly: GCA_963708585.1. Lineage (GTDB taxonomy): Bacteria > Pseudomonadota > Alphaproteobacteria > Acetobacterales > Acetobacteraceae > JAVVHH01. The sequence continues at coordinate 290,823 of CAVPSW010000005.1, read as the reverse complement.
CGGCGACGCTGCCCTGCATCAGCTTGAGGAACAGGCGGGGCTCGCGGCGCAGGCTGTCTTCAGCGAGCTCATCGGCGGTGCGGGTCAGCGCCGCCTCCAGCACCGCGGTCCACTCGGCAACGCTGCGGTCCCGCCCAGCCGGGATCGGGGCGCCGAACCGGGCCAGCGCCTCCGGCTTGCCCTCGTTCCAGAACGTGTACTCCATCGCCAGCGGCAGCACGATCGCGTCGGGTGTGCGGCGCAGTAGATGCGCAATCCCCGGCCGCAGCCGGATCGGCCGGGCGCGGGCGTCCGCAAACTCACCGCCAGCCGTGATCCAGAGCACGTTCGTCCCGTCGCGCAGGATGCGGTTGCACACGCCGAGGAAGCGCGCCGCGCCGCGCCGGCTTTCGAGTTCGATCCCGAACACCCCCATCCGCTCCAGCAGCCGGTATTTGCCGATCGCCTCGGCATCCATCGGCCCGTAGCCGGCGCGGCCGGGAAACAGGCGCGTCTGCAGCAGGATGAAGAAGGCCGGGTCCCACCAGGACGGATGGTTGCTGCACACGATCACCGGCCGGCCCGGCGGCACGTCCGGCAGCCCGGTGCGCGCGATCCGCACCGCGTTGAACCGGCGCCAGAACAGCCAGCGCAGATACCAGCCGAACGCCCAGAACAGGAACGGCGAGCGCCGGGCGAGCGGGTCGCCGTTCGGCATCTCAGGCGCTGACCGGCGTGCGCCCTTCGGCAACGAGGTCGCGGTTGAGGGTGTCGGCCGCGATCCAGCCGCTCATCAGCACCATTGGCATGCCGGGCCCCGGATGTGCCGCGCCGCCGGCGAGGTAGAGCCCGGCAAGGTCGCGCGAGCGGTTGCCGGGCTTGAAGGCGCCGTTGACGAGGCCGTGGCTGGCCAATCCATAGATCGCGCCGTTCAGCACCTTGTAGCGGTCGTGGATGTCTTGCGGCGTGAGGTGCCGCTCCCACACGATCCGCTCCTCGAGGTCCGGCATCCCAGCGCAACGCTTCAGCTTATCGAGGATCACCTGGCGGTAGGCGGGGAACATCGCCTGCCAATCGTGGTGGGGCCGGAGGAACGGCGTGTGCACCAGCACGTACAGCGCCTCGCCGCCCGACGGCGCCGTGCCGGGCTCGGTGCGGGTCGTGGCGGCCAGGTAGCAGGTCGGGTCCGGCGCGGGCTCGCCGCGGCGGTAGATCCAGTCGAACTCTTCTTCCGGGTCCCTGGAGAAGACGAAGTCGTGATGCGCGAGGTGGTCGTAGGCGCGGTCGAGCCCGAGATAGAGCACGACGCCGGAGCAGGCGGGATCGCGCTTCCAGCGGCGGCCGAAGCGGCGGGCCGGCGCGCCGCCGACCAGCTCGCGCATGGTCCGCACGCTGTCCATGTTGGAGACCACCGCGGCGAGCCGGGTCGTGTCGCCATTCGCGGTCACCACCCCTGTGGCGCGCCCGTCCTCCTGGAGGATGCGGACCACCCCCACGCCGGGCCGCAGGTCCACCCCAAGCTCGCCGGCCAGCCGCTCCAGCGCCAGCGGCACGGCGCGGGTGCCGCCGATCGGGTACCAGATGCCATGTTCCGTCTGCATGTGCGCGATGGAGCACAGCACCGCGGGCGAGGCGTAGGGCGAGCTGCCGACATACTGGACGAAATGGTCCAGCATCTGCGCCACGCGCCCGTCCGGCACGCGCTTGCGGATCTGCCGCGCGACCGAGGTGCCCATGCGCAGGCTCAGCACGTCGCGCAGCGTGGCCAGGTCCATGCCCTTGAAGCTGAGCGTGTCCCTGATGCCCTCGACCGACTTCCAGAAGAAGAATTTTTGGGAGACCTCATGGAGCCCGGCGCTCATCGCGATCAGGTCGCGATAGCCCTGCGCGTTGCCGGGTGCGAACTGGTCGAGCGTCGCCGCCATCGTGTCTACGTCTTCGTGGAGGTCGAGCACGGCGCCATCGTCGAAGAAGCAGCGCCATTGCGGGTCGAGCCGGCGCAGGTCGAGGTAGTCGGCCTTGTCGCGGCCCGCCTCGCGGAACACGCGCTCCAGCACGCCGGGGACGGTCAGGATGGTGGGCCCCATGTCGAACCGGAACCCGCTGCCCTCCAACGGCGCGGCCTTGCCGCCGAGCCACTCGTTCTTGTCCCACAAGATGACCCGGTGCCCGCGCGCGGCCAGCGTGCAGGCGGCGGCGAGCCCCGCCAGCCCGCCGCCCACCACGCCGACAGGGAGCCGACCCGGATCGGACAGTGCGTTCATGGTCAGATCGCCTCGGCCACGGCAGGGACGTAATGGTCGGCCGCCATTGCGGAGGCCGGGCTCCAATCGGCGGCGATGCCGAAATCCTCCGTGAGCAGGCGCGAGGTGATCCGCGCGCTCTCGAAGATGACCGGCAGCCCGCTCCCCGGATGCGTCCCGCCGCCGACCAGATAGACGCCGTCCAGATCCTCGAACCGATTGCGAGGCCGCCAGTGCAGCATCTGCCGGATGTTGTGGGCGAGGTTGAACGTCGCGCCCCGATAGACCTGCAGCTCCTGCTCCCAGCCACTCGGGGTCAGGATCTTCTCGAACCGAATGCGCCGCTCGATGTCGCCGAGCCCGATCCGCCGCAGCCGCTCGAGCGTCAGCGCGCGGTACCGGGCCTGCTCGGCCGGCCAGTCGAGCCCCTCCCCGACCCGGTGTCCGACCGGGACCAGCACATACAGCGTGGAATGGCCCGGCGGCGCCAGCGCCGGGTCGGTGACGCAGGCGTTCTGGACATAAAGACTGGGCTCGCCCGGCGCTTGCCCGGCCTCGACCTCGCGGAGGTTGCGGACATAGTCGCGCGCCAGGAAAACCGTGTGATGCGGCAGTTCGGGGAACGTGCCCTCCACGCCGAGATACATCATGAAGGTGGAGCAGGAGAACTTCTTGGCGGCGATGCGCCGGTCGGTCCAGCGGCGGCGCAGCGCGTCGGGCACCAGCGTGGTCATGGTGTGGGCGAAGTCGGCGTTGACGATCAGCGCGTCGTAGCGCCGCCGGACGCCGCCCGCGACCAGGCCGACGGCGCGCCGCCCTTCCCACAGGATCTCGTCGACCTTCTGGCCGAGCTCGATACGGGCGCCCAGATCGCGCGCGACCTTGGCCATCGCGGCGATCACCGCGCCGGTGCCGCCGCGCGGGTGATAGACGCCGTACTCGTATTCCATGAACGAGAGGATGGTGAACAGGCTCGGGCAGCGGAACGGCGACATGCCGAGGTATTTGCTCTGGAAGCTGAACGCGAGCCGGATCCGCGGGTCGCGGAAATAGGTGCCGAGGTCGCGGTCGACGCTGCGGTGCGGACGCAGCAGGCGCAGGCCGCGCAGCACCTCCGGCCGGCCAAGGTCGCGGATGGAGTTGAACGCCGCCTCGAGGATCGGGCGGAAGGCGGCGAGCTTGGCCCGGTTGTCGGCCATGAACGCCGGCAGCGCCGCCGCGTCCGAGGGCGCGATGCGCGCGATCTGCTCGGCCATACGCGCGAGGTCGCCGGTGGCGTCGATCTGCGCCCCGTCCTCGAAAGCGATCCGGTATTGCGGGTCGAGCCGGATCAGCTCCACCTCGTCATGGAGGTGTCGGCCGCAAGCGGCGAAGATGTCCTCGAGCACCCGCGGGTAGAGGAAGAAGGTGGGCCCGGTGTCGAACCGGAACGTGCCGTGCTCGGTGGGGGCGGTGATCGTGGCGGAGCGGCCGCCGAGGACGTCGCGGGATTCATGGACGGTGACGTCGAGCCCGGCCTTGGCGAGCAGCATCGCCGCCGCCAACCCGCCCGGTCCCCCGCCAATGATTCCGACTCGCCGTGTCATGCTAGCGTGGCTTTCCCGACGACTCGGAATGGCATGCGCGACCCTAACCCCAATCTTTTCACCTCGGTTAGAAGTGGGGCCATGGGGGAACTTGTCATCGATCCCATTCTCGTGAAAGCGCGGGAAGCGGGCGCGGCCTGGGCGGCGCGGCCGCTGGCCGAGCGTTTGGGCGTGATCGGCGCCGCAAGGCGCATGATCGCGCGCGAGGCCCGCGCCTTCGCGGCCGCGCTCCAGCGGCCGGACGCGGACAGCGTGGCCGCCGAGATCCTGCCGCTGGCAGAGGCGGCGCGCTTCCTCGAGCGTGCGGCGCCGCGGCTGCTGCGCCCGCGCCGGCTGCGCGGGATCGGGCCGCTTTGGCTCTGGGGCGTGCGGCAGGAGCTGCGACGCGAGCCGCGCGGGACCGTGCTGATCCTGGCGCCGGCGAATTACCCGCTGTTCCTCCCCGGCGTGCAGGCGCTGCAGGCGCTCGCGGCGGGCAACGCGGTCTGCGTCAAGCCGGCACCGGCCCGAAGCACGCCGATTCTGCTGCTGGCCGAGCTGCTCCGGCGCGCCGGGCTTCCGGAGGGCGTGCTGCAGGTCCTGCCGGAGGAGATCGGGCCGGAGGCGGTGCGCGCCGGGTTCGACTACGTGGTCCTGACCGGAAGCGCCGAGACCGGCCGGGCGGTGGCGCTCGCCAGCGCCGAGACGCTCACTCCGGCGGCGATGGAGCTGTCTGGCGTGGACGCCGTGTTCGTGCTGCCCGGCGCGGACCTGCAAGTGCTGGCGGCGTCGCTTGCCTACGGCCTGCGGCTGAACGGCGGCGCCACTTGCATCGCGCCGCGTCGAGTCTTCGTGCCGGAAGCGATGGAGGCGGACCTTCTCTCTCGCCTACTCGCGGTGCTACCCCCGCCCGCCCCGGTCCATCCCGAGGTGGCCTCGACCCTCGCGCGGCTACTCGACGCCGCGGCTTTCGAGGGGGCCCGGGTGGCGGCGCGCAACCCGGCCGTGCTGGCCGGGGCCCGGCCGGACATGGCGCTCCTGCGGCGTGACGTGTTCGCGCCGTGGCTGGCCCTCGTGCCGGTCGCGGACACAGAGGCGGCGCTCGCGGCCGCCGCCCAGTGCCCCTACGCGCTCGGCGCCAGCATCTTCGGCCCCGAATGGGAGGCGCGGGCGCTTGCCGCCCGGGTGCGGGCCGGCTCGGTCTGCATCAACGACCTGATCGTCCCCACCGCCGACCCGCGACTGCCGTTCGGCGGGCGTGGACGCAGCGGGTTCGGGGTGACGCGGGGCGCGGAGGGGCTGCTGGAGATGACGGCGGTCAAGACCGTCAGCACCCGCCGGCGCTCGTTCCGCCCGCACCTTGACCCCAAGCTCGCCAACAACGCCGAGGGCCTGTTGCTGATGACCATCCTGCTGCATGGCGATTGGCAGGACCGGTGGGAGGCGGTGCGGCCGTTGCTGCCGGACGCGCCGGGGTGGTTGACCCGGCTGCGCGCCCGGCTGGCTATGCCTCCGTCGCCAGAGGGGCGTGGTTGAGCATCGCCACCAGCGCGACGCCCCCGATCGTGTTGCCGAGCACCGTCGGAAGCAGGAAAGTCAGGAAGTAGTCGCCCAGCCCGTGCTGCCCGGCGATGGCCGCGAACGCCGCTTCCACCGAGCCGGCGATGCTGTGCGAGAACTGCCCGATCGCGACCACATAGGTCACCGTGACGATGATCAGCATCTTTGCCGGCCCGGCGCTCGGTAGCAGCCACACCATGAGCGCGATCAACCAGCCCGCCAGCACGGCCTTGAACAGCACAGGGACGAAGCCCTCGCCCACCGCCTCCGAGGAGATGGTCTGCAGCGCATGCCAGACCCCCGGCGTGAAGAAGTGCTCGTGGGAGATGCCCCAGGCGAACAGCCAGGTGCCAACCAGGTTTGTGAAAAGCACCACGCCCCAGAACCGGAAGAGGCTGCCGAGCTTGCGCATGCTGAAATCGGTAAGCACGGGCAGCACGGGGGTGAGCGTGCTTTCCGTGAACAGCTGCTGCCGGCCGAGGATGACGATCAGGAACCCGAGCGTATAGCCGAAGCCGCTCACCAGCGTCCTCCATGGCGCGTCCTCCGGCAGCCTCCCGGCAAGCAGGGCCATGGTCAGGAACGAGAATCCCATGGACAGCCCGGCCGCGAGCCCGGACCACGCGATCGCGCCGCTGTGCCGATCGAGTTGTTCCTGCCCTTCCTCCCGGATCACCTTGTGGATGTCGTGCGAGCTTGGGGCGGTGGCGGCTTCGCCGTTGTCGGACAATTGAAAGTTACTCCGGGAAGATGAGGCCGGCCTCGGTCGCGATCGCGTCGAGCCGCCGGTCATGCGCCTCGGCGGGGACGGCTTCTACCTCCTGAGTTGCAAAGCCACAGCCGATCGCCGTGCGTCCCGATAGCGCGGCGAGGGTGCGATCGTAGTAGCCGGCGCCATAGCCGAGCCGATGGCCGGCGCGGTCGAAGGCCAGCAGCGGAACGAGCAGGATGTCGGGGACGACCGGGTCCTGCGCAGGGTGGAACGTGCGGCGCGGGCCCTCGGTCAACGTAGCGCCGGGCCGCCAGCGGTGGAAGGCGAGCGGCGCGCCGACGGGCGGCGTTTCCGGCAACGCGATCTCGTGGCCGCGCTCGTGCAGCGCGTGCAGCAACGGGCGGATATCGATCTCGCCTGCGAGCGGCCAGTATCCGGCGACCACGGCGCCGGCCGGAGGTGGAAGGCGTTCAAGCAGGTGGGCAGCGAGCCGGGCCCCGGCCGCAGCCGGGTCCTGCTCTGCGCGCAGGCGGCGCATCCGGTCGCGCAGCGCCGCCTTGAGCGCTTGGGAGGCGGACGAGTGTGGAGCCGCCATGGCCGTTGGCGTTTGCATCCTCCCGAGACCTACTTGCGTAGGTGGGCGCCAGTTACCCTGACCACGGCCAAGGCAGAGCCAGCTCCCGCGGGAGTGCTTATCGGCCCCGGGGATGAGAAGCCTGACGCACCGGGCAGCTCCACCCGACGAACTTAGTGTTGTTCGGCCGCCGCGGCAATCTCCTCGGCCCGGGCCGCGAGCCGGCTCAGCCGCTCGGGCTTGGCCCGCTCGCCACCCGGCTTGCCCTTCTTCGCGCCTTGCAGCTCGGCCGCCAGGTCGTGCAGCTCGTCGGCCATGAACAGCGCGGCCATGACCAGCAGCTTCGACTCGCCGCTATACACGCCGAGCTCCTTGGCGCGGTCGATCCGCTTCTCCACCTCTTCGCCCATGGCGATCAGGTGCGCCTCTTCGCCGTCCTTGCAGCCGATCGTGTGGGCGTGACCGTTGATCCTGAGCGTCACCTGAGCCATGCGCCGGCCCTCCTTACTTGCCCAGCGCCTCGCGCAGGGTGGCGATGATGTGATCGAGCCGGGCGGCGATCTCCGTCACGATCGGGTCCGGCTGTTCGACGGCCGCCGCGATGCGCTCCAGGGCCGCTTCCAGGCGGTCCTCCAGCGCGTCTTCCGGATCCATCGACTCCTCCCTTCCAGTAGCTTGAACTCAAACCGCCGCCGCGCTTAGAGGTCAAGCATGTCGCTGCCGCAAGCGGTCGTCGTTCACGGTGTTGAGCACGCCCGCCTGGCGCTCGGCCTCCAGCGCCCGGTGACGTTGCTGTCGGCGCCGGGGGCCGCGCTCGGGGCGGGATGCGGCTGGTGGCGGACGGTGATGGCGGCCGCCGGGTCGACCGGGCCGGACGTGCTGGACTGTGCGGACGCGCCGGGCCGGGCGCTGGAGGCGCTGTCCGTCGGCTGCCGATGGATCGTCCTGCTGCCCTGCCCGGCCTGGGCGAGCGTGGCCGAGCGTGCGGCGTCGATGGGCGCGGATGTGCTCCGATCTCGGCCGGAGGCGCTCGACCTTGGCGAGCGCGGTGCAGCCCGGCGCATTGAAGCTTGGCTCGGCATCGGGTAAGCGCGCGGGCTCGACGCACCCCAGGGGGACGAGATGCAAGTGACGCCGGCCGTCAAGGCGATCCTGGACAACTACGAGAGCGACAACCCCGGCACCAAGGCGAACCTCGCCCGCATCCTGATGCAGGGCAAGCTGGGCGGCACCGGCAAGCTCGTCATCCTGCCGGTCGACCAGGGTTTCGAGCACGGCCCGGCCCGCTCCTTCGCCCCCAACCCGGCCGCCTACGACCCGCACTATCACTTCGCCCTCGCGCTCGAGGCCGGGCTCTCCGCCTATGCCGCCCCGCTCGGCATGATCGAGGCCGGTGCCGCCACCTATGCCGGCGCGATCCCGACCATCCTCAAGCTCAACAGCAGCAACAGCCTGGCGACCGAGAAGGACCAGGCCGTCACCGGCTCGGTCTCGGACGCGCTGCGGCTCGGCTGCTCGGCGATCGGGTTCACGATCTATCCGGGCAGCGAATACGCGTTCGAGCAGATGGAGGAGCTGCGCGAGCTGGCCGAGGAGGCCAAGGACGCGGGGCTGGCCGTGGTGGTGTGGAGCTATCCGCGCGGGCCGAACCTCGACAAGGCGGCCGAGACCGCGGTCGACATCTGCGCCTATGCGGCGCATATGGCGGCGCTACTCGGCGCCCACATCATCAAGGTGAAGCCGCCGACTCAGGTGGTCAGCCTGGAAGCCGCCAAGAAGACCTACCAGACCCAGAACATCGACATCTCCACCCTCGCCGCCCGCGTGCGGCATGTGGTGCAGTGCTGCTTCAACGGGCGGCGGATCGTGGTCTTCTCCGGCGGCGAGGCGAAGGACAGCCTGGACGCGGTCTATGAAGAAATTCGCGGCCTGCGCGACGGCGGCGCCAACGGCAGCATCATCGGCCGCAACACGTTCCAGCGGAAGCAGGCAGACGCACTGAAGATGCTCGAAACCGTCATCGGCATCTACCAAGGCAAGTAACCGCGAGCCCCAAACCCTCTCCCGCTGGCGGGAGAGGGCCTGGGTGAGGGTGGCGAGAACCAGATGCCCAACTGCCGCCTCTACCTCATCACCCCCTCCGACGCCGACGTCCTCTTCGCCGAGCGCCTCGCCGCCGCGCTGGACGCCGGCGACGTCGCGGCGGTCCAGCTCCGACTCAAGGACGCCACCGACGACCGCTGGCGCCGCACGATCGATGCCCTGCGCCCGGTCGCCCAGTCCCGCGGGGTCGCCTTCCTGCTCAATGATCGGCCGGACCTGGTCGTCGAGACCGGGAGCGACGGCGCCCATGTCGGCCAGACCGACATGCCGGCGGCCGACGCCCGCAAGCTCCTGCCCGGCCTGACCCTGGGCGTCACCTGCCACGCCAGCCGCGACCTCGCGATGGCAGCCGGCGAGGACGGCGCCGACTACGTGGCCTTCGGCGCGTTCTTCCCGACGGCGACCAAGGAGGCGCCGACCCAGGCCGATCCGGAGGTCCTCCGGTGGTGGTCGGAGCTGATGGAGCTGCCCTGCGTCGCGATCGGCGGGATCACCGCCGCCAACTGCGCCCCCCTGGTCGAGGCCGGGGCCGACTTCCTCGCCGTCATGGGCGCGGTCTGGCAGCATCCGGACGGCCCGGCTACCGGCGTGCGCGCCCTGAACGCGGCGATCGCCGCCAGTTCAGCCGATTAAGCCGACTGCCGGCGGGTCAGACGGAGCCAGCGCCATCGCCTCCCCTCGCCTGCCGGCCGTGAGCATCGTGACCGTCGCCGCCGACGGGCTGTTCTGGGTGCGCCTGCTGGTCGAGCGCGTGCGGCTCCTGGTCGGCGAGCGCGACTACGAGATCATCGTCGTCGACCGGCTCTCGCGCGACGGGACCCGCACCTGGCTGCGGCGGCGGCAAGACGTCCGGGTCCTGCTGCGCCCGCACTGGCCGTGGCAGCACGGGCACAAGCACGGCGAGGCCGCGGAGGCGGCGGTGCGGCGGGCGCGGCACGAGCGGATCGTGCTGCTCGATTCCGATGCGCACCCGATCGGGCCCGACTGGCTGCACGACAGCGCCGACCGGCTGGACGCGCACACGCGCCTCGCCGGCGCCGTGTTCCGCGACAAACACCGCGGCAACCCCCATGGCTGGTACGTCCACCCGCACTTCATGGCCTTCTTCAAGGCCGACCTCGATGACCTGATCGTGTTGCGCAAGCGCTTCGGCGACGACACGGACACCGGCGAGGAGGCGACCATGCGCGTGCTCGAGCGCGGGCTCGGCGTCCACGGCCACAAGATCGAGTTCTGCCAGGAATTCGCCGTCGGTCACGACCGGGTCCCAACCGTGGCCGGCGGGGTGTTCCACGCCTGGTACGTCTCCCGCCTGCTGCGCACGGAGCCGGAGGTGATCCGCGAGACGGAGGGGAAGGTGAGCCGGGCCAGCTATCTCGACCCGCTCACGGCCCGGCTCCGGGCCCACTATGCGCTCGCCTATTAGCCCGGAGCACCGCGAGCACGGCCTCGTAATTGGCGCGGACGTCGTGGCCCCGTGAGGCCGCGCGCGCCGCCTCGCCCATCCGCCGCCGAACCGCCGGGTCGAGCAGGCGGCGCATTCGCTCGGCAAGCGCCGCGTCGTCCTCCGGGTCGGGTAGCACGAAGCCGGTGACGCGCTCTTCGATCAGCTCCGCAGCCCCGTTCCGCACCGTGGTGATAGCGGGCAGCCCGGCCGCCCCCGCCTCGATCGTCGACAGGCTGCATGCATCCCAGCGCGTGGGATGGACCAGCGCGTCCGCGGCGGCGAAAAGCCTCGCCATGTCGTCCACGAGGCCGAGAAACCGCACCCTGCCCTCCGCGGGCGCCGCGAGCCGCGTCCACGCCGCATCGGGCGCCGCGCCCGCGATCAGCAAGTGCACATCCGCGCCCTCGGCGCGCAGCCGGAGCAGCGCCCGGATCGCCGTGTCCATGCCCTTCAGCCGCATGTTGTGGGCGGAGCCGAGGAACACCGTCCCCGTCCCCACCCCGAGCCGCGCCCGCTCCGGCGGCCGCAGCTTGCCGAGCACCTCCGGCGCAAGCCGCGCCGTCTCGGCCCCGTTCGGGACGACCGTGATCTCGAGAGGGGTCGATCCGGTGCTCCCGGAGCAGCACATCGCGCACCAGGCCGGAGACGGCGATCACATGGCGGGCGCGGCGGACCTGCTCGCGCTCGAGCCGGCGGAGCGCCAGGTCGAGCGCGCGCGAGCGCGGGGACAGCGCGGCCCGCAGGCGGAGCAGCGGCGGATGCGTGCGGACCAGCTCAAGCTGGCTCCGCCGCCGCGACCCGGTGCACGGCATGAACACGTCCGCCGACCACCCCGTACCCGTGTCGAGCACCGCGTCGGCGCCGAGCGCTGCAACGCCGGCTTCGACGGCGCGCGCGCGGGCGAGCGGCCCTTTTGCCGACCGGAGGAGATGCACGCGGCCCGGCGCGTCGGGAGCGGCGGCGAAGGCGAGCACGTGCACCTGATTGCCGCGCTCCTCCAGGAAGCGTGCGAACCCGGTAGTCCATCGTTCCAGCCCGCCGGCGGCCGCGTCGAACCGTTCGAGAACTAAGGCCGACCTTCACGAGGCGAAGGCTTCTAGCGTTGCCGGCCGACGAGCGCCCAGAGCGAGTAGCCGCCGTCCACGGCCTCGATCACGTTGAGGTCGCGGACCGACACCGTCTCACCGTTATGGACGGCGCCCAGCACCGGCAAGCGGACATAATAGCCCTTGTTGTCAGTCGGCGGAGCCTTGCCCCCTTGGTGGAGGAACGTGCTGCCCAAGGCGGTGTAGTTCCCCGGACCTTTCGGCGGCGTGTCGGCTCTTATGGCGTGCCGGCCGACCCAGGCGTCGGCCGGCTTTCCATTCACCTTGCCGAGGAACATCCACCCATCAGCGCCCGCTTGCGCGACCTCTTTTGGCGCCCCCGCCGCATCTTGGAGCGAGGCGATCGAAGCCGCAGCCTGCGCGCTTGCCGTGTCCGCCGAGGCTGATAGCTGCTGCGCCGCCTCCGACAACGCGTTCAGATCACCCCCCGGTCTGGCACCGGCGAGCTGGTGGATGGTCTGCTCGATCGCTTGCGCCCGCGAGGTCAGCTCGGTGAGCTTGCCGGCCAAATCCAGGTTGGTCTCGTGCTCCTTCACGGTCCAAACCTGGTGCTCCTGGTCATAACTGAACTCGACCTGCGCCTGGCGGATAAAGCGGCCCAGGATCGGCGGGTAGATGACCAGCACGAGCACGCCGACGATGATGGCGCCGTCGCGCACCCATTTCCGGACCGTGTCCAAGTTCCCACTTGAAGTGTCGTCAGCCACGGTGGCTTGCCTCGCCCTTCACCGATCATCGAATCCAATTCCAGGCCCCGATGCAACCACAGAATGAATCGACACCGATCCTTTGCACCCTGGGCTACGAGGGCGTCGCCTGGGCGCCGTTCCTCCGCACGCTGCAGGACGCCGGGGTGCGGCTGCTGATCGATGTGCGGCAGCTTCCGCTCTCGCGCCGGCCGGGCTTCTCCAAGCGGCCGTTATCGGCCGGGCTGGCGGAGGCGGGGATCGACTACGTCCACTTTCGCGCGCTCGGCACCCCGCCGGAAGGGCGCGAAGCCAACCGGCGGCGGGAGTGGGATCGCTTCTGGGCCATCGTGGAAGCAAGCCTGTCGACGCTGGAAGCCGAGGCGGCGCTCGAGCAGGTCGCGGCGCTGGCGCAAGAGCAACCCTCCTGCCTGCTCTGTTTCGAGGCCGACCCCTGTATCTGTCACCGGCTCCGGGTTGGCGAGAAGCTGCAGGAGCGGCACGGATTCACGCTGCGGCACCTGTCCGTCTAGGTCCGCGCACCGCAGCGCCGGCAGCGGCGGCAATGGCCTCGCCGAGGAACGAGCCGAGCAGGAGACCTACTAGCCCGTAGAGCAGCGCGTCCCCGGTCAGCATGACCTGCGGCACGAAGGTGTCGAAGGCGGTGGCCAGCACCGTCCGCTTCTCGCCCGTCGGGTCGTCGGCGGCGTCCAGCGCGGCGACAACCGGGCGGACGAGCGGCGGGGCGGCATCGATCCGGGCGAACGCCTGCTCGATTGCCGCCGCTCGGGCAACGGAGGTCCGCAGCGCCTGCGCGTTGGAGGGCTCCACCGGCTGCAGCGCGGCGATCACCTCCGCATCGCTCTCGCCGGCACCGGGATAGAACTGCCGCGCCGCCGCCTTGCGCTGCTCGATGTCGCGGCGTCCGCTTTCGGACACTTGCAGCAGGGCGGCGGCGTACTGGTGCGCCAGCGCCGGCAACTGCATGGCGGCGAGCGCGAGGCCCAGCGCCAGAACGAGCCGCAGCGCGTGCGCCAGCCAGCGTCCGACGAAGCCGGTCACCGCCCGCCGGAGACCGTCAGCGTCGTGGCCATGACATAGGACGCCGCCGGCGAGAGCAGCCAGGCCACCGCCTCGGCAATCTCTTCGGCCAGGCCCGCCCGCTTGGCGGGGATCATCGGCACGATCCGAGCCTGACGGTCCTTCGGGTTCATCTCCGTGTCGATCAGCCCGGGGGCGACCGCGTTGACGCGGATCCCCTCTTCGGCGACCTCCCGCCCGAGGCCCATGGTGAAGGTATCGATGGCGCCCTTGGTGAGCCCATAATGCACAAGCTCGCCGCCGCCGCCGAGGCGGGCGACGACGGAAGAGAGATTGACGATGGCGCCGCCCTTGCCGCCGCGCCGGGTGGACATGGCGCGGACCGCCTCGCGCGCGCACAGCACGCTGCCGATGACGTTGACCTCGATGGTGCGGCGCAGCATTTCGGCGGTAAGATCCTCGAACCGGCTGGTGCCGCCCACGATGCCGGCGTTGTTCACCAGGCCGACCAGCGGCCCGCCGAGCCGGTCCTGCGCGGCGGCGAACAGGGTCTGCACCTCCGTCTCGTTCGCAACCTCGGCCCGGAATGCGGCCGCCCTGCCGCCCGAAGCGACGATCTCGGCGACCACGGCCTCCGCCAGGTCCGGCCGGCTCGCATAGGCAAGCGCCACCGCATACCCGTCTCGCGCAACCCGCCGGCTGACCGCGGCTCCGATCCCACGGCTGCCGCCAGTGACGATGACCAGTCCAAGCATGGGTGCTCCTTTCAGGTTTGGGCGTGCGCCTCCGCCCCGAGCAGGGCCTCGCGCAGGCGGGTGGTGAGGACGGCGCCCTCACGCGGCGGCAGAGCGAGCGGAGGGGTGTCCGGCGCCACCTTGGCGACCGCGAACACCGGGCCGCCGCCGTCCAGCGCGCGCCACAGCCCGCGCGCGGCCTCGAGCGTGTCGACCGCGAGCACCTGCGCCATGCCAGCCCCACGCGCGATGGCGAGCAGGTCGACGCCATGCCCGGTGTGGGTCTCCTGCATGCCGGTCTCGCCGTAGCGCTCGTTGTCCTCGACCAGGATCGCGAGGTTGGGCGGGCGCTGCACCGCGATGGTCGCGAGGCTGCCGAGGCCCATCAGCATCTCGCCGTCGCCGGTGATGACCAGGACGCGCCGCTCCGGCTGCGCGAGGGCGAGGCCGAGGCCGATCATCGCGGCCCCACCCATGCCGCCCCAGAGCGGCAGGTTGAGGGCCCGGTCGCCCGCGGCGGTGATGTCCCAGGCCGGCGCGCCGAGCCCGGCGACGACGACCGCGTCGCCCCGGTCCTCCAGCACGGCGCGCACCAGCTCGCGGCGGTCGAGCATCGCTCAGTCCTTCCCGAACGTCTTGGCGCCGAGCACGCGCTGGCCGATCAGCGTCGCGGTGGGGCGATAGGTGTTGAACGCGAGCCGCAGCGTGGCCTCGGCGGTCGGCACCACGTCCTCCGGCCGGTCCGCCCGGCGCACCAGCGTGCCCATAGCCTCTAGCACGGTTTGCGTCGCCTGCCCCATCGGCACCTGCGCCGGGTTGAACTCGCCCCAGTCGCCCCGCATCGTCACCAGCATCGCCAGCGGCGTCCGGTGCAGGGTCGCGAGCGAGAGCATGTTGACGCAGTTGCCCACGCCGGAGCTCTGCATCAGCAGCACGCCCTTGGCGCCGCCCATCCAAGCCGCCGACCAGCATCGCGACGCCCTCCTCCTCCGTGGTGAGGGTGACGACCCGCATCGCGTTGTCGGCCAGGCAGCGCCGGATCAGGCGCGCGTGCCCGGCGTCCGGCACCAGCGCCACCTGCGTGATCCCCTGCACCTTCAGCAGGTCGTACAGCTCGTCCGGCCAGCTCGGGTCGGTGGTCATGCCCGCACTTCCCGTCCGAACCGCCGCCGGGTCAAGCCCCTCAGGCCGCCAACGCCGTCTCCGCGGGCACGTGCGGCTGGTCGAGGCTCTCGGCCACCGCCTTGTGCGTCACCCGTCCGGCATGGACGTTCAGCCCGGCCAGCAGATGCGGGTCCGCGCGCAGCGCCGCCTGCCAGCCCTTGCTCGGCGAGGGCGAGCACGAACGGCAGCGTCGCGTTGTTCAGCGCAAGCGGCGGACGTGCGCGCCACCGCGCCCGGCATGTTGGTCACGCAGTAATGGGTGACGCCGGCCTCGACATAGACCGGGTCCTCGTGCGTGGTCGGCCGGCTGGTCTCGAAGCAGCCGCCCTGGTCGATGGCGATGTCGACCAGCACGGAGCCGGGCCGCATCCGGGCCACCATGTCGCGCGTGACCAGTTTGGGGGCCGCCGCCCCGGGGATCAGCACCGCGCCGACCACCAGGTCGGCGTCCAGCACCTCGCGCTCGATCGCGTCCGTGGTCGAGTAGAGCGTGCGGATCCGGCCGCCGAAGCGGAAGTCGAGCTCCTCGAGCCGGGACAGCGAGCGGTCGATCACCGTCACCTCCGCCTCCAGCCCGAGCGCCATCCGCACCGCCTCCTTCCCGGAGACGCCGCCGCCGATCACCACCACCCGCCCGGACGGCACGCCCGGCACGCCGCCGAGCAGGATGCCCGCCCCGCCCTGCGTGCGCTGCAGGTAATGCGCGCCGACCTGGACGGACATGCGGCCCGCCACCTCGCTCATCGGCGCCAGCAGCGGCAGCCCGCCGCGCCCGTCGGTCACCGTCTCATAGGCGATGCAGGTCGCGCCCGAGCGCATCAGCGCCTCGGTCTGCGCCCGGTCGGCGGCGAGGTGCAGATAGGTGAACAGCACCTGACCCGGCCGCAGCCGCCCGATCTCCTCCGGCTGCGGCTCCTTGACCTTCACGACCAGATCGGCGGCGAACACCGACGCCGCGTCCGCCGCGATCTCCGCGCCCGCCGCGCGGTAGGCCTCGTCGGAGAACCCGATCGCGGCTGCCGGCGCCGGCCTGAACCGTTACGGTATGGCCATGCACGACCAGTTCACGCACGCTGCCCGGGGTTAGGCCGACTCGGGACTCCTGCGGCTTGATCTCCGTCGGCACGCCGATCCGCATGCTCGTCCTCCTTGGCCGCGGTGAGGCGGCGCGCGGTCGAGCATACAGGGAGGGCCCAGAGGGTTGGAGTCGCGCATCACCGAGCGAGCACCGAACTGATCCAGAGCAGCCGAGCCCGGTGGTGGGCCCGAGCAAGCCGCGGCTCTTGGCGGGTGCTGGGTCCCGGCCTGATCACCGGCGCGTCCGACGACGACCCGAGCGGGATCGCGACCTATTCCCAAGCGGGCGCCCAGTTCGGCTACGGGCTGGGCTGGACCATGCTGTTCACCTTCCCGCTGATGACCGCGATCCAGATGATCAGCGCGCGCATCGGGCGGACCACCGGGCGGGGGATCGCCGGGGCGCTGCGGCTGCACTACCCGCCTTGGCTGCTGAGCCGCGGTCGTCGTGCTGCTGCTGATCGCCAACGTCATCAATCTCGGCGCCGACCTCGGCGCGATGGCCGACGCGCTCGCCCTTCTGCTGCCCGGGTATGCCTCCCTGTACGTGCTGCTGTTTTCGGGGATCTGCATCGCCCTGCAGCTCTTCCTCGAATACACGCGCTATGTCGCGGTCCTGAAATGGCTGACGGTCGCGCTGTTCTCCTACGTGGCCGCGGCGCTCGTCGTCGGCGCCGACTGGGGCAGCGTGCTGGGCAATCTCGTCGTTCCGCACGTGGCGCTGCAACGGGACTACCTGACCACCCTGGTCGCGATCTTCGGCACCACGATCAGCCCCTACCTGTTCTTTTGGCAGGCGGCGGAGGAGGTCGAGGACCTCCGGGCCTATCCGCAGCGGCTGGATCTGCTCGACGCGCCCAGCCAGGGCAAGGCGGCGCTCGCCCGGATCGAGCTCGACACGATCGTGGGGATGGCGTTCTCCAACCTGATCGCGCTCGCGATCATCGTCACCGCTGCCGCGACGCTGCACGCCCACGGCGACACGGACGTGCAGACCTCGGCGCAGGCCGCGTCCGCCTTGCGGCCGGTCGCCGGGCGCTTGGGCGTTCGGCTTGTTCACGGTCGGCATCATCGGCACCGGGCTGTTGTCCGTGCCGGTGCTGGCCGGCTCGGCGGCCTATGCGATCGGCGAGGCACGGCAATGGCCGACCGGGCTCGGCCGGCGCCCGCGCGAGGCCCGGGCGTTCTACGCGACGCTGGTCGTCGCGACGCTGGTCGGGATGGTGCTCGACTTCACCCCGGTCGACCCGATCAAGGCGCTGTTCTGGAGCGCGGTGATCAACGGCGTGGTGGCCGTGCCGCTGATGGTGATCATGATGCTGCTTGCCAGCCGGCGGGACGTTATGGGCCCGTTCGCGGTTCGCGGCGTGCTCCGCTGGCTCGGCTGGGCGGCGACGGCGGTGATGGCGGCGGTGGTGGTGCTGATGCTCGGCACGTCCGCCCTGTAAGGGCTGGCGGAACTCCTCTAGGGTCCTCGGCAACAGGGAGGACGGGGCATGGCGGAGACGCGTACGGTCGACGTGAACGGGCTCGCGATGCGAGTGCGCGAGGATGGCAAGCCGGATGCGCCCGCGCTGCTGCTGCTCCATTCGCTCGGCACCAACCTCCATGTCTGGGACCCGATCGTCCCCGCGCTGGCCGCCTCGTTCCGCGTGATCCGGCCGGACATGCGCGGTCATGGCGGCACGGAAGTGACGCCGGGCCCGTACACGATCGGCCAGCTCGGCCATGACGCGCTGGGCGTGCTGCAGCAGTTGGGCGTGCACCAGGTGGAAGTGGTCGGCCTGTCGATCGGCGGGCTGATCGCGCAGGAACTGGCGCATCTGGCGCCGAACCGGGTCACCGCGCTGGTGCTGATGGACACGGCGCTCGCGCTTCCGCCGGCCTCGCTGTGGCGCGAGCGGGCCGGCGTCGTGCGCGAGAAGGGCATGGCGGCGCTGGTCGACGTCGTGCTGGCCCGCTGGATCACGCCGCATGCGCCGCCGCACGCCCGGCAGACGCTGCGGGACATGCTGCTGGCGACCCCGCCGGAGGGCTATGCCGGCTGCGCCGAAGCGATCGCCGCCGCCGACCTCACGCTGCAGAGCGGCGGTCTCGCGGTGCGCACCCTGGTCGCTGGTGGGCGACGCGGATGAGGCGACACCGCGCTCCAGCGCCGAGGCGATCCGCGATGCCGTCCCCGGCGCCAAGCTGGAGGTGATCGAGGCCGCCTCGCACATCCCGACCGCCGAGCAGCCCGCCGCCATCGCCGCCGCGCTGCTGCGCTTCCTCCAGCCGGAGGCCTACGCGACCGGGCTCGGCACTCGCCGCCAGGTGCTCGGCCCCGCGCATGTGGAGCGCGCCACCGCCGCCGTGACGGACCTCGATCGTGACTTCCAGCGCTGGATCACCGAGACGGCCTGGGGCGGCGTCTGGTCCCGGCCGCATTTCGACCGCCGCACCCGCTCGATCGTCACCCTGTCCCTTCTGGCCGGGCTCGGCCGCGAGGAGGAGTTCAAGCTCCATCTCCGCGCGACCCGCAACACCGGCGCCACCCCGGCCGACATCACCGAGCTCCTGCTCCATGTGGCCGTCTATGCCGGCGTCCCCGCGGCCAATGCGGCGATGCGGCTGGCCAAGGAAGTGCTGGCCGAGATGGCGAAGGCGGGCTGAGCGCCGTGGCGACCAACCCGGCCGACAGCCCCGTCTTCGGCACCCTCTACGGCTCCGACGCGATGCGCGCGATCTGGGACGAACGAGCGTTCCTGCAGCGCATGCTGGACGTGGAGGCGGCGCTGGCCCGGGTCCAGGCGCGGCTCGGCATCATCCCGGCGGAGGCCGCCGAGGCGATCACGGCCGCGGCCCGGGTCGAGAATCTCCGCACCGACGAGCTGGCCAACAGCGTCCGCAACGTCGGTTACCCGGTGGTCGGCGTGGTCCGCGGGCTGAGTCGGGCGGCGGGCGAGGAGGCGGGGCGCTGGACCCACTGGGGCGCGACCACGCAGGACATCATGGACACGGCGGTGGTGCTCCAGGTCCGGGACTGGCTCGCGCTGGTCCGCAAGGAGTTGCTCGCCACGGCAAGCGCGCTCGCCGGCCACGCGGAGCGGCACCGCCGGACGGTGATGGCCGGTCGCACCCACTTGCAGCACGCGCTGCCGACCACGTTCGGCCTGAAATGCGCCATCTGGCTCATGCCGCTGCCGGACCACGTCGAGCGCCTCGACCAGCTCCGTCCACGGGTCGAGCGGGTCGAGTTCGGCGGTGCCGCCGGCACGCTCGCCTCGCTCGGCGACCGCGGCATCCCGGTGCTGGAGGGCCTAGCGGCCGAGCTCGGGCTCGGCGCGCCTCCGGCGCCGTGGCATGTCGCGCGCGACGGGCTGGCGGAGGCGGTCGGCCTGCTCGGGCTGATCTGCGGCAGCTTCGCCAAGATGGCGGCCGACATGATCCTGCTCTCACAGACCGAGGTCGGCGAGGTGTCCGAGCCCTACGTAGCCGGGCGCGGCGGCTCGTCGACCATGCCGCAGAAGCGCAACCCGATCGCCTCCGAATACGTCCTCGCGGCGCAGCGCGGCGTGCAGGCGCTGGTCCCGCTGATGCAGGGCGCCATGGCCGACGACCACGAGCGCGGCACCGGACCGTGGCAGGCGGAGCTGCTGGCCCTTCCGCAGGCCTTCGTGCTGGCGGGCGGCGCACTCGAGCACGCGCGCACGATCGCCGAGGGCCTTGTGGTTGACGCCGACCGGATGCGCCGCAACCTCGCCGCGACCGGCGGGGCCATCATGGCCGAGGCGGTCATGATGGGTCTGGCGCCGCAGCTCGGTCGCGAGGCGGCGCATCACGCGGTCAAGCATGCGACCGACCGCGCGCTGGAAAGCGGCGGCGGACTTGCTGCAGCGCTGATGGAGGAGACGGAGGTCGCCACGCACATGGACCGCGCGGCGATCGACCGCCTGACCGACCCGGCCAGTTATCTGGGCGCAACCGATGCGTTCATCGACCGCGTGCTCGCCCGCGTCCCGGCGGGCTGAGCGCAGGCGAGAGGTCGTACACAAAGTGAGACCATCGTAGCAATTTTTTGGGTCCCGGTAGACAAAAGTTGTGGAGGCCATGCCTAAGGCCCGAATGTTATAACGCGCACAAAATGGTCGTCGGCTTGGGCGCCCTGGCTCGAGCAGAAGGGCCATTTTCACTGCGTTTGGGAGGGCATATGGACCATAGCGCGCGATGTGGGGTTTGCAGGCCCAAGTGGTCGGTTTCGAGCCGCCCCGCGGCGCGCCAATATTCGAACACCTCGGCGCCGCCGAGGCCGAGGTCCTTCAAGCCCTCTATACGATCCGACCGTTGGCGGAGCGCGACGACCATCTCGTCGCCCATCGCGACCCCGCCCCGCCCGTGATCACGCTGCTGAGCGGCTGGGCCTTTCGCTACAGTCTCCTTCCGGACGGGCGACGCCAGATCCTCAACCTGCTGCTGCCCGGCGACACGATCGGGCTCGCAGGCCTGCTGGAACACGCGCCGGCTTATCCCGTGCAGTGCGCAACGGCCGTGGTGTATGCCGAGATCGGCTTCCCCCGCGCGTGCAAGCTGGCGGGCGAGGCGGAGTGGTTCCGCCGGCTGGCGCTGGAAGCCTTGTCGCGCGGCCGGCGGATGGCCGAGGTCGGCATGATCCGGCTTGGCCAGGGCACGGCGGAGGAGCGGCTCGCGGCCGTGCTGCTCGAGCTACAAGATGAACTGGTCCAGCGCGGGCTGGTCATGTCCGGCGGGTTCACGATGCCGCTCTCGCACGCGCAACTGGCCGACTTGATTGGAGTGACGCCCATCCATCTCGGCCGGGTGCTCGGCGCCCTGAAGCGGCGCGGGCTCGTCACGGTCAAGGGCCAGCGCGTGACGTTGCCGGATCCATCGGCCCTGCAAAGCCTGGTCCGCGTGCCGGTCTTTCCAGCCGGGCGGCCCGTTTTCCCGGGATCGCTTCTGGTTTAGGCCCCAGGCCGATTGTTAACGCGAGACCTGCGCCGGCAACGGGACGGGCGTGTGCGAGGTCTCGTCATCATGCGGGAGCGCGTGACCCGTCAGCACGAACAGCGCCGGACTGAAGCAGGATGAACTCGGCCGCCATCCGGCCTCGACCTGTTGTGCCGGCGAGGCTCCCATGCCGCGCCGTTCGGCCGTCGTGAGTTCCTTCATAGCCCGCCTCCGTTTTGCCGGCGGCCGTCCTGAGCGGTCGGCCATCGCACGTGCTGCGCCAAAATCTCGCCAAGATCCAATTTATGCAATTTTCATGCCGAGGTGTGAACGTGTTGTTCTGACTAGGATAACGTCTCGATCAACTCACGGGATTGTAAGCTATCGCGACAAACATTTGTTAACGGAATCGCCTCTCGCGCGCCGACGACCGCCAGCGCCAAAGCGGGGAGTTCAACCTATGTGAACTCCTCCGACCCGCCGCTACCCCGCGGCCAGGGTCTGGACCGCTTCCTTGCGCTCGAACAGGCGCATGACCAGCCGGATCGCCGTCCCCCGCTCCGACCGGAGCTGCGGGTCGCGCTCGAGCAGCACCGCCGCGTCGCGGTGCGCAATCTCCAGCAGTCGCCCGTCCCGCTCCGGGTCCGCGAGCCGGTAACCGGGGAACAGCCCGCTCTGCCGCTTGCCGAGCAGCTCGCCGCCCCCGCGCAGCCGGAAGTCCTCGTCCGCGATCAGGAACCCGTCCTCCGTATCGCGCAGGGTGGTGAGCCGGCGGCGCATCGTGTCTGTCAGCCCGTCCTCGTGCAGCAGGAGGCAGTAGCTCTGTGCCTCCCCGCGCCCGACCCGGCCGCGCAACTGATGCAGTTGGGCCAGCCCGAACCGCTCGGCGTGCTCGATCACCATCACGGTCGCGTCCCGCACGTCCACCCCGACCTCCACCACGGTGGTCGCGACGAGAAGCCGCCGCCGGCCAGACGCGAAGTCGGCGAGCGCCGCGTCGCGCACCGCCGGGTCCTGCCTTCCGTGCGCCAGGCCGACCTGGCCGGGGAAGAGGGCGTTGAGGTCGGCAAACCGCGCCTCCGCCGCGGCCAGATCGCTCGCCTCGCTTTCCGCCACCAGCGGGCAGACCCAATAGACCTGCTCGCCCCGCCCGAGCGCGCGCGTCAGCCCTTCCAGCACGTCCGGCAGGGTCGCAAGCGAGTGGATCGTGGTCCGGACCGGGCGCCGCCCGCCGGGTTTGCCGACTAGTCGGCTCACCTCCATCTCGCCCCATTGCGTCAACAGGAGGGTGCGCGGGATCGGGGTCGCGGTCATGACCAGCACGTCCGTCCGCTCCCCCTTGGCGCCCAGCAAGAGCCGTTGCTCCACCCCGAACCGGTGCTGCTCGTCGATCACCGCCAGCGCCAGGTCGTGATACTGCACCGCCTCGCTGAACAGCGCGTGCGTGCCCACGATCAGCTTGACCCGGCCGCTGCCGATCCACCCGAGCGCCTCCCGCCGCTCCGCGCCCTTGATGGACCCGGTCAGCAGCACGACAGGGATCGGCGACAGCGCGGAGATCGTCCGGTGGTGCTGCTTGGCCAGCACCTCCGTCGGCGCCATCAGCGCCGCCTGGCGCCCCGCCTCCGCCGCGCTCAGCATCGCCAGCAGCGCGACCAGCGTCTTGCCCGAGCCGACATCGCCCTGGAGCAGCCGCAACATCCGTCGCGGCGCGGCCAGGTCATGGTCGATCTCCGCCAGCGCCTGCACCTGCGCCGGCGTGGGCGCATAGCCGAACCGGCGCAGCGCCGCGGCCCGGAGCGAGCCGTCGCCTTGGATCGGCCGGCCCGGCCGGGTCCGGTCGCGGGTCCGCGCCCAGGCCATCGCGAGCTGAAACGCCAGCAGCTCGTCATAGGCCAGCCGCGCCCGCGGCGCCTCACCGGGCAAGGCTCTTCGGCGCCTGCACCGCACGCAGCGCCTCGGCGAAACCCGGCCAGCGCTCGCGGCGAAGGAGCGCCGCGTCGTGCCACTCCGGCAGCTCCGGCAGCACGGCGAGCGCGCGCTCCATCGCCGCCCGCACCTGCCCGGGGAACAACCCGGCGGTCAGCGGCCAGACCGGGTCCAGCCCGACCAGCGACTTCGCCTCCTCCATCGGGGCCACCCGGTCGGGGTTGCGCAGCTGCACCCGCCCGTTGAAGCTCTCGACCCGGCCGGACACCGCCAGCAGCGCCCCCTTCTGAAACAGCGCCGGCGGCCGATGCCCGAAATACGCCACCTCGCCGAACCCCGATTTGTCGCGCACCGTCACCCGCCACGGACGGGGCGGTGTTCCCGGCTCGATCCCGACCACCTCGACCAGCAGGGTCGCCACCGTCCCGGGCTCGGCGTCGCGGAGCAGCGGCAGGTTGGTCCGGTCGAGGTAGGAGTCCGGCAGGTGGAACAAGAGGTCGAGCACCCGCCCGCCACCGGCCGCCCGCGCGATCTTGGCGGCCAGCGCCGGGCCGACGCCGCGGAGGCTTTGCAGGGGCGCGAGCAGAGGGGCGAGTCGGGAATCCACGGGCTGACAGGGGATGAGGCCGCGCCTATATCACCCGGCCGGACGGACGAAAGAATAGAGGCTTGCTCCCCGAGACCGAGACGAGGCGCCGCCGCATCCTGTTCCGCGCGACGCACCGCGGCACGCATGAGAACGACATCCTGATCGGCGGCTTCGTCACCGCCCGCATCGGCGCCTGGACGGACGCCGAGCTGGACGAGGTCGAGCGCGTCATGGAGCTCCCCGACCCGCTGCTCGCCGACTGGCTCACCGGCCGCGCGCCGATCCCGCCCGAGGCCGACTGTCCGACGGTCCGCGCCATGCGCCAGGCCGTGCTCGACGGCGAAGGAGGCCACGCATGACCGCGACCGTCTACGGCGCCCCGGAAGGCTTCGACGCGCTGCTGCTAGCCCGTCGCCGGGCCGAACACGCGGGCGCCGTCGTCCATGTGGCGCGCGACGACAGCCGCATGGCGCGACTCGCCGAGGCGCTCGCTTTCTTCGCCCCCGAGCTGGAGGTGCTGCGCTTCCCGGCCTGGGACTGCCTGCCCTACGACCGCGTCTCGCCCAATCCGGAACTGGTCTCCGAACGGATCGCCACCCTCGCCCGGCTGCTCGAGCCGCCCTCCCGGCCGCGGATCCTGCTCACCACGGTCAACGCCCTGGTCCAGCGCGTCCCGCCCCGCGACGTGTTCCGCGGCGCCTCCATGGTGCTGCGCAGCGGCGCCGACGCCCCGCTCGAGGACGTCGTCCGCTTCCTCGAGGCCAACGGCTACAACCGCGCCGGCACCGTCATGGAGCACGGCGAATACGCCACCCGCGGCGGCATCCTCGACCTGTTCCCCGCCGGCGAGCCCGACCCGGTCCGCATCGACCTGTTTGGCGACACGATCGAGAGCCTCCGCCGCTTCGACCCCACGTCGCAGCGCAGCACCGGCAAGCTGACCGAGCTGGTCCTGCGGCCCGTCTCGGAGGTGCCGCTCGACCCGGTCAGCGTCAGCCGCTTCCGTGAGGCCTGGCGCGACCTGTTCGGTCCCGGCGCCGCCACCGACCCGATCTACCAATCCGTCTCCGATGGCCGCCGCTACCCCGGGATCGAGCACTGGACCCCGCTGTTCCACACGGGGATGGAGACCCTGCTCGACTACGCCCCCGACGCCTCCGTCAGCCTCGACCATCAGGCCGAGGAGGTGCTGGCCGCCCGGCTCGAGATGATCCGCGACCACGCCGAGGCGCGGCTCGTGCCCCCGCGCGACGGCGAGGTCCCCTACCGGCCGCTCCCGCCCGACCGCCTCTACCTCAATCAGGAGGAGTGGGACCTCATGCTCGCCATGGGGCCGAGCATGATGTTCAGCCCCTATGGCAAGCCGGATGGCGCCACGGGCGTGGACGCCGGCGGCCGACCCGGCCCCGTCTTCACCAAGGCCGGCGCCGGCGTGGGCGAAACGGTCTTTGCCCAGCTGAAGTCCCAGCTCAATTCCCAGGTCGGGGCCAGCAAGCGCCGCACCGCCATCGCCGCCTGGACCCGCGGCTCGCGCGAGCGGATCGTCCATCTCCTGCGCGAGAACGGCATCGCCGCCGAGGCCGCCGACACCTGGGCCGAAGCCCGCCGCCTGCCGCCCTGCGACGCCCGCCGTAATCGCGCTCGGCCTAGAGCGCGGCTTCGTTGCCGGCGATATCGCAGTCGATTGGCGAGCAGGACCTGCTCGGGGAGCGCATCGCCCGCCCGCCCCGCCGCCGCAAGCGCGCCGACCAATTCATCGCCGAAGCGACCGAGATCGCCGAGGGCGACCTGGTCGTCCACCAGGATTACGGCATCGGCCGCTACGACGGGCTCGAGACGCTGAAGGTCGGCGCCGCCCCGCACGACTGCCTCCGCCTGATCTACGACGGCAACGAGAAGCTCTATCTCCCGGTCGAGAACATCGAGCTGCTGTCCCGCTTCGGCAGCGAGGGCGGCGGCGTCGGCCTCGACAAGCTCGGCGGCGCCGGCTGGCAGACGCGCAAGGCGCGGATGAAGCAGCGGATCCGCGACATGGCCGGCGAGCTGATCCGCGTGGCCGCCGCCCGCCGGGTCCGCGAGGCCCCGCTGCTCGCTCCGCCCGAAGGCGCCTGGGAGGAGTTCTGCGCCCGCTTCACCGTTCGTGGAGACCGAGGACCAGTCGCGCGCCATCGCCGACGTGCTGGAGGACCTCGCCTCCGGCCGGCCGATGGATCGGCTGATCTGCGGCGACGTCGGCTTCGGCAAGACGGAGGTCGCGCTCCGCGCCGCCTTCGTCGCCGCCATGTCCGGCGCCCAGGTCGCGGTCGTGGTGCCGACCACGCTGCTCGCCCGCCAGCACACCCGCACCTTCACCGCGCGCTTCGCCGGGCTGCCGGTCCGCGTCGCCCAGCTCTCGCGCATGGTCACCGCCAAGGACGCCGCCGAGGTCAAGCGCGGCCTCGCCGACGGCAGCGTCGGCATCGTCATCGGCACCCACGCGCTGCTCGCCAAGGGCGTCGAGTTCGCGAACCTCGAACTGCTGATCGTCGACGAGGAGCAGCATTTCGGCGTCTCGCACAAGGAGAAGCTGAAGCAGCTCAAGGCCGACGTGCACGTCCTGACGCTGACCGCGACGCCGATCCCGCGCACGCTCCAGCTCGCGCTGACGGGCGTGCGGGAGATGAGCCTGATCGCGACCCCGCCGGCCGACCGGCTGGCAGTGCGGACCTTCATCTCGCCCTTCGACGCCGTGGTGATCCGCGAGGCGATCCAGCGCGAGCGGTTCCGCGGCGGCCAGGTGTTCTGCGTCGTGCCGCGCATTGAGGACATGGACCGGATGGCCGAACGGCTGCGCGAGATCGTGCCGGAGGCGCGCATGGTCCAGGCGCACGGCCGGCTCGCGCCGACGGAGCTCGAGCGCGTGATGACCGAGTTCAGCGACGGCAAGCACGATATCCTGCTCTCCACCAATATCGTGGAAAGCGGGCTCGACATGCCGGCGGTCAACACGCTGGTCATCCACCGCGCCGACATGTTCGGCCTGGGCCAGCTGTATCAGCTGCGTGGCCGGGTCGGGCGGGGCAAGCAGCGCGGTTATGCCTATCTGACCTGGCCGCCGCACCACCGGCTCTCGGCCGCGGCTGAGAAACGGCTGGACGTGATGCAGACGCTGGACACGCTCGGCGCCGGGTTCACCCTGGCCTCGCATGACCTGGACATCCGCGGCGCCGGCAACCTGCTCGGCGACGAGCAGAGCGGGCATATCCGCGAGGTCGGCATCGAACTCTACCAGCAGATGCTGGAGGATGCGGTGGTGGAGATGCGGGCCGAGAAGGGCCGCAAGCGCGCCGAGGACCGCGACTGGACGCCGAACATCCAGCTCGGGCTCCCCGTGCTGATCCCGGACACCTACGTGCCCGACCTTCCGGTCCGCCTCGGCCTTTACCGCCGCATCGGCGCGCTGACTTCCGACGCGGAGAGCGAGGCGATGGCGGCCGAGCTGGTGGATCGGTTCGGCCCGCTGCCGTCCGAGGTTGAAAACCTCCTGCAAGTGGTTGCACTGAAAAGAATGTGTCGCGAGGCTGGGGTGGAGAAGCTGGAGGCTGGGCCGAAGGGCATGGTGCTGCAGTTCCGCGGCAACGCGTTCCGCAACCCGGCCGGCCTGATCGCCTGGCTCGGCCGCGCCAAGCAGCCCATCCGCCTCCGCCCGGACCACAAGCTGGCGGTGGTCCGCGACATGGGCGTCGCCGAGCGGATGAAAGTCGGCCGCGACGTCCTCGCCAGCCTCAACCGCCTCCTGAACGAGGCCAAAGCGGCAGCTTGAACTGGGGGACTTGAGCCACGCCCCAATTCACGCGAAGAAACCTCACAAGAACTCAAATAATCGTGAGGTCTACATCACATGGAGGTGAGTGATTGTCAGGAAAATTGACGCCGTTCTGAGACAAAAACGGATTTCGATAAGTATTCCAGTCGCTTCTGGGCGGGCACGGTTATTGCGTAACGTCCTTACGAAAAAATGCATGACGTAATCGTAGGAGGAAAAGGCAATGCGGAATTCAATCAGCGTCGGCTTTGTTGCATCGGCGCTCGTTGCAACCTCGTTGTATCCCGCTCCAGCGCGCGCCACCTCCATCAACGACCTCTTCGTGTTCGGCGACAGCTACTCCGACACTGGCGCTTATGTGCCGCTGACCAACGGCTCGACCGCAGTCGGCTACCTTGCACAGAATCTTGGGATCACGCTGACCACGCCGCAGACCGCCCATCCTGGTACGGAAGGGGTCAACTTCGCCGAAAGCGGGGCCCGCGTCGCCATCGGGCCCACGCCGCCCGCCACGCACCCACTCAGCCTAACCCAGCAAGTCGGGGAGTTCCAGAACTACGTCAGCACGGGCGCGATCAGCTTCAACCCAAGCTCGACGCTGTTCATGCTCCTTGGCGGACTGAACGACCACCCGACACGGCCAACCGGAGCGACCCCCGCCGACATCATAGCGGCCACGACGACGCAGGTTTCCACGCTCTACGGCCTCGGCGCCCGCCTGTTCGACATCGCAGTAGTGCCATCCCTCGTCCCCGCCTTTGCCGATAGCGCCAGCAATGTGAACCCGGTCTTCCGCAGCCTCGTGCCGCAGCTCCAGGCCGAGTTCCCCGGCGCCACTATCCGGCTCAGCAATTGGGGCCCGGACTACGACCAGATCCTCTCGAACCCATCTGCATACGGGTTCACCAACGCGACATCGCCCTGTCTGAACGGGACCACGGCGTGTGCGACGCCGGACCAGTATTTCTATTACTTCAACGGACACCCGTCAGCCGCCGCACACCGCATTGTCGGCAACGAGTTGGTGGCCGAGGCCGAGGCGATCCCCGAGCCGATCTCGGTATCCCTGCTCGGCGCCGGCCTGATCCCGACCGTCCTCTTCGCCCGCCGCAAGAAGGACTGACATCGAGCATCCGATCCGCCGCCCGTTGACACCGCTCCGGGCGCCGGGTCGGATCGCCGAATGTCCCCGCCCGTCAATGCCGTCCGCAGCGACGAGCGCCTGCCCGAGCGCGCCGACGCGGTCGTCATCGGCGGCGGCATCATCGGGGCCGCCGCGGCTTACCACCTCGCCCGCAAGGGCCATTCCGTCGCGCTGCTCGAGAAGGGACGGATCGGCGCCGAGCAGTCCAGCCGCAACTGGGGCTGGTGCCGCCAGCAGAACCGTGACGAACGCGAGCTGCCTCTGATCATCCAGAGCCTTGCCATGTGGGGCGAGCTGCAGACGGAGATCGGCGCGGACCTCGGCTTCCGCCGCGCCGGCCTGCTGTATGTCACGCGCGACCCGGCGGAGCTTGCCAAGTGGGAAGACTGGGCCACCATGGCGCGTGGCTACCAGGTGCACAGCCGGGTCCTCTCCGCGGCCGAAGCGCGCGAGCGCGTCCCCGGGGATTGGATCGGCGGCATCGAGAACCCGAGCGATGGCCGGGCGGAGCCGTCGATGGCCGCGCCGGCGCTGGCCGAGGCAGCGCGCGACCGCGGCGCCACGATCCACGCGCCCTGCGCCGCCCGCGGGCTCGAGACGGAAGCCGGCCGGGTCGCCGCCGTGGTCACCGAACACGGCACGATCCGCACCAGCCGCGTGCTGCTCGCCGCGGGCGCGTGGAGTTCCATGTTCTGCCGGCGGCATGGCGTGGACCTGCCGCAGGCGGGCGTCCGCTCGACCGCCTTCGCCACCACGGAGGCGCCCGAAATCGCGCCGGGCGGGCTGGCCACGCCGGAGGTCGCCCTGCGCCGCCGGCTGGACGGCGGCTACACCGTCGCGGTGCGCGGACGCGGAACGCTCGAGATCACGCCGCAAGGCCTGCGCTATGCCCGCACCTTCCTGCCGCTCTACCGGGCCCGCCGCTCCGGCGGCGTCGCTTTGCGGCTCGGCCGCTCCTTCCTCCAAGGACCGGAGGCGCTGGCGCGCTGGTCGCTCGACGGTCCCTCGCCGTTCGAGCGCGTCCGCGTGCTCGACCCGGCCCCGGACGCCGGCACCGTGCAGGCGGGCATCGCCGCCCTCCGCGCCGCATTCCCCGCCTTTGCCGACGTCCGCCCGGCGCGGGCCTGGGCCGGCTGGATCGACCACATGCCGGACGCGATCCCGACCATATCGGCCGTAGACCGCCTCCCCGGCCTGTATCTCGCGACCGGCTTCAGCGGCCACGGTTTTGGCATCGGCCCCGCTGCCGGCCGCCTCGCCGCCGACCTCGTGGCGGGCGACGCGCCGCTCGTCGACCCCACCCCGTTCCGCTACGCGCGCCTGTTCGATGGCACGATGGGTCCGGTTGGGCCGATCTAGGCAGTCGGCATTAACTCGCCCTTAAGCCGTTCCCCGCACCATTGGGCGTAACGAACTGCCCCGAGGCGTCCTTGCCTGCGCTCCCTCGCCTCTTGCTCTGCCTTGGCTTGGCGATCGCCACTTCGCACCTCGCGGCCGCCGCCGACCCGGTCGTTCCGACCGAGTGGGAGGCCAGCGACGTCGACCCGCGGTCGGGACTAACCGCGGTCGAGCGCCAGACCGTGCAGGACGCGCTGATGTGGGTGGGCGTATACACCGGCCCGCAAGATGGCCACTGGTCCCCGGCCACGGAACAAGCGCTCCGGTCGTGGGGCAGCACGGCCGGGATCTCGATCGGCCCACGGCTCAGCCGGGCGGAGCTGCTCGCCCTCCTGGTCGCCGCCAAGCGCGCCCGCGCCGAAGCGGGCTGGGTGGCGGGAAAGGACCCGAACACCGGCTTCTGGTTCGGTTGGCCGGAACATTCGGCCAAGCCGCCAATGCCCATCCACGAGGAGGGCAGCTACGGGTCAGACTATGAGGCGCGCGGGCCGGCCGGGCTGAAGTTGGCGACCCGCGTCACAACGAGCGACCCGCGGGCCCTCATTGCAAACCTGTTGAAGCCGCAAGCCGCCGCGCTGATCGGGTCGGTGCGCCCGACCTTCCGCATCGATCGGCCGGATCGGCAGGTCGCGATGCTGGTCACCGGAACCGGCGGCTCGATTTACATCCGATATGAGCGCGTCGGCGACGAGTGGCATGGCTTCACCGTGACCGGCCCGGCCAGCATCGCCCCGTTCTGGCTTGTCGGGCCCATCGGCGCCGAGTTCACCGCGGGCCCGGACCCCGCAACACCGGAGCCCACAGAGGAGACGGCGCCGGTCATCGCGGAGGTGGCGGCCCTAGCTGCGCGGCCGGAATGGACCCGGACGGTGGCCGGGAAGCTCCCTTCCGGAGCTGCAGCGCAGCTGAGTTTGCGCGCGACCGGGTCTGGCACCACCTTCGTGATCAGTCGGGACGGGCTGATGCTGACCAACGCGCACGTGGTCAACGGCTGCGAGCGGCTGAAGCTGGCGGACGGGACGGAGGTCGCGCCGGTAGCGGCCGACCGAGAGCGCGATCTGGCCCTCGTCAAGGCCGCGCATGGCTTCGGCTCGGCGCTGAACTTCCGCCGGGAGCAGACGGTCGACCTTGGCGAGAAAGCGCTGGTGTTCGGCTTCCCCTATTTCCGCTTGGTCTCCGAGAGCCTGAACATCACCGATGGGGTCGTCACGTCGCTGACCGGCTTGCGGGGCAATCACGTGCAGTTCCAGATGAGTGCCAATCTCCAACCCGGCAACAGCGGCGGCCCCGTGCTCGACGAGGCCGGCAACGTCATCGGCGTGTCGGTCGCGATCCTGAACTCGTTGGCCGTCGCCCGTCTAACCGGGAGCATCCCGCAGGGCATGAACTACGCCGTGCGCGGCGCCGAGGCCGAGGCGTTCCTGCGGGAGCACGGGGTGGAGGTCGGCAAGGGCACGAGCGCCCGCGCACGGGAGTTCCGGGACATTGCGAAGGCAACGACGCCGCTGGTCTTCCCCCTGCTCTGCTACAACTGAGCCCCGCTGCTCGGGGGCGCTAGACCTACCCGTGCCCGCCTTCGAGATACGCCGCGCGAATCTCCGGCCGGGCCAGCAGCTCCGCCCCCGCGCCCGCCATGGTGATCGCCCCGTTCACCAGCACGTAGCCCCGGTGCGCCAGCCGCAGCGCCTGGAACGCGTTCTGCTCGACCAGCAGCACGGTCAGCCCCGTCTCCGCATTGAGCTGCCGGATCGCCCCGAAGATCTGCCGCACCACCAGCGGCGCCAGGCCCAGGCTCGGCTCGTCCAGCAAGCAGCAGCCGCGGCTGGCTCATCAGCGCCCGGCCGATCGCCAGCATCTGCTGCTCGCCGCCCGACAGCGTGCCGCCGCGCTGCGCCTGGCGTTCCTTCAGGCGCGGGAACAGCGTGAACACCATCTCCCGCGTCCGCTCGTAGTTGCGCATGCGCACCATCTCGGCGCCCATGAGCAGGTTCTCGTGCACCGACATGCGGCCGAAGATGCGCCGCCCCTCCGGCGCCTGCGCGAGGCCCAGATGCATGATCGCGTGCGTCGGCATCGCCGTGATGTCCTGCCCGTCGAACACGATCTGCCCGCTCCGCGCCCGCGGGCTGCCGCAGATCGTCATCATCAGCGTGCTCTTGCCCGCGCCGTTGGCGCCGATCAGCGTCACGATCTCGCCCGGGCGGATCTCGAGGTCGACGCCTTTCAGCGCCTGGATCGCGCCGTAGAACGCGGTGACGCCGGACAGCGAGAGCAGCGCCTCGCTCACGCCGCCGCGACCGGCGCCTCGGCCTCGTCCTCCTCGCCCTCGCCCAGATAGGCGGCGATCACGCGCGGGTCGGCCCGCACCTGCTCCGGCGACCCCGTCGGCGATCCGCTCGCCGTGGTCGAGCACGACGATATGGTCCGAGATCCGCATCACCAGCGCCCATGTCGTGCTCGATCAGCAGCACGGAGCAGCCATCGGCCTGGATGCTCTTGAGCAGGGCGGCGAGCTCGTCCGTCTCGCGCGGGTTGAGCCCGGCCGCCGGCTCGTCGAGGCACAGCAGCACCGGGTCGGTGCACATGGCGCGGGCGATCTCGAGCCGCCGCTGGTCGCCGTAGGGGAGCGCGCCGGCCGGGTCGTCGGCGCGGGGGAGCAGGTGGATGCGGTCGAGCCAGAGCCGGGCGCGCTCGATCGCCGCCACCTGCGCCCGCCGATGCCCGCCCAGCCCGAACACCGCGAGCACGCCGGAGAGCGACGTTCGGCATCAGCCGGTTGTGCTGCGCGACGAGCAGGTTCTCCAGCACGGTCATGCCCGCGAACAGGCGGATGTTCTGGAACGTCCGCGCCACCCGCGCCCGCCGCGCGATCCGGTGCCCCGGCATCGATCTGCAGCGCGAACTCGCCGCCATCCGCCGTGCCGCAGCACGATCGCGCCGCCGCTCGGCCGGTAGAACCCGGTGATGCAGTTGAACACCGTGGTCTTGCCGGCGCCGTTCGGCCCGATCACCGAGGTGATCTCGCCCCGCCGCGCCGCGAACGACAGGTCCCGCACCGCGGTCAGGCCGCCGAACCGCATCAGCAGGTGCTCGACCTCGAGCAGGGCGTCAGCCACGGCCTTCCGCCACCAGCTCGGCCGCGATCTCGCGCCGCGCGCCGAGCGCCACGCTCGGCGTCCGCCCCGCGACCAGCCCGCGCGGCCGCAGCACCATCATCAGCACCAGCGCCAGGCCGAAGATCAGCATCCGGTAGTCCTGCGAGTTCGCGGAACAGCTCGACGCCGCCGATCATGACGATCGCCGCCAGCGCCGTGCCGAGCTGGCTGCCCATGCCCGCCCAGCACCACGATGGCCAGCACGATCGCGCTCTCGATGAAGGTGAAGCTCTCCGGGCTGATGAACGCCGCGCGGGTGGCGAAGAACGCGCCGGCGAGGCCGCCGAACGTCGCCCCGATGGCGAACGCGCTGAGCTTCGTCACCGTCACGTTGATGCCCGAGCGAGCGGCAGGCGATCTCGTCCTCGCGCAACGCCTCCCACGCCCGCCCGAGCGCCACCCGGCGCAGCCGCAGCGCCACCCAGTTGGTCAGCAGCGCCAGCCCGAGGATGACGTAGTACAGATAGACGCACGCGCTGGTTCGGGCTGTAGCTCCGAGGTGGAAGAACCCGGCGAACGTGTCCGGCCCGCCCGAGGCGCTGAAGCTGCAGGCCGAACAGGGTCGGGCGCGGGATGCCGCTGATCCCGTTCGGGCCGTCGGTCAGGCTCACCCAGTTCAGGATCACGATGCGGATGATCTCGCCGAACGCGAGCGTGACGATGGCCAGGTAGTCGCCGCGCAGCCGCAGCACCGGGAAGCCCGAGCATCATGCCCCACAGCCCGGCCAGCAGCCCGGCCAACGGCAGGCAGGTCCAGAACCCCAGCCCGAAATTGGTGGACGAGAGCGCGTACGAGTAGGCGCCGACCGCGTAGAACGCGACGTAGCCGAGGTCGAGCAGCCCGGCGAGGCCGACCACGATGTTGAGCCCCCAGCCCAGCATCACGTAGGTCAGGATCAGCGTGCCGAGGTCGACCCCATAGCGGCCCGCAAACAGCGGCAGCGCGAGCGCCACCACGAGCAGCAGCGGCGCCACGAACCGCCCGGCGCGCGTCAGCGCCTCGGCCAGCCGCCGGTTGGCGCGGTATTCGCACCCGGCGCCGCCGCCGGAACAGCAGCAGCGCGAGCCGGCCGAAGAACACCGCAGCCACCGCGACCGCGAGCGCCACCGGCCGGGTCGTCAGATACAGCCCGTGCTCGCCGCTCTCGGTCAGCAGCCCGATCATCGGCCCGAACAGGCCGAGTGCGACCAGCGCGGAGAGGAAAGCGTCCCGCAGGGCGGCGCGGGTCATACCTTCTCGACGTCCGTCCGGCCGAGCAGGCCGGTCGGCATGAAGATCAGCACCAGCACCAGGATGCTGAACGCGGCGACGTCCTTGTATTGGACGCTGAAATAGGCCGACCAGAACGTCTCGATCAGCCCGATCGCCAGCCCGCCGAGCACCGCGCCGGGCAGCGAGCCGATGCCGCCCAGCACCGCCGCGGTGAACGCCTTCACGCCGGCCACGAAGCCGATGAAGAAGTCGATCACCCCGTAATAAAGCAGGAACATCAGCCCGGCGACCGCCGCCAGCGCCGCGCCGATCACGAAGGTCAGGCTGATCGTGCGGTCCGTGTCGATCCCGAGCAGCCCGGCCATCTTCAGGTCCTGCTCGCAGGCGCGCATGGACCGCCCGAGCGGGGTCGCCGAGACCAGCCAGGTGAAGACGGCGAGCACGACCAGCGTGGTGCAGACGATGGCGATCTGCATCCAGGAGAGCTGCACGCTGAAGCCCTCCGGAGTTCATCAGGTGAACCCGCCGGGGATGACGGCCGGGATCGGCTTGACCCGCGCGCCCTGGCTGACCTGGGCGAAGTTCTGCAGCGTGATCGACATGCCGATGGCGCTGATCAGCGGCGCCAGCCGGAAGCTGCCGCGCAGCGGCCGGTACGCGACCCGCTCGACCGTCCAGCCGTAGAGCGCGGCGATGGCGGCGGCGAACAGCAGCGTGAGCGCGAGCGCGAGCGGCACGGAGGTGATGCCGAGCGCGGACAGGCCGAGCAGCGAGATCAGCGAGAGGAAGGCGCCGATCATGAACACGTCGCCATGGGCGAAGTTGATCATGCCGATGATGCCGTAGACCATGGTGTAGCCGACGGCGATGAGCCCGTAGATCATGCCCAGCGTGACGCCGTTGATGAGCTGCTGCAGCGCGTAGGCCAACGGCGCTCCTCGATGCTGCCGTCTGCTTGCAGCAAACACAGCCACGGGCAGCCATGCAAGGCTTGCGTGCCGGCCGAGCGCTGCGCCACTTTGCACCCGCGGGCGCGTCCTGCTATAGCCGCGCCCTCGCCGTGGCGCGGGTGCTTAGCTCAGGTGGTAGAGCAGCTGACTCTTAATCAGCGGGTCGTAGGTTCGAACCCTACAGCACCCACCACGATTTCAAAGGCTTAAAGCGGGAAGGCAAGGGCGGACATGAGAGATGTCCGCAAGGTGTCCGCCAGGATACATCCTGCGGCCCTCCGCTGCGGCACCCTCTGGCGCTGCGAAGGTTTGACGACGCTGGGCGAGGTCTGCGGCCACTCGGCCGTTTAGGCCTCGGGCCGTTGCACGGCGCTGAACACGGGGCCCCCTTCCCCGCCCGCCCACGCCCACTGCCGACCCCCGCGCGGTGACGGCCCGCTCTCCGCGGCTGGCGGCATTGAGGCCCCATCCCGGAGTTCCAGCTCGCCGCGGCGGGTAGCCGGGATGTCATCGAGAGGGGAGCCAGACCTCGAGGGTTTGCTGGGCCGGCCACGCCCTTCGAGGTGAGAGACTTTCAATGCGCCATGCGAAACCCAGTTGTGTGAGTTCCTGCCCGAGGCGACGAGCCAACGCATGGTCTTCCGGACGAAAGAACCGGATCTCGGCCGATGCAAGCGTGCCCGCGGCGTCTCCGATGATGACCTGATCAGGTGCAAGCGCCAGAGCGGTAGCGAGGGTAGGCGCCAAGCTCTCGTGGGCTGGCCGGCCCGGATGCAGGACGATCAGAGTTCGGGGCTCATTTGGCCGGCCTGACGGGGCCACCTCACCCGTCTTCCCACCGTCCATTTCGCTGCCTGCGGGGCCCGCAGGGGAGCGCGCCGGCTCTGTCGAGACCTGGTTCACACCTTTCGCAAGTGCGTCTGATGTCGAGGCGGCCGCGGGCCCTGCGACAAAAGCGCGGTTAGAACTCGGAAGTGGGCTCGCTTCAGGCGGGGTCGGACTCGCGTGAGTTCGGGAAATGCGACTTGGAGGTGGTCCCAGGTACTCCAAAGCTGCACCGGCGAGCGCGGCAATGGAGACAATGCTCACCCAGAACCAGAGCAAGTGTCTCCAACCGGGGCCCGGAGCCACGCTTACCGGCGCCGCCCGGCATCAGTCGCCAATTTCACATGAGATAGCTAGGCGAGGCAGCAAACCGGGTCCTGGGCCAAGAAAGGACGCGACTTGAGCGCTTGATCGAGCCAATCTGTCAAGTAGTTGCTAGGTGAGGATAGACGGATGTGTCTGGTCGCATCGTTGTGGCACAACACGACCCCGCACCGATACTGATGATAACGGACCGGTTCTGTCTCAACCGTCGCGGGAACTGCGGGCGGCTTAGTATCAGGCAATGGTTGTATCTGAAGCAAGTCGCACGCGCTCTGGGCAGTGGGCCAGGCAGGGCCGCTCAGTGGCGCCGCGAGGGCCGCCTCCGATCAGCACGACGAGCCGGCCTGGCCGGGCCCCGGCCAGGCCGGTCGCATAGCTGTCAGCATTAGTGTGTCCGTGTCGCGGGCTGCGGCGGGTTCAAGTGCTCTGGTCGGACTGCGTCGATCAAGCCGGCTTGTCCAGCCGTCGGCCCACGTCCCTTCCCTCCCCTCGCCTAGCTGAGTCGCAAGACTTGGGTGGCCAACGCGGCCGAATGCTTTACTCCATAGCCGAAGCAAGCGGACGCGACCACACGCCCGGCGTGGCTCGGCGAGCAGATCACCGGCCCACGCGGCGCCTGCTGGTCCCGAACAAACCCCTACGCCGCCTTCTGCGTCGAACGTACCGTATCGGCAATCTCGTCGAGCGCACGGGCGAACCGGGCAAACATCTCCCCAATCTCTGGCTCGGTGATGACCAGCGGCGGCGAGAAGCCGAGCGTGTCGCCCATGGCGCGGGTCACCAGCCCATGCTGTCGGGCCGCGGCCGCGATGCGGGGCCCCACCTTCTCCGCCGGGTCGAACGGACGCTTGGTCTCCTTGTCGGCGACCACTTCGATTGCGCCCACAAGACCGACGCCGCGAATCTCGCCCACCAACGGGTGGGCCGCGAAGCGCCGCAGCGCGTCCTGGAACGCGGGCGCGACTGACCTTACGTGCCCGAGCACGTCGCGCTCCTCATAGATCTTCAGCGTCTCCAGCGCGACCGCGGCCGAGACGGGATGCGCGGAGTAAGTGAAGCCATGGCCGAATGAGCCGCGCTTGCGCGTGTTATCCGCGAGCACGTCGTAGACCTTGTCCGTTGTCATTACCGCCGAGATCGGCAGGTACGCGGAGGAGAGCGCCTTCGCCACAGTCATGAAGTCCGGCTGCATGCCGAACGTCTCGGCCCCCCACATGTTGCCGGTCCGACCGAAACCACAGATCACCTCATCGGCGATCAGGAGCATGTCGTACTTCTTCAGCACCGGCTGGATCTTCTCAAAATAGGTGCGCGGCGGCACCACCACTCCGCCCGCGCCCATCACCGGCTCGGCGATGAAAGCGGCGCAGCACTCTGCCCCGCCTTCGGCGACGATCAATTGCTCCAGTTCCTCGGCGAGCCGGCTGGCGAACGCCTCCTCGCTCTCGCCCGGACGGCCCTCGCGATAATGGTGCGGCGCCGTCGTGTGCAGGAAGCCAGGCAGCGGGAGGTCGAAATCCGCCTGCAGATGCGCGATCCCGGTGAGACTGCCGGAGACGGCGGTCGAGCCGTGGAAGGCGCGCTTGCGGGAGATCATCTTCTTCTTCAGCGGGCGGCCGAGCGCATTGTTGTAATACCAAATCATCCGCACGATGGTATCGTTCGCTTCCGAGCCGGAGCAGGCGAAGAACACCTTCGTCATGGGACCCGGCGCGAGCGAGAGCAGCCGTTCCGATAGCTCGACGGCGGGACCATGGGTCTGGTGGCTGTAGACGTGGTCGTACGGCAGGGTGGACATCTGCCGCCGGGCTGCCTCGACCAGGCGCGGCTCGCTGAAGCCGAGCGAGGTGCACCATAGCCCGGCCATCCCCTCGATGTATTCCTTGTCGTTCTCGTCATACACCCGGACGCCCTCGCCGCGGGCGATGACCAGGGCGCCCTGCTGTTCGTGCGTGCGCCAGTCCGTCTGAGGATGCATCAACACCGAGGCGTCACGACGGCTGAGTGAGTTGGCAAGCGACATCGGCATCTCCTTCTGAAGCGGCTTAGTGCAGGACGTCCTGGAGGCGGTACCAGGCGCCGACGAACGGCAGGAACCATGGCGGACCGAAATGGCCGGGGATCGCCTGCCAAGTCAGGTCCCCGAACGGGTTTGCACGCGTGTCGCCCGCCAGCACCTTGGCCATGACTTGGCCCATATGCACCGACATCTGCGTCCCGTGTCCACTGAACCCGAGCGCGTAGAAGATGCCGTCGTGCTCGCCCGCCCGCGGCAGCCGGTCGGCGGTGAGGTCCACCACCCCGCCCCAGCAGTAATCGATCCGCGGCCGGCCGAGTTGCGGGAAGGTGCGGTGCAGATTCCCCTCAGGATGCGGCCGCTCTTGACGTCAGAGCCCGGGTTCGAGAGTGCGAACCGCGCGCGCCCGCCCCAGATCAGCCGATTGTCCGGCGAGATCCGGAAGTAGTGGCCGACATTCATCGTCGTCGTCGCGTTGCGCCGGGTCGGCATGATGGAGTCGAGTTGGGAGGGCTCGAGCGGCTCCGTGGCCAGGATGAAGCTGCCGACCGGGATGATGCGGCGCCGGAAATAGCCGAACGGACCCTTCGAACTGGGGCCGGTCGCGACCAGGACCTGCTTCGCCGAGACGTTCCCCTTCGTCGTTGCG
This sequence comes from uncultured Alphaproteobacteria bacterium, assembly GCA_963708585.1. Lineage (GTDB taxonomy): Bacteria > Pseudomonadota > Alphaproteobacteria > Acetobacterales > Acetobacteraceae > JAVVHH01. The sequence continues at coordinate 251,890 of CAVPSW010000005.1, read as the reverse complement.
ACAAGGTGGCCGGAACCCGCCCGAGACAGCGCACTCACCGCCGCGTCCTCGTAGATCCGCGCCCCGGCCCGCTGCGCCGCGCCGGCCAGCCCGGCGCCGAACCGGCCCATATGCATCTGCGCGCTCTTGGTGTGCACCAGCCCGCCATGGAACCGGTCCGACCCCACCTCGTCGCGCATCCGGTCCGGCGGAACCAACACCGTGTCCGGGTCGGCGTCGCCGTGCAGCAGCTCGAAGGACCGGGCAAGCTTGTCGTAATGCGCCGGCTTGGCCGCCAACTTGATCTTGCCACACCGGCGAAAGTCGCACTGGATCTGCTGCTCGCGCACGATGCGCTCGACCGTGTCCACTGCCGTGTCGTAGGCGCGATACAGAGCGCGGGCCGCCTCGCGCCCGCGTGACGCAACCAGCGTGCCGTAATCGACCGCCGTTCCGTTGTTCACGTGCCCGCCGTTGCGGCCCGAGGCTCCAGCCGCGACCCGGCCGGCCTCCAGCACGGCCACGCTCGCGCCCTCCTTCGCCAGCGCCAGCGCGGCCGACAAGCCGGTGAACCCGCCGCCCACGACGGCAACGTCCACCACGCCCTCGACCGGCCCGCGTTTCGGCGCGGTCGAAACCCTCCGCCGTATCACCCCGGTACGAGACGAGCTTCACAAGCCGAGCAGCCCCGGCAGTCCGCCGATGTCCGCGATTTCGTGGTACTTGTAGAACGGGTTCGGCGGCTCGTGCCCGCGATTGACCCAGGCTTTCATCGTAATGCCGAGATCGTATGCCGACATCAGATCGTATCGGAACGAGGAGGAGACGTGCAGCAACTCCTCCGGCCGCGCCCCTAGCTGATCCATCATCGCCTCGAAGCCCTTGAGCCGCGGCTTATACGACCGGACCTGCTCCGCCGTGATCACGGCGTGGAACGGCGCCTTGTACTGGGCGACGTTCGACATGATCTGCGCGTCCATGGCGTTCGTCAGACCGACGAGGGATAGCTCTGCGCCACGCGCTTGAGCGCCGGCGGCACGTCCGGATGCGGCGCCCAGCGCGGAACGGCGTCGTAGAAACGCCCGGCTTCGGCCTCGTCGAACCTTATCGCGTGCTTGCGGCACGTGCGCTCGACAGCGCTGACGATCACGTCCCGGTACGGTTTCCAGGTGCCGAGGACTTCGTCGAACCGGAACGCGGAGAAGTCGCGGATGAACTGATCGAGCCCCTCGCCGGGCAGCCGGTCGGCGTAGATCTCGCGGGCCATGTCGTTGAACAGCGGCCGGCTGAGCGTTCCATAGCAGTCGAACGTGACGAAGCGAGGCCGAAGCATGCGGGCGTCCCAGGTGTCGTAACCGCCAGGTTAGGACGGCAGCGCCGGAGGCGTGTGCCGTCTCGCGGCGCGCCCGTGCCGGAAGATGCCGTTTTCCGCCCCCGAACGGCATATTGCAGCGGCCTCACCGGGATATATCGGTTCTCCATGCACCCAGAGCTCGAGCACGTCCAAAGCGACGACGCGGTCCCGGACCGGGCCGACGCCGTGATCATCGGCGGCGGTATTGCCGGCGTCGCCGCTTCCTATGCGCTTGCCAAGAAGGGACACTCGGTCGTCCTGCTCGAGAAGGGCCGCATCGCCGGCGAGCAGAGCAGTCGCAATTGGGGCTGGTGTCGCACGCAGAACCGCGACCGGCGGGAGCTGCCGCTCCAGCTGCTGAGCATGCAGCTCTGGGACACGCTGTCGGGCAGGCCGAGCTCGGCTTCCGCCGCACCGGGCTGATTTACGCCACGAAAAGCGAGTTGGAGCTTGCGACCTGGGCCGCCTGGGTCGACATGGCCCGCGAGTTCCAGATCCGCAACAAGGTTTTGACGCCGGCCGAAACCAAGGCGCTCACGCCCGGCAATGAGCAGGACTGGATCGGCGGCATCCACGCGCCCACCGACGGACGGGCCGAACCGAGGTTCGCCGCCCCGGCGCTCGCGACCCTGGCCCGCAAACTCGGTGCCACCGTGCTGCAGTCCTGTGCGGTGCGCGGCCTGGACATCGCGGGCGGGCGCGTCACGGGCGTCGTCACCGAGCGCGGCCGCATCGGCGCGGACGCCGTGCTCTGCGCCGGCGGCGCCTGGGCCAGCATGTTCTGCCGCCGCCACGGCGTCGACCTGCCGCAGGCCGGCATCCGCTCCACCGTGTTCGCGACCACACCGGGCCCGGAGGTCACTCCCGGCGGCCTGGTCACGCCTGACTTCACGATCAGCCGCCGCCTGGACGGCAGCTACATCGTCGCCGCCCAGAACCGCGGACAGCTCGAAGTCACTCCCCAGGGGCTGCGGTACGCCCGCCACTTCTGGCCCACCTTCAAGAGCCGCCGCAAGAGTTCAGATCGGCATCGGCCGCAGCCTGTTCTCCGGCCCAGAAGCGGTGGCCGGCAAGTGGTCGTTCGACGCACCCACGCCCATGGAGCGGTATCGCATCTATGCGCCACCGCCGAACCGCGCCGTGGCCGGGCCGGCTCTCGCGAAGGTCAAGGCCGTCTACCCGGCGCTGAACGGACTCTGGGATCGGCGGCCTCTGGGCCGGCTGGATCGACCTGACCCCCAACTCGCTGCCCGTCATTTCGCCCGTAGAGGCGCTGCCGGGCTTCTTCCTGGCCACCGGGTTCAGCGGCCATGGTTTCGGGATCGGGCCCGGAGCGGGCCAGCTGGCGGCCGACCTGATCGCGGGCGACCCGCCGAGCGTCGATCCGACACCCTTCCGCTACAGCCGCCTGGTGGACGGCACGTCTCTCGCCATGCCCGGCATGATGTAGCGGCCGATGCAAACGACCCTGCGGCCGCTCGTCGCTGCGGACATCTCTGCCGCCCAAGCTCTCACCGCCTCGTTCGGATGGCCGCACCGGCGAGAAGATTGGGCGCAGATGCAATCGCTGGGCGACGGCGTGATCGCCGAACGCGACGGCGCCCTCGTTGGCACGGCGATGTGCTGGCGATACGGGGCGGACTGGGCGACCATGGGCCTGATCGCGGTGGCGGAGGCGCTGCAGGGCCAAGGGATGGGACGGCGCATGATGCTTGCCCTTATGGAAGGGCTCGAAGGCCGCAACCTGGCCCTGCATGCGACCCGGGCGGGCCTGAAACTCTATAATTCGATGGGCTTCGAACCGACCGGCACAGTCATCCAGCACCAGGGTGCGGTTTCCCACCCCGGCCTGCTACCGACTCCCGACGGCATGCGCCTGCGCCCGGTGACACCCTCCGACCTCCCCGGCATGATCACCCTGGACAAGGACGCCGTGGGCATGGACCGGACCCGTTTGCTGACCGCCTTGATCGGAAATTCGGGCGGCATCGGCCTGGACCGCGGCGGCGAGCTGGCCGGCTTCGCCCTGGTCCGCCGATTCGGCCACGGGCAACTGATCGGTCCGGTGGTCGGACCCAGTTCCGAGGGCGCGCGCGCCATGATCGCGCACCTCCTGGGCCAGCGCACCGGCCTCTTCATCCGCACCGACGTTCCGAAATCGTCCGGCCTCAGTCCCTGGCTGGCCGAGCTGGGGCTCAGCGAGGCCGGAACGGTGATCCGCATGGTCCGCGGCCCAGATGCCCCGGCCCCGCGCGGTGCCCAAACGTTCGGCCTGGCCAGTCAGGCGTTCGGCTAGGCGTGTCACGGATTTCACCACGGCTCGACCGCATCGACCTGCGCATCTTGGCGCATCTTCAGAAGAACGGACGGGTGACAAACGTGGACCTCGCCGACGCGGTCGGCCTGTCGCCCAGCCCCTGCCTGATGCGGGTGAAGCGACTGGAGAAGGCCGGCTACATCCTGGGCTACGGCGCGCACATCCAACTGCAGAAGCTCGGCAGCACGCTGATGGTCTTCACCGAGGTGACGCTGGCCGATCACCGCATCGGCGACTTCTCTCGCTTCGAAGCGGCGATCGCCAAGGTGGAGGAGGTGATCGAATGCCACCTGGTTAGCGGCGGCTACGACTACTTGCTGAAGTTTATGGTCAGAAGCATCCCGGACTACCAGAGCACGATCGAACGCATCCTGCAGTCCGAGATCGGGATCGAGAAATACTTCAGCTACATCGTGATGAAATCGGTGTTCGTGAAGCAGCATCTGCCGCTCGAACGGCTGTACGACGCGGAACGGCCATGACGGCCGCCTTCCTCTACAAATCGGAACCGGCGCGCGGCGCGGTGTGGGCGCGCATGTTCGCGGAGCGCCTGCCGGAACTCGAGTTCCGGCTCTGGCCCGAGATCGGCCGTCCCGAAGAGGTCCGCTTCATGGCAGCCTGGACGCTTCCGGACGACCTCGCCCGGTTCCCCAACCTGGAGCTGCTGTTCTCCGTCGCGGCCGGCGTGGACCAGCTGGATCTCGCCAGCCTCCCGGCGCACCTCCCCGTGGTACGGATGATCGAGCCCGGCTTGGTCGCCGGCATGGTCGAGTATGTCACGATGGCGGTGCTCGCGCTGCATCGCGGGCTGCCCGCCTACCTGCAGCGGCAGCGCGGCGGGACGTGGGAGGCCGACAAGGTACCGAGTGCCAGCTCCAGGCGGGTCGGGGTCATGGGGCTGGGCGTGCTCGGATGCGCGGTACTGGACCGGTTGGGCACGTTCGGGTTCCCGCTCTCGGGCTGGAGCCGCTCACCGCACCAAATCCCGGGAGCGACCTGCTGTGCAGGAGAGGCCGGGCGGGCCGCCTTCCTAGCAGAATGCGACATCCTGATCTGCCTGCTGCCGCTCACGCCGGACACGCGCGGCCTGTTGGACCGGAGGCTTTTCGACGCGCTGCCGCGTGGCGCCTCGGTGATCAATGTCGGGCGCGGTCAGCACCTGATTGCCGCCGACCTCCTGGCGGCGCTGGACAGCGGCCAGATCGCCTCGGCCGTGCTGGACGTGACCGATCCGGAGCCCCTGCCCCGCGGGCATCCGTTCTGGAACCACCCCGATATCTGGCTGACCCCGCACATCGCCAGCGCGACTCAGCCGGAAAGCGGCGCAGAGGCCGTGATCGCCAACATGGTGCGCTATCTTCGGGGCGAGGTCCCGGTCGGTCTCATCGACCGCAGCCGCGGCTACTGAGCTATGCCATCTCGACCCGGAGCCGCCGGCCCCGCCCCGCCCGGCGCTCGAGGTAGCGCACGCCAAGGGAAAGCGGGACCGACATGATGAAATACATGGCTCCGGTGATGAGGTAGACCTGCATCGGCATGTAGTATTCGCTCGTGATGTCGTTGGCGCGCATCATCAGCTCCGGCGCGGCGATCAGGGAAGCCACCGACGTGTCCTTCAGCAGCGAGATCGCGAAATTCGTCATCGGCGGCAGCACGATGCGCAGCGCTTGCGGCAGGATGATCGAGCGCATCACCTGCGCGCGCGCGTCATGCCGATCGCCTGCGCAGCCTCGGTCTGGCCGCGATCGACCGCGGCGATGCCGGAGCGGTAGACCTCCGCCATATAGGCGGCGTAGTGCAGCCCGAGCGCGATCACCGCCGCCTCGAAGCCCGGGATCACGATGTTGAGCGAGGCCAGCCCGAAATAGATCAGGAATAGCTGCGTCAGCGTCGGCGTGCCGCGGATGAACTCGATGTAGACCCGGCAGAGCCCCGCGACCCAGCGCCGGCGCGAGATGCTGCCGAACGCGATCAACAACCCGGCCGCCGCCGCCAGCACGATAGGCCCAGAACGTCATCGCGATCGTCTGTCCCGCGGCGACGATCAGCTGCGGCATCCACTCCGCGTCAGCCCGAGCAACCGCGACGAGATCACGCGGCCGGCCCCGGCCGACCGCGGCGCTCCAGCCGCCGCGCGACCATGGAGAGCGGCAAGCTCATCGCGAGGTAGAACCCGGCGACCAGCAAATATATTTGTGTGCTGAGGAAGGTCTGATCGACCAGCATGTGCGCGGCGAAGCTGAGCTCGGGCGCAGCCACGGCCGAGGCAAGCGATGTATCCTTGAGCAGGCCGATGGCGAAGTTGGCGATGGACGGCAGCACGATCCGGAACGCCTGCGGCAACACGATTTCGCGCAGGGACATGCAGCCTCGTCATGCCGATCGCGAGCGCCGCCTCGGTCTGGCCGCGATCGACCGCCTCGATCCCCGAGCGGAACACCTCGGTCAGATAGGCGCCGCCGTTCAGGCCGAACCCGATGATCGCCGCCGGAATCGGGTTGAGCCGGATGCCGATCGCGCCGAGGCCGAAATAGATGACGAAGAGCTGGGTCAGCACCGGGACGGCGCGGAACAGCTCGACATAGGCATGCGCCAGCGCGCGCAGCACGCGCGACGGCCCGGTCCGCAACGCGGCGAAGCATCGATGCCGAGCACGATCGACGAGACGAAGCCGCCGGCCGTGACGATCGATCGTCATGACCGCGCCCGGACCACAGCACGCCGAGGAAATAGGGGAGCAGTCGTAGGCTCGTTCGCCCACTCGCCGCCGCTCATTGCGGCTGTCGCTTGCGCAGGACCGCGCTGAGGAACGCCTGCGTGCGCGGCGTGCTCGGGCGCCGCGAACAAGCGCGGCGGGCGGCCCCTGCTCGACCATCTGGCCATGGTCCATGAAGATCACGCGGTCGGACACGTCCTCGGCGAACTGCATCTCGTGGGTGACGATGATCATCGTCATGCCTTCGGCGGCAAGCTGCGCCATCACGTTCGAGCACCTCGCCGACCAGCTCCGGGTCGAGCGCCGAGGTCGCCTCGTCGAACAGCATGAGCTTCGGGCTGCATCGCGAGCGCGCGCGCGATGGCGACGCGCTGCTGCTGGCCGCCCGAGAGCATGCTCGGGATAGGCGTCGCGCTTGTCGGCCAGCCCGACCTTGTCCGAGCAGCTCGAGCGCCCGCGTCCCGCGCTTCGGCCGGCGGCAGCTTCAGCACCTTGATCGGGCCGATCTCGATGTTCTGCAACACCGTCAGGTGCGGAAACAGGTTGAAGCGCTGGAACACCATGCCGATCTCGGCGCGCTGCCGCGCCAGGGCGCGGTCGTCGAGCGTCGACGTAGCCGTCGCCGACCGGCTTCTGGCCGAGCAGGCGGCCGTCGACGTAGATGTGGCCCTCGCTCGGGCGTCTCGATGTAGTTGATGCAGCGCAGCAGCGTCGTCTTGCCGGAGCCGCTCGGGCCGATGATCGAGACCTTCTCGCCGGCCGTGACCTCGAGATCGATGCCCTTCAGGACGTGCAGCGGCCCGAAGCGCTTGTGCACCGCCTCGATGCGGACCAGCGGGCGCGGCCGGGAGGCGGAGATGCTCACGGTTCCGGCTCTCGGTGCTCAGGCGAACAGCGAGGAGTAGTCCTTCGGCGTGTGCGCGGCCGGGCCGAGCATGTTGCCCTGCGGCGTCGCGATCCACGCCGATGCGCGGATCCCGCTCGGGCGGGACGAGATAGTCCGGGCTGGTCATGCCGTATTTCGCCAGCAACTCGGCGTTCGTCTTCGTCGCCCAGAGCCATTTCACGCCGGCATTGACGGCGTCGAACAGGTCCGGGTTCTCGCAGGTTCATGCCCATTACGGCGCGTCCCTTGCCGGACAGGTCGGGATATTCGGTATTCGGCTTGATCGGGACCTGCTTGACATCGAGCGACGGATTTTGCAGCAGCATGTAATCCACGGTCATGCCGTCGAGCACGGCATAGTCGATCCGCCCGGCGAGGACGTCGCGCACGCACCCGTCCACGTTGTCATACAGCTTGCACCTCGCCGATTTTCGGGATCTTCTTGATGTCCGGCACATAGCTGTAGCCCGTCCCGGTGCCGACGCTATGGCCGCATGTCGTCTGACGCGATGATATTCCGTGGAACGGCTGGTCCTTCTTCATCGTGATGTAGTTGCCGTCGTAATAGATCGCGTCGGTCAGCAGCATCGCTTGGCGCGGGCGGGCGTCCAACCCATGTCGCCGCACATGATGTCCGCGCGCCCGGACCGGATCGCCTCGATTGTCGCCGACCAGGCCATGACGGCCGGCTTCGCCTTGCAGCCCGAGCTGCTCGGCGATGGCAACGATCATCTCGGCGTCGCTGCCGATCGATCTTGCCGTCCTTGAAGCCGGTCACCGGCATCGTGCCGCTCATCGCGATGGTGATGTAACCGTCCTCCACCGTCTTGAACTTCGGCGGGGGAGCGGCCCAGGCGATGTCACCGGTCCCCGCGCCGATCAGCGATGCGGTGCCTAGCCCTGCCGTGCTACGCAAGAAGGACCTGCGGGATAGCCCGTGTCTCGTTATCGAAAACGCCATCTTGGTTCTCCCTTGCCGGAGCCGACGAAGCCTAGCAAACCATGCGCCAACGAGCGCAAGCTTCAGAGCCTCCCACTGCCCTTGGCTGGTTTTATCACCCGCGGGAGGAGGGTTGCTTCTCAGTCGGGCCGCAACAGAGCATGTTCTGCCGCAAAGCGCTTCGGTGACAGCAGCTTCTGCGCGGGGCGGAGAGTTACTCCCGATTACCTCGGCATCATACGTGATACGGTTGCCCGTAGGCCGCGCGTCCAACCGCCGTACCATCTTGCCGTCGAACCGCTCCGCAACAACTCTTAATCATCGGGTCGTAGGTTCGATCCCTACAGCACCCACCACGATTTAAGCGGCCAGGAGGTTTTGGATGGCACGCGCGATCGGAATTTGCCTATGTTTGACGCTGCTGACCCTGGGCTCGGCCCCATCAGGACAGGCCGCGACCATCGACGGGGTCACGCTGCCCGATATGTATCCGGTAGGCCGGCAGTCGCTCGTGCTGAACGGGTTGGGCATCAGGCGCGTCACGATCTTGCAGGTCCGGGCCTATGTGGCCGGGCTCTACCTGCCGCAGCGGACGCATGATGCGACCGCGATCCTGAACTCGACGGGCCCGAAAGTGCTGTTGCTGCAATTCCTGCACGCCGCCAGCAAGGCGCAGATCGAGGCGCACTATCGCGAGGGGGAGGAGCGGAACTGCGGCCACGATCAGTGCGATCGGGCAGACCAGGCGGACTTCGAGCGGCTGGTTGCGGCAACCCCGGCGATGGCCGTTGGCGACACGCTGACCTACGTGTTCGATGGTGGCGCGGTCCGAGCGCTGGCGAATAATCGGGAGATCGGGGCGTTCCGCAACCCGGACCTGGCGCGACACCTGCTCGACGGCTTCATTGGCGCGACGCCGCCATCACCGGATCTGAAGGCTCGTCTTTTAGGGCTGGCACCGGGCTGACGCGCTCGGCATCACTCGCACCCGTTCCAGCCCGAGCGACCAGCGCGCCAGACGCAGAGCCCATGCTTCGGCCCAGCACGATCGCCAGCATCGCCGAGCCGGCCTGGTCACCCTGATCGGCGCGGAGCTGCGCAGCGCCAGCCTGCGGGCGCCGCCTCCGGCCCGTGAGCCCGCCGTTCCGACCCTTAGCCCATCTGCGGCACGACCCAACGCACGATGGACGGCAGCCGGGCCACAGCTGGCCGCGACGCTCCTGTCCGGTCCGCTGTTCAGCCCGACGCGGCGTCCGCCCTCCGCGCCGACCCTCCTAGGCCTGACACCACCTCGCCGATCCCCCGCCTGATCGGCACCAGCGCAGCAAGCAGAGCATCGCCCTGCTCCAATCGTCGCCGGACGCGTCCATCCGGATCGGTCGGGCGCGGGCGCGATCTCCAACTCGTTCAACTACTGCAACGCGCTGAATGGCACCGCGAACCACGCCGGCAGCACCTTCGTCTACTGGACCAACAAGCTGTCGGGCGACAACGACGCGCAGGGCAACCCGAATCCGGGCGCGGACACGAGCTACATCCTGCTGTCCGAGGCCGGTAAGAACGCCTCGGCCCCATGGGTCCCGTATACAAGGGCGGCCTGCGACTTCGCCGCCGTCGGGATCGCCGATATGGACCTCGAGAAGACCAACACGGATCTCGCCAACGTGTTCGGCCCGACCTCGCCCGAGACCACGGAGGGCACCTCTCTGTCGGCTGAGGGGCCGGCAGACTACGCCACGATTGCGGACACTATCGCGACGCCACCAGGGCCGATGGGTTACGCCGCGGCGAGCGCGCTCCGCTGCCGTTCCTCGAACCGCGCGTCCATCAGGTCCTGGGCGATCTCGACCAATCGCGCCGCAAGCTCCGCCTGGCCGACCGCATGGGCGTCTTCCGCCAGCCGGATCAGGTGCTGGACGAGCGCCGCGTCCGATGCACCACAGTCCGTGAGGGTGTCGTCGTATCGGCTGAGACCCACAGTGGCCTGCGCGGGGTGGGAAAGGCTCTGCAGCAACGCTTGCGTAACGGGAACGGAAATCGTCATCTCGCATGTTCCGACAGGGACTGAACGCCCCCGAGTTAACACCCGAAACCGTCGGCCCGAGCGTCGGATCGGAATTGCCCGGCGTTAAATCCACGTGGGATCGCTTTTCGTTCTCAATCTGCCGCGAGCAGGCATTCGGCCAGCCGGCCCGCCGCCCGTAGCCCGACCGGGCTCTCCGACTGGCAGCGGTCGACCGCGATCGGGCAGCGTGGGTGGAAGCGGCAGCCCGGCGGGATGTTGGCCGGGTCGGGGTAGCCCTCGCGCAGCCCGGAGTCCGGAATGCCCAGCCCCGGCTCCGGCGTGAGCACGCTGGCCAGCAGCGCTTTCGTGTAGGGATGGACCGGCTGCCGGAACAGCGCGTCCACCTCGGCGTGCTCCACGAGCCGGCCGAGGTACATGACCGCCACCTCCGTCGCGATGTGCTCCACCACCGCCAGATTGTGGCTGATGAACAGAAGGGTCAGGCCGAACTCGCCTCGAAGCTCGGCTAGCAGGTTCAGGATCTGCGCCTGCACCGACACGTCGAGCGCGCTGGTCGGCTCGTCGCACACCACGATCCGCGGCCGCAGCACCAGCGCCCGCGCGATCGCCACCCGCTGCCGCTGCCCGCCGCTTAACTGGCGGGGAAGCCGCTCGGCCATCGCCGGCGGGAGCCCGACGCGGTCCAGCATCGCCAAGACCCGCTCCTCGACGTGGCGCTCCCCCTGCGCCCGGAGCGGCAGGCCACGATGTCGCGCACGCGCTGGCGCGGGTTGAGGGAGGAATAGGGGTCCTGGAACACCGGCTGGATCAGTCGCGCCCGCGCGCGCCGGTCGAGCGCCGCCAAGCGCTGCCCTTCCACCAACACCTCGCCTCGGCTCGGCGCGAGCAGGCCCCAGAATGATCCGCGCCAGCGTGTCTTGCCGCACCCGCTCTCGCCGACGATCCCCATCACGCCGCCGCTCGGCACGACGAGGTCGACGCCGTCCACCGCGCGCACCGGCGCCGACCCGACACGAGCGACGTCGCGCACCTCGATCGCAAGGCTGGCCATGTGCCTGATGGGGTACGAGCTGGCACAGATAGGCGTGATCCGTCGCGCGCAGGCGCAACGGCGCCTCCCACCGCGCAGGCCGGCATCGCGTGCGGGGCAGCGGTCGCGGAACGCACAGCCAGACGAACCCCGGCGCGAGCCGCGGCACCGTGCCGGGGATGCTGCCGAGAGGCTCGTCGCGCGGACCTTGCCCGGCACCGGCACGCTCGCCCAGCAAGCCCTGCGTGTAGGGGTGGCTCGGGGCCGCGAACAGCGACGCCGCCGGTGCGCTCTCCACCACTTGGCCCGCATACATCACGCTCACCCGGTTTCGCGACCCGCGCCACCACGCCGAGGTCGTGCGTGATCAGCAGCAGCGCGAGCCCCATCTCCTCGCCCCAGCCCGCGCAGCAGCCGCAGGATCTCCGCCTGCACCGTCACGTCGAGCGCCGTCGTCGGCTCGTCCGCGATCAAGAGCTCCGGCCCGCAGAGCAGCGCGGTCGCGATCATCACCCGCTGGCGCAGCCCGCCGGAGAGCTGGTGCGGGAACTGTCCGAGGCGCCGCTCCGGCGCCGAGATGCCGACCCGGCCGAGCATTTCCGCCGCCCGCGCCACCGCCGCCGCCCGGCTCCCGCCGCGGTGCGCGCGATACACCTCGGTCATCTGCGCACCCCACGGTGAAGGCCGGGTTGAGCGAGGTCATCGGCTCCTGGAAGATCATGCCGATCCGGTCGCCGCGCAGCCGGCCCATGGCCCGCTCGCCGAGCTGGAGCAGGTCGGCATCGCCGAACCGCCAGCCGGTCCGCGCTCCCGCCGCGCGCCGCGGGGCAGCAGCCCCATGATGGACAGCGCGGTCAGCGCTTGCCGCTCCCGCTCTCGCCGACGAGGCAGTGCGTCTCGCCGCGCCGGACCTCGAGCCCCCGCGCCCCGCACTGGCTCGGCGCCGGCTCCGAACCGCACATGGAGGCCCGCAACCTCCAGAACCGGGTCAGGCATCCCGGAGTCCCGCCGAGCATGTCTCGCAGCCCGTCGCCGAGCAGGTTGATCCCCAGCACCAAAACGAACAAAGCCAGCCCCGGGCAGCGTGATCACCCAGGGCTCAAAGAACATGTAGTCCTTGCCCTCCGCCACCATCAGGCCCCAGCTCGGCAACGGTGGCGGCACGCCCAGGCCGAGGAACGACAGCACCGCCTCCAGCAGGATCGCGAGCGCCACTTCCAGGGTCGCCACCACGACCAGGTGGTGCGCGATGTTGGGCAGCACCTCGCGCAGCAGGATATGCGGCAGCGACGCCCCGGCCGCCCGGGCCGCGGCGATGTAGTCGAGGTTCCGCACCCCCATCGTGGTGGTCCGCGCCACCACCGCGAACCGCTCCCAGAGCAAGAGCCCCAGGGTGAGCACCACTACCGTGAGTGAGCTCCCCACCGCCGACACCACGGCCAGCGCGACCAGGATCAGCGGGATGCTGAGCCGGCAGGTGACGACGAACATGACGACGTCGTCGACCCGGCCGCCAAAGAACCCGCCCACGGACGCCCGTCGTCCCGATCAGGCCGCTCGTCAGCGCCGCGCACGCGCCGATCAGCAAGGAGATCCGTGCCCCGTACACGAGGCGCGCCAGGTAGTCGCGCCCCAGCGGATCCGTCCCGAACAGGTGCGCGTCCGTTTCCGCCCAGCCAGACCGGTGGCACCAGTCGCTGCGTCAGGTCCTGCGCGAACGGATCCGCATGGACCAGCAGCGGCCCCAAACACGGCGACGAGCGCCACCCCGCCCACAATCACCGCGCCCAGCGCCGTCGCGAGGTGCGCAGCCTCATCGAACCAACCCATCTCCACCCCGACCGCACCGCAGGCTAGGTGCTTCGAAGAAGGAAGTCATCGCCCGGCGCACGCCCCGCCTTCAGCCGGTGGATGCGCGAGGTCAGCGCCGGAAGCTGCGGCAATGGATTGTCGCTTTTGTATCCGAGCGAGACCTCGATCGTCGGCGGGTCGCCCTCGAGAGGACGGCTGACCACCGTTGGCGGCAGCAGGTTGCGCGCGTAGAGCGGCATGACCGCGATCCCGCCCGTGGACACCACGAGCGAGATGACCATCGATAGATTGTCCAGCCTGGTCCTGTGGCGCGAGGTCGATGCCCATGAGCTTGGCATACCGATCCGTAACCGCGTGCAGGACCGGGGACTTCGCGGGGGGAACTCCGATCAGGCGCTCCTCGACGAGGTCCCGCGCGCGGACCGTGCCGCGGATCGCCAGGCGATGGTCCGCGGGCATCAGCACGATGAGCGGCTCGGTGCTGAGAGGTTCGAACACGACGCCCGGCGCGTTCCGCTCCGGCCGCAACAGTGCGAGATCGACCTTCCCGCGCATCAGGCCGTCTGCACACCGCGCAGCCCTCGCTCAGCCGGCAAATGCGGGACTTGGAGGCGGAGCTGAGATGCAGCTTGATGAACCGGTCGTCGCGCGGAACACAGTTGACCGCCGCCGGCCGGGTGTTCCTCGATCTTGCGCGGAGCTCATCCTGCTCCAGGTCGAAGCCGCGGGCGACCGTGCTCAGCATGAAGCATGAGCTGCGGGTGATGCAGGCGCAGGGCAGCGGGAGCATCGTCAACGTCTCGTCGACGTTCGGCCATGAGGGCGGCGCTGGCGCCTCCATCTATGCAGCCAGCAAGCACGCGGTGGAGGGTCTGACCAAGTCGGTGGCGCTCGAAGCCGGCGCCTACGGCGTCCGTGTGAATGCGGTCGCACCCGGCCCGGTCGACACGGGAATGCTCGATCGCTTCACCGGGAGCGCGGATCGAAAGGCCCATCTCGCGACCCTCAATCCGCAGAAGCGGATCGGCCAACCCGACGAGGTGGCGCACGCGATCCTGTTCGTCGCGTCCGATGCGGCATCGTTCATCACCGGACATATTCTGGGTGTGGACGGCGGCAAGTCGGCCGGCTGAACCAGAAGAGAGGCAGACCACCATGGATAAGCCCAATCAAAATTCCCGGCCCGGATCATCCGATCACGATCGAGCCCACGGCGGCACGGGTCCGTGTGAGTTTGCACGGACAAGTCCTTGCCGACACGTGCGACGCCCTGACCCTACGCGAGGCGCGCTACCCCGCGGTCCAATACATTCCGCGCAAGGACGTGGACATGGCCCGGCTGACGCCGAGCGCGCATCAGACGTACTGCCCCTACAAGGGCGAGTGTTCCTATTTCAATCTGCCTAGCGGTGACGAGAGCGGCGCCAATGCCGTCTGGTCCTACGAGGCGCCGTTTGAGGCGGTCGCGTCGATCAAGGACCATCTCGCCTTCTATCCCGACCGGGTGGAGATCGAACTGGCTTAGGCCCGCAGCACGGGCCTAGGTCTCACGCCGCCCGCAGCCGCGGGTCGAGCACGGCGTTCATCAGGTCGGCCAGGAGGGTCAGCCCGATATAGATCATCGCCAACAGCAGGACGACGGCTTGGACCACCGGGAAGTCGTTCTTGCTGATGCTCTCCCAGGCCAAGTAGCCCACGCCCGGTAGGTTGAAGATGCTCTCGGTTACAATCGAGCCCCCGAGCATGAACCCGAGCTGGACCGCCGCGATCGCCACCACCGGCATCGCCGCGTTGCGCAGCGCGTGCTTGAGCACGATGCTTCGTCGCGACAATCCCCCCGCCCGCGCGGTCCGGATGTAGTCGGAGGCCAGCGCATCGACCATACCCGAGCGGGTCAGCCGCATCAGCGCGGGGATGGCGGAGAACGACAGCACCAGCGACGGCAGGATGTAGCCGGTCCAGTCATCGAGCCCCGCGATGGGCAGCCATTGCAGCCGCAGGCCGAACTCGATGATCAGCAGCAGCGCCAGCCAGAACGATGGGATGGCCTGGCCGAACAACGCGACCAGCATCACCGCCCGGTCGAGCAGCGTGCCCTCCCACAGCGCGGCCAGGATGCCGAGCGGCAGTGCGATCGCAATCGCGAACACGATCCCGATCGCCCCCAGCCGCAGCGTGATCGGCAGCCGGGTCCGGATCAGGTCAGCGACCGGCTCACGGTAGAGGTAGGATCGCCCGAGATCGCCGCGGGCAGCCGCTCCGGCCCAGGTGATGAACTGCTCCGGAAGCGGCTGATCGAGCCCATACGCTTTGCGGATGATCTCGATGTCCTCCGTGGTCGCCTGCGGTCCCGCTGCCGCCATCGCCGGGTCTCCGGCTAGGCGCGTCAGCGAAAACGAGATGACCAGGACGGTGAAACCGACCAGCAGCGCGAGCACGACCCGGCGCAGGACAACGAGGAGCACGCGCCGACCTTAGCGCGTGTCCGCTGGCCGCGAGAACCCTGCGCTGAGCCTTACCCGACAAAGAGCCACGGCGCGCAAGCCGCTACCGACCCGTGGCAAACCCCGCCGCGGTCACCTCCTCCAGCGTGGGAAACCACATCTGCGCCGGCGGGACGGAGAAGATGTGCTCCACGAACGCCGGCTTCACGCCGCCGGCTAGAAACGTGCGCCGATCCCAGTCCTCCGTCTTGAGCACCGCCTGCGGCGTCGACTGCGCCGAGCTGTAACTGTGGAACCCCAGCACCCCCGCGCCCACGAGCCGCCGCTCGCGCCCGGCAAAGAACACGATCGTGCAGGCCGATGCGCAGCGCCCGCTCACCTCCGTGCTGAGCCCGCGCACACGGATTAGAGCAGCCATGGCGCGCGCCGCCCCGACCGAACCACCGTTGCTCTCCAGCCGCACCAAGTTCGGCTGCATCGTCTGGAGCAAGCGTGCGAAGGCGTCGGCCAACTCGTTCGTGATCGGGCCGGAGAAGTCGATCGCGCGCCCGCTCTCCCGCACGATGCTGCCGAGCACGGGCACCGGCTTTCCGGCCAGAGCGGCCTGCGCGACCGGAGCAAGGCTGAGCCAGACGAGCCAAGCCGACACGATGACGCTCAATGTCAGCAGGGTCTGCACCCGCCTTGCCCGAGAGCTGCCGGCTTGCTCCCACCCGGCATAGCTCGCCGCGCGCCACGTGCCTCCGATCTGCCAGGCTTGCAGCCAAACCCATGCCGCGAGCACCGCGGCCACCGCGCCGAAGCAAAGAAGCGGATCCTCTCCCATCCGCCGCTTGATGGCGCCCACGGCGGAGATCGCGAGCACCGAGCCGAGACATCCGATGAAGACGTGGTTGATCCAAAAGCTCATGGCCAGCGAGAGGTCGCCGCGCCAGTGCCGTTCGAAGTAACCGTAACTACCCATTGCCGCGCCGCGAATTCCCACTCCCGTCGCAGACGATGCTCGCAAACGGTTGAGGATGCCTTAACGCGCCGGAGCGAAACTGCGTGACCGCGGCCGGCTCGGGCTGCCGATACGGCGAGGCGCCAAAACGCAAGCAGCGCGGCCCAGAGACCGCGCTGCTCACTCTCGGGACGCTCGGGCGTGCGTCAAACGATCGCCGTGTCCCGCCCGCCGGGGCTCGGTCCGCTCGCTTCGGCGAACAGCGCCGTGTCATGCCCATTCGGGCTTGGGCCGCTCGCCTCGGCCAGCGCCGTGTCATGCCCATTCGGGCTCGGACCGCTGGACTCGGCGAACAGCGCCGTGTCGTGCCCATTCGGGCTCGGACCGCTGGACTCGGCGAACAGCGCCGTATCGTGACCGTTCGGGCTCGGACCGCTGGACTCGGCGAACAGCGCCGTGTCGTGGCCGTTCGGGCTCGGCCCGCTGGACTCGGCGAACAGTGCCGTGTCGCGGCCGTTCGGGCTCGGACCGCTCGCCTCGGCGAGGATCACCTGGCGGTGATGAAAGCGGGCGGTGCCAAGGTCGGTGAGCGTCGGCGCCACGGCAGCGACCGAAAGCACCGCGGCGAGCGCGAAAGTGGTCTTCATGGCTTTTCTCCTCTGCTGGTCCGACCTGTTTTGTCGGCACAACCGGAGAATGTGGCTAAACCCGTTTCAGGACCGTGATGCGCGTCACAGGCCGTGAGACAGGCCGAAACGCCTCAAGAGGCTTCCAAAACGGGCCGGATATGGCCGGGCAGCCCGGCCAAGCTCTCTACGGTGTCGAAGTCGCGCAGCACCGCGTCGCCCAACTCCACCGTCGCCAGCACTTCCCCGTGGTGCTCCAGCAGCTTGCGCGCGCCGACGTCACCCGAAAGCGCCGCCATGTCGGGGAAGAAGCGCCGGTCCCACAGCACCGGGTTACCGAGTTTGCCGCCGCCTATTGGAGCCACGATCAGCCGCCCTTCGTCGGCGTCGTAGGTCTCGATCAGCCGATCGACCATCCGCCCGGTGACCAGCGGCATGTCCCCCAGGCAGATCACCGCCGCCGCCGCCGAGGCCGGCACCGCCTCGAGCCCCGCGCGCAGGCTCGCCGACAGCCCCGCCGCGTAGTCGGGGGCGTGCACAATCTGCACCGGCCGGCGGCCCAGGGCCTCCCGCACCGCCGCTTCCCCGTGCCCTGTCACCACGATCACCGGCCGCGCTGCGCTCGCGAGCAGATTGTCCACCACCCGCGCGATCATCGGCTTGCCCGCCCGGTCCTGCACCAGCAGCTTGTTATGGGGCGCCATCCGGCTGCTCCGCCCCGCCGCCAGCACCACTGCCGCCACCTGCTTGCCGCGCGGCTCGGCCCCCGCCTTTGCTCCCTCGCTCGCCGGGCCCGTCGCCCGAGCCCGCGGCAGCGGCCGGGCGGCGACGTCCTTCAGCAGCCCGCCCACGCCCATGCGGGCGATCTCCGCACTGCCCACCGGCAACCCGGCGAACAAGCGCTGCAGCACCCAATCGATCCCGTTCAGCTTCGGCGACCGCGCGCAGCCCGGCAGAACCAGCGCCGGGCGCGACCCGATCCGCCCGAGACAGATCAGGTTACCCGGATCGACCGGCATCCCGAAATGCAGGATTTCGCCCCCGGCCCGCACGATCCCCGCCGGCCCGACGTCTCGCCGATCGACCACCGCGCTCGCCCCGGCCACCAGCAGGATGTCCGCCCCCTGCTCGAGCAGCGGCAGCAGCGCCGCTCCGATCGCGTCCTCTTCATGCGCGCACTCGAGCGGCGGCAACAGCGAGCCCCCAAGCCCTGCCACCCGCGCCGCCGTCGCCTCGGCCGTGCCCCGCAATATGCTCGGCTTCAGCCCCGGCAGCGTGCTCATCACCAGCCCGACCCGGAGCGTGCGGAACGGATGGAGCGTCAGCGCCGGCCCAGCCGCGGCCACCGCGTGCGCCACCACCGCGCCCGGCACCGCAAACGGGATCACCTTGACCGTCGCCACCATCTCCCGCTCGGCCACCGCGGCGTAGTCCGGCAGCGTGCCCAGAGTCAGCGCCTCGTGCACCGCGTTGATCGCGCCCACCGCCGCCCGGTCCACCCGCAGCAGCCCGGCCACCTTCGCCTGGAGATTGACCCGGCCCGTCCCCGCCCCGCTCCGTCCCAAGCCTGGGGACAGCAGCGCGTCCGCGAGCCGCCCCGCGGCCTCGTCCTCCGGCACATCGCCGGGCTCGAGCCGCGCGCCGATCACGCTCGCGATCCCCGCCGCCCGCAGCGCCGAGACCGAAGCCGCGTCCAACACCGAACCCTTCTTCAGCACCCGCCCCGGCAGCCGGTGCGTGTGCGCCAGCACCGCGCCTTCGGCCTCGTCCAGCGCGATCCGGCCGAAGATCACGCCTGCCTCCGCACCTGCACCACCTGCGCCAGGATCGAGAGCGCGATCTCCGGCGCCGTCACTGCGTCGATCGGCAGCCCGACCGGGCCGTGGATGCGCCCGAGCGCCGCCTCGTCATGGCCCAGTTCGCGCAGCCGATCGAGCCGCCGCGCATGCGTCCGCCGCGAGCCGAGCGCGCCTATATAGAACGCCTCCGAGCGGAGGGCCCGGTCGAGCGCCGGGTCGTCCAGCTTCGGGTCGTGGGTCAGCGTCACCACCGCCGTCCGCCCGTCCGGCCGGAGTGCGTCCATCGCCTCGTCCGGCCACTCGGTGCTGACCGCCACATCCGGGAAGCGCTCATCGGTGGCGAAGGCGCGGCGCGGGTCGACGACCATCACGCCGTAGCCGAGCTGTGCCGCCATCGGCACCAGCGCCTGCGCGATGTGCACCGCGCCGACCACCACGAGCCGGAGCGGCGGGTTATAGGCATGGAGGAACCAGGACTCCCCGCCGATCTCCGCGACCGTGCTCCGGTCCGCCCGCAACGCCTCCCGCGCCGCCGCAAGCAGCGCGTCCTCCGCCGCGTCATCCGGAAGGAGCAGCTGCCCGCCCGCCGGCAGAAGCGTCGCGAGCACGACCGGGCGCTTGGCCGCGCGCGCCGCCTGCAGCCGCGCCAGCGTGTCGGGCGTCATCCCAGCCGCTCGACGAACACTTTCAGCTTGCCGCCGCAGGCCAGGCCGACTTCCCAGGCTCGCTCGTCCGTCACGCCGAAGTCGAGCAGTTGCGGCGTCCCGCTCCGCATCGTCTCTGCCGCCACATCCGCCACCGCGCCCTCGATGCAGCCGCCGCTGACGGAGCCAGCCATCCGCCCGGACGCGGTCACCGCCATCTGGCTTCCCGGCGGGCGCGGCGAGCTGCCCCAGGTTTCCGTGACTGTGGCGAGCGCCACCGTCTCGCCCTCCCCGAGCCAGCGCTGCGCCACGCTCAGGACGTCCTCGGCCTCGCTCATGCGTCTCTCCAAACCTCCGCCCCGCGCGGCTGAGCCGGGCGCGACAGGAGGTCGATCAGGGCGCGCAGGCTGTCCAAATTGTGCACGGTCCGGAACTCGTCCACGTACGGCAGCATGGCGCGGATGCCCTGCGATTTGGGCTGGAACCCCTCCCAGCGCAACAGCGGGTTGAGCCAGATCAGCCGCCGACACGAGCGGTGCAGACGGTCCATGTTCTCCGCCAGCCCCGCCGCCCCGTCCCGGTCCAGCCCGTCCGTCACCAGCAGCACCACCGCCCCTTGTCCGAGCACCCGCTTCGCCCAGCGGCGGTTGAACTCGCCCAACGCCTCGCCGATCCGCGTGCCGCCGGACCAGTCCGGCACGGCATGCGACACCATTTGGAAGGCGACCTCCGGATCCCTATTGCGGAGCTGCCGCGTGATGTTCGACAGCCGCGTCCCGAACAGGAACACGTGCACCCGGTCGCGGTCGTTCACCACGGCGTGGAGGAAATGGAGCAGGAGCTGCGCGTAGCGCGCCATGGACCCGGAGATGTCGCACAGCACCACGAGCGGCGGCGGGCGGACCACCCGGCGCGTCCGCGCCAGATCGATGATCTCTCCGCCCCGGCGTAGCGAGCGCCGCAGCGTCCCCGCCATGTCGATCCGCGGCCCCGCCGAGTCCCGCCGCTGCCGCCGGGTCCGCCGCAGGTCGAGCGGCAGGCGCAGCCGTCGGATCTCCGCCTTCGCATTGGCGATCTCGGCCGCGCTCATCTGCTCGAAGTCCATCGCCTGCAGCTGCTCGCGCTCGCTCACGGTCATGGCGGCGTCGACCTCCGGCGGGCGGTCCTCCGCGGGCCGACCCTCCCGCTGCCCGGCCATCGCCTCCGCCACCCTTCGCTGACCCGGCGACGGTTTCTGCCGCTGCGGCGCCTCCGCGCTCAGCATGGCCAGCGCCGCCTGTTGCGCGGCCACGGTCGGGTCGCGCCAGAACAGCGCGAAGGCGTGGTCGAACACCTCCATGTGCTCGTGCCGATGGACCATCACCGCCCGCAGCGCCGCTTGCACCTGCCTTCGGTCGCCCACATCGACCAGCGCCATTGCCCGCGACGCCGCCACCGACTCCGCCGCCCCGACCGGCAATCCCGCGCGCCGCAGCAGCCGCGCGAAGTGCATGACATTGGCGGCAAGCGCGCCGGCGCTCACGCCGCGGCCTTCGCCTCGTCCAGCAGCCGCGCCGCTTCCGCCCCGCGCACCCGCGCGATGTCGTCCTGGTATTTCAGCAGCACGCCGAGCGTCTGGTCCACGGCGGCCGGGTCGAGCTCATGCTGGTTGAGGTATTGCAGCGCCCCCGCCCAGTCGATCGTCTCCGCGACGCCGGGCAGTTTGAACAGGTCCATGGTGCGCAGACGCTGCACGAACGCCACCACCTCAGCCGAAAGCCGCTCCGGCAGACCCGGCCCCTTGGCCGCGAGGATCGCCCGTTCGCGGGCCGCGGTCGGGTAGTCGACCCACTGATACAGGCAGCGCCGCCGGATCGCGTCGTGCACCTCCCGAGTTCGGTTGCTGGTTAGGATCACCACCGGGGGGCTCTTCGCCCGCACCGTCCCGTATTCCGGGACCGAGATCTGGTAGTCGGCCAACAACTCCAGCAGGAACGCCTCGAACGGCTCGTCCGCCCGGTCCAGCTCGTCGATCAGCAGCACCGCCGGCGGCAGGTCCGGGTCGATCGCCGAGAGGAGCGGCCGGGCCTGGAGGTAGTCGCGCGAGAAGATGTCGTGCTGCAGCCGCTCGCGATCCGTGTCCCCCGCCGCCTCCGCGAGCCGGATCGTCATCAGCTGCTTGGCGTGGTCCCACTCGTAGGCCGCGGCTGCCAGGTCCATGCCGTCATAGCATTGGAGCCGAACCAGCCGCCGCCCGAGCCCGGCCGCCAGCACCTTGGCGATCTCGGTCTTCCCCGTGCCCGGCTCGCCCTCCAGGAACAGCGGCCGGCGCATCGCCAGCGCCAGGTGGACGGTGGTCGCGAGCGCCGGGTCGGCGATGTAGCCGCCGCGGGCCAGGAGGTCTGCGGTCTCGGCTACAGAGGATGGGAGCGGGGCCTCAGAGCCCGACATAGCTCTTGAAGACAAGGAAGAACACGACGAGCCAGAGCACGATCCCGATCGTCGCGACGCGCGGGAAGCCGAACGGCTCGGCCGGGATCAGGTCCCAAAGGCTGAGCCTCGGCGGCCCCGGCGGCGGGTTCACCACCGGCGCGCTCGCCGGCCGGGCGGTGCTCGCCGCGTCGCCCGTCAGCGCCGCGATCACGCCCACCGGCCCGTCCGTCAGGACCGAGGCCGGCGTTTCGTCCACTACCGGCGCCGGCGCCACCGCCTGGCTGAACCGATTGAAGAAGAGGTCCGCCATTTGCTTGCTGGTCGCGTCGATCAGCCGCGCGCCGAGCTGCGCGATCTTGCCGCCGACCTGCGCATTGACGTTGTAACGCAGCAGTGTGTCCGAGCCTTGGTCGGTCAGGTGCACATCCGCGCCGCCCTTGGCGAACCCGGCCACGCCGCCCTGGCCCTCGCCGCTGATCCGATAGGAGTTGGGCGGGTCGAGGTCGGTGAGCTGGACCTTGCCGTTGAACCGCGCGCTGATCGGGCCGATTTTCACCGCCGCCGTCGCCCGCAGCTCGTTCTCCCCGGTCTGCTCCAGGCTCTCGCAGCCGGGGATGCAGGCGCGCAGGACCGCGGGATCGTTCAAAGCGTCCCAAACTTTCTGGCGCGGAGCGGGGATCAGCCGCTCGCCGGTCATGTCCATCGGTGTCAGCTCTCCTTCGCGTGCCGAACCTTTAGTGATGGCACCGGGGGCGCGCAACCGAGCCGGGCCGGCCTGCGCGCCTCCGGTCACCCATTGTTAACTCCTGACCGGCGTCATCGTCGCATCGGGACGCGGCGGGCGTCGGCCCCGATCTTCTGGCGCGCGCCCCCGCCTGCTAAAGCGGCATGACCTGTCTAGCCGAGGAGCCAAATGCCCTATCTCGTCTCCGCCGACGCCCCGACCGAGCCGGCCGGGCAGCGCTTCCGTGCCCTGGTGGAGGCGGGCGGCATCGTTCCCATTCCCGGCGCGCATAACGGCATGGCCGCGCTGCAGGCCAAGGCCGCCGGGTTCCCTGCCCTCTACCTCTCGGGCGCCGCCATGACGGCCAGCATGGGTATCCCCGACCTCGGGATGATCACGGTCGACGAGGTCGGTTTCTTCATCCGGCAGGTCGCGCGCGCGAGCGGGCTGCCGGTGCTGGTGGACGGCGACACGGGTTACGGCGAGGCCCTCAACGTCATGCACATGGTCCGCAGCTTCGAGGATGCCGGCGCCGGAGCGGTCCATATCGAGGACCAGCTCCTGCCCAAGAAATGCGGCCATCTGAACGACAAGAAGCTCGCCGACCCGCACGATATGGCGGCCAAGATCGCCGCCGCCCGCAAGGCTCGCCGCCACCTGTACCTCATCGCCCGCACTGACGCCGCGGCGAGCGAAGGGATGGATGGCGCTGTCGCGCGCGCCCAGCGCTACGTCGAGGCGGGCGCGGACGCCATCTTCCCCGAGGCGCTGCACAGCGCCGAGATGTTCCGCGAGTTCGCGAGCCGGATGCAAGGAGTTCCGCTCCTCGCCAATATGACCGAGTTCGGCCGCACCCCGTTCTTCACCGCCGCCGAGTTCGAGGCCATGGGTTATCGCATGGTGATCTGGCCGGTGAGTTCGCTGCGCGTCGCCAACAAGGCGCAGGAGGAGCTCTACGCCGCGCTCCGCCGCGACGGCGGCACCCAGAACCAGCTCGACCGGATGCAGACCCGCGCCGAGCTGTACGCCACGATCGATTACGCCGGCTACGAGGCGCTCGACGCCAGCATCGTCAGCACCGTCATCCCGCAGGGAATGCCGCAACGTCAGTAACATCCAGGGAGGAAACCATGGCCAAGGCCTATTGGGTCAGCTGCTACCGCGCGGTCCACGACCCGACCGCGCTCGGCGAGTACGCCAAGCTCGCCGGCCCGGCGGTGGACAAGTACCACGGCCGCTTCATCGTCCGCGGCTCGGCCGCCCACGCCTACGAGCAGGGCGTGCAGAACCGAACCGTCATCGTCGAGTTCGACAGCCTGGACCAAGCCGTCGCCGCCCGCGAAAGTCCGGAATACGCCGAGGCGCTCCGCGCCCTCGGCAACGCGGTCGAGCGCGACTTCCGCATCGTCGAGGGCGTTGGCTGAGCCCCCCTGCTTCAACAATCGGCGCGCTCTACATCGGCAGCGAGATCTACCGCCGGTCCACTTACGGGCCGACGCATCCACTCGCCATCCCGCGCGTCACCACATGCACGGATCTCTGCCGCGCCATGGGTTGGCTGCCGGACGCGCAGTTCATCACCGCGCCGATGGCCGACCTGGCCGACGTGCTGCGGTTCCACGACCCCGAGTACGTCGCGGCACTGCGCCGGGCGGAGGAGACGCAATCGGTGTCTGAGGCCGATCGCGACCGCTTCCGCATCGGCGCCGAGGGCAACCCGGTCTACCGCGAGATCTTCCGCCGCCCGATGACGTCGGCCGGCGGCGTCATGCTGGCCTGCCGCCTCACGTTGGACGGCGGCGTGGTGCACTGCCCGGGCGGCGGCACGCATCACGGCCGGCCCGCCCGCGCCAGCGGCTTCTGCTACCTCAACGACCCGGTCCTCGGCCTGCTCACCTGGCTCGAGGGCGGGCTCGACAACGTCGTCTACCTCGATATCGACGCCCATCACGGGGACGGCGTGCAGGATGCGTTTCACGACGACCCCCGCGTGCTGACGATCAGCGTGCACGAGGCCGGGCGCTGGCCACACACCGGCCGGGCTGACGATCGCGCCGGCGGCGAGGCCCGCAACCTGCCCGTCCCCACCGGATTCAACGACACCGAGATGCGCTGGGTCATGCAGGAGGCGGTCCTGCCGCTGATCCGCGACCGCCGGCCCCAGGCGATCTTCCTCCAGTGCGGGGCCGACGCCCTCGAGGAGGACCCGCTGGCCAAGCTCTCGCTCAGCAACAACGCCCATTTCGAGGTGGCGCGCGCCCTCCGCCCGCTCGCCCCGCGCCTGGTCGTGACCGGCGGCGGCGGCTACAATCCCTACACGGTTGGCCGCTGCTGGGCCGGCATATGGGCCACGTTGAACGACATCCCGATCCCTCCCCGGACCACGCAAGACGCCGAGGCGGTGCTGCGCGCGCTGGTCTATAACCGCGCCGCCGGTCGCAACCCGCCGGCGCATTGGTTCACGACGATTCGCGATGCGCCCCGCGAAGGCCCCGTCCGGGACGAGGTCAAGCGCGTGGCCGAACTCACACTGCTCGAAAGGCTCCCTGCATGAAGCGCCGCCTCCTGCTGCTCGCCCTCGCCGGCGCTCCCCTGCTCGCCCACGCGCAAACCGCGGCGCAGCCGGAGCTGCCCAAGGAGAAGCTCACGATCATCACCCGCGACGGCCAGCGCCACGATTTCAATGTCGAGATGGCCCTGACGCCGGAGCAGCAGACCGTCGGCCTGATGTTCCGCAAGGAGGTCCCGCCGGACGGCGGCATGCTGTTCGATTGGGGCGCGCCACGCCAGAGCACGATGTGGATGCGCAACACGCTGGCTCCGCTGGATATGCTGTTCATTGGCGACGACGGCACGATCCGTCACATCGCCGAGAACACGGTGCCGCAGAGCCTGGCGATGATCGACAGCGGCGGCCCGGTCCGCGCGACTCTCGAGGTCGCGGCCGGCACTGCCCGACGCCTCAACATTCATGTTGGCGACAAAGTGGAGGGCCGCATCTTCGCGAAGAAGTCGTGACGCTTGCGCCCCCGACCCCGCCAACTTAGTTTGCGCGCGGCCGGGGCGTAGTACAGCCTGGTGGTACGCCTGCTTTGGGAGCAGGAGGCCGGAGGTTCAAATCCTCTCGCCCCGACCACCCTCGCACCGGTCTGACCCGGCCGCCCGCTCAGAACAGCTTCCAGCCCTCCGTCCCGTGCCGGGTGAAGTGGCAGGTCATGACGTGGCCCTCATGACTGCGCCAGCGCGCGGATCACTTCCGGGCGGCGCTCGGCCGCGACCAGGAAGGTGATGAACCCGCCGCCGCCCGCGCCCGAAACCTTGCCCGCCCGGGCGCCGGCGCCGAGCGCCGCCTCCATCACCTCGTCGATATGGCCGGTGGTGACGTTGTCGGCGAGCCGCTTCTTGGCCACCCAGGTCTCGTGCATCAGGGCGCCGAACCGGTCGAAGTCGCCCTTGAGCAGCGCCTCCTTCATCGCGTACGCGCCCTCCTTGAGCGCGTGGAACGCGTCCACCGTGGGGCCCTTGTTGCTCGCGCAGGTTCTCCGTCTGCTGCTCGATGATGGCGGCGGACGAGCGCGAGACGCCGCTGTTGAACAGCACCAGCGACGTTTCCAGCTCGGAGATGATCCAGTTCTTGATCCGGAGCGGGTTGACGATCACCCGGTCCTCCGGCGTGGAACTCCATGAAGTTCACGCCGCCGAACGTGGCCGCGTACTGGTCCTGCCGCCCGCCGGAGAGCCCGGCGTCCAAGCCGCTCGATCTCGAACGCGAGATGCGCGACCTCGTATTCGCCGAGCGGCAGGTTCAGCCACTCGACGAACGCCTTGAGCAGCGCCACCACCATCGTGCTGGACGTGCCCAGCCCGGAGCCCGGCGGCGCGTCGCAGAAGGTCGTGATCCGGCAGGGCAGCGGCTTGCCGCCGTTGAACTCCTGCACGACGCGCCGATAGACCGCCCGGTGCAGCTGGAGCGGCTCGGCGATCTCCATCGCCTCTTCCGCGTCCGCCTCGTATCGCCGGTCGATGTCGGCCGCCATGAAGCAGACCCTGCCGTCCTCGCCGGGCCGAAGGCTCGCATAGGCGTACATGTCGATGGTGGCGTTCAGCACGGCGCCGCCATACTCGTCGCAATAGGGCGAGACGTCGGTGCCGCCGCCGGCCAGGCCCAGGCGGAGCGGCGCGCGCGAGCGGACGATCATGCCGCCGGTCCCGCGCTTCCGCAGCAGCGGTGTCGAACCCGCGCAGCCGCCCCTCCCAGCTGTATTCGCGCTCGATCCGCTCCCGCGCCGCTCGCCCGATCGCGGCCGCTTCCGGCCGGGCGGCCTCGAGGCAGCGCGCGGCGAACGCTTCGGCGCCGTCGGCGAGCAGGACCTCCGCGCCCGGGTTCGGCGTCGATCCCTTCCAGCGCGTCCGCGGTCACCACCACTGGCCGGGCCATCGCCATCGCCTCCAGCACCTTGTTCTGGATTCCCCGCGCGATGCGCATCGGCGCCACGCCGGCGGTGGCGTGCCGCCACATAGGGCCGCACGTCCGGCACCCGCCCGGTCACGAACACCCCCTGCGATCTCGGCCAGGGCCCGCACCTCCGGCGCCGGGCTCGAGCCGACGACGTGGAACTGCGCGTCGCGGCGCGGTGCGGCGGATGATGGGCAGGATTTCCTGGGCGAACCAGCGGACCGCATCGACATTCGGGGGATAATCCATGGTCCCGGTGAAGACGAAGTTAAGCCGATCGGTCGGCGAACGGCGCGCTCCTGCGGGATCGCCGGGTCGAAATAGACGTAATCCACGCCGCTCGGCACGGCGCGGATGCTTGCCGCGTCGAGTCCGGGCGCTGCGCGCCGGAACAGCGCCGCCTCCTCCTCGGAGACGAAGGTGCTACCAATCGAATTTCGCGCGCGATCGTCGCCTCCAGCGCGCGCCACCTTCCGCCACTCGCGACGCGTGCACCAGGCGCATCGGCCCGCCGCCCCGTCTCGGCATAGGCCCGCCACTTCTCGGAATCGACGTCGGCGAGGTCGCACAGGCGCGACGCGCGCCGGCCTCGTGCTGGCCCAGCACGTAGGGCGCCATGTTGGAGGAGCAGATGAAGATCGCCTCCGGCCGGACGTCGCGCAGAGCGTCTGGCGTGACCCAGGCGGCGAGGCCGCGGTCGCGGTAGAAGGTGACGCTCAGCGCCTCGCCGGTCAGCAGGCCGGTCAGGCAGAGCAGCTTGGCGCGGCTGCGGTCCAGCCGCGCGAAGTGCGAGGTCGCGCAGAGCGCCGCGACGGTGGGGACGTGCTCCTCGTCGGCCGGGTCGTCGACCAGGCAGCCGAGATGGACGTCGTAGCTCTTGCAGAGGTGGCGCAGGATCTGCAGCGGCCGGATCTTCTCGCCCTTGATCGGCGGATACGGGATCCGCTGGGTCAGGAACAGCAGGTTGGGCATGGGCGGTCCGCTTCTGTGGCGCGCACTCGTAGGCGGAGCCGAAGGAAACTCCAGGGGGTTGCGCCGGGCGGGGTTCCCGCGAAGACTGCCATAGATCCGGCAATGGACTTCATCGACTCCTACCTCGACGAGACGGTCGACGCATTCGCGGCGTTTCCGCGCCGGCGCCGAGCACCGCCGGGTCATGGAGGCGATGGCGGACGCTGATCGCGGCCCGCTTCCGCGCAGGGCGGCAAGCTGCTGATCTGCGGCAATGGCGGCAGCGCGGCGGATGCGCAGCACATCGCCGGCGAGTTCATCTCGCGGCTGATGTACGACCGCGCCCCGCTCCCGGCGATCGCGCTCACGACGGACAGCTCCGTGCTGACCGCGACCGGCAACGATTACGGCTACGCGCAGGTGTTCGAGCGGCAAGTGCTCGGCCTCGGCAACCCGGACGACGTGCTGCTCGGCGATCTCCACCTCCGGCACCTCGCCCAACGTGCTGCGGGCGTTCGGTGCGGCGCGGAGCAAGGGGCTTGCCTGCATCGGCTTCACCGGCGCGGACGGCCGGGCCGATGCGCGCCTGCTGCGAGCAGCTGCTGCAGGCGCCGTCGGCCAAGACCGCGGTGATCCAGCAGATCCACATCACCGCGGCGCATGTGGTCTGCGCGCTGGTGGAGCGGGCGATCTTTCCGCGAGCGAGTGAGCGCGATGGTGACGGTGCGCCAGGCGGCCGTGCTGGTGGGCGGGCTGGGCACGCGGCTCGGCGCGCTCACCGCCGCCACGCCGAAGCCGCTGCTCCCCTGCGGCGACCGCCCGTTCCTGGCACTGGATGCTGCGGGAGCTGTGCCGGTTCGGGGTGGAGGAGGTGCTGCTGCTGACCGGGCACCTCGCCGAGGAGGTCGAGCGCGTCGCTCCCGGCGCATCGCCGGCCGGCTTGCCCGAGCCGATGCGGCTGGTCGCCTGCCGGGAGCAGGGCCGGGCCGGCACGGGCGGCGCGCTGCAGCAGGCGCGCGAGCGGCTCGACGAGCGGTTCCTGCTGTGCAACGGCGATTCCTGGCTGGACTTCAACCTCGCCCGCCTGCTCGCCGACGCGGCGCACGGACGGAGCGGACGTGGTCGGCCGCCTGGTGCTGCGGCACCTGCCGGACGCGACGCGGGCCGGCGTTGCCGAGCTGGAGGGCGACCGGATCACCGGGTTCCGCGAGCGGCCGGAGCCCGGCGAGCCCGGCATGGCCAATGCCGGCATCTACCTCCTCCGCCGCGCCGTGCTCGACCAGGTCGACGCCGGCCTGCTCGCTCGAGCGCGACGTGCTGCCGGCGCTGGCGGCGCGGGGCGCGCTGCGGGCGACGGTCGGCGCGCGGCTATTTCATCGACATCGGCGTGCCCGCCGATTTCGAGCGGGCGCAGACCGAGCTTCCGGCCCGGCTGCGGCGGCGCGCGCTGTTCCTCGACCGCGACGGAGTGATCAACCGCGACCACGGCTGGGTCGGGCGAGCAGGACGCGGTTCGAGTTCGATTCCCGGCGGCGATCGCGACCGCGCGGGCGGCCGCCGATGCCGGCTGGCACGTGTTCGTCGTCACCAACCAGTCCGGGATCGCCCGCGGCCTCTACGACGAGGCGCAGTTCCGCGCCCTGTCCGCCTGGATGATCGACCGGATCCGCGCCGAGCGCGGCAACGTGGATGCGCTGCGCTACTGCCCGACGCATCCGCGAGGCGAAGCTGCCCGAGTACCGCCGGGTCGACCGGCGGCGCAAGCCGGGGCCGGGCATGTTCGAGGAGCTGATCGCCGCCTGGGAGCTCGACCCGGCGCGCTGCGTCCTGATCGGCGACCAGCCCGACCGACCTGGCAGGCCGGCCGGGTTCCGTGTCCTGCGGCATCGACGGGCCATCTGTTCCCGGGCGGGCAACCTGCTCGACTTCGCCGGGCCCGACTGCTCGAGCCCCTGCAGCGGGAACGCGCCTGGAGGCCTCGCGCGCTCTGCCCGCATGACCCCGCTGCGCCTGGGCTTCCCGGTCAAGGTGATGACCCGGCCCGACCTCAAGAGCAATGACACCAGGCGCTGGCAGAAGGGCCCGCACCTGAAGACGCTCGCTCGAATACGTCGACGCGATCCTCGACCACCTCCGGCGCCGGCGGATCAGCATGTATCGCCTGTCCTCCGACCTCGCGCCCTACGCGACCCACCCGGACATGCCGCAGTTCCACGGCATGGTCGCCGAGAGCGACGCCGAGCTGCGCGCCATCGGGCGCAAGGCGCGGCGACTACGATATCCGCCTCTCCTTCCACCCGTCGCAATACGTGCTCCTCAACAGCCCGGACCCGAAGCTGACGGCCAAGAGCATCTGGGACCTCAGCTCGCAGTCGGAGATGCTGGACCGGATGGAGCTCGGGCCGGAGGCCGTGGTCGTCACCCATGTCGGCGGGCTCTACGGCGACCGCGAGAGCGAGCCGGGCGCGCTGGGCCGAGAACTGGGAGACGCTGCCGGAGCACGTCCGCCGGCGGCTGGTGCTGGAGAACGACGACATCCGCTTCGGCGCGAGGACGTGCTCTGGATCCACGAGCGCACCGGCGTGCGGCTGATCTTCGACTACCAGCACCATTGGTGCCTCAACCCGGCCGGGCTCGACGCGCAGGACGCGCTCCGGCGGATGCTGCGGACGCTGGCCGGAGGGCGTGCGGCCGAAAATCCACTTCAGCTCGCCGCGGACGGAGCTGCGCCAGGTGCTCCGGCTCGACAAGAAGACGAAGCGCCGCAAGAAGGCCTACCTGCCGCCGATCTGGACCGGCCACGCCGACTTCACCAACCCGTTCGAGTTCGCCCGCTTCATGCGCGACGCCGACGGGCTCGAGTTCGACGTCATGCTGGAAGGCAAAGCCAAGGACATCGCGCTGCTGAAGCTCCGCCCCGACCTCCTCCGCTACGCGCCCGGACGTGGCCGCCCGGTTTGGGCTGTTCCCCGCGGAGGCCCAAGCGCTCGAGGAGGAGGAGGCGGCGCTCGAGACCGAGCACGACCCGGCGGCCGACCCGGACGTGGACGAGGCTGCCTAGGCTTGGTTCAAGGGTCCGATGACAGCGATCTACGTCGATGCCGACGCGTGTCCCGTGCGCGACGAGATCTATCGCGTCGCGACCCGGCTTGCCGTGCCTGTCCTTCGTCGTTTCCAACGGATCCCGTCCGATCCGCCCGCCCGGTCTGCCGAATGTGGAGATGGTGGTCGTCGCGACCGGCCCGGACGCGGCGGATGACTGGATCGCCGAGCGGATCGATGCCGCCGACGTTTGCGCGACCGCCGACATTCCGCTCGCCGCGCGCTGCCTTGCCCGAGGCGCGCGCGCCCTGGCCTTCAACGGGCGTGAGTGGACCGACGCCAATATCGGGGGCGCCCTGGCCGGCCGCGCGCTGGGGCAGCATTTGCGCGAGACCGGCATCCAGACCGGCGGGCCCTCTGCGCTGACCGCGCGAGACCGCCAGCGCTTCCTGGAAGCGCTCGACCGGCTGGTGCACGCGGCCCGCCGGAAGCGGCCCTCACCGGTCAGAGAGCGGCCGTCCGGGTCTCGACTGAAGCTCGGCGCTCCGGCCGAGGTCACAGCGCTATCGTTGTGGCCCCCGCGCCTTGCGATCCGACCCCGCTTCGTCGTTGGCGACCACTTTGATCGGCGAACGGCGATCGACTTCACCTGGCTGACGCGGACGCCCCGAGGCCGCCGCTCGCTCGCGGTCCTGCTCTTCGATGATCCCGCGTGCCGGCTCGTCGCCATCCAGACCGGTGAGCGCGGCTGGCCGGCACCTTGCGGTTCGAACTGCGCGTTCCATCCTCGTAGACGACGTCGAACATGACGAAGCTGGTCGAGATGCCGACTTCTCATGGCCAAGGCGCTTACTCCCCCGAGTCTTGGACCGGGCCGTCGCTCGGTTCCGTCCCGCGCGCCTCGTTGGCCTTGCGGAGCTCGGCTTGCTTCTTCTTTTCCTGCAGCTTCTCCTCCTTGGACGCTTTCTTGGCGCGGTCTCGCTCAGCACGTTGAAAGTTATAGTTCGGCTTTGAGGGCATGGCGGGCAGTCCCGGTGGTGTCTGGTCATCAGCATAGCGGTTATGGAATCGAAAAGCGACCGTCGAAGAGCGGCGGCATCGCGGGTCGCCCATGTCGTGCGCGTCTGCAACTGGCGCTCTGGCCTCGGTTGATCTACTCGATCGACCACTTGGTTTAGTACCGCCCCCGCAACACCGGCCCCCGCCGCTTCGCCACTGACCGCTTCGCCACCGGGCGCTTCGGCGATGGCCGGTTCGGTCGCGGCGCTGGCGCCGCGACCGGCACCGCGTCCTCCTCCGGCGGCTCCGACGCCACCGGCGCGAACGGCGCCGGAGCGGCCGAACGGCGCGGAGCCGGCGCGGCACGAACGGATACGGCGTCGGGTCGTCGTAGAGCACCTTCAGCACCACGAACCACGGGTAGCGCGAATCCACCGTGCGGCCGTCCGGCCCGGCCAGCGTGCCCGGACGCCGTCACCGGCACGTGCTTCATCGTGACCCCGGCGGAGACGTTGCCGCCGATCACGGTCAGCATGCCGGGATCGGCTGATACCACCAGGTCGCAATGGCCGTAGAAGCTCGGCGCCGGCAGGTTGGAGAAGCGCAGCCGCTCGGCGCCGCGGCGGCCGAGGCAGATCAGATCGCCCTGCTGCGGCGCATAACTCTCGGGCGGCTGCGCCTGCAGGATCGGGTTCCCCTGCGCGGCGGCGTTGATGTAGGTCGCGTGCAGCGCCGAATAGGGGAAGCGGTCGCCGGCGCCGGACGCGCGCATCAGGTAGGAGATGAACGCGGCCGACCAGGCCGGCGGCTCGCCGTTGTAGGGCGCGCCGAAATCGCCGTATTTGCCGGTCCAGCCGCTGTCGTTGGACAGCGCGTTCTGGCCGAACCACCAATAGTCGCCGACCCGCTGCCACATGCCGGCCTGCCGGTCCGGCCGCATGGAGACCGGCATGTCCGGCCCGGGCGGCGCGTCGTTGACCGGCATGCCCCAGGCCCGCCACTCGCGCAGCGCGATCGCCACCGCGTTCTGCGCGCGAGAACGGCTCGTACGGCCGCTTGGCGTAGTCCGGAACCTGGGCGTCCGCCGCCACCGGGTGGAGCGTGATGCCGCCCGCGGTGATCGTGGTCGGCGCGGAGGGCTGGGCCGCGCAGGCGCCAACCAGGAGTAGCAGAAGGATTGATGCTTGCTTCATCGGCGTGCAGCGATGGCACGATTCTCCAGCCGGCTCAACAATCTCACGGCGGGCCAGAAGATCACGAAGTAGAGTCCTGCGGCGGCGACGATCGGCGTCGGGTTGTAGGTCACGCTCTGCGCCTGCCGGGCCTGGAACAACAGCTCCGGAAGCGCCACCACCCCGGCCAGCGACGTCAGCTTGACCACCTCCAGCGTGTTGGACACGAGGTCCGGCAGCACGTTGCGCACCGCCTGGGGCAGCACGACGTAGGCCATCGCTTGCCAGCGCCCCAGCCCGGTGCTGCGCGCCGCCTCCATCTGCCCCGGCGGCACGCTCTCGATCCCGGCCCGCAGCACCTCGCCGTAATAGGCGCCGGTGTTGAGGAAGAAGGCGATCGCCACCGCGCCGAACGAGCCGAGATCGATGCCCGCGAACGGCAGGCCGGCATAGAGGAAGATCAGCAGCACCAGCGGCGGAAAGGCGCGAAAGAAGTCGACATAGGCGATCAGCCCCCAGCGCAGGACCGGGTGGCGCACGGTCGACAGCAGCGCGAGCAGCAGCCCGGCAAGCAGCCCGAGCGGGACGACCAGCAGCGAGAGCAGCGCCGTGTTGATCAGCCCGGACAGCAGGATCGGCCACGCCGCGCGCACGATCCCGACGTTGAAGAACGTCTCGATCACCGGAACCGCGTCTCCACCCAGCGCCCGAACGCGACCACCGGCAGGAACAGCACGAGATAGGCGGCCGCGCCCAAGGTGAGCGGCGACGGGTTGGACGTGAACGAGACGGACGAGGACGCCTGCGACAGGATCTCGGACACGGCGACGACGGACCCGAGCGCCGTCCCCTTGGTGATCGCGATCGTCCGGTTGGTGAGCGGCGGCACCGTGATGCGGATCGCCTGCGGCAGGACCACGTGGAACAGCGCCTGGCCGAAGCCGAGCCCGGTGCTGCGCGCCGCCTCCCATTGCCCGCGCGGGATCGACTGCAGCCCGGCCCAGATGATCTCCTCGGCGAACGCCATCAGCACGAGCGAGAGGCTGGCCCAGGTGGCGACGAAGCCGGACGGCGTCAGCCCGGCATCCGGCAGGCCGAAATAGATCAGCACGATGACGACCAGGGGCGGGACGGCGCGGAACAGGTCGACCACGAACACGATCGGCCAGTTCAGCGCCCGCAGCCCGAAGCTCCGGACCAGCGCGAG
This sequence comes from uncultured Alphaproteobacteria bacterium, assembly GCA_963708585.1. Lineage (GTDB taxonomy): Bacteria > Pseudomonadota > Alphaproteobacteria > Acetobacterales > Acetobacteraceae > JAVVHH01. The sequence goes on along the minus strand of CAVPSW010000005.1, from coordinate 217,411 downwards.
CAGCAGCCCGGCGGCGAGTCCGGTGGCGACGATCGCAGCCGCCAGCTCGACCGTGACGACGAAGCCATGGAGGATGCCGGGAAGCGCCCCCGCCATGACGCGCCCGTTGAGGAACGCGTCGGCGAAGCGTTCCCAACCGGTCAAATCGACTCTCCCGGCCCTAGCTCCCTCTCCCGCTGGCGGGAGAGGGTTGGGGTGAGGGTGGTCCTACCGCCGCCACCAGCCCCGCTTCTTCTCCGGGGGCGGCTCGGCGCCGACCAGCACCGGCACGATCGCCGGCGCCGCGCGGCTCCGGTTCGGGCGCGGGTTCCGGCTCCGGCTCCGGCTCCGGCTCCGGCGTGATGACCGGGGCCGCCGGCCTGGCACCGGCGCCGGCTCGGGCTCGATCGGCTCGGGCGCCTCTTCCGGTTCCGGTTCCGGTTCCGGCTCCGCGGCCGAGACCGCAGCTTGCGGCCGGCGCCGGCCGGGGCGCCGAGGCGCGCTCCACCTCGGCCTGCTCGATCGCGTCGAAGAAGTCGAACGCGCTCGACGCCGGCGAACGGGTCGGCCGGCGTCGGGCCGACATAGGCCGGGATCGGCGGCTCCGGCACCGGCTCCTCGTCGTCGTCCTCGCCGGGCTGCTCCGCGGCGCGTTCGCGGCCTCGGTCTCGGCGGCGCCGCCCTCGCGACGACGCCGCCTTCCGCCGCGCCGGCCACGGCGGCGGCCCGCTTCGCCCGCTTCGGCAGCCCCGGTCGGCAGCCCCTGCCTCGGCCGGCTCCTCGCCGTCCGGCGCGGCCTCGGCCTCGGCCTCCTCGGCGGCGGCTCGGCAGCCTCCTCGCCCGGCGCGGCGAGCGACGCGCGTCCTCGCGACGCCCGCCACGGCGGCGGCGGCGGCGGCGGCCGCGGCGGCTGTTCGCGCTCCTCGGCGGTCTCGCCGGCGGGCGCGGCCTCGGCGCCCTCCTCGTCCTCCGCTTCCTCGGCTCGTCTCGACCTCGATCTCGTCCGGATCCTCGAACGGCTCCGGGCGGCGCCAGCTGCTGCACCGGCGCCGGCAGCTCCGACGCCGCCTGCGCCCGCACCCGCTCGATCCGTAGCGCCGGCGGCAGCAGCTGATCGTCGGCGACGAAGCGTCACCAGCATCCCGTGCCGCGCCTCGACCTCGCCGAGGCGCTGCCGCTTATGGTTCAGGATGTAGAGCGCGATGGACGCCGGCGCAGTGCACGACGATCTCCGCCGCGCGCCGCTTGCCGCCCTCCTCCTCGATCGCCCGCAGCACGTGCAGCGCCGCGCTCTCCGTGCTGCGGACGTGGCCGGTGCCGCCGCAATGCGGGCAGAGCGTGAAGTTGGTCTCGGTCAGCGACGGGCGCAGCCGCTGCCGGCTCATCTCGAGCAGGCCGAAATGGCTGATCGAGCCGACCTGGATGCGGGCGCGGTCGTGCTTCAGCGCCTCCTTCAGCCGGCGCTCGACCGCGGCCGACGTTGCGCCGGCTCTCCATGTCGATGAAGTCGATCACGATCAGCCCGGCCAGGTCGCGCAGCCGCAGCTGCCGCGCCGCCTCGTCCGCCGCTTCGAGGTTGGTGCGCAGCGCCGTCTCCTCGATGCCGCGCTCGCGCGTGGAGCGGCCGGAGTTGACGTCGATGGCGACCAGCGCCTCGGTCTGGTTGATGACCAGGTAGCCGCCCGACTTGAGCTGCACCGTGGGCTGCAGCATCGCCTCGAGCTGCGGCTCGACCTGCGCCTTGGCGAACAGCGGCTGCGGGTCCTTCCACAGCTGCACCTTGCGCGCATGGGTCGGCATCAGCATGCGCATGAAGTCGCGCGCCGCCCGCCAGCCCTGCTCGCCGTCCACCAGGATGTCGTCCACGTCGCGCGAATAGACGTCGCGGATGGCGCGCTTGATGAGGCTCGCCTCCTCGTAGATCAGCGCGGGGGCGACGCTCTTCATGGTGAGCTCGCGGATCTGGTCCCACTGGTTGAGCAGGTATTCGCAGTCGCGCAGGATCTCCGGCTTCGGCCGGTTGGCGCCGGCGGTGCGGACGATCAGCCCCATGCCGCGCGGCAGGTCGAGCTCGGCGGTGACCTCCTTGAGCCGGCGCCGGTCGGCGGCCGAGGTGATCTTGCGCGAGATGCCGCCGCCGCGCGGCGAGTTCGGCATCAGCACGGAGAAGCGGCCGGCGAGCGAGATGTAGGTGGTGAGCGCGGCGCCCTTGCTGCCGCGCTCCTCCTTGACGACCTGCACCAGCAGGATCTGCCGGCGGCGGATCACTTCCTGGATCTTGTAGTTGCGCAGGAAGCGCGGCGTGGCGCGGCGCTCGGTCTGCTGCTCCTCGGTGTCGTGCTCGCCGCCGATCTGCTCGGGCGGCGGCCCTTCCGGCTCGGCCTCGCCGTTGCCGTCGAGCCCGGTCGGTTCCGGCTCGAGCTCCGCCTCGTCCGGCGCAGGCTCGGCGTCGTCGTCCGGCTCGAGCGTCCGCGGCCGCTTCCGGCGCCATGTCGGAGCCGGGCTCGGTCGCCGCCTGGTCGTCCGCTGGGAACAGCGCCGCGGCCTCCTCCGGCGCGACCAGGATGTCCTGCGCGATCGCCGCGGGCTGCGCCACCTGCTCCGGCGGCGGCACGGCGTCCTCCTCCGGCCGGCGGTCGCGGCCGGCTGGTGGTCGGGGTCGAGCGGCGACGCGGCTCGGCCGCCTCGGAGCGCCGGCGGCTCCTCGACGCGGCGCCTCCGTGTCCGCCGCGTCGTCCGGCTCGGGCCGGTTCGTCCGGCTCGCGGGCTCGACTCGGCGTCCGGGCTGGCGGCGCGGGCGGCCTCGCGGCGCTCCTCCTCGGCCTCGTCCTCGCGCGCCTCCTGCTCCTGCGCTTCGAGCAGGCGTCTGCGGTCCGCGACCGGGATCTGGTAGTAGTCCGGGTGGATCTCGCCGAAGGCCAGGAAGCCGTGGCGGTTGCCGCCGTATTCGACGAACGCCGCCTGCAGGCTGGGCTCTACGCGGACGACCTTGGCGAGGTAGATGTTGCCTTTGAGCTGGTGTTTGGTGGACGTTTCGACGTCGAATTCTTCGAGACGGTTACCCTCCAGCACCACGACGCGGGTTTCTTCCGCGTGCGTGCTGTCGATCAGCATGCGCTTGGTCATAAACGTGTGGAACTCCGGTGCGCCGCAAGCGCCGCATGGGCCGGTCTCCCGGGGAGAGGGCGCGAGGCGGGCGCGGCGGAATAGGACAGTGGGGGCGGGCATAGCGCCCGGCGCCGGGGTTGCGCGCGACGCGTCGGATCCGGAGAATGGTCGGAACTGGCGCGGCGGCTGGCATGAGCATCCCTGGCAGCGGAGCGGCGCGCCCTGGACCGTCCAGCTTGCGCCGCCCGTGGTGAGGCGAACGAGCCCGGGCGCGCGATCACCGCGCGGCGCGGGCGATGGCGTGGGTGCGGGGGCGCGACGGACAGTCGCGGGCTTGCCCGGCAGGCCCACGCCACCGGATCACCGACAAAGATGACGCAAACGGGCGCTTTCCGCAAGGGTAGCGCGCGAGCCGATGCACCGCGACGCGCTCATGTGCTACATTAAGAGCATGTCCCGATGTCGCGCTGATGTCCCGCCGGCTCGCTGCTCGCCGCCGCTGCCGCGTTGCCGGCTTCGGCGCTGGCCCGGCCGCGCTCGCGCCGGCCCGGCCGCGCCGGCCGCGGCGGAAGCTGCCGCTGGTCATGCTGGATCCCGGCCATGGCGGCAAGGATCCCGGCGCGATCGGGGTTTCCGGCACCTACGAGAAGCACGTCGCCTTCGCCGCGGCCGAGGAGCTGCGGCGCCAGCTGCCGCCGAGCGGACGGTGCCGGGTCGAGCTGACCCGCGGGCGGGACGTGTTCATCCCGCTTGCACGACCGGGTCGCCATCGCCCAGCGCGCACGGCGCCGCGCTGTTCGTCTCCATGCACGCCGACGCGCTGCTCGACCCCTCCGTGCGCGGCGCCAGCGTCTATACGCTGTCGGACACCGCGTCGGACGCGCAGACCGCCGACCTGGCCCGGCGGGAGAACAGCGCGGACCGGTTCGGCGGCCCCAGCTTCCGCAACCTGCCGCCGGTGGTGGCCGACATCCTGGCCAGCCTGGTCCGGCAGGAGACGCGGGTCGGCTCGGCGCGCATGGCGCGCGCAGGTGGTCGACGCGCTGCGAGCCGGAGATCGGGCTGCTGCCCAACCCGGCGCGCCATGCCGGCTTCATGGTCTTGCGCGCAGCCGACATTCCGAGCGTGCTGGTCGAAATGGGCTTCATGTCAAACTATAAAGACGAAGCGGCGTTGCGTCGTCCAGAATACCGGGCGCGGGTTGCCGGGGCGCTGCGCAGGGCGATCGAGGCGTCATCTGGCCTGCCGAGCGCCCGCGGCACGCATATCGCGTCCGGCTAGGGGACGAGGACGATGGGTAAGGACGGGCGAGGTGCGCGGGCCGCGGCCGGAGACGGCTGGCCGCGCGGGCTCGAAGCCGGCTGCGCCGGCCGCGCCGAAGCGGCGTGCGGCGTGCTCGGCGTGATCCGCCGCGGCTTTCGCGCTCGTGCTGCTGATCGGGCTCGTCGGCGGCGTCGGCGCCGCCGGCGTTCGCCTGGCACACCTACGCAGCGCTACGCGGCCGAGCTGCCGTCGCTGGACGGGCTGCGGCAGTACCAGCCGAAGGTGATGAGCCGGGTCTATGCCGGGGACGAGCGGCTGCTGGCCGAGTTCGCCACCGAGCGGCGCATCTTCGTGCCGATCAGCGCGATCCCGGACATGCTGAAGCAGGCCTTCATCTCGGCCGAGGACCAGAAGTTCTGGACCCATCGCGGCGTCGACCCGTTCGCCATCGCCCGCGCCGGCGTCTGCCGACCTGATGATGTACGGCAGCGGCCGCCGGCCGATCGGCGCCTCGACCATCACGCAGCAGGTCGCCAAGAACATGCTGCTCGGCAACGAGGTCAGCATCGTCGCGCAAGGTCAAGGAGCTGATCCTGGCGCTGCGGATCGACCAGACGATGAGCAAGGAGCACGTGCTCGAGCTCTATCTGAACGAGATCTATCTCGGGCAGCAATCCTACGGCGTCGCCGCCGCGGCCGCGCGCCTATTTCAACAAGACGCTCGACGAGCTGACCCTGCCGGAGATGGCGTTCCTGGCCGCGCTGCCGAAGGCGCCCAACAACTACAACCCGTTCCGCTTCCCCGAGGCCGCCAAGGCCCGGCGCGACTGGGTGCTCGACCGCATGGCCGAGGACCACGCGATCACGCCGGAGCAGGCGCGCGACGGCGAAGGCGACGCCGATCCAGCCCGCCGCCTTCCATCGCCAGGACCCGATCCCCGGCGGCGACTGGTTCACCGAGGAGGTGCGCCGCCAGCTGGTCGACCGGTTCGGCGCCGACCTCACCACCACCGGCGGCTACACCGTCCGCACCAGCCTCGACCCGGCGCTGCAGGCCGCGGCCGACAAGGCGCTGCGGGCCGGGCTGATGGCTTACGACCGGAGCCATGGCGGCTGGCGCGGGCCGGTCGGGCCATCTCGACGGCGACGCGGCCATGCGCCAGGGCTGGAGCAACCGCCTCGCCGCAGCTGCCGCGCCCGCCCGGCATGCTGCCGGAGTGGCGCCTGGCCGTCGCGCTCCAGGTCGACGCGCGCGAGGCCAAGCTCGGCTGGATCGAGCGCCCGCCGGGTCAGCCGGCCGGCGGGCGGCACGTCGCGGGTCGGGACGATGTACCTGTCCGATCTCGGCTGGGCGCGCCCGGTGCACGCCGACGGCAGCCGCGGCCCGTCGCCGCGGCGGATGGCCGACGTGCTCGAGCGTCGGCGACCTGGTCATGGTCGAGCCGGTCGACGGCCGCGCCCGGCCGCCGGCAAGGCCGCTGCCCGGCCCGATCACCTGCTGCTGCGGCAGGTCCCGCCGGTGCAGGGCGCGCTGGTCTCCATGGATCCGCTGACCGGCCGCGTGCTGGCGATGGTCGGCGGCTGGAGCTTCGAGCAGAGCCAGTTCAACCGCGCCACCCAGGCCGAGCGGCAGCCCGGCAGCTCGTTCAAGCCGATGGTCTACCTGACCGCGCTCGAATCCGGGCCTCTCGCCGAGCCAGCGGGTGCTGGACGCGCCGTTCGAGCAGAGGACGGCGCAGGGCATCTGGCGGCCGAACAACTACGGCGATGACGTTCAGCGGCCCGACGCCGATGCGGATCGCGCTCGAGCGGTCGCTGAACCTCGTCACCGTCCGGCTGGCCGACAAGGTGGGCATGGACGCGGTGGCGCAGAACGCGATCGCGTTCCACGTGGTCGACGGCATGCCGAAGGTGCTGCCGGCCGCGCTCGGCGCGGTGGAGACGACGGTGCTGCGCCAGGCCTCGGCCTATGCCGGCCTGGCCATGGGCGGGCGCGAGGTGCTGCCCTCCTTGGTGGACAGCGTGCAGGACCGCGACGGCAAGGTCATCTGGCGGCCGAGCGGGCTGGAGTGCCGCGGCTGCGGCGACCCGGCCAAGCCGCCGAGCGATCGTCGACAACCGCCGCCAGATCGCCGACCCGCCCAGCGTCGCCCAGCTCGTCACCATGATGCAGGGCGTGGTGGCCAAGGGGACCGGCTACGCCGCCGGCGCCGGGCTCGGCCGCGCCATCGCCGGCAAGACCGGCACCACCCAGGATTTCGTCGACGCCTGGTTCGTCGGCTTCACGCCCGGACCTGGTCACCGCCGTCTGGATCGGCTTCGACAACAACGACAGCCTGGGCGACAAGGAGACCGGCGGCGGCGTCGCCGCGCCGATCTGGCACGACTACATGGCCGTCGCGCTCAAGAACCGGCCCAACCTGACGTTCAAGATGCCCGGACGGGGTGCAGGATGGCGACCTGGGACAGCGGCTTCGGCCCGCGCACCGACGCGTTCAAGCCCGGCCAGGAACCCGGCGCGAGCCAGGGCGTGATCGGCGGCGGCGATGCCGGCGGCGGCGCGCGTCGCGGAGAACGACGAGCGGCGGCGGCTCCGGGCGTCGGCATTGATAGCGGCGTGGGCGGCCTATATTAGGCGCCGCCGATGTCCACCGAATCCGACGCTCTGCACGAGCAGCTCCAGCAGACCTTCGCCCTGCTGCGGAGGCATCTTTGACTGGGATCGTCGCCGTCGCCCGCCTCGAAGAGCTGAACGCCCAGGCCGAGGACCCCACGCTCTGGAACGACGCCGCCGCGGCGCAATCGGTCATGCGCGAGCGCAACCGGCTGGCCAGCCTGGTCGAGGGGCTGCAGCACGATGGAGCGCGAGGCCGCGGACACGGCCGAGCTGATCGCCCTGGCCGAGAGCGAGGGCGACGCGGCGATGGCCGACGACGGCGTCGCCGACGCTGCGCCGCGCTGCTCGAGGAGGCCAAGCGCCGCGAGATCGAGAGCCTGCTCTCCGGCGAGGCCGACGCCAACGACGCCTATCTCGAGGTCAACGCCGGCGCCGGCGGCACCGAGGCGCAGGACTGGGCCGAGATGCTGGCCCGCATGTATTCGCGCTGGGCCGAGCAGCACGGCTACAAGGTCCAGCTGATGGAGCAGAGCGAGGGCGAGCAGGCCGGCATCAAGTCGGCGACGCTGCAGGTCTCCGGCCCCAACGCGTATGGCTGGCTGAAGACGGAGGCCGGCGTGCACCGGCTGGTGCGGATCAGCCCGTTCGACGCCAACGCGCGGCGGCAGACCAGCTTCGCCAGCGTCTGGGTCTATCCGGTGGTCGACGACAACATCGAGATCGAGGTCAACGAGGCCGACCTGAAGGTCGACACGTTCCGCGCCTCCGGCGCCGGCGGCCAGCACGTGAACAAGACGGAGAGCGCGATCCGCATCACCCACGTGCCGACCGGGATCATCGTCGCCTGCCAGACCGACCGCAGCCAGCACCGCAACCGGGCCGTCGGCGATGACGATGCTGAAGGCCAAGCTGTACGAGCGCGAGCTGGAGCAGCGCGAGGCGGTGGCGTCGGCGCAGGAGGACGCGAAGACCGATATCGGCTGGGGCCACCAGATCCGCAGCTACGTGCTGGCGCCGTATCAGCTGGTGAAGGACCTGCGCACCGGCGTCGAGACCGGCAACCCGGCGGCCGTGCTCGACGGCAACCTCGACGACTTCATGTCCGCCGCGCTCGCCGCCCGCGTCGGCGCCACCAGCAGCGACGCGAGCGCGCAGGCGCAGTAGCGCGGAAGGTCAGGCCCGCGCAGCCGCACCGGTAGTCAAAGGCATTGGGAAGCGCAGCCGCTGGATCGGGCGCTCCAGCCAGTGATACGACAACGACGCGACAGCTACCGTCGCCAGGATGTGGAACGGGAAATCGAGCCAGGTGAGGTTTGCGATCACGTTCGCCCCCGGCAGGACATGCAGGCCGGAGTGCGCGAGCCCGTTCTTGGTCACCATGTGATAGAGGTAGATCCCGTAGCTGATCCGGCCGAGATAAGCCATCGGCGCGGAACCGAGTAGCGCGCCCGAGACACCGCCGAACCCAGTCCGCGCTCGCCACACCGCCCAGGCCGACGCAAGTGTGACCGCCGCCGGTACGAGCGCAGCCCGCCCACCTTGTGAACACGGCAGCCACTGCCCGCAGACTGCCACCGACCAAGCTATCGCGGCGAGGGCAATCCACCCGGCGCCGCGCGGCAGCGAGAGACCGCGCCGCTCCGCCAGGCACAACAGCGCCCCCGCCCCGAGCGCGTCGAGGCAGGCCGGAAGGAAGCACAGCGGGAGCCCTTGCCTCACGTCGAACACGAGCGCCCGGAACAACACTGCGCCCACCAGCATCGCGACCAGCAGCAGCGGAAGCCTCCGCAGCGGGACCAGCATCAGCACGAAGAACCACAGCAGATAGAACTGCTGCTCGACGGCCAGCGACCAGGTTGGCTGCAGCGGAATCGCCGCGTCCCGCCACGCTGGCAGGAGATTGGAACCGAAGAAGGCATACCACGGCCATGCCGCCCTCACCTCCGGCTGGACCAGCAGCCCGAGCGCGAGCACGAAGAAATAGGCCGGCATCAAGCGCCGCGCCCGGTTGAAAAAGAACCGAGCAGCGGCCGGGGTCAACGCGCGCCCCTTGTCCCGATCGGCAAGGATCAACCGGCTGATCACATAGCCGCTGATCACGAAGAACAGGATCACGCCCCAGCTTCCAAGCTGAATCCGCGGCTCGAACCAATGCTGATACAGGACCGGAAACACGGCCAAGCATCGAAGCCCGTCTAGTTCCGAGAGTCGCGCCCCGGCGCGCGCCGGACGGAGGGAGGGCGGTTGCATCCCAATCATCTCAACTTTTCGTGAGAGTCTTTGTAACTCAGCCCGCCCGGTCCAGCAACAAGAGAGACGATCCGCCGGGCGACGCTATCAGGGCAACCCTGGCCCGCCACCCCCGTTGCGACGGGGGATGGCCGATACCGAGGGAGACGTCTTCGAGACTGACGTGCCGGCCAGGCTCGACCGCCTGCCCTGGGCGCGGTTTCACTGGCTCGTCGTCGGCGCGCTCGGGATCACCTGGATCCTGGATGGGCTCGAAGTCACCCTGGTCGGGTCGCTCGCCAGCGCGATCACCCATAGCAGCATCGGGATCAGCAGCAGCGAGTTCGGCTTCACCGCGTCGGCCTATCTCGTCGGCGCCGTAGTTGGAGCGCTGGGCTTCGGCTGGCTGACCGACCGGCTCGGCCGCAAGAAGCTGTTCAGCATCACCGTGCTGCTCTACCTCGTCGCCACGATCGCATCCGGCTTCGCCTGGAATTTCTGGACCTTCGCCCTGTTCCGGTTCCTGACCGGGGCCGGCATCGGCGGCGAGTATGCCGCGGTCAACGCGACGATCCAGGAGCTCATCCCCGCCCGCAAGCGTGGCTTCACCGACCTCTGCATCAACGGCAGCTTCTGGCTTGGCGCCGCCCTCGGTGCGATGGGCGCCACCCTCGTGCTCGACCCCAAGCTGATGCCCGCCGAGTGGGGCTGGCGCTCGGCGTTCATCATCGGCGGCGTGATCGGCGCGGTCGTGCTGTTCCTGCGCCAGTGGATTCCCGAGAGCCCGCGCTGGCTCATGACCCATGGCGACCCGGAGGACGCGAGCAAGGTCGTGAAAGAGATCGAGGACCGGGTCGCCCACGAGACCGGCGAGAAGCTCCCGCCCGTGCCCGGCAAGCCGCTCCGCCTGCGCCGTCATCACGGCGACTGGTTCCTCCCCAGCCTCCGCGTCCTGCTCAAGGACTATCGCCAGCGCACCGTCGTCGGCGTGGTGCTGATGGCCGGGCAGGCCTTTTGCTACAATGCCGTCTTCTTCACCTATGGGCTGGTGCTGACCGAGTTCTACCACGTGCCCGGCAACTCGGTCGGCTGGTACATCGTCCCGTTCGCGTTCGGTAACCTGCTCGGCCCGATCGTGCTCGGCCGCCTGTTCGACACGATTGGGCGGCGCCGCATGATCGGCGGCACCTACGGGCTCTCCGGCATCCTCCTGGCGCTTGCCGGATGGGCGTTCCAATCCGGCCTGCTCGGCCCGGTCGGGCAGACCGCAGCCTGGACCGCGATCTTCTTCTTCGCCTCGGCCGCGGCCTCCTCCGCCTACCTCACCGTTGGCGAGACCTTCCCGTTGGAGGTGCGCGCGATCGCCATCGCCGTGTTCTACGCTTTCGGCACGGCGGTGGGCGGCGTCGCCGGACCGGCGATCTTCGGCGCACTGATCCAGACCGGGTCGCGGACCGAACTGCTGCTCGGATACCTGTTGGGCGCGGCGCTCATGCTGCTGGCCGCGGTCGTTGCCTGGCTCTGGGGCACGGATGCGGAGCGGCGGCCGCTGGAAGAGGTCGCGCCCCCGCTATCGGCCGCCTGAAACCCGGCGACCATCGCCGCGTTAACATAGGTATAAGCCGGCGAGGAGGACCGAACCATGGTAGACGAAAATCGGGTTCAAGGCGCGTACGACAAGGCCAAGGGCGCCGTCAAGGAAGGCGTCGGCAACGTCACCGGCGACGAGAAGATGAAGGCCGAAGGTCAGGCCGACAAGGTCAAGGGCCACGCTGAGAGCGCGGTCGGCGGCGCCAAGGACGCCGTGCGCGACGCGACCAAGACCCGTAACGTCGAACACGAGCGAATTCAGGCGGGCGCCCCTCGGGGCGCCCGTTTGCGTTCGGCCCTACCCAGAGCCGGTCGGGCGTCCCATACTCCAGGAGAGAGTCGGAGACGCTGGATTGGTCGATCGGCAAACCTTCCGCAACGCGATGGCCAGGCTGGGCGCGGCGGTCAACGTGATCACCACGGTGGGCCCGGAGGGTCCGTGCGGGCTCACCGCCTCCGCCGTCTGCAGCGTCACCGACGACCCGCCGACGCTGCTGCTCTGCATCAATCGCGAGAGCGAACTCAACGAGGTGTTCCGGGCCAGCGGCGTGCTGTGCGTCAATACGCTCGCGGCCTCGCAGGAGGAGTTGTCGCCGCTGTTCGCCGGGTTCAAGGGCGTGCCGCAGGCGGCGCGGTTCGAGACCGGGCGCTGGACGACGCTCGAGACCGGGGCTCCGGTGCTGGAAGGCGCGGTGGTCTCGTTCGATTGCCGCATCGCGCAGTCGACGGAGGTCGGTACCCACACGGTGTTCTTCTGCGAGGTGGAGGCGATCCGGATCGGCGATGCCCATGAGGGCCTGATCTATTTCGGCCGCTCCTACCACCGCATCATCGTAGAGGCCGCTTAGAAAGCCCTCTCCCGCCAACGGGAGAGGGCCATGGTGACGGAACTACATCTCGCTGTAGCTGCCGTTCTTCCAGACGTAGAAGACGTAGTCCGCCTTGGTGATGTCGCCCTTCTTGTCGAAGGAAAGCGGCCCGAGCACGGTCTGGAACGTCTGCCCGCTATGCAGCACGTCGGCGACCTTGTGCGCGTCGATCGAGTTCGCCTTCTTGGCCGCGTCCGCCCACACCTGGATCGCCGCGTAGGTGTAGAGGGTGTAGCCCTCCGGGTCGACGTTGCTGAGCTTGAACTCCTTGACCACGTCCTGCGCCGACGGCCGCTTCCGCGGGTCGGACGGGAACGTCATCATCGTGCCCTGCCCGGCGTCACCGGCGATCTGCCAGAACTCGTTGCTGACCAGCGCGTCCCCGCCGACGATGGTGACCTTCATGCCCTGCTCTTTGGCCTGGCGTGCGATCAGCCCTGTCTCGGTGTGGTAGCCGCCGATGTAGATCACTTGGATCCCGGCCTCTTTCATGCGGCTGACGATGGCGGAGTAGTCACGCTCGCCCGCCGTGTAGGAGGCGTTCATGGTCGCCTTGCCGCCATTCGCCTGCAGCGCCTTGCGCGTCTCGTCCGCCAAGCCCTTCCCGTAGGCCGAGTTGTCGTCGAGGATCGCGATCTTGTCGCCCTTGAAATGCTCTGCGAGATACTTGCCGGCGACCTCGCCCTGCTGATCGTCACGGCCGCACACGCGGAAGATGTCCCAGGCGCCCTCATCAGTGTATTTCGGGTTGGTGCTGGCCGGGCTGATCTGCAGGATCCCTTCCTCGGTATAGACCTTGCTGGCCGGGATCGAACTGCCGGAGCAGTAATGGCCGGCGACCACCGCAACGTGCATGCTGGCCAGCTTGTTGGCGACCGAGACGGCTTGGCGCGGATCGCAGGCGTCGTCCTCGACGTCCAGCTTCAGCTGCTGCCCGAGCGCGCCACCAGCCTTGTTGATGTCGTCGACGGCGCGCTGCGCGCCCAGCTGCATCTGCTTGCCGAACGCGGCGTATTCGCCCGTCATCGGCCCCACGACAGCGACCGTGATGTCGGCATGGGCGGCCCCGGTAACCGCAAGCATGGCGACGCCGGCGAATAAAGCTCTGCGCAGCATTGGATTCTCCCTGTGTAGGACGCTGCCGGCAGCCTAGTTGCAGTTCCTATAAGAGGGAAGGCGCGCCGCTTGCCCGGTTCCGGTCTGACGGCGACCGGCCTAGGATGGGCCATGACTTCGACGCGGCTCTTTGTGCCAGTGGCGACGGCGCTGCTGCTTCTCTCCCCTGCCCTCGCCCGCGCCGAGATCTGCCGCTTCGCCGGGAACACGAGCCATGACGGCCGGGTCGCGGTCCGGACGGAAACGACGGAAGCCGGCGACACCACGACCGTCGATGTCCAGGTCTCGTTTGCGATCGACAGCTGGCTCGGGGACGTCCGCTATTTCGGCGAGGAGGCCACGTCCTGGCGCGCCGGCGCGGTGCAGTCGATCGCCGTCAACCAGCGGACCGTGGTCGACGGCAGCATCAAGCGCCAGCAATGGGACGTGTTCCTGCGCAACGGCGACCGGCTCGAGGCCTACCGCGTCCAGGCCAAGCGGCTGGCCGACTTCCAGGCGCGCCATCCCGGGTTCGTGCGGCACTGGGCGCTGTCGAGCTTCGGCCAGCCCTGGCTCTCCGACTACCGCGCCGCCCCGCCCGAGCGGCGGCCCGACCTCGACCTGCCCGCGTCCGCCGCCGGGCTGCGCACTCCGCTCTCGCTCGCGTTCTATTGGAGCCGGTTCCTCCGACCGGGCGGCGGCAACGCGGACGTCGTGCTGCCCGGTTTCAAGCGCGACAAGGATACGGACATCCGGTTCGGCCCGGCGGTGCCCGGCGAGGGCTGGCTGCGGTGGTCGGCGCCGATGGTCCACCCGGGCCTGGAGAGCCGGCCACCTTCCCTCGCCGCCGCCTGGGTGTCGCCGCAGGGCTACCTGCTGCAGCTCGGGCTCGAGGTGCACACGACCTGGGCGTCGGGCCAGGCGCTCATCCGGGCGCAGGGGTGCCAGGGCGTGCAGATCCGGCCGGAGCCGTAGCAGCGGGTCCACGGAAGTGGCAGGCGACGGCGTGCCCGGCTCCGTCGTCCAACAACGGCGGCGAGAGTTCGGCGCAGACCGGCTGCGCTAGCGGGCACCGGGTGCGGAAACGGCAGCCGGAGGGCGGGTCCGCCGGACTCGGCACGTCCCCTTGCAGCACGATCCGCTGCCGCCGCACCGTCGGGTCCGGGATCGGCACGGCCGAAAGCAGCGCCTCCGTGTAGGGATGCAGTGGGCGGTCGTACAGCGCGCGCGCCGGGGCGATCTCCACCACACGGCCCAGATACATCACCGCAACCCGGTCGCTGATATGCTCCACCACCGACAGATCGTGCGCGATGAACAGGTAGGCGAGGCCAAGCCGCTCCGAAAGGTCCTCCAGCAGGTTGACCACCTGCGCCTGCACCGAGACGTCCAGCGCCGAGACCGGCTCGTCGCAAACGATCAGCCGCGGCTCGACGGCCAGCGCGCGGGCGATCCCGATGCGTTGCCGCTGGCCGCCAGAGAACTCGTGCGGAAAGCGGCGCATATGGTCGGGCTGCAGCCCGACCAGCTCCAGCAGCTCGGCCACCCGCTCCTCACGGGCCCGGGCGCCGCGGGCGAGGCGGTGGATCACCAGCGCCTCGCCTACGATCGCGCCGACCGTGTGGCGCGGGTTGAGCGAGGCGAACGGATCCTGGAACATCATCTGCATGTCGCGCCGCATCCGCCGCAGCTCGTCGCCCGAAGCGCGCGTCACGTCCCGCCCCTCGAACCGGACCTCGCCCGCGCTCGGCTCGATCAGTCGGAGGATGCACCGCCCGGTGGTCGACTTGCCGCAGCCGGACTCGCCGACCAGGCCGAGCGTCTCGCCCTCCGCGATCTCGAAGCTGACTTCGTCGACGGCCTGAACGCTCGCCACCTCGCGGCCCCACAGCCCGCCCCGGAGCGCGAAGTGCTTAGTGAGGCCTTGTACCGAGAGGAGCGGCGCGGTCACAGCACGCAGGCCATCCGATGCGCCGGCCCCACGCTGCGCATCGGTGGCGGCCCCGCCCGGCACACATCCATCACGTACCGGCAGCGCGCCGCGAAGCGGCAGAACGGCGGCGGGCGGAGCAGGCTCGGCACGGTGCCGGGAATCTGCTCCAGCCGGGTCCGCCGCCCGGCATGATGATCCGGGCGCGGGATCGAGCGGATCAGCCCCTGCGTGTAGGGATGGCGCGGGTTCGCGAACAGCTCGCCGACCGGCGCCTCCTCCACCACGATCCCCGCATACATGACCGCAACCCGCTGCGCGTGCTCGGCGACGACGCCCATGTCGTGCGTGATCAGCAGGATCGCCATGCCGAGCCGCGTCTTCATGCCGTCGAGGAGTTCGAGAATCTGCGCTTGGATCGTCACATCGAGCGCGGTGGTCGGCTCGTCGGCAATCAGCAGTTTCGGGCTGCAGGCGAGCGCCATCGCGATCACCACGCGTTGGCGCATCCCGCCCGAGAACTGGTGCGGATAGTCGCGCGCGCGCCTTGTCGGGTTCGGAATTTGCACCAGGGCGAGCATCTCGACCGCGCGCGCCATCGCCTCGCGGCGGGACACGCGTGCATGGGCGCGGACCGCTTCGGCGATCTGCTCGCCCACCGTGTAGACCGGGTTGAGCGAGGTCATCGGCTCCTGGAACACCATGCCGATCTCACGCGCGCGAATCCGGTCCATCTCCGCGTCCGGCAGAAGCAGGAGGTCGCGGCCCTCCCAAAGGATCTGCCCCGCCTCGAACCGGCCTGGCGGCCGGTCGATCAGCTTCAGGACGCTGCGGGCGGTCACGGTCTTGCCGCATCCGCTCTCGCCCACCACCGCGAGCGTCTCGCCCGGCCAGACCTGGAGGTCGACGCCGTCCACGGCATGGACGGTCCCGTTCTCGGTGGCGAACGACGTCTTCAGCCCGCGGATGTCGAGCAGCGCCGCGCCGCTCATCACAGCACCCGCCGCGGGTCGAGCGCGTCGCGCAGCCCGTCGCCGATGAAGTTGATCGCGAGCACGGTCAGAAAGATCGCCGACCCGGCGGCCAGCGCCCAATGCGGCGCCGCGTCGATCGTGTCCTTGGCGTCGAACAGCACGCGGCCCCAGGTCGGGATGTCCGGCGGGAAGCCAAGGCCGAGGAAGGACAGCGTCGATTCCGAGATGATCGCCGCGGCCACCTCGATTGTCGCGGCGACGATCACCGGTCCCAGCGCGTTCGGCAGGATGTGCCAGAGCACGAGGCGCGCTCGCGACGCGCCAAGCGCCCGCGCCGCCTCGACGAACTCCTTCTCGCGCAGGCTCAGGAACTGCGCCCGTACCAGTCGCGCGACCGGCATCCAGCGCAGCCCGCCGATCACCGTGACCACCATCAGGAACACCCCGCCCTCGGTGCCGAACACCGCCTGCAGCGCGCCGCGGAACAAGTAGATGAGCAGCAGCAGCAGCGGCAGTTGCGGCAAGGAGAGGAACAGGTCGGTCAGCCACATCAGCGCCGCATCGACCCGGCCGGTCGCCATCCCCGCCACCGCGCCGATCAGCACGCCGACCACCACCGCGACCAGCATCGCCGCCAGACCGACGGCCAGCGAGATCCGCCCGCCATAGAGCAGCCGCGCCAGCACGTCCTGGCCGAGGTCGTCCGTCCCCAGCGGATGCTCGGGGCTCGGTCCCTGCAGCATCGCGCCGAAGTCGATGTCGTTGATCGCCACCCGCCAGAGCAGCGGCCCCAGCGCGACCGCGAGCGCGATCAGCAAAAGAATCACCACGCTGGCGACTGCCAGCCGATGCCGCCGGAACCGACGCCACGCGTCCAGGCCCGGCGAGACGCCGCGGTGCTCGCCGGCCACCGCCGGGCCGGACGGGAGCGCCGCCTCAACGGTAAGCGATGCGGGGGTCGAGGACGGCATAGAGCAGGTCGGCAAGCAGATTGGACAGCACGACCAGGATGGCGAACACGAACGTCACCCCCATCACCACCGGCGTGTCGTTGGCCAGGATGGAGGAGATCAGCAGCGAACCGATGCCCGGCACGCGGAAGATCTGCTCGGTGACGATCGCGCCGCCGAACACGACCGGGAGCTGCAGCGCGATCAAGGTCACGACCGGCACCATCGCGTTGCGTACCATGTGCCGCAGCACGACCCGGCGACGGCCGATCCCCTTCGCCCGGGCGGTGGTGACGTAGTCGAGCCGCGCGACGTCCAGCATCGACGCGCGGACGAATCGCACCAGCGAAGCGCCCCCGAACAGGCCGAGCACCAGCACCGGCATGACCGATTGCCGCACCTCCTCCGCCCACCAATCCCAGCCCGACTGCGGCAGGTCGGCGCGGAACACGATCGGCAGCCAGCCGAGCTTCACGCTGAACAGCAGGATCAGCAGCAGCCCGGTGAAGAACGTCGGCAGGGAGAAGCCGACGAAGGCCAGCGTGTTGGCAACTGCGTCGAACAGCGAGTAGGGCCGGAGCGCCGAGAGCACGCCCACCGGCACCGCAACCACCACCGCCAGCAGCTGCGCCGCGCCGATCACTGCGAGCGTCACCGGCACGCGCTGCAGGATCAGCGTGTCGACGTTCATGCGGCTGACGAAGGAGAAACCCCAGTCGCCAGTCGCCATGGCGAACAGCCAGTGGAGGTAGCGCGACCAGACCGGGTCATCGAGGCCGAACTTGGCCCGCAGCGCGGCCTGCACCTGCGGCGGCACGTTCGGGTTGCTGGCGAGTTCGCCGAACGGGTCGCCGGGCGCCAGCGCCAGCACCGTGTACAGGATCACGCTGATCCCCAGCAGGCTCGGGATCGCCAGCAGAATTCGGCGCAGCAGGTAGGCGCGCGACATCGTGCGGCGTCAGGCGTCCTTCCACCAGGTCGCCAGCGCCCAGAAGTCGCTGTCGAACCCGCTCGGGAACGCGTGCAGGCCTTTGACGATCGCCCGGACGTTCGGGCGCGACACCAGCGGCAGCACGACGTGGTTGCGGCACGCGAGATCGTTGCAGTCCATCAGGATCTGCGTCCGCTTCACCGGGTCGAGCTCGAATTGCTGGCTCGCCCAAAGGTCGTCGTATTCCTTGCTCTGCCAGCGGCATGATGTTGCGGCCCTGCCACTTGTTCTCCTTCTGCGCCGCCTCGACTGACAGGAACGCGCGCAGAAAGAACGCCGGGTCCGGCACGTCCGACGTCGTGTTGTACATCTGCAGGTCCGCGTAGAAATGCGAATAGGTGTCGGGATTGGCGACGTCCGATGAGAAGTAGACCGACGGCGTCACCGATTTCAGCTCCAGGTCGATCCCGGCCTTGCTGCAGGCCTGCTTGAACACCTGCTGCGTCTTCTGCCGCGGCTGGTTGATCGAGGTCTGGAACAAGAAGTGGAGCCGCTTGCCGTCCTTGGCGCGGATCCCGTCCGCTCCCGGCTTCCACCCCGCCTTGTCCAGCAGGTCCGTCGCCTTCGCGATGTCGAACTCGTAGCTCAACGCCTTGGAGCGGAACCGCTCGGGGATGTTGACGAACGCCGGCGTCGCGATCCCGGTCCGCCCATAGATGAACTTCTGCACCTGGTCACGCGGCAGCAGATAGTTGAGCGCCTCGCGCACCGCCGGATCGGTCAGCACCGGATGCGGCGTCTTGAGGCTCGAGCGCTGCCCGTCCACCTCCACATTCGGGTCGGTGAAGTTGCACTGGATGTGCTCGATCCCCGTCGCCGGCTGGATGAACACCCGGCCCTTGCCGCCGCTCTCCAGCCGGGTCAGGACCTCGTCTTCCACCTGGAGGTTCCAGGCATAGTCGAACTCCCCCGTCTGCAGCACCGCGCGGGCCGCCGATACCGCGTCGCCGCCGCCCTTCACCTCGACCGCGTCGAAATACGGCCGGTTGGGAACGTGGTAGTCCATGTTGATCACGCCCGAGACGAGGTCGCCGGGGCGGAACTCCTTGAACTTGTAGGGCCCGGTGCCGACCGGCGCGAGGTTCGCCGGCGCGTCGCGCGACTTGTCGCCGATATAGGGCTCGAACAGGTGCTTGGGGATGAGCATGCCGTAGGCGCCGCTGAACGCGTCGCCCCAGAACGGCGTCGGCTCTTTGAACAGGACGCGGATGGTGTGCTCGTCCACCTTCTCGACGGTGATGTCCTTGTACTTCCCGATCGAGACGGCCGCGGTCGCCGGGTTGCGCGAGTATTCCCAGTTGAACACGCAGTCGTCGGCGGTGAACGGGTGGCCGTCGTGCCACGTGACGCCCTGCTTGAGCTTCCAGGTGACCGATTTGCCGTCCGCGGCGAGGCCGCCGTTCTCGCGGGTTGGCAGCTCCGCTGCCAGGATCGGCACCGCCTCGCCGTGCGAGTCCCAGCTGATCAGCGGCTCATAGAAGAGCCGCGACGCGTCCTGATCCTTGGTGCCGATCGCGAAATGTGGGTTGAGCAGGGTCGGTGCCTGCCACCAGAGCGTCTTCAGCGCACCACCGCCACCGCGCTTGGTCGGCCGAAACGCGTCCGGATCCGCCTCCGGCTGCGCATGGGCGACGCCCGCAAAGGCGAGCAGTTGCGCCGCCGCGGGGGCGGCGAGGCCTGCCCCGAGCAGGACTCGCGCGAACGCCCGGCGGGACAGGCGGCCCGCTTTGACCTCTTCGAGCAGCTGCACCAGGTCTGGGGCCGACATTCACGCCTCCTGCAACGGACTGACCAGTTCAAAAGACCAGTTACATGCGCGTAAATCAATGCCGATCTGCGTACAGGGCAACCCGAGGCCGCTCGAGCCGCGGCACCTGTCTCCCGAGAAGCGGTCCCCTGCCCATATCTGTCGCATGCGTGGCATTCTCCCCTGATGCCCTATCCCAACCCAAGCTCCGCAGGACCATTCGGCACGGCTCTGCTGCGGCCGCTCAAGCAGGCGATCGCAGCCGAGGTGGCAGGGATCTTCAACGACCGCGCGCGCGGCGAGCGGCCCGTCACGCGCCGCGGCGATGGGCTGTTCGGGCCGTCTTCGGTGGCCTGGCGCGTGCACGGCGATGTCGCCTCCATGATGGTGGGCGGGGTCGCCGGCCTGCTGCTGCAAATGCTGCATCCTGCCGTGCTGGCCGGGGTCTGGGACCACTCCAAGTTCCGTAACGACATGCATGGCCGCCTGCGGCGGACCGCCCGCTTCATCGCGCTCACTACTTACGGCAGCCGGGCGGAAGCGGAGGAGGCGATCGGCCGCGTCCGCGCCATCCACGCCCGCGTGCGCGGCACCTTGCCGGACGGCACGCCGTACACCGCCGACGACCCTGCCCTGCTCGCCTGGGTCCACGTCACGGAGACGACCAGTTTCCTCGCCGCCTGGGTTCGCTACGCCGAGCCGCGGATGCGCGCGGCCGAGCAGGACCGGTACTTTGCCGAGATCGCCCAGATCGGCCTTGCGCTCGGCGCCGACCCGGTGCCGCGCAGCCGGGCCGAGGCGCGTCGGCTGATCGAGGCGATGCGGCCGCAAATGCGCTGCGACGAGCGCACGCGTGAAGTCGCCCGCATCGTCCTGCGCCAACCCGCGCCGCATCCACTCGCCGAGCCGCTGCAGCGTCTCACGATGCGATCGGCAATCGACCTGATGCCGCCCTGGGCACAGCGGATGCACGGGGTTCCGGAGTCGCTGCTCGTGCCCGCTGGTCCGGGCCGGAACCCTGGGCGTTGCCCGTACGCTACGTTGGGCGTTTTCGTGATCAGGTCGTTAGATTCTCGTTGCGACCTATCCCCGCAACTTGCGATTGTAGCGGCATCGGAGAGACATGGGGGTGCCCGATGGATGGTTTTTGCGACTTCCCCGCCGTGCGCCCGAGCGCTCCGGAGGAGGCACTTTTGATCGATGTGGTCGCCCGCGCGCTGTCAGAGCGTCGGCATGCCGGGCGGCGGTGGAATGACCTCGACCGAGCCAGCCTAGACGCGCTCCGGGGCGACGCCGCCGCGGCCTTCGACGCGCTGCGCCCGTATCTTGCCGCCCCCTACTGCGACCCGACCGGCTCCTAGAGCATGTTTCGTTCGCATAGGCTCACGAAACCTGCTCTAGCCTTTGTTTTGGCGAGCACTACTCCCGCCCCAACGATTCCGTTTGGTCGGGAAGTGCTCTACTCGACGTAGATCATCTTCCGCGTCATCCCGCCGTCGACCACGAACTCGGCGCCGGTAACGAAGCCGCTCTCCCCGCCGAGCAGGAACGCCGCCAGCGCGGCGATGTCCTGCGGACGGCCGACGCGGCCGGCAGGGTGCTGGGCATGGTCCTCCGGCCGCAGCGCCTCGCCAGCCACGTCGATCCAGCCGGGGCTGATGCAGTTGACGCGCACGTCGGGGCCGAGACTGACGGCGAGCGCATGGGTCAGCGCGACCAGACCGCCTTTGGAGGCCGCGTAGCTCTCGGTGTTGGGCTCGCTCATCCGGGCGCGGGTGGAGGCGATCGTCACTACGCTCCCGTGCGCGGCCCGCAGCAGATCCTCCGCCGCCCGCACCAGCAGGTAGGTCGCGGTCAGGTTTGTGCCGATCACGGCCGACCAGTCGGCGAGCGACAGATCGCGCAACGGCTTTCGCCGCATGATCCCGGCGTTGCTGACCAGCGCGTCCAGCCGCCCCTCTCGGGCCCGGATGTCGCCCACCAACGAAATCACCTCCGCCTCGGACGAGACATCGGCGACCACCGGGCGGAGCCCGTCCTGGCCCGGCGCCTCGTCGCGATCGGCCGCGACCACGCGCCAGCCATCCGCCACGAGGCGGCGGGCCACGGCCAAGCCGATCCCATGCGCCGCCCCGGTCACCAGCGCCACCTCGCCGCTCATCGTCACCTCCTGCCGCCCGCACCTCATCGCTCTTGCCGGGCCGACGTTTCTGGGGTCGAGTTCTTGCGGTTCGAGTTATTCGGGTTCGATGGAGAAGCGCGCCATGCCGCCACTGCCTCGCCGCCACGTGCTGGCCGGGTCCGCCGCGCTGCTTGCCGCGGGGTCGGCCCGCGCCGCCGGTCCGGTCCGGGTCAGCTCCAAGCTGGACACAGAGGCGGCGCTGCTCGGCACGATCGTGCTGCTCCGGCTCAAATCCGGCGGTGTTCCGACCGAGAGCCGGCTCCGGCTCGGTCCGACCAAGATCCTGCGCAGCGCCATCCTGGCCGGGCAGATCGACGTCTACCCGGAATACACGGGGAATGGCGCGTTCTTCTTTAACAAGGAGAGCGACCCGGCCTGGAAGGATGCGGCGGCCGGGTACGAGCTGGTCCGCAAGCTCGACGCGGCGGCGAACCACCTCGCCTGGCTCCGCCCGGCGCCGGCCGACAATACCTGGGGGATCGCGGTGCCCGGGAAAGTGGCGGGGCAGAACCGGCTCAAGACGATGGAAGACTTCGCCCGCTGGGCCAACGGCGGCGGCACGGTCAAGCTCGCCGCCTCCGCCGAATTCGTCGAGAGCCCGGCCGCGCTGCCCGCCTTCCAATCCGCCTACGGCTTCAAGCTCACGGCCGGCCAGCTGCTCGTGCTTGCTGGCGGCGACACCGCGGCGACGGAGCGGGCGGCCGCCGAGGGCACGTCCGGCGTCAATTGCTGCATGGCGTATGGCACCGACGGCGCGCTCGCCGCGCTCGGGCTCCAGCTCATGGAGGACACCAAGCACGCCCAGATGGCTTACGAGCCCTGCCCCGTGGTCCGCCAGCCCGTGCTCGAGGCTTACAAGGCGATCCCCGGCCTGCTCGACCCGGCCTTCGCCGCGCTGGACGGCGCGACGTTGCGGACCCTGAACGCCAAGATCGCGGTTGACGGTCTCGAGGTCGAGGCCGTGGCCACCGACTGGCTGAAGCAGAAAGGCCTGCTGACCTGACGCCGCCAGCGGAGGCGGGCGCGCGCCGGGTTCAGCTCCCGCTCCTGCTGCTCGCGGCCGCCGCGCTGCTTCTGCTGCCGTTCCTGAGTCATGCTCGCAATCGGCTGCTCTCGGGAGAGCCGGTCGCCTTCGCTTCGGCGCTGGGCATGGCCACGCCGGCGTCCGGTGCCGCGCTCGCCGCCGGGTTCCTGCTGCATGCTGGCCCCGGCGGTGCGACCAGGCGCGGTTGCGGCGCGCTGGCTGGGCCTGCTCGGGGCGGGCCTGGCGCTGGCCGGCGCGGCGGCGGTCGCGGCGGACGCGGCAGCCCGGCTCGCCGTCCGGCGCGCCGCCGTCGGCACGGACCGGCTTCGGCGCGGGGTTCTGGGTGTTTGCAGCCGCTCGTCCTGCTGGCCGGGTCCGATACGGCGCGGCGGCTCCGTCCCGGTCCGGCATCCGGCGCGGCCGCGCTGTTGCTGCTGCTCGGCCCGCTGGCAGGGCTGCTCGTTGCCGGCGCCCTGTCGCCGCTCTCGCTGCTGCGCGAATACGCGGCCCAGCGTGGGGCGTTCGATGCTGCGGTGCTGCGTCACATCCTGCTCGTCCTCGGCGGGCTCGGCCCGGCGCTGCTGCATCGGCGTGCCGCTCGGCGTGGCGGCGGCGCGGCGCGAGGGCGTGCGCCGGGTCGCGTTCCCGGTGCTGAACCTCCTGCAGACGATCCCCTCGATCGCGCTGTTCGGGCTGCTGATCAGCCCACTGTCGGCCCTAGGGCTGGGCGGCGTCGGCGTGGTCCCGGCGCTGCTGGCTTTGGTGCTCTACTCGCTGCTGCCGATCGTGCGGAATACGGAAGAAGGCCTGCTCGGCGTGCCGCGGGGCGTGGTGCTCGCAGCGCGGGGCATGGGGATGAGCCCGGCGCAAGTGTTCCTGCGGGTGGAGGCTGCGCTCGCGCTGCCGGTGCTGCTGTCCGGCCTTCGCATCACCGCCGTCCAGGCGGTCGGGCTGGCGGCCGTCTCCGCGCTGATCGGTGCGGGCGGGCTCGGCGCGATCATCTTCCAAGGCCTGTTCGCCAACGCGCTCGACCTGGTCGTGCTCGGGGCGCTGCCCGTGATCGTGCTGGCGGTCGCCGCCGACCTCCTGTTCGCCGCCCTGACCGCGCTCGCCCGCACCCGGCTGGGGATGGAGTCGTGATCGCGCTCGACCACGTCAGCCGTCGCTACGGCGATCTCGCGGCGGTGGACGACGTCTCGCTAGAGGTCCGTGGCGGCGAGATCCTGGTGCTGATCGGCGCGTCCGGCTCCGGCAAGTCCACGCTGCTGCAGCTCATGAACCGGCTGCAGGAGCCGAGTTCGGGCACGATCCGGTTCGAGGGCGAGGACACGGCCGGGATGGCGCCGGAGCGCCTACGCCGGCGTATGGGTTACGTGATCCAGGGCGGCGGCCTGTTCCCCCACTGGACCGTGGCCCGCAATATCGCGACCGTCCCGAACCTGCTCGGCTGGGACCGCGGGCGGGTGGACGCGCGCGTCGACGAGCTGTTGGCCCTGCTGCGGCTGGACGCGCCGCGGCTGCGCGAGGCCTACCCGCACACGCTCTCCGGAGGGCAGCAGCAGCGGGTCGGCGTGGCGCGCGGTCTGGCCGCGCACCCGTCGGTGCTGCTGATGGACGAGCCGTTCGGGGCGCTGGACCCGGTCACCCGCGCCGAGCTGCAGGCGGAGCTGCGGCGCATCCATCGCGAGACCGGCTGCACGATCGTGTTCGTTACCCACGACATGGACGAGGCTCTGCTGTCTCGCGACCCGGATCGCCGTGATCGACCGCGGCCGGGTGCTGCAGCTCGGCAACCCGCAGGAGATCCTGGCGCGGCCGGCGGACCCGTTCGTCGCCCGCTTCGTCGGCGCCGGCGAGCGCGGATTGAAGCTGCTTGCGCTGGGGCGCGTGGGCGAGCGCATGCGGCCGGGCGAACACGCCGACGGTGCGCCGGTCGCGCCGGACCTTCCGCTCAGCGCGGCTCTGTCGGAGATGGTGACCCGTGGCGTCGACCGGCTTGCGGTTGCCGACGGCTCGGGTGCCGCGCTCGGCGCGCTGCTGCTGGCCGACATCGTTCGGCAGGCATGAGGGCGTTCGCCGCCCTGCTGCTGGTCCTGCTGCTGGCGACCGCGTTGATGCCGCAAGCGCGACCGCTGTTCGCGGCGCTGTTCCCTGGCGTGGACAACCCGGTCTGGACCCAGGACACGTTCGGCGACCTCCTGCTCGGGCATCTCGGCATCGTCGCCGCCGCGAGCGCCGCCTCCGTGCTGCTCGGCGTCGCCGCCGGCGTGTTCGTGACCCGGCCAGCCGGGCGCGAGTTCCGCGGCCTGCTCGAGACGGTCGTCGCCGTTGGCCAGGCCTTTCCCCCGGTCGCCGTGCTCGCGCTCGCGGTCCCCTCGGTCGGCTTCGGCGCGGCGCCCGCGGTGTTGGCGCTGGCGCTCTACGGGCTGCTGCCGATCGTGGGCAACACGATCGCCGGGCTCGGGGGGGCGCCGACCGACGCGGTGCGGGCGGCGCACGGTATGGGCATGAGCCCGGCGCAAGTGCTGCTCCGGGTCGAGCTGCCGCTCGCCGCCCCGGTCATCCTGGCCGGCATCCGCGTCAGCGTCGTGATCGGGGTCGGCACCGCGGCGATCGCGTCGACCGTGGGCGCGCGCACGCTGGGCCTGCCGGTGATCGTCGGGCTGAACGGCTCCAACACCGCCTATGTGCTGCAGGGCGCGATCCTGACCGCGCTGCTCGCGCTCACGCTGGACCAGGGTTTCGAGGCGCTGACCCGGGCCTCGTCACGCTGGCGCGGATAGCCGGCGTGTTGAGGCCGGCTGCCCTTCGATGATAGAGGGAGGCTCCGCTCCAAAGGGCTTCCGTATGATGCGCACTCTCCTTCTCTGCGCCGCCGCGCCGCTGCTCCTCTCGGCCGCCGCTCAGGCGCGCACGCTCGAAGTCGGGCAGGGCAAGCAGTTCGCCGCACCCTCCGCCGCGGTCGCCGCCGCTGGCGAGGGCGACAAGATCGACATCTATCCCGGCCAGTATTTCGACTGCGCCTCGATCCGGAAGAACAACATCACGATCGAAGGCGTGGGCTCGCCGGACCAGGTCGTCATGACCGACAAGGCCTGCGAGGGTAAGGCGCTGCTGGTCATCGGCGCCGCGGACGTCACGGTGCGCAACCTGACGCTCACCCGCGCGCGCGTGCAAGACGAGAACGGGGCCGGCATCCGCGGGGAAGGCCACAACCTGCTCATCGACCATGTGCGCTTCGTCAACAACCAAAACGGCATTCTCTCCGGCATCGGCTCCGGCACCATCACGATCCGCGACAGCGTGTTCGACAAGAACGGCTACTGCGGCCATGCCTGCTCCCACGGCGTCTACCTCGCCGGCTACGACCTGGTGCGGATCGAACGCACCCGCTTCACCGATACAAAGCGCGCGCACCACATCAAGTCCCGCGCCAAGCGCACGGAAGTGATCGACTGCGACATCGAGGACGGGCCGGATGGCACCGCGAGCTACGAGATCGAGATCCCGAACGGCGGCAGCCTCGTCGCGCGGGGCAACACGATCGAGAAGGGCCCGCATGCGGAGAACCACACCGCGGCGATCATGATCGGCTCGGAGGGCGTGACCCAGCCGACGCCGGAGATCATCGTGCAGAACAACACCTTCCGTAAGGACGGGGACTACCCGACGATCTTCGTCGACAACCTGACCGCGACGGAAGCGCAGCTCTCCGGCAACAAGATCATCGGCAATTCGATCACGCCGCTGAAGGGCGACGGGCGGGTCCTCGCCGCCAAGTGAAGCCCCGCGCCGAGTTGGCGCAGGGCGGCGTGCCAAAGACGATCGTTTGCGTGGTCCTCGGGCTGCTTGCCTGCGGGCCGGCCGGCGCGCGCACGCTCACGGTCGGCGCCCGGCCAGGAGTTCCCGTCCCCATCGGCCGCCATCGCCAAGGCGAAGGAGGGCGACACGGTGCTGATCGCGCCGGGCCAGTATTTCGACTGCGCGATCGTGTATCCGAGCCATGTCACGATCGCCGGGGATGGCGAGGGCGCGGTCATCACCGACAAGGCATGCGAGGGCAAAGCGCTGCTGGTCCTGCGCGGGACCGGCGACGTGATCCGCAATCTCACCCTGGCGCGCGCCCGGGTGCCGGACGGCAACGGCGCCGGCGTGCGGCTCGAGGGCCAGGATCTCCTGCTGCAGGGCGTGACGTTCGACAACGATCAGGTCGGGCTGCTGTCCGGCTCGGCTGGCGGGACGATCGACATCGAGGATTGCCGGTTCACCGGGGGCGGGGTCGGCGGCGACATGCCGAAATTCGCCGTGCTGGTCGGTCCCTCAGCCCTGCTGAGAGTGCAGGGCTCGAGCTTCTCGGACGTGAAGGGCGGCCAGATCACCTCCGCCGCTGACCGGACGGAGCTCCTCCGCAACACGATCGCGACCGGCGCGGGCGACGGACCGGCGGCGGCGGTGGTGGGGCGGCAGGGATCGTTGCTGATGGAGGACAACGTGCTCCGCGTGGGGCCGAGCGCCCCACCGCGCGGCGGCGTGGTGTGGCTGCTGGACGACGCGTCGGCCACGCTGCGGCGCAACCGGCTGGTCAACGAGACCGGGCAGAGGCTCACGCTGCTGTTGGACTGGTCCCACGGACCACCCCGTGCTCGAGGCGAACCAGGTGCCATCCGGCGACACGGAGGTCAGCACCGCAGGCGTTTGGCGACACCGCGTCTCGAACCAATACCACGAGCGGAAGGACGAGGCCCGGGCGCTGGCCGGGCAGCTGAAGCGCTTCGTGCAGCACGCACGTGCTCGGACGGTGAGCCGGGCGGTGAGGCGGGCGGTCCTGCTGCTCCTGCTGCTGCTGGCCCGGCCGGCGGCGTCGGCGCCGTTCGACAATTACGAGCTGCTGATGTGGCAGGAGCACAGCCCGGCGGAGGTGGCCGGGCTGAAGCGCCTCGGCTTCACCGGCACCAAGCTGCGCGCCACCGGCGGCGAGATCGATCCGGCCGAGCTGCAGCGCCATGAGGAGTCCGGGCTGCCTTGGTATCTGGAGAACATCGCCACCGACCTGTACGCGCCGTACCACCGCTACACGCCAGGCAAGTCGGTCACGTGGCTGTTCGACGCTCGCCAAGGCGCGCCGCCGGGCCGACCCGGCCGACACCAGCGTCTTCATCCGCGAGCCCAGCCTGTCCGATCCCGCCTGGCTCGCCCGGGTCAGCGAACGCCTGCAGACGCTGGTGCGCGCGCAGGCCCGGTATCACCCGCTCTATTATGCGCTCGCCGACGAGGCGGGGATCGGCGACCTCGCCGCTGCCTGGGACGCCGATATCGGCCCGGACTCGCTCCGCGCGATGCGGGAGTGGCTGCAGACCCAATACCCGAGCCTGCCGGCGCTGAATGCCGAATGGGGCACGAGTTTCGCGGCGCTGGGACGACGTGGTCCCGGAGCTGACCGACGCGGCGCTGCGACGCACGGACGAGCAACTACGCGGCTTGGGCGGACTTCAAGGCCTGGATGGATGTCGCCTTCGCCCGCGCGATCCGGGCGGGAACGGACGCGCTCCACGCCGCCGATCCGGAAGCGCTCTCTGGGCTGGAAGGCACGCAGATTCCGGGCTGGGGCGGCTACGACTACAGCCTGCTCGCCCCTGCCGTGGACGTCATGGAGATCTACGACTCCGCCAACGCGCTGCTCCTGGCGCAGCGCGTTCAACCCGCGACTGATCCCGTTGCGGACCAGCTTCGGCTCGGGTGACGACGCCGAGGCGTGGCGCCACCTGCTGCAGGGCGGCCGCGGCACCATCGTCTGGGACGAGGCGAACAACGTGGTGAACCCGGACGGCTCGCCGGGGCCGCGCGGCGCGCAGCTCGCGCGCCTGATCGAGGCCCTGCGCGCGATTGCACCGACGATCCTTGGGAGCGAGCCGGAGTTCGACGGGGTCGCGGTGCTGGTCTCGCAGGCGAGCTTCCGCACGCAGTGGGTGCTCGACCGGCGGCCGGGCGGCGCCGCCTGGTCCGATCGCGACGCGGCGCGGGAGGCCGAGGACAATGCGTGGCGCGCCGCAAGGCGGGAAACGCTGGAGCGCCTGTTCGGCCTCGGCCTGCGACCGCGCATCCTCTCCTCGGCGATGTTGGAGGGCGGGGCGCTCCGGGACGGACGGCGTCCGCGCGCTGATCCTGCCCCACGCGATCGCGCTGAGCGACGCCGAGGTCGCCGCGATCCGCGAGTTCGCGGCGGGAGGCGGCAAGGTGCTCGCCGACACGGAGCCGGGCCTGTTCGACGGCCACAGCCGCCGCCGGGCTTCGGCGCCGCTCGCGGGCGTGGCCTCTGTTCCCGAGGCGATGCTGCGGACCGGCATGGCACCCGGAGCCGGGACGCTGGAAGGCGAGGCGGGGCTGCTGGCCGCCGCCGGCGTGGTGCCCCGCGCCGTGTTCCGCGCCCCGGATGGCAGCCGCGCGCCGGGTTTGGAGGTCCGCTGGTTCCGGCACGGCGACACGGAGCTGCTCTCGCTTCAGGCGCTCGCGCCCTATGCGGCGCCCCGCGAGATCACGGTCGAGTTGCCGGATCCGATGACGGTGTCGGACCTGCGCCGCGGCGGGGCGGCCCGGCAAGGGAAGCGTTTCACCGTTCCGTTGGACGCTGCCGAGCCGACGATCCTATCGCTCACTCGCTGACCGGCGGGGCGAAGCGCCCGGGTCGTCCGGGGCTCGATCCGGACGAAACAATCGAGCGCGCCGCCGACCCGGCCGACCCGGACCCGCGCCAGCGCGCCGGGCTCCCGGTCCGCCAGCGCCGCCACGACGTCGGCCGGCCGGCGCAACACGTATTCGTCGATCGAGTACAGCACGTCCGCCGGCCGCAAGCCCGCTTTCCCGGCCGGGCTGCCAGCGGCGACGCCGAGCACGATCAGACCGGGACGGCCACCGTCGGCCACGGTGCGGACGCCGAGCCAGCCCTGCACGCGGACCGGCGCCGCGGCGGGCTCCGGGCGAAGGGTCGCCAGCAGACGCTAGCGTGAGACGGGCAAGGGTGGTCAGCTCGTCCAGCTGCTCGGCGGGCAGCTCGTCGGGCTCACGGCCGAACACGCAGACGGTACCGAGGGGAAGGCCTTCGTCGTCCAGCAGCGGGGCGGCCGCATAGGCTCGTACGCCGGCGGGCCCGCTCACCAGCGGGTGCGCGCTGAAGCGGGGGGCCGCCGCCGCGTCGGCGACCGTGAACGGACCGTCATGCCGCAGCGCAACGTCGCACAAGCTGCCGACGCGCGGGGCCCGCCGCCCGGGCAGGCCGACCATGCCGCCGAACCAGAGCGTCGTCTCCTCGACGAACGAGATCGCCGCCATTGGGCGCTCGAAACGATCGGCGGCGAGCTGGGCGACCTTGTCGAGATGCTCGAGATCGGCGCGGCCGACGACATCGTAGGCTCGAAGCGCGGCCAGTCGTGCCTGCTCCGTAAACAGGCGCGGCGAAGACGGGCCATTGCCCACCTCGCTCTCGCTCCCGGACCGCATCGACTCCGCCTTTCGCCTGGCTAACGGTTTTGTTATGTCTGGTCGCGCGGTCTCCAGCAACATCCCGTCATGGCACAGCAGTGCGGCAGAAAGTGACGGTGGGCTCGCCGATGCGTAGAATGAGCCGGTGAACATCCTCGCCCCCGCCAAGGCCCGGTTGCCGATCGAGGTCGTGCACGACCTGGTGTGCCCTTGGTGCTATCTCGGGGTGCGACGCCTGTTCCGGACGATGCGGCGCCGGCCGGACCTGCTCTACGAGCTCACCTGGCGGCCGTTCCTGCTCAACCCCGACATGCCGCGGGTCGGCATGAACCGCGCCGATTACGTGATCCGCAAGTTCGGTGGCGAGGATCGGGCGCGGCGGCTCTACGCGTCGATCACCGAGATCGGCGACGCCGAGGGCGTGAGCTTCCGGTTCGACCGCATCCGCCGCACGCCGAGCAGCGTGGACGCGCATCGGCTGGTCCGCTGGGCGGCGCCGGCTGGGCGGGCGACGGAGATGGCGGAAGCGCTGTTCGCGGCCCACTTCACCGACGGCTACGACATCGGCGACCACGCGGTGCTGCGCGCGATCGCCGCGTCGTGCGGGCTCGACCCGGTGGCCGCCGGCGCGTTCCTGCGCAGCGAGGAGGACGTGGACGCCGTGCACGCGGACAACCTTCGCGCGCACCGGCTCGGGATCAACGGCGTCCCCTGCTTCGTGGTGGCCGGGCGGCATGCGATCGCCGGCGCGCAGGAGCCGGACGTGATCGAACGGCTGCTCGACGTGGCCGCGGTGGACGCCGCCGAGGATTAAGCCTTCTGTAACCAGAGTTCTCGTTACACTCGGGGATAGGTCGGCCGTCATCCCTGGAGTAGGGTGCCGCCTATCAGGGAGTGTGATTGGATGAGTAGAAGCGGTCTTGCCCTCCTCGCGCTTGCGCTGCTGCCGTTCGCGCCGCTTCCGTCTCGTGCGCAAACGACGCCGGAGAGTGCCCACGCGTTGGAGCAGCAGCTGACGAATTGGCTCGCGATGACGCTCGGGCCGGCCGCCAAGTTGAACAACCGGCCGGTGCAGATCACGGCGGAAGGCGACCATTACGCCGTCGCCGTGCCGTTCGGCAACGCGCCGGACGCGCCGCAGGTCACGGCGCAAGCGCGCCAGATCGATGGCGGGCGGTGGAGCATCGACGACATCCACTCCCCCTCCCCGTTCGACTTCCATCTCAACGTGCCGGAGCCGGGATCGGACGGGAAAGCCGCGGGCGGGCCGACCGTGCCGGTCACCTATCACGTGTCGATCGGGCAGCAGGCCGGGCAGATCGTGTTCGACCCGAGCTACGCGACCGCGTCCACCCTGAACAGCACGATCGGCAATCTCGACGTGCATGCGACCGGCACCGGACATCGAACAGCAGAGCCATCTCGACCGCGGCACGAGCACGACGATCATCCGCCCGGCCGCCGCCGGTCGGGTTGACGTGGTCACGACCTCGTCGATGGATGGCTACCACCTCCAGTCGAAGCTGGGTGACAAGCCGCCGATCAGCCTGGTCATGGGTCATGTCAGCTTCAAGGGCGAACTGGACGGCGTTTCGCCTGACCGCACCGCCCAGATCGTGCGCTCGCTGGTGCAGCTCGGTGCGGCGATGGAGGCGGCGCCTCCGGGCAGCGCCGCGCCGAAGCTGGACCCCCAGGCGACCCAGGCTCTGTTGCAGGCCTTGGCGGACCTGGCAACCGGCGGCTCGTTCGACGAGACCTTCGAGCAGCTGAACCTGAGCGTCGGACGGCGTTGGCGGCACGCTGCGGACGGCGCGGCTCGGCCTCGCCGCGAAGAGCGATGGCGGTCTCTTGAACGGGCATATCGACATCGGCGCCGAGGGGCTGGCGCTGCCGGACCTGCCGCTCGGGCCGATGGCGCAGCTGATCCCGACCCGGCTGGCGATCCGCCCGGCCGTGTCCGGGGTGCCGATCGCGGCGCTGCAAAAGCTGATCCAGGATTCGGACAATGGCGCCACGCCCCCGCCGGCCGACATCGACGCGCTGTTCAGCCGTGGCGGGTTGACGGTCGGTCTCGACAGCTTCTCGGTCGACCTCGCCGGCGCCGGCATCAGCGGCATGGGCAAGCTCGTGTTCGCGTCGACGCAGCAATTCACCGGCACGGCGCAGCTTGCAGCAAGCAATTTCGACCTGCTGCAGCAGCAGATCGCGGCGCAACCCGAACTGGCCCAGGCGGCGCCGGTCTTCATCTTCCTGAAGGGGATCGGCCGCACCGTCGACAACCGGGTCGTCTGGGACGTGAGCTATCGCGACGGACGGCTGGTCGTGAACAACCAGGATCTCACGGCGATGTTGGGCGCGTCTGGCGGATCGCAGGGTCAGGACGGCGGTCCGAAGTCGCCGGCTCGCCCCTCCCCGCCGGGGAGCCGGCCGAGCCGTCCGCGGCAGTAAGCGCCGGTCACCGGCGGCGGAACCCTCGCCAAGCTCCGCCGTTTAGGTGGAGGCGACCGAGGCGAGGGGGTGGCAATGGCGAGCGACAAGAAGGCGGAGTTGTTGGAGTTCTTGGAGCGCCGGGCCTTCAACCCGGTGCTGCACGCCAAGAGCGGTGACAAGGACACGTTGGAGCACGTGCAGCGAGCGACGCGAGACGAGATCGAGCGCTATCGGAACTACGGCTCTGCCGAGGAGGTCGTGATCAATTTCAAGCGCGACCTGCACTCGAGCGCGGCGAAGAAGGTCCATGCGGAGCTGCGCCGCCTGCATCTGCCGACAATCGAGGACGTGCGGGACGAGTTCGAGGCCAAGGCGCGCGAGCTCGGGGTCGACGCGAGCGAAAGCTGAGACCCGGCCGGGGGCGGTGCATCCGTCGATGCTGGCGATCGTGGATCGCGCACGCCTCCGTCTCGTCGAGACGGAGATCGCCGGGTCGAGCCCGGGATGACGATGAGGTGGTAGACACGTCTCATGCCCGGGCCTGACCGGGGCATCCACGACAACCAGAAAGGCCCCGGCTCAGCGCTGCAGCTTCTGCATCTGCATCATCTGCTGCATCGCGTCCATGTAGCTCAGATGCGACATGATCCACACGGAACCGCCGACGATCAGGAACACGATCAGTACGCCGAACGCGAGCGCCATGACGTTGTTGGTGTTGTCCGGGCTCGTCGTGATGTGCAGGAAGAACACCAAGTGCACGCCCATCTGGGCGATCGCCAGCGCGATCAGGGCGGACGGGATCGCCGGGTTCCCAGATCAGGTTCGACCCGGCGATGAAGAACGACGCGATCGTCAGGCCCACCGCCAGCGCCAACCCGAATAGGTAGGTGAGGACATCGCGCCTGGCGTCCGGCAAGTCGGCCGGGGCGGCGTCATGGGCATCAAAATGGCTCGCGCCGCTGTCGCTCATCTGCCCGCTCCCATCAGATAGACCACCGTGAACAGCGCCACCCAGATGATATCGAGCGCGTGCCAGAACAGGTTGAAGCACAGCAGCCGCCGCTCGATGTTGGGCCGGAACCCCTTCACGAAGACCTGCGCCATCATCGTTCCGAGCCAGAGCAGGCCGGAGAAGACGTGCAGCCCGTGCAGCCCGACCACGGCGAAGAACGCCGACAGGAACGCGCTCCGGTCCGGCCCCGCGTCCCTGCTGATCATGCCGACGAACTCGGTCACCTCCAGGAACAGGAACACCGCGCCCAGCAGGCCGGTGACCAGCAGCGCCACTTCCGTCCAGAGCAGGTGCTTCTGATCCGACGCGACTTTCGACAGGCCGCAGGTGAAGCTCGAGAGCAGCAGCGCCGCCGTCTCGATCGCGACGTTGTTGATTTCGAACAGGTCCTTGCCGGTCGGCCCGCCGGCATAGGCCGTGCTGAGCACGGCGTAGGCGGCGAAGAAGCCGGAGAACATGATGATGTCGCTGAGCAGGAAGATCCAGAACCCGTAGCCGACGATGATCCGCTTCGACGCGGGGCCGCCCGCGCCGTGGCCGGTCGCCTCGTCGCCACCTCCGCCGTGCCCACCTTCGTGGCCATGGCCGCCATGCCAGGGCCGCCGGCCGAGCTTGTATGGGTCCGGCTGCCGCTTAGCCTGGAACGCGGTGATGCTCATGCCGGCTCACCGATCTTGGCGGCGTTGGCTTTGAGCCACTCCTGCCGCGAGGCACGGCGGGCACGGTCGATCCGCGCCACCTCCTCGGCCGGAATTTCGAACTCCTCCACGTTGCGCCAGGCGAACACGACGAAGGTCGCGAACGCGGCGACCAGGCCGACCACCATCAGCCACCAGATGTGCCAGATCAGCGCGAACCCGGTCAGCGTGGAGAAGAACGCGCAGATGAACCCGGTCGGCGTGTTCCGCGGCATGTGGATCGGCTGATAATCCGGCTCCTGCGCCAAGGCCTGCGACTCGATCGCCCGCAGCTTGATCGACCAGTAGGGCTCCTCGTCCTCCACGTTCGGCATGACGGCGAAATTGAAGACCGGCGGCGGCGACGGCGTGGACCATTCGAGCGAGCGCCCGTCCCATGGATCGCCGGTCAGGTCGCGCAGGCGTTCGGTATTCCGGTCGCGGATGCTGACATAGATCTGCATCATCTGGCAGACCGCGCCGCCGAGCAGGATCAGCACGCCGAGGCTGGAGAGGAGCAGCCAGGGGCGCCACTCCGGCACGTCGTAGTGCTGCATTCGCCGGGTCATGCCGAGCAGGCCGACCCAGTAGAGCGGCATGAACGTGACGTAGAACCCGATGAAGGCGCACCAGAACGACCACTTGCCCCAGTACTCGTCGAGCTTGAAGCCGAACGCCTTGGGGAACCAGAACGTCAGCCCGGCGAATGCCGCGAACAGCACGCCGCCGATGATCACGTTGTGGAAGTGCGCGACCAGGAACAGGCTGTTGTGCAGCTGGAAGTCGGCCGGCGGCACGGCGAGCAGCACGCCGGTCATGCCGCCGATGACGAAGGTCACGATGAAGCCCACCGACCACAGCATCGGCGTCGCGTAGCGGATCCGGCCGCCATACATGGTGAAGATCCAGTTGTAGACCTTCACCCCGGTGCCGACCGCGATGATGCTGGTCGAGATGCCGAAGAAGGCGTTGACGTCCCCGCCTGCGCCCATGGTGAAGAAGTGGTGCAGCCAGACGGTGAAGGAGACGAGGCAGATGAACAGCGTCGCCATCACCATCGACCGGTAGCCGAACAGCGGCTTGCCGGAGAAGCAGGAGATCACTTCGGAGAACACGCCGAAGGCCGGCAGAACCAGGATGTAGACCTCCGGGTGCCCCCAGGCCCAGATCAGGTTCATGAACATCATCATGTTCCCGCCGGCCGTGTTGGTGAAGAAGTGGAAGCCGAGAGTGCGGTCCAGCGCCAGCATGGCGAGCGTCGCGGTCAGGATCGGGAACGCCGCGACGATCAGCAGGTTGGAGGCGAGCGCGGTCCAGCAGAACATCGGCATGCGCAGGTAGTTCATGCCCGGCGCACGCATCTTCAGGATCGTGGTGACCAGGTTGATCCCGGACATCAACGTGCCGACGCCGGAGATCTGCAGGGACCAGACGTAGTAATCGACGCCCACGCCCGGCGAGTAGGTGAGTTCCGACAGCGGTGGATAGGGCAGCCAGCCGGTGCGGGCGAATTCGCCGATCACCAGTGAGACGTTGACCAGCAAGAACCCGGTCGCCGTCAGCCACAGGCTGACCGAGTTCAGGGTGGGGAACGCGACGTCGCGCACGCCGAGCTGCAGCGGCACGACGAAGTTCATCAGCCCGATGACGAACGGCATCGCGCCGAAGAAGATCATGATGGTGCCGTGGGCGGAGAAGATCTGGTTGTAGTGGTCGGGCGGCAGGTAGCCCGGGGCGTTGAACGCGACCGCCTGCTGCGAGCGCATCATCAGCGCGTCGACGAAGCCGCGGAACAGCGCCAGCATGCCGAGGCACACATACATGACGCCGATCCGCTTGTGGTCGACGCTGGTGATCCACTCGTTCCAGAGATACGGCAGGTGCCCGCGCACCACGACCCAGCCGAGCGTGGCGAGCCCGAGCAGGCCGACGACGGCGGCGGCCACGAGCGGGATCGGCTGGTCCCAGGGGACCGCCGACCAGGTCAGCTTTCCGAGCATGCTACTTCTCCGCCGTCCGTGGGTGGACGTCCACGCCGGGGCTCGGGCTCTCTTGCGGGCCGGGACCGGGCGGGACCTGCTGGCTACTGATGGACTGGAACAACGCGGGGTCGACCGCGTGATAGGTATAGGGGTGCGGCGGCACGCTCTGCTGCTGCAGCGCGTTGTAGGCCGCCCTGTCGAGCGTCGGGCTGTCCGAAGCGGCGGCGGTCGACGCGGTCCAGCGCGCGAATTCGTCCGGCGGCACCGCGCGGACCAGGAAGTGCATGTCGGAGAAGCCGTCGCCGCTGATCATTCCGGAGCGGCCTTCGAAGGTTCCGGGATGATCCGCCTGCAGGTTCAGCTGCGTGACCATGCCATTCATGTTGTAGATCATGCCGGCGAGTTGCGGCACCCAGAACGTGTTCATCACCGAGGACGCGGTGATGTCGAGATGGATCGGCACGCCGGCCGGGACCACCATCTCGTTGATGCTCGCGATCTTCTGGTCCGGGTAGATGAAGAGCCATTTCCAGTCGAGCGAGACGACCTGGATCTCGAGCGGCCGGGTCGTTGCTTGCGAGCGGCTGGGCCGGGTCGAGCTCGTGCGAGCCGACCCAGATGACGCCGCCGAGGAAGAGGATGATGAGGGTCGGGATCGACCAGACCAGGATCTCGATCCGGCCGGAATAGGCGAAGTCCGGCTCGTAGCGGGCCTTGGTGTTGGTTTCGCGGAAATGCCAGGCGACCCAGACGCAGCCGATGAGGGTCGGGATGACGATGGCCAGCATGATGCCGAGCGAGTTCGAACAGGATGGTCCGCTCGGCGCCGGCGCACCGGACCGTGCGGGTCGAGCGGCCCGCCGGAGCAGCCGGCCAGCGCGAGGAGGAGGCCACGAGAGGCCCAGCGAAGGGCCGGTCTCACCCCTGCCCCGCCCGCGCCGCTTCTGGCGCGCAAGGTGACGTCCACGTTTTGCAGCTCCGCATTGCCATCTCCACGCCGCCATTGTCCTGCCTGCGGCGGGCCGGCATCAATGAGGTTTGAGGCAACGATCCGTCGTCAACCGCTGTTTCCCGATCACGCCCGCTCGATCGGCCCGGGCGGGGACGGGGCGACGTC
The DNA here is from genome assembly GCA_963708585.1 of uncultured Alphaproteobacteria bacterium. GTDB lineage: Bacteria > Pseudomonadota > Alphaproteobacteria > Acetobacterales > Acetobacteraceae > JAVVHH01. Next base: position 180,166 of record CAVPSW010000005.1, on the reverse strand, counting down.
GGGTCCACCTGCGGCGCGCTTGCCCGCGCTGGCCCGGCCTGAAGCAGGCTGGGCCATGACGGTGTTCTTCTGCAATGCGTGCGGGACGGGATATCCGGATGCGCCGGGTCCTCCGGCCGAATGCCCGATCTGCCGGGAGGAGCGGCAGTTCGTGCCGCGCTCCGGCCAGGCCTGGACGTCGCAGAAGGCGCTCTGTGGCCGGGCATCGCAATGCGTGGCGGGAGCATGAGCGGGGACTGCTGAGCCTGCAGCCGGTGCCGGCATTCGGGATCAACCAGCGGGCGTTCCTGCTCCAGACCCCGGCGGGAAACGTGCTGTGGGACTGCATCGCGCTGCTCGACAAGGCGACGGAGCGGCTGGTGGCCGGGTTGGGCGGGCTCGCAGGCGATCGCGATATCGCACCCGCATTACTACACGGCGATGGCGGACTGGGCGGAGGCGTTCGGGGCGCCGATCCATCTGCATGCGGCCGATCGGGAGTGGGTTCAGCGGCCGTCGGCGGCGATCCGGTTTTGGGAGGGGGAAACCGAGGCGATCCTGCCGGGAGTGACGCTCATCCGCCTCGGCGGGCATTTCGCGGGCGGGACCGTGCTGCATTGGGCGGAGGGGGCCGATGGGGCGGGCGCGCTGCTGGTCGGCGACATCCTGCAGGTGACGCCGGGGGCGGATCGGGTGTCGTTCATGTGGAGCTATCCCAACATGATGCCGCTCCCGGCCGCGACGGTGCGGGGGATGGAGGAGCGGCTGCGGCCTTGGCGGTATGAGCGGCTCTATGGGGCGTTCGCCGGACAGGAGGTGCTGGCGGACGGGCCGGCGATCGTGGCGCGGTCAGCGCGGCAGTATGTGGAGTTGCTCGCGGGGGAGCGGGGCGGCGGCGGCCGACTTCAGGCGGAGGATACGTAGCCCTCCCACTGCATCGAGACCCGGCCGTTGCGCCAGCCGTTCGTGTTGCGGGCGACTAGGTCGGCGAGGCTCGCGGTGGTCTCGATGACGTCCAGGCCGGCTCGCGTGAAGGTGGTGGCGTCGTAGACGGCGGGGGACAGGAGCGGGTTGGTGAGCGCGTGGGAGAAGGCGTCGGCGGCCACCATGCGGCCGATCAGCGGCGGGACGGCGGAGCGGGGCGGCAGGTCCTCGGCAAACAGGCCGACGATGAACTCGATCCGATCGACATTGCCGTAGAGGCGGCGGAGCGCGTCGACGATGGCCGGGTCGCCGCTGATCTGCTCGAAACGGGTGACGCGGGGATAGTTGGCGTTGACGCGGTAGTCGTTATAGGAGGCCAGGCGATTGTCGCGGCCCTGCTTGACGCTGGCGAGCTCGACCGGCTGCAGCATCGGCACCGTGTTGAACAGGCCCATGGCCCAGGCCTGGGTCGCGGAGGCCGAGGTGAAGGCGGTTTCGAGCCCTTCGGCGAGCGGGCGGCCATTGTCGAATTGGCAGTCGGTGATCGGCACGGTCTGGCCCTGCCAATGGACCTCGCTGGGGATCAGGCTGTGCCAGCGGTAGAGCAGGTTGAACTCGACCGGGATCCAGTTCGGGCGGTTCCAGATCGCGTGGTAGGCGGGCGCCGGGTCGGCCAGGAGCTGCAGCCAATAGGGCGAGATGTGGTTGATGTATTCCTGCACGACGATGCGGATGAGCTGCACGATGTTGATGTTGCGGGCGGTCTCGAAGACGCGGTCGTCGTCCCAGGAGGGGTTGTTGCGTTCGAGCATTGCGCAAAGCCGGTTGTGCTCGCGCAGGAACAGCGTGTTGATCGACGGCGGTGAACAGGTTGGCGTTGGCGCGCTCGCCGCCGAAGGCGAACAGGGTGCGCTTCTTGGCGAGCGGCAGGTCGCGCGGCAGCTTGGTCGGGTCGGGCAACGGCTCGAAGCCGGGGACGCGCTCGCCGGTGTCGTCGAACAGCGGCGGGGCCCATTCGCCGGTCTCGGTGCGTGACGGTGCGCAGTCGCCCGCGGCGGCCCGGCGAGCCGTCCTTGAGGCGGAGCGCGTCGGTCATGGCCGGGTTGAGGCCGTAGAGCTGGGAGAGGTCGATCTGGTGGTTGGTGCGGGTGCGGCGCCGGTCGTCGTCGGTCATCAGGAAGCCGTCGGTGAACCACTGGGCGAAGGCCGGGAACAGCAAGGTGGAGCGGGTCGAGAGGCGCGGGCCGTCGGGGCGGACCCGGTAAAGCTCCGCCATGTCTCCGAGTGGTGGCAGGTCGGTTTGCGGCGCGGGCGGAAGATAGCGGGCGAACCAGGTGCGGTCGTTGAGCGCGGCCCAGCTCGTGTAGTCCTCCATGGTGCTGAGGCGTAGCGGCCGGGCCGGGAGCTTCTTGACCGCGTTGTCCACGACGAGGCGGTTGAAGAAGCGGGCGAGGCCGGGGGTGCGGTTGACGAACGCCCAGAACGGGCGCAGGCCGCTGAGCAGCGCGTCCTCGAGGCGGTTGCGGAACCCGTCGGCGCTGCGGTCGCGCTCAGCCATGGGCGAGCACGAAATGCTCGGCGAACGGGCCCGCCCGCGTTGTCGACCCGGCTGCCGTCGCCGTCGCGCAGGCGGATGCCGGGAAGCAGCAGGATCTGCCGGATCGTTTCGGGGATGATGGCGTAGGCGACGAATTGGCCGAGGCATTCGTGCGGGCCGAAGCCGGTGTGCAGATAGGCGGTGCGGCGGCGGACATGGAAGCCGTCGGGATCGGGGAACACGCCGGGGTCGAACATGGCCGAGCCGATCCCGACGGCGATCACGGTGCCGGCCTTGACCTCGGCCTCGTGCGGGCTGCCGGGCCCGAGCACCGCCTGTTCGGCGGCCACGCGAGCGACGAAGGTCGTCATCGGGTTGAACCGCAGGGCTTCCCAGACAATTGCGTCGAAGGCGTCGGCGTCGAAGGCGGCGGCATCGGTGCCCTTGGCGGCTTCGATGGCGCGGGCGGTGACGTCGGGGCGGAGCAGGATCTGCTCGGTGGCGTTGACGATGGCTTGCGAGGTCGTTTCGATCGCGCCGACGAGCAGGCCGCAGACATTGCTGACGACGCCCTCGGCATCGAGGCCGGAGAGCCCGGCGCCGGTGGCGCGCAGCAGACGAGAGACGGTGTCCTCGCCGTCGGCGTCCAGACCAGGGCTCGCGATCGGCGAGGAATGTTCTGCACCCAGGCGCGCATCTCCGTGCCGGCCTGGACGCAGTTGGCGAGCAGTTTCGGGTCGTTGGTGAGGTTGTGGAACATGTCGGCCTGGGTGGCCCAGGACCAGCGCAGCATGGTCGCGTCGTCCGGGCCGGGGAAGCCGAAGCTTTGCTGGACGATTCGGAGCGGCACGAGGCGGGAGACGGTCTGGACGACGTCGACGCGTGTCGGGCGGGGCGGCGGCAGCGCCGTCTTTGCGGTCGTGGCGGCCAAGGCGCGGATCTGCGGCACGTCCTCCCAGCGCAACAGTGCGCGCATGAGCGACTTGTCGCGCCAGTTCTGTTCGGCGCCGTCACGGCCGAGCATGAACGGGCCGACCGAGGGGTCCATATGCGGGCGCATAGGGGACGCGGAAGGTTTCGTTGCGGGACAGCGCGTCGACCACGTCCGCCCAGCGGCTCAGCACGGTGAAGGCCGGCAATGGCAGGATCGGTCGGCCGGTGCGCAGTTCAGCAAACAGGGCGCGCCAGTCGCGGCGCAGCCACTGGTAGAAAAGGCCGGTGCGGGTCGCGTCGCCCTGTGGAAGGGCATCGAGGGCCTCGAGAAAAGCCATGGCGCGCGTTCCTGTTCGTGACGTGTCGGAGAGCGGTGGGGCTCGAGCCGGTCGATGTCGTTATGTGGCCGGACTCTCTCACTTAAGTTGTGAGTTCGCAACAGCCCACATACGAGCGGGCCGTTCGCCAAGGGCGCAGTCGGCGCGATGCGGGCCGTTTTATTGCTTATGCGGAACGACTAGGACGTGAAAAGGCCTGGTCTCCGGGGAGGAGGATTTGGTGCAGCGGCAGGGATTGGCCGTTTGCGGGGCTGCGGAGGCGGCGGGCGTGGGGCTGCGGTTCCGGCGGCGGGGCGCCCGGCGATGGGGCGCTGGGCGGGGTGGGGTTGGGAGGCGGGTTCGGCGGGGCGGCGGCGAGGCCGAGGCCGAGGCCGCGCAGGAGGGGATTGAGGGCGCGGCGCAGGGTGGGGGCGGTGTCGAGGAGGGTGGCGAAGGACGGGTCGGCGAGGAGGGTGCCGAGATCGAGGGCCACGGCCGGGGCCGTGTCGGGGAGGGCGTCGAGGAGCCAGCCGGGGCGGCGGGGAAGGCTCAAGGTGAAGCCCGGGCTCCCGGGCCGGAGGGGTGGGGCGACGGGCGCTTGGGGCTCGGGCGCGGGTTCCCTCGAGGCGGGGACGCCGAAGTGGCTGATGCGGATGAGGCGGAGGACGAGGGAGTTGAGACGGAAGAAGAGGGCGTGGGCGGCGAGTTCGGGGAAGGTTGGGGTGCTGCCGGTGCCGGCCACGTGGGCGACGGCGTGGACGAGCGTCATCAGGGTGGTGATGAGGCGGTCGGCGGCGTCGAGGGCGGCGGACGGGAGCACGAACGGAAGAAGAACATTAGCGGCGGGGGTTTGCAAGGGGGTGATTTGGGAGGTGTTGGTTTGGGAGGCTGGCGGGTGTTGGCTGCTGACCCAATCCCGCCCAAGGCCAGCCGGCGAGAGTGCCTGCTGGCCTGTCGCGGATCCCTGAACGCAGACGAAGGTTGGGGGTCGAACATTTGGCTCCGGAATTCAAATGCTGCCCTCGACCCTGGAGGGAACGCAGTCAGGCTGATGGGCTGCTACCTTGCGGTCGCAAGCTCCTCTAACTTCGATGCGAGAGGCAGCGCGAGTTTGTCTCGGATTGCAACCCGGACTGCATCGCTAACCCGCCCCGTTGAAGCGACCGCTGCCGACTCCACCGAGAGGTCGACCATCCCGATGGTCGAAGGAATTCCGACAACTTTGCCCTTAGCCTCGGAGTCAAGGATTACCGGAATGATGTGCCTCGCCCGTTTGGAGTGAGTGAGCACGTCCCTCTCAAATCGAGTCCAAACCTTCTCGACGTAGTTGCTGTCGATAAACACCAGATAGTATCGACAGGATTTGGCGTAGATAGTAGCGAACATTTCCTCAAGGTTTTCCGCAAGCAACAACGCTTGCTGAGAGGCCATTTCGGAATCACGGTGGAACGTATGATGTCGGAGGGTTGGCTGGTCGGGGAACATGTGATTCCGAGCGGGTGTTCGAAGCCTGTCTGGAGACCGCATGTGGAGCCCGACCAGCCGCCGGCAGCATAGCCGGGCGGCGCTGCGCTATGGAAGCGACCTGACCGACGCCGAATGGGCGATCCTGGAGCCGCTGCTACCGCCGCCTTGTGCCTGCGGACGTAAGCGCAAGTGGCCGATGCGCCGCATCGTCGAGGCGATCTTGTTCATCATGCGGGCCGGTTGTGCCTGGGACATGCTGCCGGACGGCTTCCCGCCATTCCTGACGGTGTATCGCTGGTTCGCCCGGTTCCGCGACGACGGCACCTGGGAGCGGATCAACCACCACCTGGTCATGCAGGACCGCGAGCGGGTCGGCCGAGCCGCCTCCCCGTCGGCGGCGGTGATCGATAGCCAGAGCGCCAAGACGGCCGAGGCCGGCGGTCCGCGCGGCTACGATGCAGGAAAGAAGGTGAACGGGCGCAAGCGCCATGCCCTGGTGGACACGGACGGGCGGCTGATCAAACTGATGCTACATCCGGCCGACATCCAGGATCGCGACGGTGGCGCGGCTCTGTTGAAGGCATCGCGCCCGTCATTCCCCTTCGTCGAGTTGGTGTTCGCCGATTCCGCCTACGCCGGCGAGCGCGTGGCCAACGCGACCTGCATCACCGTCCAGATCGTGCGCAAGCCCGATGACCAGATCGGGTTCAAGGTCCACAAACGGCGCTGGGTCGTGGAGCGTTTCTTCGCCTGGATCGGCCGCAACCGCCGCTTCCTGCGTGACGTCGAGCGCCTGATCGCCTCCGCCGAGGCCTTCCTCTACGCCGCTTCCAGCGTCATCCTGCTACGCCGAATCGCGCGTTGCTGATGCGATTCGAAATGGGCTCTGAGGGTCCCTCGATAAGAAGGTGTTTCCCAGGCTGCTCGATGTCCGAGCGCACCTCGCCGAAGTGGCGAGGCTTCACATACGTATATTTTGGGAGTCCCACGGTCTGAAAGACTTCGCCCAGGCTACGCTGCGTCAAGGCTCTTTTCCTCTGAACACGAACTTGGAAAGTGCGCCGTACTCGTCCCACCTTCAAGTCGCAACTCGCGTTGGCGGGCTCGTACGGGAGCGTCAAAGAGCGACCTGGTAGGCGCAAATCGAATGACGGCATCGAACGACCGCGTTCCTCAGCACCGTCTGCGAAGCCGCGTTTCAGCTCCCGGCCAAACCCGGTTTTCGGAGGGTCGGACTGCACGGGAGCGACGGGCCGCTCTCTGGGGGCTCCTTCTCGCGCGGGCCGTCCGGATCGCCCACGAGCGTCACTCCCACTCGATCGTGCCGGGCGGCTTGCTGGTGATGTCGTAGGTGACGCGGTTGATGCCGCGGACTTCGTTGACGATGCGGGTGGCGACGCGGGTTAGGAAGGTTACGTCGAAAGGATAAACTTCGGCGGTCATGCCGTCGACGCTGGTGACGGCGCGTAGGGCGCAGGCGTTGTCGTAGGTGCGGCCGTCGCCCATGACGCCGACCGTGCGCACCGGCAACAAAACGGCGAAGGCTTGCCAGATGGCGTCGTAGAGGCCGGCGGAGCGGATTTCTTCCAGGAAGATCGCGTCGGCTTTGCGGAGGGTGTCTAGGCGGTCGCGGGTGATGGGGCCGGGGATGCGGATGGCGAGGCCGGGGCCGGGGAATGGGTGGCGGCCGACGATGGATTCGGGGACGCCGAGCTCGCGGCCCAAAGCGCGGACTTCGTCTTTGAAGAGCTCGCGGAGGGGCTCGACGAGCTTCATGCGCATGCGCTCGGGGAGGCCGCCGACGTTGTGGTGGCTCTTGATCGTTACGCTCGGGCCGCCGTGGGCGCTGATGCTCTCGATCACGTCGGGGTAGAGCGTGCCTTGGGCCAGGAAGTCGGCGCCGCCGACTTTGGCGGCTTCTTCTTCGAAGACTTCGATGAAGACGCGGCCGATGGTCTTGCGCTTGGTCTCCGGGTCGGTGACGCCGTCGAGCTCGCGGAGGAAGAGGGCGCTGGCGTCGCGGTGGACGAGGCGGATGTTGAAGCGGTCGCGCCAGGTGTGGACCACCTCCTCGGCCTCGCCTTGGCGGAGCAGGCCGGAGTCCACGAAGATGCAGGTGAGCTGGTCGCCGATCGCCTCGTGGATCAGGGCGGCGGCGACCGATGAATCGACACCGCCGGAGAGGCCGCAGATCACCCTCCCCTGCCCTACTTGGGCGCGGATGCGGGCGATCTCGGCGTCGCGGAAGCCTTTCATGCTCCAGGTGCCGGCGAGGCCGGCGACGCGGTGGGTGAAGTTGTGCAGGAGAAGGCGGCCGTGGGGGGTGTGGTGGACCTCGGGGTGGAATTGGAGGCCGTAGTAGCGGCGGGCGTCGTCGGCGATGGCGGCGAAGGGGGCGTTGTCGCTGCGGGCGACGACGCGGAAGCCTGGCGGTAGCCGGGTCACGCGGTCGCCGTGGCTCATCCAGACGGATTCGCGAGCGCCGGGCTGCCAGACGCCGTGGAACAGCACGCAGTCTTCGGTGACCTCGGCGTAGGCCTGGCCGTATTCCTGGTGGTCGCTGAGGCTGACCTCGCCGCCGAGCTGGGCGCACATGGCCTGCTGGCCGTAGCAGATGCCGAGGACGGGGAGGCCGGTGGCGAAGACCTGGTCGGGGATGCGGGGGCCTTCGGCCTCGTTCACGCTGGCCGGGCCGCCGGAGAGGATGATGGCGCGGGGGGCGAAGGCGTCGATGCGCGCGGGATCGACGGTGGCGGGGAGGATCTCGCAGTAGATGCCGGATTCGCGGACGCGGCGGGCGATCAGTTGGGTGAACTGGCTGCCGAAGTCGAGGATGAGGACGCGGTCAGTTTCTGGGGCAGCTTCGGGAGCGGCTTCGGGGGCGGCCGGGTCGCTGGCATTGGGCAAATCGGTCACCTCAGGAGTGGGTCGGCGTGGGCAGCAGGAGTTCGATCGGGTCCCAGACATAGGCGGTCTTCGGGACGGTGGTGCCGGCGATCGCGGTTTGGCCTTCGGCGGCGGGGCGGCCGCCGAGGTGCTGATAGAACCAGCGGCTCGGGTTGTCGCGGAGGACCCAAAGGAAGGCGCTGCGGCAGCCGCCGCGGGCGAGGCGGCGGGCGGCGGCCTGCATGAGGGCGCGGCCGATTCCCTGCTCGCGCCAGTCGTCGAGCACGTAGAGGGTCTCGATCTCGCCGTCGGCCAGTGCCTGGCGGCGACGGCCGGCGGTGGTGTAGCCGATGATCTCGCCGCCCAACTCGGCGACGATGCAGGGATGGCCGTGCATCGAGGCCGGCCTGGTAGTAGACGGCCTGGCGGTGGACGGAGAGGCGGGCGAGGTAGGCGTCCGGCAGGATGCCGGCATAGGCGGTGCGCCAGGCGCGGACGTGGACCGCGGCGATGCCGGCGGCGTCCTCCGGGAAGGCGGGGCGGAGGCGGATCATGCGGTCCGCTCCAGCACGGCGGCGAAGAACCCGTCCGTCTGATGCCGTAGTGGGGTCAGCGAGAGGTAGGGGCCGGGACCGGGCGGCGGGGACGGCAGGGTCCAGGACGAGGCGAGCGGGACGAGCCGGAACTCGGGTGTGCGTTGAAGAAAGGCCTCCACCTGCACCTCGTTCTCCTCCGCGAGCAGGGAGCAGGTGGCAAAGATAAGGCGTCCGCCGGGTCGGACCAATCGAGCGGCGGCGTCAAGGATGCCCGCCTGTTTGGGGAGGAGTTCGTCGAGATCTCGCTGGCGGAGGCGGAGGCGGGCGTCGGGGTTGCGGCGCCAGGTGCCGGTGCCGGTGCAGGGGGCGTCGACGAGGACGCGGTCGAACGTGCCGGCGCGGCGCTTGGCCCATTTGTCGCCGGGGCCGAGCAGGTGGCGCTCGGCGTTGTGGACGCCGGCGCGGCGCAGTCGGCGGACGGCGCCGTCGAGGCGGGGGGCAGAGGTGTCGCAGGCGACGATGTGGCCGCGGTTTTCCATGGCCATGGCGAGGGCGAGCGTCTTGCCGCCGGCGCCGGCGCAGTAGTCGGCGACACGCATCTCAGGGGCGGCGCCGACGAGGGCGGCGACGAGCTGGCTGCCTTCGTCCTGGATTTCTACCAGTCCGGATTGGAAGGCGGCGCCGGTGGTGACGGCGCGGCGGCCGTCGATGCGCAGGCCGCAGGGGGAGAGCGGAGTGGGCGTGGCGTCGAGGCCTTCGGTGGCGAGGGCGGCCTGCGCTTCTTCGCGGGTGGTCTTGAGCAGGTTTACGCGGAGGTCGAGCGAGGCCGGGTCGAGGGCGGCCCCCATCTCGCGCTCGAGGTCGGGGCCGAAGCGGGCGGCGAGCAGCGGGAACACCCAGTCGGGGATTTCCAGCCGGACCGCTTGCGGCATGTCCGGGTGGTCGAGCGTATGCCGCTCCAGCGCGCGGAGGACGGAGGCTTCAGCGGGGATCAGCGCGTCGGGGGCGTATTGGCCGCCGGAGAACGCCTTGTGCAGGCCGCCGAGATCCCAGCCTTCGAGGGCGAGGGAGGCGGCGACGAGGAGGCGGGGCGTTGGGACGGCGCCGGCGCGCTCGATCCACCAGGTGAGGCGGCGGAAGGTGCGGAGGACGCGCCAGGCGCGGTCGGAGACGGCGCGGCGGTCGCCAGAGCCGATGAAGCGGCGGGCGCGGAAAAAGTCGTTGGCGACGGCGTCGGCGGGGCGGCGCGGGCGCGCTTCGATCTCGGCGAGCAGGTCGATGGCAGCTTGGAGGCGGGCGGAGGGAGTCACGGAGCGGAAGCGAGCGCCTCGTCGAGCTCGGCCAGGGTCGAGAGCGCCGTGGAAGCGGTCTCGAGACCGTATTCGGCCGGGTTGCCGGCGCGGTTGCACCAGAAGACGCGGAAGCCGGCGCGGGCGGCGGCCTGGGCGTCCCAGGCGTTGCTGGAGACGAAGCCCATGCGCGCGGCGGGAAGACCGAGACGGCGCTCGGCCAGGGCGTAGACACGCGGATCCGGTTTGTAGACGCCGACGTCCTCCACGCTGATGACTTCGTCCAGAAGCTCCTGCAGGCCGGCGGCTTCGACCGCGGACGCGAGCATGTGGGGCTCGCCGTTGGACAGGATCGCGCGCCGGACGCCGCGTCGACGGAGCGCGGAGAGGCAGGGTACGGCGTCGGGAAACGCGGGCAGCACGCGATAGGCATCGAGCAGGCGGTCGCGCAGCCCCGGGTCCGACATGCGGTGCCGGGCGGTTACGACGTCGAGCGCCGCCGCGGTCAGGGTCCAGAAGTCCCGGTGCCGGTCCGGGCCGGTCAGCGTCTCGACCCAGGTATATTCGAGCTGCTTGACCCGCCATTCGGCGCTGATCCGCTCCCAGTCGGGCGGCAGATCGCTCCGCGTGACGCGCCATGCGTGCGCGACACGTGCCGAGCGTCGAGCAGCGGTGGCCGTAAGCGTGCGAACATGACCGCGGATCTAGTCGCGGGTGACGAGGGTTGAGCGCACATTATCCTTCCTGCCGGTAGTTCGGCGCCTCGCGGGTGATGGCGACGTCGTGCACGTGGCTTTCGCGCAGCCCGGCGCCGGTCACGCGGCGGAACCGGCAGTTGCGCTGCAGCTCGGCGATGTCGGCGCTGCCGGTGTAGCCCATGCCGGCGCGCAGGCCGCCGACCATCTGATGCACCACGGCACCGACCGGGCCCTTATAGCCCACCCGGCCCTCGATCCCCTCCGGAACCAGCTTCAGCGTGTCCGCCACTTCCTGCTGGAAGTAGCGGTCGGCCGAGCCGCGCGCCATGGCGCCGATGCTGCCCATGCCGCGATAGCTCTTGTAGGAGCGGCCCTGGTAGAGGAACACCTCGCCGGGCGCCTCGTCGGTGCCGGCGAGCAGGCTGCCGACCATGACGCAGTCCGCGCCGGCGCCGATCGCCTTCACGATGTCGCCCGAGGTGCGGATGCCGCCGTCGGCGATGGCGGGAACGCCCAGCTCGCGGCAGGCGGCGGCGGTCTCCATGACGGCGGTGAACTGCGGCACGCCGACGCCGGCGACCACGCGGGTGGTGCAGATCGAGCCCGGGCCGATGCCGATCTTGATCGAATCGGCGCCGGCTTCGACCAGGGCGCGGGCGCCCTCGGGTGTGGCCACGTTGCCGGCGATGATCTGCACCGCGTTGGACAGCCGCTTGATCCGCTCCACTGCGCCGAGCACGCCCGCGGAGTGGCCGTGCGCGGTGTCGATGACGATGACGTCCGCCTCCGCCGCGACCAGCGCCTCCGCCCGCGCCAGCCCGTCCGGGCCCACCCCGGTCGCCGCCGCCACGCGCAGACGGCCCAGCTCGTCCTTGTTGGCGAGCGGATGCGCCTGCGCCTTGTCCATGTCCTTGACGGTGATCAGGCCGATGCAGCGGTAGTTATCGTCCACCACGAGCAGCTTCTCGATCCGATGCCGGTGCAGCAGCTGCTTGGCCTCGTTGTGGTCGACCTCCGAGGGAACCGTGATGAGGTTGTCGCGCGTCATCAGCTCGTAGACGCGGGTGTTGGGGTCAGTGGCGAAGCGCATGTCGCGGCTGGTCAGGATGCCGACCAAGCGGCCAGTCTGCCGCTCGACCACCGGGAAGCCGCTGATATTATGGGTCGCCTGCATGGCGCGGGCCTCGGCGAGGGTCTGGTCCGGGAAGATGGTGAGCGGGTTGACCACCATCCCCAACTTGTACTTCTTGACCCGGCGGACCTGGGCGGCCTGTTCGGCGATGTCGAGGTTCTTGTGGATCACGCCGATGCCGCCGAGCTGGGCCATCGCGATCGCCATCGCCGATTCGGTCACGGTGTCCATCGCCGACGAGACCAGCGGGATGTGGAGCGGGATTTCGCGGGTGAGCTTGGTTTGGGTGGAAACGGAGGCGGGCAGCACCTCGGAGTAGCCCGGGACGACGAGGACGTCGTCGAACGCCAACGCTTCCTCGATCCGCGCCGCCCCGGCCGGCGAGGCGAGGGAGTTGAGGCCGTCAGTGTCGGGCGCCATGGGAGTCTCCGAAAGGAGGCCCCGGCGGACGGAGCCTTGGCGCTCCCACATAGGCGCGCCCCGGGTCCGGCGCAAGCGGCGGGCGCTGGACCGGCGCCGGCCGTCCCGCTACTGAGGGTGGAGATGGAGGAGCCGGAATGAGCCGAACGCGCCGCGCCCTGTCCCTTGCCGCCATGCTGCTCTGGGCGACCGCCGCGCACGCCGCCATCGCCCTGCGGCAGGTCTCGCCGCCGGCAACCTATAATCTGCCGGGCCGCGCGGTCGACGTGCTCGGAATCGTGCCGGGGATGTCGCCGACCGCTGTCCGCGACATTCTGTCCAAGCGCTACGGTGACGTGCAGACGTTCCAGGACAATCTGGGCTTGGAGGAGCGGGGCGCTGCGGTGAGCACGGCGCCGTTCTTGACCCGGATGACGGCGGGAACCCGGAGCGATCAGGTGACGGTGTGGTTCGCCACGCCCACCACGGGCAACGGCGTGGTGGAGGTGAGCCGCCAGCTCATCTACGCCGACCCGGCGAAGGCCCCAGAACTGCGCCAGGTGCAAGCCGAACTCGTCGCCAAATATGGGCCGCCCGCCGACGCCCCCAGCTCGCCCAACGCGGAGGTCGCGGTGTTCACTTGGGCCTATGGGAACGGCAAGCCGGCCCCCTGCCCACAGGGCAGCTGCCGCGCCGAAGTGAGCGAAGGGCTCAACATGGCGAATATCGCCGTGTACGAGCGCGCGGCCCGGAACGGGCACCCGCTGCTGATCGTGGCGAGCCTGCTCAGCGCCATCGACCGTCCGGAGCGCGCGTCAAGCGTCAGCCTGACGGTGAGCGACGCGGCGACCAAGGCGCGCACCCTCGACGCGGCTGTCGCGCAGATGCGCGAGGCGGTTGGCGGCGCGCGTGCCGCAAAAGTCTCGGCGCAAGCGCGCAAACACGACTAGCCGAGCGCCGGCTGCGAAGAATTGGGCCTTTGCGCGCCCGCGGCGATGCATCAAGCTGGCGGCGGAACGACCGAGAACGGGAGGGCGAGAACCGTCAACCCGGCGGCTGATTGCGGAACCCGGTGGCCACGACGTAAAGCTCGCTGCTCTCCTTGCGGCTCGCCTGCGGCTTGGCGTGTCGCACCTGGGCGAAGCGCTGCTTGAGACGGTTGAGCATGTCGCGCTCCGAGCCGCCTTGGAGCACCTTGGCCACGAACCCGCCTGCCTCGCCCAGAACCTCGCAGGCAAAGTCGAGCGCGTCCTCCGCGAGCGCCACGATCCGGAGATGGTCGGTCGCGTTGTGACCGGTGGTGTTCGGCGCCATGTCGGAGAGGACGAGGTCCGCGGGGCCGCCGAGCAGGGATCGGAGCCGCTCCGCCATGCCCGCCTCGCCGAAGTCGCCCTGGATCGTCGTCGCCCCCGGCACCGGGTCCATCGCGAGGAGATCGACGCCGACCACGACCGCCGCGCCCCGTGCCACCGCGACCTGGGTCCAGCCGCCCGGGGCGGCGCCGAGATCGAGCACGCGGCTGCCGGTGCGGAGGAGATGGAACCGGTCGTCCAGCTCCATCAGCTTGAAGGCGGCGCGGGACCGCAGGCCCTGCTCCTTGGCGGCGCGAACATAGGGGTCGTTGAGCTGCCGCTGCAGCCACTTCTGCGATGCGGTGCTGCGGCCGCGCGCGGTGCGCAGCGTGACCGTCAGCCCCCGCCGGCCCGGAGGCTGGTCTGGCATGGCGATCAGGCCGGCAGCGGACGGCGCGGACTGGGCGGTCCGGTCCGGATCGGCATCTGCCCGCGGTGACGGGCCTGGCGCATCATGCGCAGCAACATGCCTTCCCGCAGCCCGCGGTCGGCGACGGTGACTTCCGCCATCGGCCAGGTTTGCCGGATGGCCTCGAACACGGCGCAGCCCGGCAGCACGAACTCGACCCGGTCCGGCCCGACGCAGGGATGCGCCGCGAGCCCGTCCCGGCCGAGGCCGCGCAACACGCCGAGCGCGCCGTCGACCGCCTCGGTACTGAGCACGATCCCGTCCACCAGCGGGCGACGGTAGCGCGCGAGGTTCAGCGCGACGCCGGCCAGCGTGGTCACGGTGCCGCTGGTCCCGAGCAGGCGGACGCCGCCGAGGCGCGTCTCGTGCGCGATGCAATGGATGCTCTCGAACGCCCGTAGCCGGGCCGCGACGTCGTCCACCATGGCCTGGAACCCGTCGGCGGTGAACCCGGCCGCGCCGAACCGCTCGGCCAGGCTGACGACACCGATGGGGAGGCTGTCGTAGCCGATCAGCTCCGGCGCCGGGCCGCCGAGACGGACCCAGGCGAGCTCGGTCGAGCCGCCGCCGATGTCGAAGAGCAGCGCGCGCCGGCCGCCGCTCATCAGCAGCGGCGCGCAGCTCTCGAGCGCGAGCTCCGCCTCCTCGCGGGTGGAGATCAGGTCGAACCGCAGCCCGGTCTCGCTCTCCGCGCGGGCGAGGAACTCGGCCCCGTTGGCGGCCTGCCGGCAGGCCTCGGTAGCGACCGCGCGCAAGCTGCGGACCGGACGGCGCTCGAGGCGTGATGCGATCGCTTGGAGCGCGGCGATGGCCCGATCCATGGCGCTGGCGCTCAGCCGGCCGTGGCGGTGCAGCCCCTCGCCGAGCCGGACGATGCGGCTGAAGCTGTCGATGACACGGAAGCCGTCGCCGCTCGGAAGTCCGACCAGGAGGCGGCAATTGTTGGTGCCGAGGTCGATCGCGGCGAACCCACCGGCCCCGGCGCGGACATCCCAGTGTTTCCGGGGCGCATTGGCCCCTGCTAAGGCGAATGATGCCATGTTTCGGCCCTTCCGCCATGCAATGTGGTCAAAGCTGGCGGCCGCGTCGAGTCTGGCGTTGGGTCAGGCGTTCACAAAGGGTTGGCGGCGGTTGCGAGGGTGGCAGGTGCATGCTATCCACCCGCCCCTCGCCTACGGCCGCTTGGGGGATAGTTTAGCGGTAGAACCTCCGACTCTGACTCGGATGGCCTTGGTTCGAATCCAGGTCCCCCAGCCACTAAGTCTCTGACATTATGGCATTCAACCCGTCTCTGAGATCGGCGCCGAAAGCCCCGCCAAATGGGCCGGTTCTGCCGGCCCAACTCTCCCGGGCGAGGGCCAGAGACGTCTCTTGGGCGGCCTGCGGCGGCCTACGGGGACCGCAGTCTCGTTCCGTTAGTGTTGCGCCTGCGGAATGTGACCGACCCGCCCGTCAACCACATCGCGAGCCGATTAGAGCGGCGCGCCTGAAATGCGAATTGGCTTTACCGACGCGGGCGTGATCTGATTCACCGTGGCTGGAGGTGTGGCCATGGCGAAATGATTTCGATGGATTTGCGCACGCGGCTGGTCGCGGCGGTGCAGGCCGGGTCGTCGCGGCGCGCGGCGGCGGCTCGGTTTGGTGTGAGTGCGAGCTGCGCGGTCAAGCTGCTGGGGCGGGTGCGCGAAACGGGTCGGCAGCACCCGGGCGCCGCGGGCGTCGACCCGGCAGCGGCAAGCTTGAGCCGTTCAAGGCGGCGCTGATCGACTGGGTCGAGGCAACGCCCGACATCACCATGCCGGAACTGGCCGAGCGGCTGCAGCGCAGCTTTGGCGTCACGGTGCGGCCGAGTTCATTGTCGCGGCTGCTGTGCCAGGCAGGCTGGACATATAAAAAAAGCGTTGACCGCGCAGGAGGTCGAGCGCGCCGACGTCGCCAAGCGCCGGCGACGCTGGTTCCGCTGGATCCTGCCTTGGCTGAGCCAACGCCCGCAGCGGCTGGTGTTCATCGATGAAACCGCGGTTTCGACCAAGATGACACGGCTGCGCGGGCGCGCGGTTCGCGGTCGGCGGCTGAAGGCCAAGGCGCCCTATGCGAAATGGGGCACGCAGACCTTCATCGCCGGCCTGCGCGCTGAGGGACTGACGGCACCCTGGGTGATCCCGGGTGCGATGAACCGTGCCGCCTTCGACCTCTATGTCCAAACCCAGCTCGTGCCGACACTTCGGCCGGGCGACATCGTCATCTTGGACAACCTCTCGGTTCACAAGAGCGCACAGGCCGAGGTCGCCATCCATGTATGCGGCGCGCGCATGCTGTTCCTTCCGCAATACTCGCCTGACCTCAACCCGATCGACATGGCGTTCGCCAAGCTCAAGGCCCACCTGCGCGCTGCTGCCGCGAGGCTCCCCGAAACCTTGATCGCGGCACTCGGAAAGGTCTGCCGCTTATTTCAGCCAACCGAGTGCCAGAACTACTTCAGAGCTGCCGGGTATGCGTCCTAATAAACGTGCGATGCTTTAATGGGAGCCCGTGGTTGCTGCTCTGCACAGGGTTGATCAAGCCTGTCCGTCGACCGGTCGGCTCCGACCCCTCCCCTGCCCTCGCCTAGCTTATTTGCAAGACTTGCGTAGCCAGCGCCGCCCCGAACGCCTCAGGAGTAACACCGCGCGCATAAGCTGCTGGCACGGGTCCGGCGCATCCGGGGCCAGGTCGAGGCGGTCGAGCGCGCGCTGGAGGCGGAGGCCGGGTGCGACAAGGTGATGCACCTGCTCGCCAGCACCCGGGCCGCGATGGCCGGGCTCATGGCCGAAGTGGTGGAGGACCATGTCCGCACTCACCTCGTCGACCCCGAGAAGCATCCGGGCGCCCTGGATGAGGAGGCGGCGGGCGAGCTGCTCACGGTCGTGCGGACCTACCTGGAGTGACCGGGGACTGAGATGGGCAGCGGAATGGAGGCCGGGCTCGGCCACAGCCACGTGTTCCTCGGCCTGGGTCACGATCGCGCGGAGCGTCGGACCTGGGCGGTGATGGCGCTCTGCGGCGCCATGATGGTCCTGGAGATCGTGGGCGGAGCGCTGTTCGGCTCCATCGCGCTGGTCGCGGACGGCCTGCACATGAGCACGCATGCCGGGGCGATGCTGCTGGCCGCGCTCGCGTACACCTACGCCCGCAAGCACGCGGCCGACCCCCGGTTCACGTTCGGGACGGGCAAGCTGGGCGACCTCGCCGGGTTCACCAGCGCGATCGTCCTGGCCATGATCGCCATCCTCATCGCCTACCAGGCGGTGAGCCGGTTTTTCGACCCGGTGGCCATCCACTTCGGGAGGCCATCCCCATCGCGGCGCTCGGCCTAGTCGTGAACGCCGCGAGCGCCTGGCTGCTGAGCGGCGCTGAGCACCATCACCATCGTGGGCATGGCCATCACCATGGGCATGCGCATCACCATCATGGTGACAGCCAGCTTGACGGAGGGCACCGCGTTTCCGCGCCGGGAGGCCCGCTCGTGCTGGAGCTGTTCGAGGATGGCGTCCCGCCCGGCGCGGCCGAGGTCAGCATCAAGACGGTGCGGCTGGACGGCGCGCGCCAGGTCTTCGCGATGGCGGACCGAGGGGGCTTCCTGGAGAGCGCCAAGCCAGTCCCGGAGCCGCACGAGTTCACGGCGCTCGTCCGGATCTGCGGCCATGAGTTCCCGGTCTCCTTCGAGGAGGGGCACGACCCCGCACACGGCGCGGCGGACCGAGACAACAACATCCAGGCCGCCATCATCCACGTCATGGCGGATGTGGCCGTGTCGGTGCTGGTCATCGTCGGCCTGCTGCTCGCGCTCGCCTTTGGCTGGCTCTGGATGGATCCGCTGGCGGGCATCGCCGGAGCGTTCGTCATCGCGAGCTGGTCATGGGCCCTCGTCCGGGACACCGGGGCCATCCTGCTCGACATGGTTCCCGACCGGAGCGTCGCGAGGGCGTGCGCCAGGCGATCGAGGCTGAGGGCGATCGGGTCGCCGACCTGCACCTGTGGCGCTCGGCCCGGGGCACCTCGGGGCCATCGTGTCGGTGCGCACCGAACAGGTGCGGGCCCGAGTTCTAGAGGGCCCGGCTGTCTAGGTTCCGTACGCTCTCGCATCTCACGGTCGAGGTGGAGCGAGCACGCGAGGAGTTCGGTGCTTCTGAAAGGCACAGGCTGCTGGCCTGAGTGGACGGTTTGACCGCTTCAGGCGGCGACGGCGCTCCGGGTCGAGCTGAACGCCTTCGCCGTGCGCTCCGCCGCGGCGAGGGCCTCGCGCAGCTCGCGGCGATGGCCGGACGCGACGGAGCCCTGCTCACGAAACAGTTGGTATCGGAAGCCATGACCGGACGGCGCGCGGACGACGGTCAGCCGGATGCCGTCGATCTCCGAACAGAAGACGCTCCCGCTCTCGCATGTCCAGAGCAGTTCGCTCATCGGAAGGTTCTCCTTGCGCATAGGTTGTCCAGGACCGGGCCATGCCGTCGTGCACCGCCCCGGGAGGAAGCCATTCTGCTTCGGCCGTCAACGACGACCGGACCGAAATTCAGCCGCGACCGCAGCGCCTGCTCTCGGCTGGGCCGAGCACGAGTTGGTTGCTGATCAAACCCCGAGAGCGGGCCAGCCGATCAGCCCCGCTCTTGTTTGAGCGCCAGCCTCCGAACGAGCTTTCGGAACCGACCAAGCCCTCGCCGGC
This sequence comes from uncultured Alphaproteobacteria bacterium, assembly GCA_963708585.1. Lineage (GTDB taxonomy): Bacteria > Pseudomonadota > Alphaproteobacteria > Acetobacterales > Acetobacteraceae > JAVVHH01. The sequence continues at coordinate 161,606 of CAVPSW010000005.1, read as the reverse complement.
GGATCAGGTCACTTGGCAATCCCTGTCCATGCGGACTCAGGCGGTGGTGGCTCGATCCCGAATACGCTGTGGCCGCCGTATTAGTGCGAGCGGTGGCGTTCCTCTTCCATGACGGCCGGAACGGACGGGCCCGACACGTATCGTTCCAGCCGACGTGCCTCAGCATCGAGCCGCTTGAGAGCCGCCAGCTCATCGCTATGCCCAAGCCTGGCCTTCACAACGGCTGACTTCATCACGGCGATGGTTCGGTCATAGACCTTGAGCGGCACCGGGTAGGGATGCCGGTCCTTGCCGCCATGCGCCAGCGAGAAACGGGCGGGGTCGCTGAAGCGGTATGGCGTTCCATGCACCACCTCGGCGACCATCGCCAAGGCCCGGACCGTCCGTGCGCCGATCCCGGGCACGAGAAGCAGTTGGCTGAAATCGGCGGGCCCGCGTTCGGCCGCGGCGGCGAGGGTGCCGTGGAGCCGCCGCGCGATGACGTCCTCGGGGCGGACCTCGTGGTGCGCCGGCATGACCAGGTGCGGCAACAGGGCCTGGGCTTCATTCGGTTCGGCGGGTTCCGGCCTCGGGGCGAGCCTTGCCAACTGTTCCGCAACACCGTCCGGGCCAAGCGTGCCCAGCAGCTCGAGCTGGCGCCGGCGCGAGGCTTCGGCGCGGCGATCGGTAAGGTTCACGATGACGCCCTGGTCGGCACCGTCGATGGCGGCATGCGGCTGGTCCACGAAACTCTGCAGCCCTTCCGAGAGCCAGTGGTAGCGCCGGGCCTGACGGCGATCGCCGTTCATGCCCTGCTGCACCACAACCCAGCTGCCGTCATCGGTGACCACGAAGCCATGCAGGTACAAGTCGAAACCGTCCTGCACGGCGGCGCTGTCAACCTTGGCCACGAGCCGGCTGGCCTGGGCCAGGTGGGCGCCATCGAACCCGACCTGGTCGCCGATCGACACCAGCTCGTGCGGGGTCTGTCGCGAGTGCTTGCCGCGGCCGCCGCAGACATGGATGCCGAGCTCGCCGGCGAGCGGGTTCAGGCCGCGCTTGAGCGCGCCGAGGACGCTGGTGGTGATGCCGGACGAATGCCAGTCCATGCCCATCACGGCGCCGAAGGACTGGAACCAGAACGGATGCGCCAGCCGACGGAGCAGCTCGTCCCGGCCGTACTCGTGCACGATCGCTTCGCTGATTACGGCGCCGAGCCGGGTCATGCGCTCGCCCAGCCACTTGGGCACACGCCCGCCGTGAAGCGGGAGCTCGGCGCTGCCGGCGCGGTGCGCCATTATGGAGCGTCCGCCAGTGAAGCGACGACCGGCGTCGCCCTATCGAAGAGCGGCAGAGTTCGTCCGCCATCGTCGAAGTTGGACACGGTAACCCCGAGCAGCCGGACGCCTTTGACCGGTGGCAACAGGGTTCGGATCAGCTCCGCGCTGGCCTGCCGCAGTCGGTCCTGCCGGCCTACCGGCGCTGAGAAGCTGCGGCTACGCGTGCGTTGCTGAAAGTCGGCGAACTTGACCTTCACGGTCACCGTCCGGCCGAACATGCTGGCCTTCTCGCACCAGTCCAAACCTCGTCGGCAATCGACAGCACCCCGGCCTCGATCTGGCCGGGTTGCGTCAGATCCTGCTGGTAGGTGGTTTCCGCGCCGCATGACTTGCGGGGGCGGTCGGGAAGGACCGGACGGTCGTCCTCCCCATTCGCGATCGCCTGAAACCAAGCCGCCGAGCTGCCGAAATGCTGGAGCAAGAGGGAGGGCGCCGTATCGCGAAGGTCGGCCCCGGTCTCGATGCCCAGCGCCTGCATCTTGCGCGCGGTGACCGGACCGATGCCGTGAAACTTGGCCACGGGCAGCGCCGCCGCAACGGCCCGGCACGTCAGCAGGGACGCGAGGTGGACCCGACCGAAGGTGACCAGATGCCAACCACGTTCTACCAAAGCTGCCAGTCATGAAAATTGCCACTTACAATGTCAACGGTGTGAACGGCAGGCTGCCGGTCATACTTCGATGGCTTGAAGAGGCTGCCCCGACGATTGTCTGCCTGCAGGAACTGAAGGCCCCGCAGGACAACTTTCCGCAGGGGGCGATCCGCGACGCTGGCTATGGCGCCATCTGGAACGGCCAGAAGAGTTGGAACGGAGTCGCCATCCTCGCTCGCGGGGAAGACCCGGTCGAAACACAGCGTGGTCTTCCGGGTGATCCGGACGACGCGCAAAGCCGATACCTCGAGGCCGCGGTAGGCGGCCTGATCGTGGGCTGCCTTTATCTCCCGAACGGCAATCCCGCACCCGGCCCAAAGTTCGACTACAAGCTGCGGTGGTTCGACCGTTTGACCAAGCGCGCCGCCGAGCTTCTCGCAACCAATGCTCCTGTCGTGCTGGCCGGGGACTACAACGTCATGCCGACGGACCTGGACGTCTACAAGCCGGAGCGCTGGGTTGACGACGCACTATTCCGGCCGGAGGTGCGCCAGGCCTATGCTCGCCTGGTCTCCCAAGGCTGGACGGATGCGTTGCGATCGCTTCACCCCGGCGCGCGCATCTACACCTTCTGGGATTACTTCCGGAACGCGTACGCCCGGGATGCCGGGCTTCGCATCGATCATCTGCTGCTGAGCCCAGCGCTAGCCGGTCGCCTCACGGCAGCCGGCGTCGATCGCGACGTGCGGGGCTGGGAGAAGTCCAGCGACCACGCCCCGACTTGGATCGAGCTGGCGGAAGGAGAGCCATCAGCCAACCCGCGGCAGCGCAGAGGGTCCTGACTGCGTCGTACGCACTTGCGCCGGGCGCTCAGACCAGAGTTCCTCGCCTGCGGCGGGACATGCGAATCGGCTTCCGACGCCATCATCATCGACCATCAGCGGAGGCGCCGAGGGCCTCGCTGCTGCTTTTCGCAGTGGACGCGCCGGACCCCCACAACATGACGTGGCTGACCGAAGCTGGCCGATAGTCGTCCGCCTCCGCAGCGACACCCACGGTGGGCCGCCGCGCCCGATTCCAATTCGGTTGCGTCCGCAAAACCGTCGTGCAAACTAACATGGGGTGCGTCCGCCATCGTAACCGCACGGAACGGGGACAGGCGAGCCGCCGGAGGGGAACAGCGTGGATTTGCTCATACGGCACGCGCGCGTCCACGACGACGAGCCTCTCGTGGATATCGGGGTCGAGAACGGAAGGATCGCCGCGATCGAAGCGGGCATCGACGTCGCCGGCGGAGACGGTCATCGACGCGGGTGGACGGGCGGTGCTGCCGGGGTTCGTCGAGCCGCATCTGCACCTCGACAAGGCCTTCCTGCATCGGCGCATGCCCGCCAGATCCGGAACGCTCGAGGAGGCGATCCGTGTGACCGGCATACTCAAGTCCAAACAGGAACGCCACGACGTGCTCGAGCGCTCGCGCCGTGTCCTCGACATGGCGATCAGGAACGGGACGACGGCGATCCGGGCGCACCCGGACGTGGACCCAATTCAGAACCTCATCGGCGTCGAGACGGCGCTGGAGCTTAAGCAGGAATACGCGGCGCCTGCTCGACCTGCAGATCGTCGCCTTTCCGCAAGAGGGCATCCTGAAGACGCTCGGCACGCTCGAGCTGATGCACGAGGCAATCCGGCTCGGCGCCGATGTCGTCGGGCGGCTGCCCTTACAACGAGCTCAGCTGGGACGACACGCGAGGCCATATCGACCTGGTGTTCGAGATCGCACAGCAATACGGCCTGCCAATCGACATGCACGCGGATTTCGCGGACGACACAAGCAACCAGCGCTTCGCCGCGGCGGAGCTACATCGCGCGGAAGACAATCGAGACCGGCTACCAGGGCCGGGTCGCATTGGGGCACGTCACGAGCCTCGGCGCACTCGCGCCGGAGGAGGCCAAGCCGGTGATCGATCTCCTGCACGAAGCTCGGATCAGCATCGTCACGCTGCCCGCGACGGACACTTACCTCGGTGGACGCCGAGACGTGGCGAGCCCGCGGCGGGGCCTCACGCCCGTGCGGGCTCTGCACGCGGCGCACGTGAACGTGGCCTATTCGTCCAACAACATCCGCAACGCGTTCACGCCATTCGGTAAGGCCGACCCGCTGCAGATCGGCAACCTCCTCGCCCATCTCGTCCAGTTCGGCACGCCGGAGCATCAGGCCGACATCCTCCGGATGGGGACGCACAACGCCGCGCAGGCTATAGGCCTCGATCGGGATTACGGGATCGCGGTCGGCAAGAATGCCGACCTTGTTATCCTCGACACGTATGCCGTCGCGGATGCGTTGCTGGACATCCCACCGCGGCTCTGGGTGATCAAGCGGGGCAAGGTGACCGTGGTCGCGACCTACTCGAGCGAGATCTGCCGCGATTGCGCCGGCGCCCATCCCTGACCGAACGATGCCGAGGAGAACTTCAGTGAAAAAGCCACCCGCCGAGATCGTCGCATCAGTGCTCGCGGTAACGACGATCTTCATCTCGATGCCGCCCTACAATCTGCCGCCCTGGGCCATTTTCATCGGATGGGCGGGCACCTTCGCCGCGGGAGGGCCCAGCCGGGCCGTGCTGCGCCGGATCTGGCCGACAATGCCGATCGGCTCTCTGTTCGCCTTCCTCATCGTGCTGTGCTTTCAGTTCGCGTCCCAGCATCTGCAAGGCTGCGCCTTTTTGTTCGCCCAGTGCGTGATCCTGTTCTGCCTGAACGGCAGCATGATGGCCCTCGGCCGCATTCCGGCACTGAGCTTCATTCCAGGTATGTTCTTCGGCTTCGCCTCTTATTTCGCGACCATGTTCGGGGGCTTCGGACCGGTTCCGCATGACCCGTATGCATCGCTGCTGGCCGTCGTCCTTATGAACGGGCTTGGGCCGGTCTACGCCTGGCTGAACGCGAAGCTGGCCTCGCACCATGCGGAGGTCGAGGTGGGGATCGGGGATGATGGCCGGGCCGGGCCGCACACCGCAACGCACCCGCTATAGGCCTAGCGCGATCCCGTCGCTGCGCGATCATGGGCGCCCAGCAAATTGCCGTCGCTCTCGATGCGGATTGTGCCCGAGTGCCCGGCTAGCCGGCTCCGCGCGGGGATCGGACTGATTTCGTGGCGTTTGGCGCGGAAGGCCGCAAACACCGCCTCGCCCGCGTCGCGCTCCAGCTTGAGGCTATCGCGGGCGTCCGAGACACTTTGGCCGAGCAGGAACCGCGGGCGGGCCAGCGCGGTGAGCGGGTCCATCCCGTAGTCGGTGAGCCGCGTCAGCACCGCCGCCAAGGTCCCCTAGCCGCAGACCGGCTCCAATCCTACCAAGGATAACGCGCGGTCGAGCGATCCTCGTCGTCGGGATAATGATCATCGCCATCGCTACAGCGATTGCACTCCCAATGCAGAACAGTCGCAAAATCACCCAAGTCGGCGGGCTGACGCTTACGTCCAAATGACTGTTACCGTCAGGCGCCAAGCTCGGCTGAACGGCTTGATGTGGCGCACAGCCGACGTTCGAGCTCGGCCATAGGTACGATGGCCCACTGACTCGGCCACAAAAGGGGTCGGGGGGCGTTTCGCTGATCAAACGCCCAGATAGGCTTTCGTGACGACGCTGTTCTTCTCGAGCTCCGCGGCGGGGCCGTGCAGGGTCACGCGCCCGGTCTCCAGAACGTAGCCATAGGCAGCCAGGCGCAGCGCAACCTTCGTGTTCTGTTCTACCAGCAGGATCGTCGTCCCGGCCTCGTTCAGTCGCTTGATGATGCGCATGATCTCGCGGACGAGCAGCGGGGCAAGGCCCATCGAGGGCTCGTCCAGCAGGAGAAGCCGAGGCGAGGCCATCAGCGCGCGGCCGATCGCCAGCATCTGCTGCTCGCCGCCGGACAGGGTGGAGGCGTGGCGCCGCTCGCGTTGATGCAGGATGGGGAAGAGACCGAACACGTGCTCCAGCCGCCGTGCGCGCTCGGCAGGATCGGCCACGGTGAAGGAGCCGAGCTCGAGGTTCTCGCGCACCGTCATTCCCTTGAAGATCCGCCTTCCTTCCGGAACGTGGCTTAGCCCAAGATGCGGCAGGGCGTGCGCGGGCAGACGGGTGATGTCCTGGCCCAGGAACGTGATGCGCCCGGCGGCGCAGGGCACGAGACGGGTGATGGTGCGCAACGTGGTACTCTTGCCGGCGCCGTTCGCCCCGACGAGCGCGACCACCTGGCCCTCGCGCACCGCAAGATCGATCCCGTGCAGGGCCTGGATAGGGCCATAGCGCGCGTCCACGCCCTCGAGGCGGAGGATGGTCTCGGTCACGCCTCGTCATCCCCGCCGAGATAGGCCTCGATCACCCGCGGATCGGCCTGGACCGTCTGCGCATTTCCCTCCGCGATCTTCTGGCCGTGGTCAAGCACGACGATCGTCTCGGAGACGCGCATGACCAGCCCCATGTCGTGCTCGATCAGCAGAATGGTTATTCCCAACTCGTCCCGTACACGCCGGATTAGGTCTATGAGCCTTACCTTCTCGTCGGAGTTCAGCCCGGAGGCGGGCTCGTCCAGCAGCAAAAGCCGTGGCTGCGTGGCCAACGCCCGGGCCCATTCGACCCGGCGCTGGTCGCCATACGAGAGCGTGCCGGCCAAGCGGTCCCGATGGTGCGCGATGCCCACGAATTCGAGGCAGCGCTCGGCCGCGCGCCGGATCCCCTCCTCCTCAATGCGCTGCGCGGGCAGGCCCAGGATGGCCGCCAGCACGCCCGCGTGGGTCCGGCAGTGCTGGCCGGACATGACGTTCTCCAGCGCAGTCATGCCCCCGAACAGGCGCAGGTTCTGGAAGGTGCGGGCGAGCCCCATACTGGTGATACGGTGCGGCGCAAGCCCGTTCGTGGGCCGGCCAAGTAAGGTCACGCGGCCGGCCTTGGGGCGGTAGAACCCGGTTAGACAGTTGAAGACGGACGTCTTTCCCGCCCCGTTCGGCCCGATGAGGCTGGTGATCGAGCCGGGAGCCACGCCGAAGCTGAGGTCGCGCAGCACGTGCAGCCCGCCGAAGCGCAGGTCCAGGCCGGCGACGTCCAGCAACCTCGTCTCGCTCAAGCCCGGCGGTCCGGCCAGAGCCCGTGCGGGCGGAACAGCATGAGGAGCAGCAGCACGATCGCGAACACGAGCATGCGCATAGAGCCGAGGTCGCGAAATACTTCGGGGAACACGGTCAGCACGAACGCACCGAGGGCGACCCCGGGGATCTTGCCCATGCCGCCCAGAACCACCCCGAGCAGGATCAGCACGGACTGCGCGAAGCTGAAAGTTTCGGGGGAGATCGCGGTCATGCGCGCCGCGTAGAAGCAGCCCGCTATGGCGGCGAACACGGCGCCGAGGACATAGGCGTAGAGCTTGACCGCGACCCGGTCGATGCCCATCGCCTCCGCTGCATCCTCGTCATACCGGACGTACTTCCAGGCGCGGCCGATGCGTGAGTTCTCCACCCGCGCGGAGACCAGCCAGGCCAGCGCGGCGAGGCCGAGGAACACGTAGTAGAACTGGCCGACCCGGTCCAAGGCCGACCCGAACGGTGAAGGGCGGGGGATGCCGACCAGCCCGCTCGCGCCGCCGGTGATCGACAGGTTGCGGGCGGCGATGCGCACCATTTCGCCGAAGCCAAGGGTCACGATGGCCAGGTAGTCGCTCCGCAGCCGCAAGGTGGGCGCTCCGATTACGATCCCGGCGACCATCGCGCAGACGATCGCGGCCGGGATACTCTCCCAGAACCCGAGGCCGAGCCGGGTGGTGAGGACACCGGTCGTATAGGCGCCAACCGCAAAGAAGGCCGCGTAGCCGAGGTCGAGCAGCCCGGCGTAGCCGACCACGATGTTGAGACCCAGGCAGAGCACGACGTAGAGCCATGTGTTCGTCAGCACCTCCAGCATGTAGCTGTCGGCAAACGCGGGCACGGCGGCGGCCACGCCGAGGCCGGCGTAGGGCGAGCAGGACCCGGGCGGGACGCGTGTTGAACGCCACGGGCATCTTCGTCGCTAGCGGCGGCACCTACATCCGTTCCACTTCCGGCCGGCCGAGCAGGCCGGTCGGCTTGAACACGAGCAGCAGGATCAGGATGGCGAAGACGAACACGTCCTTCCACTCGCTGCCGATCGCCGGGATTTGGGTTCCGAAAGCCTCGAGGAGCCCGAGCAGCAGACCGCCCAGCATCGCGCCGGGAATGCTGCCGATCCCGCCGATCACCGCGGCGGTGAAGGCCTTCAGCCCGATCAGGAACCCCATGAAATACGAGATGCTGCCGTAATAGGCGCCTGCCATCACGCCCGCGGCGGCGGCCAGCGCGGAGCCGACGAAGAAAGTGAGGGCGATCATCCGGTTCACGTCGATGCCCATCAGCCGGCACGCATCCTGATCGATGGCGATGGCGCGCATCGCCTTTCCGTACATGGTCCGGGAGATGAAGACCTGCATGCCCGCCATCAGGAGCAGCGAGGCGGCGACCAAGACGAGCTGGGTCCAGGTGACGTGGACCTCGCCGAGGTCGATGCCCTCGAAGCCGAGATCCGTGTTGAACGCCTCGTATTGCCCGCCGGTGATCGACAGCGCCCCGTTGCTGAGCACCATCGAGACGGCGAGCGCGGTAATCAGGATCGACAGGCGCGGGGCGGCGAGCATCGGCCGGTAGGCGACGCGCTCGATGACCAGGCCGAGCGTGCCGGCGGCGGCCATGCTCAGCACCATGGCGACCATGATCCCGATCCAGCCGGCCCCGAGTGGCCCGGCAAGCCATGACAGCGCCGCCCAGCCGACGAAGGCGCCGACCATGTAGACGTCGCCATGCGCGAAGTTTAGCAGCTTGATGATCCCGTAGACCATCGTGTAGCCGAGGGCCACGAGAGCGTAGAACGACCCCAGGATCAGGCCGTTCACCGCCTGCTGGAGCAGGATTTCGAGCAGTGACATCAGCTCGTCGCCGGGTCGGGCGCGGGCGCGGTGGCGAAGGGCAGCCCTGCCGCGCTCATGCCGGCGCGCGGAGCGGATGACCCGTGTTCATCCGCCCCGCGCGCGGGCCCCCAAGCCGCCGGTCAGCTCGCGCCCTTGGACAGGATCCAGTGGCCGCCCTTGCCTTCCAGGATGACGAAGTTGCTGCGGGCCAGCGTATTCTCCGGGGTGAACGAGATCGGGCCGGAGATACCCTTGAAGTCCTTCGTCGCCTTGAGCGCGGCCACGATCTTGGCTTTGTCGGTGCTGCCGGCGCGGCGGATGGCATCAGCGAGCAGGTTCATCCCATCATAGGACAGCGCGGAGTAGGGCCCGGGAGCCTGGCCGAAACGCTTTTGGTACTCGTCCGCGAACGCCTTGGCGCCGGGCAGGAACTCGACCGTCGGGTTCGAGAAGCAGAAGACACCCTCGGCCGCGCGCCCGGCGATCTCGAACAGCTTGGGCGAATTGTTGCCGTCACCGAGCGCGATCATCTTGCTGTAGCCGCTCTGCCGCAGCTGCTTCAGGAGCAGTGCGCCGTCCGCGTAGTACGCGGTCCAGAACACCGCGTCCGGGTTTTGCGACTTAAGCCGGGTGACCAGGGACGAGTAGTCCTGCTCGCCCTTGTTGATCACCTCGAACGCAACGACGTCGCCGCCATCCTTGGTCCATTGGGTACGGGTGAGATTGGCCAGATCCGCGGAGTAGGCGTCGCCTTCATTGACGACGGCGAGGCGCTTGATGCCCTTCGACTTGAAGAACTGCACGGCGGTGCTGACCTGGTCGTTCCCTGTGCTGTTGATCATGAACACGGTCGGGCTGACCCCGATCAGCTTGGTCGAGTTCGCAGCAGGGATGACGATCGGGATCCCGGCGTCGCCGTAGATCTTCAGCGTCGGCAGGGTGGCGCCGGAGCAGTAGCCGCCCACAGCCGCGTCCACGTTCTGCGACACGAGTTTGCTGGCGGCGTTGACGGCCTGCTGCGGATCGCAGGCGTCGTCCTGGGTGTTGGTGGCGAACTTGCGGCCGAGCACGCCGCCGTTTGCGTTGAGCTGGTCGGCAGCGAGGCGGATGGCGTTCTCCATGTCCTTGCCATAGGTGGCCTCGGAGCCGCTGGTCGGGACCATCACGCCCACCTGGATGTCGGCAGCGTGCGCGGCGGCGCCGGCGATCCAAGCGGCGCCGAAGGCCGCCCGAAGCGTGAGCCTAAGCCAGGATCCGTTCACCATCCCCGTCCTCCCCTGTGCGACTTGTCCCGCAGGGCGACGTCGTGCCGTTGCTCGGCGGCTGCATCCTTGCGGTGCATTGCGTCGTCCTTGGCCGGGCGGGATCGTAGGCGTTACCTTCCCGGACCGTCAAACGGCGAGAGACGATGCGTATCACGCGATTGGTGGCCTACAAAGTGGATCTCCCGCTCAAGGAGGGCAGCTACAACTGGTCGGGCGGCAAGAGCGTATCGGTCTTCGACAGCACCGTGGTGCGGATCGAGACGGATCAGGGCCTCGTCGGGTATGGTGAGGTCTGCCCGCTCGGTCCGGCCTACCTCCCCGCCTATGGTGCGGGCGTGCGCGCCGGGCTGCTCGAACTGGGCCCGCACCTGATCGGCGAGGACCCCCGTGAGGTCGTCCGCCTGAATCGGCTGATGGAGAGCCGGCTCAAAGGGCACGCCTACGTCAAATCCGCGATCGACATCGCGTGCTGGGATCTGCTGGGGCAGGCCTGCGGCCTCCCGGTATGCGTGCTGCTCGGCGGTCGGTTCGGCGATTGCGTCGAGCTCTACCGCGCGATCTCCCAGGAGGCACCGGAACGCATGGCGGAGAAGGTCTCCGCGTACCGCGCGGAGGGCTACCGCAAGTTCCAGCTGAAGGTGGGAGGCGATCCGGACGCGGACATCGCGCGGATCCGCGCGGTCCGGGGAGCGCTGGAGCCGGGGGACGTGCTGGTCGCCGACGCGAACACCGGCTGGCTGCCGCACCAGGCCCTGCGGGTCGTACGCGCGCTCGCCGAACTCGACGTCTATATCGAGCAGCCCTGCCTGGCTTACGAAGAGTGCCTGTCGGTTCGGCGGCATACCGACCATCCCTTCGTGCTGGACGAGTTCGTCGACAGCGTCGGGATGCTGCTGCGCGCTCATGCGGATGCGGCCATGGACGTTGTGAATCTGAAGCTCAGCAAGCTCGGCGGGCTGACCGCCGCCCGACAAGCGCGCGATCTGTGCGTCTCGATGGGCATCGCCATGACGATCGAGGACAGCTGGGGCGGGGACATCGTCACGGCGGCGATCGCGCACCTCGCCCAGAGCACGCCCGAGGCGTTCCGGTTCTCGGCGACCGACTTTAACAGCTACGTTACGCGCTCGATCGCGGACGGCGCGCCCCAACGTGCCCAGGGGACAATGACAGCGTCCCAGGCGCCCGGGCTCGGGGTCGCGCCGGTGATGGACGTCCTCGGCGAGCCGGTGCTGGCGTGTTCCGGCTAGGTCGAGTGTCTCATGGCCCTGCGCCGACCCGTCCGCAGCTGATGACCCAAAAGGACGTGCCCATCACTCACTTCGCCCCTCCGGCCCACTCGGATTTGGCGGTGCGCCGCTCGGCAATATATTCGACATGCTTGATGAAGAGACCGCCGAGGCCGCCCTGGTCGCAGCATGGGACAGCGGCGTCCCCTATTCGACACTGCCCCGCACTATAGGAGCGGCTTGTCGGAGCACCGGCCGGCTGCTCTATCGCGCCCGCGCTCGAACTTCGGGACGGGTGCTCACTGCACGGGCAAATCGACCGACGAGGAAGCTATGCTGAGCGGCAGAAATCCGCCCGGCTAATCGGGAACTCAGGGGACAACTGATTCCGGGAGCGATGACACCGCCGCGCTCGCTGGAAAGGCTTTGCCGTATCCGCGCCTGAACACCGCCGCGGAGCCCGTTCCGGCAGCGTCCAGCACGAGTCCGAGCAGGACGATTAGAGCGGCGCGCCTGAAATGCGAATCGGCTTTACCGACGCGGGCGTGATCTGATTTACCGTGGCTGGAGGTGTGGCCATGGCGAAATTGATTTCGATGGATTTGCGCACGCGGCTGGTCGCGGCGGTGCAGGCCGGGTCGTCGCGGCGCGCGGCGGCGGCTCGGTTTGGTGTGAGCGCGAGCTGCGCCGTCAAGCTGCTGGGGCGGGTGCGCGAAACCGGCTCGGCAGCACCCGGGCGCCGTGGGCGTCGACCCGGCAGCGGCAAGCTCGAGCGGTTCAAGGCGGCGCTGATCGACTGGGTGACGGCAACGCCCGACATCACCATGCCGGAACTGGCCGAGCGGCTGCAGCGCAGCTATGGCGTCACGGTGCGGCCGAGTTCATTGTCGCGGCTGCTCTGCCAGGCAGGCTGGACATATAAAAAAAGCGTTGACCGCGCAGGAGGTCGAGCGCGCCGACGTCGCCAAGCGCCGGCGACGCTGGTTCCGCTGGATCCTGCCTTGGCTGAGCCAACGCCCGCAGCGGCTGGTGTTCATCGATGAAACCGCGGTTTCGACCAAGATGACACGGCTGCGCGGGCGCGCGGTTCGCGGTCGGCGCTGAAGGCCAAGGCGCCCTATGCGAAATGGGGCACGCAGACCTTCATCGCCGGCCTGCGCGCTGAGGGACTGACCGCACCCTGGGTGATCCCGGGTGCGATGAACCGTGCCGCCTTCGACCTCTACGTCCAAACCCAGCTCGTGCCGACACTTCGGCCGGGCGACATCGTCATCTTGGACAACCTCTCGGTTCACAAGAGCGCACAGGCCGAGGTCGCCATCCATGCATGCGGCGCGCGCATGCTGTTCCTTCCGCAATACTCGCCTGACCTCAACCCGATCGAGATGGCGTTCGCCAAGCTCAAGGCCCACCTGCGCGCTGCTGCCGCGAGGCTCCCCGAAACCTTGATCGCGGCACTCGGAAAGGTCTGCGGCTTATTTCAGCCAACCGAGTGCCAGAACTACTTCAGAGCTGCCGGGTATGCGTCCTAATAAACGTGCGATGCTTTAGGCCAAAGAGTAGCCCGACGAGGATCGTCGGCAATCAGAGCGCGGCACCGGACAGTGCCAACAAGCCCGGGCCAGCAGCACCCAGCCCTGCCAAGGAAACGCCGAGACTGTTGAGTTGCATTGAGATCTGACCCGGAGAGGGTCTGAGTTTTCGCCGAGAAATGACCCGTGTCTGACCACGTCCCTGACCGAACGGTCGGGGTTACCGGAGTGATCGACATGGAGTTGTTGAGCGTCATTCGCCGGTGGCATCACCGGGATCAGATTTCGATCCGTGAGATCGAGCGGCGCACGGGCCTGTCGCGGAACACCATCCGCAAGTATCTGCGCTCGGACGCGGTTGAGGTGAGGTTCAAGGTGCCCGAGCGCCGGAGCCGCCTGGATCCGTTCGCTGACAAGCTGTCGCAGTGGCTGCGGGTCGAGGCGGGCAAGGGCCGCAAGGTGCGTCGGACGGCGCGCCAGTTCCACGCGGACCTGGTCGCCCTGGGCTATGATGGTTCCTACGCCCGGGTGACCGCCTTCGTCCGCCAGTGGCGCGCGGGGCGGGAGATCGCCCAGAAGTCGACTGGGCGGGGCGTGTTTGTGCCACTCGCCTTCCAGCCCGGCGAGGCGTTCCAGTTCGACTGGAGCGAGGACTGGGCGACGATCGCAGGCAAGCGGGTCAAGCTGCAGGCGGCGCACACCAAGCTGGCACATAGCCGGGCCTTCGTGATCCGGGCCTACAAGCTACAAACCCACGAGATGCTGTTCGACGCCTTGGCCGAGGCCTTCCGCGTGCTGGGCGGGGTTCCGCGTCGCGGCATCTTCGACAACATGCGCCCTCGCGTCGACTGCGCACCGCGTCGATCGCGTCGGCACGGGCAAGAGACGGCAGGTCAACGCGCGCTTCGCGGCCATGGCCAGCCACTACCTGTTCGAGGCGACGTTCTGCAGCCCGGCATCAGGTTGGGAGAAGGGCCAAGTCGAGAAAAACGTGCAGGACGCCCGGCGGCAGATCTGGCAGGCCATGCCGAGCTTCGGGGACCTGCCCTCCCTCAACGCCTGGCTTGAGGCACGCTGCATCGAGCGTTGGGCCGAAGTGGCCCACGGGGTGCTACCGGGCAGCGTCGCTGACGTGCATGCCCAGGAGCGGGCGAGCCTGATGCCGCTGGGACGGGCGTTCGACGGGTTCGTCGAGCACACCAAGCGGGTCTCGCCGACCTGCCTCGTGCACTTCGAGGCCAACCGCTACAGCGTTCCGGCATCGTTCGCTAACCGGCCGGTCAGCCTGCGGGTCTACCCCGACCGGCTGGTCGTGGTGGCCGAGGGCCAAGTCTTGTGCGAGCACACCCGCATCGTCGAGCGCTCGCACGACGTTCCGCGCCGCACCGTCTACGACTGGCGGCACTACCTGGCGGTGATCCAGCGCAAGCCGGGTGCCCTGCGCAACGGCGCGCCGTTTGCCGAGATGCCGGAGGCGTTCCGCGAGCTCCAGGCCCAGCTGCTGCGACGACCCGGGGGCGAGCGGGAGATGGTGGATATCCTCGCCCTCGTGCTGCAGCACGACGAGCAGGCGGTGCTGTGCGCCGTAGAGCTGGCCCTCGAGGAGGGTGTCGCCACCAAAACCCACGTCCTCAACGTCCTGCACCGCCTGGTGGACGGCAAGAGCGCGGCCGCGGTCATCGAGGCGCCGCAGGCTCTCGCGCTGGCCGAGGAGCCGAGAGCCGACATCGAGCGCTACGACGCGCTGCGGGATCGGGAGATGCGCCATGCGTCATGATCCCGCCAGCGCCGCCCTCGTGGTCATGCTGCGCGGGCTGAAGATGTTCGGCATGGCCCAGGCAGTGGGCGAGCTGGTGGAGCAAGGCGCACCGGCGTTCGAGGCGGCCGTGCCCACTCCTGTCCCAGCTGCTCAAGGCCGAGCTGGCCGAGCGCGAGGTGCGCTCGATCGCCTACCAGACCAAGTCGGCCCGGTTCCCCGCCTACAAGGACCTGGCCAGCTTCGAATTCGCCGCCAGCGAGGTCAACGAGGCCACGGTCCGGCAGCTGCACCGGGGCGAGTTCACCGATCGCGCCGACAACGTCGTGCTCATCGGCGGGCCCGGGCACCGGCAAAACCCACCTTGCCACGGCGCTCGGTGTCCAGGCCATCGAGCACGGCCGCAAGAAGGTCCGGTTCTTTTCCACGGTCGACCTGGTCAACGCGCTCGAGCAGGAGAAGACCGGCAACAAGGCCGGGCAACTTGCCGAACGCCTGCTCCGCCTCGACCTCGTGATCCTCGACGAGCTCGGTTACCTGCCGTTCAGCTCCTCGGGCGGCGCGCTGCTGTTCCACCTGCTCAGCAAGCTCTACGAGCGGACCAGCGTCGTCATCACCACCAACCTGAGCTTCAGCGAGTGGGGCAACGTGTTCGGCGACACCAAGATGACCACCGCGCTGCTCGACCGGCTCACCCATCACTGCCACATCCTGGAAACCGGCAACGACAGTTTCAGGTTCAGGAACAGCTCGGCCGACGGAAAGAACAGGAGGACCAAAACGCCCGCTTGACCCACGCCCGCAGCACGCGGGAGATATCGCAAGCCGGGTCAATTCTCGATGAAAACGCCGGGTCAGATCTCAGCGAGCATCAACACTCCACGTTCCTGGCGGCCGTGGACAGGAGGCGCTAATGGCGAACGAGGCGGTGCTTGGGTGGCTGCGGTGCCAGGCAGCCAGCGCTCGGGTCTTCTCGGTCTGCACGGGGGCCCTACTGCTTGGGGCGGCGGGCCTTCTCGTGGGCCGGCGCGCGACCACCCACCGGGCTTCGTTTCACCTACTGCCATTCTTCGGCGCAACGCCGGTGGATGCCCGCGTGGTAGTCGACGGCGATTGGGTGTTCGCCGCTGGTGTCACCGCGGGAATTGACGGCGCCCTCCGGCTTGCGGCCGAGCTGCGCGGCGAACGAGCAGCCCAACGCATGCAGCTCGACATGGCCTATGCCCCAGGGCCGCCGTTCAACAGCGGTTCGCCTGATAGCGCGCCTGAGGTGCTCGCCTCCGCGCGCGCTGGCGTCGCCGAGCTGATCGCCCGGCGCGAGACGACGGCAAGGCGGATCGCCGAACGGCTCGGCACGACACCGATCTAAGAAAAAGCGATAACTGTCCGAGCTATGCCGGGAGGGTGATTCAGGCGGCGGTCTGTGCTGGCGTGTTGGTGACCTCGACGCCGTTGGTGAAGGTGACGCCCTGCACGACCTTGGGCAACTGGTTTTCACCTTTCAGCCGGCGCCAGGTCTTTGCGGCCGCCATCACCAGCTTGAACACCATCAGCCGGGCGGTGTCCTGCGACAGCGCGCCCTTGGTGCGGATGGTGCGGTGCCGGACGGTGGCGAACACGCTCTCGATCGGGTTGGACGTGCGCAGGTGGTCCCAGTGCTCGGCCGGGAAGTCATAGAAGGCCAGCAGCGCATCGCGGTCCTTGGTCAGGCAGGCGACCGCCTTGTCGTATTTGGCCCCATACTTCTCGGCAAATGTGGCGATCGCGGTCTCGGCGGTCGCACGGTCCGGCGCCGTCCAGATCTCGCGCAGATCCGCCTTCGCCGCGGGTTGGACGGACTTGGGCAGCTTGTCGAGCACATTGGCCGTCTTGTGCACGGTGCAGCGCTGATGCCGGGTCGTCGGCGAGACCGCCTCGAGCGCCTTCCAGAAGCCGAGCGCGCCGTCGCCGGTGGCCAGCTCGGGGGCGATGACGAGGCCACGCGCCTTGAGGTCGACTAGCAGTTCGCGCCAGCTCTGCGCACTCTCCCGCACGCCGACCTGAAACCCGAGCAGTTCCTTCCTGCCCTCCGGGGTGGCGCCGACCAGCACCAGCATGCATTCGGCCTGCGGCTCCATGCGTGCCTGCAGGTACACGCCATCGGCCCAGATGTAGACGTAGTGCCGGGCCGACAGGTCGCGCCGCTGCCAGCGCGCATACTCGGCCTGCCACTCATCGCGCAGCCGCGCGATCACCGACGGCGACAGGTTCGGGGCGTCCTTGCCCAAAAGCGCCCCGAGCGCCTCCTGGAAGTCGCCCATCGAAACCCCGCGCAGGTAAAGGATGGGCAGCAACGCATCCAGGCTCCGCGTCCGCCGGGCCCAGCGCGGCAGCAGGGCCGAGGTGAACCGGATGCGCTCGGCGCCAGTCTCACCAGCACCGCGGTCCCGCAGCTTCACTCGCTGCACCGCGACCGCACCGATGCCGGTCTGCACCAGGCGTTCCGGACCGTGACCGTGTCGCACAACGCGCTCGCGCCCGTCCGCCAGGCGATGGCCCTTCATCTCGGTCAGGAACGCGTCGGCTTCGGCCTCCACGGCCTGCGCAAGCAATCGGCGAGCGCCGCTCTTACGAACCGCCGTGAGCGGGTCCTCGATGCTGTCGGGCTCACGAAGGCGAACAACGGTGCTACTACTCGTCATGGCGTATCGCTCCTTCGGGAGCTTCAGGCAGGCTTCCACCCACCTCGATACGCCGCCTCTCTCAAATCGCCATCACCAAGGTTCGGCCATAGCTCCCAGTTCCACAGCAATCCGCGGCTGACCTCATGTCGGCGAGCCACTTCGGCAAACGATGCGCCGGGCTGATCGACCTCGGCAACAATCCGAAGCTTCTCGTCAAGCTGCCACCGCCGCCGGCGCTCAACGCCGGTGATGATCTCCATCCAGAAACCCGTCCCCGATCTTAACGGCGCTCGTACAAGCGGCGCGAAGATCACCCTTTGCCCTCAATCCGGGCAGGCGGTCGTCACCGGGTGGATACCCTGCCCCGCGCGCGCCTCGCAGAGCGGCACGCGCTCGTAGGTGACGATGCCAACCGCTATTGCGCCGCACTTGGGCGCGCCATTGAGGGCTGCCTGAATGCTCAAATCGAGTTCCTCGATCGAGGTCGGGGCGAGCATTCGGACCGTCATCTCGTGCCGCCGCACCTGTGTCAGCCGGCCGGCATACGGTCCGCCGACACAGAGCAGCTCCTCCACCGGCTCTTCGGGTTCAGCGGTCATGCAGTTTGATGGGCACAGAGAATGTCGTTCTTCCGAAGTCAGGAAAAAGGGAGGTTGTCCGTTAGTAATGCCCTTTGACGGCGCGAGGGGGAGAGGAACGACGGGGTACCTGGCCGCGGGCCGCTCCATAAGGGGGTAATCCGGTCGGCTCGAAAGAAGGTTGGTTGGGGGATCGTCCCCGACACATGCTTGGAGACCGAATTCGGGCGAACGCCTCCTGCACGATGGGCGGCTTGTCCGTCAACCGTCCAACGCCGTCGCCGCTCACGGCGGACCCGGACTCAACCTTGCTTCGGAAGATTGCTCTTAAGAGCTGCTTAAGGATCTCGTACGAGCCTCGTCCAGTATGCAAGTTTCACCATCGGAGAGGTGGCAATCAGGCGACGCATACGGTTAAAGACAACGCAACGTGAGCACTCCGACCCCGATTTTGGAGGCTTCGCTGGGATGCGCCTGGTTTGCTCTCCGATCCTGCTTGCCTCACTCGTGCTTGCAGCGATGCTGCGGCTCGCGGCCCGATGTGCCAACGCGATCTCGCCGGTGATTTCTAGTCTCGAATAGGGCATCATGCAGCGTAAACGCGCTTTTCTGACGTGCGAAATGGATGAGGCCCTGGTGTGAGATGTTAAACTTTCCTATTCTGTTCACGAACTCGTCCCGGCAACCTGATTAAATCAGAACATGAAAGCGGAAGGCGGGATTATTTACGGAGACGGCTGCCGTGGTCCACCCGGCGCATAGGTTGCGCGCCACAAGCACCTTGCAAGACTCTGCGCTAGACGAGATATGGGCGCCACCATGCCGCGAGTGCCCGCAGGTGGAACCGAAAGATCACGGCAGCTGAGGAGGGCGGCAGCCATGGGAAAGCGCTACGATACCGAGAATTCAGTCTACGTCTCGGTGACGGGACTGGATTTGCATCCGCTTGAAATCGTCCACAAAACGAAGGCGAGAACCTGGGTCAAGATCGCAGTCAGCGAGCCTCACCAGGCCTGCGGTGGTGAGGACGTCGGGCTCGGTATTCGCCTCGTTACCGACGGCACGTCCGAGACGCACGACGGTATGGGCTTGGAGTGCATCATGTCAGTCCCAGACGATATTTGCGAGTTCCTCACCGACGAGGAAGCGACGATCGCACGCGCCGAGTATTGGAAGGGCCTTCAATCCAGCATCGGCGACGTCGGCCCCGAGGACCTTGGGACGACGCGGAAGCTAAACGAGCAAGGCACCGTGATCAGCTTGCGACCATTTGTAAAGCGGTAGGTTAGCGTGGGGCCCATAGCTGCCTCGGCGCCGTCACCATCGCCGTCCAGCTGCGGTCTGAGCCTGCTCCCTTGTGCCCTCGTTGATAAGCAGAAGTCCGTCTTGGCCGAAGGCCAGATAACCGCCCAGCGCGGGACCAACATCCGGCTCGAGAACAACATTATGATGGCCTCGCCGGGCGGCTACGCCAACGGAAGCAGCGCGAGCGGGATCCTCTACGACTACAACCTCTACTCTGGAACGGTCCGAGCCGAAAGCGCTCATGACACGATACCGGCGCCAACCCAACCCCCGCGCCAACTCCTTCGGTCGGGTTGGTGATTTCTGTCTCAGAAGACGCTTGGAACGGCGATGCCCAGCTCACTTTAAGCGTAGATGAAACACAGGTTGATAACATTTACACAGTGACCGCCTCACACTCCGCCGGGCAAACGCAAGCCATCGTCGTGCCGCAAACGTTGAGCGCCGGTGACCTGAGCCCCTTCCTCCCTCCAGTCAGAAATAGAGTCCGCGGTTGCCGTCACGCCGATCGTGACGGTGTTTTTTCGGTTCGGTCGAGCGCCGTTGACCTGCCCCCCTGCAGTCCCTCAGTCATTGTGAGAGCCCGAGTGGCTCATAGCTGATGTTCGTTGTGGATGGGAGCGGCCGGGCGGCGGAGTTCCCAAAGTTACGCAGCCGACCGGCCGCGTGGGCACGAGCCGCCGCTTCCGGTGTCAGCCCGCCGTGCGCGGAATGCGGCCGGACCTGGTTGTAGTCGCATCGCCAACGCTCGATGACGAACCGAGCCTCAGCCAGGCTCGAGAATACCTCTTCGTTCAGACACTCATCTCGCAACCGGCCGTTGAAGCTTTCCACAAACCCGTTCTGCTGTGGTTTGCCCGGTGCAATGTAGTGCCAGCCCACCGCACGCTGCTGCGACCAGCCCAGGATGGCTGTGCCGGTCAACTCGGTGCCGTTGTCGCTTACCACCGTCAGCGGCAGGCCGCGCCGGGCGCCGATCGTGTCCAGCTCGCGCGCGACCCGGTTGCCGGACAGCGAGGTATCAGCCACCAGCGCCAGGCACTCGCGGCTGAAGTCGTCGACCACGCACAGGATCCGGAATCGGCGGCCGTCCGCCAGCGTGTCCGACGCGAAGTCGAGCGACCAGCGCTGGTTCGGACCGTCGGGGGTCGCCATCGGCGCCCGTGTGCCGATGGCCCGCTTGCGCCCGCCGCGGCGACGCACCTGCAGCCGCTCCTCGCGATAGAGCCGCCGCAGCTTCTTGTGGTTTGGTTGCAGGCCCTCACGCGCCAGCAGCAAACCGAGGCGGCGATAGCCGAACCTCCGTCGCTCGGCGGCCAGGCTCCGCAGCCGAGCTCGCAACGCCCCGTCATCGGGCCGTGTCGACCGATAGCGGACCGTGCTGCGGTCTGCCCCGAGGAGTGAGCACGCCCGCCGCTCGCTCATCCCGTGCGCCTCGCGCACTGCCGTCACGAGCTATGGCCGAACCTTGGGTCACGTCCGTCAACGTGGTGGAATTTGCGGTGTAGTTGAGGTGGCCATTGATCAGGCTGCTACGGTGGCGATCTGTGGTGGAATGGCGTCGATCAGCGGCGGTGTAAGTTCGGCCATGACCTCGGTTTGCATGTAGCGGTGCTGCAGCTGCCATTCGTCGTTAGCCTCGAGCAGCACGGCGCCGATCAGCCGGATGATGGCGCCCTCGTTCGGGAATATGCCGACTACGTCGGCTCGACGTTTGACCTCCTTGTTCAAGCGTTCGAGCGGATTGGTTGAGTGAAGCTTGGCCCGGTGCTGGACCGGAAAATCCATGTGGGCCAGCACATCGGTCTCGCTCTCGTCGATAAATGCCGCGAGCTTGGGCCACTTGCTCCGGAGCTGATCAGCGACATGGCGCAGTGCTTGGCTCGCGGAGGGGCGATCGGGATGGATGAACGCCTGGCGCAGCGCGGCCGCGACCATGTTCTGCTGGCCTTTGGGCACATAGGCCTGAGCGTTGCGCATCCAATGAACCCTGCAGCGCTGCCACGCCGAGCCCATAACGCGGCGGATCGCTGCCTTGAGACCCTCGTGCGCGTCCGAGATCACCAGCTTGGTCCCGCGCAGGCCACGTCGGACCAGGCTCTTGAGGAACGTTGCCCAGAACGTCTCCGCTTCTGACGGCCCGATATGCAGGCCGACGATCTCGCGCTTGCCGTCGGTGTTCACCGCCACGGCGATTATCGCGGCCACGCTGGTGATGCGCCCGCCTTCACGCTGCTTGAGGTAGGTCGCATCCAGCCAGAGATACGGCCAATCGCCGACGAGCGGGCGCTCGAGGAAAGCGTTCACCCGGTCGTCGATATCCTTGCACAGCTTGCTCACCGTGCTCTTGCTGATGCCCGCCAGCCCCATTGCCTGCACCAGGTCGTCGACCCGCCGGGTCGAGACGCCCCCGATCCAGGCCTCCTGGATGACGGCGACCAGGGCCTTCTCCGACGTCCGCCGCGGCTCGAGGAACGGCGGAAAATAGCTCCCTTGGCGCAGCTTGGGGATCCGGAGCTGCAGGCTACCCAGCCGCGTGTCGAGCGTGCGATCGCGATAGCCGTTGCGATAGGTCGTGCGCTCGCCGGTGCGCTCGTGTCGTCCGGCGCCGATCAGGCCGTCCACGTCGGTCTCCATCAGTAACTGCACCACCGCCTCCGCCACGCTGCGTAGGAAGTCGCCGTCTCCGGCTTTGGCCATCAGCTCGGCCAACGGTAGTCTCTCCTCGGTCATCGGGTCCTCGTCGGTTCGGGTGGGAGCCTCGCAACTCCACCTTAGCCAGCCGATCCGGTGACCACCTCCGCCTACACCGCCGCTGTCAGCGGATTTCCACCACGACCGCGGACGCTACCGAACCTTGGTGATGGCGATTTGAGAGAGGCGGCGTATCGAGGTGGGTGGAAGCCTGCCTGAAGCTCCCGAAGGAGCGATACGCCATGACGAGTAGTAGCACCGTTGTTCGCCTTCGTGAGCCCGACAGCATCGAGGACCCGCTCACGGCGGTTCGTAAGAGCGGCGCTCGCCGATTGCTTGCGCAGGCCGTGGAGGCCGAAGCCGACGCGTTCCTGACCGAGATGAAGGGCCATCGCCTGGCGGACGGGCGCGAGCGCGTTGTGCGACACGGTCACGGTCCGGAACGCCTGGTGCAGACCGGCATCGGTGCGGTCGCGGTGCAGCGAGTGAAGCTGCGGGACCGCGGTGCTGGTGAGACTGGCGCCGAGCGCATCCGGTTCACCTCGGCCCTGCTGCCGCGCTGGGCCCGGCGGACGCGGAGCCTGGATGCGTTGCTGCCCATCCTTTACCTGCGCGGGGTTTCGATGGGCGACTTCCAGGAGGCGCTCGGGGCGCTTTTGGGCAAGGACGCCCCGAACCTGTCGCCGTCGGTGATCGCGCGGCTGCGCGATGAGTGGCAGGCCGAGTATGCGCGCTGGCAGCGGCGCGACCTGTCGGCCCGGCACTACGTCTACATCTGGGCCGATGGCGTGTACCTGCAGGCACGCATGGAGCCGCAGGCCGAATGCATGCTGGTGCTGGTCGGCGCCACCCCGGAGGGCAGGAAGGAACTGCTCGGGTTTCAGGTCGGCGTGCGGGAGAGTGCGCAGAGCTGGCGCGAACTGCTAGTCGACCTCAAGGCGCGTGGCCTCGTCATCGCCCCCGAGCTGGCCACCGGCGACGGCGCGCTCGGCTTCTGGAAGGCGCTCGAGGCGGTCTCGCCGACGACCCGGCATCAGCGCTGCACCGTGCACAAGACGGCCAATGTGCTCGACAAGCTGCCCAAGTCCGTCCAACCCGCGGCGAAGGCGGATCTGCGCGAGATCTGGACGGCGCCGGACCGTGCGACCGCCGAGACCGCGATCGCCACATTTGCCGAGAAGTATGGGGCCAAATACGACAAGGCGGTCGCCTGCCTGACCAAGGACCGCGATGCGCTGCTGGCCTTCTATGACTTCCCGGCCGAGCACTGGGACCACCTGCGCACGTCCAACCCGATCGAGAGCGTGTTCGCCACCGTCCGGCACCGCACCATCCGCACCAAGGGCGCGCTGTCGCAGGACACCGCCCGGCTGATGGTGTTCAAGCTGGTGATGGCGGCCGCAAAGACCTGGCGCCGGCTGAAAGGTGAAAACCAGTTGCCCAACGTCGTGCAGGGCGTCACCTTCACCAACGGCGTCGAGGTCACCAACACGCCAGCACAGACCGCCGCCTAAATCACGGCGTCACCCAACTTCCGGCATAGCTCGGTTAGGTCGGCCCCGGTGATGCAGGGCCTGCACGAATGGTTCAGCGCGACACTGAGCCGCCTCCCGGGCAAGAGCGCCCTGGCAGGGGCGATCCGCTACAGCCTGATGCGCTGCGATGCGCTCACCTTGCCTCTGCGCGACGGACGTGCATGCCTCGACAACAATAGCGCCGAGCGCGCTATCAGACCCGTGGCGCTCGGGCGCAAGAATTACCTCTTTGCCGGATCCGACATCGGGGGCGAACGGGCTGCCGCCATCTACAGCTTGATCACCACCGCAAAGCTGAACGGCTGCGATCCTGAAGCTTATCTCCGCCACGTGCTGACCCGGATCGCAGATCACCCCGTTAACCGCGTCGCCGATCTCCTGCCTTGGGCAATGGTCCCCTGACGCCGATCGATCCCGTTGCGCGGCTTGAAAAGCTCGAGGAGCTCCTCTCGGCGCTCCCGGGCGAGCCCATGCTGGCGAGCACGCTGGACGGGTTCGTGGCCGGGATCCTCGTCTGCCCCGAGCTTATCCTGCCCAGCGAATGGCTGCCCGAGGTCTGGGGTGCCAACGCGGCCACGGACCCGGCGCCGCTCTTTGAGACCGAGCAGCAGGCCAAGGACATCAGTAGGCTCATTATGGCGCACTACAACGCCGTGGCACGTGCGTTGCTGGCGGGACGCGGCCGCTACGAGGTGGTCTACGACGTCGACACAAGGCACGACGACACCATGTGGGAAATCTGGATCGAAGGGTTCGCACGCGCCATGGCGCTGCGGCCGTCGAGCTGGGCCAGCATCGCAGCATCCGACCGAGGCACCCGCGCCGCCCTGGCCGGCTTGCAGGCGTTGATCGAGATCGCTGAAGGAACCAGCAGTCGGGCCAAGACGGAAATCGACGAACTGACCAGGATGGCTCCCGATCTGATCCCTACCTGGGTCGATGACCTCCATTCGTGGCGGGTCGCCCAGCCCTACACCACCTCGGTCAACCCGAGCATCCCGGGTCGCAGCAAAGTCGGCCGCAACGAGCCTTGCCCGTGCGGATCAGGACGCAAACACAAGAAGTGCTGCGGGGCAAACTGATCAACGCCCGCCAACCCAGGATCCAACCGTAGTTCGCACATGACGCTTACCGTAAAGGTGCACTTCCGTTTGAGTAGAGAACGGCCTGAGCTCCGGGGACGGGTTGGCCGTCGAGGGTTGCGCCATCCAAGCAGAGATTTCGGTCAGTGGAAGGCGGTGCCGCCCCAGACGTGGTTGATGAACGTGACGGCCACGCTGTGACTCCCGGTGACCTGAGCCCCTGAATCTCCTCCAGGTTTGAGTAGAGTCCGCCCGAGTGGGAGGCGGATGGATGAGGAAGTCGAGGTTCACCGAAGAGCAGATCATAGGCGTGCTGCGCGAGCACGAGGCTGGGATGCAGACGGCGGATCTGTGCCGCAAGCACGGGATCAGCCCGGCGACGTTCTATCAGTGGAAGGCGAAGTTCGGCGGGCTCGAGGTGTCCGAGGCCCGTCGGCTTCGAACCTTGGAGGCGGAGAACTCGCGCCTGAAGAAGCTTCTGGCCGAGGCGATGCTGGACAACGCGGTGCTGAAGGACGTGGCATAAAAAAGTGGTGAGGCCCGCAGCACGGAGGAACGCTGTGACCGCAGAGCTATGCCGGAAGTTGGGTGACGCCGTGATTCAGGCGGCGGTCTGTGCTGGCGTGTTGGTGACCTCGACGCCGTTGGTGAAGGTGACGCCCTGCACGACCTTGGGCAACTGGTTTTCACCTTTCAGCCGGCGCCAGGTCTTTGCGGCCGCCATCACCAGCTTGAACACCATCAGCCGGGCGGTGTCCTGCGACAGCGCGCCCTTGGTGCGGATGGTGCGGTGCCGGACGGTGGCGAACACGCTCTCGATCGGGTTGGACGTGCGCAGGTGGTCCCAGTGCTCGGCCGGGAAGTCATAGAAGGCCAGCAGCGCATCGCGGTCCTTGGTCAGGCAGGCGACCGCCTTGTCGTATTTGGCCCCATACTTCTCGGCAAATGTGGCGATCGCGGTCTCGGCGGTCGCACGGTCCGGCGCCGTCCAGATCTCGCGCAGATCCGCCTTCGCCGCGGGTTGGACGGACTTGGGCAGCTTGTCGAGCACATTGGCCGTCTTGTGCACGGTGCAGCGCTGATGCCGGGTCGTCGGCGAGACCGCCTCGAGCGCCTTCCAGAAGCCGAGCGCGCCGTCGCCGGTGGCCAGCTCGGGGGCGATGACGAGGCCACGCGCCTTGAGGTCGACTAGCAGTTCGCGCCAGCTCTGCGCACTCTCCCGCACGCCGACCTGAAACCCGAGCAGTTCCTTCCTGCCCTCCGGGGTGGCGCCGACCAGCACCAGCATGCATTCGGCCTGCGGCTCCATGCGTGCCTGCAGGTACACGCCATCGGCCCAGATGTAGACGTAGTGCCGGGCCGACAGGTCGCGCCGCTGCCAGCGCGCATACTCGGCCTGCCACTCATCGCGTAGCCGCGCGATCACCGACGGCGACAGGTTCGGGGCGTCCTTGCCCAAAAGCGCCCCGAGCGCCTCCTGGAAGTCGCCCATCGAAACCCCGCGCAGGTAAAGGATGGGCAGCAACGCATCCAGGCTCCGCGTCCGCCGGGCCCAGCGCGGCAGCAGGGCCGAGGTGAACCGGATGCGCTCGGCGCCAGTCTCACCAGCACCGCGGTCCCGCAGCTTCACTCGCTGCACCGCGACCGCACCGATGCCGGTCTGCACCAGGCGTTCCGGACCGTGACCGTGTCGCACAACGCGCTCGCGCCCGTCCGCCAGGCGATGGCCCTTCATCTCGGTCAGGAACGCGTCGGCTTCGGCCTCCACGGCCTGCGCAAGCAATCGGCGAGCGCCGCTCTTACGAACCGCCGTGAGCGGGTCCTCGATGCTGTCGGGCTCACGAAGGCGAACAACGGTGCTACTACTCGTCATGGCGTATCGCTCCTTCGGGAGCTTCAGGCAGGCTTCCACCCACCTCGATACGCCGCCTCTCTCAAATCGCCATCACCAAGGTTCGGCCATAGCTCAGCGGGCCGCCCTTGTAGCCCAGCCCCCGTAGCGCCTCGAACACGCGGATCAGCATCAGGCGCTCACGGCTCGCCTTGGCCTCGTTGGCCGCGAGCAGCTCGTCCAGCTTCTCGCGCCACGCGCCAAGGCGGGGACGCGGCTGCTGCTCGCGCTCGTAACGAAACTCGGTCGCCGCCGACCGAAGCACTTTGCGCACGACGTTGCGCGAGATCCGCAGCTCGCGGCAGATCAGCTTGATGGATTTGCCCTGGACGAAATGGGCCCGCCGGATCCGCGCAACCGTCTCCACAACGAACATCCCAAACCGGCCCTCGTCACCCGAGAGCCACCGTGAACCCCACCGTCAGGGGGGGCCCGTTTGGACGCCGATCACCCCGCTAACGGGGTCCCTATTCCACGCCGATCCACAGCTCGGCCACGCTGCTGAGCAACGGGACGCACCATTTCTTCGCCGCGGCCCCCTCGAACTGGCTCGGGTAGCCGCACCATCCGACGAACGCTCGGTCGCGCCCCGCAGTACGTCACTTTAGGCAGTGTCCCGCCGCATGGTGGGCGCGCAAGCGGGACAGAGAGCGCCTAGGCTGGCTCCGCTCCGCCCTAGAATTGTCGTTCGAACACTTTGACCACGTCTCCGGGCGCAAGCAGCGTACTCGGGACCGCGAGGCCCTCGACGGCCTTGCCGCTTGTGGTCCGGATCACGGCCGCGTGGTCCTGCACGGCCCGGTACGTGAAGCCGCCCGCAATTGCTGCGCTTGTCAGGACGGTCATTCCAGGCTGAAACGGATACTGTCCGGGTTTGGCGACCTCCCCGAGCACGAAAATCGGCCGGTATGCCAGGACCTCCACGGACACGCTCGGGTTACGCATCAAATTGTGCTGGCGAAGTTCGCCAGCAAGCCGCTCCTCCAATTGCTGCGGCGTGAGCCCGGCGGCCTGCACACCCCCGAGCAGCGGGACTGCGATCCGGCCTTGGTCATCGACCCGAAACTCGCCGGTAAGCTGGTCCTCGCCATAGGTGATAATCCGAATCTGGTCGCCGCCGCCGAGGCGGTAGGCCGAGGCTTGGTAATCGGGGAGCGGCGGCAGATCGGACCAGGGCGCGCACGCCGCAAGGAACGAAAGCACGCAGAGCTGGAGAAACCGGCTCAGCTTTGCGGAGTACAAGCGTCGGACGGAACTCATGGGGCATTCTCTCCCGCCAGGGTCACAAGCCAAAACTGAGCTGAACCAGATACCGGCTGCTCACATAGTCTGGACCGAACGAGGAGGCCTGCTGTGAAGCGCCTGGCCTCGAGTGCCGGTTCGCGTAATCGTAAGTCGCGCTCAGACGTAGGTTGCGGTTGATGAGCCAAGTCGCGCCAGCCCCAGCGCCGTAGAGATACTGCTCGCCCTGGTTCTGATTGTACTCGTTTGCGGCGAAGCGTGCGTAGGCGGTAAGGATCACGTTACGCCGGAGCTCGTGATCCACCATAAGGCTGACAATTGTGCCCGTGTACCCGACGTTGCTCGCTGTCGTCGAGGATTCGATCCGCCGCGCCACCCGGCCGGTAACTGTAGTCAAACCGGTCGGGGTAAAGATTACGGTCGCGTCCACTATCGGGGCCTGAATAGCTTGCAGTGCCGCACTCGAGAAGGTCCGGACTTCGTAGCCCGCCAGCAACTGGTAACGAAGCAACCCTCCGCCGTCGTAGTCGATCCCGCCCAATACCGTGGCATCGTTGAAATCCCTGCTTGCGCTTCCAGTCGGGAAATTCGTGTAGCTGCCGATCAGGTCTCGAATGAGCAGCATCAGGTTGCGGCGTTCGGCGAGCTCGTAGCGGCCGATCAACCCGGGGGCGACCACGACCCGGTTCTGCTGGCTCTCCAGATAGGGAACCCCCGCGACGGTCCCGTTGTCATAATCGAACCGTGCGACGGTGAGTTCGGGCTGCACCGACGTGCGCGCGAACTGCACTTGGTAGGCCGCACGCAGCGTGTCGAGCCGGAATGCGATCGGCGCATCCAACAGCGGCGCGTCAAGGTCGCGCGGTGTTTCGTGCAGGACCGAGTGTTCGTAGCTGAGCGCTGCAGTGTCGCGGCCCAGGTTGTAGGTGCCCCCGAGCGAGGCAGTCCAATCGAGATAGGACTGCTTCGGGAGGTCGAGATAGCGATAGTCGGTCAGCCCGAGCCCGGCGGTGATGCCGTAGCGGGAAAGCTCGTTTGAGGCGCGCAGGTCCGCCCGGGTCAGGACAAGCGCGCTGCCCCTGCCCTCGGCGGTGCCCAGCACGTTGCTGTCGTACCCGGCGCTCTCCGTTACCTCCGGCCGGATCAGGAAGGTGCCCACTCGAACGCCGCGATAGTCATATTCCGGATGCGCGCGCGAGCGGACGGTAACGCCGGGCTCGATAGCAAGGCCCGGTACGCCGGACGGGAAGTAGTCTCCTTCCCCGATCTGCGCCCGGGCGTGGCCGCTGGCAGCGAGCAACACGAACCCGATCGCTGCGCCGCGTATAGCTAAAAGGTATAAGGTTGGACGGACGCAAGGGAGTCTGGGATGGGTCCTCGCCGTTTGCACGCTATTCTGGCCGGCCTCTGCACGCTCCAGCTTGCAGCCGCTGCGTGCCGGGCTCAGGAACGGGACCGGCATCGTGTTTACGACCAAGTCATCCAAAGCTGCGCCCGCGATGCCCAGCGTCTCTGCCCCTGGATCGATCCGGGCACGCCGGAGCCAGTCAACGAAATCATGTGCCTGCGGCCATACCGCGCGACCGTGTCGCTCACCTGCCGACGCGCGCTCCGGGCGGCGATGAGGTGATACGGCCCCTGTTCCGCAGATTCGCATGGCAATCCTCACTTGCGGACCGAGCCAAATCTCTAATTCTCCTGCACGTTTCGCATTTGAGGTCGTTCGGTCACGCGCACTCGGTCGAAGGCAAATATTGGCGGTGCCCCGACCACCTCTGCCAGGCGCTTGGCCCTTTCCTGCTTTGCGAGCGCGCAAATCTGGGCCAACTCCGGCGTGCGCGAGCTCGACGGGGAGACGCGCGTCGGTGTTCGGGCCGCGCGCAGAGCAGCGTCGGCGGCCAGCATGCGCGCGAACTCGGTCGAGTACTCGGCTTGCATCGGCGCGAACCCGGCGCGCTGGCGCGGGGGCAGAAGCAGGCTGGGCGACCACGTCGCCAGCACCCGGCGTTGATAGTCCTCGGCCCGTCCGGGCGTCTGGGAGTGATAGGCCGCGGCGGCGCTCTCCCAGCTACCGCTCTGGGCATGCAACTGCTTCAGGAAGCGCGCAGCGTAAGCCGCGTTCGCGTGCGGATCGAAGGCTTCCTGAAGCGTGGCGAACGCGTTGGGGTGATGCAGCAGGTTGATCTGCATGCAGCCGACGTCGATGGAGTGGATCCCCTTGGCGAGCGCGCCCTCGACCGCGACCACGGCCTCGGCCTTCGAGGCAAAGAACCGGCCCTGCCCCTCGACATTGATCGTCCAGGGCCAGGGAGCGGCCCGGCCGCTGACCGGATCGGGCCGGCCGCTCTCAACCAGCCCGATCGCCTCAAGCAGCCGAGACGGTAGCCCCTCAGAGCGCTCCGCGTCCCGGATCGGGGCCGCGCAGCCATCAAATCCCTGGCCGAACGCGACCGTGACGAAGCCCGGCAGCATCGCCACGATCAACAGGGCGGCAAAAAGGCGCTCCATGGGTCCGGCAGCCATCCAGGTCAAGGTCCGCGAACGAGAATGCATCAACCGTCAACCACCGCCGTGGACGAGCGAAGGAATCAGAGAATGCGGGCCACCTGATCGCCAGGCAAGGCTCCATTGGCCCAGTGTTGGAGCAGGACGCCTACCCACATTGGCTTACCCCGGACTGGCTCTGGAATCCTGACCGCACGAAACCCATCCATTCTGGATTCAGTATGAGGGGAGTTGAGTTGGGACCACAGTCCTGTTTTGGGCAGTTGTACAACGGGACAATCGTTCAAAATCGCCTATCCGGTCAGCAGCGGCCTGAAGCAGGTTGCCAATCGGTCTAAAATAGCGCCATCCGATATCGCAGAATTTGTGGCAGGACAAGCGATTGCCGTCGTTCTTGCCTGCTCGCGTTTGCCTTGGAGGTCACTATGACAACGTACTACGTCAGCTCCAGTAGCGGGAACGACAGAAACGCCGGGACGTCTGCGAGCACCTCGTTTGCGACCTTGCAGCAAGCGGCGAATCATGCCCACGCCGGCGACACGGTCGAGGTCATGAGCGGGACCTACACTGCGCCCGGCGCGTTTGACGTGCTCGACGTACAGAACCTCGGGCACGGCCTCCGCCCCAATTACGTTCGAGGCCGCGGCCGGCCAGCACCCGGTAATCAATTCCTCGGGGAACGCCGCTGGGATCGTGGTCGAAGGCGCGTCCTACATCAACATCAAAGGATTCGAGGTCGAAGGCGAACTCGGCCAGCCTAAACCAGTCCATCGCACAGTCGAACGCCGGCTCCAACCAGACCAACGGCAAGGGCATCGCGGTCTGGGCGAGCAACGGCCAGAATCCAACCCACGTCACTATCCAGGGCAACACGGTCCATGATGAGCCGGGCGCCGGCATCTGGGCTGGTCACGGCGACTACATCTCCATTCTCGGCAATACGACCTACAACAACGCCTTCTGGAGCAACAGCGCCGATAGCGGGATCAGCGTCGGTTGGATGCAGGACAGCGACACCGATACGACGAGCTACAAGACGATTGTCTCTGGGAACATCTCCTACAACAATCGCGAGAATGTCCCTTGGGCCAGCACAGGCACCATCACCGACGGCAACGGCATCATCATCGATAGCGACGATAGCACCGGCTACAAGGGCCGCACGCTCGTCTCCAACAATGTCGCATATGGCAACGGCGGGACCGGGATGCACTCGGTCTTCAGCAGCAAGGTCGACTTCTTCAACAACACCGCGTACGGGAACAACCAGACCCCGAGCTTGGCCGAAGGCCAGATAACCGCCCAGCGCGGGACCAACATCCGGCTGGAGAACAACATCATGGTGGCCTCGCCGGGCGGCTACGCCAACGGAAGCAGCGCGAGCGGGATCCTCTACGACTACAACCTCTACTCTGGAACGGTCCGAGCCGAAGGCGCCCACGACATCACAGGCAACCCCGGTTTCGTCTCCGCCGCGAGCGGGAACTTCGCCCTGCAGGCCGGCTCGCCCGCCATCGACAGCGGGATCGCACTCGCCGCGGTAACCGACGACATCGCCGGCAACGCCCGCCCCTCGGGCGGCGCCTACGACCTTGGTGCCTACGAGTACGAGGGCCAGGCGACCGCTACGCTGGAAAGCTCCCCCCCGGCAACCTCCCCCAGCCCGGTGCCGATCCCAAGCCCGACTCCGGTTTCCTGGCTGGTGCTGAACGTGTCGGAGGACGCTTTCCAGGGCGACGCCCAGTTCACGGTCGCCGTGGACGGCGAGCAGATGGGCAGCATCTATACCGCGGCCGCGTCACACGCGGCCGGGCAGTCGCAGGCCGTCACCATCTCGGGAATCCCGGAGAACATGACCGCGCACGACATCGCGGTCTCGTTCATCAACGACGCCTACGGCGGGACACCGAGCACGGACCGGAACCTCTTCATCGACTCCGCGCAATTCGATGGGGTCAATGTCGCCGGCGCGCTCTCTCTCTACAGCAACGGAACGGTCCACTTCCCGGCAAGCGCTCCGGCGAACTGGCTGGGCTGAGCCAGGGCCTCTCCGGCTGGACGCGGCCGGAGAGAGACCCTCCAATCACTGCCCGCGGCTCCATTCACGGCCGTGCAGCTTCGGCGCTGGCACGGCGCTTCAGCCACTCCTCAGCCGGCGGAAACCGCGACCAGCCGGGAACCTGGGCCTCAAGGTTGACCTCCCGCCACTTCGGATGCCGCGGCGGCTGCTTGAATTCCTGAAAGTGCTTGAAGAACGCGTCTACGAACTGCGTCACCATGCGGTAGCGATCGACCCTCGGCGACCAGGCATAGACGGCCATCACCGCCCCGACCGCGACTGTGTCCACTGTGGCACCCTCAGCGATCAGCCCCGGATAGTCTGCGTGCTCGAGGCGGGCCGGCAGGTAGGTCTCGAGCAGCGCCGGGGTAAGCGGCACTGGCAGGAGGTGGAGCCCGCTCTCGGCCGTGACTCCGGAGAACAGCCGCACCGGCCTGCCCGCAACATAGACAATCGCATCGATCTCCTTGTTGCGTAGCTTCTCCAACGCCGTCGCCTGATCGTCGTTGGCCACCTGTATCGGGATCTGCAGGGTGTCGAAGAGGGTCGTCGCGGTGAGCGCGGTTCCGCTGCCGCGAACATCCACGTTCACCTTGCGGTCGCGCAGGTCCTCTAGCCGCTCAATCCCGGGACCAGCCAGTACGTGCACTTCTTCATCGTAGAGCTTGGTGATGTAGTTGACTTCTACGTTCCACATCCGGCGCGCTCTTCTGCGCACGGATGAACGCCAGTACATCGGACTGCACGATGGCGATGTCCACGCCGCGTAGGTGCAGCAGATCGTCGATGTTCTGCACCGACCCCTTACCGATGATGGGCAGCACCCGCAGCCTCGGATCATCTAAGACCACCGCGAGGTCGGCGGCGATCCGGATGTAGGTGCCGTCGAGTCCGCCCGCGATCACTCCGGCAACGGCCTGAGGCGGCTGCTTGGGCGGCGTCTGGGCCGTGGCACCGGTCAGGGCGAGCAACGCTGCCGTCAGCGCCGCCGCGATTCGCACTAACGCCCTCACGGGCCGGTCTCCGCCAGCTCGCTCAGCCTCCTGCCTGCCTCGTCGTCGCCCAGTCCGGCCGCACGCTGATACCATTGCCGCGCGGTCCGAATGTTCGAGCCGATGGCCCAGGCGTCCTGTGCGCGCCGACCCGGGGCGTAGGTGTCGCCCAGCAACAACGCGGCACGTGCGCTGCCGGCGCGAGCAGCGGTTTCGAGCAGGCGCCGTGCCGCGGATACGTCGTTCAGCCTGAGCATCTCCTCGCCGCGGCGAAGCAGGATCGGCACGAGCCCGGCAGGGATGCCTGCCGAGGGCGAAGGGGGCGGGGACGCCGCTGCCGGGCGCGTGGTCTCGCCCGGCGGTGACAGGGCCGGTAGGGCCAGAAACGGGAAAGCGGTCTCGGCTGCCTGCGGTGGCGGTGGCGGTGCCTCGTCCGGCGCCTGCGGACCGGAACCGTCCGCCGCCGCCTGCGCGCGGGCAAGTTCTGCGGCGGCGGGGATCGGCAGCCTGGCAACCGCAGCCACCGGCACGATCTCGGGAGCGCTTGCAACCTGCTGCGGCCGCATGTCACCCTCCACGGGCACGGGCAACAGTGCCGCGTCGGGCGGCAATACGGCCGGCTCGAGAGCTGGCCTCGTGGTCGCCGGTACGGGCGCGACGGGCTTGACTGGCTCCGGCGCCGCCGCTTCCGCCGTGACAAGCTCGCTTTTGCTCGGCTCTCCCAAGGGGGCCGGAAGGGTGGCCGGCGCCGGAAACGGGATCTGCGCCGCCGCGAGTTGTGGGAGGGCGCGCGCCGTGTTGCGGCCGAGCAGCGGCCCCATGGTGGAGACGGCCGCCTCGGGCCACAGCGCGAATGATCCGATCAACCCGAACGCGAGCACGGTGGACGCGATCACGGCGTGGCGACCAGCGGGTCGAAACGGGTAGGCCCAGGCGGGGGCGGCGACACTCGCTCCTGCTTGCGCATCCGGATCCCCAGGCGGTCTTTCCGGCCCACGTCTCCGCAGTGCGCAGTTCAGCTCCCGATGCAGCGTTCGCGGGTTGCCCTCCGCCCGCCGGATCAAGGCGTTCAGCGCCTCCCTCCTCAGGACCGAGCGGCAGGAACCACCGGCGAGCTGAAACAGGTGCTCGATATAGTTCTCCACCTCCACATCGCTGAGCGGCGTCAACTCGAGCTCTAAGATTCGCTCCCGGAATGGTTGAATTCCGGGCTGGCCCAGCGTGGACTGGAGCGCCGGCCGCCCGACGAGCACGAAGTCCAGGCGGATCGGGCTGATAACCCTGTTGCGCGACCAGCAGTCGGCGCAGCGCGGCGGTCGAGAGCTCGTGCGCCTCTTCCACCACGAGCAGGCTAGAACAGCGCCGGCCTGTCATCCTGGCCGCCGCAATGGCCATCGCGTTCAGGTCCCGCAGCGCACGCCTGGCGTCCTCGGCGGCCGGCAGCACTCGTGCCGGCTCGACAACGCCTGCGAGCAGCCGCTCGACGATGGTCGATTTGCCCAGACCTGGCGCACCCAGGAGCGCCATGATCGCGCCCGGGCGGATACGGCCGAGCCGGAGCGCCGAGAGCACTTTGCTCTGGCCGGCGAATAGGAAATCCGGGCGAGGTTGCGTCGGCGCCTCTCGCCAACGCTGGGTCTGCTCTTCGGCTTCCCGGCTTAGGTCGAAGCGCTCAGTGCCGAGCCCGTCCATCTGTGTCCCCCGGCGCGTCGCTGGTTGCCGTGGCTGCTCCTTCCGGCCGGTGCAGGTTAACCGGAAAGCGCAAGGCCGCCTCGTCGCGCATGGGGGCTACCTCCCATGAGCGCGCGCCCCGGCCAGTGGCGGCGAGCGGACTCGAAAGGAGTACTCCGGCTAAGCGTTGGTGCCCGCCAGATACCGAAGAGTATCTGGTCTGGGAGCCCCTCACGAAGACCGGAACGGACCGCGCCCGAGATGAGCCAGACCGCGCCCACGACGCCCGACAAAGGCGAGTCGCGGCGGACGTTGATCCGGGCGCTTGATGCGTTGCGGACGATGGAACGCTCTCCATCGACGACGCTGCTCTCTTGTCTGGACGAGCTCGGGCGGGCGCACCGGACGCGCCTCGCACTACTCGGGACTGACGAGCAGCTCAGCTACGGTCAACTGATCGATCGCACGCGACGCATCGCCGGCTGGGCGCGCGCGCATCAACTTGCATCGGAGCCGGGCCGGTCCAGGACGATTGCGCTGCTCATGCCGAACCGTCCCGAATACGTCGCACTTTGGCTCGGGCTGACCAGGGCCGGCTGCGTCGTCGCGCTGATTAACACCAACGTCACCGGCGAGGCGCTGCTTCATAGCATCCGGGCCGCGGGCGCGTTGCACCTCATCGTCGATACCGGGCTGCTCACTTCGGTGAAGGCGGTGGCGGACCGGCTGCCGCCCGCGTTGGGTGTTTGGGTCCATGGCGGCGCCGGGTCTGAGGGCTGGCCCGCCTTCGATCCCGGCTCTTCGGGTCTGGCCGACCTGCGACCCGACGGCGAGCGGGCCCCGTGCCAATCCGACCTCGCGCTGCTGATCTACACGTCAGGCACGACCGGGCTGCCGAAGGCCGCGAAGGTGACGCACGGGCGAATTCTCGAATGGAGCCTTTGGTTCGCCGGCATCATGGACGTGCAGCCGGCCGACCGTTTGTACGATTGCCTGCCGCTCTACCACAGCACTGGCGGCATCGTCGCTATCGGCGCCATGCTGATCCGTGGCGGCTCGGTGATGATTGCCCGCCGCTTCAGCGCCAGCCGGTTCTGGGACGATGTGAGCGAAGGGAACTGCACCATCTTTCAGTATATCGGCGAACTCTGCCGCTACTTGGTCCAGAGCCCGCCCCATCCGAAGGAGCGGTCGCACAAGCTGCGCCTGGCTTGTGGCAACGGCCTGCAGTGTGATGTTTGGCAGATATTCCAAACCAGGTTCCAAGTGCTGCGGATCCTGGAATTCTACGCCGCAACCGAGGGCAACGTCTCTCTGTACAATTTGGAGGGCAAGGCCGGCGCAATCGGTCGCGTGCCGCCATTTCTTGCTGAACGATTTGGTGTCGCCCTCATCCGTGTCGACCCGGAGTCCGGACTGGTGCAGCGCGACGCCGTCGGGCGCTGCATCCCGTGCGCGGCGGACGAAATAGGCGAGGCGATCGGCCGCACGCAGTCAGCTTCTGTCGTGCCGGCCCGGTGCTTCGATGGCTACACCGACCCGCAGGCCTCTGATCGCAAGATCCTCCGCGACGTGTTCAGGCCCGGCGATCGCTGGTTCCGCACGGGCGACCTCATGAGCCGGGACGCCGCCGGGTTCTTCTATTTCGTGGACCGGCTCGGCGACACCTTCCGCTGGAAGGGAGAGAACGTCTCCACCACGGAGACCGCTGCCGTGCTGCGCGGCTGTCCCGGCGTGACCGACGCCGTTGTGTACGGGGTTGCGGTCCCGGGACACGAGGGGCGCGCCGGGATGGCCGCGTTGACCACGGAGGGCGGCTTCGAGCTTGACGGTCTCTACGCGCATGTATCCGGCGCGCTGCCGAGTTATGCCCAGCCTCTCTTCGTACGCCTATGCCGCTGCTTCGAGCGCACCGGGACGTTTAAGCTGATCAAGTCGAAGCTGGCCGCGGAGGGTTATGTCGGCCTTACCGACCCGATCTGGTACCATGACTGCACGCAAGGCCGGTACATACCATGCGACGAACGCGTGCTGGACGCGCTGGGACGCAAGGCCGCCTGAGGCCCACGCCCCCGGTGGGTTCAAGCCGTGTTCCCCGCGTCGACCGTCATGGCCGTCCCGGTAATATTGCGGGCCTTGTCGCTGAACAGGAAGTCGACCGTGTTCGCGACGTCGGCCATCTCCGGCATCCGCCGCAGCGCGCTTCGGCCGGCAATTTTCGCTCGCGCGTGCGCGTCGAGGTCGCGCGTCATCTCCGTATCGACGAACCCGGGTGCTACCGCGTTCACGGTGATGCCGAGCGGCCCGAGTTCGCGCGCCAGCGACCGCGTGAAGCCGAGCAGCGAGGCTTTGCTGGCGCTGTAGACGGAGAGCCCAGCGTAGCCCGTCGTGCCGACCACGGACGATACATTGACGATTCGGCCGCAGCGGGCCGTCATCATCGAGCGGGACAGATATTTGGTCAGCACGATGGGCGAGAGCACGTTTATCCGCAGTAGGCGCTCGATCCTCTGGTTAGGCATGTTGCTGAGCACGCCGGCATCGCCGATCCCCGCGTTGTTCACTAGGCCGTAGAATGATCCGAACTCGACCCGGAGGCCGCGCACGAAGTCGGCGATGCCGTCAGTTTCGGACAGGTCGAAGCCGCGATGGTGGAGAGCGCCCCTGCCGGAGGCTTTCACTTCGTCGCAGACCGCAGGAAACCGGTTGCCCTCGCGGCGCGCGATCGCGATCACCTGAAAGCCTGAGGCGGCCAACGTACGGGCGATGCCGAGCCCTAGCCCCCGGCTGGCACCCGTGACCAGAACGTTACGCACCAGGACGCACCAGCTTGCCGGAATCGCCGATCTCCAGGAACGGTACCTCCTGCAGCATGGCGGGCACCTTGTAAGCGGGCAACGCCGCGCGGCAGGATGCCAGGATCTCCTGCTGCATACCGGCGAAGGATGCCTCGCCGCCGGACTGGCGCACCACGATGTCGGCGACCACGATGGCCCCGGTGATCGGGTTCGCCCGCCCACGCACGCGCGCCATGCGGACGCCGGGGTGGCGGCTGATAATGGCCTCTACCTCCTCCGGATGTACCTTCTGGCCCCCAACATTTACCACGCCCTCACGGCGGCCCATGAAGTAGTACCGGTCGCCCCGTCGTGTCACCATATCCCCGGTGTCGATGAACCCGTCGGCGGCCGCAAGCATCCCACGGTCGCCGAGATAGCGGGAGGCGCCCCGGGACGAGCGGACACGGATCGAGCCGTCGACGACTTGGATTTCGATGCCGGGGCGCTTGTCGTCGTCGTCGCCGTCGACGAACGGGGCCGGAAAACCCTCGCGGCCGTCGGTCACCTCGAACCCGACGCCCGCCTCGGTCGACGCATAGGCGTGTGTGAGGCCTGCCTTCGGAAAGGCAAGAGCGAGCTGCGTGAGGACGGCCTGGTCCGCCATTTCGCCGGATAGCCGCACGTATCGTGGCGAGAGCCGGCTCAGGGCCGGGCTCATTAGGGCGCGCCGCCAATGCGAAGGCGTGCCGAGGATGTGAGTGGCGCCCGTCGTGCCCAAGCGCTCGAGGAAGTCGCGCACCGTCTCGCCTGCGTGCGACAGCACGAGCGAGCTTCCGCCGAGCAGCGCGCGCAGCAGCACCTGCAGCCCGCCATAGCGACGAATATCGTAGAACGTGCTCCAAACGGCGTCGGTCACGGCAACCGGGCCGTCCGCGAGCGGTCCGATCAGGGAGGACAACGTGTGCACGACCAGCTTCGGCCGCCCGGTGGTCCCGGAGGTAAACAGGAGCCACTCCGTGTCCTGGTCACGCGTCAGGACCGGGGCCGGCCGGTCGCAATCGCCGTGGCAGGCAATCACTGGGACCCCTGCCGTCAGCGATGAGGCGGGGCCGGTGCCGTCCGTCACGATCGCGTGCACCTGCGCCTCCGCCATGATCCCGGCGAGGTGCTCAGGCGCGAGATCCGGCGGGCAGAGCAACATCCGCCCTGCCACGCCGTCCAGCTCGATCAGCGCCAACGCGGCCGGAAGCTGCCGGTCGCAGGACACCATGATCGTTCTCCCGTAAAGGCACCGCAATGCCGCGCCGAGGCTGCTGCCCAGGCGAAGGTCGGCCAGTTTTACCCGGCCGACAGCGTCCGATATGAATCGTCCCTGCGGGAGTCCTCGGAAGGCGGTGAGGTCTCGCAGGGAGCGGCGCTCATGCTGCTGCATTCTCGTACACTCTGATGAAATCTCCCACCGTGCGCGGGAAGGCGTCGAAGTTTTCTGCGCTGAACGGATCCAGACCGAGCGTGTCGTCCAGCTTGGCGACCAAGATCGCCATGCAGAGCGAGTCGAGCCCGGAGTTCAGCAACGGCAAGTCGTCGGCGAGTGGAGGCAGGTGCTTTGCCTGCTGTTCCGCAACGTCGGTGATCTGCGCAATGATCGTCGAGCGGATGGACACGGCCCTGCCTCAGGCGGTGGGCTGGGACGCAGGAGCAGGCTGGACGAGCGCCGGCACGCACTCGACCAGCAGGTCGCGGAAGCTCTCCCACATCGGCAGCACCCGCCCATCCGGCGCGAGGTGGCGGCTGAGCGCGCCGTGGCCCGCTTCCGGATCGCTGTCGAAGCGGATGTGCTCGGACAGGAAGTGCCGAAATGCGCGCAGCAGCCCATTATCCCAGTTTGAGAAGCGCAGGATGGCCGTGAACACGTTCTCCAATCCTCCATCCTCGTAGCTGGCGATCGCCGACGCGCGCGTAGCCGGGTCCATCGACCGGGTCGTTTGCAGATACGCGGACCCGACCGTCTCAAAGTATTGCGACCGCGTAGGATCGATCGGCACCAACTCGAGAGTACGGCGCATGAACTCGTCATGGTTCATGCGCTCTCCTGGACGGGCGACCCCGGGCCAGGGGGAGAGGTTGTCGGTGTCGCACTCCTCGCGCTCGAGATGCTGCAGCTTCTCGTCCTCGGGATGCAGGGCGCAGGCAGTTTTCAGGCTCTCGCGGAACTGGATCGAAAAGTAGTGGTACGCCCACGCCGTGGAGACCATGTCGTCGCTCGACAAGCTCTCCCAGCGGAGGTCGCAGATCTCCTTGACGATCCGGCGGAATCCGAGATCACTGAGTTCGGTCATTGCACTCTCCTCGCTGTAATCGGGTGAAGGGCATGCTGGTAACGGTCCTAACTGCCTGGCTGTCGAGCAGGCGCACCAGGAAATCGACGTCATCGGGCGACGACCGGCCGTTTGTGACGCAGATTCGGATCACTTCCCGACCGAGGAAGCGCGCAAGCGCCACCCAGGCCAGCCCGGATGCGACCAC
This sequence comes from uncultured Alphaproteobacteria bacterium, assembly GCA_963708585.1. GTDB lineage: Bacteria > Pseudomonadota > Alphaproteobacteria > Acetobacterales > Acetobacteraceae > JAVVHH01. The sequence continues at coordinate 121,436 of CAVPSW010000005.1, read as the reverse complement.
GCCCTCGACGATGCGGCGCGCGCCCAGGGATCCGGGTGGTGGCTCGGCACAGACCACCCCGACCGGCGAATTGTTGACCACGTTCCAGCCTCGGGCCTGAAGCTCCAGGCGTATTGTGCGGGCGAGCCGGACGGAGCGCTCCACGTGGGCGCCCAGCCCCGCCCATCCTGCGACCGCCAGCGTTAGGAACAGCCGCAGGCCGAGGAACCGGCGGGACCATTGCCCCGAGGTGACGTACGGATCGTGCTGGCGGTCGTTCGACGGCATGAAGCTGGCCGCATCCTGCGCGACATGAAAGCTTTGCGCCGCCACGTCTGGATGCGCGGTGAGGAACATCCCGCAGCCCATCGTGGTCGCGAACCATTTGTGCGCGTCGATCGTGACCGAGTCCGCCGTTTCGATGCCGGCGAGCGCACGGCGAAGCCGGTCCGAGGCGATCAGCCCGCCGCCCCAGGCCGCATCGACATGAAGCCAGAGGCCCCGTGTGCGGGCGACTTCGGAGCATGCGTGCAGCGGATCGATCATACCCCCGCCGGTCGTTCCCGCCGTGGCCACGATCATGACCGGAACGCGTCCGTACGACCGGTCCAGCGCGATTCCAGCGGCCAGCGCGCCTGTATCCATCCGGCCGGCAGTGTCAGTCTCGACCAGGCGCACCGCTTCGCGTCCGATCCCCGCCTGGTGCGCGATCTTGTACCAGGCGAGGTGGGCGTCGCTCGAAACGTAGAACGTGGGCGGGCCGCTGAACGCGCGCGCGCCGGTGCCGGCGTAGGACGGATTCGACCTGGTCAGGGCGCAGATCAGCGCGGTCGCGTTCGCCTCGGAGCCGCCCGAGGTAAAATGGCCTCCCGATCCGTCCGGCAGTCCCGCTCGGGCGGCGACGGCACGAATGACGTGCGCCTCCAGTTCGACCCCCGCCGGCGACGTCGTGGCGGTCGCCAATTGCGGGTTGAACGCCGCGGCGATCCGGTCGGCGCACTGGCTGGGGAAGCTCGGCGCCGGATTGAAAAGCCCGAAATAGCGCGGGTGGGTCAGGTGAACGAGTCCGGTCTCCAATCGGCTTATCACCCAGAAAAGCACGTCCGGCATCGGCCGCGGCGCGGTGAAATCAAAGCCGGCGAGATCGGCTCGGAACGCGGCTAGGTCGAAAGCGGGGCTCACCCGACCGGACGGGATGCGGCGCAGCGCCTCCTCCAGGAGCGTCGTCAGGTCGTCCTCCCAGGAGCGCTGCTTCGCGGGCCCGGGAAACAGCGAGGAGGACGGTCGCGCTTGGGCGAGGGCCGGGTCAGCGTCCATCGACCAGCTCAGCTTGTGCCTGCAGGGGTGGGCGCCGTGATGCGGCGATCGACGCCGCCCCCAACCCGAACGGCAAGCCATCGACCGGCACTGCAGCACCGAGCCAAGCCGCGCAGAGATGGACGCCCGGTCCGCGCCAAGCCGCCCCCCGCGCCCCGGCCGCTCGATCCACGATCGCGAGGATGGCGGAGAGCAGGGACGGATCCGGACCGACGCGCGCGGCACGCGCGCGCAGCCCGGCCAGCGAGTCCTCCAGTGCCGGATCCAGGTAGTGGCAGGGGATATTCGGATACTCGTGGCTGGCGCCGGCGAAGAAGCGGCAAATGTCTCGCCTGTACTCCAGCAGCAGCGTATCGGCATCGTATTCCGGATGCCCCTGGCAGAAAATCGAGAGCGCCGTGCTCCGGCGGACGAAGATGTCCGGACCGGTCTCCTCGGAATGCGACAGGATTTCGTAGCCACTCGCGACGAGTGCTTCCTCCGGCACGCCGTTGTAGCGGGAGTGAGGCGTGAGCCAGGATTGCGGCAGCCGCCTGGCCAGCACGTCGCCGCCCGGTGCGCGATGGCACGTGTACACGCCGGAGAGCTTCCGGTCGAACCGCTGCCGTTGAATACCGGCAGTTTGCAATACGGCGGCGTGCGCGGCGAGACATGACCACAGGACCGGCATGGCGCGTTCCTCGGCCCAGTCCACCAGCCCGGCCAGCTCGCTCCAGATCGGTTCCTCCCGTAGGTCGGCCGCCTGCGGCGCCATCCCTGTCACGACCATGGCGTCCACCGGACGGGCGTCCCGCCCGGCGGACAGCAGCTCGTCGATCGGGGAGTAGGTTTCGCCGGTGGACGCGACGGGCCACTCGTCACGGTCCAGCTTGGCACAAGTGTAAAACCGGATCCGCAGTCCGGATCTGACCGTTGCGGCGCGCAGCAGGGACACGAAATGCCGTTCTGACGCCTTCAGGGCGCGGCCGGACGCGTTGTTTAGCAGCCCGACCGTTAGCGGATGGCTCGGCCCGCGGACGCAGCCGAGCAGCGCCTTTTGGGCGAACGCGGTCACCGCTGCAGCTCGAGACTGGGGGCGGGGTCACGACCCAACGCGCTCCGGCTGTAGCCGGCTTCCAGCGCTTGGTCGAGGTCATCGATGATGTCGTCGATATGCTCGATGCCGACGCTGATCCGGATCATCTCCGGGGTCACCCCGGCGCTGAACTGCTCCTCCGGCGTCATCTGGCGGTGGGTGGTCGACGCCGGATGGCAGGCAAGCGATTTCGAGTCTCCCAGGTTGACCACGCGCTTGATCAGTTTGAGCGCGTCGTAAAACGCAAGGCTGCTCTCGTATCCGCCGCGCACGCCGAATGTAAGCAACGAGCAGGCATGACCGCCGAGGTACTTCCGCACGAGCGGCTGGAACGGGCTTTCCTCGAATCCGGCATAGTTCACCCAGCCGACCCGATCGTCATCGCGCAGGTACTCGGCGACGCGTCGGGCGTTGGCCACGTGACGCTCGACCCTCAGCCCGAGCGTCTCGATGCCCTGCAGCAGGAGAAAGGCGCTGAAGGGGGAGAGGGCGGCTCCGGTCGCCCGAAGAAACAGGCTCCGGCAGCGCGCGACAAAGGCGGATGCCCCGAAATGATCCGTGTAAACCAAACCGTGATAGGACGCGTCGGCCTGTGTGAACATTGGGAACCGGTCGGGATACCGGGCCCAGGGGAAGTGCCCACCATCGACGATCGCGCCGCCTAAGGTCGTGCCGTGGCCGCCCATAAACTTGGTCAGCGAATGCACGACGATGTCCGCACCGTGCTCGATGGGCCGGAACAGAATTGGCGTCGCTACGGTATTGTCGACGACAAGGGGCACTCCATGCCGGTGCGCCACGATCGCGAGCGCTTCCACATCGGTAACGTTTCCGGCCGGGTTGCCGACGCTCTCGCAGAACACCCCGCGCGTGTCGGCATCGATCAATCGCTCGATGTCTTCGGCCCGGTCGCTCGGTGCGAACCGGACCGGCATGCCCAGATTGGGAAGAATGTGAGACAGGACGGTATGCGTGGTGCCGTAGAGTTGCGGCACGGAAACCAGGTTTCGGCCAGGCTGCAGCAGATTGGAGACGGCGTAGTACATCGCGGCCTGGCCGGAAGCGACCGCGAGCGCGTCGGCGCCGCCTTCCAGCGCCGCAACCCGGCGTTCCAGCACCGCGTTGGTCGGGTTACCGATCCGGCTGTAACGATACCCTTCCGCCTCCAGGTTAAACAGCGCCGCTGCATGCTCTGAATTGTCGAAGCCGTAGGCCACCGTCTGATAGATCGGCACGGCTAGGGCCCGGGTCGCGGGATCCAGATCGAAGCCGGCATGAAGCGCTAGCGTTTCCCGGTGCATCTGAGCTCAATTATCCTCTTTACGCCCGCGATTAGCCGAAGGGGAAGTCGTCCGTTTCTCTACTCATCGCTCACTCGACCACCCCTTCAACTTGGTGTGGGCCGTTTCGATTTCTTAGTGCGTCGTTTTTTCTCGCTGGTGTTGTCGCTTTCGACGCTCCGGGTGTGTCGTTGCGACGCTACAACTGACCACGTTCTCAGGCTAGCTCGCGTCCGGAGTAATACTAAGTTGCCCTAATGAGGACCCAGGAACCCAGCTCCGACCGTCCGGCGTAATCATAACGCACGTGTTGCCTTGGAACGGGAACACACTCCGGCTTCGCGCTGTTCCGAGTTGGGGGCTCAATCTCCCCCGCATGACCGCGGTCTACACTTCGGACCCCCCGTCACCGCGGCGCCCTCAGGATTTGGCCCCAGCCTGCCCGCTACGGAGGGTGGACCGGGCGAAACTGTGATCGATGGCACTCGTCAGCGTTTCGTAACGCTCCCCGAAGGTGGGCGTGGAAACCGCGGATCGGTGCCATGATCGGTGCCCCATCAGCCATTGGGCGCTGGGTCGGTTCAGATGGCCGGCACGAACCAAGCGCTCGGCTACGGACCGCTTGGCCGAAGCGTAAGCCGCTATCACATGCCGAACGGCGGTGAGTAATTGATCTCACTCGCTCATAGGCTCAGCCTTTCGGGGCGTTGCAGCTGCAAACCGGTGATGTAAGCCGCTGCGCCCGTTCCGGCTCATTTCAAGACAGCCACTCAGGACGTGTCTTGCGAGGGAAACCTACTCCGCCGCAGCTGGATTATACTGCTCCGCTGAACCACCCCAGAACGATTGCCGCGATGCTAAGGTCGCGACTTGGGTGCGATTGCGAGTTTTGGATTTTCTGAGTAATGCTTTCACATGGACTTTCACTGTTGCTTCTGTAATTTCCAGTGCGCGGGCGATCTCTTTGTTAGGAAGTCCGAGCGACAGTTGACGCAGCACCGCGATTTCGCGCCCGGAGAGCCGCATGGCCTGCAGCGGGGTAAGGTTCAGCTCCGGCGTGGAGCCCTCGGCGGGCGGAATGGGCGGGGCTGCCGGCATCGCACCGACTAGGCCCCTGACAAGTTCGGCTGGCAGCACCGTGCATCCGTTCAGCGCCAATTTGAGACTGCCGATGAGGCCCTCGCAACTCGAGTGCTTCAACAAGACCGCGTTCACCCCTGCGCGAAGGGCCGCCGCGAGCTGGGTTGAGACCACGCTGTCCGAGATAACCACAATGCAGCCGGTGGGATGAAGGTGCCTTACCGCGGGCACCTGTGCCATTGCGGCTTCCATCTCGCCGCCGAGGACAACCAACGGCGGCCCGCTTTGTCCTGAGCGATCCGGCATTGGATCGATTGGCAAATGGCCATCGCACCACAACAGATTAAATCCAGCTTCTGCCAATATTCGTCGCAATCCCTCCCGAAATAACGGGGCAGGATCTATGATAAACGTCGGGATACCTGCGGGAGCCTCAGTTGTCTGTTGCACCTTGATCTTCCCTTTTGGACCGCCTCGTCCGACCGAGGCCGACCTCGTCGTCGCCAAACGCCATCTGATTAACCCACGCAGCTAGCTAGCTAGCTGCGTTGGCTTACCTTATGCACTCGTTACTCATACCTCATATGGCGTCCCGTATTTATTAACATTTGTTCGAACCGGTTTCAAGTTATGGACTATGTGCCTGGCGTGAGATCCGTCCCGCAACCACCGGGAAGTTCACTCAGGAGAGAATGCCAGGTGCGCGACGAGGCTTCCTGCGCGAACTGCCCTTCGAGCGCTGCCGGGGTAAGTCAAGGGTGACGTACATGGACCCCTTTCCGACGGCATGTTGCCCGCGCTATACTAAGTCCCTGAACGCCTAACTCGGACGGGGGATTCCCAAATCGGCTGCGGGCTGATTCAAGGTGGTGAACGTTGGAGCGCTCACCATGCCGACCCCGCTTCAAGCCGATTCTGACGCGGCTAGGCTCAGGACTCATTCGCCGAGCCAGAAGGTGACGACGGCTGCGAGCACGATTGCGGCGAAGAAGGTGTGTGCGCAGCGGTCATAGCGGGTTCGACGCGGCGCCAATCCTTGAGGCGGCCGAACATGACCTCGATGCGATAGCGCTGTCGGTAGAGCAGGACGTCGTAGGGAAGCGGGATCTTGCGGCTGCGGGTTGGTGGAATACATGGCGTGATGCCGCGCTCGAGGAGGGCGGCGCGGAAGCGGCTGCTGTCATATCCGCGATCCGCGATCAGCTGCCGGGGCCGAGCCGAGCCTCACGCACGGAGTGCGAACCATGGGGGAGTGTAGCGGGGCTTTTATCGCGTTTAGTGTCGCCAAGGCGAAGCACGCGATCGCGGTGGCCGAGGCTGGCCGGCCTCGGCAAGGTCCGGTTCCTGGGGCGAGGTCGAGAATACGCCGGTGCGGATTGAGCGGACGATCAGGAAGCTCGCCGCCCGGTACGGCCGACTGCAGGTCTGCTTCGAAGCGGGTCCGACGGGTTTACGGCTTGTATCGGCAAGTCCGAGAGTTGGGCCACGATTGCCTGGTTGTCGCCCCGGCGCTGATCCCGAAACGGGCCGGTGAGCGGGTCAAGACGAACCGGCGCGACGCGGTGACGCTAGCCCGTCTGCACCGGGCCGGCGAGCTGACCGGAGTGTGGGTCCCGACCCGGTGCATGAAGCGATTCGCGACCTCGTCCGGGCGCGCGAGGCGGCGATGGAGGACTTGCGCCGCAAACGCCAGCAGTTGCTCTCCTTCCTGCTTCGCCAGGGCCGGATCGAACAAATCGCATCGTTGGACACGTCGCGGCTTCGGCGATGCCTTCCGCGTCTCGGTCATCGCTCTTCTTCGCTTTGACATACGGCCGGACGTATTCGGGAGACATAAGTCTGACCTCGTGTGTTTGGCCAGTAAACATCCGACCCAAATGATGCGCACCGCAGCACGCCTCCATTGCTACCATACAGGTGCGCAACTTGGCCATTAAGCCGATCAGCGTCTCGCGTCTCGCACGCCGCCGTAGAACCACGGAGCCGGATTTGTCGAAGCTGACAATGCTGCAGACGTTCTTGCCCAAATCGATGCCGAGAGCTGAAACTTGCATAAGCGTATTCTCCTCCTGGCACTCCGGCGAGACTGCATCGTCCGGTCAGAGGGGCGGCCATCCCATAAGATCACCGGCCGCTGGGCCACGCGCGGCACCCGGCCCTCGGCGCCGCACGACCAGCGGACGGCGTCGGCCTACATCTTCGGCGCCATCTGCCCCGAGCACGGCAAGGCGGCGGGCCGAGTCCTGCCCTGGTGCAATATTGAGGCGATGGGCTACCAGCTCGCCGAAATCTCCAAGCGGGTCCGGCCGGGTCACCATGCCGCGCTGCTGCTGGATCAGGCAGGCTGGCACATGTCGACCAAGCTCGACGTGCCCGCCAACATCGCCATCGTCGCGTTGCCGCCCAAGTGCCCGGAGCTCAATCCGCAAGAGAATGTCTGGCAGTTCCTCCGCGAGAACTGGCTCTCCAACCGGGTGTTTGCCTCCTACGACGCCCTCGACGACCAATGCTGCGACGCGTGGAACGGCCTCGTTCAGCAGCCCTGGACCGTCATGTCGCTCGGACTGCGATGGTCACGTCCGTCAACGTGGTGGAATTTGCGGTGTAGTTGAGGTGGCCATTGATCAGGCTGCTACGGTGGCGATCTGTGGTGGAATGGCGTCGATCAGCGGCGGTGTAAGTTCGGCCATGACCTCGGTTTGCATGTAGCGGTGCTGCAGCTGCCATTCGTCGTTAGCCTCGAGCAGCACGGCGCCGATCAGCCGGATGATGGCGCCCTCGTTCGGGAATATGCCGACTACGTCGGCTCGACGTTTGACCTCCTTGTTCAAGCGTTCGAGCGGATTGGTTGAGTGAAGCTTGGCCCGGTGCTGGACCGGAAAATCCATGTGGGCCAGCACATCGGTCTCGCTCTCGTCGATAAATGCCGCGAGCTTGGGCCACTTGCTCCGGAGCTGATCAGCGACATGGCGCAGTGCTTGGCTCGCGGAGGGGCGATCGGGATGGATGAACGCCTGGCGCAGCGCGGCCGCGACCATGTTCTGCTGGCCTTTGGGCACATAGGCCTGAGCGTTGCGCATCCAATGAACCCTGCAGCGCTGCCACGCCGAGCCCATAACGCGGCGGATCGCTGCCTTGAGACCCTCGTGCGCGTCCGAGATCACCAGCTTGGTCCCGCGCAGGCCACGTCGGACCAGGCTCTTGAGGAACGTTGCCCAGAACGTCTCCGCTTCTGACGGCCCGATATGCAGGCCGACGATCTCGCGCTTGCCGTCGGTGTTCACCGCCACGGCGATTATCGCGGCCACGCTGGTGATGCGCCCGCCTTCACGCTGCTTGAGGTAGGTCGCATCCAGCCAGAGATACGGCCAATCGCCGACGAGCGGGCGCTCGAGGAAAGCGTTCACCCGGTCGTCGATATCCTTGCACAGCTTGCTCACCGTGCTCTTGCTGATGCCCGCCAGCCCCATTGCCTGCACCAGGTCGTCGACCCGCCGGGTCGAGACGCCCCCGATCCAGGCCTCCTGGATGACGGCGACCAGGGCCTTCTCCGACGTCCGCCGCGGCTCGAGGAACGGCGGAAAATAGCTCCCTTGGCGCAGCTTGGGGATCCGGAGCTGCAGGCTACCCAGCCGCGTGTCGAGCGTGCGATCGCGATAGCCGTTGCGATAGGTCGTGCGCTCGCCGGTGCGCTCGTGTCGTCCGGCGCCGATCAGGCCGTCCACGTCGGTCTCCATCAGTAACTGCACCACCGCCTCCGCCACGCTGCGTAGGAAGTCGCCGTCTCCGGCTTTGGCCATCAGCTCGGCCAACGGTAGTCTCTCCTCGGTCATCGGGTCCTCGTCGGTTCGGGTGGGAGCCTCGCAACTCCACCTTAGCCAGCCGATCCGGTGACCACCTCCGCCTACACCGCCGCTGTCAGCGGATTTCCACCACGACCGCGGACGCTACCACTGCGATCCTGGGCTCAGCGGTCATGACCAGAGAGTCTTGGTATCAACCGCTCTGCCGTTCGGGTGTCCGGCGTCAGTCTCCAAAAATGGCAGCCTCGGTATACGCAAGGTCACCGAGCCGGGGCGGGTAAGGTCCTTTGCAATACTTCCTGTGCCGATCGCGGTAGTAACTCGGTATTCCAGGAAAGGGCGCATTGACGTGCGCCCGGAGCAATATAAGCCCGCGGCGTGCCAAGAAGCGACCGATCGGGCCGGCAAACTCGGCCAGGGTACCCAGGTCGCGGCAGTAGATCAGATCGGCGACGGGCACCACGCCGCGCCACAGGTGCCGACGAAAAACGAACGGTTGCCGGCCTGTGTTCGCCTCGCAAACGAGGCTTAAGCAGCCCCAGCCCGCGTGATCCCGCAATAGCTTTACCTCCGCCGCGCTGAGGCCATCGCCGGGTCGCAGGTCGGTCGGGGCAAGCGTAACTGTTGCCGAGCTCCACGTCCGGGCCAGCCAGGGCAGCGCGAAAGCAGTTCCGCGCGCGAATGCGTTGCAGCCCTGGGCCTCAAGGAGCGGCCAGGTTTCCTTTATGGCGGAGATGTTGACGTATGTGGCCTCGGGCCGGCGCAGCACCTGCTGCGCCAGCATGGGAGCATAGGGGCGGAACTCGGGCGCCACGTACCAGCTCGAGACGTTGCAGCGGATGGTTCTACGATGCCCCTCCTCGATCTCGGACGCGATCACTAACAGCACGCCGACGAGCCGGGTCTCAGTTTTAAGCACGTAGCCGAACCGCGGATATCCGGTCGGAGGCGTACGATCGGCCAGGCGCTCGACTGCCCGGCGCCAGAAACTGCGGTCGCGCCGGCCGCTGAAACCGCTCCAAAGCAGGTCGACCACCCGGTCGAGATCGCCGCACTCGAGCTCGCTGCATTTACACTCGAGCTCGCTGCATTTAATGGCGACGATCCCGCGCCTGGGCGCCGTCTGGAGGTTTATGCTCAAGCGGGAGCGACCCGGCACCGGCCTTGGCGGCCGGGAAACAGGCGCCCGTGAACCTTGCGGAGCGCCCTGCCCGCGTTCCAACGCCACGATTTGCCGTCGATCAAGGTCATATTTCCGGCGGGGCAGATCGTGTGAAGCCCCCATCCGTAAGGACCTTCAACAGGATCGATCCGGCGTACCGCCACCTCCTCGTAACTGGTTCGGGCCAACCGGGTCACCTCATGCAGGATAACGCCGCCCCCATACGTGCGCGAGCAGTCTTGACCCGGTCGGATCAGCCGCCCTTCGGCCTCGAACAGCGGACCCGCCGGCCGACTTCCTGCCCTTCCTTTCCGGACGGGATTGCCAGGATGCGCCGACCATGGCCCGGACAGCTCGGGGGCGTGGAATAGGAACAAAGCCGCGTCCGGATCGGGTTCTCGGAAGCTGCAGAACAGCCACCAGGTGCCGTTCCGGCGCCAAAGCGTGGGATCGACCACACGGCCGGACATCAGCGTGCCGAGCGCCTGCGCCGGCGCGCTCTCGTCCCAGAGCAGAGCAGCTCCGGCCTGCCATGTCTCCGCCGTCAGCAACTCGCGGCCGCGCTCGTCGGTGAAGGGAAAGGGATAAGAAGTATGGTGCTCGAGCTGGAGCAGAGGCCGGAAGTGAGCCTGTGTCAGGTCCTCGAGACGGGCGACGTCGGCGCACCAGATCTCGCCCTTGCGAGCCCCGTCGTAATCCAGGTGCTCGGCGTACACTCGGCAACTTCCGTCATCATGCGCGCGAAATCCGGGATCGGCTAACATGCGCCCGCTCGGCCCGGAGGGCATCCAGCGCGGTATCGCGACCACTCCGCGGCGTAAAATGTCCTCCCCCGTCTGCTCGATCACCCCGATGTTCCAGATCTCATCGCAGCATAGGCGCCTGACGCGCTGCCCAAGAGAATACGGCTTGGTGGACAGGGCGAAGTTCACGAGATCAGGCTGCGCCACGTCCACTCGTCTCCCCCCGCCCCTTCCCCCGGACGGGCGCGGTCTCGCGGTCCGCGGCGAGTTCATGGCCCCGCGCTCGACATGTCCGCGCCTCCTGGAGGAGGGGTGGCGCTGAGGGAAGGGCCTACGGGGGAGGACGCGCCCTTGCGTAGCACCCCGAACGCATGGTCGTAGGCGGCCAGGAGAAACGGCACGGAGAACGACCAGGCAAGGCTGTTGCGGACGCGGCGGGCGCCTGCCCCGCCCATGCGCGCGCGTGCAGTCGAGTCGTCGAGCAGGGCGTCCATCTCGCGAGCCAGCGCTTGCGCGTTGTTCGCCTCGACGTAACGACCGGCCTCCCCGGCGGACACACGGGTCTCGTGCAGGTCATAGGCGAGCACCGGCAGGCCGAAGAACATGTATTCGACCACCTTATTCATGGTGCTCTTGTCGGACCATGCCGTCTTCGGGTCGGGATCGACGCCGATATCGGCCGAGGACAGTACCGCGGCAGATCGTGGCATCGGTCACTCGGCCCAGGAACGTACAGCAATCGCGCACTCCTATCTGCTCGGCATAGTGCGCGATTGCGGGCTGATGCGGACCGCCGCCCATCAACACGCATTGCACATCGTTGCGCCCGAGCTCGTCTCGCAAAATCTTGATCGCCCGCACGAGGTGATCGACGCCGTCCTGCTTACAAATCTCGCCCAGATAGGCCACCACAAACCGCCTGCCGTTCGCCCATTCTTCGGGGCGCCGCTCCTCCACCCGGAACCGCGACAGCTCCGGCCCGGAACGGACGACGAAGACCTCGCCCGGTAGCTTGCCCCCTCGCGCCAGCGCGATCGCTCGGTGGCTCTCGTTGGTTGTGACAACGGTCTGCGCCGACCGGAATGTCATCCGCTCAAGAAACAGCAGTGCTTGATAGATCGGTCCGCACTCGCCGCGTTCAAACTTTGCAGCGAACATTTCCGGGGATAGGTCATGGTGGTCGAACAGGAACCCCTTCCCGAACAGCCTCCAAAACAGTCCCAGCACCCAGTAGGTCTCCGGCGGGTTGCAGGCATGCAAGACGTCGAATCCGCGCCCGAACAGCGCGACGCGGACCGACAGGAGCGCGGAAAACGCGAGGCACCACGCAAACTCCAGCACGAATCCAACTGCGCTCTGGGCTTCGATCGGCAGCTTGTATCGGTAGATATCCACACTCTCGATCGTCTCGCGCCCAGCGTTGAACCCTCGCATCTTTGGGCAGATCACGCTGACCTGATAGCCTGCGCGCTGGAGCGTCGTTGCCTCGAGCCAGACCCGGCGGTCAAACGGCACCGGCAAATTCTGCACCACGATAAGCACGCGCCGCCGGTCCGAGCGCCGCGCCCCCGGGAATTCGGTCCCTTGCTCGTCTCTCATACCAGCACCCCTTGCCTGCCGGACGCCAACGATCGGTGGGGCATTCCAAGAAAGGTGATCGCGCTTCGCAACGGCATGCCTGGCCGGACCTGCCCGGAGCCGATGAGCGTCGTTGCGGGAAGCTTCTGCCCGAACCGGGGCGAGTACCAGCCGAGCATCGGCGCGGCCTCGCCCCGATGCGCCGACCATTGTAAGTCCGGCGCCAATCCGAGCGCGGCGCTGTGTCGCTCGCCGGAAAGGTTGGTCCATGCGAGCCCGGCCCGCGATCCGCTCAGGGTGCACTCGATCTCGGGATGCAGGTGGAAGGCGAGCCGGCCCTCGACCGGCCCTGCCGCCTCCACCCAATCGGTGACTGAGAGACAACGGGCGGCGCGGTCAAGCCGGAGCTGGCGCCGATGCACCGCATGGCAGGGCGCGCTCCGGTAGCCATCATGGTGCGCCTCAACGACCGCGACTTCGCCGACGCAGAGCCCACTGCACGCTGTCAGTTCCGCCGGCGGCATGCTCTCCCAGAGGAACGGTCCGATCTGCTCCGCCTGGCTGCGGCCGCCCAGTTCGAGCGTGTTGTGGGCGAGTGTCGAGCAGAAATAGCGCCTCCAGGCGCTTTCGCCGTGATAGCAGTAGGTTCCGGGGTCAATCAGGATCTCCCGACCGCCAAAGCGGAGCTCGAACGAGAGCGCATCCGCATGTGCATGCGCGGCCATCGGCTCCATTCCGTGCGGGCCGTGGTCGAAGCGGCACCAGATCTCCTCCGGACCGGGCTCGAGATCGCGCAAGATCGAGACGCCTGCTTGTGCGAAGAGGCTGGGGCGGGTCGTTCGCCGGCCCTCCTCCGAGGGACGAGCGGCCCCGGCGACGCTCGCGAGCACCGCTGCCGCGAACGCCCCGTCGCTGGTAGACGGCGCCGGCCACCACTGGGCCTCGCCGAGGATGGAAGCGCCCGCGGCCAGCACTGTCGCCGGTGCGGCGCCCGGGGGGCCCAGGAGCAGTCCCCGGCCCTCGTCGCCGTCCCCCTGCCGCGCCGCCCTTCCACTGGCGTCCACGGTCCCGGCGAGGGCGTCGAGCATTCGGCGCAGGCGCTCCCAATAGCGTGCACTTAGCGGGGGGCCGGCGACCTCCGCCTCAATCGCCGCGAGCAGGAACAGCTCCGTCACGAACACGTGGTATTCCCCCGCCAGCTCGCGGTTGAGCCCGTCAGGGAAGGTCTGCCACTCGATCTCGTCCTCGAGCCGGGCCGCGGCGAACGCGGCCCAGCCCTCGCTCTCCCGGAACATCGGGAACGCCCGAGCGGCGGTGAGTAACCCGGCCATTTCGGCAACAATGTGGTTGTTCGCGGAACTGCCGCGGCTGTGGAATGTAGCGATCCACGTCTGGTGCGCGTGCAGTTGGCGCCGGAAGTCCGGATTGGCCTCGAACGCCTGCTCCACGACATCGAATTGGCTCAGCAGCCGGCGAGTTCAGCTCCAGCTCAACAGCCGAAGACCGAGTTCGATGCCGCTAGTCCAGTGGATGCCCCGTAACGGCGGATTATCGTGCCACCAGGATCGCAGGTGCTCCAACGCGCGCTCGGCGAAGCGGGGTTCGCCGGAAAGGTGGTATGCCGCGGCGAGCACCGTGACGTGCTGCAGGCGGGAGACCTCCCAAACCGCCTTGACGTTGCCAACCCGGTGCTCGTCCCGGAACGGGATTGAGAAGCAGTAAGCGCGGGCAGGTGCCCGCGTTCCCGTGACCGGATCAAGGAACCAATCAGGATCGCACCCGGCGAGGTCCGCCGTCCACCCGAGCACGGGCCAAGTCCCGTCCGCGAGCAGACTCCGCGCGGCGGCGAGGACCGACGCCGCGTCCGCCGCGTCGCGGCCTGCCTGCAGCGGTACGCTCCCGCCCTTCCATCGAAAACCCTGGACGGAGCGCACGGGCCATTGCCCGCGCGCGCGGCTCCGCCAGAGCGTCTGCACCACGACGTTGCGCGCCCGCCAGGCAGCTTCGCCCGCTGACATGCGGCGGAGTCGATGAAGGTACCACGCCGGTCTCATGTAAGGTCCCGTACGCGGTGTTCGGGGTCGGGCACCGGCAAGGGCCGGCTCTCCTGGTTCCGGGACGGCCGGATGTGCCCAATCGTTGCGAGCACCGGCACCCCGAGCAGCCGTTCGACTCCGGTCGCGGTCAGGCAGCGGTTGCCGAAGGTGAGCGCGATCAGCAGAGTGAACGCGGCCCCGAATAGCCCGACGATCACCCCCCCAGCGCCGATCAGCCGCTTCTGCGGCCAGACCGGGGTGTTCGACGCCACGGGGCTCTGCACGACCTGGACGCTGGCGAACTGGGCGCGGTTGAACTCTTCCACGTAGCGGGCGTCGGCGAGGCGCTGACGCAAAACGGTCGTCGTCGCGTCGAGGTCGGTGATGCGGCGGTCGTAGTCATGCAACGCGACCTCGTCGCGGACTAGTCCCTGCAGTTGATCGTCATCGGCCTTCACCGCGGCCTGCAGCGCCTCGTGGGTGCTGGCCAGCGGGGCGAGATCCATGCCAAGCGTCAGGAGCTGGCTCTTCAAACTGGCGGCCAGCGGATTGGCGACTGTGGTGACGGCGACGTCGCGCCCCTTCGTCTGGCGAAGGGCGCCCCGGGCCGTATTCAGCTCCGCCGTCGCCCCGGCGAGGACCGGGTTGGACGGCATGTAGCCTCGCGCCACGAGTTCCTGTCGGCGCTGCTCCAGGTCGCGGACGCGCTTCTCCGTGTCCGCCCCACCAACTGACGGCGTGTTCGTGCTTTGGGCCATCACCGTGCCCGGTTCTCGGGCGAGTTCGGATGACACGTACAACACCTGCACCTCGATCGCCGCCTTGCGCCGTTCGAGCTCCTGCAGCTCGTGCAGGTCGCGCGCGCGCTGGGCAACGAGATCCGCCCGTTGTTCGCTCACCGCATACAGACTGTGTTGGGATTGGTACTCCACCCGTTCCTGCTGCAGCGCGGCCAGTTGTGCCTCGCTCTCGCGGACCTGGCCCTCAAGCACCCCGCTTCGATTGAAGCTGAAGGCGCGCAAGTGGAACTGCCGGAAGTGGTCGAGCATCGCCTGCATCGCCTCCTCCGTCATCGGCCGGCTCGGATTGCGGAGCCCCAGCTCGATCACGTTGGTCAGCTTCACCGCCGAGACCGACAGGTCGCGGGAGAAACGGTCGATTGCCGCTCGTAGCGGTGAGACGCCAACCGGGGGCGCGTCGCTTAGGGCCGGATAGAGCCGCTTGATGCCAACCGCCTCGACCACCTCGCGCATCAGGTCCTGACTGGTGAGAATCTGCACCTCTGTATCGACCGTCTCCCGCATGGAGGTCGATGGTGAGTTCTGCGCGGCCTCAGCCGCTTCCCGGCGAGGCAGATATTCCCAACCCGCCCGGACTAAAAGACGCGCTTGGCTCTCGTATTTCGGGGTGAGCGCGTATCCGAGACCAATGCTCCCCAGGACGGGGAGGAGAAAGCTCAGGATCAGAGCCCATTTGTAGCGGGCGGCTACCACCCTGACGTCCGCCGACGACGGTAGCGGGATTGGGGCAACTGGCAGGTATCCTGCAGTGTTCACAGCTTGCTCACTCAGCACGAGGACGGGGTGGTTTCACGGCCGGCGGGCCTGGGTACGCGGCGGCGCTCCTGCCAACGCGGCCGCGATCGCCTCGAACGCCGGCTTGGGCCGCAGCTCGTCGTCGAACGGAAGCGGCCGGGTCGCAAGCCCATCGCGCCGGGCGAAGCGATTCGAGGTGCGCGGGTTCAGCCAGGTGTCGCGGTCGCTGAGGCCCCACACGACAACGCCGCGGACCACCGGGTCGGCCAACGCGGTGTCGAGAAAACGGCGATACAGGGAGGCCACCGCTTGATCCCTGGCGCCGATATCCGCGGGCGCATCCACGTCGAGCACATCAAGCTCCGTGAGGATAACGAGCAGTCCGCGGTCCGCCAACGTCCGCAGAAAGCGGGCAAACGTCTCGTTATCGAACCGGCGCCCGAAACTCAGATGTGATTGCAAGCCGACCGCGTCTATAGGGACCCGGGCGCGCTGAAGCGCGTCGAGTTGCGCGAGCACGGCGGCCCGCTTTGCCGTCGTGCCCGGCCCGTCCTGCTCGAGGCCGTATTCGTTGTAGACGAGCAGGCTACGCGGGAACGCCTCGCGCGCGACGTGGAAGGCGAGCTCGAGCAGCGAGGTGTCCCCAAACCGGTCGGTCAACGCCGATCGCCGCAGCCCGCCCGGGAGTCCATCCTCCGGGTTGACGAACTCGTTGACGACGTTCACCGACCAGAACCGGTTTGAGAACCGTGACCCCATCGCCCGGATGAATCGGGCCACTGCGTCTTTCTTGGCCCCGTCCGACAGGGCGGCGAACCAGGCAGGCAGCGCCTCATGCCAGAGCAGATGCACCCCCGTGGTCTGTCGCCCCAGGCGCTCGGCAAGCACGGACACACCCCGGTCGGCATCCAAATCCAGGAGTAACGACCGGCCCCGGTCCATCAACCTCCAATTCAGGACGGGTGCGATCACGTCACAATGCGTCGCGACCAGGACCTCGATCTCGGGCGTGATCATGGGCGGGAACCGGAATGGTTGCGCGCCGAAGGTGATGCCCTTGGCGGAAGCGAGTTTCCGGAGTGATGGCAGTGACGCAGCCTCCCCCGGGCTCCCGCCCGCGGTCGAGCAGGCCGCAAGCAGACAGACCCCAGTCGCTAGACCACGCCGGGTCGGCCAGGGCCGCCCCGCTCCGCCGGTCGGATTGCCTCGATCAGCTCCCTCCCACGCTCCGACCGCTTCCAACGCTTTCCCACCTCTCGGCACATTCACTGCTCGGCAAAGTCGGCCGCTGACTAAGCCTCGCAGGGATAGGTTACCTGGCCGGACCAGGCTCGGGTCGGCACTACTCCCAAATAGCTGCCCCATCCTCGAATGTGTCACCGCACGAGATCGGGTAATTCTCCCGAGACGTTGACCTGACCGGAACGAACGGGCCTCATCATAGCGATCCGGGCAAACTTCGCCGGAAGCATCGACGACGGGAGGCCAGGACGGCCCCTCGCGGCTGGAGGGGGGCGGGAGTGGCCAGCTTGGATAGACTGACCTCGTTCCTCAACCGGAGCGTGGGTTCCAGAACCAGGCTGGCTGGCAGCCGGAAGATCAGGCTCGACGTTCTGTTGATCACGCATGACCTAACCTTCGTATGGGACGCGGCCGCCGTCCTGGTCGCCGGGTATTTCTGTGCGGTCCTGTACAATGCCTCCGGGCCGACCAGCACCATGAGCTTCGACCTGGAAAGCGACCCGATCCGGATCGTGCTTGCGGGGGCGTTGCTGGCCCCTTTCACCCTGGCCAACCGAGAGCTGTTCTCATTTGAGCGGCTACACGCTACAGCCTCTATGGCCGGCCTAAGCGCCAGGCGGGTGTTCCTGCTCCTCGCGCTCATCCTCATCTTCGGCTTCCTCACGCGATCACTCGACCTTGTGCCCAGGATCTGGCTGATCGGCTGGTCGGCGGCCATCCTCGTGCTCACTCTCGGCGCTCGCCTGGTCCTCGGGCGCTACCTCAGGCAGCTTGAGCGCCGCGGGCTGCTGCGGGAAAACCTGGCGATCGTCGGCGATAGGGCCGCCGCGGACGGGCTGCTCGCGCATCTGCGGCGCACGAAGCCGCCCGGCATGGACGTGATCGGGTTGTTCGAAACGAGCGCGGCCCACCTCGATCTGTTGGTGAATATCGGCCAGACCGGGATCCTTGATACGATCGTGGTTGCCTTGCCCGAGTGGGAGCTCTCCGAGATCCTGCGCGTCACCAACGAGATTAAGGCGCTCGACGTGAAGGTCGTCCTCTGTCCGTATCAGGGCGGCCTGCCCCTCCCGCGCGATCGCGACCTGGCCGGCGCGCCGACCTGGCTGCTCGCGCTGCGGCCGATCCGTCGCTGGGGTGTGGTGATGAAAGCCGTAGAGGACAAACTGATCGGGTTGTTGTTGCTGGTCCTGGTGCTGCCAGTCATGCTGCTGGCCGCACTTGCTATCAGGATCGAGAGCCCCGGACCCGTGCTGTTCCGGCAGAAGCGTCACGGCTGGAACAACACTGAATTCGAAGTGCTCAAGTTCCGCACCATGCTGTGGTCAGCCGACGCCCAGGGCGACGGGGCCCGGCAGACCCAGGGAAGGAGCGACGCCCGCATAACCCGGGTCGGGCGCGTGCTGCGCCGGACCAGCATCGACGAGCTGCCGCAACTGGTCAATGTGCTTCGAGGCGACATGGCGCTGGTGGGGCCGCGCCCGCACCCGGTCGTGATGCGGACCGGCGACCGGCTCGGCCGCGAGATCGTCTCGGAATACGCGCACCGTCACCGGGTCAAGCCCGGCATCACCGGATGGGCGCAGGTCAATGGGCTGCGCGGCGCTACCTTAACCGAGGACCAGATCCGCAAGCGCGTCGCCCACGACATAGAATACATCGAGGATTGGTCGATCCTGTTCGACCTAAAGATCCTAGCCCTGACCCCGCTCAAACTCCTTCTCGACACCGACAACGCATTCTGAGAGCCGCATCGACCGCATGCCTTCCACGATAACAGTTCGGCACTTCGACATCTCCCTCGGCCAGAGCGGGCTTAGGCACCCCCCCCGGAGGAGCGTCCGATGCTGCTGAAGCACGCCCGTTCACCCGAGCTCAAGGTTGAGGAAAGCCCGTCGAACGCCAGTCGCAGCCGTTCGGGCCTGGAATCGTCGTTACTGGACGCGGGCTTTCTCGAAGGTCCGCTCACGAGTTCGGCCCGCCCTGCGGAGGCGCGATCGGCAGAGCCCGGCGAGCCTGGACAAGCGCCTGGACGCGCGGCAGAGACGACTGGGGCGGAGTGGCCAATCAGCGCCGTGGTTGGGAGCGCTCTGGCGCCCCTTGGCGTCTCCCGCGAGATCACGCATGTGCTCGGCGCACTCGCGCCGTCGCTGGCGGCCCGGACCTGCGTCGCGATCCACGTCACCGCGGCCGCGCCCGGCGCCGGCGTCTCGACGGTCGCGCGCGAACTCGCGAGCACGGCGACCACGCTAGTCAATTCCAGGACGCTGCTGCTGAGCATGAGCGCGGACGCGTCCGGGCTGGGTTTCGCGGCTGGTACCCTTCTGCCGGACGTTGTCACGACCCGGCTCTCGCACGGCAAGCCGTCGGTGATGGCGATCAAAACGACCGCGGGCTGCTTCCACGCGGCCTGCTGTGTCTCCGGCCCCATGCCCGAGGCGGTCTCGCCAGAGAACCGTCCGCGCCCGGTGGCGGAGGTCTGCGCCATCTTGCAGCGGAGCTACGACCTGATCATCGTCGACTGCAACCCACTCACCGGGCTCCCCGCCTTCCTGCCGATCGTGCCTGGTTCTCCGAAGGTCCTGCTGGTGGTCGCCGCGGGCCGGACGCGGAACTCCGAAGCAGTCCGCGCCCGGAACCTCATCGAGCTTAGGGGCGGCGTGCTGATAGGCGCCGTCCTGTACGGAGGGCGTGGTGACTCCTGAGCTGGCCGCGGCGGTACCGAAGCGAGTGGCCCCACCCACGAACCCGCTCGTATCCATCGTCATAAAGTGCCTCAACGAGGAGAAGAACATTGAGCGATGCATCCGGTCGCTGATGACCCAGGCCGGATGCGACGCCGAGATCATTCTAGCCGACTGTCTTTCATCCGATCGGACCATCGAAATCGCCCGCGGCTTCCCGATCCGCATCGTCCAACTCTTGGATCCCGCCACGCGTGGTTGCGCCGCCGCCGGGCAACTCGGATGGCAGTACGCGCGCGGCGAGTTCCTCTGCCTGCTCGACGCCGACATGCAGCTCTGCCCCGGCTTCCTTCCGGCCGCGCTCGACGCGTTGGAGCGGGATCCATCGCTGGCTGGGGTGGGCGGCGTGCTGATCGAGATGTCGTCGGCCATCGAGTACCGCGAACGCCTGCGGCGACCCAATTCGGACATGCATCCGGGCTTCGTGCAGAGGCTGACCGGCCTCGTAGTGTACCGCATGGCGGCGCTCGGGCAGGATGGATACTTCATGGACCGCAACCTCAAGGCTCAGGAGGAGCTGGACGCCGGATTGCGCCTGCGCGCGCGGGGCTGGCGGTTGCGCATCCTACCGTTGGCCAATGTTTGGCACTATGGTCATACTAACTCGTCATTGCGCCTGCACGTGCGGCGGTGGCGGTCGCAAGTGTCGGACGGGGGAGGTCAGCTCCTGCGTGCCGCCGTGGCTCGGGCGAAGCGCCCGGCCGATCTCACGAGTAGCCTCCTCGCCTGCCGGTTCCAGCTTCTGACAATCGGCTGGTGGACTCTGCTGTGCATTCTGCTGGCGGTAGCAGGGAGCGGGCATCCTCTCGGTGTGCTTGCACCCATCGTTTTCGGGCTGCCCTTCACAGCGCTTCTTGTCCGAAAGCGAGACCTCACGCGCGTGCTTCACTCGTTTATCGGGTGGAACATAACGGCAGCGGGCTTGTTGCGCGGACTGGCGAGCCGCCGCGTCCCGCCCCGCGAGCGGCTGCCCTCGATCGCGCTGCAGGAGCCGGCCGGCCGATGACCGCGGATCGAGTCCGCGTCCTCGTCCTGTGTCCCGGCAGCACGGAAGGAGCTGGCGGGATTGGGCGAGCGATGGAGGCCCTTCTGCCGGAGCTGTCACGCATCCGGCCCGAGCTCGACATCGTCTATCTGAACACCAGGGGCGACCGTCACATCCTTTTGGCCCCATTCTACTTTCTCAAGGCCCTCCTTTCCCTCTTCGCCGTGGCAATCTCGGACACCTCGACGATCCTGCACGTGAACGTATCTTGGCGAGGCAGCGCGTTGCGCAAGTACGTCGTCGTGGCTCTTGCGGCCGCCTTGAAGTTGCCCGTTATCCTGCATTTGCACAGCGGCGGGTTCGCGGCCTTCTATGCCGCGTTGCCGACGCGTCTGCAAGGCTGCGTACGGACCATGTTCGGACGCGCCGATCGGGTTATCGTTCTCGGTCCGACCTGGCAAACCTTCGTAGAAGAGACGCTGAGTGTCCCGCGCGAGCGGATCGTGATCGCCCCGAACGGGATCCGCTCGCCGCAAGCCGATGCGTGCTGGCGGCCAGTTGGCGACGATAGGCCACACATCGTCTTTCTCGGCCAACTCTCCGCCGGCAAGGGCGTGGGGGAACTAATTGCGGCGCTTGGTACTGCGGACATGCAACGGCGATCCTGGCAAGCGACGCTTGCCGGGGATAGCGATCCTGCCCCGTTCGAAGAGCAGGCGAGGAAACTGGGAATCTCAGAACGCTTGCACTTTCCAGGGTGGCTGGGCGGTTCCGCTTGCAAGGATCTGTTGCGCTCGGCTACCGTCTTCGTTCTGCCGTCGCACTTCGAGGGTTTACCGATGGCAGTGGTGGAGGCGGCGGCATTCGGCGTGCCGATAATTGCGACGCGTGTGGGCGCGCTTCCCGATTTCTTGGTCGACGGCGTTTCGGCTTTGCTTGTCCCTCCGCGCGACCCTGCGCCGCTCAGGGAAGCACTGATCCGCGTTCTTGATTGTCCAAACATCCGGGAGAGGCTTTCAGCCGGCGGCCGGAACGCGTTCCTCGAACATTTTGATATCGCCAAGATTGCGCGCCAACTCGATGACGTGTACCGCGAAGTAGAGCTTGCGCGCTTACCCGCCATCGCCAACCCCGGCTCGAGGTTCCCGGCCCCTGTTGCTGTTTCGGCACCTGCCCACGTAACCGATGACGGGCAGTCGTGAGGCCGCTTCGGCAAGCGACTGCCTTGCCTCGATCCATGCGACCGGTAGAGGCTGGTTCGCGGTTCTTCGTCGCGAACGCGCTCATTTCTAGCTACGTCGTTTTGCGGGTGAAGCTGAGCGGAACGAACCTCCTCGCGTTGCTCATCGAGGACCAACTCGCGTATCCGCTCTACTCGGTGACGGGCGCACTCTTGCTTGCCCTCACAGTCGCGCTCTGTGCCTGGAGCCCTGGCCGGTTTCTTGCGGCTGCCGCCGGAGCTCCGCTCATGAAGCTTTTCCTGCCATTGGCGGTGCTTTCGACCCGCTGGTCGATCGCTCCGATGTTTCGCTGCGCCAGGCCGTCACGCTCGCCTACGCGCAATATCTGGACGGGGTGCGCCGTACCCAGAGCACTGTCAGGACGATCGGGACCGCGGCCGCGATGGCCGGGATCGTCTCCACTGCCCTCGCCCTCGGGGCGCCGGATTTGGGCGTGAGGCGCGACAGCCAGAGCGCTGAACTGGTCGGCGAGCCCGGTGCCGACGGCAAGACGCCGTTCGTCCTCGGCAGTTCGCCCCGCGCACCGACGCCGGGCTCCCGGCCCCGACCGAGACCTGACATGGGGCGCGTTTCGACACTGCTCGACGCGGGCCTACGCTTCTTTATCTTCAATGCCCTGATGTCCGCCTACGTGGCGATCCCGCCGAAACTTGCCGGTGCGACACTTGCCAGCGGGGAGCAGAACATCTGGTACACGGGGACCCACTTCGCCGTCCTGCTTTGCGTTGTAGCATTCTGCGCGTGGAATCCCGGGCGCATCCTGTCGGTGGCCGCGCGCACGCCCCTCCTAAATCTGTTCGTCGTCTTCGCCGCGCTCTCGGTAGCCTGGTCTATGGCCCCGATGGTCTCGTCTCGGCGCGTGGTTACCCTCGCGACCGCCGTTGCCTACGCCTACTACATCGTAGCGACGGGGCGCGTTGGCGAAGCCATCCGAACGATCGCGGTCACCACGGTCATCGCCGGCATTGTCTCTGCCGCGCTCGCACTCGCCTGGCCGAAGATCGGCCAGATGAGCGCCGACGATTTCTGGAGCCCCGAGTTGGTAGGGGCGTGGAGCGGTGTATTCACACACAAGAACGAGCTGGGCATCAACATGCTGGTCGGCGCCCAGGCTTGTGCGTGGATTGCGCTCACTGACCCGAAACGTCGATGGCTGGGCCTGCTCGGTGCCCTGATCTGCGCAGCCGTCATTTTCCAGAGCCGATCGCGGACTGCCGAGATAGGAGTGCTCTCGCTGCCGCTCCTGTTGGCCTCGCTCCGCCTTCTGCGCCTCCCGGGCCTTGCGTTGCTCTGGGCGGTGTTCGCCGTGGCGGTGCTGGGCGTGATCGGCGCCGCCGCCAGCTACGCCGATTTCGGAGCGCTCATGGGTGCGATCGGCAAAGACGCGTCCATGACCGGGCGCCTCCCGCTTTGGTCGGAGGTGTTGAACGCCGTGCGGGAGCGCCCGCTACAAGGCTACGGTTATATGGCGTTCTTCGTAGACGGGAACTCGAGGATGGTGGCGATCCAGCGTAGCATCGGTTGGCCCGCGCCGGACGTCCACCAAGGTTATCTGGACCTGCTGCTCCAACTCGGCGTGCCAGGCTTCTGGCTCGGCGTCGCCGTGTTCGGCTCCGCCACGATCCGCTCACTGGTCGCGGTCCGGGCGGGCGGGCCCGCCTGGGCAAGCTTTGCTGCCGTCAACCTGATCACCTGCTTGTGGACCAACACGGCCGAGAGCGGCCTTTGGTACGCGAGCTCCATCTACGCCGTCCTTCTTCCGCTCGCTTATGCCGGACTACGCGTGGAACGGGCGGCACAACCCGGACCTGCGCCCTGCACTGCCGGTCCTTTCGTGGAGGGCCCCAAGGAGACTGCATCGGACTTTTCGATGCTCACCGATCCTCCGGCAATAGGCGACCTCGCGAGGTGAACCAATCAGCTATGTACAACCCCTTCTCCCTTGGTAACTGGCGCCCCGTCCTCTATCGGCAAGCCCACGGGAGCACGGATGTCGCGCTCTCTTTCGACGACGGGCCCACCCCGGAGACGACGCCGCGCGTGCTCGAACTCCTCGCGCGCGCGGGGGCGAAGGCCACCTTTTTCCTGACCGGAACGCGCGTCGCAGCCCATCCCGAGCTGGTCGCCGATTTGGTTTCGGCCGGGCACGACGTGTTCGGTCACGGCTGGGACCATATCGATCTAGTCAAAGCGGGCCCGGAGCGGGCGGCCAACGACATGCGCCGGGTCGAAAGCGAGCTGGCGCGGCACCGGCCTACGCCGGGGACCTACCTCCTTCGGCTGCCGTTCAACGCCGGCGTCAACCGGGCCTGGATGCATCGGGCCATGGCGGGGTTTCATTCTGACGTGCGGTTCGCGTTCTGCTCCGTCAACACACATGACTACGAGTTCGCCGGCGGCTGCAGCGGCCTTGACGAGGTGCGGGCGCGTGCGATGAGCGTGGCGAACCAGCTCTTGGCATTGCCCTCCCTGCCCGGAAGCATTCTGCTCCTGCACGAAGCCCCGATCGGGGCGGCAGGCACTTTCGTGCCGAAGATTGCCGAGATATTCCTACCATTAGTGCTTTTGGCGATTGCCAAGCGCGGGCTCCAAGCAACGCCCATCCGCCTGGATCCAGCACGCTCTGCCGGGAACCGCGTACTGTTCCTGACCAAACCCGTTGAGCTTCGCCCGAGCCCGCGATTTGGGACCGACCTGCGCGCCCTTGTCCCCGGCACAGGTGGCGGATCTGGACTCAGGGTGGCAACCTGGGCGGACCGACGGAGCCAGGTGTGATCGCGTCAGGGCCGTCTCTAGTTGTCGATCAGGCAGTCCGCCGCTCGGAAGAACATCAGACTGCGGCCAAGCTCATACGCTCCGACATTCAGCTGATCAGAGCTTGGGCTGTTCTAATCGTAGTTCTCAACCATGCACATTTGTCCTCGCTTCCAGGAGGATTCCTCGGAGTAGATGTCTTCTTCGTAATATCCGGCTACCTGATGGCCGGCCTGATTGACGAAACGCTCGATAATGGCCAGTTCACCTTCGGCGGCTTCTATGCCCGCAGGGCGCGCCGGCTGTTGCCGGCCGCGTACGCTACTCTCACCATTACGGCCCTCGCTGCACCATTGCTGCTGGACGCGACGGAGTTTCGAAGCTTCGTCACGCAGCTGGCTTCGGCGTTCACATTCACCGCCAATGTCGCGCTTCAGAGGCAGACAAATTACTTTGGCACCCAGGCGGCGATGAAGCCGCTGCTCCACTTCTGGTCGCTCTCGCTCGAGGAGCAGTTCTATCTCGTCCTGCCAATCGCGCTGTATCTGTGCCCCCGTCGCTTCCGGCTGCCGGTCATCATCGTAGCCGTCGCTATGAGCGCGCTGATCTGCGCAGCGTTCATGACGCGGAGCGTCTCCGCGGCCTTCTATTTTCTGCCGAGCAGAGCGTGGGAACTGGGGATCGGATCCGTGGTCGCGCTGCTCGTGCGGAGAAACGTCGTGGTACCGATGCCACTGCCCGCGCTTCGTTCCGGGTGTGCAGCAGTCCTTCTTGTCGTGCCGGTCATCACGAACGAGCAGGGGCATCCGGGTGTCCCCGCCGCTATCGTCTGCATCGCGACGGCGCTTCTTCTCGTCCCTGGCGCAAACCTCGACAAGGTGAAGGCGACGCTGTTGCCGTTTACGGCGGTTGGCGATCGGTCCTACTCATTGTACCTGGTACATTGGCCGTTGCTCGCTTTCGCGAACAACGTGTTCCTGGATCCGGTGCCCGCCCAGGTAAACATCGCACTGCTCGGTGTCGCGGCGGTCTGGACTGAACTGCAATACCGGCTGATTGAGCAACGTTTTCGCAAGTTCCTGATCACGCGGCGGAGTGTTAGCGTCCTCCTTTTTCTGCCGGCTATGCTGACCGCAGCCAGCTTTCTCATCGCGCGCTCTATGAGCACCGCAGATACGCAGGCGCGGAGTGGCGGCTTCGGTCTCGCACCGTCGTGCGAATACCGGGATCGATTTATCGCCACACCTGAGTGCATGAGCACAACGACCCCGGAAACCCTGCTCTGGGGTGATTCCTTCGCCATGGCGCTAGCGCCGGGTCTGGCAGCTACGTCTCCGGGCGGGATCGTGCAAGCGACAAGGTCTGTTTGTGGACCCATTCTCGGCCTATCTCCGGTGAGCGCGTCTCACAACCGCAGATGGGGCGAAAGCTGCGCCCGGTTCAACGCATCGGTATTCGAGTATCTGGGTCGACATCCGGAGATCAAGGTCGTGGTGCTGTCCAGTGTTCTCGCCCAATATGTGCCGGGGGCGGAGATGGGCTGGCGCTATCTTGTCAGAACCGGGGACAGGTTCAGCGTGCAGCCGCAAAGCGCGGCTCTGCTGCTCAATACGTTGGCCGCCACCGTCTCCGAAATTCGCCGTCTTGGCAAACGGGTGGTGCTGGTGGCTCCGCCTCCTGCCAGCTCGCTCGATCTTGGGCGTTGCCTTGAGCGAACCGCCGAGGGCAAGCCGACCCTGACCGACCACCAGGATTGCACCTTCTCTATCGAGGAATATCACGAATATCGGCGGGTGATCCTGAGCTTCTTGAAAGAGATGCGGGCGCAACACACGGTGCCAATTCTCGATTTCGACGAGCAATTGTGCAACAGTGGACGGTGCCAGACGCGGCTGAACGGAATGATACTCTACAGGGATGAGGATCATCTCAGCACAATCGGGTCAGTGGAGCTAGGAAGAGAAATGGACTGGGGCGGCGTGGTGGGCCGAGTAGCTCGGTGAGCCCTCTTGGTTAGACAATAGCATCATGAATCAGATGGTGGAATACATGTTCTCCGGACTGGCCGTGGCTTCTTACGATGCGCATAACACACGGACCTTTGCTGACCATGCCGGGCTTAATGCAATCGCCGAGAACGAACCAGCATTGACCCGATTGACACGCGACAGGGTTGCCTGCACCTATTCCGGGCCGCAGTTGCTGGCCGCCTACGAGCAGGCATTTGCATTGCGGTGTAGTCGCGGCGCAGCCGCTCCAGCTCAAGCCGCTTGAGTCCGTAATGTTGCTGCGCCACGGGGCGGTGTACATCGCCGGCCGCATCCTGCCCGGCGCGCTCGGCTTTGCTACGACAATCCTGCTCACTTGGTACCTCCCACCGGACGCATACGGTACCTACGGGTTCTACATGGCCACGGTTAGCCTTGGCAGTAATGTGCTGTTCGACTGGCTGACGCAAACCTTGCTGCGCTGGTTTGAGACGCACGGCCAAGACGGCGTTTTCGTCTCGACCGTGCTCTCAATCTTCGGCTCAATCTGTGCTGGCTCGGCGCTTGTGCTGGTATTGGTGACGGCTCTCGGCGCCCTGGGTGGCCATGTTCGCGAGGTCTGGCTCATCCTGGCGGGGGTCTGGGCATATGCTTGGTTTGAGCTTGCAGCCTGTTTCCAGATCGGTAGTTTCCGGCCCTGGCGCTACTTCGCGATGAATGCAGCTCGCAGTCTGGGCATTCTCGCCGGCGGCGTCGCACTCGCGTCTCTAACTCACACCGCGCAACCGGTCCTCGCGGCGTCCTTCTTCGCGATGGCGATCAGCGGATGCCTCTTCGTCAAGGACGGCTCGATGCCCTGGCGACCGATGATCGATAGAGGATTGGCGCGCAGTCTGTTGGCCTATGGCGCGCCGCTCGGGCTGACGATGGTCCTCTACGGCCTCACCACCTCCATTAACCGGCTGGCACTGGGAGCGCTCTCCTCCGCCGCCGCCGTGGGTGCCTTCACAATTGGCTCGACTCTCGTCCAAACTTCTATGTCTATGCTTTCGGCGGGGGCCTTCGCGGCATCATACCCCGCTGCGGTCCGCGCCGTGGAGGGCGGGAACGCCGCGGTGGCACGCGCCCAGCTCCGTCGCAATTACTCGGCGGTGTTGGCCTTGCTGCTTCCGGCAGGAATGAGCCTTGCCCTTCTTGCTCCGAGAATTGCAGGACTACTCGTCAACCCGCGCTACCATGAAGCCGTAAGCGTCACGGCTCCCTGGCTTGCAGCGGCTTCGGTCCTTTTAGGCCTGCGAGCGACTTACGTGGACACCGCGTTCCAACTGGGGAAACGCCCTTGGATTCTCGTTCAGGTAATGGTCGGCGGGGCGGCGGTCAATATATTGCTGGACGTAGTGCTGATCCCTCGGTTCGATTACGTGGGCGCGTGTGTGGCGGCGTGTGTTGCGTCAGGTTCCGCACTGGCTCATGCGGCACTACTTGCTCCCCAAGCTTATCCGCTTCCGTTTCCGTGGAAGGAGACTATACGAATTGTCCTCGCGACCGGCGCGATGACAATTGGTCTAGTCGCGACACAGTCCTGGCTCGGGGTAGCTGGCTTGGTCGGGACGATCTGCGTTTCGCTCGCAATCTACTCCCTAATGGTGGTCGGGTTGAATGTTCTCGGGCTGCGCGACGCTGTGCGCGGCCGATGGGCCAGCCGGCACACCTCCTGGCCGTCATCGCCGGGTCAACAAGCCTCCGAGTGAATTGCGGGTGCAGCCGAGAGATGCTGTGTGGAGTTACTTCCGTTAGCCGGACGCTGACGTCAACGCGACGACGCAGGCAATCGTCTTCACGTCACCGTTCGCATAACGCCGAATCCGCGCGTGTTCGGACCGAGGGCTGGTCGCAGCATTCAAGGTCTGACTGAGGCGGGACCGACTGCCCCCCGAGAAAGTTGTCAAAGGCGATGGTCCGCCCCAGCCTTTGTTATTGGACCGCTATCTGCCTGACTGGATGCGAGAGCCTCTTCCGAGACGGGGCCCAGTGTGATCTGAAGTCTCGGGCTTTTGGTCGCAACTGTTGATGGGTGGGTCGTGGTCAGGCACCACGGCAGCAGCTGCGCAAGTTGCCCGCTATATCCCGCGCACCCGATGGCTCCACCAATGGAGTACCGTCGATCCCTACTCCCGGGGTTTGATGGTGCACTCTTCTCACGCGAATGGAAGGATGCGCTATGGGCCAAATTCTCCACGCCAGCGCCACAACGACAGAGGCGGTCCGTCGAGCGATACAACACAGTCAAAGGAGCCTGAGGACCCTCGCAGCCCGCTACGGCATCAACCAGAAGACCGTCGCCAAGTGGAAGCGACGTGCTTCCGTGGGCGACCTGCCGACCGGGCCCAAGGAGCCCAGATCGACCGTCCTCTCGCTCGAGGACGAAGCCGTCATCGTCGCCTTTCGCAAGCATACGCTGCTCCCGCTCGACGATTGCCTCTATGCCTTGCCGGCCATCGTCCCGCATCTGACCCGATCCTGGGATCGGGCGCTTGCCGCAGATCGAGGGCGACGAGCCAGTCAAGAAGGCCTTCAAGGCCTACCCCGTCGGCCACTTTCATATCGACATCGCCGAAGTGCAGACCGCGGAAGGCAGGCTTTACCTGTTCGTCGCCGTCGACCGGACCAGCAAGTTCGCCTTCGTCCAACTCGTCGACAACGCCACGCGCGGCACAGCGTCGGCCTTCCTTGAAGCGCTGGTCGCAGCTGTGCCCTACCGCATTCATACCGTGCTGACCGACAACGGAATCCAGTTCCGCTTCGCCCCGCGCTACGCCGACGGCCCGACCGCCAAATACATGACCCACATGTTCGACATGCGCTGCCGCGAGAACGGCATTGGGCACCGCTTCACCAAAATCAACCACCCTTGGACCACGGATGAGATTGAACAGCTCCTTTCTGGTCCGCCGTGCTATTTCCCGTCTGCCCACGGAGGACCGCGGGGCACAGAGCGGGGTGTGAGGTGCGAACCCCGCCGCGCAGCCATCATGGTCGTTCCTCCTTTGCGGCGTCCGTGGGTGCCCGGCGCCCTCGCTTCGTCCAGCCCTCGACCTGTCGCCGGTAGGCGACCTCGGCCTGCTCGGCGCGGCGCTTCTCCTCCAGCCGGGTCCTGATCAGGTTGTACTCGTATCCCGCTCCACGCTGTCCCCTCCGGGCAGGCAGGCCCGAGCGCAACTCGAGGTCACGCAGCTTCTTGGCATGCAGGGCAGGCCGGACCCCGGCGTAGTCCTCGTTCTTGGTCAGCATGTGCCAAACAATGACCGCCAGCTTGCGGGCAACCGCGACGGCCGCGATGTGGTTGCCCCGGCGTCGGGCGATCCGCTCGTAGAAGGCCCGCAGCGGCCCCGGCCCGCGCACCGCCTGCCAGGCCGCCTCGACCAGCATCGTGCGCGCGTGGGTGCGGCCCTGCTTGGTGATGCGACCGTGTTGGGGGCGGCCTCCGCCGGACTGATGCACGCTCGGGTTCAGGCCGATGTAGGAGACGAGTTGGTCGGGCCCGTTGAACCTGCCGATCGGCCCGACGGCCGCGGCCAGGCCGATCGCCACCACCATGTCGATGCCCGGCACGGTCATCAGCCGCTTGATGGTGGCATCCTGCAAGGCATCGCGGGCCAGTTCGCGCTCCACCACCTGCAGGTCCTCGCCGAGCCGGTCATACTCGCGCAGGTGCCGCTCCACTGCGTCCCGCTCGTCTGCAGGCAGATCCTGAGCCAGCAGCCAGGCACGACCCTTGCCCCCGAACAGGTCGGCGTGTGGGCATTGCGGCAGCAGATGGGCGTGCAGGATGGATTGGGTGATCGTCTTCAGCCGGGCCCGTTGCCGGACAATCTGGTTGCGCCGGGTCACCTGCCGCCTCAGCGCCAGGGTTTTCGCGTCCGGCACCCACACCTCGGGCAGGAAGTTGCTGGCGTAGAGCTTGGCCAGCACGGTCGCGTCGATCGTGTCGGTCTTGATCTTGGCGTGCGCGATCATCCGCACCTGGCGCGGGTTGGCGATCACCACGCGCCCGACATGCGGTGCGATCACCTCCACCACGGCTGCGGCGTTGCCGGTCGCCTCCACCACGATGTGGTCGTCATGCGTCAGCGTCCGCGCAAACGCCCCAAGGTGGTCGCGTGTCATGCCGATCCGGCCGAGACGGACCACCTTGCCCTCGTCCAGCATCACCGCCTCGGCGAACACGCGGTGGATGTCCAGTCCTACAACTCTCACCGGTCTTGCTCCTGTGCCTCGCTGTTCACTCGCAGGGAGCTGGCGGGCAACACGGCAACTACGGATCCGCGCTCGCAGCGCACCCGGGCGAGCCGCAGGGGCGGCCAGATAAAGGCTCGGGCTCTCAGCCCATGGTCTAAGCGTCGGCCTGCCCGCACTCACGTGCTCCCGGTGCCCCATGTCCCGGATGGTCTCACCATAGCGCCGCCCTCAACGAGTGCAGCAGAAACGTCAGGGCACCGAGGCCATCATGCCGGATAATGGCCAGGTCGAGCGAATGAACCGAACCATCAAGGAAGCGACCGTCCGGCGCTACCGCTACGACAGCCACGAGCAGCTCCGCCGTCACCTTGACGACTTCGTCATTGCCTACAACTTCGCTCGACGCCTCAAGACGCTTCGAGGCCTCACACCCTACGAGTTCATCTGCAAAGCATGGGCCGGTAGAACCGCAACGATTTAAGCAAAATCCGCACCAGCAGATGCCGGGACTAAACACCTAGCGCTCCGGTTCCTCAGAGGCGTTCCCCGGGGCACAAACAATGTCGGTAAGCCGATGGCCCGAACTGCCGGTAGTTTACGTTCGAAGCCTCACCTCGCGATCTCTCAAGACCCTGGCCGGGCTTCCCACGACTAACGTGCGTTGTGGAACTTCGCCGATCACTACTGCGCCGATGCCTACCAGAGCCATATCTCCGACATTGACCCCTTGCCGGACGGTTGCCGAGATATCGAAGCGCCACGTAATCCAGCCCGGACATTTCGTTAAGGGACCGGAGCAACTCTTCGCGGAATGCCTTCGCTGCGCCGTATGGCGTCCAGTTGTCATACGGGATTGGATGGCCGCGTTGGCATAACGAAATTGCCGCGCACTCCAGCATCTCCACCACGAGCAACCCACTCTCGCCGGAACTGATCGGTTCCGCGCCGTGCGCGATGCAGTCCACGAACTTCTCCATCTCGAGTAGGAGCGCCTCCTTCACGGAAAGCTGTGGCGCCCACATGTCCCCGGACCGATAGGAGATGCGGTCTTCCAGCGAGGGATTGCTGTCTCCCACCATCACTCCGCGGTCGTACACCTTTACTTTCTCGCTCGGCTCAAGGTCGTTGTAGACGATCATGCGCCGGCTGCCGCCGATGCGCACTTGCCGCATCTTGACCGGCGCCAGCCAGTTGACGTTGAGATGAGCGACTGTGTTGGTCGGATAGAACAGGGTCAAATGCGCCATGTTCTCGTGGCTGCGCCGGATATGCCCGGTCCCGTTCGCCGACACGCTCGAGGGGCGCTCCTTGAGCAGGTAGTCGAGGATGGCTAGATCGTGCACCGCGACGTCCCAAATCACGTTCACGTCTTCCTGGAACAGTCCGAGGTCGATGCGCGCGGAGTTGTAGTAGAACACGTCCCCGAGTTCGCCCTCCTGATGATCTCGCCGATCTTTCGCACCGCGCCCGTGTAGACGAAGGTGTGGTCGACCATGAGGACGAGCCTGCGCCGGAGCGCTTCCTAGATGAGGAGCAAGCCAGTTCTGGTGCTCCGTTCGGACACCGAGCGACCCGAGGCCGTGAAGGCCGGCGCCGCGCGGATCCTTGGGACGAGGGCAGAAACTATCGTGGCGGCAGCGTCGGAGCTGCTTACGGACCAAGCCGCCTATTGCAGGATGACAAAGGCAGGCTCGCCGTACGGGGACGGGCAAGCCGCTCGCCGGATCGCAACCATTTGCCGGCGCTTCCTGTCGAGTGGGGAACGCCTGCCGCAAGCCCCCCGCGGTTTCGTTCCGGTCTACGCAATAGGCTTGGCGTAGTCGCCTTTCGTTCGGAGCCACCGTGAAAACACCCCGTGACGACCTGATACTCGCTCCCTATGACGACGGCGACGAGTTCGCCGAGCACAAGGGGCCCGCCATCGACGTGATGGAACTCGTTCTCGGCGTCGGGCGCCGTTGGAAGTTGATCGTGTGCCTCACCCTACTGGGCTTGGCGGCCGGGCACATGGCCGCCCGGCAGCTGCGGCCCCTCTACAAGTCGGCCGTGGAGGTGCTCGTCTACGATCCGCAGCGCCAGATCGACTTGGTCATCCAGAAGCCGATCTCAGCATTCGAGAGCGCGATCGGCTTTGACGCGATCAACACCGAGGTTCCATCCCGACCACGGGCCGGCCGAAGAAACTCTCGACCTCCTTCGGCGTGTTGAAGCCGGGACGGCGGAACTCAAGCAGCAGCGCAAGAAGAGCGCCCCGCGCCGAAGCCGGCGGGGCCGCCGAGCCCGTGCAGAGCTTGCCGCGCGAGGACGTCGGGGAACTCGGAACCACCGCCGCGCCGGGTCGCCGAAGCGCTCGCGATCCTGCGCCCGGAGGCGCATCGCGTGGCTGGCATCGTCCTTAATAAGGTCGACTTTGTCCACGTGCCGGAGCACGCGTGTCCGCTATCGTTGCGAGCGCCACACGACCGCCTGAACCTGGGTCCCCGTCCCGAGAAGGGCGGGGGCGCGGTCAGCGCGGCGCCAGAACGGACCCGAGACAGTCCTGCATTTTGGAGACGGCACGCATGTCCGGACATAACGATGGGAACGCGACACCATCCCGGCGCTACTTGCTGGTCTCGCAGTTCCGGAACGAGGGTCGCTTCATCCGCCGAACGCTCAACAGCGTGGTCGCCGAATTGGTGCCGCCGGCCGCCTGGTCGTCGTCGACGACGGCTCAACCGACGAGACCGCAGCCATCCTGGCCGAACATTCCGACGGCCTGCCACCTGCGCGTGGTCCGGCGAAGGGGCCCCGCAGCGAAACGTGGGGCCGGGCGTCATCCACGCCTTCTATGTCGGGCCCGGAACTGTAGCGCTGGAGGACTTCAACCCCTGTGCAAGCTGGACACCGACTTGGAGCTGCCGCTCCGCTACTTCGAGCTGCTCATAACCCGTATGGAGCGCGATCCACGGATCGGGACCGGTTCGGGCAAGCCATGGTTCCGTCGCCCGTCGGGCGGCGCGCTCGTGCCGGAGATCTGCGGCGACCAGATGAGCGCGGGCATGAACAAGTTCTACCGGGTAGCCTGCTTTGAAGAGATCGGTGGCTTTGTGCCGCAGGCTGGGACGGCATTGACTGTCATCGCGCCCGCATGCTCGGCTGGGTCGCCGAGAGCGTGGATGACGAACACCTGCGCTTCGTCCACGGTCGTGTCCCCGGCGGTGGTGTAGGAGCGGTGGGTAAGTCGCCCGCCGGAGTGACCGCCGAGAGTTCTGCGTAGGCGGGCGACTTATCCACGGCGGTGGCCACCGCGGCGGTGCTGGGTAGGGTTGGGTTGCAACACGCAACTCTGACCCGAGGACCACCACGATGACCGACGACAAGGTCGCTGTCCGCGAGCTTCTGGAGAAGGGCTCCGACGCCAGTTTCCTGCGCGAGATGATCAGTTTCGCCGCGGAACGCCTGATGGCGCTGGAGAGTGATACCCTGTGCGGCGCTGGGCACGGCGAGCGCAGCGAGGGCCGTACCAACCAGCGCAACGGCTATCGCGACCGCGACTGGCATACACGGGCTGGCACCGTCGAGCTGCGGATCCCGAAGCTGCGCCGCGGCAGCTACTTTCCCGGCTTCCTCGAGCCGCGGCGTTTGACCGAGAAGGCACTGACCGCGGTGATCCAGGAGGCCTACATCCAGGGAATCTCGAGCCGCTCGGTCGATGACTTGGTCAAGGCGCTCGGCATGGAGGGCATCAGCAAGAGCCAGGTGTCCCGCCTCTGTGCCGAGATCGACGAGCGCGTGCAGGCCTTCCTGGCCCGGCCGATCGAGGGCGACTGGCCCTATGTCTGGCTCGACGCGACCTACGTGAAGGTCCGGCGCAACCACCAGATCGTCTGCGTCGCCGTAATCGTGGCCGTCGGCGTCAACACCGATGGCAGGCGCGAAGTGCTGGGCATGACCATCGGCCATAGTGAGGCCGAGCCGTTCTGGGTCGAGTTCCTGCGCAGCCTCGCCCGGCGCGGCCTGAGGGGCGTGAAGCTGGTTGTCTCCGACGCCCATGAGGGCCTGAAGGCGGCCATCACCAAGGTGCTCAGCGCTACGTGGCAAAGGTGCCGCGTGCATTTTATGCGCAATGCCTTGGCCTATGCGGGCAAAACCCAGCGTCGCATCGTCTCCGCCTGGATCGGCACCGCCTTTGCCCAGGACGATGCCGCCGCCGCCCGCAAGCAGTGGCGCGAGGTGGCCGATCAGGCTCGGTCGCGTGTACCCAAGCTGGCGGCACTCATGGACGAGGCCGAGGCCGACGTGCTGGCCTACATGGGGTTCCCGGCCCAGCACCGGACCAAGCTGCACAGCACGAACCCAATCGAGCGTGTGAACCACGAAATCAAACGGCGCAGCGGCGTGGTCGGGATCTTCCCCAACGAAGCCGCCATCACCCGGCTGATCGGCCCCTTGCTGCTGGAGCAGAATGACGAATGGGCGGTGCAGCGCTCCCGCTACATGACGCTGGAAACTATCGCGACGCTCGGCGATGATCCCACCGTCGGCTTGCCAGCCCTGGCAGCCTGACAGGCAGCTCAACCCTGCCCAGTAACGTCGCTCCTACACCACGCGGTGGGGCACGATCTCGTCCACCTGCGGCCGCAGGGTGCGAGTCACAAGGGGATCTGGACCGGGCGTTCCGACAGCGACGTATTTCTAGCTTCTCCCCTTGACGGTCTGCTACAGTTCGGCTGCGTGTTCCCGTTCGAACATTTAGGCGTGAACCGCTCCCTCGTGAAGGAATACGGGATGGACTGGGATATCGGGAACTATGGCTTCGGGGCGGCCCCCGATCACCCGTTTCTGCGCGCTGAAATCGAGGACTGTGTTCGGGCTCGGCGGCAACCCGAGTGGGCGCAGACAACGTTGAAGTCCGTTCCATCGATGTTCCTGAGTGAACGGCTTGTTCTCGCGACTACTCAACCTGGTCTCGTGTCCTGGACCTTGGCAGAATACCCGAGAGCCCGCAGTGAAGTGAAAGTCCTGTTCCAGACGATGTTTGCGACCGAAGCAGCTGGTACATGCTTCGGGATACATGGAGTTCACCTGCTAGTTGGGACATGGCGCAGGCGCGAGGGACTGGTGCGCAGGGTCCTGCATGGGATGTGGGAATCGAGAACAGTTACAGCCCTTATGAAGGAGAGTTCAAGACGTGGCGGGAAGAGGGCCCTAAGTTACGAACCTGTATAGAGGTCCTTTCGGGCACCAAGATAGGGGATCCGGGCCGAAGGCGACCCGTTACGGGAATTCGTGCCTGGCATGCTCCCGAGACTGGTCGGCTTTGTGGACAGGGCACGCCGCGCACCCGCGCCGGTCGGTGTCAGTCATGGTGAACCAGCACTCAACCACCTAATGTAGACAGAGGCAACCATGCATCTCGAGAAGCGTGTTCTCATCTCCGGCGGCGCAGGCTTTCTTGGCTCGCATCTGGCCGAGAAGCTACTCGCGGCTGGGTGCCACGTCCTTTGTGTAGATAATTTCTACACAGGAGCCCGACGGAACATTGAGCATCTTCTAAATCACAAGTTCTTCGAAGTGCTGCGCCACGACGTCTGCTTTCCGCTATACGTCGAAGTCGACGAGATCTACAATCTCGCCTGCCCTGCCTCACCGATCCACTACCAGCGCGACCCGGTGCAGACCACCAAGACGAGCGTAATCGGCGCGATCAACATGCTTGGCCTCGCCAAGCGACTGCGATGCAGGGTGTTTCAGGCGTCCACAAGCGAAGTGTACGGTGATCCGGCAGTACATCCCCAGCCCGAGGAATATTGGGGCAATGTCAACCCGATTGGATTCCGGTCCTGCTACGACGAGGGCAAGCGCTGTGCTGAGACTCTATTTTTTGACTACCGCAGGCAGCATCGCCTAAGTGTCAAGGTCGCAAGGATCTTCAACACGTATGGGCCTCGCATGCACCCGAACGATGGCAGGGTCGTCTCGAACTTCATCATGCAGGCCCTGACCGGCCGAGACCTGACAGTCTTCGGAGACGGCTCGCAAACGCGCTCGTTCTGCTACGTCGATGATCTCGTGGATGGCTTTGTTCGCCTCATGGCTAGTCCGGACGAGGTGACGGGGCCAATCAATTTGGGTAATCCCGGCGAGTTTACGATGCTTGAGCTCGCCCGCAAGGTGATCGATCTGACTGCCTCGCGGTCCAAAATCGCGTATCGACGCTTGCCCGACGATGATCCGAAGCAGCGGAGGCCCGATATCACCAGGGCCCGAGAGGCGCTCGGCTGGCAACCGTCTACACCGCTCCAGGAAGGACTGAAGAAGACCATCGCCTACTTCGACGCACTGCTCAGCACTGCTAAGTGTCTCTCCGGGATGATGTGGAGCGAGTTGAATCGCTTGTGATTGGGAGCGACGCGGTGCGGCTGGCGACACTCTTGGGATGTGGACCAACGAGAACCGCGCCCGCTACGACCGTCGTGGCCTGCGCTACCCGAGTGACCTGACCGACGAAGAGTGGGCGCTGATCGGCCCGCTGATCCCGCCAGCCAAGCGCGGCGGTAACAAGCGGACAGTCGACGTCCGCGCCGTGGTGAACGGGGTGATGTATGTGCTGAGCACTGGCTGCCAGTGGGCCGCGCTGCCGAAGGACCTGCCTGCGCGCAGCACCGTCAACGACTACTTCCGGCGCTGGGACTGGGACGGCACGCTGGAGCGCATCCATCACGCGCTTTACGTTGCGTGTCGCGAAGTTGCGGGGCGGCAGGCCAGTCCCACAGTGGCGATCATCGACAGCCAGAGTGTCAGGGGCGCGGAAAAGGGGGGCGTGCGGTCGATCCGCCGGGCTATGAGGCCGGGAAGAAGACCAAGGGAGGAAAGAAGCGGCACGTCCTGGTCGACACGCAGGGCCTGCTGATGCGGGCCGTCGTGCAGGCCGCCGACGTTCAGGACCGCGACGGCGGGGTGCTGCTGATGGGCGCCCTGTTCGGCCTGTATCCGTTCTTGCTCAAGCTCTACGCCGACAGCGGCTACCAAGGTGCGAAATTCCGCGACGGCCTGGCCAGGGCCTGCGCTCAGGTCAACGTCGAGATCGTCAAGCGTTTCCGACCTCCACAGGTTCGTCGTCCTGCCCAAACGCTGGATCGTCGAACGCACCATCGCTTGGCTCAACCGATGCCGCCGACTGGCCAAAGATTGGCAATGTCTCAACCGCTCTGGTCTTGCGTTCCTGAGATGGGCGTCCGTCCGCCTCATGCTGCGAAGGCTCTGTCAGAAGACAAACTCCATTTCAGTTCAAATCTCGCCTCAAACACTTGCGCCATAGCGACCACCAGATCGCGCCATGCTCGGGGTGAGCCGCTACACCGTGCCGAGTATCTACGTCGGGCGGCGGTGGTGGCATCACCTGGCCGGTCCCACCGGACTCGACGACGCGACGCTGGAGCGCAAGCTGTTCACCCCCCGTTCGCGTCGACCGAGACGCTGCGCCCGCAGCCGGAGTGGACGCGCATCCACGCCGAACTGCGCCGTCCCGGCGTGACCCTGTTGCTGCTGTGGGAGGAATACCGGGCCGGCCAACCGGAGGGCTATGGCTACAGTCGCTTCTGCGATCTCTACGCCGCCTGGCGCGGCCGACTGTCGCCCACCATGCGCCAGACGCACCCGCCCGGCGAGCGGCTGTTCGTGGATTACGCCGGGCAGACCGTGCCCGTGATCGACGCGCCGACCGGCGCGGCCAGGCCGGCGCAGATCTTCGTCGCCGCACTCGGCGCGTCCAACTTCACCTACGCCGAAGCGCGCTGGACGCAATCGCTACCGGACTGGATCGGGTGCCACGTGAACACCTTGCCAACTTCGGCGGTGTCGCGCGGCAGATCGTCTGCGACAACCTCAAGGCCGGCGTCACCGCTGCATCCCGCTATGAGCCCGGATCAGCCGCACCTATCAGGACATGGCCAGCCACTACGGCACGGCCATCCTGCCGACCCGCGTTCGTCACCCCGCGACAAAGCCAAAGTCGAAGTCGCCGTCCAGCTCGTGCAGCGCTGGGTCCTGGCCCGGCTGCGGCACCGCCGGTTCTTCTCGTTGGCCGAGCTGAACGCCGCGATCCGCGAGCTGATCGCCGAACTCAATACCGCCCGATGCGCCATCTCGGCACCAGCCGCCGGCACTGTTCGAGGCTCTCGAGCAGGCCGCTCTGCTGCGCTGCCGTCCGAGCCCTACGTCTATGCCGAATGGCGCCGCTGCCGGGCCGGGCTCGACTACCACGTCGAGGTGCACGGGCATTTCTACAGCGTGCCCTATCGGCTGATGCGCGAGACCATCGAGGCGCGCATCACCGACCAGACCATCGAGCTGTTCCACGCCGGCGTGCGCATCGCCGCCCATCTGCGCAATCCACGGCAGCACCGGCACACCACGATCCCCGAGCACATGCCGAGCGCGCACCGGCGCTACGCCGACTGGACCCCACTCGCTGCTGCGCGAGGCCGCCGCGATCGGCCCGGCACCATCGCCCTGGTCGAGCGGATCCTCAGCACCAAGCCGCATCCGGAGCAGGGCTTTCGGGCCTGCCTCGGCATCCTGCGCCTGGTGCGCGGCTACGGCCCCGAGCGGCTGGAGGCGGCCTGCCAGCGCGGCCTGGACATCGGTGCCCGCTCCTACGGCTCGGTGCAGTCAATCCTGCGCAACGGCCTGGACCGGGCCTACCGCCCCGAACCCGTGCCCGACGAGCTGCCGGTCCAGCACGGCAACATCCGCGGCAGCCGCTACTACCACTGAGGAGGACCTGATGCTGACCCACCCCACCACGGACCGTCTGCGCGAGCTTGGCCTGCCGGCATGGCGCGCGGCCTCGAGGAGCAACGACGGCACGCCGATGCCGCCGAGCTCAGTTTCGAGGACCGGCTCGCCATGCTGGTCGAGCGCGAGACGCTGGAACGCGACGGCAAGCGCCTGGCCGCCCGCCTCCGGTTCGCCGGCCTGCGCCAACAGGCAACGCCGGAGGACGTCGATCACCGCGCCGCCCGCGGTCTCGATCGCGGTCTGTTCCAGCGGCTCACCACCGGCGAATGGATCGAGCGCCATCAGGATTTGCTTGTCACGGGCCCGACCGGCACCGGGAAAACTTGGCTGTCCTGCGCTCTCGGCCATCGTGCCTGCCGCGACAACCGCTCCGTGCTGTATCAGCGACAACATGATCCCGGATCAACTCTAACGACTTGATCTCGCCGGGCGACGCATGCGCCTCGGTCATCCGCTCACGCGCCGCCTCGAGGTCATCGACAGCGACCGCAAGGTGGCCATAGCCGTCGCCGAGCTGATAGGGCTCGGTCCGGCCCTTGTTGATCGTCAGCTCGAGCTCGAAGCTGGCGGTGGGATCGCGCATGTAGATCAAGGTAAAGCTGTCGAAATCGAACCGATCCGCAATCTCGAGCCCCATCGCCTGCCGGTAGAACGCGACGGAGCGTTCCTCGTCGAGGACGCGGATCATTGAGTGGATAGGCTTGGCCATTAGTGCTGGTCCTTCAGAAAGGTGATGATCTTTTGCCGGACCTCCGGTTTTGCCTGCCGGTACGCCATCGTGCTGCCGGGGAACATGGCTTGGGGGTTGGTCAAATACTTGTCTAGATTCTCGCCATTCCAGACCAGGTCGGACGTCTGATAACCCGGCGTGTAATGGTAGCCCTCGACTGCGCCGACTTTTCTTTCATAGACGCCGGCGAGGGTCGGTCCTTGCCGGGCCGCTTCGCTCGCCTTCAAAGTGTGGCAGGTCGCGCATTGCTGCTTGAATAACGTCGCTCCATCTGGCCCGGCGGTCTCCGGCACCGCAAGCTGCGCCCAGGCGATCTCGGGCGCCACGAGCAGAGCGACGAGCAGTGCCTGCCTTTTCATTTGCTTTCCCAAATTTTCGATCCTTCGCAAGAGCAAAGATGCTGAGTATGGCAAGCCCGGCAAGCCACTCGCGGCGCCCGTAACGCACGCTTGGAGTCAGCCAAACAGACCCGCGAGCATCCTGGAGAATCCTGTGCTCCCCTATCGGCGAGAAGATGTTTTATTTCTAGCCAAGCGCGCGGGTGAACTGCTCGGGCACTGACCTGAGCCCCTGAATCTTTTCCAGGTTTGAGTAGAGTCCGCCCGAGTGGGAGGCGGATGGATGAGGAAGTCGAGGTTCACCGAAGAGCAGATCATAGGCGTGCTGCGCGAGCACGAGGCTGGGATGCAGACGGCGGATCTGTGCCGCAAGCACGGGATCAGCCCGGCGACGTTCTATCAGTGGAAGGCGAAGTTCGGCGGGCTCGAGGTGTCCGAGGCCCGTCGGCTTCGAACCTTGGAGGCGGAGAACTCGCGCCTGAAGAAGCTTCTGGCCGAGGCGATGCTGGACAACGCGGTGCTGAAGGACGTGGCATAAAAAAGTGGTGAGGCCCGCAGCACGGAGGAACGCTGTGACGGCAGTGCGCGAGGCGCACGGGATGAGCGAGCGGCGGGCGTGCTCACTCCTCGGGGCAGACCGCAGCACGGTCCGCTATCGGTCCACACGGCCCGATGACGGGGCGTTGCGAGCTCGGCTGCGGAGCCTGGCCGCCGAGCGACGGAGGTTCGGCTATCGCCGCCTCGGTTTGCTGCTGGCGCGTGAGGGCCTGCAACCAAACCACAAGAAGCTGCGGCGGCTCTATCGCGAGGAGCGGCTGCAGGTGCGTCGCCGCGGCGGGCGCAAGCGGGCCATCGGCACACGGGCGCCGATGGCGACCCCCGACGGTCCGAACCAGCGCTGGTCGCTCGACTTCGCGTCGGACACGCTGGCGGACGGCCGCCGATTCCGGATGCTGTGCGTGGTCGACGACTTCAGCCGCGAGTGCCTGGCGCTGGTGGCTGATACCTCGCTGTCCGGCAACCGGGTCGCGCGCGAGCTGGACACGATCGGCGCCCGGCGCGGCCTGCCGCTGACGGTGGTAAGGGACAACGGCACCGAGTTGACCGGCACAGCCATCCTGGGCTGGTCGCAGCAGCGTGCGGTGGGCTGGCACTACATTGCACCGGGCAAACCACAGCAGAACGCGTTCGCCGAGAGCTTCATTGGCCGATTGCGGGATGAGTGCCTCAATGAGACGCTGTTCACCTCGCTCCGGCATGCCCGGACCGTGCTGGCAACTGGCAGCGCGACTACAACGAGGTGCGCCCACACTCGGCATTAAACGGGCAAGACGCCCCGCTCGATCACGCTGCCACCGTGCTCGCCTGGCTCAAGCCCGCTACGCGTCGCCTGCGGCGGTGGCCTGCGGCGGTGGCCTGCGGCCAGGCTTGACCCAGGCTGCGCGCGATGGCGGGACGAACCACGGCCGGGACGGAGAAACGGCGCTCGACCGAACCGAAAAACACCGTCACGATCGGCGTGACGGCGCTTCCCGTTTCTTGGACCGGTTCATGCTGGAAAATTCCAGTTTAGGATTGGGTCTGGAGCGGAGAGTTGAGGATGAAGGCATCGAAGTTTTCGGAGGCGCAGATCGCGTTTGTTTTGCGCCAGGCGGAGGAGGGCACGGCGGTCGGCGAGGTCTGCCGCAAGGCGGGGATCAGCGAGGCGACGTTCTACAACTGGCGCAAGAAGTATGCTGGTTTGATGCCGTCGGAGATGAAGCGGCTGAAGCAGCTCGAGGAGGAGAACGGCAAGCTGAAGAAGCTGGTCGCGGACCTCTCGCTGGACAAGGCGATGCTGCAGGACGTTCTCGCCAAAAAAGCTGTAAGGCCTGCGCGGCGACGCGCTCTTGTGGACGAGGTCCGTGCGGGCTGGAAGGTGTCGATCCGTCGCGCCTGCCGGGTGCTGCGGACGGATACGCTCGACCTATCACTACAAGGGCAAGCGTGCCTCGCAGGCCGGGCTGACCAAGCGCATCAAGGAGATTGCCGAGACGCGCGTGCGCTACGGTTACCGCCGGATCCATGTGCTGCTGAGGCGGGAGGGCTGGGCGGTGAATGCCAAGCGGATCTATCGTCTTTACAAGAGATTGGGCCTGCAACTGCGGAACAAGACGCCGAAGCGGCGGGTGAAGGCGAAGCTGCGCGACGACCGGCGCCCGGCGGTCCAGGCCAACGAGACATGGGCCATGGACTTCGTGCACGATCAGCTGGCGACCGGGCGCAAGATCCGGGTGCTGACGATGGTGGACACGTTCACGCGGTTCTCGCCGGCGATCGAGCCCCGGTTCAGCTTCCGAGGCGGCGGACGTGGTCGAGGTGCTCGAGCGGGTCGGCCGCGAGCATCGGTTTTCCGAAGGCGATCCGGGTCGATCAAGGCACGGAGTTCGTGTCGCGAGATCTGGATCTGTGGGCCTACCAGCGCGGGGTGACGCTGGACTTCTCCCGGCCTGGCAAGCCGACGGACAACGCGTTCATCGAGAGCCTGAACGGCAAGTTCCGGGCGGAGTGTCTGAACGCGCACTGGTTCATGAGCCTCGACGACGCGCGGGCGAAATGCGAGGCTTGGCGTAGAGACTACAACGAGGTTCGCCCGCACAGCGCGATCGGCAATAAGCCCCCGATCACGCTGGTAAATCGGTCAGGAGACGCATGGCCCAGCCTGACCGGCACGCCCTGGAAGCGGTCCAACTGACCGGTCCAACGATGGGGAGCAGTTCACGGCAACCGCGGACTCTATCTCTGACTGGAGGGAGGAAGGGGCTCAGGTCAGCTTCAATAGGCTACATCGTCTCACCCCGACCGACTGTTGTTTTCCTGAACGACCAAACCGCACCCGAGGCGTATCTCGCCGCCCTGCCCAGCCTCCAGCCCGCGCAACCAGCGCTCGACGGCTCGTAACCATTTATTGGCAATCTCACCCACTCCGACGCCCCAGATTTGCGCCAGAGTGGTAGGAACCTCCAGGAAAGACTGCGGCTAATTGCGGGCGACCTGAAGCCCGCGGTGCAGGGCGACCCAGGGCAGTTCGTCGAGCTTGCCCGGCTGCTTTAGGGAGAACAGCTTTCTCCTGATACCCGGGGTAAGGTCCATGCCGACCCGGTAAAGGAATTCAAATGCTTCGACGGCGCCGAGATCTCGAAGCGGTAGCAGGCTCCTTGCGAGTTCAGCCTCGGCCTCGAACGGTTGGTCACCGAACAGCCCATGCGCTGCGGCGACGCATCCTAACTCTCGGAAGCGACCGGAACCTGCGCTGCCTCTGTGAGGTCTGCGGAGCACGCGCACTTCGTGAGGTCGTTGCCCGCCCAACGCAGGGCGCGGCCGCAGTTCGGGCAGGCGTTGATCAACTCGTGCCGGGGCAGGCTGACGCAAACGACAGATCCCAAATTGCACGGTGGTGGGGGGACTCAGCCAGACAGGCCGGGCAGACCACGCGCCCCGTGACGTGTCCTTTGAGCAGCGTCGTAGGCACGTCGCGCCCACGGAAGACGGCCCGTGCGGAATCCCAGTCGCCGTCGGAGATGGCCCGGAGTTCTCATTGGAGTTGACGTTCGCGAGTGCCGCGAGGCGTGTGATCACCGCGTCACCAGGGCGGTTGGTGAGATGACTGAACCCGGCCTGGGCTGCCAGCATCCAATCGGTGGGCATCTCCCGCCGCTTGGCTAACTGGAAGACAAAGCTGACCAAAGACTTGTCCAGCTTTGGTCTGGTGCCCTGGATGTGGCGGTCTGAAGGAGTTCGGGCGTCGGACACCAGAGTTCGAGGACCCGCTAAGGATTCGACCCGAGCGTATGTCTTCGGAGCCGTGTCGCCGAGCTAGCGCTCGAAGTGCTCGAAGCCGCGTTCGTCAGCCACTTACCCGTGAGGTCGGGTCGCCGCTGGCGCGAGGAGCCTTTGAGGGTGCTTTCGAACGGGCGCTAGGCTCAGGACCCATTGATCGATTGCTGCGGCTCGGGGCGGTGTGATTCTGGGAGGGTCGGAGGTGCCGATGTCCGACCTGTTCCTTCTATCGCTCGCCCAAATGCGCCGTAT
Organism: uncultured Alphaproteobacteria bacterium; assembly: GCA_963708585.1. Classification (GTDB taxonomy): domain Bacteria; phylum Pseudomonadota; class Alphaproteobacteria; order Acetobacterales; family Acetobacteraceae; genus JAVVHH01. The sequence continues at coordinate 76,732 of CAVPSW010000005.1, read as the reverse complement.
CGAGCCGTTTTTCCCACGCTCGCATGGCATCCCGCGCGTTGACGACCAGCGGGTGATCAGCGGCATCGTCTACGTGATCCGCCACGGGCTCCAGTGGAAGGACGCCCCGCACGGCTATGGCCCGCACAAGACGCTGTACAACCGCTTTGTCCGCTGGAGCCGGCTCGGCGTGTTCGACCGGATCTTCACGGCACTGTCGGCGCAAGCGGGCGCGCCCGAGCGTTTGATGCTCGACAGCACTCACCTGAAGGCGCATCGCACCGCCGCCAGCCTGCTCAAAGGGGGGCATTTCCCCGCTGTATCGGCCGAACCAAGGGCGGGCTGAACTCCAAGTTGCACGCCCTCTGCGACGGCCAGGCGGCCGGTCGACCTGATGCTGAGCGAGGGCCAACTCAGCGACCACCGCGGCGCCCAGCTGTTCCTGCGCACGCTGCCCGCCGCTCGGGAGCTGATCGCGGATCGCGGATATGACAGCAGCCGCTTCCGCGCCGCCCTCCTCGAGCGCGGCATCACGCCATGTATTCCACCAACCCGCAGCCGCAAGATCCCGCTTCCCTACGACGTCCTGCTCTACCGACAGCGCTATCGCATCGAGGTCATGTTCGGCCGCCTCAAGGATTGGCGCCGCGTCGAAACCCGCTATGACCGCTGCGCACACACCTTCTTCGCCGCAATCGTGCTCGCCGCCGTCGTCACCTTCTGGCTCAGCGAATGAGTCCTGAGCCTAGTCCTCCCTCTCGCCGAGATGACGTGGCAGGAGAGTAGGTACTTGTGCCCTTTGGCGGTGCAGGATCCCCGGGCGATTTTCATTGCGCTCGGCCGCTCTTGAGGTAAGTTGCGATTTCCACCCGGAATGGTGGCTGCTTTCTCGGGGAGCGGGACGTGCTGGTTCGAAGCGCACTCTTCCAGATCGCGGGACGGTTGATCCCAGGGTTTCTGATTGCGTGTCTCTTTGGGACCGGGATTGCGTCTGCGTATGATCCAAACGAGTCTTGTAATAGATGCTTAGTATCTTCTTTCGGCCACTGTATTCAGCGGGGCAATGATCCCATTTGTGAGGCGAGGAAGAAAAAGCATGTCAAGTTGCGCCGCCCATAGTAAATACGCCAGGGTCTCCGTTTGGCCCTGGTGGACCACTGGCGAGGGGTGGACCGATCCCAGGTCTCAGCCCTGATACAGTTAGGCAGTGCGTTTCTAACATTCCCGCTTGCCCGGGCCAGGTGCTCTCCTTGCTTGGATACGAAGCAATCCGTCCGATAGTAGAGGGATACATAGGTGTCCTGGAAAATCAGGTGGGTGGTAACGTTCAATCTTTCGATGAGGAATTCATTGCGCGCGTTCAAAGGTTCTATCCAGTGAATTTGCACAACGTGCGATGTGCCACGAATATAAATACTATACACGGCTCGAACATAACCATAGGGAACATGATCTACTTCGTCAGTGATATCGATCTAGATGACGACGATGACGCGGCGGTTGTCTATCATGAATTACAACACGTGGTTCAGTACGCGCGAAAGGGCGGAGTCGCACAATTTATGACAGAGTATGTACTCAAGTCAGGCGGAAGCATCCTCCGTGGAGGAAATTCAATAGACATCCACGACAACATCGATTTAGAGCGTGAGGCAATCAATAAAGCGGCGGAAGTCTCTTCGCAGGTAGCAGGTCAAAGTGGCTCTGTCCCCTGACACTCGTGCTGACGTCAGAGTTCGCGCTCCGTGCCCGTCCTCATTCAAGAATCAATGACTTAGGGGCGACGTTGCCATCGCTGGCCGTCCAAAATGACAGGATTTAATGCACAACCCCCAGGTTCCTGCCACGGGTAGTTAGACAGCGATAAAGCTCTGCCAGTCAATCGCTTACGCCCCGCCGCCCCGCCCCATTTTCGGTTGCGCGGGCGACGATTTCGCATCTCTCCCGAAGGACGCCAGCCTGCCCATGCCGCAGGCTACCGACCCACCGTTCGACGGCACGAACCCACTTCTTTGCCGTCTCTCCGACGCCCAGACCCCAGATCTGCGCCACGGTGACCGGGACCTCCGCGAAGGATGCGGGCCATCCGCGCGCAACCTCGAGCCCGCGCTGCAAGGCGGCATAAGGCAGTTCATCGAGCTTGCCGGGCTGCTCCAAGGAAAACAGCTTGCGCCGGACGCCGGGAGTCAGGTCCATGCCGACCCGGAACAAGAACTCGAACGCTTGCGCAGGGCCGAGGTCGCGTAACGGGGCAAGCCGCCTCGCTGCGTCCGCATCAACACGAAACTGCTCGTCACCGAGCAGGCCGTAAGCGGCGGCGACGCCGTCCAACATCTCGGCGGCGACCGGGACCTGCGGCGCCTTCGTGAGGTCGGCGGAGCACCTGCACCTGGTGAGGTCGTTGCCCGCCCACCTCAGGGCGCGCCCGCACTCCGGGCAGGCGTCCACCATCTCGCGTCGGTGCACGGGGACACGCGGACGCGAAGGACAAATCCCAGGCGGCCCGGTGGTGGGCGGACTCCGCCAGGCATGCCGGGCAGACGACGCGGCGGGCGACGTGCGCCTTCAGCAGGGTGGCAGGCACCTGCAAGCCCCTGAAGACCGCCTGGACCGGGTCCCAGTCACCGTAGGAGATGGCGCGAAGCTCGTCGGCGTCGACGTTCGCCAGCGCGGCAAGCCGTGTGATGGCCTCGTCGCCGGGTCGATTCGTGAGCTGGCTGAACCCGGCCTGGGCTGCTAGCATCCGCCCGGTCGGCATCTCCCGCCGCTTCGCCAGCCGAAAAACGAAGCTGACCAAGGATTCGTCCGGCTTCGGCTTCGTGCCCTGTATGTGGCGGTCAGCAGGAACTTGAGCGTCGGGCACCAGCTGCTTATACCAAGACTCACGAACCATGACCTGTTGCGCACGCTCGCGTTCCGATGGACATGACGCGCCAGGGCTGGTCGGCGAGGCGGTTCCAAGCGTCGCAACAGTGGTCGACGATGGCGTTGTATGAGGCGAAAACCCGGTTCGATAGCCAGTTGTCGCGCATGAACTGCCAGACGTTCTCGACCGGATTCAGCTCCGGGCATTTGGCCGGCAGCGGCACGATCGTGATGTTCGCCGGCACGATCAGGCGCTCGGACATGTGCCAGCCCGCCTGATCGACGAGGAGCGCGCAATGCTTGCCCGGCGTTACCCGGGCGGCGATCTCGGCCAAATGCAGGCTCATCGCCTCGGTATTGCACCAGGGCAGGACCAGGCCGGCAGTGGCGCCTGTTTCCGGGCAGATCGCGCCGAAGATGTAGGTGGATGCCGTGCGCTGGTCCTGTGGCGCCGCCGGTCGGGTGCCGCGTTTGGCCCAGCGACGGGTGATCTTGTTCTTCTGTCCGACCCTGGCCTCATCGCCGAACCACACCTCTACGCCGCCGGGTTCGACGCCCGCGGCGCGCCTGATCGCCTCCAAACGCGCGGCGAGACTTTTTTAAAAGCCTCGACCGCACCGGCGGCCTGGGCCTGGTGGCGTGGGCGGGCGGTCAGCTTGCGGCAACCCATCGCGCGCAGCTCGCGGCTGAGCGTCTGTTCTGACACGCTCACCTGGAACGCGTCCCACAGCCACTGCACCAGATCCACCACGCGCCAGCGCACCACGCCGTGGATGGCAGGCGTCGGGCCGTCCTCGACCGCGGCCGCCAATGCCGCGCGGTGTGCATCGGACAAGATCGGCCGCGGACCGGGCGGTTTGTGATCAACAAGGGCCTCGGGTCCTTGTGCGTTCAGCTTCAACACCCAGTCCCGGATGATCTGCAGCGTGACATTGCCCATCGCCGCGGCTTCGGTGCGGGTTGCGCCATCATAGATCGCGGCCAATGCCAACAAACGCCGGGTCTGGCCGGCATCCTTGCTCATGCGTGCCGCCACCCGAAGGCTGGCGGCATCGTAGTCGGGGCTCAAAGGAACAGCCATGGTAGCCTCCAACGCGGTCCCTGCCACCGAATCAGATCGGCTCCGCGTCGGGCAAGCCAGACGAGTCTTCACCCGCGAGGGTTGGTATGAGCCGGTCGAGCAGCGCAGTGGTCATCTTGGTGTCGCCGAACACGTTGCCCCACTCGCTGAAGCTCAGGTTGGTGGTGATGACGACGCTGGTCCGCTCGTAGAGCTTGCTGAGCAGGTGGAACAGCAGCGCGCCGCCGGAGGAGCTGAACGGCAGGTAACCGAGCTCGTCGAGGATCACGAGGTCGAGGCGGAGCAGGCGTTCGGTAAGTTGCCCAGCCTTGTTGCCGGTCTTCTCCTGCTCGAGCGCGTTGACCAGGTCGACCGTGGAAAAGAACCGGACCTTCTTGCGGCCGTGCTCGATGGCCTGGACAGCGAGCGCCGTGGCGAGATGCGTTTTACCGGTGCCCGGGCTGCCGATGAGCACGACGTTGTCGGCGCGATCGGTGAACTCGCCCCGGTGCAGCTGCCGGACCGTGGCCTCGTTGACCTCGCTGGCACCGAATTCGAAGCTGGCCAGGTCCTTGTAGGCGGGGAACCGGGCCGACTTGGTCTGATAGGCGATCGAGCGCACCTCGCGCTCGGCCAGCTCGGCCTTGAGCAGCTGCGACAGGATAGGCACGGCCGCCTCGAACGCCGGTGCGCCTTGCTCCATCAGCTCGCCCACTGCTTGGGCCATGCCGAACATCTTCAGCCCGCGCAGCATGACCACAAGGGCGGCGCTGGCGGGATCATGACGCATGGCGCATCTCCCGATCCCGCAGCGCGTCGTAGCGCTCGATGTCGGCTCTCGGCTCCTCGGCCAGCGCGAGAGCCTGCGGCGCCTCGATGACCGCGGCCGCGCGCTTGCCGTCCACGAGGCGGTGCAGGACGTTGAGGACGTGGGTTTTGGTGCCGACACCCTCCTCGAGGGCCAGCTCTACGGCGCACAGCACCGCCTGCTCGTCGTGCTGCAGCACGAGGGCGAGGATATCCACCATCTCCCGCTCGCCCCCGGGTCGTCGCAGCAGCTGGGCCTGGAGCTCGCGGAACGCCTCCGGCATCTCGGCAAACGGCGCGCCGTTGCGCAGGGCACCCGGCTTGCGCTGGATCACCGCCAGGTAGTGCCGCCAGTCGTAGACGGTACGGCGCGGAACGTCGTGCGAGCGCTCGACGATGCGGGTGTGCTCGCACAACACTTGGCCCTCGGCCACCACGACCAGCCGGTCGGGGTAGACCCGCAGGCTGACCGGCCGGTTAGCGAATGATGCCGGAACGCTGTAGCGGTTGGCCTCGAAGTGCACGAGGCAGGTCGGCGAGACCCGCTTGGTGTGCTCGACGAACCCGTCGAACGCCCGTCCCAGCGGCATCAGGCTCGCCCGCTCCTGGGCATGCACGTCAGCGACGCTGCCCGGTAGCACCCCGTGGGCCACTTCGGCCCAACGCTCGATGCAGCGTGCCTCAAGCCAGGCGTCGAGGGAGTGCAGGTCCCCGAAGCTCGGCATGGCCTGCCAGATCTGCCGCCGGGCGTCCTGCACGTTTTTCTCGACTTGGCCCTTCTCCCAACCTGATGCCGGGCTGCAGAACGTCGCCTCGAACAGGTAGTGGCTGGCCATGGCCGCGAAGCGCGCGTTGACCTGCCGTCTCTTGCCCGTGCCGACGCGATCGACGCCGGTGCGCATGTCGACGCGAAGGCGCGCGACGAGTTGTCGAAGATGCCGCGACGGGGAACCCCGCCCAGCACGCGGAAGGCCTCGGCCAAGGCGTCGAACAGCATTTCGTGGGTTTGTAGCTTGTAGGCCCGGATCACGAAGGCCCGGCTATGTGCCAGCTTGGTGTGCGCCGCCTGCAGCTTGACCCGCTTGCCTGCGATCGTCGCCCAGTCCTCGCTCCAGTCGAACTGGAACGCCTCGCCGGGCTGGAAGGCGAGTGGCACAAACACGCCCCGCCCAGTCGACTTCTGGGCGATCTCCCGCCCCGCGCCCCATTGGGTTGCACGCGCAACAGCGTCGAGTTGGCTACCGCAGAGATTCTTCCGAGGGGGGCCCGTCGGCCGCGTACTCCCTGCCTCGCCCCTGATAGGCGCCAGTCCCTTCGTTAGAGCGGTTTGAGGTTGCGCGGACTCGCTGGTTCTGATTCGAAGGTAGCGTCCGCGGTCGTGGTGGAAATCCGCTGACAGCGGCGGTGTAGGCGGAGGTGGTCACCGGATCGGCTGGCTAAGGTGGAGTTGCGAGGCTCCCACCCGAACCGACGAGGACCCGATGACCGAGGAGAGACTACCGTTGGCCGAGCTGATGGCCAAAGCCGGAGACGGCGACTTCCTACGCAGCGTGGCGGAGGCGGTGGTGCAGTTACTGATGGAGACCGACGTGGACGGCCTGATCGGCGCCGGACGACACGAGCGCACCGGCGAGCGCACGACCTATCGCAACGGCTATCGCGATCGCACGCTCGACACGCGGCTGGGTAGCCTGCAGCTCCGGATCCCCAAGCTGCGCCAAGGGAGCTATTTTCCGCCGTTCCTCGAGCCGCGGCGGACGTCGGAGAAGGCCCTGGTCGCCGTCATCCAGGAGGCCTGGATCGGGGGCGTCTCGACCCGGCGGGTCGACGACCTGGTGCAGGCAATGGGGCTGGCGGGCATCAGCAAGAGCACGGTGAGCAAGCTGTGCAAGGATATCGACGACCGGGTGAACGCTTTCCTCGAGCGCCCGCTCGTCGGCGATTGGCCGTATCTCTGGCTGGATGCGACCTACCTCAAGCAGCGTGAAGGCGGGCGCATCACCAGCGTGGCCGCGATAATCGCCGTGGCGGTGAACACCGACGGCAAGCGCGAGATCGTCGGCCTGCATATCGGGCCGTCAGAAGCGGAGACGTTCTGGGCAACGTTCCTCAAGAGCCTGGTCCGACGTGGCCTGCGCGGGACCAAGCTGGTGATCTCGGACGCGCACGAGGGTCTCAAGGCAGCGATCCGCCGCGTTATGGGCTCGGCGTGGCAGCGCTGCAGGGTTCATTGGATGCGCAACGCTCAGGCCTATGTGCCCAAAGGCCAGCAGAACATGGTCGCGGCCGCGCTGCGCCAGGCGTTCATCCATCCCGATCGCCCCTCCGCGAGCCAAGCACTGCGCCATGTCGCTGATCAGCTCCGGAGCAAGTGGCCCAAGCTCGCGGCATTTATCGACGAGAGCGAGACCGATGTGCTGGCCCACATGGATTTTCCGGTCCAGCACCGGGCCAAGCTTCACTCAACCAATCCGCTCGAACGCTTGAACAAGGAGGTCAAACGTCGAGCCGACGTAGTCGGCATATTCCCGAACGAGGGCGCCATCATCCGGCTGATCGGCGCCGTGCTGCTCGAGGCTAACGACGAATGGCAGCTGCAGCACCGCTACATGCAAACCGAGGTCATGGCCGAACTTACACCGCCGCTGATCGACGCCATTCCACCACAGATCGCCACCGTAGCAGCCTGATCAATGGCCACCTCAACTACACCGCAAATTCCACCACGTTGACGGACGTGACCGATTCGACGCTGCTGGTTGAGCAGCGAGGGATGGAATGGCCGGACCGTTGTCGCAGGATCTGCGTCGTCGCGTGGTGGAGGCGGTGGAGCAGGGCAGCTCGGCCCGGGCGGCGGCACGGCGGTTCGCGGTGAGCAAGTCTGCGGCGATCAAGCTGATCCGGCGTGTGCGCGAAACGGGCAGCGCCGAACCAGCGCAGATTGGCGGCTATCGCAAGCCGCTCCTGGCAGGACACGAGGAGCTGCTGCGGGAGTTCACCACGGCCAAGCCGAACATCACCCTGGTGGAGATCCAGGCGAAGCTCGCGGCGCGTGGCATCAAGGCGGGCTGCCTGACGACGATCTGGTCGACGCTGCGCAGGCTCGGCCTGTCACACAAAAAAACAGCTTGAGGGCAGCCGAGCAGGACCGGCCTGATGTGGCCAAGCACCGCCGACTTTGGCGCGTCTGGCAGCGCTTCATGGATCCGGAGCGCTTCGTGTTCCTGGATGAAACGGGAGCTGCCACGAACATGGTCCGGCGCTATGGCTGGGCTCCCCGCAGCGAGCGCCTGGTCGATGCCGCCCCGCATGGCCACTGGCGCACCACGACGTTTGTGGCCAGGCTGCGCAGCATCGGTCTGGTCGGTCCGCTCGTGCTTGACGGTCCGATGACGGGCCCGGCGTTCCTGGCCTAGAGCAGATTCCGTTCATTCCGGCTCATATCCGCACGCGGTGAAGTAGTTGGCGCACTCGGCTGGGGTGAAGCGCGGTAGCGCGTCAGCGACTGCCGCCCATAGGTCTGGGATGGTGCGAGCCGCGCGCCGCGCAGCAGCGCCTTGAGTTGGGTGAAGGCGTTCTCGATGGGTTTGAAGTCGGGCGAGTAAGGCGGCAGCAGCCGCATGCGGGCGCCGGTGGCTTCGATCATGGCCCGCACCCCGGCAACTTTGTGGGCGGGCAGATTGTCCATGATCACCATGTCGCCGGGCCGTAGTGTGGGCGCGAGCACCTGCTCGACATAGGCCAGGAAGGCCGGACCGTTCATCAGGCCATCCAGCACCATGGGCGCGGTCAGGCCGCCAAGGCGCAATGCGCCCACAAACGTCGTCGTTTTCCAAGTCCGTGCGGCACGGCGGCGCGGCAGCGCTGGCCGCGAGTTGCCCGGCCGTGCAGCCTCGCCATCTTGGTCGACGCGCCGGTTTCGTCGATGAACACCAGGCGCTCGGGATCGAGGTCAGGCTGCGCGGCGAACGAACCCAGCCGCCTGCGCGCCACGTCCGGCCTGTCCTGCTCGGCCGCGTGGCGGCTTTTTTTTGAGCATGATCCGATGGCGCTCCAGGAACCGGTGCACCGTGCTGAGCGCGAATGAAGCGCCGTGGTCGCGGTTCAGCATGGCGGCCAGCTCGGCGAGCGTGATGTCCTTGCGCCCCTCGATCGCCTCGAGGATCACGGTGCGGAACGCCTCAATGCGGTGCGACCGGAGATCGCCGCCCTTGGGCACCACCCGAACCCAACGGATCGCGGTCGCGACCCCGACGCCAAACCGATCGGCTGCGGCGCGCCGTGACGCTCCGGCCTCCACCGCTGCGATTACCCGCCCACGCAAGTCCCTCGACAAGGTCTTCGCCATCGCTGCTGGCCTCCAACCCAGCCAGCAGCTTGAAATCAGATCACTCGCGAGCCGGGCAACCATCCTGAATCGATTGGCTCGGAAAGTGCTTGTCTTATGACGGTCACGCCGTTTCCGGCAAAGATGGGGCTGCCGACGAGGTGCGAACTCGCCGGCAGCGGGAGGGGACGGGTCGTGAAAATGCTGGCCGTTATGGGCCGAGCTAGGGCCTGTTGAGATTCGGTCACTTCGAGCCGATCACCGCAGCCGCGAGATGGACCATGGCGGCGAAGCTATGGTCCGTCTTGTCGCTGCGCATGGCGACCCGTTTGAACTCCTTGAGCTTGCCGAAGAAGTTCTCGATCAGGTGCCGCCATTTGTAGACTTCGAGGTCGATGGCGAGTGGTGCCTTGCGCTGCGGCATTTGCGAGATGACGATCTTGGCGCCGCGCTCGTTCAACTCGTCGATGATCCAGTTTGCATCAAAGGCCTTGTCGCCGATCAAGCCTTCAAACTCGACGTCCTCGATCAGCGGTGCGACCCCGATGGTGTCGTAGCGATGTCCGGGAAGCAGGATAAAGCGGACCAGGTTACCTAGCGCGTCGGTCAGCGCCAGAATCTTCGTGGTCAGGCCGCCCTTGGAACGGCCTATGGCCTGGCTCTGAGTCCCCCTTTTGCGCCCTGACCGTGCCGGTGGACCTTGACGATTGTGGCATCCACCATCGCGTATTCCATGTCTGGTTCCTCCGCCACCGCGTCGAACATGCGCTTGAAGACGTCGGCCTTCACCCAGTCGCGAAACCGCTTGAACACCGTATTCCATTTGCCGAACAAGCGCGGCAGATCGCGCCATGGAGCGCCCGTACGGGCCACCCACAAAACGGCCTCTAGGAACAGTCGATTGTCCCCGCCAGTCCGGCCAGGATCGCTCGGCTTGCCCAAGCCGAACGGCTCCATCTTTGCCCACTGCGCATCCGTCAAGATAAGCCGATCCATGCCAAACTCCTTTCGGAACTTAAATCACAGTCGCCGTATCCGTGGGAATCCCCAATTCTCAACAGCCCCTAGAGTGTGACCGCCTCTCTCTTTTCCTCGCTGCCTGAACGGATACCCAGGCGTCACGGCCCGGATGACAAGCAAAGGACCTGAAAAGATGACCGCGACCATAGCCCAAACTGTCGGCGTCGACATCTGCAAACTCACTCTCGACGTCTATCTCCACCCCCAAGCCATCGCGCGGCAGTTTCCCAACACCACCGCCGGCATCAACGCCCTGATCGTGTGGCACGGCCAGACCGCCTTACACCGGGTCGTCTTCGAGCCCACCGGCGCCTATCATCGCATCCTTGCGCCAGCTCGGCGACGCCGGTATTCCCATAGTTAAGGTCTATCCGCTGCAGGCGAGGCGCTTTGCCGAAGCCATCGGGCAACGCGCCAAGACCGACGCCGTCGATGCCGCCATGCTCGCCCGCTTCGGTGCGCTCGATACGCTGCAGACCCGGCCGGTCGTCAGCCAGGCGCTGAGCGACATGAAAAGAGCTGCTCGTCGCACGGCGGGGCTTGGTCAAGGACCGGGTCGCCTCCACCAACCGCAATCACGTTCATCGATCGCCCGTGCTCAAGCGCTTGGCCGATCAGCGGCTGCGCCAGGTCGAGCGCCAGATAGCCGCCATCGATGCCGCCCTGCGCGCCTTGTGGCAGGCCGATCCCGAACTGAAAGCAAGGCTCGATATCCTGGTCAGCCCGGCTATCGGCGAGACAACCGCATTGACCATGCTGATCGAAATGCCCGAACTCGGTCCGATGGACAATAAGCGCGTGGCCTCGCTGGCCGGTCTTGCACCGATCACTCGTGACTCAGGCCAGCACAGCGGTAAACGCTTCATCCGAGCCGGTCGCGCTCACCTCCGCCAAGCCCTCTACATGCCCGCTTTAGAGTGCCTTTCAAAACCCTTGTACTCGGGTCGGAGCGGATTGATGAGGAGGGATGCCCAATCCTCTCGTGCCCAATTCGCTGTGGTTGATCATGGAGCCATTGCTGCCGTGCCCGCCTGCGAGACCGAAGGGCGGCCGACCACCGGTGACGGCAAGGGCGGCGCTCACCGGCATCTTGTTCGTGCTGCGGACGGGCATCCCCTGGGAGATGCTTCCCGCGGAGATGGGTTGCGGATCCGGCGTCACCTGCTGGCGGCGATTGCGCGACTGGCAAGCCGCAGGCGTGTGGGACCGATTGCATCGCGAGTTGCTGCGGCGATTGCACGATGCGGACCGGATCGACTGGAGCCGAGCTTGCGTAGACAGTTCGTCGATCGGGGCGAAAAAAGGGGTGCGGCAACCGGGCCGAACCCGACGGATCGAGGCCGACCCGGCACCAAGCGCCATCTGATCACCGACCGGCGCGGCATTCCGCTGGGGTTTCTCCTGACCGGCGCCAACGTCTACGACAGCACGCCCTTCGAGGCGCTGATCGATGCCGTCCCGCCGATCCCGGGCAAGCGCGGCCGACCCCGACGGCGCCCGAACAAGCTGCACGCCGACAAGGCGTATGACCATCGCCGCTGCCGCAACGCATGTCGCCGCCGCAAGATCAGGCCGCGCATCGCCCGCAGAGGGGTCGACACCAGCCAGAAGCTTGGCCGCCACCGCTGGGTCATCGAGCGAACCTTCGCCTGGTTCAACAAGCTTCGACGCCTCACGATCCGCTACGAACGCAGGCTCGACATCCACCATGCGTTCACCTCCATCGCCTGCTCGCTCATGTGCCTCAATGCACTCGCCGCGCGGTTTTGAAAGGGACTCTTAGTCGCGATCAAATTCGAGGCCGACATGAAGGCCAAGTATCAGGCCTTCGTCGCCGCCGGAAAACCGCCCAAAGTCGCAATCACCGCCATCATGCGCAAGCTCGCAATCCTCGCTAACGTCCTGCTCCGCCAACAGCGGAACTGGACGCCAAAACTCGCTTGATCAAGACGGATACTCTAGCGGCCTCGGTCGTGGTGGAATTTCGTCGGCGAGGTTGGGTCGAGGTGGCCATCGGATCGGCTGGCTAAGGTGGACTCGCGAGGCTTCACCCGAGAGCTGAGAGGACCCGATGACCGAGGACAGACTACCGCTTTGCCGAAGCTGGTGATGGCGATTTCCTGCGCACCGTTGCCGAGGCGGTCGTGCAGCTGCTGATGGAGACCGACGTTGAGGGCGTCATCCGCGCCGGGCGTCACGAGCGATCCGGCGAGCGCACGACGTACCGTAGCGGCTATCGCGATCGCGCGCTCGACACTCGTCTCGGCGCGCTTCAGCTCCGGATCCCGAAGCTTCGGCAGGCAGCTACTTTCCGCCCTTCCTCGAGCCGCGGAAGACGTCCGAGAAGGCCCTGGTCGCCGTGATCCAGGAGGCGTGGGTCAGCGGTGTCTCGACCCGACGCGTCGATGACCTGGTTCAGGCCCTAGGGCTGTCCGGCATCAGCAAGAGCACGGTCAGAAGTTGTGCAAGGACATCGGCGACCGCCTCGGCGCCTTCCTGGAGCGCCCGCTCACCGGCGAGTGGCCCTATTTGTGCTCGACGCGGCCTACCCCAAACAGCGCGAGGGCGGATGCATCGTCTCCGTCGCCGCCATAATCGCCATGGGGGCGAATACCGAAGGCAAGCGCGAGATCGCGTCGGCCTGCACATCGGTCCCAGCGAGGCCGAGACGTTCTGGACGACATTCCTCAAAGGCCTCGCCCGGCGCGGCCTGCGCGGGGTCAAGCTTGTCATCTCCGACGCGCATGAAGCCCTCAAGGCCGCGATCCGCCGCGTCGTCGGCGCCTCATGGCAACGCTGCCGGGTTCATTGGATGCGCAACGCCCGGGCCTACCTGCCCAGGGGCAGCAAGAGCATGGTCGCCGCCTCGCTGCGCCAGGCGTTCATCCAACCCGATCGCCCCACTGCCGCCCAGACACTTCGCCACGTTGCCGACCAGCTCCGTGCCAAATGGGCACCTCGAATTACCTACGTTTCGGCGGCGGTGGATGCATGCTGGCGTGATTCGATCGCCGGGCGGCGGTCCGGTCGGCCGTTTTGATGAGGATTGCGCGCCCGGCTTGCCGTCGTATCAGACGGGAACGGGTCTCCCCTGAATTCAGACGAACCGGCGCATGTTGTACGCCAGGTTCGCGAGCGTGATCTTGGCCCTGGCGCGCGCCGGGCCGATCGTGCGCACGACGAGGCCCATGCCGTGCTTCTCGGCGGCGAACACGTGCTCTACCCGAGAGCGGATCCTGGCGCGTGTGGCGTTGCCACGGGCATATGCGGCGGCATCGGCCGTCCTCGCGGCTTGGCGCGCTGGAACCGGGGCTTGAGCCCGCGCCGGAGCAGCGTGCCGAGGTTGGCCCGGCTGCGGTAGGCCGTGTCCGCCCATACGTCGCTGGCCGTGTTCTGCGGATCCAGCACCGCGCCGAGTTGGCTGCCGTCATGGCGCGCCGCGTGCGTGACCACGAAGCGGCGGATGAACCCGTGCGTGCGGTCGATGCCGACGTGGTTCTCAGAGTCGATCCGGGATCATGTTGTTTGCTGACAGAGCTTTCGCGGCATGAGGCGGACGGACGCCCATCTCAGGAACGCAAGACCAGAGCGGTTGAGACATTGCCAATCTTTGGCCAGTCGGCGGCATCGGTTGAGCCAAGCGATGGTGCGTTCGACGATCCAGCGTTTGGGCAGGACGACGAACCTGTGGAGGTCGGAACGCTTGACGATCTCGACGTTGACCTGAGCGCAGGCCCTGGCCAGGCCGTCGCGGAATTTCGCACCTTGGTAGCCGCTGTCGGCGTAGAGCTTGAGCAAGAACGGATACAGGCCGAACAGGGCGCCCATCAGCAGCACCCCGCCGTCGCGGTCCTGAACGTCGGCGGCCTGTACGACGGCCCGCATCAGCAGGCCCTGCGTGTCGACCAGGACGTGCCGCTTCTTTCCCTTGGTCTTCTTCCCGGCCTCATAGCCCGGCGGATCGACCGCACGCCCCCCTTTTCCGCGCCCCTGACACTCTGGCTGTCGATGATCGCCACTGTGGGACTGGCCTGCCGCCCCGCAACTTCGCGACACGCAACGTAAAGCGCGTGATGGATGCGCTCCAGCGTGCCGTCCCAGTCCCAGCGCCGGAAGTAGTCGTTGACGGTGCTGCGCGCAGGCAGGTCCTTCGGCAGCGCGGCCCACTGGCAGCCAGTGCTCAGCACATACATCACCCCGTTCACCACCGCGCGGACGTCGACCGTTCGCTTGTTGCCACCGCGCTTGGCGGGCGGGATCAGCGGGCCGATCAGCGCCCACTCTTCGTCGGTCAGCTCACTCGGGTAGCGCAGGCCACGACGGTCGTAGCGGGCGCGGTTCTCGTTGGTCCACATCCCAAGAGTGTCGCCAGCCGCACCGCGTCGCTCCCAATCACAAGCGATTCAACTCGCTCCACATGATCCCGGAGAGACACTTACATGCAAGTCGGGTGGGGAAGCAGACCGGGTCGCGCTGCTTCAGGGCATAGAAGACTCCAAGTTCTTCAAGACGCTTCGGGCCGACTTGGTCGTCTCATTATACAATCAACCCGAACTCTGGCCGAAGCTTGGCTATGAAGGCTCGTCCGCAGAATACGGCGGCTACCTGCACCGCGGTTTTGACGACATCGATTGGCTGCCGACGGCTTAGGGGGGCGCGCAATATGGCACAGTTCGACCTCAACGATGACAGCGTCGTCGTAATCGTAGGCTCCGGCGCGGGCGGTGGCACCCTCGGCAACGAGCTCGCCCAGAAAGGCATCAACGTCGTTATCCTCGAAGCGGGCGACCGCTACGAGATCCAGGACTTCGTCAACGACGAATGGGCCAGCTTCGCCCAGCTCGCCTGGAAAGACACGCGCACCACTTCGGGCAGCTTCCGCCTCCACCGCGATTTCCCGAACCTGCCCGCCTGGATTGTCAAGGCGGTCGGCGGCACCACGGTGTACTGGGCCGGCGCCTCGCTACGCTTCGAGCCGCACGAGTTCAAGGTCCGCACGACCTACGGCGACGTCGCCGGCGCCAGCCTGCTCGACTGGCCGATCACGCTCGATGACCTCGCACCGTATTACGCGAAGGCCGAGGACAAGATGGGCGTAACCCGGACGAACGGCATTCCTGGCCTGCCGGGGAACAACAACTTCAAGGTAATGGAGGCCGGTGCGCGCAAGATCGGCTACAAGGAGGTCCACACCGGCCGGATGGCGATCAACAGCCAGCCACGCGACGACCGCGCTCCTGTCAGCAGATCGGCTTCTGCTTCCAGGGCTGCAAGTCCGGTGCCAAGTGGTCCACGCTCTACACCGAGATCCCGAGGGGCGAGGCGACCGGCAAGCTCGAGGTCCGCCCCAATTCCATGGTCATCAAGATCGAGCATAACCCGCAGGGGTTGGTGACCGGGGTGGTCTACGCGGACTCCTCCGGCGCCATGCAGCGGCAGAGGGCGCGCATCGTCGCCGTGGCCGGCAACTCGTTCGAGAGCCCGCGCCTGCTGCTCAACAGCGCGTCGAACATGTTCCCGGACGGGCTTGCCAACAGCAGCGGCCAGGTCGGTCGCAACTACATGCGGCACACGACCGGCACCGTGTATGGCATCTTCGAAAAGCCCGTGCACATGTATCGTGGCACCACTATGGCCGGAATCGTGCGCGACGAAGCCCGCAACGATCCATCCCGCGGCTTCGTCGGCGGCTACGAGTTGGAGACCCTCTCGCTCGGTCTCCCGTTCATGGCTGCCTTCCTCGATCCCGGGGCCTGGGGCCGCAGCTTCACCAGCGCGCTCGACAGCTACAGTCACATGGCGGGCATGTGGATCATCGGCGAGGACATGCCGCAGGAAACCAACCGCGTCACGCTGGACCCGACGGCCAAGGACAAGCACGGAATGCCGGTGGCCAGCGTGCATTTCGACGACCACCCGAACGACATCGCCATGCGCTCGCACGCTTACCGGCAGGGTGCGGCGATCTACGAGGCGGTCGGCGCCACGCGCACGCTGCCGACCCCGCCGTACCCGAGCACGCACAACCTCGGCACCAACCGGATGAGTGCGAACCCGAGGGACGGCGTGATCAACAAGTTCGGCCAGGCCCACGACATCAAGAACTTGTTCGTCTCGGATGGCAGCCAGTTCACCAGCGGCGCAGGTTGCAACCCGACGCTGACCATCGTTGCGCTCGCGATCCGGCAGGCGGACAACATCGCTTCCATGATGCAGCGGCGGGAGATTTAGACGCGGCCGGAACCGACCTCTCCCGGTGGCGGGAGAGGTCGGAACTCGGTCCGGCCTACTGCGGCTTCTGCGGCTTTTCGGTGCTGGCGGGCGCCGTATTCGGCGGATAGCTCGTGTGACCGATCACCGATTGACCGGTCGCGTCACGCGCCTGCCGATCGGGACCCGTCTGGTCATTCGGGGTTCCGGGCGGCGTATGAGGTTGCGGTATGGGATTGGAGGTGCTGGGGCCGACGGGCCCGCCGCCGTCGGACCCGGCTGGCGGCGCGGGAGTTTGGGCCAGCGCAGGGGCGGCCACGAGAAGAAGCCCCAACATCAAACTCCGACGCATTCGACGCCTCCCGCTTCCTGAACTTACGGAAGAAACGACCGAAGCACGCCAAGGTTCTTGCGCCTCCGGGCCTCCACCCACGAGACAGGGCCTTACGAAAAGTTGCGCACAGGATGGGGCCACGAGGGCGTCGTCTTCGGCCAGCCCTTGTGGCAATGCAATCAGAATGCTGCCGGCGGGTGCACGCGAACGGGAGGAAGAGCGCCATGCTGACGATGCCATTGCCCGACCAGGCGGTCCTCTTGCGCCGCGCGGAGATCGTGGCCGCGCTCCGGCGCATCGTGCCCGGCGAGGGCGTCATCGACTCCGAGGGCGAACGGCGCGCTTACGAGAGCGACGGGCTGACCGCATACCGGGCCTTGCCCATGGTCGTCGTCCTCCCCGACACCACGGCCCAGGTCGTGGAGGTGATGAAATACTGCAAGCAGGCGAGCGTGAAGGTGGTCCCGCGCGGGGCCGGCACGTCGCTCTCCGGGGGCGCGCTGCCGCTCGAGGACGGGGTCTTGCTGGGCTTGGGCAAGTTCAACCGCATCCTCGAGGTCGATATCGCGAACCGCTGCGCCGTGGTGCAGCCTGGGGTCACCAATCTTGGCATCACCAATGCCGTGCAGGATGAGGGCTTCTATTACGCGCCGGACCCGTCCAGCCAGATCGCGTGCACGATCGGCGGCAACGTCGCGGAGAACTCGGGCGGCGTGCACTGCCTGAAATACGGGCTGACCACCAACAACGTGGTCGGCATCGAGATGGTCACCATGGACGGCGAAGTGCTCCGGCTCGGCGGCAAGCACTTCGACTGTCCCGGCTACGACCTGCTCGGCGTGATGGTGGGCTCAGAGGGGCTGCTCGGCGTCGTCACCGAGGTCACGGTGCGCATCCTGCCGAAGGCCCCGGGCGCGCGGGCGCTGCTGATCGGCTTTGCGACCATCGAGGGAGCCGGGGAATGCGTGGCGGCCGTGATCGCCGCCGGCATCATTCCGGGCGGGATGGAGATGATGGACAAGCCGGCAACGGCAGCGGCGGAGGCCTTCGTCCATGCTGGCTACCCGCTCGACGCCGAGGCGGTGCTGATCGTGGAACTCGACGGCTGCCAGCCGGAGGTCGACCACCTGATCACCGCCGTGGAGGCGATCGCCGCGCAGCACGGCGCGACCACCGTGCGCACCAGCCGCAACGAGGAGGAACGGCTGCTGTTCTGGGCCGGACGCAAGGCCGCCTTCCCCGCCGTCGGCCGGATTTCGCCCGACTACTACTGCATGGACGGGACCATCCCGCGCAAGCGCCTGGGCGAAGTGCTGTCCCGCATGCGGCAGATGGAAGGGGCGCACAACCTGAAGGTCGCCAACGTGTTCCATGCCGGGGACGGCAACCTGCACCCGCTCATCCTTTACGACGCCAACAATCCCGGCGAGCTGCAGCGGGCCGAGGAGTTCGGCAACGACATCCTGCGCCTGTGCGTCGAGGTCGGCGGCGTGCTGACCGGCGAGCATGGGGTCGGCGTCGAGAAGCGCGACCTGATGGGGACGATGTTCGGCAAGGTCGACCTCGACCAGCAGCAGCGGCTGAAATGCGCCTTCGATCCGGATGGGCTGCTCAACCCCGGCAAGGTCTTCCCTGAACTGTGCCGCTGTGCCGAGCTTGGCCGGATGCATGTCCATGCCGGCAAGGTCCGGTTCCCCGAGCTGCCCAGGTTCTGACGTCATGCCCAGGTTCTGAAGCCATGACCGTGTTTCATCCATCCGAGGTCGCGGACATCGAGGAGGTCGTGACTTGGGCCGCCGCCGAGAAAGAGTTGGTGGAGATCGTCGCCGGCGGCAGCAAGCGGCGGCTGGGCCGCTCCGAGCCGGCCAAGCATACGCTCGACGTGAGCGGGCTGTGCGGGATCATCGATTACGAGCCGTCCGAGCTGGTGATCACCGTCCGCGCCGGCACCAAGA
The DNA here is from genome assembly GCA_963708585.1 of uncultured Alphaproteobacteria bacterium. Lineage (GTDB taxonomy): Bacteria > Pseudomonadota > Alphaproteobacteria > Acetobacterales > Acetobacteraceae > JAVVHH01. Next base: position 58,175 of record CAVPSW010000005.1, on the reverse strand, counting down.
TGGCCGAGATCGAGGCACAGCTCTCGGCGCATCACCAGATGTTCGCCTTCGAGCCGCCGGACTGGCGCATGCTGCTGGGGCGCGAGGGGGAGCCCACGCTCGGCGGTGTGCTGGCATGCAACCTGGCCGGGCCGCGGCGGGTGCGGGCCGGGGCGGCACGCGACCATTTCCTCGGCTTCTCGGCCGTGAATGGCTGGGGCGACGCCTGGAAGGCGGGCGGCCGAGTGGTCAAGAACGTGACCGGCTACGACCTCTGCAAGCTGCAGGCCGGGGCGTATGGCACGCTCTCGGTGCTGACCGAGGTTTCGGTCAAGGTGCTGCCCGCGCCGGAAACATCCTGCAGCGTGGTGCTGACCGGGCTCTCCGATCAGGCGGCAATCGCGGCGATGACCAAGGCCCTTAACTCGCAGCACGAAGTGTCCGCCGCGGCGCATCTGCCGGCCGAGCAGGTCGCGCGCTCGACCGTCCCCGAGATTGCGGGACTGGGCGCGAACGTGACGGTCATGCGGCTCGAGGGGCATCGTCCGTCGGTGGATTACCGCGCGGGCGCGCTCGAAGCGGTGCTCGGCCCGCTGGTCCGGCTCGAACGCCAGCGCCAGCGTGACCCTTTGGCACGAGATCGCGTCCGTGCAGCCCTTGCTGGCGCGCACCGACAGCATCATCTGGCGCGTCTGTCCGACGCCCTCGAAGGCGCCAGAGGTGATCCGCTTCGTGCAGGAGCGCATCGCGTCGGCAGGCGGATTTTACGATTGGGGCGGTGGCCTGCTCTGGCTCGATCTCCACCCGGCCGACGCAGGCGACGATTGCGGCGCGGCCACGGTTCGTGGCGCGCTCAAGAGCGCCGGCGGGCACGCGACGCTGGTCCGCGCCCCCGACGCGGCCCGCCAGACCGTCCCGGTGTTCGACCCGCCGCCGCCCGCGCTCGACGCCCTGACAAGGCGCGTGAAAGCCGGCTTCGATCCGCAGTTCATCCTGAACCCCGGCCGCATGTACAAGGGTATGTAGTCGCGATGCAGACCAGCTTCACTCCCGCGCAACTGGCCGACCCCGACACCGCCGAATTGGCCAGGGTCATACGCACCTGCGTGCATTGCGGCTTCTGCACCGCGACCTGCCCGACCTACCTCCTGCTCGGCGATGAGTTGGACAGCCCGCGCGGCCGCATCTACCTGATCAAGGACATGCTGGAGGGCAGCAAGCCGGCCACCGAGCAGGTGGTCAAGCATATCGACCGCTGCCTTTCCTGCCTCTCCTGCATGACGACCTGCCCGTCGGGCGTCAACTACATGCACCTGGTCGACCACGCGCGCCACCATATCGAGCAGACCTACAAGCGGCCCTGGCACCAGCGCGCCATCCGGCGCCTGCTGGCGACCGTGCTCCCGCGCCCCGCGCTGTTCCGGGCCGCGCTGCAGGGCTCGCGCTTCGGCCGGATCTTCGCCGGCGTCATGCCGGGCCAGTTGACGACGATGCTGGCCTTCGCCCCCAAGTCGATCCCGCCGGCCTCGCCCGTGGACAAGCCGCAGGTGTTCCCGGCGCAGGGCCAGCGGATCAAGCGGGTGGCACTGCTCAACGGCTGCGCGCAACAGGTGCTGGCGCCCCAGATCAACGAGGCCACCATCCGCCTGCTGACGCGGCATGGCTGCGAAGTGGTGGTCGCCAAGGGCGTTGGCTGCTGCGGAGCGCTGACCCACCACCTCGGCATGGACGGCCATGACTATGCCCGCAACAACATCCTGGCCTGGTCGCGCGAAATGGACCAGGGCGGCCTGGACGCCATCGTCATCAACGCCTCCGGCTGCGGGACCACGGTGAAGGACTATGGCTTCATGTTCCGCGACGACCGAGAGCTAGCGGACAAGGCGCGCCGGGTTTCAGCGATGGCGCGCGACATCTCCGAGCTGATGGTCGAGATCGGGCTGCACAGGCCGACCCGCCACACCGGCCAGCGCGTCGCCTACCATAGTGCCTGTTCGCTGCAGCACGGCCAGCAGGTGCGGACGGAGCCGAAGGCGTTGCTGGCAGCGGCCGGATTCCAGGTGGTGGATGTGCCCGAGGCGCATATTTGCTGCGGCTCGGCGGGCACCTACAACCTGCTCCAGCCCGAGCTCGCCGGGCGGCTGCGAGACCGCAAGGTGGCCAATATCGAGCGGACCCGGCCGGAGCTGATCGCCGCCGGCAACATCGGCTGCATCACCCAGATCGCGTCGGGCACCAGCGTTCCCGTCGTCCACACGGCCGAGCTGCTCGACTGGGCGACAGGCGGCCCTCCGCCCAAGCTGCAGAACACTCGTGATAGCCCCGCCGCGTGAAGTGGCGTTTGCCGGCGCCTCAGTGCTGCAGGGCGGCGGTGGTCGAGACCCGGGCGGATAACCAGTCGTACCAGCCTGACATCCCCTGACCGGTTTCGGCAGAGACGTGCAGCACCCGGAGCGCCGGGTTGGCCTGCCGCAGATACTGCGTGCACAGCTCCAGGTCGAACCGCAGATGCGGCAGCAGATCGATCTTGTTGAGCAGGACCAGCTCGCAGGCACGGAACATGTGCGGGTACTTGAGCGCGCGACCCGGCGACGTCGTCATTGCCAGCGGCGTGCTGGGCGATCACGGCGCGGCGATCCTGATCGCCCGCAATCAGCTCGCGCTCGAGCCGCGGCGCCACGCTCGACCACCTTGGTGTCGCCGGTCGCGACGCGCACGCCGGCCCGGTCGGCGACGGCGCGCATGCTGGCGCACACGCGGCGCAGCACCTCGAGCGGCAAGCCCTCCTCGATCACCATGCCGCACGACAGATAGAGCGGCCGGGCCCCGCTCATCGCCAAGTCGTTCACGGTCCCGGAGATCGCCAGCGTGCCGATATCGCCGCCCGGGAAGAACAACGGATCGACGACGTAGCTGTCCGTCGTGAACGTCAGGCGGTCGCCATGCCGCGTCAGCTCCGAGAGCGCGATCGTCGCCTGGTCCTCGAGCGGCTCGAGCAGGTCGTTGCCGAACGCGCCGAGGAAGACGTCCTCGATCAGCGCGCGCATTGCCTTCCCGCCGCTGCCGTGCGACAGTGTGATGTGGGTGTCGCGCACGCGGGCGCTCATGCGGGCGCGTGCTCCCTCGCCGCGTTCAGCCTTCCGTAGCTGTGATACGCGGCGCAGGCCCCTTCGGTGGACACCATCAGCGCGCCCAGCGGCGTCTCCGGCGTGCAGGCCGTCCCGAACACCCTGCACTCGTGCGGCTTGATCACGCCCTTCAATACCTCGCCGCACTGGCACGCCGCCGGGTCGGCGATCTTGACGTCCGGCACCGCGAACTTCCGCTCGGCGTCGAACTCGGCATAAGCGGCGCGGACGCGGACGCGGGAATGATCGATCGAGCCGAGGCCGCGCCATTCAAAGAACTCGCGCAGTTCGAACACCTCGTCGACCGCGGCAAGCGCCGCCTTGTTGCCGTCCACCGGCACGACCCGGCCGTACTGGTTCTCCACCTCGCAGCGGCCCTCGGCGAGCTGCTTGAGCACCATCCAGAGCGATTGCAGCAATCGAGCAGTTCGAACTCGGCGACCGTGATCGGCTTGCGATAATGCTGCGCGATGAAGTCGTACGGCCTAGTCCCGATCACCATGCTGACGTGACCGGGGCCAACAAAGCCGTCGAGCTGCAAATCCGGCTGATCGAGCATCGCCTTGATCGTCGGGATGATCGTGATGTGGTTGCAGAACAATGAGAAATTCCGCACGTCCTTGGCCTTCGCCTGGATCAGCGTCATCGCCGTACTGGGCATCGTCGTCTCGAAGCCGAGGCCGAAGAACATCACTTCACGGTCCCCGTGCTTGCGCGCCAGCGCCAGCGCGTCCAGCGGCGAACAGACCATCCGGACGTCCGCCCCTTCCGCCTTGGCCTTGAGCAGGCTCTTGCGCGATCCGGGGACGCGCATCGCGTCGCCGAACGTGGTGAAGATGACCTCGGGGCGCTCGGCGAGTGCCACGCAATCGTCGACCCGCCCCATCGGCAGCACGCAGACCGGGCAGCCCGGCCCGTGCACGAACTCGACCTCCTCGGGCAGCATCTGCTGGATCCCGTAACGGAAGATGCTGTGCGTGTGCCCGCCGCAGACCTCCATGATCTGGATCGGCCGGCTGCCCGCTCGCGGAATGCGCGGCACCAGCCGCCGGATATCCGCCGCGAGCACCCGCGCGCGCTCGGGATCGCGGAACTCGTCGATGTATTTCATGTCACGGCCTCCGCCGAGATACGCATCGCCGTTTCCTCGGCTTGAATCTCATCGAGTTCATGCAGCAGCGCGAGCGTCCGCGCGGCCTCTTCTTCGTCGAGCCGGCTCATGGCGAAGCCGACATGAACCAGCACCCACTCGCCGACGCAGTCGGCGGACGCCGCCGACCTGCACCTCGAACGGACCGTCATCCCGCTGCGGCGGCGCGACGGGGAGGCGGGCTCCGTCCATCGCGTCGCCCTGTCGGGCGGGGGGTTCCAGAACCGAACGCTGTTCCAGTCGGTCGTCGCGCGGCTCGAAGCGCATGGCCTGACTGTGCTCGCGCAACCCCGGGCGCCCGCCAATGACGATCCGGCCAGGGATTCCGAGGCACATGAGCCTTCTCCTCAGATGAATTCATGTCAGGGCCCGCGCCGCGGCGACGCAAGCCTGGCCGAGCGCCAGCCCGCCATCCCGAGCCGCGGCCGATGTGGCACGCGCTGCTCGACGATATCGGCCGGCACGGCGGTCCCGCTGCTCTCGGCCCGCTTCCATGCCGGCGTCGCGGCGGCGATCGTCAGCATCATCGATGCCGCCGACGCCATGGCAATGGTCGATCACCAGCGCCTCCCCCGCCTCCTCCAGCGCGAAGGGATAGGGATGCGACGCGTCCGCCGCGGCCGGCGCCTCGAACTCGACCGCAGCCTGACCTTCATAGTGCGCCCGGTCGCGGCAAATCCCGGCGGAGGCGGCCACGGCGTCGAACAGGCGGCCGCACGAACTGGCCAGCGGCGCATTGACGCCGCGGGCGAGCATCGTGTCGAGCACGGCGATCCGGCTTTGCGGCGAGAAACCGGAACAACTCGGTCCCGCCATATCGGCCGGCGAAAAGCTCCCAGCCCACCGCGGCGACGATGTGCGCGTAGGTATTGCGCCAGGGCTCGGCGACGGCCTTCGCGCCGCCGGGCATCGCGACCGGCTTCAAATGAGCGAGCCGGCGGTAGCGACGGTAGTCGGCCAGCAGGATCTCGCCGCCCCAGAGCGTCCCGTCATCGCCGAAACCGAGACCGTCGAGCGCGATGCCGAGGACCGCCTTGCCCAACGGAACCTGGTTCTCGGCCATGCAGGAGGCGATGTGCGCGTGATGGTGCTGCACCTCGGCGAGCACCGCGCCGTCCCGCTCCGCCCGCTCGATCCCGCGTTTGGACGAAAGGTCCTCGGGATGCCAGTCGATCGCGATCACGCTCGGCACATGCTCGAACATCTCGAGATACCGGGCGACCGTGCGGTCGTAATCCTCCGAGGAGCGGTAGTCCTCGAGGTCGCCGATATGCTGCGAGAGGATGGCCTCGCCCCGGCGCAACAGACAAAACTGGTCTTCACCTCGGCGCCCATGGCCAGCACCGGCGGGGCCGACGCAAAGCCCGGCGGCAGCGCGATCGGCGTCGGCGCCTCGCCACGCCCGCGGCGAATCATGCGCACCCCGCCCCCCATCAGGCGCGCAACGCTATGGTCGAGCCGGCAAGCGATGTCGCGGTCGTGGAGCACGAGGTGGTCGACGATGCCAGGCGCCGGCGCGCGTCATCGTTGTCGATGCACTGCGGCTCGCCCGCGACGTTGCCGCTGGTCAGCACGATCGGGTGGTCGAGACCGTCGAACAACAGGTGGTGCAACGGCGTGTTCGGCAGCATCACTCCGAGCAGCACCAGCGCGCCGACCACGTATTTCCACCAACCTTTCATGATCGCGTCCTCCCCGTTTGTGGGCCGGTGCCGTCGTCCCGCTCCTCGAGCAGACGCCGCACCAGGGTTTCGAGTGCCGCGACCGCCGGGTCGATCGCCGCGTCGACCGGCGGGCTCAGCCCCATTAGCCCGTCCTCACCCCCGAACGTCAGCGGCTCGCAGGCCAGCACCAGCAGGCGCGGGCAGTCCACCCCGAGCATGCGCGCCAGCCGCAGCACCTTTGCCGGGTCGAGGTTGTGCGGCGAGAAGCTTTCGTCCGGGTCCTCTTCGTCCGGCTCGGGCTCGATGACGGACACCGTGCCCGGCGTCTGCCCATGCTGCATCGCGTCGACCATGACGGCGGCGTCGTAGCCATCCATCAAGCGCGTAGGTGAGATCGATGCCCCGGATGCCGAAATCGACGACCTTCGCCCCCTCCGGCACGCCCCGCTGCACCAAGCGCGCGACGACTTCGACGCCGAACGCGTCGTCGCCCATGAACACATTGCCGATCCCCGCGACGAGCACGCCACTCATCGAGACGAACGCGCCGCGATCCACGCCCAGCAGCGTGTGGGTGGAGAGGAACGCGCGGCGCTGCGCCAGCTCACGGCTGGTGGTCTCGGCGGGGAGCAACCTGGTGGTGTTCTCGATCGCCACGCTCAGGCGGTAGGCGCCGTCCGCCGCCGGGCTGGCGCTCGCGATGACGCGTCCCTGCACGCCAGCGGTGGTCCGGATCACGAGCCCAGCCATGCCGCCGGACTTGCCGCGGATCGGCTCGATCGTGCGGCTCCCGGGGAAGCTGAAGGGGACCGTCATTCCGTCCAGCAATGCCCGGATCGTCGTCGCTTGCACCACGGCCTCACGCTCCTGCGCTTCCTCCCAGGCGAGGAACCGGCTACCGTCGATTTCGAGCGCGGCCACCTTCGTGTGGGATGGCTCGCCCGCTTCCGGCAGCTCGGGGAGCTCTTCGGCCAGCCCGCCGATCTCGCGCGCGATGACGTGCAGGAACCGCACGCGCAGTTCGACCGCGGTCTCCGGGGTACGCGCAGCAGGCATTCGGTCCGCATGGTGCAGGGATCGCCCCCCGCCGCTGTCGACGTAGTCCTCGGAGAACACGCCGCCGAAGCTCTAGCGCTGCTGGTTCTTGGCCGACGAGGGACGATACGGGTACAGGATGTAGCCCTCGTAGAGGACCGCGTTCACCACCGAACTCGCGGCCCCGAAATTCACGGCAGCACCGGGCTCAGCTGCAGCAGCGCGGCCAGCGCGCGGTCACAGGTCGGGTGGCCGCCGTCGCGCTTGAAGCGCTGCAGCTGCTCGAACACTTCGCGGCCGAGGCAAAGGAAGCGCCCATCGGGATAGTAGTGCGCCATCATGTCGCGCCAGGTCGCGACCGGCAGCCGGTAACGCGCCTCCTTGTTCCAGGCGATCCGCTCCATCTGCAGCCCGCCATCGGCAACGCTGCTGAACACCGTGCCGCTGAACAGCAGCGGGGACACTCTGTGACGCTCGACACGCATGCCGCGGACCGCGAAGTCGAGGTCGATCATCCGACCACCGCCTCGCGCTGCAGTCCGGCGAAGAACGCGTCGACCGCCTCCCACACCTCGCTCCCGCCGGACAGGCCCCGCCACTGCCGCCGGATGGTGCCGACCAGCCCGTAGCACCGGTCCGATCGGCACGACGTAGTAGGCCCGGTTCCGCCCGGTGCGGTTGACGAGCAGCGCCTCGACGTCCGGCTGCAGCCCCGCGAGCGCCGGGTTGGCAGCGACGAGCTGCGCCCAGCCGTCAAGGCTCAGCAACGATTCCGTCGCCCCCCGGCCCCGGATACAGCGCAATCGAACGCCCCTCCGGGCTGCTGTGGAACAGGAAGGCCATGTCGATCGGCAATTGCAGCGCGTCCCAGTCCGCATCGGTCATGCGGAAACCCGGCAGCGCGGTGATGCGCCTCGGGGCCACGCGCAACGCGCCGTCGCCGCGTCGCGCGACGGCGACGCAGGCGCGGTGGGCACAGAGCAGACGCCGGCCAACAGTGTCGACGAGATGCACATGCTCCGAGGGGAGCGCGGCCCCGCACAGCTCGCAGTGTTCGACCGGCGGTGCCACGAACCGCTGAATGTGCCTGACCCAGTTCCGCGCCGGCGCGATCTGGGTCATGGCTCAGCTGGCCAACGCGTCGACGGCCTCGTCGAGCCCCTCGATGTCGAGCGCCTCCAGATCGGGCGCCGCCTCGAACACCGCCGCCTCGATCTCCGCGCGCAACGGATCGACCGCATCCGCGGACGGGGTCTGGCTGATCCACCGAACCCGGACCCGCGCGAGACCAGCGCCGCTGTGGATCAGCTTGGTCCCCAGGCCGCGCGCCTCGAACGATGGAAGCAGCGCTTCGATCGCGTCGGCGACCCGGCTCTCGACCGGTTGCGGATGCAGCCCGTGCAGCAGCAGGACGGCGCAGACCGCCTCGTCGCCGGCCAGGCGCTCGAGCAGCGCGCGCCCCCCTCCGCGGCCGCAAGGCTCGCCGATGCGCGCCAGCGCCAGCCCGTGCAGGTCGAGCACCGCCTCCAGCAGCGCCCGCGCAGGCTCGCGCGCGGCCGGGTCGGGCAGCGCATCGAGTTCCGTGATCAGCTCCTCGATGCGCCAGACCGACTGCTCGACCGTGCCCTGGTTCACCTGGTTCATGGCTCCGCCGGGTGGGCGTGCGCGGCGCCGAACATCGGCGAATGCACCGTCTCCACCGCCTTGCCGTTGCCGACGAACATGTGCACCCCGCAGGGCAGGCACGGATCGAAGCTGCGCACCGCGCGCATGATGTCAATGCCCTTAAAATTCTCCGGCCCGTTCTCCTCGAAGATCGGCGTGTTCTGCACCGCATCCTCATACGGTCCGGGCGTGCCGAATTTGTCGCGCGAGCTGCCATTCCAGGGCGTCGGCGGATAGGGATGATAGTTGGCTATCTTGCCGCCCCTGATCACCAGGTGGTGCGACAGGACGCCCCGGACCGCCTCATGGAAGCCGCACCCGACCGCTTCGTCGGGGACTTCGAACTCGGTCCACGTATCGGTCCGCCCGGCCTGCAACTCGGTCAATGCCTTCTCGACGAAATGCAGCGCCGAAGCTGCGGCATACGCCTGGAAGTAGGTGCGGGCGCGGTCGCGCTCGAGCGCGTTGCTCCACTTCGGGACCCGGCGAGCGCGGTCGCCCACAGCCGTGCGATCGGGCCGCCGCCGGTGTCCAGCGCGAGATGGTCGCCGGTGCGCTTGTCGAGCCAGCGCGGCGACATCACCCGGGAGTAATTGCCGTCGAAGTCGCGCTTCTGCGGACGCGGAACCGTGGTCTGGTTCCAGGGATGGTCCTGATGCACTGGGTTCCCGAGCGGGTCGTGGCTGACGAACGTCTCCCGGTTCTCCCAGCCCTCGTAGTAGGACGAGCCCAGCAGGATCCGGATCTGCAGGTCGATGTCCACCAGGTCGGTGGTGAGCAGTTCGCCATCCACCATGACGCCGGGGGTGACGAACATCTTGCGGCCCCAGCCGGTCATCGTCTTGTACCTGGTAGTCGCAGTGGTCGGGATCCTGGAACGAGCCCCAACAGCCCAGGAGGATCCGGCGCCGCCCGACCTCCTCGTAGCCCGGCAACGCCTCATAGAAGAAGTCGAACAGGTCGTCATGCAGCGGCACGACCCGCTTCATGAACTCGACATATTTCATCAGCCGGACCAGGTAATCGGTGAACAGCTGCACCGTCGGCACCGTGCCGACGCCGCCCGGATACAGCGTCGACGGATGGACGTGGCGCCCCTCCATCAGGCAGAACATCTCGCGCGTGTATCGGCTCACCACCAGCGTCTCGCGGTAGAACTCGCCGGTGAACGGGTTCAGCGCGGTCATGATGTCGGCGATGGTGCGGTAGCCGTGATCGGCCGCGTGACTGGCGGCCGTGATCGAGACCGAGTCGCCATCGCAACTCAGCCCGGCGGTCATCCAGAGGATGTGGATTTCCTTGACCTTCGGCGCGCGCTGCGTCTTGCGGCCGTACGGCACGCCCCTGACGTCATCAGGCATCGAACGCTCTCCCGGTGGATTTTCGCCCCGGGCCGCCGTTCCCCATCCGGAATGGACAACTCCCCTGCCCGCTCGCAGGTTGTCGGTGGTCCTTTAGCACAAGTTTAGGCCCCCCCCGACCTCCATTTGCAAGCGATCCGCCGGCCTGCACGGAGAGGTGACAGGCGGCCCGACCGCCGCACTGCGCGGAAAACCGAGTCGACGCCTCGCTTCGGCAAGCGGTAGCCTCGCCGCCAACCAGCACCGCAGGGAGACGATGCGACGTTCCCTCGCCGATACGTTCGGTGGTCGCCCCGGCAATATCCGGTTCAAGACCGCCATCATCTTTTTGTTCCTCATTGCCATCAACCTTGCGGCCTGGGCATGGGCCGTGCTCGTGTTCCGAGGCCAGCCGGTCCTGCTCGGCACAGCGGTGATGGCCTACGGTTTCGGCGTCCGCCACGCCGTTGACGCCGACCATATTGCGGCGATCGACAACGTCACCCGCAAGATGATGGGGGACGGCATGCGGCCGGTCGGGGTCGGCTTCTTCTTCTCCCTCGGCCACTCGACGATCGTGCTCTTGGCATCGGTCGCAATCGCCGGGACGGCGACCGTCTCCAAGGATCAGTTCAACGTCGCAAAGGCAAGCGGCGGAACCATCGGGACGCTGGTCTCCGCGCTGTTCCCTCTAGCTATCGCGGCGATGAACCTCGTGATCCTCGCGACGGTCTGGCAGGTGTTCCGCCGGGTGCAGGCGGGCGAACGCTGTGCGGAGGGCAGCCTGGACGTGATGCTGTCCGGGCGGGGCCTGCTCGCCCGGGTGTTCCGGCCGATGTTCCGCCTGATCCGCCGGAGCTGGCACATGTATCCGCTCGGCCTCCTGTTCGGGCTCGGCTTCGATACCGCCACCGAAATCGGGCTGCTCGGCATTTCCGCGGGGCAGGGATCTCAGGGGCGATCGATCTGGTCGCTCCTGGTATTTCCATCCCTATTCACCGCAGGGATGTCCTTGGTGGGTACCACCGACGGTATTCTGACGCTGAGGGCTTATGGCTGGGCGTTCATCCAGCCGGTGCGGAAACTTTACTACAACCTGACCATCACGTTTGTGTCCGTCATCACCGCGCTCCTGGTCGGCGGCATCGAGGTGCTCGGCCTCGCCGCCGACAAATTCGACCTGAAGGGACCGTTCTGGGCCGTTATCGTCGCGTTGAACGACAATTTCGGCGCGCTTGGCTTTGCCATCGTCGGACTGTTCGTCTTGAGCTGGCTCGCCTCGGCGATCATCTACCGCGTGCGGCGATACGACCTTCTGGATGTTGCCGGCACTTGAGCCGGAGCGCAGGAAATCGCCGTCAGACGGCCTGCTCCGAGTCCACCATCCCCCGACTGGCTTCCTCCCGCAGGTCGCTCCAGACCTCGGCAACCGTGCGCCCGAACGCCTCGCTGCCCAGCACGGCCGAACTGCGCGGACGCGGCAGCGGCACCGGGATGATCCGCTTCACCCGGCCAGGACGATACGTCATCACGACGATCCGGTCGGACAGCTGAACCGCCTCGCCGATGCTGTGCGTGATCAGCAACGTGGTCTGCCGCAAGCTCTGCTGGATCTGCAGCACCTTGTCGCCGAGCAACAGCCTTGTCTGCTCATCGAGCGCGCCGAACGGCTCGTCCATCAGCAGGATCCCGGGCTCCATCGCGAGCGTGCGGGCAATGGCCACGCGTTGGCGCATTCCGCCCGACAGCTCGTCGGGATACCGGCGCTCGAAGCCACGCAGCCCGACCAGCTCGACAAAGCGCCGGGCGCGCTCGAGCCGCTCCGCCTTGGGCACGCCTCGCATCTCGAGCGGGAACGCGACATTGGCGAGCACGTCGCGCCAGGGCAGGGTCGATTGCTCCTGGAACACCATGCCGATCGCCGGATGCGGCCCGGCGATTGGCGTCCCGTGCACCAGCACCCGGCCGTCGAAGCCGCGGTCGAGCCCCCCGACGATGCTGAACAGCGTGGACTTGCCGCAGCCGGACGGGCCGATGATGGACACGAACTCGCCCGGGGCGACGCTGAAGCCGATCCGGTCCAAGGCGAGCACGCCGGCATCGCCCAACCCGAAGCGCCGAGACACATCGTCGACGACGAGAGCCGCCGAGGCCGCGCCGGACTCGGGCCGGGGCGCGACGTTCAAGGCGGCGCTCACGCCCGGCCCTTTCGAGGGCCGGCGATCCGGGCCAGCGCGGCCAGCCCGGCATTGCCGGACGCGACCAGGGCGAAGATGACGAGGATCACCGCATACATGCTGGGCACGTCGAAATGGTTGTAAGCTTGGATGGCCTCGAAACCGAGGCCGCTATTGGCCAGCTTGAGCTCGGAGACGAGGCAGCCGACCGTCGCGACCCCGAGCGCCAGCCGCAGCCCGGTCACTGCCGGTCCGAGCACGGCCGGCAACACGATCGCCCGCAGACGCTGACCCGGCGACAGACGAAGCGAGCGGCCGAGCCGAAGCAGCACCGGGTCGATCCCCCGCACGGCGACGGCAATGGTGATCGCCATCGGGAAGAAGCAGGACAGTGCCCCGAGCACGGTCTTGGACTCCGGCCCGACCCCGGCCAACACCATGATCACCGGCAGGAACACCACCTTCGGCGTCGCGGCGAGATAGTGAAGGTATTGCTCGAGCGCCTCGGCGAGCAACCGCGAACTGCCGACCGCGATGCCGGTGAGGGTGCCGAGCACGCTGCCCAGGACGGTCGCGGCCAGCACCTCGCCGACGGTGACCGCGCAGTCGGTCCAGAACTGCGGCGTCCCGATCATGTGAGCCAACGCGGCGAGGATGGCGAGCGAGGACGGGATCACGCCGCGATAGATCAACCCAGAGGCCGCGACCGCCTCCCATGCCGCCCAGAACGCAAGCAGCGCCCCGACCCGCAGCGCCGAGCACGGGGTCAAGCCGGCGCGGCCTGGCGAGGCTCAGAGCCGCGACAGCCATCGCTCGAGCCGTGCGGTGAAGACGTAGAAGCTGGCGCTGACGAGGACGACGAACAGGATCGCGCCGAACATCTGCGGCAGCTCGAACCGGTCGCCGAGGTTGGCGATCAGCGCGCCGAGCCCGCCGAAATTGATCAGGAACTCGACCCCGACCACGTTGATGAGCGCGAAGATGGCGCCGAGCCGCAGCCCGTTGCCGATCACGGGCGTGGACGCGGGCAGCTCCACGCGGACGAACTGGCGCCACGGCGACAGGCGCAGGCTGCGGGCGAGGTCGAGCAGGACCCGCCTGACCCCGTCCAGCCCCTCCTTGGTCTTCAGCACGATCGGCGGCAGCGCGCCGACCGCGCCCATCGCGACGATGGTGGCCGCGTTGCGGCCGAACACGACCAGGAACAGCGGGTAGAGCAGAACGAGCGGTGCCGCGGCCAGGCTCGCGAACCAGCCCTCGAACGCGTCTCCGAGCGGGCGGTAGCGGTGCAACGCCCAGCCGACCGGCACGCCGATGAGGGCCGCGATGAAGGTCGCGCTGAGCGCTTCGGCGAAGGTCTGCAGGAACGCGGCCCCCACCGACTCGTTGGCCAGCAGGTCGGGGAAGGCGGCCGCGATGTCGCTGGGCGGTGGGGCCGAGAACGGGCTGAGCAACCCGGCCGCCACCATGCCCTGCCAGGCGCCCAGGAACAGCGCCAGCGTCAGCAGCGGGAGCGCGACGCGCGTCACCCGGCGCCTACTTCTTGTCGGCGCCCATCATGACGAACAGCCCGGCGATGTCGGCCGGCGTCATCTTGTGCGCGATGAACTTGTAGTCCAGCGCCTGCTGCAGCATCAGCTCCTGGCCACGCACCTCGCCGGGCTCCATCGCCTCCTTCGGGTAGAACTGGTCGCGCGCCTCTTGCGCCAGCGCCACGGGGACGTTCATGCCCTCGGCGAAGTATTCGATCGCCTTCTTGTCGCTATACGACCAGTTGAGCGACTTGTCGTAGGCGCGGGCGAACTTGGCGATCGCGTCGTGCTTGGACTGCAGCGCGTTGGCGTTGACGAAGTTGACGCGGATCGTCTCGTCGCGGATCGCCGGCACATCGTTGCCGTGGGCGACGATGACCAGCGTGCCGTTCTTGACCTCCGGAAGGTTGAACGGCGGCACCGACCAGCCGATGTCGATCTGACCGGACATGACCTGGGTGGTGGTGCCGGGGATGCCGCCGGTCGCCACCGGCTTCACCTTCGCATGCGCCTGGTCGATCAGCGCATGCAGGACCAGGTCGGTCGACGAGCCCGGCTCCGAGTAGCCGGCGGTCTTGCCGTTCGCCCCGGCGAGCGAGGTGATCCCGCTGTCTTTCTTCGCATACCAGAACAGGTCGGGGGCCCCGGTGGTCTCGGCAGAGATGACCCGCACGGGCGCGCCCTTGCTATAGCCGCCGACGACGCCGAGCAGCCCGGTGGCCATGCCGATGTCCACGCTCCCGGAGATCACCGCCTGCATCGTCGGGGCGCCGCCTTGGGTGTAGATGACGTCGATGTCGAGCCCCTCGTCCTTGAAGAAGCCCTGCTTCATGCCGAACAGAACGATGGAGGTGTCCCAGTTGCCCTTCTGTGGAATGGCGACGCGCAGGGTCTCTGCCCAGGCAGGCAGCGCGGCCAGGACCATGGCCCCCAGAACGAACCAACGGATCATCATGTCCTCCCCTGCCCCGCCTATTCCGCGGCTGCGGCGTAATTCTTGTGCGGCACGTCGATGTTGAAGACCCGCATGGCGTTGCCGCCGAGGATGTTGCGCCGGGCCGTTTCCGAAAGGAAGGGCAGATCGTAGATCACGCTCGGCAGGTCGAAGTCCCAGTGCGGGTAGTCCGACGAGTAAAGGAGCTGCGTCTCCGCCCGGATCATCCGGAACGTCGTCTCGAGGATAGAGAGGTCGCGCGGCCGCTCCATCGGCTGCGAGGTGTAGAACATGTCCTGCATGTACTCGCTCGGCAGCCGCTTCAGCGCCGGGCACTCGGAGGAGCGCATCAGATACTCGTGGTCGAGCCGCTGCATCAGGAACGGCAGCCAGGCCAGCCCGCTCTCGATCCAGATCACCTTCAGCTTCGGGAACCGCTCCGGCAGCCCGTTCACGATCCAGTTCGTCAGATGCACCATGTTGTGCCAGACGAAGCCGAGCGCGTGCACCGAGATGAACCGGTTCAGCATCGCCACGCTCTGGTCGTTCCAGTTATAGGCGGCGTGGAAGCCGAGCGGCAGGCCGCTCTCCTCCAGCATGGCGTAGAGCCGCATGTAGTCATTGTGGTGCACCGGCTTGTAGCGCGCCGCCGTCACCATGAACCCGACCACGCCCTTCTTGCCCGCGAACTCCTGCACCGTGCGGATGCTTTCCGCCGGGTCGTTGAACGGCAGGTAGATCATGGAGCGCAGCCGGTCCTCGCCCGACAGCACCCGCTCGACCAGCCAGCGGTTGTACGCCCGCGCCATGGCAACCTCGACCTCCACCTGCGGATGCAGGCCGAGCTGGAGCATCGGCGAGGGGAACAGCACCGCGAGGTCCGTGCCCATCGCGTCCATCCATCGCCGGGCCAGACTGACGTCGCGATGCACGCCCGGATCCGGCTGCTCCATCCGGCGCAGCGGATATCGGGTGACGCGCCCGCCCATGTCCTGGTAGCCGACGCCCCCGGGCAGCATGCCGACGCCCTTCTGCCCGCTCTGCGCGGCGCTGCGAGCGAGTTGCTGCAGCACTGGCTCGTCGAAGTAGTCGATGATCTCGTTGAACGATTCCAGTTCGTAGTGATGGGCGTCGACGTCGATGATCGGGAACCGGTCGTAGCCCCGCTGCTCCGCCTGGCCGCGCGCGTGCGCCAGCAGCTTGGAGGTATCGAACTCGGCCACTGACATCGAGCGATAGTCGCTGAGCGGCATGTCCATGGGATTGCTCCTCTTATTGACGGCCAGACCAGGCCTGCCACATGCCCAGCTCGAACAGCTGCAGCCCGGCGGCAGCGAGGATGGCTGAGACCGTGATCATGACTTCGGTCGCGGTGACGTCCGCATCCGGCGGAAACGGCGAGAGCTTTCCTTGCTCCTCCGCGCGGCGCGCGTACTCGCGCACCAGCGCGGCGAGCGAGCGCTGCAGCTCCGCGTCGGAAAGCTCGGAGATCGGCGCGGCTGCCTCAACCGGCGACGACATAGACCTCGCCATCCCGCACCACCACCGGATACGACCGCAGCTTCAGCCGCCGGTCGGCCGTGCACTCGCCGGTGCGCAGGTCGTACTCGAACCCGTGCCACGGGCAGACGAAGTGGATCTCGCGTTCGGAAAAGCGCTGGCCCAGAAAAGTCCGGTCGGGACCCAGCACGTCCTCGACCTTGTGCATCATTACGCCCTCGCACGCCGGGCCGCCCTGGTGGGCGCAGATGTTGCGGTAGGCGAAATACTCGCCCTCCCACCGGAACACGCCGATCTCGAGCGCGACCGCTGGACACGATCCGCCGGTCGCCGTCGGCGAACTCCTCCGCCCGCTCCACGAAGATCTCGGCCACCCCGTCCTCCCTAGCCTCTTTTGACTTATTCGTAGGCTTGCTTACGATCTGCTGTCAACGCGCATGTCCACGATCCCGCCCCGCCCTTCCCGAGACCGCCACCGATCGGCTCGACCACTCGTTCGGCTTCGTCGTCCGCACGTCGTTCCGCGCCATGGTGCGCGCGCTGGCCCGCGAGCTGCAGCCGCACGGCATCTCCACCTCCGAGTGGTCCGCCCTGCGCGTGCTCTGGCGTGGCGAGGGCATCTCGCAGGTCGAGTTGGCCGAGCGGATGGGTGTGGAGCGCGGCTCCCTGACCCGGTTGCTCGCCGGCCTCGAAGCGCGCGGCCTGCTGCTGCGCGAGCCGGACGGCACGGATGGCCGCAAGGTCCGCCTCATGCTCACGCAAGCCGGCCGCGCGCTCGAGCCGGTCCTGCTGCCATGCGGCATCGCCGCCAACGAGCGCGCCACCGCCGGGCTGACCCAGGCCGAGATAGACACTGCATGCCGAGTGTTGCAACGGCTGGTCACGAACCTGGAAACCTGAACGCCTCTAAAGAGGCGGACCAAACGAGCCTGGAGGAGGCGACAATGAACGTCCAAACCCCGATCAGCCCGAACCACGGCGCTCCCGAAACCGTCGTTCTCCCCACCGAGCGCGGCCTGTTCTACGGCGGCGCCTGGCAGCGCCGCGCAGGCCGGCGGCGAAGTCGACGTGCACAGCCCGGCCACCGGCGAGCTGCTCTGCCGCATCGCCGACGCCGGCCCGGCCGACGCCGAGGCCGCGATCGCCGCGGCCCAGGCCGGGTTCGCGACCTGGCGCCAGGTCCCGCCGCTCGAGCGCGCCCGCATCCTGCGCGAGGCGGCGGCGATCCTGCGCCAGCACGGCCGCGAGCTCGCCCTGCTCGACGCCGCAGACGGCGGCAACCCGGTCACCGAGATGATGGGCGACGTCAACATCGCCGCCAGCCAGATGGACTTCTTCGCCGGGCTGGTGACGGAGATGAAGGGCGCCTCCGTGCCGATGGGCCCCGACCGGCTCAACTTCTCCGTCCGCGAGCCGCGCGGCGTGGTCGCGCGCATCATTCCGTTCAATCACCCGTTCATGTTCTGCGCCGGCAAGTCGGCGGCGCCGCTCGCCGCGGGCAACTCGGTCATCATTAAGCCGCCGGAGCAAGCGCCGCTCTCCGCCCTGCGCCTGGCCGAGCTGATCGGCGGCCTGTTCCCGCCCGGCGTCTTCAACGTCCTGCCCGGCGGCCGCGACGTCGGCGCGATCCTGACCTCCCACCCCGCCATCGCCATGGTCGCCCTGATCGGCAGCGTCCCGACCGGCCGCGCCGTCATGCGCGCCGCCTCCGACACGCTCAAACCGTTGCTGCTCGAGCTGGGCGGCAAGAACGCCCTGATCGCCTTCCCCGACGCCGACCCCGACGAGGTCGCCACCGCTGTCGTTGCCGGCATGAACTTCACCTGGTGCGGCCAGTCCTGCGGCTCGACCAGCCGCGCCTTCCTGCACGAGGACATCCACGACGCCGTGGTCGAGCGCATCGCCGACCGCGCCTCCCGGTTCCGCCCCGGGCCTGCCCACCGACCCGGCCACCACCATGGGCGCCATCGCCAGCCGCGCCCAGCACGAGCGCATCCTCCGCTACATCGACAGCGCGCGGAACGAAGGCGCCCGCCTCGTGTGCGGCGGCGGCGCCCCGTCCGCGCCCGAGCTGGCCGGCGGCACCTTCATCGAGCCGACCGTCTTCGCCGACGTCACCATGGACATGACCATCGCCCGCGAGGAGATCTTCGGCCCCGTCCTCTCCGTGCTGCGCTGGCGCGACGAGGCGGAGATGCTCGCGCCAAGTCAACGCGCCGGAATACGGCCTGACCTGCTCGATCTGGACCAACGACATCACCGCTGCGCACCGCACCGCGATGGCGGTCGAAGCCGGCTTCGTCTGGATCAACGAGGTGTCCAAGCATTTCCTCGGCACGCCGTTCGGCGGCTACAAGCAGTCCGGGATCGGCCGCGAGGAATGCCTGGAGGAATTGCTCGCCTTCACCCAGGAGAAGAACATCCACGTCAACCTCAAGCGGCCGGCCTGACCGTGCCGGACGACGCGGCGCCCGCCCTCGAACAGCCGCGCGGACTGCCGGCCGAGGGCAACACGCTGTTCGGCAGCGACGCGATCGCCGAGGCGATCCGCGCGCTCGACATCCCCTGGATCGCGCTCAACCCGGGCGCCAGCTACCGCGGCCTGCACGACAGCCTCGTCAACCACCTCGGCAACCGCGCGCCGCAGATGCTGCTCTGCCTGCACGAGGAGCACGCGGTCGCCATCGCCCAGGGCTGGGCCAAGGTGACCGGCACGCCGATGCTGGCGGCGGTGCACTCCAATGTCGGCCTGTTCCACGCGACCATGGCGATCTTCAACGCCTGGTGCGACCGGATGCCGGTCGTGGTGCTGGGTGCGACCGGCCCGCTGGACGCGGCGCGCCGGCGGCCTTGGATCGAGTGGATCCACACGGCGGCGGACCAGGGCGCGCTGGTGCGGCCGTACGTGAAGTGGGACGCGCAGCCGACCTCGCCAGCGGCCGCACAGGAGGCCTTGTTGCGCGCCTGCTGGCTGGCGCGGACGGCGCCGATGGGGCCCGTCTACGTCAACCTCGATGCCGGGTTGCAGGAGGCGCCGCTCGAGGCGGCGCTGCCCCCGATCGACGCGGCGCGGTTCATGCCGCGCGTGCAGGCCAAACCGTCCGACTCCGACGTCGCGGCCGCACTCGAGCTGCTGCGCGGGGCCGCGCGTCCCGTGATCATGGCCGGACGCGTGTCCCGCAGCGAGGCGGCGTGGCAGGCGCGCGTGTCTCTCGCCGAGGCGCTCGGCGCGCGTGTGGTGACCGACCTCAAGGTCGGCGCCGCCTTCCCGACCGACCACACGCTGCACGCCGGCAGCCCCTCCGTGTTCGCCGCCGGCGAAGCCGCCGCCGCGATCGGCGCCGCGGACGTGATCCTGAGCCTCGACTGGGTGGATCTGGCCGGCACGCTCCACGCGTGCGGCGCGACGGCCCGGGTGGTCCAGGTCTCGCTCGACCACGTGCTGCACAACGGCTGGAGCATGGACCACCAAGGCCTGCCGCCGGTCGATCTGTTCATCGCCGCCGACCCGGACGCGACTGCGCTGGCGATGGCCACCGGGCTGCCCACTGCAGCGCCGCTGCCGCCCTCCGCTCCACCCGCGCCGGAGCCCTCCGGCCCGATCGTAACCAGCCGAATGGCGGTCGCACTGCGCAAGGCGGTCGGCGACCGGCCGGTCTCCCTGCTGCACCTCCCGCTCTCCTGGGACGGCGCGTCCTGGCCGTTCCGCCATCCGCTCGACTTCCTCGGCTCCGACGGCGGCGGCGGCATCGGCGGAGGCCCGGGCATCTCCGTCGGCGCCGCGCTCGCGTTGCGCGGCAGCGGCCGCCTGCCGATCTCGATCTGCGGCGACGGCGATTTCCTGATGGGCCTGACCGCCCTCTGGACCGCCACCCACTACCGGATCCCGCTCCTGCTGATCGTCGCCAACAACCAATCCTTCTTCAACGACGAGGTGCATCAGGAGCGGATGGCCCGGCTGCGCGGCCGCCCGGTGGAGAACAAGTGGATCGGCATGCGCATGACCGACCCGGAGCTCGACCTCGCCACGCTGGCGCGCGGGCAAGGCGCCGCCGGCTTCGGCCCGCTGCGCGACATGGCCGAGCTGCCTGCGGCGTTCGCCGCCGCGATTGCGGCCGTCGATGCGGGCGGGGTGGCCGTGGTCGATGTTCGTGTCGAGCCCGGCTACACCCCGGCGATGGCCAGCGCGCTCACCAAGTCCGACTAATACTGGAGGTCTCTCACGCACTCGTTAGTTGCGTGAGCACGACAGCCACTTAGACTTGTCTAAGTTCACAAAAGGTGGCCTCGAATGCGTGGACTCATTACAGTCGGACTATGCTCCGCCCTCGTCCTGGCTTCGGGCCGCGCGTACGCACTATTCGATCTCGGGGGGACGATCCAGGCCAACGCGGTCGCGTCCACCGTCAACCTCGACGAGCTGACCTTCTCGGTACCCGGCACGTTTACAGGCGGAGCGGCCGACCCGAATGGCCCGTTGGGGATGAGCCATCCGGCCCTCGACTTCTACAGCCTCTCAGGCAACGTCGCGACCCTGTTGGCGACGTCGACATCGATGGGCACGGGGAACGCGCAAATCAGCGCGCCCGTGAATGCCGGCGGCACGTATCTGTTCGTCGCCTCCGCAGCGCCGCTTTCGCCCGGCAATTTCGGTCCCCTCAACACCGCCGCGGCGAATTCTGTGAACTTCACCTACGATTTCGGCCTCACCGGCGCCTTGGGGAATGAGGCCACCCTGGTCTGCGCCTACAGGGGAAACCTGAACGGCACGTTCAGCGTCAACGTCGGCTCGGGCTGCCAGAACCCGCCGGCGTTCACCTACTCCGTCCCGGAACCCTCCACCCTCGCTCTCTTGGCCGGCGCCGGCTTATTGACGCTTGCCGGCCTGCAAATCGGCCGGCGTCCCGCCGCTCGCCTCGATCACGCAAGCCCGGCCGCGTAGGCCCCCACCCAAAAGACAGAGACGGGCGCGAGCAGCCGTTACTTCGCGGCGACGGTTTCCGCGCCGACGGACAAGTTCGTTGAGCTGACGAGATAACACGCCAGGCTTTGGCTCTTCCCCCTGATCCCCTGCGGGCCCAACGCGTCCAGGGCGAAGTCGCGATGCACCAGATTGCGCGTCGGCTCGCCCATCACCGCGAGGCAAACGTCGCCTGAGTTGCGCATCCGGTCCTTGGCGAGCTGGACCAGGCGAGAGGCCGTGTTCGCCGGGTCGCCGATGACCGTGTATTGCTGTCGCTCCGCTATCCCCAAGCTGCAAGCGACCACAACGCCTGAATGGATCCCGATCGCGGCCCGGATCGCCGGCAACCGCTCCCTCGCATAGGTCTCGTTCAGCGATTGCAGCATCGCTCCGATCCCAAGCGCGCAGCGCGTCGCGGCCACCGCGTCGGCCGCGATCTCTGACGCCGAGTGGCGGGCGATCGGCGCGCCGAACACCGCCATCAGCCCGTCCCCCACGAAGCTGGACACGATACCCCGGTGCTCGCCGACCACGCGCGCCATTTCCTGCATGCCGACGTCCAGCCAGCGCACCAGCGTGTCCGGCTCCAGCGTCTCTGAGGTGGAGGTGAAGTCGTTGATATCGGCGAACAACACCGTCACCGTCAGACGGACCGGCACCGGGCGGCCGCCTTCGGTGAACTCGTCCCGGCGGCGCCAAAGCTCACGCGCGACCGGCGCCGACACCGCCGCCGAGAACAGTCGCATCAGCACGGCGTGCTGGCGTTTCTCCGCGAATGCGACGACCGACCCCGACAGCCCGGCCGCAGCCATCCAGCCGCCCGCCATCGGCAGCACCGGCAGCCACACGGCATGGAAAAAGGCCATGACGCCAGCGCCTAGGATGAACGCGCCGCCGCCCAGTGCCAACGCGGCGATAGAGGCACCGTTCGGCAGCATCGCCGCCACCGCGCCGGCGCCCAGCACACAGCCCGCGATCAGCGCCGCCTCGAGCCGTCCCGTCAGCGGCCGCGTCGGGATCACGTGGTCGAGCGCGTGACTGAGGAGTTGCGACGCGAACAGCCCGTGCAGCGTGACCCCCGGCAACCCGAGCGAGGACTGGCCGCTAAGCGGGGAGATCACATTGTCCTTCACGGTGTCGGCCACGACGCCGATCAGGACCACTCGCCCGGAAGCCGTCGGCATGGCCCGAGCATCGATCAGTTCGCCGAGCGTGATCGTCGGCAGCTTTGTCCCGGCGCGGAACTCGCGCAGCATCTGATAGCCGCGGGTGTCGACCTCGGCGTAGCCGCCCGTGTCCTCGGCGAAGGGGGGCAGCGAGGTCGGCCCAAGCCGGAGGAATCCCCTGCCATCGTCGGCCGGAGCGACCCCCTGTTGCTCGAGAAAGACCAGGGCCAGTCTGAGCGGCAGCGCCTCCGCGGACCCGCTACCGTTGTCGAGGTAGAGCAGGCCGCGCCGGGCAACTCCTCCGGATCGAGCACCAGATCGGCGAACCCAGCTCGGCCCGCGGCCTCCATCGCCGCGGGCGCCTGGATGCCCGGAAGCGGACCCTGGCTGAACCGGTTCACCCAGACGAGTTCCGGCGTCGCGGCCATCGTCTGCGCCAGAAATTCGGCCCCCGGCTCGATCGGCGAGGGCCGGAAAACGTCGATCCCGATAGCGCGAGCGCCCGCCGCATGCAGCCGCTTGATCGCCTCGGCCAGCACCTGATCGGGGACAGGCCAGCCAAACCGGTTCAGGTCGGTCTCGGTGATGCTCACCTGCAGCAGCCGCTGATCCGGCGCATGACCCATCGCGCGCGCGGCGAGCAGCGCGTCGTAAGCGGCGAGTTCCGATGGCTGCAAGACACCGCCGGCGCGTGCCGCCAACAGCGCCGCCAGCAGCCCGGCGGTCGCCAGCAACCCGGCGGCCACCGGGCTGCGCCCCACTGGGCTGCGCCAAGCGGCCCGCGGCCAGGCCAAGGGCGGCGGATGAAGTGGCCGCCTCGCGCTCACTCTCATCGGCCGCCCCTACCTCGTCTCCCGCGCCACTGATCCGTCGCCTCTCACACGGATAGTGACCGAGCCGTTCCGTTCCGGCTATAATCTTGTGCGAATAGTGCCAGGTCTGTCCATGAATGGACGCACGGTTCATTGGTTGCTGGTCTCGCTAGGCCCGCTGATCGGATCGGGCCTGGCCGGAGCCGCATGGGCCCAAGCTACCGCCGCGGGGGCAACCACCAACGCGGGGACCGCCAGCTCAGACACCGCCGCCCCGCGCCGCTACGTGCCGCCCAGGCTCGGCGCGCCGGACAACCGGGTCAGCGGCGCCACCCGTGGGCCCGACGCCGACGCGATGCAGCTTGACGTCCTCGCACCGCCCGATGTCGGCCTGACCGCCCGTGCGCAGCCGAGGCTCTATTGGTTCAACTCGCGTCCGATCGAGGGCGACGCCTTGATCACGATCGTCGACGACGCCTCCGACCGCACGGTGCTCAAGGCCACCGTTCCCGGCCCGCTGCCTGCCGGGATCAACTCGTTCTCGCTGGCCGACACGCAGGGACGGATCAGGGACGACACGGCCTACCGATGGTCGCTCACGGTCGTCCTCTCCAAGCGGGATCCGTCGCGAAACCCGGTCGCGAGCGGCATGATCGAGCGGGTCGCGCGCCCCGCGCCTCGACCGGCGGCCGATGCCGCCAAGCGGTCCGCCCCGGGGCTCTGGTACCGATGAGGTGGACGCGATCTCCCAGTCCATCCGGCGCGCGCCGGGCGACCGGACCCTGCGCCAGACCAGGAGCGCGCTGCTGGAGCAGGCCGGCCTGAGCGAGGCCGCCGCCTACGACCGAGCGGCGTCCCAGTGAGTTCGCGCGGAAGCGGCGCACTTAAAACCAGAATTCCCCTCTATCTCGTCTCCGTTCTCGCGCTTGCCGCGGGACCCAGCCGGCGTGCGCATGCCGAGACCGAGGGTGCCAGCGCGGTCTCGGCCGCGTTCAACGCCATGATGGCGCGCCCGTCCGATCCCGACCTCGCCGTCCGATACGCCCGCATCGCCGCAGCGAACGGTCAGACCCGGGCGGCGATCGCGGCGCTCGAGCGCGTCCTCCGCCTCGACCCGGCGCTCGACAATATCCGGCTTGCGCTCGCATCGCTCTACTACGCCGAGAACAATCCAACTCTCGCCTCGGTCTACGCTAAGCAGGCGCTCACCGCAGAACACATCCCGCAAAACGCCGCCGAGCAGGGGCGTGCGCTGGTGAGCACCGCCTCCCGCGCCGCCAGCCCGTCCAAGCTCGAGGCGAGCGTGTTTACCGGTTTGCGATACGACAGCGACGCCAACCAAGCCACGTCCTTGCCCACGATCGGCGTGTTCAGCCCGCTGGTCGGAAACGTGCAAGTTCCCACCCCGGTTCGCGCCAGCTCCGACTGGAGCTCGGTCGTCACCCTCCAGCTTTCCCATAGTTACGACTTGGGGCTGCAGCGCGATGGGGCCTGGGAGACCAATCTCTCCGGCTTCGATCAACGCTTCTTCCACATCAACCACCGCTATGATCTGGAGGCCGTAACGGCCGACACCGGGCCGAGGATCGGCTTCGGCCCAACCGATTCGATCGCGCTGTCCGCCCGGCCGTTCGCGACGGTCACCTGGCTCGGCTATGGTGACCAAACTTTCGCCTGGCTGTACGGCGGCGGCGCCACCCTCCAGGCGCGGATCGGCCGGCGCTGGGGGTTCAACCTGACCGGCACGACCCGGTTCGGGAGCTATCAGAACAGCGACTTCCGTGGGGCGGCCGAGTTGTATACCGGGGTCGAATCCTCTGTCGCCGGCACGATCACCTACGCCGTCACCTCCAGCACCCGAGCGGTGCTCGCCATCTCCTACTATCATGCGAACGCCCACGCCGATTTCGATGCGCGAAGCGGGCCTGGCGCCTCGGTCGCCCTCGTGACCGAGCAGACGATCGGCACCCGCCCGGTCGCGCTCAGCGTGCACGCCGGCATCCAGGGGATCAGCTACCGCGCCGCCGATCCGCTGTTCGGCTTGCCCGACCGGCGGCGGGACCCGGTGACGGACGCAGGACTTGCGGCGGCCGTGCCGATTATTGCCCATCTCAAGGCGGTCGCCGAATACGACTTCACCAAAGACAACTCGAACTACCCCGCCTATCGCTTCAGCGACCATTCCATAACCTTCGGCCTACGCTGGGAACTATGAACGCTCGTCGGCTGTGGCCCCAACTCATCGGCAGCTTGCTCCTCCTCGGCGCCCCGTCTTTGTCCCTCGCCCAGCCGGCGCTCACCGCCGTCATCCTATCCGGCGCATCCCTGTCCCGTTCCGGCTCCGCTCCGGCGCGGCTCAGCTTGGGCGCACGCATCGCCAGCCCGCGCAATTCTTGGTTGGAGATCGCGTTCTCCGACGGATCGTCCATCGTACTCGGTCCCGGCGCCTACCTGACCGTGCACCAGCTCGCCTTCGACCCGAGAACCCGGCGCTCGCGCATCGTCGCCAGCGCCGGAGGCGGCAAGATCCGTGTCGAGACGGCGGACGATACGGAAGCCGACTTCTCCATTGGGGATGCCGAGGTGAGGGTGATCGCCGCCGGGGCGGTGCTGCAAACCACGCCGCCCGGTTCGGTCTCAATGCTGAGCGGACGGGATGTCCTCGTCTCCCAGCGCTCACGGCAGGACACGCTCCGCCGCCCCGGCTTCTCCGTGGCGCTCGACGGTTCCGGACCTCAACGCGACAGCGAGCAACAGCTCGTCGCCGCGGTGACTGCTTTCGCGTCCCTGTCCGCCTCTCGCTCGCCCAGCACGCCGCCGCCCGCACGATCGCAACCCGCAACCCAGAGGCCGCAAGCGGCGACGCTGCTCGTCACCTTCCCGCCCGCCATGCCGTCCAAGACAGCTTCGAGCCCCGCATCGGCCGAGACGGTCTCACCCGGCCTGACCAGTCAGTCCGGCAGCTTCACCTTGGGCCCGGCGCTCCAAATATCGGCCCCTAGCACGACCACTGTCATACCGAACCTGAGCTTTTCCGGGTTCTCTCCTTCCAATGCCCCCAGCGTCGGGACGCCGCCGGCTCCAGGGAGCGCGCCGCCTCAACCGCAGCTCGTGACGGTCGACGCCACAATTTTGGCGGGCGTTCCGGGCATTTCGGGTCCCATCACGGTCCCGGGCACCGGAGCGACGGTGTCCGCCACCCTGGTGCCAAGCAACGAGCATCTCTCCTGGGGGTTCTTCCTTCCGACGGACAGCGCGACGCCCGCTTCCGCCTTGGCGAGCCCCAACAATCTCGTGTTCCAAGTCTCCGGGCCGGCAGTTCCGATCGGCACGTTGCAGACGCTGACCGGGTCGGCAACATACACCGGCGGCCTGATCGGGAGCGCGCAGAGGGGCAACGGCTATGTCCGCGAAACCGGGCAGTTCGCGCAGACGTGGAATTTCGGCACCCGATCCGGCGCGCTCAATGCGAACTTCGATGGCGGCGTCTGGCTCGGCATCCCAGTGACGATGCCAGCCGGCACGAACATCTACGCGGGTTCCGGTGCTTCCACCGCAGGTCAGCTTCTGTTCTCAGTACAGGGTAGCTTTTTCAACAGCTTCCCCGTCAAGTCCGGCAGTTTTCCCGCCGCGACGGGTGGAAGTTTCTCAATCTATACCAACCCGCCAAGCTCGAATAACGCCGGGGGCATTTTTGTCGGAACCCGACATTGAGGCAGTCCCTGCTTTGTGGGACCCTCCTCGTGTTTGCTGCGATCGGCATGGCGATTGGCGCCAGCCGGACCGCCTCCTCACCCGCCGATGAACTGGCGGCCGCCAGAGTTCTTTCGAACAACGGATCGTCCCGAGAAGCGGCCAGGCACCTGGAGACCTGGCTCGCAGCCCCACCCCGACTTGCCTCCCCCGCCGATATCGCCGGCCTCGGTCTGGAGATGGCGAAGGACTACCTCGTGGCCGGCGACACGGCCCGCGCACGGACCGGTCTCGATCAAGTTGAGCGCGCGACCCGGTCGATCGTCCACGCGCCAACGATAGCGGCCACGTTGCGTCGAGAGGCGGCGCGCATCGCAGAGTTGATGATGGACTTTCCTCGGGCCGAGACCTTGCTCGCAGCCGCCGCGCGTGACTTCCAGGCTGAAGCGCCGGGCTACGCTGCGGAGGCCGAAAACGCGCTCGGTTCGGTGGAGCTCGAATTGTCCCGGCCCGAGAAGGCCGTCCTCGCCTTCCAGCTTGCGCTGTCCACTCTCGACCGCCTCCGCGCGCCGCCGACACGGCTGGTGCCGGCTCTGGTCAATCTGACCAAGGCCGCGCTCTCCGCCGGCGATATCGATCTCGGCACCGCGACAGCGTCACGCACCTTGCAAGTTGCGGACGGCGATCCTCGGCTGGTCCGAGCCGCAAAACTGTCTCAGGCCGAATTGTTCTTGCGCCAGGTCGACCTGCCCCGGGCCGAAGCCGCGCTGCACGACATATCCGATCCGTCCACGGCCACTCGGGACGACATCGCGGGCCAAGCCCTGTACACGGAGGCGAGCGCACTCTATCAACGAGGCCAGCTCACCGAGGCGGACCAGTCCGCCGAGGCTGCGCTCGACGTATTGGCTTCATATTACGGCCCCGATCATCCTGCCGTCGCGCGCACGCTGCACCTTCTTGGATTGATCCAGGATCTGCTCGGAGACACCCATACGGCCCTGGCCTTCCTTGCCCGCGCCGAAGCGATCGACCGGCAGACCTTCGGCCAAAGATCGGTCAGGTTGGGCGCCAGCCTGGCTGATCGCGCACGGGTGGAGCTCGACGCCGGCCAGACCTTGCGCGCGGAAGCCACCGCCCGCTCCGCACTGTCGATCCTCGCGGACCCTTGGGACCGTAACGTGCGCAGCGAAGGGATGGCCCATATCGTGCTCGCCGTCGCGCGCTTGACCGAGGGGGATCCCAAGGCCGCAGAGCAGCAGTTCCTGCTCGCGGAGCAGCTCATCACCAAGGGCTTCGGCCCCAAAGCGCCGGAGCTCGGCTATCTCCTGATCCAATACGGCCGACTGCTCACCGACGAGGCTCGTTACAACGACGCCAAGACCGTTTTGACCCGCGCCCTCCGCCTCTACGACGAGACCGGCGGCGCGATCAGGATGCGCGCCGCCGAGGCCCAGGCAGCGCTTGCGACACTCGACGATCGAACCGGCAACCGGTCTGAGGCCCTCGACCACAGCCGGCAGGCCGAAGCGATCCTCCTCGACCTGCAGCGCAGTGGCACCGAACTGCCGAGCACGGACGGCGAGCTGCAGCAACGCAGCGCCCGCCAGCTCTTCCTCGACCACGCGACATTGCTGCTGGCCGCTCCGGCGGATGACCCGGAGACGCTGGACGAAGCCTTCCGCACCTCGCAACGGGCGCAGCAATCCCGTGCCTCGGAGGCGATCCGCCTCGCCTCGGCCCGGCTCGCCGCGAAGCACAACGGCCTCGCCAAATTGCTGCGGGCACGCTCCGACAATGGGGACGCGCTCCGTCAGGCGGAGTTCTTGTTACGCGACCAAGTCGCCCACGCGGGTATGGCGGCCGAGCGCGAAGAAGCAGGGTTGCGCGACATCGCGCGGCAACGTCGGGCGGCGGTGCTCGATCTCGACGAGGAGATCAAACGCGAATACCCCCGTTTCGCGCAGTTCTCCGGCGCCGAGCCGGTCGCGCTCGCCGGGCTCCAGCAGGCTCTGCACCCCGACGAGCTGGTCCTCATGCCGCTCGTCGGCGAGCGTCAGATGCTCCTCTGGGCCGTCACGTCGCACGAGGCCCGCGCAGTGCCTGTGCCGCTCTCGCGATCGGACCTCCATGCGCTGGTCGCCCGGGTCCGGGCCGGGTTGGACCTGCGATCGGGCGCCGCCCTCGCCGTCCCCCCGCCGTTCGATCTGCCGGCCTCGATCGCCCTGTATCACCACCTCATCGCGCCCGTCGCCGATCTCGTCGGTTCCCGCTCGACCATCATCTACATACCCGACGACGTTCTCCAGTCGCTTCCCCTGCAAACCCTCGCCGATCCCGAGGGCGACTGGCTCATCCGCCATGCCGCGATCGAGGTCATGCCCTCCGTGGCTGGATTGGTCAGTCTCCGCAACACTCCGCCCTCGGCGTCGCCGCCACCGAAATTCCTCGGCATCGGCGACCCGGTCGAGGAGCCGGCCGATCTGTCGTCCCCCAAGGACTCGCCCGGCCGCGCCTTGAGAGTAGCCCTGCAAGCGCTCCCTCGCCTGCCCGAGACGAGGGACGAACTTCGTCGGATGGCCCGATCCTACCCGGAAGATGCCTCGGAGCTTCTGCTCGGCGATAATGCGACGACCCGAAACCTGCTCAACGAAAACCTCGCCTCCTTCCAGGTCATTGCCTTCGCCACCCACGCTGTCATGGCCGGTGAACTTCCCAGCCTGACCGAGCCCGCGATCGTGCTGAGCTCCGCCCCAGGCGACGCTTCAGAGGGCTTGCTGAAGGCATCCCGGGTCGCCGCGCTGGATGTGCAGGCCGATTTGGTCATCCTGTCCGCCTGCAACACCGACGCCCCCGAAAGCGGCCCGTTCGCCGACGGTCTCTCCGGCCTGGCCCGCGCCTTCCTTTACGCCGGGGCGCGCTCGCTCCTCGTCAGTCATTGGCGCGTTGGAAGTCTCGCCACCGTTCCCCTGACCACCGGCTTCGTGGACAATCTGTCCGCGGTCCCACCCATCAGCAAACCAGAGGCGCTCCGAAAATCGATGCTGCACATGATCGACAGTGACGATCCAATTCTCCGCCATCCCTCGTCCTGGGCTGCCTTCAGCCTCGTCGGCGAATGAGGCCGCGATGACCACCTGGTGCCGTTTCGAAACGCTGGAGGGGGCCAGCTTCGGACTGGTCGAGGACGATCGCATCCAGCCCGTCGCCGGCGATCCGTTCAACTCGCCCACCCCGCGCGGCCGGGCGGTGAAGCTGGCATCGGCGCACCTGCTGCCGCCGATTATCCCGCCGACCTTCTACGCCGTCGGCCTGAATTACCGCGCGCACATCCTCGAGGGCCAGGCAAAGGGCCTCAAAGTCGCCCAATTCCCGACCCGACCGGAGATCGGCTACCGCGCCAACAACGCGCTGATCGGCCAGGACGGCGAGATCGTCCGGCCGCGCGACTTCGACGGCACGCTCGAATACGAGGGCGAAGTCGTCGCCGTCATCAGCCGCCGCCTCAAGAAATGCTCCCGCGCCGAGGCGGAGGCCGCGATCTTCGGCTGGACGATCGGCAACGACATCAGCGCCCGCGAGTGGCAGTTCGGCGACCGCACCTTCTGGCGCGGCAAGAACAGCGACACGTTCAAGCCGATGGGCCCCTGGATCGTGACCGAGTTCGACGTCCGGACCGCCCACACCTCGGTGCGCGTGAACGGGACGGAGACGAGCGCGTTCGCCACCGGCGACATGATCTTCGACCATGTCGACTACATTACCGAAATGTCCAAATACCTGACCCTGGTGCCGGGCGACGTGATCTGGATGGGCGCCGACGGAACCGGCCGGCTCGAGGTCGGCGACTCGGTCGAGGTCCAGATCCGCGGGCTTGGCACACTGCGCAACCGCGTGGTCGCGGAACCCGACTAGGCCCGCGAAACGATCACCGCTTGTGGCTCTGCCCCTCCTTTCGGAGCCGTGCTAAACACGTTCCATTCGCACCCTGAGAGGCGCCCCATGCCTGGCTCGCTCGATCGTCGTTCGGTTGTCCTTGGCTTGGCCGCCTTGGCCGGTTGCGCGCAAGGGGGCACGACGACCAGCCCGAGCGCCGGCGCGGCCGCCCCCTATTCCAGCGCCGACACCTCGGGCACGCCGGTGCCCTTCGACACGGCGGTGCAGATCGCCGCCGATCGCGTCCTGTCCACCACCCCCAAGCAGGGGGAGCGGCAGCTCGTGATCATCGACCCGCTGGTGGACGGCGTCACCGGCGAGCAATCCGCCGCGACGCAGCAGATCCAGCAGCGCATCCTCGGCGTGGCACGGGCCAGCTACCCGCAGTTCGACTTCCAGCCCTTCTCCGCCGGCGCCCTCGCGCGCAATCCGCTGGTGATGGTCGGCACCTTCACCCCGATCAACAGCCACGCCCAGGCCGCCGCGCCGAAAGACTCGTTCCGCTTCTGCCTCGTCATGGGCGACCTCGGTTCCGGCAAGGCCATCGCCAAGGCGGTCACCAAGGCGCAGCTGGCCGGGGTCGACGACACCCCCACGCGCTTCTTCCGCGACAGCCCCGCCTGGACCGACGACGCGCTGGTGAAAAGCTACGTCGCCACCTGCCAGGCGACCAAGGTGGGCGACCCCATCCCGCCGGCCTATGTCGGCGGCATCCTGACCGCCGCCATCATCAGCGACGCGATCGACGCCTACGCCGCCGGCCGCTACGCCGAAGCGCTCGACCTGTATCACAGCGCGAAACAGACCAAGGCGGGCGACCAGCTCCGCGCCTTCAACGGCATCTACTTGACCAACTGGCGGCTCGGCCGCCGCTCCGAGGCGGAGCAGGCCTTCGGCGACCTGGTCGATTACAGCCTGGGCAACGGCCGGCTCGCGGTGAAGCTGCTGTTCCGGCCGGGCTCGACCGGGCTGGCCGGCCAGGAGAACGGCACCACCGACATGTGGCTGCGCCAGATCGCCACCCGTTCGGCAGCGCGCAACACCTGCCTGCAGGTGTCCGGCCACACCAGCCGGAGCGGCTCGGCCGCGCTGAACCAACAGTTGAGCCTGCTGCGCGCCGAGTATGTGAAGTCGCGGCTCGAACAAGATTCGCCGGGATTGCAGGGCCGGCTCATCGCCGCCGGGTTCGGCGCAGACCAGAACCTGGTGGGGACCGGGGCGGACAACGCGAGCGACGCCCTCGATCGCCGGGTCGAGTTCCGGGTCATGAACCAATGTGCCTAATGCGGCGCCTCCTCGCCGCCCTGCTGCTGGCCCTCCTCGGCGCGGGCGCCCAGGCCGAGTCCGGTAAGCGCGTCGCGCTGATCATCGGCAACGCCGACTACAGCAGCGTCGAGCGCCTGCGCAACCCGGTCAACGACGCGCGCCTCATCGCCGGCACCTTGCAGGAACTCGGCTTCGAGCTAGTGGACGGCGGCCCGCAAACCAATCTCGATAAGCCCGGCATGACGCGCGTGATCCAGGATTTCGGCCGTGCGCTGGTGGGAGCGGACGTCGCCCTGTTCTACTATTCCGGCCACGGCTTGCAGGTGCAGGGCGTCAACTGGCTGGTGCCGGTCGACGCCAATCCGACCCGCTCGCAGGACCTCGACTTCCAGATGGTCGACGCCGACCTGGTGCTGCACCAGATGGACGGCGTCGGGACAAGGCTGAACATCGTGATCCTCGACGCCTGCCGCAACAACCCGTTCGCGATCCGCGGCCTGCGCAGCATGGGCGGCGGCCTGGCGGAGATGCGCGCGCCCGAGGGGACGCTGATCTCCTACGCAACCCAGCCCGGCTCCGTAGCGCAGGACGGCGACGGCGCCGACAGCCCATACTCGCAAGCCCTGGCCTCGGTGATGCGCCAGCCCGGTCTGGACGTGTTCCGGACCTTCAACCAAGTCGGCCTGGCGGTGAAGCGCGCGACCGGCGGAGCACAGCAGCCCTGGGTGTCCAACTCCCCGATCGACGGCGACTTCGCCTTCGCCGGCCTGGTCCCGCAAGCGGCGCCGGCCATACCGACCGTGCCGCCTGCGCCGGCCGTGCCGGCTGCGCCCCCGTCCGCGCCGGCGCGGGAGCCCGCCCCGGCTCGGAAGGGCGTCGCCGTAACCGAGCCGCCCAAGCCCCCGTCGACCCGGCCCGCCACGGCCCGACCCTCCCTGGTGCGGCAGCCGCTATCGGCACCGCCAACCCGGCGGCCCGCAGCGTCGTCCTCGCACTGCGGCGACCTGATGACGCGGGCGCAACTCGGCGAGCCCCTCGGGGCCGCCGATCGCGTCGCCCTAGCGGGATGCGGCGGCTAGACCAGGGTTACGACGCTACTTCCAGGGTGCGTCCGGCCTCCCTCGCACGGTCGTCCGAAACGATCCCCTGCAGGCGTGCCTGAATCTGCAGTGCCAGACACTTCGAGTAGATCCGGCACTGGGCGAGGCTGCCAGCGGTGAACCACAAGCCCTCCTGCGCCGTCGGCCGCCACATGTTGCGCAGCTCGCCCCCCGCGTCGAACCCCCACACCGGCCCGACCCGGTCCGCAACCGCATCCCCCAGCGAAAGCCGCACCACCTCCTGCTGGTTCTTGTAGCCGGTTGCCAGCACGAGCAGGTCGGCCTCCACCACCCTGCCACCCCGGAGCCGCGCGCCTTCGGGAACGAACCGCTCGATCTCCCCGAACTGCAGCAGCCCGATCTTCCCCTCCACGAGGAGATCGGAGCATCCAACGTTGAAGTAATACCCCCCGCCGCGACGCAGGTATTTCATCTGGAAGCCGGTGTCGTCGTCGCCGAAATCCAGCCGGAACCCGCGCCGCGCCAGCCCTTCGTGCAATGTCCGGTCCACCTCGCGCGACGCCGCGGTCGAGAGCTGATAGGCCCGGACCAGCACCGGGTACGGCGAGGCCGTGGCGAGCAGGTCGCAATCGCCGATCGGGATTCCCTCGCCATAGATCGCGTAAACCGATTGCGCCTCCTTGAGGCTGACCACGTAGGTCGGGCTGCGCTGGATCATCGTGACCTCGGCGCCGCTCGCGTACAGGTCCTGCGCCACGTCGTGCCCGCTATTGCCGGTCCCGAGCACCAGCGCCCGCCGCCCGCGCCAGGCCGCGCCGTCCGTATACGCGCCGGAATGCATCACCGTGCCGCCGAAACTGCCGAGGCCCGGCAGGTCCGGACTGACCGGAATGCTGCTGACCCCAGTCGCGTAGATCAGGTGCGCCGGCCGCAGCACCCGCTCGCTCCCGTCGCCGCGCCGCAGCGTCAGCGTCCACCGCCCGTCCTCGAACGCACCGCCCGCCAGCACCGTCCCGGTCCAGACGTTCAGCTCCATGCTCTCGGCATACGCCTCGAACCAGTTCGCCAGCTTGTCCTTGGGGATGAACACCGGCCAAGTCGGCGGGAACGGCATGAGCGGCAGATGATTCACATGCACTTCGTTGTGCAGCGTCAGCGCGTGGTAGCGCTTGCGCCAGTTGTCCCCGACCCGGCCATGCCGATCGATGATCAGCGTGTCGACCCCGAGCGCGACCAGCCGGGCCGCAACCGAAAGCCCCGCCTGCCCGGCGCCAACCACGACCACCGCCGGGTCGCGGTCGGCGTAGTCGAGCGCCCGGCGCCGCTTATCGAGCCAATTCTCGCCCCCAAAATCCCGGCTGTAATCCGGCGCGCCGTCCCCCGCCCGCCCGTGCAGCGCATCGAGCGTGGTCACCACCGTCCAGCCGAGCAGCCGCCCGGACCCGGCGGGATCGGGCACCAGCCGCACCACCCCGCTCCCCGTGCCGAACGCCGTTTCGAACGCAAAGATGGTCTCGACCGTCGGCACCCCCGCCCGGACCACCCGGCGCGGCCCCGTCCGACCCGGCGGCAGATGCACCCCGGACACCCGCGCCCGTGGCAGCGCGTCACGCAGGAACGCCCCGATCCCAGCCGCGCCGGACACCGTCCGGATGGTCCAGCTCAACGCCACGACGTCGCGCCAATGGCAGTCCGGCTGGAACAGCTGCACGACCCCGTCCGCATCTCCCGCCGCGAGCGCGTCGGCAAACGCGTCCAGCCACGCGCTGACTTGCGCCGTACCGTCGTTGGCCATGCCGTCCATCGGGCTCAGTCCGTTCCGTCCGGACCGATAGTGGCGCAAAATCCCCACCCGCTCCACTGCGGTCTAGCCGGCGCTCCCGGGGTCCGTGCTCGCGCCCATGACGGGCGCCACGCAGCCTAGAGCAACACTCGGCTAGACCCGGGCCGGCTCCATCGCTGCCGACACCGGGCTCGCAACGAGGTCGCGTCGGTAAGTCTCGCCGAGGAAGATCGCGCACACCAGGCTCAGCAGCGCGGTGACCGCGATATAGGCCGAGATCGGCACGGTCGTGTGATACTGCGCGAACAGGTAGGCGGCGATCAGCGGCGTCGGCGCCGAGGTCAGGATCCCCGCGACCTGATACGGCAGCGACGCCCCGGTGTAACGCACCCGGGTTCCGAAGATCTCCGCGAACCAGGTCGACTGCACGCCATAGACGCAGGCTTGGCTGAGCGCGATCCCGCCGACGTAAGCGAGCAGGACCGCCGGCTCGCCCCCGCTCAACAGCGGAAAGAACACAAACCCATAGACCGCCACGAACACGCAGCCGCCGACGAAAACCGTGCGCCGCCCGATGCTGTCGGAGAGCCGCCCGAACAGCGGCAACGTCGCCAACGCCACCACCGAGCCGACGATGATCGCGTTCAGCAGCAGCCCGCGCGGCAGGCCGAGCTGCTGCGTCGCGTAGGCCAGGACGAACACGTTGATGACATTGAACGTGATGTCGGTCACGAACCTTGTCCCGACCGCGAGCAGCACCTCGCGCCCATGGTTCCGCAACAACAAGCGGCCGCGTCGATCAGGTCGGGATGAACCGGATCCTGGTCTCCTCCGTGGTGGGCACGGCGATCGAGTGGTACGATTTCTTCCTCTACGCGACCGCATCGGCGCTGGTGTTCGGGAAGCTGTTCTTTCCCGCGCGGAGCTGCAACGTCTCGGCTGGATTATACCGCCGCCGGGCAACGTCATGCGCACCGGAATGGCGCTGCTGTTCCGCCGGCACGGGCTCGAGCTGCCGGCCCAACTCGTGGAGACGGCGGCGCTGCCGGTCATTGCCGCCTTGCTCGCGACCAGCGACATGGTCGCGCCGCTGCCGACCGAGGCGGTCATGCAATACCGCGAGCGCGGCGAGTTCGCGGCCCTGCCGGTCGAGCTCGACCTCCGGCTCGGCAACGCACACATCCTCACCCGCCGCGAACCCCTGCTCCCTGCTGCCCTCGCCATGCTGACCGCCCTGCGCGAGACCGTGGCGGCCGCCTGATCAGCCCCCTGCCTCCGTGAGCCACTCCCGGAACAGGCGGATCTTCGGCAACGCCGCGCGTTCCTCGCGGCAGACGAGATAGTAGCCGAGACTTCGGCGCAGCACGGTGGGGAACGGCTCGATGAGCGTGCCGGCGCCCAACTCGCGGCCGAGATAGGCGCGCTGGCCCATCGCCAGGCCGAGCTGCGCGCGAGCGCTCTCGTAGATGATGCCGAGGTCCTCGAAGTGCCGCGCCCGCCCCGGGTCCGGCGCCGCCAGCCCGCCCGAAGCGAGCCAGTCCGGCCAGTCGCCGGGTCGCAGATTGTGATGCAGCAGCGTCGCACGGCGCAGCAGGTCGGCGGGACCGCTGGCGCCGCAGCGCGCGAGGTAGTCGGGATGGCAGACCGGGGTCAGCTCGTCCTGGAACAGCAAGTCGGCGCGGCAGTGCCGCCACCGCCCATTCCCGTAACGGATGGCCACGTCGACCGCGTCGCGGTCGAAGTCGACC
Organism: uncultured Alphaproteobacteria bacterium; assembly: GCA_963708585.1. Lineage (GTDB taxonomy): Bacteria > Pseudomonadota > Alphaproteobacteria > Acetobacterales > Acetobacteraceae > JAVVHH01. The sequence continues at coordinate 21,643 of CAVPSW010000005.1, read as the reverse complement.
GCCGTGCTCGCCGAGACCAGGCGCACATCGATATCGGGATGCAGCAGCTGGAACGACGGCAGCCGCGGGATCAGCCACCGCGCGAGGAACGTGGTATAGCCCCGAACGACCAGGACAGCGTGTGCCTGGGTCGCGAGCAGCCCCTCGGTGGCCCGGGCGATGCGGTCGAACGCGTCGCTGACCGCGGCCGCGTAGGCCCGGCTGCTCGGCGAGAGTTCGAGCCCGCCGGCCGCGCGCTCGAACAGGGCGAACCCGAGCCGGTCCTCCAGCGAGCGGACGTGCCGGCTGACCGCCCCCTGCGTCACGCCGAGTTCGGCAGCGGCGCGGGTGAACGAACGATTCCGCGCCGCCGCCTCGAAGGCGCGCAGCGGGTTCAACGGCGGCAGTTGGGCCGGTCGGCCCATGAGTTTTCCTCCTGACAACCGGGAGCAAAACTAGTTTGCGGCCGCCCCTGCGCGCGTGGCAAGGGAGCGAAAGGCTCGGGCAAACCGCGCAACAACGGAGGAAAACGCTGCCACAGCTCATCTCAGCCGCATGAGTTCCGCTCGTGCTGATGCTCGAGCACGACGCCAAGGTGCTCCTCGCGGAACTCGGCGTCCCCGTGCCGCAGGGCGTGCTCTGCGAGACGGCGGCCGAGACGCCGCCCTTCCCCCTCCCCTGCGTGGTCAAGGCGCAAGTGCCGATCGGCGGCCGCGGCAAAGCCGGCGGCATCCGCCGCGTCGAAAACAAGGCGCAACTGACCGAGGCCCTCTCGTCCCTGCTCGGCACGACGCTGAAAGGGCACCGCGTCGCAAGCTGCCGCCTCGAAGAGGCGGTATCGGGATACGCCGAGGCCTACATCAGCCTGTCGGTCAACCCGCTTGACGCCACGATCACCGTGCTGATGTCTGCCGAAGGCGGCGTCGACGTGGAGAGCGAGACCGCCGCCCTCCTGCGCGCCGACGCGGACCCGGCCGCAATCCGACCGACGGTCGAGACCCTCGCCCAGCGCCTGCCAGAACCCGCGCAAAGCGCCCTGCGCTCCCTCGGCCTCTTCCTCGCCGACGCCCTGCCCGCGCTCGATGCGCTGCTCATCGAGATCAACCCGGTCTTCATCCGCCCGGACGGCACCTGGCTCGCCGGTGACGCCAAGCTGATTGTCGACGACAACGCCCTTACCCGCCGCCCCCGTCTGCTCCAACTCCTGGAAGAGCGCGCCACCGCCTATCCAGACGCGGTCCTCAAACTCCGCCACGGCTTCGACTTCGTGGTGCTCGACCCCGACGGCGAGATCGGCCTGGTCACCACCGGCGCCGGGCTCAGCATGATGCTGATTGACGAAATGTCGGCCCGCTCCCTGCGCCCGTTCAACTTCTGCGACATCCGCACCGGCCAGATGCGCGGCGACCCGAAGCGCCTGATCGAGGTCCTCGGCTGGATCGCCGCCGGCCCAAAAATCCGCGCCGTCCTGGTCAACATCTTCGCCGGGATCACCGACCTCCGCGAGTTCGCCCGCCTCCTGATCGCCGCCACCGAGGCCGTCCGCCTCGAAGTCCCGATCGTCGCCCGCCTGGTCGGCAACGGCGCCGACGAGGCGCACGCGATCCTGCGCACGGCCGGCCTGCCCCTCCTGCTCGAGCCCGACCTCGACCGCGCCGTCGCCGCCGTCGCCCGCCTCGCCCGCGAGCCCGCCCATGCTTGACCTGCTCCGCGACCCCTCCGTCCCGGTCCTGGTCCAGGGCGCAACCGGCCGCGCCGCGCGCCTCCACATCGGCCTCATGCGCACCTACGGCACCAACATCGTGGCCGGCGTCTCCGCCCGCCGCGCCGGCGAAGTGGTCGATGGCCTCCCCATCTTCCCCGACTGCGCCGCCGCCGTCGCCGCGACCGGCGCCCGCGCCAGCCTCGCCATGGTCCCGCCCGCGAATGTGCTCGAGGCCGCCGAGCAGGCCGTCGAGGCGGGCATCTCCCTTCTCGTCACCGTCGCCGAAGGCGTCCCGGTCCACGACGCGCTCCGCCTCGCCCGCCTAACCCGCGAGCGCGGCGTCACCTGGGTCGGCGCCTCCACCCCCGGCACCGCCATCCCCGGCAAGGCCAAGCTCGGCTTCCTCCCCGATGCCTCGCTCCGCCCCGGCCCGCTCGGCGTCATGTCCAAGAGCGGCACCCTCTCCTACGAGCTCTGCTACCGCCTCGCGGCCCGCGGCATCGGCCAGTCCCTCTGGGTCGGCGTCGGCGGCGACCCGGTCAAAGGCGTCCGCTTCGCCGACCTTCTCCCCCTCTTCGCCGCCGACCCGGCCACGCGCGCCGTTCTCGCCGTCGGCGAAATCGGCGGCACCGAAGAAGAAGAACTGGCCGCCGCCCTGCGCGAGACCGGCTTCCCCAAGCCCGTCCACGTCCTGATCGCCGGCAGCGCCGCCCCGGAAGGCGTCACCATGGGCCACGCCGGCGCCCTGATCCACGGCACCACCGGCAGCGTCGCCTCCAAGACTGCGGCCCTCCAAGCCGCCGGCGCCCGCGTCTTCCGCACCATGCACGACCTGGTGGAAGACGCCGCCACCCTCCTCGGAGACCCAAAGTGACCGCAATGCTGACCGCCGTGCAGAAGCAGTTCATCGGCACCGTGCGCGAACTCGCCCAAGGCGAGTTCAAGCCCCGCGGCCTCCAATGGATGGACGGCACCTTCCCCTGGGCGAACATGTCCCGCCTGGCCGAAATCGGCGTCCTCGGCATGGCCGTCCCCGAGGAATACGGCGGCCTCGGCCTCCCCGTCATGGACACCGCCCTCGTGCTCGAGGAGATCGCCAAGACCTGTTACGTCACCGCGATGGCCGTGCTCGGCGAGGTCGGCGTCCAGACCCGCATCATCTCCGTCTACGCGCCCGAGCATATGAAACAGCGCATCCTCCCCGGCGTCGTCTCCGGCGAATACATGCTCTCCATCTGCATGACCGAGCCGGACGCCGGCACGGACGTCGCCAACTATCGCACCAACGTCGACATCGGCGGCAACTACGCGCGCCTGAACGGCGTGAAAACCCTGATCAGCCGCGCCGACGAGGCCGGCGCCTTCGTCGTCTTCGCCCGCATCGACAAGCAGCCCGGCCAGCAGGGCATCGGCTGCGTCATCGTCGAGAAGGGCACCCCCGGCCTCGAAGTCACCGGCCGCTTCCACACCATGGGCGGCGAATACCTGCACGAGGTCCGCTTCACCGACTGCGAACTGCCGCTCGAGAACGTCGTCATCCGCGAGGACGGCTTCCGGAAGCTGCTCAGCGCCTTCAACACCCAGCGCTGCCTGAACCCCTCCATCTCCCTCGGCATGGCCGAAGGCGCGTTCGACGAGAGCGTGGCCTACCTCCGCAATCGCACCGCCTTCGGCAAGCCCATCGGCGATTTCCAGGGCATGCGCTGGAAGCTCGCCGACATGTACAAAGACATCGAGGCCGGCCGCTCGCTGCTCTACCGCGCCTGCCAGACCGCCGACCCGTTCCCGGACCCGCTGCTCGCCTCCACCGCCAAGATGTTCTGCAACGACATGGCCGTCCGCGTCACCGGCGAAGCCATCCAGATCCACGGCGGCTACGGCTTCACCGACGAATACCTCGTCTCCCGCCTCTATCGCGGCGCCCGCTACGGCTCCCTCGGCGGCGGCACCACCGAGACCCTCCGCGACGGCATCGCCAAGCGCCTCATGGCCCGGCTCGACCCGGCCGACGGCATCCTCGGCCTGGACAACTTCTGATGGGAGTTTCCTGATGACCGGGGCCGCGCCCGCGAAGATCACCTTCCGCGACGCCGGCGTCCGCTTCGGCCCGTTCCACGCCATGGGCCCCATCACCCTCGACGTCCGCCCAGGCGAGTTCCTGGCCGTCATCGGCCCCAGCGGCTGCGGCAAATCCACCCTGTTGAACCTGATCGCCGGCACCCTCCGCCCCGCTGGCGGCGAGGTGCATTACGAGGGCGCCCCGGTCGACGGCCCCAACCGCCGCGTCGGCTATCTCACCCAGAAAAACTTCTGCCTCCCCTGGCGCACGGTCGAGCGCAACGTCGCCCTCCCGCTCGAATTCCGCCGGGTCCCGCGCCCCGAGCGCCAGGCCCGCGTCGCCGAAGCCATCGGCCAAGTCGGCCTCAAAGGCTTCGAGCACGCCTACCCCCGCCAGCTCTCCGGCGGCATGCTGCAGCGGGTCATGATCGCCCGCACCCTCGCCTACGCCCCGGAAACCTTCCTCCTCGACGAGCCCTTCGGCAGCCTCGACGCCCAGCTCCGCCTGCGCATGCACGCCGAGCTCCTCGCCATCTGGGCCCGCACCGGCGCCACCTTCGTCCTCGTCACCCACGACCTGCAGGAGGCGATCACCCTCGCCGACCGCGTCGTGGTCATGTCGCACCGGCCAGGCCGCGTGAAGATGATCATCGACATCGCCCTGCCGCGCCCGCGCGACGTGGTCGACATCCAGGGCAACCCCGAGTTCGGGCGATATTTCCGCACCCTCTGGGACGCGCTGGACGTACACTAACGGAATGGAGGGGGAAGCCGTCATGACCGAGGTGGCAACGACCACCCATCCCGTGGACCCGCCCCGCGCCCGTCCTTGGGCGCTGGACCTGCTCTCCGCCTACCGCCTGCCCCTCTCACAAGCCCTGCTGTTCCTCGCGATCCTCGTCGCCTGGCAGCTCGCCTCCCGCGCGCTACATCTCGAATTCTGGATCAGCAGCCCGGCCGGCGTCATCGCGGCGCTGCAGGCCTGGGCCGCCGACGGCACCCTCGCCAGCGACGTCGGCACCACCCTGCTCGAGGCCGGCGCCGGCTTCGCCCTCGGCGCCGTCGCCGGCGCGCTGGTCGGCTTCGTCTTCGGCTGGTTCCGCGCCCTCGGCGACCTGTTCGAGCCCTTCATCCTCTCCTTCTACACCCTGCCGAAGATCGCCCTCGCCCCGCTCGTCGTCCTCTGGTTCGGCATCGGCCTCGCCAACAAGGTCATGTTCGCCGCCCTCCTCGTCTTCTTCATGATCTTCTTCACCACCTTCCAGGGCACGCGCCAGGTCGATGCCGAGCTGATCGCCAACGCGCGCCTCATGGGCGCCTCCCGCTTCGCCACCTGGACCAAGATCGCCGTCCCTTACTCCGCCGTATGGGTGTTCACCGGCCTCCGCCTCGGCCTGCCCTACTCGCTGATCGGCGCCATCGTCGGCGAATTCGTCGCTGCGCAGGAAGGCGTCGGCTACCGCATCAAGGAGGCAACCTCCCTGTTCGACACGGCCACCGTCTTCGCCGGCCTCGCGGTGCTAAGCGCGATCTCCTTCGCGCTGCTCGGCCTGCTGAAGCTGATCGAGCGGCGGACGTTGCGCTGGCAAGTCGCGGGGGCGGTCATCACCGACCCGAGCTGAACGAAACACGGAGGACAAGCATGGCGATTGGGACAGTGGGTCGGCGCGGCGCGCTGGCGGGGTTGGCGGCGTGCGCCGGGCTGCGCTTCGCCCGCGCGGCCGACGCGGACGTCACGGTCACGCTCAGCTCCACCAGCTTCGCCAACGCGGCGCTGTTCCTCGCCCGCGAGCTCGGGCTCTTCGAGAAACACGGCGTAAAGGCGAACCTCGTCGTGGTCGACAGCGGCAGCCTCGCCGTCTCCGCCCTGCTCTCCGGCGCCGCCCAGTTCACCGCGTCCGGCGTCTCCGACGTCCTCGTCGCCTCCGCCCGCGGCCAGCACTTCACCCTGGTCGCCAACCTCTATCACGGCCTCTCCGGCTCCGTGGTGATCAGCAAGGCCGCCGCCGAACCCCTCGGCATCACCGCCGACTCCCCGCTCGCCGCCCGGCGCAAAGCCGTCGTCGGCCTGCGCGTCGCGATCCCGAGCGCCACCTCCTCCTACGTCCCGCCGGTCAACGGCGCCGCCGCCGAGGCAGGCGGCAAGCCGAACCTGATCTACATGGCCCAGCCCGCGATGGTCGCCGCCCTGCAGGCCGGCGCCGTCCAGGCCATCATGTGCGGCTCCCCGTTCTGGGAGCCCGCCGTCACCGGCGGCTTCGGCTTCATCCTGCTCGACGGACCCGGCGGCGAATTCCCGGCCGACGCCGCGCCGGTGAGCACCACGGCGCTGATCACCACCCAGGCCTGGGCGGCCGATAACAAGCAAGTCGTTCAGGGCATGAAGGCCGCCCTGGACGCCCTCGCGATCACGATCGCCGGCGACCCGGCCTCGGTCCGCAACGCGCTCGCCCGCGCCTACCCGAAGCTCAACGCCGAGACGCTCGACCTCTCCTTCCGCAAGAACGCCGCGAACTGGTCCCACCCCGCCTTCTCCGAAGCCGACGTCCGGCACGAGATGGACATCCTCGCGCACAGCCGCCCGACGCCGGGCCTGGACGCCGTGAACCCGAGCTCGCTGCTCCTGCAGCCCGACTGAGCGCGTCGTTAGAGCACTTCCCGACCAAACGGACCGTTTGGGCGGGAGTAGTGCTCGCCAAAACAAAGGCTAGAGCAGGTTTCGTGAGCCTATGCGAACGGAACGTGCTCTAGCGCGTCAAATTCTCCAGCAGCGCCTTGTGGAACGCCGCCGGATCCTGGATCTGCGGCGCGTGACCGAGATCGGGGAACTCGATCAGGCGCGCGTCGCGGAATGTGCGCCACCGTCTCCTTGCCGAGCACCGGATAATTCCCAAGCTTGGCCCGAACCTCCGGCGGCGCCAGGTCCTTGCCGATCGCCGTCGTGTCTTTGTCGCCGATCATCAGCACCACCGGCGGCTTGAGCAGCGGAAGCTCATAGACCACCGGCTGCGTGTAGATCATGTCGTAGAGCAGCGCCGAGTTCCACGCGACCAGCTCATGACCCGGCCCACGGTTCAACCCGGCCAGCATGTCCACCCATTTCTCATACACCGGCTCCCACGTGCCCGGCGTAGTAAGTGGCCCGCTCATACGCCCGGATCCCGTCCGCAGACACCTTGAGCTCCCGCTTGTACCACCCGTCCACCCCGATCCACGGCACGCCCAGCGCCTTCCAGTCCTCCAGCCCGATCGGGTCCACCAGCACCAGCTGCGCCGTCGCGTCCGGATACATCAGCGCGTAACGGATCCCGAGCATCCCGCCGGTCGAATGGCCGATCACGGTCGCGCGGGCGATGCCCAGCGGCTCCAGCAGCGCATGCGTGTTGGCTGCGAGCTGCTGGAAACTGTACTGGTAATGCGCCGGCTTGGTCGAGGCGCAGAACCCGATCTGATCCGGCGCCACAACGCGCCAGCCCGCCCCCGACAGGGTCCGGATCGTCCCCTCCCACGTCGCCGCACAGAAGTTCTTCCCGTGCAGCAGCACCGCGGTCCGCCCATTCGCCGGCCCGGTCGGCGCCACGTCCATATAGGCCATCTGCATCGCCGTCCCCTGCGAGGTGAAGGCGAAGTGCTGGACCGGGAACGGATACGGAAACCCTTGCAACTCCGGCCCGTAGACCGGCGCCTCCTCGGCAAGCGCGGGACCCGCCAGCAAGCAGGGTGAGCAGGAGAAGGATACGCGTCATCGGGCTCCGTCCGGTTCGGCCTGCGCAGCAGCATAGCCGCTCGCCTACCGAGGCAGGAAACCGATGGAGATCCACGGCACCGCGGCGACGACCAGCAGCCCGATCACCAGCACCCCGAGATACGGCCAGATCCGCAGCAGCGCCGCGTCCGGATCGACCCGGCCAATCGTGCACGCCGCGTAGTACCCCAGCCCGAACGGCGGCGCGAACAGGCCGATCCCCATCGCCAGGATCACCACCATCGCGTAGTGCACCTCGTGCACCCCCACCTGCCGCGCGATCGGGAACAGCAACGGCCCGAACAGCACCATCGCCGGAATCCCCTCGAGCACGCTGCCGAGCACGATGAACGCGACGATGGAGATGCCGAGGAACCCCCACGACCCGCCCGGCACGTTCGCCATCGTCGCCGCCAGCCCGTGCGAGAAGCCGGACTGCGTCAGCGCCCAGGCCATCCCGTTCGCCGCGCCGATGATGAACAGGATCGCCCCCGAGAGCGACGCCGTCTCGACCAGCATCGGGTAGATCCGCCGCAAGTCGAACTTCCGGTAGATCAGAATCCCCGCCAAAACGATGTAGACGATCCCGATCGTCGACACCTCCGTCGCCGTCGCGATCCCCTGGATCACCGCGTAGCGGATCAGCACCGGCAGCAGCAGCGTCGGCAGCGCGATCACGAAGGTCCGCCCCACCACCCGCGCCGGCGCGCGCTTCACCCCGCGCAGATCCTCCGCCCCGGTCCGCTGCCGCGCCAGCACCGCCAGCCCGATCGCCAGCACGATGCCCGGCAGCAGCCCGCCGGTGAACAGCGCCGCAATCGACACCCCCGTCACCGACCCGATCGCGATCAGCACCAAGGACGGCGGGATCGTCTCTGCCATCGCTCCGGCGCCGGCGAGCAGCGCCACCATCTCGCCCTCGTCGAGCCCGCGCTTCTTCATCTCCGGCATCAGCACCGGCGCCACCGCGGCCATGTCCGCCGTCTTCGAGCCGGAAATCCCCGACACCAGCACCATCGCCCCGAGCAGCACGTATTGCAGCCCGCCCCGCACATGGCCCACCAGCGCCGCCAGGAACGCGACCATCGCCCTGGCCATGCCGGTCATCTCGATCAGCCCGCCCAGCAGCACGAACAGCGGCACCGCCAGCAGGATCAGCGAGCTCATCCCCTCGTCCATCCGCCCCGGCAGCACCTGCAGCGGCGTGCTCGTGGTCGCGAGCAGATACGCCACAGTGGCAAGGCCGAAGCTGAACGCGATCGGCACCCCCGTCAGCACCCCCGCCCCCAGCATCACCACGAAGAAGATCACCAAGTTCCAATTGCCCAGCCCGGCTAGCACCGGCTGCGCCCACCAAACCCCCAGCGCGATCACCCCCAGCACCGCCGCCACGCCAAGGACATCCCGCAGACCGAACTGCAGCAGCCGCAGACAGCCGATCGCGATCATCAGCGCGAACCCCACCGGCACCGCCCCCGCGCGCACCGCGTCCGACCAGCCGAGCGCCGGCGTCTCGATAAAACTCTGATCGTCCATGTAGTCGAGCGCCGGCCCGATCAGCAGAAACAGGAACAGCAGCGGCCCGATCGTCGCCAGCGCCGCCGCCCGCGCGCGCCACCGCGGCGACAGCCGCGACGCGATCGTCGTCAGCCGCATATGCTCGCCGTGCCAGAACGCCAGCACCGAGCCGAGCATCGCCAGCCACAAGAACACCATGGACGCCAGTTCGTCGCTCCAAACCAGCGGACGGTTCAGGCCGAACCGGGCGATCACGCCAACGAGCAGGATCGTCACCTCCGCCAGCACCGCCACCGCCGCGACCGCGCCGACCGCATGCGCCAACCCGCGCTCGATCCGCACCACGACCTTATGCTGCGCGGCCAAAGGCGGCCGGAGCCCAACCCCGGCAACCGCCTCCCCGGCGCCGCCGGGAATCGCCTCGCCGGCGCCGGCAAGCTTACCGGGTTTTGAAGGCACTCTAAGTCCCGTTCATCTTGTAGTAAGTCCGGATCACCTGACTGTCGTCCGCCGCGCCCTCGCCGCGCCCCGAGGTCGCCAGGAACAACTGATGCGCCGCGGCCGCCAGCGGCAACGCCGCCTTCGCCTCCCGCCCCGCATCCAGCACGATCCCGAGGTCCTTGACGAAGATGTCCACGGCGCTGGCCACCTCCGGATCCGCCTCGAGCATCCGCGGCCCGCGATCCCGGAGCATCCAGCTCGACGCCGCCGACCCGCTCATGATCTCCAGCACCACCCCGAGGTCGACCCCGACCTTGGCCGCCAGCGCGAACGCCTCGGCGCAGACCGCGATATGCACGCCGGCAAGCAGCTGGTTGACCGTCTTGACCACGGCGCCCTGCCCCGGCCGTTCGCCGACATGGAACACCTTGTCCCCCATCGCCTCCAGGATTGGCCGCGCCGCTGCGAACGTCGCCGCTGGGCCCGCCGCCATCACCGTGAGCGTCCCTGCGCGTCGCCCCCTTCGTCCCGCCCGAGACGGGCGAGTCCAGGAACCGCCGTCCGCGTCGCGAGCACGCGCGCCGCCAGCGCCGTAACGGTCCCCGGCGGGCACGTCGCCATCAGCAGCACGATCCCCTCCGCCGCCAGCGCCTCCAGCGCCCCGCCGGCGAACAGCACCTCCTCGGCCTGCGCCGCATTGACCACCATCAGCACCAGCGCGTCCGCCCCGCGCGCCGCCTCCGCCGCCGACCCGGCCGCCACGCCCCCCGCCTCAGCCAACGCCTCGCCCGCCTGCTTCCGCACGTCGAACCCGCGCACCGCCATCCCGTTGGCGAGCAGGTTGCGCGCCATCGGCATCCCCATGGCGCCGAGCCCGACGAACCCGACCGTCGTCACGACGCCAGCCACGACTTGATGCTCCGCGTCATCGCCGCACCCGAGATCCCATATTGTCGGTCAGCAGCATCACGCTTCCTCCTGGTTTCTTATCTTCTCGTTTGGCGTGGAGCGCGCACCTACCACAAGCAAGAAATTTGCAAGCTCGCGAGCGCGAGCTCGCCTCAGGACGCCTCGTCCGCCCCTTGCTCGGACGCTGCGAGGACGTCTCCTACACCGGCCACTTGCTCGTCATCCCACGCTCGAAACGCTACGCGCGGACGGTCATGGTGTTCGTGGACTAGCTCGCCAAGGAACTGGACTTCGAGGTCCGTTTCGACCCTCCCGAGCCGCCGCTGCGCTGAACCTACTACCCCGGCGCGCGCAACGCCTCCGCCTCGACCGCGCCCTCGAAGGCCCCCGCGCACCAGGTCTCCGCGCGCGCGATCCCCGCCTCGTCCCAGCCGCCGTAAGCCGCATTGTCACGGAATTTCAACATGAACTCCCGCTCCGACAACGGCTGGCGCGCGCCGCCCCGCATGTGCGGCTGCCGGATCTCGTGCACTCCGCCGTCGCGTAGCACGGCGCGGAGATGGCCGGTGAAGTTGGCCGGATACTCGTTCGCCGGGTCGATCCGATAGCGGATCTTGCCCGCCAGCCGCAGCACGTCCGGGTCGTGAATGCGCGCCTCGGTGAACTGACCGAACCCCGCCCGCCCGTCGAAGAACCCGACCGCCATGCAGAATGGCGTGCTGAACTTCGCCGCATAGCCCGTCTGCGGCCGCTGCTTGGTGGCCAGGTCCTCCCACAGCCGATGCACCGTCCCCTCGCCAACGTCGCAGACGATCTCCTCGATCATCTCGGCCCGCACGCCCCGCTCGGCCAGCGCGACCGCGCAATCGATATACGGCTGCGTCATCGTCCCGCAGGCATACGGCTTGAACGCGATGTCGCGCATCACCCAGCTCTCGCCCAACCCCTGCAGCGGCGAAAAATCCGGCGTGCGCGACGGCGCGAACGCCTTGAAGAACCCGTGCCGCCCCTCGAGCACGGTGCGCGGCCCGTCGAACCCGCCCCGCGCCATCAGCGCCGCGCGCACTCCGGACTGCGCCGCCCAGCCCGCATGCATGCGCTTGGTCGAGGTGCCCTCGGCCAGGTATTCGATGATCCCCGACGCCATGCTCCCGGCGATCCCGAGCGCGGACGTCGCCTGCTCCGCCGAAAGCCCGAGCGCCGCCGCCACTCCGCCCGCAGCCGCCAGCGCCCCGATCACCGCCGTCGGATGGAACCCGGCCCCGTGGATCGCCTTCGGCGTCACCAGGCTCAACCGGCACATCAACTCGCAACCAGTCACGACACCCCGCAGCAGCGCGTCGCCACCGAGCCGCTCGCGCTCACAGATCGCCAGCACCGCCGGCACCACCACCGCGCCGGAATGGACCGGCCCGCCCTCGAACGTGTCGTCATAATCCTCGCCATGCGCGGCCGTGCCGTTGATCAGCGCCGCGTCATACGCACTGAACCCGCCCGCATGCCCGATCGCCGTGCATGCCCCGCCGCGATCCGCGGTCCTGACCACCGCGCCGACATAGAACTCCCGCCGCCCCGCCAAACACAGCCCGACCCCGTCCAGCAGCAGCCGCCGCGCCGTCGCGACCGTCTCCGCCGGCGGCACCCCCGGCGCGGCCAGCCAGGCCCCGAGCCGTTCCGCGATCGGCGGTATGCTGGTGCTGCTCATCTCGTTCACGGACGTCCCCTTCGTTTGCGTGTGAGTTCCGGGCTCGTCTCGGCCCCCGTCCGCGGCGCCCTGCCGCACCCCCGACCGTGCGACCATACCCGCTGCCGACATGCTCGCCCATCGCCCGCGCCGCCGCCACCGCTCTTAGGCGACCGCGCCCTCCGCGTACCACCGCTCAATCTGCGCCTCGGTCGCGCCAAGCACCTCCGCCAACACCGCGCGCGTGTGCTCGCCCAACAGCGGCGGCGCGGCGATCGGCTGCGGCATCCCCTCGAGCCGCAACGCCGAGGCGACGCTCGCAACCTCGCCCGCCGTCGGATGCGGCGCCCGTTGCACCAAGCCGCGCGCCGCAATCTCCGGCGCCCCGAACGCCGCGGGCACGCTGCGCACCACGGCCGCCGGAACGTCCGCCGCCGTCAGCGCCTCGACCCACTCCTTCGCCGGACGGACCGCGAACAGCTCCCTCAGCAGCGCCTCAAGCGCCAACCGGTTGGCGTGGCGGTCGTTGTTGGTCCGGAACCGCGCATCCTCGCCCAGCTCCGCCCGCCCGAGCACCACGCACGTCGCCCGGAACTGCCGGTCGTTGCCGCAACCGAGCACGAAGGGCCCGTCGCTCCCATGGAAAATCCCATACGGGATCACGGTCGGATGCAGGTTCCCGAACCGACCCGGTGCCGCACCCGCGTTCAAATACCCGCTCCCGATATTGGCCAGCAGCCCGAGCGCTCCATCGAGCAGCGCGATGTCGATGAACTGCCCTTGCCCGGTCCGCCCGCGCTGCAGCAGCGCGGCCAGGATCGCCTGCGTCGCGTTCATCCCCGACACCACGTCGGTCACCGCGACCCCCACCTTCATCGGCTCGCCCTGCGGCTCCCCGGTGATCGCCATCAGCCCGCTCTCCGCCTGGATCACCACGTCATACCCAGGATCCGCCGCCCGCGGGCTCACCCGTCCGTAGCCGGAGATCGAGCAATAGATCAGCCGCTTATTGATCGCCCGCAGCGCCTCCGGCCCGAGCCCGAGCCGCTCCAGCGCCCCGAACCGCATGTTCTCCACCAGCACGTCCGCCCGCGCCGCGAGCTCGCGCACGATCCCCTGCCCCTCCGGCGCCTTGAGGTTGACCGCAACGCTGCGCTTGTTCCGGTTCGCGCACAGGAAATACGTGCTCTCGCCCCCAGCCTCCGGCGGCCGCCACGCGCGCGTGTCGTCACCGCCTCTGGGGTGCTCGATCTTCCATACCTCCGCTCCGAGATCCCCGAGCGTCTGCGTGCACCAGGGCCCGGCCAGGACGCGCGTGAGGTCGAGCACGCGAATGCCCTCGAGCGGCCTGGTCACCGCCGGCCGATCCGCCATGCTCGGATCTTCCCCCGCTCCGTCACTCGCGCACCCCCGCACCGCCATTCGTGCAAGCCTCCATCACCCGCCCGATCTCCTCGGCCGACACCGCCCCAACCTCCGTCACGAACACGAGCCGAGCGCGCGGCGTTCCCGCCGCCGCCGGCCCGGCTGCCGCCAGCGTCGCCCGTCCGCCGGCGAGCTGGAACACCAGCCGCCGTCCCTCCTCCGTCTCGAACAACCCCTTGGCCCGCGCCAGCCGGGGCGCAAGCCGCCCGATCGCCGCCTGCAGCCGCGGCAGCGAGATCGGCCGCTCGCTGACCCAACTCACCGCCTCGAACCGATCCGCCACCACCCCTCGCCGCCCCACCTCGCGCACTACCGGCGCCCGCTCCGCATCCTCCGGCCACAACAACACCGACGGGATCCGCCCCTGCTCGGCCTCGACCACCACCGCCCCCGGCTTGATCGCCCGAACCGCCGCCCGCACACCATCGAGCGCCGCCGCGTCCGCCAGATCCACCTTGCTCAACGCCACCACGTCCGCCGCCCGCACCTGCGCCCGAAGCAGCGGATCGCCCAACGCCTCCGCCGGCCGCGCCGCGTCGACCACGCACAGCACCGTCTCGAGCGGCGCCTCCCGCCAGATCACCGGGTCCATCAGGTTGCGCACGACATCCGCCGGGTCGGCCACCCCGCTCGTCTCGATCACGATCGCCTCCGGCCGTGGCGCCCGCCGCAGCAACCCGGCCAGCGTCCGCAACAAATCGCCCTCGAGCGAGCAGCAGATGCACCCATTCGCCAGGCTGACCACCCCGTCCGCGGCCCCCTCGATCAGCTCGGCATCGATATTGATCGCGCCGAAATCGTTCACCACCGCCGCGATCCGCCGCCCCTCCGCGTTCGCGAGCAGATGGTTTACCGCCGTCGTCTTCCCCGCCCCCAGGAACCCGGTGACCAACAGGACCGGAACCGGCACGCTCAGCCAGCAGCCTTCCGCCGCACCGGCTGCCCCGGCCGCGCCAACACGTCCAACACCCCGTCGCTGATCACCATCTCGCCGCTGACCAGCAGATGCCGCACCCCCTCCGCCGGCCGGTTCATCGCCGTGAACTCGGCCCGATCGGTCAGCGCCTCGAAGTCGAACACCACCACATCCGCGTCCGCGCCCTTCTCCAGCCGCCCCTTGGCCGCCATCGCCGGCGTGCTCGGCCGCAGGATCTCCGCCGGGATCAGCGCGCACTTCCGCACCCCCTCCAGCAGCGACACCGCCTCCCGCTCCCGGACCCAGTGCCGCAGGAACCGCGTGAACGTCCCCGCCGACCGCGGATGCGACGTCGCCTCGTCCGGCAGCGGCCACGCATCGCCGGTATAAGCGCTCCCGTCCGGCATCGACCAAGGCATCGCATCCGACGCGATCGCGCCCTCCGGATACAGCACCGACAGATCCAGCAGATACCGATGATGCGCGCTGTTCTCCGTGTCCAGGATATGCCACAGCACCAGCGTCGACGGCTCCTCCGCCTGCGCCTCGAGCAGCTCCTCGCGGCTCCGGAACCGCCGCCCGTCCGTCACCCGCTGCACCGAATCGTAGCCCATGCCGTTCCGCGCCTCGAACTCCGGATCGCTGAAGAACGCCGCCGCCAGCACCGTCGACCCGGTCCCATACGGATACGCCTCCACCGTAATCGGCAATCCCTGCGCCTGCGCCTTCGCGATCAGCACCGCACACCGCTCCACATCCGTCTTGCTGGAGCTGTTGAAGTGGCAGATGTGCATATGCGCGCCGGTTGCCCCGGCATACCCGATCAGCCGGATGTAAGCCTCCGCCGCGCTCTGCGGATCGATCCGCGCCATGTAGGCAATGTGCGTGAACGTCGGCACCGCCTCCGCCGCCGCCAGCTGGCACACCGCCGTCAGCTCCTGCACCCCCGCCCCCGGCGCATACGCGTTCAGGATCCCGATCCCGATCCCGCCCTCATGCAGCCCCTGCCGGAGCCGCTCGAGGATCCCCGCCACCTCCGCCTCGCTCGCGACGTTCTCCACCCACCGCCGGTCCCGCATCGCCCGCCCGAACGCCTCCAGCGACGACTCCTCGTTCGACCCGGTCATCGCCCCGATCCGCGCGAACGCCCAGTTCGCCGACGCCCCGTAGTTCAGCACCCGCCCCTGCGCCGCCTGCCGCCGATACCACGACGCCACCGGCATCACCCCGGCCTCGAGGTCGAGCGTCGTCGTCACCCCGTCGAACGCCTGCATCCGGTCCGCCGGGATCGACTGCCCATGCGCGTGCAGATCGATGAACCCCGGCGCCACCACCAACCCGGCCGCCTCGATCACCCGCTCGGCCCCCGGCAGCCCAGTGCCGACCGCTTCGATCCTGCCGTCCAGCACCGCCACATCCGCCACGCCATCGAGGCCGCTCGCCGGGTCCACGACCCGCCCGCCGCGGATCACGAGACCGCTCATGGCGTCATCGCGCCGCTTCAAGCTGCCACGCCATTTCCGGCCGCCGGTCGCGCCAGGGCGTCGCCTCCTCGAACGCATGCGCCGCCCGGAACAGCGTCTGCTCGCAGAACGGCTTGGCCGCCAACTGCATCGCCACCGGCATTCCGCCCTCGCCGAACCCGCTGCACACGGAGATTGCCGGATACCCGGTGAGGTTGAACGTCATGGTGAAGTTCGGCGTCTCCAAATGGGACCGTTTCGATACCGATTCGATCAGCGGCGCCTCGGCCGGCTGCGCCGCGGTCACCAGCACGTCCACCTCCGCCATCGCCGCCGCCATCTCCAGGCACAGCTCCCGCCGCCGCCGCTGCGCCTGCACGTAATCCGATCCGCTCACCAGCGCCGCGAGCGCGGTCCGATTCCGGAACGACTCGCCGTAGTCGTAGAACCGTGTGCGCAGCCAGTTCTCGTGGATCGCATACGCCTCGGTCGTCAGGATCAGGAACCCGCAGGCATGGTACTCCTGCAGCGGCGACAGCGTGACCTCGCTGACCGTCGCGCCCAACTGGCGCAGCACCTCGAGCCCCTTGTCGATCCCCGACAGCGTCGCCGGGCTGCACGGAAAGTCGGTCTCGTGGAAGTGCCGCACCACGCCGACCCGCAACCCCTTGATCCCCTCCGCGATTCCCTCGGCGAAGTCGGGCACCTCCCGATCCGCGCTGGCCGGATCGCCCGGATCGTACCCCGCCATGGCGCCCAACAGCAGCGCGCAATCCTCCGCCGTCCAGGCCAGCGGCCCCGCATGATCCAGCGTGAACGACAGCGGCAATATCCCCCGCCGGCTCACCCGCCCATAAGTCGGCTTGATCCCCGCGATCCCGCACAGCGCCGCCGGCCCGCGGATCGACCCGCCCGTGTCCGACCCGGTGCCGCCCAGGATGAACCCGGCCGCCACCGCCGCTCCCGTCCCGCTGCTGCTGCCCGCCGTGAAATGATCGGGGTTCCACGGATTGCGCGCCGGCGGCCACGGCAGATCGAACGACGGCCCGCCGACGGCGAACTCATGCGTCGCCAGCTTGCCCAGCATCACCGTCCCCGCCTCGGCAAGCCTCGCCACGCTCACCGCATCCTCCGCCGGAACGTTGTCCTCCAGCAGCTTGGAATGCCCCGTCGTGCGGATCCCGGCGGTGTTGTAGATGTCCTTATGCGCGATCGGGATGCCGTCGAGCCGGCCCCTGCCCTGGCCCCGGCGCCACCGCGCCTCCGACGCCCGCGCATCCGCCAGCGCCCGCTCCTCCGTCAGCAGCAGGAAGCTATGCAGCCGCCCATCCGCCGCCCGGATCCGCGCCAGGCAATCCTCGGTCAGCTCCACCGGCGACAGCTTGCCCGATGCAATCTGCCGCGACGCCTCCGCGATCGTCAGCTGCGCGCTCAAGGACGCTGCTCCGCATAGAACACCACCGCCGGCTCCGCCTCGCGCGGCTTCGGCCGCCGCACCCGCTCCAGCATCGCCTCGAACATCGGGCTCGCCGCCCGCAACTCGGCCAGCGTCTCCGGCCGCAGCGGGAGCCCGCTCCAACTCATTGCGGCGTCGAACTCGTCATCTGTCATCAAGAATGCTCCAGTTATTCGGTATCGCGGCTCAGCGGCAACCCCAGCGTGCCGGCGCGCGAGCCGCCGTCCACCCGCCATGACGCGCCGGTCACCCACTCCGCCGCCTCCGAGCACAGGAACACCACCGCACGCGCGATGTCCTCCGGCTCGCCCGCGCGCCCGAGCGGGATCCCCGCCGTGATGGTCCGCTTGTAATCCTCGCTCAGCGGGTTCACGGCGCTCGCCACCTCGACATAGCCCGGCGACACCGCGTTCACCCGTATCCCATGCGCCGCGAACTCCAGCGCGAACGCCCGCGTCAGCATCTCCGCCGCCGCCTTGGACGTGCAGTAATGCGCCGCCCCCACCCGCGCCCGCTCCGCCGCCCCCGACGTGATGTTGACGATCGAGCCCGGCTCCCCCGCCTCCACCAACCGCCGGCACACCTCCTGCGACAGCAGGAACACGCCCTTCACGTTGGTGTCCATCACCCGATCCCACGCCGCCTCGCTCATCTCGAGCAACGGGTCCGACGGATACAGCCCGGCCGCATTCACCAGGATATCGACCCGCCCGCCCAACGCCGCCTCCGCCGCGTCGAGCCCGCCCAGCACCGAACCGCGATCGCTGACATCCATCGGCACGAACCCAACCGCTCCGTGGCACTCACCCGCCCGCATGTCGGCCACAGCGACCCCGATCCCCTCGGCCACCAGCGCCCGCACGATCGCCTCGCCGATCCCGCCGACCCCGCCGGTCACCAGCGCGCGCCGCCCCTGCAGCCTGACCTCCACCGCTCCTACTCCAACCCAGCATGCGCGGTCTCCGGCATTCGCCAGATCACCACCGCGCTCACCGCCGCCGCCGCCATCACGTAATACGCCGGCGACAACGGCGACCCGGTCACGCTGATCAGCCAGGTCGCGATGAACGGCGCGAACCCGCCGAAGATCGCCGTCGCCAGCGCATAAGCCGGCGTCATCCAGGTCGCCCGCCCCATCGTCCGGAACATCTCCGCAATCGCCGCCGGCCCCGCCCCCGAGAACAGCGCGATCCCCGTATCGAACAGCAGCTGGATCAGCATCAGCGTCCCGAACCCCGGATACCCGAGGATGACGGAGAACAGCGGCAAGGTCGCGACCACGAAGAACACGCACGACGCGAGCAGCAACGGCTTCCGCCCGATCCGGTCAGAGAGCGCCCCGAACAGCGGGATCAGCACCACCAGCGCCACCAGCCCCGCCGTGTTCGCCCACAACGCGTCGCCCGGCGACACGCCCCCATGCAGGCGCGTGAACGTCGGCATGTACGACAGCAGGATATAGAACGCGACCGTCCAGTGGATGGTGAACCCGAACGCCCGCAGCGCCAGCCCGAACCCGCCCCCCGTCCGCGCCCCCGTCCGCGTCTCAGTCCGCACCGCCGCCCGCGCCTGCGCCGCCTCGTACGCCGGCGTCTCCGACACGTTGCGGCGCAACCAGACCCCCACGATCCCCAGCACGATCCCGAGCATGAACGGCAGCCGCCAGCCCCAGCTCGCCAGCGCCTGCGGGCTCATGATCGAGGTGAACAGCGCCCCGGTCCCCGACCCGAGCAGCAGGCTGAGCGCGATCGACGCCTGCTGGAAGCTGCCGAACCACCCGCGCCGTCCCGCCGGCGCCCACTCCACCATGAACGCGGTCGCCCCGCCCCACTCGCCGCCCGCCGAGAACCCCTGGATCAGCCGCGCCACCACGAGCAGCACCGGCGCGGCAACCCCGATCGTCGCATAGGTCGGCAGCACTCCGAGCATCACCGTCCCGAACGCCATGCTCATGATCGTCAGCGTGAGCGCCGCCTTGCGCCCATGCGTGTCCCCATACCGCCCGAGTATGATCCCCCCGAGCGGCCGCACCAGGAACCCGACCCCGAATACCGCAAACGAGGACAGCAGCCCGACCGCCGGATCCGACGAGGGAAAGAAGTTGGCGCCGATGATGCTGGCGAAGAACGCGTAGACGCCGAAATCATACCACTCGAGCACGTTGCCGATCGAAGCGGCCAGCACCGCAGTGCGCGCCTGCGCTTGCGTTGCCACCCCGGATCCCGTTGCCGTCGCAGGAGCAAGAGCCACGCCCGCCTCCTTCATCCGATCGCCAACTCTTCCAGTGATGGCAAGCGCGCGCAACGCCTATGGCGCGTCCTCCGCCGCCTCGATCGCGGCAGCCGGCACAGCATACCCGCCCGCCGCGCCGATCCAAGCGCCCGCCGCCACCCCGGCCACCGCCCAGCCTCCGTCAGGCTCACGGATCAGCAACGGCGCGCCGCTCACCCCCCGCGTCCCCGCGCAGGAATGCCGCAGCACGACGCCCCCATCTTCACCACGCGCCGCCCCGACCACGGCGCAATCAGTATCGGCCACGATCACCTGCGCCCGGTCCTGCTCGAACCCGCCGAGCATCGCCGCCGTCCCCGGTGCGGGCAGCGCGCGAGCGACCGGCAACACCCGGTCCGGCGTCCCCAGCTTCACCTCCAACCGCAGCACCGCCCAATCCGCGTCCGCCGGCGCCGACGGCAATCGCTGCCCATCCGCCCCCACCGCGAACCCCTTCCCGATCGCAAACCCCGCGACCCGGCTATGGCCCGCAAACTCCCCGCGACTGTAGCCGGCCAGCACATGCACCGACTCCGGCCGCACCGTCCGCCCCGTCCCCCGCCCGAACAAGCAATGCGCCGCCGTCCACACCAGCCGGGGACCGACCAGCGCGCCGCTGCAATGGACCCCGACCTCCGTCTGCACGCGGACCACCCCGCGCCACGGCAACTGCTCCTGGTCCACGATCGCGCGCGTCGTCGCCCCCGGCCGAACCCCCGGCACCACCGACGGCGGCACACCCGAGCGTCCCCGCTCTGCAAAGCCCCGCCACCGCCAGCAGCCACGCGACCCCAATCAGGGCGCGGCGCATCGAGAAACTAGCGCCCGCCTCCCACCGTCACCGCGACCGTGATCCCCGTCGCCCCCGGCTCGAGCGTCACGCTGAACTCATCCGGCCCCGCATAACCCGGCGCCGGCGTGTACGACACCGCCACCTGCCGCGCGCCATTGATCACTTGCGCCTCAGCCCGCCCATGCTGCGCCGGGCCGGTCAGCAGCGCGGCATTGATCACCGCGTTAGCGCCGGGTTGACAGCGTGAACGTGCACGCCTGCCCGGTATTGGTGACACTCATCCGCACCGGCGCCGACCGCGCGCCCAGGAAGAAGAAGCGCTCCACCCGGCACGGCCCGCTGACCGACTCCGGCTGCATCGGCCCCTACGAGTAAGTATCCGCGCCGCCGCACGACCCGAGCAACGGCGCGAGCAGCAGCAGGCACCCCGGTTTCACGATGTTCCAGGCCACTCGAACCTCCTTCGCGCGGGTCACGCGGCCCGGCGAAGCCCCTGCAGCGCCGCCGCGAACCGACCCACATCCTCTTCGTCATTGAAGACGTGCGCGCCGAGGCGAAGGTTGCCACCGCGTTCGGCGACATACACGCCCTGCGCCGCAAGCTGGTCGACCACCGCCGCCGCTCCGCCCCCCGCCGCTCCGCCCCCGCGCACGTCGACCCCCACAGGTGCGGCGCCCGGAACCGCTCCGGCACCGCTTCCAACCCCGCCTCCGCCGCCGCCGCCGCCAGCGCCGCGTCGTCGCCCGCAGCCGCTCCTCCAACGCCGCCCGCCCCCACGAGCGCAGCAGCTCCATCCCGCCAACGCCATCGGCAGGCCACCGGTTCAGCCGCTGCCCGATGTCGAACCGCCGCGCCGACGGGATCAGCGACCCGGCGCCGCCCTCGAACTTCCCCGATGTCCCCGTCTGCTCAGCGGCACGCCCCCTTGCCGCGCCGGCGCCACGTAAAGGAACGCGAGCGTATAGGCCCCAGGAGCCACTTATAGGTCGGGAACACCGGTGATCCGCCCCGAGCCACCCAACATCGACCGCCATCACCCCCACCGCCTCGATCGCGTCGACCACGATCGCCGCCCCCTGGGACCGCAGGAGCCGGGGTAATCGCCGCTCCAAATCGATCAGCCGCCCATCCGTCCAATGCAGCGGCGTCAGCGCCGCGATCCCCACCGGCGGCAGCCCCGGCGCCGCGATCCTCTCCTCCAGCGCCGCCGTCCAATCCCCGTCCCCCGGCCGCCGCACCACGTCAAGCATCGCCCCCCGCAGCTCCGCGAGCCTGGCCCA
>CAVPSW010000004.1:0-333949 GCA_963708585.1 uncultured Alphaproteobacteria bacterium | reverse complement strand
CGCCGATCACCTCGTAGGCGCGCCAGGTACCGCCAAGCACATGATAGGCCGCGTCCTGATGCGCGGGCACGTTAGGCAAAGATGTCCGGAAACTCGATCGTGCCGAACTCGAAGAACACCAGCGCGATGCCGACCGCGAAGAACAGGTCGCCCACCCGATTGACCACGAACGCCTTGATCGCCGCGGCGCATGCGCTCGGCCGGTCGTACCAGTAGCCGATCAGCAGATAGCTCGCGAGCCCAACCCCCTCCCAGCCGAAGAACAGCTGCAGCAGGTTGTTCGCCGTCACCAGCATGAGCATGGCGAAGGTGAACAGGCTCAGATAGCTGAAGAACCGCCAGATTGTGCTGTCATGGCTCATGTAGCCGATGCTGTAGATATGGATCAGCATCGCACAAAGGTGACCATCGCCACCATGACCGCGGAGAGCGTGTCGTAACGCAGCGCCCACTCGCGTGGAACCCTTCCACGTCGATCCAGGTCCCGAGCGAGACCACGCCCGGCGTGGCATGGCCTTCCAGCACCGGGATGAAGCTGATGGCGCCGCAGATCGCGGCGAGGATCATGCACAGGACGGTGACGGCCTGGCTCGCCTTGTCGCCGATCTGGCGGCCTAGCAGCAGCGCGATGACGGACCCGAACAACGGGGCGAAGACGGCGACGGCGTAGAGCATCGCGCTCAGCCCCTCATCATCTTGATGTCCTCGACCTCGATCGAGCCGCGATTGCGGAAATACACCACCACGATCGCCAGCCCGATCGCGGCCTCGGCCGCGGCGACGGTCAGCACGAACATCGCGAACGCCTGGCCGGCCAAATCGTTCAGCGCCGAGCTGAACCCGACCAGGTTCAGGTTCACCGCGAGCAGGATCAGCTCGATCGACATCATGATGACGATCACGTTCTTCCGGTTCAGGAATATCCCGAACACGCCGATGACCAGCAGCACGGCGGCCACCGCGAGATAGTGGCCGACCCCGATCGTGGCTCCATCAATGCTCTCCCGGGCCCGGCTTGCCCACCCCGTGCTCATGCGGCTCGTCGGCGGTGACCAGCACGCGGCTCCGGCTTGGGGCGGAGGAAGGTGGTGACGCCCGCCCGATCGGCACCGACACGATCTCCAGCGTGTCGGCCGCCGCGCGGGCGTTCTGGCGGGCGATGTTCTGCCGCCTGTCGTGCCGCGGTCGCGATGCGTCAGCACGATGGCGCCGATCATGGCCACCATCAGGATCAGCCCGGCCGCCTGGAACAGGAACATGTAGTCCGTGTAGATCAGCCGCCCGAGCGCGCGCGTGTTCTCGAGGTCGCCCGGCACCGAGGACAGCCGCATCGTCCCCGCGTCCGGCGCGAACCGCCAGCCGCCCAGCACCAGCGCCAGCTCGCCGAACAGGATCGCGCCGACCATGGCGCCGATCGGCGCATAGCGCTGGAACCCCGCGCGCAGCTCGGCGAAGTTCACGTCCAGCATCATCACCACGAACAGGAACAGCACCGCGACCGCGCCGACGTAGACGATGACCAGGATCATCGCCAGGAACTCGGCCCCCGCGATCAGGAACAGCGCCGCGGCGTTGAAGAAGGCGAGGATCAGGAACAGGACCGAGTGCACCGGGTTGCGCGACGTGATCACCGCCGCGGCGGAGAGCAGCAGGTGCGGCGAACACGTAGAAGGCGATGGTGGTGATCATCGGTACGGCGCGTCCAGCTCGAGCCGCTTGGCCAGCACCGTCTCCCACTGGTCGCCGTTCGCGAGCAGCTTTTCCTTGTTGTAGATCAGCTCCGCCCGCGTCTCGGTGGCGAATTCCAGGTTCGGCCCCTCGACGATCGCGTCCACCGGGCAGGCCTCCTCGCACAGCCCGCAATAGATGCACTTCGTCATGTCGATGTCGTAGCGCGTGGTCCGGCGCGACCCGTCCTCGCGCGGCTCCGCCTCGATGTAGATGCAGTTGCCGGGCATACCGCCTCGCACAGCTTGCAGGCGATGCAGCGCTCCTCGCCGTTCGGATAGCGCCGCAGCGCGTGCTCGCCGCGGAAGCGCGGGCTGAGCGGCGTGCGCTCGTACGGGTAGTTGATGGTCGCCTTGCGCCGGAAGAAATATTTCAGCGTCAGCCACATGCCCGAGACCAGCTCGCTCAGCAGCAGGCTGCGGGCGGCGCGGTCGAGAGCTCGCCATCTCTAAGCTCCTTGCTGGCCCGGCAGCCAGCCAAAGGCGAGCAGCACGCCCGCCGTCAAGACCAGCCAGCCCAGCGACAGCGGCAGGAACACCTTCCAGCCGAGCCGCATGAGCTGGTCATAGCGGAAGCGCGGAAACGTCGCCCGCACCCAGATGAACATGAACAGCACCAGGCAGATCTTCAGGATGAACCAGATCGGCCCCGGCACCCAGGTGAACGGCGGCAGCGGGATCGGCGATCAGCCAGCCGCCCAGGAACAGGATCGACGTCATCGCCGACATCAGGATCATGTTCGCGTATTCGCCGAGGAAGAACAGGCCGAACGTCATCGCCCCGTATTCGACGTGGAACCCGCCGACGATCTCGCTCTCGCCCTCCGGCAGGTCGAACGGCGCCCGGTTCGTCTCCGCCAGGATCGAGATGAAGAACACGATGAACATCGGGAACAGCGGGATGAAGAACCACACCCGCTGCTGCGCCATCACGATGTCGGTCAGGTTCAGCGAGCCGGCGCAGAGCAGCACGGTCACCATCACGAAGCCCATGCTGACTTCGTAGCTGACCATCTGCGCCGCCGAGCGCAGCGCGCCCAGGAACGCGTATTTCGAGTTGCTGGCCCAGCCCGCGATGACGATCCCGTAGACGCCGAGGCTGCTGATCGCGAACAGGTACAGCACGCCGACGTTGATGTCGGCGATCGCCCAGCCCTCGTTCACCGGGATCACCGCCCAGGCCATCATCGCGAGCGTCATCGTCAGCAGCGGCGCGACCAGGAACAGCATCCGGTTCGCCCCGGTCGGGATGATCGTCTCCTTCATCAGCATCTTCAGCGCGTCGGCGAACGGCTGCATCAGCCCGAACGGCCCGACCACGTTCGGCCCCTTGCGCATCTGCATCGCCGCCATCACCTTGCGCTCGGCGAGCGTCAGGTAGGCCACCGCGATCAGCACCGGCACCAGGATCGCCAGCGTCTTCAGCACGGTCAGGATCAGGATGCCGACAGCGGTGTCCCAGAACGCGGTCATCACTCGGCCGCCTGCAGCGTCGCGCCGGCTGCGTGTACAGCTTGCTGCACTCGGCCATGGCGGCGCTGGCGCGCTTGATCGGGTTGGTCAGGTAGTAGTCGTCGATCGCTAGCGCGAACGGCGCGTGCCGAGCTCGCCGCCGCCGGCCGGGCCGGCCGCCCTCGCCGCCGCTGGCGCGGAAGAACGGCCAGCCGAACACCGGGTTGACCTGCTCCAGCCGCGCCCGCACCGCGTCCAGATCGTCATACGGCAGCGGCTTGCCGATCACGGCGCTGAACGCGCGCAGGATCGCCCAGTCCTCCCGCGCCTCGCCCGGCGGCGGCACCGCCAGGAACCCGCGCTGCACCCGCCCCTCGGTGTTCACCCAGGTGCCGCTCTTCTCGGTATAGGCCGCGCCCGGCAGGATCACGTCCGCCCGCGCCGCGCCGCGGTCGCCATGATGGCCCTGATAGACCACGAACGTGTCGCGCCCGATCGCCGCCGTGTCGAACTCGTCGGCGCCGAGCAGCCAGAGCAGGTCGACCCCGCCGCCCAGCATGCCCGCGAGGTCCTTGCCGCCTGGTCCCGGCACGAAGCCGAGATCGAGCGCGCCGACCCGGCCGCCGCCGTGTGCAGCACGTTGAACCCGTGCCACTCCGCCGTGATCGCCGCCGATGCTCGGCGCCAGCGCCCAGGCCGCCGCGAGCACGGCCGCGCCGTCCGGCCGCCGCAGCGCCCCCTGCCCCACGATGATCATCGGCCGCTTGGCTCCCGCAGCACCGTCCGCGAAATCGCCCGAGCTCGCGCAGCGCCACGCGGCCCGTCGCCGAGCACGCTGCACGTCATAGGTCGGCTCCGGCAGCGCGCCCGACCGTCGCCGATCGGGCAGCCGCCCAGCAGCCAGCGCTTGCGGATGCGCGCGTTCAGCACCGGCGCCTCCCGCCGCGGATTGCTGCCGACCAGCAGGATCGCGTCCGCCTCCTCGATCCCGGCGATCGCTCGAGTTGAACAGGTAGAACTCGCGCCGCGCCGCATCGAGCGCCGCGCCGTCCTGCCGGCAGTCGAGATTGGCCGAGCCGAGCGCCGCCATGAGGTCCTTCAGCGCCAGCATGCTCTCCGCGTCGCACAGGTCGCCGGCGATCGCGCCGATCCGCTCGCCCGGCAAGCCCTTCAGCCGGTCCGCGATCGCCTTGAACGCCTCCGGCCAGGTCGCCGGCCGCAGCTTGCCCGTCGCGCCGCACCCACGGCTTGTCCAGCCGCCGCCGCTTCAGCCCGTCCATCGCGAAGCGCGACTTGTCGCCCAGCCACTCCTCGTTCACGTCCTCGTTGGTGCGCGGCAGGATGCGCATCACCTCGGAGCCGCGGCTGTCGACCCGGATCGCCGAGCCCAGCGCGTCGTGCACGTCGATGCTGTCGGTCTTGCGGAACTCCCACGGCCGCGCCTTGAAGCTGCACGGCTTCGGCAGCAGCGCGCCGACCGGGCAGATGTCGGCCAGGTTGCCGCGACAGCTCGGAGGTCAGCGCCTTCTCGATATAGGTGCCGACCTCCATGTTCTCGCCGCGCTAGGTGGCGCCCATCTCCGGCACCCCCGCGATCTCGCTCGAGAAGCGGATGCAGCGCGTGCAGTGGATGCAGCGCGTCATGAACGTCTTGATCAGCGGGCCCAGATACTTGTCCTTCACCGCCCGCTTGTTCTCGGCGTAGCGGGAGTGGTCCATGCCATAGCGAATAGGCCTGGTCCTGCAGGTCGCACTCGCCGCCCTGGTCGCAGATCGGGCAATCCAGCGGGTGGTTGATCAGCAGGAACTCCATCACCCCGCGGCGCGCGTTGCGCACCATCGGCGTGTCGGTCTTGACCACCATGCCGTCCGCCACCGGGTAGGCGCAGGAGGCGATCGGCTTCGGCGCCTTCTCGATCTCGACCAGGCACATCCGGCAATTGCCGGCCACCGACAGCCGCTCGTGGTAGCAGAAGCGCGGGATCTCCACGCCCACCGCCTCGCACGCCTGCAGCACCGAGGCCCCGTTCGGGACCTCGACCTCGACGCCGTCAACCGTCAGCTTCGCCATCGCTCGTCCTTACTCCGCCGCCATCGGCAGGCCCGCGCTGCCGTGCGAGCGCTTGTAGGCGGCGATACGCTCTTCCATCACCGGGCGGAAGTGCCGGATCAGCCCCTGGATCGGCCAGGCCGCCGCGTCGCCGAGGGCGCAGATCGTGTGCCCCTCGATCTGCCGCGTCACCTGGTCGAGCATGTCGATCTCCGACAGCTCCGCCCGGCCCTCGCACCATCCGGCTCATCACCCGCATCATCCAGCCCGTGCCCTCGCGGCACGGCGTGCACTGGCCGCAGCTCTCGTGCTTGTAGAACACCGCCAGCCGCTGGATCGCGCTTGATGATGTCGGTCGACTTGTCCATCACCATCACCGCCGCGGTGCCCAGCCCGCTCTTCACGTCGCGCAGGCTGTCGAAATCCATCAGCACCGTGTCGCAGATCTCTTTCGGGATCACCGGCACCGACGACCCGCCCGGGATCACGCCCAGCAGGTTGTCCCAGCCGCCGCGCACGCCGCCGGCGTATTTGTCGATCAGCTCGCGCAGCGGGATGCCGAGCTCCTCCTCCACGTTGCACGGCTTGTTCACGTGCCCGGAGATGCAGAACATCTTCGTGCCCGAATTCTTCGGCCGGCCCAAGCGCCGCGAACCACGCCGCCGCCCCGGCGCAGGATCGTCGGCACCACCGCGATCGTCTCGACGTTGTTGACCGTGGTCGGGCAGCCGTACAGCCCGACCGCCGCCGGGAACGGCGGCTTCAGCCGCGGCATCCCCTTCTTGCCCTCGAGGCTCTCGATCAGCGCCGTCTCCTCGCCGCAGATATAGGCGCCGGCGCCGCGATGCACGTACAGCTCGAAGTCGTAGCCCGACCCGGCCGCGTTCCGGCCGAGCAGCCCCGCCTCATACGCCTCGGCGACCGCCCGCTCGAGCGCCACCGCCTCGTTGTAGAACTCGCCGCGGATGTAGATGTAGCAAGCGCTCGCCCCCATCGCGAAGCTCGGCGATCAGGCAGCCCTCGACCAGCTTGTGCGGGTCGTGCCGCAGGATGTCGCGGTCCTTGCACGTGCCGGGCTCGCTACTCGTCCGCATTGACCACCAGATAGGACGGCCGCCCGTCCGGCGCCGGCTTGCTTCGGCATGAACGACCACTTCATCCCGGTCGGGAACCCGGCGCCGCCGCGTCCGCGCAGCCCGGAATCCTTCATCTCCTGGATGATCGCGTCGCGCCCGCGCGCCAGGATGGCCGGCGGTGTCGTCCCAATCGCCCCGCGCCCGCGCGCCCTCGAGGAACGGATCATGCTGGCCGTAGAGATTGGTGAAGATCCGGTCCTTGTCGGCGAGCATCGCTATCTCCGCCTCGAGCAGCGTGTTCGGCCCGCCTTCGGGCGCCGACGTCATCCGGCCGATCGTCGAGCCCGGCGCCGGCCGCTCGCCGCGCCGCAGCGCCTGCAGCAGCGCGCGGGTCCGCTCGTAGTCGAGGTCCTCGTAGTAATCGTCATCCACCTGCAGCACCGGCGCGTTCACGCAGGCGCCGAGGCACTCGACCTCGCTCATGGTGAACATCCCGTCCGCGCTGGTCTGCTTCCAGCTCGGTGATCCCGGTCTCGTCGCGGCACGCGCGCGTCACCTCGTCCGAGCCGCGCAGCCAGCACGGCGTCGTCCCGCACACCTGCAGGTGGTAGCGGCCGATCGGCGCCATGTTGAACATGAAGTAGAACGTCGCGACCTCGTAGACCCGGATCGGCGGCATCTCCAGCCGCGCCGCCACCACGTCCATCGCCACCCGCGGCACCCAGGCGCTGCCGGTCTGCCGCCGCATCTGGTGCTGCACGATATACAGCAGCGGCAGCACCGCGCTCGCCTTGCGGCTGGGCGGATATTTCTTCAGCGTCGCGCTCGATCTCGCGCTCGCTCTCCTCGTCGAAGGCGAACGTCGCCGGCTCGGCCGGGCTGTCGGCCGGCGGATTGACCCCGATCTCCTCGGGGCCGGAGGCCGCCGACCCGGCCTCGATGTCGTTGCGGTTGGCCATGCGTTACCTGTCGATCTCGCCGAACACCACGTCGAGCGAGCCGATGATGGCGACCGCGTCGGCCAGCATGTGGCGGCTGGGACATGTGCTCGATGGCTTGCAGGAAGGCGAACCCGGTCGGCCGGATCTTGCACCGATACGGCCGGTTGCTGCCGTCGGCGACCAGATAGACGCCGAACTCGCCCTTCGGGCTCTCGGTCGCCAGGTAGGTCGCCCCGGCCGGCACGTGATAGCCCTCGGTGTAGAGCTTGAAGTGATGGATCAGCGCCTCCATCGAGCGCTTCATCTCCTGGCGCTTCGGCGGCGTGAACTTGTTGTCCTGGATCCGCACCGGCCCCTCCGGCAGGCGCTGCAGGCACTGCTTGATCAGCGCGCGTGCTCTGCCGCATCTCGGCCATCCGCACGAGGTAGCGGTCATAGCAGTCGCCGTTCCGCCCGACCGGGATGTCGAACTCGAGCTGCTCGTAGACCTCGTACGGCTGCGACTTGCGCAGGTCCCAGGCGATCCCGCTCGCCCGCA
Source organism: uncultured Alphaproteobacteria bacterium (assembly GCA_963708585.1). GTDB lineage: Bacteria > Pseudomonadota > Alphaproteobacteria > Acetobacterales > Acetobacteraceae > JAVVHH01. The sequence goes on along the minus strand of CAVPSW010000004.1, from coordinate 326,165 downwards.
GCGGCGGCCCCGAGAACCCCCAGGCCAGCGCGTCCTCCGGCGTCATGATCCCGATATCGACCGTGCGCTGCTTCCAGATCCGGTTGCTGGTCAGCAGCTCCTCCAGCTCGTCGATGAATTTCGGGAATCGTCTCCGTCCACTCGGCGATCTTCTCGGTCAGCCCGGCCGGCAGGTCCCGATTCACGCCGCCCGCGCGATAATAGTTGGCATGCAGACGCGCACCGGACGCCTCGTCATAGAACTCCATCAGCCGCTCGCGCTCCTCGAACCCCCACAGGCTCGGCGTGATGGCGCCGACGTCGAGCGCGTACGTCGTGATGTTCAGCAGGTGGTTCAGCACCCGCGTGATCTCCGCGAACATCACGCGGATCCACTGCGCCCGCGGCGGCGCCTGGATGCCGAGCAGCTTCTCCTGCGCCAGCACCCAGGTGTGCTCCATGCACATCGGGCTGACGTAGTCGAGCCGGTCGAAATACGGCGTCGACTGCAGGTAGGTCTTGTACTCCATCAGCTTCTCGGTGCCGCGATGCAGCAGCCCGATATGCGGGTCCGCCCGCTCGATCACCTCGCCGTCCATCTCCAGGATCAGCCGCAGCACCCCGTGCGCCGCCGGGTGCTGCGGGCCGAAATTGATGGTGTGGTTGTCGACCTCGATGACCTTGGTCGTATTCGGCTTGGTCTCGCCCGGCGTGGTCGCCGTATCGCCGCCGGCGTGGACGCGGTCGTCGATCTCGCTCATGGCTGCGCACCCTCCTCCTGAGCGCTTGCTCGAGCACGCGCACCCGATTGTGCCAAGCGACCGTGTTGAGAATGCACCGCTCGCACCTCGTTGACCAAGCCAGATCACGGTGCCATCGAGCCGCATGAGGATCGCCATCATCACCCCCATGTCGTCCTTCATCGTGCGCCGAACTCGGCCATCATCTGTTGCTGCTGACGAGCCGATGAGGCTCAGGTTCGCGCAGCGCCGTCGCTCACCGCCCCTCCTCCGACTGCTTCGCCGTCGTTGCCAGCCGCCCCGCAGCGCGCCGCGCCTCGTGCGCCTTCTCGTCGCCCGGCAGCGTCACCATCCCCTCCCAGGGCGAGACGAAGTCGAAATTGCGGAAGTCCGCCGGCAACGAGACCGGCTCGTTGACCACCTGCTTGCGCTCCTCGTCCCAGCGCACCTCGACATAGCCGGTGAGCGGGAAGTCCTTGCGCAGCGGATGCCCGTTGAACCCGTAATCGGTCAGGATGCGCCGATGGTCCGGCTGCCCGGCGAACCGGATCCCGTAGAGGTCCCATGCCTCGCGCTCGAACCAGGTCGCCACCGGCCAGATCCGCCAGCAGCTCGGCACCGGCGTCTCCGCCGTCGCGCGGCACGATCACCCGGACGCGCTGGTTCTTGGTGACGCTGAGCAGGTTGTAGACCACGTCGAACCGCTCCTCGCGCTCCGGCCAGTCCACCCCGCAGATGTCCATCAGCTGCTCGAACGAGAAGCGCGGGTCGTCGCGCAGCGTCCGCAGCAGCGCGTCCAACTCGTCGCGCCGCGCATGAACCACGACCTCGTCGATCTCGACGTCGACGCGCTCGACCCCCGGCAGCCCGGCCGCAAGCTCCGCCAGCTCAGCCACGAAGGATCGTCCCCGTCCGCCGGATCTTCTTCTGCAGCTGCAGGATCCCGTACACCAGCGCCTCCGCCGTCGGCGGGCAGCCCGGCACATACACGTCCACCGGCACGATCCGGTCGCAGCCGCGCACCACCGAGTAGCTGTAATGGTAGTAGCCGCCGCCGTTGGCGCAGCTCCCCATCGAGATCACCCAGCGCGGCTCCGGCATCTGGTCGTAGACCTTGCGCAGCGCCGGCGCCATCTTGTTGGTCAGCGTGCCCGCCACGATCATCACGTCCGATTGCCGCGGCGAGGCGCGCGGGATCACCCCGAACCGGTCGAGGTCATAGCGCGGCATATACGCGTGGATCATCTCCACCGCGCAGCACGCCAGCCCGAACGTCATCGGCCACAAGCTGCCGGTCCGCGCCCAGTTCACCACCTTGTCCAGGTTGGCGACCACGAACCCCTTGTCGGCAATCTCGCCGGTGATCCCCTTGACCACCGCGTCCTGCTCCGGACCCGGCGGCAGCTGATCGCGGTTCCAGGCCAGCTCGGCTTCTCGCGCGGCACTCATGCGCCTACTCCCACTCCAACGCGCCCTTGCACCACTCATAAATGAAGCCGACGGTCAGCACCGCAAGGAACACGACCATCGAGAGGAAGCCGAACATGCCGATGTCGCCGAGCGAGATCGCCCAAGGGAACAGGAACGCGACCTCGAGGTCGAAGATGATGAACAGGATCGCCACCAGGTAGAACCGCACGTCGAACTTGCGCCGCGCATCGTCGAACGGCTCGAACCCGCATTCGTACGCCGACAGCTTCTCCGGATACGGCTTCTGATGCGCCGCCAACAGCGAGCCGCCGACCATCGCCAGCGCGATCCCGCCGCCGATGGCGAGGAACACCAGGATCGGGAACCAGTCGGCCAGGAAGGGCATCGGTACATTCCTCTCGGCAGCATCGCGCCAGCGACGTGCTGCACCGCGGCGGTATAGAGCGGCGCGCGCCAGCACCGCCATAGCACGCCGGGATTTCGCGATCTTTTGCAACCGGGTTCGAGGACGCTGCTGCTGGCGCGAGTGACGGGGCTCGAACCCGCGACCTCCGGCGTGACAGGCCGGCGCTCTAACCAACTGAGCTACACCCGCAGCAGGGCGCCCCTCTACGGTCGCGCCCCGCCCCGTCAAGAACGCTTGCAATGCCGTCCCGAACAAATGGAGAACGCCGCCCGGAGGTGGACCATGAAGCTGGACCTGAAAGAGTGGGAACAACTGCACGCGCGGCTCGCGCGCATGTGGGCCGAGGGCGAACTCTCGGCCGCGCTGTCCCGCGGCGCCGAATACCTCGCCAACGAAGCCGCAGCCACCTCCCGCTCGGGAGCGCGCTGCGATCGACCGTCAAGGCTGATGTCGACGGCCTTGACGCCGTCGTCGGCAGCGTCGCCACCGCTGCGGTCGCATGGAACTCGGCACCGCGGCCACGGCCCCGGCCGCCTTCCTGGCCCCCGCCGCCGCCGCTGCCGGCGCCGTCGTCGCCCAGACCGTCGCCGCCGCGCTCACCGGCAACGGCGACGCCGCAAGCCCGGCCGCGGCCCGCCAGCGCCCGCTGCCGCGGCCGCCGAAGCCGTCGTCCAGACCGTCGCGTCCGCTGCCGATGATCAGCAAGGAAACGGCGCCGGCCGCCGCCGCCCTCGTTCAAACTGTCGCCGCCGTCATCGGGGGCAGCGAAGCACCAAAGCAAGCCGCTACCTAGGACGCGAGGCACGCACCGAACGTTCGCGCACCGGCCCGCATCGCGGACCGTGCGCGAACGCGAGTACCGTGCTGCCAGGGCCCGAAGGGCGCGAGCTACACCGGCTGAGCGCATCGCTCGCGGACGACGGCCATCGCCGCGGCAAACGCCGCGTCCGGCTCGAGCGCTGTCGTGTCGAGCAGCACCGCGTCCGTCCGCCCGCCGCAACGGCGCCGCGCCACGGCTGCTGTCGCGCTCGTCGCGGGCCCGCATCTCCGCCTCCACCTCCGCCAGCGTCACCGCGCCCGCCCAGCTCCTCCCACCGCCGCCGGGCCCGCGCGCCGGGCTCGGCGGTGACGAACAGTTTCACCGGCGCGTCCGGAAACACCACCGTCCCGATATCCCGCCCGTCCAGCACCGCGCCGGTCTCGCCGGGGAACCGCCGCTGGAACGTCCAGCAGCGCCGCCGCGCACCCCCGGATGCCGCGCCACCGCGCTCGAGGCCGCGTCCGCCGCCGGCCCGCGCAGGTCCGGCCGCTGCAGGTCCTCCGCCCGCAGCCGCCCTGCTGCCGCCTCCGCCGCCGCCGGGTCGGCCGGCTCGCCGCCCGCATCCAGCACCAGCCGCCCCACCGCCCGATACAGCAGCCCGGTATCCAGATGCGGCAGCCCCAGCGCCGCCGCCAGCCGCCGCGCCAGCGTCCCCTTCCCCGCCGCCGCCGGCCCGTCGATCGCGATCACCAAAGGCGTCATCCGATCGGCGCGCCCAGCCCCTGCATCAGCGCGACGAACCCGGGAAAGCTGGTCGCGATGAAGCTCGCATCGTCGACGCTCACCGGCGCCTCGTGCAGCGAGCCCCAGCACCAGCGCGCTCATCGCGATCCGATGGTCCATATGCGTCGTCACCAGCCCGCCCCCCGCCGGCGCGCCCGGCCCGTGCACGACCAGCGTGTCGCCCTCGACCTCCACCCGCACCCCGTTCGCCGCCAGCAGCGCCGCCGTCGCCGACAGCCGGTCGCTCTCCTTGACCCGCAGCTCGCCCAGCCCGTGCATCCGCGTGATCCCCTCGGCGCCGCGCCGCCGCGACCGCCAGCACCGGATACTCGTCGATCATGCTCGGCGCCCGCTCCGCCGGCACCTCCACCCCCCGCAACGGCGCATGCCGCAGCGTCACGTCGCCCAGATCCTCGCCGCCCTCCACCCGCTCGTTCGGCGATCGCGAGATCCGCGCCCATCTCGCGCAGCGTCGTGAACAGCCCGGTGCGCGCCGGGTTCAGCGCCACCCCCCGTACCGTCACCTCCGACCCCGGCACCAGCGCCGCCGCCACCAGCGCGAAACGCCGCCGACGACGGGTCGCCCGGCACCACGACGTCCGCCGCCCGCAGCTCCGGCTGCCCGCGCAGCGCTCGCGACCCGGCCGCCGCCCTGCCGCGCTCCATCGCCACCTCCGCCCCGAAATGCCGCAGCATCCGCTCGGTATGGTCGCGCGTCGGCTCCGGCTCCTCCACCCGCGTCCAGCCCGGCGCGTTCAGCCCGGCCAGCAGCAGCGCCGACTTCACCTGCGCCGACGCCACCGGCAGCCGATACTCGATCGGCATCGCGATCCCGCGCGCCGAGGATCGCAAGCGGCAGCCGCCCGCCCTCCCGCGACCTGAACTGCGCCCCGCCAGCGCCAGCGGCTCCGTCACCCGCCGCATCGGCCGCCGCCGCAGGCTCGCATCGCCCGTCATGACCGCGAACGAGGTCGTGCGTCGCCAGCATGCCGCACAGCAGCCGCGCCGCCGTGCCCGAATTGCCCATGTCGAGCACGTCCTCCGGCTCGCGCAGCCCGCCGACCCCGCGGCCCGCCACCCGCCAGACGCCCCTCGCCGTCGCGCACCACCTCCGCGCCGAGCGCCCGCATCGCCGCCGCGGTGCGCAGCACGTCCTCGCCCTCGAGCAGCCCGGTGATCCGGCTCTCGCCCACCGCCAGCCCCGCGAACATCAGCGCGCGGTGGCTGATGCTCTTGTCGCCGGGCACGCGTGATCGTCGCCCGAAAGCGGCCCGGCCGGGCGGCGCGCGTGAGCGGTCGAAGCGCTTGGTCCATGCCGGCGCGCTTACCATGTGACCGCGGAGCACGTTTGACAGCGCCGGCCCGGCAGTGGCATGGGCCGCGCCCTTCCGTACCCCGAGGAGCTTCGAGACCACGAGATGGCCAAGCCCGAACTCGGCACGAAGCGGACCTGCGTCAACGACGGGGTCCGCTTCTACGATCTGAACAAAGTCCCCGCGATCTGCCCGAAATGCGGCACCGAGCAGCCGGTCGAGCAGCCGCGCCTGCGCCGCGCCGGCGGCAACGTGCTCGAGGACAAGCGCGTGATCAAGAAAGTCCCGGCGCCCGGCCTGGAGGACGCCGACACGGAAGTCGAGGTCGCCGACGACGAGGAGGCGGAGGACGTGCTGGAGGACACCTCCGACCTCGAGGACGACGCCGACACGATCGGCACCGACATCGAGGTCGAGCCGGACAACGACGAGAAGGACTGAGCCGCCGGGCCGCGGCCCGGCCCCTACTCCCCGGTGTTGTCGTCCTCCAGCGTGAAGCCCGCCTTTAGCGTCACCTGATAGCGCCCGACTTTGCCGTCGGCGACCGAGCCGCGGATCTGGTGCACCTCGAACCAGCCGAGATGCCGCAGCGAGCGCGACGCCTTCGTGATGGCCACGTCGATCGCGTCGGAGATGCTGTCCTCCGAGGTCCCGACCAGCTCGACGATCTTGTAGACCGGGTCCGCCATGCGCCGCTCCTCCTCTGTTGCGAGGAGGCTACGCCCGTTCGGCCCGATGGCGGAAGCCGTTGCCGACGGCGGGAGCGCGTGGCGTGGCCGTCACTGCGCTGGCCATCTCCGGCGCCTGCTGCCTCCTGGCCGGACCGCTGTTCGGGGCCGCCCCCGCGGCCACGGTCGTGCTCTGCCTCGTTTGGGGGCGGACCGTGGTGGCCAACTCCGCGCAATTCTCCGCTGCAGTAGCCGAGCTGACCCCGCCCGCCCTGACCGAAACGGCGCTGACGGTGCAGACCTGCCTCGGCCTCGCGCTGACGCTGCCCAGCGCATCCATCTGATGCCGGTGCTGATCGCCGCCGCCGGCCGGGGCCCGGCCTTCGCCGCCCCGGCGATCGGACCCGCGCTGGGCATCGTCGCCCTGCTGCGCCTCCGGCGCTGTCCCGAAGCCGCACCGCTGGCCGGCGGACGAGGGTAACCTCGGCAGCTATAAGCACCTTGTTAACGAAACGGCGCTATGGCTCAGAGCCAGCCTGGGGAGACACAGAACGGGATGGTGCTCGCGATCGGAGAAGCAGCGCATGCTTGGCACCGGCACCGGACCCGATCCGCTGCCTCTGATCCCACCACGTTCGCGCTCCCCGTTCTGCCATCCGATGTCGACGTCCCGATTTCGACGCCGCAATCCCGGCTGCCGGCGCCGAGCTGCCCCACCCCCGCGCCATCCGCCCCGAACCTGTCCGGCTTCCTCGGCCGAAGCATCGGCAACGGGCAATGCGTCGCCCTGGCGCGCGCGGTCCAACCCGGCCTCGGCCCGACCGTGACGTGGACCGCCGGCGCTTCCGTTCAGGGCAACACCGCCCTGCGCGTCGGGTACCGTGATCGCGACCTTCAACGCCAATAGCCGTTACGCGAACGCCACGGACGGCAGCAGCCACGCCGCCATCTACCTCGGTCAGGACGCAAACGGCATGCAGGTGCTGGACCAATGGGCGGGCAAGCAAGCGTCGGTCCGCACCATTCCATGGAGCCATCCTGGCGCCGCCCCCGCCAACACCGGCACTGCGTACCGCGTCGTCGAGACCACCTGAGACCGGCGACGTCCTGAGCACGTTCAACCCTGGCTCCCTTGCAACGAACGCAGGGCGCATCGGACAGTCGAGCTGACCTTCCCCGGGTCGAACGGTTATATGTTCGTGACGGTCCCGCTGTCGGAGTCTCCGTCCCGTGCCCCTGTCCGCCCCCCTGGTCGCCCCGCTAGTCGCCCCGCTGCTCGTCGGCGTCCCCGCCTGCTCCAAGCTGATCAACGGCGAGCCGCAGCATTCGACGCCCACCCGCTACGGCCGGGCACTGATGGGCGCCGCCGGCGCCATCCCGGTGCTGCTGCCCCCGGTCGGCGACGCCATGTTCGCCGTGCTCGACCGTCTCGACGGCCTGCTTCTCTCCGGCAGCCCGAGCAACGTGCATCCCGAGCTCTACGGCGGCGACGAGTCGCTTACCCCGGGCAAGCACGACCCGTTCCGCGACGGCACGACTCTGCCGCTCGCCCGTGAGGCGCTCGCCGCGGCATGCCGCTGCTGGCGATCTGCCGCGGGATCCAGGAGCTGAACGTCGCCATGGGCGGCACGCTGCATCAGCAGGTGCATCTCCTCGACCGGCCGCGCCGACCACCGCGCCGGGGAAGGCGAGCTCGATCACCAGTTCCGCCTCAAGCACACCGTCCGCGTCTGCGGGAGAGCTGGCCGGATGATCGGCGCCGAGACCGATCGATGGTGAACTCGCTGCACGAGCAGGCGATCGACCGGGTCGCCGACGGGCTCGAGGTCGAGGCGGTCGCCGAGGACGGCACGGTCGAAGCGGTGCGGGTCCGCGACGCCGACGGCGTTCGCCTTCGGCGTGCAGTTCCATCCGGAGTGGCACTGGGCCACCGACCCGCCGAGCCGCGCCATCTTCGAGGCTTTCGGCGACGCCTGCCGCCGCTACAAGCCGAGCGCAACCGGCGACGCCGCTGCGCCGCGCCGCTTACAGTCATGCCCGGGCTACAACCCGGGCATCTCTCCGCCTTGCCACGCGCCGGCTTGCTCGCTTCGGCCGGCGCGCCCCCAAAGCCTTCCTGGATCAGCAGCGCGACCAGCGCCGGTCCAGCCGGTCTGGTGCGAGGCGCCGAGGCCGCGGCCGGTGTCGCCGTGGAAAAACTCGTGGAACAGCGACCGCGTCCTCGCCGGCCCGGCGCCGCGCGGCTCGCGGTGCCGCGCATGGCGGGCGCTCGCCGTCCGCGCTCGCGCAGGAACAGCCGCACCAGCCGGTCCGCCACCTCGGCCGCCGCCTCGGCCAGCGTGCACATCCGCCCGGAGCCGACCGGGCACTCGACCTTGAAATCGTCGCCGTAATAGGGGTGGAAGCGCTGCAGCGCCTCGATCAGCAGCACGTTGAGCGGCATCCAGACCGGGCCGCGCCAGTTCGAATTGCCGCCGAACAGTCTTGGTCCGCGAGTCGCCGGGCACGTAGTGCGACGCTCGTACGCTGCCCGCCATGCTCGAACACGAACGGCGCCGCTCGTGCGCCTTGCGACAGCGAGCGGACGCCGTGCGGCGACAGGAACTCGGCCTCGTCCAGCATCCGCTGCAGCAGCATCTTCATCCGGTGCCCGCGCAGCAGCGAGAGCAGGCTGCGCTCGCCCACGCCCGGCTCGTTCCAGCGCGAGATCAGCTCGGCCAGGTCCGGCCGGTAGCGCAGGAACCAGCGCAGCCGGCGCGGCGAACTCCGGCAGCGCCGTTGATGAGCTTCGGGTCGATCACCTCGACGGCGAGCATCGGGATCAGCCCGACCATCGAGCGCACCCGCATCGGTCGCGACCTGGCCGTCCGGGCAGCCGCAGCACGTCGTAGAAGAACCCGTCCTCCTCGTCCCACAGCCCGACGCCGTTGCCGCCGAGATCGGTCATCGCCTCGGCGATGTAGAGGAAATGCTCGAAGAACTTGGTCGCCATGTCCTCGTAGGCCGGGTTGGTCTCGCCCAGCTCCATCGCGATGCGCAGCAGGTTCAGCGTGTACATCGCCATCCAGGCGGTGCCGTCCGCCTGGTCCAGCGTGCCGCCGGTCGGCAGCGGCGCGGAGCGGTCGAACACGCCGATATTGTCCAGGCCCGAGGAACCCGCCCTGGAACACGTTGCGGCCCTCGGCGTCCTTGCGGTTCACCCACCAGGTGAAATTCAGCAGCAGCTTGTGGAACACTCGCTCGAGGAACGCGCGGTCGGCGACCCCGGTCAGCGTCGCGGTCCATCTCATAGACCCGCCAGGCCGCCCAGGCATGCACCGGCGGATTGACGTCGCCGAACGCCCATTCATAGGCCGGAAGCTGCCCGTTCGGATGCATGTACCACTCGCGCAGCATCAGCAGCAGCTGATCCTTGGCGAATTCCGGGTCGATCAGCGCGAAGGTGACGCAGTGGAAGGCCAGGTCCCAGGCGGCGTACCAGGGATACTCCCACTTGTCCGGCATCGAGATGATGTCGGCGTTGTTCAGGTGCCGCCAGTCGCTGTTGCGCGTCGCGGGCCTGGCGGCGGCTTGGGCTGCGCCGGGTCGCCGTCGAGCCAGCGGCGGACGTCGAACAGATAGAGCTGCTTGGTCCACAGCATGCCGGCCAGCGCCTGGCGCTGCACCAGCCGCGCGTCGGGGTCGGCGATCTCGGCCTGCAGCGCCGTCGTAGAACTCGTCGGCATCGGCCCGGCGCTGCTCGACCCGGTCGTCGAAATAGACGAAGGCGCCGGGCTCTGCCGCTCGGCGGGGCGGAACCGCAGCCGGGCCACGGCGCTGCCGCCCGGGCGCGCAGGTCGAAGCGCAGATGCGCGGCGCATTTGGTGCCGCGCTGCGCCGGGTTGACCGCGCCGCGGTCGCCGCCGACCACGCAATCGTTGATCCCGTCCTTGAACGGGCCCGGCGCGTCCGATCGCCGAACAGCCGGCGCACATTGGTCTCGTTTTCGCAGAACAGCCACTCGCCGGCGTGCCGTCCAGCTCGAGCTTCATGTCCGGCAGCCGCGGATGCCGCGCCGACACCGCGCCGTCCTCGAGCCGAGCAGCGGGCCGGCGCGGGCTGTTGGCCCAGCTCCAGGTGTTGCGGGCCCAGAGCTGCGGCAGCAGGTGGAGCGCGCGCCGTCTCCGGCCCGCGGTTGGCCACGGTGACCTGCATCAGCGATGTCGTCCGGCGCCGCCTTGGCGTATTCGACGACCACGTCGAAATATCGGTTGTCGGCGAATACGCCGGTATCGGCGAGCTCATACTCCGGGTCACTCGGTCCCGCGCCGCCTGTTCTCCCGCAACAGCTCGCTCGTAGGGAAATGCCGCCTGCGGATACTTGTAGAGCATCCGCATGTACGAATGCGTCGGCGTGCCGTCGAGGTGGTAATAGAGCTCCTTGACGTCCTCGCCGTGGTTGCCCTCGCCGTTGGTCAGGCCGAACAGCCGCTCCTTCAGGATCGGGTCGCGCTCGTTCCACAGCGCGATGCCCAGGCACCAATGCAGCCGCTCGTCGCCCAAGCCGGCGATCCCGTCCTCGCCCCAGCGATAGGCCCGGCTGCGGGCATGGTCGTGCGGGAAATAGTCCCAGGCATCGCCGTCGGCGCTGTAATCCTCGCGCACCGTGCCCCATTGCCGGTCGCTGAGATAAGGGCCCCAGCGACGCCAGCCCTCGCCCCGCGCGGCCGCGTGCAGCCGGTAGCCCTCGGCGGTTTCGCAGGATGGTGGGCCGGGTCATACCGGCTTTGTACAGGACGGCTGCGGTCCGGCCCAGCGATGATCCTGAGTCACGCCGCGCTCGGCTCCTCTTCCTCGATCACCGCCCGCGTCTTCGGCGCGTCCAGCGTCCAGGGCACGGCGACGATCGCCAGGTCCGGCCCACCATGCCGCAGCAGCGCACTCCGCAGCCGCCGCTCCCGATGCGTGTGCAGCAGGATCTCCCACGGCCGCGCCTCGACCAAGGTCGGGATCACCACGGCGATCGCTCGCCCAGGATAAAGGTCGCGGAGCCGCTCGATGGTGCGCAGCATCGGCGCGAGCACGCTGCGATAGGGCGAAGGCTCGACCAGCAGGCGGGGCGGCCCTAACCCGGCCTGCCGCGCGGGCTCCTCGACCCAGCGCCGCCAATCCGCTCGCAACCGCGCCTCGCTCTCCTTCGCGTCCGGCCCGTCCAGGTCCATGCAGTGCAACGCCGTAACATCCGGCGACAGCCGCACGGCAAAGCCAACCGCTTGCTGCGCGATCCGGTCCCAGCGCCCCATCGAGATCAGCACGATCGGCGGCTCGTGATGCCGCAGATCGGCCAGGCGCGCCCGCCCGACCAGGAGCTGCCGATCGAACCGCTCGTAGTAGCGCCGGACGGCACGCAGAATCAGAAAAGCGGCCGGGATGATCCCCATCGTCATCCAGGCGCCCTCGGTGAACTTGGCGAGCAGGATGATGAGGAGCGCCGCCCCGGTCGCGACCGCCCCGAGCCCGTTCACCGCAAACCGCACCCGGTCCGCTTGCCGCCCCTTGCGTCGCCCCCGTCCCTTGCGTCGCCAGTGCGCCACCATCCCCGCCTGGCTCAGCGTGAACGCCAGGAACGCGCCCACCGCGAACAGCGGGATCAGCCGGTCCGTGATTCCGCCGAACACGGTCAGCAGCACCCCGGCGCCACCGGCCAGGAACAGGATCCCCGCCGTGTAGACCAGTCGCCGACCGGCGACCGCGAACGCCTTCGGCAGGTAGCCGTCGCTCGCCACCTGCCGGCACAGCCGGGGAAAGCCGACGAAGCTCGTGTTCGCCGATAGGCACAAGACCGCCAGCACGCTGCCGATCGTCACGTAGTAGAGCCATCCCCGGCCCCACACCGCCGCGACCAGCTGCGAGATGACGCTCTGATAGCCTTCCTGCGTCTGGTCCATCGCCATCACGCCATACGCGTTGGCCAGGTAAGCGATGCCCAGCAGCAGCGCCCCGAGCACGACGCAGATCGCCGTCAGCGTCCGGCGCGCCTCCTTCACCGCCGGGTCGCGAAACGCGCTGACGCCGTTGCTCACCGCCTCGACCCCGGTCATCGCCGTGCACCCGGCGGCAAAGGCGCGCAGCAGCAGCCAGATCGAGACCGTCTCCGTCCCGCTCGGCGCGACGGACGGGGGCGGCATCACTGGCATGCGGATGCCCGCCCCCGTGCAACGCCGACCAGGTCCCGGCCAGCAGGATGAAGCCCAGCGAACCGATGAACAGATAGGTCGGCATCGCGAGCGCGAGCCCCGACTCCTTGGTCCCGCGCAGGTTCACCACCGTGATCACGACCAGCACGGCCAGGCACAGCGGGAGCGTCATGCGTGCAGGGGCGGCACGGCGGAGGTCAGCGCGCCAACCCCGGCCGAGATTCCGACCGCAACGTTCAGCATGTAGTCCACCATCAGCGCCGCCGCCGCCAGCAGTCCGGCATCGCGCCCCAGATTCTCGCGCGCCACCGTGTAGGACCCGCCATTGCTCGGATACGCCGCGATCGTCTGCCAGTACGACAGGAACAGGATCGCCAGCAGGAGCAAGATCCCCGCCGTGATCGGCTCCACTGCCGCCAACCCCGCCGACCCGGTGACCGCCAGCACCGTCAGCATCGCCTCCGGCCCGTAGGAGGCAGACCCCAGCCCGTCCAGCCCCATCGCCGGCACGCCCTCGAACCAGCCGATCTTCCGCCCTTCCGCCTCCCGGTTGGCGAGCCGCCGGCCGAACAGAACTTTGGTCAGGGACATGCCTTCACCTCGCGACAGACCTTCGGCAGAGTAGCTCAGACGGCCACAAGGCGTGAGCGCAAGCCGCAATCCTCGCGCTCCCTGCCGATCGGCCCCTTGCGCGCCGGCAAAGGCCCGTCGCATCTTAATTTCCGGTAAGAGAGGAAACGACGCATGCGCCTCGCGGTGCTCAAGGAACGTGCGGCGGCGGAAACGCGCGTGGCCGCGACGCCGGAGACGGTTAAGAAGCTCGTCGCCTTAGGTCTGACGGTCGCGGTTGAGGCCGGCGCCGGCCAGGCCTCGTCCATCCCGGACTCCGACTTCCAGGCAGCCGGCGCGGAATTGGCGCCGGACCCGGCGGCCGCGCTCGCCGGCGCCGAGATCGTATTCGCCGTCCAGCTTCCGCCGCCCGAGATCCGCGCCCAGATCCCGCGCGGCGCCCTGCTGCTCTGCATCAGCGGCGCCGGGGGCAATGCGGAGCTGGTGGCCGACCTGGCGCAGGCCGGGATCGACGTCGGCGCCATGGAACTGCTGCCCCGCATCACCCGGGCGCAGAGCATGGACGTGCTGAGCAGCCAGGCCAACCTCGCCGGCTACCGCGCCGTCATCGAGGGCGCCGCCGCGTTCGAGCGCGGCTTCCCGATGATGATGACTGCTGCCGGCACCGTGCCGCCCGCCCGGGTGTTCGTGATCGGCGCCGGCGTGGCCGGGCTACAGGCGATCGCGACCGCCCGCCGCCTCGGCGCCATCGTCTCCGCCACCGACGTCCGCCCCGCCGCCAAGGAGGAGATCAAGTCCCTCGGCGCCAGCTTCGTCGGCGTCGAGGACGAGGAGACCGCGGCCCAGACCGGCGCCTACGCCCGCGAGATGACCGACGCCTTCCGCCAGAAGCAGGCCGAGCTGATGGCGACCACCGTCGCCAAGAACGATTTGGTGATCTGCACCGCGCTGGTGCAGGGCCGAAAGGCGCCGGTGATCGTCTCGCAGGCGATGGTCGACAGCATGAAGCCCGGCAGCGTCGTGGTCGACATCGCCGCCGACAATGGCGGCAACTGCGCCGCCACCGTTCCCGGCCAGTCGATCACGACCCCGGGCGGCGTGCGCGTGCTCGGCTGGTCCAACTGGCCCGGCCGCATCGCCGTCGCCGCCAGCAACCTCTACGCCCGCAACCTGCTCACCTTCCTGTCCACGTTCTGGGACAAGGAGCGCAAGCGGCCGAACCTGCCCGAGACCGACGAGATCGTCCGCGGCACCATGCTGACCCGCGGTGGCCGGGTCGTGCACGGCCAGTTCCAGCCCGCGCAGGCGGCCTAACGGAGAACGTCCATGGACCCGAACGCCCTCGCTGACGAAGCGCTCCGCATCGCCGAGCGCGCCGCCCTCCTGTCCGACCAGCTCCGCCTGGCCGGCGCCGGCATTGAGCCGGTCGCGCAGGTGGTCGCCCCGTTCGTCTACCTGCTCGCCGTGTTCCTGATGGCCTGCTTTGTCGGCTACTACGTGGTCTGGAACGTCACGCCGGCGCTGCACTCGCCGCTGATGGCGGTCACCAACGCCATTTCCTCCGTCATCATTGTCGGCGCCATTCTCGCCGTCGGCCTGTCGGGCAGCGCCTGGGCCACCGTCTTCGGCTTTCTCGCCGTGACGCTCGCCAGCGTGAACATCTTCGGCGGCTTCACCGTGACGCAACGCATGCTGGCCATGTTCCAGTCCAACAAGAAGGCGGTCCGCAAGTGAGCGCCTCCGTCACCTCCCTGGTCTACCTGGTCGCCGCCGTCCTCTTCATCCTGGCGCTGCGCGGCCTATCGAGCCCGGTCACCTCTCGGCAGGGCAACATGTTCGGCATGATCGGCATGGCGATCGCGATCGTCGCGACCCTCGCCCAGCGCGGCATGTCGCCGGTCGGCTACCTGCTGATCCTGCTCGGCGTCATCATTGGCGGCGCGATCGGCGTCCTGGTCGCGCGCCGCATCCAGATGACCGCGCTGCCGCAGCTGGTCGCCGCCTTCCACTCGCTGGTCGGCCTCGCCGCCGTATTCGTCGCCGCCGCGGCGCTCAATGCGCCCGCCGCATTCGGCATCGGCGTACCCGGCGCGATCCACACCCAGTCGCTCGTCGAGATGTCGCTGGGCCTGGCGATCGGCGCGGTCACCTTCGCCGGGTCGCTGATCGCGTTTGCCAAGCTCCAGGGCATCATGAAGGGCGCGCCGCTGATCTTTCGCGGCCAGCACTGGCTGAACCTCGCCCTCGGCATCCTGCTGCTGATCCTGATCGTCGCCTTCGTTTCCACCGGCAGCCAGATCGTGTTCTGGCTCATTGCCCTGCTCTCCCTGGCGCTCGGCTTCCTGCTGATCCTGCCGATCGGCGGCGCGGATATGCCGGTCGTGGTCTCCATGCTGAACAGCTACTCCGGCTGGGCGGCCTGCGGCATCGGCTTCACCATCCAAAACCTGGCGCTGATCATCACCGGCGCCCTGGTCGGCGCCTCCGGCGCAATCCTGTCCTACATCATGTGCAAGGGCATGAACCGCAGCATCCTCAACGTGCTGCTGGGCGGCTTCGGCACCGACACCTCGGCGGCCGCGGGCGGAGCCGCGGCCGCCACCGACCGCACGGTCCGCTCCGGCAACGCCGATGACGCCGCGTTCATCATGAAGAACGCCTCCAAGGTCATCATCGTGCCCGGCTACGGCATGGCGGTCGCTCAGGCCCAGCACTCGCTGCGCGAGATGGCCGACACGCTCAAGAAGGAGGGCGTCGAGGTCAAATACGCCATCCACCCGGTCGCCGGCCGCATGCCCGGCCACATGAACGTGCTGCTCGCCGAGGCCAGCGTCCCCTACGACGAGGTGTTCGAGCTGGAGGAGATCAACAGCGAGTTCAGCACCGCCGACGTCGCCTACGTCATCGGCGCCAACGACGTCACCAACCCGGCCGCCAAGACCGACCCCAAATCCTCGATCTACGGCATGCCGATCCTGGACGTGGAGAAGGCCCGCACGGTCCTGTTCGTCAAGCGCTCCATGGCCTCCGGCTACGCGGGGGTGGAGAACGAGCTGTTCTTCCGCCCCAACACCATGATGCTGTTCGGCGACGCCAAGAAGATGACCGACGAGATCGTCCAAGCGCTCGGGCACTAGACCCGGTCAGCGGCGAATCGCATCGCCTCGGGTGACAGCGTCTGAGCCCCGCGATGACGAGGCTCTAGCCCTGCTTCTTCGGGGTGGCGAAGAACCAGGGATGGCCGTCCAGGTCGCGCGCCGTGTAGGTCCGGCCATAAACTCGTCCCGCGGCGGATGCTCGATCTTGGCGCCAAACTCGGCTGCCCGCGCGTAGTGCGCATCGACATCGCTGACCCAGACAAACACGCCCATCGTGCTTGGGCTGCCCAACGGCGCCCCGAAGCCGTGGCTCTCGCCGCCCTGTCCCATCATCACGGTGCTCCGGCCGAGCTGCATTTGCGCATGAACACCGCCGCTCGGCGTGCCGGTCCGCATCTCCTCCGCGAACCCGAACGCACGTGTGTAGAAGTCGAGCGCTTGCCCCACGTCGCGCACGAACAGGTAAGGAATGATCTCGGCCATCGGCGCCATCCTCCCGCGTCCGGGCGAACCCTACGCGGGAGGAGGTTGCCAGCTAGAACGCCGCGCTAGCCCACCACGGCCCGCAGCACCGAACGCTGCTCGCCGGCCAGGGTCCGGTAGATGGAAAGATAGTCCTCCGCCATCCGCCGCGCCGTGAACCGCTCCTCGAACCGCGCCCGGACCCGGCCGCGGTCGAGCTTCGCCAACCCATTCACCGCGGCCATCGCGCCCGACCTCGTCCTCCACGATGAACCCGGTCAGCCCGGGCTCGA
The DNA here is from genome assembly GCA_963708585.1 of uncultured Alphaproteobacteria bacterium. GTDB lineage: Bacteria > Pseudomonadota > Alphaproteobacteria > Acetobacterales > Acetobacteraceae > JAVVHH01. The sequence goes on along the minus strand of CAVPSW010000004.1, from coordinate 309,486 downwards.
CCACCTCCGGCACCGAGCCACGGTTGAACGCGATCACCGGCGTGCCGCACGCCATCGCTTCGATCATGACCAGGCCGAACGGCTCCGGCCAGTCGATCGGCATCAGCAGCCCGACCGCGCCCGACAGAAAGTCCGGCTTCTGCGCGTCGTTGATCTCGCCGATCAGCTCGACGCCGCCATCGGCCAGCATCGGCCGGATCACCGTCTCGAAATAGACCTGGTCGACCCGGTCCACCTTGGCCGCGATCTTGAGCGGGATGCCGCAGCCCGCGCGATCCGGATCGCCTTGTCCGGCCCCTTTTCGGGCGCGATCCGGCCCAGGAACGCCAGGTACTCCGGTTTCTTGTCCTGCGGCGTCAGCAGCATTCTCCGGCAGCCCGTGATGGACCGTCGCCACGTAGCGCGCCTGCGGCAGCGGCCGCCGCTGCGCGTCGGAGATCGAGACCACCGGCACGTGCGGGAAGGTGCTGAACACCGGCTGCAGCTCCGGCAAGGTCGAGCCGGCCGTGCATCGTGGTCACGAACGGCGTGCGCTGCCGGCCGAACAGGCTGAACGACCAGTAATCCATGTGGAAATGCAGCACGTCGAACTCGTCCGCCCGCCGCCGCGCCGCTTCCATCAGCAGCATGTGCGGCGCGATCGGGTCGCGGATCGCCGGGTCGAGCCGCAGCGCGCGCGGCCAGATCGGCTCGAGCTTGGCGGAGGTCACCGAGTCGCCGGACGCGAACAGCGTCACATCGTGGCCGAGCGCCACCAGCTCTTCGGTGAGATAGGAGACCACTCGCTCCGTGCCGCCATACAGCTTCGGAGGCACCGCCTCGTGCAGCGGAGCGATTTGCGCGATTCGCATTTGCCGGGAACTCCCAAATGACGATTTGAGACTTATCCCGCAATCGCGGCGACAATTTGGCGCAGCGCAACATTCAGGCGCCGCGATTTCACATCGCGTTTGCGCGAGCAAGCGCTCGCGCGGGCTTAGAAGCCCTCGCGCTCCAGCCGCTTGCGCTCCATCTTGCGGGCCCGTCGCACCGCCTCGGCGGCCTCGCGCGCGCGCCGCTCCGACGGCTTCTCGTAGTGACGGCGCAGCTTCATCTCGCGGAACACGCCCTCGCGCTGCATCTTCTTCTTCAGCGCCTTGAGCGCCTGATCTACGTTGTTGTCACGGACCAGAACCTGCACTTGCCGGCCATCTCCTGCTCGCTGAGCCCCGCTCGGGGGCGTGATAAAGGGATCCGCACCGGAACCCGCTGCGGAAAACCCTCCTTACCACGGCCCGCCCCGCGAGCGAAAGCCTTTCCCGGACCCCCGCTTCGCCCATATCTGCCGCATGGCCATCCTGAAGATCGCCCGCATGGGCCACCCGGTCCTGCTCGGCACGCGCCGAACCCGTCGCCGACCCCGGCGCCCCGGAGATCCGCCGCCTCGTCGCGCGACATGATCGAGACCATGGAGGACGCGTCCGGCGCCGGGCTCGCCGCCCCGCAGGTCCATGTTCCGCTGCGCCTGTTCGTCTTCCGTGTCCCGCCCGGCCGCACCGTCCCGGCCGAGGGCGACGGCGAAATGGGCAACACAGTCGTCATCAACCCGGAGCTCGAGTTGCTCGACGACGAGATGACGCTCCGCTGGGAGGGCTGCCTCTCCATCCCCGGCCTGCGCGCCGCCGTCCCGCGCCGCGTCCGGCTGCGCTATCGTGGGCGTCGACACCGAAGGCGCTCCGGTGGGCGGTTTCGCCAGCGGCTTCCACGCCGGCGTCGTGCAGCACGAATACGACCACCTTGACGGGATCCTCTACCCCATGCGCATGACCGACTTCCGCCTGTTCGGCTTCAGCGAGGAGCTGGCGCGCGCCCTCGCTCCGGGCGCCCCGTCGTGATCGCCACCCCGGAGCGCAGCCCGGAGCGCGACGCCGCCATCGAGGCGATGCTGCCGCGCGTCGCCGACACCGGCTGGACGATGGCGACCCTGCTCGCCGCCGCCGGGCCGGACGCTGACCTGCTGTTCCCCGGCGGCCCGCTCGACATCATCGAGGCCTATGTCGACTGGGCCGACCGCCGCATGGAAGCCGGGCCGCCGCGCAGGACATCTCGGCGCTGCGCGCTGCCCGCGCGGGTTCGCGCCATCGTCGCCCTCCGCCTGGAGCAGAACCGCCCCTACAAGGACGCCGTGCGCCGCGCCCTCGGCGTGCTCAGCATGCCCGGCAACGCCGCGCTCGCCGCCCGCACCCCCGCCCGCACCGTCGACGCGCATCTGGCACGCCGCCGGCGACGCCTCCGCCGACTTCAGCTGGTACACGCAAGCGGGCCATCCTCGCCGGCGTCTACAGCGCCACGTTGCTCTTCTGGCTGCGCGACGACAGCCCGGACGACGAGCGCACCCTGGAATTCCTGGACCGCCGCCTCGCCGGGGTCGGCCGCCTCGGCCGGATTCGCCGCCGCGCCGAGACCGCCGCGCAACGATTCCGCCCCTTTCGGTCCGGAATCGGAAACTGCCACGGATTAACAGGCGTTAACCGCGCAACCACGAAAGGCGATCTCGGTGCGCGGCATCCTGCTCTGGCTCATCGGTATTCCGATCCCGATCATCCTGCTGCTGTGGATCTTCGGCGTCCTCCACTAGACCTGCCGCCGCGCCTCACTCGGCGGGCGGCGGGCGCGGCCCCCCCGAGCTGGCTGACAATTTGGTGCTGGCGCTGACCCGGGCGAGCCGTTCCGCTAGCAGCCCGGCGCGGGCAGCGCAGCACACGTAATAGGTCGACTTGAATGCCAGCACCGGCATCGCGCTGCCCGGGCTGCGCCCGCAAATTGCCCGCGAGCAGGCTGACCAGCCCGTCCCGCATCCGCAGCCCGTTCGCCGGGCTCATGAACAGCCAGCGCAGCGCCGGCGTGTTGATCCGGTAGATCAGCCAGGAAAGCCGGCCCATCGCGTGCCGAATCTCTCGCTCCATCCGCCGCGCCGCCGCCCGGCCGCGCGCCGGATTCTCCAGCCACTGCTCTGCCACCGCCGCCCCCATCTCGCCGGACGTCATCGCCAGCAGCACGCCGCTGCTGAACACCGGGTCCAGAAAGGCGAACGCGTCGCCGAGCAGCAGGTAGCCGTCGCCATGGGCGCGGTCGGTCGTGTAAGAGTAGTTGCCCGTCCCGGTCACGTCCGAGATCATCTCGGCGCCCGACATCCGTGCCGACACGGTCGGGCTCTCCGCGATCCGCCGCAGCAACAGGTCGCGCGGGCTGCCCCGCCGCCCCTTGAACGCCGAGGGATTGCCGACGAAGCCGACGCTCATCACGTCGTCCGGCAGCGGGATCAGCCAGAACCAGCCATCCTCGGCCAGATGCACGCTGATATAGCCGTCGAGCTCGCCCGAGCGCCGCTCCACCCCGCGGAAATGCGCGAATACCGCCGCCGTGTTGTTGTGCTTGTTGGCCGTTCGCCGCCGGAACTGCCGCCCGAGGAACGTGTCCCGCCCCGACGCGTCCAGCACGAAGCCGCGGGGCATACACCTCGACGTCCCCGTCGGGCCCCCGCGCCTCGACCCGCGCCCGCCCGCCATGCCGGTCGAACCGTCACGGCGGTCACCTTGGTCCCCTCCCGTGCATGCGCGCCCCTTGCGCCACCGCGGTCCGGAACAGCAGCTGCGTCGAACGGCGCCCGCGGCACCTGCCAGGAGGAGGTGTAGCGGCGGTCCAGCCCCTCCGCGAACGAGAATTGCACCGCCTTCCCGGTCGCGTCGGAGACGAACTCCGCCCCCGGCTTGTGCACGCCGATGGCCGCCACCTGCTCGCGGATCCCGAGCCGGTCAAAGATCGCCGTGTTCAGCGGCAGCAACAATTCGCCGATCCGGAACCGCGGGTGGCGCTCCTGCTCCAGCAGGATCACGTCCCGCCCTCGCGCCGCCAGCGTCGCCGCCGCGGTCGAGCCCGCCGGGCCGCCACCGATGATCAGGATTTCGCATTCTGTCGCCATGACGGCCAGAGTAGCAAGCCCCGCCCCCGCGCGCATCCCCGCATCCTTGCTGTTGGGAGGGAGCCGCGCTACACGCCGCCCCTTGCACACGCGGGCGTGGTGAAATTGGCAGACACGCCAGATTTAGGTTCTGGTGGCGCAAGCCGTGGGGGTTCAAGTCCCTCCGCCCGCACCAGACAGTTTGAAAGGTTGAGGACGGGGTCATGCAGGTTACCGAGACGCTCTCCGAAGGGCTCAAGCGCGGCTTCGCCGTCACCGTGCCCGCCTCGGACCTCGAGGAGAAGCGCAGCAAGCGTCTAGCCGAGATCGGCAAGACCGTCCGTCTCCCCGGCTTCCGCCCCGGCAAGGTGCCGATGTCCGTCGTCCGCCAGCGCTTCGGCACCGCGGTGATGTCCGAAGTGCTGGAGGAGAGCGTCAACGCCGCCACCCAGCAGGTCCTCACCGACCGCGGCCTGCGCGCCGCCACCCAGCCCAAGGTCGACGTGACCCAACTGGAGGACAAGCAGGACCTCCAGTTCACCGTCGAGTTGGAGCTGCTCCCCGAGATCACCATGCCCGAGTTCGGGTCAATAACCGTGCAACGCCTCAAGGCGACCCCGAGCGAGGAGGCTATCGACAAGGCCGTCGAGGAGATCGCCCGCCGCCAGCGCGAGCTGGAGCCGATTACCGAAGACCGCGGCGCGCAGACCGGCGACACACTCACGATCGACTTCGTGGGCAAAGTCGAGGGCGTCGCCTTCGCCGGCGGCACCGGCACCGACATGGCGGTCGAGATCGGCGGCGGCGGCTTCATCCCCGGCTTCTCCGAAGGGATGGTCGGCATGCGCCCCGGCGAGCAGCGGGAGGTCCACGTCACCTTCCCCGAGACCTACCATGCCAAGGACCTCGCCGAGAAAGCCGCCACCTTCGAGGTCACCGCCAAGAAACTGGAGCAGCCCAAGCCGGTCCCGCTCGACGACGCGCTGGCCGAAAAGCTCGGCTTCGAGAACATGGAGGAACTGCGCAAGCTCATCGCCTCGCAGATCCAGCGCGAATACGACGGGCTCAGCCGCATGCGCGTCAAGCGCGAGCTGCTGGACGCGCTCGCCGGCGCCGCGACCTTCCCCGCGCCCCAGAGCATGGTCGACGCCGAGTTCGACGCGATCTGGCATCGCGTCGAGCCCGACCTCAAGGCCGGAAAGCTCGATGAGGAGGACCGCGGCAAGGACGAGAACACACTTAAAGAGGAATATCGCGCCATCGCCGCGCGCCGGGTCCGCCTCGGCCTGCTGCTCTCGGAGATCGGCCGGGTCAACGGCATCCAGGTCGGGAATGACGAGATGACCCGCGCCATGCGCGCCGAGGCCGGGCGCTACCCGGGCCAGGAGCAGCAGGTGATGGAGTTCTTCCGCAAGAACCCGCAAGCCGCCGAAGGCCTGCGCGGCCCGATCTTCGAGGACAAGGTGATCGACTTCATCCTCGAACTGGCCCAGGTCGAGGACCGCACCGCGACCCCCGACGAGCTCGCCGCGGAACCGCCCGCGCCCGCCTTGACCACAGACGCGGCCCCGGCCGAGGTCGCCGCCGAGTCCTGACCCGCGAAACCCGGCCAAGCAGCCGGGCCGCGCTGTGCTGGACCCTGCCCGCTCCCCTGCCTATGTAGAAAGCTTCGCTTGAAGGATGCGCTTCCTATGAGAGATCGCGACCCGGTCGAGGTCTATGGCAACACGCTGGTGCCGATGGTGATCGAGCAGACCGCCCGCGGCGAGCGCTCGTTCGACATCTACTCGCGCCTGCTCAAAGAGCGCATCATCTTCCTGACCGGCCCGGTGTTCGACGGGGTCGCCTCGCTGATCTGCGCCCAGCTCCTCTTTCTCGAGAGCGACAACCCGAGCAAGGACATCAGCTTCTATATCAACAGCCCCGGCGGCGTGGTCTCCGCCGGCCTCGCGATCTACGACACCATGCAATACGTCCGCAGCCCGGTCAGCACCGTCTGCGTCGGCCAGGCCGCCAGCATGGGCAGCCTCCTGCTCTGCTCCGGCGCCGCCGGCAAACGCTACGCCCTGCCCAACGCCCGCGTTATGGTCCACCAGCCGAGTGGCGGCGCGCAAGGCCAGGCCTCCGACATCGAGATTCAGGCCCGCGAGATCCTCCATCTCCGCCGGCGCCTTAACGAGATCTACCACCGCCACACCGGCCAGCCCGTCGAATCGATCGAGCGGAAGCTGGAACGCGACGCCTATATGTCCGCCGAGGAGGCCTGCGAGTTCGGCCTGGTCGACCAGGTAGTCGAGAACCGCCCGACCACGCCGAAGTCGCAGAAGAGCTAGGCGGGAGGAACCCGCGTCCCGGCGTTGTAATTCCGCGACACCGGGCACATCTGTGCCAGCCTTCTCCCCGGCCTCGCCGGCGGGCAGGCAACATGCTTGTCCCACCAGTCCGTGAGGTCTAATCTTTCCTTGGCTTGCCCCCGTCGCGCGGGGCCGGAGTGTCCATGAGTAAGTCACCGGACTCCAAGAACACACTCTACTGCTCTTTCTGCGGCAAGTCGCAGCATGAAGTGCGCAAGCTGATCGCAGGCCCGACTGTCTTCATCTGCGACGAGTGCGTCGAGCTCTGCATGGACATCATCCGCGAGGAGCACAAGACACACCTCGTCAAGTCACGCGACGGCGTCCCCACGCCCAAGGAGATCTGCAAGGTCCTCGATGACTACGTCATCGGCCAGGCCCACGCCAAGCGCGTGCTCTCCGTCGCCGTCCACAACCACTACAAGCGGCTCGCCCACGGCGCCAAGAACAACGACGTCGAGATCGCCAAGAGCAACATCCTGCTGGTCGGCCCGACCGGCTCCGGCAAGACCCTGCTCGCCCAGACCCTGGCCCGCATCCTCGACGTCCCCTTCACCATGGCCGACGCGACCACGCTGACCGAGGCGGGTTACGTCGGCGAGGACGTCGAGAATATCATTCTCAAGCTGCTCCAGTCGGCCGATTACAATGTCGAACGCGCCCAACGCGGCATCGTCTACATCGACGAGGTCGACAAGATCAGCCGCAAGTCCGACAACCCCTCCATCACCCGCGACGTCAGCGGCGAGGGCGTACAGCAGGCGCTGCTCAAGATCATGGAGGGCACCGTCGCCTCGGTGCCGCCACAGGGCGGCCGCAAGCACCCGCAGCAGGAATTCCTGCAGGTCGACACGACCAACATCCTGTTCATCTGCGGCGGCGCGTTCTCCGGCCTGGAGAAGATCATCGGCGCGCGCGGCAAGGGCTCCGGAATTGGCTTCGGCGCCGACGTGCGCGACCCGGACGACCGCCGCACCGGCGCCATCCTGCGCGAGGTTGAGCCCGAGGACTTGCTCAAATTCGGCCTGATCCCGGAGTTTATCGGCCGCTTGCCGGTGGTGGCCACCCTCGAGGACCTGGACGAGGGCGCGCTGGTCGAGATCCTGACCAAGCCCAAGAACGCGCTGGTCAAGCAGTACGCCCGGCTGTTCGAGATGGAGGGCGTAAAGCTTTCCTTCACCGAGGATGCGCTACGCTCCGTGGCGACGCGCGCGATCGCCCGCAAGACCGGGGCGCGCGGGTTGCGGTCGATCATGGAGTCCATCCTGCTGTCCACCATGTTCGATCTGCCCGGGCTGGACGGCGTGGAAGAGGTGATCATTAACCGTGAGGTCGCCGAAAGCCGCGCCAACCCCCTGTTCACCTACGGCAAGGAGCGTGCGGAGGGCGGGGCCTGACCCCCACCCCGCCCATCTTGCGCCAGGCGAGAACGGTGACGATATCCTGAACGGAGCCGCCGGGCAGCTTTCCGGGGTTCTATCCGCAAGTCGGGCCAGGCGTGCCACCATGGGCGCTTCGGCCGACCGACTGTCCCCTACAAGGAGGTCTCGATGACTGACACGCAGCGGCCCCAGAGTCCGCGCACCACCTCCGCCGAGCCGCTGGCCGTGCTGCCGCTGCGCGACATCGTGGTTTTTCCGCACATGATCGTCCCGCTCTTCGTCGGCCGCGAGAAGTCTGTCCGCGCCCTCGAAGCGGTGATGCGCGACGACAAGCAGATCCTCCTGGTCGCGCAGAAGAACGCCACCCAGGACGACCCCGGCGCCGAAGACATCTTCCGCGTCGGCACCGTCTCCACCATCCTGCAGCTCCTAAAGCTGCCCGACGGTACCGTGAAGGTGCTGGTCGAGGGCGGCCGCCGCGCCGCGATCACCCGCTTCGCCGACACCGAAGCCTATTTCGAAGCTCACGTCCGCGAGATGCCGGACGAGGGCGGCGACGCCAAGGAGCTGGAGGCGCTCGGCCGCACCGTGGTCGGCCAGTTCGAGCAGTACATCAAGCTGAACAAGAAGATCGCTCCGGAAGTCCTGGTCTCCCTGAATCAGATCGAGGAGCCCTCGAAGCTCGCCGACACCATCTCCGCCCATCTCAACCTCAAGATCGCCGAGAAGCAGGAGCTGCTCGAGGCCGCCCGCGTCAGCGACCGTCTCGAGCGCGTCTTCGCCCACATGGAAAGCGAGATCGGCGTCCTGCAGGTCGAGAAGCGCATCCGCAACCGCGTCAAGCGGCAGATGGAGAAGACGCAGCGCGAGTACTACCTCAACGAGCAGCTCAAGGCGATCCAGAAGGAACTGGGCGAGGGCGAGGACGGCAAGGACGAGACCGCCGAGCTCGAGGATCGCATCAAGAAGACCCGCTTCACCAAGGAAGCGCGTGAAAAGGCCTTGGCGGAGCTGAAGAAGCTCCGGACCATGAGCCCGATGAGCGCCGAGGCCACGGTGGTGCGCAACTACCTCGACTGGATGCTGAGCATCCCTTGGAAGAAGCGCAGCAAGGTCAGCAACGACGTCAACGAGGCCGAGCGCGTCCTCGACGCCGACCATTATGGCCTGGTCAAGGTAAAGGAGCGCATCCTCGAATACCTGGCGGTCCAGTCACGCAGCCCGAAGATCAAGGGCCCGATCCTCTGCCTCGTCGGCCCACCCGGCGTCGGCAAAACGAGCCTCGGCCGCTCCATCGCCAAAGCCACTGGTCGCAACTTCGTCCGCATGTCGCTAGGCGGCGTGCGCGACGAGGCCGAGATCCGCGGCCATCGGCGCACCTATATCGGCTCCATGCCGGGCAAGGTCGTCCAAGGCATGAAGAAGGCCAAGACCAGCAACCCACTGTTCCTGCTCGACGAGATCGACAAGCTCGGCGCGGACTGGCGCGGCGACCCGTCCTCCGCCCTGCTCGAGGTGCTCGACCCGGAGCAGAACTCCACCTTCGCGGACCACTACCTGGAGGTCGACTACGACCTGTCGGACGTGATGTTCATCACCACGGCCAACAGCCTGCGCATGCCGCAGCCCCTGCTGGACCGGATGGAGATCATTCGCATCCCCGGCTATACCGAGGACGAGAAGGTCGAGATCGCCAAGCGCCACCTCATCGCCAAGCAGGCCGAAGCCAACGGTCTGAAGAAAGAGGAGTGGTCGCTCTCTGAGGACGCGCTGCGTGACCTCGTGCGCTACTACACGCGCGAGGCCGGGGTGCGGAACCTGGAGCGCGAGATCGCCAACGTCGCCCGCAAGGCGGTCAAGGAGATCGTCACCAAAAAGACCAAGAAGGTCGCGATCACCCGCAAGAACCTCGAGAAATACGCGGGCGTGCGCCGGTTCCGCTACGGCGAGACCGAGGCGGAGGACATGGTCGGCGTCGTCACCGGCCTGGCCTGGACCGAGGTCGGCGGCGAGATCCTGACCATCGAGAGCGTCATGCTGCCCGGCAAGGGCCAGGTGAAGCACACCGGCAAGCTCGGCGACGTGATGCAGGAGAGCGTGTCGGCCGCGCTGAGCTACGTGCGCAGTCGCGGCATCACGTTCGGCATCAAGCCGAACCTGTTCGAGAAGAAGGACATCCACGTCCACGTCCCCGAAGGTGCGACGCCCAAGGACGGCCCGTCCGCCGGCATCGCGATGGCCACCAGCATCGTCTCCGTCATGACCGGCATCCCCGTCCGCAAGGACGTGGCGATGACCGGCGAGATCACGCTGCGCGGCCGGGTGCTGCCGATCGGCGGGCTGAAGGAGAAGCTGCTCGCCGCACTTCGGGCCGGGATCGCCACCGTGTTCATCCCGAAGGACAACGAGAAGGACCTGGCCGAGATCGAGGAGGGCGTGAAGAAGCACCTCAAGATCATCCCCGTCGCCCATGTGGACGAGGTGATCAACCAGGCGCTGAGCCACAAGCCCGAGCCGATCGAGTGGATTGAACCCCCGGACCCTCCCGTTCCGACGGTTCAGCCCGAGGTCTCACTCCCTCACTAGTCCCGCCACGCCCGGACTTGACCCGGGGGCCTCACCTCGCCAGCACGCGTCACCCCCGGGCTTGACCCGGGGGTCCACCCAGCTAAACGATGGGACGGGCGGTTAGCTCAGCGGTAGAGCGTCTCGTTTACACCGAGAGGGCCGGCGGTTCGAACCCGTCACCGCCCACCAGCCCACCACAGGGACCAGGAGTGGCCGCCGAGAGCCCACCAATGAGCGCGATTACGCGATCATCGGCACCGGCTGCCCTATGCCAAGTGACTCGCAACGGGGAATTTAGCGGGGCAGACCGGCGGCCAGCCAGCCGCGGGCGACGGCTCCCGCCAATCCACCGGCAACGAGTTCGAAGGCGCCGTCGGCGGCACGTTGCCGAGGTCGCGGCCAAGCTGGCCCCTGAGCCAGACGGGCAGTTCGTCGACCGCCCCGCAACCCACGTTTCGCTTGACTCGCGGAACGCGAAGCGTATCTCTCCCACGCGCGATCGCGTGCGAGACGCCCTGCCTCCGGCACGGGCGTGTTGTCGTTCAACCAGCCCGCAACGCGGGTAGCCGCTGCCCAACCGGCCGCGCACATCATGTTTCCGGCTTCCCGGCCGGACCCATCACAGGAAACCGCATACCACATGGCATCGTCCGCCGCCGCCCTCCAGGACCACTCCTCCGCCCACGGCATGGAAGACTTCGCCGCGCTGCTTGATGAGCAGCTCGGCCGCGACGCAGGCTTCGAAGGTTCCGTCGTCACCGGCCACGTCGTCCGCCTCACCGACGAATACGCCATCGTCGATGTCGGCCTGAAGAGCGAAGGGCGCGTCGCGCTGAAGGAGTTCGCCGCTCCCGGCCAGAAGCCCGAGGTCAAGCCCGGCGACAACATCGAGCTCTATGTCGAGCGCTATGAGGACCGTGACGGCGCCATCGTGCTCTCGCGCGAGAAGGCCCGCCGCGAGGAGGCCTGGACCAATCTCGAGCGCGCCTTCGAGCAGCAGCAGCGGGTGAACGGCACGATCTACGGCCGGGTCAAGGGCGGCTTCACCGTCGACCTCGGCGGCGCCGTCGCGTTCCTGCCCGGAAGCCAGGTTGACATCCGCCCGGTCCGCGACGTCGGCCCGTTGATGGGCACCCCGCAGCCGTTCCAAATCCTCAAAATGGACCGCGCCCGCGGCAACATCGTCGTCTCCCGCCGCGCCGTCCTCGAAGAGACCCGCGCCGAGCAGCGCAGCGAGCTGATCCAAGGCCTCAAGGAAGGCATGATCCTCGACGGCGTGGTCAAGAACATCACCGACTACGGCGCCTTCGTCGACCTCGGCGGCGTCGACGGCCTGCTCCACGTCACCGACATCGCCTGGCGCCGTATCAACCATCCGAGCGAGGCGCTGCAGATCGGTCAGCAGGTCCGCGTCCAGGTGATCCGCTTCAACTCCGAGACCCAGCGGATCAGCCTCGGCATGAAGCAACTCGAAGCCGACCCGTGGGACGGCGTCACCGTCAAATACCCGCCGGGCGCCCGTTACTCCGGCCGGGTCACCAACATCACCGATTACGGCGCCTTCGTTGAGCTGGAACCCGGTGTCGAGGGCCTGGTCCACGTCAGCGAGATGAGCTGGACCAAGAAAAACGTCCACCCCGGCAAGATCGTCTCCACCTCGCAGGAGGTGGAGGTCATGGTGCTGGACGTCGACAGCTCCAAGCGCCGCATCTCGCTCGGCCTCAAGCAGGTCCAGCGCAACCCGTGGGACCAGTTTGCCGACGACCATCCGGTCGGCAGCACGGTCGAGGGCGAAATCCGCAACATCACGGAGTTCGGCCTGTTCGTCGGCATCAGCGCCGACATCGACGGCATGGTCCACATGTCCGACCTCTCCTGGGACGAGCCCGGCGAGCTGGCGATCGCCAAGTTCGAAAAAGGTCAGGTCGTGCAGGCCAAGGTGCTCGACGTCGACGTGGAGAAGGAGCGCATCTCCCTCGGCATCAAGCAGCTGCATGACGACCCGGCCGCCGGCGTGCTCAGCCGCGTCCACAAGAACGACGTCGTCACCTGCGTCGTCACCGCGGTCCAGGCCAACGGCATCGAGGTCAAGGTCGACGAGGTCCTCTCCGGCTTCATCCGCCGCACCGAGCTCGCCCGCGACAAGGGCGACCAGCGGCCCGAGCGCTTCGCCGTCGGCGAGAAGGTGGACGCCAAGGTCACCGCGATCGACCGCGCCGCCCGCAAGCTGAACCTGACCATCAAGGGCCGCGAGATGGAGGAGGACAAGCAGGCGATCCAGGATTTTGGCACCGCCGACAGCGGCGCCTCCCTGGGCGACATCCTCGGCGCCGCCATCCGTCGCCGCAACCAGCAGTCCAGCGACGTCTGACGTCCATCGGCCCCGCTCCGATCTCGCGTTGAGGACGGAGCGGGGCCGGCTCACTCGCAGGAACCTGAGTGCTCGAAGCTGACCTCCTGGTCGACCGGCGGCGTCTCAAGCGCCGCCTGAACTTCTGGCGCGTCGTCGCCGTGCTCGCCGTGCTCGGCGCGGTCGCGTTCCTGACCCTCCCCGACCTGCGCGCGGGCGGCCGACATCTCGCCCGCGTCAACGTCACCGGCGTGATCACCGACGACCGCAAGTTCCTCGAAGCCGTCTCGGCCCTCGCCAAAGACCGCTCCGTCCCGGCCGTCATCGTCTCCGTCGACAGCCCCGGCGGCTCCGTCGCCGGCGGCGAGAGCCTGCATGACGTGCTCAAGCAGGTCGCCGCCGCCAAGCCGGTCGTCACCGTCATGCGCGGCACCGCCGCCTCGGCCGGCTACATGGTGTCCCTTCCCGCCGAGCGCATTTTCGCGCGCGACGCTACGCTCACCGGCTCCATTGGTGTCATCCTCGAGACGGCCGAGTTCTCCGGCCTGCTCGGCAAGCTCGGCGTCGACCCGCAAGCCATCACCTCCGGCCCGCTGAAAGATCAGCCGAGCCTGACTCGTCCGCTCACCCCGGAAGGCCGCGCCTACCTCAACGGCCTGGTGCAAGACATGTACGAGCAGTTCATCGCCATGGTCGCCCAAGCTCGTCACCTGGACGTCGACGCCGTCCGCAAGCTCGCCGATGGCCGCGCCTACACCGGCCGCCAGGCCAAGGCGCTCGGCCTGGTCGACGAAATCGGCGGCGAACCTGAAGCGCGCAATTGGCTCGCCAAGCAGCACGGCATCTCCGACACGCTCCCGGTCCACGATGTCGACACCCGCAGCCTGTATCAGCGCACGTTCGGCGCCGCCCTGCTCGGCCTGCACACCGCGCTTTGGGGCGAGGTCACGCCCGGCGCCTGGGCGATCTGGTCGGGACCCCGCTCGCTTCCTTGACCTCTCGAGCCGCCTCCGGCATCGTTCCTGCCTCCGCGACCACCCCCACGCGTAGCCAGAGCATGACCCGATCCGAGCTGATCGCCGACCTGGCGAACGCAAACCCGCATTTGATGAGCCGCGACATCGAGCTGATCGTCTCGACCATCTTCGACGAGATCACCGCCGCACTCGCCCGCGGTGCCCGCGTGGAGCTGCGCGGCTTCGGCGCCTTCACCGTCAAGAAGCGCGACGCCCGCACCGGGCGCAACCCGCGCACCGGTGAAGCCGTTCCCGTGAACGAAAAGCTCGTCCCGTTCTTCAAAGCCGGCAAGGAGCTGCGCGAGCGCATCAACCGCGGTCCCAAGCCGCGCAGCGCCGCCCAGAGAGGAACCGAGCGCAGCTCCGCCTGACCCATGCGTATCCTGCTCGCCATCCCGCTGATCTTCATCCTGATCGTCTTCGCCCTGTCCAACAAACAGGTGGTCGATCTCGGCCTCTGGCCGACCGATATCCAGATCGAACTGCCGGTCTCGATTGCCGTGCTCGGGATCGCCGGCCTGTTCTTCCTGTTCGGCGCCCTGGTCGCCTGGGGCGGCACGCTGGTCGAGCGCAACCGCCGGCACCGGGCCGAGGCCACCATCCGCCAGCTCGAGGCGCAGCTCGCCGCCACCCGCGCGGGGCGCCCGGCGCTGAGCCTCGCGCCCCCGCGCTGACGACGGCCGCGCCCGCATGACGCGGGTCAAGATCTGCGGCGTCAACGACTCGGCCGCCCTCGCCGCCGCTGCCGACGCCGATTGGGTCGGGTTCGTCTTCTTCCCGCCCTCCCCGCGCTTTGTCACCCCCGAACGAGCCGCCGCGCTTTCCGCGACCCGCCCCGGCGGTCCGGCCCGGGTCGGCCTGTTCGTCGACCCGACCGATGACGATGTCGCCGCCGCCCTCGCCGCCGTCCCGCTCGATGTCCTGCAGCTCTACGTAGACGCCCGTCGCGCCGCGGCGCTCCGCGCCCGCTTCGGCCGCCCAGTCTGGCGCGCCGTCGGCGTCGGCTCCGCCGCCGACCTGCCGGACACGGGCGAGGACGTGGACGGCTTCGTGCTGGACGCCAAGCCGCAGGCCAACGCGGTCCTGCCCGGCGGCAACGCCCAGGCGTTCGACTGGGCCGTTCTGCGCGGCTGGACTGCCCCGCGCCCCTGGCTGTTGGCCGGCGGACTCGAGCCCGGCAACGTCGCGGACGCCATCGCCCGCTCCGGCGCGCCGGCGGTCGACGTCTCCTCCGGCGTCGAGCGCGCCCGCGGCGTGAAGGACCCGGCGCTGATCCGCGACTTTATTGGGGCTGTGCGTCGCGCCGGCTAACCGGGCGCTGGACCAGTTGGTCGGCGCCCCGGTCCCAGAGCGGCTGGTCGGCGCTCCGTTTGACCGCGTCGCACGGGCTCGTCGCCGCGTCGCTCTCCGTCCAGAGCGGCGCGTCCGGCCCGCTGAGCGACGTCGGGTCCCCGCGCCTCAGGCTCCGCGCCTTGCGCCCTTGCTGCCCCTTTGGCTGCTCCGCCGCGTCCGGCTGATCCGCCTTCGCTTGCTTACGCGGCGCGCCCATATCCCAAAGCGGCCGGTCCACGCCGGACAGCGATGGATCACTCCCTTCCTCCCGGCTCGCGCTCGACGAAGCGCCCGCGGCCTCCGCTTCGCCGCCGGCTGCAGAGGGGGCATCCGGGCACGGCACCGACCGGCTTCGTCGTCCGCCCCACGGCCGGCACGTCGCCGTCCTGCGCCTCCGGTGTCCGACGTGCGCAGGGGGTGGTCCGCGGAACCACGCGCCCGGTTGGAATCAGCGGCCGCGCCGTCCCCAGCGGCCCTTCGGGCAGCAACGGCGCCTGCGCCTGCGCCGCCCCGCCGAGCGTCGCGATCAGCCCGGCCAACAGCAGCGCCCGCCTCAAATCCAGCCCCGCTTCTTGAACCATATCAGTGGCAGCACCGCGCTCAGCGCGATCACGCCCAGCCCGTAGAAATAGCCGTAATCCCATTGCAGCTCGGGAATCCACTTGAAGTTCATCCCGTAGATGCTCGCCACCAAGGTCGGCGGCACGCCCACCACCGAGACGACGGTCAGAACCTTGATGCCATTGTTCTGCTCGATGTTGATGAACCCCAGCGTCGCGTCCAGCAGGAACTGCACCTTGTTCGACAACTGCACGTCGTAGTCCATCAGCGAAGTGATGTCCTTCCGCACCGTGGCGAAGCGATGCAGCGTCTCCGGCTTGATCCAACTCGTGCCCATGTCGTGCACATAGATCGCGATCCGCTGCACGCCGACCAGGCTGTCTCGCAGCTTGGACAGCCGCTCCCCGGCCCGGCCGACCGCTTGCAGCGTCGCGCGCAGCTGGGCATCGATCTTGTTCGCATTCCTCTCTGTCCCGCTGCCGCCGAACACGCGGGCCGAGATCGTGTCGAGATCCGCCCCCACCATCTCCAGCACGTCCGCCAGCCGGTCGACCGTCGCCTCCAGCAGTTCCAGGAACGCCACGCAGCTGCTCGTATGCGGGCTCGCGGCAAAGCGTTCGGCGACCGCCTCGAATACCGGCAGGTCCGCAAATCGGACCGTCACCAGGTGCTTGGGCGAGAGCACGAACCCGAGCGGCGCCGACTGCGTGTCCCCGTCCGCGCCCCGATAGGCCATGGGCGTGCTGAGATAGAGCGTGTCGCCCTCGCTCGAGAGCCGGCTGCTGCTCTCGATCTCGGCGAGGTCGGCTTCGACAGGCACCCGCAGCCGGGTCGCGCGCTCGACCTCCGAGCGCTCCTCATCCGTCGGGTTCTCGAGATCCAGCCACGGCGCATCCTCGGCATCAGCCAGCGCGTGCGGCCGCGCATCGACCCGGCGGCGTGGAGCATGTCCCGAGTTCAGGTACAACATGGCCCGATGGTAAGCTGGATTGGGTTGCCCTGCCAGTCGAGCGGACCCGGAACGCCCGTCCCGGACGTGACCCGCCGGGGACGCTGGGCTATGACGGCCCCATGACCACCGCCACTCTCGACCGACCGAACTCGCTCCGCTCCGGCCCGGACGGGCGCGGCCGCTTCGGCCCGTTCGGCGGCCGATTCGTCGCCGAAACCCTGATGCCGCTGATCCTCGCCGTCGAGGAGGCCTGGGAGCAGGCCAAGGCCGACCCGGCCTTCCAACCGGAGCTCGACCGCTACCTGAAGGACTATGTCGGCCGCCCCAGCCCGCTCTGGTTCGCCGAGCGCCTCACCGAGCGGATCGGCGGCGCCCGCATCTACCTCAAGCGTGACGAGCTCAACCACACCGGCAGCCACAAGATCAACAACTGCATGGGCCAGATCCTGCTCGCCCGCCGCATGGGAAAGACCCGGATCATCGCCGAGACCGGCGCCGGCCAGCACGGGGTCGCCACCGCGACGGTTTGCGCCCTCTTCGGCCTGCCTTGCGTGGTCTACATGGGCGCCACGGACGTCGAGCGGCAAGCGCCCAACGTGTTCCGCATGAAGCTGCTTGGCGCCGAGGTTGTTCCGGTCACTTCCGGCGCCGGCACCCTCAAGGACGCGATGAACGAGGCGATGCGCGACTGGGTCGCCAACGTCGCCGACACCTACTACTTGATCGGCACCGTCGCCGGCCCCCACCCGTACCCGGCCATGGTGCGCGACTTTCAGAGCATCATCGGCACCGAAGCCCGCGCGCAGATCCAGGAGGCGGAAGGCCGCCTGCCCGACGCCGTGGTCGCCGCGATCGGCGGCGGCAGCAACGCCATGGGCCTGTTCCACCCGTTCCTCGACGATCCTTCCGTCCGCCTGATCGGCGTCGAGGCGGCCGGCCGCGGCCTCGATTCCGGCGAGCACGCCGCCAGCCTCAGCCGCGGCCGACCCGGCGTGCTCCACGGTAACCGCACCTACCTGCTGCAAGACGAGGACGGCCAGATTCAGGAGGCCCACAGCATTAGCGCCGGGCTCGACTACCCCGGCATCGGCCCCGAGCACGCCTGGCTGCACGAGATCGGCCGCGTCGAGTATGTGGCCGCCACCGACGACGAGGCGCTCGCCGCTTTCCAGCTCTGCACCCGCACCGAGGGCATCATCCCCGCCCTCGAACCGGCCCACGCCCTCGCCCACGTCCAGAAGCTCGCCCCCACAATGGGCCGGGACGCCGTGATCGTGATGAATCTCTGCGGCCGCGGTGACAAAGACATCTTCACCGTGGCCGCCCATCTCGGGGTCAAGCTGTGAGCCGCATCCGATCCCCTCTGCGGCTGGCGGGAGAGGGTCGGGCTGAGAGTGCAGGCCATGAGCCGCATCGCCGCCCGCTTCGCCGCGCTCAAAAAGGAGGGCCGCGGCGCCCTGATCCCGTTCATCGAGGCGTTCGACCCCGACCGCGCCACCTCCCGCGCCATCCTCCACGGTCTGCCCGGCGCTGGCGCCGACCTGATCGAGGTCGGCATGCCGTTCACCGACCCAATGGCGGACGGCCCGGCCATCCAGGCCGCCGGCCTGCGCGGCCTCAAGGCCGGCGCCACGCTGCGCCGCACGCTCGACCTGGTGCGCGAGTTCCGCGACGCGGACGACGCGACCCCGATCGTCCTGATGGGCTACCTCAACCCGATCGACTCCTACGGCCCCGAGCGCTTCTGCGCCGACGCCGCCGAGGCCGGCGTGGACGGGCTGATCGTGGTCGACCTGCCAACCGAGGAGGCCGACCTGCTCGCCCCCCATGCGGCCGCCAATCAGCTCGACATCATCCGCCTGGTCGCCCCCACCACGGACGACGAGCGGCTCCCGCTCGTGCTCGAGGGCAGCTCCGGCTTCGTCTACTACGTCAGCATCACCGGCATCACCGGCACGCGGAGCGCCACCGCGGAGAGCCTGCAGGCGGCGCTCCCGCGCATCCGTCGCGCCACCGACCTGCCGATCGCGATCGGTTTCGGCGTCCGCACGCCGGTCCAGGCCGCCGAAGCCGTCCGTGTGGCCGACGCCGCCGTGGTCGGCTCCGCCCTGATGGACACGCTGGCGTCCAGCCTCGGCTCGGACGGAAGCGCGGCGCCCGACACCGCAGAGCGGGTCCTCGCCCAGGTGCGCGCGCTGGCCAAAGGCGTGCGGGAAGCCCGCGTCCCCGCATGAGTTGGCTCAACGAGTATGTCAGGCCGCGCATCCGCACGCTGTTCTCGCGGCGCGAGGTGCCGGACAATCTCTGGGTCCAGTGCCCAAACTGCCAGCAGATGCTGTTCACTCGGGACCTCGAACGCGCGCTCAAGGTCTGCCCTCATTGCGGCTACCACATGCGCCTCACCGCCACCGAGCGCCTCGCCTACACGTTCGATCCCGCCGGCGACGGCGCGCCCGGCTTAACCCGCATCGAGTTGCCGCGCGTGCCGCAGGACCCGCTCGGGTTTCGCGACAGCAAGCGCTATGTCGACCGGCTCAAGGAGGCACGCGATCGCACCGGCCTGCCGGACGCGATCCTGGTCGCGCACGGCGCGATCGGCGGACACCAGGCCGTGGTTGCCGCCATGGCGTTCGAGTTCATGGGCGGCAGCATGGGCGCCGCCGTCGGCGAGGGGATCGTGGCCGCGGCGAGGCTCGCCGTGCTGCAATCGGCGCCGCTGATCATCTTCACGGCGTCCGGCGGCGCCGCGCATGTATGAGGGCGCCATCAGCCTTATGCAGATGCCGCGCACCACCATCGCCGTCCGCCTGGTCAAGGAGGCCGGCCTGCCCTTCATCACCGTGCTGACCGACCCCACCACCGGCGGCGTTACCGCCAGCTTCGCCATGCTGGGCGACGTCCAGATCGCCGAGCCCGGCGCCCTGATCGGCTTCGCCGGCCCGCGCGTGATCGAGCAGACGGTCCGCGAAACGCTTCCGGATGGGTTCCAGCGCGCCGAATACCTGCACCAGCACGGCATCGTCGACATGGTGGTACCCCGCGCCGAACTCCGCGACACGCTGGCGCGTCTTCTGGGGCTGCTTCACCCCGCACCTGCTGCGCGGAGGGGGCCGCGTGAGCCACATCGCGGGGCGGATCGAGCCGATCATCGATCGGCTTCACGGGCTGCACCCGCGCCTGATCGACCTCAGCCTCGATCGGCTGCAGCGCCTGCTCGCCGATCTCGGCCATCCCGAGCTGCTGATGCCGCCCGTGATCCACGTCGCCGGCACCAACGGCAAGGGCAGCACCTGCGCCTTTCTCCGCGCAATGGCCGAGGCCGCCGGCTGGCGCGTCCATGTCTACACCTCGCCGCACCTGCTCCGCTTCAACGAGCGCATCCGCCTCGGCGGGCGCCTGGCCGAGGACGAGGAGCTGGGCGAGGCGCTCGAGACCGTCGAGCGCGTCAACGCTGGCGCGCCGATCACAGTGTTCGAGGTCATCACCGCCGCCGCCTTCCTGTTGTTTGCCGCTTACAAGGCCGATCTCTGCGTGCTCGAAGTCGGCCTCGGCGGCCGTGGCGACGCCACCAATGTCATCACCCCGTCCGTCGCCGCGATCACCTCCATCTCACTCGACCACCGCGATCTGCTCGGCGATACCATCGCGGCCATCGCGGCCGAGAAGGCGGGAATCATCAAGCCCGGCATCCCCGTGATCACCGGCGCCCAAGACCCGGCCGCGCTCCGCATCGTTGAGGCGAAGGCGCAGGAGCTCGGCGCCCCGCTCCGCGCCCGCTTCCGAGACTGGGACATCGCCCCATCCGCCACCGGGCTGCGCTTCAGCGACGGGTCCGGCAGCATCGATCTGCCGCTTCCGTCGCTCCCCGGCCCGCATCAGTTCGACAATGCCGGGGTGGCCGTCGCCGCCTTGCGGGCCTTCGGCATGCCCGAGGGGGCGGGATTCGGCCTCTCCCGCGCCGAATGGCCAGCCCGGCTGCAGCGCCTTCAGGGCCGCCTCACCGCCCTGCTGCGGCCGGGCTCGGAGCTCTGGTTGGACGGCGGGCACAACCCGGGCGCCGGGCTCGCGCTGGCCGAGGTCCTGCGCGGCTGGTCCGACCGGCCCACGCACCTTGTCGTCGGCATGAAGCAGTCCAAGGACCCGGCCGAGTTCCTCCGCCCCCTGCTGCCGCTCGCCGCGAGCGTCTGGGCAGTGCAGGAACCCCATCAGCACGCAGCGCTCTCAGTGGAGGAGATCGTGGCCGCGTCCGGCGGCATCGCCCGGCCCGGCCCGACGGTGGCCGCGGTCCTGCGCGCGCTGCCGCCCGGCCCGCCTGTCCGAATCCTGGTTTGCGGCAGCCTTTATCTGGCCGGCGAGGTCCTCAAGGCGGATTGGGACCGCCAGAGCGCAGACGGGGACCCTTAACATGAGCGAATCCGTCCCAAGCTGTGGGCTTTAGTGGGGCAGGTCGTGACAGACGTACCCGAGAAGTCGCTCAGTCAAACCCTGCTGGCCCGGCCGGTTAATGCGCGGCCGCTGCCAACCGACCCAGGGCATCCCAGCGTGCGCGTCATGGCGCACGGCTCCATGGAGGTCCGCTGGTTCATCCCGCAGAACTTCGGCGAGGACCACGCGCCGCATGACCGCGACGAGCTCTACTTCGTCGTTAGCGGCACGGCCACTTTCTGCCGGAGCAATGAGGCCGGCCCGTTCGATGAGGACAAGCTCGGTCTGTTCGGCGAGGAGCGCCTGCCGGTTGAGCCCGGCGACGTGCTGTTTGTCCCCGCCGGCGCGGCCCACCACTTCCGGGCGTGCTCGCCCGATTTCGGGGTCTGGGCCGTGTTCTACGGTCCCGAGGGTGGCGAGCCCGATTGATGGAGGTCGGCCCGCTTCTGCCCGGCGACCGCGCCCGCTGGGCCGAGCTATGGCGGGGCTATCTGCGCTTCTACGCGACCGAGCTGCCGCCAGAGATCTACGATCACACCTGGTCGCGCCTGCTGGCCGAAGACGGCCTGCACGGCCTCGTCGCCCGGTCCGGGGGCGACGTGATCGGGATCACTCATTACCTGTTTCACCCGAGCTGCTGGACGCTGACCCCGGTCTGCTACCTGCAGGACTTGTTCACCGACCCCGCGCGCCGCAAGCAGGGCGCAGCCCGCGCGCTGATCACCGCCGTCGCCGACCGCGCCCGTGCTTCGGGCAGCACCCGCCTTTACTGGCTGACCCAGTCCCACAACGAAACGGCCCGTGCGCTATACGACAAGGTCGCACGGCACACGGGCTTCATCCGCTACGAATTCCCGCTCTGAACGGAGCGTAGCCTCAGCGCGGCGCCTGCGCGTAATTGAACTGCGGCGCGTTGTTCAGCTGGTCCTTCGACGCGTTCGGCAGGATCGCGTGATCCGGATAGGCGACCGGACCATTGTTGGCTCTTGCATTGTTGTTGCCGCTGGCAAGGCGTGTGTTGCCCGTCACCGCCGGACCGCCGAGATCGCCGGCAACTCCCGGACTACCGACCGCGCCGGGCGTCGTCGCCGTCGCGCTCGGATTCCCGTCCGTTCTGCGCCGTCGTCGTGTTGGCGCCGTTATTGTTGCCGTTATCGGCCGTGTTGTTGTTGGGCGGCGTCATCGACCAATGCAGATCGTCGTACGGCACAGCCACGTTCCGCTGCCCGATGCCGAGGAAGCCGCCGACGCCGATCACCACACCCTCGACCCGCCCCTGGCGGTCGAACAGCACGTCGTCGATGTTGCCGACCTTCTGATTTTGCTCGTTATAGACGCCGAGCCCGACCACCTTGGAGGCGCGCCAAGTGCCCTGGCTCTCGTTGGTCAGGTAATGGCGGCTTCCCGCGGCAGCCGTCTGCGCGCCCGCGTTGTTATTGCTGCCGTTGCTCGCGATCGTGATCCCCTCAGCCATCCGCAAATGGTCCTGCAGCGTGGGCAGGGTTTGCTGCGCGAACTGCTTTAGCTGCTGGTCGTCGCCGTGATCGGCATAGTTCCGGAATTGGCTGATGGCCTGCTGATGCGCCGTTACCTGATCCTGCTTGAACGCCTCGACGAAGTTGCTGCCGTTCTCGCCCCGTAAGTGCTGCAGCATCTGCTGGTGCGGCGCGTCGAGACTGCTGGGGATCGTCTCGTTTTTGGCGATCGACTTCAGCTTGTTGTCGGCCTCCGTGTGATCCTTGATCATCCGTTGAGCGAAGTCGCGCACGTCGCGATCCTGCGACTTGTTCAGCGCCAGTTGGCTCGACTGAACCTCAAACATGCCCCCGATGGCAGCGTCGCGCACGAACTCCTGCGTGTTCGCGTTGCTCGATTGGTTCGTGGTCTGAGCCACCGCCGGCGCGGCGCTGAGTGCGGTCGCGACCAGGCAGGCGCTCAAGAAGCTCCTTGTCATATGGCTGTCCTCCTTCATTCGCGCCATCGCGGCGCGTCGTAGTCAAAACAGCCTGAACGGCAGCAGGTTGCGCTTACTTATGGTTGCAAACGCGTCATGCGATCAGCGCGGCCACCCGGCGCAGATCCTCCACAAACGCCGCATATTCCCGCTCCTTCGCCTCCGGGTCCGGCAGCCGCAGCAAGTAGGAGGGATGCACCGTCACGAATCCCTGCCTGTTTCCCGCCAGCGGAATCGGCCGGCCCCGCTCGCGCGAGATGGTCACGCTCCGGCCGAAGATCGCCTGCGCCGCCGTCGCGCCGAGCATAACGGTCACCGCCGGCTGGATCTCCTCGCGCTCCAACTCCAGCCAGAACTTGCAGGCCGCGATCTCCGTGCTGCCGGGCTTCTCGTGGATGCGCCGCTTCCCGCGCGGGACGAATTTGAAGTGCTTGACCGCGTTGGTGACATACACCTGCCGCCGGTCGAGCCCCGCTTCCGCCATCGCCCGGTCCAGCACCTGCCCGGCCGGGCCGACGAACGGGCGGCCGGCCAGGTCCTCCTGGTCGCCCGGTTGCTCGCCCACCATCATCACCCGCGCGTCCCGAGGCCCCTCGCCGAACACAGTCTGCGTCGCCGGCTTCCACAGGTCGCAGCGCTGGCACCCCATCGCCTCCCGCGCCGCCTCCTGCAGGCGCGAGCCGGTCGGCTCGATGTGCTCGGCGGCGGGAGCGGCGCGGCGGGCGGGCTTTGGCGGCGAGATCACGGGGTCATTCACCATCTGCTCCACGCGGCCCGGCGCCGTGCGGATCAGATCCGGTATCGCCGCCGCCTCCGGCAAGTTGCGCCAATACTTCTTCGGCATCTCCGAAACCATGGCGCCGATCTTGAGCCGCGCCGGGTTGAAAATGCTGCTGTAGTAGGCGCGCCAATAGGCCTCGAGCCGATCGTCATCCGGCACGTCCGCCGGGCTGGCGCCGGGCCCGAACTCCAGCGCCTCACCGGTCCAATGCGCGCTGCGATAGGGCGTCAGGATCGACCACACCATCGTCGCGAACCGTCGCACGAAGAACGGCGCGTTCGCCTCGACAATGTAGTGCTCCGGCTCGAACCAGCTGACGTATCGGGTGCCCGCCGCCTCCACGACCTCGCGGAAGCGGACAAAGGCGCGCATCTTGTGCGTGTCCCGTCGCACGGCCTGCGCCAGGCGCTGCACTGCCTGCACCTCCGGATCGGTAGTCATCTCCAGCAGGTGCTTTTCGCCGCCATGCGCGCGCCAGATCAGGCGGTACAGTCGCGCAAACCGTTCGGGATCGCGCGCCTGGATCGCCGTTTCCGCCAGCGAGACCAGCGCCCGCGGCACAGTGAACGTTCCGCTCGGGACTGGGGACGCCTCGCGCTCGCCCTCGGCGAACAAGTCCGACGCCGCGCCGACCGACCAGACCACGTCCTCAGGCGCGACCCCCTCAAGCGCCAGCGCGCGCGCCGCGTTCCGCCACCCCTCCCAGTCCACCTCGTGTGCGAGGGTGGCGGACCTCATCCAAACAAATCGGTTTGCGCCGGCTTCGGCACCAACCGTTGCTGCAACCGGGTGCTGTCCAGCAGCCCGCCCGGCCGGTGGTCGGCGGCGATCACGAACGGCGCCAGCTTGCTCATCGGCAGGCGCAGCCGGGCCAAATCGTCCATCCGCAGCCGCCGATGTCGCCGCGCCCGGATCAGCCGGTCTACCGACTTCACCCCCATTCCCGGTACCCGCAGCAGCATCTCGCGCGACGCCTGGTTCACGTCGACCGGGAACTGCTCGCGGTGCTGCAGCGCCCAGGCCAGCTTGGGGTCCATGGACCAGTCCATGTTCCC
The DNA here is from genome assembly GCA_963708585.1 of uncultured Alphaproteobacteria bacterium. GTDB lineage: Bacteria > Pseudomonadota > Alphaproteobacteria > Acetobacterales > Acetobacteraceae > JAVVHH01. The sequence continues at coordinate 284,816 of CAVPSW010000004.1, read as the reverse complement.
GTCCGCCCCGAGCGCCAGCTCGTCCGCCTTGAATTCGTAGAACCGCATCAGCCAATCGGCCTGATACAGCCGGTGCTCGCGCAACAGCGGCGCCCGGGTCGGCGGCAGAGCGGCGCTGGCGTCCGGAATCGGGCTGAACGCGGAGAAGTACACCCGGCGCAGCCCGTAATTGCCGTACAGGTTGGTGCTCAGCGACAGGATATCCCGATCCGAGCTGCCATCGGCCCCCACGATCAACTGCGTGCTCTGTCCAGCGGGCGCGAACTTTGGCGCGCCTTTCTCTGCCCGCGCCTCGTCGATCCGCAAACGCATCCGACCCATCGAGCGGCGGATTCCCGCCATGTCCTTCTCCGGCGCTAGCCGCTCGAGACTGCCCTGCGTCGGCAGCTCGACATTGATGCTGAGTCGATCGGCATACCGACCCGCTTCCGCCAACAGCTCCGGCGCCGCGTCGGGGATGGTTTTGAGGTGGATGTAGCCGCGGAACCCGTGCTCCTCACGCAACAGCCGAGCCACGCGGACCACCTGCTCCATCGTGTAATCGGGGCTGCGGATGATGCCGGAGCTGAGGAACAGGCCCTCGATGCAATTGCGCCGATAGAAGCCGAGCGTCAGCGTCACAACCTCCTCAGGCGTGAAACGCGCTCGCTGCACATTCGAGGAGCGGCGATTGATGCAGTAGAGGCAGTCGTAGACGCAGGAGTTCGTCAGCAAAATCTTCAGCAGCGAGATGCAACGCCCGTCCGGCGCATAGGCATGGCAGATCCCCATGCCCTCGGTGGAACCGACCCCGCCCGGCTTTCCCAGCGAGTTGCGCTTCGCCGTCCCCGACGAGGCGCAGGACGCGTCGTATTTTGCGGCGTCGGCCAGGATCTCAAGCTTCTTCAGCAGGTCCATCGGAACGGTTGTTCTCCTTCGTCGCACGTGCGTCCGCAACCCGATTTTTCAACCCAGCGCCCCACACCCCTTCCGTCGTCATCGCCGGGCTCGACCCAGCGATCCATCGTGCGAACTGCCCGAACGTTCGACCGGAACAGAGATGCCCGGGTCGAGCCCGGGCAGAACAGAGGCGGGCCGATCCCCGCACCGTCTGCCGGTCTGGCTGCCCTGCTATTCACCCCGGAGCGGCGCGCCGACGAGAGCTGATATAAGCGCCGCCCATGAGCGTCAGCAGCCCGCCTCGGACCGCACCCTGGCGCACCCTCTGGTCCAATGGCCCCCTCTTGCTCGCCTTCTCCATGCTATGCTGGGCCGGCAGCGTGGTCACCGGCCGGGCCGCGGCCGCGCTGGTCCCGCCTTCCCTGTTCACCCTGCTGCGCTGGGGCGGCGCGCTGCTCATCGTCCTCCCGCTCGCCGCCCCGCACCTGCGGCGGGACTGGCCCGCGCTGCTCCGCCGTTGGCCCGTCATCGTCGGTCTCGCCCTGCTCGGCGTCGATGCCTACAACAACCTGGTTTACCGCGGCCTGCACAGCACCACGGCCGTCAACGCGCTGCTGCTGCAGTCGGCGACCCCGCTCTTCGTGCTGGTGGCGGTGTTCCTGATGTTCCGCGAGCGCCCCAGCCTGCGCCAAGTGCTCGCGATCGTGCTCTCCATCAGCGGGGTGATGCTCATCGCCGCCCAGGGCTCGTTCGCTGCACTGCGCAGCCTCCGCCTAAATGAGGGCGACCTGCTGGTGACGATCGCGGTGGTTTGCTACGCGCTCTACTCCGCCATGCTCCGGCTGCGGCCGCGCGTCCACCCGCTCAGCTTGCTGGCGGCCAGCTTCGCGGTCGGTGTGGTGCTGCTGATCCCCCTCGCCGCCAACGAATATGCCGCCGGCGCGCGGCTGCAACCGACGCCGCTGGCGGTCGGTTCGATCCTCTACGCCTGCGTCTTCCCCGCCTTCCTGGCTTATCTCTGCTACAATCGCGGCGTCGAGCTGATCGGCCCGGCCCGCGCCGGGCAATATATCCACCTCATGCCGGTGTTCGGCGTGGTGCTGGCCGTGCTCTTCCTCGGCGAGACCCTGCAACCCTACCACTTGCTCGGCATCGCGCTCATCGCCGCCGGCCTATGGCTCGCACGATGACAGCGCGGACCCGTCATGCCCGGGCCCGACCCGAGCACTCTCAGCGCCTCCGGAGCAGCGCCGCGACGTGGTCCGACGCCTCCGCGAGTGCCGTGCTCATTGCCGCCACGTAGTCGGCCGTGCTCGTCCCCGCCGGCCGCACGCTTAGCCGGATCGTCTCCGTCCGCGCGGCGCCCGTAGCGCGCCCGCGCGTCACCGCGACCTGGCCGAGAAACTGCACCTCCCCGGAGGGCCCGGCGTCCAACTTCTGCAAGTCGAGCTCCACCGTGGCGCCCGCGTCGGCCGAGATCGACCCGGCGGAGGTAAACACGCTCGTGCCCGCCAGCCGACTGTTCAAATCCTCGGCCAACACCCGCGCGATCATATCGCCGAACGGCTCGCCCCAGCGCTCGCCGCTGTGAAGCTGAAGCTGATAGGGCGAATTGGCGCGCACGATCTCCGACCGGTCGAGATAGCCCGCGATCCCCGGTCGCCGCAGCTCGACCAGCGCCGGCGCCCCCGCCTGCGGCGTCCCTCGCACCGCCGCCAGTGTGTAAAAGGACGGTTCGGGCGAGCTGCAACTCGCCAGGAGCAGCCCGAGCAGAAGGACGAGGCGCCTCACTGCGAGTAGTTCGCCCGGCCGCGCACCAGCGCTTCCGGATGCCGGTCAAGGAAGTCCGCCAGTTGCCGGATCGACCGCGCCGTGTCGCCCACCTGCACCACTGCCCTCTCCAGCTCGCGTTGTATCTCGGAATCACGCCCGTAGCTCCGGTCGACCGAGCTGAACAGATGGTCCGCCCGCGTCACCGCCGACTCGAGCCCGGCCGTGATCGCCGGCAGGCGCGCAAACGCCGGACTCAGCCCACTATTCGCGCGGCTAGCCAGCTCGCCGATGTTGTTCATCGCGCCGGACGCGGAGCGCAGCGTGTTGTTCAGGTTGGCCCCGATCTCGTCTAGCGGCAAGCGATCGAGCTTGCCGGCGATGTTGCTGGCCGCCGTCAAGATGTTGTCCAGCCCGCCGCCCTCGCTCGGGATGATCCAGTCCCCGTCCTTCTGCACCAGCTCGCCCTTCTTCGCATTCGGGTCGAAGTCGAGCGCCAGCGTCAGGCTGCCGGTGAGGAAGCTCGCCGTGTGCAACTGCGCCCGCATCCCGCGCGCGACGAGCCGCCGGGCTAGCTCGATCGGGTTCTCCTGCGCGAGCTTGCTCCGATCGGAGGTGATCCGCTCCGGCTGCACCTCGAAACGCACGCGCACGCGGGCCTGCGCCGTCTCCGGATTGAGATCGAGCTCGACCGACGTCACGGTCCCGACCTGGATCCCGTAGAACTCGACCGCTGCGCCCGGTGCCAGGCCGCGGGCCGACTGCTCGAAATAGGTCACGAAAGCCTGCCGCGCCTTGTAGCCGGCCGACTGAGCCTCGTCGTAATTGCGATAAAGAGGGAACTCGGACCCGGCCGGGGCCGGCTTCGCGTCCGGGTCCTTCGGCGCGTCATAGGCGATCCCGCCGTTCAGCACCGCCTGCAGGCTCGCCAGCTCGAGATGCAAGCCGCTCGACCCGATCTGCACCGAGAACCCGGACGCGTTCCAGAAATGCGAGCCCTCCCGGACCAGCTTGTCGTACGGCGCGCGGACGAACACGTCGATCGTCACGGGCCCCAGCCCGTTGCCGATGTTGTAGTTCAGCATCTCGCCCACGCTGATGTCGCGATAGAACACCGGCGCGCCGGGCGCGAGCGAGCCCAGCCGCTCCGCCCGCAACTGATACGTCGTGCCCGGCTCGCCGCTCCGCACGGCCGGCGGCGTCTCGAGCCCGGTGAACTGATACTGCTGTTTGCCGCCCCGCTCGCCCGGGTCCATCTCGATGTAGCTGCCGGAGACCAGCGTCTCGATCCCGGCCAGGCTACCGGAGCTGAGCCGCGGCCGCACCACCCAGAACCGCGCGTGGTCGGTGAGCGACGGATCCGCCTCCCGGCGCATCCGCACCTGGACGAACACCTGCGACATGTCGTCCGACAGGTGCACGCTTTCCACCGTGCCGAGCTCGACCGCCTTGTAGCGAACCCTTGTCTGCCCGGCGACCAGCCCCTCGCCGGTATGAAAGCTGATCGTGATCAGCGGTCCCTGGTCGCGCAGGGTACGCCAGGCGAGATAGCCGGCCACCGCCGCCGCCACCAGCGGAATCAGCCACACCCAGGAGAGCCGGCTCCGCCGGACGGTCGCGTGCGGACGGTCGCTCAAGCGCCCGCCCCGGCCAGCGCCGCCGCTCCCTCAGCATGGTCCTCGGCTTCGGCCACATCCCACATCAGCCGCGGGTCGAAGCTCGCCGAGGCCAGCATCGTGAGCACCACGACGCCGGCAAAGCATACCGCGCCCGTGCCTGGGATGACGGATGCGAAGAACCCCATGCGCACCAGCGCGGTGAGAATCGAGATCATGAAGACGTCGATCATCGACCACCGGCCGATCGCGTCAACCAGCCGATAGAGAAACGCCCGCTGCCGCAGCTTGGCCCGCGACCGGCGCTGGGTGCTGATCAGCAGATAGCTCAGCAGGATCAGCTTGATCATCGGCACCGCAATGCTGGCCGTGAACACAATCAGGGCCAGCGGCCACATCTGATAGGCGATCAACTCCTGCACGCCGCCGAGGATAGTCGTGGTCTCGGTCCGGCCTAGCCGGACGATGCTCATCACCGGCAGGATGTTGGCCGGGACGTAGAGTGCGGCGGCGGACAGCAGCAGCGCCCAGGTGCGCAAGATCGGGTCCGGCTTGCGCAACCGGAGCCAACTGTCGCAGCGCGGGCAGGGATCGCCGACTTGCCCGTGCACGACCTGCCCGCACGTGTCGCAGCCGATCAGCGGTCCGGCACCGCCCCGCTCGGGATGCACGCCGCGCCGCCGCCCGATCGCCTCCCACATCGCGTGCTCGTCGAACCAGGCGTCGGACGCCACCATCACAAGCATCAGCGCGCCCATGGCATAGATCGACGGCCCCACCAGCACCGACGCATAGACGGTCAGCCGCGTGTAGGCCACGAACACGCCCAGCAGGAACACCTCCGTCATGGCCCACGGGTGGACCCACGACCGGGCCCGCGCCATCGCCGCCAGGATCCACGTCTCGACCCCGGTGCGCAGCCCCACCAGCACGCCGCCGGTCAGCGCGAGCTTGCCGAACGGCGCGAGCATGGTGAACAGCAGCACGGCGGCTGCCAGCTCCCACATTCCGAATGGCTCGAATGCCAGCGGCAAGGAGGTGAGCGTCGTCTCCTGCTGCCGGCCGACGAACTGCATCCCGATCAGCGGCGCATAGAGCGTCACGGAGAACAGCGCGAGGCCGGTCATCATTAGCGCGATGGTGACCGTAAACGAATCCCGGCGCCGCTTGCGCAGCACCGCGTTGCACCGGAGGCAGTGCGCCGCGTAGCCCGGCCGCAGCGCCGGCAATGGCTGGAACAGGCCGCAATCCGGGCATTCCCGGACGTCCAAGCTTTCCGGCTCGGCCGAGCGTTCGACAGGCAGCGCTGTAGTCATCCCGGTTGCAACGTCCCGTTCTCGTCGGCGTTCCGCAGTTGCGGCAGGCCCGGCGGCCCGGTATATCCCAGCGGCCCATGGCACGCCGACGTAGCTCAGTGGTAGAGCAACTGATTCGTAATCAGTAGGTCCTCAGTTCAATCCTGAGCGTCGGCACCATTAAAAACAGGGCCTTACCTCTTGCCTGGACCGCTGCCCCTACCGGCAAGTCCGCCTCGGGGCTTCACTGGGGCTTCAACGTCGGCGCGTCATCCGGGCACATTATGGGACAGAGGGGCCTCAAAGGCGGCCGTCCGCTCGCCCGATTGCTTGCGCTCAGGTGGGCTTGTTGGTGGGCGATGGCGTAGTCTGCTGCCGCGGCACGCACGCGGCGAAAGCAGCTAATCCACCTAAACTGGGTAGGCGAGCAGGAGCGGTCGCAAGAGGCGCTGGCTCCGGCTTCCCGAGATCGACCACGGTTCGCACTGATGACATTGCGGGGCAGGTCCATCGAGACCTCTCCGCAAATTCGGGAAGCCCTGAATACGATCGGCGAGGGTTCGCAATCGGCCATGGTGGGTGAAAATCGGCCTTGGCTAGAGTGGAGGAACCGTCCCGGATGGAAGAAAATCAGAGTTTCGGCGCCTTGACCCTCGACACGCAGACTGTCCGAGGGAGGGTTTCCGCTTCGATCAAGGCAACCTCAGGCTGCTACGGCAATTCCACGGCAGCCCGATACAGGTGATTTTCTCGTCCGTCGTGCTGCGGGAGATATCGCCGTGCATTTGGAGGAGGCCATCCGAACACTTCGCACGAGCCTCAAGAGCATCGGCAGGGATGTCGATCGGCTGCTGCCTCACTTCCGCGCCTTCAGTGACGACGAGCTGGACAAGGTTGTTCCTGGCGACATCGCCAGGATCCGACTGTCTGGCTTTCTTTCTGCTATTCAGGCGGAAGAGGTCGAGGCAGCGTGGGCTAACCTTACCGACATTGAACGACGATACTTCGAGCCGCTGCCCCCCTTTGCCGGCGCAAGCAACAAGAAGCATGAGTTCCCTGATGCTATCGCTCTCTCGTCCATCGAGATGTCGGCGAGCCAAAGGGAAGCGTGTCCTCGCGGTCAGCGAGGATAAGGGCTGCGGGCAGCATAAGTCCGATCTCATCAAGGTTGTGCCGAACGTCGCGACGGCGCTCGGTATCTTGCAGACAGACCCCGATCATAGAGCCCATCTGTTCGTTGCCAATTGCATTAGGAAGCTGCCAGTTCCGGAAGTTGCATGACTGCGCGGCCGAGTTCTTCAGGCTGCTAGCGGAAGCTCTCGAGGGCGTGGAGTTCTCGGTCGATCTCGAAAGCGACATGGCCGCGGATCCCGACTATCCGGAAGTAGAACTTTTATCCTACGCACTTGAAGACGATTTCACCATTGTCAAGATCGGAGAGGACGAGATCGTGGCGGAGATCGGTTGTATCCTTCTTGCGGAAGTGTCGGTTAATGTGTCGTTTTCGGTTCATGACGGCATCGACAACGACGAGGTTCCCATGGGGAACATGGACATCCTGAGGCCCGTCGAGTTCGATGGAACGAGCCTGCTGGTTACGTTGCGCGGCGATTTCAGCTCAGACGATTGGTGTATCGCCGGAGTCGAACTCTCTAATATGTCTCAGACGATAGATGTTGGATACGTCGCGCCGGACTTGTCAGGTGACGTAGATGACGATGCGCTAGAGCCTGATTGAGCCTCAATGCCCGTTATGGCGAGCTGCGGGATGGTTCTGCTAGCTACTCTCACTATCGTCGCGCCACGCGCTGGGGCAGGCGGGTGTCGGGCGTGTGGCGTTCTGACCAGTCGCCCCGGGTGGCGGGGCTGTCACGCGTGTCGGCGGCCATGGCCCGGGCGGGCGATCACCTGATCGGCGCTGTGGGCGACCAACCACATTAGCGAACAGCCAGCGGTTTGGGGGGCCTGCCGGCGTAGGCGCGAGCCTCGTCCGGGGTCGGCGGCTCCGCTGCGTGTGCTCAAAATCGCACGCTAAGCCGCCAGGCAATGCCGGGACCTTTCTTGTTAGACTAACCTGAGAAGATCGCTAAAGAATATCCATCAGCGATGCGCCGAACTCTCGGTTATAGTAGGTGATGGGCTCAAGCACCCATCCTTGGAGCGCTCTGCCATCATTGAGCGGCACGTCTGCTGATGCAGTTTTCAGATGCCGCCATAGGTGATTGGCGACAACGTCCGCTGCAAAGACGAGCGGATCGCTCTTGCCGGCCACGACTATGTTGCCGACATGAGTGGCATCCACCTCAATCCCCGGAACGCGCATTTCAAATGTGCGAAGTCTCATTTTTCCCGGTTGCGAGATTGCGCGCCGTCACGTCGTGCTTGCTGAACGAGATATGCCGGGTGCACTCTATCATCTTTTTGTAGCGCTCGGCGATCGGTGCATCTAACTGATCGAAATAGAAGTCCGACACCTGCATTTGGGCAGTTTCCATGAAAATATCTATCATCAGTGACAAGTCAGATCATCAACTGATCGTCTACCGTTTCGTCACTCGGGCGGTTGGCACCCTGGACTACGTGGGTCCTGGGACCAAGAGCCGCCGCAGCAGCATTGGCGCCTGCCCGTGTATTCTCGTTCAACTCATGCGTCTTCCGCGCCACGCGGCTCCGCCGAGCTACATAGACAACCCGAAGATGCATGTCCTGCATGATGGCAAAGATTTCGTCACGAACCTCATAGGCGACCGCTGCCCAAGCCTCGTTGCCGGGCTTAAAGGCCTGAGTAATGTGACACTTTGCCCCAGGCGGCGAGGCTGCACAGAAGCGCTCATACGCCGGGCGGATCGCGTCGCGGACGGTATCCACATGGGCGACCGGAACCGGCAGTGCACAAAAGACCCCGATGTTATGGTCGTTCGCGCCTGTCAGATTACGGACATAGCCACGGTCGCCGGCTTCATCAACAAACGAAATCACATCGGCCGCGATCGTAGCCGCTGATGGGTCAACCTGCGACATTCCCTACGTCCCTCGCGGTCGTCAATCATCGGCCTGCTCTTCCGACACGGGTACGGCGTCCCGCCTCGATATCTCCAAGCCGGCCCCTGTTTGGCAAGATAAGAGCAATTACGTCGAGCGCAGCAAGAACACGCTGCATGATCCACTCGGTCGTAACCGATGCGAGCGGGCCACCCGGGATCAGGCTTGACGGTCGTCTTGCTTGAGGCGTTGCGGCATCCAGAAGTCCCGGATGGCGGGGATCACGAGCGGGATGTCCTGGTAGGCGGTGCGCAGGAACTGTTCGGTTTCGGGTCCCTCGCGCGGCGGCCCGAGCATGGGTCGGCCGAGCGGGTCGGTGCAGTAGAGCAGGATCGGCAACAGCAGCCCGTGGTCGATGCGGCTCAGATCGAGCAGCGGCCGCCAATCGTCGAAGCGCAGCCGCATGGCGCTGAGAAAGCCCATGCACCACGGGTGCGGCAGCGCCAGCCCGTCGTCGGTCTTCTCGAACAGCGGCGCGTGCTTGCTGGGCGCGAGGGACAAGCCCTCGCTGATCGCATTGAAGCGCGCGACGATTGCCGTGATCGCGGCCAACACGGCGCCGGTGGCGGTGGCGATGCGGCCGCGCTCGCCGAGGAGGTTGACGAACCACTCATCCGGCGGGATCGAGCACGGCCCGATGACGATTGCGGTCAGGTAGCCGTCCAGCATCGAGGTGCCATCAACTCGCGGCGCCGGCTCCAGCGTGTGCAGCCAGCGCGTCCAACTGCTCGAGGCTCATCGCCCGCCCTGCCGAGCGGGTTCGCCGGGGCCGTTGCGTCGTCATGCGGCGCGGCGATCGGAGCCGAACGCGCTGCCTTCCAGTTCCAGGGGAGCAACTCGCGCAGGGCATTCACCTTGGTGCGGCCGGAGACGATGCGCTCGAGCACGTCGGCCAGGTAGGTCTCGGGATCGATCTCGTGCAGCTTGGCGGTGTTGATCAGCGAGGCCAGCACTGCCCATCGCTCGCCGCCGCGGTGCGATCCGGCGAACAACGCGTTCTTTCTTCCGAGCGGAATCGGACGGATGCTGCGCTCGACGGTGTTGTTGTCCACCTCGACCCGGCCGTCGACCAGGAACACGGTCAGCCCCTCCCAGTGCCCGAGCGTGTAGCGGATCGCCGACGCCAGCGACGACTTCGCCGAGATCTCCTCCAGCCGCTGCATCAGCCACGACCACAGCGCCGCCATCAGCGGCTTCGTCTCGGCCTGGCGCACGGCGACCCTCTCGTCGGCCGGTCGGCCACGGATCCGCGCCTCGATGGCGTAGATCTCGCCGATCCGGCGCAGCGCCTCGGCCGCGACCGGGTCCTTGGTTCGCTTGTGCACGTCGAAGAACTCCCGCCGCGCATGCGCCAGGCAATAGGCGAGCGTGATCGCGCCGCCCGGGCGATCCGGCCGGGCCAGGCCGTCATACCCGGTGTAGCCGTCGACCTGCAGCACGCCGCAGAACCCGTCGAGGTGTTCTTTGATGTGGCGGCCGCGGCGGTCCTCGGCGTAGCGGTAGATCACCGCCGGCGGGATCGGCCCCTGCCAGGGCCGGTCATCCACGGCGTAGCACCAGAGCCGCGCAATCCGTGTCCGCCGCCGCGTGCGGTCCAGCACCGGCAGCGGCGTGTCGTCGCAGAACACCTTGCCCGCCGCCATCACGGTTTCGGTCAGCAACGCGTAGAGCGGCTGCAGCCACCACGCGGTCCGCCCGATCCAGTGCACCAGGGTCGAGCGGTCCAGATCGATGCCGTAGCCCGCCAGCATCTGGGTCTGGCGATGCAGCGGCAGGTGCCAGGCGAACTTCGCCGCGGCGATGTGCGCCAGCAGTGCGGCCGTCGGCAGCCCGCCTTCGATCGGCCGCGGCGGCGCCGGCGCTTGCACCACGGCGCTCTCGCAGGCGCGGCAGCCGTAGCGGGGGCGATGGATGCGTTTGACCCGCAGGATCGCCGGCACGATGTCGAGCATCTCGCTGACGTCCTCGCCGATGCGATGCAGCGTGCCCTGGCAGCACGGGCAGCGATCGCTCGCCGGCTCGATGACCACGTCCTCACGCGGCAGATGCTTGGGCAGGCCGCCGATGTTGCGCATCGGCTTGGCGCGGGTCCGCCCGTCTTGCGACCGCGGCTTTGCGGCCTCTGGCTCCGGCTCGACCGGCGCACGTCGAGACATCCTCGAGCCCGAGCGCCAGCTGCCCCGGGTCGGCTGTCGAACCGCTCCGATCGCGCGCCATACAGCGTCCGCCGCAGCGTCTCCAGCATGGCCCGCAGCTTGCCGTTCTCGTCGCGCAGCTCGAGGACTATCTCGATCAGGATGTCGGGCTCGCGCGGCAGGGGAGCGACGTCGGACGCCATGGGCGAAACAGTACCGAACCGCGCAGGCGTTTCGCCACGTTTTCGACGCGTCGGCGCGCGCTTTATTCAGCCGACATCGGCGCCGATGCGGGCGCCGATCTGGGTCCAGTCCATGCCGGTGAACAAAAGCCGCAGCTGCACTGCGTTCAGCGTGACCGCCCCGTCGCGCACCGGCGGCCAGGTGAACGCGCCGGTCTCGAGCCGCTTGGTGATCAGGCATAGCCCGGACCCGTCCCAGACCAGCAATTTCAAGCCGGTCCGATCGCTTCGAGCGGAAGATGAAGACGTCGCCGGTGAACGGGTCAGCAGGCGAGCGCCTGCATGACCAAGGCGGCCAGCGAGTCCATACCCTTGCGAAAGTCCACCGGCTTGGACGCCACCATGATCCGCAGCCCCGGTCGCGGCGAAACGCCAAGGATCACGCCCGTCGCCCGAGCTGTCCCAGCACCAAGCGGAGCGCATCGGCATCGACTGGGCCGGAGAAGCGCACCCGCAGGCTCGGCCGCTCTCAATCTCGATCACCCCTGGCAAGGCAGAGGGCTCCGCAGGCGTCAGCCAGCGCTGCCGGCGCAGAAGCGGACGTCGTCACTGCAGCAAATCGGGACGAACGCTGCCGCAGGTTCGATCCGCCGGCTTGGCCTGCAGCGCCTGCCGCCGCCAAGCCTGCAGCAGGCCCCGGTTCAGGTTATGGCGCCGAGCCACGTCGGAGATCCGTGCCCCTGGCGCCAGGCTCTCCATCAGGATCCGGGCTTTCTCGTCTGCCGTCCACCGCCGGCGCCGCACAGGGCCGGTGATCACCTCGATCCGGCGATAGGACTCACCTTGATGCCTGCCTTGATCGCTGCCTTGATGCCCGCTACTATCCACTGGACCGCTCGCCCCGTTGCCTCAGCGACCAGTGTCGGCCATCACCAGCCAGTCCGTGAGGTGGCCCACTCGCACCGGTTACACAGATATCGGGCTCGCTTGGTTCTTCTACACGAGATATTCTTCAACACCCGATCGCCCCAAGTACCGGCTCGGGCTCGATACATCACGCCCGATCACCCGTAAGGAGTTTGCTGCGCTGTGTGTTTGGTTCAACCAGCATCTGTTGGGTGGGCAAGGTGATACGTCCATCTACGACGTCGGCGATCACCTCTACGCGCCACCCTTCCACACTTTATGGGATGCTGGTGCAGGTGATGCCCTCGATGTTGAGCCCATCCTTGATGCTGTTCAGGCGGACTTGGTGCTCAAGGCACAGGCCGCGGCAATCTCCACAGAGGGTCGCTCAGCAAAGGGGGCCTTGACCGATTGGTCTGAACCCGGAAAGTTGGACCATTCGTTATGCGAAAATTCTCGGTTTGCGCTTGGATGCGGAGCTGGGAGGGAGCATGCGAAAGTCGAAGTTCAACGAGCAGCAGATCGCCTTCATTCTTCGGCAGGCGGATGAGGGCACGACGGTCGAGGAGGTGTGCCGCAAGGCTGGGATCTCGATGCAGACCTACTACCGTTGGCGCTCGAAGTATGCCGGGTTGATGCCGTCAGAGATGAAGCGGCTGAGGCAGCTCGAGGAGGAGAACGGGCGCTTGCGCAAGCTGGTTGCCGATCTGTCGCTGGACAAGGAAATGCTGCAGGACGTGCTGCGCCGAAAAACGTAAGGCCTGATCGCAAGCGTCAGCTTGTCGACGCGGCGCGGGCGACCTGGAAGGTGTCGATCCGGCGAGCGTGCCAGGTTCTCCTGGTCGACACGTCCACCTACCACTACCGGTCCCGACGCCCCGATCAGGCCCCACTCCGGCTGCGGATCCGCGAGATTGCCGAAACCCGGGTCCGCTACGGCTATCGGCGGGTTCACGTCCTGCTTCGGCGCGAGGGGTGGGCCGTGAACCACAAGCGCACCTACCGTCTGTACAAGCAGGAAGGTCTGGGTTTGCGCAGGAAGACGCCGCGGCGTCGGGTGAAGGCGGCCCTACGCGATGACCGTGCGGCGCCTTCTTGGCCGAACGAGGTTTGGTCGATGGACTTCATGGCCGACCAGACCTTTGACGGAACCAAGCTGCGCATCCTGACCGTCGTCGATGCATCGACCCGCCTCTCCCCGGCGGTCGACGTGCGCACGACCTATCGCGGCATCGACGTGGTCGAGACCCTGGAGCGAGTCACTGCCGTCTACGGCAGGCCGAAACGCATCCGGGTCGATCAGGGCACGGAGTTCACGTCGAAGGACGTGGACCTTTGGGCCTGGAAGAACGGCGTGGTGATGGATTTCAGCCGGCCGGGGAAACCCACCGACAACGCCTACGCGGAAGCGTTCAACAGCCGCGTGCGAGTTGAGTTGCTGAACGCCAACTGGTTCCTGAGCGTGTCGGACGCCCGGGCGAAATGTGAGGCTTGGCGGCGAGAGTACAACGAGCTACGACCGCATGGCTCCCTGGGCTACCAAACGCCGATGGAGCAAGCGCAAGCCCTCTCCGGGGTGCCCCCGCCGAAGGGCTGAGAGGCCGCCGAATTCCCACTTCGGATGGTCCAAAGGATGGGTGCAGTCCACAACGCCTACGGGCTCTCACAATGACTGCGGGACCGCAGGGGGGCAGATCACATGGACATACCATTTGCCTTCGCCGTTCCTGGAAGCACAATGGAAACCGTACTAAAGTCCCTAAATACGACTGCGGTGGAGGGAGCGGAGATGTATTGGCATATACACATTCTTGGGGGGGCGGGGTATAAGTTCTTCCTCCAGCTACCCAAGAAGGGGGATACACTCGGGCTCGACGGTTACAAGGTTCAGCTCGACGAGCTTGAACCTCAAGCGCTGCCAAGCTGTGCGGCGCTTCTGTCCGGAAAACCCGACTAGCGCGCGCGGTGACTTGTTGTCCAGCTTCGCGCCAGACGTTCGCTTCCGAGACATCAGCCAAAACCGTCCAATGACCGCCTTGGGTCGATACCGGCGGACACAGGGCATCATGTGAGCGTCCGCTTGCTCACGTCTTAGTTCAAAGCGGTCAGTCCACTTTCGGCCAGGTCCGGCCGTCGGCTTGATATGTGGTTCGGGTGGTGGTGAGCGTTAGCAGTGCACTGCGTGCCCGTCGTTGCGCCGGGCATGGCGGGAGTGGGCGGCTCCGGGATGGGGCCGCCTAGGGTTGCCCGCTCGCGGCTGTGGTAGAGGGCTAGTGGTTGGGGTTGGCGGTGGCGAAGGCGGATTTTTGTTCGGGGGAGGCCTCGCGTTGGTGCTTCGCCTGCCACTCCTTGTAGGGCATGCCGTAGACGATCTCGCGCGCATCCGGATCGGGGAGGCCGAGCCCATGCTCCTCGGCGGCCTCGCGGTACCAGCGCGAGAGGCAATTCCGGCAGAACCCGGCCAGGTTCATCATGTCGATGTTCTGCACGTCGGTGCGCTCGCGCAGGTGGGCGACGAGCTTGCGGAAGGACGCCGCCTCGAGCTCGGTGCGGGTCGTCTCGTCGAACTCTTGCATGTCCTTCTCCTTGGCTGGGAGATTGGCCGTCCCCTGCCCCCGGATCAACCAGCCCCCCTGGATCAGCCGGCATTGGCCTCGCATAGTGCCGAGCGATGCCGATTGGACCGACAGCCCAGCCCGCGCCGCGCTGCGCGCCATGTTCGATGCCGGGGTCGCCAGCGCGGACCCGATGCGCGTGCTGGCGCGGCACCTGCCGGAGCCTCCGCGGGGGCGGGTCGTGGTGGTCGGCGCGGGCAAGTCGGCGGCGCTGATGGCGGCGGCGGTGGAGGCGGCCTGGCCGGATCGAGCCGCTCGCGGGCGTGGTCGTGACCCGGTACGGGCACAGGGCGCCGACGCGGCGGATCGAGGTGATCGAGGCCAGTCGCATCCGGTGCCGGACGGCAACAGCGAGCTTGGCGCGCGGCGCGTGCTCGAGGCGGTGGCGGGTTGCGGGCGGAGGACCTCGTGCTGGTGCTGATGTCGGGGGGCGCCTCGGCGCTGATGGAGCTGCCGGCGCCGGGGCTGACGCTGGCGGACCTGATGCGGTGAACCGGGCCCTGCTGGCTTGCGGGCGCGCCGATCGAGGAGATGAACTGCGTGCGCAAGCATCTCTCGGCCATCAAGGGCGGGCGGCTCGCCGCGGCGGCGGCGCCGGCCCGGGTGGTGACGCTGGCGATCAGCGACGTGCCGGGGGACGACCCGGCGACGATCGGCAGCGGCCCGACCGTGCCCGACCGCAGCACCTGGGAGGAGGTCCGCGCGCTCGATGCGCGCTATGGGTTGGGGCTGCCCCGGCTCGATGGGACGGAGACGCCGAAACCGGGCGAGATCGCGCCCGACCTGCGGATGATCGCCACGCCCCTGATGGCGCTGGAGGCCGCGGCGGAGACGGCGCGGGAGCATGGGCTCGCGCCGCTGATCCTGGGCGACGCGCTCGAGGGGGAGAGCCGGGAGATGGGGACGGTGATGGCCGGGATCGCGCTCGGGCGTGCGGCACCGGCACCCCCTGCCCGCCCCTTGCGTGCTGCTGTCGGGGGGCGAGGGCACGGTGACGATCGGCGCGGGGCCCGGCGGGGCGTGGCGGGCGGAACACCGAGTTCCTGCTCGCGCTCGCGGTGGCGCTGCGCGGGGCGCCCGGGATCTGGGCGCTTGGCGGGGGACACGGACGGGATCGACGGCACCGAGGACGCGGCAGGGGCGGTGATCGCCCCGGACACGCTGGCGCGGGCGCGGGCGGCGGGGCTCGACGCGAAGGCGGCGCTGCGGGGGCATGACAGCTACACGCTGTTCGACTGCGCTCGGCGATTTGGTCCGCACCGGCCCGACGCTCACCAACGTCAACGACTTGCGCGCCATCCTCATCGTTAAAGGGAATTGCCATGCCAGCTCGGGTGAAACTGCGGCGGCGGCGCCGCACCAAGATCGTCGCGACGCTCGGGCCGGCCAGCTGCACGGCGGAGGTGCTGTCGCGCCTGTTCTATGGCGGGGCGGACGTGTTCCGGCTGAATTTCAGCCATGGGACGCACGAGGACCATCTGGGGCGGATCAAGATGATCCGGGCGCTGGAGACCAGCGCGGGGCGGCCGATCGGCATCCTGGCCGACGTGCAGGGGCCGAAGCTGCGGGTGGGCCGGTTCGGCGGCGGCCGGGTCACGCTGCAGACCGGGCAGGCGTTCCGGCTGGACCTTTCGCCGGTGCCGGGCGACCGCAACCGGGTGCAGCTGCCGCATCCGGAGATCATCCAGGCGGCGGGGATCGGCACCAACCTGCTGCTGGACGACGGCAAGCTGCGGCTGCGGGTGGTGCGGGCGCGGGACGACCATCTGGAGTACGGAGGTGGTGACCGGCGGGCCGCTTTCGGACCGCAAGGGGATGAACGTGCCGGACGTGGCGCTGCCGATCCCGGCGCTCACGCAGAAGGACCGGCTGGACCTGGATTTCGCGCTCGAGAACGGGGTGGACTTCATCGGGCTGAGCTTCGTGCAGCGGGCGGAGGACGTGGCGGAGGCGAAGGCGATCGACGGCCGGGCGGGCCTGGATCATGACGAAGATGGAAAAGCCGCAGGCGCTGGAGAACCTGGAGGCCGTGATCGCGGAGTGCGACGCGGTGATGGTGGCGCGGGGCGACCTCGGCGTGGAGCTTCCGCCGGAGGAGGTGCCGCTGGCGCAGAAGCAGATCACGCGGGCGGCGCGGCTGCGGGGAATTCCGGTGGTGGTGGCGACGCAGATGCTGGAAAGCATGATCAACGCCCCTGCCCCGACCCGTGCAGAGGCGTCGGACGTCGCGACCGCGGTGTTCGACGGGGCGGATGCGGTGATGCTGAGCGCTGAGACGGCGGCGGGGCAATATCCGTACGAGGCGGTCAACATGATGGACCGGATCGTAGAGCGGGTGGAGCGCGATCCGGATTGGCGGCACGGGATCGAGCGGACGCGGCCGGAGCCGGAGCGGCTGTCGGCGAGCGCGATCGCGGCGGCGTCGAGCCAGATCGCGCACATCGATCGGGGCGGCGTGCATCTGCGCCTTCACCGAGGGCGGCACGACGGCGATGCGGATCGTCGCGCGAGCGGCCGGACTGTCCGATGCTGGGGCTGACGAGCAGGCTCGAGATCGCGCGGCGGCTGGCCGTGGTGTGGGGCGTGCACGCGGTGGAGGTGCAGGAGCTGCACAGCATGAGCGAGGCGGTCACGCGGGCGACGCGGATCGCGCAGGCGGAGGGGTTCGCCAACCACGGCGAGGAAGTGGTGGTGACGGCAGGAATCCCGTTCAACCAGCCGGGGACGACGAACGCGCTGCGGGTGGCGCCGGCGCGGTAGTGTTGCCCACTCGGAGGTTCGTCACGAGCGCGAGGCTAGGGACGGGGTGAAGCCCCGGATCGGGACGCTAGCGAAATCGTGAGCGAAATCGTGCGGCATCGCAAGGTGACGGGCCGCGTTTGCGCCTGCAGCTACCAAGGGGAGAGTGCAAGTGAAGGCGATTGCGATCGTGGCTGTACTGGGTCTTGCCGTTGCCGGGGCGCCGGCGGCGGAGGCGGCGGGGTGCTTGCGGGGCGCGGCCGTTGGCGGCGTGGCCGGGCACATGGCTGGCCATCACGGGCTGCTGGAGCGGCGGCGGGCTGCATGGTGGGGCGGCACATGGCGAACCGCCAGCGGGCGCAGCAGGACCGCGGATACCAGGACCGCGCGTACCAGGGCGGCGGGACGCCGTCGGACATGAACAACACGCCCGGCACGCCGCAGTAACCTCGGCTTGGCTTCGGCTGATACTGGCCACGCCGCGCCCGATCCGGCGCGGCGCAGGCGCTGGGGACTGGGCGCCGTCGGATGGGCGCGCTGGCTTGCGGTGACGCAGGCGGCGCTGAATCAAGGGCATCCGGCGGCCGGGCCGATCCGGGCGGGGCGGATTTCGAGTCTGGACGGGAAGACCGCGGTCGTCACCGGGGCGGCGCGGGCGATCGGGCGGGCGATCGCGGTCGAGCTGGCGGCGAATGGCGCGGATGTGGTGGCGGTCGACATCTGCGGGCCGGTGAGCCCGGCTTCGGATGCGAAGCCGGCGACCCCGGCGCGAGCTCGACGAGACGGTCGCGGCAGATCCAGAAGTTCGGGCGCCGGGGCGTCGGCGGTGCGGGCGGATATCCGCGATATCGGGGCGCTGCGCGGGGTGGCCGATCAGACCGTGAAGCAGTTCGGCAAGGTCGACATCGTGGTGGCGAATGCGGCGATCCAGCGGTGGGTGCCGCTGCTGGAGATGCAGGATTCCGACTGGCGGGACGTGATCGACAACAACCTGAACGGGACGGCGAACACGATCCGGGCGTTCGCGCCGCATATGGTGGAGCGGAAGTACGGGCGGATCATCGTGCTGTCGTCGATGCAAGGGAAGCACGGGACCAAGGACGCCAGCTCCTACTCGGCGTCCAAGTGGGGGATCCTCGGGCTGATGAAGTCGGCGGCGATGGAGCTGGGGCAGTATGGGATCACGGTGAACGCGATCCTGCCGGGGCTGGTGGACACGCCGCTGACCGAATACCCGAAGCGCTACAGCCACGCGATCGGCGAGCATCGGCCGAACCCGCCGCAGAACCCGAGCGCCGCAGGAGGTGTGGGACGTGCGGGCGCCGACGGAGCCGCTGAAGGTGGGCTGGCTGCAGCCGGAGGACATCTCGCCGGTGGCGGTGTTCCTGGCGTCGGACGCGGCGGCGATGGTGACGGGGGCGGATTACGAAGTGACCGGCGGGGACAGCGCGCAGAGCGTGTAAGCCAAAGATCGGTTCCGGGTCATCGCGAGCGGCGCAGCCCCGTGCCGATCCAGGCGGCCACCAGCACCTTGCGCCCGTGCTTGCGAGCCCTGGATTGCTGCGTCGCTGCGCTCCTCGCAATGTCGACGGTCAGAGCGCACCGGACTCAGCGCTAGCGAGGTTTGAACGACACTCTAAAAGGCGCGGGGTCAAAAAAAAGACGGGGAGCTTCCTCCCGGTCGTTGCGTTGAAGCGGCAGGAATTCATGTCGGGAGAGAGTGAATGAGAGCTGTTTTGATTGCTGCGGTGGTCGCGCTGGGCGCGTCCGTGTCGGCGCCGCAGGCGGAGGCGCGCGGGTGCATCAAGGGCGCGCTGCTCGGCGGCGTCGCCGGGCACGTGGCGGGCCATCACGGGCTGCTCGGTGCGGCTGGCGGGTGCGCCGTCGGCCATCACATGGCCTCCAGGCACGACCGCGAGCAGCAGAACATCAACGACAGCGGGCGCTACAACGACAGCGGGCGTTACAACGACAACGGGCGCGACAACGGGAACGGCCGCTACTAAGCCTTCGCGGGCTGAAGAGCACGGCGGGCCGCCACAAGCGCCCGCCGTTGTTCTGCGCGCAAGGCGGGATCGGCGCCGACCATCCCTCGCATGTGCCGATGCATCGCCTTGATCTCGTCCAGATGGTCCTCGGGCGACAGGCGGCCGGTCACGCCGGAGCCGTGGCGGCGGTGCCGGTTCAGCGGTTCGGCCACGTAGGCGACGGTGCCGCCGTCCGCCAGGGCGGCGGCGTAGAGGAGCCAGTCGCCCGCCAGCCGCAGCCGCGGCAGGGTCGGCGCGGCGCGGCCGAGCGCCGCGAGCAGGGCTTCGCGCCGCCACACCACGGCGCTCGCGTTCAGCACCAGGTTGCGGGCACCTAGGCAGTCGCGCAGGAACCGCGCCGCGGGGATCACCTCGCTGGCTCGGAGCAAGGGGCGGCCGAGCTCCGCGTAATAGGGTTTGTGGTCGGCCCATAGCGTCTCGCTCGCCGGGTCGATCGCCTGGCTGTCGGCGAAGCCGAAGCGGCAGTCCGGTGCCGATTGCATGAGGCGGCAGACCTGTTCCAGCAGGGTCGGCTCCGCCTCGTCGTCGGCTTCCGCGATCCAGACGAACTCGCCGCGGGCGCGCTCCGCGGCGCGGCGCCATTGCGCGAACACGCCGCCGCGCCGGCGCGCGCTCACCCAGGTGACGTCCCGCCCGTCCTCCGCGGCGACCTGGCGCACGACCTCGGCGCTGTCGTCCGTGGACGCGTCGTCCAGCACGAGGATCTCCCGTGGCGCCAGGGTCTGGGCGAACACCGAGCGGAGGCGCGCCGGGAGGAAGCGGGCGTAGTTGTAGTTGATGACGCAGGCGGAGACGTCGGGCGCGACCACGCCGGCGACCCGCAGCAGCGTGTCGGCGTAGAGGTCGAAGGCGAAGCGCGCCCGGGCCGCGCGCGCCAGCCGCGCCCGGTCCTCGTCGTCGCGCTGCAAGGCGAGGGCGCGCATTTGCCGCACCATCGCGGCCGCGTCCCCGAGCGGGACGGCCAGCCCGGCGGCGAACTCGCGAAGGAGGTCCGGGATGCTGCCCGCCTCCTCGAACGCCACCGTGGGCACCCCGGCCGACATCGCCTCCAGCACCACGCTCGGGAACGGGTCCTCGCGGGAGGTGAGCAGGTGGACGTCGGCGGCGGCGAGCCAATCGGCGCCGTCGGGCTGGAACGGGAGGTGGTGGAAGGTGCCGGTGGCGGCGGCGGCGGCCATCTCCGCGCCGAGATAGGCGGAGATCGACCGGGTCGAGGTCGCCGACCCAGAGCAGGTGGATGGCGGGATCGGCGGCGTGCGCCTGTCGCCAGACCTGGAGGAACAGGTCGAACCCCTTGCGGAGGTCGGCGTAGCCCATGCCGACGGCGAGGGTCGCGCCGGGCGGGAGGCGGAGGCGGGCGCGACGGTCTGGCCGCGGCGGCCGGGTCGACGGGGCGGTACAGGCCCTGCGGCAGCAGCAGGGCGCGCTCCGGCGGGACCGCGACCAGCTCGTGGAAGCGGTCGCGCACGTAGGGGGCGGCGAAGACGACGTTGCGGGAGGCGGCCACGCCGGCGCGCGCGCTCTCGACGCAGGCCGCGCTCGCGCAGCAGGCGGGGCATCTCGTGGACCAGCAGGGTGCAGACGATGCCGTGCGCGGACAGGGCGTTGGCGGCCCAGCCGCAGCCGGAGGTGTTGACGAGCGCCGCGCCGAAGCCGCGCTGCCTCGAGCCCGGCCGCGTGCTCGGCCAGTTCCACCGGGCCGGGGAACACGGCGGTCGGCGCGACGGCGCGATACTGCTCCTCCAGCGCCCCGCCGCCGAGCAGGAGGAACGACCACGCTCGCCGCCTCCCTTGCGGAAGTGCCGGCCGAGATGCAGCAGCAGGAGCTGCGCCCCGGCGGGAAAGGCGTCGTGCCCGACCAGGATCAGCCGGATCTTGCCGGTGCGCACGTCCGGCCCGGCCACGGCGCGGGCCACGGCGTTGAGGAAGGCCGCGCCGAAATGGACGTCCGGCTCGAGATAGGCGCCCTCCGCCCACTCGTTCCAGGCGTTGATGCAGACGATGCGGCTCGCCGAAGACGGGCTGGGCGCGGGCGGCGTCGATCAGGCGGGTCGAGCCAGGCCTCGAAGGCGGCCGGCGTCGCGCCGTGCAGCGTCATCCCCTGCCCTTCCCGCCGCGCGTCGTTGTCCCAGCCCGGCAGCGCGGTGCGGATCAGCGGATAGGGAGGCGGCGACGACAGGTCGCGAGGCCGCGGCCAGGTCGTCATAGGCGAAGACCTGGCCGCGGGCGCGGTGGTCCAGCATGCGCAGCGTCGGGTTGAGCAGGGTCAGCCCTTCGGTCAGCTTGTGCGGCGGAAACTCGACGGCGGCGTCCATGCCGCAGCGGCGGGGGTCGCGCTCGTTGAAGCTCTGGGCGGTGACGAAGATCGGGTTGTGGCCGAGGGCGGCGAAGCGGCGGCGCCAGCGGGCGACCGCCTCGGCGGTGTTGGGGATCAGGCCGGCGCGATAGATCATCAGCAGCGGGCGGCCGTCGCAGCGTATGTAGCGGGGGTCGTCGAAATAGCGGGCGAAGGCGGCGATCAGGGCCGGCTCGTCCTCGTCGCGGTAGTCCTGGGAGAGCAGGACCTCGTGCTCGGAGCCGTCCCAGCGGCGGGTCCAGTTCTCGTTGGCCCACATCAGGCAGAACGGCATGTCGAGCGCGGGCTCGGCGAGGAAGGTCTCGAGCGGGCCGTCGAGGAGGCGCTTGCCGTTGAACCAGTAGAAGTAGAACACGAAGCCATGCAGCCCGGCCGCCTGCGCCATCGCCACTTGCTTGGCCAGCGTGCCGCGGCCCTCCAGCCGGTAGTGGCCGAGGTCGCGGGGGATGCGCGGCTGGTAATGGCCGGCGAAGCGCGGGACGCCGCGGGCGACGTTGGTCCACTCGGTGAACCCTGTGCCCCACCAGCGGTCGTTCTCCGGCATCGGGTGGAACTGCGGCAGGTAGAAGGCCAGCAGCTTGGCGCGGCGGCTGGCCGCCGGGCTCGAGCGGCGCGAACTCCTCGAACAGCTTGCCCGGCCTGGTGTTGCGCCCGATCTCCTGCGGGATGCCATGGAGCTCCTCCTCCGGGGTCGCGAACACGCCGGGCTCTTGCCGGTGCAGGCGGTAATGCAGCAGCGGGTTCTCGCCGGGCAGATGCTGCAGGTAGCGCGCCCGGTAGAAGCGGACGTCGAACTCGGCCGACGGGGCGCGGTCCTCGGCGGCGCCGACGACGAGGTAGTGCTCGAACGGGTCCATGCGGGCGTCGGCGACGTCGGGGGCGCAGGCTGAGATAGAACGCCGGGTCGAATTCCGGCACCGGGCTGACGACGCCGTCGAACCGGTGCAGGAGGAAGTGCGCGAGGGCGAGCTGATCGGCCGGGACGCGGTATTGGCGGCGGTACCAGCCGGGCTCGAAATGCGCGATGGGCTTGCGGCCTTCCGCCTCGCCGTAGTCTTGCGTAGTGGAGCAGCGGGTCGATGCCGGATTCGGCGACGTCGCGGTAGTAGTTGAGATACCAGCCGGTATCGAAATAGGCGTTGGGCCAGCGGCCTTCGCGCCAGCCGTAGCGGTGGAAGTGCTGGAGCGGGTCGAGCCCGGCTGCGACCAGGTCCGGGTTGCGGGCGACGAACCACGGCGAGGTCGAAGACGCCGGAGTTGCGGAGGCACAGGAGGTCGGCCGGCTCACCGGTGTCCGGCTGATCTCCCGCTCTCGACAGGTCCGGCGTCAATGGTCCAGCGTCCTGACATGAATCGACGTTGATCTGCGTGTATCGAGCAGATTCGCCACGTTACCAGGGCGTTAGAACGACGGCAACAAGGCCGCATTCGGCGATTGGGGAGGCAGCAATGGTGTTTCGACGCAACGTTCTGGCCGGGGCTGTGGCCGCGGGCGGGCTGGCCGCCCTGCCGCGCTTCGCCATCGCGCAGGGCGCGGCCGCGCGCACGATCCGGTTCGTGCCGCAGGCCAACCTGTCCAGCCTCGACCCGATCTGGACCACCGCCACGGTCACCCGCAACTTACGGGTACCTGATCTGGGACACGCTGTACGGGACCGACGAGCAGCTCCGCCCGCAGCCGCAGATGGCGGAGGGGCACGCCGTTGAGGACGGGGGCAAGCGCTGGACCATCCGGCTGCGTGACGGGCTGCTGTTCCATGACGGCGAGCCCGTGCGCGGGCGGGACTGCGTGGCCTCGCTCCGGCGCTGGATGAAGCGCGACAGTTTCGGCCAGTCGGTGGCCGCCGTGCTGGACGCGCTGGAGGCGCCGGACGACCGCACGCTCGTGTTCCGGCTGCGCCAGCCGTTCCCGCCGCTGCTCAAGGCGCTGGCGAAGTCGCAGCCGAGCCCGGCTTTCATCATGCCGGAGCGGGTGGCGGCGACCGACCCGTTCAAGCAGATCACGGAGGTGGTGGGCAGCGGCCCGTTCCGCTTCGTGCCGGACGAGTATGTGGCCGGCAGCCGGTCGGTTTACGCGCGAGTTCGACCGCTACAAGCCGCGGGACGAAGGCGCCGAGCAGCCTGGCGGGGGGCAAGGTCGCCCATGTCGACCGGGTCGAGTGGCAGATCATCCCGGAGGCCGGGACCGCCGCGAATGCGCTGCGCGCCGGGGAGATCGACTGGCTGGAGATGCCGCTGACGGACCTGCTGCCCTCGTTGCGGTCGGACCGCGGGGTCGTGGTCGGGCGGATCGACCCGTATGGGCTCTATCCGGTGCTGCGGTTCAACCACCTGCAGGGGCCGACGACGAACGCGGGGCTGCGGCAGGCGATCATGGCGGCGGTCGATTCGCGCGAGGTGATGCGGGCGATCATGGGGGACGACGAGCGCGGGCTATCACGCCCCGGTCGGGGCGTTCCTGCCCGGCACCGCCGTATGCGAACGACGCCGGAATGGATCGGCTCGGCCCGAAGCCGGCGGAGGAGGTGCGGGCCATGCTGCAGAAGGCGGGCTATGGCGGCGAGCGGCTGGTGCTGATGCACCCGACGGACCAGCCGTTCTACGACGCGATGACGCAGGTGGTGGCGGCCAGCCTGAAGGAGTGGGCGTCAATCTGGACGACCAGGCGATGGACTGGGGCACGGTGGTGCAGCGGCGAAACAGCAAGGAGCCGCTCGACCGCGGCGGGTGGTCGCTGTTCGTCACGTCGTTCCCGGCGCTGGACTACACCGATCCGCTGGCCGCGCCGGCGCTGCGCGGCAATGGGGGCGCGGCCTGGTATGGCTGGCCGGAGCGAGCCGGAGCTGGAACGGCTGCGGCAGCGTTTCATCGACGCGGAGGATGAGCCGACGCCGGAAGGCGGTTTGCCGGAAGATCCAGGCGGAGGCGTTCACGCAGGGAATGTACGTGCCGCTCGGGCAATATTTCCAGTCGGCGGCTTGGCGGTCCAATCTGTCCGGGCAGCTCAAGGCGCAGCCGCCGCTGTTCTGGAACGTGCGCAAAGGGTGAGGCTCTCGCTGCTCGTGCTCCTGGGCAGCGCGGCCGGCGGGCTGCTGCGGTTCTGGCTGGGGATTTGGAGCGTCGCGCTGCTCGGGCCGGATTTCCCGTGGGGCACGCTGGGGATCAACGTGCTCGGCAGCCTGGTGATCGGCGCGGGATCGACTTACCTGCCGGTGCACGCGTCCGGCGCGCGGGCGCTGGTGATGGTGGGGCTGTGCGGGGGCTTCACCACGTTCTCGTCCTATAGCCTGCAGACGCTGGAGCTGTTCCAGCTTGGCCGGGTCGGTCCTGCGGTGGGGTACATGGCCGGGTCGGTCGCCGCCTGCCTGGCGGCGACCGCGCTCGGCGTTTGGCTAGGGCGGGGTTTTTAGCGGAGGCCGAAGAAGGACAGGACGGCCACGATCACCACGATCAGGCCGATGATGTAGATGATGCTGTTCACGCGCGGATCCTTCCTGTTGGTCGAGCGGGACGATCAGAGGGAGCAACGTCCTACTGCGGGTGCAGTTCGAGTTTCTGGACACGCCAGTTCAGCAGCTCGGCGACGTAGATGGTGTTCTCCGAGGGGCAGGCGATCTCGTGGATCCAGCCGAATTGCTTGGGCTGGCGGCCGCCGGTGCCGAGGACGCCGAGGACCTTGCCGTCCAGGCTGAGCTTGTAGACGCGGCCGGGATAGGCGTCGGAGGTGTAGAGCACCTGGTGCGGGCCGGGGGTGATGCAGATGGTCCAGGGGGCGCCGGCGACCATGGTCTTGGCGGTGCCGGGCGGGGGGTTCTGGTTCGGCATGTTGCCGATGACCGGCTTGGTGGCGGGGTCGAAGGGGACGTCGATGGTGATCTGGCGCAGCACCTTGCCGTTGGTGTCGAAGACCTGGATGCGGCGGTTGCCGCGGTCGGCGACGTAGATGTGGTCCTCGTTGTCGATGCCGATGTTGTGCGGGGTGTTGAGCTGGCCGGGTCCGTCGCCGGGCTCGCCGAAGGAGCCGAGCCACTCGCCGGTGGGCGAGACCTTGGCGACGCGGGAGTTGATGTAGCCGTCGCTGATGTAGCCGTTGCCGGCCTTGTCCCAGGTGATGTCGGTGACCTGACGGAACAGGCCGTCGATCGGCGGCGCCGGCGGCTTGGGGTGCTTCAGCGGGCCGGTGTCCTCGTCGGACGCCTCCTGCTTGCGGCCGAAGACCTCGGTGACGTGGCCCTGCGGGTCGAACCGGATGACCATGTCGGAGCCCTTGTCGGTGACCCAGATGTTGTCGTGCGGATCGATGCGGACGGCGTGGGCGAAGGACCAGGCGTAGAGGTTGTGGCCGATCTCGCGGATGAACTTGCCGTTGCCGTCGAATTCGAGGAGCTGCGCGGCGGCGGCGGCGTAGGCGGGGCCGGTGGAGTTGCCGCGGCTGAAGATGAAGACGTGGCCCTCCTTGTTGACGGCCACGCCGGCGGCCTCGCCGAGGTACATGTTCTCCGGCAGCTTGAGGAAGTTGGGGACGGAGTTCGAACGGGATCTGCGGCACGTTCGCGCTGGGGGCTTGGGTTTGGGGTGTGGCCTTGGTTTGGGCGAAGGCGGCCGGGGCGGCGAGCAGCGCGGCGGCGAGCAAAGAGCGGCGCATCCTGTTTCCTCCGTTGTTGCCCTATGCTGACCTGCTCGGGATGGGAGGTGTCAATGCGGGGGACGGCGAGCGTGGCACTTGCGGCACTCGCATGCGCGTTCGTGTCCGGACCGGCGGTGGCGGACGAGCTCCTGCTCGGCGGCTCCGTTGCCACCCTCGCGCCGCTCTGCGGGCTGCGCGACGAGGCGTGGGCGTTCGACCTGCGCCGCGCCGAGATGCAGAACGCCACGGGGAGCCGGCGTTTCGACGACGAGGCGCTGCGCACGGCGCCTGGCCATCGGGAGGCGGAGGCCGCGCTGGCGTTTGCGGAGACGGAGGCGCTGGAGGACTTCGCCGAGGGGCCACCGGAGCAGACTTGTGAGCCGCTCAAGGGGAGCGCCGATCTTGGGCGGGCCGATGACATCGTGCGGGCGTTCCGCGCGCAAAAGGCGCCGCAGCCTGGATCTTGAGAAGTTTTACTTACAGTGACTTAGAGGATTCTTTTTAGAGACTGTGCGGAGGTGCTTGACGCTGCGCTGGGTTGAGAACAAAATGCGAACTCAGCCATGTCGCCGCCCCATTCGCCCCAACGCATCGCCGAGCTGCGCGACGCCATCGCCCGGATCGAGCGGCCCCCTGCCCGGCCCGGATGCGCCGCTTCCGCTTCCGTTCGGGGTGCCGGCAATGGACGCCGCGCTGCCCGGCGGCGGGCTGCCGCTCGGGGCGCTGCACGAGTTGGCCGGGAGCGGCGCGGACCTGCAGCATGGCGCGGCCCCTGCCCTGTTCGCCGCGGGGATCCTGGCGCGGATGGAGGGTCCGGTGCTGTGGGTTCTGGAGCGGCAGGACCTGTTCGCCCCGGCCCTCGCCGCGGCCGGGCTGCATCCGGACCGGGTGATCTACGCCGAGGCCAGACGCGATGCCTTGCTGGTGATGGAGGAGGGGCTGCGCGAGCGCGGGTTGTGCGCGGTGGCGGCGGAGATTTCGGGGCGCATCACGCTCAGCGCGTCGCGGCGGCTGCAGCTGGCGGCGGAGGCGAGCGGGGTGACCGCGCTGCTGCTGCGCCGGCCCGGCAGTGGGGCTGCGGAGCTTGCTGGCGCCGTGGCGGCGGTCACGCGGTGGCGGATCGGGACGCTGCCGTCGGCGCCGCCGATCGCCGAGGCGCCGGACGTGCCGGGGCTCGGGCCGGCGCGCTGGCAATTGGACCTGCTGCGCTGCCGCGGCGGGCGGACGGGATCTTGGATCGTGGAGGGATGCGATGCGTCGGGTCGTCTCCGTTTGGTTGCCCCGCTGGCCGACCGACCGGCGGCGCAGGACGTTGGGCGGCGCCGCGCCGCCGCGTGAGGCGCCGCTGATCACGGCGGTGCAGGACGGCAACCGCCGGGTCATCGAGGCGGCGGACGCGATCGCCGCCGGCGCTCGGGCTGCGGCCGGGGATGGCGGTGGCGCATGCGATGGCGGCGGTGCCGGGGCTGCAGGTGCTGGAGGCCGAGCCGGCGGAGGACGCGGCGTCGGCTCGAGCGGCTGGCGCGGTGGTGCCAGCGGTTGACGCCGCTGGCGGCGGCGGACGGGCCGGACGGGATCTGGCTCGACATCGCCGGGTGCTCCCATCTTTGGGGCGGCGAAGGGCCGATGCTCGACCATCTCGTGGCCCGGCTCGCGCAGGACGGCGTCGACGCTCGCGCGGCGGTGGCGGATACGGCGGGGGCGGCGCATGCGGTGGCGCGGCATGGGCGGGAGGAGGAGCGGATCGTGCCGCCGGGGGCGCAGGTGGAGGCGGTGGCGCCCTTGCCGGTGGCGGCGCTGCGGCTGCCGGAGGAGACGGTGGCGACGTTGCGGCGGCTGGGGTTCGAGCGGGTCGGCGACGTGGCGCGGGTGCCGCGCGCATTGTTGGCGCGGCGGTTCGGGGCGGAGCCGGGGCGGCGGCTGGACCAGGCGGCGGGGGTGGTGGCCGAGCCGCTGCGGCCGTTGGCGCACGAGGCGCCGCTGCAGCACCGGGTCGCGTTCCTCGAGCCGCTGCTGACGGCGGAGGCGCTGTCGACGGCGACGGCGCGGCTGCTTGGGGTGCTCTGCGCCGCGATGGAGCGGGCGGGGCTGGGGGCGCGCAAGCTCGACCTGCTGTTCGAGCGGGTGGACGGGGCGGTGGAGGCGACGCGGGTGGGGACGGCGCGGCCGAACCGGGACCCGCGCCACCTTCGGCGGCTGCTGGACGAGCATCTCGACCGGGTCGATCCGGGGCTCGGGGTGGAGGCGATGCGGCTGGTGGTGCCGCTGGCCGAGCCGTTGCGCTGGCGGCAGGACGCGGCGGGGGGCGGCGGGGACGTGTCGGCGCTGCTGGACCGGCTGTCGAACCGGCTCGGGCGCCGAGCGGGTGTATCGGGCCGCGCCGGTGGAGAGTGATGTGCCGGAGCGGGCGGTGCGGCACGTTCCCGCGCTGGGCGAGGCGGGGGGCGTGAATTGGCCCGGTTGGGGCCCGGCGCCGACCCGGCTGCTGCATCCGCCCCGGCCGGTGGACGCGATCGCCGAGCTGCCGGACCACGCGCCGGCCGCCTTTACGTGGCGGCGGCGGCGGCACCGGGTCCGGCGGGCAGACGGGCCGGAGCGGATCTATGGGGAATGGTGGCGGCGCGACGCGGAGGTGGGCGCGGTGCGGGACTATTTCCGCGTGGAGGACGAGGAGGGGCGGCGGTTCCTGCTGTTCCGCGAGGGGGACGGGGTGGATCGGAGCACGGGGGGGCTGCAGTGGTTCATGCAGGGGGTGTTTTGACCACCCTCACCCAACCCTCTCCCGCCAGCGGGATAGGGCTTGAAGCAGCTGGCGTGGCGCCGAGCCCCTAGATGGCCTGCACAGCCGCATTCGGTGCCAGGCGGTACGCCGAGCTGCAGGTTACGACGAATTACAGCTTCCTCCGCGGGGCGAGCCATCCGGAGGAGATGTTTGCGCAGGCGGCGGCGTATGGGATCGAGGCGTTGGGGGTGGTGGACCACAACTCGGTCGCTGGGATCGTGCGGGCGTGGGATGCGGCCAAGACGACCGGGGTGCGGCTGGTGGCCGGGGCGCGGCTGGAGCTGCGGGATGGCACGGCGCCTGCTCGCCTACCCGACGGACCGGCCGGCTTGGTCGCGGCTGTGCCGATTGCTCACGCTGGGCAAGGGACGGGCTGGGAAGGGCGGTTGCGATCTTGGGTGGGAGGATCTCGAGGAGGGCGGGGACGGGCTGATCTATGTGCTCGTTCCGGACGCGCCGGACGCGCGGCTCGCAGGCGCAGCTCGACCGGTTGCGCGCGGATGCGGCCGGGCGGGCGTATCTTGCCGGCACCGTGCGGCGGCGGCCGGGGGACCAGGTGCGGCTGCATCGGCTGGCGGCGATGGGGGCGGCGCAGCGGATTCCGCTGCTCGCGACGGGGGACGTGCTGTTCCATCACCCGGAGCGGCGGGTGCTGCAGGACGTGATGACCTGCATCCGCGAGGGGTGCACGATCGATGCGGCCGGGTTCCGGCGGGAGCGGTTCGCGGACCGGCATCTCAAGCCGCCGGAGGAGATGGCGCGGCTGTTCGCCCGGCATCCCGACGCGGTCGCGCGCACGGTCGAGCTGGTCGAGCGCTGCGGGTTCGACCTTGGGCAGCTCCAATATCAGTATCCCGACGAGATCGAGGAGGCGGGGCTCTCGCCGCAGGAGACGCTGGAGCGGCTGGTCTGGGAGGGGGTCGGTCAGCGCTATAAGGACGGCGTGCCGGAGCGGGTGCGGAGCCAGCTCGCGCATGAGCTGGCGCTGATCCGGCAGCTCGACTACGCGCCGTATTTCCTGACGGTGAACAGCATCGTCCGCTACGCGCGGAGCGAGGGCATCCTGTGCCAGGGGCGGGGGTCGGCGGCCAATTCGGCAGTTTGTTATGTGCTGGGGATCACCAGCATCGACCCGACCAGCACCGGGCTGCTGTTCGAGCGGTTCGTTTCGGCGGAGCGGCACGAGCCGCCGGATATCGACGTCGACTTCGAGCACGAGCGGCGCGAGCAGGTGATCCAGTGGGTTTATGACCATTACGGACGGGACCGGGCGGCGCTGTGCGCCACCGTGATCCGCTATCGGGCGCGCGGGGCGGTGCGCGAGGTCGGCAAGGCGCTCGGGCTGACGGAGGACGTGACCGGGGCGCTGGCGAGCCAGGTGTGGGGGTGGTCGGAAGAGGGGGTGGAGGAGGAGCACGCGGCGGGGCTGAACCTCAACCTGGAAGATCGAAGGCTTCGCTTAGCTATTGATCTTGCGAAGGAGCTGATCGGGTTTCCGCGCCATCTCGGGCAGCATCCCGGGGGGTTCGTGCTGACGCGCGACCGGCTTGCCGACCTGGTGCCGATCGAGCCCGCCTCCATGAAGGACCGGCAGGTGATCGAGTGGGACAAGGACGACATCGACGCGCTGCGGTTCATGAAGGTCGATGTGCTGGGCTTGGGCATGCTCGGCTGCTTGCGGCGGGCGTTCGATCTGCTGGAGGAGCATCGCGGCCAGCGTCTCGACCTGTTCAGCGTGCCGCAGGGGGAC
Organism: uncultured Alphaproteobacteria bacterium; assembly: GCA_963708585.1. Lineage (GTDB taxonomy): Bacteria > Pseudomonadota > Alphaproteobacteria > Acetobacterales > Acetobacteraceae > JAVVHH01. The sequence continues at coordinate 254,074 of CAVPSW010000004.1, read as the reverse complement.
GCGGCGACGTACGACATGATCTGCCGCGCCGATACACTCGGAACATTCCAGATCGAGAGCCGGGCGCAGATGTCGATGCTGCCGCGGATGAAGCCGCGGACGCTCTACGACCTGACCATCCAGGTGGCGATCGTGCGGCCGGGCCCGATCCAGGGCGACATGGTGCATCCGTATCTGCGGCGGCGGGAGGGGCTGGAGGTGCCGGAATATCCCAAGCCGGAGCTGCAGGCCGTGCTGGAGAAGACGCTGGGGGTGCCGCTGTTCCAGGAGCAGGCGATGCAGGTGGCGATCCAATGCGCCGGGTTTACGCCGGGGGAAGCGGACCAGCTGCGGCGGTCGATGGCGACGTTCAAGATCACCGGAGGGCGTGCACCGGTTCCACGACAAGCTGATCCAGGGGATGGAGCGGAACGGCTACACGCGCGAATTCGCCGAGAAGACGTTCAAGCAGATCGAGGGGTTCGGGAGCTATGGGTTCCCGGAGAGCCATGCGGCGAGCTTCGCGATCATTGCGTATGCGTCGAGCTGGGTGAAGTGCCGCCATCCCGACGTGTTCTGCTGCGCGCTGCTGAACGCGCAGCCGATGGGGTTCTATGCGCCGGCGCAGGTGGTGCGGGATGCGCGGGAGCATGGGGTGGAGGTGCGGGCGGTCGATGTGAATTTTTCTCGATGGGATTGCACTTTGGAGCGTGCTGGCCCTCACCCCAACCCTCTCCCGGGGGGAGAGGGAGCAGGTTTGCGGTTTGCGGTGCGGTTGGGGTTGCGGATGGTGAAGGGGTTGGCGGAGGGGGATGGGCTCGAGATCGTGCTGCAGCGGGGAGAACATCTTTACGGGTCGGTGGAGGAGGTTTGGCGGCGGGCGGGGGTGACGGTGGCGGCGCTGGAGCGGTTGGCGGAGGCGGATGCGTTCCGGTCGATGGGGGCGGAGCGGCGGGACGCGATCTGGGCGATCCGGGCGTTGCGGGATGCGCCGTTGCCGCTGTTCGCGGCGGCGGATCGGGGGCGGCCGGCGCCGGAAATCGTCGAGCCGGCTATCGCGCTGGCGCCGATGCGGCCGGGGCGGGCGGTGGTGGAGGATTATGGCAGCGTGGGGCTGACGTTGCGGCAGCATCCGGTGGCGTTCCTGCGGGGGGATCTGGAGGCGCAGGGGATGATCCGGTGTGCCGACCTCGAGCGGATCCGTGACGGGCGCCGGGTCGTGGTGCCGGGGCTAGTGCTGGTGCGGCAGAAACCGGGCTCGGCCAAAGGGGTGATGTTCATCACGATCGAGGACGAGACGGGGATCGCGAACCTGATCATCTGGCCGAGCGTGTTCGAGCGGCAGCGGCGGCTGGTGCTGACGGCCAGCATGATCGCGTGCCACGGGACGGTGCAGAAGGAGAGCGGGGTGATCCACGTCGTGACGGAGCGGTTCACGGACCTCTCGGGGCTGCTGCGGGAGGTTGGGGAGCGGGACGGGCCGGTGCTGTTGCCGACCGGGCGGGGGGACGAGGCGCGGCATGGGGGCAGCCCGGACCCACGTGACAAGACCGGGCGCGAGAAGGCGTGGCGGCCGCGGGATATCTACTGCCCGGAGCGGCTCTCCAACGGCATCAGGGTGCAGACGCGCGACTTCCGCTGACGGGTCAGGCCGGCTCGGTCCGGCGCGCGGCCGCCGCGGCCACGCGGGCGGCGAGCTCGGTGGCGCCGAAGGGCTTGCGAAGGACGGGTTCGCCGGTGATCGGGGCCAGGAGGGCGTCCTCGGCGAAGCCGGTCATGAACAGCACCGGCAAGCCCGGCCAGTGTCGCCGCGCCGCCTCCGCCAGCTCCACCCCGCTCATCCCGGGCATCGCCAAGTCGGCCAACATCAAGTCCGGCCGGGCGCGCCGGAGCTGGTCGAGCGCCGCCTCGCCGGATGGCAGCTCCACCACCTCGTGACCCGACGCCCGCAGCATCTCCGCGGCGACCCCGCGCACGGCCGGGTCGTCGTCGACGACCATGATCGCCAGGCCGCCGCGCTCCGGCGCCGGCGCCTGCCGGCCCCGCCGCGGGCGGACCCACCTCGGCGACGATCTCCGCATAGCGCAGGAACAGCTCGACCTCCGTCCCCTCGCCGGGCCTCGAGTGCACCACCACGCCCCCGCCGAACTGCTTCAGCAGGCCGAGCACCTGCGGCAGGCCGAGGCCGGACCCCTTGCCGACGTCCTTGGTGGTGAAGAACGGCTCGAAAATCCGGTCGCGCACGTCCGGAGGGATGCCCGGCCCGGTGTCGGCCACCCCGATCGCGACGTAAAGGCCGGCGTCCGGCTCCTCCGGCCGGGTTGGCGGGTCGCGATAGGCGACCGCGGTGCAGAGCGTCAGCACCCCTCCGCCGGCCATCGCGTCGCGGGCGTTGATCGCGAGATTGAGCACGGCGAGCTCGAGCTGGGTGGGGTCGGCCTGCGCCATTGGCAGGCCGGGCTGGAGCCGCAGCTCGATGGCGACCGTCGCGCCGATCGTGCTTTGCAGCAGCGGCCGCATGCCGTCGAGCAATTGGTTCACGTCGATCGGCTCGGCCGCGATGGGCTGCTGGCGCGAGAAGGCCAGGAGCTGCGCGGTCAGCCGGGCGCCGCGCTCGGCGGCGCTGCGGGCGCCGGCCAGCAACCGTTGGCGGCGGCATAGGTCCTCGTCCGCCACGTCCCAGCAGCTCCAGGCTGCCGATGATCGCGGTCAGCAGGTTGTTGAAGTCGTGCGCGATGCCGGCGGTGAGCTGGCCGACCGCCTCCATCCGTTGCGCGTGCAGGAGGTTGCGCCCGGCCTGCTTCTCCGCCGTCACGTCCGCGATCGCCGCCCAGGTCCGTATGAAGTGGCCGGCGGCGTCGAACTCGCCCCGCGAGGCGAGCCGGCCGTCGAACACCCGGCCGATGGCGGTCACGAACTGGTACTCGACGACCCGGGTCTCCCCGGCGCTCGCCAGCATCTCCGGCCACGCTTGCTTTCGGTAGCGGGCGGCGCTCTCCGGCGTCATGAACTCGGCCGGCGAGCGGCCGAGCACCTCGTCGCGGCTGCGGCCGAACAGCTCGGTCCAGGTGTCGTTCACGTCCAGCAGCCGGGCCTGCCGCGTCCACCGAGTGCAGCGCCATCGGCGTGCGGTTGTAGAGCATGCGGTAGCGGGCCTCGCTCTCCCGGAGCGCCGCGGTGCGCTCGGAGACGCGCGCCTCCAGGGCCTCCTTGGCCTCGCGCACCTCGTGGATGTCGGTGGCCGTGCCGATGAAGCCGACCGGCTCGCCGCCGAGCAGGAGTGGTCTGTTGTGGATGCGGTGCCAGCGATAGGCGCCGTCGTGGCGGCAAATCCGCGCCTCGACCACCCATTCCGGTTCGCCCGACCGCACCCGGCTCCGCGCCGCAATCAGTCTCGGCCGGTCGTCCGGATGATGCAGCTCGAGGCGGGCTTCGTGGCCGGGGCCGGGCGCGAAGCCGAGATACTCGACGAAGGCGCGGTTGTAATACTCGGCGCTGCCATCGGCGGAGAGCACGAAGGCGCCGTGCGGCAAGGTGTCGAGCAGCAGCCAGAAGCGTGCGTCCCTCAGCTCCGGTCCGACCTCGTCGCTCATCGCCGCCGTCCCACCGTCACCGCCGCGATTACAACGATCTCGCGGGCCGGTTGCAAACGCGGCGAGGCTAGATGTTGCCCTGCTCGTCCGGCGGAGGGTCGTCGGTCGGGCGCCAATACAGCCCGGCGCAGCGCTCGCGCTCCACGCCGCCGACCACTTGGAGGTCGTCGCGGTAGGCGTCGATGACGAAGTCCATCGTGTCGAGGTGGCGGTCCTCGAAATACATCCGGTGCACGTCGGCGCGGCCCGCGCCATACACGACCCGGCCGATATGGGCCCAGATCGATGCCATGGTGCACATGCCGCAGGGCTGCAGCGTGGAGTAGAGCACGGCGCCGCGGAGGTCCTCGCGGCCGAGACGGTCACAGGCGCGGCGGATGGCGACCATTTCGGCGTGGGCGGTCGGGTCGTGGCGGATGCCGACCTCGTTGTGGCCCTCGCCGACCACCTCGCCGTCCAGCACGATGACGCAGCCGATCGGGGAGGCGCCGGGGGCGCGCTTGCCCGCCTCGCCAGGCGGATCGCGCGGTCCATCATCGCGCGGTCGAAGGCGGAGGCGGCGTCGGGCGGCAGGGCGCCTGGCGTGGCCTCGGCGGAGTTCATCGGTCATGTTGAGGCGCCCTCACCCAGGCCCTCTCCCGGAGGGAGAGGGTTTGGGGGGAGGTTTGGGTGAGGGATTAGGCGGACTTGGCCATGATCTCGTCGGCGATGTTCCGCGGGACCGGGTCGTAGTGGTGGAACTGCATGGTGAAGCTGGCGCGGCCCTTGGTCATGCCGCGGAGCTGCGAGATGTAGCCGAACATCTCCTTCAGCGGCACGTGGGCGCGCACCATCACCGTGCTGCCGGAGCTGTCCTGGCTCTGGATCATGCCGCGGCGGCGGTTCAGGTCGCCGACCACGTCGCCGACATGGTCCTGCGGCGTGGTGACCTCGACGTCCATGATCGGCTCGAGGATGATCGGCGCGGCCTTCTTCATGCCCTCGCGGAAGCAGGCCTTGGCCGCGATCTCGAACGCCAGCGCGGACGAGTTGACGTCGTGGTACTTGCCGTCCACCAGGGTGTATTTGAAGTCGACCGTCGGGAAGCCGGCCAGCACGCCGGTGTCGGCCTGCACGCGGATGCCCTTTTCGACCGCCGGGATATACTCCTTCGGCACCGACGCCGCCGACCACCTTGTTCTCGAACACGATGCCGCCGTTCCGCTCCACCGGCTCGAACACGACCTTCACTTCGGCGAACTGGCCGGAGCCGCCGGTCTGCTTCTTGTGGGTGTAGGTCTCGGTGTGCGGGCGGCTGATCGTCTCGCGATAGGCCACCTGCGGGGCGCCGATGTTGGCGTCGACGCCGTATTCGCGGCGCAGACGGTCGATGATGATCTCGAGATGCAGCTCGCCCATGCCGGAGAGGATGGTCTGGCCGCTCTCCTGGTCGGTGCGCAGGCGCAGGCTCGGGTCCTCGCCGGCCAGCTTCTGCAGGCCGAGGGTCATCTTCTCCACGCCGTCCTTGGTCTTGGGCTCGACGGAGATGTCGATCACGGGGACCGGGAAGGCCATGCGCTCGAGCACGACCGGGTCCTCGGCGGCGGCCAGCGTGTCGCCGGTGCCGGTGTCCTTGAGGCCGACGAAGGCGGCGATGTCGCCGGCGTGGACCTCCTTGATCTCGGCGCGCTTGTCGGCGTGCATCTGGAACATCCGTCCGATGCGTTCCTTGTGGTCCTTGGTGGTGTTGAGCACGGTGTCGCCGCTCTTCAGCGTGCCGGCATAGACGCGCACGAAGGTCAGCGTGCCGTATTTGTCGTTGATGATCTTGAACGCGAGGCCGGCGAAGGGCGCGTTCGGGTCGGCCTTGATGACCCGGCGCTCCTCGTTCTCGTCCTGGCCTTCCTCGGCGGCGACCTTGATGCCGGGGATGTCGATCGGGCTCGGCAGGTAGTCGAGCACCGCGTCGAGCAGCGGCTGGACGCCCTTGTTCTTGAACGCGGTGCCGCACAGCACCGGGCGGAAGGCGCCGGAGATGGTGCCGGTCTTGATCGCGCGCTTCAGGGTCTCGGGCTTGACGTCGCCATGCTCGAAATACTCCTCCATGCCCTCGTCATCGACCGCGAGCGCGGTGTCGAGCAGGGTCTGGCGGTATTCCTTGGCCTTCTCGAGAAGGTCGGCGGGGATTTCCTCGTCATGGAACTTGGCGCCGAGCTCGCCGCCCTCCCAGACGATCGCCTTCATCTCGACCAGGTCGACCACGCCGACGAAGCTGTCCTCGATGCCGATCGGGAGCTGGAGCGGCAGCGCGATGATGTCGAGCTTCTCCTTCAGCGTGTCGTTCGCGCGGTAGAAGTCGGCGCCGGTGCGGTCGAGCTTGTTGATGAAGATGATGCGCGGGACGTTGTAGCGGTCGGCGAGACGCCAGTTGGTCTCGGACTGCGGCTGCACGCCGGCGACGCCCTCGATGATGAACACCGCGCCGTCGAGCACGCGCAGCGAGCGGTTCACCTCGATGTTGAAGTCGATGTGGCCGGGGGTGTCGATGATGTTGATGCGGTGGTCTTTCCACTCGCAGGTGACGGCGGCCGACGTGATGGTGATGCCGCGCTCGCGCTCCTGCTCCATGTAGTCGGTGGTGGTGTTGCCGTCGTGGACCTCGCCGATCCGGTGCGACATGCCGGTGTAGTAGAGGATCCGCTCCGTGGTCGTCGTCTTCCCCGCGTCGATATGCGCGGTGATGCCGATGTTGCGGATTCTAGCGAGCGGGTTGGCCTCGGACACGGGTGGACCTCCATAACGCGGCGGGCGCAACGAGACCCATCTCGCGCGCCCGGCCACTTCCTGCCTCCCCGCGCCGATGGCCGGAGAGCGATGTTCAGCGAGGCAGTTATGTGCGGTAGCGGAGGCGGAAAAGCAACACCTGCTAACCCGGTGAATAGGTCTCCCGCGTCACGCGCGGGCGAGCGCGACCCATCCGTCGCCGTGCTCGGCGGCCCGCGCCTCTGTCCGCAGCTTTTGCAGATGCGCCAGCACGTTGCGTTCCGCGGCACGGCGGAGCGAGGGGTCGAGCGTGGCGTAGGTTCGGTCGACGACGGCGCCGAGGTTCTGCGGCTCCGGGCCAAGGGCGGCGAGCACGGCCGCTTCGCGCATCCGCCGATGCGTCAGGAGAGCCCGGACGAAGGGCAGCGGGTTGGCCAGCGGCGGGCCGTGGCCGGGCAGGTAGAGGGACGCAGGGGTGGCGATGAGGCGCTCGAGGCTGCGGAAGTAGGCCGCCATGTCGCCGCTCGGGGCGGCGACCACGGTGGTCGACCAGGTCATCACGTGGTCGCCGCTGAGCATCACGCCGTCGCTGCGGAGGAAGCAGAGGTGGTCGGGCGCGTGACCCGGCGTGTGGATGGCGCGCCAGCCGGCGACCTCGTCGCCGTCGCGGACGGGGATGTCGGGACGGAGCGCGGGGTCCAGGGGCTCGGGCCAGGAATGGAGCGGGGCGCCGGTCGCGGCGCGAAGGGCGGGGACGGCGCCGGTGTGGTCGTGGTGGCCGTGGGTGAGCAGGATGGCGACGATCGGCGTGCCGGCGGCGGCCAGGACGTGGCGGACGTGGTCGGGGTCGTCCGGACCGGGGTCGAGCACGGCGACGCCGCCGGGCCAGTCGAGCAGGTAGGTGTTGGTGCCGCGGTAGGTCATCGGGCCGGGGTTGGGCGCGGTGACCCGGCGGATGCCGGGCGCGACGGGCAGCGCGGCGTCGTGCGGCGGTTCGGGTTCTGAGAGGAACTCCACGGTCAGGTCGCCAGCTCCGCTTCGGCTTCCATGCAGACGGCGTTGGTCTCGTCCAGGCTGCGCAGGAGGAAGCCGGCACCGCCGGGGCGGGCCTCGAGCCGCAGCGGGTTGCCGTGGAAGGCGGGGCGGCGGCCGCGGAAGGTGAAGCGGGCGATGCGGTGCTCGCGGAGCAAGCCGGCGAGCCAGGTGGCCTGGAGCGGGCCGTGGACGATCAGGCCGGGGTAGCCCTCGACCTGGCGGACGTAGTCCATGTCGTAGTGGATGCGGTGGCCGTTGCCGGTCAGCGCCGAGTAGCGGAACAGCAGCACCGGGTCGGGGAGGACCTCGGCGCTGATGCCTTCGCCGGGGCCGAGCGGGTCGGTGACCGTGGCGCCCGGCTTGACCGCGGCGCCCTCGGTGCCGCGGTAGACGACGTCCTGCTCCTCCTCGATGGCCGGGCCGTCGGGGCCGGAGATCACGTGGAGGATGGTGACGAACACGAGCGGGCCGCTGCCGCCCTGCTTTTCCTGGACCGACGTGATGGTGCTGGTGCGGGTGACCGCGTCGCGGGCGCGGAGCGGGCCGAGCAGGCGGAGGCGGCCGCCGGCCCACATGCGCCGCGGCAGATGGTGGACGGGCGGGAGGAAGCCGCCGCGGCGCGGATGGCCGTCGGGGCCGAGCTGCTTCCGGCTGGACCCAGTCCTGGAACAGCATCCAGTGCCACATCGGCGGCAGCGTATCCGGGATCTCGAGGCCGAGCGTGGCAGCCATGCCGGAAACGAGCCGCGGCGACACCTCGTCGATGCCGCGTTTCGGTCTTGCCGATATAGGAGGTGTAGCTCATTCGCCCGTGTCTCCCTCGTCCGCCTGGGCGGTGCTGGTTTCGGTTTTGGCTTCGCCGGGGACCGGAGAGCGCGCAGGTCGACTGCGTCGCCCATCGCGGCGTAGCCGGCGCGGTTGGGGTGGAGGCCGTCGAGGGCGCGATGGAGCAAGCGGGAACCTCAGGCGTAAGCGGTGTCGGCTTGGCGCGGCCGGGGCTGGATCGGGGGGAGCGCGGCGATCGCGGTGATCTCCACGCGCCAGGCCGGGTCGACGAGGCGCGCCGCGACGGTGGCGCGGGCGGGCTTGTGGTTCGGGTCGAGCCAAGCGTCCCAGGCGCGGTTCATGGCGGCGACGTCGGCCATGTCGGCCAGGAAGATCTGCACGGTCAGCAGGTGTTGCTTGCTGGTCCCGGCGCGGTCGAGCAGGGCGTCGATCTGGCGCAGCACGTCGGTCGGTCTGCGCCTCGGCGTCGCCGGTGGTGTCTTCCGGGACCTGGCCGGCGAGGTAGACGGTGCCGGCGTGGATCACGGCGCCGGAGAGGCGCTGCTCTTCGTCCAGACGCTCGATCACGAGGCAAGCTCCATCAGGAGGGAGGCGGTCGCCTCCGGGTGGGTCACCATCGCGTCGTGCGGGGCGGCGAGCTCGCGCCAGGCCATGGCGTGGGCGCGGGCGAGGTCGCGGCTGCTGGCGAGCGGGACGTAGACCGGCTCGGTGCAGAACACGTAGGTGCAGGGTTTGCCGGCGCCGGGCGGCTCGCGGAAGGTGATGGCGGTCTCGAACGTGCCGAACGGGTGCGGGTGTCATGCGGCGGGCGACCCAGTCGGCATCCGGGCCGGGCGGGATGCCGAAGACGCCGGGGTCGGGCGGGGCGAGGGAGAGGCCGCCGGTCGCGGCGGCGGCGGCGCGGCGGGCGGCGGCCACCTCCGGCGTGAAGCCCTCGAGCGGCGAGCGCCCGCTGCGGGGGACCATGCCGTCCAGGTAGATGAGCTGGCGACACGCGGTCTGGGACGCGGTCGGCGGCGCCGGTGATGGCGTTGCCGCCGAAGCTGTGGCCGACCAGGACGGCGTCCTCCAGTTCCTCGGTTTCCAGCACCGCGACGAGGTCTTCGACGAAGGTGGTCAGCGTGATGTCGCGGGTGAGGAGGTGGGCGCGGTCGCCGAGGCCGGTCTGGGTGGGGGTGAAGACCTCGTGCCCGGCGGCGCGGAGGATGGGCGTGACCCGGCGCCAGCACCAGGCGCCGTGGAAGGCGCCGTGCAGCAGGACGAAGACGGTCATTCCGGGAGGAACTCGTCGTCGAGAATTTGTTCGAGCGACCAGGGGCACGAGGCGGGGAAGGCTTGGCGGTCGAAGCCGGTCTCCCGTCGCGCGCGCAGGACCGCGCGGTCGAACGCGCGATCGAGACCTTCGGGCAGCTTCGGCCGTAGGCTCGGGTTGTCGTCGAGGATCGTGCGCACTTGGGAGCGCTGCTCCTCGACGGTCAGCGTCCAGCTTCGGCTCCGGAAGTCCGGCTGGACCTGCCATTTCAGGAGATGGGCGATCAGCACGGCGAGCCGGTTGATCAGCTCGCTCCTGGTGCTTCGGCCCAAGCTTTCGATCTCCTCGGCCACGTTCTCGACGTCGACTTCGGCGAAGCGCCCGGCCCGCAGCAAGGACGCTTGCTCCATCGCCCAGGCGTAGAGGTCGGTGTCGTAGGCGCCCATCGAGGGAGCGTAGCCCGGCGGGGGGCGGCTGCGAAGCCGGGCTGGCGGACGCGCCCTCACCCAGGCCCTCTCCCGAGGGGAGAGGGTTTGGGGAGCGGGGGTTGAGGGCGCGAGGGTTTGCCGGCAGGGGCGGCCGGGCTACACGCGCGGCATGCCTGCTGACCCCGACGCCGACCTTCGCCGCAACCTGCGTCGCTATCGCGGCTTCGCGACCGGGTTGCTGGCGGGGATGGGCGGGCTGCTGGGGCGTGTCGTACGCGCTGCCGGCGGGGTTTGCGGCCGGGCTGCTGGGGGCGAGCGCGAAGGCGGGGTTTGTGGGCGGGCTGGCGGACTGGTTTGCGGTCACGGCGCTGTTCCGGCACCCGCTGGGGCTGCCGATCCCGCATACGGCGATCATCCCGCGGCAGAAGGAGCGGCTGGGGCGGGCGCTCGGGCGGTTCGTGGCGGGGCACGTGATCACGCCGGCGGAGGTGTCGCGCGTGCTCGGGCAGCTGGACGTCCCGTCGCTGCTGGGACGGTTCCTGCATGACCAGGAGGCGGCCGGGCCGGCGGCGAGCGCGCTTGCGGCCATGCTGCCGCGGGTGCTGGCCAGCATCGAGGACGGGCGGGCGCGGCGGACGATGGCGCGGCTGGTGCCGCGGCTGATCGGCGGGCCCGGGGCCGGGCGGGTGGTGGCGCGGGCGTTGCGGAGCCTGGTGGCCGGCGGGCGGCACCAGGAGGCGCTCGACTTCCTGCTCGACCAGTTCCGGCTCGCGCTCGAGGCCAAGCACGACCAGCTGCATGCGTTCATCGGCGAGAAGGTGCGCGCGCAGGGCGGGCGGCTGATCGGCTGGATGCTGGGGGCGCAGATCGCCGAGCGCGTGCTGGGCGTGCTGCGGGACGAGCTGGACAAGATGGGGCCGGAGGGAAGCTCGATCCGCGCGGCGTTCGACGAGTGGGTGCGCGGCGAGATCGACCGGATGGAGACGGACCCGGAGCGGGCGGCCGAGATCGGGCGGGCGCTGCGCCGGGTCGTGGCGCACGAGACGATCCAGGCGTGGCTGTGGGACGTGTGGTCGCGGATGCGGGTGGCGCTCGAGGCCGATGCGGCCAAGCCGGGCGGGCGCACGCTGCAGCTGATCGAGAGCTCGCTGGGCAATCTCGGCACGCTGCTGGAGGAGGATCCGGGCGCGCGGGCGCGGGTCCAGGTGGCGGCGGAGGGGATCATCGCGACGCTGCTGCCGAGCATGCAGGCGCAGCTTGCGGGCTTCATCGGCGACGTGGTGGCGCACTGGGACGCGGCGACGATCACGGACAAGCTGGAGCTGCGGGTCGGGCGCGACCTGCAGTTCGTGCGCGTCAACGGCACGCTGGTCGGGTTCCTGGCCGGCGGGGCGCTTTACCTGTTGCTGCTCGCGCTAACGGGCGTCGCGCCGAGTTAGGGCCGGGATGGCCGGGTCAAGCCCGGCCATCCCGGTCTTGGAGGCTCGGTTAGGCGGCGCCGGCGACGTAGGCGCGGAGGCTGTCGACCTCTTGCTCCGCTTCGCCGATCTTGGCCTTCACGATGTCGCCGATGCTGACCAGGCCGGCCAGGCGGCCGTTCTCGACGACGGGGATGTGACGGAAGCGGCCGTCGGTCATCATCGCCATGGCCTCGTCGACCGTGGTCTGCGGCGCGGCGGTCTGCACCTCGCGCGTCATCAGCTCGGCGGCGGTCATCTCGAGCGTGTGCGCGCCGTGCTGGGCGAGGCGGAGGACGATGTCGCGCTCGCTGAGGATGCCGAGCAGTTCGTTGCCATCGATGACGAGGACGGCGCCGATGCGGCGGGCGGCGAGCAGTTTGCGCGACTTCGGCGATTGTCGCGGTCGGCGGGACGCTCAGCACGGACCCGCCCTTGTGCTTCAGGATGCCGGCGATGACCATGGCGTTCTCCCCTATGAACGAACTGTAACCTTGCGCCGTGCGGCGGGGCGGCTGCAACCGGGGGCTGTGCAGGTGCAGCAAAAGGGGTTGTCGCGAGGCACCGTGCGCGCGAGCGGAGATGCCCGGGTCGAGCTCGGGGACGTGTGGTGTCCCGATCGGTCGCGACGGTGACGTCTATTCGGCGGCGGCGCGTTCGCCGGCGACGCGGGTGCGGGTGCGCAGGGTGACGAACTCCTCGGCGCTGGTCGGGTGGATGCCGACGGTGCGGTCGAAGTCGGCCTTGGTGGCGCCGGCGGTCAGCGCCACGCCGATGCCCTGCATCATCTCCGCCACGTCGTCGCCCAGCATGTGGACGCCGAGGACGCGCTGGCTGGCCTGGTCAACCACCATTTTCATGAGTGTCTTGCCGGGGCGGCCGGACATGACGTGGCGCATGGGGGTGAAGCGGGCGAGGTAGATGTCGACGGGGCCGTGGGCGGCGGCCTGCTCCTCGGTCAGGCCGACGGTGGCGATCGGCGGGGTGCCGAAGACCGCCGTGGGCACCGGGTTCAGGGACCAGCTCCGGGGGCGACCGCGGCCGAACAGGCGATCGGCGAGGTGATGGCCCTCGGCGATGGCGACCGGGGTGAGGTTGAGGCGGTTGGAGACATCGCCAATGGCGAAGACGTGCTTCCGGCTGGTAGCGTTCTCGGCGTCGACGACGACGCTGCCGCGCTCGTCGATGGCGACCCCGGCGTGCTCGAGGCCGAGCCCGGCCGTGCGCGGGGCGCGGCCGACGGCGAAGAACACCAGGTCGGTCTCGATCACCTTGCCGCTGGTCAGCGTGACAAGGCGGATGTCGCCGTCGCGCTCCACTTTGTGCACGGTCTGGGTGGGGTGGAGGTGGATGCCGTTCAGGGTCATGCCCTCGGCCATCGCCTCGCGGAGGTCGTGGTCGAAGCCGCGCAGCGGGAGGTGCTGGCGGAACACGACGTGCACCTCGGCGCCGAGGCCGGCGAAGATGCCGGCGAACTCCACCGCGATGTAGCCGCAGCCGACCATCAGGATGCGGCGCGGGAGGGATGGGAGGGCGAAGGCGGCGTCGGAGGTGATGCCGTGCTCCATGCCCTGGATCGCCGGCTGGACGACCGGGCGGCCGCCGGTGGCGATGACGATGCGGGCGGCGGTGACGCGCTTGCCGCCGACGTCGAGCGTGTGCGGGTCGAGGAAGGTGGCGTGGGCGTCGTGGAGGATCACGCCGCTTTCGCCCAGCATCTTGCGGTAGATGCCATTGAGCCGGGCGATCTCGGCGTCCTTGTGTTGGATCAGAGTCGCCCAATCGTGCTCCGGCGCCGGGCCGTTCCAGCCGAAGCCGCGGGAGTCCTCGGCGAGGCGGCCGTATTCGGAGGCCTGCACGAGGATCTTCTTGGGCACGCAGCCGACATTGACGCAGGTGCCGCCCCAGTGCGTGTCCTCGGCGATGCCGACGCGGGCGCCGTGGCCGGCGGCGATCCGGGCGCAGCGCACGCCCCCGGAGCCGCCGCCGATGACGAACAGGTCGTAGTCGTAGTCGGGAGAGCTCACGTGCCGATGCCGCCGAGGGCGAGGTACTTGATCTCGAGATAGTCCTCGATGCCGTACTTGCTGCCCTCACGGCCCAGCCCGCTCGACTTCATGCCGCCGAAGGGGGCGACCTCGGTCGAGATGATGCCTTCGTTGATGCCGATGATGCCGTATTCCAGGGCCTCGGCGACCCGGAAGATGCGGCCGACGTCGCGGCTGTAGAAGTAGGCGGCGAGGCCGAACTGGGTGTCGTTGGCCAGCTCGATCGCCTCCTCCTCGGTGCGGAAGCGGAACAGGGGCGCTACCGGGCCGAACGTCTCGTCACGGAAGATTTCCGCGTCGCGGGAGACGTTGGTCAGGATGGTCGGCTGGAAGAAGTTGCCGCCCAGGGAATGCGGCTCGCCGCCGAACAGGACGGAGGCGCCGTGACGCTTGGCGTCGTCGATGTGGCTCTGCACCTTGGCGACCGCGTCGGCATTGATCAGCGGGCCGAGCGTGACGCCGTCGTCCATGCCGTTGCCGACCTTGAGCTTGGCCACGGCCTCCTTCAGCTTGGCCGCGAACTGGTCGTAGACGCCGTCTTGCACCAGGATCCGGTTGGCGCAGACGCAGGTCTGCCCGGTGTTGCGGTATTTGCTGGCGATCGCGCCGACCACGGCGGCGTCCAGGTCGGCGTCGTCGAACACCAGGAACGGAGCGTTGCCGCCGAGCTCCATGCTGGCCTTCTTCACGGTGGGGGCGATCTGGGCGAGCAGCTTGGCGCCGACCTCGGTCGAGCCGGTGAAGCTCAACTTCCGCACCGTCGGGTTGGAGGTCAGCTCGCCGCCGGTCTCGCCGGAGGGGCCGGTGATGACGTTGCAGACGCCCGGGGGCATGCCGGCGCGCTCGGCGAGCACGGCGAGGGCCAGGGCGGAGAACGGGGTCTGGCTGGCCGGGCGGATGACGCCGGTGCAGCCGGCGGCCCAGCCGGGGCCGGCCTTCCGGGTGATCATGGCCGAGGGGAAGTTCCAGGGCGTGATCGCGGCGAATACGCCGATCGGCTCCTTGGTCACGATGATCCGGCGGCCCTTCTGCGGCTGCGGGATGGTGTCGCCGTAGATGCGCTTGCCCTCCTCGGCGAACCACTCGATGAAGCTGGCGGCGTAGGCGATCTCGCCGCGGCTTTCCGCGAGCGGCTTGCCCTGCTCGGCCGTCATGATGAGGGCGAGGTCTTCGGTGTTCTCGAGCATGAGGGTGAAGAGCTTGCGCAGGATGGCGGCGCGCTCCTTGGCGAGCATGGCGCGCCAGGCGGGGAAGGCGCGATGCGCGGCCTCGATGGCGCGGCGGGTCTCGGCGGCGCCGAATGCGGGGACGGTGCCGACGACCTCGTTGGTGGCCGGGTTGCGCACCTCGATGGTGCGGCCGCTATCGGCCTCGATCCACTTGCCGTCGACGGCGCAGGCCTGGCGGAACAGGCTGGGGTCGCGCAGCGGGAGGGGTGCGGTGGGGTTCAACATGGGCTGGTCCTCCTATTGAGGAGGAAGATAGGCCGCGTTTCCTGCGTTGTCAGGCCATCCCGATCCGCCCTGCCCTGCGCCGGCCGGATGTTGTCGTAGTCAGCATGTGGCCGCGCAGCGCGCCGCTATTCCACGGTGACGCTCTTGGCGAGATTGCGGGGCTGGTCGACGTCCGTGCCGCGGAGCAGGGCGACGTGGTAGGCGAGCATCTGGACCGCGATCGCGTACAGGATGGGCGCGACGAAGGGGTCGGCGGGGGGGAGTTCGAGCGTTTCGGCGGCGATGCCGGATAGCTTGGCGCAGCCGGCCGCGTCCGACAGGACCACGATCTGGCCGCCTCGGGCGCCGGCCTCCTGCACGTTGCTCGCGGTCTTCTCGAAGAGCGGGCCGGAGGGAAGCAGGGAGAGGATGGGGACCTGGCGGTCGATCAGCGCGATCGGGCCGTGCTTCATCTCGCCGGCGGCATAGCCTTCGGCGTGGATGTAGCAGATCTCCTTCAGCTTCAGCGCGGCCTCGAGCGCGATCGCGTGGCAGGTGCCGCGGCCGAGGCAGAGGACGTCGCGCGCCTCGGCCATCCGCTCGGCGAGCTTGCGGATCTGCTCCTCGCGGGCGAGGACTTCCGAGGCGCGGCTCGGCAGTTCGAGCAGCGCGCCGACCAGCCGGGCCTCGGTGGCCGCATCCATGGTGCCGCGGGCGCGGGCGGCGCCGATGGCGAGGCAGGCGAGGACGGTCAGCTGGGCGGTGAAGGCCTTGGTGCTGGCGACCCCGATCTCCGGGCCGGCGACGGTCTCCAGCACGACGTCGCTTTCCCGCGCCATGCTGCTTTCCGGGACGTTCAGGATCGAGAGCACGTGCTGCCCGGCCTGCTGCATGAAGCGGAGCGCCGCCAGCGTGTCGGCGGTCTCGCCGCTCTGGCTGACGAGGAGGCCGACGCCGCCGACCGGCAGCGGCGGGGCGCGGTAGCGGAATTCGCTGGCGACGTCGATGTCGGACGGGAGGCGGGCGAGCTCCTCCATCCAGTGCCGGCCGGCGAGGCCCGCGTAATAGGTGCTGCCGCAGCCGGCGAGGGTGACGCGCGGGACGTCGCGCCAGTTGAAGGGGAGGTCCGGCAGGGCGACGGTGCGGTTGGAGGCGTCGAGCATGCGCGACAGCGTCTGGCCGATGGCGGACGGGTGCTCGTGCAGCTCCTTTTCCATGAAGTGGCGGTAGCCGTCCTTGCCGACCACGGCGCCGGTCTGGACGGTGACCTTGATCGGGGCGGTTCACCTTGCCGCCGCCGGGTCCGAAGATGATGGCGTCGTCGCGGCTGACGACGGCCCAGTCGCCCTCGTGCAGGTAGGCGATGCGGCGGGTCATCGGGGCCAGCGCCAGGCTGTCGCTGCCGAGATACATCGCGCTCTCGCCGAAGCCGACGGCGAGCGGGGCGCCGTGCTGGGCGCCGATCATCAGGTCGGGGTGGCCGGCGAAGACCAGGGCCAGGGCGTAGGCGCCTTCGAGGCGGGCGAAGGCGGCGCGGGCGGCGGCGACCGGATCCATGCCTTGCAGCAGGTGGAGATCGATCAGCTGGGCGACGGTCTCGGTGTCGGTCTCGGTCTCGAAGCTCTGGCCTTCGGCTTCCAGCTCGGCGCGGAGCTCGGCGTGGTTCTCGATGATGCCGTTGTGCACCACGCTGACCCGGGGGGTGCCGTGCGGGTGGGCGTTGCGTTGGGTGGGGGCGCCATGGGTGGCCCATCTTGTGTGGCCGATGCCGGTGACGCCCGGGAGCGGGTCGTGCTCGAGCACGGTGGCCAGGTTGTGCAGCTTGCCGGGGGCGCGACGGCGCTCGATCCGGTCGTCGACCAGGGTCGCGATCCCCGCGCTGTCATAGCCGCGGTATTCCAGCCGCCGCAGCGCCTCGAGCAGCAGCGGCGCTGCAGGCTCCGAGCCGATCACCCCGACAATGCCGCACATGCTACGCCTTCTCCTTGTCCGCCCGGAACGCGGCCGCGCGGCCGGGCTTGTCCACCTGCTGGGCGCGGCCGAACGTCATCGCGTCCGGCGCGACGTCGCGGGTGACGACGCTGCCGGCGGCGACGAACGACCCGTCCCCGAGCCGAACCGGCGCGACGAGGACGGATGCGGTCCCTACGAACACGCCCGAGCCGATTGTGGTCCGGTATTTATTAAAGCCATCATAATTGCAGGTGATCGTTCCGGCGCCGATATTCGTGCGGGCGCCGACCTCGCTGTCGCCGAGATAGGTGAGGTGGTTGGCCTTGGTCCCCTGCCCTACCCTTGTCGCCTTCACCTCGACGAAGTTGCCGATATGGACGTCCTGCTCGAGGACGGTGCCGGGGCGCAGGCGGGCGTACGGGCCGACCAGGGCGCCGGGGCCGACGGTGCAGCCTTCCAGGTGGGTGAAGGCGCGGATCTCGGCGCCGCTCTCGACGGTGACGCCCGGGGCGAAGACGACGTGCGGGCCGACGGTGACGTCGGGGGCGAGGCTTGTGTCCCAGCTCAGCTGGACGGTCTCGGGGGCGGTCAGGGTGGCGCCGCCCTCCATCGCGGCGCGGCGGAGCCAGGATTGGACCGTGGCCTCCGCCTCGGCGAGCTCGACCCGGGAGTTGACGCCGCGCAGCTCTTCCCAGGGTGCCTCCACCGCGATGACGGTCTTGCTGCTCGGCCACGGCCAGGCCGACGCAGTCGGTCAGGTAGTATTCGCCCTTGGCCGGGCTTGGCTGCACCGCATGGAGCCAGCGGCGGAAGTCGGCGGCGGAGGCGCACATCACGCCGGCGTTGCAGAGGGTCTCGGCACGCTCCGCCGCGGTCGCGTCGGCCCACTCGACGATGCGCGGCGACCCGGCCGGCTTCGGCGATCACGCGGCCGTAGCGGCCGGGGTCGGGCGGGCGCATCGCCAGCAGCGCCAGCCCCGCGCCGTCGCGGGCGGCGAGGAGCCGGCGCATCGTGTCGGGGCGGATCAGGGGGTTGTCGGCGTAGAGCACGGCCACGTCGCCATTGCCGAACTCGGCCTCGGCCTGGAGCGCGGCGTGCGCGGTGCCGAGGCGTTCGGCCTGGACCACGACGGCGTGGGGCGCGGCGGCCTGCGCAACCGCGTCCATGTCCGGGCCGACCACGACCACGACGCGGTCGAACACCGCCTCGCAGCTGGCGAGCAGGTGGCGGAGCATCGGCCGGCCCGCGAGCTTGTGCAGCGCCTTGGGCAGGGCCGACTTCATGCGGGTTCCCAGCCCGGCGGCGAGCAGGATGGCGGTGGCGGACATTGGGCTCGGCGTAGCCGCCGGTCCGGTTCTATGTCAAAGCGTTCCGCCATAAACTTTGATTTCGGAGTGCGACAGCGGTGACGCCCACCCTGGTCCTGGACCTCGACGGCACGCTGGTCGAACTCGCTGCCCGACCTGCTCGCGAGCGCCAATCGCGTGCTGGCGGCGCGCGGGCTGGCGCCGTTCACCGCGCCGGAGCTGGCCGCGATGATTGGGGACGGGGCGGCGGCGTTGGTCGAGCGGATCATGGCGGCGCGCGGGCTGCAGGCGACGCCGGACGACCTGCGGGCCTTTCTCGACGACTACACCGCGCACTCGGCGGCGCAATCGCGGGCGTTCCCGGGCGTGCGAGACGGCGCTCGAGGCGCTGCACGCCGAGGGATGGCGGCTCGCCGTCTGCACCAACAAGCCGGAGCGGCCGGCGCGCGACCTGCTGGAGGCGCTCGGCCTGCTGAAGCTGCTCGACGCGATCGGCGGGGGCGATAGTTTCCCGACGCGCAAGCCGGACCCGGCGCATCTGCTGATGACGATCGAGGCGGCTGGGGGCGACACGGCGGCCAGCGTCATGGTGGGCGACCATCGCAACGACGTGCTGGCGGCGGCGGGGCTCGGCCTGCCCTGCATCTTCGCGCTTTGGGGCTACGGACCCGCGAGCATGGGCGCGGCGGCCGAGGCCACTGCCGAGCGGTTCGAGGAGGTGCCCGCGATCGCCGCGCGACTGCTCAGGAGGACGGCGCCAGGTACATGGTCGCGTCCCCGAACCAGTGCGTGTGGAAGCTGATCCGGACCGGCACCAACGGGCCGCCCGGCGTGATCGCGGCGAACCAGGCACTGCCTCGCTGCGGCCGTTCCAGCCGCTCGCGGTCCTCGTCGAGGACGAAGCCGCCGATCTGCCGGCCCTCGAACTCGCAATGCAGCGCGCGGCCGGCGAAGCTCGACAGCCGGGTCGGGGGCACGTCCTCGTAACCGACGGTCCAGGCCCGCATCGTCGCCAGGCGGCGGCCGTCGAAGGTGCGGGCGCTGCCCTCGCAGCGGCCGGTCGCGTTCACCTGGCGGATCAGCTGAGCCATGGCGCTTAGGCGTGTCGACCGTGCCGCGCTCCTGCTCCGGCGGGATCGGCTCGCGCTCGCTTGTCGACCTGGGGCACGAGCTGGCGGATGACGGGCTCGCCGTCGCGGTAGTCGATCTGGGTGACGCGCTGGCCGCCGCTGATCACGCCGGTGCTGTAGAGCCGCTCCGGCACAGCGCGCGGGCCGGCGAAGACGCCGTCCACGACCGTGTCCTGATGGCTGTGAACGAACAGGCCGAAGGCGCCGGTGGTGTGGAAGTCGATCCGTAGACGGTAGCGGGTCGGCGAGACCTCGAGGCCGGCATCCAGCGCGATCACGTTCAGGCCGGCAGCGTAGGCGTTGTAGTGGAGCTGCACCGGGTCGGCCCGGGCGGCGAGGATGGGCAGGGATAGGAGGAGCAGGGAGGTGCGGAGCAGCATGGCCCCACATAAGGCCGGATGCTTGACACGGCGAGAGGCCGCGACCTACACCGCGCACCTCTGACGGGCGGGCGCGTAGCTCAGCGGGAGAGCATTCGCTTCACACGCGAAGGGTCACAGGTTCAATCCCTGTCGCGCCCACCACCGTTCATCCGCCACGCCTAGCCGGCAGCCCCTCGCCCTCGCCCATATCCCACCACAACCCGGCGAACGCGGCCATTCCCTCGCGTGCCGGGCGCCACGAGCAGGTGCTCGTCGGGCCCGTGCTGCTTGCAGCCGTTGTAGCTGTGCGGGACCCACAGGAGCTGGACGCCGAGATGGTCCATGAACACGTCGTTCGGCAGGCCGCCGCCGCTGTTCGGGATCACCTGGACGCGCTTGCCGAGGGTCCGCTCCATGCTGTCTGCCGCCCAGCGGACCCAGGGGTTGGCCGGGTCGGAGCGGCGGGCGGGCATGCGGATGCCGTAGGGGCGGATCTGCACCTCCGGGAAGCCGTGGTCGTCCAGGTGACGGCGGAGCGCGGGGACGAAGGTCTCGGGATCGACGTCGACCGTGTAGCGGATTTGGCAATGCGCGATGGCGTTGGGGGCGACGGCGTTGACCGGGCGCTCGGGGCGGCCGGAGAGCATTGAGAGCACGATGAAGCTGGTCCAGGCGTAGATTTTCTCGGCCGGGGTGAGGCCGGGCTCGCCCCAGTCGGGGTCGATGGTGGCCGCCTCGCCTTCGGCCTGGAGCTCGCAGCCGTGCAGGATTTCGCGAAGCGCGGGGCTGATGCCGTTCGGCACCCAGTCGCGGACCAGGATCTTGCCGTGGCGGTCGGCGATGCTGGCGATGGCGTGGCTGAGGACGATGGCCGGGTCGGTGGTCATGCCGCCCCAGTTGCCGGAGTGGACGCCGCCGGGGCGGATGTCGACGACGAGGTCGAAGTGGAAGGTGCCGCGGGTGCCGGTGCTGAGCGTGGGGACGGTGGCGACCGCGCGGGGACCGTCGCTGGCGAGCAGCACGTCGGCGGCCAGCTTTTCCTTATGGGCGGCGACGAGTTGGGAGAGGCCTTTGGAGCCGCTTTCCTCGCCGGTCTCGAGGATGAGCTTGACGTTGAAGCCGAGCTTGCCGCCGCGCTCGGCGAGGACGGATTCGAGGGCGGAGAGGTTGATGACGTGCTGGCCCTTGTTGTCGGCCGAGCCGCGGCCGTACCAGCGGTCGCCCTCGCGGGTGAGGCGCCATGGGTCGAGGCCGGGGCGCCACTGGTCCTCGAGGCCGCGGACGGTGTCGCCGTGGCCGTAGGTGACGACGGTCGGGCCGTCGCCTTCGATCCGCTCGGCGAGCAGGATCGGGCCGCTGCCGGCGACCGGGTTGGGGTGGATGGTGCAGCGGAAGCCCATGGATTCGAGCCAGGGGCGGACTGCGTCGAGATAGGCCTGGAGGTCGCGCTCGTGGCCGGGGTCCTGGCTGGTGCTGGGGATGGCGACGAGGTCGGCGAGCCTCTGCTCGAAGTCGCCGCCGTCGAAGAAGGTCAGCGCCCGGTCGATCGCGCCTTGTCTGGTGCCGCTCATGCCGTCTCCTGTTCAGGCCGCCGTCTTATAGACGCTTCTCCATGAACACGCTGGTCCGGATCGCCTCGGGATCCATGCGGGCGTAGTCGCCGAACACGGCGCAGTCGGCGAAGCCGGAGCGGCGGTAGAAGCGGATCGCCGCGTGCTGGGCGTCGCCGGTTTCGAGCCGGAGCAGCGTGCGGCCCGACGCGCGGCCGGTGTCCTCGAGGCGGCGGAGGAGAGCTTCGGCGGTCCCGGTGCCGCGGGCGGCCTCGCGGACGTACATGCGCTTCAGCTCGGCGAAGCCGTCGAGCAGCGCGACGCCGCCGCAGCCGACCGGCTCGCCGGCGCGGCGGGCGACGAAGAAGGCGATATGCGGCTGGAAGATCGCGTCGAGGCGGAGGCCGTGGCGTTGATGCGGGGGGTAGTTGGCGGACAGTTCCGCTTCCAACTCGCCGATCAGAGACCGGACCTCTTCCGTCGGCGCCGCAACCTGCTCGATCACCACGTTCCATGGCACCACGTCATCCATGGAAGGAAACCGAGCACAGGACGGCCGAGGTGACAAACCTGGCGAGACCGTTCCAATTTGGCGCCGACGCTGGAGTTTCCGATGCCGACCATCACGCTGCCCGGCCCGAACCGCACGCTCCAGCCTTACGCCACACGGCCGCCACGCCCGTTCCCGGCCGCCCGACCGCCGTTCAACCGCGCCGGGATCGCGGCGGCCCACGTCGTCGCCGATCCGCTGTCCGACGTGGAGAACGCGCTCGATTGGGACGCGACGCTGGATTACCGGCAATATCTCTGGTCCCTCGGGCTGGGCGTCGCGGAAGCGATGGATACCGCCCAGCGCGGCGGCGGGCTCGACTGGCCGGCGAGCCTCGAGCTGATCCGCCGCAGCGTGGCGGCCGCGCCGCCGGGCGCGGTGCTGGTGTGCGGGGCGGGGACCGACCATTTGCCGCCGGGCGCCAGCCTCAGCCAGATCGCGGGGGCGTACGAGGCCCAATGCGCCTCGGTCGAGCGGCTCGGTGGCCGGATCGTGCTGATGGCGTCCCGGGCGCTGGCGGCGGCGGCGCGGGGGCGAGAGGACTATCTCTGGGTCTACGGCAAGGTGCTCGGCCAGGTGGCGCAGCCGGTGATCCTCCACTGGCTCGGCGAGGCGTTCGACCCGGCGCTCGCGGGGTATTGGGGGGCACGGTCGACCGGAGAGGGGATTGCGACGTGCCTGGAGCTGATCACGGCGCATGCGGCGAAGATCGACGGGATCAAGATCAGCCTGCTCGACGCGGCGGCGGAGGTGGAGATGCGGCGGCGCCTGCCCCGCGGGGTGCGCATGTACACGGGCGACGATTTCCATTATCCCGAGCTGATCGCGGGGGACGACGACGGCTATTCGCACGCGCTGCTGGGCGTGTTCGACGCGATCGCGCCGGCGGCGGCGGCGGCGCTCGCCTGCCTGCAGCGCGACGAACTCGAGGCGTTCAACGAGGTGCTGGCGCCGACCGTGCCGCTGGCCCGGCACATGTTCCGCGCGCCGACGCAGTATTATAAGACGGGGGTGGTGTTCATGGCCTACCTGAACGGCCACCAGTCGCATTTCATGATGGTGGGCGGGCAGCAGTCGGCCCGGTCCTTGCTGCACCTGGCCGAGCTGTTCCGACTGGCCGACGCGGCCGGGCTGCTGCGGGACCCGGACGATGCGTGCATCCGCATGGGGCGGGTGCTGGCGGTGGGTGGCGTCGGGTGACGCCGCACTCGTTCCGGGCGACTTTGGCGGATGACCGGCCGCCTGAGGGCGCGAGCCTGGCGGTCCAGGCGCTGTGGTGGGCGGCACGGGGCGATTGGGACCGGGCGCATGGGTGCGCGCAGGACGGCGAGGGCCAGGGCGACTGCGACTGGGTGCATGCGTATCTGCACCGGGTCGAGGGCGACCTCGGCAATGCCGGCTACTGGTATCGGCAGGCCGGACGGCCGGTCCCTGCCGTGGCACTCGATGCGGAATGGGAGGATATCGCGAGGGCGCTGCTGTCCGACTCGCCGCCGGGCTGAACCAGCGGGTTCCCAGGACGCGAAATCCGGCTATACCGCCGCCTCGCCGCAACGGACATAGCATGCGCAAGCGGAAGGGGCGGCCGCTCGACGGCTGGCTCATCATCGACAAACCGCCGGGCCTGACCAGCACGGACGTCGTCAACCGGGTCAAGCGCGCGTTCCAGGCGCAGAAGGCGGGGCATGGGGGGACGCTCGACCCGCTGGCCACGGGGGTGCTGCCGATCGCGTTCGGGCATGCGACCAAGACCGTGCCTTACGTGATGGACGGGACCAAGGTGTACCGGTTCACGCTGCGTTTGGGGGAGGCGCGGGATACCGACGACGCGGACGGCCAGGTGGTCGGGACATCGGCGGCGCGGCCGACGGACGACGAGCTTCGGGCCGCCCTGCCCCGCTTCGTCGGCGACATCATGCAGGTGCCGCCCGCCTATTCGGCGATCAAGGTCGCCGGCGAGCGGGCCTATGACATGGCGCGGGAGGGTCGCGCCCCCGAGCTGCCGCCGCGCCCGGCTCGGGTCGACCGGTTCGAGCTGATCGAGCGGCCGGACGACGACCACGCCGTATTCGAGGTCCAGTCCGGCAAGGGCGTCTACATGCGCAGCCTGGCCCGCGACCTGGCCCAGGCCTGCGGCACGCTGGGCCATATCGCCGCGTTGCGCCGGCTGCGGGTCGGCCCATTCAGGGAGGAACAGTCGATTCCGCTGGACAAGTGCGTGCCGGGGCCCGATATGTCCGCGACTTCCCCGGACCTCCTGCTTCCGGTCGCGACCGCGCTGGCCGACATCCCGGCGCTGGCCCTGACGGAGACGGAGGCCTTCGGCTTGTCACGTGGCCAGGCGATCAGCCTGGTCGACTTGATGGGGCGAATCCCGGCGACGGCCCGGCCCGATGGCGGCCTGGCACGTGCCATGGCGGGGGAGCGCGTGATCGGGCTTTGCCGTCTGGAAGACGGCTTGCTGAAGCCCGAGCGCCTCCTCTAACCCCGATCGGAGTATCCACGATGTCGATTACAGCGGAGCGGCGCACGTCGCTCGTCTCGGAGTACGCCCAAGCGCCGGCCGATACCGGCAGCCCGGAGGTTCAGGTCGCGCTGCTGACGGAGCGGATCAACAACCTGACCGAGCATCTCAAGACCCACGCGAAGGACTTCCACAGCCGCCGCGGCCTGCTGATGCTGGTCGGCCGCCGGCGCCGTCTGCTGGACTATCTCGGCCGCAAGGACCGGACGCGCTATCAGACCCTGATCGGCCGGCTCGGGCTGCGCCGTTGATTATTTAACCCCGGCGCCAATGGTGGCGCCGGGTTACTGCCGCCGTGGCGGATCCCTGAGCGGGACATCGCGACGGCGCCTCCGGAAACCTGGCAGGGCTGCTCCCGCAGATCGATTTGGGGCAGTCCGCGGCCATGTTGCCCGAGACGCCGCTTGACCCCGCAATGAGAACCGTCCCGGCCGCTTACGAGGATGGACCGAATGTTCAACTACTTCCGCAAGGAACTCGAGTGGGGCGGGCGCACGCTCGTGCTGGAGACCGGCAAGATCGCCCGCCAGGCCGACGGCGCCGTCATGGCCCGCTACGGCGACACGATCGTGCTCTGCACCGCGGTCGGCGTGCACACCACCAAGCCCGGCCAGGACTTTTTCCCGCTCACGGTGAACTACCAGGAGAAGGCGTTCGCCGCGGGCAAGATCCCCGGCGGTTTCTTCAAGCGCGAGGGAAGGCCGTCCGAGAACGAGGTGCTGGTCAGCCGCCTGATCGACCGGCCGATCCGCCCGCTGTTCCCCGAGGGGTTCCGCAACGAGGTCCAGGTCATCGCGACCGTGCTCAGCCATGACATGGAGAACAACCCGGACGTGGTTGCCATGATCGGCTGCTCCGCCGCGCTCACGCTGTCCGGCATCCCGTTCTTCGGCCCGGTCGGCGCCGCCCGCGTCGGCTACATCGACGGGCAGTATGTGCTGAACCCGACGCGCGATCAGCGCGACAGCAGCAAGCTCGATCTGGTGGTCGCCGGGACGACCGAGGGTGTGCTGATGGTGGAGAGCGAGGCGCAGGAGCTGACCGAGGAGGTCATGCTCGGGGCCGTGACGTTCGGCCACGAGGGCATGCGGCCGGTGATCCAGGCGATCATCGAGCTGGCCGAGCACGCCGCCAAGGAGCCTTGGGCGCTGTCCGAGACCTCCGCGGAGCAGTCGGCGCTCGAGGCCCGGGTGCGCGAGCTTGCCAGCGCTTCGATCGCCGAGGCCTACAAGGAGGCGGACAAGGGCGCCCGCCATGCCAAGCTGGACGCGGCCAAGAAGCAGGTGACCGAGACGCTGGCGGCCGAGGGCCTGCCGGCCGAGGCGGTCAAGCCGCTGCTCAAGACCGTGGAGGCGGACGTGGTCCGCAATGCGATCCTCGATACCGGACTGCGGATCGATGGGCGGGACACCAAGACGGTGCGCCCGATCGTGGCCGAGGTCGGCGTGCTGCCGCGCGCCCATGGCTCGGCGCTGTTCACCCGCGGCGAGACGCAGGCGCTGTGCGTCGCCACGCTCGGCACCGGGCAGGATGAGCAGATCATCGACGCGCTCGAGGGCGAGCGGCGCGAGCACTTCATGCTCCACTATAACTTCCCGCCCTACTCGGTTGGCGAGGCTGGCCGCATGGGCAGCCCCGGCCGGCGCGAGATCGGCCATGGCAAGCTCGCCTATCGCGCGATCCACCCGGTGCTGCCGACCAAGGAGGCCTTTCCCTACACGATGCGGGTGGTCAGCGAGATCACCGAGAGCAACGGCAGCTCGAGCATGGCGACGGTCTGCGGCACCAGCCTTGCGCTGATGGACGCCGGGGTAAAGCTCACGCGCCCGGTTGCCGGCATCGCGATGGGCCTGATCAAGGAGGATCGCGCCTTCGCCGTGCTGTCCGACATCCTCGGCGACGAGGACCATCTCGGCGACATGGACTTCAAGGTGGCCGGCACCGAACAGGGCGTCACCTCGCTGCAGATGGACATCAAGATCACGTCCATCACGCCGGAGATCATGCAGATCGCGCTCGGCCAGGCGAAGGATGGGCGGCTGCACATCCTGGGCGAGATGGCCAAGGCGCTGACCGGGGCCCGCTCGGACGTGGCCGCGACGGCGCCGCGGATCACGATCATCACCGTGCCCAAGGAGAAGATCCGCGAGGTGATCGGCACCGGCGGCAAGGTGATCCGCGACATCGTCGAGCAGTCCGGCGCCAAGGTCGACATCGAGGACGACGGCACGATCAAGATCGCCGCCACGTCCGAGGAGGCGAGCCAGAAGGCGATCGACATGATCCGCGGGATCGTGGCGGAGCCGGAGGTCGGCGTGATCTACAACGGCAAGGTGGTCAAGACCGCCGAGTTCGGGGCGTTCGTGAACTTCCTCGGCGCCAAGGACGGCCTGGTCCACATCAGCGAGCTGCAGCAAAACCGGGTCAACAAGACCACGGACGTGGTCAAGGAAGGCGACCAGGTGAAGGTCAAGGTCCTCGGGTTCGACGACCGCGGCAAGGTCAAGCTGTCCATGCGCGTGGTCGACCAGGAGACCGGCGCCGACATTTCCGAGCAGGTCGGCGCCAAGCCCGGCCGTGGCGATCGCGAGAAGACGGAGGGCGACGGCCGCCGGGATCGCGACGGGCGGGACCGGGGCGAGCGGCGCGAGGAGCGGCGCGAACGCACGGACGCGGCAGACTAAGGACGCGGCTGAATATTCTGTCAGCAATGGCAGCCGGGCCTTTTACGAAGGCTCGGCTGCTCATAGTTACACTCGGGTGACAACGGGACGCGCGCGCCGATGAAGACGCTCAACGAGATCCGGATGGGAGGCGTCGATGTTTTGCCGCTGATCGAAGGCGGCAAGGGTATCGGCGTATCCAACGGCGTCTCGTCCGGTCACTGGGCCGAGGCCGGCGGCGCCGGCACGTTCAGCGCCGTTAACGCCGACTATTACGACGAGCACGGGGACCCGATCCCGCAGGTCTACCACGGCCGCACCCGCCGCGACCGGCACGAGGAGCTGATCGAGTTCGGGATCCAGGGCGGTATCGCCCAGGCGCGCCGGGCGTGGGAGATCAGTGGCGGCAAGGGGCGCATCCACGCCAACATCCTTTGGGAGATGGGCGGCGCCGAGCGGGTGATCACGGGGGTGCTCGAGGGCGCCAAGGGGCTGATCCATGGCCTCACCTGCGGCGCCGGCATGCCCTATCGCCTCTCGGACATCGCGGCCAAGTTCGGCGTCCACTACTACCCGATCGTCTCCTCCGCGCGGGCGTTCAACGCGCTTTGGAAGCGGGCCTATTCCAAGGTGGCCGAGCTGCTCGGGGGGGTCGTCTACGAGGACCCGTGGCTCGCTGGCGGCCATAACGGGCTTTCCAACAGCGAGGACCCGACCCGGCCCGAGGACCCCTTTCCCCGCGTGCTCGCGCTGCGGAAGCTGATGCGCACGGTGGGCCTGGATCAGGTGCCGATCATCATGGCCGGCGGGGTCTGGTGGCTGGAGGAGTGGCAGGACTGGATCGATAACCCGGAACTCGGGCCGATTGCCTTCCAGTTCGGGACAAGGCCGTTGCTGACCCAGGAAAGCCCGATCAGCGATGCCTGGAAGCGGCGCTTGCTGACCCTGCAAGAGGGCGATGTGTTCCTCAACCGGTTCAGCCCGACCGGGTTCTATTCCAGCGCGGTCAATAACGGCTTCATCAACGAGTTGCGCGAGCGAGGCGAGCGCCAGGTCGCCTACACGACGGAGCCGGTCGGCGAGCACACCGCCGTGCTCGGCATCGGCCCGCGCAAGCGCCCGGTCTATCTCACGCCGCAGGACCTGTTTCATGCCGAGGGCTGGATCGTGGCGGGCTACACGGAGGCCATGCGCACGCCGGACAGCACGCTGATCTTCGTGACGCCGGAGCGTGCGGGACAGATCGTCGCCGACCAGGTGGCTTGCATGGGCTGCCTCTCCGTCTGCCGGTTCAGCAACTGGAGCCAGCATCCGCCGGACTATGACAACGGCAAGAAGGCGGACCCGCGCAGCTTCTGCATCCAGAAGACGCTGCAGGAAGTGCGTCGCGACGACCAGACGCCGGAGCAGATCGAGCACCAGCTGATGTTCAGCGGCCACAACGCGTTCCGCTTCGCCAAGGACCCGTT
Organism: uncultured Alphaproteobacteria bacterium; assembly: GCA_963708585.1. Taxonomy (GTDB): domain Bacteria; phylum Pseudomonadota; class Alphaproteobacteria; order Acetobacterales; family Acetobacteraceae; genus JAVVHH01. Next base: position 225,812 of record CAVPSW010000004.1, on the reverse strand, counting down.
CTACTCGAACGGCTTCATCCCGTCGGTGAAGCAACTCGTCGAGCGCATCCTCACCGGGCGCTGACCACCGCCACCTCACCCCTGCCCTCTCCCGCAAGCAGGAGAGGCAGTGGAAAGCTCGGCCCAAACCGCGTACAGAGCGCTCGCCATGACCACCGTCCTGCTGCTGATCCACCTGTTCGTGACCATCGCCCTGATCGGGGTGGTGCTGATCCAGCGCTCCGAGGGCGGCGGGCTTGGCATCGGCACGTCGCAGGGCATGGGCGGATTCATGAGCGGGCGCGGCACGACCAACCTGCTGACCCGGACCACGGCGATCCTCGGGACCGCCTTCTTCGCCATCTCGCTCGCGCTGGCGTTGATGAACCGCGGCACGGTCGGCGTCGGCCGCTCCCTGCTCGACAATCCGCCCCCGCTCGGCACGCTGCCGGCGCCCAGCACGCCGGCGCCCACCGCTCCAGCACCCGCCGCTCCAGCACCCGCCGCTCCAGCACCTGCCGCGCCCGCCGGACCGCAGGTCCCGACGGGCGGCTAGGTCCGAGCTACGAGCCGGCTACTCGACCCGGACGACCGCCAGCCCCTTTTCCGCGAGTAGTTTGGGGACGCCACCCGGGCCTGACAGGTGCCCGGCGCCGACCGTCACCAGCACGGTCTTGTCCCCCTGCGCCATCCGCATGATCGCCGTCGCGAAGGCGCGGTTGCGGTCGGCGAACAGGCGGCGCGCCAGGATGGGGTTGGTGCGCTCCGCTTCCTTGTTCACCACCTCGCCGAGCGCGTCGGGATCGCCTGCCAGCCACAGCTCCGTCACCCGATCGAGGTAGGCGACTCCCTGCGCATCCTCATCGATCTCTTCCGCCAGCGCGGGCAGCATGTCCCGGTCTGGGATGTCGGCCAGCACCCGGACTTGGCTTTCCGCGGTCTCCAGCCCCTGGATCGGCTTCCCGGCGTCCCGCGCTTGCGACTGCAGGACCTGGTCGACCCCGTTCTTTGCGTCCAACCCGGCGCGCTCAGCGGTCCTGGCGCCCAGGAACACGATGGCGAGCCATGGGCGCATGTGTTCCATCTTGCCAAGATCTCCGCCGGCGACGGCGCGCAGCTTTTCTCTGGCCTGCGGCGGCAGCTCGGCCGAAAGCTCGTGCTGCAGGTCCATCCCCTGAGTGAGGAGGAGAGCGGCGACCTTGGGGTCGTCCGGGGATGCAAGCTCGAACCAGCACTCGGACGCGTCGTCGAACGCGTGCCGGATGGCTGGCGTCTCCCACTGGACGCCGGGGCGCAGCATGTGGACGCTGCCCAGCAGGTAGACGGTGGCGTGCGGACCCTGCACCGCCCACAGCGCCGGGCTCGAGAAGGCCGGCCTTCCCAGCAGCAGCAGGAAGGCGAGGAGGAGTGAGCGCATGACGGGTTGAGCGTAACGCGGATTGCTTAAGCTTTGGTTGATGTGACCCTGCGCTGCGCCAGCCGGGGTTCCGCAACTCGGGGGAGAGTTGCTATCAGGGGCGCCCATGACGCGGTTTGTCTTCATCACCGGCGGCGTGGTCTCCTCCCTTGGCAAAGGTGTCGCCTCCGCCGCCCTCGGGGCGCTGCTGCAGGCGCGCGGGTATTCCGTGCGGCTGCGCAAGCTCGACCCCTACCTCAACGTCGACCCGGGGACGATGAGCCCGACCCAGCACGGGGAGGTGTTCGTCACCGACGACGGCGCCGAGACCGACCTCGACCTCGGCCACTACGAGCGCTTCACCGGGGTGCACGCGCACCAGACGGACAACGCGACCACCGGGCGGATCTACGCCGAGGTGATCGCGAAGGAGCGCCGGGGCGACTATCTCGGCGCCACGGTGCAGGTGATCCCGCACATCACCGACGCGCTGAAGGAGGCGATCACCCGGGACACGGAGGAGCTCGACTTCGCGCTGATCGAGATCGGCGGGACGGTGGGCGACATCGAGAGCCTGCCGTTCCTGGAGGCGATCCGCCAGCTCGGCAACGAGCTCGGCGCGGAGCAGACCATGTTCGTGCACCTGACGCTGGTGCCCTATATCCCGAGCGCCGGCGAGCTGAAAACCAAGCCGACGCAGCATTCCGTGAAGGAGCTGCAGAACGCGGGGATCCAGCCGAACATGCTGCTGTGCCGCTGCGACCGGCAGATCCCGGAAGGCGAGCGGCGCAAAATCGCCAATTTCTGCAACGTCCGTCAGCAGGCGGTGATCGCCGCGCTGGACGTCGACACGATCTACGCGGTGCCGATCTCGTATCACGAGGAGGGCATGGACCGGGAAGTGCTGCGGCATTTCGGCCTGCCGTTCGAGAGCGCCCCCGACCTTTCGCCGTGGCAGCGGCTGGTCGACCTGGTCCGCGCGCCGGACGGGCAGGTGCGGATTGCCGTGGTGGGGAAGTACACCAGCCTGCTCGAACTCGTATAAGAGCCTGGCGGAGGCGCTGACGCATGGCGGGGTGGCGAACCGGGTGCGGGTGGACCTCGACTGGGTGGACAGCCAGGTGTTCGAGCAGCCGGACGCGGTCAGCCGGCTCGAGGGGTTCCACGGCATACTGGTGCCCGGCGGGTTCGGCGAGCGGGGGACGCCGGGGATGATCGCGGCGGTGCGGTTCGCGCGGGAGCGGCGGATCCCGTTCCTCGGCATCTGCTTCGGCATGCAGATGGCGGTGATCGAATGCGCGCGGAACCTGGCCGGGCTGCCCGACGCGTCCAGCACCGAGTTCGGGCCCTGCCAGACGCCGGTGGTCGGGCTGCTGACCGAATGGGCGCGCGGCAACCAGGTCGAGCGGCGGGCGTCGGATGGCGATCTCGGCGGCACGATGCGGCTCGGGGCCTACCCGGCGATCCTGGCGCCGGACTCGTTGATCGCGGACATCTATGGCTCGACGGAGATCCAGGAGCGGCATCGGCATCGGTACGAGGTCAACGTCAATTTTCGGGGGTGCCTGGAGGCGACGGGGCTGCGGTTTGCGGGGATGTCGCCGGACGGGGTGTTGCCGGAGACGGTGGAGCTGCCGGGGCACCCGTGGTTCATCGGGGTGCAGTATCATCCGGAGCTGAAATCCAAGCCGCTCGACCCGCATCCGCTGTTCGCCGGGTTCATCGCGGCGACGGTGAAGCAGGCCCGCCTTGTGTGAGACCCGTCTTGTCTGAGGGCCGGGTCGTCGAGATCGGGGGGGTTCGGGTCGGCAATCACTTGCCGTTCGTGCTGATCGCCGGCCCCTGCCAGATCGAGAGCGAGGCGCATGCGTTCGAGATGGCCGACGCGCTGCGGGGGATCGCGGCGGAGGTCGGCGTCCCGCTCATCTATAAGAGCAGCTACGACAAGGCGAACCGGACCAGCGCCAGTGCCGCGCGCGGGGTCGGGATGGCGACGGGGCTGGCGATCCTGGCGGCAGTTCGCGAGCGCTATGGGATGCCGGTGCTGACGGACGTGCACGGGCCGGAGCAATGCGCGCCCGCCGCCGAAGCCGTCGACGTGCTGCAGATCCCGGCGTTCCTATGCCGGCAGACCGACCTGCTGATCGCGGCCGGCGAGACCGGGGCGGCGATCAACGTCAAGAAGGGCCAGTTCCTGGCGCCGTGGGACATGGCGAACGTGGCGGCCAAGATCGCCGCGACCGGGAACGAGCGGATCCTGCTGACCGAGCGCGGGGTCTCGTTCGGCTACAACACGCTGGTCTCCGACTTCCGGGCGCTGCCGATCATGGCTGCGACGGGCTACCCGGTGGTGTTCGACGCCACCCACTCGGTGCAGCAGCCCGGTGGCCAGGGCACCAGCTCCGGCGGACAGCGCGAGTTCGCCCCCGTCCTCGCCCGCGCCGCCGCCGCGGTCGGCGTCGCTGCGCTGTTCATCGAAACGCATGAGGATCCCGACCGGGCGCCGAGCGACGGGCCGAACATGGTGCCGCTTCGCGACATGCGGGCGCTGCTCACCGGCCTGATGCGGCTCGATCAGGTGACGAAGGCGTCGTAGCGGGGGCGCCGTAGCGGGGGCGCCGTAGCGGGGGGCGCCGTAGCTAGCGGGCGGCTCGCTTTCTTTACGCCGGATTAAGTTTTTTGCGCGAACTTACGGGTCACGTCCGGTTTGGCGGCGCGCTTGTCGGGCGGCAACTGGACGCTGCGGCGAGGCGAGGCTCGATGCGGACCTCCGATTATTCTCCGCGCAGGCGCGAGCACACACGCCGCGCTTCTGGGATGAGCCATGGTCCTCCGCACGACGTTGTTTGATGCCGACCGGGAGTATCTAACGCCGCGTCGGCTCGTTCGCCGCTCCCCGCTCGCCCCGTTGCGCTTCGGCGTGCTGCGGGATGGCATCTTGGGACTGATCATCTTCGTCCTGGCAGCGCTGATCGGGACCGAGGCCTGGCAGTTGTCGCAAGTGTACAAGGCCAACATCGAGCAGAACGACATCGTGTCCTCGAACACTGGCCACGCAATGGCCGAGCAAGCCGAGGCGACGTTGCAGACGGCGGACACCGTTGTCTCCACGCTGGTCAAGCAGGTCGAGGACGAGAGAACCGGCCCGGAGGCGCTGAACCGCCTTTATCGGCTGATGAGTTCGCTTGCTGTGGCGCTTCCGGCGATCCATGAAATGGGTATCGTCGACGAAACGGGTGAGGCGATCGCCAAGTCTATGAAGCCGAACCCGCACGGGTTGAACTACGCCGAACGCGAGTATTTCAGGTATCACGCGACGCACCCGGATCGCGGGCCGTTCATCGGAGCGCGCATCCGAAGCAAGATCGACAACGCCTACAGCATCACGGTGACCCGCCGGATCGACAAGCCGGACGGCAGCTTTGGTGGACTGGCCGTGACCAGCGTCTCGCTGGACTATTTCCAGAAGTTGTTCGACCGTGTGCAAGCGAGGTCGGGGGGCGTGATCTCGCTGATCTCCGACGACGGCGCGATCCTGGCCCGCACGCCGCATCTCCGCTCGGACCTGGATGAGAGCCGACTGGTCGCCGACATCAAGAGGGTGGTGGGCCACGACACCACGACGAGGAACTTGTCCTACGTCTCCGCCATCGATGGCGTGAGCCGGCGCGGAGCGTATGAGCACCTTCGCAGGTTCCCGGTCAGCGTGGTGGTGTCGCAATCCGACTGGGACATCCAGCGAAGCTGGCGCGCCGAGCTGATGGCGCACGCGGTGATCACCGGGTGCGTGACACTGGCCCTGCTCACGCTGGGCAAGCGCGCGATGGGCGCATCCCGCATGCTTGCCCGACGGGCGATGTATGACGGCCTGACCGGGCTGCCGAACCGCCGCGCGTTCGACGAAGCGATCGAGAAGGAGGTTCGCCGGGCCGCCCGGGCCAGCCAGCCGCTTTCGCTCATCCTCATCGATATCGACCACTTCAAGAGCTACAATGATTGTTACGGCCATCCTGCCGGAGACGAATGCCTGCGCACCGTTGCTCGGACGATCGGAGGGTGCCTGCGGCGGTCCGGCGAGTTTGCGGCCCGCTACGGGGGCGAGGAATTCGCCGTCTTGCTTCCGGGCACGGACGAGGCCGGCGCGCTCGCGGTCGCGGAGCGGATGCGCCTGGCGGTGCAGGACCTTGCGACGCCGCAGGCGGCCGAGTTGGGCGGTTACGTCACGATCAGTGCCGGGGCCGCGACTTCCATGCGGGGACGAGCGGGCGAGGGCTCGCAGTTCCTGGTGAGAACGGCGGACGCGGCTCTCTATCGTGCCAAGGCCTCGGGGCGGAACGCAGTGCGAACTCGGACCTCAGCTGGAGTTCGCCCCGCAGGCGGCCTGAGCGACCGCGAACGCGGTAGCCGCACGCTCTCGCACATGCTCGCATTTGCGAGCGAGACGCACCCGCCTGACCACGCGCCGAGCGACGGGCCGAACATGGTGAGGCTCAACCACATCGGCGCCCCAGTCGCGCGCTTCACGACATTCGAGACGCTGGCGAAAGGCGACGGCTAGTCACGGCGGCCCCAATCGTCCGAGATACGGCTCGGGCGAGGCGGAGGACGTGCGAGGATGACGACACTGCGCGCGAAAGCGGGGGCGAGCGCTCGGCCGGCATCCCTGCTCCCGGAGATCTCCGGCGGGCTGACCGGCGGCATCACCTCCGCATGCGCCAACATCCCCGTCGGCCTTATCGCCAGCGCGCCGCTGGGTGCCGCATTGTCGGGCGCCGGCGTGCTCTCGATCTTCACCGGCGCCGTCGTCGGCGGGACCCTGTTCGTCCTGCTCAAACGGACGCCCGGCCTGCAGGCGGGCGGCACGATCCCCGCGGCGCTGATCGTCTCCGGCGCGCTCAGCAGCCTGATGGCGCAAGGCATCCTGAGCCCGGCGGGTGCGGGGGCGCCACAATACCTGGCGATCGTGATCCTGATCAGCCTGCTCGCGGCGGCGTTCTTCGGCGTGATCTGGCTTTGTGGGCTGGGCCGGGTGGTGCCGCTCATCCCCTACCCGGTGATCGCAGGGGTCGTGAACGCCGGGGCGGTGCTGATGGTGCTCACGCAGTGGCGTCACGGTCTTGGGCTCGAGGGCGGGGGCCTCGCAAGCCGCGGCGCCGGCGCCTGGCCGCACCCGGGCGCTCTGCTGGTCACCGCGAGCACGGCCGCGCTGATGATCCATCCGATCCGGCAGCTCCGGGCCGTGCCGCCGGTTCTGACCGCTTTGCTGGCAGGAGCGGCGGTCCATTATGCGATCGTCGCGCTGCTGCCTACGGGCTTCGCCGGGCCGACGCTGGGGAAGGTGCCGGCGGGCGGACAGGTGGTGAGCGACCTGGCCGCCGCTTGGACCCTGGTGCCTCGGCTGCCGCTCGGCCCGGTGCTGCTGACGCTGGCGCCGAGCGCGCTCACGATCGCGATCCTGGGCACGCTGGACACGCTCATGGGGGCCTCGACGATGCAGGACCTCACCGGACTGCACCGCTCGGCGCAGCCGGACCTGCGCGCGGTCTCGATCGGCAACCTGGTCGGGGGCGCGGTCGGGGGCCTGCCGGTCTCCTCGGGCAACAATGCGAGCATGGTCGTCTGGAGTGCCGGGGGCCGAACCCGGATCGCGGGCGTGGTTCGGACGGCGACGATCCTCGCCATCGTGGTCCTGCTCACCGGCGCGATGGCGAAGCTGCCGTTTGCGGTCGTGTCCGGCATCGTCGTCGCCAATGCGTATCGCTTGTTCGATCGGGAGAGCATCCGCCTCGCTCGGCTGGCCGTCGCCGCGCATGGCCGACGGGGGCCGCTCCTGATCAATATCGCGATCATCGCCACGGTCGTCCTGGTCGCGGTCGCGTTCGGGATGGCCTACGCCGTGTTCGCTGGCGCGGCGCTGTCCGTGGTCACGTTCGTCTATGTCATGGCGGACTCGGCGGTGCGCCGCAGCTATGTTGGGGGCTCCGGCCGGTCGCGGACCACGCGGCCGGCCGCGGAATCAGAGGCGCTGCTGCAAGGCGCATCGCTGATCGAGGTCATCGAGCTGCAGGGTGCGATCTTCTTCGGGAGCGCCGATCAGGTCTCGCGCCGGGTCGATGCCGCGCTGGGGCGTGGCGCGCGACACGTCATCCTGGACGTGCGTCGGGTGACGAGCGTCGACCTTTCGGGGGCGCGACGGCTGTTGCAGGTGAGCGAACGGCTGTGGCGCGCCGGGCGTGACGTGTCGCTGGCCAACGTTCGCCCGGGGACGCCGTTTTGGACCTCGCTGGAGGATTTCGGACTGCTCTCGCGCCTCCGCGACGACCACGTGTTCGCCGCGCTGGAGGAGGCCGTGGACCACGCGGAACGCGAGGTTCTGGCCCAGACCAAGGGCCTGGCCACCGGCCACCCCACGTCGGCCGCACAAGCCCTCGAAGCGCTCGGGCTACCCAAGCCGGTCGCCGAGAGCCTGGCCGGCCGGCTGCCCGAGCTCCGGTTCGACCCCGGCGAGGCGATCTTCAGGGAGGGCGAGCCATCGGACTGCTTCTTCCTCATCCTCGCCGGGTCGGTCGACATCACGCTCCCGATCACCGCGGACCCGGACTCGCAGACGACCCGGCTCGCGACCTTGATGCCCGGCCTCTTGCTGGGGGAAATGGGGTTCCTCGCCGGCGCGCCCCGCTCAGCCGACGCCGTGGCGCGCACTGCGGTGACCTGTCTGCGCATCGACACGGCGACGGTCGACGATCTGCGCGCGAGCCGGCCGGAAACGGCGCATGACCTCATGCGCGCGATCGCGAGCCAGATCGGGCACAATCTGCTGGTCGCGAACGCCGCGCTGCGCGCCTACGAAGAGTAGCGGCCCGCAGCCCTTTCTGACGAATTTCAGGCGAGCAGCCACCGGAAGGCGAAACGAACGAAACCCGCCCCGTCCGCCGCCGCTGGTTCGCCATGCGCGATCAGAACGCGCTCGATCGGCCAGTCGAGGATCCGCTCCAGGCTCCTGCGCGCGGCGCGGCGGTCGAGAAAGCTCAGCTGTAGGTCACGCGGGGCCCCGACATCGGGCGCGAGGATGCCGCCGGCCCGGGCGAGGACGCGCCGCCAGCCGCTCAAGGACTTTGGGGACAGGCTCTGGATCAGGTCGCCGAAGATCGCCGTGCCGCTCGCGCGGTGAAAGAAGACGACCTCGGTCAGCAGCGGGCTCCCACGGACGACGACTTGGTCGATGTCGGCCGCCCAGGCAGGTTCAGGCCGGTCTAGAAGGTCTCCGTCGAACGCCAGGTCCTTGCGACGTCGCCGCAGGCCGCGCGGTGCATAAAGCCGAGCCTGTGGATAGGCGGCTTGCCACGCGAGAAGGGATAGGTGGTGGAGGTGGTTCGGCGTGACCAGGATCTGCACGGTCCCCAACGCTTCCACGCAACGCTGCAGCGCCGGCGAGAGCGCAACCGGCGACCAGACGAACAGGCTGCCGCCGGACAGCCGGATGATCGCCATACGGGTCGGGTAAGGCACGCCGAAGAACGAGACGGCGGGGCCGTCCTCGAACCATATCTCCTGGCCGAACGGCTGCAACGTCACCTTACCCTGACCGGCACTCGGTGCCAGGCGTTGCAGAGGTAGCCTTTGTAGTTCCAGACATCCTCTATAAGCGACGGCTGGGTTTGGCCGGCGCTGTCCCAGGCACGCGCCGCCAGTTCGTGGTCGCCCGGTTGGAGGTCCAACTGCGCCTCCCAGAACGTCCAGCTCCAGATGGAGGGGCCCGGCTGCAGCGTCGCTTGGACCCAGCGCCGGCCGCTGTCGGCGGACACGTCGACGCGCGCCACCGGGCGCCCCGATGCGATCGCCCAGCCGCGAATGCGCGTCGGGCCGGCCGGCAGCTCGGCGTTGCGCGCCGGGTCGCAGATCGCGGCGTTGAGCGGCATGTCGTTGATCGTGAGGCCACGCGCCGGGTCGGCGTCCGCGTCGCAGATCTCGGCGGGGAAGAGCTTGTAGTCCTCGGCCTGCTCCTTGCTGTCGGGCGGCGCGTCCCGGACCTCGACGGCGCGCAGCCACTTGGCGCTACGGATGCCGGCATAGCCCGGTACCAGCGCGCGCAGCGGGGCCCCGTGCTCCGGGCGGAGCGGGGCGCCGTTCATCTCCCACGCCAGCAGGACCTCGGGCGCCAGCGCCTTGGCGAGCGGGATCGACACCGCGAACCCGTCGTCCGCGGCCTCGAACGCGACGTGGAGCGGCTCGCCCTCGTCCACGCCGGCGGCGCGCAGTACGTCCGCCAGGCCCACGCCGGTCCATTCCGCCTGGCCGATCGCGCCGCCTCCCCATTTGTCGCCGGAGACCGGGCGGACCGCGTCGAGGTCGGCCCGGCGATTGCCGGCGCACTGCATCGCCGCGGCCACGCTCCGCCGCTCGAAGCGGGTTCGCAGTTCGTCCAGCGACAGGCCCAACGGGTGCGCGACCCGGCCGCCGATCCGCAGCCGCAGGTCGCCGGCTAATTGCGGGATCGGACTGTGGCAGCGGACGTAGAAGTCGCTCGCGTCGGTCACGAACCGCGCTCGCAGCCGCTCGAGGCTGGGCTCGACGTTGAACGGTTCCGTCGAGTGGACGATGCGATCGGACATGCGGTGGCAACGCAGCAGCCGGCCTCGGGTGCCGCGGCGCGGCTTGGCGGGCCGGGTCGCGGGTGATAGGCAGCCGGCGCAACGAACCCCGGGGACCCACCATGAGCGCCATCGCCGACATCGTCGCCCGCGAAGTCCTCGACAGCCGCGGCAACCCGACGGTGGAGGCCGAGATCGTGCTCGACACCGGGGCATCCGGGCGGGCGATCGTGCCCTCCGGCGCGTCCACCGGCGCGCACGAGGCAGTCGAGCTGCGCGACGGCGACAAGGCGCGGTTTGGCGGCAAGGGGGTCAAGCAGGCCTGCGCCAATATCGAGGGCGAGATCTTCGACGCGATCGGCGGCATGGATGCGAACGAGCAGATCAAGCTCGACGAGATCATGATCGACCTCGACGGCACGCCCAACAAGGCGCGGCTAGGCGCCAACGCGATCCTCGCGGTCTCGCTGGCGCTGGCCAAGGCGGCAGCGGACGATGTCGGGACGCCGCTGTATCGCTATGTCGGCGGGGTCTATGCCCGGACGCTGCCGGTGCCGATGATGAACATCGTCAATGGCGGCAAGCATGCCGACAACCCGATCGACGTGCAGGAATTCATGATCCAGCCGGTGGGCGCACCGACGATCGCTGACGCGGTGCGGATGGGCTCGGAGGTGTTCCAGCAGCTCAAGAAGGCGCTGCACGATGCCGGGCACAGCACGAACGTGGGCGACGAGGGCGGCTTCGCGCCGAACCTGCGCTCGGCCGAGGAGGCGCTGGACTTCATCAGCCGCTCTTGCGAAGCGGCCGGCTACCGGCCCGGCGAGGACATCACCTTCGCGCTCGACTGCGCCAGCACCGAGTTCTTCAAGGACGGCACCTACGATCTCGAGGGCGAAGGCAAGCGCTTCGACGCGGCTGGGATGGTCGAGTACCTGAAGAAGCTCTGCGACCGGTTCCCGATCGCGTCGATCGAGGATGGCTGCGCCGAGGACGATTGGGCGGGCTGGGCGCATCTGACGGAAGTGCTGGGCGGGCGCGTGCAGTTGGTGGGCGACGACCTGTTCGTGACCAACACGGAGCGTCTGCGCCGCGGCATCGCCGAGCGGACCGGCAACTCGATCCTGATCAAGGTCAACCAGATCGGCACGCTGACCGAGGCGCTCGAGGCGATCGAGATGGCGCACCGGGCGGGGATGACCACGGTGATGAGCCACCGCTCGGGCGAAACGGAGGACAATACGATCGCCGACCTCGCGGTGGCGTCGAACTGCGGCCAGATCAAGACGGGCAGCCTGGCGCGGAGCGATCGGACGGCGAAATACAACCAGCTCATCCGGATCGAGGCCGAGCTGGGGCCGGCCGCGAGGTACGCGGGCCGCACCATCCTCCGCCATTCTTAACTGCATAGGCGACGGAGTTCGTGTAGGCTCTGACCCGATTCGAGTGGGACTTCGGGATGGGCTTGGGGCGGGTGATCAAGCGGTGGTTGATAGCGATCATCGCCCCCACCCTGTTCCTCGCGCTCGTCGCCTACTTCCTGTGGAACGCGACGCAGGGGGATCGCGGGCTCAAGGCCTATGCGGTGCGGCAGGACCAGCTGAAGGCGGTGCAGGCCGAGCTCGACCGCACCCAGGCCGACCAGGCGGCTTGGGAGCGCCGGGTCGCGGCGCTACGCACGCAGCGGCTCGATCCCGACATGCTGGACGAGCGCGCCCGCGCCATGCTGAACCTGGCCGAGCCCGGCGACATCGTCGTCCCCTACAACAAGCGCCTGTTCACTCCGCCGTAGCTGCGTCCGTAGCTTGGGTCAGTGCGCCGAGACGGAGGCCGCCGCGACCCGGTCGCTCGCCCGTTCCGGATGCGCCGCCTGCTTGATCAGCAGCGCCACGGCCGAGATCAGGCCGGGGATCGCCACCACCAGGAAGATCCCCCCGAAGGACAGCTTCATCGCCGACAGCTCGGCGATCAAGAACGACCCGGCGATGCCTCCGAACCGTCCCAATCCGAGCATCCAGGCCACGCCGGTTGCGCGCCCCTGCGTCGGGTAGAACGCGGCGGCGAGCGCCGGCAGCGAGGATTGCGCGGTGTTCATCAGCGTGCCGGCGACGAACACGACCACCATCAGCAAGCCGAGGTTCCCTGACACCTGGCCCACGGCGTAGACCGCCACGGCCGTCAGCGCGAAGCCGGCCGCGATGATCAGGTTGCCATTGAACCGGTCCATCAAGAACCCGAACAGGATGGCGCCGACGCCGCCAAGCGGGAACAGCGCCGAGATCAGCGCCGCCGTTCGCGGGTCCATGCCGGCCCCACTGAACAGCAGCGGCATCCAGTTGATCAGGGCGTAGAAGATCACCAACCCCATGAAGTAGGCCAGCCAGAGCATGACCGAGCCGACCACGTAGGGGCGGGACAGGATCAGGCCGATCCCCGTGGTGGCTTGCGAGGCGGGCGCGCGTTCGCTGATGGTGAAGGAGGAGAGCGACGCCGCGCTCGGCGAGATGCGCGCGAGCACGCGCCGGATGCGCTCCGCCGGATACCCCTTGGCCACCATGTAGCGCACGCTTTCCGGCATAGTGATGAGCATGACCAGCACCAGCACGGTCGGCACGACTCCGCCCAGCAGCAGCACGCTGCGCCAGCCCCATTGCGGGATAATCCAGGCGGCCAAGAAGCCGCCGAACGCGGCTCCGGTCGGGAAGCCGCAGAACATGGCGTTGGTGAGCGTGGCACGGCTGTTATCCGGGCAATACTCGCTCATCATCGTCACCGCGTTGGGCATCGCGGCGCCCAGCCCGAGACCGGTCACGAACCGCCAGATCACGAGGTGGTCGAGGCTGGCGGAGGAGGCGCTGAGCAGGCAGGCGACGCCGAAGATCAGCACGGAGCCCACCAACACGGCCCTGCGGCCGAGCGCGTCGGCGAGCGGCCCGGAGGAGAGCGCGCCGATTGCCAGCCCGAACAGGGCCGCGCTCAGGACGGGTGCGAGCTCCGGCCGGGTCACATGCCATTCCGTCACCAGCGAGGGCGCGATGTAGCCGATCGCGGCGGTGTCGAACCCGTCCAGCAACACGACCGTGAAGCAGATGCCGAAGATCAGCCACTGGAAGCCAGAAAACCGGTGGGCGTTGAGGAATGCCTGAACGTCGGTGCTCGCTCCGCTCTGCACGGCCTGTCCTCCCCTGGAACTCTGTTCGTGTTCAACCGAGAACGACGTTGCCCGACCCTGGTTCGTTCAGGCGGGAAATGCGGCGCCGAAACGGAGCACGGCGTCGACCTCCGGGGTGAAGGCGCCGCTGGCCTGGTGCAGCACCGTGCCGGGGGCCGTGCGCGGCGCGGCTGCGGCGCCCAATCGGGCCTGGAGCAGCACGAGCTTGGGTGCGCGCCCCGGTTTGGGCAGCAGCGGCCGCGTGACCCGGCCGCCGAGCCCGGCCACGTCCATCGCCGCCGCGGCGGACTCCGCCTGCGCCCAGGGCAGGATCAGGCTGAGCGAGCCGTCGGGCCGCAACGCCCGCGCGAGCGCGTGCGTCCAGGCCTCGAGCTCGCCGGCCCCGGCCTGCTTGGCCCGCCGCCGGGCCGGGTCCGGCGAGGCGGTCGAGCGCGGGTCGTGCCAGGGCGGGTTGGCAAAGGCGTGGTCGAACGCGGCCAGATCCAGCGTGCGGATGTCGCCGGTGAGGATCTCCGCGTCCAGCCCGTTGCTGCGGAGGTTGCGGCGGGCCAGCTCGGCCATATCGTCGTCGAGCTCAACGCCGGTGGCCAGGACCTCCGGCACCCGCTGCAGCAGGCAGAGCAGCCCCGCGCCGGCGCCGGTGCCGGCCTCCAGCACGCGGTGGCCGGGTCGCGCCGGCACGCTGGCGGCGAGCAGCACCGGCTCGATCCCGGTCCGATAGCCCACAGTCGGCTGCGCGTAGCGAACGCGGCCGCCGAGCAGGTGACCCTGCGACACCTCCACCTACGCCTCGCCCGCCTCCCGCAGCACCCGCCTCGCCTGCGCCTCGTCCTCCTCCAAAACCGCAAGCCGGCGGGGAATGGCGCCGATGCTGCCTTCCACCGCGCTGACATGCGCGTCGAGCAGCACGCAGTCGATCCCGGCGTCGCGCAGCAGTGCGGCCAGGAAGCTGAGGCGCACGAGGTCGTTCGATCGGGTCAGCGTTCGCATGGGTCGGCGCGGCACCTCCTACCTGGTTGAATCGCGCTCAGCTTGACCCGTTTTCCGGGGCGCCGATATGCTGGATGCGCGCGGCGACGCCCGTGCCGCTGCTGGCACGGCGCGGCCCGGTGGTGACGTCGCCGAGAAGAGATCACCGGGAGCCCCCATTGGCCGATGTTCTCACCTCCAGGCAGGCTCGCGCCCCGGCGACCCCGGAGCCGGACGCTCTCGCCCGCCTGGTCGAGTTGGTCGGTCCGGACCTCGAAGCCTGCAATCGCGCGATCGTCGCGCGGATGGACAGCCCGGTCGCGCTGATCCCGCAGCTCGCGGCCCACATCGTCGCCGCCGGCGGCAAGCGCCTGCGCCCGCTGCTCACGCTCGCGACCGCCCGCATGTGCGGCTACGCCGGCGCGCGGCACGTCGAGCTCGCCGCCTGCGTCGAGTTCATCCACACCGCGACCTTGCTGCATGACGACGTGGTGGACGAGAGCCTGCTCCGCCGCGGCCTCTCCAGCGCCAACTCCGTGTTCGGCAACAAGGCCTCCGTGCTGGTCGGCGACTTCCTGTTCGCCCGCGCCTTCCAGCTCATGGTGGCGGACGGATCGCTGCAGGTGCTGAAGGTGCTCTCGCAGGCCGCGGCCACCATCGCCGAGGGCGAGGTCCACCAGCTGGTCATCCAGAACGACCTCTCCACGGGAGAGGAGCAGTATCTCGAGGTGATCCGCGGCAAGACCGCGGCGCTGTTCTCGGCCGCCTGCGAGGTGGGCGCCGTAGTGGCCGACCGGCCCGAGGCCGAGCGCGTCGCGCTGGCCGAGTTCGGCGACCATCTCGGCATCGCCTTCCAACTCGTGGACGACGCGCTCGACTACGCGGCCGATGAGGCCAAGCTCGGCAAGACGGTGGGCGACGACTTCCGCGAGGGGAAGATCACCATGCCGGTGCTCGCCGCCTATCACGCCGCCGACGCGGAGGCGCGGGCTTTCTGGGTGCGCACGATCGAGGCGAGCAGCCAGGGGCCGGACGACCTGCCGCACGCGCTGGAGCTGATCCGGAAGACCGGCGCGATCCGCACCACGCTCGACCTGGCCACCCGCTTCGCCGCCAGCGCCAAGCAGCGGTTGCTGCAGTTCCCGCCGAGCCCGCTGCGCGACACCCTCGCCGACGTCGCGGACTTCACGGTCAGCCGGGCGAGCTAGCAATCACGCGCTGGCCCGGGCGATCGCGAGGAAATCGGCCGCTACCAGGCTCGCGCCGCCGACCAGCGCGCCGTCCACGCCGGGAAGGCGCAGCAGCGCGTCCGCCCCTTCCGGCTTGACCGAGCCGCCATACAGGATCCGAACGCCCTCCCCGGCCGGCCCCAGCGTGCTGCGCAGCTGGTCGCGGATGCAGCGATGCATGGTCTCGATGTCCTCGGCCGCCGCGCTTCGCCCGGTGCCGATCGCCCAGATCGGCTCGTAGGCGACGACACCGGCGAAGCCCGGCGGCAGGCTGCCATCCACCTGCGCCGCTACCACCGTCTCCGCCGCGCCGGCGAGGCGCTGCTGCTCCGTCTCGCCCACGCAGACGATCGGCACGAGCCCGACGGCGATCGCCGCCTCTGCCTTCTCCCGGACCAGCACGTTCGATTCGGCATAGGCGAGACGGCGCTCCGAGTGGCCGAGGATCACGAACCCGGCGCCGGCGTCGCGCAGCATCGGCGCGGAGATATCGCCGGTCCGCGCCCCGTTCGGCTCGGGGTGGCAGTCCTGGCCGCCGACCGCGACCGGGCTGCCGGCGAGCACTTCGGCCACTTCGTGCAGCACCGTGGCCGGCGGGCAGACGAGCAGGTCGCAGCCGAGCAGGTCGCCGCCGAGCCGGGCGCACCCGTCGCGCAGCGCCTGGGCCAGCGCGACCGCCTCCGCGCGCAGCCCGTTCATCTTCCAGTTGCCCGCGATCAGCTGCCGCATCCGCTCCTCGTCGCCCCCACCCAATCGCGCCTTAGGCGATGGACCCCGGTCTGGCAAATCCCTATGGTGCCGCGCTTCTAGCCACCCGGACCACTATGCTTTCGCTGTTCCGCGCTTTCCTCGGCACCTGGGCCGCCCGCGCCTTCTTCGTCGTGCTGGTCGGCGCCTTCGGGCTCTGGGGCATTGCCGACGTTATCCGCAATGTCGGCCATGACACCGCGCTTGCGACCGTGGGCGACCGCCGCATCGACCCGCCCGAGTTCCAGGAGGCGTTCCGCCGCGAGCTGGCGCAGGCGACGCGCATGATGGGCAGCGCCGAGCCCACGCCCGCCATCAAGCAGGCGGTCGCCACGCAGGCGCTGGACCGCCTGGTCGTGCAGGCGGCCATCGCAGAGGAGGTCGCGCGGCTCGGCATCGTCGTGCCCGACGCCGCGCTGCGGCAGACGGTGTTCGAGATGCCGGCGTTCAAGGGCCCGTCCGGCACCTTCGACCGGGCGCAATTCGACAGCGTGATGCGCAACAACAACCTCAGCGAGGGCCGGTTCCTGGAGATCATGCGGGCCGACCTCGGCCAGCAGCAGCTGCTCGGGGCCGTCGGCGCCGGCGTCGCGGCCCCGGAGACGCTGGTCAAGCAGGCCTACGCCTTCGCGCACGAGACAAGGGTGGGCGAGCTGGTCGAGCTGCCGCTCTCCGCCGCCGCCGACCCGAAGCAGCCGAGCGACGAGGACCTGCAGCGACAGTACGAGAACGATCAGGCCGCCTACAGCGCGCCCGGTTACCGGCGCATCAAGCTGGTGGTGTTGTCGCCGCAGACGCTGGCCCGCGGCATCCAGGTGAGCGACGCGGACATCCAGGCCTATTACGACGCGCACAAATCCGACTACGTCTCGGAGGAGAAGCGCGCGGCCGAGGTGATCGCCGCCCCCAGCGAGGACGCGGCGAAGAAGCTCGCGGATGTCGTGGCGCGGCGGGGCCGATTGGGCCGCGATCCAGAAACAGGCCACGGAGGCCGGCGGCACCCCGGTCGAGACCGGGTTGTCCACGCGCGGGCAGCTTCCCTCGACCGAGCTTGGCCGACGCGGTGTTCAAGGCCGCGCCGCAGGCGGTCACCGGCCCGTTCAAGACGGCGCTCGGCTGGGACGTGATCAAGGTCACCGACGTGACGCCGGGCCAGACCCGCACGCTGGACCAGGTGAAGGACCAGATCCGGCAGAAGGTCGCGCAGGACCGGGCGGTCGACCAGGTCTACGACAAAGCGAACAAGCTCGACGACGCGCTCTCCGCCGGCACCAGTCTCGACGACCTGCCGACCGACTGGGCTTGGCCGCCGTCACCGGCACGCTGGACGCGCAGGGCAACACGCCGGAGGGCCAGCCGGCGCCGATCCCCGGCACGCCGGCGCTGCGGCAGGCGATCATCGCCGCCGCCTTTGCCGCCAAGCAGGGCGACCCGCCGCGCGAGGTCGAAGGGCCCGACCAGTCCTACTATGCGCTGCAGGTCGAGGACGTGATCGAGCCGAAGCTCAAGCCGTTCGCCGAGGTCGAGGCGCAGGTGCGCGAGGACTGGGAGCAGGCGCAGCGCCGGCACGAGCAGGACGAGGCGGCGGCCAAGCTGATGACCGCGGCGAATGCAAGCGGCTCGCTCGACGACGCCGCGACCGTGGCCGGGCTGCGGGTCGAGAAGACGCCGCCGGTCAACCGCAACACCCCGGTGGAGCACGTGCCGCCGCAGGTCCAGGCCGCGCTGTTCCGGCTCAAGAAGGGCGAGACCACCATGGTCGACACGCCCGACGGGTTCGCCGTGGTCCGTCTGGCCGAGATCAACGAGCCCGACCCGGCGGCCGACCCGGCCGGCACCGCCCAGTTGCAGGAGGCGCTGAACCGCGCGCTCGGCGCCGACGTCCAGGTCGTGTTCGCCACCGCGCTGCGCGACCGCGCGCACCCGCGCATCAACCGGACCATGCTCGACAATCTGATCGAATGAACGCCATCACCTCGCCCGACCCACGCCGCGTTCCGCGAAGCCTACGATGCCGGCCAGGGCACGCTGATCTGGACCACGGGGGTCGCGGATCTCGAGACGCCGGTCGGCGCCTATCTCAAGATCGCCCATGGGCGGCCCCACTCGTTCCTGCTCGAAAGCGTCGAGGGCGGGGCGGCGAGGAGCCGCTATTCCATCATCGGCATGGCGCCGGACCTGGTCTGGCGCTGCCGCGACGGGCGGGCGGAGCTGAACCGCAATGCGCGCTCGGCGCCGCACGCCTTCGTGCCGGAGGCGGCGCCGCCGCTCGAGAGCCTGCGCGCGCTGATCGCCGAGAGCCGGATGGACGTGCCCGACCACCTGCCGCCGATGCTGGGCGGCCTGGTCGGCTATCTCGGCTACGACATGGTCCGGCAGATGGAGCGCCTGCCGGACAAGAACCGCGACGAGCTTGGGCTGCCGGAGGCGCTGCTGCTGCGTCCCTCGGTGTTCGCCGTGTTCGACAATGTCCGCGACGAGCTGACCCTCGCGACCCCGATCTACCCGCAGCCGGGCGTCTCGGCCGCGGCGGCCTGGGAACGGGCGCAGGCGGCGCTCGCCGAGGCCGACGCGGCGCTGCTGCGTCCGCTGCCGCACGCGGTGCCGCCGGTGGCGCTGCCGCCGCAGCCCGAGCCCAGCTCCAACCTGAGCCGCGCCGAGTTCGAGGCCGTGGTCACGCGCATGAAGGCGTATATCGAGGCGGGCGACGCGTTCCAGATCGTGCCCAGCCAGCGCTTCTCCGCCCCGTTCGCGCTGCCGCCGTTCGCGCTCTACCGCGCGCTCCGCCGGGTCAACCCGGCGCCGTTCCTGTTCTTCCTCGATTTCGGCGGGTTCGCCGTGGTCGGCAGCTCGCCGGAGATCCTGGTGCGGCTGCGCGACGGCACGGTGACGCTGCGCCCGCTAGCCGGCACCCGCCCGCGCGGTGCGACGCGCGAGGAGGACCTGCGCCTCGAGCACGACCTGAGCACGGACCCGAAGGAGCGCGCCGAGCACCTGATGCTGCTCGATCTCGGCCGCAACGACGTCGGCCGGGTCGCGGAGCTGGGCACGCGTGCGCGTGGTCGAGAGCTTCGCGGTCGAGCGGTTCAGCCATGTCATGCACCTCTCGTCGACGGTCGAGGGCAAGATCCGGCCGGGGCTGGACGCGCTGGACGCGCTGATCGCCGCCTTCCCCGCCGGCACGCTGACCGGCGCGCCCAAGATCCGCGCTATGGAGATCATCGAGGAGCTGGAGCCGACGCGGCGGGGCATCTACGCCGGCTGCATCGGCTACTTCGCCGCCAACGGCACCATGGACACCTGCATCGGGTTGCGCACCGCCGTGGTGAAGGACGGCACCATGTATGTGCAGGCCGGGGGCGGCGTGGTCGCCGACAGCACGCCGGAGGGCGAGTGGCTGGAAAGCGTGCAGAAGAGCCGCGCCCTGTTCCGGGCGGCCGAGGAAGCGGTGCGGTTTGCCGCGCAGAAGGCCTGATATGCTAAAGGTTCGGTCATGATCCTCCTGATCGACAACTACGACAGCTTCACCTTCAACCTGGTCCACTTCCTGGGCGATCTCGGCGCGCGGTCCGAGGTGTGGCGCAACGACGCGCTGACGCCGGAGCAGGCGCTCGCGATGGAGCCGGAGGCGATCGTGCTCTCGCCCGGGCCCGTGCACGCCGGCCGAGGCCGGGATCTGCCTTCCGCTGATCGAGGCCGCCGCGGGGCGCGTGCCCGTGCTCGGGGTCTGCCTCGGCCACCAGGCGATCGGGCAGGCGTTTGGCGGCCGGGTCGTGCGCGGGCCGAAGCCGATGCACGGCAAGACCAGCCCGGTCAGCCACGCCGGCAGCGACGTGTTCGCCGGCCTGCCCAGCCCGTTCACCGCGACCCGCTACCACAGCCTGATCGTCGAGCGGGACACGCTGCCCGAGGCGCTGGAGGCGACGGCCTGGACCGAGGACGGCGTCATCATGGGGCTGCGGCACCGCACGCTGCCGGTGTTCGGCGTGCAGTTCCACCCGGAGAGCATCGCCTCCGAGCACGGCCACGCCATCCTCGCCAACTTCCTCGCCATCGCCCGCGGCTCCAACCAGCCCGCCAAAGCGGCTTGATGACCAGCCTCAAGCCGGTGCTCGCCCGGCTGGCGGGGGGCCAGACATTGTCGGCGAGCGAGTCCGAGGAGGCGTTCGGCCTGGTCATGTCCGGCGAGGCCACCCCGGCGCAGATCGCCGGGCATGCTGATGGCCATGCGGGTGCGCGGCGAGACCGTGGCGGAGCTGACCGGCGCCGTCCGCGCCATGCGCGCCCGGATGCTCGCGGTCGAGGCGCCGCCGGGCGCGGTCGATGTCTGCGGCACCGGCGGCGACGGCGCGGGCACGCTGAACGTCTCGACCGCCGTCACCTTCGTGCTCGCCGGCGCCGGCGTCCCGGTCGCCAAGCATGGCAACCGCGCGCTTTCCAGCCGGACCGGCGGCGCGGACGTGCTCGCCGCGCTCGGCGTGGAGATCGACGTCCCGCCGGCCCGGCTCGCCGCCGATCCTGCAGGAGGCCGGCTGCGTGTTCCTGTTCGCGCCGCGTCACCATGCGGCGCTGCGGCACGCGGCGGGGCCCGCGGGTCGAGTTGGGGACGCGCACCATCTTCAACCTGCTCGGCCCCCTGGCCAACCCGGCCCGGGTCCGCCGCCAGCTGACCGGCACGTTCGATCCGGTCTGGGCGCGGCCGATGGCCGAATCCCTGCGCGAGCTCGGCAGCGAACGCGCCTGGGTCGTGCACGGCCAGGGCCTCGACGAGCTGACCGTCGCCGGCCCGAACCAGGTCGTGGCGCTCGAGGGCGACCAGGTGCACGAGTTCACCGTGTCCGCCGCCGATGCCGGCCTGCCGGAGAGCCCGGTCAGCGCCATCGCCGGCGGCGACGCGGAGCACAACGCATCTGCCCTGCGTGGCTTGCTCGAGGGCGAGACCGGCCCATATCGCGACACCGTGCTGCTGAACGCCGCGGCCGGGCTGATCGTCGCCGGCCGGGCGGAGACGCTGCGCGATGGGGCGGCGATTGGCCGCGCGCGCGATTGACGACGGGGCGGCGCTTGCCGCGTTGAACCGGCTGCGGCACGCCGCTGCCGCCGGTTTGGAGGCCTGAGATGGACACCGGTGGCTTGGACACGCTGGCGCAGATCTGCGCGTCGACGCTGGCCGAAATCGAGCGGCGGCAGGCGGAGCTGCCGCTTCCGCAGCTCAAGTCGCGCGTCAGCGCGTCGCGCGACCGCCCGCGCAATTTCGGCTGTGGCGCTGAAGGAAAAGGTCGGCGAGGACAGCTATGCGCTGATCACCGAGATCAAGCGCGCCTCGCCGTCGGCCGGGCTGATCCGCAGGGATTTCGACCCCGCCGCCCTCGCCCGGACCTACGCCGAGGCCGGCGCGACCTGCCTGTCGGTGCTCACCGACGAGCCGTTCTTCGGCGGCTCGCCCGAGCACCTCAAGGCCGCCCGCGCCGCCGTCCCGCTGCCGGTGCTGCGCAAGGACTTCATCCTGACGCCCTGGCAGGTCTACGAAAGCCGGCTGATGGGCGCGGACTGCATCCTGCTGATCATGGCCGCGCTGACCGACCAGCTCGCCCGCGAGCTGGAGGAGCTCGCCCGCGCGCTGGACATGGACGTGCTGGTGGAGATCCACGACCGCCGCGAGCTGGAGCGGGCGCTCGGGCTGCAGACGCAGCTCATCGGGATCAACAATCGCAATCTCAAGACGTTGCGGACAGATCTTGAGATCACCGCCGAGCTGGCGCCGCTGGTTCCGTCCGACCGGTTCCTCATCGCCGAGAGCGGCATCCGCACCCATGACGACGTGAAGTGGCTGTGCGAGGCCGGCGCCCGCTCGTTCCTGGTCGGCGAGAGCCTGCTGCGCCAGCCCGATGTCGGCGCCGCCACCCGCGCCCTGCTCGGGCTATGAGCGCGCTGACCCATTTCGACGCGGAGGGCCGCGCCGTCATGGTGGACGTGTCGGCCAAGCCCGAGACCGCGCGGACGGCGACCGCCCGCGCCCGCGTGCGTGATGGAGCCCGCGACGGCGGCGCTGATCCGCTCCGGCGGCGCCGCCAAGGGCGACGTGCTCGGCGTCGCGCGGCTGGCCGGCATCATGGCCGCCAAGCGCACCGCGGAGTTGATCCCGCTCTGCCACCCGCTGCCGATCGCGTCCGTCGCCGTCGACCTCGAGGCCGGGTCGGACGCGGTCGAGATCGAGGCCACGGTCCGCACGACGGGCCGCACCGGCGTGGAGATGGAGGCGCTGACCGCGGCCAGCGTGGCGGCGCTCACCGTTTACGACATGTGCAAGGCCGTGGACCGCGGGATGCGGATCGATGGGCTGCGGGTGGTGCACAAGGCGGGCGGCAAGTCGGGCGAGTTCCGCCAGGCATGATCTTCGCCCCTGACTCCGTCGCATGAACTCGGGCGCATGATCTCCGTCGAGGAGGCGCGCGACCGCATCCTCGCCGGGCTGCGCCCGACCGCCCCGGAGACCATCTCCGTCGCCCATGCCCTCGGCCGCGTGCTGGCCGAACCCGTCGTCGCCCGGACCACGCAGCCGCCCGGCGACGTATCCGCCATGGACGGCTACGCCCTGCGCGCCGGCGACGCCGGGCCCTGGACCGTGATCGGCGCCGCGCCGGCCGGCCACCCGTTCCCCGGCACGGTCGGGCCGGGCGAGGCGGTGCGCCTGTTCACCGGCAGCCTGCTCCCGCCTGGCGCCGACGCGGTCGCGCTGCAGGAGGACGCGGATCGCGAGGGCGACCTTCTCTCGCTGCGCGAGGCGCCCGTCGCCGGCCGCCATGTCCGCCGCGAGGGCGGCGATTTTCGTCGCGGCGACACGCTGCTTGCCGCGGGCACGCGGCTCGGCGCCCGCGCGGTCGGCCTCGCCGCCGCCGCGAACCATCCTTGGCTCGTCGTGCACCGCCGTCCCCGGATCGCGGTGCTGGCCACCGGCGACGAGATCGCGCTCCCCGGCGACCCGCTCGGCCCCGGCGGCATCGTCTCCTCCAACGCCCACGCCCTCGCCGCCCTGATCACCTCCGCGGGCGGCGACCCGGCCGTGCTGCCGATCGCCCGCGACACCCCCGACGCGATCGCCGCCACCGCAGACCGGCTCGGCGGCATGGATCTCCTGGTGACCACCGGCGGCGCGAGCGTGGGCGAGCATGACCTGGTCCAGAGCGGCCTCGGCGCCCGCGGCTTCGCGCTCGACTTCTGGAAGATCGCGATGCGGCCCGGCAAGCCGCTGCTGTTCGGCACGCTGGGCGGCGTGCCGGTGCTCGGGCTGCCGGGCAATCCCGTCTCCGCCTTCGTGTGCGGCGTGCTGTTCCTGCTGCCCGCAATCGCCCGCCTGGCGGGCCAGGCGGACGGCGCGCTGCCGATCTCCGAAGCCCGGCTGGCCGTGCCGGTCCCCGCCAACGACCACCGCGCCGACCACCTCCGCGCGACGCTCTCCCGCGGCGCCGACGGCACGCTGCTCGCGACGCCCTTCGCCGCGGCAGGATTCGTCGCTGCTGCGGCTGCTGGTTGAAGCCCATGCGCTGGTGCTCCGCCCGCCTCATGCCCCGCCCGCGCCGGCGGGCGCGCCGGTCGATGTGATACGGCTAGACGTTCCGCTTGCTCTGATAGTGTTGACGCAGGCGGCGGAACCAACGTAGAACGCCCGCAGTTGCCGATTTGTTCCGATTCGGCCGGGGTGGGAGCAAAACCTCATGTTGACGCGCAAGCAGCACGAGTTGCTGATCTTCATCGACCGCCACCTGAAGGCGACCGGCTTCTCGCCCTCGTTCGAGGAGATGAAGGAGGCGCTGCAGCTCCGCTCCAAGTCGGGCATCCACCGGCTGATCTCCGCGCTCGAGGAGCGCGGCTTCCTCCGCCGCCGCCATCACCGGGCCCGCGCGCTCGAAGTGACGCGGCTGCCGAACGAGCCGATGGACCGCGTCGAGACGCCCGCACTGGCACCGGCACCGGCCCCGTCGTTCTCGCCGAACGTCATCCGCGGCGATTTCAGCAAGAACCTGCCGGGCGTGCGCGCGGCCAACGAGGCCGGCGCGGTCCAGCTGCCGCTCTACGGCCGAATCGCCGCCGGCCTGCCGATCGAGGCGTTGCGCGACAACAGCAGCCATGATCGAGGTGCCGCTCGCGCTGCTCGGCAACGGCGAGCATTACGCGCTGGAGGTGGACGGCGACTCGATGATCGACGCCGGCATCCTCGACGGCGACACCGTGATCATCCGCCGCGGCGAGCAGGCCGATAACGGCCAGATCATCGTCGCCCTGGTGGACGACTACGTCACGCTGAAGCGCCTGCGCCGGCACGGCAAGTCGATCGCGCTCGAGCCGGCGAACACGGCGCACAAGGTGCAGATCGTGCCGGCCGACAAGGTCAAGGTGCAGGGCAAGCTCGTCGCCCTGCTCCGCCGCTACTGATCGGTTGACGCCCAGCCTGCTTCCGGCCTCCTCTGCGGGCGGGAGGAGCCGATGCGCTGGACGGTCATTCGCGGCAGCACGCTGAGGCCGACGCCCTGGCGCAACGGGCAGGGCACGTCGCACTCGATCCTGACCCGGCTCGACCGCGGCGGGACGTTGTTGTGGCAGGTCGGGCTCGCCGAACTGGTCCGCGACGCGCCGTTCTCGCTCTATCCGGAGTGCGACCGGATCTTCGTGCCGATCGCCGGGCCGCCGCCGGAACTCTCGTTTGCCGGCGGCCCGTTCGAGCCGCGTCCGCTGCTCGAACCCGTGCTCTTCCGTGGCGAGGAGGCCGTGTCCGTCCGCGTGCCCGGGCCGGCCCGGGCGTTCAACGTCATCGCGAACCGGCGCCTCCATACCGCCGCGCTCCAGGTGCTTCGTCTCGAGGCCGGCGACCCGGTCGAGGCGCCGGACGCGCCGGAGGTCGTCGTCCACTGCCTCGAGGGCGAGCTGTCCACCGCCGGCGACCTGCTCCAGCCCGGCGATTCGCTGCTCGGCCCCGGCCCCGCCACGCCCGCCGCAGCGGCGTCCGATGTCCTGGCGATCCTGGTCGCGATCCACCCGGCATCGGCGACGCCCTGAACGGCACGGGATGTGCTTAGCTTCCCCTCATCACTCGGGAGAGCGCGCATGAGGAGAAGACACCTGCTGACCGGCGCCGCCGCGCTGTCCGCCGCTTCCGCCCTGCCCCGCCGCGCTCCGGCCCAGACCGGCTCGGCCCGCGTGCTGCGCTTCATCCCCGAGGGCAACCTGCAGAACCCCGACCCGATCTGGACCACCACCACCGTGGCCCGCAACCACGGGTTCATGATCTACGACACGCTCTACGGCAGCGATTCGAGCCTGGCGCCGTCGCCGCAGATGTGCGCCGGGGCCGAGATTTCGGAGAAGAACCTGCTCTGGCGCTTCGGCCTGCGGGAGGGGCTCAAGTTCCACGACGGCCAGCCCGTGCGCGGACAGGACTGCGTGGCCTCGATCGCGCGCTGGATGAAGCGGGACGGCATGGGCCAGCACCTAGCCACGCAAATCGACGAGATGAAGGCGACCGGCGACAAGACCTTCGAGATCCGGCTCAAGACGCCGTTCCCGCTCATGCTGACCGCGCTCGGCAAGGCGGTCGGCCAACGTCTGCTTCATCATGCCCGAGCACGTCGCCCAGACCGACGCGTTCCAGCAGATCACCGACTTCACCGGCTCCGGCCCTTACCGGTTCCTGCGCGACGAGTGGCAACCCGGCGCGCTGGCCGCCTATGCGCGGTTCGACGCCTACGTGCCGCGCAACGAGAAGCCGAGCTTCACCGCGGGCGGGAAGGTGGTCAACTTCGACCGGGTCGAGTGGCACATCATCCCGGACAGCGCCACCGCCTCCGCCGCGATCCAGGCCAACGAGGCCGATTGGTGGCAGAACCCGGTCGTCGACCTCCTGGCCCAGCTCCGCGGCTCCCGCGGCGTGCAGATCCTGCACCCGGACAAGGTCGGCAACATCGAGATCATCCGCTTCAACTCGCTCCACCCGCCGTTCAACAACGAGAAGCTGCGCCAGGCCGTGCTGATGGTGGTCGACCAGAAGGAGTTCATGCAGGCGGCCTTCGGCGACGACACGAGCCTCTACAAGACGCCGGTCGGCGTGTTCACGCCCGGCTCGCCGATGGCGACCGATGTCGGCATGGAGGCGCTGACCGGGACGCGCGACTGGGACGGCGCCAAGCGCCTGGTCGCCGAGAGCGGCTACAAGGGCGAGAAGGCGGTCATCATCTCGCCCACCGACTATCCGTGGCTGCAGGCGTTCTGCCAGGTCGCGCGCGACCTGCTGGTCCGGCTCGGCATCAACGTCGAGTATGTCAGCACCGATTGGGGCACGGTCGTCGCCCGCCGCGCCAGCCGCGAGCCGGTCGAAAAGGGCGGCTGGAGCCTGTTCTGCACCGGCTGGGAGGGCCTCAACCTGAACGATCCGGCCGGCCACTACCCGATCCTCGGCAACGGCCTGAACGGCTGGTTCGGCTGGCCGACCAGCCCGCGGATCGAGGCGGCACGCACGGCCTGGTACGAGGCGCCGGACCTCGCGGCGCAGAAGAAGGCCTGCGAGGAGATCCAGCGCGCCGTGTGGGACGAAGTGCCCTACATCCCGCTCGGCCAGTTCTTCCAGCCGGTCGCGGTCCGGAACACGGTGTCGGACATCCTGGACAGCCCGTTCCCGATCTTCTGGAACGCCCGCAAGAGCTGAGGCCTACTCGTCGGTGGCCGGCGGCAGTGTCTCGGCGGGCGCCATCGGCAGGTTCGGCGTGGCCCGCCGCGGCGTGGGGGGCGGCGGAACCCAGGGCCGGTCGCCCCGCGTCGAGCGGTCGGAGGCGACTTGCACCGTGGCGCCGGAGACGAAGGCCGCCTCCGCCCCGTCTCGCCACACGCTGAACCGGTCGATCAGCTTCACCTCCGACGGGCACACGCCCCGCGCCGGCTCCGCCGAGACCACCAGGCCGGCCCCGGCGCAGTCCGCCGTCCCGACTCCCTCGCGCAGCATCAGCACCGTCCCGATCCGGCACGTCGCCGCCGTGCATCCGGCCGGCTCGCCTTCGCGGATCGGCCGGAGCGGGCCGGCGCCGAGATGCCGCTCCCATTCCTCCAGCGTGAACTTGGACGCGCCCGGCACCGCCTGCATCCAGTAGGCCCCGTCCGCCCGCAACGCGATCAGCCGCGCGTCGGCCGAGACCAGCACGTCCGGAAGCGGCACGAGCAGCGGCGAGAGGAGGCCGAGCGCCATCGGCAGGAGGCCGAGCAGCCGCTGCCGGGTCCGCCACAGGCCCAGCCAGGCCAGCCCGAGGCTGAACACGGCGAGCCCCCAGCCCGGCATGGGCGGCACCGGGAGCGTCGCCGCCGGCCAGGACGAGACCGACCGCCCGATCCAAAGGATCGCGCTCACGCCCCACCCCATCGGCACCAAGCGCGAGCTGCTCCAGGCCGAACGGCATCAGCAGCGAGGCCGAGCAGGCCCAGCGGCATCACCCAGGTCGCGGTCAGCGGCACGGCGAGGAGGTTGGCGACGATGAAATAGAGCTGGATGCGGCCGAAATGGTACGGCGCCGTACGGGGCAGACGCGCTGCCCGCGAGCAGGCTGGTCAACGCCAGCATCGTGACGTGCAGGCCGAACCGCCGCCACCATTCCTCGCCGTAGAAGCGCGCCAGCACCGGGCGCAGCGCCTCGTATCCGGAGATCAGCGCCAGCACCGCCGCGAAGCTCATCTGGAAGCTGACGCCCATCACCTCTTGCGGCGCGAAGATCATCAGCGCCAGCGCCGCCAGCGCCCAGCCGCGCAGCGAGAGCGCCCGCCGCCCGACCACGACGCCCAGCGTGACCAGGCACGCCATCGCGAAGCTGCGCATCACCGGCACATGCGCGCCGGCCAGCAGCATGTAGGCGGCCCCGACCGGCAGCGCGACGAGCGCGGCGATCGGCTTCGTCGGCCAGTGCAGCGCCGTGCGTTCCGAGCACGCCAGCAGCAGCCTTGTCGCGCCGAAGGCGAGGCCCATGACGATCCCGATATGCAGCCCGGCCACCGCCAGCAGGTGCGCCAGACCGGAATCGCGGAACGCCGCGCGGTCCGCGTCCGGGATCGACAAGGTGCTGCCGGTCAGGAAGGTCGCCGCGATCGCGCCGGGGGAGCCCGGCACCGCCGCCATCACGCGGCGCGCGATCCCGTCACGCACCGCCTGCACGAAGGCGCCGAAGCCGGAGGGCGGCCGGTGCTCGAGCACGACCACCGGGTTCAGCGCCGTCCCGCCGCCGCCGAGCCCGGCGAAGAACGCGTCGCGCTGCTGGTCCCAGCCGCCGGGATAGGGCGGCGGCGAGGGCGGCCGGACCAGCGCCCGCACCCGCACCGCATCGCCCGCCTGCACCGCTGTCTCGTCGCCCCGCTTGAGCCGGACCCGCAGGCGCCGGGGCAGCACCTCGCCGTCGCCGAGCCGCACGTCATCCAGCACCAGGCGGCGGGCCTCCGGCAGCACGTCGACGGCGCGGACCGTGCCGGTGACCATTGTCGCTTTGGTCGGCAGCACAAGCACGGGCGCCGCGCGCCACGTCGCGACCTGCGCGGAGAAGAACCCCAGCGCGGTCAACAGTCCGGCGAGTGCGACCATCCGTCCGGCGAAGCTGCGCCATAGGAGCACGACGCTCGCCAGGCAGAGCAGCGCCGCCGCGCCGCCCGCCCAGACCGGCGGCTCCCGCAACAGCGCAAAATAACCGACCACGCCGGCGCCCATGCAGACCGGCAGCCACGGCACGAACCGGCCACGCTCGGCGTCGGCCCAGGCGCGCAAGCGCTCGCGCGCCGCCAGCCGCCCCCGCACCGCCCCGACTGCAACCGCCTGTTGCACGGCACCCCCGCTCCACACCACGTGCGGACTTTGGGCTTACCAGACTCTTGCGGTCCCGGCACCTGTGCTAGAGACCGGCGCCATGGCCGTCCGCACCCGTTTCGCCCCCAGCCCGACCGGGCTGCTCCACATCGGCAGCGCCCGCTCCGCCCTGTTCAACTACCTGTTCAGCCGCCACCACGGCGGCGAGTACCTCATCCGCATCGAGGACACCGACCGAGAGCGCAGCAAGGACGAGTACACCCGCGCCATCCTCGATGGGCTGCGAGTGGCTCGGCATCCCGCCCGACCGGCCGCCGGTGTTCCAGTCGACCCGCGAGGCGCGCCACGCCGAGGTCGCCCGGGCGATGCTGGCCAACGGCCACGCCTATTATTGCTACTGCACCGCCGACGAGCTCCGCGCCATGCGCGAGCGGGCCGTCGCCGAGGGCCGCCCGCCTCGCTACGACGGCACCTGGCGCGACCGCGACCCGGCCGAAGCGCCCCCCGGCGTCCCGCCCGTCATCCGCCTCAAGGCGCCGCGCGAGGGCGAGACGGTCGTCCACGACCTGATCCAGGGCGAGGTCCGCGTCGCCAACAGCGAGCTGGACGACATGATCATCCTGCGCAGCGACGGCACGCCCACCTACCTGCACGCCGTCGTCGTCGACGACCACGACATGGAGATCACCCACGTCATCCGGGGCGACGACCACCTGACCAACACGTTCCGGCAGATCCAGGTCTACGACGCGATGGGCTGGGAGCGGCCGGAATTCGCGCACATGCCGCTGATCCACGGCGCGGACGGGGCCAAGCTGTCCAAGCGGCACGGCGCGGTGAACCTGCTGGAGTTCCGCGAGCAGGGCTTCCTGCCGGAGGCGATGTTCAACTATCTGCTCCGGCTCGGCTGGGGCCATGGCGACGCTGAGATCATCGACCGTGAGGAGGCGATCCGGTTGTTCGACCTCCCCGGCGTTGGGCGGTCGCCGAGCCGGATGGACTACGTCAAGCTCACCCAGCTCAATGGCGTTTGGATCCGCAGGGCGGACGACGACCGGCTGACCGCGGAGGTGGTGGAGCGGCTCGAGAAGGCCGGGCTCGACGCCGCCCCGGCTGCGGGGCGGATCCGGTTGCTGATGCCGGGCCTGAAGGAGCGCGCGAAGACCCTCGTGGAACTCGCTGACAGCGCGGCATTCCTGGTCCGTCGGATGCCGCTCGAATTCGAGCCGAAGGCGCAGGCGCTGCTCACGCCGGACGCCAAGCAGACCCTCCAAGACGTCTCCGCCGTGCTGCGAGAGACCGACTGGGCGCCGCCTGCGCTGGACGCCGCGCTACGCCGCTACGCCGAGCAGGCCGGCCGCAAGCTCGGCCAGGTCGCCCAGCCGCTGCGCGCGGCGCTGACCGGCAGCACCACCAGCCCGCCGATCGACCTGACCCTCGCCGCGCTCGGCCGCGAGGAGGCGCTCGCCCGCATCGCCCGCGCCGCGGCCTGATGTACGGCCACAGGCACCTGCTCGCCATCGAGGGCCTGTACCCGCCGGAGATCGCGTATCTCCTGGACCTGGCCGAGAGCTACGTGCTGCTCAACCGCTCCGGCAAGACGCAGCGGGACCTGCTGCGTGGCCGCACGCTGATCAACCTGTTCTTCGAGGACAGCACCCGCACCCGCACCAGCTTCGAGCTGGCCGGCAAGCGGCTCGGCGCCGACGTCATCAACATGTCGGTCTCCACCAGCAGCGTGAACAAGGGCGAGACCCTGCTCGACACCGCGACCACGCTGAACGCGATGCGCTGCGACCTGCTGGTCGTGCGCCACGACCAGTCCGGCGCGCCAAACCTCCTCGCCCAGAAAGTGTCCTCGAGCGTCATCAACGCCGGCGACGGCACCCATGAGCACCCGACCCAGGCGCTGCTCGACGCGCTGACCATCCGCCGCCGGCGCGGAAGCCTCGAAGGGCTGGTGGTGGCGATCTGCGGCGACGTGCTGCACAGCCGGGTCGCCCGGTCGAACATCCATCTGCTCACCACCATGGGCAGCCGGGTGCGCGTGGTCGGGCCGCCGACGCTGATCCCTGCCGCCGCCGGCGAACCTCGGTGTCGAGGTGCTGCACGACATGGAGGCCGGGCTCGACGGGGCCGACGTGGTCATGATGCTGCGGCTGCAGCGCGAGCGGATGGTGCGCGGCCTGGTCCCGAGCGAGCGCGAGTATTTCCGCTTCTTCGGCCTCGACCGCGCCAAGCTCGCCGGCGCCAAGCCGGACGCGCATGGTCATGCATCCCGGCCCGATGAACCGCGGCGTCGAGATCGACAGCGAGGTCGCCGACGACCCGGCGCGCAGCGTGATCGGCACCCAGGTCGAGATGGGCGTCGCCGTCCGCATGGCCGTGCTCGACGTGCTCTCGCGCCGGGACCTGCGCAATGCTTGACCTTCTCATCGAGAATGTCCGCCTGCTCGACCCGGCCAGCGCGCTCGACGCGCCCGGGCGCGCTGCTGTTCCGCGACGGCAAGATACTTGACTGGGGCAACGATCTCGGCCGCCCGGATGGGGTGCCGACGCTCGACGGCGAGGGCGCCGTGCTGTGCCCCGGCCTGGTCGACATGCGGGCCAGCCTCGGCGAGCCCGGCTACGAATACCGCGAGACCGTCGCCTCCGCCGCCGAGGCCGCGTCCGCCAGCGGCATCACCACGATCGCCGCCCTGCCCGACAGCCGCCCCGCGATCGACGATCCCGCGTTGGTGCGGCTGATGCGGAGCCGGGGCGAGGAAACCGGCGCGGTCACCGTGCTGCCCTACGCCGCGCGTCACCAAGGGCTGCCGGGGCGAGGAACTGGCCGAGATCGGGCTGCTGCGCGAGGCCGGCGCCGCCGCCTTCACCGACGGCCAGCGCGCGGTCGCCGACGCCCGGCTGATGCGCCTCGCCCTCTCCTACGCCCGCGGCTTCGGCGCCCGCATCATCCAGCACCCCGAAGACCCGGTGCTGGCCGCCGGCGGCGCCGCCACGGAGGGCGAGCAGGCCACGCGGCTCGGCCTGCCCGGCATTCCCGCCGTCGCCGAGGCGATCCTGATCGCCCGCGATGTCCGCCTTGCCGAGCTGACCGGCGGCAAGCTTCACATCGCCCACGTCTCCACCGCCGAGGCGCTCGACGTGATCCGCCGCGCCAAGGACCGCGGCGTCCAGGTCACCTGCGACACCGCCCCGCCCTATTTCGACCTGAACGAGACCGCGATTGGCGACTTCCGCACCTACGCCAAGCTCTCGCCGCCGCTCCGCTCGGACGAGGATCGACGCGCGATCTGCGCCGCCCTGGCCGATGGGACGATCGACGCGGTCGCCTCCGACCACCAGCCGCGCGACGCCGACGATAAGCGGCTTCCGTTCGCGCTCGCCTCCCCGGGCGGCGCCGGTCTGGCCACGCTGCTCGGCGTCACCCTCGCCCAGGTCCACGGCAATTCGCTGCCCTTGATGCAGGCGCTCCACTTACTGACGGACGCGCCCGCCGCCCTGCTCGGGGCGGAGGCCGGCCGCTTCGCCCGCGGTGCGCCGGCCGATCTATGCCTGTTCGACCTGGAGCGCGCCTGGCGCGTCGAGTCGGGCGAGCTCGCCGGCAAGGCCCAGAACACCCCGTTCGACGGCCGCGCGCTGGAGGGCAAGGTGATCGGCACCTGGAAGGCCGGGCGGCGGGTGTTCGGATGACGGCGGCGGTCGCGCTCCTCGCCGGCTACCTGCTCGGCTCGGTCCCGTTCGGGCTGCTGCTGACGCGGATGGCCGGGCTCGGCGACATCCGCGCGGTCGGCTCCGGCAACATCGGCGCCACCAACGTGCTGCGGACCGGCCGCAAGGACATCGCGGCCGCCACCCTCCTGCTCGACGGCGGCAAGGGCGCGGTCGCGGTGCTGCTGATGGCCGCTTGGGGCGGACTGCTGCCGGCGCTGCTGGCCGGGGTCGCCGCGGTGATCGGGCATTGCACCTCGCCTTGGGTCGGGTTCAAGGGCGGCAAAGGGGTCGCGACCGCGCTTGGCGTCGTCCTGGCCTGGTCCTGGCCGGCCGGGCTGCTTTGCCTGCTGGTCTGGCTCGCCGCCGCGTTCGGCTCCAAGCGCTCCAGCGTCGGCTCGCTCTCGCTCCATGGCCGCGGCGCCCTTCCTGCTCTGGGCCTTCGCCGGGCCGGAAGCGGCGGTCGCCGGCGCGATCGTCGCCGCCGTCTCGTTCTTCCGCCACCACGCCAACATCGCCCGGCTGCTCGCCGGCACGGAGCCGCGCATCGGCCAGCGGGCGGTGAGCGACCTCATCGATCGCCTCCGCCTGATCCGGACGGACGGGGTCGGGCCGATCACCTATCGACGACTGCTGGAGCGTTATCCGAGCCCTGAAGCGGCGCTCGCCGACCTGCCCGGCGCTGGCCCGCGCCGGCGGTCGCACGGCCCCGCTGCGGATCCCGAGCCGGACCGATGCCGAGCGGGAGTTGGACGCGGTTGCGGCGTCGGCGCCCGCCTGCTCTGGCTGGGCGATCCGGACTACCCGGCGCTGCTCGCCGCGACCGATGCGGCGCCGCCCGCGCTCACGGTCCTTGGCGACGTCACCGCGTTGAACGGCCGCGGCATCGCCCTGGTCGGCGCCCGCAACGCGTCCGCGAACGGCAAGCGCTTCGCCGAGCTGCTTGCCTTCGACCTCGCCAGCGCCGGGCTGGTGGTGGTGTCCGGGCTGGCCCGCGGCATCGACACCGCCGCGCATGTCGGCGCCCTGCGCGCCGGCCGCACCGTCGCCGCGATCGCGGGCGGCATCGACGTCGCCTACCCGGCCGAGAACGCGGCGCTGCAGCGCCAGATCGGCGAGGGCGGGGCGGTGGTCGCCGAAGCGCCGTTCGGCACCGCGCCGCAGGCCCGCCACTTCCCGCGCCGGAACCGCATCATCGCCGGGCTGGCGCTCGGGGTGATCGTGGTCGAGGCCGCGCCCCGCTCCGGGCAGCCTCATCACCGCCCGGCTCGCCGCCGAGATGGGCCGCGAGCTGTTCGCGGTTCCCGGCTCCCCGCTCGACCCGCGCTGCCGCGGCTCGAACGACCTGCTGCGCACCGGCGCGCACCTGGTCGAGAGCGCCGCCGACGTGCTGCCCGTGCTGCAAGCGCAACTGGCGCCGCCGCCCGCCCGCGCGGTCGCGGAGGCGTCGAGCCGCTTCGACAACGCTCCACCCGCAAGCGACGAGGCCCGCCGCCTCGTGCTGGAAAACCTCGGCCACGACCCGGTGGAGGTTGACGAACTTGTCCGCCGCTGCCACCTGCCCACCGGCACCGTGATGGCGGCCCTGCTGGAGCTCGAGCTCGGTGGCCGGCTGGAGATGCTGCCTGGCCACATTGTCGCCCTACTGTAGAGGGAATACGCCAGCCACACGGAAAGGTTGACGGCCCATCCCGCCACTGCCAGTTGTCCGCACCATTAGCGGATAGGAAAAGCCTGGCCGCCGCCGCGCTAAGGAACTCATGACCGACGTCGTCGTCGTCGAATCGCCCGCCAAAGCCAAGACAATAAACAAATATCTCGGCACCGGCTTCACCGTCCTGGCGAGCTTCGGCCATGTTCGCGACCTTCCGCCCAAGGACGGCAGCGTCCGTCCGGAGGAAGGCTTCGCCATGGATTGGGCCGCCGACGAGCGCGGCAGCAGGCAGGTCGCGGCCATCGCCAAGGCGGTCAAGGGCGCCGACACCCTCTATCTCGCCACCGACCCGGACCGCGAGGGCGAGGCGATCTCCTGGCACGTCCGCGCCATGCTGGAGGAGAAGCGGGCGCTCGGCGGCGTCGACGTCAAGCGCATCACCTTCAACGAGATCACCCGCTCGGCGATCCAGCACGCGATCGAGCACCCGCGCGATCTCGACCAGCCGCTGATCGAGGCCTACCTCGCCCGGCGCGCGCTCGACTACCTGGTCGGCTTCACCCTCTCCCCCGTGCTGTGGCGCAAGCTGCCCGGGCAGCCGCAGCGCCGGGCGGGTGCAGTCGGTGGCGCTGCGCCTTGTCTGCGAGCGCGAGGCGGAGATCGAGTCCTTCCGCCCACGCGAATACTGGACGGTCGAGGCCCACTGCCTCACCCCGGCCGGCGCGCCGTTCACCGCGCGGCTCACCCATCTCGACGGCAAGAAGCTCGACCAGTTCGACCTGAACGATGCCGCGAAGGCCGAGGCGGCCAAGCGCGCCGTCGAGACCGGCGCCTTCACCGTCGCCAGCGTCGAGCGCCGCCGGGTCAAGCGCCACCCGCAGCCGCCCTTCACCACCTCGACCCTGCAGCAGGAGGCGAGCCGCAAGCTCGGCATGGGCGCGCAGGGGACCATGCGCGCGCGCGCAGCAGCTTTATGAAGGGCGTCGAGCTGGACGGCGAGACCACCGGGCTGATCACCTATATGCGGACCGACGGCGTGCAGATGGCGCGTGAGGCCATGCTCGCGATCCGCGACCATGTCGGCGAGGCCTACGGCGCGAACTACGTCCCGGCCGCCCCGCGCGAATACACCAGCAAGGCCAAGAACGCGCAGGAAGCGCACGAGGCGATCCGCCCGACGGACGTCTCCCGCACCCCCGATAGCGTCGCCCGCTCGCTCAACCCCGAGCAGCTCCGGCTCTACGAGCTGATCTGGAAGCGGGCGGTCGCGAGCCAGATGCAGTCGGCGGAGCTCGATCAGGTCATCGTGGAGTTGGCCAGCGGCAGCACAAGGCTGCGCGCCACGGGCTCCATCATCGCGTTCGACGGGTTCCTCAAGCTGTATCGCGAGGACGTGGACGATGCGCCGGAGGGCGCGGCCCCGGATGAGAGCCGGATGCTGCCGCCGATGCATGAGCGCGACCCGGTCGACCGCCGACCGCGTCCTCGCCGAGCAGCACTTCACCCAGCCGCCGCCCCGATACTCCGAGGCGAGCCTGGTCAAGAAGATGGAGGAGCTGGGCATCGGCCGGCCCAGCACGTACGCCAGCATCCTCTCCGTGCTGCGCGACCGCAACTACGTCCGGCTGGAGAGCCGCCGCTTCGTGCCGGAGGACCGGGGCCGGCTGGTCACGGCGTTCCTCACCAGCTTCTTCGAGCGCTACGTCGACACCGGGTTCACCGCGAGCCTGGAGGAGCAGCTCGACGACATCTCCGGCGGCCGCGCGGACTGGCGCCGGGTCATGCAGGCGTTCTGGGACGAGTTCTCCCGCGCCGTCGAGCAGACCCGGGACCTCAAGATCTCCGACGTGATCGAGGCGCTGGACCGCGACCTCGGCCCGCATTTCTTCCCGGCCCGCGCCGATGGCGGCGACCCGCGCGAGTGCCCGGCCTGCCGCACCGGCCGGCTCGGCCTCAAGCTCGGGCGGCACGGGAGCTTCATCGGCTGCTCCAACTACCCGTCCTGCCAATACACCCGCCGTCTCGCGATCGAGAACGGCGAGGACAGCGGCGAGACGCTGAAAGAGGGTAAGCGCGACCTCGGGCACCATCCCGAGACCGGCGAGCCGATCACGGTGCGCCGCGGTCCCTACGGACTCTATGTCCAGCAGGGCGAGGCGGATCCGGAGGACAAGAAGCGCAAGCCCCGTCGCGCCGCGCTCCCGCGCGGGATGGACGGGGAAAGCCTCACGCTGGAGCAGGCGCTCGGCCTGCTGTCGCTGCCGCGGATCGTCGGCATCCATCCCGAGCGTGGGCGAGCCGATCGAGGCGGGTATCGGCCGGTTCGGGCCGTTCGTGAAGATGGGCGCCGTGTTCGCCTCGCTCGACCGCGACGACGACGTGCTGAGCGTCGGCCTGAACCGGGCCGTGGACGCGCTGGCCAAGAAGCTCGAAAGCGTCCGCACGCTCGGGCCCGCATCCCGGCGACAAGGAGCCGGTGGTGGTGCGCAAGGGCCGGTTCGGGCCCTATGTGCAGCACGGCGGCACCGTCGCCAACCTGCCGCGCGACGTGGGGATGGACGAGATCGGGTTGGACGAGGCGCTGGCCCTGCTCGCCACGAAGGGCAAGGCGCTCAAGCCCAGGCCCGGCCGCAAGCCAGCCGGCAAGGCCAAGACCGCGCCCGCACGCAAGAGCGCCAAGCCGAAGAGCCCGGCCGCCGCCAAGGCACCCTAATGCCCCGCCCCCGGACGCGCCTCCCGGAGGTCGCGATCCTGCGGGTCATCGGGACGGACGAGGACGGCGAAGCGCTGGCCCGGCCGATCGAATGGGAGGGCGACGGCCCCGCGCCGATCGTGTTCATGCGGCCGGAGCGGCGCAGCGAGCCGTCCCTCGTCCCCGGCGACCGCGTCCTCGCCCGCCTCAAGCCGATCGGCACCGCGCGCTACGAGGGCCGCACCGTCCGTCGCTTGACGGAGACGCTCGGCCGGGTCGTCGGCGTGTTCCGCCCGCTCCCGGTCGGCGGCGGGCGCATCGCCCCCACCGATCGCCGGACCAAGGCCGAGTGGCGCGTGCCGCCCGGCGAGGATGAAGGCGCCGAGGCCGACGAGGTCGTCGTCGCCACCCCGCTGCCCGCATGCCGGGGTCGGCCTCAAGCCGGCGCGCGTTCTCGAGCGCCTGGGCCCGCTCGGCGACGCCCGCTCCGTCAGCCTGATCTCGCATCGAGAGTTTTGGAATTCCCTCCACCTTTCCCGCGGACGCAATCGCGGAGGCCGAGCGCGCAGGCGCCGCCGGGCTCGATGGCCGCGAGGACCTCCGCGGCGTCCCGCTGGTCACGATCGACGGCGAGGATGCGCGCGATTTCGACGACGCGGTGTTCGCCGAGCCGGACGGCGACGGGTTCCGGCTCCTGGTCGCGATCGCCGACGTCGCGCACTACGTCCGGCCCGGCAGCGCGCTGGACGCGGAGGCGCGGCTGCGCGGCAACAGCGTCTACTTCCCCGACCGGGTCGTGCCGATGCTGCCGGAGGCGCTGTCCAACGGCTGGTGCAGCCTGCGGCCCGGCGAGGACCGGCCGTGCCTGTTCGCCGAGATGCGGATCGACGCGGCGGGCCGCAAGCAAGCTCACCGGTTCGGCCGCGGCCTGATGCGCAGCGCCGCGCGGCTCACCTATGAAGCGGCGCAGGAGGGGCATGACGCGCCGGCGCTCGCGCCCGCTGTTCGCCGCCTTCCGCGCCCTGCTCGCCGCGCGCGAGGCCCGCGGCACGCTCGACCTCGACCTACCGGAGCGGCAGGTGATCCTGCGCGAGGGCCGGGTCGCGGAGGTCCGGCCGCGCCCGCGGCTCGACAGCCACCGGCTGATCGAGGAGTTCATGATCCTCGCCAACGTCGCCGCGGCCGAGGAGCTGGAGCGGCTGCACCGGCCCTGCATGTATCGCGTCCACGCGCCGCCATCGGACGAGAAGCTCGAGGCGTTGCGCACGATCCTGCATAGTCTCGGGCTCGGCCTGCCGGCCGGAAACCAGATCCATCCGCGCGACCTCGACCGCGTTCTCCGCCAGGTCGCCGGCACGCCGGAGGCGGGGCTGGTCAACGAGGTGATGCTCCGCAGCCAGAGCCAGGCCGCCTACAGCCCGGACAATATCGGCCATTTCGGCCTCGCCCTGCCGCGCTACGCCCATTTCACCAGCCCGATCCGGCGCTATGCCGACCTGCTGGTCCACCGTGCGCTGCGTCGGGCGAGCTCGGCCCCGACGCGGCGCGCCGGCCTTGCCGGCGACGGCCGAGCACATCAGCGCCACCGAGCGCCGCGCCGCGCTGGCCGAACGCGACGCGCTCGACCGCTATCTCGCCGCCTACATGGCCGAACGGGTCGGCGCGACGTTCGAGGCGCGTGTCTCCGGCGTGCAACGCTTCGGCATATTTGTCACACTCGCCGGAGAATGGCGCGAGCGGGCTGGTGCCGATGAGCGGCCTGCCCGATGATTTCTGGGTCTATGACGAGCCTACCCAGTCGCTGTCCGGCCGCCGCACCCGCATGACCTTCCGCCTCGCCCAGGATGTCGTCGTGCGACTCGCAGTCGGCAAGCCCCCTGACCGGGGGCATGCTGTTCACCGTACCGGCGCCGTCGCCTCCGGGGCCGCGCAGCCGACGGCGATGAGGCTCGCGGCCGTCGCTTCTGTTCGCGTTGCTGATCGGCCCGGCCCGGGGGGCCGAGGCCGCCGGAGACAGGTTCTCCAACGACATCGCCGCCGCGGTCTTCAGCACCGCGCTCGAGTTCATCGCCCCCCGCGCGCTCGAGCCGGTCACCGTCCAGCAGCTCGCGGTCTGGGGGCTGCGCGGCGTCACCACGCTCGACCCGGCGCTCACCCCGACGGTCGCCGACGGCGTGGTCACGCTGCGCCGGGACGGGGCGGCCGTGTTCCAGCGGCCGGCGCCGGACAGCAACAGCGCCGACGGCTGGGGTACGCTCGCGGCCGACCTGGCCGGCGCCGCCTGGGCCGGCTCACCCGCCATGCAGGCTGCGGGCGGGCAAGCGGTCATCACCACCTTCTTCGACGAGATGTTCAACCATCTCGACCCCTACTCCCGCTATGTCGCGCCGGACGCGGCGGACGAGGACCGCGCCCGCCGCTCCGGCGAGGCCGGCGCCGGCATCGTGCTGCAGAAGGTCCGCGGCGCCTTCGTCGTGCAGAGCGTCAACGCCGACGGCCCGGCCGCCGAGGCCGGGATCGTCGCGGGCGACCAGATCGTCGCCGTCGACGAGCAGCCCACGCGCGGCGAGGAGCTCGACACCGTCAACGACTGGATCACCGGGCTCGAGGGCACGGACGTGCTGCTGACGGTGCGCGGACACAATGGCCGGGTCCGCAAGGTGGAGATCGAGCGCGTCGTGCTGCCGCCGGAGACCGTGTTCGGCAGCCGCGCGGGCGACGCGGTCCTGCTGCGCATCTCCGGGTTCAGCAGCGACACGGACGGGCGCTTCGGCCGCGAGCTGGAGCGGCAGCTCGGCCGCGCCGGGGCTCGGCGAAGGGCATCATCATCGACCTGCGCGGCAACCGCGGCGGCCTGCTGCGCCAGGCCGTTGCCGCGACCGACCTGGTCCTCGGCCACGGGGTGATCGCGACCACGGCCGGCCGAAACCCGCAGGCCGCGCACGAGTGGCGCGCCAATAGCCAGGACATCGCCGCGGGCAAGCCGATCGTGGTGCTGGTGGATGGCCGCTCGGCGAGCGCCGCGGAGATCATGGCCGCGGCGCTCGCCGACGACGGCCGGGCCGTGGTGGTCGGCAGCTCGACGCTCGGCAAGGGGCTGGTGCAGACCATCGCGACGCTCCCGGACGGCGGCGAGCTGTTCGTCTCCTGGAGCCGCGTGCTCGCGCCCTCCGGCTGGCCGCTCCAAGGGCTCGGCGTGCTGCCCCAGATCTGCACCAGCCTGGGCGAGGACAAGCTGCCGGAGCAGCTCGGCGAGCCTCGACCATGGCACGCTGCTGCTCGCGACGGCGCTGGCCCGCCACCGCGCCGCGCGCGCGCCGCTGCCGAGCGCCGAGGTGGTCGAGCAGCGTGCGGTCTGCCCGGCCGCGGAGGGGCGCGACGCCGACCTCGACGCCGCGCGCTTCCTGCTGAGCCACCCCGCCGCCTACGCCGCCGCACTGCTGCAGCCGCCCCCTTGACCGGCCCCTCTTGACCCGCCCCTCTTGACCCGACGGTGCCGCGTGAGCATGTTCCGCCGCTCACGCCTCCGGCGCCGCTTCAGGAACTTTCGGCCATGGCCAAGACCAACACCGTCCAGATCAAGCTCGTGTCCACGGCGGACACCGGCTACTTCTACGTGACCAAGAAGAACGCCCGCTCGACGACCGGCAAGCTCGAGCTCAAGAAGTATGACCCGGTCGCCCGCAAGCACGTCGCGTTCAAGGAAGCCAAGATCAAGTAGGCCCGCTGAACGGCTTCGTTCAGCCCGGCCCGCCGCGCGCCTACCGCGCGGCGAACTGGGTCTTGCCGAACATGTTCTCGCGTTGGGTGTCGGTGATCGGCCCGCTCCGTTGCCGGTCCGCCAGCACCTCGACCCCGCGCTGCACCGCCGGCCGCGCCGCGATCGCGTCGTGCCAGCGCTGGACGTCGGGGTAGTCCGCCAGCTCGACCCCGCGCCGCTGCGGGTTGCGCACCCAGGGGAAGGTCGCGATGTCGGCGATGCTGTACTCGGGCCCGGCCAGGAACTCGCTCTCCCCTAGCCGCCTGTCCAGCACCCGATGCAGCCGCGCCACCTCGTTGGTGTAGCGCTCGATCGCGTAGGGCAGCTTCTCCGGCGCGTAGGCGGCGAAGTGGTTGTATTGGCCGAACATCGGCCCCACGCCGCCCATCTGGAACATCAGCCATTGCAGGCAATGCAGCCGCTCGACCGGGTCGGCGGGGATCAGCTTGCCGGTCTTCTCGGCCAGGTAGATCAGGATCGCCCCGGACTCGAACAGGGTGAGCGGCCTCCCGCCGGGTCCGTCCGGGTCCACGATCGCCGGGATGCGGTGGTTCGGCGTGATCGCCAGGAACTCCGGCTTGAACTGCTCGCCCGCGCCGATGTCGACCGGCACCACCCGATACGGCAGTTCGAGCTCCTCCAGCGCGATGTGCACCTTGTGCCCGTTCGGCGTGGGCCAGGACCAAACCTCGATCATCGACACGCTCCTTGGGCGTAGGCGCGAACCGTTAGGCCGGTTGCGCCGCCCCGTCCATCGCGTCTCCGCTTACGGCGATGACACTTGCTCTGCGCCCACCGCTCCGCCACAGACGCTTCATGAACGAACATCCCGCCCGTATCGAAGCCGAGATCCTGGCGCAGACGGCGGCGCGCGGCCCGGACAAGTCGATCTGCCCCAGCGAGGTCGCCCGGTCCCTGTCCGAAGACTGGCAGCCGCTGATGACCCCCGTCCGCCGCGAGGCCGAGCTGCTGGCCCGCGCCGGCCGGATCGAGATCCTGCGCAAGGGCAAGCCGGTCGACCCGGCCGCCGTCAAAGGCGTGATCCGCCTGCGCGCCAGGGCGGCCGGCTGATGCGCAACATCGGGATCCTGCTCAAGGACGCCTGGCGCCTCGCCAGCCCCTATTACAGCGCCGTCCGAGGAGCGCTGGTCCGCCCGGCTGCTGCTGATCGCCATCATCGCGCTCGGGCTGATCAACGTCGGCATCAACGTCATCCTGAACTTCTGGTACGGCGCCTTCTACGACGCGCTGCAGAACGTCGACCTGAACAGCTTCCTCCAGCTGCTGCTCTGGTATCGCTGGGATGCGGACGGGTTCATGATCGGGTTCGTCCCGCTCGTCACCGTCGCCGTGCCGCTGGCCGTGCTGCGCGCCTACCTCGAGCAGTTCCTGCACATCCGCTGGCGGCGCTGGATGACCAACCGCACGCTCGATCAGTGGCTCGCCGGCCGCGCCTACTACACGATCGGCCTGACCCGCAGTGCCGGCGACACCGCGGCGGACAACCCGGACCAGCGCGTCGCCGAGGACGTGCGCGACTTCACGCAGAACACGCTGACGCTCGGGCGTGTCGTTCATCAACCGGGTCACCAGCGTGGTCAACTTCTCCATCATCCTGTGGACGCTGTCCGGCTCGATCCAGATCTTCGGCATCACGATCCCCGGCTACATGCTGATCGGCGCCGTGATCTACGCGATCATCGGCAGCTGGCTGACCCATCTGGTCGGGCGGCCGCTGATCCCGCTGAACTTCCTGCAGCAGAAGGCCGAGGCGGATTTCCGCTTCGCGCTGGTCCGCTTCCGCGAGAACGCCGAGGGCGTCGCGCTCTCCGGCGGCGAGGCGGAGGAGAAGGCGGTGCTCACCACCCGGTTCCACGAGGTGGCGCTCAACTGGTTCCGCATCATGAACCGGAACGCTGAAGCTGAACGCGCTGACCAACGGCTACGCGCAGGCGGCGGTGATCTTCCCGTTCATGCTCGGCGCGCCGGCCTACTTCGCCAAGCGGATCGCGCTCGGCGGGCTGATGCGGGTGGTGAGCGCGTTCGGCCACGTGCAGGATTCGCTGTCCTGGTTCATCAACGTCTACCAGGACCTCGCGAGCTGGAGCGCCACCGTCAACCGTCTGACCACGCTTCCGGGCCGCCATCGCCGCCGCGCGCGCGCTGGACGGGGAGGGCCCGCGGGTCGCGGTGGGCGGCGACGGCGTCTCGCTGCGGCACGCCCGGATCCGGCTGCCGGACGGCACGCCGATGCTGGAGCGCGCCGACCTCGTGCTGCCGCGCGGCCGCTCCACGGCCATCGCCGGCCGCTCCGGCGCCGGCAAGTCCACGCTGTTCCGCGCCATCGCCGGCA
This sequence comes from uncultured Alphaproteobacteria bacterium, assembly GCA_963708585.1. Lineage (GTDB taxonomy): Bacteria > Pseudomonadota > Alphaproteobacteria > Acetobacterales > Acetobacteraceae > JAVVHH01. Next base: position 182,733 of record CAVPSW010000004.1, on the reverse strand, counting down.
TCTGGCCGTTCGGCGGCGGCCGGATCGAGCGGGCGCCGGGGACCTACCTGTTCCTGCCGCAGCGGCCCTACATCCCGCTCGGCACGCTGCGCCACGCCGTGAGCTACCCGGCGGCGCCGGACAGCTTCACCGACGAGGACGTCCGGGCCGCGCTGGAAGCGGCCGGGCTGCCCGCGCTGCTCGTCGCGCATCGATGAGGACGGGAACTGGGCGCAGACGCTCTCCGGCGGCGAGCAGCAGCGGCTGGCGATCGCCCGCGCGCTGCTGCTGCGGCCCGACTGGCTGTTCCTCGACGAGGCGACCTCCAACCTCGACCCGGACGCGGAGGCGGAGCTCTACGCGGCGCTGCGACGGTCCTTGCCGGACACGACGGTGGTCTCCATCGCGCATCGGCCGGAAGTCGCGCGCTTCCACGACGACGGCGCTGCTGTTCCAGCGCCGGCCCGGCGCGCCCGGCAGGCTGGAGCGGCGTCAGCCCGCGCCGACGATGGCCAGCACCGCCGCGCCGTAGCGCTCGAGCTTGCTGGCGCCGACGCCGCGCATCGCCGCCAGCGCGGCGGTGCTCGCCGGCCGCGCCGCCGCGATCTCGCGCAGCACGCTGTCGTGGAAGATGACGTAGGGCGGCACGGCCTGCCGCTTGGCCTCCGCGGCGCGCCATTGGCGCAGCGCCTCGAACACCGGGCTCGCCCTCGCCGGCGGTCTCGGCCGGCGCCGTCCCGCGCTCCCGCGGCGCTTTCGGCCGGGCGGCGTCCTCGCGCAGCATGACGCGGGTCTCGCCGCGCAGGACTGCGCGCGCCGGTCTCCGGCACCAGCACGAGGCTCGGGAACTCGCCGCTCGCCGTGTCCAGCGCGCCGCGGGCGATCAGCTGGCGGATGACGCCGCGCCAGAACGGGGCCGGCCGGTCCCGCCCGACGCCGAAGGTCGGCAGCTGGTCGTGCCGGTGCTTGGCGACCATCGGCGTCGCCTCGCCGCGCAGCACGCTGATGATGTGCAGCGCGCCGAACATCTGGCCGGTGCGGTAGACCGCGGAGAGCACCTTCTGCGCCGCCACCGTGCCGTCGAACGCCCGCACCGGCGCGCGGCAGATTGTCGCAATGGCCGCACGGCTCGCGGCCAGCTCCTCGCCGAAGCAGGCGAGCAGCGAGCGGGTGCGGCACTCGGTGGTCTCGGTCAGGCCGATCATCGCCTCCAGCCGCGCCCGCATCACGTGCCTCTGCGCCTCCGGCGCGCGCGGACTGCGCGAGGAAGTAGCGCGCCCGGGCGATGTCCTCGCCGCCATAGAGCAGCAGCGTGTCCGCCCGCTCGCCGTCGCGGCCGGCGCGGCCGATCTGCTGGTAATAGGCTTCCGGGCTGTCCGGCATGTCGAGATGCACGACGAAGCGCACGTCCGGCCGGTCGATCCCCATGCCGAACGCGATGGTCGCCACGATGATCACCGGCTCGCCGCTGCGGAACCGGGCCAGCGCCGACCCGCTTCTCCAGCGCCGACAGCCCGGCATGGAACGCCACCGCAGGCGAGCCCGTGCTCGACCAGCGCGGGCCGTCACGCGCTCCGTCTTGGCCCGGCTGCCGCAATAGACGATGCCCGCCTGCCGCTCCCGCCCGCGCAGGAAGGCGAGCAGCTCGCGGGTCTCGCCCTCCTTGGCCTGCGCCGCGATGTGCAGGTTCTCGCGGTGGAAGCTGCCGGCGAACACCGAAGCATCCTCCATCCGCAGCGCCTGCAGGATGTCCGCGCGGGTCCGCGCGTCCGCGGTGGCGGTGAGCGCGACCCGCGGCACGCCGGGGAACACCGACGGCGAGCCGCGCCAGCTCCGCGGTATTCCGGCCGGAACTCGTGCCCCCAGGCGGAGACGCAATGCGCCTCGTCGATCGCGATCAGCGCGATCTGCCGGCGGGTCAGCCGCTCCAGCGTGCCCGGCGTCAGCAGCCGCTCCGGCGACATATAGAGCAGGTCGAGCCGGCCGTTCTCGAGCGCGCGGGTCGTCTCCGCCGCGGCGACCGGGTCGACCTCCGAATGCAGCGCCGCCGCCGCGACGCCGAGCTGGCGCAGGCTCGCCACCTGGTCGTCCATGAGCGCGATCAGCGGCGAGACCACGACGGCGGTGCCCGTCGCGGCACAGCGCCGGCACCTGGTAGCAGAGGCTCTTGCCGCCGCCGGTCGGCATCAGCACGAGCGCGTCGCCGCCGGAGACGACGTGCCCGACGGCCTGCTCCTGCAGCCCGCGGAACGCGGGGAAGCCGAATACGCGGCGCAGCACCTGCGTCCGGCGTCTCCGTCATGGCTCGATCCGGATCTCGACGCGGCGGCTCTCCATGCCGGGGTCGCCGCCGATCGCCCGCCGCGGCTCGAGCATGCACCTCCGATCGCGGCACCCCGTCGCGCGACCAGCGCGTCGGCGACGAGCTGTGCGCGGATGCGGGACTGGATCTGGTTGGATTCCGGCGCGCGCGCCGGGTCGGCGTAGCCGGCGACGGTCACGATCGGTCCCGACAGCGCCCGCGCCGACTGCCGCGGCCCAGCCGACGACCCGCGCCGTGGCGGGATCGAGTTCGGTCCGTCCCGGCGGGAACAGCACCACGAAATCGGTCCGTCGATCCGGGTCCGGGCCGTAGCTGCAACCAGCCAGCAACAAGAGTGCGGCGCCCCGAATCGCCGTGCGAGCCATGGCCGGACCCTGCCGTCCGCGCGTTCGGCGGGTCAACCCGCCGCGGCCACCGCCCGGCCGCCGCTCAGGCGCCAGATCCGGTCCAGCCGCTCCACCCCGGTCAGCCGGTGCACGATCAGGATCACCGTCCGCCCGCCGGCCACCCCGTTCAGCGTCTCGAAGAAGCCGCGCTCCGCCGCCGGCGTCCAGCCCGGTCGCGGGCTCGTCCAGGATCAGGATCGGCGCCGGCGAGAGCAGGGTCGCGCGCCAGCGCCAGCCGCCGTCCCTGCCCGCCCGACAGCCCGGCCCCGCCCGCGCCGAGCCAGGTGTCGAGCCCCTCCGGCAATCCGCGCACCACGTCGTCGCAGGCCCGCCTGGTCCAGCGCCCGCCACAGCTCGGCCTCGGTCGGCGCCGGGCCGGCCGAGCAGCAGGTTGGCGCGGATCGTGTCCTCGAACAGCGTGGTCGCTTGCGACAGCCAGGCGATCCGCCCGTGCACGTCAGCCGACGGCGATCCGGCGCACGTCGACGCCGCCCAGCGTCACCCGACCGGCCTGCGGCGCCAGCAACCGGAGCGCCAGGGCGGCCAGGGTGGACTTGCCGGCGCCGGACGGCCCGAGGATCGCCACCCGCGCGCCCTCCGGGATTTCGAGCGAGACGTCCTGCAGCACCGGGCCGCGCCCGGGATAGGCGAAGCGGACGTTCTCGAACCGCAACGCGTGTCCCGGCCGGCACCGGAGGCGGGCCTCGGGCTCCGGCACGGCGGGCGCTGCATCGGCCGCGCCGACGATCCGCCGCGCCGCGGCCGCCGCCAGCCCGAGCAGCACGCCCGCGCGCGGCATGGCGCCGACGATCTCGAACGCGGCAGCACCAGCAGCACCGCGGGCACCAGGCGTGCCGCCGGCAGCCCGGCCAGCAGCACCAGCAGCAGCGCCGCTTGCCCGCACAGCACCGCGCCCGCCTGCGCCGCCGCCCCGCGCCGGGCCAGTCGCCGCTGGGCGCCGAACAGCGCCGCCTCCCGCGCCTGCACGCGCGCCAGCATCGCGCCCCTCGGCGCCGAATGCCCGCACCTCGCGCAGCCCGGTCACCGCGTCGAGCGCCGCCACGCGCAGCCCGGCGCCGGCCTCGGCCAGTTGGCCGCCCAGCTCCAGCGCGCCCCGCGCGGCCAGCGCCGGCAGCCCGGTCGCCGCGAGCAGCAGCAGCGCGCCCTCGCCGAGCGCCGCCTCCGGCCCGGCCGGCCACACCGCCCAGACCAGCAGCGGGAGCAGCACCAGCGCCGACAAGGCCGGGACGGCGATCCGGATGTAGAGCCCGTCCAGCGCCTGCACGTCGTCCACCAGCCGCGCCAGCGCGTCGCCGGAGCGCCGGCTGCCGAGCCCGCCGACGGCGCTGCGCGACAGCCGCGCGGAAGAACCAAACCCGCAGCCGCGCCAGCGCCCGGAACGTCGCCGCGTGGGTCAGCATCCGCTCGGCGTAGCGCAGCACCACGCGGCCGGCGCCCAGGACGCGCAGAGCGCCCAGAGCAGCACCGCGCCGCCCAGCGCCGCGGGCACCGCCGCCTGCCCCGCCGTCAGCGCCAGCCCGGCGCCCGCGCCGACCGCGGCCAGCGACACCGCCGCGCCCGAGCAGGAGCAGCGGCGCTTCGCGCTCGCCAGAGCCGGAGCAGCGCGGAGCAGCGGCGCTCATGCCGCGCCCCGCGCCGGGCCGCGCTGCGCGTCGGCCAGCACGATCCGGCGGCCGGCGAAGGCGGAGGCCGCGCTCGAATGGCTCGCCAGGATCATCGGTCCGCCCGACCACGAGGCGGCGCAGGCTGTCGAGCACGTCGGCCTCGGTGGCCGGGTCGAGATGCGCGGTCGGCTCGTCGAGCAGCAGCAGCGGGCGCGTCGCGGACGAAGGCGCGGGCGATCGCGACGCGCTGCGCCTGGCCGCCGGACAGCCCGTAACCGTCCTCGCCGATCACCGTGTCCAGCCCGTCGGGCAAGGTCGGCAGCAGCGCGCCCAGCCCGGCGGCCCGCGCCGCCGCCTCGACCTCCTCGTCGGTCGCGTCCGTCGCGGCCGAAGCGGATGTTGTCGCGGAGCGTGGCGGCGAACAGCACCGGGCGCTGCCCGATCCACGCGGTCATGCGCGAGAGCGCCTGCGGCGTGATGCTCGCGAGCTCGGCGCCGTTGAGCGTGATCCGCCCCGCGTCCGGCTGCAGGAAGCCGAGCAGCAGCTCGATCACCGTCGTCTTGCCCGCGCCCGAGGGGCCGAGCAGGATCGCCGTCTCGCCCGCTGGCACGCGGAAGCTGAGCCCGTCCAGCACCGGGCCGCGCGCCGGGTCGCGGGTCAGGGACACGCCCTCGAACGCGACGGTGACGCCGCGCGCCTCCACTGTCCGCACCTCGCGAGGCGCGGGCGCGACGCGTCGGCGGCACCGTGGCGGCGAGCTGCTCCGCGGCTTCGGCGGCGTGCATGCGGTCCTGGTAGGCGGCGGCGAAGGCGCGCAGCGGGGCGAAGAACTCGACCACCAGCAGGAGCGGGAACAGGCCGAGCGCCGGGTCCGCCAGCGCGCCGAGCGCGCTCCTCGCCGGCGAACCGGATCGCGAGCACGACCAGCGCCGCGACCGACGCCGCGTCCAGCGCCGCCGAGGAGAGGAAGGCGACCCGCAGGACCCGCATGCGTCCGCCGCGACAGCTCCTCGGCGGCGGCCGCGAGCCGCCCCGCCTCGGCCTCCGCCTGCCCGGCCAGCACGATCGTGGCGATGCCGCGCACGCGGTCCAGGAAGCGCGCCTGCAGCCGTCCCATGGCCACGAACTGCTCCCGCGACGCGGCCGCGGCGCCGAGCCCGGCCAGCGCCATGCCGACCGGCACGAACAGCCCGGCCAGCGCCAGCACCAGCGCCGCCCAGGGGTCGACCCCGAGGACCGCGAGCACGACCAGCGCCGGCCCGGCCACCGCCAGCGCCGCCGCGGGCAGCCAGCGGCCGAAATACCCGTCCAGCGCCTCCATGCCGTCGATCGCGAGCGCGCCGAGCGCGCCCGGCGACAGGCCGCCGGTCGCCGCCGGCCCGCGCGCGAACAATCCGACGAACAGGCCAGTGCGAATCCGGCGCCGCGCGGCCGCTCCAGCCTCGAACCCCAGCCGCTCGGTCGCGTAGGCGAGCCCGGCCCGGAGCATGGCGAGCAGGGCGATCGCGATCGCCCATCGCCCGGGCGCCACGGCGGCGGCCGCCCAGCGCGGGCGCGAGCAGCCGGGCGATGCACCAGGCCTGGCCGATCGCCGCCGCGATGCCGCCGAGGCCGAGCGCCACGACCCTGGCCTTCCCGCGCCGGCCCGCCTCGGCTGCCGCCGCGAGCCAGACCTGGCCCGCCGACTTCGCTCGCCGCGCCACCGCCCGCCTCCTACGCCGCCAGGGCGCGCCGCGCGGTGGCCGCCAGCCACCCGGACGCGACCGGCAGTATCGCGTCGTTGAAATCATAGCTGCGGGCTGTGCAGGTCGGCCCCGTCGGCCATTGCCGATCCAGGCGAACGCACCCGGCCGCCCCTCGAGCAGCCAGCCGAAATCCTCGCTCGCCATGGACGGCGGCAGGTCGCGCCGCACCGGCGCGCCCGATTTCCGCCGCCGCGGCGGCCGCCAGCTCCGCCCCGGCCGCCTCGTTGATCACCGCCGACACGCCGCGCCGGACCTCCGCCCGCGCGGTCACGCCGAAGGTCGCGGCCACGCCCGCGACGACGCGCTGGATCCCCGCCTCGAGCTGGTCGCCGACCTCCTGCTTGTGCCACCGCAGCGTCCCCGCCAGCGTCACCCGGTCGGGAATCTGGTTGGCGGCCACCCCGCCATGGACGGTGCAGATCGACACCACCGCGCTGTCCAGCGGATCGATCTCGCGCGACACCAGGGATTGCAGCGCGACCAGCAGGTGCCCGGCCGCCAGCATCGGGTCGCGCGTCAGATGCGGCATCGCGGCGTGGCCCGCCTTGCCGTCCAGCTCGATCAGGATGCGGCCGCCCGCCGCCATCACCGGGCCGCGGTGGACCGCGACCGTCCCGGCCGGGAGGCCCGGCCAGTTGTGGTAGCCGAAGATCCGATCCATCGGGAACCGCTCGAACAGCCCGTCGGCGATCATCGCCTTGGCGCCGCCATAGCCTTCCTCGGCCGGCTGGAACACCAGCCGCACCGTGCCGCTCCACTCCGCGTCCCGTTGCAGCAGGGAAGCCGCGCCCAGCAGGCTGGCCGTATGCCCGTCGTGCCCGCAGGCGTGCATCACGCCCTCGATTGCGCGACGCGTAGGGCAGCCCGGTCACCTCGGTGATCGGCAGCGCGTCCATGTCGGCGCGGAGCCCGACGCTGCGGTTCGACCCGCCGCGGCCGCAGCGTCGCCACTACCCCGTGCCCGCCGACGCCGGCTTCGAACGGGATCTCCATCTCCCGCAGCCGCTCGCATACGAAGGCCGCCGTCCCTGCCTCCCGGAGCGACAATTCCGCATTCTGATGCAAGTGCTGCCGCCAAGCGGCCACGCGGCTGTGCAACGCGCTGTCCATCTCCTCGATGTGCCGTCACGCCCGGCTTTGCGCAATGGGGAAGACGAGCGGCGCTACCGCCCGAGCGCCGGCGCTCTCCGCCAGCTCCCGCCGGAGCTTCATCCGCACCACGTAGTGCGTGCCTTGCCCCTCCTCGAGCGCGAGGGAGGCGCCGAGTTGGCGCACAAAGCCCTTGATGAGCTGGATGCCCAGCCCGTCCCGCGTTCCGGCCTCGGTCTCCATCCGCCCGGCCGGAATGCCGACCCCGTCGTCGCGGATGTCGAGCATCACCTCGTCGCCTTCCTCGGCCAGCCGGATGGCGATTGTCCCGGCGCGGCCGGCGGGGAAGCCGTATTTGATCGCGTTCGTCACCGCCTCGGTCACGATCAGGCTGAGCGGCACCGCCTGGTCGCTCGACATCTGCAGTTCCGGCGCGTCGATCTCGAGCCTGATCCGCTCACCCTCCGCCTCGCCCATCGCCTGGAACAGCGGGCCGCACAGCTCGTGCAGGAAGATGCGCATGTTGATCGTATGGAGCTCGCCATGCGCGTAGAGGTGCCGGTGCACGGTGGCCAGCGCCCGCACCCGGTCGCGCGCCGACTGGAATTCCGCCTTCGCCTCGGGCAGCCGCAGCCGGCTGGCCTGCAGGTTCAGCAGGCTCGCCACGATCTGCAGGTTGTTCTTCACCCGGTGGTGGATTTCGTGCATCGCCAGTTGCTGCTGCTGCACGGCAAGCCGCACCTCCGCTTCGCGCCGGCTCAGCGCCAGGGTCGATCGCTTGAACGAGAGCGCGACGGCGCGGAACTCGCGCGGGAGGCGGCCGGTCCGATGCACGTCGAACGTGCCGCCGCTGCGCCACTGGTCGATGCCGCCGCCGAGGCGGCGCAGCGGGGCGGCGACGACGTAATCGAGCCCGGCGATCGCAATGAACAGGCCGAGCAGCGCCGCCACCACGACCAGCCACAGGCTCCGCTCGTTCGGCGCCCAGAAGCCGAGCAAGACCAGCAGGGCAGGACGGCGGCGATGAACACCGCGCCGATCCGCACAGGCAAAATGCCGAGCGCGGTCACGCACCGGCGCACCATCCTGCCGGCCCCTCGGGACCGGCGCCGGTTCACTTCTTCTTGTCGTCCTCGACGATCTTCAGCAGCTCCGGAGGCACCGGCTCCTTCATCACGTCGTCGAACAACTCGTGCAATCCCCGGTTCAGCCATACGTCGAACGCCGCATCGGTCGGCCGCGAAGCCTTGGTAGGCTTGCCGGTGGGCTTTTGCTTCGGGTCGGTCATTCTAAAATGATTCATGCCCGCTGCGCCCGGGAAGGAGGGGCTGCGGCAGCGTCTGATTGACGCCCGCAGCACCCCTCCCGGCAACCTCCTACCTCGACATTCGTCAGACGCGTGCCGCGACGGCGTCACGCTCGGCACGAACAGGCCGCTGACCGAGCCGCCCGGTGGACCGCTCCTTGGTCTCGCCCATCAGCCAAGCCTCGAGCTGGCGACGGGCGCGGAACACCCGGCTCTTGGCCGTGCCCGACCGCACAGCCGGTCGCCTCGGCCAAGTCCTCGTAGCTCATGCCGTGGACCACCACCATCACCAGCGCCTCGCGCTGGTCGGCCGGCAGCCGGGTCATGGCCGCGCCGAGTTCCTTCAGCGCCAGCCGGTCCTCATGCGCCGCTTCGGTGGCGAAGGTGTGCGCCGGCACATCGTCGATGTCGGTCGTGTCGCGGCGCTTGCGCAGGTTGGAGATGAAGCGGTTGCGCAGGATGCGATGCATCCAGGCGGCGAAATTGGTGCCCTGGGATGAAGCTGCTGCTCGCCGACAGCGCGTTGCAAACCGCATCCTGCACCAGGTCCTCCGCCGCGGCCCGATTGCGCGTCAGCGCGAGCGCCTGCACCCGCAGCTTGGGAAGGATCGCGATCACCTGGTCGTGGAAAATCGAACTCGTCATGAAATAATCCTCTGAAACCCTCGATCGAACCAATGAAAGAGCCCGCGCCGGCGTTGCATCGGCCAGGTCACGACATCGCGAGTTTCCTAGACCCCCATCATAAAGTCGATTGTCCCGCCCGAGCCCTCCGTTAGGTATCGCCTTGCTCATGCATGCCGTCCGACTCCCCATCCGCGCGGCGAACGGCGGCGGCCAGCGCGGTCCGGCCGCGCGACACGCGCGCCTTGATCGTCCCCACCGGCACGTTGCAGATCGCGGCCGCCTCTTCGTACGTCATCTCCTGGGCACCCACCAGGATCAGCGCCTCGCGCAGCAGCGGCGGCAGGGCCCAGATCAGGACTTGGAGGTCGCGCACCTCCGCGCGCCGCTCCTGCGCCGGTCCGGACGAGTGGTGTTGCGGGCCGTGCTGTTCGATCAGTTGCGTCTCGCGGCGGCGGCGGCGCGCACCCTCGTAGAACGCGTTGCGCACGATCGCGAACAGCCAGGCCTTCAGGTTGGTGCCCGGCTGGAACTGATGCAGCGCGGCCAGCGCCCGAACCAGCGCGTCCTGCACCAAGTCGTCGGCCGCGATGCGGTCGCGCACCAGGAAACGTGCGAACCCGCGCAGGTCCGGTACCAAGAGCGGCGATCTCGCGCCGAAGCTCACCCTCGCTTCTATCGCTCACCTCCTCGGCGGCGTACGCCACGCGTCGTTCATCCCTCATCCCGTGCTTCAAAAGGACGCCCATGACCAGCTTGCGACGCGAGGACCTGATCCGCGCGCTGCCCTATGCTCGCCGCTACGCCCGTGCGCTTACCGGCAGCCAACCCCGCGGCGACAAGCTGGTTGCCGAGAGTCTGCAAGAGATGTTGTCGGCCAGCGAGGCGCGATAGCGACATGCAGCAGGCGCTCTACCGCACCGTGACGCGCCGGTTCGACCAGGCGACCACCGGCGCGAGCCCGTTCATCATCGGCCGGCTCTCCAGCAAGCAGCGCCAGTTGCTCCTGCTGACGTCGCTGGAGGAGCTGTCGATCGAGGCCGCCGCCCCGATCGTCGCCCTGCCCGTCCCTGACGCCGAGGCGCAGCTCACGGATGCGCGCGAGCACCTGCGCGCCGGCGCGGCGACCGACGTGCTCATCATCGAGGACGAGCCGGTCATCGCGATGGATATCGAGGAGCTGGTCCAGGGCTGCGGCCACAACGTGGTCGGCGTGGCGGCCACCGAGGCGGAGGCGGTCGAGATCGCGGAGCGCACCCGCCCCGGCCTGATCCTGGCCGACATCAATCTCGGGCCCGGCGGCGACGGCACCACGGCGGTCAGCCGCATCATGCGCCACCATTACGCGCCGGTGATCTTCGTGACCGCCTACCCCGAGCGGCTGCTGACCGGCGAGGCGCTCGAGCCGGCCTTTGTCATCACCAAGCCGTTCGAGCCGATGACGCTCGCCATCGCGACCTACCAAGCTGTGACCGGCGGCGTTCACCTGGAGTAGTGCGGCCGGCACGCAACCAGGCCACACCAGCCGCGCTTTCTTAACCGTTGATCGACCGGGGAAGACTGGATTGACGACGCAAGCCTCCCAGGCAGGGCGGGTCGGGCGGACCGCCCCACGCATCCTTCGCCTCGACGGCCAATCCGGATGGCGTGACGCGCTGCCGAAGGCCGCCGCCGCGGGGTTCGACACGGTGCTGTGGCCGGGCGCGCCGCCGGACGGTTTCGGGGCCGCGGCGGCGGCGGCCGGGCTGTCCGTGCTGGTCGACCTGCCGATCGATCGCGCCGAGGCGGACGCGCCGGCCGGGCTGTTCACGACGCTCCCGCTGCCGCTCGCTCGACCCCCGCCGCGGCGTCGCGCTGGCGACGCAGAGCATCGCGGTCGTGACCGGGCCGGACTCGGCCGCCGCGCTGGCCCGGTTCTGGGCCGGGCGCATCGCCGAGTGGCGGAGCGCGGGCATTGCCGGCGTGCGCCTGCTCGCGCTGCCGAGCCTGCCGGCACCGCTGCTCGCGCCGCTTCCTCGCCGAGCTGCGGGTCGCCTGTCTCGACGCGGTCCTGTTCGGCTGGACCCCCGGCCTGGCGTGGGACGCGCTGAAGGACGTCGCGCCGGGAACCCTCGACTTCGTCGCCTCCTCGCTGCCCTGGTGGGACGGGCGGGGCGATTGGCTGTGGCGCGAGCTGGAGACGCTGCGCCGGGTCGCCCCCGTGATCGCCGACGCCGGCGAGGGCGCGCCGGCGGCGCGGCGGCGGCTCTCCGTCCTGCTCGGCGACGGCTGGATGACGCACGACCCGGACGCGGCCGAGCTGAACCGGCTGCGCGAGGCATCGTGCCGGGCTGCCCGTATTCCCGCCCGGTGTCCGCCGCCCGGCGAGCCGGTGATCGCGCTGGAGCTCACCGACCAGCCGGACCCGCGCCGGGCGCATCGCGCCGGCATCGCGCTGCTGAACCTCAGCGACGCTCCGGCCACTGTCGCCGGCCGGCCCGCTTCTGGCCCGCACTGGGCGGCATGTTCGGGCCGTTCGGCGCTGAGGACGGCACCGCCCTGCTTCCGGCGACGACGCTGACGCTCGAGCCCGGCGAGCTTCGCGTGTACACGGCGCAAGGCCGCCACGCCGCCGGTCGAGCGGCCGCTCGCCAAGTCCGCCGCGACCGAGGCCGGCGCCGCGCCGCGCCTCGCCCTCGAGAACCCGAGCCCCTGCGTCGACGGCGGGCGCTTCCCCGCGCGCCGGGTCGTCGGCAGCCTGGTGACGGTCGAGTGCGACGTGATCGGCGACGGCCATGACAAGCTCGCCGCGGCGCTGCGCTACCGCGGACCCGGCGAGACCGGCTGGACCGAGGTGCGGATGCGCCTGGTCGGCAACGACCGCTGGGCCGCCGACATCCCGCTGACCAAGCTCGGCACCACGCAATACACGATCGAAGCCTGGAAGGACGTCTGGGCCACGCTACCATCACGAGCTCTCCGCCAAGCACAACGCCGGCGTGAACACGTCGCTGGAGCTGCAGGAGGGCGCCGCGCTGATCGCCAAGGCCGCCGCGCGGGTCAAGAAGAAGAAGCTCGCGACGGCGCTGGGCAACGTGCTGAAGGGCAAGAAGACCGAGGACGCCCAGCGCGAGGCACTGCTCTCGCCGGAGACGGCGGCGCTGATGGACGAGGCCGACGACCGCCCGTTCCGCGTCGAGCTGCCGCAACCGATCCCGATCCAGACCGAGCGCGCCGGCGCCGCGTTCGCGAGCTGGTATGAGGTCTTCCCTCGCTCCATGAGCGACGACCCGCAAGCGCCACGGCACGTTCCGCGACGTCGTGCGCCACCTGCCGCGCATCCAGGCGATGGGGTTCGACGTGCTCTACTTCCCGCCGATCCATCCGATCGGGCGGATCAACCGCAAGGGCCGCAACAACACGCTCACCCCCGCGCCGGACGACCCGGGCAGCCCCTACGCGATCGGTTCGGCGGAGGGCGGCCACGAGGCCATCCACCCGGAACTCGGCACGCTGGAGGATTTCGAGCACCTGCGCATGGCGGCGGCCGAGCACGGGATCGAGCTCGCCATCGACTTCGCCATCCAGTGCTCGCCCGACCATCCCTGGCTGAAGCAGCACCCGGACTGGTTCGACTGGCGGCCGGACGGCACGATCCGCTACGCCGAGAACCCGCCCAAGAAATACCAGGACATCGTCAACGTCGACTTCTACGCGCCGGGTGCGATCCCCGACCTGTGGATGGCGCTGTGCAACGTCGTGCTGTTCTGGGCGCGGCAGGGCGTGCGGCTGTTCCGGGTCGACAACCCGCACACCAAGATGCTTCCCGTTCTGGGAGTGGATGATCGCCGAGGTGCAGGCCCGCTATCCCGACACGGTGTTCCTCGCCGAGGCGTTCACCCGGCCGAAGGTGATGTATCGCCTGGCCAAGGTCGGCTTCTCGCAGTCCTACACCTACTTCACCTGGCGCAACACCAAGCGCGAGTTCACCGAATATCTGACGGAGCTGGCGGACGGGCCGCCGCGCGAGTTCTTCCGCCCGCATTTCTTCGTCAACACGCCGGACATCAACCCGATCCCGCTGCAGACCTCCGGCCGCTCCGGGTTCCTGGTCCGCGCCGCGCTCGCGACCACGCTGTCCGGGTCTCTGGGGCATGTACAACGGCTTCGAGCTGTGCGAGGCGACCCCGCTCGGGCCGGGCAAGGAAGAGTATCTCGACAGCGAGAAATACGAGATCCGCGCCTGGGACTGGGACCGGCCCGGCAACATCGTCGCCGAGATCGCCGAGCTCAACGCCATCCGCAAGCTCAACCCGGCGCTGCAGACGCATCTCGGCATCACCTTCCTCGAATGCCCGAACGACCAGATCCTGCTGTTCGAGAAGGCCACGCCCGACCGGAGCAACGTGCTCCTGATCGCGATCAGCATGGACTTCCACAATCCGCAATCCGGGCCGATCTCCGTGCCGTTCTGGCGCTGGACGCCCGAACCCGCGCGCGCTCGACGCGGTCGACCTGCTCAGCGGCGCGCAGGAGCGCTGGCATGATCGCACCCGCGCACGATCACGCTGTTCCCCGACCGACCCTACGCAATCTGGCGCCTTCACCCCTACCGCATGAACGAGATGAGCATCACCCTGGACCGACCCGGGCGAGGCGGCGACCCCGCTTGCCCCCATCGAAGACGCGCTCTGGTACAAGGACGCGATCATCTATCAGCTTCACATCAAGTCGTTCTTCGATGCCAACAATGACGGCATCGGCGACTTCCGCGGCCTGATGGAGAAGCTCGACTACGTCGCCGAGCTTGGCGTCTCCGCGATCTGGATGCTGCCGTTCTATCCGTCGCCGCGCCGCGACGACGGCTACGACATCGCCGAATACACCGGCGTGCATCCCGATTACGGCGACATGGAAGACGTGCGCCGCTTCATCGAGGCGGCGCATGCCCGCGGGCTGCGGATCATCACCGAGCTGGTGATCAACCACACCTCCGATCGAGCACCCGTGGTTCCAACGCGCCCGCAACGCCCCGCCGGGCAGCCCGGAGCGCGACTTCTACGTCTGGTCCGACACCGACACGAAGTACTCGGGCACGCGGATCATCTTCATCGACACCGAGAAGAGCAACTGGACCTTCGACCCGGTCGCCGGCCAGTATTACTGGCACCGGTTCTACTCGCACCAGCCGGACCTGAACTTCGACAACCCGCAAGTGCTCGAGGAAGTGCTGAAGGTCATGCGCTTCTGGCTCGACCTCGGCGTGGACGGGCTGCGGCTCGACGCGGTGCCCTACCTGGTCGAGCGCGAGGGCACCAACAACGAGAACCTGCCGGAGACCCACGACATCCTGCGCAAGATCCGCGCCGAGCTGGACCGCTACGCGCCCGGCCGCATGCTGCTCGCCGAAGCCAACCAGTGGCCGGAAGACGCCCAGCAGTATTTCGGCGCCGGCGACGAGTGCCACATGTCGTTCCACTTCCCGCTGATGCCGCGCATGTACATGGCGATCGCCCGGGAAGACCGGTTCCCGATCACCGACATCATGCGGCAGACCCCGCCGATCCCGCCGAACTGCCAATGGGCGGTGTTCCTGCGCAACCACGACGAGCTGACCCTCGAAATGGTCAGCTCCAGCGAGCGCGACTACCTGTGGGAGACCTACGCCACCGACCGCCGCGCCCGGCTCAACCTCGGCATCCGCCGCCGCCTCGCCCCGCTGCTGGAGCGCGACCGCCGGCGGATCGAGCTGATGAACGGGCTGCTGCTCTCCATGCCCGGCACGCCGGTCATCTACTACGGCGACGAGATCGGCATGGGCGACAACATCTTCCTCGGCGACCGCGACGGCGTGCGCACGCCCATGCAGTGGTCGATCGACCGCAACGGCGGCTTCTCCCGCGCCGACCCGGCCGCGCTCGTGCTGCCGCCGATCATGGACCCGATCTACGGCTTCCAGGCGGTCAACGTCGAAGCCCAGGCGCGCGACCCGCACAGCCTGCTCAACTGGACCCGGCGCATGCTCGCCGTGCGCAAGCGCCACCGCGCGTTCGGCCGCGGCACGCAGCGCTTCCTCTATCCCGGCAACCGCAAGGTGCTGGCCTTCCTGCGGGAGTGGCAAGGCGATGACGGCACGACGCGAGACGCCTGCTCTGCGTCAGCAACCTGTCCCGCACCGCGCAGGCGGTCGAGCTCGACCTCGCCCAGTTCGCCGGCCGGGTTCCGGTCGACATCGTCGGCGGCTCGGTGTTCCCGCCGGTCGGCCAGCTCACCTACCTGCTCACCCTGCCGCCGTACGGCTTCTTCTGGTTCCTGCTCGCCGAAGGCGCGCAGCTGCCGTCCTGGCACAGCGCGCCGCCTGAGCCGCTGCCGGACTATGCGACCTTGGTGATCCGCGCCGGCGCCGGGCTCGAAGACGTGCTGCGGACGGAGGGACGGCAGGTGCTCGAGCGCGAGGCGCTGCCGACCTACCTGCCGAAGCGCCGCTGGTTCGCGTCCAAGGGCGAGAAGCTGGAAGCGCGTGCGCCTGGCCTACGCGCGCCATGCTGCCGGGCACCGCGGGCACGGTCATGTTCGCCGAGATCGAGGCGCAGCTGCCGGGCCGCGACCGAGCGCTATGTGCTGCCGCTCGGCCTCGCCTGGGAAGACGAGACCACCGGCGCGCTGGCCCAGCAACTGGCGCTGACCCGCATCCGCAGGGGCCCGCGCGTCGGCTACCTGACCGACGCCTTCGCGGTCGATGCGCTCACCCGCGGCATGATCGAGGGGATGCGCGACGGCCGGGTCATCAAGCTCGAGGAGGGCGAGCTGCAGTTCCGCCCGACCTCGCGCATGGCGCGGCTCGAGCTCGCGCCCGACGCGGAGATCCGCCGGCTCTCCGCCGAGCAGAGCAACTCGTCCTGGATCGTCGGCGACGCGATCGTGCTGAAGCTGGTGCGCCGCGTGCTCGCCGGCGTCCATCCGGAAGGCGAGATGACGCGGTTCCTGACCGAGCGCGGCTTCGGCAACACCGCGCCGCTGTTCGGCGAGCTGGTCCGCGTCGACGCCGGACGGCACGCCGCACACGGTCGGGCTCGCCCAGGGCTTCGTCCGCAACCAGGGCGACGGCTGGGGCTGGACGCTCGACTTCCTGGCGCGCCAGGTCGAGGAGCTGGCGCTGACCGGCGCGGCCGAGGCGCCGGACGGCGGCGGAAGCCGAGCACGACACCTTCGCCGGCTACCAGGTGTTCGCCTGCAACATCGGCACCCGCCTCGCCGAGCTGCACGCCGTGCTGTCGCAGCCGACCGACGAGCCGGACTTCAAGCCGGAGCCGGCGTCGGACGAGGTGCTGGCCGAATGGGGCGAGGGCGCGATCGAGCAGATCGACGCGGCGATCGCCCTGCTCGGCCGCGTGACCGATTGGCCGGACGAGGCGACGCACGCCAAGGCGCAGGCGCTGATCGACAACGCCGACCGGCTGCGCGACGCCGCGCGCCGGCTCGCCCGCGCGGGCAAGGGCGCGCTGCAGACCCGCGTGCATGGCGACTTCCATCTCGGCCAGGTGCTGGTCGTGCAGGGCGACGCCTACATCATCGACTTCGAGGGCGAGCCGGCGCGGACCATGGCGCAGCGGCGGGCCAAGTCGTGCCCGCTGCGCGACGTGGCCGGGCTGCTGCGCTCGTTCGACTACGCCGCGGCGGCGGCGGCGCCCGGCCGGGTCGCCGCCTCCGAGCAGGCGGCGCAAGCGGCGGCAGGCGGCGCTGCAGGAGTTCGCGCGCGCGCGCCGCGCACGACGTTCCTGGACGCGTATCGCGGCGTGCTGGAGAGCGCCGAGCCGCGCTGGGTGCCGCCGGAGGCGGAGGAGGCGCTGCTCGACCTGTTCCTGCTGGAGAAGGCCGCCTACGAGATCAAATACGAGGCGGCCAACCGGCCGAGCTGGGTCGGCATCCCGCTCGGGGGCATGTACGCCATCGCCGAACGCCTGCTGGATCTGGGAGGCGACTCGGCATGAACGGCGCCGATCGCCGCCGTGGTGGAGGGCCGCCACGGCGACCCGTTCGCCTTCCTCGGCCCGCATCGACGGGGCATGGTGCGCGTGTTCCTCCCCGGCGCCGACGGCGTCGAGGTGATCGAGCCGCTCCGGCGAGGCGCTCGGCACGCTGCGCTGCGTGCACCCGGCCGGTTTCTTCGAGGGCGCCGTCACGCGCTCGACGGCCCGTACCGGCTGCGGGTGCAGACGCCACGGCACCACCTACGAGGCCGAGGACCCCTATCGGTTCGGCCCCACGCTCGGCGACCTCGACCTCTATCTGCTGACCGAGGGCCGCCACCGCGATTTCGGCCTGGTGCATCGGGCGCGCACGAGGCCGAATACGACGGCGTCAGCGGCATCCGCTTCGCCGTGTGGGCGCCCAATGCGCGCCGCGTCTCGGTGGTCGGCGACTTCAACTACTGGAACCCGGCGCGCCACCCGATGCGCAAGCACGTCATCGCCGGCGTGTGGGACATCTTCCTGCCCGGCGTCGAGGCCGGCGCGATCTACAAATACGACATCCTCGGCCCGCACGGCGAGCGCCTGCCGCAGAAGGCCGACCCGGTCGCGTGGCAGGCCGAGGTCGCGCCCGGCCACCGGCTCGATCGTCGCCGGTCCGCTGCAGCATGCCTGGTCCGACGCCAACTGGCTGCGCCGCCGCGCCGAGGCGCAGGCCCCGCGCGCGCCGATCTCCGCCTATGAGGTGCATGCCGCGTCCTGGCTGCCGGCCGCCGAGCTGGGCGGCGCCGGCTGGGAGCAGCTGGCCGACCGGCTCGCGCCGTACTGCGCCGGGCTCGGCTTCACCCATATCGAGCTGCTGCCGATCATGGAGCACCCGTTCGGCGGCTCCTGGGGCTATCAGCCGCTCGGCCAGTTCGCGCCCTCCTCGCGGCTCGGGCCGCCCGAGGGCTTCGCCCGCTTCGTCGACCGCTGCCACGCGATGGGCGTCGGCGTCATCCTGGACTGGGTTCCCGCGCACTTCCCGACCGACGCGCACGGCCTGGCCCGCTTCGACGGCACCGCGCTCTACGAGCACGCCGACCCGCGCGAGGGCTTCCACCGCGACTGGAACACCTACATCTTCAATCTCGGCCGCAACGAGGTGCGCGGCTTCCTGATCGGCTCGGCGCTGTTCTGGCTCGAGCACTACCACGCCGACGGGCTGCGCGTGGACGCGGTCGCCTCCATGCTCTACCGCGACTACAGCCGCAACGCCGGCGAGTGGATCCCGAACAAATACGGCGGCCGCGAGAACCTCGAATCCGTCGCCTTCCTGCAGGAGCTCTCGCCGCGCCATCGACGAGCGCTGCCCCGGCGCGGTGCTGATCGCCGAGGAGAGCACCGCCTGGCCCGGCGTGACCCGGCCGGCCGACGAAGGCGGGCTCGGCTTCCACTACAAGTGGAACATGGGCTGGATGCACGACACGCTGCACTACATGCACGAGGAGCCGGTCTATCGCCGCTGGCACCACGGCGAGATCACCTTCGGCCTGGTCTACGCGTTCAGCGAGCGCTTCATGCTGCCGCTGAGCCATGACGAGGTCGTCTACGGCAAGGGCTCGCTGATCCGGAAGATGCCCGGCGACGAGTGGCAGAAATTCGCCAACCTGCGCGCCTATTTCGGCTTCATGTGGACCTATCCGGGCAAGAAGCTGCTGTTCATGGGCGGCGAGTTCGCCCAGGACCGGGAGTGGAACCACGACATCGGGCTCGACTGGTTCCTGCTCGACGACCGCAAGCACGCCGGGCGTGCAGGCGCTGATCCGCGACCTGAACCATGCTCTATCGCGCGCTGCCCGCGCTGCACGAGGGCGATTGCGACCGCGGCCGGCTTCCGCTGGGTCGTCGTGGACGACGCCGACAACTCCGTGTTCGCCTATCTGCGCCAGTCCCTGTCCGGCGCGCCGCCCGCGCTCGTCGTCTGCAACTTCACGCCCGCTGCCGCGCCACGGCTACCGGCTCGGCGTGCCGCATGCGGGGCGCTGGGAGGAGCGGCTGAATACCGACGCCGCGGTCTATGGCGGCTCCAACGTGGGCAATGGCGGCGCGGTCGCGGCGCACGAACACCCGCTGCACGGCATTCCCCGCCTCGCTCACCCTCACCCTGCCGCCGCTCGCGACCCTGGTCCTGACGCCACGATGAAGACACATCGCACGAGCTTCCCGTTCGGCGCCACGCTGCTGCCGGACGGCCAGACGCGCTTCCGCATCTGGGCGCCCTCGGCGCCGAGCGCATGGAACTCGCGATCGGCGGCACGCGGCGCGGCATGGACCGCGAGCCCGGCGGCTGGCACGCGCTGACCGTCGCCGCCCCGGCCGGCACGCGCTACCAGTTCGTCATGCCGGACGGGCTGCACGTGCCCGACCCGGCGTCGCGCATGCAGGACAAGGACGTGCACGGCCCCTCGCGTCGTCGTCGATCCCGACCGAGTTCGAGTGGCAGAACGACGACTGGCAGGGCCGGCCCTGGCACGAGGCGGTGGTCTACGAGCTGCATGCCGGCGCCATGGGCGGCTTCCGCGGCATCCAGGACCACCTGCCGGAGCTGCAGCGCCTCGGCGATCACCGCGATCGAGATCATGCCGATCGCCGATTTTCCCGGCCGGCACAACTGGGGCTACGACGGCGTGCTGCCCTACGCGCCGGACCGCGCCTACGGCACGCCCGACGAGCTGAAATCGCTGATCGACGCCGCGCACGGGCTCGGGCTGAACGTGATCCTCGACGTCGTCTACAACCATTTCGGCCCCGACGGCGCCTACATCCACGCCTACGCCAAGCCGTTCTTCCGCGAGGACATCAAGACGCCCTGGGGCGCCGCGATCGACTTCCGCCGCCCGGAGGTGCGCGACTACTTCATCCAGAACGCGGTGTATTGGCTGCGAGGAGTACCGGTTCGACGGGCTGCGCTTCGACGCGGTGCACGCGATCTCGGAAGAGGACTTCCTGTTCGACCTCGCCCGCATCATCCGCGGCCGGGTCGAGCGCGGGCGGCATATCGGCCTGGTGCTGGAGCACGAGAACAACCGCTCCCGCCTGCTCGGCGGCCCGCCGCGGTTCGACGCGCAATGGGCGGACGACTTCCACCATTGCCTGCACGTGCTGCTGACCGGCGAGCAGCGAGGGCTATTACGCCGGCTTCCAGGACGCGACCAACCAGCTCCGCCGGGTCCTCGCCGAGGGCTTCGCCTATCAGGGCGAGACGCCGCCGGGCCGCGACGAGCCGCGCGGCGAGCCGAGCGGCGACCTGCCGACCACCGCCTTCGTCATGTGCCTGCAGAACCACGACCAGATCGGCAACCGCGCCATGGGCGAGCGGCTGACCACGCTGGCCGAGCCGCAGGCGCTGCGGGCCGCGACCGGCGCTGCTGCTGCTCACGCCCGTTCATCCCGATGCTGTTCATGGGCGAGGAATGGGCGAGCAAGACGCCGTTCCTGTTCTTCACCGACCACAACCAGGAGCTCGCCGAGCTGGTCCGCGAGGGCCGGCGCGACGAGTTCAAGCACTTCTCCGCGTTCCAGGACGCGGCCAAGCGCGCCCGCATCCCCGACCCCAACGCCCCCAGCACCTTCGCCGCCTCGGTCCCCGAACAGACCGACCCGGCGCATTTCGACTGGATGCGCCACCTGCTCAGCTCCGGCGCGAGCGCATCGTCCCGGGCATCCCGCGGCTGCCGCAGCGCCGGCGCCGAGGTGCTCGGGCAGGGCGCGGTCCGGGCCGCCTGGACGCTCGGCACCGGCGCATACGCTGACGGTGGCGATCAACCTCGGCAGCGCGATCGCCGAACCCGCGCCTGCCGGCGGGCGAGACGCTGTTCGCCGTCGGCGACGCCAGCCCGGGCGAGCTGCCGCCGGGCAGCTTCATCGCGCATCTCGCCGGATGAGCGCGCTCACCGAACTGGCCGAAGCCGCCGGGCTCGCGCCGCGCTGGCAGAACTACCGCGGCGAGTGAGCAGCAGGTCGGCGAGGACGCGCTGCGCACGGTGCTCGGCGCGCTCGGCCTGCCGGCCGGCTCCGACGGCGAGGTCGCGCGACAGCCGCGCCACAGCTCGCCGAGACGCATGCGGGCCTGCCGCCGCTGGTCACCGCGACGCAGGGCGAGCCGATCGCCGCTTCCCGTCGCGCCCGGCACGCTACGAGCTGGTGCTGGAGGACGGCACGCGCCTCGACTGGCACGCTGCGAGACCGGCGACGGCGGCGCGACGCTGCCCGCGATCGACGTCGCCCGGCTACCACCGGCTCGAGACCGCGCGACCGCGCAGACGACGCTCGCCGTCGCGCCGCGCCGCGGCTTCACCGTCGCCGACCTCGGGCCCGGCCCTGGGCGCTCGCGGTCCAGCTCTACGCGCTGCGGCGCCGCGGCGACGCCGGGCTCGGCGACTTCCAGGCGCTGCGCGAGCTCGCCGCCCCGGCCGCCCGGCACGGCGCCGCCGGCATCGCCATCAGCCCGGTGCACGCCCAGTTCTCCGCCGACCCCGACCGCTTCAGCCCCTACTCGCCCTCCAGCCGCATCAACCTCAACGTCCTGCACGCCGCGCTCGACTGGCCGCAGGACGACGAGACCAGGTTCCTCGAGCGCGAGAAGCTGGTCGACTGGCCGGCCGCCTCCCGCCGCCGCCTCGAGGCGCTGCGCGAGGCGTTCGACCGCCTCTCGCCGGACGACCGCCGCGCCCTCGCCGCCTTCCGCGGCCGAACGCGGCGACGCGCTCGAGACCCATGCACGGTTCGAGGCGCATCCACGCCGAGCAGTTCGGCCGGCACGGGCGCTGGCACTGGCGCACCTGGCCCGAGGAGCTGCGCCATCCCGCACAACCCGGCGGTCGCCGAGTTCGCCCGCCGCCACGCCGACGAGGTCGCGTTCCACGCCTACATGCAATGGCGCGCCGACCGCAGCCTCGCCGCGGCGCAGGCCGCGGCGCGCGCGGCCGGCATGCCGATCGGCCTGATCGCCGACCTCGCCGTCGGCGCCGATTCCGGCGGCAGCCATTGCTGGGCGCGGCAGGACCAAGTCCTGCTCGGCCTCTCCATCGGCGCGCCGCCGGACCTGCTCAGCACCAAGGGCCAGAGCTGGGGCCTGGCCGCGTTCTCGCCCGCCGGGCTGCGCGCAGCACGGGTTCGGCGCGTTCCTGGAGATGCTGCGCGCCGCCATGCGCCACGCCGGCGGCGTCCGCATCGACCACGCGCTCGGCCTGCGCCGGCTCTGGGTCGTGCCGGACGGGCATGAGGCCAAGGACGGCGCCTATCTCGCCTTCCCGCAGACCGACCTGCTGCGCCTGATCGCGCTGGAATCGCATCCGCCACCGCGCGATCGTGCTCGGCGAGGACCTCGGCACCATCCCGGCCGGGTTCCAGGACGAGCTCGCCGACGCCGGCGATCTTCGGCATGCGCGTGCTCTGGTTCGAGAAGGACGGGGACCGCTTCACCGAGCCGCGGACCTGGAGCCGCGCCGCCGCCGCCATGACCAGCACGCACGACCTGCCGACGCTGGCCGGCTGGTGGCGCGGGCGCGACCTCGAGTGGCGGGCGAAGCTCGGCCTGGCCGGAGACGCCGAGGCGGCCAAGAAGGAAGGCGAGCAGCGCTTCCGCGACCGCTTCGCGCTGTGGGACACGATGCGGGAGAGCGGCGCCGCCGAGGGCGACCCGCCGCCCGACGACGAGCCGCGACCGGTTCGCGGACGCCGCCACCCGCCACGTCGCCGGCGCCGCCAGCGACCTCGCCATCATCCCGATCGAGGACGTGCTCGGCCTCGCAGGAGCAGCCCAACCTGCCCGGCACGATGGAGCGAGCAGCATCCGAACTGGCGCCGCCGCCTGCCCGCACCTGCGAACGAACTGCTCGAAGCAGCCGCACGTTGCGCGCCCGGCTCGCCGCGATCTCCGACGCAAGGACACGAATGAAACCCGTCACGGCCACCGCCCGGCTGCAGTTCCACAAGGACTTCACCCTCGACGACGCGCTCCGCCTGGTTCCCTATTTCGACAAGCTCGGCATCAGCCATCTCTACGCCTCGCCGCTGCTGACCGCGCGCGCCGGGTCGACGCACGGCTACGACATCGTCAACCACAACGAGATCAACCCGGAGCTGGGCGGCGAGGAGGCGCTGCGGCGGCTGGTCGCCGCGCTGCGCGAGCGCGAGATGGGGCTGATCCTCGACATCGTGCCCGAACCACATGGGCGTCGGCGGCAACGACAACGCCTGGTGGCTCGACGTGCTCGAATGGGGCCGCGCCAGCCCCTATGCCGAGTATTTCGACATCGATTGGGACCCGCCGGACCCGACGCTGCGCGGCCGCCTGCTGGCGCCGTTCCTCGGCAGCTCCTATGGCGAGTGCCTGCAGAAGGGCGAGCTCGCAGCTCAAGTTCGACGAGAGCGACGGCCGCCTGTTCGTCGCCTACTACACGCACCGCTTCCCGATCACGCCGCGCGACTACGCCGCCGTGCTGCTCACCGTCGGCGGCCCGCTCGAAGCGCCGGCCCGCGCCTTCGCCGAGCTCGGCCCCGGCGGCCGCGCCGCCGTCCGCGAGGCCGCCCAGCGCCGCGCGCGAGGAGCTGCTGCAGCCCGCCTACGCCGACCGCGATCGAGGAGGCGCTGCGCGCCTACGACGCCAAGACCCCGGACGGGCCAGGACCGGCTGCACCGCCTGCTCGAGCGCCAGCATTACCGCCTCGCCTGGTGGCGCGCCGCGGCCGACGAGATCAACTGGCGCCGCTTCTTCGACGTCAACGGCCTCGCCGGCGTGCGCCAGGAAGTGCCGGAGGTGTTCGAGGCCACCCACCGCACCGATCTTCCGCCTCTACACGGAGGGCCTGATCGACGGCGTGCGCATCGACCATGTCGACGGCCTCGCCTACCCGCGCGAATACTGCCGCAAGCTCCGCCGCCGCCTGGACACGCTGCAGAAGGAGCGCCCGCCGGAGCTGCGCGACGCACGCGCGATCATCTGGATCGAGAAGATCCTCGCGCCGCACGAGCGCCTCGCCCACGACTGGCTGACCGACGGCACCACCGGCTACGACTTCATGAGCGACGTCGCCGCCGTCCTGCACGACCCGGCCGGCGAGGCGCCGCTCACCGCGCTCTGGACCGACGAGCACCGGCCGCCCCGGCGATTTCGAGGTCGAGGCCCAGGCCGCCCGCCGCCAGATCCTGCGCGAAAGCCTCAGCAGCGAGCTGTTCGTCACCGCCACCGCGCTGCACCGCATCGCCCGCCGCAACCTGCGCACCCGCGACTACACGCTGACCGCGATCCGCAACACGCTGGTCGAGCTGCTGGTCCACTTCCACACCTACCGGATCTACGCCGGCGCCGGCCGGCATCTCCGAGCCGGACCAGCGGCAGATGGATTGGGCCATGGCCGGCGCCCGCCGCACTGTGCGCACCGCCGACCTGCCGCTGCTCGAGCTGGTCGGCGAGTGGCTGTCCGGCACCGGCCTGCGCGGCGTTCCCGCCGGCACCGCGCGCCAGGAATGGCAGCGCGCGATGGTCAAGTTCCAGCAGCTCAGCGCGCCCACCGCGGCCAAGTCGGTCGAGGACACCGCGTTCTACCGCTACGGCCGCCTGCTCTCGCGCAACGAGGTCGGCTCCGAGCCCTCGCAATTCGCCCTCACGCCCGGCCGGCCTTCCACGCCGACGAACAAGGAGCGGCAGCGCCACCTGCCGCTCGCCCTGCTCGCCACCGCGACCCACGACCACAAGCGCGGCGAGGACACCCGCATCCGCCTGGCCGTGCTCTCGCGAGATCCCCGGCGAGTGGGAGGCCGCGCTGCAGCGCTGGACCCGGCTGAACGCCTCGCTCAAGCGCGACCTCGACGACGGCCCCGCCCCGGACGCGGCCGACGAGAACATGCTCTACCAGACCCTGGTCGCCGCCTGGCCGCTCGACCTCGCCGCGGACGACGCCGACGGGCTGAAGGCATTCGAGGAGCGCGTCGCCGCCTGGCAGGAGAAGGCGCTGCGCGAGGCCAAGCGCCGCTCCGGCTGGGCCGCGCCGAACGCCGAGTACGAGGCCGCCTGCCGCGCCTTCCTCGCCGCCTGCCTCGACCCGGCCCGCCCCGTCTGCGGCCGAGATCGCCGCGTTCGCCGCCCGCATCGCGCCGCCCGGCGCCGATCAACAGCCTGACCCAGACCCTGCTGCGCCTGACCAGCCCCGGGATCTGCGACCTCTATCAGGGCACCGAGTTCTGGGACTTCTCCCTGGTCGATCCCGGACAACCGCCGCCCGGTCGACTTCGCCGCCCGCGAGCGCGCGCTGGACGCTGGCGAGGCACCCGGCGGCGCTGCTGCCGCACTGGCGCGACGGCCGGGTCAAGCAGGCGATCATCGCCCGCGCGCTCGCCTTCCGCGCCCGCGCGCCGGGCCTGTTCACCGCGCGGCAGCTACCGGCCGATCCGGGTCGGACGGCCCGGGCGCGGAACATATTTTGGCCTTCTTGCGCGTGCATGAAGGCCGCGCCGCCCTCGCGGTCGCGACCCGCCTGCCCGCCGCGCTCGCAACTGGAGCCCATCCGTTCCCATGGTCGACCCATCACAATGGCGAGAGACGCGGCTGGTCATGCCGCGCGATTTGGCCGGCCGGCCATGGGTTGATGTGCTGCGCGAGGAGCCGGTTGACTTGATCGGCGGGCGGCGTCAGCGTAAGTTCGGTCCTAGCGGCGCTTGCCTGTCGCGCTCCTGGAGGTCCGATGAACCGCCTCGTCGTGGTCAGCAACCGGGTGCCCGCGCCGTCGGCAGCGGGCGCGCAGGCCGGCGGTCTGGCGGTGGCGCTGGAAGCGCTGATGCAGCAGCGCGGCGGGCCTGTGGTTCGGCTGGAGCGGCCGCATCTCCGACGCGACGAGCACGCGCATGGTCGAGGACGGCGCCGTCCGCTTCGCGACGGTCGACCTCACCGCCGAGCAGCACGACCGCTACTACAACGAGTTCTCCAACGGCACGCTCTGGCCGCTGCTGCACTCGATGCCGGAGCTGATGACCTATCGACCGCCGCAACGCGCAGGCCTATCGCGAGGTCAACGAGCGCTTCGCCGATCAGCTGGTGCCGCTGCTTCGGCCCGAGCGACCTGATCTGGGTGCATGACTACCACCTGATGGCGATGCCGGCGCTGCTGCGGGCGCGAGGCGTCGAGGCGCCGATCGGCTTCTTCCTGCACATCCCGTTCCCCGGCTCGGACCTGCTGGTCAAGGTGCCGGAGGCGCGCGGCGCTGGTGCGCGACCTGCTGGCCGCCGACCTGCTCGGCTTCCAGACCGAGAACGACGCCGGCAACTTCGCCGAGGCCGCCGTCCGCATGGCCGGCGCCGAGCGCGGCCCGAACAACTGGCTGCTGTTCGGCGGGCGCCGCATCCGCCTCGGCGCCTTCCCGGTCGAGATCGAGCCGCAGGAATTCGCCGCGATCGCCGAGGATTCCTGGCTCGCCTCCTCCGTCCGAGCGGCTCCGGCGCAGTCTCTCGCCAGCAGTTGCTCATGCTCGGCGTCGACCGGCTCGACCCGACCAAGGGCCTGATGCAGCGCGTCGCCGGCTACCGCCGCCTGCTGGAGACGCGCGCCGCACTGGCATCGCCGGGTCACGCTGCTGCAGATCGCGGCCGAATCGCGCCAGGACGTCGCCGCCTACCGCGACCTGCGCCAGGCCGTCGAGCGCGAGGCCGGCAACCTCAACAGCGCCTTCGCCGAGCCGGACTGGACGCCGCTGCGCCTGATCGCCCGCGCCGGCGCGCGCAACACCATCGCCGGCTACATGCGCGAGGCCCGGGTCGGCCTGGTCACGCCGCTGCGCGACGGCATGAACCTGGTCGCCAAGGAATACATCGCCGCGCAGGACCCGCAGGACCCCGGCGTGCTGGTCCTGTCCCGCTTCGCCGGCGCGGCGCAGCAGCTCGGCTCGGCCCTGCTGGTCAATCCCTACGACGCCGACGCGATGGCCGACGCGCTCGAGCAGGCGCTGACCATGAGCCTCGCCGAGCGCCAATCCCGCTGGCGCGAGGCCTGGGACGCGATCAAGGACACCTCCGCGCTCGGCTGGGGCCGCTCCTTCGTCGCCGCGCTGCTCCGCGCCACCTCGCGCCGGCCCATGCAGCTCAGCGGCGGCCAGCCTGCCGCCTCCCTCCCGCGTGACGGCGGAACGGTCCGCGCGCTCTGAGCTACTCGGGGATCGGGTCCGCCACCGGGTGGAATAGGGTCTGCCCCGCGACCCGGTACTCGCGATCGCCGCCTGCCCTTCCGCTGAGAGCAGCCAGTCGGCGAGCCGCGCCGCCGGCGCTCGGCCCTCCGGCCGATGCTCGGCCGGGTTGGGGATGATCACGTCGTAGCGGTTCAGCAGCGCCTTCGCCCCCTCCACCAGCACCGCGAGGTCGCGCCTTGTTGCCGAACGACGAGCCAGGTGCCGCGGTCGGAGAGCGTGTAGGCGTCCATTGCCGCTCGCCGCGTTCAGCGCCGCCCCCATGCCGCCGCCGATGTCGCGGTACCACGGCCCGAACGTGTTCGGGTCGAGCCCGGCCGCGCGCCACAGCCGCTTCTCCAGCGCATCCGTCCCGCTGTTGTCGCCGCGCGAGATCGAACGGCGCCTTTGCCCGCGCGATGGCCACCAGCGCCGCCTCCGGCGTCGTGCCCGCCGCCGACATGCGCCGGGTCGGACCGCGGCCCGACGATGATGAAGTCGTTCCAGGCGACCAGCCGCCGCGACACGCCGTGCCCCGCCGCCATGAACTTGCCCTCCGCCTCCGGGTCGTGGACCAGCAGCAGGTCCGCGTCGCCGCGCGCCGTCACCGCCAGCGCCTGCCCGGTGCCGAGCGCCAGCACCCGCACCTCGATCCCGGTCTCCCTGGTGAATTGCGGCAGGATGTGCGCCGAGCAGGCCGCTGTTCTCGACCGACGTGGTCGAGGCCAGCACGACGCGTCTCCGCCGCCCGCGCCGTCCCGAGCCCGGCGAGGAGCAGCAACGCGAGCGAGGAACGCGCATCAAGGCAGCCGCCGCCCGGCCAGCGCGAACGCCGCCCCGCTGACCAACAGGCTGATCAGGATCAGCACCGCCCCCAGCGAGAGCGCAAACGGAAGATTGCCCTTGCTCGTCTCCAGCACGATCGACGTCGTCATGGTGCGCGTATAGCCCGCGATGTTGCCGCCCACGATGATGATCGCGCCCACTTCCGAGATCGTCCGCCCGAACGCCGCCAGCACCGCCGTCAGCGCCTCCGCCCGCCCGATCGCCAGCACCATCCCGACCGAGCGCAGCAGCCCGGCGCCCTCGAGCACGCAGCTCGTCGCCGTAGACCCGCCACACCCCCGAAGCGGCCCGATGCGTGAGCGCCACCGCGATCGGCAGCGCCAGCAGCATCTGCGCGGCCAGCATCGCCGCCGGCGTGAACAGCAGTTGCAGCGCCCCGAGCGGCCCCGACCGCGACAGCAACAGATAGAGCACCAGCCCGACCACCACCGGCGGCAGCCCGAGCAGCGCGTTGCCGAGCAGCACCAGCGCCCCCCGGCCCGGGAACCGCCGCAGCGCCAGCGCGGCCCCGAGCGGCAGCCCGAGCAGGCAAGCGATCAGCGTCGCCCCCACGCTGACCTGCAGCGAGAGCAGGACGACCGGCACCATCGGTCCGCCTTAGCACGGCGGCCCGCCTCAGGCGGCGGTCAGCACCACCCGCCCGTTGACCCGGCCGTCGCGCAGCCGCATCAGCGCGTCGTTCGCCTCGCGCTGCGGCATCGTCGTGATCGGCATCGGCTGCAGCTTGCCCTCCTGCGCCAGCGCGACCAGCTCGCGCAGCTCCTTCGGGTTGCCGACGTAGCTGCCCTGCACCGTCAGCGCCCGCATCGCCATGATCGGCAGCGGCAGCGTCAGCTCGCCGCCGAACAGCCCGACCTGGATCAGCTTGCCGCCCTTGCGCAGCGCCGCGAACGCGAAGGCGGCCGTGGCCGTGCCGTTCACCAGGTCGATGATCGCCTCCGCCGGGCCGCCGCAGGCCTCGACGATCCGCTCCGCGACGCCCTCGCCGCTCGCGTCCACCACCGCGGTCGCGCCGGCGGCGAGCGCCGCCTGCCGCTTCTCCTCGCTGAGGTCGACGGAGACGATCGCGCGGTGGCCGAGCGCCTTCAGCACCGCGATCGCGGCGAGCCCCAGCCCGCCGGCGCCGATGAGCGACGATCGGCTTGTCCGGCGGCATCGGCATCACCTTGCGGATCGCCGAATAGACGGTGATGCCCGAGCAGGCGTAGGTCGCCGCCAGCGCCGGGTCGATCGTGCCGGGGTCGATCAGGTGCCGCGGGTGCGGCGCCACGACATGCGTCGCGTAGCCGCCGTTCTGGTAGACGCCGAGCGCGCGCGAGACGAGGCACATATTGTCCTCCTCCGCCAGGCACCGCTCGCATTGGCCGCAGCCGAGCCAGGGGAACACGATCCGCAGATCGCCGACCGCGACCCCCTCCGCCTCCGGCCCGAGCTTCACGACCCGGCCGACGATCTCGTGCCCCATCGCCAGCGGCAGCACCACGCCGCGGTCCTTCAGCGACATCCGCTTGCCGCCGCCGATGTCGTAATAGCCGTCCCAGATGTGCAGGTCGGAGTGGCAGACCCCGCAATGGGTCACTTCGAGCAGCACCTCGGTCCCCTTCGGCTCCGGCGTCGGCAGCTCCAGCTCCTGCAGGTCCGCCCCGTTCTCGACCACGGCCCAGGCGCGCATCGTCCCCTCCCCTTTGCCCTCACCATCGCGCCTCCCCGCTTGCGCGCAAACGCGAACAAATGGAGAAATCGCCGGCGATGGAGGGCGGCATGAACCTGGCGATCAAGGGCTTGGCGGAAGTTCGGGCAAGCGCCTCGCCGCCGTGCGGCCCGAGGAGGTCATGGCCCGCGCGCTGGCCGAGGGCGCCGAGCGCATGGCGGAGGCGGTGCGGGACGCGCTCTCGGAGCCGCCCGGCTCCGGCGAGCACGACCGGCCCTGGGCGCAGACCGGCGCGCTTCGCGACAGCATCGCGGCGCAATCGGATGGGCTCGAAGCGGCGGTCGGCAGCAACGACAAGGCCGCCGCGCCGCAGGAGATGGGCACCGTCCACCTCCCGCCCCGCCCGTTCCTTGCGCCCGCCGCCGCCGCGGGAGGCGAAGCGCTTGCCCGCGCCGTGGGCGACGCAATGGCCGCCGCCTTGCGGGGCGACGAGCCGAGAGCAGCTCCGAGCCGGCCGCTTAGCCCGCCGGCTTCGAGCGCTTCAGCAGCCTCCGGGTTCATCACCCGGATCGGCTGCGCCCAGGATGAACGCCAGCATGTTCTCGATGCTCTCCGCGATAGAACTGCCGGAACGTGTCGACCGAGCCGTAGCCGACATGCGGCGTCAGCACCGTGTTCGGCGCCGTGCGGATCGGGTCGTCCGGCGGCAGCGGCTCCTGCTCGTAGACGTCCAGCGCCGGCGCATGATCCGGCCGTCCCGCAGCGCCGCCAGCAGCGCCGCCTGATCCACCAGCCCGGCCCGCGACGTGTTGACCAGGATCGCGCCGGGCTTCATCCGCGCGATCTCCGCCGCCCCGATCAGCCCGCGCGACGCCGGCGACAGCGGCACGTGCAGGCTCACCACGTCCGATGCCGCCAGCAGCGCGTCCTTGCTCGCCGCCAGCTCCGCCCCGCCCGCCTCGGCCGCGTCGCGCGTCAGGCTCCGGCTCCAGGCCAGCACCGTCATGTCCAGCGCCCGCCCATAGCGCGCGACCCAGGCGCCGATCCGGCCCAGCCCGATGATCCCCAGCGTCTTGCCCTCCAGCACCGGGCCGACGCCCACGCCCTCCTGGAACCGCCCGGCCCGGATCGCCGCGTCGCCGGCCGGGATCCGCCGCGCCGCGGCCAGCATCAGCCCGAGCGCCAGCTCCGCCGTCCCGTCGTCGACGCCGTGCCGCCGGTGTTGCTGACCACCACGCCGCGCTCGCGTGCAGGCGGCGACGTCGAGCGAGGGCGAGCGGCTGCCGGTCAGCGCGATCATCTTGCAGCTTCGGCAGCCGCGCGATCAGGCTGCGCCGGGAACGGGGTGCGCTCGCGCATCAGCATCAGGATCTCGAAGTCCTGCGAGCGCCGCGGCCGCCGCGTCCTCGTCCGCGAACGGCTTCGGCAGGATCACCACCTCCGCCTGCGCCTCGCAGCTTCGACCAGTCCGCGCTCTCCCGCGCGACGCCCTGCCAATCGTCCAGACGCTACCGCACACCGCGCATCAGCGCCGTCCGCTGGGTCCGAGCGCGTCCCGCAGCCCGTCGCCCACCAGGTTGAACGACAGCACCGCGAGGAAGATCGCGATGCCCGGGAACACCGCCAGCCACGGCGCCTGGGTCAGGAACCGCTGCGCCGAGTTCAGCATGCTGCCCCAGCTCGGCGCCGGCGGCTGCTGGCCGAGGCCGAGGAAGGAGAGGCTCGCCTCGGCGATGATCGCCGCCGCGATCGCCAGCGTCGCCTGCACCAGCACCGGCGGCACGATGTTCGGCAGCACGTGGCGCACCGCCACCCGCCACGGCGGGTTGCCGAGCGCGCGCGCCGCCTCGACATACTCGTTGGTCGCCGCGTCCATCGTCGCGCCGCGCGCCACCCGCACGAACACCGGCGCCGCGGTGACGCCGATCGCGATCATCGCGTTGGTCAGCGCCGGGCCGAGGAACGCCGCCAGCGCGATCGCCAGGATCAGGAACGGGCAGGCCAGCATCGCGTCCACCAGCCGCCCGATCACCGCGTCCACCTTGCCGCCCGCGAACCCGGCCAGCAGCCCGAGCGGCACGCCGATCCCGGCCGCGATCAGCACCGAGACCACGCCCGCCAGCAGCGACGCCCGCGCGCCCGAACACCACGCGCGAGAACACGTCGCGCCCGTTCTCGTCCGTGCCCATCCAGTGCAGCGGCCGACGGCGCCTTGCGGATCAGCGTCCAGCTCGTCGCGTCCGGGTTGTACGGCGCGACCAGCGGCGCCAGCGCGGCCACCAGCACGAACACCGTGATCACCACCAGCCCGGCCACCGCCGCCGGCCGCCCGCGCGAACCGGCGCAGCGCCAGCGCGGCCGGGCTGCGCGATGCAGCGCCGCCGCTGCGCTCATGCCGCGCGCAGCCGCGGGTTGATCAGCACGTAGAGCACGTCGGCCAGCAGGTTCAGCAGGATGAACAGGCAGGCCGTCACCAGCACGACGCCCTGCACCACCGGGTAGTCGCGGTTGAACACCGCGTCGACGACCAGCTTGCCGAAGCCGGGGATGCTGAACACCTGCTCGGTCAGCACGGCGCCGGACAGCAGCGTGCCCAGCTCGAGCGCGCCCAGCGTCACCACCGGCACCAGCGCGTTGCGGAACGCGTGC
Organism: uncultured Alphaproteobacteria bacterium; assembly: GCA_963708585.1. GTDB lineage: Bacteria > Pseudomonadota > Alphaproteobacteria > Acetobacterales > Acetobacteraceae > JAVVHH01. The sequence continues at coordinate 150,362 of CAVPSW010000004.1, read as the reverse complement.
CGCACGACGACCACGCGTCTCCGCGCAAGCCCTTGGCCCGCGCGGTGCGCACGTAATCCTGGTCGAGCGCGGTCAGCATGGCGCTGCGGGTATGGCGCATCAGGATCGCGGCGATCGCGTTGCCGAGCACGAAGGCCGGCATGATCGTGGTCGCCAGCGACTGCCGCCAGTCCTCCGTGCAGCGGCACGTAGCCGGAGGGCGGCAGCCAGCCGAGCTGCACCGAGACCAGCAGGATCAGCATGATCCCGAGCCAGAAATTGGGCGTGCTGAGCCCGGCGAGCCCGACCAGGTTGACCAGGTAGTCCCAGACCGTGTTGCGGTACACCGCCGACAGCACCCCCGCCGGCACGCCGATGCAGAGCGCGATGACGAACGCCATCGCCGCGAGCTGCAGCGTCACCGGCAGCTTGGTCAGGATCAGCTGCAGCACCGGCTCGCGGATGCGCCAGGAGAAGCCGAGGTCGCCGTGCAGCACGCCGCCCGATCCAGTGCAGGTATTGCATCGGCAGCGGCCGGTCGAGCCACAGCTCGGCGCGGATCTGCGCCAGCACCGCCGGGTCGCCGCGCTCCTCGCCGGCGAGCACCGTCGGCCGGGTCGCCGGGCATGAGCTGCTGCAGGGCGAACACGAGGATGCTGACCAGCAGGATGGTCGGGATGACCTGCAGCAGCCGCGTCGCCGAGATGGCCGCGCATCGCGCGAGCTACTTGCGCCAGGCTCACGCCCTGCAGCCGGATCATCCCGTCCGGCACCTGCTGTGAAGCCCTGCACGTTCGCCGGCATGCCGACGATGCTCTTCTGGATACCAGAGATACATGATCGGCAGGTCCTTTGCCTCCTGCGCATACATCTTGCGCGTAGAGCGCCGCGCCGCTGCGCCGTGTCGGCGACCGCGCGCGCCCCGTCGAGCGCCTGGTCCACGTCGGGATTGCGAGTATTTCGGCGTCGTTCAGCGCGCCGCCGGTGTGCAGGAACTGATAAAGGTTGCCGTCCGGGTCGACGCGGCCGGACCACGCCGTCAGGAACGCCTCGAAGTCGCCGCGCGTGGCCGCGTCCAGCGCCGAGGCGTATTCCGAGGCGGTGATCTGCACGTCGAACCCGGCCTCGGCGGCCATCGACTGGATGATCTCGCCGACCTGGCGCAGGTCCGGGTTGTTCGGCACCGTCAGGTGCACCACCACCGGCGTCTTCACCCCCGCCTGCTGCAGCAGCGCCTTGGCCGCGTCCACGTCCCGCGGCTGCGGCTTGAGCTCGGCGACGTGCATCGGGCTGCGCCGGCGGGATGCCCTGCGCCGCCGGCGCGTACAGGCCGTTATAGACGACCTGCAGCAGCGCCTCGCGGTCGATCGAGCGCTCGAACGCCTGCCGCACGCGCGCGTCCTGGCCGATCGGCGTGTTCGCCCGCGGCCCGTTCGCCGACGTTGAACTCGATGGTCTGGAACCCGAGCGCGTCCATCATCGCGAGCTTCAGCTTGCGGGTCCTTCTTCACCGCGTCCACATCGGTCGGCACGATGTATTCGACCAGTTCGGTGCTGCCCGGCCTGCAGGTTGGCGAGCCGGATCGAGCTGTCGGGGATGATCTGATAGGTCACGCCGGTCGAGATGGATGTTCGCCGCGTCCCAGTACTGCGGGAAGCGCTCGAGCGTGATGTGGTCCTGCGGCACGCGCTCGACGAAGCTGAACGGTCCGGCGCAGACCGGCTTCAGCCGGAAATCCTTTCCCTCCGCCTCCGCCGCCTTCGGCGAGACGATCATGCCGGCGCGGTCCGTCGAGCTGCGCCAGGAACGGCGAGGACGGCTCCTTCAGCACGACCTTGACCGTCAGCGGATCGACCACCTCGACGTGGTCCATCGCGTTGATCTCGGAGCGGCGGAAGCTGCCCGGCATGTTGAGGTGCCGCTCGAGCGAATACTTGACCGCATCCGCGTCCATCTTGGTGCCGTCCTGGAACAGCACGCCGGTCGCGCAGCTTGATGACCAGCGTCTTCGGGTCGGCCCATTCGTAGCCGGTCGCGAGCTGCGGCACGATCTCGAGCTTCTCGTTGATGTCGAACAGCTTGTCGCACAGCCCGGCGAAGACGATCCGGCTGACGTAGGTCCGCGCCAGGGTCGGGTCGAGGCTGTCCGGGTCCTCGCGCAGCGCGATCCGAAACGGCTGCGCCGTCGCCGCCCCGGCCCACGTAGCGAGGCAGAGTGTTGCCAAAACTAGATGGCGCATCGGCCGCCTCGCCACAGATTGCACCGCAAAACAGTGCCGCCCGCCGCGCCCGCTGGCAAGCACGGCGGTTTCCGTTCAGCGCGGCTTCGGGCGCCGTCAGCGCCGGCGCACCGCGGCTTGGAACGTCGGATCATGGCCCGCCGACTGCTCTGTCGTTTGCGGCGCTCCTGGCAGGACAGGGGTGATCGCACACTGGCTGGACCTTGGAAGGCCACGGGAATGGTCTGCAGCGGTTAACCGCGTCTCCCACCCTGCCCGTTGGCACCGCTCCGTCCGGAGCGCGACCATGGCCTTTCGCGGTTTGCCCCTCCTGGTGCGCTCAGCCCCGCACTACGCGGACCCGGGTCCTCGAACCAAGCCTTGTTGCGGGCACCGGGAACGTCGACCGAAATTCGGCCTGGCCTGAACCGAGCCTCGCAACCCGACGGTAAGCAGCGCTAGGCTGCGACCCGGCTCATTTCACGCGCCGCAAGGACTGGCTCTGCCCGGAACGGGGACGCGCTCGCCGGCACCGGCGCCGGGTCGCGCACCGTGTAGCCGCGGCCCCAAACGGTGCCGATCACGTCGCGAGCGCCTGCCTCGGCCAGCTTCTTGCGCAGCTTGCAGATGAAGACGTCGATGATCTTCACCTCCGGTTCATCCATGCCGCCGTAGAGGTGGTTCAGGAACACCTCCTTGGTCAGCACCATCGCCCTTGCGCATCACGAGCAGCTCGAGGATCGCGTATTCCTTGCCAGTCAGATGGACCGGACGGCCCGGCGACCGACACCGACCGGCTGTCCAGGTTGAGTTCGACGTCTCCGACCGACAGCACCGACTGGCTGAACCCCTTGCTCCGCCGCACGACCGCCTGCATCCGCGCGACGCATTCGGAGACGTCATACGGCTTGGTGATGAAATCGTCCGCACCGATCGCAAACGCCTTCACCCTGGCCTGCGGGCGGACCAGCGCCGACAACATCAATACCGGAGTGTCCACCCGCGCCGCCCGCATCCGGCGGACGACTTCGTAGCCTTCGATGTCCGACAGGGTCAGCTCGACCATGACAATGTCGAACTCGTAGTGCCGAAGCATCTCCAGCGCCTCTTCGCCGCTGTCGAGCCGCTCGACGACCGCTCCGCTATCCCGAAGCGCCTGCACCAGCCCCCTATTGGAGAGCGCGTCATCTTCGACCATCAGCACTCGCATCGGCTGCCCCTTATCGCGAACTGTTAAGGCATTATGCAACCTATGACGTGTGTATGTCCACGCGAAAACGCACTCAGATGTGTCCCAAGAAAGAGACTTAACCGTCTCTTTGCCTTTTCCGCTTACCGTCCTGAGCGGAAAAGGACGACGCTCGATCTTGGTGCAGCAACTCTCAGTTGTAGAACGCCTCCGGAACGGCGCCCGAGCTGCTCCGGCGCGCGGCGGAAACGGCGTGCATCGGCCGGGTTACATCCGTCTCGGGCCTCGCGGCAGAGCTGGAAGGTCTGACCGGCCTGTTGGCCATTGGCGATCGCGTCGCGCCTCCTGCCCAGGGCGGGGCCGGAGGTGGTCGCAGAGGTTGTCGCCTTTCGCGGCGAACGGGCCCGCGTCCTTGCCTTCGGGGACTTGGCCGGGCTCGGGGCTGGCGCCGCGGCGATTGCCGGCTTCAGCGCGGATGGCAGTGCAACCCGGATCGACCCTCTCCGTGAGCGAGCGATGGCTGGGCCGGATCGTCGACCCGCTCGGGGCCCCGCTGGACGGATTGGGTGCGCTTGGGAGCGGCGCCGCCGCGACGCGTCCGCGCCGACCCTCCCTCGGCGGCCCGCCGAGCCCGGCTTGGCCCGCGGATCGGCCTGGGCGTGCGCGCGCTTGACCTGTTTGCGACCTGCCGGAGCGGCCAACGGCTGGGCTTGTTCGCCGGCTCGGGCGTCGGAAAATCGACGCTGATGTCCATGCTCGCGCAGCAGGCGGATTGCGACGTCATTGTCCTCGCCCTGGTCGGCGAGCGCGGGCGCGAGTTGCGCGAGTTCCTTGAGGACGACCTCGGCCCGGACGGCCTGGCCCGTTCCGTCGTTGTCGTGGCGACCTCCGACCAGCCCCCTCTGATGCGGCGTGAGGCGGCCTATGCGGCGATGACGGTCGGCAGAGCATTTCCGCGACCAGGGAAAGTCCGTCCTGCTGCTGATGGACAGCGTGACCCGGTTCTGCCTGGCGCTGCGCGAGATCGGCCTTGCGGCTGGCGAGCCGCCAGCGACTCGCGGCTATCCTCCAAGCGTGTTTGCCGAACTGCCGCGGCTGCTGGAGCGGGCTGGCCCGGGTCCGGAAGAGACCGGCGGGCACATCACCGCCATTTTCACCGTCCTGGTCGAGGGCGACGACCACAACGAGCCCGTTGCCGACGCCGTCCGCGGCATTCTCGACGGACACGTGATCCTCGACCGCCGCATCGGCGAGTCCGGGCGCTATCCGGCGGTCGACGTGCTGCGCTCCCTGTCGCGAACCGTGCCGGGTTGTCTGACCGATGCTGAACGGCAATCGGTCCGGCGAGCCCGGGAGGCGCTCGCGCTTCAGGCCGAGCTGAGCGACTTGGTGCGCCTCGGCGCGTATCAGCCCGGCAGCGACCCGGCCGCCGACCGAGCGCTTCGCATCGCGCCGTTGATCGAACGATTGATCAGCCAGCCAAAAGGCGAACATAGCACGCTGGACGAGGCCGTTTGCCCGCCTCGGCCGAGATTGTGGCGGCCGATCATGGCGCGTGATCCGCTCTGCGACGTTGATCAAAGTCCGCCGACTCGCGTGCGACGAGGCGCAGCGTCGCCTCGCGAGCTGCCCTCGCCGCGGAGAGCGCAGGACGAGCAGACGGCCCAAATGATCGAACGGACCATTGCGGAGGAGACGCAGGCGGCGTCGGACCCGGCCGGATCGGACGCGGTCGTTGAGGCGTTTGGCGCCTGGCTGCCCGGCGCCCGCCGTCAAGCTGGAGGAGGCGCAACGGCAGCTCGCATCCAGGCAGGCCGAGACCGCCCGCGCGCGCGCCGAGCTGACCGCGTGCCGGACCGCGCTCGAAAGCGTGGAAACGCTGCAACGGGAACAGAAAGAGGCCCTGCGCCGCAAGCAGGAGCGCGCGGAGCAACGCGAGCTGGACGATCGGCCACGCCGGCGGGCCACGGACCTGCCATGATCGCGAGCGAACGGGCACCCGCTGGCCCTTTCAGCTATGATGTGTTGGATTGCGCGGGTCGTTGAGGGGAGCTGGATTTGCGCATCGCGATGATCGGGGGCGGGTATGTGGGCCTGGTGTCAGGCGCCTGCTTCGCCGACCTCGGAGTCGAGGTTGCAGTGGTCGAGACCGACCCGTCGAAGCTCGCGGCACTGAACCAAGGCCGCATTCCCATCTATGAGCCCGGCCTCGACCGGCTGGTGGCGGAAAACGTCGCGGCAGGCCGGCTCAGCTTCGGTGCCGATCTCGCGAGCGCAGTCGCCGGAGTCGAAGCCGTGTTCATCGCCGTCGGCACGCCGACCCGGCGCGGCGATGGGCACGCCGACGTGAGCTACGTCAACGCAGCAGCCGAGCAAGTCGCGCGGGCGCTCACCGGCTATGCCGTCGTCGTGACGAAGTCGACGGTGCCGGTCGGGACCGGGCGGCGCATCGCCGAGATCATGCGCCGGGTCCGCCCCGACCTCGAATTCGACGTCGCCAGCAATCCCGAGTTCCTCCGCGAGGGCAGCGCGATCGGCGACTTCATGCGGCCGGACCGGGTCGTCATCGGCGCCGAGAGCGAGCGGGCCCGGGAGGTCCTGCGACGCCTTTATCGCCCGCTTTACCTGATCGAGGCCCCGATCCTGTTCACCAGCCTGGAAGCGGCGGAGCTCACGAAATACGCCGCGAACTCGTTCCTGGCCATGAAGGTCACGTTCATCAACGAGATCGCCGACCTGTGCGAGCGCGTCGGCGCCGATGTGCATGACGTGGCGCGCGGGATCGGGCTGGACGGCCGGATCGGGCGCAAGTTCCTTCATCCCGGGCCGGGATTCGGCGGCAGCTGTTTCCCGAAGGACACGCTGGCGCTGATGCGGATCGCCCAGGACTGGGGCGCTCCGTCTCGCCTGGTCGAGGCCACGGTCGCGGTCAACGACGCGCGGAAGTCGCGCATGGCGGCGCGCATCATGCAGGCGTGCGGCGGCTCCGTGCATGGGAAGGTGATCGCGGTGCTCGGGCTGACGTTCAAGCCGGAGACGGACGACATGCGGGACGCGCCGAGCATCCCGATCATATGCCGCCTTGCCGAGGAGGGCGCCGTTGTCCGCGCCTTCGACCCGGTCGGCATGCCGCAGGCGCGGGCGATCCTGCCGGGGTCTGTGCAGTTCTGCAGTGACGCCTACGACGCGGCGTCCGGTGCGGACGTGCTGGTCGTGGTCACCGAGTGGAACGAGTTCCGGGCGCTCTCTCCGTCCCGGCTGCGCGACGCCATGCGCGGGCGGCTGATCATGGACCTGCGCAACGTGTTCGAGCCGGCAGCGTTCGCGGAGGTCGGGTTCGAATATCGGGGCATCGGACGCGCCACGCCGGCTTGGCGCGAACGGGACCGCGCCGCGGCCGAGTAGATCAGGGCCGAAGCAGGACGGCGATGTAGGGCGGCAGCTTGAATGCGGCCGCGTGCACGTCGGGCGTCCAGTAATGCGTGCTTGCCGAGGATTCCCGCCGCTTCGGCGCACGCCGGGCAAGCTCGGTCGGCTCGATAGCGTCCAGTCCGGGCGCCTTCGCGGCGAAGCCGAGCGCCATGAACCCGCCGACATAGGTGGGAACGGCCGCGACGTAGGCCGAGACGTGCGGGAACGCGGCGGCGCGGCGCCGGGTCGTCTCCGCGAGTTCTTCGCCCTGCATGAACGGGACGCCCGCTTGGTTGACGACGATGCCGGACGGGGTCAGCGCTCGCGCGCAATCGGCGTAGAACGCCTCGGTGAACAACGTCTCACCGACGCCGACCGGGTCCGTGCTGTCGACGATGATGACGTCGAACGTTCCGTCCGGCGACTTGGCGAGGTATTCGAGCCCGTCGCCGACGATGACCTCGCGCCCTCGGGTCATTCCAGGCGTCGCCCGCGATGCTGGGCATGTGCTCGCGCACGAGCCGGATCACCTCGCCGTCGATCTCGACCATGACGGCCTCCTCGATCGTCCGATGCTGCAGGACGCGGCGAAGCACGCCACCGTCGCCGGCGCCGATGATCAGCACGCGGCGCGCGGAGCCGTGCGCGAGGATCGGCACGTGCGCCAGCATCTCCTGATAGACGAACTCATCGGCTTCGGTGATCTGGACGGCGCCGTCGAGCACGAGCACGCGCCCATGACTAGCGCTTTCGAAGATCAGGACGTCCTGATACTTCGTCTGTGCATGCACGAGTTCGCGCACGGAACGGAAGCGCTGCCCCCAATCGGGGTACAGCGCTTCGTTGAACCACCCGCTCAGGGCAGGCGGCCGCGACGCTCTTCGCTGAGATCCACCCGGTCCGGGTGGAAGGTCTGCCGCAGCACCGGGACCGCATCGTACGGATTGCAGGCGCCGCACATGAAGATGTCGATCGCGGCGAAGCGACGCTCGGGCCACGTATGGATCGAGATGTGGCTCTCCGCCAGAACCACCACGCCCGACACGCCGCCATTGGGCGTGAAGTGGTGGAAGTGGCTGTGCAGGATCGTCGCGCCCGCGCGAGTGGCCGCTTGGCGCAAGCGCAACGTCGATCAGCTCTGGATCGTCCAGGTTGTCGGCACCCCAAAGATCGACGAGAAGATGCGTGCCAGCGAACCGCTGCCCATCCTTCTCGACGAAGTAGTCTTTACGCTCCTCGGCCACAGTGCTCGGAACCGATGCAATCGTCGTCTGGTTTTCGCTCGGAAATTCCGAGACCATCCCCAGTTGAGCAAGTGCGTTCATCACGTACCCCCAAACCAGTAGACAGCCTGTTGGGCGGGATCGCCCCCTTGGGCCAAGAGAGGCCGGGACATAGGGCCGGCGGGGGGGTATGGCAAGTGATAATAGGAGCGGCGGGGGACAAATTGCGAAGAAGGCGCCTCGCCCGGCGCTCTGACGAAGTTCAGGGAAGCTTTAACGCGTCGAGACGATCCGGCAACAAGCGCGTCATGGCGAGTTCCCTTGCAGATCGAGGCAGATCGTCAGAGCTCTCGACGGCTGTCGCGGTCAGCACCCGGAACAGATCGATCCGCGGAGCGGCCATCCGCGCTTCGAACCGCTTCAGCCTATGCAGCGCGTCGGCGTCGCCGGCATGAACCGCCGCGGTGGCCTCGCGAAGCGATCAGGTCCTGCTGTGGCGCGGTCAGCTCGCCTGTTTCGGGGACGGTTCGCGCGACGACGCTGTCGATCGCGCCCAGGCTGCCACGCCAGTCGCCGGCCTTGGCAAGATAGCCGGCGCGCATCTCCGCCGCTGCAGGCGTGTCGACGCGAGCCAGCAACTCCGCCGCACGCGCGAGATCGCCGCGACCGGCGGCGATGCGGGCAGATAGGAGGGACCGACTGCTCGGCCCGCGCGGGCGTCATCGAGGCCTCGTCGACGGCATCCAACGCGGCTTGGGCCTTGGCCGGGTCGCCGGCGTCGAGCTGCAGCTGAGCAAGGCGGAGCGCGAACTCGGTCTTTGCGGAGGGCGACGCCGCTTTGTCGACCAGGTCGTGCAAGACGGGAATGGCGCGGGACGGCAGGTCGAGCGCGACGAGCTTGTCGGCGAGAAGCCCGGCGAGGCGCTCACCATCCGCCCCGGCCGGAACGCAATCGGCGAACTCGCGCGCGATGGTGACGAGTTCGAGCGGGCTGACGGCCTGGTCGCCGGCCGCGAGCAGCGCGGTGAACACGCCCGCCTTCAGCGGCGCCACACGCGCCTTGGCGGCGGGGAACACGCGTCTCGGTTTCGCGCAGGGAGTCCAGCGCCGGCCGCCACTGACCCGCCTTGGTGCGCAGCTCCGCAACCCGGAGCCGCAAGGCGAGCTCCTGCTCGTCACCGCGCCAGCGAACGGTTTGCCGTTCGAGCTGATCGGCGGCAGCGGCCGGGGTGATCTTGCCGTTGGCGAGCCGCAGCTCGGCCGCAGCGATGGAGGCGCGGACGGAATCGCGCTCGTCGCGGCCGTCAGCGAGAGCGTCGAAGGCGGCCAGCGCTCCCGCAGTGTCGCCGGATTTTTGCTTCTGCAGCGCCCGGGCGAAGGCGAGAGACGGGTCTTCCAAGCTCCCGGCCGGAACCGGGATGCCGGCAAGGACCGCCGCTTCCATGATCGGCGGCGTGATCACGCGACGGATCGCCTCGGGGTAAGCGGGGATGAGCGGCGCGGCTTTGGCGAGAGCAGGAGCAGGCTTGCCCTGGCGCCGCGTCCCGCAGGCCGCGCCAGAGCGCGGTCTCGTCGTTGTCCGGCAGTGCGGGGTTGTCGAGGCCCGCAGCCTCGGCGGGACGGCCGGCAAGCACGGCAGAGATGCCGGAGAGGGCGGCGGTCCCCGCATCGTTGGCGACCGCCGGGATCGTCGTTGGCTGCGAGGGTCAGCAGCGCCTGCGCCTCCGCCGCCATTCCGATCGCGAGCATTGTCTTGGCCGCGGCAACTCGCACCGGGCCCGCGCATGCGCGGCGGCGTGTTGGCGGCCTCGGTCATCTCCGACCGCAACTGCTCGGCCAGCACGGCAGCGGGCGCATTGGGAATGCCGAACTGATTGTCGCGGATCGGGGCGTCGGCAAGCTTGTTGGGATCGTTGCGGTCGGGAACGTCCAGCGCGAATCCGGTGGAGGATGCCCGCAGATCGACGGCGTCCGAGCTCAGTTCGAGCACGAGGCCCACGAACGTGGGGAGCAGGACGTAGCCGGGCGCAGACCGACCGATGGCAACCCGGGCGTGCTCCCCGCCGGGGAGACGAGACGTGCCGATCAGCAGGAGCTGCTTGGTGACCGGGTCCTGGGCCGTCATGGCGCGACCGGGGCGGTCGAACTCGAAGGCGATCCCCTCCGGCACGGCGGACTGCACGGCCGGCGCGCCCGCCGCCGGCCCGGCCTGGACCGTCCAGCCGGTCGCGTCGCGGCCGAGCGCGAGAGACTGGTCGGCGGCCAAGCGGCAGGGTCACGATCGTCGCTCGGCCTTGATGCTGGATCGTGGCGGGGCCGAGCTTGTCGGCATCCGACGCTGCGGGCGCGACGTCGTCATCGAACACGACCACGCCCAGGTCCCCGCGCCGGAACGCGGCGGCGCCTACGTCCGGGCCGGCCGTAAGCCGAAGCGGTGCCGGCGCGGGCGAAGCGGTCGGGGCAGGCTGATCGGGAACGGCCGGCGGCGGGGAAAGCTGCTCGGTCGTGACTGGCGCAGGCGCCGGGGCGGGGGCGGTTTGAGGCGCGGCGGCGGGCACCGGCGCGGGCGGGGGCGGGGGCAGCGCGACCGCGGCTGGGGCCGGAACAGGTGCCGGAGCCGGCGGGAGAGGTGCGGAGGCGGGCGGAGCCGGGGCGGGCGTTTGCGGTTGAGCTGGGGGCAGTGCCGTCTCGACCCGGGCCGGCTCGGCGCCGGGCCGGGCGGGCGGATCGAGGAAATTGAGCACGAGCACCGTGCCGTGCTTCTTCCACTTTACGTGCGAGCCGGGCACCACGGTCACGGTCGCCGCGCCCCGCGGAGGAGCTTTCGAATGCGACGACGTTGCGGGGCAGCGGGTCCGGCGCGCTCAGCTTGGTGTCGGCGGGAACTTTGAGTTCGACCTTGCTGGAGTGCTGCGTGACGGACACGTGCGCGGTTACAGGGACGTCCAGGACTAGTTGCCCAGAGCTCGGTCCGTCCGAGGCAGCGGCAGCGGCAGCGGCAGCGAACGCCGGGGCAGCGGCAACGAGCAAGATCGCGGCGACGGCTCTCATGGCTTCTGCGCTCCGGCCGGCTGATCAAGCCGGGGTGCGGCGCTGACCTCGGCGCGATACTGCGCGAGTTGGGCGGTCACGGCGCGGGCGCGCTCGGGCGCCATCGCGGCCAGGATCGGGGCGGCTTTCGCCTCCTTCATGCGATCGAGCACCTGGAGGAGGACGGGACCGTCGAGGTCGTTGAAGATCGTGGCCGCGTCGCGCGGGCGCATGGCTTCATACGTCTTGACCAGCCCGCGCCAGTTCGCCTCGTCGCGTTCGTGACGGGCCTTGTCGAGGCCTTCGAGCTTGGTTTGCAGCGCCGAAAGTTCCTTGACGCGGTCGGAGAGCCGCTGCTCCGCGGCGGCAAGGATCGCTTCGCGCTCGTCGAGCGCTGCGGCCCGCGCGTCCAGCTCCTTCCGGCGCGCGCGCAGGTCCTGAAGCGTCGCGCGCTCCGCGTCGCTGATCGGCGGCTCAGCCGGGGGGGCAGCGGCCGCTTGGGTCGGCTCGGGGGCGCGCGGCCGGTCAGCAGCGGGTTTTGCAGCAGCCGGCGCGGCGGCGTGCTGCTCGCCCGCGCGCGCCGGCGAGCCGAGGTCGATCGCCTCGACGAGGTTTACCGTTTTCACGGACACGAGCAGGGCCATCGCGGCGATGGCGAATGGAAGTGGGCGCAAGGTGATCTTCATTGCACTCCCCTCAGGGCCAAAAGCAGGTCGCGCTCGGCTTGGCTGCGCACCTTGGGCGGGGCCTCGGGCGCCGGAGCGGGCGTCGACGCAGGGGCGCTGGTCGCGACGGCCCGGCCGGAGCGGACAAGCGCGTCCAGCCGGTCGGCCACTGCCTCGCCGCGCTCGATCAGGAAGTTCAGGTCCTCCTTCAGCGCCGCGCCCTGGTCGAGCCGGCGGCCGAGCAGCTCCGTCGACTCCGCCGTGGCCACCTGCAAGCGGCCGATCCCCGCCTCGGCCTGCTTGGCGCTGCTATCGAAGCCCGCGATCGCGTCGCCCAGCGCGGCGCGGTCCTGGCGAAGGGCGCGCAGAGCGCGTTCGAGGCGGATGGCGTGCACCAGCGTGACGCCGAGCAGCCCGACCAGCACCAGCTCCAACAGGATGTCGAGATTGCCCATGGTCCCGCCCTACTTGCCCATCTCGGCGGCCTGCATGCGGCCCAGAACTTCCTCGATCCGAACGGCGACCTGGTCCTTGCGACGGCCGACCCGGCCGGCAAACATCGGCACGCCGCCGCAGCGCAGCGCGACGGAGCCGCCGGGACCGTTCCCGAGCACGATCTGGCTACCGATCCGCAGCTCCATCACGTCCGCAAGCGACATGACCTGCTCATCCAGCACCACGTCGAGCTCGATCTCCGTCTGCCAAAGCTGCTCGGCGAGGTGGGCCTCCCAGATGCTGTCGCGGCCGAAGCGCTCGCCCATGAACTGCTGGAGCAGCATCTCTCGGACCGGCTCGAGCGTGGCGTAGGGCAGCAGGAGCTCGAGCCGCCCGCCGCGGTCCTCCATGTCCACGCGCAGGCGGGCGACGATGGCGGCGTTCGACTGCCGGGAGATGGCGGCGAAACGAGGGTTCACCTCCAGCCGCTCGAAGTTGAGCGTCACGCGGCAGATCGGGTCGAAGCTGGCGGCGAGATCCTTCAGCACGAGCTCGATCAGCCGCTCGACCAGCCGGCGCTCGATGGTGGTGTAGGGCCGGCCCTCGATGCGCATCGCCGCCGTGCCGCGCCGGCCGCCGAGCAGAACGTCGACGATCGAGTAGATGAGCGCGGAATCGATCACCATCAGTCCGTAATTGTCCCACTCCTCGACCTTGAACACGGCCAGCATGGCGGGCAGCGGGATGCTGTTCAGGTAGTCGCCGAAGCGGAACGAGACGATGTTGTCGATCCCGACCTCGACGTTGTCGCTGGTGAAGTTGCGCAGCGTGGTCGACATGATGCGGACCAGCCGGTCGAACACGATCTCGAGCATTGGCAGACGCTCGAACGAGACCAGGCCGGAGCTGATGATGCGCTGGACGCCCTGGATCTCATCGGCAGCCGGGCCGCTGGTCAGGCCGAGGAGGCTGTCGATCTCCGCCTGGTCGAGGATGCGGTCGGTTTCGCTCATTGGACCAGCAACTCGACGAACAGGACGTCCAGCACCTTGGCCGGTGCGGCGGCGATGTTGGTCCGGGCGACGAGTTCTTCCCGCAGGCGGTAGGTGCCGGCGGTGCCGCGCAGCTCCTCCGGCCGCATCTCGCGCAGGTAGCCCTGGAACAGGTCCAGCACGCGGGGCATCTCGTTCTGCACGATCGGGATGTCCTCCTTGCGGGCGAGTTCGAGCTTGGCTTGAAGCTTGATGAACGAGGCCCGGCGCGCACCCGCGTTGAGGTTGGCGATGATCTCCGGCAGGTCGAGGAACACGGGTGCAGCCGCCGCCGCCGACGCGGTCTCGGCCGCGTGCCCGCCCCCGATCAGCTTCGGCACCAGCCCGGTGAACCAGCCGGCCGCAGCTCCGCCCAGCACGACCACGAGGCCCAGAATCAGGAACAGCTTGCGTTTGCCGCCCTTTTTCTTTGGCTCATTTGCTTCCGGAGCGTCCGCCGTCGTCGTGCTCATTTTGTGCCCCCTGACAGGGCCGAGCTTTCGCATGAACAGGTTAACGGAAGGCTAAAGCGCGGCGAGACAGGGCCGCGGGCTGTCGATGCGGGCGTGGAACCGGTTACGGCTGAACCACGTTGCGGTCGCATGCGAACGATCGCCTTTGCCGTCACGCTCCTGATGGCCGCCTCCGCGCTCGCGGCCCAGGAAGGCTGGACGCCCGCGCCGGTGCCGAGCACGGGCCCAGCGCAGAACGTCATGCCCGCGGACCGTGCTGGTCGCTCGACCGGGCCGGACCACGACGCACCGTTCAGCGGGATCCCGACCGGCAGCACGACCGCCGGCGGGGCGACCAGCTCGAACCAAGTGAACGGCGTGGGAACGCCGAGCCTCTCGAAGTAGCGCTCAGCCTGAGCCGAGCGGACCGGGGCCGGCGAAGGCGAGGCAGGAACGGTCGAGTTCGCGCAGGCTCGCGCGGCCAGACAGGCCAAGGGTGAGGTCCAGCTCGGCGGCGATGTTGCCGATCACCTCGGCCACGCCGCGTTCGCCGGCCAGCGCCAGGCCCCAGATATACGGCCGGCCGAGCAGAACGGCCCGGGCGCCCAACGCCAGTGCCTTCAGGACGTCGGCGCCGGTGCGCACGCCGCTGTCGAACAACACCGGCACGCGGGCGGCCACGGCGTCGGCCACGGCCGGCAGCGCGTCGAGAGCGGCGACGGCGCCGTCGACTTGGCGGCCGCCGTGGTTGGAGACGATCACGCCGTCCATCCCTTCCGCGACGGCGCGCGCGGCGTCCTCCGCGTGGAGGATCCCCTTGAGCAGGAGCGGCAGCCGGGTCTGGCGGCGGATGGCGGCGAGGTCGGCCCAGGTCAGATCGGGGCGCGAATAGATGGCGAGAAAGCGCCGCACGGCGGCGAGGGCGGTGCGGGAGCGGAGCAGCTCGAGAGCGGAGCGCAGGGCGCCCGGCCCCGGGCGCGGCAGCTTCGGCAACGCGGCCTCCGGCACGTCGAGGCCGGCGAACACCGGGTCGGAGGCGTAGTTGGCGATGCCGCGGCCGCGCAGGAACGGGAGGTAGCCGCGGTCGAGGTCGCGGACGCGCCAGCCGAGCAGGGTGGTGTCGACCGTGATCACGATCGCCTCGTAGCCGGCTCGCTCGGCCCGGGCGACGAAGCTCGCGGTCAGCGCATCGCTTCGCGACGGGTAGAGCTGGAACCAGCGCGGGCCGGTGCCGGAGACGGAAGCGACCTGCTCCATCGGCCGGGATGACTGGTTCGAGGTGATGAACGGCACGCCGGCCGCGGCGGCGGCACGGGCGGCGGCGAGGTCGGCATCCCGGCCCGCGAGGTCCAGCACGCCGATCGGGGCCAGCAGAATCGGGAGCGGCAGGACGCGGCCGAACAGCTCGACCGACAGATCCCGCCGCGAGACATCGCGCACGGCACGCGGGAGAATGCGGCAGCGGTCGAATGCCGCCCGGTTCGCGGCGGCCGTGCGCTCCAGCCCGGCGCCGCCGGCGAAATAGGACGCGGCGTCCGCCGCCAGCCGGCGCAAGGCCGCCTGCTCCAGAAGCTCCGGCGACACCGGGACGACCGGCCGCCGACCGAGAAGGCCGGCGGTGTAGACCTCGCCCTGGCGCTTGCGGCCAGGGCTCAACATGTCGTCAGGAGGCGCGTCTTGCGCGGAGCGGCGGCCTGCCGACCCGGCCGCGTGCCCGCCTAGTGGACCAGGGCGGGGCACATCTCGTGCTGCACGATCGCCGCGATGGCGAGGTCGCAGTCGGCGGCCACCGCCATCGGCGAGCCGTCCGCGGCGTGGATCGCGAACGCGATCGTGCCGTTCATCGGCACTTTCTTGATGTAGGCGAGGTCCGGCATCCCGAGCTGAGCCAGCTGCTCCGGGGTCAGCTTACGGATGTCGAACGTCTCCGCCCCGTCCTCCTGGCCGCGTCGTCCTGACGGTGATGTCGGTCTCGGTCTTCATGTCACGTCTCCTCGACGTCCTCGAAAAGCAACGTCGCAACGGGGATCAAAGTTGAGCGGCGGCCAGACGCCGCTATTCACGCTCTGGCGTGCTGTCCACGACCGGGCCGCTGACGCCGGACTTGCCGATCTCGATGGTGCGCACGCGCACCTCCGGCTGCGGCCGGGCGAGATCGATGTGGAGCAGGCCGTTGTCGAGCCAGGCGCCTTTGACCTCGATCCCCTCGGCCAGGACGAAGGCGCGCTGGAATTGGCGCGCCGCGATCCCACGGTGAAGATAGATGCGATCCTGGCCATCGTCGGACTGGCGCCCACGGATCACGAGCTGGTTGTCCTCCTGCGTGATCTGCAGGTCGTTCATGGTGAACCCGGCGACCGCCAGCGTGATGCGCAGGCCGCTCGGCCCGGTCTGCTCGATGTTGTACGGCGGATAACCGTCGGACGAAGTCTTGGACGCGCGCTCCAGAACCTGCTCCAGATGGTCGAATCCCAGGAACAGCGGCGACGTGAACACTCGGGTTGTCATGGCCCCCTCCTCAGAGCGAAGCGGCCAGGGCCCGAACGGCACCCCGGTCGATCCCAATTTTGGCGCGGCAGCAACCCGTTGCAAGCCCCGGATTGAACCGGGTTTGCCCTCAAGCTACATGCGCAGGGATCAATGGATGCTCCCAACGACCTCCTACCAGATTCTGATCGCGCCCAAGCCGATCCTGCGAGCCAAGGCGCGCCCGGTCGGCCCGGCCGACGCTGACACTGTCCGGGCGCTGGTGCCGCAGATGCTGGCGACGATGTATGCCGCGCCCGGCATCGGGCTCGCCGCGCCGCAGATCGGCCAGGGGCTGCGCGTCGCGGTGATCGACCTGCAGCCGGACGAGACGCCCGCGCCGATGCACCTGATCAACCCGCAGGTGATCGCGGTCAGCGACGAGCTGGCGACGCGCGAGGAGGGCTGCCTCTCCCTGCCGGGCCAATATGCGGATGTGTCGCGGCCGGCGCGGGTCAAGGTGCGGTATTTCGACCTGGAGGGCGCCAAGCAGGAGATCGAGGCGGACGGGCTGCTCGCCGCCTGCCTCCAGCACGAGATCGACCATCTCGACGGCGTGCTGTTCGTGGACCACCTGTCGGCGCTAAAGCGCAACATGATCATGCGCCGGCTCGCCAAGGAGCAGCGGCAGAAGTCGCAAGCGTGAGGCTGGCCTTCATGGGCAGCCCGGCATTCGCGCTGCCCGCCCTGCGCGCGCTCCACGCCGAGCACGAGCTCGCCGCGGTCTACTGCCAGCCGCCCCGCCCCGCGGGCCGTGGCCACGCGCTGACCCCCTGCCCCGTCCACGCCGAGGCCGAGCGGCTCGGGATCCCGGTCCGCACGCCGGCCCGGTTGCGTGGCGACGCAGAGGCCCAGGCCGCGTTCGCGGCGCTCGAGCTGGATGCGGCGGTGGTCGCGGCCTACGGGCTGATCCTGCCGCAGGCGATGCTCGATGCGCCGCGTCGGGGCTGCCTCAACATCCACGCCAGCCTCTTGCCGCGTTGGCGCGGTGCCGGGCCGATCCAGGCCGCGGTGCTGGCCGGCGACACCGAGACTGGCGTCACGATCATGCAGATGGAGGCCGGGCTCGACACCGGGCCGATGCTGATTTGGGAACGCGTGCCGATCGGGCCGGAGACGACCGCGGCGACGCTGCACGACGAACTCGCCGAACTCGGCGCCCGGCTGATCCTGCGCGCGCTGGCGGAGAACTCGGTGCCGGTGCCGCAGCCCGAGGAGGGCGTCACCTACGCGCCAAAGCTCAGCCGCGCCGACGGCCAGCTCGACTGGACCCGGCCGGCCACGGCGCTCGACCGGCGTGTGCGCGGCCTGGTGCCTTGGCCCGGCGCCTGGACCTCGCTCGGCGGCGAGACGCTGAAGGTGCTCGCCGCGCGGCCGGAGCAAGGTGGCGGCGAGCCGGGGACGGCGCTGGACGACCGGCTGCTGATCGCGTGCGGCGAGGGGGCGCTGCGGCTGCTCCGGGTGCAGCGGCCGGGTCGCGGACCGATGGCGGCGGAAGCGATGCTGCGCGGCCTGCCCGTGCCGCCCGGCACGAAGCTAGGGTGACGCGCTGGGCGCTCCTGCTCGAGTATGACGGCGCCGGCTATGTCGGCTGGCAGCGGCAGGAGAACGGGGTCTCGCTGCAGGCGCTGCTGGAAACGGCGGCGTCGCGGCTGTGCGGTGGGGCGCCGGTCGGCAGCACGGTGGCGGGGCGGACCGACGCCGGGGTGCACGCCGCCGGGCAGGTCGCCATGTTGGAGCTGCCCGACGGGTTCGCGGCGGAGACGGTGCGGGACGCGCTCAACTTCCACCTCAAACCGCACCCGCTGGTGGTGCTGCAGGCGGCCGAGGCGTCGGCCGATTGGAACCCGCGCTTCTCCGCCCGCGCTCGCCGCTATCGGTATGCGATCCTCAACCGCCGCGCCCGGCCGGGCCTCGATCGCCGGGTCTGGCACGTGCCGCTTCCGCTCGCGGCGCAGAAGATGCAGGAGGCGGCCGCCCTGCTGCTCGGGCGGCACGACTTCTCCTCGTTCCGCGCGGCCGCGTGCCAGGCGAAGTCGCCGCTGCGCACGCTGGACCGGCTGGACGTATGGCGCGAGGGCGACCTCGTGCTGGTCGAGGCGGAGGCGCGCAGCTTCCTCCACCACCAGGTGCGCAACATGGTCGGAACGCTGAAGCTGGTCGGCGAGGGCCGGTGGGCGCCGGCGCGCGTGGCGGCGGCGCTGGAGGCACGCGACCGGCGTGCCGCCGGGCCGACCGCGCCGCCGGACGGGCTGACCTTCCTCGGCGTGCACTATGAACCGGACCCGTTCGGACGACGCTGAGCCCCTTGCCTCGATCGCGTCGTTCGGCTAGCTTCGGCGCTCGACGAGAACAATGAGGGAGGGCGGGATGGCCGTCGGGTTCGGAATTCACCGTCGTGCCCGCGCAATGCTCGCCGGAGCTGATCGAGCGCTTCCGCAAGCTGCCGGTCGCCAATGTCAGCGACAATATGAGCCGCATGTTCGCGGGCGGGCCGACGCTGCGGCCGATGCACAACGGCGCGGTCATGGCCGGCCCGGCCTTCACCGTCCTCACCCGGCCCGGCGACAACCTCATGGTCCACAAGGCGCTCGACATCGCCGAGCCCGGCGACATCGTCGTGGTCGACGCCGGCGGCGACCTGACCAATGCCATCATCGGCGAGATCATGACCACCTATGCCGAGCTGCGGAAACTCGGCGGCATCGTGATCAACGGCGCGATCCGCGACAGCTCGGCGCTGCGGGCCTCGAGCTTCCCGGTCTATGCCGCCGGGGTGACGCATCGCGGCCCGTACAAGGACGGGCCGGGCGAGATCAACGTGCCGATCGCGATCGGCGGCATGGTGATCCATCCGGGCGACCTCGTGATCGGCGACGGCGACGGGTTCCTCGCGGTCCCGATCGAGGGGGCGGAGGAGATCGCGAAGGCGACGGAGGCCAAGCACGCCGGCGAGGAGAAGTCGCTGGCGGGGATGCGGGCCGGGACGGCGCCGGACCGCTCTTGGGTGGACGAGACGCTGCGCCGGCTCGGCTGCCCGACCGAGCCGAGCTGAGGCGGCGCGCCATGCCGACTGCGGTCGAGCTGCCCGCCATCGAGCGCGAGACGATGCGCCGGGTCTATTGGCGGCTGGTGCCGCTGATGTTCTTCGCGATGTTCTTCAACTACCTGGACCGCATCAACATCGGCTTCGCCGCGCTGCAGATGAACAGTGACATCGGGCTGACGTCGGGAGAGTTCGGGTTCGGCGCCAGCCTGTTCTTCCTCGGCTACATGGTGCTGGAGATCCCCAGCAACCTGATGCTGCACCGGGTCGGCGCCCGGGTCTGGATCGCGCGGATCCTGCTGAGCTGGGGGCTGGTCGCGGCGCTGATGGCGTTCGTGGTCGGCCCGCGCAGCTTCTACACGCTGCGGTTCCTGCTCGGCGTGGCGGAGGCGGGGTTCCTGCCGGGGCTCGCCATGTATGTCACCTACTGGTTCCCGTCGTCCTACCGGGCGCGGGCGGTGGGCGGATACATCATCGCCGGGCAGGTCGCGGCGGTCGTGGGCGGCCCGGTGTCGACCGCGCTGATGACCTGGTGCAACGGAGTCGGCGGGCTGCAGGGCTGGCAGTGGATGTTCATCCTGGAGGGCGTGCCGACCATGGTGCTCGGCGTGCTCGTCCTGTTCCTGATGACCGAGCGGCCGGCGCGCGCGGCCTGGCTCGCGCCGGAGCAGCGGCAGTGGCTGGAAGACCGGCTCGAGCGCGAGCGGTCGGTGCTGGCGGCGGGCACGGAGCACCGGTGGTGGGCCGGTGCGGCGGACGGGCGGGCCTGGGCGCTGGCCATCCTGTTCGGCTGCGCGCTGATCGGCGTCTACGGGCTGCTGATCTGGCTGCCGCTGATCATCAAGTCGCTGGGCACGCTGACCGACATCCAGATCGGCCTGCTCTCGGCCGTGCCGCCGCTGCTCGGCGTGATCGGCACGCTGCTGGTGAGCTGGAACTCCGACCGCACCGGCGACCGCAAGCGGCATCTGGCCGGCGTGTATTTGCTGGCGGCGGTGGCGATCTCGTTCAGCGCCGTCGCGCCCACGCCGTCGCTCGCCTACCTGGCGCTGTGCGTGACCGGGCTCGGCATCAACTCGGGCAACCCGCTGTTCTGGAGCATCAGCGCCTCCTTGTTCACCGGCGTCGCCGCCGCGGGCTCGATCGCCTTCGTCAACACGGTGGCGCAGTTCGGTGGCCTGATCGGGCCGTGGGGGATCGGCTTGGTCAAGGCTCAAACGGGCAGCTTCGCCGCCGCGTTGCTGACCATCGCCGGGGCGCTGGTCGTCGCCGCCGTGATCGCGCTGTCGTTGCGGCTCGGGCCGCGGCGGGCGCCGGTGCCGCTGCCGGGCGAGTAAGGAGGGCTGCCATGATCATCGACTGCCACGGCCACTACACGACCTCGCCGCCGGAGCACGAGGCGTGGCGTAAGGCCCAGGTCGCGCGCGAAGGGCGACAAGGCCCAGGTTCCCCCGCCGCCCAAGCTGAGCGACGACGCGATCCGCGAGAGCGTGCTCAAGGGCCAGATCAAGGTCCAGAACGAGCGCGGGACGGATCTGACCATCTTCTCGCCGCGCGCGTCGGGGATGGCGCATCACGACGGCACGGCGGAGATGAACGCCGCGTGGTCGGAGATGTGCAACACGCTGATCCACCGGGTCTGCACGCTGTTCCCGCGCAACTTCGTCGGCGTCTGCCAGCTGCCGCAGGCGCCGGGCGTGCCGCCGGCGAACTGCATTCCAAGGAGCTGGAGCGCTGCGTGAACGAGCTCGGGTTCGTCGGCTGCAACCTCAACCCCGACCCATCCGGCGGCCACTGGACCGATCCGCCGATGACGGACCGCTGGTGGTATCCGTTCTATGAGAAGATGGTGGAGCTCGACGTGCCGGCGATGGTGCATGTGAGCTCGTCCTGCAACCCCAACTTCCACGCCACCGGGGCGCACTACATCAACGGCGACACCACCGCGTTCATGCAGTTCCTGACCTCGGACCTGTTCCGCGACTTCCCGACGCTGAAGTTCATCATCCCGCACGGGGGCGGCGCGGTGCCCTATCACTGGGGCCGGTATCGCGGGCTCGCCCAGGACATGGGCCGGCCGCCGCTGAAGGAGTACCTGCTCGGGAACGTCTACTTCGACACCTGCGTGTATCACCTGCCGGGGACGGAGCTGCTGGCCAAGGTGATCCCGGTCGACAACATCCTGTTCGCCTCCGAGGTGATCGGCGCGGTCCGCGGCGTCGACCCGGAGACGGGCCACTATTACGATGACACCAAGCGCTACATCGATGCGGTGCCGTGGCTTTCGGACGAGGATCGCGCCGAAGATCTACGAGGGCAACGCTCGCCGGGTCTATCCGCGCCTGTCGGCGCAGCTGGAGCAGCAGTGGAGCCGGGCGGCCTGAGCTAACTTGCGAGCAGCGCCGGGCCGAACGCGAGCAGGACCGTCCCGGCGTTGACCAGCACCACCAGCAGCGCCGCCCGCCCGCGCGAGAGGCGCAGCGCGTGCCGGGCCAGGAACCAGTGGAGCCACAGGCTGTAGGCCGCGAGGCCGACCACGACCGCCTCCGCGCCAAGGGTCTGCGGCAGCCCGGCGCCGACGGCGGTGCCGAACACGAACATCAGGAACAGCAGCACCACCGGCAGCGCCCAGTAGCACCAATTATAGGCGGTGGCGTAATGGAGCCACTCGTTCTCCCGGCCCCAGCGCGCGGCCAGCGCATGCGACAGCACCGGCGGCGCGAGCTGGGCGACGAGCGTCACCAGGATCAGCGAGAGCGCCGTCATCACCCCGTCCCGCAGCAGCTCGATGAGGGCGCCGGCCAGCGGGAAGGCGATCAGCGGCGCCAGGCTGGACAGGAAGGACTGCACCGTGCCGCCGAAGCGCGCGAGCCCGTCGGCCCGCCCGACGGCGACGCGGGCCACACCCAGGGCCGGGTTGAGCCGGTCGCTCACACGAACTCCGCCAGCACGGCGCGATAGGCCTCCGACAGGCGGCGCAGCTCGTCCACCGGGACCTGCTCGTCCACCTTGTGCATGGTGGTCCCGACCAGGCCGAACTCCGCCACCGGGCAGTAACGGGCGATGAACCGCGCGTCGGACGTGCCGCCGCCCGTGTCGAGACGCGGCTCGACCCCGGTCGCATGGGCCAGCGCGCGGCGGAGCCGGTCGACGAGCGGGCCGGGCTCGGTCAGGAACGCCTCGCCGCTGACCTCCACGCGAAGGTCGAACCGCGGGCAATACTGCGCCAGCGTCGCCCGCAACCATGCCTCCAGCCCGGCGCCGGTATGGAGGTCGTTGAAGCGGATGTTGAGCCGGGCCCGCGCTTCGGCGGGGATCACGTTGGTGGCCGTGTTGCCGACGTCGGCGCTGGTGAGCTGCAGCGTGCTCGGCTCGAACCAGCGAGCTGCCGGCGTCGAGCGGCGCCGCGGTCAGCGCCGCGAGCGCCCGCACCAGCCGGTGCAGCGGATTGTCCGCCTGATGCGGGTAGGCCACGTGGCCCTGCGTGCCATACGACGCGGATCTCGGCGTTGAGGCTGCCGCGACGGCCGATCTTGATCACCTCGCCGAGGCGGTCCGGGTTGGTGGGCTCGCCGACCAGGCAAAGGTCCGGGACCTGCCCGTGCGCTGCCATCCATTCGAGCACGCGGACGGTGCCGTCGGTCGCCGGGCCCTCCTCGTCGCCGGTGATCAGCAGGGAGACGGAGCCGCGGAGCGACGGCAAGTGCTCCGCCACGGCGGCGACGAAGGCGGCCACCCCGCCCTTCATGTCGCAGGCGCCGCGGCCGAGCAGCACGCCGTCGCGCACCTCCGCGCCGAACGGGTCGGCGGTCCAGCCCCCCTCCCCCGGCGGCACCACATCCGTGTGGCCGGCAAAGCAGAGGTGGAATCCGTCCTCGCCGACGCGCGCGAACAGGTTGGGCGTGGTGCCGAACGGGAGGTGATGGACGGTGAAGCCGAGCTGCTCCAGCGCGCGCGCCAGCACGGCCTGCGCGCCGTCGTCCGCCGGGGTGACCGAGCGGCAGCGGATCAGCGCCTGCGCGAGCGGCAGCGGGTCCACCTCAATCCCGCAGGAGGTCGTTGATCGCGGTCTTGGACCGGGTCTGCGCGTCCACCCGCTTGACGATCACGGCGCAGGACAGCGCCGGGCCGGGCGAGCCGTCCGGAAGCGGCTTGCCCGGCAGCGTCCCCGGCACCACCACCGAGTAGGCCGGGACCCGGCCGGTGATGACCTCGCCGGTCGTGCGGTCGACGATCTTGGTCGAGCCGCTGATGAAGACGCCCATCGCCAGCACCGACCCGCGCTCGACCACGACGCCCTCGACCACCTCCGAGCGGGCGCCGATGAAGCAATCGTCCTCGATGATGGTCGGGTTGGCCTGCAGCGGCTCCAGCACGCCGCCGAGCCCGACGCCGCCGCTCAGATGGCAGTTGCGGCCGACCTGGGCGCAGGAGCCGACCGTGGCCCAAGTGTCGACCATCGTGCCCTCGCCCACATAGGCGCCGACATTGACGAAGCTCGGCATCAGGATGACGCCGGGCGCGATATAGGCGCTGCGGCGCACCACCGCGCCCGGGCACGGCGCGGAACCCGGCCTCGGCGAACCGATTGGCGCCCCAGCCCTCGGTCTTGAGCGGCACCTTGTCATAGACCGGCGCCCCGCCGTCGCCCGGCATCGGCACGGAGTCGTTGAGCCGGAACGACAGCAGCACCGCCTTCTTGAGCCAGTCGTGCACCACCCAGCCGTCCGCGGTCGGCTCGGCCACGCGGAGCTCGCCCCGGTCCAGCGCATCGAGCACCGCCTCGACCTGCTCGCGCGCCTCGCCCCTCGTTCCCGCCCCGATCGACTGCCGCTCTTCCCAAAGCCGTTCGATGCTCCCTTTGAGCGGATGGTCGTGCATTCTGGTTCCCGCGGATAGGCGGCGCGACCATGCGCAAGCCGGCCGGAGCGTGTCAACGCGACGCGCCCGGCGGTAACCAGTCGTTCACTCCTCCGTGGCACCCTCACGCACGTGACTGGAGCCGGAGCATGAGCCAAACCGCGGATCCAACGGAGGCCGTCGCTGAGCAGTTCAGCCAGGTCCTGCTGGACAGCCGCCGTCGCTGGCGCGATTTCGGCGCGCTTGGCGCGGACCTGGCGTTCGAGGTGGACGAAAGCGGTGCGCTGACCTTCGTGGCGCCGGACATCGTGCTCGGCTGGCCGGCCTCCGGCCTGTTGGGACAGCGCGCGGCCGACCTGTTTTTCCCCGGGATCGACCATCTGCCCGACCCGTTCCTGCTCAATCTCGGCATGCGCCAACGCCGGGCGTGGGTCCGCGGCGGCGACGGTAAGCAGGTCTGCCTGGCCCTGTCCTCCTCGCCGCTGCTCGACCGGGCCGGCCGCTGCATCGGCGCCCGCGCCGTGGCGCTGGACGTGACCGCGCGCGAGCATCGGGACATGGCGGCCGCGGCGGCGCTGCGCCGGGTCAATATCCTCGACCATATCCTCGACGGCATGCGGCAGGAGTTGCAGGCACCGCGGATCATGTCTGCCATGCTCGCCACGCTGCTGCGCGCCCTGGGCGGCCAGGGGGCGGCGGTGCTGGACCTGTCCGATCCACCGGACATGGAAACCGTGGTGCACGAGGCGGGCGAGCCGATCACGGATCTGCTGCCGGCTCTGGTGCCCGAGTTGCGCAGCGGAGCCGAGTTCGGCCCGCAAACCCTGACACCGAACGGGGCGAAGGTCCTCGCATGCTGCAACAGCACGCGGTTCGGCCGGCTGGCGGCCCTCGCCGTCTGGCGACCGTCGCATGAGCGCGGCTGGGACGCCGACGACTTCCAGCTCCTTGCCTCGATCACCGCCCTGGTCCGGGTGGTGCTGGAACATGAGACCATCCAGCGCGAATTGGCGCGCCAGGCGCGGACCGACCCGCTCACCGGCCTGCTCAACCGCCGCGCCTTCATGGAGGAGGCGCAGCGCCGGATCGCCCGGCTGGAGCGGGAGAGCATGCCGGGGACGCTCATGTTCGTCGACCTCGACCGGCTCAAGCCGCTCAACGACCGGCTCGGCCACGAAGCCGGGGACGCGGCGCTGCTGCTGACCAGCGAGGTGCTGCGGCGGATGGTGCGCCCGTCCGACCTGGTCGCCCGTCTCGGCGGCGACGAGTTCGCGCTGTGGCTCGACGGGTTCGACAGCCTCACCGCGGCGGAGCGGGCCGAGCATCTTCGCCTCAGTTTCCCGCGTGAAGCGGCCGAGTTCGCGGCGCCGGGCGAGATCGGCCTGACCATGTCCATCGGCATCGCTTGCCGACAACCCGGTGAGGGCGAGGAGTTGGAAGACGTGATCCAGCGCGCCGATCTGGCCATGTACGAAGTCAAGCGCAACGGCGGCGGGCATTGGCGCGTCTCGAATCCGGATCACGTCGGATGAGCCTCTGGCCGATGTCGCGCCGACAGGCCCCGCGCAACGACGAGCCCACCGCGCCCCAACCAGCGGCGGAGGAAGACGCGGCGACACGGGTCCGCCGCGCGGCAAGCCCGAACAGCCCGAGCTCGACGTTGTGCCAGCTCGCCCGCGACCCGGAGCTCATCGTCCGCGCCGCGGTCGCCATCAACGGCGCGTGCGGGCCGGAAGTGGACACCATCCTGGTCCGCGACGGCGACGATCGGGTCCGCGCACTGCTCGGCGACCGGATTGCGCGCTTGCTGCCGGGGCTTCCGCGCGACGATCATGACAGCGCCGCGCGGCACATCCACTGCGCTGCTCGCCGCGCTCGCGCGCGACCAAGCGATCAAGGTGCGGGCGGCGATCGCCGACGCGGTCAAGGCGACGCCCCGAGCGCCGCACGACCTGATCCTGCTGCTCGCCCGGGACGAGGCGCTGCCGGTCAGTGACCCCGTGATCCGGCTGTCGCCCGTGCTGACGGACACCGACCTCATCGCGCTGCTCGCCACCCCGCCGCACGCGAGCGCGGCGCAGTCGATCGCGAGCCGGACTGGGCTCAGCGCCACCGTGGCCGAGGCGATCATCGAGCACGCCGACGCGCCGGCCATCCGCGCCCTGCTCGCCAACCACTCCGCCTGCATCCAGGAGACGACGCTGGACGCATTGGTTGGCCGGGCGGCCTACCACGTGGATTGGCACGCGCCGTTGGTGCAACGGCCACGGCTCAGCGCCAAGGCGGTCCGCGCGCTCACCCAGTTCGTCGCCTCCGACCTGTTGGCCAGCCTCGCCGCCCGCACCGACCTCGAGCCCGGGCTGGTGGACGGCTTGCGCGCCAGGATCGGGTCCGAGCTGGCGCTGGCCGGCTCCGAGTTGGACGACGACAAGCTTCTTGCCGAGTGCGGCCGGCTGAAGATGGCCGGCGGACTGACCGAGGATACGCTGATCGAGGCGGCCCAGGCCGGCGACATGCGCCGCGCCGTGGCCTGCCTGGCAGTCGCCAGCGGCGTTCCACTCGCGGCCGTCGACCGCATGATCGCATTGCGCAGCGCCAAGGGGCTTGTCAGCCTGTCCTGGCGGGCCGGCTTCGGCATGCGCGCCGCGACGCTCGTTCAGACGGCGGTGGCCCAGCTCGGACCGGACGATGCGCTGCAACCGGCCGCGGACGGCACCTATCCGCTGTCCGCGCGGGAGATGGAGTGGCATATCGAGCTCCACGCCGAGCCGAGCCTGAACGCGCGGAGCGTGGAGCAATCGCAGCAGCCGAGCGGACGGCTGGCGCACGCCGGCTGACCCGCAGCGCCGATCAGGCCGAGGCCGGCTTCGGCGCGGAGCAGGGCTTGGCGACGACGCGTTGCACCCGCGCCGGGTCGCCCTGCAGCACTTCGTAGTGCGTCCGCTCGCCATCACGCCGGAACGCGAGATCGAACGAGTCCGCCCCGAGCCGAAGCCCGCGCAAGACAAGATCGGGTAGCCAGTCCGGCAGCACCGGGTCGATCCGCAACACGCCTTTCGGCGCATCCAACTCGATCCCCAGCATCGCCTGCAGCAGCGCGAACACCGCGCCAGCCGCCCAGGCCTGTGGCACGTTCGCGCCGAGGTATTGCACGGGGAAGCTCGCCTCCTCGCGCCGCACGCCGGAATACAGCTCCGGCAACTGCCGATACGCAAAGAAACTGGCGGCCTGATTGATGTCCCCGGCGATGAGGTTGACCTGCTCGGCGAAACCGTAACGCTTGAACCCCAGCGCGATCAGGCTGTTGTCGTGCGGCCAAACCGAGCCGTTCTGATACGAGTACGGGTTGAAGGTCGGGTTCTGGTCGGTCAGCGTGCGGATGCCCCAGCCGCTCCACATATCCGGCCGCAGCAGCCGCTCCACGACCCGGCCGGCACGCTCCGGCGGCACGAGGCCCGACCAGAGGAGATGGCCGGGGTTGGACGCCACCGTCCAGATCGGCGCCTTGTTGCCGTCGAGGCAGAAGGCATAGAAGCCCTCCGCCTCGTTCCAGAACGCGGCGTTGAACCGCGTGAACAGCG
This sequence comes from uncultured Alphaproteobacteria bacterium, assembly GCA_963708585.1. GTDB lineage: Bacteria > Pseudomonadota > Alphaproteobacteria > Acetobacterales > Acetobacteraceae > JAVVHH01. The sequence continues at coordinate 122,714 of CAVPSW010000004.1, read as the reverse complement.
CGTCCGCCTTCGCCGTGAGCAGCGCCGCCCGCGACGTCGTTGCCCAGCGCCGCGTAGACCTCCGCCATCCCGCGCCACGCCGCGTAGACATAGCCCTGCAGCTCGCAGAGCGCCTTCGGAGCTGGCCACGTTGCGGCCGTGCGGGTCCACCACCGCCTCGCCCGAATCCTTCCAGCCCGACGTTCTCGTAGCCCGCGCCGGACCTGGTCCCGTATTCCTGGAACCCGTCCCGGTCGCGGTCGCCATATTCGTCGATCCAGGACAGGCAGCCCTCCGCCGTTTCCATGTGGCTCGCGGATCAGCTCGAGGTCGCCGGTCGCGCGCCAGAGCGCGTGCAGCGTGACCAGGTAGAGCGGCGTCGCGTCCGCGGTGCCGTAATAGGGGGTGTGCGGGATCAGCCCGAGCGCGGCCAACTCGCCGCGGCGCAGCTCGTGCATGATCTTGCCCGGCTCGGCATCACGGTAATCGTCGCGCGTCTTGGCCTGCCAGCGGGCCAGCACCTTGAGCGTGCCGCGCGCGAACTCCGTGTGCAGGATCATCGTCTGCAGGCTGGTGATCAGCGGGTCGCGCCCGAACAGCGCCACGAACCACGGCAGCCCGGCGGCGGGCAGGTAGTCCATGTCGCCATCGCTCTCGACCGGCAGGCGCAGCGCCGCCATGTCCTCGACCGCCTGGTCGAACAGCAGGCGGAACGCATGCACGCTGGTCTCGATTCCCAGCATCTTGCCCCGCCACGCGGCCAATTCGCGACCCTGCTGGCAGTCGGGGTCGAGCCGGCATTCCGCAGGGGCCGCGTAGGTCTTATCGCCGTCGACCAGGTCGTAGAGCAGCGAGCCGCGCCAGGTCTCGCCCGGCGCCAGCTGCAGCGTGCAGCTCAGCCGGCCGTTCGCATACATGATCGGCACCGGCGAGACCGTGCGCAGCCGGACCGCGCGGAAGAACGCGCCGTTGCGATAGCCGGTGACCAGCTCCCCGCTCTCTTCCGACCAGGTCGTGCTGATCCGCCCGCGCCGGACGATGCGTCCGCTCTTGACCTCGAAGATGTCGGCGAAGTCGCTGCGGATCGCGACTTCAAGGTTGAAGTGCACGCGCTCGCGGCCGTGATTGGTCACCTCGATCAGCTCGTGCATGCCGCCGTTGATCACCCGGCTCAGCACGAGGCTCAGCGTTCGCGCCGGCACCTCCCCGGCCTCGCTGGGGAATGCGCAGTTGGTCAGGAACACCCTCGCGCCGTAATACACCGGCGCCCCGCTGTTCAGCAGGTCCCACTTCTCGCCGTTCGCATAGAGCGCGTAGGCGCTGATGACGCGCGTGTCGAAGAAGTAGAGCCCCTTGTCGGTCGGCCAGGCTCATCTGCCCGTCCGGCTCCGTCACCAGGACGGTGTAACCCTCGTGGATGGCGAGCTGCGGTGGCCCGACCTTGATCTCGACGGCCACGTCGACCCGGCGGTCAGGCCGGCTCGAACTGCAGCGCGACGCCGTTCATGCAGTAACGCAGCCCGGTGGGCGGCGGGCCGTCCGGGAACACATGGCCGAGATGGCTGCCGCAGTTCGCGCAGTGCACCTCGGTGCGCACCATGCCAAAGCCGCGGTCCTCCGAGGTGGCGACGGCGGCCGGGTCGATCGGCTCGTAGAAGCTGGGCCAGCCGGTGCCGCTCTCGAACTTGGCATGGGTGTCGAACAGGACGCGGCCGCAGCCGACGCAATGATACACGCCCTGGCGCTTCTCCGCGTTCAGCGGGCTGGTGCAGGCGCGCTCCGTGCCGTGGCCGCGCATCACCTTATACTGCTCGGGCGTGAGGCGCTCTCGCCACTCGGCATCCGACAAGGTGAACGCGTAGGGTTCGGCGGGCTTGGACTTCGTAGCGAACAGGGACACGGCGGCTTCCTCCGTTAGCGTCCCAAATATGGGGCATTGCGCGCGCACAAAAAGCCCGGTGGCCCGGGTCACGAGATTTGGCCGACGCTCTCCTCGAGCACGTGCCATGCATCCTCGCCGTATTTGCCGCGCCATTCCTTGTAGAACCCGGCCTGACGCAGCCGGTCCTGGAACAGCGAGGTGTCGACGTCGTTGAATTGCAGGCCCTTGCTCTGCAGCGACGCCTGCACCTGCTTGTTCGCGCTGGCGAGGTCGCTGCGCTCCTCGACCGCGGCGTGGTTGATCTCGCGCGCCACGATCTCCTGGATCTCCTTCGGCAGCCGCTCCCAGGCGCGGCGGTTCGCCAGGAACCAGAACCCGTCCCACATGTGGTTGGTCAGGCTGCAGTATTTCTGCACCTCGTAGAGCTTGGCGGTGTCGATCAGGTTGAGCGGGTTCTCCTGCCCGTCGACGATGTGGGTCTGCAGCGCGGAGTAGACCTCGCTGAAGTTGATGCTGGTCGGGCTGGCGCCGAGCGCGCTGAACATGCTGGTCCAAAGCGGGCTGACCGGCACGCGCAGCTTCACGCCCTTTGAAGTCATCGGGAACCTTGATCGGCTTGTTGCTGGTCGTGGTCTGGCGGAAGCCGTTGTCCCAGATCTTGTCCAGCGGATGCAGGCCGTGCTTCTCGATCTCGCCGCGGACATAGGCGCCGAGCTTGCCGTCCATGGCGGCCCAGACCTCGTCGTAGTTCTTGAACGCGAAGCCGACGCCGTTGATGGAGGCGGGCGGGACCAGGGTGGAGAGGATCAGGCCGGAGAGGGTGAAGAACTCGACCGCGCCGGAGCGGAGCTGGCTCAGCATGTCGGTATCGGAGCCGAGCTGGCTATTCGGGAATAGCTGGATCTCCATGCGCCCGCCGGTCGCTTGCTTGATCCGGTCCGCCGCCTGCTGCGCGCGGACGTTCATCGGGTGGGTCACGGGGGTGTTGTTGGCGAACTTGTAGGTGAACTCGGCGGCGTCGGCCGGGCGCGAGCGGATCGCGACCAGCGGCAGCGCGGCGGCGCCGAAGGCGAGCGAGCGGCGGCGGATGAGCGGCATTGACGAGATTCCCCGGGCGTTTCTGCTTTGCGCCGGGGTTAGCCGGTTTGGCGGCGGAAAGGAAGGGCGCGAACCCCGGGCATCGCGGCCCGTTTCTCCCAAGCGAACAGGGAGAACGCCATGTCCGGCCAGTTCCGACGACAAGAAGCCGCCGCAGCCTACGGCGAAGGAATCCGAGCCGCACAAGGTCGACGAGAAGGTGCAGGAGGAAGCCGCCAAGGAGCGGGCGGAGAACGAGGGCTACGACTAGCTTCTCACTCGCCTCGGGGCGCGATCGCCTTGCATTCGCGCCCTGCACGCCGCCCTCCACCGTCGTGCCCTCCGGCATCGGCGTGAACAGATTGCCCGGCGTCGGCGGCGCCGCGACCGGGTTGTCGTATTGCGCCTCTGCTCCAGGTCCGCGGCGACATGCGCGGCCAGGCCGGGGAAGAGCTGCGCCCCGACCACGCCGAACCCCGCCCGCCAACCGACCGCAATCTCCTTTTGCGGGTGGATCGTCATCCAGACGATCGCGTCCGCAGCCGGCCACGGGCCTTCCATGGTTGAGAAGCGCGTGGCGCCGCCGGTGTAGTTCGCCATGTGGTTCCAAAACGGCGTGTCGATCGCCCAGGGCAGCACGCTGGCGATGCGGATGTTCGGGTTCCCCGCAATGCGGAGCTCCTCGAAGATCGCCCCGTCCAGCGCCAGGATCCCGGCCTTGGTCGCGGCGTAGCTCGCCTGGTAGGCGAGCGGGACGTGGCCCTCCACCGACGACACGTTGACCAGCGTGCCGAACCCCTGGCGCCGGAACTGCTGCAGCGCGGCGTAGCTGCCGTAGATGTATCCTTTCAGGTTCACGTCGACGACCCGGGCGTGGTCGCGGAGCGGGACCTCGTCGAAGCGGCCGATCGCGGCGACCGCGGCGTCGTTGATCCAGGCGTCGATGCGCCCGAACCGGGCGATGGCGGCGTCGGCGAGATGCTGGACCGCCTCCGGCCGGCTCACATCGGTCGGGCACCGCGAGCGCCTGGGCGCCATAGGCCCGCGCCTGCCGCGCGACCGCCTCCAGCACGTCGGCCCGCCGCGCCGCGAGCACGACGTTGCCGCCATAGGCGGCGAGCTTCAGCGCCGCGCCCTCGCCGATGCCGCTGGACGCGCCGGTGACGACGAAGGTCCGGCCGGCGATCAGCGCCCGGTCGCGTGCACCCAGCTCCGTCGGCGCCGCGCAGGCAGCGAGCAGGAGCGATACGGCCAAAAGGAGGACAGGAAGACGAGCGCCGGCACCCAATGGGCGGCGATCCGTGCGCCTTAAGCCGCTCCCGTGCGGAGCCAGCGCTCCAGCAGGTCCAGATTGCGCAGGTTGGCCTTGAACGCCATGTCGAACAAGTCGCCGAGGACGGGCACGGAGCCGCCGGCGACCTCGATGGCGACGTTGGCCAGCATCCGGCCTATGAGCGCGTTCGGCGCGCCGAGCCGCTTGGCTTCCCAAACGAGGTAAAGCGAGATCAGCCCGAGCGCCGCGTCGCCCACCACCGGCGAGAGGCCGAGCATCGAGTTCACGCCAAACCGGAACCGCGTCCCCGGCAACCCGAACTGCCCGTCCAGCAGCCAGGCGACGCGGCGGAGCCAGGCCAGCCGGGCGGCGGCGTCGGAACCGGCGAAGAAGAAGGCTGCGGTCATGACCGTGGAGGTTGGGCGCCAGCAGCGGCCGGTTCAACTCACTTCGCCAGCGCCTTGACCGCGGCGACGGCGGCCGGGTCGGACCAGTCGGCGGCACCCTCGTAGCGGCCGCGCTCGCGGCCCTTCGCGTCGATCAGCAGCGTGGTCGGGATGCCCCGCGCGCCGATCGCGTGCGCCGCGTCGCCGCGCGGATCGAGCAGCACCGGCAGGCCCTCGATCTCCTTCTCATGGAAGTAGCGCTCGATCGCGGGCGCCCCGCCGCGATCCGACGAGAGCGGCAGCACGACCACGTTGGCGTCCGCCACCAGCCCGGCGAGCTTGGCCAAGGTCGGCATCTCCGTCACGCACGGCACGCACCACGTGGCCCAGAAATTGAGCACGATCCCCTTGCCCGCGTAGTCGGCGAGCGTGCTCGGCGTGCCGTCGGCCAGGGTGAAGTGGATCTCCGGCACCTCCGTCCCGGCCGGCTTGAGGTCGTCGAGCTTCGGCGCGATCGACCCGGTCGCCGCGAGCAGTTTGCGCCCGCCAGACGCCATCGCTAGGGTCGCCGCCGCCGTGAGCAGGGTCCGGCGATCGAAGAAGGTCATGGCGTGCCCCTAAGCGAAGACGAGTCCCGCAACGCGGAAGCGAACGCCCAGTGGGGCGGCCGGTTCGCCCGCGGTCCCTCCGTCATCATGCAGGACATCAACGCCTCGATCGGCTTCGACCGCAAGCTCTGGCGCCAGGACATCAGCGGCAGCCGGGCGCACGCGGCGATGCTGGCCCGGGCCGGCGTGATCACGGACGAGGACGAGCGGGCGATCGCGCGCGGGCTCGAGGAGATCGCGGCGCGAGATCGAGGCCGGGCGCTTCCCGTTCACGGAGGCGCTCGAAGACATCCACATGAACATCGAGGCGCGGCTGACCGAGCGGATCGGCGAGGCCGGCAAGCGGCTGCACACGGGGCGGAGCCGCAACGACCAGGTCGCCACCGATTTCCGCCTCTGGGTGCGCGACGCGATCGACGGGCTCGAGGCGCAGGTCGCCGACGTGATGCGCGCGCTGGCCGACCGCGCGTCCGAGCACGCGGCGGACCCGATGCCGGGCTTCACCCACCTGCAGACGGCGCAGCCGGTGACGCTCGGCCACCACCTGCTCGCCTATGTCGAGATGCTGGCCCGCGACCGCGGCCGGCTCGCCGACGCACGGGCGCGGCTCAACGAGAGCCCGCTCGGCTCCGCGGCGCTTGCCGGCACCAGTTTCCCGATCGATCGGGAGATGACGGCGAAGGCCCTCGGCTTCGACCGGCCGACCGCCAACTCGCTGGACGCGGTCAGCGACCGCGACTTCGCGCTCGAGTTCCTCGCCGCGGCCGCGATCTGCGCCACGCACCTCTCGCGCCTGGCCGAGGAGATCGTGATCTGGTGCAGCGCGCCGTTCGGCTTCATCCGCCTGTCCGACGCGTTCACCACCGGCAGCTCGATCATGCCGCAGAAGCGCAACCCGGACGCGGCGGAGCTGGCGCGGGCCAAGACCGGCCGGATCACCGGCGCGCTGGTCGCGCTGCTGACGGTGATGAAGGGGCTGCCGCTCGCCTACGCCAAGGACACGCAGGAGGACAAGGAGCCGGTGTTCGACGCCGCCGACGCGCTCTCGCTGTCGCTTGGCCGCGATCGGCGGCATGGTGCGGGACTTCGCTCCGGACCTGGCGCGGATGCGGGCGCTGGCCGGCTCCGGCTTCGCGACGGCGACGGACCTGGCCGACTGGCTGGTCCGCGTGCTCCGCCTGCCGTTCCGGACCGCGCATCACGTGACCGGGCGGCTGGTCGCGCGGGCGGAGGCGCGCGGGGTGGATCTTGGCCGGGCTGAGCCTGGAGGAGATGCAGGCGGAGGAGCCGGGCGATCACTGCGGACGTGTTCAGCGTGCTGACGGTGGACGCCTCCGTCGCCAGCCGGACCAGCTATGGCGGCACCGCGCCGGCGAACGTGGCGGCCCAGGCGCGGCGCTGGCAGGAGGCGCTGCGATGAGGGCTGCGCTGCTCGTCGCCGCGCTGCTGGCGCTCGCCGCTTGCGGCAAGAAGGGCGCGCCGTCGGCCCCCGGCCCGGCGAACGAGATCATCTACCCGCACCAATATCCGTCCCGCTGAGCATGTCCGCCGCCCTGCTCCCCGATGCCGACCCGACCGCCGCCGAGCTGATCGCCGCGCGGCCGCACCTCTCGATGCACGCGATGGACGGGCTGCTGGTCGAGGGCGTGCCGCTCCAGGCCATCGCCGATGCGGTCGGGACCCCGACCTGGGTGATCTCCGCCGGCTCGCTGCGCGGCGCCTGCGCCGGCTGCAGGATGCGCTGCGGGACGTTCCCGGCCCGCGTGCACTACGCGGTCAAGGCCAACGACCACCTCGCGGTCCTGCGCCTGATGGCCGAGGGCGGGCGCCGGCGCCGACGTGGTCAGTGGCGGCGAGCTGCACCGCGCGCTTCTGGCCGGCGTCGACCCGGCGCACATCGTCTTCTCCGGGGTCGGCAAGCAGGATTGGGAGCTCCGCCTCGCGCTCGAGCGCGGCGTGGGCCAGATCAACGTGGAGAGCGCGGAGGAGCTGCAGGCGCTGTCCGCGGTCGCTGGCCGGCCTCGGCCGGACCGCCCGGGTCGCGCTCCGGATCAACCCGGACGTCGACGCCGGCACCCATGCCAAGATCACCACCGGCCGGGCCGAGAACAAGTTCGGCATCGCCTATGCCGACGCCGCGGGGCTCTACGCGGAGGCGGCCGCGCTGCCGGGGATCGAGCCGGTCGGGATCGCGTTCCACATCGGCAGCCAGATCCTGTCCACCGCGCCCGTTCCGCGCCGCCTACCGCCGCGCCGCCGAGTTGGTCCACGACGCTGCGCGCCTCGGGGCAGACGGTCCGCACCGTGGATTGTGGCGGCGGGCTCGGGATCGGCTATCGCGATGAGCCCTCGGCCTCGCCCGAGGCGCTGGCCGCGGCGATCCGCGGCGCGTTCGGGGGCTTGGACGTCGAGCTCGCGGTCGAGCCCGGGCGTTGGCTGGCCGGCCCGGCCGGGCTGCTGCTCGCCTCGGTCATCCTCGTCAAGCGCACCGGCGAGCGGCGTTTCGTCGTGCTGGACGCGGCGATGAACGACCTGCTGCGCCCGGCCATGTATGAGGCCTGGCACGGCATCGTCCCCGTTTCCGCCATCGACGCCGCCGCGCCGACCGCGCCGTTCGACGTGGTCGGGCCGGTCTGCGAGACCGGGGACACGTTCGCCCGCGGGCGCATGCTGCCCGTGCTGCGCCGCAACTCTCGATTGGCGATCCTCGATGCCGGCGCGTATGGTTCGGTGATGAGTTCGACGTACAACGCTCGCCCGCTGGCCGCCGAAGTGATGGTCGACGGCGATCGCTGGTCGGTCATCCGGGCGCGGCAACCGGTCGAGGCGCTCTGGTCCAGCGAGACGGTGCCGGACTGGCTCAGGTGACCCGGCCGCCGCTCGAGCCCGCCCTCCTCGCGCGCAAGCGGTCGGCCGCGCACGCGGCGCTCTGGTTCGAGCAGCTTTGGCCGGCCGTCTGGCCGGCGCTCGGGATTCTCGGCGCCTATCTCTGCCTCGGCCTGCTGGACGTTCCCGCGCTGCTCGATCCCTGGCCGCGGCTCCTCCTGCTGATCGCCGCCCTGCTAGCCGCCGCGGCGCTGCTGTGGCGCGGCCTTCGCCGGGTCAGCCGCCCGACCGCCGCGCTGGCGGACCGGCGGCTCGAGCGCGAGAGCGGTCTGCGCCACCGGCCGCTCGCGACGCTCGGCGACCAGCCGGTCGACCCGACGCCCGAGCAGGAGATGCTGTGGCGCGTCCACGTCCAGCGTCTGGCCGCGCAGCTCGCCAACCTCCGCGTTGGCGTGCCGCGGCCCGGCCTCGCGTCGCAGGACGTGTGGGCGCTGCGCGGCGGCCTGCTGGTCGCGTTCGTGGCCTGCCTCGCCATTGCCGGGCCCGACGCCCCGTCCCGGCTGTTGCGCGCGATCCTGCCGACGCTGCCCGCGAGCGCCGCCGGGCCGGGCACGCAGGTCCAGGCTTGGATCACGCCGCCGGCCTACACCGGCCTGCCCCCGTTGCTGCTGCACACGGACACCGCGGAGCTGCGCGTCCCCGCCGGGTCGCACCTGACCGCGAGCGTCACCGGCGGCAGCGGCGAGCCGGCGCTGGCCGTGAACGGCGCCTCCGAGCCCCTGCGCGCGCTCGACGCCACGAGTTGGCAGGGCGAGCGCGACTTGGGCACCGGCGAAGCCGGCCGCGACCGCGTGGTGCTGGAGCGCCGCGGCGGCACGCTGGCCGCCTGGACGCTGACGATGATCCCCGACCAGGCGCCGGTCCCGGCCTTCACCGAGCCGCCCGGCCCCAACGTCGTCGGCGGCCGTCAGACTCTGCAAAGCCGCTTCGCCTGGCAGGCCGTCGACGATTACGGCGTGACCTCCGTCGCCGTCGAGTTGCGGCTGCGCGACCGGCCGGATGCCGACCCGCTCGTCGTCACCGCCCCGCTGTCCGGCAGCCCGAAGACGGCGCATGGCGTCGTGGTCCCCGACCTCACCGCCCATCCCTGGGCCGGCCTGCCGGTCATCGCCCGCCTCGTCGCCAAGGACGCGCTCGGCCAGGCCGGGCGGAGCGCGCCGGCCGAGTTCACCCTGCCGGAGCGGCCGTTCCACCACCCGGTGGCGCGGGCGCTGATCGCCATCCGCCGCCAGCTCAGCCTCACCCCGGACGAGCGCCGGCCGGCTCGCATGACGCTCGACGCCATCGCCGACCAGCCTGAACTCGTTCGACAACGCCACCGGGATCCTGCTCAACCTGCGCGCGCTCTCGGCCTTGCTCGCCGACGGCGACGGCCAGGAGGCGATCGACGAGGCGCAGGAGCGCATGTGGCAGATGGCGCTGGCGCTCGAGGAGGGCGGCGTCGAGCGGACGGCGCGCGCGCTCGAGCAGGCGCGCCAGGCGATGCGCGACGCGCTGGACCCGAACCGGCCGGAACCGGCGGACAAGGCGGAGATCGACCGCCGGATCCAGGAACTCCGGGACGCGATCCAGAAGCATCTGGAGGCGCTGGCCGAGCAGGCCAAGCGCGACGGCACGGAGATGCCGTTCGACCCGAACCTGCCGCACACGAGCGCCCGCGACCTCGACCGCCTCGCCCAGCAGCTTCAGCAGTTGCTGCGCGAGGGCCGCATGGACGACGCGCGCCAGCAGATGGCCCAACTCGAGCAGCTCCTGCAGCAGCTCCAGAACGCCCGGCCGGAAACCGGCGAGGAACGTGAGCGGCGCCGTGCCGAGGGTCGCCAACGCGGGCGCGAGCAGACCGACGCGGTTCAGGACATGGTGCAGCGGGAAGGTCAGCTGCTCGACCGCAGCGCGACCCGCTCCGCCGAACCGCCCCAACTGCCGGGCAGGCCGCAGCCGCAGCCGCGGCCGGGCCAGCAGTCGCAGGCTCAGGCCGGCCGCCGCAGCCCGGCCAGCAGCGCGCCGGCGACACGAAGTCGCAGCAGGCGATGCGCCGCGCGCTCGGCGAGCTGATGCAGCGCTTCGGCGACCTGACCGGCGAGGTGCCGGCCCCGCTCGGCGAGGCCGACCAGGCCATGCGCGACGCGGCGCAGGCACTCGCTGACGGCCGCGATGCCGCCGCCGGCAGCGCCGAGAAGCGCGCCATCGAGGCGTTGCAGAAGGGCGGCCGGCAGATGGGGCAGCAGCTCGCGCGGCAGTTCGGCGTCGGCCAGGGCCAAGAGGGCGAGGAGGGCGAGTTGCAGGACGGCAGCAACGGCGACGCCTACAGCACGGACAACGGCGACGGGCTCACCAACGGCCCGCGGCCGGGCGACGAGTCCGGCAACGGGCAGCGCCGCAGTGCCCGCCGCGACCCGCTTGGCCGCCCGCTGCACCAGGGCACCTCGGGCGCCACCGACGCCGGCGACGTCCGCGTGCCCGACGAGATGGAGCAGGCCCGCACCCGCGAAATCCAGGAGGAGCTGCGCCGCCGCGGCGCCGACCGGACCCGGCCGCAGCCGGAGCTCGACTATATCGACCGGCTGCTCAAGCCCTTCTAACCGCTAGGGCGTGGCCAGGCCGAACGCGGCATAGAGCGCGGGTGCTTGGCGGCCAGGCGTGCATGATCGGGTCCGCGCGCCGCGAACGCACCCCATCCCAGCCCGAGCAGGACGACCACGCTGAGCACCCAGGCGGCAGCAAGCGCGGTTGGGCGGCGCCGGCTCGGCGCAGGCATGCTTTCGGCGGCAATCGGCGCGGGAATGGGCCCGGAATCGGCGGCGGCGGGTCGGCGATCGGCGCCGGCGGCTCGGGTGCAGCAATCGGGCGCCGGCCATCTCCTCCGGTTGCAGCGGCGTCCAATCCGCGCCGCAACGCGCACAGCGGACAACCTGGCCGGGATGCAGGCGATCCTCGGGCACCTCATAGGCGGCAGTACAGGCCGGGCAAACAATCCTCATGGCTGCCCGGTGATACCTTTGCCAGGCGGCCGTGAACAGTCCCGGAACAATGGGGGTGGTTCCGGCCGGGCGCTCGCCGTGGCAGAACGTCGCGGCGGACGAGACAGCGATTCGGATATGGTGCGGCTGGAGGAGGTCGGGCTCAACTACGGAACCGGCCAGGCGATGACGCCGGTCCTGCGGGACGTGAGCTTCGAGGTTGAAGAGGGAGGGTTCCGATGGCTGCTCGGGCCGTCGGGGGCGGGCAAGACGAGCCTGCTTCGGCTCCTGTCGCTCTCGGCCCTTCCGAGCCAGGGCCGGCTGATCCTGCTCGGTCAGGACATCGGCGACGCGCAGCGGGCCGACCTGCCCTTCCTCCGCCGCCGGATCGGCATGGTGTTCCAGGATTTCCGGCTGCTGCCGCACCTCTCCGTCTATGACAACGTCGCCCTGCCGCTCCGCATCGCCGGGCGCACGGAGGGGCAGATCCGGGTCGACGCGATCGAGCTGCTGAGCTGGGTCGGGCTCTCGCGCAAGCTCGCCGCGCACCCGGAGGAACTGTCCGGCGGCGAGCAGCAGCGGGTCGCGATTGCCCGCGCCGTGGTCGCCCGCCCGTTGCTGCTGCTGGCCGACGAGCCCACGGGCAATCTCGACGAGGTGCAAGCGGAGCGGCTGATGCAGCTCCTGCAGGAGATGAACCGGCTTGGGACGACGGTGGTGATCGCGACGCACAACGACTTCGCTGGTCCAGCGCTACCCGGCGCACACGCTTCGGCTGCTGGAGGGGCACTTGGTCCGTGACGACTAGGCGGAAGCTGCTCCGCCCCGCCGGGTTCGACGATCTCGGCGTGAAGCGCGCGCTGTCCGACCGGCTGCTGCCGTCGCTGGTGGCGGCGATGGCGTTCCTGGCGGCGCTGGCGCTCGCCGGCGCGGTGGGCGCCGCCGCGCTGGCGCGTCACTGGCAGGGCGGCGCGGCCGGGCTGCTGACCGTGCAGGTGCCGCGGCCGGAGGCGGAGGCCGCCGGGCGGCGGCGGGACGCGGCTGGCCCGGGTCGGCGCCGCCCTCGCCGGTATGCCCGGGATCGGCGAGACGCGGGTGCTCCGTCAGGACGAGCTGGAGGCCCTGCTCCGGCCCTGGCTCGGCGCGGGCGCCGGCCGGATCGCCGTGCCCCTGCCCGCCGTCATCGAGGTCCGGCTGCGCGGCGCCTGGGCCAGAGCGCGCGGACGCTCACGGCGGCGCTGGAGTTGGCGGCGCCGGGCACGCTGGCGGAGGAACAGGACCGCTGGGTGGGGCGGCTCGGGACTTTGGCGCGCAGCCTGCAAGCCTGCGCCGCGCTCGCGCTGGCGATCGTGGGCTTCGTCGCTGTCTCGGTGATCGCCGTGGCCACCCGCGCCGGTCTCGCGGCAAGGCGGGGCGCGATCGAGACCGTGCATGGGCTGGGCGCCACGGATGGCTACATCGCCGCCCGGTTCGCGAGCCGGGCCACTCGGTTGGCGGCGGTCGGCGCGGCCGTGGGCGCGGTGGCGGCGTTACCGGTGCTGGCCGGGCTTGCCGCCCTGCTCGCCCCGTTTGGCGGGGTGGAGACGGCCGGCGGGATCGGCGCCGGGCTGGCCGCGCTGCCGCTGAGCCTCTGGGCGGCGCTGCCCACCCTGCCGCTGCTCGCGGCCGCAATCGGCTGGGCGACGGCACAGGGCACGGTCCGACGCTGGTTGCGGCGGCTGCCGTGATCGTCCGGGCGGCCGTCCCCGTCCTGCTCGCGCCGCTCCTCCTCGGCGCGGCCTGGGCGGTCGGCTTCGACGCCTACGACCGTGAATCCCGCCGGGTCGCGCCGGCTCCGGAGCCCGCGGACGGGATCGTCGTGCTGACCGGCGGCGCCGACCGGATCGAACGCGCCCTGCACCTCCTGGCGGAGGGCAAGGCGCCGGCGCTGCTCGTCTCCGGCGTGGGCCGCGGGGCGGAGATGGCGGAACTGGCGCACCGGGTGCAGCTCGACCCGGCGACGCTGGGCGACCGCGTGACGCTCGGCCACCTCGCCACCACGACGGTCGGCAACGCGGCCGAGACCGCCGCCTGGGCCCGCCGCAACGGCGTGCACCGGCTGATCGTCGTCACCGCCGGCTACCACATGCCGCGCGCCTTGCGGGAGATCGGTCATGACCTCCCGGGCGTCGAGCTGCTGCCCGATCCGGTGCAGCCGCCCGCGATGCGCGGCCCGCCGGACCCGGCCACGCTGCGCCTGCTCGCCAACGAGTACGACAAGCTGCTCGCGGTCCGGCATCGGCCTGCATCGGCTCATCCCGGGCTGGAGCACTCCGTGATCCTGCTGCGCTCGGCCGTGTTCAACCTGTGGTTCTTCGGCATCACCTTCGTCCTTGGCGTGGTCGGCGTGTTCGTCCGCGCATTCGCGCCGCGCCGGGCATTGCCGTTCGCGCAGTTCTGGGCCCGTAGCGTGCTGGCCGGCGCGCGGACGATCTGCGGCATCCATGTGCGGGTGACGGGCGAAGCCAATCTCCCGCGCGGCCCGGCGCTGATCGTCTCCCAGCACCAATCGGCGTTCGACACGCTGGTCTGGGTCAACTTGGTGCCGAGGGTGAGCTACGTTTTCAAGGCGGAGCTCGCCCGCATCCCGCTGTTCGGGCCGATGCTGCTCGCAGCCGGCCAGATCCCGCTCGACCGCGGCGCATCCGTGGCCTCGGTGCGCAAGCTGCTGCGCGCGGCCGAGCGTGCGAAGGCCGACCAAACGGCAAATCGTGATATTCCCTGAAGGCACGCGGGTCGAGCTCGGCCAGGAGCCGGAATTGCGGGCGGTTTCTCGATGATCGCGGCCCGCACCGGCTTGCCGATCATTCCGGTAGCGACCGACTCGGGCCGTTACTGGGGCCGCCGGGCCTTCCGCAAACGGCCCGGCTGTGTTCAACTCCATGTCGGCGAACCGATCGCGCCCGACCTTCCGCAAAAAGAGCTTGTGGCCGAGTTGCGTCGTCGATGGCGCGATGCACGCCTGGTCACGCCACCTGTGGATAAGTAAGTGGATGAAGTCGAACAGGGCCGGTCCGGGCGGGATGCCTCTGCTCATCGTGGGCGGTCTGGTGGCCGGGGCGGGCGGCCCGGAGCGACATGCGGAAGTGATTCGATTCCAAGCGCTACTTGGCGGGCGAAATGGCGATAACCCACTTGAAATTTTGCCTGGGCTCTGATCATTTACAACGAAATTGCAAAGATCGGAATTGTTAAGAATCCGTGACGCGGCTCACAGCCGTGTGTAAACCATCAGCGCTGTGGACGAGTTGCAAGAAATGCGACGTATCGACCGTCAATCGGCTTTCCTTTGATTGCCCCTCGCCCGCGCCGGCGCCGCCTGGCTCGTAGCTGCTCGCCGTCCTGGTCTTGTTGGTTCTGGCGATCGATACGGGGCTTGGCTTTCGCTTGCGCCCGCCTCGAGGCCGACGCGCGCGACATGGCCGCACAGGCCGAGGCGAACGGCTGGACGGCGGATCTGGGCCCCTCGCACTGGACCGGCTGGCCACTCGCCGCCGAGGTCCGGTTCGCGCCATTCGCATTGCATGGCGGGCCCTCTGGTGTTTCCGCCCGATCTCGCCTGGGCCGCGAACGCGCTCAGGCTCCGAATCGGCCTTGACCGACCCACCGTGCTGGTCGCCGCCGCCGACGGCGACCAGCGCGTCGCGGCCTCTGGCCTGTCGCCCTTCGCCTTTACCGCCCGCACGGAGGCGACCTTCGACCTGAGGGGCCGCGACCCGGCGCGCGTCTCTCTCCGTGAGCTCCAGGCGCCGGTTCGCAGCCGGGACGCTGAGCATCAGCGCCATCGACCTCGCCCTGATGCCGACCGGGGTCGACGCCGACCTCACCGGAATCGCCCTCCCGAACGGATCGGGCGGCGCCCTGTCACCGCAAGTGGACGCGCTGCACGTGACCGCCGTCACCACACGCCCTTTCCCGAACGCGCCGACTCCGGACGCGAGCGCACGGGCCTGGCGGGATGCGGGCGGGCGCGTGGCACTCGGCCCGGCGAGCCTCCGCTGGGGCCCGCTCGCCGCCCTCGGCCAGGGCTCGGTTGGGCTCGACGACCAGCTTCAGCCGGACGCGGCGGGAACGGTGGACGCGAGCGGTCTGCCCGACCTGCTCGATGCCTTGGCTCGCTCCGGCGCGGTTCCGGGCCCGGCGGCCTCGGCGGCCAAGGCGGTGCTCGCCGTGCTCTCCGCGCCCAGCGGCGGCAAAAGTGTGCACCTGCCGGTGGTGCTGTCGCGCGGCATCCTCAGCGTGGCGCGTTATCCGCTGCTGCGCGTCCCCCCGCTCGCCTGGCCGTAACCGTCGCCTGCGATCAGGCCGTCGCCTTGCGGGCAGGCCGGCGCTGCGGCTTGAGCGCACCGTTGAGGTCCGGGGCCGGGTCGGCCAGCACGTTCTCGGGGGCGTTGCTCGGGACCGCCGCCGTCTCGGCCTGCGGCACCACCGCCGCGGCGTGGGCGGCGGCGAGCTGATGGCGAAGGCTTTCCACCTCCTGGCGCAGACGGTCCAATTCCTCGCGCTCGGCCGCTTCGAGGGCGAGCGGCGGCTCGGCCTGACTCGGGCTCGGCCTGGCTGGGCTCGGCCTGGCTGGGCTCGGCTTGACTGGCCGTGTCCGGCTCGCTCGCGCGGTGGAACGGGTTCCACATGCTGATCGCGCGCTCGAACATGACCATGTTCTGCCGGCTCATCTCCTCCACGCCGGTCGGCAGGAACGGGCTGAGCGTCCGCTCCATCATCTGCCGCACCTGCTGCTGCTGGCGCGCGAAGCTCGCCATGGTGTGCTCGAGATAGCGCGGCACCACGCCCTGCAGGCTGCCGCCATAGAACCCAATCAGTTGGCGCAGGAAGGTGGTCGGCAGCATCGCCGTGCCTTTGCCCTCCTCCTCGACGATGATCTGGGTCAGCACGCCGCGCGTGATGTCCTCGCCGGACTTGGCGTCGTAAACAACGAAGTCTCGGCCGCCTCGGATCATCTCCGCCAGGTTGTCCAGCGTGATGTAGCTGGACGTCTCGGTGTTGTAGAGCCGGCGATTGGCATACTTCTTCACCACGACCGGCGCGAGCGCGGCTTCCGACGACTGCGCGGCGACGGGCGGCTGTCCGGACGAGTCTTGCGGCGTGTCGGTCATGCTAACCTCGGTTATCCTCTAGTCCCACCTTATCACGCACTTGCAGCATGAAAGCAAGAGACCTTTCGCGGCGCGGTGTTGCGCCGCGCTGGGCTGGCTGGAGGCGTCCCGAGCCCTTATCTCTAGGCACGACAATGCCCAGGGAGGGTCAAAATGGAAGACGTCGTCATCGTCTCGGCGGTACGCACGCCGGTCGGCAGCTTCAACGGCGCGTTCGCCAGCGTGCCCGCGCACGTGCTCGGCGCAGAAGCCATCAAGGCGGCGCTCGAGCGCGCCAAGCGTCGACGCGGGCGACGTCGACGAGGTCATCCTGGGCCAGGTCCTGACCGCGGCGCAAGGCCAGAACCCCGCCCGCCAGGCCGCGCGCGCAGCCGGCGTGCCGGACAGCGCGACCGCGTTCGGCGTGAACCAGGTGTGCGGCTCCGGGCTGCGCACGGTGGCGCTGGCCGCGCAGCAGATCCGCACCGGCGAGAGCGACATCGTGGTCGCCGGCGGCCAGGAAAGCATGAGCCAGTCGACCCACGCCGCCTATCTGCGCCAGGGCACCAAGATGGGCGACCTCGGCCTGATCGACACCATGATCAAGGACGGGCTGTGGGACGCGTTCCACGGCTACCACATGGGCACCACGGCCGAGAACGTGGCGACCAAGTATCAGATCACCCGCCAGCAGCAGGACGAGTTCGCCGCCGCGAGCCAGCAGAAGGCGAGCGCGGCGCAGAAGGCCGGCAAGTTCAAGGACGAGATCGCGCCGGTGACCATCAAGGGCCGCAAGGGCGACACGGTGGTGGCCGACGACGAGTACATCCGCCACGACGCGTCGGCGGAGACGATGGCCAAGCTTCGGCCCGCTTTCTCCAAGGACGGGACGGTGACGGCCGGCAACGCCAGCGGCATCAATGACGGCGCCGCCGCGCTGGTGGTCATGTCGGCCAAGGAGGCCGAGCGCCGCGGGCTCACCCCGCTCGCGCGGATCGCGAGCTTCGCGACGGCCGGCGTCGACCCGGCGGTGATGGGCACCGGCCCGATCCCGTCCTCGCGCAAGGCGCTCAAGCGCGCGGGCTGGTCGGAGAGCGAGCTGGACCTGATCGAGGCCAACGAGGCCTTCGCCGCCCAGGCCTGCGCGGTCAACAAGGACATGGGCTGGAACGTTCAGAACGTGAACGTGAATGGCGGGGCGATCGCGATCGGCCACCCGATCGGTGCCTCCGGCGCCCGCGATCCTGACGACGCTGCTGCACGAGATGCAGCGCCGCGACGCCAAGAAGGGCCTGGCCACGCTCTGCATCGGCGGCGGCATGGGCGTCGCCATGTGCTTGGAGCGGTAGCAAACAGCTGACGGCGGGCGCTTAGCGCCCGTCGTCCTCCTGCGGCTCCAGGCTCACATCCAGGTAGACCCGGTCTCGAGCAGCGCGCGCGCAGGACCGACTCGCGCAGCACGCGGGCCATGTTCTTGCCCACGCGCTCCAGCGCCTCGTCCCACGGCAGCAACGCAAAGCGGGCGAACTCGGGGACCAGCCGGCCGCGCCGGTCGCGGAACATCGAGGTGCAGCGCAGCGGGCCGGGTCCGGGGCCGCGAGCGGCCGCCAGGCGAACAGCGCCAGGTCTTTGGCCGGCAGGTAGCGGTGGACGCCGAGCGGGCGCAGGGCGGCCGGGTCGGCCAGTAGCCCGGTTTCCTCGCGCAGCTCGCGCGCGGCGGCCTCCGCCCAGCCCTCGCCCGGTTCGGCCAGGCCCTTTGGGAATGTCCCAGCGCGGCGAGACGCTCGCCTGAGCGACCAGGATCCGCCCGTCCGCCGGCGGCCACGACCACGCCGCAGCTGGTGAGGCGGCTCACGCAGGAATGCCCGCCCGCCGCTGAACGGAAGTCTCGGCCGGGCCGTTGCGGGCATGAGAACGGGACGGACGGCATGCGGGCACTCCTGATGGCAGCATTCATATTCGGCGGGCTCGGAGCCGCGGCGTCGGCCCAAGTGCCGGGCGCGTCCGAAACCGCGCGCGGCGGAACGGTCCCCGACCTCGGGTCCGGCGTCCACTCCCAGGTCAACGGGCCGGGCACGCCGCGGAGCGAGCCGGGCGGGCCCGGCTACGGCATTCCCGGCCGGGCCGGGGCCTCGGACTCGGTCGCGACGGATGCCGGCAATTCCGGCACCGGCGCGGGCGCGCCCGGGATGCGGCCCGCCAACACCGGCACCGCCCCGAGCCGCTGATCACTCCAGCATCCGTTTGAGCCGCTCCGCGTCGCGCGGCGCCTCGGCGCCGATGTCGTTGTCGAAATAGGCATGGACCTCCCGCCCAGCATCACGGGCCGCCCGGGTCCGCTGCGCCCAGTCGGCCAGCGTTGGTTCGGGATAGGCGCCCCGGTAATCGCCCGCCGGGCCGTGGCCGCGCAGATAGACCAGCGGCGCCGTTTCCACCCAGGGCGAGGGCGCGTCGTGGTGATCGGAAATGCAGAAGGCGACGCCATGCGCCTCGAGTAGCGCGAACACGTCGTCGGCGTACCAGCTCGGGTGCCGGAACTCGATGGCGTGGCGGAAGTCCGTCGGCAGTTGCTGCAAGAGCGTTTCGAGCCGCTCGTCGTCGCGCCGTATCCCCGGGTGGAGCTGGAACAGCGCCGGCCCCGCATGTGCGCCGAGGCCGCGCATGCGGCCGAAGATGAGGGCCAGGCTGTCGGCCGGGTCGCGCAGCTTCTTGGCGTGGGTCAGGTAGCGCGACACTTTCCAGGCGAACAGGAATCCCGGCGGCGCCGCGTTCGCCCAGCCCGCCACCGCCGCCTCGCTCGGCAGCCGGTAGAAGCTGCCGTTCAGCTCGCAGGCGTCGAACCGCTCGGCGTAGAAGCGGAACCAGGATTTGGCGGGCAGCTTCTCCGGGTAGAACGCGCCGCGCCAGTGCCCGTAGCTCCAACCGGAGGTCCCGATCCGCGGGGAGGGCCCGCTCATGCCGCTTGAACTCGGGTCGCGCGTGCTATGTCCTCCACAGGCGTGCTGGAGACAGGGACATGGCGGACCTCGGCAGACGGAGCGTTCTGGGCGCGGCCTTTCTCGGCGCGCTTGGCGCGGCGGCACCGGAGCAGCTTGCGTGGAATTTCAGCTTCCCCTCGCTCGATGGCGGCACGCTCGACTTCGCCTCCTATCGCGGCCGGGTCCTGCTGGTGGTCAACACCGCCTCGTTCTGCGGGTTCACCTACCAGTATGAGGCGCTGGAGAAGCTGAACCGCGATCTCGGCGGGCGCGGACTGACAGTGATCGGCATCCCGAGCCAGGATTTCGGCCAGGAGAGCGACAGCAACGGCGCGGTCAAGCAGTTCTGTGACCTCACCTACGGCGTCGAGTTCCCCATGACCGAGATCGCCCACGTCCGCGGACCAGACGCGATGCCGTTCTATGCCTGGGTGCGGCGCGCGCGCGACTGGGAGCCGGATTGGAATTTCAATAAAGTCCTGGTCGGCCGTGACGGCTCGATCAAGGGAACCTACCGCTCGAAGGTCGAACCGGGCAGCCCGGCGCTGATGGCCGCCATTGAGGGCGAGCTCACCGGCAAGCCGGTCTGATCTCAAGCTTGAGCGAACGACTTGCGCGGTCCACAACCTGCGGTTAGGTATTGGCGGGCGTTCCAAAACCGAGCGAGGACCCGGCGCTGGGGGAGAGGGCGGCCTCGGTTGCCGCCCTCTTGCCCGCGGTTCAGGCGGCAGGAGCGCCGGGTTGGCGGAGCGGGTGAGCGCGGGCGAACTCCGGCCGCGCCATGCAGGCATCGTGGATGCGCCGCACCGCAGCGAACGGCTCCAGATCGGCCCCGAACCGCTTCGCGCCGGCCATGTGGCTCGCCAGGCATGCATCGGCGAGCCCGGGCTCCTCGCCGCAGCAGAACGGACCATCGCCGACCTGCGCCTCGTAGGCCTCGAGCCCCTTCGTGAACCAGTGCCGGTTCCACGCGATGCGGGCCGGCTCGTCCCAGGTCCGGCCGAGATAGGCCTGCACGCGCGGGACCACGAGCGGGTGCGTGTCGGCGGCCGTGATCGCGCACAACATCCGCGCCCGCGCCCGCCCGACCGCGTCGAGCGGCAGCAGCGCCGGGACCTTCTCCGTCTCCTCCAACCATTCGAGGATCGCGAGCGACTGGGTCAGCACCGTCCCGTCCTCCAGGATCAGCGCTGGCACCGCGCCCATCGGGTTGAGCTTGCGGAACTCCGGCTGATGCTGGTCGCCGCGGTCCAGGTCGATCATGGTCTCCGGGACCTGGATCCCCTTCAGGTTGAGCGCGATCCGGACGCGGTAGGTCGCGAGCGATCGCCAGAACCCGAACAGCTGCATCATTCTTTGACGGCTCCAGTCAGCGAGCTGACATAGGTACTCGACAAAGAAGGAGTAGAGCAGCGCGACCGGCAGCGAGCCGAACAGCGCGCCGGCCATCAGCGCGCCCCATTGGTAGTCGTCGCCCTGCACGAGCTGGGTCAGCACCGCGACCGGCACCGTCTTCTTCTCCGACGACTGGATGAAGGCGAGCGCGTAGATGAACTCGTTCCAGGACAGCGTGAAGGCGAAGATCCCCGCGCTGATCAGGCCCGGCACGGCCAGCGGCAGCGTGATCCGGCGCAGGATCTGCAGCCGCGAGGCGCCGTCGATCAGTGCGCATTCCTCCAGCTCGTACGGGATCGACTTGAAGTAGCCGATCAGCAGCCAGGTGCAGAACGGGATCAGGAAGGTCGGGTAGGTCAGGATCAGCGCGAGCGGGCTGTCGAACAGGCCGAGCTGGAACACCATGGTCGCCAGCGGGATGAACAGGATGGACGGCGGCACCAGGTAGGCGAGGTAGATCGCGAGCCCGACCCAGTTGCTGCCGCGGAAGCGCAAGCGCTGGATCGCGTAGGCGGCGAGCACGCTGCAGAACAGGGAGATCGCCGTCGCCGCGACCGCGATCTCCATCGTGGTCAGCAGCCATTGCGGGTAATCGGTGTCGAACAGCAGCTTCTTGACGTTCTGCAGCGTGGGCGAGCCGATCCAGAACGGGTTGTGGTTCTTGTAGTCGTACAGCTCGTTGTTCGGCTTGAACGTCGTGATCGCCATCCAATAGAACGGGAACAGCAGCACGAACACGAACACGGCCAGCGGCACGTAGAGCGTGACGATCCGGCGCGGCACGCTGTCCCAGTTGATCGCCCCCTGCCGCTCGCGCGCCGGCAGCGCGGGCGGCGGCGTCTCGAGCGCGGCGGCGTCAGTCATCGCCTTCCCCCTGCTGCCAGCGCCGCCGGCCAGGCCGAAATAGCTGAGCAGCGTGGCGACCACCAGGAACGGGATCATCGCCACCGCGATCGCCGCCCCCTCGCCGAGCTGCCCGCCGGGGATGCCGCGCTGGAAGGCCAGCGTCGCCATCAGATGCGTCGAGTTCACCGGGCCGCCGCGGGTGATGGCGTAGACGAGCTGGAAGTCGGTGAAGGTGAACAGCACGGAGAAGGTCAGCACCACCGAGAGCACCGGCATCAGCATCGGCACGGTGATGCGGCGGAAGCGCTGCCACGGCGTGGCGCCGTCGAGCAGCGCCGCCTCGTAGAGCGAGGGCGAGATGGTCTGCAGCCCGGCCAGCAGGCTGATCGCCACGAACGGGATGCCGCGCCAGATGTTGGCCGCGATCAGGCTGAGCCGCGCGTGCCAGGGCTGGCCGAGGAAGTCGATGTTGGTGCTGATCAGCCCCGCCCCTTTCAGCACGTAGGAGATGATGGAGAATTGCGGGTCGTAGATCCACCAGAAGGCGATCGCCGAGAGCACGGTCGGCACGATCCACGGCACCAGCACGATCGCGCGCAGCAGCGACTTGAACGGGATGTTGTTGTTGAGCAGCAGCGCGAGCCAGAGGCCGAGCCCGAATTTCCCGACCGTCGCCAGCGCCGTGTAGAACAGCGTGTTGGTCACGCTCAGCCAGAACACGCTGTCGTGCCAGAGGCTGTCGAAATTCTCGAGCCCGATCCACGACGCCGGGCCGGCCGATCCGCGTGTCGGTGAAGGCGAGGAACACGCCGAGGCCGAGCGGGTAGGTGAGGAACACGACCAGCAGGCCGATCGCGGGGATGCAGGCACAGCGTGGCCAGGAACGGCTTGTAGTCGAACAGGCGGACGAGCCAGGTGTCGCGCGGCGGCGACCAGCGCCACGCGATGCGCCGGGGCTGCGGCCCCGCTGACGGCTACGTTCTCCCCCATCGTCCCTCGCTGGGCCGTTGCGGAGCACTATGCCTGGATCGGCGCCGCCGTGCCAACTGGCTCGAGGCCGCAGCCTCGATAGAGCTCGGCGCGCGCCGGGTCGGCCAGGGCGTCGAGCAGCGCCTGCCCCGCCTCTCTCTGCGGCGCGCCGCGGAACAGCCCGGCCGCGAACAGGCTGACGCCGCCCAGCTCCGCCGGGATGCGCCCGACGATCTCCACCCCCGGCACGACCTGCAATTCGCTCACCTGCTGGATCGCCAGCTCGGCCTCCCCGGAGGCGGCGAGTTCGGCGGTGAACCCGCTGGCGAGGATGGTCGCCTTGGGCCGGACCGCGTCCGCGATCCCGAGCCGCTCCAGCAGCCCGGCCATGAAGATCCCGCTCGCCCCCGCCTTCGACATGACGACCGAGCGCGCCCCGAGCAGCGCGTCGATGAACGCCTGCCGGGTCGAGATGTCCGGATGCGGCGCGCCGGCGCGGACCGCGACGCCGACGTAGGACCGCGCCAGGTCGACCCGGCCCTCGACCACGCCCTCTCCGATCAGCGCATCGAGCCCGTCGTCGGTGAGGATCGCGACATCGCCCCGCTCACCGTCCCGGATGCGCTCGAGCAGCCGGACGGTGGGCATGAACTCGGCGTCGAGTTTTGTTCCATGCTCGCCTTCCCACTCCGGCCCGAACGCCCGCAGCACGCCGGCCAGGCCCATCGTGGAGAGCACGCGCAATTCGTTCATCGCGACTCGTTCAGGCGGACAGGTGCCAACCCTCGCGCAAGGCGCAGCCGGCGTGCTTCTCGACCGAGCCGGACGGTCCGCAACCGATCCAAGCGCGCAATCGCAGTCTCGTCCGCATTCTCGGGCCGAGCTTGGCACACGTCGTAGCCGGACCATCAGGATATGCAAATCCCGTGCAGATGCGGTGACACGGTGTCGCCCACACGTAACCCGCCAGCCCGTTCGCCGGCGAACAGCCGTCAGGTCACGAACGTCGTCGTCTACCTGAGCCATCGAGTTCGCCGACAGCGCTGGATCATCCGCATCAAGCTGGTCGAGTCTACAAGACCGACGCTTGATCGGCGATCGCCTTGGCTGTTCGTCGTGCATGTCTCACGATCGTCCAGACCTCGCCTTCGCCGGCTGCACCCAAGTCATTCTAGCTGAACGCATGGTCCATGAACGCAATGACCGCTCGAAGGATCCTCAGCAGCACCCGCCACCGCTCCGCTCAAGCACGTCGCGATCGTCCCCGACAGCACCGAGCGCGCGCCGAGTTGCGCCACCTCCGCGCGCCGCTCCGGCACCATGGCTGCCAGGCCGCCGACCAGGATGCCCAGGCTGCCCAAATTGGCGAACCCGCACATCGCATAGGTCATGATCAGCCGCGAGTGCGGGTCGAGAGCCGTCCCGCCGTCGCCGGCGAGCGACAGATAGGCCACGAACTCGTTCAGGATCGTCTTGGTCCCGAGCAGCAGCGCCGCCGGCCCGGACTGTCCCACGGCACCCCGATCAGCCACACCACCGGCCGCAGCGGGTAGGAGAGCAGTGACTGCAGCGTCCAGCCGCCGGGCAGCATGGCCGAGCCCGTCGTTGACCAGCGCGACCAGCGCGACCGTCACCAGCAAGCGTCGTCGTGATCCCGACCAGCGGGCCCACCCCCGCGGCGGTCCCGCGCACCAGCGCGTCGAGGCTGCTGACCGCCTCGTCCTCCCGCGTCATCGCCGCCGCCCGGCCGCGCTCGGGCCGCGCCCACGGCACCATCAGCGCGCCCACCGCCAGCGCCGCCGGCGTGCTGATCACGGAGGCGACGATGATCGTGGCCAGCGCGTTGGGCACCACCGGGTTGAGCACCGCGCCGTAGATCACCATCACCGTGCCCGCCACCCCCGCCATGCCGCAGGTCATGGTGGCGAACAGCTCGCCCCGCTGCAGGCCCATCAGATAGGGCCGGATCAGCAGCGGCGCCTCGATCATGCCGACGAAGATGTGCACCGCAGCCGCCAGCGCGAGCGGTCCGTCGATCCCGAGCGAGCGCCGCAGCACCGCGGCGAACGCCGCCGTCACCGCGCTGCAGCACGCCCCAGTGGAAGAACAGCGACGAGAGCGCGCTGAGATCACCAGCACCAGCGGCAGGATCTTGAAGGCGAGGATCAGCGAGCCGCCCGGGTGCAGTCTCCGCGAACGGCAGCGCCCCGCCGCCGAGATAGCCGAACAGGAACGCCGTGCCCGCATCGGTCGCCCGCTGCAGCGCGTCGGCGCCGCGGTCCAGCAGCAGCACCGCCTCGCGCGCCGGGCCGACCCGGATCAGCAGCAGCGCCAGCACGATCTGCAGCGCGATCCCGGCCAGCACCGTCCGCCACGGGATCGCCCGCCGGTCCTCGCTCAAACCCCAGGCCAGCACCAGCAGAAGGACGAAGCCGGCGACCGGCCGCACGCCCGCCTATCGCACCTCGATCGCGACCAGCCCGCGCAGGCTTCGCCTCACTTGCCGACCATCACGTCCGACGCCTTGATCACCGCGATAGGCCTCGTCGCCCTCCTTCAGCTGCAGATCCTCGATCGCCTCGTTGGTGATGGAGGCATGGACGGTGACGCCATTGCCGATGTCGATGTGCACGTGCCCGTTGGTCGCGCCTTTCACGACGGAGGTGATGCGTCCCTTGATCTGGTTCCGCGCGCTCAGCTTCATCATGGGTGCTCTCCCGACCGGCTCCACGCCTTTGTAATTGGCGCACCGGCGCTCCGCCATGGAGGATCGCGCACCGATGGACCATGAACCGACGCGCGCTCCTGGCCGGCCTCGCCCTCTTGCTGCCGCTGCCGGCCGCGGCCCAGGACATGACCGTGTTCGCCGCCGCCAGCCTGAACGAGGCGATGGGCGAGATCGCCGCCGCCTGGGCAAAGGCGGGCCACCCGAAGCCGCGCGTCTCCTTGGCCGCCAGCTCGACCCTGGCGCGGCAGATCGAGCAGGGCGCGCCGGCCAACCTGTTCGCCTCCGCCGACGAGCAGTGGATGGACTACCTCGACCAGCGCGGGCTGCTCGCGCCCGGGACCCGCGCCGACCTGCTCGCCAACCAGCTCGTCCTGATCGTCCCAAAATCGCAAGCGCGAAAGGTCGCGATCGGTCCCGGCATGGACCTCGCCGCGCTGCTGGGCCACGACGGCCGCCTCTCGGTCGGCGACCCGGCGCACGTGCCGGCCGGCATCTACGCCGAGCAGGCGCTCAAGAAGCTCGGGCTCTGGGCGCAGGCCGAGCCGCACCTGGCCCGCGCCGCCGACGTGCGCAGCGCGCTGCGGCTGGTCGAGCTGGGCGAGGCGCCGGCTGGCATCGTCTACGCCACCGACGCGGCGGCGAGCGATCAGGTCGCCGTCGCCGGCGTGTTCCCGGCGGACTTGCACGACCGCATCACCTACCCGTTCGCGATCATCAAGTCCGGCGACGGGCCGGAGGCGCGCGCCCTGCTCGCCTTCATGACCGGGCCGCAGGCGCACGCGATCTTCGCCAAGCGCGGCTTCAGCGCCGCCGAGTGATGGACCGTCCGTCCAGCGAGCGAGCCGCGCGGCAGCTCTCGAGCTCCGAACGCTCGCTATGCCCGCCAACACCAACCCTTCCGGTGACATCTTCGGCGGCTGGATCATGTCGCTGATGGACCTGGCCGCAGGGATGATCGCCTCCCGCCAGTCGGGCGGCCGGGTCGCAACCGCGGCGGTCTCTCACCTCTCCTTCATCGCCCCGGTGAAGGTCGGCGACATCGTGTGCTGCTATGCCGAGTTGGTCCGGACCGGCCGCACGTCCATGGCCTTTTCCGTCGAGGCCTGGACCCTGCATCGCCACGACGACGGCCGCACCAAGGTGACGGACGCCGAGTTCACCATGGTCTCGATCGACGACAACGGCCGGCCTAAGCCTTTGTCGCCGACTTGCGCGAGCGCAGACGCAGCGGGGCAGACCAGCCGCGCCGGCCCCCCGCTCGGCGCTTCGGGGCCGGTGACGGCGCCGCGGCCTCCTTCTTGGCCTTCGCCGTCCGTCGCGGCGCGGCCTTCGCCGGTGCTCGGGCTCGGGCTCGCGCCGCGCCGCTCTTCAGGCTGCGGCGCAGCGCGTCCATCAGGTCGATCACGTTGCTCTCCGGCGCCGGCGCCTCCTGCGCCGGGATGGCGCCCTCCGACTTCTCGATCACCAACTGCTGCAACGCCTCGGCATAACGGTCATGGAACTGGCTCGGGTCGAACGGGCCCTCCTGCTTGGCGATGATCGCCTGCGCGATCTCGATCATCTGCGGGTCGGGCTGCGCGTCCGGGATCGCGCCGAACAGGTCCGCATCGCTGCGCACCTCGTCCTGCGAGTGGAGCGTGCTCAGCAGGAACCCCTTGCCGCGCACCTCGATCGCCACGATCCGCTCGCGCCCGGTCATCACCACCCGTCCCAGCGCCACCCGCCCCGCCTGCGCCATCGCCTCGCGGATCACCGCGAACGGCTCGAGCAGCTCCTTCTGCCCGGCCGGGGCCATGTAATACGGCGTGTCCCAGTAGACCCGGTCGATCGTCTCGACGTCCACGAAGCGCTCGATCTGGATCGTCTTGGTGCTTTCGAGCCGGATGGCGCGGATGTCCTCGTCCTCGATGACGACGTACTGGCCCTTCTCGACCTCGTAGCCGTGCAGCAACTCGCCGCGCGGAATCTCCTGCTCGCCTTCCGGCAGGGTCGGGTCCTTCCAGGCCTGCTTGACCCGATTGTGGGTCTCCGGGTGCAGCAGGTGGAAGTGCACGCCCCCGCCCTCCCCGGTCGCCTTGAACAGCGACACCGGGCAGGTAACCAGGGAGAGGCGCAGGTGCCCCTCCCAGACCGGGCGCGAACCTCGGGCCATGACGCGATCCCAAAAATGGGCCTAACGAACGATTTGGAGGCGGAGTTGCCGATGGCTAGCTCCGCTCCGGCTTGACCACCCCCGTTCCCGCCCGAAGCTGGCTGATCGTGGCCCGCGACGTGATCTGCTCCGGGTTCTGCCGCAGCTCGATCAGCGCGGGCTTGCCGCTGGCCACCGCGCGCTGGAACGCCGGCCCGAACTCCTCGTCGGTTTCCACCGTCTCGCCGTGTCCGCCGAAGCTTTGCATCCACGCCGCAAAGTCCGGGTTAGTGAGTTCCGTGCCGGAGACGCGGTTGGGGTAGGTCCGCTCCTGATACATGCGGATCGTGCCGTACATGGCGTTGTTGAACACGAGCAGGATCGGCGCCGCGCCGTGGTGGAAGGCGGTCGCCACCTCCGTGCCGGTCATCAGCATGCCGCCATCGCCCACGAACACGATCGCCTGCCGCCCGGGAAAGGCGATCGCCGCGCCGACGCCGGCCGGCACGCCGTAGCCCATCGCGCCATTGGTCGGGCCGATGAAGCGCTGACCGTCCTTGAAGTTCATGAACCGGGCCGGCCAGGTGGCGAAGTTGCCGGCGTCGGTGGTGAATATCGCGTCCGGCGCGGCCAGCTCCTCCAGTGTCCGCATGACCCGGGCGAGGTTCAGCCCCTCGTAGTCCGGGACCTCCCGCCCCGCCTCGCGCAGCGCGCGCAGGCTCTGGGTCCACTCCGCCCATGGCGCCGGCCCCGGCCGCAGCCCGGCGGCCGCCTGCGCCCACGCGTTCACGTCGCCGGCGATCCCGAGCGCCACCCGGAACACGCGCCCGATCTCGGACGCTTCCGGGTAGATATGCACGATCGGCGTGCGCCCGGCCTTGTCAAACAGCGTGTAGCCCTGCGTCACCGCCTCGCCGAGCCGGGTCCCGATCGCCAGGATCAGGTCGGCTTCCTTGACCTTGGCGAGCAGCGCCGGGTCGGAGCCTACCCCGACGTCGCCGACGAAGTTCGGCAGCGTGCCGTCGTAAAGGGCCTGGCGGCGGAAGGCGACGGCGACCGGCAGGTTGTGCCCGACCAGGAACTCGCGGATCGCCACCCTGCCCTCCTCGCGCCAGGTCGAGCCGCCGAGGATCACCAGCGGCTTGCGGCTCTTGGCCAGCATCGCCTGCACCTGCTCGAGGCCGCGCGGGTCCGGAACCGCGGGCAGCACCGGGCTCCGCGGCAGGTCCGGCACCTCCACGCGGTGCCGCTGCATCTCCTCCGAGAGCGCGATCACCACCGGCCCCGGCCGCCCGCTCGTCGCCACGTCGACCGCGTGCGCGACCAACTCGGGGATGCGGCTCGCATCGTCGATCTGGGTCACCCACTTGGCGAGCGGGCCGAACATCTTGCGGTAATCGACCTCCTGGAAGCTCTCCCGGTCCGTCTCGTCGAACGGGATCTGGCCGACGAACAGCAGCAGCGGCGTGCTGTCCTGCTGGGCGATATGCACCCCGATCGCGCCGTGGCAGGCGCCGGGCCCGCGGGTGACAAAGGCGGCGGCGGGCCGGCCGGTCAGCTTGCCGTAGGCCTCGGCCATGTTCACCGCCCCGGCCTCGAACCGGCAGGTGACCGTCTTGACCTGGTTGCCGACGTCGTAGAGCCCGTCCAGCACGTCGAGGTAGCTCTCGCCGGGCACGACGAACGCGGTGTCGATCCCCTGCGCCACCAGCGCGTCGGCGAGCACGCGCCCGCCGGCCCGCGCGGTGGTGTGGGACTGTGCGGCTGCTGACATCTCCGGCCTCCCCTGGCACTCTCTGGTTCGGAGGGCAGGGATGCGGCCGATATTCGTCCAGATCAAGTGCGAGATGGGAGCGGCCTACAAGGTGGCCCAGGAGGCGGTCGATACCATCGCCGAGCTCTCGGAGATCTACTCGACCTCCGGCCAGTACGACCTGCTCGGGAAGTTCTACCTCGACTCCGACCAGGACACCGGCCTGTTCGTGACCGAGCGGATCCAGCGCCTGCCCGGTGTGGCCGACACCTACACGCTGATCACGTTCAATGCGTTCGCGTCGGGGAAGGCGTAGTCCACGGCGGCTACCCGCCGACCTTACCCCGGTGCCACCGCACCTGCACCTCCGTCCGATCCTCGAACGCCGCCTCGAAATACGGCGCCGCCAGGATCGCCTGGACGTGGAGCCGGTCCGCGCCGCTGTTGACGAATCCGTGCCGCCGCCCCGCGGGGATCACCACCGACCCGCCGGCCCCGACCATGCGCCGCTCCTCCCCCACCGCGATCTCGGCCACACCGGCCACGACCGTCAGAACTTCCTCCACCGTATGCGTATGAGCCGGCGCACCCTGCCCGGGCGCCACGAACTGCTCGAACACGCACAGCGCGCTCGACCCGGTCAGCGCCGATACAATCATCCGCGTCTGCACCCCCTCTCGCCACTGCTCGAGCGCCTGGCCCGCGTGATCGAGCACAAGCATCATCCCAGCTCCATGAACCCCGCCATCTCCCGGATCGGCCGCGCCGCGCTTCAGCTTCTCCAAATCCGGCACCGGCCGGCGCGTCCGCGCGTCGCCGTCCAGCGCACGCTCCAACGCGGCGGCAGCCGCCAGCACGAACGCGTCGCCCCCGCGCGGCCCGACGATCTGGAGCCCGAACGGCATCCCGCCCGCATCCAGACCGAGCGGCAGACACAGCGCCGGGTGGCCCGCCAGCGACACGTAATAGGACAGGGCGAGCCAGTGGAAATAGGTCCGGGTCGACTTGCCGTCGATCTCGGCAGGGTAAAGCTCGCTCCAGGGCCGAGGGACCGTGGTCATCGCCGGTGACAGCACAAGGTGATACTCGCCGAAGAACGCCTGCCAACGCCGGTAATGCTGCGTCTGGATCGCCAAAGCCCGCGCCACGTCCACGGATGAGTAGCGCAGGCCCTCCTCATAGTTGGCGTGGATGTTCGGGCCGAGATCGTCCGGCCGGGTGCGGACGTGCTCGGCGTGCTTGCTGAGGAAGCCGAGCGAGCGCAGCACCTCGAACGATTCGTCCGCGCCGGTGCAATCGGGGTACGCGTCGTCCGCCCGGGCGAACAGGCCTCGGAACAGCCCGGTCTTCTCCCGGAACGCGTCCGCCACCTGCCGCTCCGTGGGCGCCAACCCGAAATCGGGCGTCAGCGCCACCCGGAGCGAGGCGAGATCCACCTCCGGCAACGGATAGAACTCCTCCGGCGCGCGCACGGTGCGGCCATGGATCGTCGTCGCCAGCGGGTCGCGCGCGTCGTCGCTCACCATGGCCGAGAGCAGCAGCGCCGCGTCCGGCACGTTGCGCGCCATCGGCCCGAGGACGGACAGCGCCGACCAGCCATGCCCGCTCCGCTCGTTCGGCACCAGGCCGGGCGTGGGGCGGAAGCCGACGATGCCGTTGAACGCGGCCGGGTTGCGCAAGGAGCCGCCGGTGTCCGACCCGGTGGCGAGCGGCACCATCCCGCAGGCCAGCGCCACCGCCGAGCCGCCCGACGATCCGGCCGCGTTCTTGCTCGGGTCGAACGCGTTCCCGGTCGCGCCATAAACCCGGTTGCGGCTATTCGCCCCAGCCCCGAACTCCGGCACGTTCGACTTGCCGACGATGATCGCCCCGGCCGCGCGCACCGCCGCCACCGAGCGTTGGTCCGCCGCCTTCACGTCGTCGCGGTAGATCGGGCTCCCCTGGCTGTTCACCAGCCCCTCGGCGTCCTCGAGGTCCTTGATCACGACCGGCAGCCCGTGCAGCGCCGGAAGCCGCTCGCCGCGCATCACCGCCGCTTCCGCCCGCTTGGCGGCCTGCCGCGCCCGGTCGAAGTCGCGGGCCGGAATGGCGTTGACGGCATGATCCACCGCCTCGATCCGCCCGATGCAGCTCTCGAGCAGCTCGACGGGCGAGAGCTTCTTGCTGCCGATCAGGCGCCGCGCGGCGATCGCAGGGAGGTCGCAGGGTTCGGTCACCGCTAATACCCCAGCGCCATACCGTCTTTTCGGGGCTCCGACCCCCCGACCAGGACGCCGCGCTCGCGGTCGATCCAGATCGCCTGGCCGCCGCCGTGCGGCCGGTCGGCCTCGATCACGTCGTGGCCCATCGCCATCAACGCCCGCACTGCCTCGCGCGGCACCCCGCGCTCCGCCTCCACCTTGCCCGCGTACGGGAATACCCGCGGCAGGTCCAGCGATTGCTGCAGGTCCAGCCCGTATTCCACCAGGTTATGCAGGAACCAGCTCTGTCCCATGGGCTGGAAATGCCCGCCCATCACGCCATACGGCATCACCGCGTGGCCGTCCCTCGTCACCATGCCGGGGATGATGGTGTGCATCGGCCGCTTGCCGGGCGCGATGCAGTTGGGGTGGCCGCGTTCCAACCGGAACCCGAAGCCGCGGTTCTGCAGCATGACCCCCGAGTTCGGCGCCAGGATCCCGCTGCCAAAACTCTGGAACAGCGAGTTGATGAAGCTGCACGCGTTCCCATCGCGGTCGACCACGCAGAGATAGACCGTGTCGCGATGCACCGGCAGTGCGGCCTCGCCGGCCGCGGGCAGGTTCGGGAGCGCGCGGGCCGGGTCGATCAGCCGCGCGAGGTCGGCGAGGTAGGCGGGGTCGAGCAGGTGCTGGAGCGGAACCTCCGCCTGCGCCGGGTCGGCGAGGAAGGCGTCGCGGTCGCGATAAACCAGGCGCGCCGCTTCGAGGTGCCGGTGCAGGCGCTCGACGCTAAGCGGATCGCTCGTCGGCGCAAAATGGTCGAGGATCCCCAGCAGCATCAACACCATCAGCCCGGAGCCGTTCGGCGGGCACTGCCACACCTCATAGCCCTTCCATGCCGCCCGGATCGGCTCCACGAACTCGGCCCCGGTGCGCCCGGCGGCGAAGTCCGCCTCCGTGTGCAGGCCGCCATGCGCGCGCAGAGTCGCCACCATGTCCGCCGCGACCGGCCCCTCGTAGAACCCGCGCGAACCCTCCCGCGCGATCGTGCGCAGCGTCTCGGCCAAGTTCCGTTGCACGAACAGGTCGCCGGCCCGCGGCGCCGCGCCCTGCGGCAGGAACGCCTCTGCCCCGGTCCGGCGCAGCTTGTCCTCCACCCGCGCCCAGTCCCAGGCCACCTTGCTGTGCACCGGCCAGCCCTCTTCGGCGAAGCGGATCGCCGGCTGCAGCAGTTCGTCCAGCCCCTTGCGCCCATGCGCCGCGAGCAGCGTCTCCCACGCCGAGACGGCGCCCGGGATCGTCACCGTGTGCGGCGACGTGTTCTCCAGCGCCCGAATGCCGCGCTCCTCGAACCAGTCGATCGTCGCTGCCGCCGGCGCCCGGCCCGAGCCGTTCAGCGCCACGACCCGGCGCTCGCCCGCCGGCGCATAGAGGCAGAAGCAGTCGCCGCCGATCCCGGTCGATTGCGGCTCGACCACGCCAAGCACGGCGACCGCAGCGACCGCAGCGTCCAGCGCGTTGCCGCCCGCCCGCAGCACGTCGAGCGCGGTCAGCGTCGCGGCCGGTACGCTGGTCGCCGCCATCCCATGCGTCGCGTAGACCGGGCTGCGGCCGGGCAGATGGAAGTCGCGCTGTGTTCTCGGGGTCATGACGGTGTCCTCCCGGTGACAAACGACGCTGGCATGGGCGCGCCCGGCTTGGCAACGTGCCCGGCCCGCCGCACCATGCGCCCCCATGAGCATAGCGGCGTACGAGGAATTCGAGCGGATCGACATCCGCGTCGGCACGGTTCGCGACGCCCAGCCCTATCCGGAGGCGCGCAAGCCGGCCATCAAGCTCTGGATCGATTTCGGGCCGGAGCTCGGGGTCAAGCGCTCCTC
The DNA here is from genome assembly GCA_963708585.1 of uncultured Alphaproteobacteria bacterium. GTDB lineage: Bacteria > Pseudomonadota > Alphaproteobacteria > Acetobacterales > Acetobacteraceae > JAVVHH01. The sequence goes on along the minus strand of CAVPSW010000004.1, from coordinate 89,671 downwards.
GGCCCAGCTCACGGTCCACTACGCGCCCGAGCAGCTCGTTGGCCGGCAGGTCTGCGCCGTGGTGAACTTCGCGCCGCGGCAGATCGGCAAATTCGTCAGCGAGGTGCTGACGCTCGGCATGCCCGATGAGGATGGTGCGGTCGTGTTGATCAGCCCGGAGAGAACCGTCCCGGACGGGGGACGCCTGTTTTGAACGGCCGGAGCTACGCGACCGTCACCTGGGACCAGCTGCACCGGGATGCGCGCACGCTCTCGACGATGCTCATGCCGCTCTCGCCGTTCCGCGGCATCGTCGCCGTGACCCGCGGCGGCCTGATCCCCGCCGCGATCGTGGCGCGCGAGCTGGAATGCCGCCTGGTCGAAAGCATCTCGGTGGTCAGCTACGACGAAGAGGAGCCGGGCGAACCGGTGGTGCTGAAGCACCCTTCGGCGGCGCGCGACGGCGACGGGTTCCTGATCGTCGACGACCTGGTGGACAGCGGCGTGACCGCGCGCATCGTGCGTGACTTGCTGCCTGCCGCGCATTTTGCGTGCCTTTATGCCAAGCCGTCGGGCCGCTCGGTGGCGGACACTTGGGTGGTCGAGGTGCCGCAGGAGACGTGGATCCTGTTCCCTTGGGACACCGCTCCCCTGTTCGTGCCCCCGCTGATCAAGCGTTAGACGGGACCGGCCCCTCTCGCTTGGGGCTTGCGGGGCCGGGGCCTGTGGGCTACATCGCCCCGCCTGCGGAGCGCCCGTAGCTCAATTGGATAGAGCACCAGACTACGAATCTGGGGGTTGGAAGTTCGAGTTTTTCCGGGCGCGCCATTCTTTGTGACCGACATCAGCGACTTAGCCTCCACCAGTGTCGAAGTTGGCTGCCTGCCGTCCTAACCTGACCGGACATGCGGACCAGATTGGTCGATCCGGAAGATCCGCCCTCCCGCGAGCGCGCTACCCCTCCTCAGAGTCGCCCTAGCTCACCGGGCGGAACCGGAATGGGTGAGATACCTAGCGGCGGCCTCTACCCGCGGCCGACGAGCCGCTCACGCCCCGCGAGCTGAGTCCCCGGATCATGCGGCACCGCGGGCTCAACCTGGCCGATAGGGCGCTAGGGCACCTCGAATTACCTGCGTTTCGGCGGCGGTGGATGCATGCTGGCGTGATTCGATCGCCGGGCGGCGGTCCGGTCGGCCGTTTGATGAGGATTGCGCGCCCGGCTTGCCGTCGGATCAGACGGGAACGGGTCTCCCCTGAATCCAGACGAACCGGCGCATGTTGTAAGCCAGGTTCGCGAGCGTGATCTTGGCCGTGGCGCGCAGCAGACCGACGGTGCGCACGACGAGGCCCATGCCGTGTTTCTCAGCGGCGAACACATGCTCGACCCAAGAACGGATCCTGGCACGTGTGGCATTGCCACGGGCCATATGCGGCGGCATCGGCCGTCCTCGCGGCTTGGCGCGCTGGAACCGGGGCTTGAGCCCACGCCGGAGCAGGGTGCCGAGGTTGGCCCGGCTGCGGTAGGCCGTGTCCGCCCATACGTCGCTGGCCGTGTTCTGCGGATCCAGCACCGCGCCGAGTTGGCTGCCGTCATGGCGCGCCGCGTGCGTGACCACGAAGCGGCGGATGAACCCGTGCGTGCGGTCGATGCCGACGTGGTTCTTGTAGCCAAACACCGGGATCGCGATCGGCGTCGCATTGCGCGTCTGCGTCTCGCCCGGACGCGCGCTCGGCTTGCGGCCACGCTTGATGGTCCAGCGCCCTTCGCGATCAACCTGGCGAGTGCGCGCCTTCGACCAATGGCTCGGCACCTTGCCCTCGCGAACCGCCTGCTTTTCGTCCTGGGTGAGCCGCGGTCGCCGGGCCTCGATGACGGTGGCGTCCACGATCTGCCCGCCCATCGCCAGATAGCCCCGCTCGCGCAGGACGGCGTCAAACCGGTCGAAGGCACGAGCGAGCGCGCCTGCGCGGGTCAGGCCCAGGCCGACGAAGCGCATGAACGAGAGCCGATCCCGCAGTTGATACTCGGTTTGATCGTCGGACAGGGTGTAGAGCGCTTGCAGCGACCCGGAGCGCTTTCCGCGGCCAAAGAAGGGATGACACGGGGTGCGCCGCCGCGATCTGCGTTGTGAGGTCCTCACTGCGCCGGAGACGCTTTCCCGTGCGATCGAACCGCAGGGCGTAGGACAGCGAGCTCACGAGCTCGTCGTGGGTGGCTGGTCTGAGCGGGTTCTCGGGCATGCCGCATAGGAACACGGAGGCGAGTGCCCCGGGCGGCTCAACAGATGCGGGGAGAGACAGGAGGCCAGAGCCCTTCAGAATTGCGAGACGCTGCCCCGAGCGGCCCTGTAAACGAAAAGCGCGGCCGTGACGCCGCGCCTTCCCGTCTGCTCCTAAAAGACCGCCTTGGGCGGCGGCGGTTACGCCATCGCCGCGTCGTGGCCGCCGGGGCTGGGGCCATTCGCCTCAGCAAACAGGGCCGTATCGTGTCCGCCAGGGCTCGACCCGCTGGATTCAGCGAACAGGGCCGAGTCCCGACCGCCGGGGCTCGCTCCGCTCGCCTCGGCAAAGAGCGCGGTGTCACGGCCACCGGAGGTCGGCCCACTGGCTTCAGCGAGCAGTGCGGTGTCATGGCCACCCCAGCTCGGACCGCTGGACTCGGCGTAGATTGCCGTGTCGCGGGCGCCGGGGCTCGGCCCACTCGCCTCGGCGAGGAACATGCTGTTGCCGCTCAAGCGGGCGGCGCCGTCGTCGGTCAGGATCGACGCCGAGGCGCCGAGAGAGAGGACCGCGGCAACTGCGAGAAAAATCTTCATGGCTCGTCCCTTCTGGCTGCCCGAGCGACGCACTGCCCTCGGTAGAAGGAACACTGGGCCTTGCCGCGCGCCGGGACTGTGAGGAGCATCACGAGCCAGATCTGCCAGGGCGCTGTGGAGCATCAGGCTAGGCGCGGCAGCAGCGCGCGTGCGTTCCCCTCAAGGATCGCCGCGCGGCGGGCGTCGGGAAGGGCCAGCCGGTCAAGCCCGGCGAGGTTCTGGTCGATGGATAAATATGGGTAGTCGCTGCCGAACAGGATCTGCGACGGAGGAACGTAGGCAGCGAGTGCCGCCATCGTCGGCCCGTAAAAAGCGTTTGCCGTGTCATAGAAGAGGCGCTGGAACTGCCGGTCGATGCCTTCCGGCGCGATGGCCTGGATATCCGGGCGGAACTTCAGCGCGTTGACGACCCTCCCCGCTGTCATCGGCAGCGTGCCGCCGCCATGCGAAAACAGGTAGCGGATGTCCGGGCAGCGCTGCAGCGTTCCGCCGACCAGCAGGCTCACGATGGCCCGCGTGCTATCGAACAGGTACTCGAGCGGTGAGCCATTGACCCCGGGGATGAGGCTGCCGCAGCAATCGGGCGCGAGCGGGTGGAAGAAGGCGACGGTGCGGCGGCGGTTAAGTTCGTCAAAGACCGGCGCGAAGGCGGGGTCGCCTGGCCAGCGGTCGCCTGCACTGGTCGTCAAGACCACGCCGTCCGCATGGAGGACGTCCATGGCGTGGGCGATCTCGCGCAGGCAGCCATCGACATCCGGCAGCGGCAGGACGGCGAACAGACCGAACCGCCCAGGATGGTCGGCCATCAGACGGGCCGCGTAGTCGTTGCAGATCCGCGCCAGCTCGCGGGCCGCCGCGGGGTCCCCGAACCAGACGCCCGGCGTTGAGATCGAGAGAATGGCGGTCGTCACACCGGCCCGGTCCATAGCCTCGATTGCCCGCGCTGCTGACCAGTCCCGCTGCGCTGGCCACGTCGTCAGGCCGCCTTTTCGGTCATACGCCTGTAACGGGGTGAGATAGGACGGCGGGAAGTAGTGGTGGTGGACGTCGATGCGCCCGCTTCGCGACGCCGCCGGCTGCGCAAGCGCAGAAGCCGCGGGCAGCAGCGCGGTCGCTCCGGCGGCCACCGCGGTCGCGACCAGCCGCCGTCGAGACGGGTGACACGGACAACCAATCGAGCGCGCGCCGACGATCAAACCGCTCTCCGCTCCGTTGAACGGAACGTTAGGCCGGGGTGGTCTTGGCCGTCCAGGGGCGCTCAGTGCTGAGGCGTATCCTCCGGGATCGACGAGAAGTAGTTGCTGTCCACGACCCGGCCGTTCTCTCTGATCGGGACGTAGATGCAGCTGTTGCCCGCCGGGTCCCGGTCCCATTGTGCAGCGGGTCTTGGGGACGCTTCTCCGGCGTCATCTCCTCGAAGTGGTGGCTGACCCTGCAGGCGGCAGAAGCCGCCTGAAACGGACCCTACCCGGCACGCTCGTCCGGTGACCCATCTTCGGAACAGATCGGACTCATCTTTATAAGTTGCTTGTGAGAACCAGGAACTCCTGCAACTTGCGACCAGAACGGAGCAATTCGGCATACAGGAGGAGACGTGGCACGTAGAGCAGCTCTCGAGCGGACGAAGTCATTCTGCGCCCGCTTCGGGCTCAACGTGCCGATCCTGCTCGCGCCAATGGCGGGTGCGTCCGCACCATCGCTGTCGATCGGAGTGGCCAATGCCGGGGGACTGGGCGCCTGCGGAGCACTCCTTATGCAGCCGAACGAGATCCTCGATTGGGCCGCTCAGGTGCGCGCCGGGACGAACGGCGTCTTCCAGCTTAACCTCTGGATACCCGACCCTCCGCCTCCTCGGGATCCCGCGCACGAGGCGCGCGTCCGCGAATTCCTTGGCAGCTGGGGCCCGCAGGTGCCGCCGGAAGCCGGGGATACAACTCCTCCCGACTTTGAGGCGCAATGTGATGCGTTCCTTGAGGCGGGGCCGCCGATCGTGTCGTCCGTCATGGGGCTCTACCGACCGGATTTCGTGTCTCGGATGAAGTCGCGAGGCATCGCCTGGTTCGCAAACATTTCGACCGTCGCCGAGGCGATCGCCGCCGAAGCGGCAGGCGCGGACGCGGTGGTGGCTCAAGGGATGGAGGCTGGCGGCCACAGGGGCCGCTTCGATGCCTCTCGTGCCGAGGCCGAGATGGTCGGACTTTTCGCCTTGCTCCCTGCCGTGGTGGATGCTGTGAAAAGACCAGTGGTTGCCACCGGCGGCATTGCAGACGCTCGTGGCGTTGCCGCGGCGCTGACTCTCGGAGCCTCAGCCGCTCAGATCGGCACCGGGTTCCTACGCTGTCCGGAAGCCAGGCTCTCTCCCGCTTGGGCCGACGCCATCGGCCGGACCCCACCCGAGGGGACCGTCATCAGTCGAGTCTTCAGCGGGCGTGCGGGTCGTAGCATTGCGACTGCGTATGTACGAGCTGCCACGGGCCCCGGCGCGCCCCGGCCGGCACCTTACCCCGTCCAGAGGGGACTGACCGCTTCGATGCGGCTGGCGGGCGCGCGGGAGGATGACATCGACAGGATACAGGCCTGGGCGGGGCAGTCCGGCCGCCTCGCAAGGGCCGAGCCTGCCGAGGAACTGACCCGGTCGCTGTGGTCCGGCGCGCTCGAGTTCATCACTTAGGGACGGCGGCCCGGAACTCGCCGTCACACCTCCACGTCCAAGGCGAGACTACGCAGAACCCGAGCGGCCGCAGGTCGGTCGAGGGCCCTTCGGGTCGCAGCGGCCCACGACGGAAACGCCCGCCGCATGTCAAACCCGATCCGCCCGCCCCAGCGCCAAAATACCAGGAGATACGGATCCACAACCGAGTAAGCTCCCGGCAAGGCCCAGTCACGGCCGTCGGCCATCAACCTCTCAATATGGGCGTGGTGCTCCGCCAGGGTCTCTCGCCCCTTGGCCTGGACAGCCGGAAAGAGAGCGGGATCGGAAACGAACCGCTGAGGGCGCCAGATCTGGCCGTAGCAGATCGCGTGCACGGAGGAGGACAGCCAGTTCATCCACTCCGAGGCGCGGGCTTGGGTCGCAGCATCTGCCGGCAGTAGGTCCGCCTCGGGATTGCTACGCGCCAGGAACAGCAGGATGGCGTGTGCCTCGGTGAGGATTCCGGGTACTCCTCCAGCGGTTCCCGGCACGGCGGAGAGAGCGGGAACGCGGCGCTTGGGATTGATGGCGCCCCACTCGGGCGTGTCCGTCATTTTCCCGTCGGTCGCAATCACGAGCTCAAGCCGATACGGTCGCCCGATCTCCTCGAGGACGATGTGGGGCGCGAGCGAGCAACTCTGAGGGGAGTAGTAGAGCGTGTGCATAGGATGACCGATCCGGAAGCGGCGACATTGCGCCGTTTGGGGGATGCTTAGAGTTTCCGCGGCGGTAAGCGCGCGGCGCGAGCAGCGGAATGTCGAGGCCCGAGCACGACGACGGCAACTCCAGCCAAGATCAGAAACATACTGGAATAGCGGGCCGCCGAGAATCGCTCCCCGAACACGATGGCTGACCCGGCGAGCCCGGCAACAGGAGACAGAAGGACGAATGGTGCGACCTGCGACGCGGGATAGCGAGCAAGCAGGGCACCCCAGATGGCGTAAACCGAGGTCGCCGCGACGCCGAGGTAAAGGGCTCCCGCGATACTGGGCCACGGCGCCGCCAACACGGACCTCGGCAGGCTGGGCTCTCCCCAAAGCGCGGAGAGCAGGAGCATCGGCAGCGGCGGCACAAGGCTGCACCAGACCACGAGCGGATACATTGGTACGCCGTGTTGCCCCTTGAGCAGCACGTTTCCAATGGCCCAGCTGAGCGCCCCACCAAGTGCCAGAACGAGCGCAGGGGCGGGCAAGTCCGGTCCGACAGTCGCTCCTATGAGGGCCAGTCCGATGGCAGCGAGCGACATCCCGCCCAGTTGCCACGCGTTCGGACGTTCTCCTAGGAACACGGCGGCAAGCAGCACAGTGAGGAAGACGTGGCTTTGCTGAGTGACGGCGGCCAACCCCGGCGGCATTCCCACGCGAAACGCCAAGAACAGAAGCAGGAACTGCCCGGCAAAGAGGGTGGCACCCACGGCCACGATGGTGGGCAGGGGGACGGCCGGACGAGGGACAAAAACTGCTGGTAGAGCGGCAGTGAGGAACCGAAGTGCGGTCAGCTGCAGTGCCGTGAAGCCCTCCACGCCGTAGCGGGTCGCCACGAACGCGAGCCCCCATATAACGGATGTGAACGCGGCGAGGACCATGTCGCGAATGGTCATGTTTGGAGGTCGGGTAATCGCGGTTGCGCCATCACTCCCCCCAGAGTGCTGCGATGCAGGAACAGAAGGACCGTTCCATCGTGAACCTGCTCAGTCGAGCATGGTCCTGTTGCTCTCGCCAGCGGGGGCGCCGCTAGCGTGGTGTTCCGGGAGTGCAGGCGGGGCAGGTTCGCGAGTACGCCGGTGACGATGGACTGGGCCCTGGCGGACGCGGGCCAGCCGTATGTCTAGGATCGATCCGCCCACACCATCAGCACCTCTAACGCGCTGCAAACATCGGCCGCCGTGCGAGGGAGCCATCAAGCCTGGCCCGCGTTAGGCAGCAATGCTGAAGGAAAGGAACCGCCAGATGAAACTCATTCTTGCTGCCGCCGCGCTTACGTTTGGTGTCGCCGCGGCTCCTGTTGCTCATGCCGCGGGCTGCGTTAAGGGAGCAGTCGTGGGCGGCGTGGCAGGTCATATGGCCGGCCACGGCGGGCTCGGTGCCGCCGCGGGCTGCGCCGTCGGCCATCACGAGGCCAATAAAAGCAACCAGCAGGGGCAGGGTGCTGCGGCGACCAACGCCAACGCCGGAACAAATTCGACCAGGTGAGTTGAGAGGAACGGCACGCCGCTGGCGGGCTAGTGGCTTGCCGTTCCCTCCTGTTTCCCATCCAGGTAAACCCACCCCCGCCAGGGTGCGCCCGCCCGCCTTCAGCACCCACCGCCGGCTCTGGTACTGACCGAAGTGCTGTATCGAGGTGTGCTGCGCTGCCGCCTTCCCAAAGACCGACGGTCAGATGTAGACGGCCGATCACGCCGCCAACGCCATCGCGCGGACGGCTTCCCGGACGGCCTCATTCCGATCGGCGATGCCGACGGCCCCCGAGCCTCTAATGCCAGCTCGTCATAATCGCCGCCGGCCCACTACCGGCCGCGATCGGCTCACGAACCCTGAGCGTCTGGCCATCCCAGCTGAACACCATGATGTTCCGCTCGACCATGTTCTGGACCAACAGTGTCTTACCGTCCCGCGAGAAGGCGATGCCCTGGTTCCAGCGGCCGATGGGCGCCTCGGCAACGGGCCGGAGCGCCTTTCCCTCGAGTGCGAAGATCAACAGCCGCCCGTGATCGCGGAAGAAGGGCGAGGAGGAGCTGAGATTGCTACCGTCCTGGGCGCCGATCGCGAGGAACTTGCCATCGGGCGACCAGCGCAGCCCTTCCGGCGAGCGCGCCGCTGATATCGTCTGCACCGTGCGGAACGGTTCGGCCGTAAGGTCGATCAGGCTCACCGTATCAACGTCGCCATTGCCCCGCCCCATGTTGCCCACCGCAGCCAGCGTGCCATCGGGCGTGATATCGAGGTTGTAGGGCGCAATCCCCGTTGTGATCGGCCGCGGGTCGATCTTGACGCTTGTGCCCTCGATGTGCAGCACGCTGATCTGATTGTCGCCGTAGCGGCTCACCAGTGCCGATTTGCCGTCGCGCGTGAACACTATTCCGCTCGGTAAAGTCCCAGGGCCGATCGTGACGGTGCCGGCGGGGGCGAGCCGGCGATCCGCCAGCGTGAATACAGAGATCGTCCCGGCGGCCCGATTGGCGATCAGGACAAGCTTGCTGTCTGGCGAGATGCGGACGGTGGTCGCCCCCGCGCCCGCAGTAAGGGTCTGCACCACACGAGGCTGACCGTTGGTCAGCTCAATAACGGAAACCTGGTCGTTCGCCGCGATCCCGTCCTTGGCGGCCGCGTCCGCCTTGGTCGAACTGGTCACAATCGCAAAACTCTCGTCGGGCGCCACGGCCACCGCCGTCGGCGGCCCGACGACGCCGCCCGGCGCCTGCACCGTGCCGACGACCTTCGGTGCGTCTCCCTCGAGATCGATGACGGTCACTGTATCCGGCTTGACCTCGTCCGGGGCCACTTGGGCACCGTCCTTCAGCACGGTGTGCGAATTGTTCGAGGAGACCGCCAAATCTGCCCACGCCGTAATCGAAAACGCGGCGGTCGCCAGAACACCGATCAGGATTGCGCGCATCGTTAGCCTCCCTCACCCCGGTTCACCGCGTCCGAGACATCGGCCGATTGGCACGCGGCTCCGGATCGTTATGGGCAGAGCCTCGGCGGATTGAACCGCTGCGTCAACGGACGCTGCCCTTCTCGAGTTCGAGCGCTGCGGGGGCAATGACCGGAAGAACTGCAGCTCCGCCCGGCGGAGGTAGAGCCGTGCGGCAAGAAGGGAAAGAGCGGCGCGAAGGTCGCCCAGTCCGCTGCCCAGAACCAAGCTCATGCACCACGCTGGGAGAGGGGCGCCGGCGCGCTGGGCGATGGAGCTGGTCCCGGAGCTCGAGCGACAGCCCGGGTCGCATTCGGAGTAGGACTGCCACCGGATCCGCGACGACCTCCCCAGAATGCCCGCAACGGTAGCGGATGGACTTTCGGCCGCAATCCACAGAATTTGTGGATAACCCTGGGGAGAACCATCGGCCGGCGCTGTTCGAGCTTAGGGACGTGCGGGATTCCTCATCCTGCCTAAATTCTGTGCGGCTCGTAAGTCTCTGATTTTACAGCTCGCGCTCGCATCGCGCTGACAGGAAACCATAATCCGTGTTGATCTGGGGGCGTCGGGCGCTCCCGGACTGCACGGTGGATGGATTTCTGAACCGAGTTGGCGCAACCGCAGACAGAGGGCGCCAAAGGCATCACTACCCTAAGGCGACCCCGCTCGGATGTTCGGCGGACCAATTTTATTCCAAAGTCGCAGTCCCGTCTTCAAGTCGCGCGCCCCGGCGGGGACTGCTCGAGCCAGGCGCGCCAGTCTGACCTCCCCAGCACGACCATTTGCCGGTCAAGGACCGGCGCCACGGGCCCGGCTCCGTCGCCAGCAATGTGAAGGCGTCGCCCGCGCCGTCCGGCATCGGACGCCACAGCCCGGCGAAGCAGAACCAATCCTCGCCGGCCTTTGTGACCCTCGGCTTCGACTTCGGCGACTACGTCCCGGTGAACTCGAAGAAGTGCGAGGTGGGCACGAGCCAACGCCCTTTCGGGAATCGCCGCCCTTCCGAGCGGAAGATGATGACCGGCGCCCCCCCTTGGTCGACCCGGCGGAAAGCCCCCAGCGCAGCTGCACGAACTCGATCCCGTCGTCCGTGTGCCGGATCACCGGGGCGGTGTCGGTGGGGCCAGATGTCGTCTCGAGCCTGCAGGTTCGGCGCAGCTTGGGGAAAGCGGACCGGGATCTGTGTCTCGCTGAACGCCTCTAGGTAGGCGTGGTATATTGTTGCGGTAGTTGTTGCACATCGAGCTCGCTGCCTACTCTCTGCGTCGATACGCCCGGCTGCTACGTCACCGTTAACCCCTTGCTGACGAGTTTCAGGCACTCTCCATTCGCGGTTTCGTGAGGAAGGGTGGCGGGTGCCTGTTCGCGCGCTTGTACCTGGCTCGTCCGGGATTCGAAGTTGATGATGCGGCGAAATGGCTCGGCGTCGCGCTTCTGCTTGCGGCCGCACTGCGCCTGAACGGCCTGGATGCCGCCCCGCTCTGGACCGACGAGCTATTCACGCTGTTCTATCCTAAGGCCGGGATCGGCTTCATGTGGACGGAAGGTCTTCGGCTCGAGCCTACGTCGCCGCTCTATTACACGCTGATCGCCGGCGTCGAACACGTGATGGGAGAAAGCGCCTGGGCACTCCGCCTGCCGAGCGTTCTCGGCTCGCTCCTGACCGTATGGTTTGTGGCCCTGCTCACTCGTGAACTGTGGCCCCGGCCTATGGCCCCGGTGATCGCGGCGGTGCTGCTCGCGCTTGCTCCGCTCGAGATCACTTACGCGCAGGAAGCGCGGTCCTACGCGCTGCAGGCGGCAACATTGGCGTTCGCCTCTCTGAGCTTTGCCCGCTTTCTCCGCCAGCCGCAGAGCACGAGGGCGCTGGTCGGCTACGCGATCGCCGCGGCGCTGTCGGTCTACCTCCACATGACGTCCATCGTCGCGGCGGTCGCGTTCAATGTGACGGCCCTGCTGGCGGCGATGTGGGGCGAGCCGCGGCTTGACGGACGGGCGCTGCGGCGATGGGTGCTGGCGAACGCCGCCGCGACGGTGGCCTGCGTTCCCTTGCTCCCGATCCTGCTCTCCCCGGTGATTGCGTCGGCGACTTCCTGGATGCCGAACTTCAGCCGTTGGACACTCGAGGCGGCGCTCGGGTCGGCGCTGGCCGGCCCCGCGGTTGGGACGCACGCGATGGTGGCGGCGGAAATCCTGGTCCCGCTGCTGGCGGCGCTGCTGCTGCTGCCGCCGTGGCGGCCGGGTCGGCGCGCCGTGCTGGTGCTGGCCGTTGTGCCCGGCATCTTCCTCGTGACGATGATTGCGAGCACGGCACTTGGACGGAAAGTCCTACTCGACCGCACGCTGCTCTGGATGCTGGCACCGCTTGCCGCAGCGCTCGGCGACGTGCTGGCGCGCCGTCCCAAGCCGCTCGGGGGAGCGATCCTTTGTTTCGCCGCGCTGGCCACCGGCCTGCATTTGGCGCGGTTCGACTCCGTCCGGGAGAACTGGCCGAACATCCTGGCCGCGCTGCCCGGCCTGCGCCCGCCGGCGATGCTCGTCCTGGCGCCCCACACCTCGCCCGCCGCGATCGCGCTTTACGCGCCACCCGGCGCGCCGACCCCGGTGCGGCTCGATGACGGCGGTGCGCCGGTGCCGGAGAGCAGCGTCATCCCGCGCGTGCTCGGTACCGAAGACGGTCGATGTTCAGGAGGTTATCGAGGCAATCAACGCCGGCCACCCCGTCTGGCTAATCCACCGCCGCCCGGAATTCGCCTGGGTCGAGCGACTGCTCTCTCGCTTACCGGCGCCGAAACTGGCAGTGCAGGACAGCGAAGGGAAGAACCCGGGCATCCGCGCGCTACTCTGGTAGAACCCGGGAGGGGGCCATTCCCGTCCGGGCCAAGCTGCTCTATGTCGGCGCCAGCTCCGGCAGCAGCTCGGCGATCGGAAGCAAATTGGACCAGCACGCACCAGGCAAGTGCGTCGGGCGCCTCGTCCACCTGCTCGAAGACCGGCTGCCGTCGTAAAGGCGTATGCTGATCGCGCTCATCGAGCCCTCTTCGGGGAGGGTGGGACGGCGCCCGGCCACGCCCTATCTGTTCCACTATGTGTGGGCGCCTCGCGAACGACCTTCCGCCGGAGCTCATCCAGCGCATCTTCGGCACCTCCAACCCCCTGCCGAACGTGCGGCCTACCTGGAACGGGGCGCCGAGCATGGACCTGCCTGTGATCCGGCTCCACCCGGAGAGCCGCGACCGACACTTGGATCTCCTCAAGTGGGGGCTGGTCCCGTTCAACACGACGGACCTCAAGTCCGCGCGCAAGCCCATCAACGCCCGTTCCGAGACGGTCGCAACCTCGCCCATGTTCCGGGCCGCGTTCGCCAAGCGGCGCTGCCTGGTCGCCGCGACGGCGTTCTACGAGTGGAAGGCGTCCCCAGGCGGCAAGGAGCCGTTTGCGATTGCCCGGGCTGACGGCGACCCGATCGCGTTCGCGGCGATATGGGAGGGGTGGCGGACCCCGGGCGGCGAGGTGCTCCGGACCTTTGCCATTCTGACCACGGCCGCGAACGCGCAGATGTCCGCCCTGCACGATCGGATGCCGGTCATCCTAGAGCGGGAGGCGTGGCCCGTATGGCTGAGCGAGCAGGAAGGCAATCCGTCAGGCCTGCTCAGGCCGGCCGCGGAGGGCGTCCTCCGGGTCTGGCCCGTCTCGAAGGCCGTTGGCAACGTCCGCAACGACAGCCCGGAGCTGCTGAAGCCGCATCGACCGCCCGACCATGCGGACGGCGGCGACCCGCCTGGCCCGAACCCGGCATCGTCTCGCCCCACCCGGGATGGCCGACGATGCCAGCGCACGGCCCCGAGTCCCTCGGGACGACCGCCGCAGCCCAAGAAAACACCACCTCATTGCCCGCCTCGGCCGCCAGGTGCGGCGCCAAGTGCCGAAACTGCCCGGGCAGCGTTCTGATGCAAGAACAGGATGCGCAACTGAGACCTTTTGCCTGAGCGCCTCCATCTTCTGCACCTAAAAGGTGAGAATTGAGTTAACGGCGCGCGTTCAGGGAAAGATCGGCTGGTCCTTGATTTGCCCCGGGGGCGGAAGCTGCGCGTCCGACCAGCCGCCCCCGAGCGCAACGATGAGGGCGACGCTCGCCGTGTAGAGGTTCTGACGCACGGTCAGCAGCGCCTGCTGGTCGGTCAGCAGCGTATTTTGGGCGGTGATGACCGTGGTGAACGGTTGCGTTCCGGCTCGATACTGGTTGAGCGCGATGGCGACGCTACGGCGCGCCAGGTCGACGGCGCGGGCCTGGGCGGCCACCTGCTGCTGCAGTATCCGCGTGGCCGCGAGCTCGTCCTCGACCTGCTGGAACGCGGTGAGCACGGTCTGCCGATAAGTCGCCACTGCCTGGTCATACTCGGCTCGCGCCTGGCGCACGGCGGCCGATCGGGCGCCAGCGTCGAACAGCGTCTCGGCGGCGGAGCCCCCGATCGACCAGACGTTGTTGGCGACGCTGAACAGGCCGCCGAACGAGCTGCCGGCTAGGCCGAGCAGGCCGGAGAGCGTCACCTGCGGATAGTACGCGGCGACGGCGACGCCGATTTTGGCGTTCTGCGCCTCCATGTTGCGCTCGGCCGACGCGATGTCCGGCCGGCGCTCGAGCAGCACGGACGGCACGCCGGGCGGCACCAGCGGGACGGCCCTCGGCAGCGGGCCGGGCGGAATGGTCAGCTCCGAGGGCGCCTCGCCAGCGAGCACGGCGATCGCATGCTCCAGCTGAGCGCGGGTGACCCCGGTGTTAATCACCGCGGCCTGCGCGCCCGCGACCTGCGTCTCGGCCGAGATCACGTCGCCCCGGGCGGCGACGCCGGCATTGTACTGGTTCTGCGTGATGGTCAGAGCGCGCTGAAAATCGGAGACGGTTTGGGTGAGAATCCCGTTCAGCTCGTCCGCCGCGCGGAGCAGCATGTAGTCGGTCACGAGCTGGGACTGCAGCGAGAGCCGGGCATTCGCGAGGTCGGCGGCGCTGGCCTGCGCGTTGGCGACATCGCTCTCCACCTCTCGCCGGATGCGGCCCCAAAGGTCGAGCTCCCAGCTGAGCGCGCCCTCGATGGCGAGGCTGTTGGACGCGCGGCCGCTGCCGGAACTGCCGGTGCTGGCGACCGTGCCGGAGCCAGACGTGGTCGCCGCCGTGGTGCCGGTGCCGACCGTTCCCGTGCCGGCCCCGGCGCCGGTGGTGGCGCTGGCAGCAGACCCGGCGGTCGTACCGGCCGAATTGAGGCCAGAGGACGAAGAAAACACGGTGCTGCCGCCAGAGGTCCCTGCCCTGCGGCTTCCCGAGGCGGAGAGGTCCACCTGCGGGAACAGCTGGGCGCGCGCCTGGGCGACCACGGCGACGTTTTGGCGGAACACGGCCTCGTCCGCGATCACCGTCTGGTTGCTGACGGCAACCTGGGCCGCAAGCTGGTTCAATAGCGGGTCGTTGTAGACGGTCCACCAGGCGCCGCGGTCGGCCATGTCGGCCGGATGCGCCGGGACCCAGCCCTGCAGCTCCTTGTAAGCGACAGGCAGCGTGCTCGGCGGTGGCCGAACGTAATCGGGCCCGACCTCGCACCCGGCGAGCAGCAGGCAGAGCAGGATTCGCAACTTCACTCGGCAGGTTCCGGCGCCGTCTCTGGGAATAGCCGGCGCCAGCGATCACGCGACCACAGGCGGAACCGGTCGAGATACAAATAGAGGACGGGCGTCGTGTACAGCGTCAGAAGCTGGCTGACGACGAGGCCGCCGATGATGGCGATCCCGAGCGGGCGGCGAATCTCTCCGCCCTCGCCGAAGCTGACCGCGAGCGGCACGGCGCCGAGCAGCGCGGCCATCGTGGTCATCAGGATCGGACGGAACCGCGTCACGGCCGCCTCATGGATCGCCTCTCGCGGCCCCTTGTGGCCCTCGCGTTCGCCATGCAGCGCAAAGTCGATCATCAGGATCGCGTTCTTCTTGACGATGCCGATCAGCAGCACGAGGCCGATCAGCGCGATGATGCTGAACTCGGTCCCGGTCAGCATCAGCGCAGCGACCGCGCCCAGCCCGGCGCTCGGCAGGGTGGACAGGATGGTCACCGGGTGGACCAGGCTCTCGTAGAGCACGCCGAGCACGATGTAGACCGCGAGCAAAGCGGCCAGCGATCAGGATCGGCTCGTTGGCGAGCGACTCCTGGAAGGTCCGCGCCGTCCCGGTGAACGAGCCGTGGAGCGTCGCTGGCGCGTGCAGCTGGGCCATCGCCTGGTCGACCGCCGCCTGCGCGTCGCTGAGCGACTTGCCCGCCGCCAGGTTGAACGAGATCGTTGTCGAGACGAACTGGCCCTGGTGGTTGACGGCGAGCGGCGCCTTGCCCGGCGCCCAGGCGGCCATCGTGGCGAGCGGGACGGTCGTTTCCTGCGCCGTGCTGACGGCGGCGCCGGAGGAGGAGCCGCCACGACCGACCGCGCCGATGCTGTTCTGCGCCAGGTTGCGCGCGGCGTCGCTGGTGCTGGAGGCGGTCCCGGAGCTGCTGGTGCCGCCCGACCCGGCCGAGACGGTCCCGCTGGGCGCGTTGGTCGTTGCCGTGCCGCTCGCCGTGCCGCCGGACGTGCTGACGCGGAGAAGGTCGAGCGACTGCGGACCCTGGGTCCACTTCGGATCGACCTCCATGATGACGTGGTATTGGTTCACCGCGCTGTAGATCGTGCTGACCTGGCGCTGGCCGAACGCGTCGTAGAGCGTGTTGTTGATCTGCGCCGGGGTGACGCCGAGCCGCGCCGCGGCCTGCCGGTTCACCGTGAGGTCCGTTTCGAGTCCGTTCTGGGTCTGGTCGAGGTTGACGTCGCGCAGCACCGGGTTCTTGGCCAGCGCGTCCTGCAATTTCGGCCCCCACTCGTAGACCGTGGCGGAGTCGTCCGCCTGAAGCGTGAACTGGTATTGCGCCGCCGACTGCCGGCCGCCGACGCGGATGTCTTGCGGCGACTGCAGGAACAGGCGGGCGCCGGGCACGCGGGCGAGCTGGCGGCGGAGCCGGGCGATCACCTGATCGGCGCTGACGCCGCGCACGGCCAGCGGCTTGAGGCTGACGAAGACGGAGGCGCTGTTGGTCGCGCCGCCGGGCCCGCCGCCACCGCCGCCGCCGGTGAAGCCGACCACGCTCTCCACCGCCGGGTCGTGCTGGACGATGGACATCATCTGGTTGAGCTTCTGGCTCATCGCCTGGAACGAGATGCTCTGGTCGCCCTGCATCGCGCCCATCAGCCGGCCCGTGTCCTGCTGCGGGAAGAAGCCCTTCGGCAGCACCCAAATCCCCACCGCGTTGAGCACCACGGCGGCGAGCAGCACCAGCATGATCAGCTTGCCGTGCTCCAGCGCCCAGCCGACCGAGCGCCCGTAGCCGCGCTCGACCCGCTCGAGGAACCGCGACGGCTTCTCCGGCCGCGCCGGCGGCAGGAACAGCGCGCACATCATCGGCGTGGCCGTAAGCGAGACGACGAGCGAGACCAGGATCGCGAAGGACAGCGTCATCGCGAACTCGCGCAGGAGCCGGCCGACGATCCCGCCCATCAGCAGGATCGGCAGGAACACCGCAATCAGCGAGAGGCTGATGGAGAGGACGGTGAAGGCGACCTCGCCGGCGCCGCGCAGCGCCGCCTGGTAGCGCGGCATGCCCGCTTCCATGTGCCGGGTCACGTTCTCGACCACGACGATCGCGTCGTCGACCACGAACCCGGTGGAGATGGTCAGCGCCATCAGCGACAGGTTGTCCAGGCTGTAGCCCGCCGCCCACATCAGCGCGAACGTGCCGATGATGCTGATCGGCACCGCCAGCGCCGGGATCATCGTGGTGCGGAAGTTGCGCAGGAAGGCGAACACGACCAGCGTGACCAGGACCACCGCGATCACCAGCGTGAGTTCCGTGTCATGCAGGCTGGCGCGGATGGTCGGCGTGCGGTCCGCGGCTGGCGTGATCTCGAGGTCCGCCGGCATCACCGCGCGGAGCCGCGGCAGCTCGGCGTCCACCCGCTGCACGGTGTCGAGGATGTTGGCGCCGGGTTCGCGGAAGATGATGACCAGCACGGCCGGCTTGCCGTTGAACAGGCCGGCGTTGCGGAGGTCCTCGACCAAGTCCTGCACGTCGGCCACGTCCGAGAGCAGGACCGGGCGGCCGTTGCGGTAGGCGATCACCAGCCCGCGGTAGTCGGCGGCGACGCTTGGCCTGGTCGTTGGTGTCGAGCTGCAGTCGGCGCCCGTTGGCTTCGATGGCGCCCTTCGGCGCGTTGGCGTTGGCCGAGGCGAGCGCGGCGCGGACGTCCTCGAGGCCGACGCCAAGTTGGTTGAGCGCCAGCGGGTTCAGCTCCACCCGCACTGCCGGCTGGGCGGCGCCGCCGATGATCACCTGGCCCACGCCCTCCACCTGCGACAGCCGCTGCTGCAGCACGTTGGTGGCCGCGTCGTACATCTGGCCGCGGGTGAGCGTGGTCGACGTCATGGCCAGGATCAGCACCGGCGCGTCGGCCGGGTTGACCTTGCGGTAGGTCGGGTTGCTGCGGAGCGCGGCCGGCAAGTCGGCGCGGGCGGCGTTGATCGCGGCCTGCACGTCGCGGGCGGCGCCGTTGATGTCGCGGTCCAGGCCGAACTGCAGCGTCACCCGCGCGGAGCCGACCGAGCTGGTCGAGGTCATCTCCGTCACGTCGGCGATCTGGCCGAGATGGCGCTCGAGCGGGCTGGCGACGCTGGTCGCGACCGTCTCCGGGGAGGCGCCGGGCAGGCTGGCCTGCACGCTAATGGTCGGGAAGTCGACCTGCGGCAGCGGCGAGACCGGCAGTTGCTTGTAGGCCAGCAGGCCGGCCAGCACGATCGCGATCGTCAGCAGCGTGGTCGCGACCGGCCGGTTGATGAAGGGCGCGGCGGGGTTCATTCGGCGGGCGCTGCATCCCCTGCGCGCAGCTTCTCCGGCGCGCGCCCGGCCAACCCGGCGAGCGAGCCGGTCGAACAGCAGGTAGATCACCGGCGTGGTGAACAGGGTAAGCGCCTGGCTCACGATCAGCCCGCCGACGATGGCCAGGCCCAGCGGCCGGCGCAGCTCCGCCCCGGTGCCGTTGCCCAGCATCAGCGGCACCGCGCCGAGCAGCGCGGCCATGGTGGTCATCAGGATCGGCCGCAGCCGCAGCATGCTCGCCTGGTGGATCGCCGCCCGGCTGTCCTTGCCTTCGTCGCGCTCGGCCTCCAGCGCGAAATCCACCATCATGATCGCGTTCTTCTTCACGATCCCGATCAGCAGCACGATGCCGATGATGCCGATGATGTCGAGGTCGTGCCCAGTGACCCAAAGCAGGATCAGCGCGCCGATGCCGGCCGACGGCAGCGTGGAGAGGATCGTCACCGGGTGGACGAAGCTCTCGTAGAGCACGCCGAGCACGATGTACATCGTCGCGATCGCGGCCAGCAGCAGGAACAGCTCGTTGGAGAGCGAGGACTGGAACGCGGCCGCCGCGCCCTCGAACTCGACCACGAAGCTCGGCGGCAGTTCCAGCTCGTCCTCCGCCCGCTCGATGGCGGAGACCGCCGAGCCGAGCGAGGCGCCGGGTGCGACGTCGAACGTCACCGTCGCGGCCGGGAACTGGCCGAGATGGGAGATCAGCAGCGGCGACTGCCGCTCCTCCGGGTGCACGATCGCGGACAGCGGCACCTGACCGTTGGTGGCGGTGGACGACGGCAGATAGATCGCCGACAGGCCGGGCAGCCCGGCCTGCTTGATGGACGGGTCGGCCTCCAGGATGACGCGATACTGGTTGTCCTGCGTGTAGATGGTCGACACGATCCGCTGCCCGAACGCGTCGTAGAGCGCGTTGTCCACGGTGGCCGGCGTGATGCCGAAGCGGGACGCGGTCGCGCGGTCGATCACCAGCGCCAGCGTCGTGCCGTTGGTGGCGAGGTCGCTGGCCGGGTTGGCGACCTCCGGCAGCGCCCGCATCTTGTCGACCAGCCGCGGCACGAACTGGGCGAGCTGCTTGCTGTCCGGGTTCTCCAGCACCATCCGGTACTGGCCGCGGCCGATGGACGTGTCGACGGTAAGGTCCTGCACCGGCTGCATGTACAGGCTGCCGCCGGTCACCCCCGCGGCAGCCTGCGACAAGCCGGCGAGATCACGGTTTCGACGTCGTCGCGCGGCCCTGGGGCTTGAGGTTGATCAGGAAGCGGCCGCTGTTCGGGGTCGGGTTGGTGCCGTCCACGCCGATGAAGCTGGTCAGGCTGGCCACGTCCTTGTCTTGCAGGATGACGTCCGCCAGCTTCTGCTGCAGCGACACCATCCCGGAGAACGAGACGTCCGGCGGGCCTTCGGAGATCGCCTGGATGGCGCCGGTGTCCTGCACCGGGAAGAACCCTTTCGGGATCCCGACATAGAGCAGCCGGTCACGCCCATCGTCACGAGGAAGAAGGCGAGCGTGAGCCAGGGGTGGTCGAGCACGCCGTCGAGCGCCGTGCCGTAGCGGTCGGTCACCCGCTGGAACAGGCTGCGCTTGCCGGGCCGGCGCCGCTCCGGGCGCAGCAGCCGGGCGCACATCATCGGCACCAGGGTCAGCGCCACCACGGCGGAGATCACGATGGTCACCGCCAGCGTGACCGCGAATTCGTGGAACAACCGGCCGACCACGTCGCCCATGAACAGCAGCGGGATCAGCACCGCGAGCAGCGAGACGGTGAGCGAGACGATGGTGAAGCCGATCTGCCCGGCGCCCTTCAGCGCCGCCTCCATCGGGCGCATGCCCTCCTCGACGAAGCGGGCGATGTTCTCGATCATGACGATCGCGTCGTCGACCACGAACCCGGTCGCGATCGTCAGCGCCATCAGCGACAGGTTGTCCAGGCTGAAGCCCAGCTCGTACATCACCGCCAGCGTCCCCACCAGCGAGAGCGGGACGGACAGGCTCGGAATGATCGTCGCCGGGATCGAGCGCAGGAACAGGAAGATCACCACCACGACCAGCACGACCGCGAGGCCCAGCTCGAACTCGACGTCGCTGACGGAGGCGCGGATCGTGCTGGTCCGGTCCGTCAGCACGTCCATGTCGAGCGCCGCCGGCAGGGTCGAGCGGAGCTGCGGCAGCAGCCGTTTGATGCCGTCCACCACCTGGATGACGTTGGCGCCCGGCTGGCGCTGGACGTTCAGCACCACCGCCGGCGTCTTGTTGGCCCAGGCCGCGAGGTAGACGTCCTGCGGGGCGCGCACGACCGTGCCGATGTCGGAGAGGTGCACGGCGGCGCCGTCGCGATACGCGATCACCAGGTTGTTCCAGTCGTCGGTGGACGTGATCTGGTCGTTGCTGTTGATGGTGGACGCGCGAAGCGGCCCATCGAACCCGCCCTTGGGCGTGTTGACGTTCTGGTTGCCCACGATGGTGCGCACGTCGTCGATGGACAGCCCGTGCGCGGCGAGCGCCCGCGGGTTCACCTGGAGGCGGATCGCCGGCCGCTGCCCGCCACTGATGCTGACCAGGCCCACGCCTGGCTGCTGCGAGATCTTCTGCGCGAGCCGCGTGTCGGCCAGGTCCTCCACTTGCGTGAGCGGCAGGGTCTTGGAGGTGACGGCAAGCGTGAGTACCGGCGCGTCCGCCGGGTTGACCTTGGCGTAGATCGGCGGCGCCGGCAGGTCCGACGGCAGCAGGTTGCCGGCCGCGTTGATCCCCGCCTGCACCTCCTGCTCCGCCACGTCCAGGCTGATGTCGAGCCCGAACTGCAGCGTGATGACGGAGGCGCCCGCCGAACTCGCGCTGCTCATCTGGTTGAGGCCGGGCATCTGCCCGAACTGCTTCTCGAGCGGCGCGGTCACGGCCGAAGCCATCACGTCCGGGCTCGCGCCGGGGTAGAAGGTCTGCACCTGGATTGTCGGGTAGTCGACCACCGGCAGCGCCGAGAGCGGCAACCGCGTGTAGGCCACCAGCCCGACCAGCAGGATCGCCGCCATCAGCAGCGACGTGCCGGCCGGGCGGAGGATGAACAGCCGCGATGGGTTCATTGACGCGGGCGCCGGCGCTGCCCTCGCGGCTGCTGCTCGGTCTGATCGCCGCTTGGCGGCGTCACCCTGCCCCGGGTGCTGACCCCCTGCCTGCGCCTGCCCGCCCGCTTGCGCCTGCCCGCCCGCCTGCGCCTGCCCATTCGCGCTGGGGACCACCACCCGCGCGCCGTCGCGCAGGCGGTCCGCCCCGTCCGTCACCACCTTGTCGCCCTCGTTGAGCCCGCTCAGCACCGCCACGTTCAGCCCGTCCGTCGGCCCGAGCTTGACCGGCTGGACGTGCACGGTGCCATCGTCACGGATCACATAGACGAAGGTGCCCGGCTCGCCCCGCTGCACCGCCGCGGTCGGGATCGCGAGCTGGCCGTGGAGCGTGTCGACCAGCAGCTTGGCGTTGACGAACTGGTTGGGGAACAGGAGCTGGTCGGGGTTGGGGAAGTTCGCGCGGAGCTTCACCGTGCCGGTGGACACGTCCACCTGGTTGTCGATGCTGGACAGCTCGCCCGTCTCGAGCTTGTTCTGGTCCGCCCGGTCCCACGCCTCGACGTTCAGCACGCGCCCCGCGTTGGTCGCCTTGATCACCGCCGGCAGCTGGTCCTCCGGCAGCGCGAACACGACGCTGATCGGCTGCACTTGCGTCACCACCACGATGCCGTTCGCGTCGCTCGGCTGCACGTAGTTGCCGAGGTCCACCTGCCGCAGGCCGACCCGGCCGGTGACGGGCGAGACAATGTGGCAGTAGGTGAGGTTGAGCTGCGCCGCATCGATCGCGGCCTGGTCGGTCTTGAGCGTTCCCTCGTCCTGCCGGACCAGCGCCGCCTGCGTATCCACCTGCTGGCGCGCCACGCTGTCCTGCTTGAGCAGCAACTGATAGCGGGCCAAGTCGACCTGCGCGTTCTTGAGCAGCGCCTGGTCGCGGGCCAGCGTGCCCTGCGCCTGTTCGAGCGCCACTTGATAGGGCCGCGGGTCGATCTGGGCGAGGAAGTCGCCCGCCTTGACCATCTGGCCTTCCTTGAAGCCGAAATCGACGATCCGCCCGGCGATCTGGGTCTTGACCGTCACCGTCGCGAGCGAGGTGACGGTGCCGAGCGCGTTGTCGATCACCCGGATGTCCATCTTGGCGGCCGTCGCGTCGCCCACCGGCTGCGGCGGCGGCCCGGCTGTCCGCGCCGGCGCGTGCGCGCCCCGCCATGCCTGCCAGCCATACCAGCAGCCGCCGACCACCGCGAGCAGGACCAGGATCCACACCAGCGTCCGCAGCCAGCGCCGCCGCGCCCGCTGCCGCGGCCTGACGTCTTCCAGCAACTCGCCGTATGACCGCCCGGTCTGATCGTCCATCAACCTTTCCTAACCCTAAGCCCGGGCCACCGCTTTGCGCCGTCCCGGCCGGCTACGAACGCCGGAGCATGCGCCGCCTCTGTGGCAGCCTCTGGGCAATACGTCCCCGAGGCGCGAAGCACTTACCGATGTAGCCTAACATGACTCGCCCTAATTCTTGGTGAACAAGACCGCTGGAAGCGCCGCTTCCCCTCGGCCATTCTTCCGGCGCTGGACAGACAAGAGGAAACGCCAATGCGCATTCTGGTGATCGGGGCTGCGGGCATGGTCGGGCGCAAGCTGACCGCCCGGCTCGTCGGGCCCGACACGCCGTTCCCGGCCGTCGACCTGACCCTGGCCGACGTCGTCGCGCCCGAACCACCCCAAGGCGTCGAGGCCCAGACCCGCACCGTCGACCTGTCCGAGCCCGGCGAAGCCGAGCGTCTCGTCGCCGACCGGCCGGACCTGATCTTCCACCTCGCCGCGATCGTCTCCGGCGAGGCCGAAGCCGACTTCGAGAAGGGCTACCGGGTCAACCTCGACGGCACCCGCGCCCTGTTCGAGGCGATCCGGCGCCAGGCGGACTACAAGCCGCGCCTGGTCTTCACCTCCTCGGTCGCCGTGTTCGGGGCCCCCTTCCCCGACGCGATCGGCGACGAGTTCTTCACCACCCCGCTCACCAGCTACGGCACGCAGAAGGCGATCGGCGAGCTGCTGCTGGCCGACTACTCGCGGCGCGGCTTCATGGACGGGATCGGCATCCGCCTGCCGACCATCTGCGTCCGGCCGGGCAAGCCGAACAAGGCCGCCTCCGGCTTCTTCTCCAACATCCTGCGCGAGCCGCTGGTCGGGCAGGAGGCGGTGCTCCCGGTCTCGGAGCAGGTCCGGCACTGGTATGCCAGCCCGCGCGCCGCGGTCGGCTTCCTGCTCCATGCCGCGACGATGGACCTGGCCCCGCTCGGCTGGCGGCGGACCCTGTCCATGCCAGGCCTGTCGGCCACCGTGGGCGACGAGATCGAGGCGCTGCGCCGGGTCGCCGGCGAGCGCGCGGTCCGGCTGATCCGCCGCGAGCCCGACCCGGCCATCGAGCGCATCGTCGCCGGCTGGCCGCAGCGCTTCGACGCAAGCCGGGCCGAGGCGCTCGGCTTTTCCGCCGAGCGCTCGTTCGACGAGATCATCCGCGTCCACATCGAGGACGAGCTCGGCGGTGTCCTACCCGCCTGAGCGCTGCTCCAACCCGAGCTTCTGGCGCACCCGCCGCTGCGGGTCCGGCGAGCCGGACAGGCCCTGCCGCTGCAGCTGGCCGGGAATGGCGGCCGCGTTGATCAGCTGGTCCCGCAGATCCTCGGTCAGCGCCCGCGCATCCCGCTGGTCGTGGATCACGTGCGGCGTGATCATCACCAGCAGCTCCGTGCGGGTCCGCGAGTTGTTCTGCGACCCGGCCAAGATGCCGAGCAGCGGCACGTCCTTCAGCCACGGGATGCCCTGGTTGCCCTGGCTCGACGTGTCGCGGATCAGCCCGGCCAGCCCCACCGTCTGCCCGTCCTGCACCACCACGCGCGAGCGCACGTTGCGCTCGAGGAAGGTCGGCGACTGGATCTGCGACGTCGCCGTGGCCGTCGTGTCGACGTCGCTCACCTCCTGGGCGATGTCCAGCGTGACCAGCCCGCCGCTGTTGACCCGCGGCGTCACCTCCATGATCACCCCGGTCTCGCGATAATCGATCGAGTTGATCACCGCCGAGTTGGCCGTGATCGTGCTCTGCGAGCTGCTGGTCAGGTACGGCACGAGATTGCCGACCTGCAGCCGCGCCGCCTCGTTGTCGAGCACCATCAGCTGCGGCGAGGACAGCACCTTGACCGTGGTGACGTTCTGCAGCGCGTTCAGCGCCGCGTTGCCGTTGTTGTTGCCGCTCAGCACGAAGCCGGGGAACGTGGTTCAGCAGCGTGGTTCGCCGCCGTTCCCTGCGGGCTGAAGTTGAGCGCGCCGTTGAGGCCGCCGGTCTTGAAGAAGAACTGCGTCCCGTATTGCAGCGCGTCGTTGAGCGTCACCTCCGCGATCACCGCGTCGATCCGCACCTGCAGCGGCAGGATGTCGATCTTGCGCAGCATCGCCTCGATCGTGTCGCGCTCGCTGGGCGTGGCGTAGATCAGGATCGCGTTGTTCTCCGGGTTCGGGATGATCCGGATCTGGTTCTGATCCTCCTGCCCGCCGCCGGCGGTGCCGCCGGGCTCGAGCCCGCCGAGCAACGGGTTGGCCGGGTTCTGCGACGGCGGCACGTTGCCGGTCCCGCCTCCGCCGCCTGCGCCCTGGGCGCCGAGCCCGCTGCCCAGACCGGACGAGCCGGAGAGCCCGCCGCCGCTGCCATTGCCCAAGCCGTTGCTGCCGATGCCGCCGCCAATACCGTTGCCGATGCCGTTGCCGACCCCGCCGCCCGTGCCGTTGCTCCCCTGGTTGAAGCCGCTCTGGTTATTGCCCTGCTGCCGCGCCTGCTGCCCGGAGGCCCGCGCGCTCGGCACCGCCGTCACGTGGTTGGGCGTGAACGCCTGCTGCAGCACGTAGGCGATGTCGTTGCTCCGGCTGTTCTGCAGGTAGTAGACGTTCCAGCCGCGCACCGTCTCCCGCCGCGCCCGTTCCACCAGCGCATAGACCCGGCGCGCGTCGTCGATGTAGCGCGCCTGGCCGGAGATCACGAGCACGGAGTTGATCCGCTCCATCGGCACCACGCGCACCACGCCGGCCAGCGCCGCTCCCTGCGCGCTGCGCATCGCCTCCGTCATCGCGGTGGCGAAGTCGCGGGCGTTGCCGGAGGTGACCGGGAACAGCGCGTAGGACTGGCCGGCGAGCACGTCGACGTCGAACGCGTTGGCGAGGTTGAGCAGCGCCTCGCGCGTGGCCGGGTCGCCGCTGATCAGCAGCGCGTTGCGGCCGGGGTCGGCGGCCACCTTGCCGGTGTTGCCGGCATAGGGCTGCAGCAACTTGGCGAGGTCATCGGCCGAGGCATAGCGCAGCGGCACGACCGCGCTGCCCGCCACGCCGGCGGAGCCCGCGATCCCGGGCGCGCCGGCGGCCGCGGAGGCCGGCATGACCCGGTAGAGCCCGCCCGCCCCCATCACCGTCGCCCCCACCTGCGCCAGCACCGCCTGCAGCGCCGGCAGCACCCGCGAGCGGGCGATCGGGTTGACGGTGCGCAGCGTCGCGGTGCCGCGCACGGCCGGGTCGATCGTGTAGTTCACATGCAGGATGTTGCCGAGCACCTGGGCGGCGATCTCGCGCATGTCCGTGTCCACGAAGTCGAGCGAGATGTCGCCCGCCGGCTCGGCCGCCTCGCCCGGCACCGCGGGGGCGGCGCGCACCGTTCCGATCGCGATTTGCGGCGTGCCTGCGCTGGGCGTGGGCCCGATCGACCCGCTGACCCGCTGCGACGCCGCGCCGGCGCCGCCCTGCACGTCCGGCAGCGCCTCGATCACCGGCGCCTCCGAGTGTTCGCAGGCAACCAATAGCAGCGGCAGAAGGAAGGAGAGCGCGCGCCTCGGACGCGTTCCGCGAGCCCAGAAAGAGGATCGCGTCACGACGGGGTGTCGGCCCGGAACCCGAACACGACCATGCTCGTCGTGAGCGCCGGCTCGGCATCGCCCATCAGCAGGCGTCCTCCTTGGATTTGCAGATCGTTGACCAGCATGCGGGGCGAGCCGGTCGTGATTGCTTGGAGCAGCCGCGACCATCACCGGCCACGGCGCAGATACGGCCAGCCGCACCCCGATCCGGCGGTAGGCGCCGAGCCGCTCGGCCGGCAGCACCTCCGTGCTGGTCAGCGTCGCCCCGGTCTTGGCGCCGATCTGCTGCAACCGTCCTTGCAGGTCGGCGCTGGCGACCGCGTCACTGCCGCCCTCGAGCACGGAGACGGGCGCCGCGGCCACGGTAGTTGCCGCTTTGCGCCGCAGCTCCGGCAGCTCCGCCGCGATCTGTGCCATCCGGCGCGCCAGCACCGATTGCGAAGCCAAACGATCGGCCCGCGTCGCATACCAATCAGAGAGCGGCGTGACGACGCCCGCCCATACCACGCCGATGACGGTGAGGAGCAGCAGCACCGCCAAGACCCGGCCCCGCACGCCCTCCGGAAGCTCGCCCACGCTCAGACCCCGCTTCTGCGCAGCCGGCAGCGGCCTCGCACCGTCCTACGCATCAGATCAAAGCCCCCCATGCGCCGGTCTCCTGCGCCGAATGTGAGCCGCCCGTCAACCGGACTCGGCAGCTATCGTCGCGTTGTCGTGTTCTCCGCCACCGCAACGTGCCCGGTCAACCAATTCACGCCCACGGTCGCCGTCCGCGCGGCCCCGGCCAGTGTCACGGTGCCGCCGCTCGAGCTGCCATCGGGCCGAAATAGAATGACCGGCGCCGGCGCCGCGATGCCGATCCCCCGCGGGAGCCGGCGCACCGCCTCGGTGCCGACCTGCAGGGCGGCGTTGGCCGGATCGAACCGGACCGGGACCGGCCGGTTGCTGGCGATCGCGCGCGAGCGGGCCACCCGGAGCGCGCCGGAGACCAACGCGGAAGCCTCCCGCAGATCGACCGCGCCGCCCCGCTCCGGCCCCCGCGAGAGCACCAGCCCGGCCAGCAGCCCGATGATCAGCAGCACGATCATCACCTCCAGCAGGGTGAACCCCGCCGGATTTACGCGCTCTGAGTGTCTTTCAAAACTCGCTAAGCTGAGTTGGCTGCCGGTGATTTCTGAGCACCGGAGCTCCGCGAGTGCTTGCTCGTCGCGATGCGGCCGTGCGAGGCCGTGAGCTCCGCGCGAGCACTTGCTCGTCGCACCGGAGCGCAGGAAATCGCCGGCAGACGGCCAGCATAGTAGAGTGTTGAAAGACACCCTCAGCTCGCGGCAAGGTCGTTCAGGCCCAACATCGCCAGCAGCAAGGAGGCGATGATCCCCGCGATCGCCGCCCCCATCACCACCGTGATCCCCGGCACCAGCAGCGCCACCAGCCGCTGCACGCCGAGCCGGGTCCGCTCCTCATGGATCTCCGCCGCGCGCAGCGCCATCGGGCCGAGCTGCGCCGTCTCCTCGCCGAGCCGCAGCAGGTGGACCGTGCGCGCCGGAAAGATCCCGCTCTCCTCCAGCGGCCGCGCCAGCCCGGCGCCGCCCTTGGCCAGGATGGACGGCGCGCTCGATCGCCAGCACGCCCGCGCGGTTGCCGACCGCCTCCTGCACCACGCCGAGCGCCGTGATCAGCGGCACGCCGTTGATCAGCAGCGTCCCCAGCGTGCGGGTGAACCGCGCCGCCAGCACCTCGCGCCCGAGCGGGCCGAACACCGGAATCCGCAGCAGCAGCCGGTCGGCCGCCAAGCCGCGGCCCCGGCTGCTTCAGCGCCTGCACCGCGAACAGCACGACCACCAGCAGCAGCACCGCCGCATAGAGCCCATAATTCGACACCGCGTCGCCCAGCGCCAGCAGGATCCGCGTCGGCGTCGGCAGCTGGGCGCCGCTCTGCTCGAACAGCGGCACGAATTGCGGCAGCACCTGCGTGAGCAGCAGCACGATGGAGCCGATCGCCGCGACCAGCAGCAGCGCCGGGTAGATCAACGCCGACTTCACCGTCGACGCCAGGCTCCGCTCCCGCTCCAGCAGCGCCGCCAACCGCTCCAGCGTCGGCGCCAGCGTGCCGCCCGCCTCGCCGGCCCGCACCAGGCCGATATAAAGCCGCGGAAAGCTGCCGGGGTGCTCGGCCATCGCCTTGGCCAGCGCGCCGCCATCCCGCACCGTCTCGCGCAGCGCCGACACGACCGCGGCCACCGCGCCGGTTCGGCGCCGTCTCGGCGATGAACCGCAAGCTCCGGTCCAGATCCTGCCGGCGGTCAGCATGACGGCCAGCTCGCGCGTGAACTCCGCGACGTCCTGCCGGCTCATGCCGCGGCGGCCGATCTCGCGGTTCAGCAGCCCGCTCAGCCCGGACGAGGCCGGCACCGCCCGCATCGGGATGTTGCCCTGGCGCTGCAGCCGGGCCACCACCTCCGCCTCGGTCGCCGCGTCCATCACGCCGCTGGTGGTCTGGCCGCTCCGGTCCAGCGCGGTGTAGCGGAACGACGGCACGCTCAGGCCTCCGCGCGGATGCTGCGCGTCACTTCCTCGACCGTCGTCTCGCCCGGCCAGCGCCGCGTCGAGCCCGGCCTCGAACATCGTCACCATCCCCGACGCGACCGCCGCCCGCTCGATCTCGGTGTGCTCGGCGCGCGAGAAGATCAGCCGCTCGATCGCCCCGTTCGGCTCCAGAAACTCGGCGATGGCCAGCCGGCCGCGATACCCGGTGTTGCGGCAATGCGCGCAGCCCACCGGATGCCACAGCGTCGGCCGCCCAGTCACGCGCCGGTCCAGCCCGAACCGCGCCACCAGCTCGGGCGGCGCCGGCTCCTCGCGCCGGCACTGCAGGCACAGCCGCCGCACCAGCCGCTGCGCCAGGATGCCGCGCAGCACCGCCGTCAGCAGGTAATCCTCCAGCCCCATGTCGCGCAGCCGCGAGATCGTCGCCGCGGCCGAGTTGGTGTGCACCGTGCTCAGCACCAGGTGCCCGGTCAGCGCCGCCTGCACCGCGATCTGCGCCGTCTCGAGGTCGCGGATCTCGCCCACCATGATCACGTCCGGGTCCTGGCGCAGGATCGAGCGCAGCAGGCTCGCGAAGTTCAGCCCGATCTGCGGCTTCACCTGGATCTGGTTCACGCCCGGCAGCTGGTATTCGATCGGGTCCTCGACGGTGACCACCTTGCGCACCACCGAGTTGAGCGACAGCAGCCCGGTGTACAGCGTCGTCGTCTTGCCGCTGCCGGTCGGCCCGGTCACCAGCACGATCCCGTTCGGCAGATCGAGCGCGGCCGAGAGCCGGGCGATCACCGGCGCCGGCAGGCCGAGCTTGCTGTATTCGAACGTCACCGCGCTCCGGTCGAGCACGCGCAGCACCACGGTCTCGCCATGCAGCGACGGGATGGTCGAGACGCGGAAATCCACCTCCTGCCCGCGCACCGCCAGCTTGATGCGCCCGTCCTGCGGCAGCCGCCGCTCGGCGATGTCGAGCCGGGCCATGATCTTGATGCGCGAGACGATCGCCGGCGTCAGCCGCGACGGCGGGCTGTCCGCCTCATGCAGCACGCCGTCATAGCGATAGCGCACGCGCAGCCGGTCCTCGAACGGCTCGATGTGGATGTCGGACGCGAGCGTCTCCACCGCGCGGCTGATGATGCCGTTCACCAGCCGGATCACCGGCGCCTCGCTGGCGAGGTCCTTCAGCCGCTCCGCATCTTCCTCGAGCGGCTCGCCGCCCGCGCCCTCGCCCTCCTGCCGCGGCGCGGTCCGGGTCGGGGTAGAGCCGGTCCAGCGCCGCGTCGAGCTCGACCGGCACGCCGACCACGAGGTCCACCGGCCGGCCGGTCGCCGCCGCCACCGCCGACGGCACGAACGGGTCGAGCGGGTCCGCCACGGCGAGCAGCAGCCGCCCATCCGTCTCGGCCAGCGGCAGCGCCCGCGCATGGCGCAGGAAGCGCGGCGCGAGCCGGTCGGCATAGAGCGGATCGCCGGCCGGGAACATGCGCGGCTCGGCCAGCGGCAAGTCCGATCAGCATCGCGTAGGCCTGGGCGAGGTCGCGTTCGGACACCAGCCCGAGCTGGATCAGCACTTTGTCCAGCCGCTGCCCGCTCTCCGCCGCGACCCGGCGCCCGCGCTCGATCGTGCGCGCATCGCAATGCCCCTGGCTGACCAGCAGCGCGGCCAGCGCCTCCACCGGGTCGTCGTGCGAAGGGAGCTGAGCGCTCTGGATGTCCATGGGACGGCTCTGGCATTCCGGGGGCGCGCGTCCTCTATAGAGCGTTCCGCGCCAAGCCGACAGGTCATGCCCGTCGCGCCTGTGACCGAGCGCGGTCAGGCGATGGCCACCGGGGATGTATGAGACTCAGGGGCGGCCGGCGAACAGCGCCGTGGCCGAGCGCAGCACCCGAACCTGATAATCCTGGTTCAGCGCCGGCGTGTGCGAGTGGTAGTCGCCGACCGCACGCATGAGATCGCCCCCGGTCTCGTCGAGATAGATCCGCATGATCAGCCCGGCCGCGGCGACGTTGAAGCACACCCGTCCGAGCAGCCGCGCCCTGACTTCCTCTTCCGGCAGACGCGTGTAGACCGACAGGTAGGGCAGCCAGGTCGTGTTGACCTGCATCACCCCGAGATCTTCGGTGCCGTTGCTGTTGCGGTGCACCGAGCCCGGGCGCGCCGCCCTCCACCCGCTGGATCGACGGCAGCACGCGCGGCGGCAGGCTTAGATTTGCGCGACGAGCGCCATGCAGGGCAGGAACGGCACCGGCATCAGCGCGCTCCGTCCCGCGTCTCAGCCCGCATGCAACCCCCCTCTCCGCGCCCCTCCCGATAGCAGGAACTCACGCGCGCGTCATGGCCGCATAGTCGGGTGATCGGCCGCGGCGACGATGCGATCCGCTCGCGCATCGGCGCGACCACGATGTCCGGCCAGCGCCGCGCGTCGTCCGGCGGGAACTCCAGCCGGAGCCGGATCAGCGCCGGCGGCAGCGCGTCGGTCCAGACGCTGCGCCAGCCCCCAGAGCCGCCGTCCGGCCAATAGCTCCAGGTGACGCCCTGCACGCCGCCGAGCAGCTCCACCTCGCGTGGCGCGAGGCGGCGGGCGAAGCGGCCGTCCCGCCTGGTGCGGGGTCCAGCGCAGTAGCAGCCGGTGCCGCCCGTCCAGGCCGACGCCGATGTCGGCCTCCGCGCCGCCGAGCCCGGCGCCCTCCGGCAAGGTGGAGGTGAGCGCCAGCGTGCCGCCGGTGCCACGGAACGGCGCCTCCGGGTCCGCCTCCGCCACCACCCGGCGGAGCGTCCGGTCCACCGCATCCAGCTCGCCACGGCCGCCGCTCATCGCCGCCTGCCGCCCCGCGACGCCGAGCCCGAACCGCGCCCCCTCCGTCAACCCGACCAGCAGCAGGCCGAACACCGCGATCGCCACCAGCAGCTCCAGCAGCGTGAATCCGGCCCGGTTCACGTCGCCGCGTCTCCCGCGGCACCGAGCCGATGCGCAGCGTGTCGAGCGTGACCTCGCGCTCGCCCCCGTCGCTCGCCCAGCTCTCCTGGACCTGGATGTCGAACAGCACCGGCCGGGTCGCGCCCTGTGGTCCGCCATCTTCGCTCGCGACCTCGGCCGGGCGCACCAGCGTGCGCCAACGGAAGCCGCCGCCATCGTCCCCGCTCTGCTCGCCGGGCCGCGGATCGAGCGCGACGACCGCCAGGCGCGACCGGGCCCGTGACAGCGCCTGCTCCGTATGCGCCGCCACGCGGCTGGATCGCAGCCCGGCCGCCGCGGTCTCGTCAGCGCCGCGAGCGCCATCGCCGCGATCGCGAACGCGACAAGCACCTCGAGCAGCGTGAACCCGCGCGCCCTCTGCATGCGGGCCTCTCTCCCACATCGGGCGGTGTCTCGCCAGCTGCCTCCGCTCACGAAAACGAGTTCCGCGAAGTGTCACCGATCGGACCTAGCGCACCAGGCAACTTAGGATTTTAGGAAACGCTCATCTAAATACTCAGGAGTGGGCTCGTGTCCTTCAGGACCGGCAGTCCCCCGCCGCCCCGCCCTCTTCCCAGTCCAACACCCGCACCGGCGGCTCGTTCTGCCCCGAGCCCAATCGCACCACCGCCCGGCGCAGGAACCGCGCCCCGTCTTTCGTTTGCGCCAGCGCCGAGACCGAGACGGTGCGCGGCCCGGCCCGACCCGGTGGCGGTACCAAATCGAAGCCCAGCAAGGCGTGCAGCGCCGCCCGAACCGCCGGGCTGGCCGCGACCGGGTTCGGATCCCCATCGGTCCAGACGCTCAGCTCCGGCGCGAGCCGCGCCATGACCTCGGGCGTCATGCCGAGCACCAGCCCCACCTCGCCCACGGAGCCGAACGGTAGGCCAGGCGGCCCGTACGCGAGCCCGGCGGCCTGGTATTGCGGCAGCTTGGCGCCGTTCGGGCTCGGCGCATCGGCCGCGGTACGCCAGTCATAGATCGCGGCGGCCAGGCGCTGCGACGTCGTCAAGTCGGCCCCCAGCACGCGCAACAGCGCACGCCATCAGGCCGGGGCTCGCCGTGTTCGGGTTGATCCGGCCGGACTCGTCCGTCATGCACAGCTCGACGCCGACCCCGTTCCGCCCCGCCTCGATCCGGCTGCCCTTCGGCGGGCCACGCCGCGCTGCCGCTGAGCAGGTGGAACGCCGCCTGATACACCGCGCCGTCGGCCGCCTCCTCCGCCTCGCCTCGCTGCGGAGGTTGAGGGCGAGCTGCACGTCGCTGCGTCCCGACAGGCCCACCGTCGCGGCCAGCCCGCTCAGCATCACCACCGACCACAGCACGATCAGCAGGGCGAAGCCGCGCTCGCGCGCCCGCGGCCTTCGCAATCTCATGGATGGCGACCAACGAGCCATGCGGTCAGGGCCGCATCTCCGCCCGGATCGAGAATGCCTCCGCCCCGCTGATCGGGTTGCGCGTGACCGGCGCGGTGAAGCCCGGGTTGCCGATCGCCGGGTCGGCCGCGAGCGCCGGGATCAGCCGTGCCGCGGCCGCCGACTCGCCGCCCATCGTCACCACCCGGTCGCGCAGCGACAACTCGTAAAGGTGCGTGTCGTCCGGCAGGACGTCCGTGAGGTCGGCAAGGATCTTCAGCGCGTCGCCCACCCGCGCCGCCTCCCCCGCCATCACGTCCGCGCTCGCCGCCTGCGCGAGGAGGCGCTGGCGCAAGGCGTCGGCCGCCTCCACGCCCGGCCGCAGCTCGGCGATCCGCGCGTCGAGCCGGCGGAACGCCAGCTCCTGTCGAACGAACGGCAGGGCGATCGCCGCCACCACCAGGCACGCACAAGCCGCAACGAACAACGCGGAGCCCCGCGCGCGTCGTCCCCTTCCATGCACGTCGCTCAGCGAGACCGAGCGCGCCGGCTCCGCCGCGGATTCCAGCAGTGCCGGCCGCAGCCCGACCGAGGCCAGCGCCGCCAGCACCTGTTCGATCGCCGCCTTCGGCACCAGCCGCAGTCGGAGCAGCAGCCGCCCGCGCTGCCGGTCCCGTCCTTCCAGCGCCCAGCTCCAGAACACGCTGTCGGCGGGGAATGGCGTCAGCCGGTCCATCTCGTAGCGCAGCACCGTATCGAGGTCGCGCTCGGCCGCGAGCGGCAGCGCCACTTGCTGCTCCAGGATCAACCGCGGCGGCAACGCCAGACGGACCGCGCCCCGACGCGCGCCGCCAAGCGCTGCCCGCAGCGCCTCGAGCCCGCGCCCGTCCAGCGCGAACCGGCCCAGCCGCCCGGCGCCACGCTGCCGCGGCAGGCTCACCTCGACGCTCGGCGGCTGCCCTGGCACCGACTCGGCCAAGCGCGAGCACCACGGCGTCGCGCGCCTCGCGCTCCGTCCCGCTTTCGCGCCACCTTGCGGGCAGCAGCTCCCGCAGCTGACGCCACCACCATGCGAGGAAGACCAGCATCGTGCGGTGCTTGCCGCTTCGCCGCGCCCGGCGCAACGTTTGCCCGCATCCCTGCACGAAAATTCACGTTATGGGCGGAGGAGAGCAGGAATGACCATGGGACGGCTTGGCGCTGCCGCACTGATCCTCGCCGCATCCGCGACGGCCGCAATGGCCGGCGAGCCGCCCCCGATCTGCAGCCGCCCCGCCGTGCTGGCCGAAATCCGCGAGGCGTTGCGACAGGCGGGTCGCCCCATCGTGTTCGACCCGGTGCCGGTTGCGGAGTGTCCGACACCTCCGGCCGGCTCGTGACCTGCGCGGTGCAGGTCCACGTGACCGGCTACGACAGCGAGCGCTACGGCCAGATCCCGCTGCAAGTCCCGTTCGTGGTGCGATACGCGCTCGAGCTTCGGCGCAACGGGATCTTCCTGCGCCTGCTATGAGCGGAGCGCGGATTGGCGCGGCCGGAGGGCGGGGCTAATAAAGCACCGCCCTTAGAGAGACCGGACCACGATGCTTCCACCTCGCGCCCGCTCTGGGGCCCGCTCTGGGCAACGCGCCGCCCTGCGCCGCCAGCGGCCAAGCCGGCTTCACCCTGCTCGAAATCCTGGTCGTGGTCGCGATTCTCGGCCTGCTCGTCTTCCTGGTCGCCCCCGCCGCGCTGCGGCAGCTCGGCGGCGCCCGCAACTCCATCGCCCGCCAGTCGGTCGAACGCCTCTCCTCCGTGCTCGACCTCTACAAGCTCGACGTCGGATCCTACCCGAGCAGCGAACAGGGCCTGGCCGCGCTCAACACCAAGCCGAGCAACGCGCCCGGCTGGAACGGCCCCTACCTGAAGGGCGAGGCGCAGCCGCTCGATCCGTGGAACCACCCCTACTTCTACCGCAACCCGAGCACCCGACCGGGCCATGACTTCGACCTCTGCTCGCGCGGCCAGAGCGGCACGGCGACGGACGAAGGCAGCGGCATGATCTGCAACCTAGAGCATCGTCCGACCGAATGCGGTCAGCCGTCGGACAAAGATGCTCGCTCAAAACAAAGGGCTAGTGCTTATCCGATCCGCTTCGATCGCAAGCACAGGCATCGTCCGACCGAATGCACCAAAACAAGATCAGTCGTCCGATCCGCTTCGACGGAACAGCACTAGCTAGAACCAGAGCACGACCCACCCCGAGAGGGCCAGGAACGGCCCGAACGGGAGCGCGGTCGCCAGGTTCAGCGACGCCCCGCGGAGCCGCAGCAGCAGCGCCCAGGCGAGCCCGGCCAACGCCGCCCCGAGCAGCACCGCCGGCAGCTCGGCAAGCCCGACCCAGGCGCCCAGCGCCGCCAGCAGCTTCGCATCGCCCTGGCCCAGGCCCTCCCGCCCGCGCAGCTGCCGATACAGCAGGGCGACCAAGCGCAGTCCGGCCCAGCCCAGCACCGCGGCCAACGCATGGTCGGCCAACGCCTCCGGCGCCATCCACCACGTGAACAGCAGCCCGGCCGGAATCAGCGGCAAGGTCAGCGCGTCCGGCAGGAACATGCCTTCGGCATCGATCCAGGCCAGCGCCAGCAACGCCCAGCCAAGGCCGCACACCGGCCAGATCGCCGGCCCGCCGATCCCGGCCGCCGCGGCGCAGACCGGGACGGCGAGCGCCGCCAGTTCCACCCGCCAGTGGAACGGGTCGATCGGCGCCCGGCAGCGCCGGCAGGCGCCCCGCAGCATGGCGTAGCTGAGCAGCGGAATGAGGTCGCGCGGCCCGAGTGCGGCGCCGCAACTCTCGCACCGGGAGCGGTCGAGCAATACCGGCCGATCCTCTGGCAGGCGCGTGATCAGCACGCCGAGGAAGCTGCCGACGAACGGCGCCGCGAGCAGCGGCAGAGCCAGTCGGCAATCAGCGGCTCAGTGTCCGAGCACGGCGCCGACTGGCAGGCCCGCGGTGTCGGCGGCGACCTTGGGCCCGCCCTGCCAGCGCAGCCGCCGCGCCACGATGAACCCGCCCTGCCCGAAGATCGTGACCGCGCCATCCTCGGCCGACACGACCTCGCCCGGGCGCCTGCCCTTCACCTCGGCATAGGTCCGGGCCCCGCGCTTGCGGCAGTCGAACAGCGCAAGGCGGCGCCCGCCCAGCGATGTCCAGGCACCCGGCGCCGGGTCGCAGCCACGGATCAGATTGAAGGAGAGGTCGATGTGGTTGGCCCAGTGGATCTCCGACTCCGCCTCGCCCATCACGCCTTCATAGCCCGCCTCCGCCTCCGCCTGCGGCACCTCCTGCGCCGTGCCGGCCACAAGCTGATCCGCCACGTCCAGCAGCCCGGCGACGCCAAGCGGGAAGATCCGATCGAAGTAGACCGTCCCGAGCGTGTCGTCCGGCCCGATCGGGACGGTGCGCCGCAGCAGCACCGGCCCTTCGTCGAACCCGTCGGTGGGGCGGAACACGCTGAACCCCGTCTCCGTCCGGCCGAGCGCGATCGCCCAGTTCATGGCCGAGGCGCCACGATGCTGCGGCAGCAGGCTTGGGTGGAACTGGATCGTGCCGAGCCGGGGCACGGCGGTGAACGCCTGAGGCACGAACTGGGTGACGTAGGCCATCACGCCGATATCGGGCGGCGGCGTCGCGCAACGCGGCCAGCGCCTCCGCGCTGGTCAGCCTGGGAAAGCTGAAGGTCGGCAGCCCGGCCGCCTCCGCCGCCTCGCGCAGCGGGTCCGGCCGGCCCTGCTCCGGCGCGCAGAACACGGCGACGACCTGATCCCCACGGGCGGTGAATGCCTCCATCGTCGCCTTGCCGAACGCCTGCTGGCCGATGATGGCGACGCGCATGCTCCTCCTCCGGCCCGACCGGACCCGCGATTGTTGTTACCGGACTTTGCCGGCCTCGTTTGGGGCAAGGTGGCGCCTGCGATGAGCGCCGGTCCCTATGTCACATCGATCGGCCGGGCAGGCAAATCGCCGCCGCAGCGACAGCTCTCGCCTATTCGAACGGGCCGTTAACCTTCTCACGGCAACGTGAGCAAACCCGTGACAAGTGCAAGCAGCTCGGCCATCTAAAAATGACACACCACGCGACCGTGTTCCGTCGCGCCATCATGAGCACGCGATCGCAGCATGGCCTACCTTCGGTCCCAGCCCGAGCCGGCAATCCCGACCAGGTCGGCCCGCCTGTCCCATACCGTGTGGCCATGCCGACGGCCGAACCTTGCCCGCCCGCCATCTTGCGTAACGTCTGGCGCCCGCCATCGGTGCGCGAGGAGATCGGCAGCACCGATGGCGCTGCCGGGCAGTGATCCGAGCGTGGCCGAGCAAGCGACAGCCCCGCAACGCAGTCGCCCCGCCGCCTGCAAGACATGGCGTCACTAGCTGAGCGTCTCGGCAAGCGTCGCCGCATCTGCCTTGCCCATCTGCTCGCTTGGCTGCATCGTTCCGACGGAGACGCGGTGTCGCGGACAGCGATCGGCTGTAGCTCTAGCCGTGCCCCTCGCATAGCGCCGTTGGGGCGGCGATTGAGGTACCACGACTGCGGGTACGCGGTCAGAGAATGGTGTCCGCGGCGGGATTCGAACCCACGGCCCCAGGATTCATCCCACTTCGGCTTTCGCCGCCCCGGCCGAATAACACCCGGCGCGGGTTCGTGGTCTGGACTGTCCCTTCACCCTAGAAGCCGGAACGACCCGGCCGCCGTAGGTGCCACCCATCCAGTCTCTACACCTTCCCCGCCAACGCGACGGGGCTTGGCTCGGGATCGGCAAGGCGCCAGCGCGCCGTAGCGTTCCCCGACTTTGAGCGGATCCAGCGCGCCGTTTCCAAACGCGCCGCCCAATTCAACCACCAGGAATCCTGTGCTCTATCCTGCTGAGCTACGCGGACACACGCGCGGCACCATACAGAGGCGACCCGGCGAAGGCCACCCCTGCAGCCCCCGCTTACGGCCCCCGACCTACGCTTGGCGGCGGAGGACGACGAACGCGCGGTCGGGCGCGTGCTGGTCGCCGGCGCCGTCTTGTTCGCAGGCGGCGGCACCACGGCGGTGCCCGCCTTCTGGTTCACCGTCGCGGTGATCTGCACGATCGCGTCGGGCTGGCCCTGCTCGCGCGGGCGCAGCGCGACCGTGAAGCTGTCCGTCCCGACAAAGCCGGGATTCGGGTTGTACTCCACCCGCGACTCGCCGCCGAGTTGGCGGACCAGCAACTCGCCGTTCTCCGGCCGCTTCTTGACCAGCCCGAGCAGGTAAGGCTGGCCCGGCTTCTCGGTCGCGCGATACGCGCACCATCCTTCATTGGACATGGTGATGGTCGCGTTGACAGTGCCGCCCGGCGTCGGCTGCACCGGGCTGAAGCTGCAGTTGTCGGCGATCCCCTCATTGGTGTCCTCGGCCGCCACGCTCGGCGTCGGCGGCTTCTCGGCGCAGCCCTGCAGAAGAAGAACGGCGCAACCGGCGGCCGCGATCAGGCGTGGGGACAACGGGCAACTCCTCGGGTGCTGGAAAGGCGCAGCCCTCCTAGCCCAGCGTCTCTCGCTCGCCAAGCGCCCCCGTGGCGAAGCGATATTCGGTGGACGACCGGAAGCGCTCGCCGTGTCGCAGCACGACGGAGGGCCAGTCCGGATGATTCGGACTGTCCGGAAGATGCTGCGTCTCCAGGCACAGCCCGTCGCCGGAGCGATACGCCCGGCCCGGACGGCCCCGCCAGCGCGCCGGTCAGCTTGTTGGCGGTGTAGAGTTGCACCGAGGGCTGGTCCGTCCGCACCGTCATGACCCGGCCGCTCCGCGGCTCGTGCACCGTCGCCACCTCCCGCATCCCCTCGCCGCTCCGACAGGAAGCAGCAATCATAGCCGAGCCCGGCCAGGATCTGCGGATGCGCCTCGCGGATTCGGGCGCCGACCGGGTGCGGCGCCCGGAAGTCGAACGGCGTGCCCTCCACCGGAAGGCGCCGCCCGGTCGGGATTCCCTCCCCGTCCACCTCCAGGATCGCCTCCGCATCGACCTGCAGGACGTGGCCGAACACGTCGCCCGAACCCTCGCCGGCCAAGTTGAAGTAGCTGTGGTTGGTGAGGTTGACGACGGTCGGCCGGTCGGTCTCCGCCGCGTAGTCGAGCCGCAGCGTGTTCGCCTCGACCGTGAACGTCACCTCGGCGCGGAGCTCGCCGGGAAACCCCTCCTCGCCGTCCCCGCTGACATACTCCAGCGTCGCGCGGCGCCCGCTCGCCTCCATCAGGCGCCAGACCCGCTTGGCGAACCCGCGCTTGCCCCCGTGCAGGCAGTTCCGCCCCTCGTTGGCGCTCAGATGGTGCTCCACCCCGTCCAGCACGAACCGGGCGCCGGCGATCCGGCCGGCGTAGCGGCCGACGGTCGCGCCGAAATTCGGGTTGCGCGCCTCGTAGGTCGCGAGGTCCGGCAATCCCAGCACGACATTGTCCCGCCGCCCGGCCCGGTCCGGCACCTCCAAGCGCGCGATGATCCCGCCATAGGTCAGGATCTCGGCCCGCAGCCCGTCCTCGATGACGACGCGCTGGACCTCCTGCCCGTCCTGCGTCCGGCCATACGGCGCGACGCCTCCGTCCAATTTAGAGACCGCCGCCGCTCATCAGCACGCGGTAGCCCTTGCCCTTCATGCAGTCGGAGACCGAGCCGCCGGTGAACGGTATCCAGCCGCTCGAGGTCTGGTCGCGGCAGTCCTTCATGTCGCTGGTGTATTTGGCGTCGCTTACGTTCATGTGGTCGATCAGCGGCGGCGCCGAGGCACACGCCGCAAGGCCGAGAAGGGCGGAGAGGACAGCGAAAGTACGCATGCCGTTCCTAACCGGCGCCGCCCATCCCGGTTTCCGCGCCTCCGTCACGTCCCCATCGCCCCGCGCATGAACAGGCGCTTGAGCGGCGGCATCCTGTGCACCCCGGCGATGCCGAGGTCGCGCGCCCGGCGCAGCAGCGGGTTGTCCGTGCTGAACAGCCGATCCAGCGCGTCCGTCGCCCCCAGCATCAGCAGGTTGGCCGGCCGCCGCCGCCGCTGATACGCCGCCAGCAGCGATGCGGCGCCCGGATCGGTCCCGGCCCGGATCGCCTCGAGCACCAGTTCGGACAGCGCGATCACGTCGCGGAAGCCGAGGTTGAGCCCCTGCCCCGCGATCGGATGGATCCCGTGCGCCGCGTCGCCCACCAAGGCGAGCCGCCGGTCGACGTAGCGATGCGCATGCATCGCGGAGAGCTTGTAGATCCACCGCCGCCCGATCGGCCGCACCGCGCCGAGATGCGGCCCGAGCCGCCGCTGCACCTCGCGCCCGAACGCGGGTCCATCGAGCCCGATCAGCCGATCCGCCAACTCGGCCCGCTCCGTCCACACGATCGCCGACACATGCGGCGCGCCCTCGATCCCGATCATCGGCAGCTGCGCGAACGGTCCGGACGGCAGGAAATGCTCGAGCGCGACGTTCCGGTGCGGCCGCTCGTGAGCGACCGCGCAGACGATCCCGCGCTGGCGGTAGGGGATCTCCGTCACCCCGATCCCCGCCTGCTGCCGCAACGGCGAACCACGGCCCTCCGCAGCCACCACCAGCCGGCAGCGCAGTTCGGGACCGCCCGCGATCCGCACCACCGCCCCATCCTCGTCGCGCTCCACCGCCGCCTCCGCCGGCGCGAACACCCGCAGCGCCGGCAGCGCGTGCAGATGCGCGTTCAGCGCCACCCGCAGGCTCCGCGCCTCCACCATGGCGCCGAACGGCTCGTCCCCGGCGTCGCGATGATCGAAATGGAGGTGCAGCCGCGAGGCGCGCTGGCCGATCCGCCCGTCCGACACGCGGATATCCTCGATCGGGCAGGCCGGCAGCGGCAGCTTCGCCCAAACCCCGGCCGCCTCCAGCAGTCGCCGCGACCCGGCCGCCACCGCATAGGCCCGCCCGTCGAAATCCGGATGCTCCATCGGCGGCAGCTCCGCGCGGTCGACCACGGCCACCCGCGCCCCGCCCTCCGCCAGCCGGCAGGCCAGCGTGCCCCCGACCGGGCCAGCGCCGACCACGCAGACGTCCACCTCTTCCATCAGCTGACCCCCAGAACCCTGCCTGCATGAATTTAGGCAGCCGATCGTGTCCGTCACGCCACGCCAGCGATCACCGCCTGCATACGCCGCGAGCAGAGTAGGTCCAGCGCACTTTCCCGCGCTTGGGTCCGCGGGCGGCACGATTTTTGAGTGTGCCCTCCCAGCGCCACCCGCCGCCTAACGCTGCGGAGCGCAGGAAAGAGCAAGAGAGGCGCGATGAAACTCATCATGGCCATCATCAAGCCCTTCAAGCTGGACGACGTGCGCGAAGCACTGACTCCGCTGGGGGTGCAAGGCCTGACCGTGTCGGAGGTGAAAGGGTTCGGCCGACAGAAAGGACAGACGGAGATTTATCGCGGGGCCGAGTACCACGTGAACTTCCTCCCCAAGGTGAAGATCGAGGTCGCCGTCTCCAGCGACCTCGCCGAGCAGGTGGTCGAGGCCATCATCCGCGCCGCGCGAACCGGCAAGATCGGCGACGGCAAGGTGTTCGTGATGGATCTCCAACGCGCCGTGCGCATCCGCACCGGCGAAATCGATAGCGAGGCCCTTTGATGATCGCAAAGCTCCGCGGGCTGCTGCCCGCCCTGCTCCTATGCCTGGCGTTGGCGGTGCCGGCCATGGCCCAAACCACCCCGCCCGCCCGCCGCCGCCGCCGCGCCACCACTCCCCCGCTGCCGCCGCGCCCGCCGAGGGCTCGGCCGCGCAGGCCGGCGCCGGCACCGCCGCCCCCGCACCCGCGCAGGCCGCCGAGGCCAAGGTCGACACCGGCGACACCGCCTGGATGCTGACCAGCACCGCGCTGGTGCTGATGATGACCATCCCCGGCCTCGCGCTGTTCTATGCCGGCATGGTGCGCAAGAAGAACGTGCTCGCCACCATGATGCAGTCCTTCGCCATCACCGCGATCGTCACCGTGGTCTGGTACGTGGTCGGCTACAGCCTCGCCTTCACCAACGGCAACGCCTACATCGGCGACTTCAGCCGGGTGCTGCTGCACGGCATCGAAGACGGCTGGGACAAGCCGTTCACGCTCGGCGCCGGCACCGACAACAGCACGGCGAACACGATCCCCGAGACCGTGTACATCATGTTCCAGATGACCTTCGCGATCATCACCCCGGCGCTCATCACCGGCGCCTTCGCCGACCGGATGAAGTTCTCCGCGCTGGTGATCTTCATGGTGCTGTGGTCGATCTTCGTCTACGCGCCGATCGCGCACTGGGTCTGGAGCCCGCTCGGCTGGGTCGGCGCGCTCGGCGCGGCGGACTTCGCCGGCGGCACCGTGGTGCACATCAACGCCGGGATCGCCGGGCTGATGTGCGCGCTCGTGCTCGGCAAGCGGGTCGGCTTCGGGCATGACAACATGGCGCCGCATAACCTGGCCTACGCCGTCACCGGCGCCGGGCTGCTCTGGGTCGGCTGGTTCGGGTTCAACGCCGGTTCGGCGGTGGGCGCGGGCGGGCGCGCGGGCATGGCGATGCTGGCCACCCAGATCGCCACGGGCGCGGCGACGCTTGGGCTGGCTCGCGGCCGAATGGGTCGCCAAGGGCAAGCCCTCCGTGCTCGGCGCGGCCTCCGGCGCGGTGGCCGGGCTGGTGGCGATCACCCCGGCCTCCGGCTTCGTGCTCCCCGGCCCGGCGCTGATCATCGGCATCGTCGCCGGCATCGGCTGCTTCTGGTCGGCCACCTCGCTCAAGCACATGCTCGGGCTATGACGACAGCCTGGACGCGTTCGGCGTGCACGGGGTGGGCGGCATCATCGGCGCGCTGCTGACCGGCGTGTTCGCCTACGGCCCGCTCTCGGCCACGACCGACCATCCGGACGGCGTCTATATCGGCGGGACCGAGCAGTTCATGCACCAGGTCTACGCCGTCGTGGCGACCGCTGGTCTGGAGCGGCGTCGTCACGCTGATCATCCTCATGGTCACCAAGCTCCTGGTCGGGCTCCGGGTCAACGAGGAGGAGGAGCGCGAGGGTCTCGACGTGGTGCTCCACGGCGAGCGCCTGGGCTAACCCGCTCCGACCCGAAATCGTCACGGGCGGCGCGCTCCCGTTTCGGCCCATAGCCGAAGCGGGGCCGCCGCCCGTATGATTTGAGGGTCATGGCCACACACGGCGACTGCAAGCTTCCCGCCGCCACGATCGACGACTACAGCTCCGACCTCCGGGACCAATCGGGCGAGCTGGTCGGTGATCGCGCCACGCATGCGAGCCTTCCTCGAGATGCTCGAGGAGCAGCGCGGGCAGGACGGCCACGACGACCTGCCCCGCGGCGAGCACCCGTCCAAGGAGGAGCTGGACCGCGTCGTCGAGAACGGGGAACCCGGCGCCGACACCGTGCTGCAGACCGTCGAGCGCTTCGCCCACACGCTGCTCGGCGTCGTCGAGGCCCTGCTGCGTCTGCCGGCCTGGGAGGGCACCGAGCGCATCGCCGTCGGCGGCGGCATGCGCGGCTCGCGCG
The DNA here is from genome assembly GCA_963708585.1 of uncultured Alphaproteobacteria bacterium. Lineage (GTDB taxonomy): Bacteria > Pseudomonadota > Alphaproteobacteria > Acetobacterales > Acetobacteraceae > JAVVHH01. The sequence goes on along the minus strand of CAVPSW010000004.1, from coordinate 46,266 downwards.
TGGGCGAGCTCTGCATCGGCCGCACCGACGCCCTGCTCCGCGCGGCCGGCCATCGGCTCGAACTGGTGCCGATCTGGAACCATCCGGACGAGGCCGGCCTGCTCGGCGCCGTCCACCTCCCGCCGCCCGACCGGCTCCGGGGCCATGACGGGATGCTCGCCGTCGACATCGGCGGCACCAACATCCGCGCCGGCTGCGTCGCTGTTCGACGCCGGCGACCTGTCCCGCCCCGACCGTGGCATTCAGCGATAAATGGCAGCACGGCGACGACGAGCCCACCCGCGACCAGGCCGTCGCCGGCCTGCTCGACATGCTGAAGGACGCCGCCGAACGCGCCGAGCGCGAGGGCCACCGCTTGGCCCCCGTGATCGGCATCGGCTGCCCCGGCAAGATCTGCCCCGACGGGACCATCGCCAGCGGCGGCCAGAACCTCCCGGGCAACTGGGAAGCCCCGTTCAACCTGCCAGCCCGGCTGGCCGACGCCCTCCCGCCCTTCTGCGGCGCCCGCACCGAGCCGCTGCTGCACAACGACGCCGTCGTCCAAGGCCTGAGCGAGGTGCCGCGCATGGCCGACATCCGACGCTGGGGCGTGCTGACCATCGGCACCGGCCTCGGCAACGCCCGCTTCACCAATGCGCCCAACCACCCCGACACCACCCCAAAACCCGCTCCCTCCGGAAGAGGGCCTGGGTGAGGCACCCTAAGCCCGCCGCACCACGTAAGACCCCGCCAACGCCGCCGTGATCGCGTCCGCATGCGCCGGGTCGCGCGCCTCCACCATCAGCTCCAGCTCCGCCGACTGCACCGACGGCGCGTCGAACAGGCGCTGATGCACCACCTCGATGATGTTGCCCCCCGACGTGCCGATCTTGCCCGCGATGTCGGCCAGCACGCCCGGCCGGTCCGGGATGTCCATCGAGAGCCGCAGCAGCCGCCCGTCCCGCAGCAGCCCGCGCAGCAGCACGTTGGCCAGGATCCGCCCGTCGATGTTGCCGCCGCACACCAGCATGCCGACCCGGCGCCCGGCGAACCGCTCGGGATGCGCCAGCAGCGCCGCCAGCCCGACCGCGCCCGCCCCTTCCGCGACCTGCTTGGCGCCCTCCGCCAGCAGCGAGATCGCGTCCTCCACCACCCGCTCCGGCACCACCAGCACGTCCCGCACATGCGCCCGGATCGCCGGCAGGCAATGCGCCCCGATATGGTGGACGGCGATCCCCTCGGCGATCGTCGGCCCGCCCGTCTCCACCGGTCCGCCCGGCGAGCACCTGATGCAGCGAGGCGTAGCTCTCCACCTCCACCCCGATCACCTCGACCTCCGGCCGCAGCCCGGCCGCCGCCACGGCGCACCCCGCGATCATCCCGCCGCCGCCCACCGGGATCACCAGCACGTCCAGCTCCGGCGCGTCCTCGAGCAATTCGAGCGCGAGCGTGCCCTGCCCCGCCATGACCGCCGGGTCGTCATACGGATGGACGAACACCGCCCCTTGCTCGGCCGCCAGCGCATGCGCGTGGGCCGCCGCCTCGGCCAGCGTGTCGCCATGCAGCACCACCGCCGCGCCCCACGACGCCGTGCGGCTGACCTTGGTCAGCGGCGTGAACCGCGGCATGACGATGGTCGCCCGGATGCCGAGCAGGCTCGCATGCCGCGCCACCGCCTGCGCGTGATTGCCGGCGGACATCGCGACCACGCCCCGCGCCCGCTCGTCCTCGGACAGCAGCGCCAGCTTGTTCGCCGCCCCGCGCTCCTTGAAGGAGCCGATCTGCTGCAGGTTCTCGAGCTTGAGCGTGACCTCAGCCCCGGTCGCCTGGCTGACCGAGTGCGACGCGATCGCGGGCGTGCGCAGCACCCGGCCGGCGATCCGCCCGGCGGCCGCCTGCACGTCTTCGAACGTGATCACGATGGAGGAATTCTCACGCTCGCGCTTGTTGCGGCCCGAGTTGCCCGGGTCAAGCCCAGGCATGACGAGAGAAGAAGGCATTCGTCATGGCCGGGCTTGACCCGGCCATCCACGCTCTCAGCCGTACCGGACTTCGAGCACCTCGTACGTCCGATCCCCGCCCGGCGCCGGCACCGAGATCGTGTCCCCCGCCTTCTTGCCGATCAGCGCCTTGGCCAGCGGCGACGAGATCGACAGCCGCTGCAGCTTGATGTCCGCCTCGTGCACGCCGACGATCTGGTACGAGGTCTCCTTCTCGGTCTCCTCGTCGACCAGCTTGATGTGCGCGCCGAACTTGATCTGGTCGCCCGACAGCGACGACGGGTCGATCACCTCGGCCGCCGAGATGATCTCCTCCAGCTCGATCACGCGGCCCTCGATAAAGGATTGCCGTTCCCGCGCGGCATGGTATTCCGCGTTCTCCGAGAGGTCGCCATGGCTGCGGGCCTCGGCGATGGCGCGGATGATGGCCGGGCGCTCCACCGATTTCAGGTGGCGCAGCTCCTCCTCCAAACGCTGCAGGCCGGGCCCTGTCATTGGAAACTTCTGCAATTGGCGGTCCTCTACCCTTTCGGCACAGACGCAACCGCGGCGCCGAAGGGTCGCTTCGGGCGCCGCGTCTCGTCAGAACGATCGGTGAAAATACGACTGTAGCGGCGCCACTTCAAGCGTGCCCGCCTTGAGCGCCGCGATCGCCCCCACCGCCGCCCGGGCGCCCGCGATCGTCGTGTAGTGCGGCACCCCGTGCAGCAGCGCCGAGCGGCGGATGTCGAAACTGTCCGCCACCGACTGCGACCCGGACGCGGTGTTGATCACCAGCTGCACCTCGCCGCCCTCGATCGCGTCCACGCAGTGCGGCCGCCCCTCCAGCACCTTGTTGACCACCTTGACCGGCAGCCCGGCGTCCCGGATCCGCGCCGCCGTCCCGCGCGTCGCCAGCACGGCGAACCCCATCTCCGTCAGCCGCCGCGCCATCGGCACCAGCCCGACCTTGTCGCCGTCCCGCACCGAGATGAACACCGTCCCCGCCGACGGCAGCTTGATCCCGGCGCCGAGCTGCGATTTGGCGAAGGCCCGCTCGAACGAGGCGTCGATCCCCATCACCTCGCCGGTCGACTTCATCTCCGGCCCCAGGATCGTGTCCACGCCGACGAACCGCGCGAACGGGAACACCGCCTCCTTGACCGCGACGTGCGGCGCCACCGCGTCGTCATCCAGCGCGAACTCGGCGAGCTTCGCCCCCGCCATCACCCGCGCGCCGATCTTGGCCACCGGCACCCCCGTCGCCTTGGCCACGAACGGCACCGTCCGCGACGCCCGCGGGTTGACCTCCAGCACGAACACCACGCCGTCCTTGATCGCGTACTGCACGTTCATCAGCCCGACCACGCCCAGCGCCCGCGCCATCTCCTCGGTCTGCGCCTTCAGCTCGGTGATCGTGGCCGGCGACAGCGAGTACGGGCGGCAGCGAGCAGGCGCTGTCCCCCGAATGGATCCCCGCCTCCTCGATATGCTCCATCACGCCCGGCGACGTAGACGCTCTCGCCGTCGCTGATGCAGTCGACATCCACCTCGATCGCGTCGTTGAGATAGCGGTCGATCAGCACCGGGCCGCCCGCCAGCGACGCCTCGCCCGAGGTCCGCATGTAGCGCAGCAGCCCGGCCCGGTCGTAGACGATCTCCATCGCCCGCCCGCCCAGCACGTAGGACGGCCGCATCACCACGGGGAAGCCGACCCGCTCGGCCACCGCCTCCGCCTCCGCGGTCGACCGCGCCGTGCCGTTCTCCGGCTGGCGCAGGCCGAGCTTCTGCAGCAGCGCCTGGAACCGCTCGCGGTCCTCGGCCGTGTCGATCGCGTCCGCCGACGTGCCGAGGATCGGGATCCCGGCCGCCGACAGCGCCTGGCTGAGCTTGAGCGGCGTCTGCCCGCCATACTGGACGATGCAGCCGAGCACCGTCCCGCGCTCCTGCTCCTTGCGCACCAGCGCGATGACGTCCTCGTCCGTCAGCGGCTCGAAATAGAGCCGGTCGGAGGTGTCGTAATCGGTGCTGACCGTCTCCGGGTTGCAGTTGACCATGACGGTCTCGAACCCGGCCTCGCGCAGCGCATAGGCGGCGTGGACGCAGCAATAGTCGAATTCGATCCCTTGCCCGATCCGGTTCGGCCCGCCGCCAAGGATGACCACCTTGCGCCGCTCGCTCGGATCCGCCTCGCACACCGGCGCCCCAAACCCGCCCTCGTAGGTCGAGTACATGTACGGCGTCCCCGACGCGAACTCGCCGGCGCAGGTGTCGATCCGCTTATAAACCGGCCGCACCCCGAGCCGCTCGCGCGCCGCGGCCACATCACTCCGCCCCGACAGCTCCCCGAGCCGCTTGTCCGAGAACCCCAGCGCCTTCAACCGCCGCAGCGCCGTCGTATCGCCCGGCAGCCCGGCCGCCGACACCTGCCGCTCCGCCTCCACGATCCGCCCGAGCTCGCGCAGGAACCACGGGTCGAACTTGCACGCGTCATGCACCTCCTCGACCGACAGCCCCGCCCGCAGCGCCTGCGCCGCCATCAGCAGCCGGTCCGGCCGCGGCGCCGACAGCGCCGCGCGGAACGCGTCATGCCCGCCATCCCCCGGCGCCTCGACCTCGTCGAGCCCGCACAGCCCGGTCTCCATCGACCGCAGCCCCTTCTGCAGCGCCTCGGCGAACGAGCGCCCGATCGCCATCGCCTCGCCCACCGACTTCATCGAGGTCCCAAGCAGCGCCGGCGTCCCCGGAAACTTCTCGAACGTGAACCGCGGGATCTTGACGACCACGTAGTCGATCGTCGGCTCGAAGCTCGCCGGGATCCCGCTCGCGATGTCGTTGGCCAGCTCGTCCAGCGTGTAGCCGACCGCGAGCTTGGCCGCGATCTTGGCGATCGGGAACCCGGTCGCCTTGGACGCCAGCGCCGAGGACCGCGACACCCGCGGGTTCATCTCGATCACGACCATCCGCCCGTCCGCCGGGTTGACCGCGAACTGCACGTTCGACCCGCCCGTATCCACCCCGATCTTGCGCAGGCACGCGATGCTCGCGTTGCGCATGATCTGGTATTCCTTGTCGGTCAGCGTCAGCGCCGGCGCCACCGTCACGCTGTCGCCCGGTATGCACCCCCATCGGGTCCACGTTCTCGATCGAGCAGACGATGATGCAGTTGTCCGCCCGGTCGCGGACCACCTCCATCTCGAACTCCTTCCAGCCGAGCACGCTCTCCTCGACCAGCACCTCCGTCGTCGGGCTCGCATCCAGCCCGGCCGCCACGATCTGCTCGAACTCCTGCCGGTTGTAGGCAATGCCCCCGCCCGTGCCGCCCAGCGTGAACGACGGCCGGATCACCGCCGGCAGCCCGACCTCCGCCAGCCCCGCCCGCGCCTCCTCGAGCGTATGCGCGATCGCCGACCGCGGACTCTCGATCCCGATCTCCGCCATCGCGTCGCGGAACTTCAGCCGATCCTCGGCCCGGTCGATCACGTCCGCCTTCGCGCCGATCAGCTCCACGCCATGTTTCTCGAGCACGCCCGACTTGGCCAGCGTCATCGCCGTGTTCAGCGCCGTCTGCCCGCCCATGGTCGGCAACAGGGCATCGGGCTTCTCGCGCGCCAGGATCTTCTCGACGATATCCGGCGTGATCGGCTCGACATAGGTCGCGTCCGCCAGCCCCGGGTCGGTCATGATGGTGGCCGGGTTCGAGTTGACCAGGACGACCCGATACCCCTCCGCCCGCAGCGCCTTGCACGCCTGCGCCCCCGAATAATCGAACTCGCAAGCCTGCCCGATCACGATCGGCCCGGCGCCGATGATCAGGATGGACTGGATGTCTGTGCGCTTAGGCATTCTATTTAGTTACTATCCGGTGATAGAAACAGGTTTTGCTGCCCAGGCTCATCAATTGGAAGGCCCAGGTCCTCAAGCAATTCAGTTCGATCCTGACTTGCAAGCCAAATAAGAAATCCTTTATCCACCACCTGTAAGTTTCGGTTGGTCGTGTCGTAGTCGATGACAATAGGCCGGGTATCCTTCTTGACTTGCAAGGAAGAGGCAGAATTAAGGGCCTGAGTTACGTTTCCTGGATTCAGGCTCTGCCCTTTGGGATGATACGATCGGATTATCCGTGTGATCTCTCGTAGGCGCAGGCCGTCCTCAAGCTGCTCGATGCTGCTTTTCAGAATAGCAAATACGATCCACTTTGGCATTTCCAACTCCGTTTGCTGGAAGCCGTCAGCAAAATTCATCAGAAATCCGTTGTATCGTCCACCTTGAGCCTCCACGACGCGAGCTATCAGTGTTGCCGCGCTCTTTCCTCGGCCGACCTGTTTCCGAGCATTCTGAGTATGGAAGACGCCGGCCTCTCGAAGGCAAAGTCGGCAAACTTCCTGCACAAGGTGCACACTGTCGAAACAGCTACTTAACAAGTCTTGCAAAAATGTGTTATCGAACTGAACATTCAACAGCGCCTCACCCGCTGAAACAACTTCGTGAAGACTGTTTCGGGTCCAGGCATCTACGTCCACAGCGAACACGCGATCGGTCAGGTCACCGTTGAAGGTGATAAGCCTGTTCTCCTCACGCCAAACGCCGACTATTATAAACGTGATTTCGGACTTCTCATGGAAGGCCTTTAAAGAAAAAGCCATATCTCTTTGGGTCTCACCGGGAAGATAGTGGAAATCTTCCAAGACTATGAACTTACGGTAGCCGATCTCCTTCAGTGCGCGAATGATATCGTTTACATCGCTTGCATCAAGCTCAAGCGGCACCCGAGTATTTGTCTCGGCCGTCGTATCCTGGCGCTTGGTACTGAGCGCCGCCCTTTGCGTGAGCTACTAAAGGCAGTCCACCCTTCGCTTCAAAGGTCGCGGAAACCTTGTTCTGGCCGGTGACGGTTTTCGCCGACGATTGAGCAACAGAGTACCCGACCTCCTTCAAGATAGCCGCATGCGCCTCTCCCAGCGTCCATCGGTTCTGGCATGAGACCACGTCGTAGTCGCTGTCCCTAAGACAGTACTTCCGAAGCGAAGTCTTACCCTGCTTCGAGCTTCCATAAATCACGATATGCGATCGCCGGGACAAATTCTCCAGCAGCACACCATCGACGTCCTCACGCGTGACGTAATTTAGGGGCAGATCTCGAGAAACCCCGAAGACTTCATCGACTGTATGAGAGGACTCTGGCAACTAGATCTCTCCATGCATGCGGAACGAACCAACTTTTGCTTTCCGCAACTCACCCCAGCGCTGCATACCCGCCATCGGCGGGGATCGCCGTCCCGGTCACGAAATCCGAGGCCGGCGCCGCCAGGAACACCGCCAAGCCCGCCATGTCCCGCGGCACGCCCCACCGCCCGGCCGGCACGCGCGCCAGCACCTTCTCATACAGCCCGGGCACCTGCGCCCGCGCCCCGTCGGTCAGCTCCGTCTCCACCCAGCCCGGCAGGATCGCGTTCGCCTGTATCCCGTCCGCCGCCCAGGCCGTTGCCAGCACCTTGGTATACTGCACCGCCCCGCCCTTGCTCGCCGCATAGGCCGGCGAGAACGGCACGCCGAAGATCGACAGCATCGAGCCGATGTTGATGATCTTGCCGCCCTGCGCGCTTCAGCAGCGGATACGCCGCCTGACACATCAGATGCATGCTGGTCAGATTGGTGTCGATCACCTTGTGCCAGTCCGCCTCGCCCAGCGCCTCCGGCCGCGCCCGCACATTCGTCCCGGCGTTGTTGACCAGGATGTCCAGCCGCCCGAACCGGCGCTCAGCCTCGGCCACCGCCGCCTCGCACTGCCCGGCTTCGGTGACGTCGGCGCGAAACGACGCCTGCCCGGTCTTCGCCGCCGCCGTCTCGTTCTTGGCCACGTCCCGCCCGACGATCAGCACCTTGGCGCCCGCCTCGACCAAGCCCTCGACGATCGCCAGACCGATCCCGCCATTCCCGCCGGTCACCAGCGCAGCCTTCCCGCTCAGGTCGAACATCCCGCTCATGCACGCTTCTCCATCATCTCGACAAAGCGGTGGAACAGGTGATGGCTGTCCGCCGGCCCCGGGCTCGCCTCCGGGTGATACTGCACGCTGAACGCCTTCCGGCCCTCGCACGCGATCCCCTCGTTGCTGCCGTCGAACAGGCTCGTGTGCGTCACCCGCACCCCCTCCGGCAGGCTCGCATCGTCCACCGCGAACCCATGGTTCTGCGCCGTGATCTCCACCCGGCCGGTCGCGAGATCCTTCACCGGCTGGTTCGCCCCCCGATGCCCCCGATCCAGCTTGTAGGTCCGCCCGCCCAGCGCCAGCGCCAGCAATTGATGCCCGAGGCAGATCCCGAACAGCGGCACCCCCTTATCGAGCACCCCCTTGATCGCCGGCACCGCATATTCCCCGGTGGCCGCCGGATCGCCCGGCCCGTTGGACAGGAACACCCCATCCGGCTCATGCCGAAGAATGTCGTCCGCGCTCGCCGTCGCCGGCACCACCGTCACCTTGCAGCCCGCCGCCGCCAGGCAGCGCAGGATGTTGCGCTTGGCCCCATAATCCACCGCGACCACATGATGGCGCGGCTCCGGCGCAATATGCCGATCCGGCCAGGCCCAGATGCCCTCCGTCCAGCTATACGTCTGCGTGCAGCTCACCTGCTTGGCGAGGTCCATCCCCTCCAGCCCCGGCCACGCCCGCGCCTGCGACGCCAGCGCCTCGAGATCGAACCGCCCGTCCGCCGGATACGCCAACACCCCGTGCGGCGGCCCGCCGTCGCGGATCCGCAAGGTCAGCGCCCGCGTGTCCAGCCCGGCGATCCCCGGCACGTCGTTCGCCCGCAACCAGGCATCCAGCGCGGCATGCGCCCGCCAGTTGGATGGCTCGGTCACGTCCTGCTTCACCACCAGGCCGAGCGCGGCCACGTTGGTCGCCTCCATATCCTCCGGCGTCGCCCCGACGTTGCCGATATGCGGGAACGTGAAGGTGATGATCTGCCCGGCATAGGACGGGTCCGTCAGCGTCTCCTGATAGCCGGTCATCCCCGTGTTGAAGCACACCTCGCCGACCCGGCCCCCGGTATGCGCGCCGAATCCCCTTCCCCACAGCACCGCCCCGTCCGCCAGCACCAGCGCCGCCGTCGCGCCCGGCGGCGGCCCATCCTGCGCCGGCTCCTCCGGCTGGAGATCCGCCATTGTCAGCCCGGTTGCGGTGACAATCGCCGGCCAATGCTTGCTCGGCACCGCGCGCGCCTGGCGCCACTTTCTGATAGCCTCAGCCCCGACCCCGGTCAGTCGGGCGGCAGCTTCCGGGCCGCCAAGCCGGGCAATGATCTGTTCGACGCTGGCCATCTCTGGAACCTATGGGAAATTTCTTCCCAGTTCAACCGCGCCCAGCTATGGGACTGGACAGGATTTACCAGGAGACACGCGATGGCCCTTCGCGAGCAGTTCACCGAGGCCCTGAAAACCTCCATGCGCGCCGGCGACGCTCCCCGCACCTCCACGCTGCGCATGATCCTGGCCAAGCTGAAGGACATCGACATCGCCGCCCGGCCAAAGGGCGTCACCGCGGTGCCCGACGAGGAAGTCGTGGCGATGCTGCGCGGCATGGTGAAATCCCGCCGTGAGTTGGTCGAACTCTACCGCCAGGGCGCCCGGCCGGAGCTTGCCGCCAAGGAAGAAGCGGAGATCGCCGTCATCGAGGGCTTCCTGCCCGCGCAGATGGACGATACGGCCCTCGAAGCCGCCGTCGCCAAGGCCGTCGCCGACACCGGCGCGTCCTCGCCAAAGGACATGGGCAAGGTCATGGCCGCCCTCAAAGCCGCCCACGGCCCCGCCCTCGACATGAGCCGCGCCGGGCCGCTGGTGAAGGCGCGCCTGGCGGGCTGATGGCCCTTCCCCCACAATTCCTGGACGAGTTACGTGCGCGGACGGCGATGCCCGCCCTGGTCGGCCGCCGGGTCAAGCTCAGCAAGTCCGGGCGCAACTGGAAGGGCTGCTGCCCCTTCCACGGCGAGAAGACGCCGAGCTTCTACGTCTACGAGGACCACTTCCACTGCTTCGGCTGCGGCGCGCATGGCGACGCCATAACCTTCTGGATGCAGTCGACCGGCGCCTCCTTCCCCGAAGCGGTCGAGACCCTCGCCGCCGAGGCCGGCCTCGAAGTCCCCAAACCCTCCCCGGCCTCGGTCCGCGCCGAGCAGCACCGGCTCGACCTCCACGGCGTCCTCGACCTCGCCCAGGCCCGCTTCGAACGGCTGCTGCACGCCCCCGAAGGCGCCCCCGCGCTCGAATATCTCCGCGGCCGCGGCCTCTCCGACCCGACCATCGCCCGCTTCGGCCTCGGCTGGAGCGGCGACGGCCGCGGCGGTCTGCTGTCCGAGCTGCGCGCCGCCGGCGTCGAGCCAGACCGCGCCTTCGAAGCCGGCCTGCTGCGCGAGACCGAGGACGGCGAGCGCCGCGAACTCTACTGGAACCGCATCACCTTCCCGATCCGCGACCGCCGTGGCCGACTGATCAGCTTCGGCGGCCGCGCCCTCGGCGACGCCAAGCCCAAATACATCAACGGCCCCGACACAACCATCTTCCCCAAGCGCCGCGTCCTCTACGCGCTCGACCTGGCGCGTGACGCCGTCCGCCGCGGCGAGCGTCTCGTCGTCGCCGAAGGCTATATGGACGTGATCGCGCTGCACGGAGCCGGCTTCGGCGCCGCGGTGGCCCCGCTCGGCACCGCCCTCACCGAGGAGCACCTGGCCGAGCTCTGGCGCCTATCGCCCGAACCGGTCCTCTGCTTCGACGGCGACGCCGCCGGCGCCCGCGCCGCCGAGCGTGCGATGAGCGTCGCACTCCCGCAGCTCCAGCCCGGCTACAGCCTGAAGATCGCCACCCTGCCGGCCGGCGAGGACCCGGACAGCCTCCTCCGCGCCCGCGGCCGGGCCGCCTTCGCCGCCGTGTTGGACACCGCGCAGCCCCTGGCCGACGCCCTGTTCGCCGCCCTCGCCCGCGGCGCCGGCGACGCCCCGGAACAACGCGCGGCACTCCGCCTCCGGCTCGACGCCGCCGCCGCGACCATCCCTGACCGCACCCTCGCCTATGAATACAAGGCGGCCTTCCGCGACCGCGTCTTCGCCGCCCGCCGCCGCCGCACCGCACCCGCGCCCCGCCCAGCCCGGCCGGAGATCAAACCCGACGCGACCGAGGCCGAGCGCGCGCGCCTGCTCACCGCCATCCTGCTCCGCCACCCCAGCCTGCTTCGCGACCTCGAAGAGGCCTACTGCGCGCTCGACCTTCCGCCGGATCTCGCCGGGCTCCGCGAGCAAATCCTGCAAGTGGAGGAGCATGCCATGCTTGACTCGGCCAGCCTGCTCGCCCACCTGCAAAGCCCTGGAACGGCCGAGCAGGCCGCGCTTGTCCTTTCGGCCGCCATGCCGCAAGCGGCGAGCGCGCGCCGTGACGCGATGCCGGCGGAGGCGGAAGCGGAGTGGTGGCACATCTACGGGCTGATGCACCGCACGCGTCTGGAGGACGAGGTCGCCGCCGCCCGGGAGGCGTTCGCCGCCGCACCAGACGACGAAGCGGCCCAGCGCCGACTGATCGCGCTCCGCACGGCGCTGCTCGCGCTCCCCGTCCCTGAAGAGGACGCGGAGTCCTACTGACAATCCGGCACTCGTGCCGAATGACTTTGGAGTGATCCGCCGATGGCGACCAAGCAACCCGTGACCGGCGAGGCCGCCACCCCAGACGGCGACGGCGACACCACGCTGCTCGACACCAACGCCGTCGCCGTCAAGCGCCTCATCGCCAAGGGCAAGGAGCGCGGCTACATCACCTTCGACGAGCTGAACGCCGTCCTCCCCTCCGAGCAGAACAGCTCCGAGCAGATCGAGGACGTTATGGCCATGCTCAGCGAGATGGGCATCCAGGTTGTCGAAAGCGAAGAGACCGAGGACCCCGAGGCCCCGGCCGCCAAGGTCAAGGAAGAGGAAGAGGAAAAGGAGCCCGACGAGGCCACCGGCAACGTCGATGAGGCCAGCCTCGGCCGCACCGACGACCCGGTGCGCATGTACCTCCGCGAGATGGGCAGCGTCGAACTGCTCTCCCGCGAGGGCGAGATCGCGATCGCCAAGCGCATCGAGGCCGGGCGCGACATGATGATCGGCGGGCTCTGCGAGAGCCCGCTCACCTTCCGCGCCATCATCGCCTGGCACGACGCGCTCAAGGCCGGCCGCATGCTGCTGCGCGACATCGTCGACCTCGAAGCCACCCAGGGCGGCCCCAAGACCGAGGGCGGCGCCGAGCCACCCGCCGAGGCCGCGTTCGAGGGCCAGCCCGGCGAGGACCTGGACGAGGACGCCGAGGGCGAGGGCCCCGGCATGTCCCTCTCCGCGCTCGAGGAGAAGCTGAAGCCCGAGGTGCTGGCCACCTTCGAGGAGATCGAGAGCCTCTACAAGAAGCTCGGCAAGATGCAGTCCAAGCGCCTGGAGGTCATGACCTCCGGCGAGGAAGCCTCGAGCCGCAACGAGAAGGCCTACGAGAAGCAGCGCGACGAGCTGGTCCACAAGGTCGAGCAGGTCCGCCTGCACAACAACCGCATCGAGGAGCTGGTGATCCAGCTCAAGCAGATCAGCCAGCGCCTGAACGGGCTCGAGGGCCAGCTCCTTCGCCTGGCCGAAGCCTGCAAGATCGGCCGCGACGACTTCCTGCGCGAATACCGCGGCCACGAGCTCGACCCGAACTGGATGGAGCGCGTCGGCGAGCTGCAGAGCAAGGCGTGGAAGGCGTTCGTCGCCAGGCAGGCCGATCAGGTGGCCGACGTGCGCGCCAAGATCGCGGAGGTCGCGCAGGAGACGCAGCTCCCGATCGGCGAGTTCCGCCGCGTCTACCAGACGGTGAGCAAGGGCGAGCGCGACAGCGCGCGGGCCAAGAAGGAGATGATCGAGGCCAACCTCCGCCTCGTGATCTCGATCGCCAAGAAATACACCAACCGCGGCCTGCAGTTCCTGGACCTGATCCAGGAGGGCAACATCGGCCTGATGAAGGCAGTGGACAAATTCGAGTATCGCCGCGGCTACAAGTTCAGCACCTACGCGACCTGGTGGATCCGCCAGGCCATCACCCGCTCGATCGCCGACCAGGCACGGACGATCCGCATCCCCGTGCACATGATCGAGACCATCAACAAGCTGGTCCGCACCAGCCGCCAGATGCTCCACGAGATCGGCCGCGAGCCGGCGCCCGAAGAGCTCGCGGAAAAGCTGGGCATGCCGCTCGAGAAGGTCCGCAAGGTGCTGAAGATCGCCAAGGAGCCGATCTCGCTCGAGACGCCGATCGGCGACGAGGAGGACAGCCACCTCGGCGACTTCATCGAGGACAAGGCCGCCGTCATCCCGCTCGACGCCGCGATCCAGGCCAATCTGCGCGAGGCCACCACCCGCGTGCTCTCGAGCCTCACGCCCCGCGAGGAGCGCGTGCTGCGCATGCGCTTCGGCATCGGCATGAACACCGACCACACGCTCGAAGAGGTCGGCCAGCAGTTCAACGTGACCCGCGAGCGCATCCGCCAGATCGAGGCCAAGGCGCTCCGCAAGCTCAAGCACCCCAGCCGCAGCCGCAAACTCCGCAGCTTCCTGGACGATTAGCCCTCGTTGCGATAACCCGTCCCTGAAAGGGGACGGGATGCAGCCCACAACCAGAGTCGGCGTCCGCGTGACCTTCCTCCGCATGGAGGAGCGCAACCCGGCCCCGCGCCCGCTCCCCGCCGACACCGACCTCGTCCGCCTCGCTTCCTGTTCCGTCCCGTTCTACCGCTACCTCTACGGCACCGTCGGCGGCCCCTATGTCTGGTGGCTTCGCCGCTCGCTCAGCGACGAGCAGCTGGAGAGCATCCTCCGCCACCCCGCGGTCTCCGTGCACGTGCTCTATCGCGGCGGCGAGCCGGCCGGGTTCTTCGAGCTCGATGCCTCCAACCGGCCCGTGGTCAACATCAGCTACTTCGGCCTCACCCCGGCCGCGACCGGCATCGGCCTCGGCTCGGCCTTCCTCGACGCCACGGTCGAGGCCGCCTGGGCCGAGGGCGCGCGCGCCATCACGGTCAACACCTGCACCGCCGACCACCCCCGCGCGCTGCCGAACTACATGCGCGCGGGTTTCCACCGCGTCCGGGTCGTCGAGGAGGTGTGGGACGTGCCGAACCGCCTCGGCCTGCAGATCCCGTCCCACCTCCGCCTATGATCGACGCCCACCACCACATCTGGCGTCAGCTCGACCTGCCCTGGCTCCTCGGCCCCGACCAGCCCCGCATCTTCGGCCCCTACGCCCCGATCCGCCGCGACTACCTGATCTCCGAGTTCATCGCCGACGCCGCGCCGAGCGGCATTACGGGCTCCGTCTACATCCAGGCGAACTGGCCGCCCGCAAAAGCCCTCGCCGAGGCGGAATGGGTGCAGGAGGTCGCCGGCGAGACCGGCTGGCCGCACGCCATCGTCGGCTACGCCGATCTCACCGCCCGCGACGCCCGCCCCCAGTTCGAGGCGCTGGCCCGCCTGCCGCTGGTCCGCGGCGTGCGCATGCAGCTCCATTGGCACGAAAACCCGCTCTACCGCTTCGCCGTCCAGCCGGACCTGCCGAGCGACCCGGACGTGCAGGCCAACGCGGCCGCCCTCGCCGATTTCGGCCTCGTCTTCGAGCTCCAGGTCTTCGCCGCGCAGATGCCTGCCGCCGCCGCGCTCGCCGCCGCCTGCCCGAACACGACTTTCGTACTGCAGCACGCCGGCATGCCGGAGGATCGGAGCGAACCCGGCCAGGCAAGCTGGCGTCACGGCATGGAAGCCCTCGCCGCCCAACCCAACGTCGTCTGCAAGCTCTCCGGCCTCGGCACCTTCATCCACCGCAACGACCCCGCCCACATCGCCGCAATCGTCAGCGAAGCCCTCGCCCTGTTCGGCCCCGACCGCTGTCTGTTCGGCTCCAACTTCCCGATCGAGAAGCTCTGGACCGACTACGCCGCCCTGTTCGATGCCTATTGGCGCGCCACCGAAAGCCTGTCGCCCGAGGACCGCGGCCAGGTGTTCTCCGGCACCGCCCAGCGCGTCTACCGCATCTCCGCCTGACCGCGCGCGGCACGATCCTCGCATCGGAGCACATCGTGGACGCCCCGACAGCCACCGCCGAGCCTGCCGCATCCGACCTGATCCACCTGGTCCGGACCGCCCGCGCCCGCGCCGCCGCCGACCCGTTCGGCAACCCGGTGCTCGCCGCGGCCCTCGCCATCAGCCGCCGCCTCGACGAAGCCACCCTCTCCGAGGCCGACCTGCTCGAAGCGGTCGCCGGTCTCCGGGACGCCGCCTCCGCCGACCGCGCCGCGCGCCTGGCAGCCTATGTCGGCGGCACCGACCCCGCCGCGTCCGAGGCCGCCCTGCGCCGTCTCGCCGCCGAGCTGGTCGAACACGCCGGCCCCCGCCTGCAGGACGCGCGAACCCGGCTCGAACGCCCGCGCTACGCCTGCGTCTTCACCGCCCACCCCACCTTCGCGGCCTCGCCCGCCGCATATGCCGCTGTCGCCGAGGCCGCGAGCGGCCGAATCCCGCCGCTCTGCCTGCTCTCGCACCGCCCGACCAAACCGACCCTGGACGAGGAGTTCAACGCCGCCGCTTCCGCGATCGCGCACGGCCGCGACGCGCTCGACGCGCTCACCGGCGCCCTGCTCGACGCCGCCCGCGAGCGCTGGGCCGACGGCTGGCTCAACCTCAACCCGGCGCCGGTCATCCTCGCCTCCTGGGTCGGACTGGACACGGACGGCCGGACCGACATCGGCTGGTGGGACTCGCTCCGCTACCGCCTGCGCATGAAACGCCTCGGCCTGGACCGCCTCCGGCAGCAAGTCGCCGGCACCGGCACGCTCGAGGCCCGGGTGACCGACGCGCTGGAGACGGTCGACGCCCAGCTCGCCCTGGCCCCGAGCCGCCCCGACCCGGCCGAGGTCGAACCCTTCGCCCGCGCGCTGGTCGACGGCCGCGACCGCGCCCTCCTCTCGCCCGAGCCGCTCCTCCCGCTCTTCGCCGCCGCCATCGCCGGCGCGCCCGCGACGACCCGGCGCGCGCTCTGCATCGCCCGTGCCGGCTCGATCGCGCACGGGCTCTCCCTCGGCCACGCCCACGTCCGCCTCAACGCCGCCCAGCTCCACAACGCCGCCCGGCTCCGCCTCGGCATGGCCGACCCGCCCGCCGACCGCTCCCGCCGCCGCCCCCTGCTCGCCGCGATCGATGACGCGCTCGGCACCGTCCGCCCGCAACCAATCGACTTCGGCGCGCTCGTCGCCGAAGGCTCCAGCGCCGTCCGCCTCATGATGCTGGTCGCCCAGATCACCAAGCACGTCGACCGCCACACCCCGGTCCGCTTCCTCATCGCCGAGACCCGCACCGGCTACACCCTGCTCGCCGCGCTCTGGCTCGCCCGGCTCTGCGGCTGCGAGCGCCACGTCGAGATCAGCCCGCTGTTCGAGACCCCCGACGCGCTCGAGGACGGCATCCGCATCGTCGACGAGGCGTTGCGCTCGCCGCACTACCGCGCCTATCTCCGCGGCATCGGCCGGCTCTGCCTCCAGTTCGGCTACTCCGACAGCGGCCGCTTCCTCGGCCAGGTCGCCGGCAGCTACCTGGTCGAGCGCCTAAAACTCCGGCTCGTCGACACCATGGCCCGGCACGGGCTCGGCGACCTCGAAATCGTCCTGTTCGACACCCATGGCGAGAGCGTCGGCCGCGGCGCCCACCCGGGCACGCTCGCCGACCGCCTGCTCTACCTCTCCCCGCTTGCCGCCCGCGCCACCCTGGCCGAGGCCGGGCTGCTTGTGCGCGAGGAGAGCAGCTTCCAGGGCGGCGACGGCTATCTCCTGTTCGGCACCCCGGAACTCGCACGCGCCAGCGTCGCCCGGGTCGCCGAGCACGCGCTCCGGCCCACGGTCACCGCGCCCGACCCGGTCTACCGCGAGCCCGACTTCGCCGCCGGCTTCTTCGCAACGGTCCAGCACGAGGTGGAGGCGCTGGTCGAGGACCCCGGCTATGCCGCGCTGCTCGGCGCGTTCGGCCCGGCGCTGCTCGACCCCACCGGCTCACGGCCAACCGCCCGCCAATCCGACTTCAGGCGGCCCGGCCACCATCCGCCACCCGCGCGAACTCCGCGCCATCCTGAACAACGCCATCCTCCAGCAGCTCGGCTGGTGCGCGAACACGATGCACGGCCTCGGCGCCGCCGCCGCGCGCGACCCGGAGCTGTTCGCCGAGCTCCGCGGCTCCAGCCCCCGCCTGCGCCGCGCCCTCGACCTCGTCGAGCACGCCGTCCGCCACTCGGATCTCGACGTGCTGCGCGCGACCGTCTCCCTGCTCGACCCCGGCTCCTGGCTCGACCGCGCCGCCCACGCCCGCATCCCCGGCCGGGCCCAGCGCCTCGCCGAAGTGGCCGCGGCGCTCGGCGGCCTCGGCATCTGGGAAACGACCCAGCTCACCGTCCGCCGCGCCCAGGCCGACCAACTCCGCCTCCGCGGCGCCTGGCCGGACCTCCCGCGCATGGCCGACCGCGAAGCCCTGCTCCACGCGCTCCGCCTCGCCGTGATCGGCCGTATCTGGCTGCTCGCCACCGAGGTGCCCGACTTCTCCCCCCGCTTCGGCGCCACCCCCGAGACGATCCGCGCCCGCCTGCTCCGCCTCGACGTCCCCGGCGCGATCGAAATCCTCCGCGAGATCTTCCCCCGCGACCCCGGCCCCGGCGCCGCCCGCGACTACGGCGAGCCCGCCGGCCCCGCCGCCCACCTCTCCTACGCCGCCGAGCACGACCGCGTCTTCGCGCCCATGGAGCGCCTATTCGCCCTCACCCGCGAAATCGCCGTCGCCCTCACCCACGAGGTCGGCGCGTTCGGCTAGGCTCATACCGGAGGTCGGTGCCGGTGACTCGTCATCGCGAGCGGCGCAGCCGCGTGGCGATCCAGGGGCCACCAGCACCGAGGCTCGGGCTTGCGGCCCTGGGTTGCTTCGTCGCCGCGCTCCATCGTCATCGCCGGGCCTGACCCGGCGATCCCTCCCTCATCATGCCCGGGCTTGACCCGGGAATCTCCGTCGCGTGGGCCGTGACAAAGGAGGACCGTGACGGCGAGGACCGGCTTTGGAACAATGCCCCCATGAACACCCTGATCCCTGCCCGGCGCCGGAACCTCCGCCGAGAGCGGGCTCGGCACGTTGCACATGCACGGCGAGCTGCTCAAAGCCCGCGCCGCCGGCATTCGCACCTGCGAGCTCAACCTGGAGCCCTCCGACAACGCCCACACCTTCGACGACGCCGCTACGGCCCGGCCACCAAAATCGTGCCCGCCTGGGTCGAGACCCTGCGCCCCCAACCAGCCCCCATCACCCCACCCGCCGTCATCGCGAGCGGCACAGCCGCGCGGCGATCCAGGTTCACAAGATCCCCGCGCAAGTATCTCAGTTCAGTTTCGGAAATAGTAAGCGGACCTTGAGCGGCCGCAGTTTCGGGTCGCCTCTGCGCCACAATGAGCCGCTCACGCCGTCGTGCGCCGCTCCTGAAAGCCGCCGTTCGGCCATATGCCTCGCCACTGGCCGGAAGGACCGTGTTGGAAGGGCGGTAGTGGGTGGAGAGCCGCCTGTCCGGTCTTGGAGAACGCCCCTGAACGAGCGGACGTTGGCGTTCGCAATTTGGCGCACAGCGGCACAGTCCCGATCTCGCAAGGCTCTTCGCACTGGACATCTGCAACGGCTAAGACGCTGACGCGGTTGTCCTGGCCTGGCGCGCCGTCTCCGCTGGGGTGACGATCTTTTTTGTGTGGCGCTCGAGCTCCTCGACCACGGCCTTGACCGCTGGTTACCGCGCCTGAGGTCCATCCGGTTCAGGCCGGCCGCAACCGAGCGCGACTACGCCGCTCTGAACGCGATCTACGCGACCTATTTCGACCCCGCGCGCCTGCCCGCCCGCACCACCGCGGGCGTCACAGCGCCCGCGGTGGCATTGATGGAGATCGATCTACAGCGGTTTCACCCGGTTCGGAATCGGTCTTCCGGCACGGGCCTGCGATGTGATTCATAGGTCTCCGGCAATGGTCGGAGGCGGCGGTGGCTTGGCAGCGTGGTCGATCGTATTCGCAGGATCTGCGCGAGCGGGTGTTGGCCGCGGACGAGTTGAGCGCTCGGCAGGCGGCCGAGCGGTTCGCGGTCAGCGTCTCGTATGTGATCAAGGCCCGGCAGCGGCGCGATCGGACCGGAGTGCTGACCATCAAACAGCGTGGCTACCGCCGGCCGGAGCGGGTGGCCGGGTTGGAGCCGCTGATCGTGTGCGAGGTGGAGCGCCGACCGTCGGCGACCTTGGCCGAACTGCGTGCCTGGTTGCTCGCCGAACACGGCATCTCACTCAGCACCGGCGCCATGTGGCAGGCTTTGCGTAGGCTTGGGCTGACGCTCAAAAAAAGTCGCTCCGCGCCGCCGAGCAGGCCCGTGCCGATCTCGCTGCTGCCCGCGATCAATGGCGAGGATTGCAGCGTCGGCTGAGCCCTGAGCGCCTGGTGTTCCTCGACGAAACCTGGACCAAGACGAACATGACGCCGTTGCGGGGGCGGTGTCTGCGCGGTCGACGGCTGATCGGCGCCGCGCCGTTCGGGCACTGGAACACCAGCACATTCCTGGCCGGGCTACGGCATGACCGGATCGTGGCGCCCCTGGTCCTGGACGGCGCCATCAATGGTCGCAGTTTTCGCGCCTATGTCGAGCAGTTCCTGGCGCCGACGCTGCAGCCCGGCGACGTCGTGATCGCCGACAATCTCGGCAGCCACAAAGTCGCGGGCGTGCGCGAGGCGATTGAGGCGCGCGGGGCCAGTCTGCTGTTCCTGCCGCCATACTCGCCCGATTTGAACCCGATCGAGCAGGTCTTCGCCAAGCTGAAGGCGCTACTGCGCAAGGCTGAGCCGAGAACGAGGGAAGCATTGTGGCGAACAATCGGCGCCACACTCGGCCGGTTCGCACCACACGAGTGTGCTCGCTATCTCGCCAGCTCAGGCTACGGACAAACGAAGTGAAACCGCTCTAATTGCCCGCCGCGGCTAGGACTTCTGACCGGGACGGTTCGCACTCGTCGGTCACGCGGGGCTTTCCAGGAAGCCCCGTGGCGACCCGGCCGGAGTGCGGGGGGGAGGCCGCGCCTGCTCGCCGGATTGCCGCATCGTCCTTCGATACCAGCTCGGAATTGTAGCTCCGAAGAGGCCTCCGATCGAGGCGCTGAGCAGCACGGGCGTCCACAGCCGCGGGGCCGCATGATTCAAGTGCAGCGCCACCTGGTCGCTCCGCAGCCAGTTGACCACCAGCAGTCCCGCGAGCGCCATCAGCACAGCCAGCGCGCCGCCTTCGACCCATCGCAACCACTTCGGTTCCTGCTTCGCCCCGATCGCGTCGTCACAAGCGTAGGCCAGCGCGACTGCAAGCACGGTGGACAGCAGCAGCCATTTGCTCTGGCCGGCAAAAGGCATGATGGGCCCGCTGTCCGCAAGCCAATGTACCCGAATCACGTAGAAGCCATACTGGACGGGAAGAGTGAGGGTGAGCGCACACAGGCCGGAGATGACGTAACCGAGGACCGGCCGCTCGTGCGCGCAGCGGATATCGGCGAAGCTCCAAACCTGCTTCGGCAGCAAGGCGAAAGCGGCCGCGATGGAATGGTTCACCGCCACGATCAGGGCGATGGAGAACGCTTTCCCAACCTGCATCTCTCCAGAGGAGAGGATGGTCGAACCCGCGAACAGCGCGATCACGCCGAGCATGTCGAAGCACAGCAAGTTCATTGGCATTCTGATGGGCTTCGGACGGCGGATCGAAGAATCCCATGTTCTCGAGCTTCTGCGCGACCTCCGCCTCGCCCTTGCAGCTATACAGGAGCACCCGGGCCAGCATCAGCCGTATCTCCTCGTAACTCTCAAGAACCATTGAGCGGAATTCGTCGATTGATTCCGGCATCGGTTGCAGTTGTTGTTTTGCGAGTTGGTGCGAGAGGGAGAAATACGAAATGCACTGGGCGAAGAAGCCGTTTATCTTCTTCTCGAAGGCAGCCATGTCCTCGGGAAAGTCCTCACCAAACCGCGCTCGCGACTTTAGATTACTGAGCGCAACGTAGAGAGCGAGATTGCGCGTGAACCGGTAGCGGGCGCGATCGATGGAAAAATCGGGCTGCAGTTCGTCGATGAGAGTGTCGGGAAGCCGCTTGCTGTTGCTGATGAAGTTCCTTGTCTCGGCGAGCAGGCTGTCGCCGACCACGAATTGTGCCGCGTCGAGCTGCTGGGCCCACCTGATGGCGCCGAAAGGAATGGCTCCCAAGGTGTGGAACAGGCACAACATCTTCGTATCGAATTCCCGCAAGACGGGAAACGAAGGCAACAGCGTCGTGAGCACGAGGGCGGCCACGAGTGGCGCGTCCAGGCTGCTGAGGTTGTCGGGAAGCGCCTCGGAGGCTCCGGTGTGTAGAAGGCCAAGGAGGCCCGGTCGAGACCCGAGCAGCCAAGTCAATGCCACGAGCAGTCCGAGGCACGAAGTCACGTACATCGCGCAGCTGCCAAGGTATTGGAACCTGCTCGTTTGCGATCGCACCGATTTGGGCGTGTTAAACCGGCTGGTCGCGTAGAAGCCGACAAGGGCCAACGCGACAAGATAGCTTGCGTCTATGTGCAAGAAGGCGAGCACCGGCTCCATGATCGTGACCCCCAAGCCAGGATGGTTCCCGATCTAGCTTCAAGGACACGGGGTGCGATCCGCCGTGACCCTAGTCACACGTCACGCCAGTTGCGTTCTTCCTTGCCGGCTGCCGGCATGTGGCCGCCCCCTGACGCCGGCGCGCTCATGTCCGCTTTGGCATGGTGTATGCTGGAACCGGACCGACTGCTATCGGCCAAAACCAGACACCACCAACCCTACGACGGATGTCCACTTGCGTCGAAAGCGGGCAAAACCCGTGGGCACGAGTTAAACTGGACACACGACCGCCCCGCAAACCGCTTGACTCCACTCCGGGAAAATATTCCCCTCCGCCCATGTCCTCGCCCACCTCCACCACCGCCGACGACGCCGCAGACCTCGCCCACTACAAAGCCCTCTGCCGCGACCTCGCCGACACCGGCATGGAAGTCGCCCACGCGCTCCGCGATCGCATCGCCATCACCGACCACGCCCCGCTCCCCGCACAGGACGAACTCCTCCCCGCCCTCGCCAAGGGCTTCGACGTCGTCTCTGCCAGCATCCGCCGCACCATCCTGGTCGCCCAGCGCCTGATCGAAGGCCGCGCCCTCCCCAACCCCGACCGCCGCGCCGCCACCAAGCGCGTCCTGCGCGAAGTCGAGGACGAGATGGTCCGCGCCCGCGTCGACCCCGAACATGCCGAGCGCCTGACCCACGAGCTCCACGAGCGCATCGAAACCCCGGAATTCGAGGACGAGCTCGACGACCGCCCGGTCGCCGACATTATCAAGGACATCGTCCACGACCTCGGCCTCGGCTGCGTCCTCGGCAACCCGCCGCGCTGGAAACGCCGCACCCCCGCCGAGATCGCCGACCTCGCCGCCCGCGCCACAAGCGCGGTCCTACGCCGCCACGCCATCCCCGAATTGCCCGCCAGCGACCCGGCCCCCAGCGACCCGGCCCCCAGCAACCCGGCCAACGACCCCTGCGCAAATGCGGAACGTTTGTCGCGCCCCGAACGCCATCATCGCCAACTCGCCACCCCCAACTCCACCTGACCGCCAAACCCGGAAGCAGGAGGCGCGTCGAACTTGCCGTGATCCGTTGTAACAACGGACCGCATGAACATCCTGATCCTCACCGGCGCCGGCATCTCCGCCGAGAGCGGGCTCGGCACCTTCCGTGACAAGGGCGGACTTTGGACCCGCTTCGACCCGATGAAGCTCGCCACCCCCGAAGCCTTCGCCCGCGACCCGGCCACCGTCCAAGCCTTCTACAACGCCCGCCGCCAAAACCTCCTCGCCGCGGAGCCGAACGCCGCCCACTCCGCCCTCGCCCGGCTCGAAGCCGAGCTGGACCGGCGCGGCGGCACCGCCGCGATCGTCACTCAGAACGTCGACGACCTGCACGAGCGCGCCGGCTCGCGCCACGTGCTGCACATGCATGGCGAGCTGCTCAAAGCCCGGTGCCTCGACTGCGCCGCGGTCGCCCCCTGGCGCGCGGACCTCGGCGGCGACGAACTTTGCCCGTCCTGCGCCACCCCCGGCCGCCTTCGCCCTCACGTCGTCTGGTTCGGCGAGATCCCGTTCGGCCTCGACGAGATCGACGCACTCCTGCTTCAGGCGGACCTCTTCGTCGCCATCGGCACGTCCGGCTCGGTCTACCCCGCCGCCGGCCTGGTCAACGAGGCGCGCGCCAGCGGCATCCGCACCTGCGAGCTTAACCTGGCGCCCTCCGACAACGCCCACCTCTTCAACGAGCGGCATTACGGTGCCGCTACCACCATCGTCCCCGCCTGGGTCGACCGCGTCCTTCAAGTGTCGGAGGTGTAATCAATGGACACCGCCATTTTGTCGGCTGTTTCCGCCCCAGCCGGCTCGAGTATCGGGGCGCTCGCCTCGATCTCGACCTCGTGGCTGACGGAGCGCTCTCAAACGCGTTCCAAGCGCACCCTAGAGAATGCGTCCCGCCGGGACTGTGGAGACCGGCCAGTTCAACATCTTGGCAGCCTTCACCACCGCCTGCCGCCAGGAGTTGCGGGCCTAGAGGCCGTCAGCGCTGCCGCCAGGGGAGGTTTGCCGCCTTCCAGCCGGCCACCGTCCCGCGATGCCCCTCTTCGTCCGGCGGCCCCTCGAACCCGTCCTGCACGTTGAACGCGTGCTCGAATCCGGCCGCCTCCGCCGCTCGCGCCGCCGCCAGGCTCCGCCCGCCGCTCCGGCAAATGAAATACAGCTTGTTCTCCGGCGCGAGCCCCGCCTGGCGCAGGTGATCCGCGAAACCTCCGTTGACCTGCATGGTCGGATAGACCTGCCACGGGATGAGCACCGGGTCTTGCCCGGTCTCGCCGAGGTCCGGCAGGCCCACGAACGCCCACTCGGCGTCCGTCCGCACGTCGACCAGCCGGGCCTGCGGATCAGAGCGCAGCGCCTCCCAAACCTGTGCCGGCGCAATATCCTCGACCATCTCCAGTCCTCCTCGCCGCACCCTGCCCCACCGCCGGACCGAGGGCAATCACGGCCGCCTTCCCTCGTACTCCAGGATCTTGCCGATCAGCGACTGGTAGTTCTGCAGATACTCGTCCATCCGCAGGCACCGCTCGGCAAACAGGCGCGCCTCCCGCCGCAGCGAGCCCGCGAGCGCCTTGTCGGCCAGCAGCCCCAGCACCCGCTCTGCCAGGCGCGCCGGGTCGAGCGGCGGCGTAAGCAGGCCGGTCTCGCCGTCGCGGACGAACTCGTGCACCGGCGCCGTGTCCGCCGCCACCACCGCGCAGCCGCACGCCATCGCCTCGCGCAGGCTCCAGGACGCGACGAACGGATAGGTCAGGTAGACATGGACGTCCGACCGCTGCAGCAGCGCGATGAAGCTGCCGTAATCGACCTTGCCGGGGAAGCAGACCCGGCTCGTGTCCAGCATGCCCCCCACCTGGCCCAGCAAGTGGGCGCGCCAGGTCGTGTCCGTGAGCCGCGCGCCATAGCTCACGCCATCGCCGCCGACCAGGATCGCCTTCAGCTCCCGCCGCTCCCGCTGCATGGCCGGCAGGGCCCGCATCAGCACGTGGAACCCCCGGTACGGTTCGAGGTCGCGCGCCACATAGGTGAGCAGCGTGTCGTCCGGCTCGACGCGGAAGCCGTTCAGCACCAGCGGACGCGAGCGCGCGGCCGGATCCGGCCGGCAGATTTCGAGGTCCACGCCCTCGGCCAGCACCGCGATCCGCCGCCGCGCCCACTCCGGATAGGTCGCGTGCTGGAACAGGGTCGGCGTCTGCCCCCAGCCAGGGTTGCTGAGCGCCAGCAGGTTGACCGCGTTCTTGGCCCGCACCCGTGCCAGCGCCTCCGGCCGCAGCGGGAACTCCGGATCGAACCCGACGTCCAGCCCCTCCGTCCGATAGAAAAATTCGTAGTAGCCGAGCAGCGGCACGCCCGGCCAAATGTCGCCGAGGTTCAGCATCTCGCCCCAGCCGTGATGGCCGATGATCATGTCCGGCCGGTAGCCCAGCCCCTTGAGGTTGCTGGCGGTGGCGGCGACCGCCTCCGCCCGCGCCATCGCGGCCTCGAAATCGGCGGCGTCGGGGTGGACCGTCCGGCTCCGCTCCGGCACGCGATAGGTCACCTTGCGCACGCCAGGGATGACGTTGGCGTTCTCCTCGGTGATGAACACGGCCTCGTGCCGCCCGTCCGCCGCCAGCAGGCGGACGAGGTGCACGAACTGTCCGGGGAAGTTTTGGTGGACGAAGAGGAAGCGCACGCCGGCGCCGCTGCCCTAACGCCGTCGCGACCGCTTTGCCGGCCCGGCGGCGCTGGCCTTGGCCGCCGGCTTCGCCCGACGCGGCGGATCGGCCCGCTTGGGCTCCAGCAGGACCTGGAACGCCTCGAGCGCAGGCAGCCCCGGCGCCTCGCACGGCTCGCCATCCTCGACCGGACCGAGGCTGCTGCCGTCGACGAACGTCGCCGAGATCCTCAGCCGACGCGTCTCCGCCGCCGCGCCCCGCAGCCGCACGCGCAGCCCGAGGATCGGCAGCGACATGCCCCGGCTGCCGCAGAACTGCCCGCCTTCGGCCCAGGGCGAGAGCCAGCCGCGGCCGAGCACCGCCTGATACTCCACGTCCTCCGGCCGGTCCACGCGCAAGGCGAACCCCTCGATCCAGCGCCGGCTGCCGCGCTCGCCAATCCACTCCCCGAGCCGCCCGGCGACATCTCCGCGGCCATAGACATGGGCGACGACCTCCGCTTGCGGCAACGGAGCGGCGTCCGGCGCCTGTGCCGTCCGGACCGGGCCGTTCAGCCGCATCACCTGCAGCTGCGGCGCCGCGCGGCCGCCTTCCGCCTCCTGGTAGACCGTGACCAGCACATGCGCCGGCCCGCCCGTCACCCGCACCAGCGCCGCGTCGTCGCGCCCCGACAGCCAGCCATCCCCGTCGAGCCCGGACAGCGTCACTACGCCCTCGGCGACGCCGGCGGGCGGCAGCGAGAGCCGCACCCCGGGCAAGCCCGTTTCCGGGTCGGGCGGCGCCGAGCCGGGCGTGTTGAAGACGCAGAACACGCCGGGATCGAGCGGCATCAGATAGGCGGTCGCCTTCAGCTCCTTTGCGGCTCGGCCGGGCGTGGCAGGGTCGGGCATTCGGGTCTCGATCGGCTCGGGTCTGCGCGCAGGGGTTGCGGACATTGCCGCCCTAGGGAAGGCGGCGCAAGGCGAAGCAGCGCGTCGTTGACCGCCGGGATCGGCAACCCGAGCGGCAGCAGGTGCCCCCGCCCCGTCGCGCGGATTCGCTCCGCCTGGGCGCCGAGATCGAACGCCACCGCCGGCAGCCCCGCCTGCCACGCCCGGCTCAGCGCGAGGCACCACGTCTCCGGCCAGACCGAGGGCAGGAACGCAAGCTGCGCCCCCTGAGCGCGGATCAGCGGCACCGCCTCGGCCGGCCGATAGCGCCCGGTGATGAACACGTCGCCCGCCCCGAGCAGCCGGCCGTCATCCTCGGTGTAGCCGCACACGACGAACTCGAGCGGCAGCGCCCGGCGTCGCGCGTCGCGGACGCAGCCGAGCAGCACATCGTAGCCCTTCTCGACCCCGATCGCGCCGACGACGCATATCCGCGCCTTGGCCCCGGCCGGCGCCGGGTCGAGCGGCGGCAAAGCACTGTCATCCTCGGGGGCAACGACCTCCGGCCGGATCTGCGGGAAGTGCCGCGCGAGCCGCCGCGCTGCGTCTTGCGACGGCGCCACGACCCGGCGGCTGCTCCCAAGCTCGGCCGCCGACCGGGCCACCACCGCCGGGACCGGTAACGCCTCGCCGGTGGCCGCGCCGAGATCGGCCACGCAGTCCTCGCAGTCCGCCACCGCCGGCTCGCCGCAATAGCGCCGCTCGCGGCTGACCAATGCCACGCGCGGGCAGAACGTCGCGTAGTCGTGCACCCAGGTCTCGACCGGTGCCCCGAGCAGGCTCGCGAGGTCGAGCACGCGATGGTCGTGCCGGAGCAGATGATGCACTTCGAGCGCCGCCACCCGATCCGGCCGCAACAGCGCCGCAAGCGCCGGCAGCTCGGACGGGACCGCGTAGCGCAGGTTGGGAAAACCCTCGACGCGGCAGCCGCCCACATCCGGCCGCAGCACGATCGGCCGCCGCCCCTCCGCGCGCAGCGCCGCCGAGCGCGCCGCCACCACCTCCTCGACCCCGCCACCCTCCGCATGGGTCACGAGCACGACCGCCCCTGCCCGCGACCGACCGCGTGCCCAGCGCAGCGCGTCCATCCGGCGCCGCGCCGGACGAAGCGGGTCAGCGGCGACGTGCGCCGCGATCAGCGCGTCGTAGCCGGGGTGAAGCCGGTTCAGGATCGCGCCGTTGCGTCGGCGCAGATGCCGGCCCGCGCCGCCAAACGACCGCCCGCCGACATGGCCGACGAACACGTCCAGCGCCGCGACGTGCCGCCACCCGGCCCGCCGCGCCCGCAGACACCAGTCGTTCTCCTCGCCATATCCCTGCGCGAACAAATCCTCCCGCAGCAGGCCGACCTGGTCGAGACAATCCCGCCGCAGGTAGAGGCAGAACCCGACCCCCACCGGCAACTCCGCAGCGCCGGCCGCGATTCGCCCGCTGCGCGATCCGGTCGAGCGCCAGAACCTCCACCGCGTCGGGCACCGTGTTGCCGCCGCCCGGCGCCGGATAGCTCACGATCGTCGCGTCGTTGGAGAGCGGCGTCGCCGAGCCGACATCCGGCCCCGAATAGGCCGCCCGCCGCAGCCGCTCGAGCCAGCCTGGCGCCACCAGCGTGTCGCTGTTCAGCAGCACGACGTCCCGTCCCGCCGACGCGCGCAATCCGGCATTGGCCGCCGCCGGAAAGCCGCGGTTCTCCCCGTGTCGGATCAGGCGGACCGATCCCGACCCGGCCAGCGCCGTCCACCGCCGCCACCAACGCCGCCTCCTCGGCCCCGTCATCGACCACGTGGACGACGGTTCCCTCCGGCACGCTCGCGAGCACGGACCGCAAGCAGGCCTCCGTCTCCGATGCACCTCGATAGACCGGCACGACCACGTCAACCGCCCGCTCGTCCAGGCGGATTTCCGGCTCGCCGACGGGCCCGTCGACCCAGGCCGGGGCGAAACCGGGCGGTCCGCGTCGCTCCAAATCCGGATCGAGCGGGCTGCCAAAGAGGTGCCGGCCATCGTCTCCGAGGACGGCAACGGGCCCTCCGATCGCGCGGACCTCCACCGCCGACAGGGCGAAGCGGCATGGTCGCGCGAGCGGCGGCAGGTCGGGAACGTCCCCGGCCGGCCCCGTCGCGACAAGGCGAGTTGAACCTGCCGACCCGCGCACGGTCAGCACCGGGTCGCGGCCGGGATCGGCCGGGTGATAGGCCCAACCCTTGATCCCGCCGTCCCGCGCCTCGACGAACCCGACAACGACGCGCAGACGCCCGAGCGGCAACGGACTGCCGAGATAGCGTCCGCCCGGACCATGGACGTGCAACTCTCGCGCCGTCGCGTTCGAGATTCTGCTCGTTCGGCACGGCGGGCTCGGCGCGAGACGCGACCGGCGGCGTCCAGCCCGCACCAGCCCGGCGCACCAAACCGCGCGACCACGCGCCCCGCCAGTTCGGCCAACGCCGGCATCACGATCGAACCGCGGAGCGCGCGCTCGATCGCGTGGAGCGCGGGCTCCTTGCGCCCGAGCGCCTCGTGCGCCGAAGCAAGCGCTGTCCACGCCTCCGGGGCGTCGTGCTCGCGCGCAACCTCCTCCAGGAGTTCGATCGCCCGGTCCACGCGCCCGAGTTGGAGCAGCAGCGCGCCGAGCGTCAGGCGGAGCAACGGGTCCGCCGGCAGCAGCCGATGGGCGCGTTCGAGCCAGCGCGCAGCCTCGTGGAGGTCGCCGTCGTCCCGTTCGCGCTGCGCTCGGTCCCAGGCAGCGCGAGCCAGTGCTTCGGGAGTGTCCCGCTCGGGCTCGGGGACGCCGATCCGGTTCAGGCGCGCTTCTGCGCCGGCACGCTCGGCGGGGCCGACGGCGTCACAGGCGATGCCAGCGCGGCCAGATCCTCCGCGGCCTCGGCCACCCCGGCATCGAGCGCGGTCTGCAGGGCCTTACGCGCCCGCACCGGGTCGACCTCCCCGGCCAGGCCGCGGGCCAGATAGCGCCCCAGCATCAGGCACGCGTAGGGATGGTTCTTGCTCGCCGCCTTGGCGAACCAGGCCTGCGCCGCCACCCGGTCAACCGGCACGTCGTGCCCGCCGCCCAGCAGGGCGCCCATGGCGAATTGCGCGCCGGCATGCTCTTTCGCGGCCGCCTCCGCAAACAGCTTCATCGCCCCGAGATGGTCGACCGGACCGCCGCGCCCGTTGACCATCATCTCGGCTAAGGTGACCTGGGCCTCGACCATACCCGCCGCGGCGGCGCGCGCAATCCAGGCGCGCCCGGCGACCGGGTCGGCCTCGACCCCGCGCCCCTCAGCCTGCATGCGGCCATACCAGAACTGTGCGTTGACGACGCCGTCGGCCGCGCGCCGCAGCCATTGCGCCGCCGCCTCCAAGTCGGGCTCGATGCCGACCCCCTCGGCGAGGCAGATCCCGTAGTTGAATGCCGCCACCAAGTCGCCCTGCGTGGCTGCGGCCTCGAACCACTGCCGGGTCCGGACCCGGTCCTCCGCCTGGCCGGCGCCCCGCAACACCAAATCGGCGAGCTTGGAGCGCGCCAGCTTGTCGCCGCGCTCGCCGGAGATGCGGAACCAGCGCGCGGCCTCGTTGGCGTCCCGCGGCACCCCGGCGCCGGTCATGTGAAGCATCGCCAGCGCACGCGCGGCGGCGGCGTGCCCGCCCTCGGCGGCGCGGTGATACCAGGTGGCCGCCTCGGCGTAGTTCGGCGGCAGATCACCGCCCTTGGCGTAGATGTCGCCCACCAGGGCGGCTGCCTCGGCGTCGCCGGCCAGCGCCGCACGTCGAAGCCAGGTCTCGCCCTCGACCGGATCGCGCGGCACGCCTCGCCCTTCCAGCAGAGCGAGGCCCCACTTCGCCTGACCCTGGCGCAGGCCGCGCTTGCCCGCCTCACGGAACAGCTCCGCGGCCTTGGCCAGATCGCGCTCGGCCCCGATGCCGGTCTCGAACGCCACGCCGTACAAGTAGAGCCCGAGCGGGAGCTTCGCCGCGGCGGCGCGCGCCAGCTGCGCCGTCGCGGCATTCTTCTCCTCCTCGGTCTGCGCCGTGCGCATCAGCGCCAGGCCGTGGCCGAGCGCCCCCTGGGCGCAGCCCGCCTCGGCCGACTTGCGGTACAACTCGCCTGCCGCCTCGAGATCGCGGAGGTCGGCCGGTCCGGAGGTGAGCACGTAGCCCAGCAGGGCCTGCGCCTCGGGGTGGCCGGCCTCGACCGCTAGGCGCGCCCAATACGCCGCGCGCTCGAAGTCAGGTTCGCCCCGGTCGACATCGTTGAACAACGGCGAACCCGGCGCCGCACCGCCGCCACGCCTGCCCGCGCCCGTTAAATGGAGCGCCGCCAGCACCGATTGCGCCTCGACGTGGCCCGCCGACGCCGCCTTCTCGAGCCAAACGGAGGCCGTGCCGCGGCTGGGCGGAACGCCCTTGCCGTCCAGATAGGCTCTGCCCACCCAGAACTGCGCCGCGGCGTTGCCACGTTCGGCAGCCCGAGCAAGGACCGGAAAAGCCTCGGCAAGGCCGCCGGAAGCTGCGCGCTCGATCGCGATCCGAACGCGAGCCCTGCGCGACACGGTCGCCGCGGCACGCGTGAACACCCCCGCCAAGCTAGCGCTTCCGGCTCGACCGCCCGATCAAGGCTCGCGCATCCCGTCGTGGAACGCCGGCAGCACGCGCGCGAGCAGGTAGGCGGCCAGGGTCCGCTTCCCCACCTTGACGTCCGCGGTCAGCGGCATGCCTGGTATGAGCCGGAACCCGGCCGGGGTGTTGTGCAGACGCGACTGGTCGAGGGTGAGACGCGCCCGGTAGTAGGCGGTCCCGAGCGGACGCGGCGGCGTCTGCTGCGAGCCGCGCTTGGGCTGCTGGTCTTCTGGAGCCGTGGAGAAGCTGTCCGGGCTGAGCACGCGAACGGTCCCGCTGAGCGTGCCGTAATTGGTGTACGGCAGCGTGTCGAGCTTGATACTGACCTGGTCGCCGGGCTGGATATAGCCGGCCTCCGAACCGGGGACGTTGACCTCCGCCTCGAGCGGGGCGTCCGTGGGCACCAAGCTGATGAGCTGCTCGCCCGACTGCATCACGGAGCCCGGCGAAACCTTGGCAACGCTCAACACCACCGCGTCCTGGTCGGCGCGTAGCTCCACCAACTGCCGGCGAAGCGCGGCCTTCTTCAGGTTCTCCTGTGCGTCGCTCAGTTTCCGGCTCTGCTCCGTGAGATCCTGGCTCACCTGCGCTTCCCAATTCTGGTTGTACGCGTCCCGCTCGGCCTCCAGCGCCTGAAGATCGCGCTGCGCCTGAGCTGCCTGGGCCGCGGCCCCGTCCAGACCGCGCTTGATCTCGAGACGGCTGTCGGTCGCGGCGAGGCGGTTGAGCTGGCTTCCCACCTGTAGCTTTTCGAGCTCGATCCGCTTCTGCTCCACTTCCGTCGCGACCTTAAGCCGCTCGGAATACCCGTAGACGTCGGAGATGGCGCGCTGGATCTGGGTCTGGAGGCTGCTGATCTTCTGCGCGTAATTCTCGTTCTTGTAGGCGCGTTCCGCCTTGCGCTGCACGAACATCGCGCCCTGCACGACCGCCATCGGGCTGCCACTCGTCGGATGGTAATCGACGCCTTTCGCCTCGGCCTCGAGCCGGTCGACCTCGGCCTGCAGGCTTGCCACCTGCGCCTGCAGAGCGCCGAGGTCGGCAGTGGCGAACGTCGGGTCCAGGCGAGCAAGGACTTGGCCCTTGGTCACCGCATCACCCTCGTGGACGTTGATGCTGCGCACGATCGCGGTTTCGAGCGGCTGGACCACACTGGTCGCCTCCAGCGCGACGATCCGGCCCTGGGCGCTTACGACCTTATCGATCGGGATCAGGGCGGAGGCGGCGACACAGGCGCCGACCAGGGTCGCGACCATCCAGGTGACGCTGCGCGCCCCGTACAGCACGGGCTCGACGGCGAGTGCGCCCGTGGGCGAGTGGAACTCGAGCAGGGCCGGCAGATCGGTCGCATCCGTGCCACGCTTGGGGGTGGCCGCGGCGGTAAGGGTAAGGCTCATCGGCAATCTCCAGGCAGGGTGTCAGTCGCCCTGCGCAAGCACGGGCACCAGTGGAGTGATGCGCCCGGGTCCACTGTCGACATGTCGGTTCTGCTGCGCCCAGAGTGTGCGGTAGATGGCGCAACGCTCGAGCAGCGTGCGGTGCGGGGCCATGTCCGCGACCATGCCCTTGTCCAGCACCAGGATCTGGTCGCACTCGACCAGCGACGAGAGCCGGTGCGAGACGATCACCATGGTGCGGTTCTTGCCGAGGCGAAGCAGGTTGGCGTTCACCAGCGCCTCGCTCTCCGGGTCGAGCGAGCTGGTCGCCTCGTCCAGGATCAGCAGGCGCGGGTCGGCGATCACGGCGCGCGCGATCGCCAGGCGCTGCCGCTGCCCGCCAGACAGGTTGGCGGAACCCTCCTCGATCCAGGTGTCGTAACCGGCGGGTAGCCGCTCGATGAACTCCTCCGCGCCGGCCAGGCGGGCGGCGGCCACAACGTCCGTGAGTGTCAGACCCGGCCGGCCGGCCGTGATGTTGTCACGCACCGTGCCACGGAACAGGAAGTTGTCCTGCAACACCACGCCGAAGCTGCGGCGGAGATGGTCCAGATTGATCTCGCGCATCTCCACGCCGTCCAGCTTGAGGAAGCCGGAATACTCGCGGTTGATGCCCTGCAGCAGGCGGATCAGCGTGCTCTTGCCGGACCCGCTACGGCCGACCACGCCGAGCATGGTGTTCGGCCGGAATCTCGAAGCTCACCTTCTCCAGCGCCGGGAGCTTCGACCCCGGATAGGTGAAGGAGAGGTCCTCCAGCTTGATCGCCCCGCTCAGGCGCGGGCGCATTCCGCCCTGCATGGCGGCGGTCTCGCTCGGGTTGTTCAGCACCATCGCGACCTGGGCGATGGATGCGCGCACGTCCTCGAAGTCCTCGATCAGCTTAGCCAGGCCGACCAGCGGCTGCGTCACGCGGGCACCCAGCATCATGAACGCCACCAGCCCGCCGACCGCGATCCCAGTGGAGTTGTTCAGAGCGATGTACGCGCCGAGCATGATGACGCCGCGCTGGATGAAGCTCTCGATCGGGTTGATCAGCGTTTGCGGCCAGTTCGCAAGCCGGCCGGCCTGCAGCTTGTAGCGCCCGGCGCTGGCGGTGCGCTCATCCCACTCCGACCGACGCTGCGGCTCCAACGCGAGCGATTTCACCGTCCGGATGCCGTGCACCGTCTCGACCATGGTCGAGCCCTTGAGGCTTTCGGCGTGCGTCAGCTTGCCGACGATGCGCCGGAGCGCCGGCAGGAACAGCAGGATGATGCCGGTGATGACGGCGGCGCAGACCAGCACCACCCAGGCCAGCGTCGGCTCCATCCAGAACAGGAATGGGATCAGGATGACCAGGGTGAACATGTCGAGGAAGGTGCCCATGAGCTTTCCGGTAAGGAACTCACGGACCTTCCAGACCTGGGCGATGCGATAGTTGATCTGCCCGGCCGGGTTCTTCTCGAAATAGTCGAGGGGGAGGCCGAGCAGCCGGTTGAACACATGAAGGTTGAGCCGCGCGTCCACCCGCGTCGAGACCACCTGCACGAGCTCGCGTCGGGCGAAGCCGAGCAGTGTCTCGTATATCGTGATGATGAACAGGATGACGCTGAGCAGCACGAGCGTGGAGATGCTCTGGTGCACCACCACACGGTCGACGACGGTCATGACCAGAAGCGGCGGCACAATCGTCAGCGCGCTGACCGCCACCGAGGCGAGGCCGACATCGCGCAGCGCCCGCCGCTCCTTGAACACCAGACCCATCAGCCAGCCCAGGGTGAACGGGCGCTCCGCTTCCGATTCACCACGGATGCGCCTGACGAGCAGGACTTCGCCGGTCCAGGACTGGCGGAGGCGGAACTCGTCGACCGCGACGGCGTGCTCGAGCGACGCCTGGCGCGGGTCGAGCACCCACACGATGTTGCGCTTGGGCTCCGCCCCGACGACCAACCCGGCATTGCCGTCCTTGAGCAGCAGGATGACGGGCGGCGCCGGGCGCGCCCTGCCGATCAGCTTGAAAAGCGCCTTCCAGCGCACCCGCTCCGCCGAGGCCTGAAGGCCGCCATCTCTCGCCCAGGCGACCAGGGACGCGGCCGAGGGCACCTTCTCGCCTTCGCGCGCCCGATAGTCGCTGGGATGGAGTTCGGCGCCGTGATGGCGGGCAGCAGCGGCGACGGCGAGGAGCCGTACCTCGCCCTCGCGTTCCTGCCTGCCGCCGCCGATAGTGCCGGCATCGATCCTCGGGATCGCAGTGTCGCTGACGGAGGTGATGGCGCTGCCTTGGTCCAACGGGCAATCCTTTGCCTAGCCGCTCGACGCTTGGGGGCGTCGCAGCCGCGCGTTAGCACGAGCCTGCCGCCAATAACATAAAAATGAGTTAACGGCGCCGGGAAGTTGCGAACCCGGCTCGCCTGCCGTTTCATGCCGCCATGGACATTCGCCCCGCCGAACTCACCGACTTGCCCGAGATCCAGTCGATCTATGCCCATCACGTGCTGCACGGAGCCGGCACGTTCGAGGAGGTGCCGCCCTCTCTCGAGGAGATGCGCGAGCGGTTCGACAAGGTGGTTGGCCACAGCTGGTCCTTCCTGGTCGCGACCGACGCGACCGGAGTGCTGGGCTATGCCTACTTCACCCAGATGCGGGACCGCTCCGCCTACCGGTACACGGCCGAGGACAGCATCTATGTGCGCGACGACGTGCGTGGCCAAGGCGTGGGGAAGGCTCTGGTGTCGCGGCTGCTGGACGAGGCGACGGCGGCCGGGTTCCGGCAGATGGTGGCGGTGATCGGGGACTCCGACAACGTGGGGTCGATCGGCGTGCACTCGTCGCTCGGCTTCCAGCGAGCGGGCCTGCTCCGCTCCACCGGGCTCAAGTTCGGCCGCTGGGTCGACACTGTCCTGATGCAGCGAGCGCTCGGCCGGGGCGACCACGACGTGCCGGCGGAGACGGAGATGGAGGCCAGCCGGACCTAGCGGTCCGCCTCGAGCCGGAACCGGCCAGCAACAAGCGCGTCGGCGCGGACGGCGCTCCATACGGCCATGTCGCCCTCCGGCGTCGCCGTGATCGCCAGGATGCGGCGGAAGAAAGCGATGTCGCCACGGGCACGGGCCTGGAAGAGACGGTGCAGGGCGAGCGCGGCCGGGCTGCGGGCAACGCAGCAGGCGCAGCCGGGAGCATGGCCGGACGCAGCGGCGGCGAAGCGCTCGGCGGGGTAGCCGCAAGGTGCGTCCGGGGCGCCTTCCTCCAGCAGCAATGCGTCACCCTCAGCCGCGTCTGCGGTGGAGCCGAGGCGGACGGGAACTCGGGCGTCGAGGGTCCAAGCCATCCTCTAGACATAAGGATACCTTTATGTCATTGGCAAGCGATGGATAGCCTCCTCGCCGCGCTGCGCGCCTGCGCCGAGCCGACCCGGCTGCGGCTCCTCGCGCTCGCTTCCCGCGGCGCCTTCTGCGTCGTCGAGCTGACCGAGATCCTCGGCCAGTCGCAGCCTCGCCTCTCCCGCCACCTGCGCCTGCTCTGCGACGCGGGCGTGCTCGAGCGGGTGCGCGAAGGCGCCAATGTCTGGTTCGGCTTGCCGCCCGACGCCAGCCTGCAGCACGAGTTGCTCGCCCGCATCCCGGAGGACGACCCGGTGCTCGCTGCCGACCGCCGCGCCGCGGCTCGCGTTCTCGCCGAGCGCGCCCGCGTGGCGTCCGAGAGCTTTCGCAAGGCCGGCGCGGATTGGGACGAGATGCGCGCCCTATCGCTCCCGGCCGCTGAGGTCGAGGCCGCCCTGCTCTCGCTGCTCCCGGAGGCGACCGGGCGCCTGCTCGACATCGGCACCGGGACCGGCCGCCTACTCGAACTTCTGGCACCCCGGGTCCGCTCCGGGCTCGGCATCGACGCGAGCCGCGCCATGTTGGCCCTGGCCCGCGCCCGCCTGGCCAAGCCCGGCCTCAGCCACGTCAGCGTCCGCCAGGCCGACATGTACAGCCTGCCGCTGCCGCACCGCTACGACCTGGTCGTCCTGCAGATGGTCCTTCACTACGCCGAGGACCCGGGAGCCGCCCTTGCTGAAGCCGCACGCGCCATGGCCCCCGGCGGCCTGCTCGTGATCGTCGACCTTGCCCGCCACGACCGCCTGGCGCTCGCGGACCGGCTGGCGCATCGCTGGCCGGGCTTCGAGGAGGCGGAGATGGAAGCGCTGCTCCGTGCGCCGGGCCTCTCCCCCGGACGCAGCCTGTCCGTTCCCGGACCGCTGGAAGTCCGGCTCTGGACCGCGACGGCCCCGGCCAAGGCGCCCGCCCCGGCCGCCCCTTTGGAATTTGCCCAATGACCCGACCCCACCTCCTCGACGCACTTCGCGACCACGTCCTGCTCTGCGACGGCGCCATGGGCACGCGCGTCCAGGCGCTCGACCTCGAGCTGGAGCGTGACTACTGGGGCCAGGAGAACTGCACCGAGGTGCTGAACCTCTCCCGCCCCGACCTGGTGCGCGAGATCCACCGCGGCTACTTCGCCGCCGGCGCCGACATGGTGGAGACCAACACGTTTGGTGGCTCCCCGATCACGCTTGGCGAGTTCGGACTGCAAGACCGCGCGCACGAGATCAACAAGACCGCCGCCGAACTGGCTCGCGAGGCCGCCGAGACCTTTTCCGATGGGCGGCACCGCTGGGTGCTCGGGAGCATCGGCCCGGGCACAAAGCTCCCGACCCTCGGCAACATCGGCTACGACGCGCTGGAAGCGGCGCTGACCACCCAGGCACGCGGCCTGATCGCGGGCGGGGTCGACGCGATCCTGATCGAGACCTGCCAGGACCCGCTGCAGATCAAGGCCGCGGTCAATGGCGTCAAGATCGCCCGCGCCGAGGCCGGGACCGACACGCCCGCTTTCGTCCAGGTCACGGTTGAGACCACCGGCACGCTGCTGGTCGGCCCCGATATTGCCGCCGCGGCCACCGTCGTCCACGCGCTCGATGTCCCGCTGATCGGTCTCAATTGCGCCACCGGGCCGCAGGAAATGGCCGAGCATATCCGTTGGCTCGCCGCCAACTGGCCGGGCCTGCTCTCCGTGCAGCCCAACGCGGGCCTGCCCGAGCTGGTCGACGGCCAGACCCGATACCCGCTCGATCCGGCGCAGACCGCGAGCTGGCTCGAGCGCTTCCTCGAGGAGGACGGGCTCAACCTGATCGGCGGCTGCTGCGGCACCTCCGTCGGCCATATCGAGGCGCTGGACGCCATGCTCCGCCGCCGCGGCGGGTTCCGCCCGGCGCCGGTCGCCCGCCGCCCGGTCTGGGTGCCGTCGGTCGCCAGCCTCTACGGCCAGGTGCCTCTACGGCAGGAGAACAGCGTGTTCTCCATCGGCGAGCGCTGCAACGCCAACGGCTCCAAGAAGTGGCGCGAGCTGCAGGAACGGGGCGACTGGGACGGCTGCGTCACCATGGGTCGCGAGCAGCTCGGGGAGGGCTCCAACGCGCTCGACCTCTGCACCGCCTTCGTCGGCCGCGACGAAAACGCGGAGATGACGGAGGTGGTCACCCGCTTCACCGCCAGCGTCAACGCGCCCTTGGTGATCGACAGCACCGAGACACCGGTGATCGAGGCCGCGCTCAAGCTTCATGGCGGCAAAGCGATCATCAACTCGATCAACTTCGAGGATGGCGAGAAAGCCGCGCGCGACCGCCTTGCTCTGGCGAAAAAGTTCGGCGCCGCGGTGATCGCGCTCACGATCGACGAGACGGGCATGGCCAAGGAACCCGAGGCCAAGCTCGCCATTGCCCGGCGGCTGATCGCCGTGGCCGATGAGCACGGCCTGCCGCAATCGGACCTGCTGATCGACCCGCTCACCTTTACCATCGCGACCGGAAATGAGGACGACCGCAAGCTCGGCCTCTGGACGCTGGAAGGGATCCGCCTGATCCGCGAGACCTTCCCCGACGTGCAGATCGTGCTCGGGCTCTCCAACATCTCGTTCGGCCTCAACCCGGCCGCCCGCGCCGTGCTCAACTCCGTCTTTCTCGACCACGCGGTCCGGGCCGGCATGACCGCGGCCATCGTCCATGTCAGCAAGATCCGGCCGCTGCACCTGATCGCGCCCGAAGAGGTCGCGGTGATGGAGGACCTGATCTTCGACCGCCGCACGGAGGGCTACGACCCGCTGCAGCGGCTCCTGGAGATGTTCGCCGACCGCAAGGCCGCCGACGCGGTCAAGAAGGGCCGGGCCGAGACGGTTGAGGAGCGTCTGCGCGACCGCATCGTCGACGGCGACCGCAAGGGCTTGGCCGAGGATCTCGACGAGGCGATGCAAATCCACGCCCCGCTCGACATCATCAACACGGTGTTGCTCGACGGCATGAAGACGGTCGGCGAGCTGTTCGGCGCCGGCAAGATGCAGCTCCCGTTCGTGTTGCAGTCGGCGGAGACGATGAAGGCCGCCGTCGCCCATCTCGAGCCGCACATGGAGCGGGTCGAAGGCCAGGAGAAGGGCACCATCGTGCTCGCGACCGTGCGGGGCGACGTGCACGACATCGGCAAGAACCTGGTCGACATCATCCTGACCAACAACGGCTACCGGGTGGTCAACCTAGGGATCAAGGTGCCGCTGGCCGACATGGTCGCCGCCGCGCGCGAGCACCGGGCGCATGCGATCGGCATGTCCGGCCTGCTGGTGAAGAGCACGGTGGTGATGCGCGAGAACCTGGAGGAGATGACCCGGCAAGGGCTCGAGATCCCGGTCGTGCTCGGCGGCGCCGCGCTGACGCGGACCTATGTGGAAGACGACTGTGTGCGGGCCTATGCCTGCGGCCGGGTCGCCTATGCGCGGGACGCGTTCGACGGGCTGCACCTGATGGACAAGGTGACCGGCAACGCGTTCGACGATTACCTCTCGGCGGTGCAGGCCAAGCGGTCCGGCAAGGCGCGCAACACCAGCCGCACGCTCGGCCAGGCCGACGCGCGCGCGTTCCGCCCGGTCGACGTCGGCGCCGTCCAGGCCCGCCGGCGCCGGGTCACGGAGAACGTGAAGGTGGCGGCGCCGCCGTTCTGGGGCGCGCGGCTGCTCGAGGCCCCGCCCAAGGCGATCATCCCGTTCCTGAACGAGCGCAGCCTTTATCAATTCCAGTGGGGCTTCCGGAAGCAGGGCCGTTCGCTCGAGGATTTCCTGGGTTGGGCCAAGCAGGAGCTGCGCCCGGTGATGCGCCGCATGCTCGCCCTCTGCGAGGCCGAGGACATCCTCCGCCCGCAAGCCGCTTACGGGTACTGGAAGGCCGCCGGCCAGGGCAACGACCTCATCCTGTTCGACACCGACGGCCAGACGGAGCTCGCCCGCTTCACCCTCCCGCGGCAGCCCAAGGAGGACGGCGAGTGCATCGCCGACTTCGTCCGCGACGTGGACGAGGCGGAGCGCGACGTGATCGGATTGCAGGTCGTCACCGTCGGCCAGAAGGCCAGCGACACAGCCCGGCTGTGGTTCGAGGAGAACCGCTACCAGGACTATCTCTATCTCCACGGGCTCTCGGTGGAGATGGCCGAGGCCATGGCCGAGTACACCCACAAGCGCATCCGCGCCGAGCTCGGCTTCGCCGGCGAGGACGATCGCGACCTGGAGAAGATGCTTGCCCAAGGCTATCGCGGCTCGCGCTACTCGTTCGGCTACCCCGCCTGCCCCCGGCTGGAGGACCAGGCGCCGCTGCTGACCCTACTCGGCGCCGACCGGATCGGCGTCTCGCTGTCGGACGAGTGGCAGCTCCACCCGGAGCAGTCGACCAGCGCCGTCGTGATCCTGAACCCGCGGGCGAAGTATTTTTCGGTATGATCTGTCGGCGCGGGGGGCGGAGTCACCTTGAACCCAGCGCACCCGAAGCGGCCTCGGAGGTTCAGCCTAAGCGATCGGACGCCGCAGAGGCGCGTCAGCGATGGTTGGACGAGAACAAGGGCGCGATCGAGGCCTGGAATGAGTGGGTCGCCGCACACGGCTTGCCGCTCAGCCGCTACCGCCAGTTTTGATCCCGGGTCACGGCGACCCGGACGTTCGCTGGAACACCGTGAATTGGCTTCACGACGGCGCAGGGCGCGGTAAACCTGCCGCCGGAGGGCGTGTGCAGGCAAAGACAGTCGCCTTGGGATCGATCGGAGTCGGCGCGCTCGTGCTGGCGATGAAGGCGGCCGCGTGGCTGCTCACCGGCAGCTCCGCCCTGTTCTCCGACGCGCTGGAAAGCGTGGTCAACGTGGCGGCGAGCGCCGTTGCCGCCGCGGCCCTGTTCTACGCCGAGCGTCCGGCCGACAAGAACCACCCGTACGGCCATGAGAAGGCCGAGGTGTTCGCCGCCGCCCTCGTCGGCGCCCTGATCATCGCCGCCGCGCTGTCCATCTTCGTCGAGGCCTGGTGGCACTGGACCCGGCCGACACCGATCAACCCCTCCCCGGCCGGGTTCGGGCTCAACCTCCTCTCCACCTTGGTCAACGGCCTCTGGGCCGTGCTGCTCGGACGCACGGCACGGCGCGACCGGTCCACGGCGCTAGCCGCCGATGCCCGCCACCTGTGGGCGGACGTGGTCACCTCGCTCGGCGTGGTCGGCGGCGTGCTGGTGGTGATCGCGACCGGGCGGCTTTGGCTGGACAGCGCGATCGCGGTCCTGGTCGCGCTCCACGTGCTTTGGTCCGGCCTCGGCGTCATGCGCTCGAGCGTCGGCGGGCTGATGGACGAAGCGCCGGCTGAGCCCGTGATCAACCGCATCCGGGAGATCGTGCAGTGTGAGGCAAGCGGCGCCATGGAGGCGCACGATCTGCGCACCAGGCGCGCCGGCCGAACCACCTACCTGGAGTTCCACCTCGTCGTTCCCGGCGAGATGAGCGTGGCGGATGCGCATGCGATCTGCGACCGGGTGGAGGCGGCGCTGAAGGCGGAGCTGGAGGGTTTGGTCATCACCATCCATGTCGAGCCGGAGGGGAAGGCCAAGCATAGCGGCGTGCTGGTGTTGTAGGTTGCGGCCGGTCCTCGTCCCCCCCGGGCCGACTTTGCGCCGCCCACTAGCGGTCTCGGCCGCGTTGCACGCCGGTGTCGCCGTGCTGCTCCTGCTGCACCCTGCAGGTGGAAAACTGCCGGACGACATGCCCCCGATCGAGGTCGAGCTGGTCCAGCAAGCGGCCCAAGTCCGCGGCTCCGCCCCGACCCCGCCGTCCGCCCCCACCCCGGCGCGTCCTCCGGCACCGGCGGGGCCGGCGCAG
The DNA here is from genome assembly GCA_963708585.1 of uncultured Alphaproteobacteria bacterium. Taxonomy (GTDB): domain Bacteria; phylum Pseudomonadota; class Alphaproteobacteria; order Acetobacterales; family Acetobacteraceae; genus JAVVHH01. The sequence continues at coordinate 4,730 of CAVPSW010000004.1, read as the reverse complement.
ACTGCCGCCGCTCCGCCCTCCCCGCCGGCACCAAAACCCGCTCCGCCCGCGGCCGTCAACCTCGGCAGCGGGCCGGACGATGTCGACCCGCTCACCGTCACCGGCGAGCACGTGGTCCCGCCCGCGCCGGACTCCGCCTTCCGCAACCGCCCGCCGCCCTACCCGGCTGACGCCGCCCGCATCGGCGCCGAGGGAACGGTCCAGCTCGTGATCCACGTCTCCGCGCGAGGCGTCCCGGAGACAGTGGTTGTCGCCGTCAGCAGTGGGCACCAAAGCCTGGACGAGGCCGCCCGCCGCGCGCTGCTGCAATGGCGCTTCCGCCCGGCCCGCGCCGGCGGCGAGCCGGTGCCGTTCGACTACCTGATGAACATTCGCTTCAAATTAGGAGATGAGCCGTGATCAGGATCGATCGGGTGGTGACGCGCGGGGGCGACCGCGGTGAGACCTCGCTCGGCGACGGCGCCCGCGTCAGCAAGGACGACATCCGGGTCCGCGCCTACGGCATGGTGGACGAGGCGAACGCGGCGATCGGGCTGGTCCGTCTGCATACGGAGGGGCGCGACGAGGACGCGATGCTCCTGCGCATCCAGAACGACCTGTTCGACGTCGGCGCCGATTTGTGCGTCCCCGGCGAGGCCGGCGACCGGCTGCGGCTCACCGACGCGCCGAGTGCGCGGCTCGAAGCCGAGGTCGCGGCGATGAACGCCACGCTCCCGCCGCTCTCGAGCTTCGTGCTCCCGGGCGGCACGCCGGCGGCCGCCCACGCCCACCTCGCCCGAACGCTGGTGCGTCGGGCGGAGCGGGACGTTGTGGCCCTCGGCCACGAGCAGAGCGTCAACCCGGCGGTGATCCGGTTCCTCAACCGGCTCTCGGACCACCTGTTCGTCCTCGGCCGGGTGCTGAACGCCGGCCGGGACGTCCTCTGGATCCCGGGCGCGAACCGCTAATCGCTAACTATTTCAGCGTCAGCTGGATGCCGTCCGCCGACCCCTGCAGCCGCGCGCCGCGGGTCACGTCGTCGATGCGGATCTGCACGCCGTTGGCGTTCTGCAGCACCTGCCCGGCGACGCCCCGGCCGACCGTGGCCTCTCCGGTCGCGGCCGCGTAGGTGCCGCTAAAATCCTGCAGCCGGCGCAGGTGATAGACCCGGCCGTGGCCGCTGATGCGCGAAAAGCCGACATCCGCCACCGTGATCCCGTTCACGCTGAACGGATACCGGTGCCCGTGGAACGTCAGGGTGCCGTCACCCCAGGTGTAGCCCACGCCGGCCGCCGCACCGGTGGCCGACAGGGTGATCGTGCCCGAGACCGGGCCAGATACGCCGGGATCGCGCTGCGCCAGCGCCGGCGAGGCAAGAAGGACGCCAGCGGCCAGGGCCGCGACGAGGTTGAGGCGGGTCATGAGTAGCTCCCGACTGTGTTTATCAACCGCGCTAACGGCCGGGCCTATCAATTGTTGCAGGCGCCGGCGCCAGGAGGCCTAAGATCCGAAGTTCAGTGACTTCGGCCAGCGCGCGGCACGGTAGCGCAGCTGCTCGGGCGTAGGCGCCGGCGTGTCGCCCACCTCCGGCGCGGACGCGGGCATCAAGCCCGGATCCTCCCAGCAGGTGACCGTTCCGATGGTGCGCGTGCAATAGGGCTGCGGCCGCTGATCTGTGCCCTCGCGCGCCGTGCAATAGGTCTTGCCCGCGTCCAGCCGCACCACCGAGCAGTCTCGCCCGGACACGGCGGACACGCCGATATCGACCACCCCGCGCCCGAACACCGGAACGCTCGCCAGCTCCACGCCCGCGAGCGCCCCCGTCGCCGCCTCGGAGCAGCCGGCAAGCGCAAGCAGCACGACGAGGGTGACGGCACGCATGGTGGCAGGAAACCACAGAGAGATGAACGAGGGGTTACGGCGGTTTGCCCTGCCGGGTCGCGGCCAGTATATGGTCCGCCCGGTTCGGGGGACGACGTGGCTGACATCTTTGATGAGGTGAACGAGGACCTGCGCGCAGAGCGGGCGCAGCGGCTGTTCCAGCGCTATGGCGCCCTGCTGATCGTTGCCGCCGTGCTGATCGTGGCCGCGGCCGGCGCTTGGCAGTTCTGGCGCCACCGGCAGGCGCAAGCGCGCGAGGCCGTCGCCGCCGAATATCTCACGGCCATGCGCGGCGCCGGCACCCCGCTCGGCGGTGCGGCGCCGGCCCGCGCGGAGGCGGAAAAGGCCTTTGCCGCGATCGCCACGAACGGCCCGGGCGGGTATCGCACCCTGGCTCGGCTGCACGAGGCGGCGCTGAAGGCGAGCAGCGGCGACCTCCCGGGCGCGCTCGCGCTTTGGGACCAGGTGTCCGCGGACGAGGGCGCGGACCCGCAGTTGCGCCAACTCGCCGACCTGCTCTGGGTCCAACACCAGGTCGACCGTGGCGACCCGGCCGCCGTCGAGGGCCGCCTCGCCCCGCTGCTCGCCGCAGACAATCCGTGGCGCCCGCTGGCGCAGGAATCCGAGGCCTGGCTGAAGCTGCGCACCGGCGATACGAAGGCCGCGGTCACTCTGTTGCGGCAGATCGCGGCCGCCCAGAACGCCCCGCCGGGCGTGCGCGACCGGGCCACCGCCCTCCTGGTCCAGCTCGGCCAGCCGCCGGATGGAAGCGATCCGGAGATCGGCGGATGAGGCTGAGCCGCCGGGCGGCGCTGCTGGCGCTGCCGTTGGGGCTGGGTGGATGCAGCCTGTTCGATAACTGGTTCGGCGACAACAAGACGCCGCTGGCAGGGCGCCGTGAAGCGATCCTCGGCACGCGCGGCGGATTGGAGGTCGACCCCGCCGACCATCGGACCGTCTCCGTTCCCGCGCCCGCGCCCGTTCCCGCCTGGCCCGTCAGCGGCGGCACGCCGACGCACGTGGTCGGCAACGTTGCCGTGGGCGGGCTCCAGCCGGCCTGGAGCAGCGACATCGGCGAGGGGGGCGGTTATCGCGCCAAGCTGACGGCACAGCCGCTGCTGGCGGGTGGCGCCGTCTTCACGATGGACAGCGACGGCCAGGTCGCGGCCTTCGACCTCGCCTCCGGCCGCCGCCGCTGGCGGACCGACACCCAGGGCGACAACGACCGGAGCACTAATATCGGCGGCGGCATCGCCTGGGAGTCCGGCACGATCTACGCCACCACCGGACGCGCCGAGGCGCTCGCGCTCGATGCCGCCAGCGGCCAGATCAAATGGCGCAAGGGCCTCGACGCGCCGGCCCGCTCCGGGCCCACGATGGCGGGCGGACACCTCCATTTCACCACCTTGGACGACCGTCTGCTCGCACTGGACGCCACCAACGGCAACCGGGTGTGGGCCTACGGCGCCAGCACCACCGGCACCACCGTCCTGGCCGACGCCGCACCCGCGATCAGCGAGGGCTTCGTCGTGGCCGGGTTCGGCTCCGGCGACCTCGTCGCGGTCCGCGCCGACAGCGGCGTGCTGGTCTGGAGCGACAGCCTGGCCTCCGCGCGCGGGCGGGCCAGCGAGGTGGACCTCTCGGCGATCCGGGCGCTGCCGGTCATCGACCGCGGCCGGGTGTTCGCCATCGGCATCGGCGGCCTGCTGGTCTCGCTGGACCTTCGCTCCGGCCGGCGCCTGTGGGAGCGCGAGATCGGCGGCGGGCAGACGCCTTGGCTCGCCGGCGACTGGATGTTCGTCCAGACGCTCGACCAAACGCTCGCGGCGATCAGCGCCGATGACGGCCGCCCCCGCTGGATCCAGGAGCTGCCGCGTTGGCGTGACGTCGTGCGCCGCAGCGACCCGATCTTCTGGGCCGGGCCGGTGCTGGCCAACGGCAAGCTGATCCTGGCCGGGACGAACGCGATGGCCGTCTCAGTCGACCCGGTCAGCGGCCGCATCCTCGGCACGCAGGAGCTGAGCGGCTCGGTCACCATCGCGCCCTCCGCGGCTGCCGGCACGCTCCTGGTCCTCAGCGATGACGGCACGCTCCAGGCGTTCCGGTGACCGGCCTGCCGGTCGTCGTCATCGCCGGCCGGCCCAACGTCGGTAAGTCCACGCTGTTCAACAAGCTGGCCGGGCGCCGCTCGGCCATCGTCTCCGACACGCCGGGCGTCACCCGCGACCGCAAGGAGGCCGAGGCGCAGCTCCGCGGCCGGCGGGTGCGGCTGGTCGACACGGCCGGGCTGGAGGAGTCGGCCCCGGAGACGCTGGCCGGCCGCATGCGCGCCTCGTCGGAGGCGGCGGTGGCGAGTGCCGACCTGGTTGTGTTCGTGGTGGATGCGCGCAGCGGCATCGTGCCGGCCGACCAGCACTTCGCCGATTGGCTGCGGCGCCAGGGCCGCCCGATCCTGCTGGTCGCTAACAAGGCCGAGGGCCGCGGCGGTGCGGCCGCGGCCCTCGAAGCCTATGCGCTCGGCCTCGGCGAGCCGGTCGCGGTCTCCGCCGAGCATGGGGAGGGCCTGTCCAGCCTCATGGGCGAGATCGCCGACCGGCTGCCGGTGGACGCGCCGGAGCCGGAGGACGAGGCCGCGCGACCGCTCAAGCTCGCGATCGTCGGCCGGCCCAACGCCGGCAAATCCACCCTGCTCAACCGCCTGCTCGGCGAGGAGCGGATGATCACTGGTCCGGAGCCCGGCCTCACCCGCGACGCGGTCGCCGTCAGGCTCGAGGACGAGGCCGGCCCGATCGAGCTCGTCGACACGGCCGGGATGCGCCGCAAGGCCCGGATCGAGCAGCCGCTCGAGAAGGTCTCGGTTAGCGCCAGCA
>CAVPSW010000003.1:115000-395764 GCA_963708585.1 uncultured Alphaproteobacteria bacterium | reverse complement strand
ATGTGGGAGGCCGTCCCCCGCATCCTCGCCGCCTTTGAAGCCGACCCGGCCATCCGCGTCATCGCCCTCGCCGGCGAGGGCGGCCGCGCCTTCGTCTCCGGCGCCGACATCTCCCAGTTCGACAAGCAGCGCAGCAACGAGGAACAGGTCGCCCGCTACGACGAGGTCTCCGGCGCCGCCTCCGACGCCCTCAAGCGCGTGTCCAAGCCCACCGTCGCCGTCATCCGCGGCTGGTGCATCGGCGGCGGCCTCGGCCTCGCCGTCAGCTGCGACCTCCGCTGGGCCACCGACGCCTCCAAGTTCGGCGTCCCCGCCGGCCGCCTCGGCCTCGGCTACGCCCACACCGGCATCAAGCGCCTGATGGACGTGGTCGGCCCCGCCTACGCCCAAGAAATCTTCTTCACCGCCCGCCACTTCACCGCCGCCGAGGCCCAGCTCATGGGCCTCGTCAACCGCATCCTCCCCGAAGCCGAGTTCGACGCCTGGGTCGCCGCGGAACTCGCCACCATCGCCGCCAACGCCCCCCTCACCCTACGCGCCGTGAAAGCCACCGTCCGCGAACTCCTCCGCGGCCCCGAAGCCGACCTAGACCTCTCCCGCCGCCTCGTCGCCGACTGCTTCGCCAGCGAAGACTACAAGGAAGGCCGCCGCGCCTTCATGGAAAAGCGCCAACCCATCTTCCAAGGCCGCTAACCCATGCCCGCCGCCCCCTTCTCCCTCTCCCTCCGGGAGAGGGCCGGGGTGAGGGCGCTGCGGCTCGCCATGTTCACCTCCACCGCCGCCGGCGAACGCCACACCTTCCGAACCCTCGCCGCCCTCCTCGCCGCCGCCACCCCCGCCCGCAGCGGCGACCACCTCGCCGGCCTCGCCGCCACCTCCGAAGCCCAACGCGTCGCCGCCCAGTTCGCCCTCGCCGACCTCCCCCTCGCCACCTTCCTCGCCGAACCCCTCATCCCCTACGAAACCGACGAAGTCACCCGCCTCATCCACGACACCCACGGCCCGGCCGCCTTCGCCCCCATCAGCCACCTCACCGTCGGCGCCTTCCGCGACTGGCTCCTCTCCGACGCCGCCACCACCCCCGCCCTCGCCGCCCTCGCCCCCGGCCTCACCCCCGAGATGGTCGCCGCCACCAGCAAGCTCTGCCGCCTGCAAGACCTCATGCTCGTCGCCCGCAAAGTGGAAGTGACCACCGCCTTCCGCACCACGATCGGCCTCCCCGGCCGCCTCTCCGTCCGCCTCCAGCCCAACCACCCCGCCGACGACCCGGCCGGCATCGCCGCCTCGATCCTCGACGGCCTCCTCCTCGGCGCCGGCGACGCCTGCGTCGGCATCAACCCGGCCACCGACTCCCCCGACCGCACCCACGCCCTCCTCTGCCTGCTCGAGGACATCCGCACCAAACTCGACATCCCCATGCAGTGCTGCGTCCTCGCCCACCTCACCACCACGCTCGACCTGATCCGCCGCGGCTCCCCCGTCGACCTCGTCTTCCAATCCATCGCCGGCACCGAAGCCGCCAACCGCAGCTTCGGCATCAGCCCTCGCTCTGCTCGACGAAGCCGCCGACGCCGTCGCCTCCCTCGGCCGCGGCACCGTCGGCACCAACGCCATGTATTTCGAGACCGGCCAAGGCAGCGCCCTCTCCGCCGGCGCGCACCACGGCGTCGACCAGCAAACCCTCGAAGCCCGCGCCTACGCCGTCGCCCGCCGCTACCGCCCGCTGCTGGTCAACACCGTCGTCGGCTTCATCGGCCCCGAATACCTCTACGACGGCAAGCAGATCACCCGCGCCGGGCTCGAGGACCATTTCTGCGGCAAGCTCCTCGGCCTGCCGATGGGCTGCGACGTCTGCTACACCAACCACGCCGAGGCCGACGCCGACGACACCGACGCCCTGCTCTCCCTCCTCGTCGCCGCCGGCGTCACCTACGTCATGGGCGTCCCCGGCGCCGACGACATCATGCTCGGCTACCAGAGCACCAGCTTCCACGACGCCCTCGCGATGCGCGAACTCCACGCCCGCCGCCCCGCCCCCGAATTCGAAGCCTGGCTCCAGCGCCAAGGCCTGATCAACGCCGCCGGCCGCATCCGCCCGCCCGCGCTCCCCGCCCACTTCCGCGCCCTCCTGCCCGCCGCGTGACCGGCTGGGACGACCTCCGCCGCCTCACCGCCGCCCGCCTCGGCCTCGACCGCACCGGCGCCTCCCTCGCGACCCGGCCGCTCCTGGACCTCCGCCTCGCCCACGCCCGCGCCCGCGACGCCGTCCACGCCCCCCTCGACGAACCCACCCTCCTCGCCGCCCTCCCGCTCCCCGCGATCACCGTGTCGAGCCAGGCGGAGGACCGCCGCACCTACCTCCTCCGCCCCGACCTCGGCCGCACCCTCCGCCCCGAAGACCAAGCCGCCCTCACCGCCCACGCCGCCCCCTTCGACCTCGCGATCGTGGTCGCCGACGGCCTCTCCGCCGCCGCCGCCGAGCGCCACGCCCCGCCCCTCCTCGCCGCCCTGCTGCCCTCCCTCGCGACCTGGCAGCTCGCCCCCCTCGTCGTCGCCCGCCACGCCCGCGTCGCCCTCGGCGACCAGATCGCCGCCGCGCTCGGCGCCGCGCCGTCCTGATCCTCCTCGGCGAGCGCCCCGGCCTCTCCGCCCCCGACAGCCTCGGCGCCTACCTCACCTGGTCCCCCACCCCCGCCACCACCGACGCCGCCCGCAACTGCGTCAGCAACATCCGCCCCGACGGCCTTGCCCCCGCCCACGCCGCCCGCACCCTCGCCTACCTCCTCACCCGAATGCGCGCCCTCCGCCTCACCGGCACCGCCCTCAAGGACGAGTCAGCCGCCCCACCCGTCCTCTCGCCCACCGACACCCCCACCACCCCCATCGCGAGCGGCGAAGCCGCGTGGCGATCCAGCGGCCCCCGGCGCTGACCTCCGTCCCGCCACGCCGCCCGCGCCAACCCCCTTGCGTCCCGCCCCCCGTCATCCCCGGGCTCGACCCGGCGAGCCACCGCGCAAACAGCCCGCCCTTGCACGCCGTCTGGCGAGAAAATGTTCCTATCCCGCCGTCATGCAGCCGCTGCCCCCACCCGAAACCGACGAACAACGCAAAGCCCGCCAGCTCGCCACCCTGCACGCGCAGACCGACACCGCGCATGACCCTCGCCCGCGGCGCCGCCACCATGGCCGCCGCCGAGCTCCAGGCCCCCGACCCCGAATCCGATCAGCCCCAAGCTCGCGCGCCCGAGCCCGGCGCGACTACCACGCGATCTTCAACCGCTACGCCACCACCGTGCGCCAGAGCATCGCCCTCGAGGCCAAGATCGCCGCCGACGGCTTCGCCCGCCCCGCCCGCTCCGAGCCGCCCCCCCACCGCCCGCCCGGACGCCGCCCGCACCAGCAACGGCGCCGCCCGAACGCCGCCGCCCGCATCGCCATTGCCACCGACCCGCGTCGACAGCTGCTCCGCCGCGCCCTCGAGAACTCCGTCGTCGACCGCGAAATCCGCCGCCTCATCCACGACCGGATCGACGGCGATCTCCACGCCGACCCCGAGGCCGCCCTCTCCCCCGCCACGCTCCTCGTCGACATCTGCCGCGACTTCAACCTGAAGATCGACTTCGCCCGCCTCCCCGACGAGATCCTGGACGCCCTCGCCGACGGCGTTGACGCCGACCCGCCCCCATCCCCCCAAACCGGCCCCCCCGAGCGCGCGTGACGCGCGCCGGGTTGGCCGGCGGCGGCGCGCATCCAAAGACCTTCCCCCGCCCCCCGCCCGATGCTCAAACCTCCCCACTGCCTCACTCACCGCGTGAAAATCGTCGAAGTCACCAACGTCGACTTCTCGCTGCGCCACTTCCTGCTCCCGCTCATGCGCGGGATCGCAGCCCGCGGCCACGAGGTCGTCGGCGTCTCCGCCGATGGCCCCCTGCTCGACGACGTCCGCGCCGAAGGCCTCCGCGTCGAGCCGCTCCCGCTCGCCCGCTCCCTCTCCCCGCTCGCCCAATGGCGCGCGCTCCGCGCCATGCTCGCCTTGCTCCGCCGCGAGCGCCCCGACCTCGTCCACGCCCATATGCCCATCAGCGGCTTCATCGCCCGCCTCGCCGCCCGCCTCGCCGGCGTCCCGACCGTCGCCTACACGTGCCACGGCTTCCTCTTCAACCAGCCCGCCCCCTGGCCTCGCCGCGCCCTCGCCTTCGCCATCGAGTGGCTCGGCGGCCGCCTGACCGACCTCACCCTCACCGTCTCCACCGAGGAGGCCGCCGACGCCCGCCGCCTCGGCATCGCCCGCCACCCGATTCCGGTCGGCAACGGCCGCGACCCCGCCCGCTTCCACCCCGACCCGGCCGCCCGCGCCCGCATCCGCGCCGAGCTCGGCTGCACCCCGGACACGCCCGTGATCGTCATCGTCTCCCGCCTGGTCCGCCACAAAGGCTACCCCGAGCTCCTCGACGCCATGCAGCGACGTCCCCGGCGCCGAGCTCTGGATCGTCGGCGAGCGCCTCGCTCTCCGACCATGGCGTCGACATGGAATCCGTCTTCACCGCCTCCACCCTGGGCCCGCGTCTCCGCCGCCTCGGCTACCGCGCCGACGTCCACAACATCCTCGCCGCCGCCGACATCTTCACCCTCCCGAGCCATTTCGAGGGCCTGCCCATGTCCGTCATCGAGGCCATGCTGACCGGCCTGCCCGTCGTCGCCACGAACATCCGCGGCCCCCGCGAGCAAATCGTTGACGGCGTCACCGGCTTCCTTGTTCCTCCCGCCACCGTCGCGCCCTTCGCCGACGCCCTCCGCCGCCTCGTCGCCGACCCCGCCCTGCGCACCCGCTTGGGCGCAGGCCGCCCGCGCCCGCGCCCTCGAGCACTACACCGAGCACGACGTGGTCGAACGAACCCTGGACCTGTTAGGACTGTAAGTAAGTGCGACCGCAAAAGCCCTCTCCCTCCGGGAGAGGGCCTGGGTGAGGGGGGCCTTCGCCCACCCTGCTCATTGCGAGGAGCGCAGCGACGAAGATCCAGGGCCACCAGCCGAAACCGTCAGTCCCGGCGGCCCCCAAATACCCAACGGCGGCTCGCGATGACGCCCCTACGACCCCTCCAAATCATGCACGTCCTCGAAATAAAGCTCCTTCCACGACCCCACCTTCGTCTTCAGCCGCCCCGTCCGATACGAGAACCCAGCGATCTTCTCGATCCGCTCCGGCACCCCGCTGAACCGCACCAGCGGATCCCGCAGCACCCGCGAAACGAACTCCGGCTGCAGGCTCGTCTGCTCCTCCCGCACATAGATCTGCGCCGCCTCCTCCGGGTTCTCCGTGATCCACCGCTGCGCCTCCCGGATCGCCGCCAGCACCGTGCTCGCCACCTCCCGGTTCTCGTCATGATAGGCCGTCGTGCACACCAGGTTCTGGAACGTCCCCGGCCCGCCCAGCACGTCCCGCGACGTCAGCAGCGAGCCGCGCCTTGCCGCTCTGCACCTCCTGGAAACTATACGGCGGCGACGTGAAATGCGCCGTGATCTCCGTCCGCCCCGCCATCAGCGCCGCCGCCCCGTCCGGATGCGCCATGCTCACCGTCAGCCGGTCCAGCCGGTTCGCCTGCCCCTCGCCGAACGTCTGCTCGCACGCCATCTGCAGCATCAGCGCCTGATACGAGATCCCCACATCCGGCAGCGCGATCTTGTCCCCGTCCCCGAAATCGGCCAGCGACTTGAGCCTGTCCTGGTTCACGTTCAGCGACGCCGCGCTCGCATCCAAGCGGCGACAGCGCCATCACCCGCTGCCCGCCCCGCGTCCGTTCCCAGATCGTCATCAAGCGGCCTGATGCTGACGCATCCGAAGTCGGTGCTGCGCGACAGGATCGCGTCGTTGATTGCCGACGCGTTGCCGACCCGGCGGTTGACCGTGGTGATCGCCAGCCCCCGCCGCTTGCCTTCCGCCTCCACCAGCCCGCGCGACGCCGTCACCAGCATGGGGAAGCTGCTGATCCCGAACTGGCGCGTGATCCGCACCTCCGTCGCCGCCCAGGCCCGCCGCATGAGCCCCGGCGCCGCCAGCGCACCCCCAAGCGCCGCCCCAACTCCCGTCGTCCAATCCGTGCCACCATGGCGTCCCCCCATTCGTTTCGTCGGAGGATGCGGTGCTCCCGCACCGGCGCACAACCGCCCGGGCTCGATTTGCCCGGCATCGCGCCCACCTTCGAAGCAGCTCAAGGAGAGAACCGCATGTTCATTGCCATGAACCGCTTCCGCGTCCTGCCTGGCGCGGAGCAGGACTTCGAGCAGGTCTGGCTCAACCGCGACACGCACCTCGCCACCGTGCCCGGCTTCGTCGAGTTCCATCTCCTGCGCGGCCCGGCCAAAGAGGACCACGTCCTCTACTCCTCCCACACGATCTGGCGCGACCGCGCCGCCTTCGAGGCCTGGACCAACTCCGAAGCCTTCCGCAACGCCCACCGCAGTGCCGGCGGCAGCAAGCCCATGTATGCCGGCCATCCCGAGTTCGAAGGCTTCGAAGTGATCCAAACGGTTTCCAAGGACGGCGCCCGGGGCTAAGGCCCCCGCATGTCCGACCGCACGCCGATCCGCCGCGCCCTGATCTCCGTCTCCGACAAGACCGGCCTGCTCCCGCTCGCCCAAGCCCTCGTCGCCCATGGCGCCGAGATCCTCTCCACCGGCGGCTCCGCCTCCGCCCTCCGCCAAGCCGGCATCCCCGTCCGCGAGGTCTCCGAACACACCGGCTTCCCCGAAATCCTCGACGGCCGCGTGAAGACCCTGGTCCCGCAGATCCACGGCGGCATCCTCGGCCGCCGCGACCTCCCGGAGCACGTGCGCCAAATGGAGCAGCACGGCATCGCCCCGATCGACCTCGTCTGCGTCAACCTCTACCCGTTCGAAGCCACCGTCGCCTCCGGCGCCGCCCCGGACGACTGCGTCGAGAACATCGACATCGGCGGCCCCGCCCTGATCCGCGCCGCCGCCAAGAACGCCGACCACGTCGCCATCCTCACCGACCCCGCCCAATACCCCGAGCTGATCGCCGCCCTCAGGCTCCGGCGGCACCGACGCAACCGTTCCGCACCCGCCTCGCCGGCGCCGCCTTCGCCCGCACCGCCGCCTACGACGCCGCCATCGCCGCCTGGTACGCCCGCGAAACCACCTTCCCCGACCGCCTGACCCTCTCCGCCACCCTCCGCCAAACCCTCCGCTACGGCGAGAACCCCCACCAGCAAGCCGCCTTCTACGTCACCGGCAACCGCCCCGGCGTCGCCACCGCCCGCCAGATCCAGGGCAAGGAGCTCAGCTACAACAACCTCGGCGACACCGACGCCGCCTTCGAATGCGTCGCCGAGTTCGACAGCCCGGCCGTCGCCATCATCAAGCACGCCAACCCCTGCGGCGTCGCCACCGCCGCCTCCCTCGCCGAAGCCTGGGACCTCGCCCTCCGCTGCGACCCGGTCAGCGCCTTCGGCGGCATCGTCGCCCTCAACCGCACCGCTCGACGCCGAAGCCGCCGAGCGCATCGCCGCCATCTTCACCGAAGCCATCATCGCCCCCGACGCCGACGAGGCCGCCCAGTCCATCCTCGCCCGCAAGAAGAACCTCCGCCTCCTCCTCACCGGCGGCCTCCCCGACCCGGCCGAGCCCGGCCTCGCCATCCGCACCGTCTCCGCCGGCCTGCTCGCCCAAACCCGCGACTCCGGCCGGATCAGCCCCAACGAGCTGCGCACGGTCACGCAACGAGCCCCCAACCGCGAGGAGCTCCGCGACCTCCTCTTCGCCTTCCGCGTCTGCAAGCACGTGAAGTCCAACGCGATCGTCTACGCCAAGAGCCGGCGCCACCGTCGGCATCGGCGCCGGCCAGATGAGCCGCGTCGACAGCGCCCGCATCGCCGCCTGGAAGGCCGCCGAAGCCGCCAAAGCCGCCGGCCTGGACCGCCCCCTGACCGAAGGCAGCGTCGTCGCCTCCGACGCCTTCTTCCCCTTCGCCGACGGCCTCGAAGCCGCCATCGCCGCCGGCGCCACCGCCGTCATCCAGCCCGGCGGCTCCATGCGCGACCCCGAAGTGATCGAAGCCGCCGACCGGGCAGGGGTGGCGATGGTGTTCACCGGCATGCGCCACTTCCGGCACTGAGGCCCGCAACGAGCGCAAATCGAGTGGGGGGTCACTCTCGATGGGTCCAAACTTGCTCCGCTCGCGGCGGATCTCATCTGACTGGTTTCGATCCGACCCCGTCCACCAACGAATCGGCAATCGCCCGCCCGACCGCAGCAATGGCTTCGTTGCAACGGTCGAAGCCCGCGCTGGTCTCGGTCATGAAGACGCACGCAACGAGCGGCAAGTGACCCGGCGGCCAGAGTAAGGCGACGTCGTTCACCGTCCCATGGTCACCACCGCCCGTCTTGTCACCGACGCTCCAGCCAGCCGGCACGCCGGCGCGCAGCTTGGCATCCCCCGTCCGCGTCGCGCGCAGCCAAGCGGTCAGTTGCCCGCGTGAGCCTGCGGAGAGCACATCGCCAAGCACCAGCAGGCGCAGATCGCTCGCCATGGAAGCGGGCGTTGTCGTGTCGCGGGGATCGCCTGGTGTCGCCTCGTTGAGTGCGGTCTCGGTCCGGTCAAGCCGCGTCACCTTGTCCCCAAGCGCTCGTGCGAACCGGGTCACCGCCTCGGGGCCGCCGAGAACTTCGAGAGCATCAGGTTGCCCGCGGTATTGTCGCTCATCGTGATCGCGGCCGAGCATATCTGCCCAAGGCTCATGCTCGCGCCCGCATGCTCCTTGGTCACGGGCGAGTAGGTCACGAGATCGGCGGCGGTGAACGCAATGGGACGGTCGAGCCACTCGGCCCCGGCATCGACCCGCGCGAGGATGGCGCCCGAAGCGAGAACCTTGAACGTGCTGCACATCGGGAAGCGCTCGTCAGCGCGATAGGTCAGCCGCGCGCGGCCGCCCGCATCCATGACCGCGACCCCGAGCCGGCCCCCGACCGCGGCCTCGAGGCGCACGCAGTCCGATGCGAGATCGGCGGCGCGGGCTGGCCGGGCCGCGCCGGCCAAGAGCATCGCGCCGCCAAGTGCCCCCAGGTCCCGCCGCCTCAGCGAGCGCGGCCAGGAAGATGCGCAGCATGAACGTTTTGACACCATTTCCCGCGCTTGTAGACGGACTTCGCAGGGCGGGACAGCAGGCACGCCACAGTTAAGAGGAATCCGTCACTTCTCCCACTAAACCATTGTCTCTGGCTCCGAAACGTGCTCGTATTTCCTTGTTCCTCGACCCTCGGAGTCGCCCAATGCGCCGTCTTCCTCTCCTCCGTCGCCGCCACCGCCGCCCTCCTCGCGGCGGTCAGCTTCGCGCCCACCCAGGCGCAGGCCGCCAACGCCGCCGCTTCTCGGTCGCCGCGTCCCGGCCCGCGTCCGTCCAACTCGTGGCCGAGGGCTGCGGCCCGCACCGCCACCGGGTCTGGCGTCACCATCGCTCGTTCTGCGTCCACAACAGTAACCCCGCACCCCACCAAACCCCACCAAACGACGGCGCCGGAGCCCTCCGGCGCCGTTCCCGTTCGTGATCAGTGGACAGCGCTCCCGATCGTAGGGAATCATCCCCGGCAAAACCCGGGAGCGACATGTCCGAGCCTGCCCAACCCTTGCTGGACGTGCCCCTGCTGGACGTGCGCGGCGTCACGCTCCAGTACCGCACCAGCGCAGCGCATCGTGACCGCCACGCACCGGGTGAGCTTTGCCGTCTACCCCGGCGACCGGTTCGTGCTGCTCGGCCCGTCCGGCTGCGGCAAGTCCTCGCTGCTCAAGGCCGTCGCCGGCTATCTCGACCCGGTCGAAGGCGAGTTCCACCTCCGCGGCCGCCCCATCCGCGGGCCCGGACCGGACCGCATGATGGTGTTCCAGGAGTTCGACCAGCTCCTGCCGTGGAAGACCGTGCGCGACAACATCACCTTCCCGCTGCTCGCCACCAGGCGCCTGTCCCGCAAGGAGGCCGCCGACCGCTCCCGCTACTACATCGAAAAGGTCGGCCTCACCGCCTTCGCCGACTCCTACCCGCACACGCTCTCCGGCGGCATGAAGCAGCGCGTCGCCATCGCCCGCGGCATGGCCATGGAGCCGGAGATCCTGCTGATGGACGAGCCCTTCGCCGCCCTCGACGCCCTGACCCGCCGGACCATGCAGGACGAGCTGCTCCGGCTCTGGGACGACACCCACTTCACCGTGCTGTTCGTCACGCACTCGATCAACGAGGCCATCAAGGTGGGCAACCGCATCCTGCTGCTCTCGCCCCATCCCGGCCAGGTCCGCGCCGAGATGGACAGCCTGCCGCGCGAGAACCCCGATCCCGGCGAGCTGCTCGGCCTCGAGCGCCACATCCACGAACTGCTGTTCGCATGAACAAGATGCTCGCCACCCCGCCTCCTCCTATTCCGCCGTCCCGCCGCATCGGCCCAACCGGGAATACGAGGTCGCCGCCTTCTCCGGCGCCGACGCGGTGGAGCGCCCGATCCCGGCCTGGGAGCGGGTCTGGAACCAGGGCTGGGTGCGCAAGACGGTGCTGATCATCGCGCTGGCCGCGATCTGGCAGGCCTACGCCACCTACCTCGACAACGACCTGCTGTTCCCGACCTTCTCCGAAACGATCGCAGGCGTTCTTCGCCAACATCACCAACGGCATCCTGCCCGCGCGCGCCTGGGCGTCGGTCCAGGTGCTGCTGATGGGCTACGCCGCCGGCGTCTGCCTGGCGATGATCCTCTCGGTGCTGGCGATCAACTTCCGGATCGGCAACGACCTGCTGGAGACGCTCACCTCCATGCTCAACCCGCTGCCGGCGATCGCGCTGCTGCCGCTCGCCTTGCTGTGGTTCGGGCTGGGCAATGCGAGCCTGGTGTTCGTGCTGATCCACTCCGTGCTCTGGGTGGTGGCGCTGAACACCCATGCCGGGTTCCGCGGCGTCTCGCCCACGCTGCGCATGGTCGGCCGCAACTACGGGCTGCGCGGCCTGAGCTACGTGCGGCAGATCCTGATCCCGGCCGCGTTCCCGAACATCCTGACCGGGCTCAAGGTCGGCTGGGCGTTCGCCTGGCGCACCTTGATCGCCGCCGAGCTGGTGTTCGGCGTCTCTTCCGGCTCCGGCGGGCTCGGCTGGTTCATCTTCGAGAACAAGAACCAGCTCGAGATTCCCAGCGTGTTCGCCGGGCTGCTGACGGTGATCCTGATCGGGCTCCTGGTGGAGAACCTCGTGTTCCGCACCCTCGAGACCCGCACCGTCCGGCGCTGGGGCATGCAGAGCTGAGGCCCCGGGCTGACGCCGCAACGTCCCTCGGCTAGAGTGTCGCAGCCGGCACCGCGGCCGACAAGGGGAGACGTCCGTGCAAGATCTGACCGTGACCAGCGTCACCGAGGCCGTGCTGCAGCAGATGGGCGACACGCCCGATCCACGCCTGCGCGAAGTGATGGCGAGCCTGGTGCGCCACCTCCACGACTTCGCCCGCGACGTGAAGCTGACGCCGGACGAGTGGATCAAGGCCATCGGCTTCCTCACCCGCGTCGGCCAGACCTGCACCCCGGCGCGCCAGGAGTTCATCCTGCTGTCGGACGTGCTGGGCCTCTCCGCCCTGGTCAACCTCCTGCACGACGACACCGCCCACGAGATCGGCACCGAGAGCAGCCTGCTCGGCCCGTTCTACCAGCAGAAGGCGCCCGAATTCGCGCTCGGCGACAGCATCGCGGTGAAGTCGACCGGGCCGGAGATCCAGCTCTATGGCCGGGTCACCGACATGGGCGGGCAGCCGATCCCCAACGCGCGCATCCAGGTCTGGCAGACCGACAGCGACGGCGAATACGACCTGCAGCGCTTCGCCGGCGCCGACCAGGACACGCGCGGCAACTTCACGCGCGGACGGCGAGGGGCGGTTCTGGTTCCGCTCCATCATGCCGCTCGGCTACACCATCCCGATGGACGGCCCGGTCGGCGACCTGGTCCGCGCCCAGCGCCGCCACGGCTGCCGCCCCGCCCACATCCACTTCCTGATCGGCGCACCCGGCCACCGCGAGCTGGTCACCGCGCTCTATCTCGGCGACGACCAGTATATCGGCAGCGACACCGTGTTCGGCGTCTCCCGCTCGCTGGTGGTCCGCCCGCATCCGGACCCCGAAGCGCCGATCCCCGGCCTCCCCGCGATCCGCTACGACTTCCGCCTCTCCGTCGGCGAGCTGGACGATAGCCACCGCGTCGGCGCCGACCCCTCGCAGTTCCTGGCCGCAGAGTGAGAGGCCTTCTTCTCGCCGCGCTGCTGCTCCCGGCGGTTGCGCTCGCCGGCGCCGCCCTCGGTCAAGCTCGGCGTCATCACCGACATGTCCGGCAGCCTGTCGGCGCAGAGCGGCCAGGGCTCGGTCGTCGCCGCCCAGATGGCGATCGACGACTGCCTCGCCGCCGCCTGCAAGGGCATGCACATCGACCTGGTCTCCGCCGACCACCAGAACAAGCCGGACATCGCCTCGGCCATCGTCAGCCAGTGGGTCGACCAGTCGACCATGTCAACGCCGTCACGGACATCATCCAGGCCTCCGTCCAGATCGCCATCCAGAACCTGATGGCCGAAAAGCACCGCATCGCGCTGTTCCCCGGCGGCACCGCGCGCCTCGACAACGAGGCCTGCCAGCCCGCCACCAGCGTGGTCTGGATGTGGGACACCTACGGCCAGGACGTCGGCATCACCCGACCGCTCGCAAAGCCCGGCAGCAAGTGGTTCATGATCGCCGCCGACTACGTGTTCGGCCAGCAGCTCGTCGCCGACGCGACCAAGCTGGTCGCAGAAGGCGGGCGGCACCGTGGTCGGCTCGGTGCGCCACCCGTTCAGCTTTCGGCGGCGACTTCTCGCCGTTCCTGCTCCAGGCGCAATCCTCCGGCGCCGACGTCATCGCCCTCGGCAGCACCGGCTCCGACCTGATCAACATTCTCAAGGCCGCCCGGGAATTCAACATCGGCGCCGACGGCAAGCAGCAACTGGCCACCTTCACCCTTACCGTCCCCGACATCGCCGCCCTCGGCCTGCCGGCGGCCCAGGGCGTCCTGGTCAACGAGGCGTTCTACTGGGACCTCGACGACGGCACCCGCGCCTTTAGCCGGCGCTTCATGGACCGCCACCACGCGGCGCCCTCGGTGATCCAGGCCGGCGTCTACTCCGTCGTCCTGCACTACCTCAAATCGGTCGCCGCCGCCGGCACCACCGACACCGACGCCGTGATGCGCAAGATGCACGAGCTGCCGATCGACGACCCCACCGTCCACCACGCCTCGCTTCGCCCCGACGGCCGCATGGTGCACGACTCCTACCTGTTCCGGGTGAAGTCGCCGGCCGAGAGCAAGGGCCCCTACGACTTCTACAACCTCGTCGCCACCATCCCCGCCGCGGAGGCGTTCCGGCCCTTGTCCGAGAGCGCCTGCCCGGCCCTGAAGCACTGAACCGAAAGGACCCGACCTCGTGAAGCTGATGAGTTTCCTCCGCCCGGACCGCGTGCCGCGAGCTGGGGCGTCGTGGACGACGACGACGTGGTCGATTGCCGCGACGTGGCGCCCACGCTGCGCGCCGCGCTGTCCGCCGGCACGCTCCCGACCCGGCCGCCCGACGGCGACCGCTTCCCGCTGTTCAACGTGACCTTCCTGCCGCCGATCCCCGACCCCGACAAGATCATCTGCATCGGCCTCAACTACCTGACCCACATCAAGGAAGGCGGCCGCGACGTCCCCAAGAAGCCGACCATCTTCACCCGCTGGGCCAACACCCAGGTCGGCCACATGCAGCCGCTGGTCCGGCCCAAGCAGTCCGAGACGCTGGATTTCGAGGGCGAAATGGCGATCATCATCGGCCGCCATGCCAGGCATGTCGGCCGCGACGCGGCGATGTCGGTGATCGCCGGCTACAGTTGTTACAATGACGGCTCGGTCCGCGAGTGGCAGCGCCACACCAGCCAGTTCACCCCCGGCAAGAATTTCCCGAATACCGGCGGCTTCGGCCCCTGGATCGTGACTCCCGACGAGGTCGGCGACATCAGCAAATCGACGCTGATGACCAGGGTCAACGGCGAGGAGATGCAGCACGCGACCCTCGACGACCTGGTGTTCGACGTCCCCGGCCTGATCGAATACTGCAGTGCGTTCACCGCGCTCGAGCCGGGCGACGTGATCATCACCGGCACCACCGGCGGCGTCGGCGCCTACCGCACCCCGCCACTCTGGCTCAAGCCCGGCGACGAGGTGGAAGTCGAAGTCACCGGCGTCGGCGTGCTGCGCAACCCGGTGGTGATGGAGCAGTAGCGCGAGGTCGGGATGCCCGGGTCAAGCCCGGGCATGACGAGCAGGCTTCATCCATCGTCATCGCCGGGCTCGACCCGGCGATCCACGCTGCCTGCAGGCCCTACTCCGTCGCCACCACCGCCGGGTGCCCGCCCTGCAGCGCCAGCACGAAGATCGGGCGTGTGGGCGTGGTTGTGGTCGTCGGGCTTGTAGGTGCCGCCGAGCAGCGACGGCATCGGCGTCGTCTTCAGCGCCTGCTCGATCGCTTCCGGGCTGTCGGAGCCGGCGCGGCGGATCGCGTCGACGGCCAGGTTCACCGCCTCGAACACGAAGAACGACCGCTGCGTCGGTGTCAGGCCGTAATGGGCCCGGTAGTCCTGCGACGAAGGACTTCACCCCCGGCAGGTCCAGCGCCGGCGAGAACACGGCGGCGCTCGAGAGCCCGGAAGCGAGCGCCGAGCCTTGCGGCAACGCCGCCATCGCCGCGCCGAGGTCGAACCGGCCGCTGACCGGCATCGTGGCCCCGCGACGCGGCGTACGCCTTGAAGAACGCGGCGGTCGACGGGCCGAGGATCGCGATCACCGTGTCCGGCTTGTCCGTCTTCAACTGTCTCAGCACCGCGGCGCGAGGTCGCCGCCGCTCGCCGGCAGCGTGTCCTTCGCGAGCACCTTCATCCCGGCCGCCTCCGCCGCGTCGGCCATCGCCTTCGCGTTGGCCTGCGGGAAGCGTCCGTCATCGGCCACCACCGCCACCGACTTCACGCCCTTGGACCCCAGGTACTTCACCAAGCCCGCGCGCGATATCGACCTCCGACGGGATGGTCTTGAACGCGTACTCATTCCCGCCCGCGCCCGATGCATCGACGAAATCCTGCCCGGCGGAGGTGGCGATCAGCAGCGGGACCTTCGCCGCCTGGATCACCGGCATGATCGCGTGCGTCACCGGCGTGCACAGCGCCCCGATGATGACCGGCACGTGCTCCTGCTCGATCAGCCGCTTCGTCGCGGGCACGCCGATATCGGGCTTGCAGGCGTTGTCGGCGTAGTAGGCCTCGACCGGGCGGCCCAGCACGCCGCCCTCCTCGTTGATCCGGTTCAGCGCGATCTGCGCGCCGTACTGCTCCGACTGCCCGCGGTCCGCGGTGGGGCCGCTGAGGATGGTGGTGATGCCGATCCGGACCGGCTCGGCCGCAGCCGCCGCGCGTGGAGACGCCGAGCAGCCCGGCCAGCACGCAAGCAAGACGCGACATCCCAAATCCTCCGATCCGGCAACCGGCAGCCAGCCTTACAGGAACGCGGTAGGTGGGTCGAATGGCCGATGCGTGACGAGGTGAGCGGAGGTGACCATGACCTATGATGTGATCGTCGTCGGCGTCGGCGGCATGGGAAGCGCCATCTGCTGGCAGCTCGCCCGCCGCGGTCAGCGCGTGCTCGGGCTGGAGCGGTTCGACATCCCGCACGCGATGGGCTCCTCGCACGGGATCAGCCGCATCATCCGGCTGCCCTATTACGAAGACCCGGCCTATGTGCCGCTGCTGCACCGCGCCTACGAGCTGTGGGCCGAAATCGAGCGCGCCACCGGCGAGACGCTGCTGGTGACCACCGGCTCGATCGACGCCGGGCCGGAGGACGACGCGCTGTTCCAGGGCGCGCTCGCCTCCGCCCGGCTGCACCGCCTGCCGCACGAGGTGCTGTCCGGGCGCCGAGGTCAACGCGCGCTTTCCCGGCTACGCGCTCCCTGCCTCGCTCCGCGCCGTGTTCCAGCGCCAGGGCGGGCTGATCGCCAGCGAGCGCGCTATCGTCGCCCATGTCCGGGCGGCGCAGGCGGCGGGCGCCATGATCCAGGCGCGCGAGCCCGTGCTCGACTGGGAGGTCCGGCCGTCCGGCGCCGTCGCCGTGCGGACGGAAAAGGGCAGCTACGAGGCGGCCCGGCTGGTGCTCGCCGCCGGGCCGTGGATGGGCGAGCTGGCCGCGCCGCTCGCGGGCCGGGCCGAGCCGGAGCGGCAGGTGCTGGCCTGGCTGCAGCCGAAGCGGCCGGAGCTGTTCACCCCGGAGGTGTTCCCGGTGTTCAACCTCCAGATCGAGGAAGGCCGCTACTACGGCTTCCCCGTCTACGAGGTGCCCGGCTTCAA
Source organism: uncultured Alphaproteobacteria bacterium (assembly GCA_963708585.1). GTDB lineage: Bacteria > Pseudomonadota > Alphaproteobacteria > Acetobacterales > Acetobacteraceae > JAVVHH01. The sequence continues at coordinate 379,335 of CAVPSW010000003.1, read as the reverse complement.
GCTCGGCCGCTACCACCACCGCGGCGAGGTCTCCGCCGCCGACGCCGTCCGGCGCGAGATCGACGCGGAGGACGAGGCGCTGCTCCGGCGTTTCAGCGAGCGCTACTTCCCCGCCGGCAGCGGCCCGACCATGGCGCTGCGGACCTGCCTGTTCACCAACACGCCCGGACGAGCACTTCGTCCTGGACCACCATCCCGACCACGCCCAGGTCGTGCTGGTCTCGCCCTGCTCCGGCCATGGCTATAAGTTCTGCAGCGTGATCGGCGAGATCGCCGCCGACCTGGCGACCGGCGACGGCACCACACGCCACGACATCTGCTTCCTGCGCCTGGACCGGCCCGGGATGGTGCGGCCGGCCTGACTTCTCAGTGGTGGACGTGCCCGCCGCCACCGCTCGCGCCGATGCGGTGGGTGCAGATCGCGTTGGCTTCCGCGAGCAGCGCGGCCGGGTCGTTCCACCGCGGCCCGCCCCGGCCCGGAACCTGCTCGGCCCGCAGCCAGCCGTCGGGATCGACCAGGAACTGCGTCCCGCCGAGGTCGCGCGGCGCGAGCCCGGCCAGCACCGCATAGGCATCCCAGGCCGCAGCGTCGGTGCTCACGCATGACGTGCCGGACGCGGAGGCGCTCCCCTCAGGAGTCAGCAGAATGGAGACGATCGGCACGCCCGGCGCCGCCACGAGCGACGGCGAGGCCAGCGCCGGGCCGTCACCGGCCTTCGTGATCAGGTGCAGCACCCGGCCGCGCAAATCGTCCGTGGTGGTCACGGCGGGATCGCTGCAACTGACGCTGAACGGAGGCGCGTGCACGGGAGCCGGCCAGGCATCCGTGTCGCGTAGCGCCACGCCGACATTGTGCGCGCGGACGTAGTCGATCAGGTCCCACCGGTCGTCCGCCGAGAGGCTCGAGCGAAGCCCGGCATCGCCAGGCCGCCCTCCGGCGCCTCGATCCCATGCGTCAGCCACCAGAACATCTCGCCGTCCTCGTGCTCCCAGAGATGCGCCGCGGTCAGGTCGGCCGGCGGCACGGGCAGGCCGCCGGCGGCGACGCCGTCCCCGCGCCCGTCCGCGCCGTGGCAGGAGCCGCAACGCTCGGGATAGAGCTGCGCGCCGTGCGCGATCGCCGTCCGCAGCGAAGCCGGTCGGCGAGTGGAAGTAGCTGGTCGGATAGGCCTCGACCAGCAGCGGGGTCAAATGCGGGTAGGCCAGGAAGCAGACCACGGCGGCAGAGCCCAGCGCCGGGTAGCGCAGCCGCCGCCAGCCCACCCCGACCAGCAGCAGCCCGACCGCGCCGGCCAGCGCGAGCAGCGCGAACGCGACCTCCTGCCGGATCTCGGGCTCGGCCAGCGCCACGGTGCTCGGCCGCAGCGGGAACGGCCACACCGGCTGCTCGTGGATCGCCGGCGGCAGACTGGTCAGCACCGCCGCGGCGAGCACCGCGAGCAGGCCGAACCCGGTCTGCACGGCGATGCTGCCCACCAGCGCCCGCTTCGCCGCCTCCGGCCGATCGGGCCGCATCAGCGCCGGCGCCAACCGGTAGCGGTTGGCCAGCGCGAACCCAAACAGGACCAGGAACAGGCCGAGCTTGACCGCCGCCGTCCAGCCATATTCGGTGCCGATAAAGCCCGGCACGCCGCCGATCAGCTCCCACCACTGGAAGGCCGCCGACGAGGCGAGCGCGACGACGCAGACCTTGCCCGGCGGCGAGAACCAGCGCGCCGCCATCGCCCCCGCGCGCGGCGGCGCCTGCCGCACGAGCACCAGCAACGGGATCAACCCACCCAGCCAGGCCCCCGCCGCCAACAAGTGAATGACGTCCGAGAGCAGCAGGAGGCCCACCCCGTTCATCGCCAGGGCATGGTCGTGACCGGCTTGCAAAGCGAGCGCGGCGCCCGACAGTCCGGTCGCCGCCCATCGTCGCGCCCGACTCCGCCCGAAGACGAGCCCGCTCGCGCCCAGCGCCGCAATCTGGCCGAGGACCACATGGCCGAACACGGTCGCGGACACCACGGTGAGCACCGAAGCGAGCGAGCCCGTGCCCGCGATCTCCGCCGATTGCAGGGCGGTCCACAGCAGTAGGGCGCCAAGCCCGACCAGCACGAGCACACGGACCAGCCGCCGCGCGCTCCGCTCATGCGCGACCCTCACCTCCGGCGCCGCGCGCTCCAGCGCCTTGGGCGCGACCAGGGCCGCGAACAGCATCGCGCCGAACGCAGCCATGGTGGCCGCGACCGCCAGGGCGCGCGCCAGCAGCAGCGCGGCGCTGCCTTCGACGGCGAAGCTCGGCAAGGTGGGGACCACCAGCGCCGCCCTGTCAGACCCCGATTTGCTTCAACTGTGCCACCATCTGCTTCGGGCTGGTATCGCCGGTGAAGTTGGTGATGAACTTCCCCGAGGGGTCCATGACATAGATGATGGACGAGTGGTCCATCTCGTAGCCGCCGTCATCGGTCGGGTGCTTGGCGGCATAGACGTGGTACTCCTGTTCCGCCTGCGTGATCGCCGCCTGCGGCCCGGACAGCGCCGCGAACCCCGGACCGAAGGCGGAGACGTAGTCCTTCATAACCGCGGGGGTGTCGCGCTCGGGGTCGACCGTGATGAACACGACCTGGACCTTGCGCGCCGTCTCCGGGCCGAGCAGGTCGAGCGCGTTGCCCATGTCGCTCAGCGCCGTCGGGCACGCATCGGGGCAGTGGGTGTAACCGAAATAGACCAGCATCCACTTACCCCGAAAGCTGGCATCGGTGACGGTCCGGCCATCGCCGTCGGTGAGCTGGAACGGTCCGCCGATCGTGGGCGCCGTGGCCACCGCCTGCGAGCGCAGGGGCGGCACCAGCAGGATCCCGGCCGCGAACAGCAGGGGCCCCCATCGCGAGGAGCCCGGCGGGGATCAGGACGCGCTTCATCGCTCGTTCAGTGCCCCATGGCCATGCCGGGCATCGCCGCCTGGTTTGGCTGGCCGGTCGCATTCATCCCGCGGACCTCCGCCGCAACGTCGAGCGGCGGAGCGTTTCGAAAAGTCAGATGCACCGGCACCGACTGGCCCGGCTTCAGCGGCCCCTTCAGCCCCTCCAGCATCAGGTGATAGCCGCCCGGCGCGAGCGCGACGGGCTTGCCGGCCGGCAGATCGAGCCCGCCCTCGACCGGGCGCATGCGCATGATGGTCCCGTCCATGTGCATCTCGTGGACCCCTGCCTTCTGCGCCACCGGCGTGGACGCGCCGGTCAGCGCGTCGTCGGCCGGGCTGGTCAGCGTCATGTACACGGCGCCGGTCGAGGCGTGGGGCGGCGTGGCGCGGGCCCAGACATCCTGGGCCTGCACTGGCTGGGCCTGCACTGGGGTGCCCTGTTGAGCATAGGCGGGCGAGAAGGCGGCGGCGAGAAGCGCGGCCGCAAGCGATGTGCGTCGGATCATCGGATCTCTCCTCGTGCTCAGGGAGCGACGGTGAAGCTGTAGGTGCCCTCGGTCTTGTGCGTGTCCACCGAGGTCGCGTGCCAGTTGACCTTGTAGGCGCCCGGCGGGAGCGGCTTCGCGAGATGGATGAACAGGATCTTCGCGTCGGCGTGGTCGGTGGCGGGCGCGCCGGCTTCGGCCACCTTGCCGTCGGGGCCGGTCACGGACACCTGGCAGAAGCGGGGCTCGACCGCCTCGCTATAGGTGATGCGGATATCCTGCACGCCGCCATGGACGGTGCCGTCCGCCGGCGGCTGCGCCGAGCGGAGATGGGCGTGCGCGAAGGCGGGGCCGCACGGGGCGAGGGACAGCAGGAGAACGGGGAGAAGGCGAGCGGTGCGCGAAGGCGCCCGGCGAAGGATGGTCATGGAGATGCTCCGTCTGGAGAGGGGCTGGTGGCGGCCGCGGCATCACCGCGGCCGGGCGTTCAGACGGAAGCGGTCGGTGGTCCGGTTGGCTGGGCGACGGCCCGCGCGCGGATCCGCGGTCCCGTTGCCGGCGGGATGAGCGCTGCCGTCCCGACCGGCATCGTCGTGGGTGGCTGCAGTTCGGGTCCGCCGGGCATCGGAATCGAAGCGTGCGCGACGAGATGGCAGGCCGGGCAGACGAGGCACTGATGCTCGGCCGGGCTTTGGGCCGGCGCGCCGTCGGTCCCGCCGCCGGACGCCGCGTGGCAGATCGACTGCAGCGTGATCGCGGCGACGGGGTTGGCCGGGTCCGGCATGGCGGAAGCGGGTGCGATGAGCCGGCCGAGCAGCACGAGCACCGCTATCAGCAGGCAGGGCATGCCGCGAACCCCGTGTCGCACCGCCAACGGCTTGCGCATGCCGCTTGTTAGGCAGCCCGGCCGGGTTCCACAAGCAGCGCTGGATCGCCTCGCGCAAGCGGGAACGCTGCCGGGAACGGGCCGACCCTGCTGCGGTGGCTCAGTTAAGCGGGGATGACACCGTGTTGGCAGGGCGGACCGAGTGAGCCCATCGATCGCGTCGGCAGAAGCGGAGACGGCCGAGCCAGGGGGAGCGACGCCCGCCTGGGGGGAGCGGTCGGTCGCGCGGCGCATGACCGCGTTGCTGGCGCGACTCCTGGGCCTGGTCGTGCTCCTGGGGGCCGCGGTCGCGGTGGCCGCCGCGCTGCCGCGGGTCGTGCCGCGCACCGAGCCGGCCATGTCGATCCTGTGGGACGAGAACCTCGTGCTTCCTTGCTGGCGCTGCTTGCACCGGCGCTTGCTGGACTGGCCGGAACGCTGCTGGTCAGCCGCGCGCGCGGCCGGGCGGGCGCGATCGGCCCGTCCGCCGGGCTTCTCCAGGCGATCGCGGTGGGCGGGCTCGCCGCCGCCGGGCTGGTTGCGATGGTCCTGCTCCGCGGCGGCGAGGCCGAGCTGCCGCCCCTGGCCGTGGCGGGCCCGGCCGGCTGCGCGGTGGCCGCGCTCGCCTTCCCGCTGCTGATCGGCGAGCGGGTGCTCACGACGACGCCGCCCGCGCTGCTGCCGGAGGCGGCGGAGCTGCGGTCGCTGCTGCGGATCGCCGTGCTGGGTTGGCTCCTGTGCGGGATCCTGGTGATCGCGATCGGGTTTGGGGTCGAGCCGGCGCGGTATGGGATCAACGGACTCACGCTGCTCGGCGCCCTGGTCACGGCGGAGCTCGGGGTCCGGGCGACCGCCCGCGCCTTCCTGCCGCCGCCCGGCGACGACGCGGCGCGCGGGGCCTGCCGCTCCTTGCTGGCGGTCATGCTGCTCGGCGGCGCGCCGGGCGGCGGCGTCGCCGGGACCGTCCGGAACAGTATCGGGATCGACTTCGCGCGCAGTTGGGCGCTGGCCTTCGTCGTCCGCGCCGTGCCGGCCACGGCCGCTTCGCTCGCCGTCCTGGTCTGGGCACTGACCGGCGTGGTGATCGTCGGCACGGACCAGAGCGCCATTGAGGAGCGGTTCGGGCAGCCGCTGGCCGTGCTCGCCCCTGGCCTGCACCTGGTCATGCCGTGGCCCGCGTCGCACCTGCGCTGGCTCGATGACGGCGTGACCCATGAGAGCACGCTGGCCGGCGGCACCAAGCCGCCCGCCACAAGGCCGCCGCCTGCCGACGCGCGCTCGGTCCCGGACGCGAACCGGCTGTGGTCGGACGTGCATCCCGGCGAGCGGCTGTTCCTCATCGCCTCCAGCGGCGGCAACGACACGCAGAACTTCCAGACCATGGACGCCGACGTGCAGTTGATCTGGAAGGTCGGTGCATCGGACGCGGATGCGATGCGGTTCGTCTATGGAGTGACCGACCCCGAGCGCTACTTGGTCGCGATCGCCGGCCGGACGTTGGGCAGCGCTTTCGCGGGCGAGACGCTGGACGCGCTGCTCGGCGAGAACCGCGATGTCCTGGCGGCGAACCTGCTGCGGCGCATCCAGGCCGAGGCCGACCAGGCCGGGCTGGGCATCGCGGTGGTTGCCGTGGTGATCGAGGCGCTGCATCCGCCGCAGGGCGCGGCGTCGGCGTTCCAGGGCGTGCAGGCCGCGGAGCTGAACGCGCAGTCGTCCGTGGCGGCCGCGCGGCGGCAGGCGATCGTGTCGCGCGTGCAGGCGGCGCAGGATGCGACGCAGCTGGAGACGGCGGCGACTGTGTCGGCCGCCGAGACGCGGGCGACGGCGACGGCGACGCTGACCGGGTTCGAGGCCGACCGGATGGCGGCGCGCGACGGCGGGGTCGCGTTCCGGCTCGAGCGCTACTTCGAGGATCTCGTCCCGGCGCTGAGCCGGGCGGGGCTGACCCTGATCGACCACCGGGTCCCCGCCGCGCAGGCGCCCACGCTCGACCTGCGCCCGCTGGGCGCGCCCGGCGTGCCCGGCCGCGGCGGGGCGGAGTAGACCATGCTGCACTTCCACGACCACGACGATGGGCACGACCACGGGGGCATGACCATCACGGGCATGACCACCACCACGACACGCCCGTTCCATCGGGCGGACGCCGCCGGCTGCTGACCCGGCTGCTGCTGGCCGTCGTCGGTACTGCTGGCCGCCGCCGCGTCGGCCGCGTCGCTAGTGGTGGCCGCCGGGCAGGCGCTCGTGATCACTCAGTTCGGCGATCCCGTCCGGGTGCTGACCAAGCCCGGCCTCGTCTTCAAATGGCCGGCGCCGGTGCAGGCGGCGGTGCCGGTCGACATGCGGGTGCGGACCACGTCGAGCGGCATGCACGACCTCGGCACCCGCGACGGGCTCCGCGTCCTGGTGCAGGCCTATCAGGGCGACCCGCAGCTCTATCTGCTGGTCCGCTCGCTGGACGCTCTTACCTCCATCGTGAACGCGAACACGCGGATCGTGCTGCGGACCGATGCGGCGCCGTTCAACGTGCTGATCGGCATCCCGCCGGCGCTGAACGAGAACGGGACGACCCCGGCCGCCCCGCCGGACAGCGGCTTGCGCAGCGGCCTGACCCAGACGGATCCACGGCCGTGAACGCTTCGGCCGTGGCCGCGCCCGAAGGCGCGGTCTCGCAGTCGATCCGGATTGCGTTCCGCGCCCTGCACTTGGCGATGGTGGCGCTGGTCGCGCTGTGGGCGGCCGGCAATGTGCGCCGGGTCCCGCCGGATCAGCAGGCGCTGGTGCTGCGGTTCGGGCGCCCCGTGCGGGTGCAGGGGGCGGGGCTGGTCTACACCTGGCCGCGTCCGTTCGAGGACGTCGTGCTGCTGCCGGGCCCGACCTCGCCTCAGGGGCTCGCGATCGACCTCTCGCATCGCGCGATCCGTGCGCTCGCGGTGTCCTACGCGGTGCCGCGGGCGAACCGAATTCCCGCTAGCGCCGGCGTGTTCCTGACCGGCAACGGCGCGGTGGTCGTGCTGCAAGCCTATATGACCTGGCGCGTGGTCGATCCGGGCGCGTTCTATCTCAGCCGCGACCGGATCGAGCCGGCGCTGGAGCGGCTGTTCGGCGCCGCGGCAACGGAGGTGGCGGCCGCGCACGAGCTCGACGACTTCCTCGCGGTCCGGCCCGAGCGGGCCAACGACCCGGCGGCGCAGAGCCGGCGGCAGGCGATCCGGGGCGAACTCGCCGACGCGGTCAACGCCCGGCTACGCGCCCTGCCGGAGGGCGGGCGATCCGGGCTGGGCGTCGAGGTCACGCGAATTGATCTGACGCCGATGCTGCCGCCCGATGCGCGGGAGGCGTTCGATGCCGTGCTGCTGGGCACGCAGGAGGCCGAACAGCGGGTCGCGACGGCGCGCACGCAGGCGGTGGCCGCCACGCAGGCGGCGGAGCAGGCGCGCGACGCGAGGCTGCTGCAGGCGCGCGCGGTGGCCGTCGAGCGGGTGAGCGCCGCGCGGGAGCGGACGGCGGCGATCGTGGTGCTGCATGACAGGCCGTGGCGGCGGGTCGGCCGAGCCTGCTGGAGCAGGTCTATCGGGAGCGGATCGCGCAGGTGCTCAGCAAGCCCGGCGGGGTCACCGCGGTGGACCTTGCCGGCGGCAACCAGGTGATCGTGTCCGGCGCACGGGCGGGGGACGCGAAGTGAGCGCTTCGACAGTCGGGGTGATCGCGCCGCCAGCCATTCGCCGTACGGGCGGACTGCTGGCGCGGTTCGAGCGGCTGATCCTGGGCGTCCAGCTGACGGTGGCAATGCTGGCGGCCGGGCTGCTGGTGATCGCGGTCGGGTGGCAGGCGCTGGCGCCCTCGGAGACGCCGCTGGCCGCTGTCATCGCGGGGCTCGCGGCGGCGCTGGTCGCGGTCCCAGTGCTGGCCTCGGCGTGGCAGAGCCTGGTGCGGCCGAGCCTGCACGGCATGACCGACCTGCTGATCGGGCTCGCGGTCGCGGCGGCCTGGGCGAACGGCGACCTGACGACGGCCGGGCTGCTGCCCATCGTGATGATCGTGGCGCATGTGCTGGAGGAGCGCAGCCTGCTCGGCTCGCGCGACGCGATCCGGGCGCTCGGACGGCTGTCGGAGACGTTCGCGATCCGGGTCGGGGCGGACGGCGCGGAGGAGACCGTGCCGACGGTGGTGCTGCGCCCGGGCGACGTGGTGCGGCTGCAGGCAGGGGACCGGGTGCCGGCGGACGGGGTCGTGCGGCACGGGACCGCCAGCCTCGACATGGCGCCGCTCACCGGCGAGAGCGTGCCGGTCGATGTCGGGCCGGGCGCGAGCGTGCTGGCCGGGTCGATCGACACGAACGGCGCGCTCGAGATCGCGGTGGAGCGCACCGGGGCCGAGACCACGCTGGGCAAGATCATGCCCCTGCTGAGCGAGGCGGAGCGCGCCAAGCCGCCGGTGACCCGGCTGCTGGAGCGCTACGCCGGCGCGTATATGACGCTGGTGCTGATGATCGCCGCGGCACCTGGCTGATCAGCAGCAACGTGCCTGCGACGCTGGCGGTGCTGGTGGCGGCCTGCCCGTGCGCGCTGGTGCTGGCCGCGCCGGCGACCTCGATTGCCGCGATCGCCGTGGCGGCGCGCCACGGCATCCTGATCAAGGGCTCGGCCTTCCTCGAGAACCTGGCCGAGGTGACGTCGCTCGTGTTCGACAAGACCGGGAAAGCTGACCACCGGGTCGCTTCCGCTGTTGGATGTGCGCCTCGCCGGCCCGGCGGAGGCGAACTGCGTGCTTCTGGTCGCGGGCGCGCTGGGGCGGGCGAGCTCGCATCCGGTCAGCCGGGCGGCCGCGACGGCGGGCCGGGCCCGGCGAGCCGGCCGAGGACGTGCGGGAGATGGGCGGGTTCGGCTTGGTCGGGCGGCTGGGGCCGGACGTCGTCGCGTTCGGCCGGCCGGAGCTGTTCGGCGAGATCGGCGTGGAAGCGCCGACGCCGCCCGCGCATGACGGGCCGATCGCGGGCGTCAGCCGCGGCGGCGTGCTGCTGGGCTGGCTGCTGTTCGAGGACCGGCCGCGCCGCGAGGCCGCCGCCGCGCTCGAGGAGCTGCGCGGGCTCGGCCTGTCGCGGCAGATGCTGCTGACCGGCGACCGGGCGACCGTGGCGCACCGGATCGCCCAGGCGCTCGGGATTTCGCAGGTCGTGGCCGAGGCGCTGCCGGACGACAAGATGCACCTGGTGCTGCGGGAGATCGCGCAGGGGCAGCGCCCGATGGTGGTGGGCGACGGGATCAACGACAGCCTCGCGCTGAAAGCGGGGGCGGTCGGCGTGGCGATGGGCGCGCAGGGGACGGACGTGGCGCTGGCCTCGGCCGAGCTCCGTGCTGATGACCAACGATCTGCGCCGGCTATCGACCGCGATGCGCCTGTCCCGGCGCTGCCGCCGGACCATCCACTGGAACGTCGGGCTCGGGCTGGGCTGGACGATGGTGCTGGTGGGGCTGGCGGCGTTCGGGCTGCTGGGCGCGGAGGGCGCGATCGTGGCGGCGCTGCTGCACAATGTCTCGACCTTCGCCGGCATGGCCAATGCCGGCCGGCTGCTCCTGTTTGACGAGACCCGCGCCGGCTAGGCCGGCTTATCGGGAGGCGGGGCCGCCTTGGCAGGAGGCGCAGGTGCCCATCAGCTCGACGGTGCGGTGGTCCACGGCGAAGCCGAGGCGTTCGCCCAGTTCCTGGTGGCGGATTCGACGCGCTTGTCCTCCGTCTCGACCACCGTGCCGCACTCGCGGCAGATCAGGAACTGGCCGGCATGCGCATGGTCCGGATGGCCGCAGGCGACGAACGACTTCGTCGTCTCGAGGCGATGGGCGAGGCCGTGCTGGATCAGGAAGTCGAGCGAGCGGTACACGCCGGCGGGCGTGACCGAGGCGTCCTCCGGGCGGAGCGCGTCGACCAGCTCGTAGGCGGTGAGCGGGCGCGCTTCCGCCATCAGCTTGCCGAGGACGGCGCGGCGCTGACGCGTGAGCCGGCCGCCGCGACCGCGGCAGAGCGCTTCCGCCGCGTCCAGGGCCGCCGCCTGTGGCCGGTCCGTCATGATGCTGAGCCTCGCTGGAGCTGCCGACGTGCCGCAACAGTTAGCAAATGCAGGGCGGAGCCGCGAGGCGGGCGCGGCGTCCGGTCAGCTGAGGGAGGGGGAGTAGAATGCGACGCCTTCGTAGGTCATGTCCGGGCGGGTCGCGGCGACCGTGGCTTGCTCGCTGGCGCTGTCGGTGAAGAAATGGGTGCCGTCGCTGGCGTCGAAGAAGCGATAGACGGCGACGTCGCCTTGCTGCTGCGTGGCGTGCTCGTCGAAGGTGGTCTGTTCTGGCACCAGGTCGGGCCGGGTCGCAGCGATGGCGTTCGCCTCGGCCTGGCTCGCGGTGAAGAAGTGGGTGCCGTTCGCGGCGTCGAAGAAGCGGTAGACGGGCACAGCGTTCGGGTCGTTGGTGCCGGGGGCGATGCCGGCCATCGCAAGGCCCTCGTAGGCCAGGTCGGGGCGGGTGGCGATCACGGCGTCCGCCTCGCTGACGCTGCCGGTGAGGAACTGCGTCCCGGTGCCGTCGTCGAAGAAGCGGTAGACGCCCACCTGGTTGGGGCCGAGCGCGATCGTGCCTGGCGCGGCCGGGGCGACGGTGCCCGGGGCGTTGCCGCTTACCCCCGTTGCCACCGTCACCCCGGCGGCGGTGGCGGGAGCTCCGTAGAGCGCGTCGATGCCGGCGAGGTCCGAGGCGTCCATCGTCTCGTTGTTGGGGCCGAGCTGCAGAAACATCACGGCGTTCGGGTCGCTGCTGAGGCCGAGCCCCAGCGCGTGCCCGAACTCGTGCAGCGCGACCTCGAGCAGGTTCGTCGACCGTGCCCTGGTAATCCGAGCCCGGCGCCGTGCCGAGCGGGGTGAGCGCGGGGTCCTCGATGCGGATCGTCATGCCGGGCATGAACAATTCGGTGGACCCGTTTTGGTAGGAATAGTCGGTCTCGCCGATCTGATTGCCGCTGAACGCGCCCCAGCCGACGGTGATGTCGGTTCCCGGCGTGCCGGGAGCGACCTCGGTCAGCGTGACGTTGGCGACCGCGTTCCACTGCGCGGCGGCGGCCCGGATGGTGTCCTGGTAGGCCCCTTGGATGGCGCCGGTGAAGGACGACGCGCCAGCTTGGGCAAAACTCCAGGTGACGACCGACGTGGTCCATTTCGGACCTTCGAGGGCGTAGTTCGGCATCGAGCGCTTCCTGCCGGCGATGGCCGGCTCAAGGGCGGGAGGGCTGCGCTCGTCTTGGCGCGGGGGCCGCGTGAGGGGTCAGGACCGAGGAGGTCCTGACGCCGGCGCGGCGATTCGGGCTCCGCATCGCCTCCGAAGTCCGGCCGGAACCGGCTGGGATGGGAGGCTGAATGCTGCGTCTGAGGGTGAAGCGTAGGGGTGCCGGGTTACCGAACGGTAAATGCCCGACGCGGCCGACCATCACCGTCCCGCGACGGATTCCGTCTCGGAACAGACCACCCCGCTCAAGACGAGGGACGTTTCCAATTTATTAGATATTTGCCGCGACGATGAGCCGGTGATCGGTTCATCGGAGGCCCTATGCGGCTGGTCTATTTCGTCGTCTTGCTCTCGCTCGTTTCGGCGGGCCTCAGCCGATGGCACCGCGCCGACGCCAACGGGCTTATCCCCAATGCACAGGCTTGCATCGTTCCTCCAAGCCAACCCGGAGAGCCGGCGGGCCTAGCGCTGCAGCGGGTCGGCCCCTCGGCGTTCGCCGCGCAAGCCACTTGGGGAGCCGGGCAACCTCCTACGATCACCTATGCGCCGGCGTATTTCCGGCTGCCGCCGATGATGCAGGTCTTCCTCTCGCTGCATGAGTGCGGGCATCTCGTGCTGCACACGACGAACGAGTTCCGGGCCAATTGCTACGCCGTCGGACACGGGAACTGGACGGCAGCGGAGCTCGACCTGATCGGCAGGAGCCACCAGGCGCTCGGCCCGTTCGGGCCGCAATATGGCGGCAGCGGCGCGGCGTTCTGGGCCGCGACCGAGAGGACGTGCCCGCAATACTTCAGCGATCTGCGAGGCAGTTAGCGGGCAGGCTGCCCCGCGTCGCGAAGGAACGCCTGGCGGGGTCGGCGCCAGGGCTGGCACGGTTCGGGCTGCTTTGAATGCGGCCCGACGGCCCGGCCCGGAGGATCATGGCGGACGATCTCACTTCTCAACGCCATCGACGGAAGCGGACGCGCGGCCTTCGATCCCGCCCGGCTGCTCGCGTACACGTTCCCGCCGGTCCGGCAGGTCCTGACCAGGCGGGACACCGCGCTCTACGCGCTCGCGATCGGGCTCGGGCAGGACCCGCTCGACAAGCGGCAGCTCGATTTCGTGGACGCCAACCGCGCGCTCCGTGCGGTGCCGAGCATGGCCGTCGTGCTCGGCTCGCCCGGCTTCTGGCTCCAGGACCCCGCCACCACGGTCGACGCGGTCCGGCTGGTCCATGGCGAGCAGGGGCTCGTGCTGCATCGCCCGCTTCCGGTGGAGGGCGAGCTGATCGGACAGACGGTCATCACTGGGCTGGTGGACAAGGGCGCGGGACGGGGCGCGCTGCTCTACACGGAGAAGCGTCTGACGGATGAAGCGGGGACGCTGCTTGCGACGGGCAGCGCGACCACGTTCCTGCGCGGCGATGGTGGCTTTGGCGGCCCGGCCGGCCCGGTCAAGCCGCCGCATCCCGTGCCGGAGGGTGCGCCGGACCATGTTGTCGACCTGCCGACCCGGCCGGAGCAGGCGCTGCTCTACCGCCTGCTCGGCGACGACAACCCGCTCCATGCCGACCCGGCCGTCGCGGCCGCGGCCGGGTTCCCGCGCCCGATCCTGCACGGGCTGTGCACCTTCGGCGTGGTGACGCACGCGCTGCTCCGGCGCTATGCGGCTACGATCCGACCCGGCTGCGGGAGATCGAGCTGCGCTTCACCGCGCCGGTGTTCCCTGGCGAGACGATCCGGACGGAGATCTTTGCGGGCGGCGCGTTCCGGGCGCGGGTGGTCGAGCGCGATGTCGTGGTGGTGAACAACGGGCGGGTGGTGGTCGGATGATGCTGGAGGGCAAGGTCGCGATCGTGACCGGGGCGGGCGGCGGGATCGGGCGCGAGATCGCGCTCGCCATGGCGCTCGCGGGCGCCGCGGTGCTGGTCAACGACGTGGGCGCGTCGCTGACCGGCGAGGGCCGGTCGGACACGCCGGCGGACGGCACGCGGCAGATCATCGAGCAGCGGGGCGGGCGGGCCGCGGTCAGCCGGGACAGCGTGGCCGAGTGGGGGTCGGCGCAGCGCATCGTGCAGGCGGCGCTGGACGCGTTCGGCCGGGTCGACATCGTGGTCAACAACGCCGGCATCCTGCGCGACGCGATCTTCCACCGGATGGAGCCGCAGGACTGGCTGGACGTGATCGGCGTGCATCTGAACGGCAGCTTCTTCGTCAGCCGCGCCGCCGCGCCGCACTTCCGCAAGCAGGAGAGCGGCGCGTTCGTGCACATGACCAGCACGTCCGGGCTGATCGGTAATTTCGGCCAGGCGAACTACGCGGCGGCCAAGCTCGGGATCACGGCGCTGTCCAAGTCGATCGCGCTCGACATGCAGCGCTTCGGGGTGCGGAGCAACTGCATCGCCCCGTTCGCCTGGAGCCGGATGACCAGCTCGATCCCGGCCGACACGCCGGAGCAGCAGGCGCGGGTGGCCAAGCTGCAGGCGATGACGCCGGAGAAGAACGCGCCGCTCGCCGTGTTCCTCGCGTCCGACGCGGCGCGGGGGATCACCGGCCAGGTGTTCGCGACCCGCCACAACGAGATCGCGCTGATGAGCCAGAGCCGGCCGCTGCGCAGCGTGCATCGCGGCGAGGGCTGGAGCCCGGAGGCGATCGCGGAGCACGGCATGCCGGCGCTGCAGGCGAGCTTGCTGCCGCTCGATCGCAGCGCGGACGTGTTCAGTTGGGACCCGGTGTGACCGCGCGATCGCAGAGCGGCATGGCCATGCAGGCGAGCCCGGCCCATTGCCGGATCGCCACCGCGCTGTCGAGCCAGGCGGTCGTGCTGGGGAGCACGGTGAACCACTCGAATTGCAGCGGGTTCGGTCGGACGCACCGGCGCCGGCGTCACCTCGAGGCCGGCGCGCCGGAACACGCTCGCCCGCCAGCCGCTCGTCCCACGCGTCCACGACCAGGTAGACGCGCGAGATCCCGGCCTCGCGCAGCATCGCCGTGCTGTCGGCGGCGCTCTGCCAGAGGTCTTGCGACCGGTCTTCCTCCCAGCGCACCGGGACTTGGAAATCGTCGCGCAGGCTCCTTGCCATGGCCGCCGCCGGGCGCATCGAGCCCGTCCTCCGACCGGGCGCTGGAGACCAGGATCGGCAGCGAGGTCTGCCGTTGCAGCGCCGCCGCTGTGCGCAGCCGGTCCAGCGTGAACAGGCCGGGCTCGACGGCGCCGGGGTTGCTGGCCCCGGGCGCGTCGCCGGGGAGCACGATGATGGCCTGGGCGGCGGTATGGCCTGCCGCGGCGGGATGGCCCGTGTCGAGGTGGCCCGTGTCGACGAAATTGCCTGCGGCGACGAATTTGCCTGCGGCGCTGGGCCGTGGGGTGTCGGTGCCGGCGCGAGGATCAGGCCGCCGAGCAGCAGGCGCGACGCCGCCCGGGTCGCGAGGACGACGAGCAGGAGCAGCACCACCGCCGTCCCCCGCCGCAGCCGAGCAGCAGCAGGACGACGCCAGCAGCAGCAGCCCGGCCGGCGGCAGGAGCGATGTCGAACGCGCGATCACACGTCGAGTTCCACGCAGACCGGCACGTGGTCGGAGCTGCGCTCCCAGTCGCGCGCGTCGACCAGGATCTCCTGGCGGCGCAGCCCGGGGACGAGGTCGGGCGTGACCCAGATGTGGTCGAGGCGGCGGCCGCGGTTGCTGCGGCGCCAGTCCTGGTTGCGGTAGGACCACCAGGTGTAGAGCTTTTCGTCTTCCGGCACGAAGTGGCGCACGGCGTCGGCGAAGCCGGTGCGGAGCCAGGCGTTCATGTGCTCCACCTCGATCGGCGTGTGGCTGACGACCTTGAGCAGCTGCTTGTGGCTCCAGACGTCGTGCTCGAGCGGGGCGATGTTGAGGTCGCCGACCAGGATGCAGCGCTCGGTGCGGCGCGCGGCGAACCAGTTGGTTGCCTCCGCGACGAAGGCGAGCTTGTGGGCGAATTTCGGGTTGAGCCGCGGGGTCGGGCACGTCGCCGCCGGCAGGGACGTAGAAGTCGTGGAGGTCGACCGGGCCGCCCGGCGTGTGCAGGGTGGCGGCGGCGTGCCGGCAATCGCCCTTCTCGCACCAATCCGGCGCCCCGTCATGGGCCTCGAGCGGGACGCGCGAGAGGATGGCGACGCCGTTATAGCCCTTCATGCCGCGGCGGACGACGTGGGGGTAGCCGAGCTCGGCGGGGAGCG
This sequence comes from uncultured Alphaproteobacteria bacterium, assembly GCA_963708585.1. Lineage (GTDB taxonomy): Bacteria > Pseudomonadota > Alphaproteobacteria > Acetobacterales > Acetobacteraceae > JAVVHH01. The sequence goes on along the minus strand of CAVPSW010000003.1, from coordinate 363,626 downwards.
CGTCGGGGAACAGCTCGTCCGGAACCTTGGTCTCCTGCAGGCAGATGACGTCGGGGTCGAGCGCTTCGCGCAGCTTGTCCAGCAGCGGATTGGCGGAGGCGGAGCGAGTTGATGTTCCAGGTGGCGACGCGTAGCCGGGTCATGGGCGCGCAATCTGGCGTGGCCCGACCGTTTTCGCTAGCGTCCCGGCCAATTCGGGAGGACCCAGTCACATGCATCGCCGCAGCCTGCTTCTGGCCGCCACACTGCTCGCCGCCGCGCCCGCCGCGTTCGCCCAGGGGTCGGGGCCGATCCCGATCGGGGCGATCGAGATCCTGACCGGGCCGAGCGCCGCGTATGGCATCGCGATCCGCGCCGGGCTCGAGCTGGCGCTCGACGAGATCAACCAGAAGGGCGTGCTGGGCGGGCGCAAGATCGCGCTGACGGTCGAGGATAGCGGGGGCAACAAGGACGGGGCGATCAACGCCGCGCGCAAGCTGATCGGGCGCGACCATGTGGTCGCTGGTCATCGGGCCGACGCTGTCGAACGAGATGTTCGCCGCCGGGCCGGTGGTCAACGAGCGCAAGATCCCGATCGTCGGCACGTCGACGACGGCGGCGGGGATCACCGACATCGGGCCGTGGGTGTTCCGCACCAGCCTGCCGGAAAGCGACGTGATCCCGGTGACGCTGAAATACGCGCAGGGCGCGCGGCGTGAAGACGATCGCGCTGATGTACGCGAACGACGACGCGTTCAGCAAATCCGGCTTCGACACGATGAAGGCGGCGTCGCGAGAAGGCGGGGCTGAACATCGCTCGACGATCGAGAGCTTCGGCAGCAAGGACACCGACTTCAGCGCCCAGCTCACCAAGATCAAGGGGCTGAAGCCCGACGCGGTCGGGATCTCGGCGCTGGTCGAGCCGGTCGCCGGCGTGCTGCTGCAGGCGCGGCAGCTCGGGTTCGGCAAGGAGACGCAGTTCATCGGCGGCAACGGCAGCAACTCGCCCAAGCTGGGCGAGATCGCCGGGGCGGCGGCGAACGGGCTGATCGTCGGCAGCCCCTGGTTCATCGGCAAGGACGACCCGGCCAACAAGCGGTTCGTCGCCGACTTCCACAAGAAATACGGCCGGGATCCCGACCAGTTCGCCGCCCAGGCCTACGACACGATGCACATCGTGGCCGCGGCGCTGGACCGGGCCGGCGGCACCGAGAACGACAAGCTGCGCGAGGCGCTGCTCGCCACCAAGTATGACGGCGTGATGGGCCCGTTCACCTTCACCGACCATCGCGACCCCGGCAGCACGGAGGGGGTGGTCGTGCTGATGATGCAGGACGGCAAGTTCGTGATCGCGCCGAAGTAACGGCGGTGAGGCGCCGCGACTTCCTGGCCGGGTCCGCCGCGGCCGCGCTCGCGGCGCCGGCGGTGGCGCAGCCGGCTTCGGTGCTGCGCTTCATCCCCGAGACGGACGTCGACCGTGCTGGACCCGATCTGGACCACGGCGACCGTCACCCGCAACCACGGCTACCTCGTGTTCGACACGCTGTACGGCCAGGCGGCGGACTTTTCGATGCAGCCGCAGATGGTGGCCGGGCACGTGATCGAGGACGACGGCAAGCGCTGGCGGCTGACGCTGCGGGACGGGCTGCGTTTCCATGACGGCGAGCCGGTGCGGGCGCGGGACGTGGTGGCCAGCATCCGGCGCTTTGCCGCCCGCGACGCGTTCGGGCGGGCGCTGATGGAGGCGACGGACGAGCTGTCGGCGGCGTCGGACAGCGTGGTCCAGTTCCGGCTGAAGCACCCGTTCGCGCTGCTGCCGGCCGCGCTGGGCAAGACCGGCACCAACATGCCGTGCATCATGCCGGAGCGGCTGGCGTCGACCGACCCGAACAAGCAGGTGACGGAGATGGTCGGCAGCGGGCCGTTCCGGTTCAAGGCGGACGAGCGCGTGTCGGGCGCGCTGGCGGTGTATGAGCGGTTCCGCGATTACGTGCCGCGGCCGGACGGGCCGGCGACGTTCACCGCCGGGCCGAAGGTCGTGCATTACGACCGGGTCGAGTGGCGGGTAATCCCGGACGCGTCGACCGCGGCCAACGCGCTCGCGTCCGGCGAGGTCGATTGGTGGCAGCAGCCGACGCCGGACCTGCAGCCGCTGCTGCGCGGCAAGGGCATCCAGACGCGGGTGCTGGACCCGGGCGCGGCGGTCGGCTGCCTGCGCTTCAACTGCCTCTACCCGCCGTTCGACAACCCGGCGATCCGCCGCGCGCTGCTGGGCGCGATCGACCAGGACGAGGTGATGGCGGCCGAGGCGGGCGACGACCGGTCGCTGTGGAAGGATCATGTCGGCCTGTTCAGCCCCGGCACGCCGATGGCGAGCACGGTGGGGACGGACGTGCTGGTCGGGCCGCGCGACTTCGACAAGGTCAAGGCGGCGCTGGCGCAGGCGGGCTATAAGGGGGAGCGGGTGGTGGCCCTCGACCCCACCGACTACCCGACGATCCATGCCATGGCGCTGGTCGGGATCGACTCGATGCAGCGCTCGGGGATCAACGTGGACGTGGTGTCGACCGACTGGGGCACGGTGGTCCAGCGGCGCGCCAGCCGCAAACCGCCGGCGGAGGGCGGGTGGAACGTGTTCTTCACCAACCTGAACGGCACCAACAACCTCGACCCGGCCGGCCAGCTCGGGCTGCGCGGCAATGGCGACGGCGCCTGGTTCGGCTGGCCGCGGGCGCCGCGGCTGGAGGCGCTGCGCGACGAGTGGTTCGCGGCGCCGGACCTGCCGAGCCAGCAGCGGATCTGCGCCGAGATGCAGCGCGTGTTCTTCGAGGACCCGAGCTACATCCCGCTGGGCGCCTATTACGAGGCGACGGCGACAAGGCGGCTGCAAGGCGTGCGGATGGGGTTCGCGCAGTTCTACGACGTCCGGGGCGCCTGATCCCGCCTGCCGTGTCTTAACGGTTCCGTAATCTCGACCTCGTACCGTCATGCGGACGGCGAGGTTCAGAACGGGCGATGGCGAAGACCTATACAGCTTACAGCCGCAACATCGGCCCGGACCTGCAGAAGGCGGTTCCCAACCGGGTCGAGATCGGGGCGGTGACCTTGAAGATCGATCTCACCCTGGAGGACGCCGGCTACAAGAAGGTGACGGGTAGCCCGGTCTGGCTGCAGAAGGTCAATGAAACTGCGAACAAGATCGTCCCGACCGCCATTGCTGGCATCGCTGCGGACATCAAGAAGGCGCCACAGCTCAACGAGAAGACGATCAGCGCGATCGTCGAGAAGAACGGCGAGGCGGCGGCCACCGCGCTTGCCCGCGCGATCGAGGCTGCGCTCGCGACGTGGGTTCGGGACAAGAAGGAATACACATCCTACAAGGTGAAGACGGCCGGGAAGATCGTTCTCGGCGCGGTCGGGATCGCCGCCTCGGCGGCGACGGCGGCGCTGACGGCCGGCGCCGCGTCGCCGGTCGCGATCATCGGCATGGCCCGCTCGGGGATCGCGCTCGCCCAGAACGTCGCCAAGCTGGCGATGGAGGCTGAGGGGGTGGAGCGCGTCATCCGGGCGGATATCGTCGTGCTCACCAAGGCGTTCGCCAAGAACAAGGACAGCCTCGCGACGCAGAACCTGAAGGAGATCGGGCTGGCGGGCATCGCGGCGGTTCTCGGTGTCGACACGCCGACGATCAAGAACTGTGGCGAGCGGATCGTGCTGTACAAGAACAAGATCACCGGGCTGAAGAAGGATCACCAGGAGTTCGCGAAGGCGATCTACAAGCTCATGGACCTTCAGGATGGGCTGAAGGACAAGATGAAGAAAGCTGCCAAGGACTCGAACGGCCTTGCCAAGGCCGAGAAGAGCCTCAAGCAGGCCGAAGCGGCCCTCGACGACGTCTTGAAGCGGGTCGTCGGGGTCGGCGAGCGGATCGAGAAGGCCGAGGACAGGTACAAAGAATACTCGAAGTTCATCGTGGCGCTGCAATCGGGCGTGTCAGGCTGGACCAAATATGCCCAAATCGTCCTCTCATTGGCGATCAGTCTCGGCTCGGACATCGCCACCCACACCAGCGCTGTCGAGAAGGGGCTGTCCGAGCTGCAGTCCAGTCTCAACACGGTGGGAGAGGAGATCGTCGAGCACGCCTGAGCCAGGTCGGGCTGACCGCGTTCAACCGGGCCGGGCAGGGCTGGACGAAGGCGGCCACTTGAGGAAGGCGCGGGGTGCCCAGCCTCTTCGGGGCGCCTGACCTCCTCTCGGTTGCACCGTTGCAACCTCGTCCCTAGGTTGGTTGCGGCGGCTCGAGACGGGGAAGGCCCATTCCCGATAGTGGTAAAACCGAACGCAAGCGCAGCCCGCGCCGGCGCGTGGAGCGGCGTCTGGCGGCGATCTTCGCCGCGGACGTGCTCGGCTACAGCCGGCTGATGGGCGAGGCGGAAGAGGCGACTCACCACCGGGTCGGCGACGAGCTGTCCCGCGTGCGGCGCGAGGTCGACCGCAGCGGCGGGCGGGTGTTCTCGGTGGCCGGCGACGGCGTGATGGCCGAGTTCCCGAGCGCGGTGCAGGCGCTGAAATGCGCCATGCGCGTGCAGGCGGAGTCCGGGCGCCGCAGCGCCATGGTGGCGGAGGGAACGGAGCAGATCATGTTCCGGATCGGGCTCCATGTCGGCGAGGTGGTGGTCGAAGGCGAGCGGATCGGCGGCACCACGGTGAACGTCGCCGCCCGGCTCGAAGCTTTGGCCGAGCCCGGCGGCATCACCCTTAGCGAGACCGTGCTGAACCAGGTCCGGCGCGCGGTGGCGGCCGACTACCAATTCCTCGGCCGGCCCGCGCTGAAGAACATCCGCGACCCGGTGCCGGTGTACGGGATCTCGCGCGCGTCCTGTGCCAACTGGGTCGGCGTGCCTGCGATCCAGCGGCCCGCGGCGCGGGCGGGCGAGCGCATCGTGATGTCGGACTATCGCCCTTCGCTGGCGGTGCTGCCGTTCCGGACCTTGCACGGGTCGGAGGAGGATCGCTACCTCGCCGAGGGGATCATCGACGACGTGATCCATGCGCTCGGCGGTCTGCAGGACCTGGTGGTGGTGGCCCGCAGCTCGGTGCAGGAGTTCGCGCGCAGCCCGCTCGACCTGGCGCGGATCGGCCAGGCGCTGGACGTGCGCTACGTGATCCACGGCAGCGTGCGCCAGGTGCCCACCGGGCTGCGCACCACGGTCGAGCTTGACGAGGTCGAGAGCGGGACGGTGGTTTGGGTCGACCGGCTGGACACCAAGGCGGACGCGGTCTTCGAGCTGCAGGACCGGATCGCGCTCCGGGTGGCGCAGTCGCTGGCGCCGCATCTGCGCCAGCGCGAGGTCGAGCGGGTGGCGCGCAAGCCGCCTGACAGCCTGACGGCGTTCGACCTGACGCTGCGCGCGCTGGAGCTGTTCAACGGCGGCGATCGGGCGGCGCTGGAGCGGGCGGGCGCGCTGCTGCGCCAGGCGATCGCCGCCGACCCTGGCTACGGGCACGCCTACTCGCACCTCGCCGCTTTGCACATGCGCCTGATCGGGCAGGGCTGGTCCGCGGACTGGGAGGCGGACAGCCGAACCGCGTGCGCCCACGCGGTCTCGGCACTGGAGCGGGACGGGAACAACGCGGTCGCGCTGGCGATCTATGGCCACATCCAAGCCTACCTGTTCCGTCAGTTCGAGACGGCGATGGACTACCTCGAACGGGCGCTGATCGCCGGGCCGAGTTGCGCGCTGGCTTGGGGGTTCAGCAGCCTGGTGCGGGGCTATGTGGGCGAGCCCGAGCGGGCGGTCGAGCAGGGGGAGTGGGCGCTGCGTCTATGCCCGATCGGGCCGGATGTCGGCCGGTTCGCGCATTACCTGTCGCAGGCGTATTATCTTGCCGGCCGATATTCGGAGGCGGTGGTGCTGGGGCGGAAGTGCGCGGCGGAGACGCCGGCCCATGCCTCTAACCTGCGTTCGCTGATCGCGAGCCTGGTCGCGGCGGGCGAGCAGGCGGAGGCCAAACATTTCGTTGGCAAACTGATGGCGCTTGTGCCAGAGTTCCGTCTCACGACCTTCCTCCTCCGCACGCCGCTGCAGTCCTCGGCGGCAGGTGTATTTGCCGAGCGGCTGCGGCGGGCGGGCGTGCCGGACTGATTGTCCGTCCGGATCGTACCCAAAAGCGGGAGCCGTGCATGCCGTTCAGCAATGAGGGCAACGAGGGGAACGAAGGCAACGAGGGTAATGTCGGCGCGCTGGGCGCCGGGGGCAGCGCGTTCTTCGCCGACCGGATCGACCTGCCGTTCGTCACCATCGATTATGGCGGCACGGCGATCGCCGACAAGCGCGTCTTCCTCAAGACCTATCCGCCGAATGCCTGGGCGCCGAACTGGTATGCCTATCTCGTGCTGACCGAGTTCGTGGCGGCCACTCCGGACTGGCAGGGGGCGAACCTGCTGCTGCCTTATCCGGCGTTTGCCGGCGGCTGGGATTCTCCTGCTGCGAAGCCGGTGATCGACGGGGAGTTGCAGGACCTGGTTACGGCCGCGCAGGACGAGCGCGCGGACGCGCTGGGCGAGATCATGGCGCAAGCCGACAGCTTCCTCCCCTATTTCCTCGACCTGCTGACGGCGACCAGCGGCTACCCGGCCACGACCAAATTGCTGACCACGGCGAGCTTCGTTGCCGGGTTCTGCGCCATGTACTACAAGGGCTTATACGCCCGGCCGCGCCCGACCATGCTCTGCCCGGCGCTGATGGCGCCCCTCCCGGTTCCCGGCCACGCTTCGTTCCCGAGCGGGCACTCGACCCAGGCCCACCTGATGGCGCTCTGCATGGACGACGTGTTGGCGGCGACGACGCCGGCGGGCGTCTACACCGACGACCTCGGGGCGCTAGCCGACCGGATCGCGCGCAACCGACAGATTGGCGGGTTCCACTACCAGAGCGACACGGACGCCGGGGTTGCGCTGGCAGGGTACGTCCATGACCGGCTGATCCTCCTGCCGACCACGAGCTACTACAAGCTGGTGGTGAAGGCGGCTCACGCGGAGTGGGCGTCTTGACGGCCGATGATCGACCCAAAACGAACGGGAAGGGCGAGGTGGCCGATCTCCGGCGCTTCACCGGGGTTCCGGAGGACGTCGCGCATAAGGGCCCGATCCGGCCGACCCGGCTGTCCAACGAGCAGCTGCTGGCGCTCGATTTGCCGCCGCGCCCCGACCCGGTGCGCCAGCCGCTTCTCCATTCCGCATGGCTGCAAGCCTTCGGAGGATCGAACCAGCTTCTGGCGCCGCCCACGTTCGAGGCCGAGTTGGTCTTGTTTGAGGACCCGACGTTCCAGCCCGACACTCTGGAGGACGGTATCCAGACCTCCCGGTTCGAGACCAGCCTCAACTGGTCGGGCGCCAGCATCGAGGCGGACGACGAGCGCGACTTCATGGCGATGGTGGGAATCTGGACCGTTCCGGCGATGTCGAGCCTCCCGCCGGTAACGGACCCGACCATCCCTTACCAGTGCTCGGCATGGATCGGCCTGGACGGGCAGCGGCGGTATTTCGACTCGTCGCTGCCGCAGATCGGCACGATCACGCAAGCCGATCCGCCGTTCGGGGCGCCGGCCACGGCCCAGGCGTGGACGCAGTGGTGGGATCGGGACGACACGAGCCCGCCGAAGCCCGTGATCCTGTCCACGTTTAAGGTGGAGCCGAACGATCGGGTGTTCGCCTACCTGTTCGTGCAGGATCCGCTCACCGTGATCATGGGGATCGTGAACTTGAGCCGGCCGGAGCCGCTGCCGACCTTGCCGATGAAGGTCGTCTCCAAGCCGGTCCCGCGCGACGGCCCGTTGGTGGCGCCCCGGATCAGCGGCACGACCGCCGAGTGGATCCTGGAGCGCCCGCTGATCCCGGACACGAAGAGGCTGGCCAACTTCCCCGATTACGGCACGACCTCGTTCGAGCTGTGCCTGGCGGCGATGAGCCGGCAGACCGGGTTGCCGGGCTTGTTCACGGCGACGGAGCGGGACCTGACCGCAGCCCGGCTGCTGCGGATGTATGAGCGGCTCCACAACCCGGAGCGGACCCGGTTCATCTCCATGCCGACCCGGCTCGGGTCCAGCGCCATCGCCCTGACCTACGGCGACACCGCCTTCCTCTGACCTCCCGCACCGGGTTGGCCTGGACGCCGGCCGGGTTTTGGCCGAAGAGCGCGGGGTGAGCTCGACTCTCGGCGTGCTGGCGGGACTGATCGCCATCTTTATCGTCCTGCAGGACGCCTTCGAGGTCATGCTGCTGCCGCGGCGCGTGTACCGGCGGGTCCGGCTGATGCGCTACTACTTTGCCGGCGCCTGGGCGATGTGGTCGGCGATTGGGCGGCAGATCGCTATGCCGGGGTCGACCGCCTTCCGCACACGCTCTACGGGGAAATGGAGCACATCCTGCGCGACGCTGGGCTGCGTTGGAGCGGCGATCCGGACACGGAGGAGACGCTGGCCGCGCTGCGGGCCACGTACGAGCCGCTGCTGGACGGGCTCGGCTCCGCGCTGCTGATGCCGCTGCCGGGCTGGATGCCGGCGGGCGAGGCGAGCGATCACTGGCAGGGCGGCCATCGCGGGCTGACCGCCACGCGGCTGATCGAGCAGCTCGCCCGTCGCGACGCCGCGGCGCGGGTTGGCCCGGTCGGGGAGGGCAAGCTATCGAGCCGGCTACGGGCCCGGCTGCGGCGGCGTCCGTAACCGACGCTTGTGGGAGCGCCCTAGCGGGCGGCGCTGGACGCCTGTGGACATTGCTCCTATAGCGCCCGGCCATGCTGGCCCAGCAGCTTGTCAATGGCGTCCTGCTTGGCGCCACCTACGCTTTATTCGCCCTCGGCTTCACGCTGATGTTCGGGGTGCTGCGCGTCATCAACCTGACCTATGGCTTCTATTTCTCGGCCGGGGCGCTGATCGCGCTGTGGCTGTGCCGGGCGTTTGCCGCGCCGATCTGGCTGGCGCTGCCGGCGGCTGCGGTCGCGTCCGGGGCGATTGCGGTCGTGCTGGACTGGCTGCTGCTGTCGCGGCTGCGGCGGGTCGGGGCGCCGGAGCTGTCCTCGCTGATGGTGACGCTCGGCGGCGTGCTCGCGCTCTACGCGGCGCTGTCGGCCTGGCTCGGGCCCGACATCCGCCGCCTGCCGCCGGACGTCATCTCGGGCCAGGCGTTTCAGCTCGGCGACATCAGGGTAACGGCGGCGCAACTGCTGATCCTGGGCGCGACGGCCGTGCTGGTCGTGCTGCTGCTCCTGTTACTGCACGGGACGCGGCTGGGGCTTGCGATCCGGGCGATGGCGGAGAAGCCGGACGCGGCGGCGCTGATGGGGATCAACACCGGGCGGGCGGCCGCGACGGTCTCGTTCGCGTCCGGGGCGCTGGCCGGGGCGGGGGGCGTGCTGATCGGGCTCAACTTCAACGCGATCCAGCCGTACATGGGCGAGACCATGATGCTGCGCGGGTTCGTCGTGATCATCGTGGGCGGTCTTGGCGACGTGCGGGGCGCGCTGGTGGCCGGGCTGCTGCTCGGGGTGGTGGAGGTGCTGACCGCGGGATACGTCGACTCGTCGATGAAGGAGGCGGTCGCGTTCCTGATCCTGGTCGCGGTGCTATGGACCCGGCCCTCCGGCCTGTTCGGCCGCGCCGTGATCCGGCGGGCGTAGATGCCGGATTGGCTCGACGACTTTCTCTGGACCTACCAGAACCTGGTGCATGCGCTGGGGATCAACGGGTTGCTGGCCTTATCCATGTACGTGGTGCTCGCAGCCGGGCAGCTTTCGCTGGGGCAGGCGGCGTTCATGGGGTTGGGGGCGTATGCCTCGGCGCTGATGACGCTCCGGTTGGGCTGGCCGTTCCCGCTGGTGCTGCTGCTGTCGCCGGTGGTGCCGGCGGTGTTCGCGCTGCTGGTGGGCGGGCCGACGCTGCGGCTGTCCGGCGTTTATCTTGCCATCGCGACGATCGGCCTCGGCGAGGTGCTGCGCGCGGTCTACCTCAACGTCGACGCGTTCGGCGGCGCGCTCGGCCTCTCGGGGATCCCGGAGCAGGCCGAGACGTGGATGATCTACGGGCTGCTGCTGCTCGCGATCCTGGCGCTGTGGCTGGTCGGCCGCAGCCGGATCGGGCGCGGCATGGAGGCAATGCGCGAGGATGAGACGGCCGCCGCGGTCATGGGCGTGCCGGTCCGGCGCTACAAAATGGGCGTTCTGCTGGCGTCCTCCGTGCTGGCGGGGCTAGCGGGGTGCCTGTCGGCCCATGTGAGCAGCTTCATCGGGCCGAACGAATACGGGTTCGAGCCGGCGGTCAGCATCCTGTCGTTCGCGCTGCTTGGCGGCATCGGCAATCCGTTGGCGCCGGTGCTCGGCGCTTGGGTGCTCACCCTGCTGCCGGAGTTGCTGCGGGACGTGAGCGATTTCCGGCTGGTGCTGAACGGGCTGATCATCGTCGCGGCGGTGCTGTTCCTGCCGAACGGGTTGCTGGCGGTGCGGATGCGCAGGCGGGCGGCGTGACCGCGCTGCTGCGGCTGGAGCGGCTGACCCGCCGCTTCGCCGGGCTGGTGGCGGTGGACGAAGTGAGCATGGCGGTTGAGGAGGGCGGCATCCATGCGGTGATCGGCCCGAACGGCGCGGGGAAGACCACGCTGTTCAATCTCCTGTCCGGGCTGGTCGCGCCGACAGCGGGAACGATCTGGCTGGGCGAGACGGAGATCACGGGGCTGGCGCCGGAGCGGCGCGCGGCGCTCGGACTCGGGCGGACGTTCCAGAACATCCGCGTGTTCGCCGCGATGACGGTGCTGGAGAACGTGCTGACCGGGCTCGCATGCCCGGACCGGAGCGGCGCTCGGGTCGGTGCTGTTCCGCACGCCGGGGTTCCGCGCCGAGGAGCGCCGGGCGGTGGCGCGGGCGCGGGAGGCGCTGGCCTTCGTTGGCCTGGCGGACAAGGCGGAGCTGCGGGCCTCGGCGCTGTCCTACGGCGACCAGCGCCGGCTCGAGATCGCGCGCGCGGTGGCGCCCGAGCCGCGACTGCTGCTGCTCGACGAGCCCGCCGCCGGCATGAACCCGGCGGAGACGGAGGCGCTCGCCATTCTCGTGCGGCGGCTCCGCGAGAGCCGGACGACGGTGCTGCTGGTCGAGCACGACATGGGCTTCGTCATGGACATTTCCGACAGCGTGACGGTGCTGAATTTCGGGCGGAAGATCTTCGACGGGCCGGCGGCGGCGGCGCGGACCGACCCGGTCGTGATCGAGGCCTATCTCGGCCACAAGGTCGCGGCGCGGCTTGCGGCGGGGGCCCGGGCCGGGGTGCGTGGGGTCTGATGACCGGACTCGACGATTACCGATCTGGCCGTCTGCTACGGGCGCACCGACGCGGTGAAGGGCATCAGCCTCGAGGTTCCGGAGGGCGCGGTCGTGTCGCTGATCGGGGCGAACGGCGCGGGCAAGACGACGACCATGCGCGCGATCTCCGGGCTGGCGCGGCCGCGGGCCGGGCGGATCCGGTTCGGGGACGCGGACATCACGGGCTGGCCGGCGTATCGGATCGCTTCTGCCGGGCTGCTGCAGGTGCCGGAGGGGCGGCAGTGCTTCGCGGAGCTGACGGTGGGCGAGAACCTCCGGCTCGGGGCGTATCTCGTCCGAGATCAGGCGGAGATCGCGCGGCGGCAGGAGGCGGTGCTCGCCCGGTTTCCCGCGGCTTTCCGAGCGGCTCGCGCAGCTGGCCGGGTCGCTGTCCGGCGGCGAGCAGCAGATGCTAGCGATCGGCCGCGCGCTGATGGGGGCGCCCCGGCTGCTGCTGCTGGACGAGCCGAGCATGGGGCTGGCGCCCCTGTTCGTTGAGGAAATCTTTGCCATCATCGCCGCGCTGAAGCGCGACGGGACCACGATCCTGCTGGTGGAGCAGAACGCTTCCGCCGCGCTGGAGGTGGCCGATCATGCCTATGTGCTGGAGACCGGCCGCATCGTGCTGAGCGGGCCGGCGGCCGACGTCGCCGCCGACCCGGCGGTCGCCGCCGCCTATCTGGGTGGCTGAACGCGCGCTTGTCCCGGCCCCGTGGCAAGATTACTTGGACAGTTGCGAGATTGCGGAGCGGAGAAGGTCATGAGCTATAGGGTCGCGGTCGTCGGCGCCACCGGCGCGGTGGGGCGCGAGATGCTCAAGACTTTGCAGGAGCGGAATTTCCCGGTCTCGGAGGTCGCCGCCGTCGCGTCCGCCCGCTCGGCCGGGCAGGAGGTGAGCTTCGGCGACAAGCAGGTGCTCAAGGTCCGCAACCTCGAGACGTTCGATTTCGCGGGCTGGGACATAGGCTTGTTCAGCCCGGGCGCGTCCGTCTCCGCGGTGCATGCGCCGCGGGCCGCGGCCGCCGGGTGCCTGGTGATCGACAACACCAGCCAGTTCCGGATGGAGCCGGACGTGCCTCTGGTGGTGCCGGAGGTGAACCCGCAGGCGCTGGCCCGGATCCGGCGCGGGATCGTGGCCAACCCGAACTGCTCGACCATCCAGATGGTGGTCGCGCTCAAGCCGCTCCATGACAAGTTCAAGGTCAAGCGGGTGGTGGTGGCGACCTACCAGTCCGTATCCGGGGCGGGGAAGGAAGGGATGGACGAGTTGTGGGCGCAGTCGCGCGCCATCCATGTGAACGACCCGGTGACGCCGCAGGAGTTCACCAAGCCGATCGCCTTCAACGTCATCCCGCACATCGACAAGTTTATGGACGACGGGTCGACCAAGGAGGAATGGAAGATGGCGGTCGAGACCCGCAAGATCCTCGACCCCGATATCAAGGTGGCCGCGACCTGCGTGCGGGTGCCGGTGTTCATCGGCCACTCGGAGGCGGTGACCGTCGAATTCGAGCGCCCGGTGACGGTGGCCGAGGCGCGGGCGGTGCTGCGCGAGGCGCCGGGGGTGGTGGTGCATGACGGGCGCGAGGACGGCGGCTACATCACGCCGCTCGACTGCGTGGGCGAGGACGCGACCTATGTGAGCCGCATCCGCAAGGACACGACGGTGGAGCACGGGCTGCAGTTCTGGTGCGTGAGCGACAATCTGCGCAAGGGCGCGGCGCTCAACGCGGTGCAGATCGCGGAGGCGGTGGTGCAGCGGAAGCTGCTGCTGTCGAAGGCGGCGTAGGGCGCTACTCGGGCTTCCACTGGGGGCGAGGGAATGGCGGGCTCGGCCGCGGCACCGAGGTCTCCGGACTGACCGACCAGTTCGGCAGCTTCTCCCGCAGCTCGCCCGCTTGCTCGGGGCTCGCTTCGATAAGCGCCGCCTGATCGCCTACTCGATCGATCACCTCGACGTCCCTCAGCGCGTGATCCACGTCGGGAGCGCCGCCAGGATTCGAGCCGAGTTTCCGCTTCAGCACGAACCGCATCAGACCGCCGTTGGGTCGGGCATTCCATATCCCTCGTAGATGGAGCCGAACTTCATCTTAACGCAGTTCATCAAAAGAAGATTTCTGATCGCGTCCGAGCGAGCCTTGTCGCGCGGCATGCTGTGGATGGCTGCGTGTTGGGATAGGAGGCTGGCAGCCGCGCCTGCTACGACGGGGGCCGCCATGGATGTGCCGCTGAGCGGGCCATATTGGTTGTTCGGCAGCGTCGACAGCACGCCCACCCCGGCTCCGGCGACGGCGATTTGCGACCCGACATTCGAGAACGCGGCGATGAAGCTCAGCGGATCGCTCGCGCTCGCAGGGGGACGAAGGATATCGGCCTCGTCGACCGAACCGGCCGGAAACATGCCCTCGCGGCCGAGGGCCGAGACGGCGATTGCGCCTATGTGCGCGGCGGGAAAGCTGACCGCCTTGCGGCCGTCATTCCCGGCTGCGATGACCGGGATCATACCCTGATTGCAGGCGTCGGCGATGGCTTCCTCGACGATCGGGTCGTACGGGCCGCCGCCGAGGCTGAGGTTGACGATGTCGCACCGCTCCTGGGCAGCGATGATGAGCGCTTTGAGAATGGCGAAGTTGGTGGCGCCGCCCTCGGCAGGGAAGACCCGATAGGCGCGTAGACCGACACCGGGAGCGACGCCACGAATTTGACCAGAGGCGCCGATAAGGCCGGCGACATGGGTTCCATGGTGATCGACGTCATGCCAATCGGCGTCCGGCTCGCCGGTTACGGTGCAATGGCCGCTCAGGAAGTTCAGGTCATGATGTGGGCCGCCACCGGTGTCGAGAATGCCAACGGTGACGCCGGTTGCGGGCACGAACCGGCTTCCGGCGTACAGATGTCGCACGAGGTCGACGAAGGTGAGGTCGACCGGTTCCAGCGCGATGCTCGTGTTGGCGAGGGGAATGGACTGACGAAAGCCACCCCAGTAACCCGCCGGGCCGTAGATGTAGAGCCGATCGATCGCGGCGCCGGCCAAGGCTAACGTCACGTGGCCGGCGACATCGGTCGTGCCCTGGGCGCCCTGCTTCGAGGCGAAATCCGTGAAACCGACGACGGTCGCACCGGCGACCGGTGCGCCGGTCTTCGCATCCGTGCAAGCGATGACGATCGAGGTGGAGGCGGTGGCGACAGAGGCCGCGGTCGGCGCCAACAGGGACTGCAGTTGCGGCCGCGGATCAGGGCGGGGATACTCGACCAAGGGCAGAGCGCGCAGAGGCCCGTCGGGCCGGTTGATATGGTCTGCTGCCGAGGCATCCAACTCGACCAGCTTCGCGCCATTCTCCTGCACGAAGTCGCGAACGACGATCGGCTCCGGAGACACTTGGGTCGGGGCCGCGGTCAGTCCGATCGCCGAGTGCAGGGTCAACATCGCCTGCAATGCTGGGCCGGCGTTCGCCCGGACGCCCGCCCGGGGTAAGAGCACGAACTGCTGCCTAGGTCCCGCCATGACCCGCCACCTCCTTTTGGCGTCGGATCGTAATGCTAACGGGATAAAAAGTGAAGTGGGAGCGCTTGCGGACGGAGTGGATGGGTCAGAGCGCTTTTTCGACCCACTCCTTGAGGGCGCTCTTCGGGGCGGCGCCGACCTTGGTGGCGACCGGCTTGCCGTCCTTGAACAGGATCATCGTCGGGATGCCGCGCACGCCGTAGGTGTTGGGCGACATCGGGTTGTCGTCGATGTTCACCTTGGCGACGGTCACCTTGCCCGCGAACTCGGCGGCGATCTCTTCCAGCGCCGGGGCGATCATCTTGCAGGGGCCGCACCACTCCGCCCAGAAGTCGACCAGCACCGGGCCCTCGGCCTCGAGCACCTGCGACTTGAAGCTGTCGTCGTCCACGGCAACGGTGTTCTGGCCCACGGTGAACTCCTTCGATCTCGGCCTCCACAGGTGGGTCGGGGCCGGAGTTGGGTCAAGCGGCGGGGGCGTGCGCGTCCAGCAGGGCAGGCGGTAGCTCGACCACGGTCGGGCCCTCGGTCCAGACCAGGGCGCAGCGCACCGGGCGGTCCGGGTAGATCGACTGCAGCACCGCGCGATACGAGGCGAGCTGGCGGAGGTAGAGGACCGGCGTGGCGCCGGGGGCGGCGGGCGCGGGCGGCCGGTCTTGTAGTCGGCGAGCAGGACCTCGTCCGGGAGCACGGCGAGCCGGTCGACCTTGCCGGTGATGACTGCGCCGCCGACTAGGCCGGTGAGCGGCTGCTCGGCGCGGCCGGCCGGGCCGAACAGCGGTTGGAGCGCGGGATGGGCGAGCACGGCGAGCACTTCGGTGGCGAGGGTGATGGCCTCGGCCTCGTCGAGTCCGTTGCGGCGGAGGTGGGCGCGGGCGGCGGGTTCGCGGCGATCGGGCGGGAGCGAGGGGAGGTGCTGCAGCAGCTCGTGGATCGAGGTTGCCGCGGCGGAACCGGTCCTGGCTGTCTGAGCCGGGGCCGCGGCGGGGCGAGCGGGCGGCCGGCACCGGGCCGAGCGCGGCGTCGTCGGGACGGCTCGGCGCCAGCGGGACCGGCAGCGCGGGTTCGGCCGGGGGCGGGGCGGGGCGCCAGTCGCCGGGCTGCCCGGCCCAGGCCGGCAGCGGGGTGAGAGCGGACGGGGTCGCACCGTGACCGGGCAGCGGCGGACGGGTCTGCGGGCACTCGGCGACCAGGACCTCACCGTCCCAGCCCTCGAAGGGCTCGGCTCGCGCGCCGATCGCGTGGAAGCCGCGCTGCACCGATGACCACCAGCTCTCGTCCGCGACGCCGCGGCGCGTCTGCCAGCCGCAAATGACCAGCCGGTCCTCCGCGCGGGTCAGCGCCGACATAGAGCAGGCGGTTGTATTCCTGCATCTGCCGGGCCCGTTCCGCCTCGCGCGCCCGGTCGATCGCGGCGCAGCGGAGTTCCTTGCGGGGGGCCCAGAGCGGGATGGGGGTGGCGGTGGCCGGGTCGTCGACCCAGGCGAATTTGTCGTCGTCGGGCGGGAGCGCGGTGGTGTCCGGCAGGATGACGAGCGGGGCTTGGAGGCCCTTGGCGCCGTGGACCGTCATGACGCGCACCGCGTCCGCCAGCACTGCCGGCCTGGCGCGTGACCGTCGCGCCGGAGCGGCGGAGCCAATGGGTAAAGCCTTGGAGCGAGGGCGGGTGGAGGCGCGTGTAGTCGAGCGCGGCGCCGAGCAGCTCGTCGAGCGGTTCGGCCGCTTCCGGCCCGAGGCGGGCGAGCAGGCGGGCGCGGCCGCCGAGCGGGCCGAGCGCCTCAGCGAGCAGCGCGTGCGGGGTCACATGGTCGGCGCGGGAGCCGAGAGCGGAGAGGAAGGCCCAGGCCTGAGCCCAGTCCGGGCGCTCGGCGGCGCGGTCGCGGAGCGTGTTCCAGAGCGTGCTGCGGCGGCCGACCGCGAGGTCCATCAGGCTCTCTTGCGTCAGGCCGCCGAGGGGGCTGGTCAGGACGCAGCCGACTTGCAGGTCGTCACCCGGCAGGAGCACCGCGTCGCAGGCGGCGAGCAGGTCCTGCACGGCGGCCTGCTCGGTCAGGACCAGGCGGTCGAGGCCGGCGACCGGCACGCCGCGGGCCTTGAGCGCCCGGACGACGTCGCGGGCGAAGTCGGTGCGGCGGCGGACGAGGATGAGGACGTCGCCGGCCTCGAGCCTGCGTCCCTTGCTCGGCAACTCGGCGTGGCCGATCTCGGCGGCGACCCAGGCGGCGAGGCGCTGGGCCAGGAGCTGCGGCGCGGATTGGAGGCCCAGATTGGTCGCCGGCACCGTCCAAGGCGGCAGCTCCGGCCGCTCCGGAACCGGCGCCAGCGGCCACAACTCGACCCGGCCGGCGTCGCCCACCCGGTCGGCGAAGTGCTGCAGGCCGCCGTCCGACACGCCGATGGAGGCGGGCGGCTCGGCGAACACCGCGTCCACTAGCTCCAGGACAGGGGCGGTGGAGCGGAAGGAGACGTCGAGCGTGACGTTGCCCCAGCGCTGGCCGGAGCCGGCGACGCGGTAGGCCATGCGGGCGCGGGAGCGGGTGAACTCGTCGCGGTCGGCTCCCTGGAACGAGTAGATGCTCTGCTTGGGGTCGCCGACGGCGAAGAAGGTCCGGGCCGGCGCGCCTTCCGGCAGCCGGGCGCCGACGCCGGCGAAGAACTCGTCGGTGAGCAGGTGCGCGACCTGCCACTGCTCCGGCGCGGTGTCCTGCACCTCGTCGAGCAGGAGATGGTCGATCCCGCCGTCCAGCTTGTAGAGCACCCAGGCGGCGCCGGGGTCGCGCAGCAGGTCGGAGGTGCGGGTGATCAGGTCGCCGTAATCGAGCAGGCCGAGCTCGCCCTTGCGGCCGGCATAGGCGCGGAGCGCGGGGAGGGCGAGGCGGAGCAGGGCGGCGGTGGCCTCGGCGGTGCGGACCGCGCGACGGGCGTCGTCGAGACGGAGCATGCGATGCTGCTCGGCGGTGACTGCCTCGGCGATCTCCGGATGCAGGGTGGCGAGCGCCTTGTTCGCGAAGCAGGAGAGCTGCCGGGGCTCGCCCTTGCCGTTGAGCAGGCCGCAGCGCCAATCGTCCCAGTGCTGCACCCGCAGCTCCGGCGGGAGCGCGAGCCAGCCCAGCATCGGCCGCACATGGGTCCGTGCCGCCGCCGTCCCCTTCGAGTCCGAGAGGCGCAGGGCCGTGCGCACCGCGTCCTCTTCCGGCCAGGACACGGCGGCGGCGAGCAGCGCCGCCTCGCTCTCCGCCTCGGCGCCGGACGCGCGCCAGACGGCTTCGGTCAGTGCCGGCTCGCACATGCCGAGCAAGGGGGCGACACGCTCGCGCTGATTATCGAGGCACAGCAGCAGGTGGCCGAACCCCTCGGCCTTCTCCAACCCGGCCAGCGTCGCCAGCGCGTCCGGGGCTGACGCGACCAGCACCGCCTCGCGGACCTGCTCCATGGTCAGGCGGGCGTCGGCGTCTTCCACGAGCTGGAAATGCGGGCTGATCGCGGCCTCGACCGGGAAGCGGCGCAGCAGGGATTGGCAGAAGGCGTGGATGGTGCCGATGCGCATGCCGCCCGGCAGGTCGAGGACGCGGGCGAACAGTTTTCGCGCTTCGTCGCGGGTGCGCTCGCCGGGCGGGATGCGGAGGTCGGCGAGGTCGGCGTCCAGCTTCGCGTCCTCGGCGGTCGCCCAGGTTCCAAGCCGGTGCTGGAGGCGGAGCGCCATCTCGGCCGCGGCGGCCTTGGTGAAGGTGAGGCACTGGATGCGCGCCGGGTCGGCGCCGGCGAGCATGAGGCGGAGGATGCGGTCGGTCAGCAGCTTGGTCTTGCCGGACCCGGCGGAGGCCTCGACGAAGGCCGAGACCGACGGATCGGAGGCCGCGAGCTGCTCGCGGACGGCGCGGTCGCGGGCGAGGATCATTCCGCCTCCTCCAGCACCGCCCATTCCGCCACGCGCGCGAGCTGCGCGTAGTCGGAGAAGCGCGGGGCGGCGCCGGGGTGCGGCTGCGAGTGGTAGGGGCGCGCGGGGTCGTCGAACTCGCGGATCAGGGCGGCGAGCGAGCCCACCGCCTCAGCGACCCGGCGGGGGATGGAGCCGGGGTCCTTGGCGAATAGCGGCTTCACCTCGCCGGGGATGAAGCCGCCGGTCAGCCGCCAGTAGGCCAGTTCGGACGCGCTTCCGGCGAGGTCGGGGCGGAAGGCGCCGGCGTCCGCCATCGCCGCTTCGAGCAGGAGCTGCGAGGCGTAGCCCTTCTCCACGTCGCCTGCTTTGGGGACGGTGCCGGTCTTGTAGTCGAGGATGGCGAGCGTGCCGTCGCCGCGGCGCTCGATGCGGTCGGCGACGCCGCTCAGGGTGAAGGCCGTGTGGGGTAGCGCCCACTCGCCCTTCACCTCCGTGCCGACTTCGGGGCGCGGGTGCTCTTGGCGCCGCTTGCGCTCCTGCTCGGCGACCCAGTCGGCGATGCGGTGCAGGCGCGGGCGCCACCAGGCGGCCAGCGCCGGACGGAGCGCGCGGGCGGCGAGGGCGCGGTCCATCTCTGCGCGGAGCAAGGTGGCGGCGTGGCGGGGATAGGTCGGGAAGCGCAGCAGCTGCAGCCAGGCGTGGAGCGCGTGGTGGACCACCGTGCCGTAATCGGCGGCGTCGGCGTTCTGCTCCAGCGGGTCGAGCGCGCGGATGCCGAGCACGTGCTTGGCGTAGATCGCGTAGGGGTCGCGAAGCCAGGTTTCTATTTCTGTCACGCTCAGGCGGCGCGGGCGGAGTTCGGCCGGCGGGCAAGGTGCGGGCGGGGCGACCGGGCGCGGCCCGTCGGCGGGCTGGTCGAGCAAGCCGGCCCAGCGCGCGGCCGGGTGTTGCGGGAGTGCCGTATCGTGGCCGGCGAGGAAGGCTTCGAGCCGGACCAGCCAGCGGGCGGGGACGGCGGGCGCGCCCTCGCGGCGGCGGGGGCAGGACAGGATGACGGTCGGGGCGGCGCAGGCGAGAGTCGCAAAATCGTGGGCCATCTGGCCGGCGCGCTCCTCCGGGGAGGCGAGGCCGACCGAGGCCCGCATCGGGCGGCTCATCCACGGACCGGGGTCGGTCGTTGCCGGCCAGACGCCCTCGGCCAGGCCGCCGAGCACGAGCAGGTCGAAGGATTGCAGCCGGGCTTCGAGCAGGCCGAGGATCGCGACCCGCGGGTGCTCCAGCCCGCCGCGGCCGCGCAGCGCCCGGCGGCTGCGCACCGCCGCGCCCTCCATGGAGGCTTCGAGCAGTCCTGGCAGCGTCGCGAGTTTCTGCGGCGGGAGGATCGGCAGCGCGTCGCGCAGCGCGTCGAGATGGGTCGCGAGCGCCTCGCCCTCCTCGCGCGACCACAGCACGGCGGCGCCGGGCACCTTGTCGGTCTCGGCGGCACGCTCGGCGGACAGGAGCAGGGCGTCGAGCGCGTCGGCGGGCGTGGCTTCGCCGCGCGCGACCAGGGCGAGCAGCGGGGCGAGCCGGTCTTCGATTCGGTCGAGCAGGTCGGGGATCGCGGGGTCGATGTCGCGCCCCTCGCGGGTGAGCTCGTCGAGGCCGGCGCGGAGTCCGGCGAGGCCGGGCGGGGGCGCGGGGCCGCGCAGGATGGCGCGTTCGAGACGGCGGGCGGCCCGGCGGCAAGCGGCGGGGGCGAGGCCGAAGGCGGCGAGCGGATGCTTCAAGACCGAGAGCAGCGCGACGGGGGGCAGGTCCTCGGTCGCGGCGCGGGCGAGCAGGCGCAGGAACGTCGCGGGCGGCGTGTCCGCGAGCGCCTCGCCGGCGCTGTCGTCGACCACCACGCCGTAGCGCAGCAGCTCCGCCGCGACCCGGAGCGCCAGGCCGCGGTCCGGCGTGACCAGCGCGGCGCGCGCGTGCGGGCGCTCCAGCGCGTCGCGCAGGGCGAGGGCGATCGCGACCGCTTCCTCCTGCTGGTCGGCGGGTTCGAGCCGCGAGAGCCCCGCGGTCTCGGGCGTGAACGGGTCGCGCCATTGCGACAGCGCGCTGGCGGGCAGGAGGGCGCGGGCGATCGTGGCGGACCGACGCTCGCCGGGGCTCGGGTCGCCGTCCGGCAGGGGCGTGACGTCGGCGCGGGTGGCGCCCATGCGGGTGAGGAGGCGGGCCATGCCGGCTTGCGGGTGGCCGTCGTCGAGCGCGGCCCAGGTCTCGTCGTCCATATCGAGGTCGAGCCCGGGGAGGACGACGCAGCCGCGCGGCAGCCGGGCGACGGTGCGCATGAGCTTGGCGACCGAGGCGACGCCGCCGGTCGTGCCCGCGACGACTACGCGATGGGCCGGCGGCTCGGCGTCCCAGGTGTCGGCCTGGACCTCGAGGAGGTCGAGCGCGCGCTTGGCGCCGTCGGTCATCCGGTTGTCCTCGAGCCAGCGCGGCCACCAGGCGGTGACGATCTCGAGGAAGCGGATGGTCTGGACCCAGTGCTCGGCGTAGCCGGTCTCCGCCGCCTCGGGGAGCTTCTCGGCCAGGGACACGCCGCTCTGGTGCGCCTCGTCCAGGAGGTCGGCCAGGTCGCGGGCGAGGCGCCAGGCGCCGTCGGCGGTGCCCGGCGCGCCGTAGGCGCCGTCGAGCTGCATGACCAGGCGGGCGAGGACGGCGAGGCGGAGCTGCTCCGGGACCGCGGGCGGGAGGTCGAGCGCGCCGGCCAGGGCGAGCGGGGCCTCGTCGAGCGCGCCGAGGGCGACGATGCGGGGCAGCAGCAGCGGCCGACCGTCCGAGGCGCGGAGGAACGCCTCGGTCAGCGCGCGGGCGGCGCGGCGGGTCGGCAGCAGGATCAGGCCGTCGGCGGCGCCGAGCGGGTCGGCTGGCGATCCGTCGAGCCACCAGCGCGCCAGCACGTCGAGGAACGGCCGGCCCGGCGCGATCGTGGAGAGGTTCATCCGAGCCAGCCGGGCCGGTCGGCCCAGCCCTCGAGCCGCGCCTCACGCGCGTCCTCGCCGGCATGGGCGAGGGTCACGGTGAGCGCGTCATCGGGCCGCAGCGGGCCGAGACGGTCGGGCCACTCCACCAGCACCACGCCGTCCCGCGCCTCCTCCCAGCCAAGCTCCCTTACTGCGCCGGGCCCGTCGAGTCGCCAAAGGTCGAAGTGGGAGACCGGGCCGATCGGGGTGTCGTAGGCCTGCACGAGGGTGAAGGTCGGGCTCGGGACGTGCAGCGCCGGGTCGCCGATGAGGGCGCGGAGCAGGGCGCGGGCCAGCGCGCTCTTGCCGGCGCCGAGCGGGCCTTCGAGGAGGACGGCGTCGCCGGGTCGGAGCGCGGCGGCGATGCGGGCGCCGAGCGCTTCCGTGGCCTCGAGGTCGGGGAGGGGCAGCAGGATGGGCGGCACGCCCCAGGTATAGCGGCGCTACCACGAGACACAGTAGGACACGCCATGCCGGACGAGATCAGCACGGACGTCGCCATCATCGGCGCAGGCCCGGTCGGGCTGTTCGCGGCGTTCGAATGCGGGATGCTGAAGCTCGAGAGCGTGCTGATCGACGCGCTGGACGAGGTCGGCGGCCAGTGCACGGCGCTGTATCCGGAGAAGCCGATCTACGACATCCCCGCGCACCCGGCGATCGCGGCGGGGCACCTGATCGGGTGCCTGGAGCGGCAGATCGCGCCGTTCGGGGTGAAGCGGCTGCTGGGGCGCCGGGTGGAGCGGTTGGACGGCGAGGTCGGGCGATTCGTGCTCGGCACCGACCGGGGCGACACGGTGCGCTGCAAGGCGGTGCTGGTGGCGGCCGGCGCGGGCGCGTTCGGGCCGAACCGGCCGCCGCTGCCGGGGATCGAGGCGTATGAGGCGTCCGGCGGGGTGCAGTATTACGTGAAGCGGCGCGAGGATTTCCGGGGCGCGCACGTGGTCATCGCGGGCGGAGGCGACTCGGCTGTGGACTGGGCGCTGTCGCTGCGGAGCGTCGCGGCGAAGGTCTATGTGGTGCATCGCCGCGCAAAATTCCGCGCCGCGCCGGAGACGGCGGCGCAGCTCGCCGCGGCGGCAGAGGCGGGCGAGGTGGAGCTGGTCATCCCGTATCAGCTGCACGGGCTGCAGGGCGAGGGCGGGCGGCTGTTCGGGGTTGAGGTCGCGGACCTTTCCGGCGGCATCCGCCTGCTGCCGGCCGACCGGCTGCTGCCGTTCTTCGGGCTGTCGATGGATCTCGGGCCGATCGCCGCCTGGGGGCTCGACCTCCATCTCAGCCATGTCCGGGTCGACCCGGCGACCTCCGCAGACCTCCACGCCGGGCGTGTTCGCGATCGGCGACGTCGCGACCTATCCCGGCAAGCTGAAGCTGATCCTGCAGGGGTTCAGCGAGGGGGCGGTGGCGGCGCACGCGATCTACCCGCTGGTCTATCCCGACACGGCGCTGCACTTCGAATACTCGACCAGCAAGGGCGTGCCGGCTGAGTAGCGCCATGCACGCGATCGAGGTCGAGGACCTGCGGAAGAGCTACGGCGACGTGCTGGCGGTGGACGGCATCAGCTTCACCGTGGCGCGCGGGCAGACGCTGGGCCTGCTCGGCGGCAATGGCGCGGGCAAGACGACGACGATCGCGATGCTGCTCGGCGTGCTGATCCCGAGCAGCGGCGGGATCCGCATCCTCGGCCACGACATGGCGCGGGACCGATTTGCGGCGCTGGCGCGGATGAATTTCTCCTCGCCCTATGTGTCGCTGCCGTCGCGGCTGAGCGTGGCGGAGAACCTGCGGGTCTATGGCCATCTCTATGGCGTGCGGCGGCTGGAGGCGCGGATCGCCGAGCTGGCCGAGCAGCTCGATCTCCGGGATTTCCTGCGCCGGCCGGCGGGCCAGCTTTCCGCCGGGCAGAAGACGCGGGTGGCGCTCGGCGAAGGCGCTGATCAACCGGCCGGACGTGCTGCTGCTCGACGAGCCGACCGCGAGCCTCGACCCGGACACGGGCGACAGCGTCCGCTCCTGGCTCGAGCGCTACCGGGCGGAGAGCGGCTGCACCGTGCTGCTGGCGTCGCACAACATGGGCGAGGTCGAGCGGCTCTGCGATTACGTGCTGATGCTGAAGGCGGGACGGATCGTGGACCGCGGGTCGCCGGCGGAGCTGCTCGGGCGCTACGGGCGGGACGACCTGGAGCAGGTGTTCCTCGACATCGCCCGCAACCGACGGGCGGCGGCGTGATGCTGCGGCGGATTTGGGGCCTGATGTATCGGCACCTCGCGCTCTACCGGCGCTCCTGGCCGCGCGTGCTGGAGCTGATGTACTGGCCGGCGCTGCAGATGCTGATCTGGGGTTTTACGGCGCGCTTCCTGATGATGCGGGCGAACGGGCCGCTGGTGGCGGCCAGCGCGCTGCTCGGCGGCGTGCTGCTGTGGGAGGTGGCGCTGCGCAGCCAGATGGGGGTAGCGATCAGCTTCCTCGAGGAGCTGTGGTCGCGCAACCTGGGCCACCTGTTCGTCAGCCCGATCCGGCCGGGCGAGGTGCTGGGCGCGCTGATCGGCATCTCGGCGATGCGGATGCTGACCGGCGTGCTGCCGGCGATCGGGCTGGCGTTCCTGATGTACCGGTTCAACCTGTTCGCGCTCGGCCCGGTGGTGGTGCTGTTCTTCGCCAACCTCATGGTGATGGGCTGGTGGGTGGCGCTGTGCGTGATCAGCCTGATCCTGCGGCATGGCGCCGGGGCGGAGGCGCTGGCGTGGTCGGTGCTGTTCGGGCTCACGCCGTTCTCGGCCGTGTTCTACCCGGTCGCGGTGCTGCCGGCGGTGATGCAGCCGGTGGCGCTCGCTTTGCCCTCGTCGCACGTGTTCGAGGGGATGCGGGCGGCGCTGGGCGGGGTGATCCGCTGGGACGAGCTCGTTTGGGCGGCGGGGCTGAACGTGGTCTGGCTTGCGGCCGGGCTGCTGCTGTTCGCGCGCCAGTTCCGCCAGGCGCGGATGCGCGGCGCATTATTGAATGTGGGCGAATGACCGAGACACGCTTCTGGCTGATCCGCCACGCCATCGTCGCCGAGAACGAGCGCGCCCGGGTGTACGGCGTCCGCGACGTCCAGCTCTGTCCCGACAGCCTTGTCGCGCAGGTGCCGCTCTACCGGTCGCTCGCGGCCCGGCTGCCGATCCCGGCGGTCTGGGGCTGCACGCCGCTGTCGCGCACGCGGCGGACCGCGGAGGCGATCTTCGCCGCCGGCTACCCGGCGCAGGAGATGTTCGTCGAGCCCGGGCTGCTGGAGCAGGACCTGGGCGAGTTCCAGGGGCTCGAGCGCAGCGAAGTGCCGGCGCTGCTCACCTTGCCGGCGCATCCGTTCTGGCCGCTTGGCGGCACGGAGATCCCGCCCGGCGGCGAGAGCATCGCGCAGGTGCTGCAGCGGGTCGGCAGGACGATGGAGGAGTTGGCCCGTCGGCATCGGGGCCACGACGTGGTGATCGTCAGCCATGGCGGGGCCATTCGCGCCGCGGTCGGGCACGCGATGGGGGTCGGCGCGGACCCGATTCTGCACCTCTCGGTGCAGAATTTCTCGCTCACGCGGCTCGATCGGTTGCCGGAAGGGTGGCGGGTCGGGTCGGTGAACGTCGTGCTGGAGGATTGACTCTCAACCACGATGTAAGGAATCATTGGTAAACCGCTCGAATCGGGCTACTATCATGCTCCCATACGGGAGGGTAACCATGATTCGTTACGTCGCCGCGGGGTTGCTGGCGCTGCTGCCGGCGCTGGCCCACGCGCAAACCCAAGAACAGCAGCTCGTCGACCGGGCGACCCTGGCGGCGCAGGACCTGCTCAACGACCGCGAGGGCCGTGACGCGCAATCGGTGCTGCGGCAGGCCAGGGCGGTGATGCTCTGCCCGCAGATCTTCAAGGCCGGCTTCCTGTTCGGCGGCCAGGGCGGCAACTGCGTGCTGGTGGCGCGCGACGCGGCCGGGTCGTGGTCCTCACCCGCGTTCTACTCGCTGGGCGGGGCGAGTTTCGGCTTCCAGGCCGGGCTGCAGGACGCGCAGGTCTCGTTCCTGATCATGAACGATCGCGCGCTCCGGGCGGTGATGGACACGCAGCTCAAGCTCGGCGCGGACGCCGGGATCACGTTTGTGGACCTCGGCGGCGGCGTCGAGGGCGCGACCACGACGGCACTGAGCGCGGACATCGTCGGCTTCAGCCGGGCCCGCGGGCTTTTTGCCGGCATCTCGCTCGGCGGCAGTCTGATGAGCACCAAGTCCGATTGGAATGCGGCGTATTACGGCCGGCCGGTCGGGGTGCAGCAGATCATCGTGACGATGGAGGTCAGCAACCCCGGCGCCGACCCGCTGCGGCAGCTGCTGTCGCGCTACGGCGCCCAGGTGGCGTATGCCGGGCCGACGACGCCGATGCCGATCGGGCCGGGGCCGGCCTATGGGGCGCCGCCGCCGCGCATGCAGGCGCAGCCACTCGCCCCGGTGGGTCAGCGGCCGCTGCCGCCGCCCTCGCGCCGCTACTGAAGCGGCGGTCACTGAAGCGGGGGCGGGGGCGGCTCCGGCGGCTCGTCGGGGGCAGACGGGTCGTCGAGCGGGGGCATATCCTCTGGGTCGAACGGCGGCATGACCGGCGGCGGCTCGGGCGTGGGGTAAGGGATCTGCATGGAGAGCGCGGCGGCCGGGCGCGGACCCGGCCGCCGATCCCTATGCCGCCTGTTTATTCACGCGCGCTTCGGCGATCTGCGTCAGGCGCTCGTCGGTCTTCTTCTCTTCGGCGAGCGTCTGCTGCAGCACCTGGGCCACGTCACGCCGCCCGAGCTGCTGGGCGAACGCGATCAGCGTCCCGTAGCGCGTGATCTCGTAGTGCTCGACGGCTTGCGCGGCCGACACCATGCCGGCATCGCGCACGTCGCCGTCCTCGCAATCGGAGATCAGCTCCTTCGCCTCCGCCAGAATGCCGTCCATCGCGTGGCAGGTGACGCCCTTGTTGGGCTGGCCGAGCATGCCGAACACCTGCTCTAGGCGCTTCACCTGATTCTGCGTCTCGGCGAGGTGCTGCTGGAACGCGGCCTTCACCTCGGGATTGGTGGCCTTCTCCACCATGGTCGGGAGGTTCTTGGCGATCTGCTGCTCGGCGTAATAAATGTCCTGCAGCGTGTGGTTGAACAGGTCGTTGAGCGACTTGATCGGGGTCGAGAACAGACCCATGGCGGCCTCCACGTCTTGTTCGGACCAATTGAACGGAACCGTACCGCGGCCGGTTCAAGTCTCCGCGTTCACTAGAGCAGGATCAAGCCACGCCGCAGGCCCTTGGCGACCGCCTCCGCGCGGCTGCCGGCGTCGAGCTTGGCGAACACGGCCTCGAGGTGGAACTTGACCGTGTGCGCTGAGATGCCGAGTCGGCGCGCGACCGCCTTGTTGCTCATGCCCTCGCCGAGGCAGGCCAGGATCTCCAGCTCGCGCGGCGTGAGCAGCGGCCGCGGCGGGTCGGCCTCGGCAAAGCCCGGCGACGGCGCCGGCAGGCTCACGCGCAGGCCGACCGCGACCGCCCGGAGCGCCGCGTCGAGCTGCGCGGGTGACAGGTTGGGCGGCAGCGCGCCGTCCTCGCCGGCGGCGCCCAGCCGGAGCACAGGCTGCTCGGCCGAGGCGTCGGCCTCCCCGTCGGTGAGCAGGATGTCGGGCTCCGCGCCGTCCTGGGCCAGGCGGTGCCCGGCCAGCGCGACCCGGGCGGCGAGGTCGGCCTGGCGCACCGGGTCGGCGGCGAGCACGGCGACCAGCAGACCGTGCTGCGCGCGGTAGGTGGCGACGGCGCCGATCACGCGGCCGGCCTCAGCGCCACGGTCGCCTGCACATCGAGCGGCGATCCCGCCCGCAGCAGCCGGAGCGGCACCGGCTTGCCGACCTGATCGCCGGACAACGCCCGCGCCACCGCGCGCGGGTGCGGCGCCGCCTCGCCCGCCACTTCCAGCAGGATGTCGCCGGGCAGCACCCCGGCCTGCTCCGCCGGCCCGCCCGTCGCCAGGCTGACCACCATCAGCCCGGCATCCCGCCCGGCCGCCTCGCGCAACCCGGCCGGGATGCCGACGGGATGCAGCCCGAGCCCGAGCCAGCCCTGCCGCACGCCGCCGGACAGGAGTTGCGGCACGACCCGCGCCACCGTCGCGGTCGGGATGGCCAGCACGCGCCGCCGCGGCCCCAACGTGGACATGCCGATCAGCGCGCCGTCCGCGGCGAGCACCGGGCCGCCCTCGTCGCGGCCCGGCAAGAGCAGGTCCAGCTCGATGAGCCGGTCGATCCGCCCGCCGGCCATGCTGTCCCAGGCCGGCCCGACCCGGTGCACGGCGCCGAGCCGCACCGTCGGCTGCCCCTGCGCGCTGCCCAGCGCCACGGCGAGGGCACCGGCGCGCGGCGCCTCGCCGTCCCGCCACGCGGCCCCGCTCAGCTCGACCCGGAGCGCGGCCACGTTCGTCTGCGGGTCGCGGCCGGCGACCGTCGCCGTAACCCGGTGGCCGCCCGATAGCACTGCCGGAACCTCGGCCTCGTCCGGCATGCCCTGCTCGGAGGTGACGACGACGCCGTCCTGCCACAGGAAGGCGCTGCGCTGCACGCGTGTGCCGGGGAAGAGTGAGACGAGGGATGGGGCGGCCGCTGCGGCCAGGCCGGCGAGGGCGTCGGAAAGCTGGGAGAGCGCGTCGGACATCGGAAGCTCCTGTGCGGGACGCCATATGGGCACGGGAGAGCGGGCCGGCAGCATCGGACGGATGGGGAGGCCCGGCCGCTTGCCCGGGGCGGCACGGGGACGGCATGGTCCCGCGCCGCTTTCCCGACGGAGATCGCCGATGCGCCTGCTTCCCCTGCTCCTTCTGCTCCTGCTCGTCACTCCCGCCTTCGCCGCCGGAGATGATCCCACGCGGGTCGGCGAGGTCAGCACCACGTTCCGCCTGCTCGGCCGCAACGACCGGATCGTCGTCGACCGCTACGACGACCCGCGCGTTCCGGGGGTGAGCTGCTACGTGTCGCGGGCGGAGACGGGCGGCGTGAAGGGCACGCTCGGGCTGGCGACCGATCCCAGCCGGTTCAGCATCGCCTGCCGCGCCACCGGGCCGGTCTCGGTCCCGGACCGGCTGCCGGCCAGCGAGGTCGTGTTCGGCGCTTCTGCCAACTGGCTGTTCAAGGAGATCCGGGTGAGCCGGATCTGGGACGGCGAGAAGCGCGTGCTGGTCTACCTCGTGTGGTCGACGCAGGCGCTATCGCCGGGCGGCAGCCCGTTCAACAGCGTGAGCGCCGTGCCGGTGACGGCGCCGTAGGGCAGCCCTCACCCAGGCCCTCTCCCGCCAGCGGGAGAGGGTTTTGGGGAGGTCGTGACTACCTCGCCAGCGCCTCCGTGATGCGGCGGGCGAAGGCGGCGGGGTCGGTGGGGGCGTCGCCGTCCTGCACGCGGGCGAGGTCGAGGAGCGTGTGCGCGGCCTCCGCGACGTCCTCGCCGGCCTCCACCCTGGCCGCCAGCTTGCGGATCAGGGCGTGGCGCGGGTTGAGTTCGAGCGTCGGCGGCAGCGAGATGCCCTTGCCGGTGCGGCGCAGGAGACGCTGCATCTGCAGGTCCGGGCCGAACCCGGCCGCGGCCAGCACCACCGCGCTGTCCACCAGCCGGTCCGTGGTGCGCACGTCCGCGACCGCCTCGGCCAGCGCTTCTTTCAGCGCCGGGATCAGCTTCTCCACGTCAGCCGGCTCGCCCTCCGGCGCGCCCTCGAGCGGCATCTTCGAGAGGTCCGCCGCACCTTGCGTGACGCTGCGGATCTTCTTGCCTTCCCACTCGGAGAGGCGGTCCGGCCAGAACGAGTCAACGGGATCGGTGAGCAGCAGCACCTCGACGCCGCGGGCGCGGAAGCCTTCGAGCTGGGGCGACTTGGCGAGCGCCGCGGCGTCGTCGCCGGAGAGGACGTAGATCGCCTCCTGCTCCGGCTTGATCCGGCCGAGATAGTCGGCGAGGCTCGTCCAGCCCTCGACCGCCGAGCTCTTGAACCGCATGAGACCGGCCAGTTCCTTGCGGTGCTCGGCGTCGTCCCACACGCCCTCCTTCAGCACCGGGCCGAATTCGGCCCAGAATTTTCCGTAATCCTCCGCGTCGGCCGAGCGGGTCTTCAGCTCGGAGATCACCCGGTTGGTGACCGCCTTGCGGATACGCGCCAGCACCGGGGTGGCCTGCAGCATCTCGCGGCTGACGTTCAGCGGGAGATCCTCGGTGTCGACCACACCCTGGACGAAGCGGGCCCAGGGCGGCAGCAGGCTGGCCTCGTCGGTGATGAACATGCGCCGGACATGGAGACGGACGCGGCTCTCGCGCGGGGCGTCGACCGGGTCGAACGGGCGGGAGCCGGGGATGAAGAGCAGGGCCGAGTATTCGAGCGCGCCCTCGGCCCGCCAATGCAGCGTGGCCCAGGGGTCGTCCCAGGCATGGGCGACGTGGCGGTAGAACTCCTTGTATTGGTCCTCCGTCACCTCCGATTTCGGCTTGCGCCACAGCGCGGTGCCCTCGTTGGCGGGCTTGTCCTCCCCGTCGCGGGCGATGGTGATCGGGACGGTGATGTGGTCGGCCCATTTGCGGACGATCGTCTCGAGCCGGGCGGGCTCGAGGAACTCGTCGGCGTCCGGTTTCATGTGCAGCAGGATCGTGGTGCCCGGCTCCTCGCGGGTGGCCGGCGCGAGCGTGAAGGCGCCGCCGCCGTCGCTGGCCCAGGTCCAGGCCTCGGCGCTG
This sequence comes from uncultured Alphaproteobacteria bacterium, assembly GCA_963708585.1. GTDB lineage: Bacteria > Pseudomonadota > Alphaproteobacteria > Acetobacterales > Acetobacteraceae > JAVVHH01. The sequence goes on along the minus strand of CAVPSW010000003.1, from coordinate 333,171 downwards.
CCGGCGCGACGGCTGGTCACCTCGACCCGGTCAGCGACCATGAAGGCGGAGTAGAAGCCGACGCCGAACTGGCCGATCAGGTTGACCCCGTCCTTCTTGTCCCCCTCCTTCTCGTCCCCCGTCTTCTCGTCCTTCGCCAGCGCTTCGCCGAAGGCGCGGGTGCCGGAGCGGGCGATGGTGCCGAGGTTGGCGGCGAGCTCGGTCTTATCCATGCCGATGCCGCTGTCGGCGATAAGGATCGTGCGGGCCTCCTTGTCGGGGACGATGCGGATCTTGGCGTCGGGCGGCAGCGCGAGCGAGGAGTTGATCAGCGCCTCGAAGCGGCGCCGGTCGGTGGCGTCGGCGGCATTGGCGACGAGCTCGCGGAGGAAGATCTCGCGGTCGGAGTAGAGCGAGTGGACGACGAGATCCAGCAGCCGTCCGACCTCGGCGCTGAATGGATGGCGTTCTGCAGTCTGGCTTTCGCCCATGCTGTCCCCCTTTTGTTACGGCGCGGGGGATATGCGTTCAGGCCGGCCCGGATTTCAACTCGCCAGAGTTATCCGATGAAGGTATCAGCTCCGCCGCGGTCACCTCCGTTCCCGACCGACCGCCGGGCCGGTGTCAATCGGAGCGTGCCGATTCTGTCCGTGACGTCGGCGACCAAAGGCGCCAGCTCCCGTTCCGCAAGGAGCTTCCGGACACCGAGAGGCTCGATCCCGATAACCCGGCCGTCGCGGTCGAAGTCGAGGGACCTGGCAAGACCTCTTCGCTGCCTTCGTAAGTTGCGTCATCCGACCCGTAATAGATGCCGATCGCATCCGCCTCGGGATCGTAGGTCGCGCGCGCCTTCATGGCCTTGCCCCACGGTCGAATGAGTACCAGGACGAGAACATCGATATGCACGCGCAACACCCGTCCGCCGGGCTCCGGGAAGCGGCGCCATGAGCGCTGGATGCCAGGCCGCGGGTCCGGGGCAGTTCGCTCCGGTGAGTTCAAGGTCGCCTCGACCATGATCCGGCTGATCCCGTACCGTTCCATCCTCTCCCTAGCGTGCCGAGTGAGGACGACCACCCAGGGCGCGACTGGCTCTGCTAGGTCGCCTCGTCGTCGGCGCCGCTGCCGTAGCCGGTGATCCCCGAGCGGGAGGGGGCGGCGCTGCCGGGTTCGACGGTGCGGGTCATGGCGGCGATTTCATTGTCGTCCTGCGGGTCCGCGTCCGCGCTTGTGGCGGTGTCCGCCGGGTCGGAGGCGCGGTCGGCCAGGAAGGCGGCGACCGCCTCCGGGTCGGTCTTCTCCGCCTGCGCGAACAGCATCTCAGCGCGGTCGTCGTCGCCTTCCGCTTGCGCGGCGACGGCCAGCTCGGCCAGGCGTCGGGCGGTCTCGTGCTTAGGAGCGATCCCGTCGCCCTGGTTCAGTTCTTCGGACATGGAGGCAAAACGCGGGCGCGCTCGGCGCGGTTGCAGGAACGTTGCCGGTGCCGGGCCGTTGTGTCTCCCCGGAGGAGAAGCCAATGACCGAGATCATTCGATTGGCGCCGCACGACGCCATCCCGTCCGGACCGGACCGGCACGTGGTGGTGCTCCATCGCTTCGACGAGGACGCGCCGCGGCAGACCATGACGACCATCATCCTCACCGGACCGCCGGACGAGACGACCCGGCCGATGCGCGCGGACGGGCACCCGATGGAACTCGGCGAGGCCATCGAGGCCGCCAAGCGCGTCGCCGAAAGCGAGGGGATTCCGCGCATCGTGGTGATCGACCGCATCGCGGGCGAGCGCGAGCAGGACATCCTGCGCCACGCCGGCGACCACACGGTCCATATGGAGAAGCTCGACGATTTCGATCTCGAGGAGGGCGAGCGCGGCCCGGACATGCGCGACCGGGTCCCCTGATCGCCGCATTGTGGCCACATCGTGGCGTCAGAACCGCCGGTCACGATGGCGGCGAACGCCGTCTCACGGGGAGGTGATGCGGATGCGCGGGGTTAGAGGGTTTTCCTGTTCAGCCCTTGTGCTTCCCATAACCTGTGTTGGCCCCATGTCTCACCACCGTTACACGGCCCCCCATCCCGGCGCGGCCATAAGCGAAAGAACCAATGATGCCTGATAGCGGGCTGGATGCGGCCACGACCGGTCGACGAGTAGGTGTGCTTGTGGTCGGGATGGGCGGTGCGGTGGCCAGCACAGCCGTGGCCGGGATCGAGATGCTCCGCGCCGGGTCGAACGACATGGCCGGCCTGCCGCTAGCGGCGGTGGCCGCACCGGGTATCGCCGCGTACCGGAACCTGCACTTCGCCGGCTGGGATCTGCATGGCGAGAACCTGGACGAGGCGGTCCGCGAGCACCGCGTGCTCGAGCCGGCGCAGGCCGATATCGTCTCCCCCGCGCTGTCCAAGATGAAGCCGTGGCCCGCCGTCGGCTCCGTCGACTTCTGCAAGAACGTGGACGGCGGTAACAAGGTGGCGGCGAAGTCGCACCGCGACGCCGTGAACCGCATCCGCGAGGACATCCGGCGCCATCGCGAGCAGACCGGGATCGACCACCTGGTCATGATCAACCTCGCCTCGGTCGAGCGCTGGCCGGACCGGGGTTCGCAGGTGCTGCGGACGCCGGACGCGTTCGAGCGCGGGCTCGACGGGAGCGACCCGGCCATCAGCCCGGCCATGCTCTATGCCTACGCCGCCATCGCCGAAGGCGTGCCCTACGGCAATTTCACGCCGAGCCTGGCCGCCGACATCCCGGCGCTCTCGGCGATGGCCGAGCGCGACAACGTCCCGGTCGCCGGCAAAGACGGCAAGACCGGCCAGACCTTTATCAAGACGGTGCTCGCCCCCGCATTCCGCTCCCGCTCGCTCTACGTCGAGGGCTGGTTCAGCACCAACATCCTCGGCAATCGCGACGGGCTCGCGCTCGACAATCCGGACAGCCTGAAGAGCAAGCTCAACACCAAGGGCTCCGTGCTGGACGACATCCTGGGCTACCCGGTCGAGGACCATATCGTCGATATCCGCTACTACCGGCCGCGCGGCGACAACAAGGAAGCCTGGGACAATATCGATCTGGTCGGCTTTCTCGGCCAGAAGATGCAGATCAAGGTCAACTTCCTCTGCCGCGACAGCATCCTGGCCGCGCCGCTGGTTATCGAGATCGCGCGCGTGCTCGACCTGGCGCGGCAACGCGGTCAGGGCGGGATCCAGGAGCAGCTCGGCCTGTTCTTCAAGGCGCCGATGACCAAGCCCGGCAAGCGCGAGGAGCACAGCTTCCCGGTGCAGGAGCGCACCCTGCTGGACTGGCTCGTCGGCGGCCTAGTGATGCCTGACGCGCTGCCGGTTGCGGCGAGCAAGGCGGGGCTAGCCAGGCTGGTCCCGCTCGCCGCGGAACTCTGCGAGCTGAAGCGGGTGCGCGACGCGTCCTCGCCGGACAGCTACGCGTCCCGCCTGTTCCGCCGTGCCTGGGCGGCGCTGGTCGCGGGGCAAGCGGCGCTGGAAGTAGCGCTCGAGACCACGGCGGACGCGGTCGCCGCGGTGCGGCTGGGCGGCATAAATCGGCGGGTGCTGGAGAGCGCCGGGCTGTCGGCCGACGAGGCCGGGACGGTGATTCATCGGTCGTTCGACGAGGTTGCGGGACCGATCCCGCCGGGCTTCGCCGAGCGGCTGCGTGAGCATCTCGGGGCCGTCGCTCTGGTCCGGCCACGCGCCGACCTTTGTGGAGGCGCTGATCCGCCAGCCGCGGGCGGGCGCGACCTGCCCCGGCAAGCCGCGGCTGGTGCTGGACCCGCCGGAAAACCATGGCGATCATTGCCTGGTCGTCGCCGTGCTCGCCTGCCTGCTCGCGCCGCGCTACGACGCCGACCCGGCGGTCGCTTTCCTCGCCGGCATCGCGCATCACCTGCACAACGCGCATCTGCCGGATAGCGGCTTCGCCGGCGAGGTATTGCTGGGCGAGCACCTGGAGCCCGTCATCGCCCGCCTGTTCGACCGCGAACTCGCCACGCTGCCGGCGCCGCTCGCTGCCGCCGCGCGCGACGCGCTCGCGCAGATCCGCACCGCCGACACGCCCACCGGCCGTGCCTTCCACGCCGCCGACGTGATCGATCGGGTGCTGCAGATGCGGCATTACGAGCAGGTTGCGGGCTTCACCACGGCGCAGGCCCTTGAGGACCTTGAGCTCGTTCATGCCGGCCCGGTGCAGGCCTTCCACCACACGGTGCTGCACGACGCCGAACTGCTATGAGCGCGACCGCCACCCTCCATCTCCCTCTCCCCCCGGGAGAGGGAAGGGGTGAGGGTGCTTTCAACGGCCTGATCTCACCGCTCTCGCGCCAGAGGCTCCGCTGGGAAACGCCGCACTCGCTGGCCGCTTCGGGCGAGCGCTGGCCGGTGGTGGAGGGCATCCCTTACCTGCGGACCGGCCGCGAAGCGCTCGTTGCCGACGCGCTGCACCTGCTCGATGAGGGCCGGGAGGACGACGCGGCCGTTCTTCTGCTCGGCGATCAGGACGATTGGGCCCGCACGCCGCCGGCCTCCGAGGCCGACCGCCGCGCCCTGCTGCGCGACGCCGAGCGGGTCAGCTTCCGCGAGGCGATGGATCGGCTCGCCTTCGGCCCGGTGGGCACCTACTTCGCCCATCGCTGGTCGGACCCGACATTCCTGTCCGGCCTCGCGCTGGCCGAGGCGCACTGGACCGGTCCCGCCCGCGTGTTCGAGCTGGCCTGCGGCGCCGGGCACTTCCTGCGCGAGTTTGCCCGGGTCGCGCCCGAGGTCTGCGGCGCGGACGTGGTGTTCGCCAAGCTGTGGCTCGCCCGCCGGTTCGTGGCGCCGACCGCGCGCCTGCTTTGCTTCGACGCCGCCGCGCCGTGGCCGCTCGCGGACCGGAGCGCCGACCTGCTGTTCTGCCACGACGCGTTCTACTTCCTGCCGGAGAAGCCGCATGTCGCGGCGGAGATGCGGCGGGTTGCGGCCGGCCCGGTGCTGGTTGGGCACGCGCACAACGCGCTGGTCGACAATCTCTCGGCCGGGGCTCCGCTCGACCCGGCCAGCTATGCCGCCCTGTTCGGCGCGACGCTGCTCTATGACGACGCCGAGCTGACCCGCGCCCTGGTCGAGGCGCGCGCGCCGCGCCCGGCCAGTGCCGAGGCGCTCGCGGACGCTGCGGCGGTCTCGCTCGCTGCCTCGGCGCCGGCGCCGCGTCCCGTCGAGGCGGGTTTGGCCATGCCGCTGCCGAGCGCCGCGCTCCGGCGCAACCCGCTCTACGTCGACGGCCGGGTGCGCTGGCCGTCCGAGCGCTACGAGCGGGAATACGCTGGGCTGGCGACCTATCCGATCGAAGCCGGCGGCCACGAGCGGACCGAGGACGCCGTGCGCCGCCGCGTGCTGCTGGACCTGCCAGACCGATGGTAGCGCGGCTCGGCTGGGGCATCGCCGGCTGCGGCTGGGTGGCGCGGGATTTCGTCGGCCCGGCGATCCAGGCCTCCGCCAACGGCACACTCGCCGCGCTGTACGACCCCGACCCGCTGTCGCGGCACCGGGCCAAGCAGCTTTTTGGAACGCCCTGCTACGACCGGCTCGAAGCCTTCCTTGCCGCGCCCGGTCTGCAGGCGGTGTATGTCGCCGCGCCGAACGACGCGCATCGCGGCCTCGTCGAGGCGGCGGCGGCGGCCGGGCTGCCGGTGCTGTGCGAGAAGCCGATGGCGACCTCGATGGAGGACGCCGAGGCCATGGTCGCCGCCTGCCAAACGGCCGGCGTCCGCTACGCCACGGCGTTCGACCAGCGCTTCCACGCCGCGCACCGGGCGCTCGCCGCCATGGTGGGCGAGGGACGGCTCGGCGCGGTGACCGCGGTGCGGATCGTTTATGCCTGCTGGCTTCCCGCCAACTGGGCCGGCGACAACTGGCGCATCGACCGGCGCCGGGCGGGCGGCGGGGCGCTGATGGACCTCGCCCCGCACGGGCTCGACCTCGCCGCGTTCCTGCTCGGGGAGCGGCTGCTGGACGTGGCCGCGATGGGGCAGGCGCGCGTGCATCATTACGAGGTGGAGGACGGGGCGCTGCTGATGGCGCGGTCGGAGAGCGGCGCGCTGGTGCAGCTCCATGTCGCCTATAACTGCCCGGAGACGCTGCCGCGGCGGCGGCTCGAGGTGATCGGGACGGCGGGCCAGGCGGTCGCGAGGGACACGATGGGGCAGACGCCGGGCGGCACGCTCGAGTTCGTCGACGCGGCAACCGGGGTGGCGCAGCCGGTGCCGGTGCCGGGCGCCGACCGCTCGCCGTTCCTCAACCAGGTCGAGGCGTTCGCCGAGGCGGTGATCGGCAACGGCGCGTTCCCGTTCCCGCCGGAGCACGACCTCCATACGATGGCGCTGGTGCTCAAGGCGCAGCGCATGGCCGCGCCGGCGCCGCACGCGATCGACGCATGAACCAGCACGTGCTCCCGCCGCGTCTGCCGGACGCGGCCGCCGCCTATGTCGAACTCCATGCCGGAGGGCCGGGTCGAGCTGTTCCCGCTGACGCCGCTCGACCGCACCGGCGTCTCCTGCTGGAACGCGATTTTTCTCAACGCCGACGGCACGCGGTGGCACGGCGTCGCGCCGCATGGCGTCGGCTATGGCGTGGACGACGATGCGGCGATCATCGGCACGACCGGCGAGCTGGCCGAGGCGGTGCACTCCGCGCTCGGCATCTGGCGGCTGACACGCCGGACCGCGAGCTATGATGCGCTCCGCGCCGAGCTGGGCGAGCGGGCCGTCGCCGACCCGGTCAGCCTCGTGCTGCCCGCCGGCAGCGCGGTCGATGGCGGCACGGCGCTGGAATGGGTGCCGGCGCAGCGATGGCCGTCGGGCGAGACGGTGTGGATCCCGATCGACATCGCCGCCTGCTCCGTCGGCGACCTGCGGCCCGGCTACGACCCATTCACCACGCCGATCACCAACGGCCTCGGCGCCGGGCCGACGCTGGAATTCGCGATCGGGCATGGGCTGTGCGAGCTGCTGCAGCGCGACGGCAACGGGACGGGGTTCCGCGCGATGGATCGCGGGATCGCGCTGGCGTTCGGGCCGGACGAGCCGCGCGACCCAGGCACCCGGGCGCTGCTCCAGAAGATGGACGCGCTCGGGATCGAGGTGATCCCGAAATTCGCGACCGACGAGTTCGGCACCGCCAACGTCTATTGCGTCGGCGCCGAGCGGGACGGGTTCGCCGTGCGGTATCCGATCATGGTGACCGGCGCGGGCGAGGCGGCCTCGCTCGACCGCGAGCACGCGCTGCGCAAGGCGCTGTTCGAATTCGCCGCCGCCCGGGTGCGCAAGGCGTTCAGCCACGCGCCGCTCGCCGACATCGAGCCGGTCGCGCCGCCGGGCTATGTCCGGCGCTTCCGGGACTACCATTCGCTGGGCGGCGAGGAGAGCCGGAGCCTGCGGGCGATGGTCGACTGGCTGCGCCTCGACCAGGCCGAGATGAAATCGTTGCTGGCCGATACGGTGCTGAGCCGGCGGACGACCAAGCCATTCTCCGAGCTGCCGACCTGGGACGGGCCGCTCGCCGGCGCCGGGCTGGTCGAGGAGCTGCGAGCGCCGGTTCGCCGCGCAGGGGATGGAGATCCTGTTCCTCGACCTCTCGCCGCCGGGGAGCGCGGGCGTGCACGTGGTCAAGGCGTTCGTGCCGGGGCTGGAGGTGGAGACGATGAGCTACCACCGCATCGGCGAGCGGGGCGTGCGCAAGCTGCTGGAGCGCGGCTCGACCCTGGTCGGGATCGGCGCGCCGCCGCCGGGCGCGGCGCCGATCCGGCTGACGTGGGAGGCCGAGGGCCGGCTGGGCGGGCCGGCTTGGCTCGATGTCGCGGAGGTGGATCGCATCGTCGGCCGGCTCTATCCGCTCTATCGCGAGCCCGAGGTGCATAGCGCGCCGATCAGCATGGAGACGCAGTGAGCCTCCGCTTCGCCTACAACACCAACGGTGCCGCCAATCACCGCCTGGACGACGCGCTCGGGCTGATCGCCGACGCGGGCTATGACGGGGTCGCGCTGACGCTCGACATCCACCACCTCGACCCGTTCGCGTCGGATTTTCCGGAGCAGCGCCGCCAGCGTGGCGGCCCGGTTGCGACAGCTCGGGCTGGGCTGCGTGGTCGAGACCGGCGCGCGCTTCCTGCTCGACCCAAGCGCCAAGCACGAACCGACCCTGGTCACCGCGAGTCCAGAGGGCGCGCGCCCGGCGGATCGAGTTCCTCTCCCGCGCGCTCGAGGTGGCGGCCGACACGGGCGCGGACGCGATGTCGTTCTGGGCCGGCGTGCCGAAGCCCGGCGTGGACCGGGAGGCGGCGTTTGGGTGGTTGCGCGAGGGCGTCGAGCAGGTCGTCCGCCGGGCCGAGCAGCTCGGCACGGTCGCCGCGTTGGAGCCGGAGCCAGGCATGCTGGTCGAGACCTGCGACGACTGGGCCGGGCTCGCCATCCCGGGCCTTCGCCTCGCGCTCGATACCGGGCATTGCGTCGTCACCGGCGAGCGCGATCCGGCCGATGCCGTCCGCGCTTTCGCGGGGCAGCTCGGCACCGTGTCGATCGAGGACATGAAGCGCGGCGTCCACATCCACCTCCCGTTCGGCGAGGGCGACATGGACATCCCTTCGATCCTCGGCGCGCTCGAAGGGATCGGGTTCGACCGGCTGGTCTGCGTGGAGCTGAGCCGGGAGAGCCATCGCGCGGACACGATGATTCCGGCGAGCCTGGCCTATCTCCGCGCCCGGCTTCCCGAGCCCGAACCGATCGAGTGCGCGTCGCCGCCCTGCATGCTGCGATGAGGGTCTGCTTCATCAGCCGGCGGTTCTTTCCGACCATCTCCGGCATGAGCGTCTACGCGCTGAACCTGCTGCGCGAGCTGGTCGCCGCCGGTCATGACGTGACCATGGTCAGCCAGTATCGCGGCGATGCGTTCGGCAAACGCGTCTATGGCGGCGGGCCGCCGCCGCCGGTGCCGGGCGTGCGCGTGATCGGGCTGGAGCAGCTGGGCGAGCAGGATGGCGGCGACTTCGAGCGCGACGTCGCTGCGATGCGCGACGCCGTGCTGGAGGAGCACCGCCGCGCGCCGCTCGACGTCATCCACGCCCAGTATGGCTATCCCTGCGGCTGGGCCGCGCTGCTCGCCTCGCGTGCGAGCGGCGTGCCGAACGTCGTCTCCATCCAGGGCGGCGACGGGCACTGGGTCGGGAGCTGCTGCGAGACGCACCGGCTGGCCATGGTCCGCGTGCTCGACCATGCCGGCGCCGTGCTGATCGGGTGCGACTCGTTCCGCGACGAGGTGGTCGGCCGGCTCGGCACCGACCGGGCGCGGTTCACCATCGTGCCCGGCGCGGTGGATACGGCGCGGTTCAGCCCGGGCGCGGCGCCGCCGGACGATCCGCCGGTGATGCTGTACCACGGCCGGGTCGACGCGCGGAAAGGCGTGCTGGACCTGCTGGAGGCGGCGCGGCTTCTGCGCGCGGATGGCGAGCGGTTCCGGCTCCTCATCTCCGGGATCGGCCCGACCTATGACGAGACCGAAGCCGCGATCCCTCGGCTCGGCCTGGCGGATTGCGTCGAGATGACCGGCTATGTCGATTACGACGACGTGCCAGCGGTATATCGCCGGGCCAGCATCTTCGTCTCGCCGACCTATGCCGAGGGGTTCAGCAACACGATCCTGGAGGCGATGGCGAGCCGGATGGCGGTAGTCTCGTGCCGCTCCGTCGGCGTGGTCGACTGCATCCGCGACGGCGAGAACGGGCTGCTGACGGAGCCCGGTGATGTCGCCGGCCTGACCGAGGCGCTCCGCCGCGTCCTGCGCGACACGGCGCTGCGCGAGCGCCTCGCCGAGGCGGCGCTGGCCGAATGCCGCGCCGTCTATTCGTGGCCGAAGGTCGGCGGACAGATCATGGACACGTACGAGCGCGTGCGGGGGACGGCGCCGGACCTCCATTGGGACCCCGAGCTGCCCATCACCCCTTGCCGGTTCCGCATCGAGCCGCACTTGCTCTGACATGCCGACCGCGCTGTTCGTCTCGCCCCATCTGGACGACGTCGCCTTCTCCTGCGGCGGCACGCTGGCGCTGCTGGCCGAGCGCGGCTGGCGGACGGCGATGGTGACCGCGTTCACCGCGAGCGTGCACCCGGCCGAGGGCTTCGCGCTCGCCTGCCAGCTCGACAAGGGGCTCGGTCCGGAGGTCGACTACATGGCGCTGCGCCGCGCCGAGGACGAGGCGGCCGCGCGCCTGCTCGGGGTCGCGGATCTGCGCTGGCTGCCGTTCAAGGAGGCGCCGCACCGGGGCTATGGGTCGGCACCCGCCCTGTTCGGCCCCCTGCGCGAGGACGACGACGTTTGGCGCCCGCTCGCCGACGCGCTCGCGGCGCTGATGGACGAGCTGCAGCCCGACCAGGTGTTCGCGCCGCAGGGCTTGGGCGCCCATGTCGACCACCGCCAGACCATCCGCGCCGTGCAGGCGAGCGCGGGAGACGCGCCGGTCGCCTGGTATCGCGACACGCCCTACGCCATCCGCAACCCGGGCGCCGAGCCCTTCGTCGCCGCCGCGGAGGCGGGCGCCGTGGCGATCGGCGGCGCGCTGGACCGCAAGATCAGGGCCGCCTGCGCCTACCGCAGCCAAGTCGGGTTCCAGTTCGGCGGCGAGGAGGAAGCGGCCCGCGCCCTGGCTGGGTTCGCCGCGAGGGAGGGCGGGGAGAGATTCTTCGGAAAACTGACATGCGTCACGGCCGAGCCATAGGCCGGCCACAATGTCAGGGATTATACGATCCCAACAAATTCCCGTTGGATCCCCCTGCATGAACGTGACACAGCTGGCCACCCCGGCCCGCTTCGAGGCCGGCTCGTTCGACGTGACCCCGCTTCGCGACGGGCGGCCGCTCTGGCTGCGCCGGGCCGCTTTCGTTGTGCCGGTGCTGGGCCTGACGGCGCTGGGCACGGCGTCTCGCCGCGCAGGCAACGGCTGGCGTGGCGGGCATGCTGGCGCCGGTCTTGCTCGTTCTGGTCGCGGTCAACCTGTTCTACATGGCGCTCACCGGCTGGCCGACCGTGCTCGGCTTCCTCCTGCACCTGTCGCGCCGCACCCTGCGCGTCGCCGCCGCGCCCACCGGCCAGAGCAGCACCGCGCTGCTGATGCCGATCTACAACGAGAACCCCGAGACGGTGTTCGCCGCGATGGAGGTGATGGGCCGCGCCGTGGCCGAGGCGCGGCTGCGGGGGGTCGACCTGTTCATTCTGTCCGACACGCGCGACCCGGCGATCGCCGCCGCCGAGCAGGCCGCGTTCGAGCGCCTGCAGTCCCGGCTGCCCGAGGGACCTGGCGTCCGTTACCGCCGCCGGGCTGCCAACACCGGCCGCAAGGTCGGCAACATTCTCGATTTCTGCCGCAACTGGGGCGACGACTACGACTACATGGTCGTGCTCGACGCGGACAGCCTGATGGGTGCCGGCACGATCGCCACTCTGATCGGGCTGATGGACGCCAGCCCCGGGGTCGGCATCATCCAGACCGTGCCCTACGCGGTCGGCCGCGAGACCCCGTTCGCGCGGTTCCTGCAGTTCTCCGCCCGGCTCTACACGCCGCTGCTGGTCGAGGGCCTGACGTTCTGGCAGGGCGGCGACGGCAACTATTGGGGCCACAACGCCATCGTCCGCATCGCGCCGTTCGTGGAGCATTGCCGGCTGCCGGTGCTGCCAGGGCGTGAGCCGTTCGGCGGCGAGATCCTGTGCCACGACGTGGTCGAGGCCGGGCTGATGCGTGCTGCGGGTTGGCAGGTCTGGGTATTGCCGGAGACGAGCGAGAGCTACGAGGCGGTGCCGGCGAACCTCGTCGACTTCGCCGGGCGGGAGCGGCGCTGGTGCCAGGGCAACCTGCAGCACGGCGGCGTCGTGCCGGACCGGCGGCTTCGCCCCGTCGGCCGCTTCCACCTCTGCTACGGCATTTTTCATTATGTGTCCGGCCCGATCGCGGCGCTGTTTTTCCTGCTCGCGACGGTGGACGCGGCCGCCGGCGGTAGGTTTGCCGAGCAACTCCTGCTCGCCCACGGCCCCGCGCAGACGGCGCTGGTCGCGCTCGGTGCCTCGCTGCTCTACGGGTGCAAGGTGGTGAGCCTCGTCCCGGTGCTGTGGAGCGCGCGGGCGGCGCGGCAGTTCGGCGGGCGCCTGCGCCTGCTGGGCAGCGCGGCGCTGGAGCAGCTCGGCGCGCTGGTCGTCACCGCCGTCCTGATCACGCTCTACACGCGGTATATCGTCGACCTGTTGCTTGGTGCCACGGTCTGCTGGGACGCGCAGCCGCGGGATGATCGCGGCCTCTCCTGGCGTGAGGCCTGGACCCGGCTGCGCCAGCCGACGCTGGTCGGTGCCGTTTGGTTCGGAGTGCTGGCCTGGTCGAGCCCGGCCCTGCTGCTGCCCAGCGCGCCGCTGCTGTTCGGCCTGCTGCTGTCCGTGCCGGCGGCGTATGCGTCGAGCCGGGTCGAGTTGGGCCGCGCGGTCCGTCGCGCTGGGCTGTTCCTGATCCCGGAAGAGGTCTCGCCGGCGCCGGTCCTGCGCGCCTACCAGCGGCTGATCGCGGCGCCCGGGCCGATCCCCCGCGCCCGTCCGCGCGTGGCCCAGCTCCAGTTCGCCGACGCGGACTAGCGAACTCCCCTGGGCCCGGCCGGTTAATGCCCGCGACATAGGGAGACAGGCATGACCGACACCACGCAGGACGAGGCCAAGGCGAAGCTGTGGTCGATGATGCAGGGCATCGGCTTCGCCATGCTCACGACGGATGACGCTGGCGAGCTTCGCGCCCGTCCCATGGTCGTGGCCCAGGACCACTTTGACGGCGTGCTGTGGTTCTTCACCCGGGCGAGCAGCCACAAGGTCGAGGAGGTGGAGACCGACCAGCGGGTCGGCGTCAGCTACGCGAACCCGGACAAGCAGAACTACGTCAGCCTGTCCGGCACGGCCAAGCTGGTGCGCGACAAGGCCGCCATCCAGGAGCATTGGTCGGAAGCGATGCGCGCCTGGTTCCCCAAGGGCGTCGACGACCCGGACGTGGCACTCCTGCGCGTCGCGGTCCATGAGGCCGAGTATTGGGACGCGCCGAACAGCACCATGGTGCATGCCTATGGCTATTTGAAGGCGCGCCTGACCGGGGAGTCGCCGCATCCCGGCGAGAACGAGAAGCTCAGCTTCCCGCAGGGATCGACTGTCCCGTAACGCCTTGATCGCGCCTCCGGTCCCCTGCATGGTGCGCCGCAGGACGGACCGGGGCCCGAGCAGGGAACCGTTTGGTTGCGACGGAGAGGATTTGAGATGGACGGAGGCGTAGCGACCTCGAGCGCGCCGCAGACCCGTAAACTGCCCGCGCCGGAACTGTGCGTGGTGGTGCCGGTGCTGAATGAGCGGGACAACGTCGCCCCGCTGGTCGCCAAGCTGGACAAGACGCTGGCCGGCATCGACTGGGAGGTCGTCTTCGTCGACGACGGCTCCACGGACGGCACGCGCGACGCCGTTGCCGCGATCGGGCGTGCGGACAGCCGGGTCCGTTTGCTGCACCGGGTCGGCCGCCGCGGCCTCGCCTCGGCCTTCATCGAGGGCGTCCGCTGCAGCCTCGCGCCGTACGTCGCCGCCATGGACGGCGACCTCCAGCACGATGAGCGGATCCTGCCGGACATGCTGCGCGCCCTGCGCGCGAACGAGGCGGACGTGGTGATCGGCAGCCGCTACGTCGCGGGCGGCGGGCTCGGCGAGTGGGACAAGACCCGCGCCGGCATGTCCGACATGGCGACGAGGCTCAGCCGTCTCGTGCTGCGCGTCCCGGTCACGGACCCGATGAGCGGCTTCTTCATGCTGCCGCGGACGGTGTTCGAGCGCGCCGCCCCGCGCCTGTCGGCGATCGGCTTCAAGATCCTGCTCGACCTGCTCGCCTCGCTGCCGGAGACAGCCGCGGGTGCGCGAGCTGCCCTACACGTTCCGCACCCGGGTCGCCGGCGAGAGCAAGCTCGACGCCGGCGTGCTGTTCGATTTCGGCCTGCTCCTGCTCGACAAGCTCGTCGGCAACTGGATCCCGGTCCGCTTCGTCATGTTCGCGGCGATCGGCGCGCTCGGCCTGCTCGCCCATCTGGTCGTGCTCAAGCTCGGCCTCATGGCCGGGATCGGCTTCAGCGACGCGCAGGCGGTCGCGACCGCTTGTCGCCATCATCGGCAACTTCGTGCTCAACAACGAGATCACCTTCCGCGACCGCAGGCTGAAGGGGTCGCGCAAGCTGCGCGGCCTGGTGATCTTCGCCGTGGTCTGCGCGGTGGGTGCGATCGCCAACCTCAACGTCGCCTACCTGATGTTCAGCGCCGGTCATCAGGCGTGGTGGAGCGCCGGCGTGGTCGGGGCGGCGATGAGCCTGGTCTGGAATTACGCGGTGGGCTCGACGCTAACCTGGCGGCGGTAGGACCGGCGCTCACCCTCCGCGCTGACCTACTTGCCGTAGGTCTCGGCGAGGTAGTCCACGATCTTCGGCACATCGGCCGCGTCGATCGGGGCGCCGTAGACCGACTTCATCTTGACCACCTCGGCCTGCCAGAACGCGTGGGGGTCGCGCAGCGGCCGCGGCTGGGTCGAGATGTAGTCGGCGCTGTGGCAGGCAGCGCAGTTCCCCTGCACCAAGTCGAGGTTCGGCCCGGGCTGGAGCGTGGCCGTCTCGTCCGGCAGCTCGTAGCTGCGCGGCGCGGCGAAGGCTGGCCCGGCGGCGAGCAGGGCGAGCAGGGCAAGCGCTCTCATCCGGCTGTCACCGTCACGGTCTCGATGACGTTGCGCAGGTAGCCGGAGGGGTTCCAGGGCTGCTGCGTCGGCTGCGTCTCGCCGGCGTTGGAGGTCGCCCGCACCTGCAATGCGTGCTCGCCCGGCCCGAGCACGACCGCGAGCTGCCAGGAGCGGAAGGAGAACCGCCCGAGATCTGCGCCCAACCGCGCCGGCGCCCAGCTCGCGCCGCGGTCGGTCGAGACCTCGACGGCCCGGATCCCGCTGCCGCCATCGAACGCGATCCCGCGCAAGGCCACCGGTTGGGAAGCTGGCAGCCGGGCCCCGTCGGCGAGCGAAGTGATGAAGCTGCGGACTTTGTATTTCCCGATCGGCTTCGTCTTGGCCGGCGCCGTCCCCGGCTCGACGCAGTTGCAGTCGTTGTCCGGAATCCGGTACGCCGTGTCCATCCAGAACGTCTTTACCGGCTCGGTCAGCACCGTGATGCGGTTCAGGTGCTTCATCCAGTAGGTGCCGTAATAGCCCGGGACGACGAGGCGCAGCGGGTAGCCGTTCAGCCAAGGCAAATCGGCGCCGTTCATGCCCCAGGCCAGCATGACGTCGCCGTCGGTGGCGTGCTCGATCGGCAGCGCTTTGACGAAGTCCGGCGTGGCCTCCGACACGGGCCCGTCCAGCCCGTCGAACCGTACCTGCACCGCGCCCGGCGTCACGCCCGCACGCTCCAGCACGGTGCTGAGCTTCACGCCCGGTCCAGCGCGCATTGCCCATCAGGCCGTTGCCCGCCTGGCCGCCGGCGACGCGGGGCTCGAAGAAGCCGCGGCCATTGCCAGAGCACTGGTTGACCGCGACGAGCTCGACCGACCCCATCCGCTTGAGCTCGTCCAGGCCGAGCTGCATCGGCGTGCGGACCGCGCCGCCGACGTCGAGCCGGAAGGTGGCCGGGTCGATCTCCAGCGGGATGTCGGCCAGGTGATAGCGGACGAAGAAGGCGTCGTTCGGCGTGATGAGCGATTCGTCGAACACCGCGAACGGCGTTTCGAGCTGCGGTGGCCGGGTCGTCAGTCGCAGCAGCTTCCGCTTGCCGGGATACTGCACCAGCGGTCGCTCGCCGTTGCGCGAACGGCAGCGTCCCCGTATCGGCGAGGGCGCGGCGCCCGCTCAGCAGCCCGGCGCTCGCCAGCGCCAAGGCCGTCCTCCTCCGGATCGCTTGCATGGTCGCCTCCCTTTTAATGCATGTTAGCACGGATCCAGTCCGCGCCACGCTCGGCGATCATCAGGGTCGTCGCGTAGGTGTTGGCCGACGGCATGCTCGGCATGATCGAGGCGTCGACCACCCGGAGCGCTTCCATGCCGTGGACGCGCAGCCGGTCGTCCACCACGGCGCCGGGGTCGCTCGCCGGGCCCATCTTGGCGGTGCCGATCAGGTGATAGGTGGTCGTGCCGTTCGCCCGCGCGAAGTCGAGCAGCTCGTCGTCGCTCTGCACCGCGGGGCCCGGGAGCGTCTCGCGGTCCACGAACGGGCGAAGCTCCGGCGTTCGCCAGCATGCGCCGGACCAGGCGGATGCCGCCGAGCAGCACTTGGCGGTCGATCGGGTCGGAGAGGTAGTTGGGCTGGATCACCGGGTCGACGAACGGGTCGGTGCTGCGGGCGCGCACATGGCCCTTGCTCTCCGGCCGGTGCGGCCAGGCGCCGGCGGTCATGCCGGGGTAGTCGTCCAGGATGTAGGTCTTGCCCTCCTGGTAGCTGCCGGGCGTGAACACGCATTGCAGGTCCGGCGCGTCCGCGCCCTCCCAGGACTTCCAGAACACGTGCACCTGCGACGGCGCGGTGGCCAGGATGCTCGGCCGGCCCGTGGCCCAGCGCAGCACCTGCAGGCCGAGACGCGGGCCGCGCGAGAGTTCGTTCAGCGTCTTCGTTCCCGCCACGGCCCGCATGACGACGCGGACGGCGTAGTGGTCGCGAAAATTCTCGCCCACGCCCGGCAGCGCGTGCACGCACCGGGACGCCGAGCTCGCCGAGCAGCGTCGGGCGCCGCCGACGCCGGAGATCTGCAGCAGCCGGGCCGTGTTGACCGTGCCCGCGGAGAGGATCACCTCGCGCCGGGCGCGGACCTCCTGCGGCGCCCCGCCCTGCTCGCGGCAGGTAGCGCACGCCGACGGCGCGCTTGCCCTCGAACAGCGATGCGCATTGGCCCGCGCGTTCGTCCGCACGTCGACCCGGCCGCGCCGCGACCGCCGGGCGCAGGAACGCCACCGCCGCGCTGACCCGGCGCCCGCGCCAGATCGTGCGCTGGAAGTAGCCGACGCCCGCCTGGTCGCCGCTGTTGTAGTCGGGGTTGCGCGGGATCCCCATCCCGACGCAGCCGGCCATGAAGGCCTCCGACACCGGATGGATCCAGTCCATGTCGGTGACCGGGATGTGCCCCTCGAGGCCGCGCTTCTCCGGGTCGCTCACGCCGATGCGGCGCTCGGTCCGGCGGTAGTAAGGCAGGCAGTCCTCGTAGCCCCAGCCGCGGTTGCCGCGCTGCGCCCAGGAATCGAGGTCCGCCGGCTGGCCGCGGTTGTAGATCATGCCGTTGACGGAGGACGACCCGCCGAGCGTCCGCCCCTGCGTGGTCGCGATGCCGCGCCCGCCGGTGAGCGGCGTCGGCTCGGTCTTGAACTGCCAGGTGAACTCAGGGTCGAACAGGGTCTTGGTGAACCCGGCCGGGATGTGGATCCAGGGATTCTTGTCCGGCGGCCCCGCCTCGAGCACGCAGACCGTGACCCCGTCATCCTCCGTCAGCCGGTTCGCCAGCACCGAGCCGGCCGCCCCCGCGCCCACGATGACGTAGTCGAAGGTATCGACGCTTTCTCCCATGCGGGGAGGCTACAATCCGTTCAGGGCCGCGACCAGCCGGTCCGCCTTGTCACGCACCGTCTCCGGCGTGTCGCCCGGCTTGTAGATCGCCGAGCCGATCCCGTAGCCGGCCGCGCCCGCTGCGTGCCACGCCGGGATGCTGGCCGCGTCCACGCCGCCTACCGGCAGCAGGGCCGTGCCCGCCGGCAGCACCGCGCGCAGGGCGCGGAGCACGGCCGGGCTCGCCGCTTCGGCCGGGAACAGTTTGAGCGCGTCCGCTCCCGCCGCGAGCAGGCTGAACGCCTCGGCCGGCGTGAAGAAGCCGGGGACGGTCAGCAGGCCGGCCGCCTTGGCGGCGCGAACCACGGCCGGGTCGGCATGCGGGGTCACGATCAGGCGCCCGCCGGCCGCCGCGACCTCGCGCGACCTGCTCCGGCGCGGTCAGCGTGCCCGCGCCGATCAGCGCCTCGCTCCCGAACCGCCGCGCGAGGATCTCGATGCTGCGGAGCGGCTCCGGCGAGTTGAGCGGCACCTCGATCACGCGCAGCCCGGCGCCGATCAGCGCCTCGCCGATCGCCTCCGCTTCCTCCGGCCTGATCCCGCGCAGGATCGCGACGAGCGGGGACCGCTCCAGCCAGGCCGTCAGTTCCATCCCGCCACCTCCGCCACTCGCGCCAACCCGGAAGCCGCCACGTCCGGCGCGGCCATCGCCGTCTCCACGCCACGCGCCTCCAGCGCCAACGCGTATAGCGCGCACAGCGGCGGGGCGCCGATCAGGACACACCGTCCCGTCCGGGGCCGCATGCGCGACCTCATGCCCGATCAACAGTCCAGACAAGTAGGACGCGCCCTCCGCGCCCGACAGCTCGCCGAACAAGGAAAGCGTGCGCACCCCGAACAGGTGATGCAGCAGCCCGCCCGGCTCGCTCGCCCGCGCCACGCCGCGGAGGAACGCGGCCCGGTCGACCTCGCCGCCCTCCTCGGTCGTCCGCGCCGAGGATGGTGTGCCCGCGCAGCGCGGCATACACTTCGCCGGTCATGTGTGTCGTGAACGACACGATGCGGCCGCCCTCCAGTCGGGCCCATTTCGAGTGTGTGCCTGGCAAGCAGGCGGTCGTTAACCGTTCTGCCGTCAAAAACGCCCCGATGAGCTGCGTCTCCTCGCCGCGCATCACTTCGGGCACGCCGGATGCGTCGCGGCTCGACAGGCCCGGGATGACCGCAACTTGTGCATTGGTAAACGGGACCGGCATCAAGCCAGAGGCCAGTTCCTCCAGGCCTGCCGGGCACGCCAGGTAGGGCGCCTCCACCCAGCCCTGCCGGCTGCCCACCATGCCGGCCAGCAGCACATGCGTTTCCCCGTCACGGAGCCAATCGCCCACCTCCGCCTGCAGTGCGTCGGCAAACCCGCCCGGCGGAACGGCGAGGATTCCGCGCGGCGCGTCTCGCCGATCGAGGACTTGCCCATCTCTGAGCCGAAACGCCCGAAAACCCGTCGTTCCCCAATCCACCCCGATCATGATTTCTCTTGGTCGGCGCGGCATCTTAATTGCATCTTCACAAACCTGTGATCCCATTGTCGGGTCGCAGACGGGGGATGCTGATGCGGCTGGTCCAAATTGCGGTGTTCCTGGCGGGGTTTTGCAGCAGCGCGGCGTTCGCCGCCGGCGCATACTGGCACCGCTCCGCCACGCTGGACTACGTCGTTGCCGCCGACGGCACCTCCACCGCGACCGAGACCTGGGAAGTCCGCGCCGACACGGACGCGATCGCCCACACCATCGCGCAGCAGAGCTACAGCTTCGTCGCCGACCTCGAGCGGGTCGAGCTGGCCGCGGCCTATACGCGCAAGGCCGATGGACGGCGTCATCCCGGTCCCGGCCGGGTCGGTCATGGCGCAAGCCGTGTCGACCGCCGCCGCCGCCCCGCAGTTCAGTGCGCTGACGTCGCGCACGATCGTGTTTCCGCAGGTCGCCGCCGGCGACACGGTGCATTACGAGCTGCGGCGGACCACGATCCAGACCATGTTCCCCGGCGAGTTCACCCTGACGCTCGAGCCCGGCGGCGGACAGACCACCGAGCGCGCCGACATCAGCATCTCGCTCGCCGCCGGGCGCACGCTGCGGACGAGCGTCGCCGGGCTGGACGAGGCGCCGATGGAGATCGCGCGGGGATGGCGGCACCGTCCGGCGGTGGCACCTCGCGCGGGATCGCGCCGGCCCGGTGGCGTTCGAGGCGTCCACGTTCCGCGACTATGCCGCACTCGGCCGCGCCTACGCCGCGCGGGCCTGGCCGCGCTCGCGCCCGAGCGCCACCGTCGCCGCGCTTGCCGATCGGCTCGTCCCGGCCGGCACCGGCGAGCGCGAGGCGGCGCTCCTGCTCTACGGCTACGTCGCCAGCTCGATCCGCTACGTCGCCACCTTCCTGGGCGAGGGAAGGGTCGTGCCGCGCGATGCGGCGACCGTGCTGGCCGAGGGCTGGGGCGACTGCAAGGACCACGCCGCCCTGCTGCAGGCGCTGCTGGCCGCGAAGGGGATCGAGGCGCAGCCGGCGCTGATCAGCCTGCAGAGCCGCTACTCGCTGCCCGACACGCCGGGGCTGAGCGCGCTGGATCACGTCATCACTTACGTCCCGTCGCTCGACCTGTTCCTCGACAGCACCGCCCCTTACGCGCCGTTCGGCCTCCTGCTCGCCAGCGAATACGACAAGCCGGTCGTGATCGCCGACCGCGACCGACGCGCATCTGAGCCGCACCCCGCCGATGCGCGGTGACGGGATCGTGCTCACCACCCGCACGCAGGCCCGCATCGGCGAGGATGGGAGCATCTCCGGCAAGACCACGACGGAGGCCTCCGGCCCGCAGGCGATTGCGCTTCGCTCCATGGCCGCCTGGTTCGAGGGCCGCGGCACCGCCTATGCCGCCGGCTCGCAGCTGCAGCAGCTCGGAACGCCCGGGAGCGGCCGGTTCGCGTTCGAGTCCCCGAACGCGGAGCTCGGCGACTACCGCGTCGTGGGCAGTTTCGCGCTCGACGATCCGCTGGAAGAGGGTGGCGCCGCGCCGTTCTCGGTGCCCGGCGGCCTCGGCGTGTTCGGCCGCCCGGGCAAGCTGCTGCTCGGGCCGGTCCGACCGAGGAGGGCGGCCATGTCTGCTATCCCGGCACGGAGGTCGAGGAGATCGCGCTCGAACTGCCGCCGGGTGCCCAAATCGCCAAGCTGCCGGACGGCGTCGACCGCGAGGACGGCGGCGCCAGTCTATCGCTCGACCTATGCGCTGGAGGACGGCACCTCGCGCATCCGGCGCGAATTCCGGGTGCAAATCTCGCATCAGCTCTGCCGCGATGCCGAATTCGCCCCGATGCGGGCCGTGCTCGTCGCCGCCCGACGCGATCAGCAGCGGCTCATCAGCCTCGACCGGCCCGTGCCGCAGCGTATCGCCACCGGGCAGTGAAGGCATGGAGACTAGACGTCGGAGGTGCGGACCTCGGGGCGCTTGGCGCGCGTGTCACCGCGGTAGTCGTTCCAGTCGGTGGTGAACGGCTTGCGGAAGAACGTCGCCCACAGGTAGTTCGAGCTGTAGCGCAGCCCGGTCATCAGCAGCCCGTCGCCGAGCAGGCGGCGCCCGGAGGACTTGGCCATCAGCGCCCAGGTGAACTTCACCTTGCCGACCCCGGCCATGCGGCGGGCGATGTCCGTGTCCTCGCCATAGAAGGTGAAGTTCGGGTCGAACCCGCCGGCGCGGATCAACGCGTCGCGCTTGAGCACGAAGTTGCCGCCCTGCACCATGCTGCCGACCCGCAGCACGTAGCCGGTTGAAGCAGTAGGTGCCGAAGCCGATCGATGTAGAACAGCCGGGCGGCAGGCGCGGATGTGCAGCGGCACGTCGTAGTAATCGTAAGGGTCCGCTGACCGTGACCAGCTCCGGATCGCTCGCGAACTCGGCCTCGACCCGGTCGAGCCAGCCCGGCGGGACCAGCGTGTCGGCGTCGATGTTGGCGACCAGCGTGCCGCACGAGGCCTCGAACCCCGCCTTGCGCGCCTGGACCAACCCCTTGCGCGGCTCGCGCACCAGCTTGATGCCCGGGACCGCCAGCGCGACCTCGGCGGTGCGGTCCGTGCTGGCATTGTCGACCACCACGACCTCGGCCGCGACCCCGGTGCGGTCGATCTCGGCCCGGATCGCCCTAAGGCAGAGGGGCAGCAACGCCTCCTCATTGTAGGCCGGGACGACGAAGCTGATGCGAATAGGGGCAGCCATTCGGGTGTCCTGCATCAGGCCACATAGGCCGCAGTCGCGCGCGGAGACAAGGCGGGCGCGGCGCAATCGAGGGTTCCCGGCTCCGCCACCTGTGGCAAAACCGCCTCGGTCCCCGCAATGTCCGGTTTGCGCGCATGGCGCTTCCGCTGCTCCTTTGCACGCCCATCGCGTCCGATCCCTCCCTGCCCTTTTCTCGTCCGGCACCCGGCCACTAGCATGCCTCGGCACTGGAGGCATCCTGATGCGATTATGACCCGCCGCCGCATTTGACCGAGAACTGGACCGTGACCAAGCACGGCGGCCTCCGGGCGGCGCGGGATGGTGGTGTCGCAGTCGCGCGACGCGGCGCTGGCGGGGGTCGCGGTGCTCGATGCGGGGGGCAACGCGGTCGACGCGGCGGTCGCGACCGCGCTGGCGCTGGCCGCGGTGGAGCCCTGGAACAGCGGTCTCGGCGGGATCGGCTTCGCGCTGGTGCATCGCGCGGGCGAGGCGCGGGCGGAGGTGGTCGATTTCGGGCCCCGCGCGCCGGGCCGGCTCGACGCGAGCCGGTTCCCGCTGACCGGAAAGGTCGCGGCCGACCTGTTCGGCTGGCCGGAAGTGGAGGGCGACCGCAACGTGCACGGGCCGCTCTCCTTCGCCATCCCCTCCGCGCCCGCGGGCTACGCCTTCATGCTGGAGCGCTGGGGCCGACTGCCGCTCGCGGACGTGATCGCGCCGGCGCAGGCGCTGGCGCGCCGGGGCCTGCCGCAGGATTGGTTCACCACGCTGAAGGTGGCGAGCCAGGCGGCGCTGCTGCGGCTGTATCCGGAGAGCGCGCGCATCTACCTGCCCGGCGGGCTGCCGCCTGTGCCGCCCTACCAGGGCGTGCCCGGCGCGTTCCGGCTCGGCGCGTTGCCGGACACGCTGGACCGGCTGGCCGCGGCCGGGCTGCGCGACTTCTATGAAGGCGACGTGGCGGCGAGCATCGTGCGCGACGTCCGGGCGATGGGCGGCATGCTGGATGCCGACGACCTGCGTGGCTGCCAGGCGCGGGTGACGGCGGCGCAGGAGGTGCCGTTTGGCCGGCCGGGTGCTGCAGCTCGCGGGCGGGCTGACCGCCTCGCCGACCGCTGCGCGGGTGCTCGAGTTGATGGACGCCGCCATCCGGCGCGCGGCCGGATGCGGCGTGGTTCCGCGCGCTGGCCCGGGCGTTGCGCCAGGCCTATGCCGAGCGGCTCTGCGGGCCTCGGCGACGCGGAGCCGGCCGCCGCCGAGAGCTGCACCACGCATCTCGTGACCTGCGACGCGGACGGGACGGCGGTCGCCGATGACCTCCACCCTGCTGTCCTCCATGGGCAGCCGGGTCGTGCTGCCGGGCTCGGGCGTGCTGATGAACAACGGGATCATGTGGTTCGACCCGCGACCCGGCCGGCCGAACTCGATCGGCCCCGGCAAGCGCCCGCTCACGAACATGCTGCCGCTGATCCTGGCCGAGGGCGGCCGGCCGGTGCTGACCGCCGGCGCCTCCGGCGGGCGGCGGATCATGGCTGCGGTGCTGCAGATGCTGTGCTTCACTGCCGGGTTCGGGATGGACCCGGAAACGGCCGCGCATCACCCGCGGATCGACGTCTCCAACCCGGAGACGACCACCGCCGACCGGCGCCTCCCCGCGGATGTGCTCGAAGCGCTGCGGCGAGGACGGGCCGCTCGAGCTGGTGGAGCATGCGGTGCTGCCGGTCAACTTCGCCAATCCCTGCCTGATCCAGATCGCGGACGGCGTGCGGACGGGGATCAGCGACGCGCGCTCGCCGTGGTCGGGCGCGGTGGCGCAGGAGTGATCCTCCGCCCGATCGGGCATCTCGAGACGCCGTTCCCCACGGTCGCCGATTGCCCCCGCAACGGCGCGTCAGCTCGACCCGGCGCCGCTCTGCACCGCCGTGGTCGACCCGGCGTTCCAGCCGGGGCTCGCGAGCCTCGACGGGTTCAGCCATCTGATCCTGCTGTATTGGCTCGGTCCGCAGGACGACGGGCTCACCATCAAGCCGCCGTTCGACGGAGAGGAGCGCGGCGTGTTCGCGACCCGCGCGCCGCGCCGGCCCAACCCGATCGGCCTCTCCGTGGTCGCCTTCGAGGGGATCGACGGCCCGGGGCGGCTCCGCGTGCGCTACCTCGACTGCCGCGACGGAACGGCGCTACTCGACATCAAGCCCTATCTGCCCAGCACGGACGCGGAGCCCGGCGCCGCCATGGGCTGGCTCACCCCGCATCGGACGGCGCGGGGCCGCTGACGGTCACGCCGAGGTCGTTCACCAGCCCGGTCTCCAGCGAGTAGACCCAGCCATGGACCGAGAGCTCCTGGCCGCGCGCCCAGGCGTCCCTCACGAACAGGTCCGAGGCGACGTTGCGGACCTGGCGCATCACGTTCAGCTCGCAGAGCCGGTCATAGCGGGCCGTCTCGTCTTCGATCCGCTCGAGATCCTCGCGATTGGCGGCGTAGACCTCGCGGATCGGGTGCAGCCAGTGATCGACCAGGCCGAGACGCTGCCCGCTCACCGCGGCGCGGATGCCGCCGCAGCCGTAATGCCCCACGACCAGCACGTGCTTGACCCGAAGGACATCGACCGCGAACTGCAGCACGGAGAGGTAGTTGGCGTCCTGCGGCGGCGCGAGGTTGGCGACATTGCGGTGAACGAACATCTCGCCGGGGTCGAGGTCGACGATCTCGGTCGACGGCACGCGGCTGTCCGAGCAGCCGATCCACAGGTATTGCGGCGCCTGCTGACCGACGAGGCGCTTGAAGAATCCGGGATCGGCCGCGGTCCGGCGCGCGGCCCAGGCGCGGTTGTTGGCCTTCAGGTGGTCGAGCAGGGGTCGAGCTCCATGGCGGCATCGAGCGCGTAGGCGCCGTCGGGTAACGCGAGCACCGGGTTGAGATCGAGCGAGCGAAGGCGGGGCCCGGCCGCCACCGCGAAATGCGAGAGGCGCGAGAGTGCGGCGGCCAGCGCGCCGATATCGGCCGCCGGGCGCCCGCGTGCGCCGAGCAGCAGCGGCGCGCCGCGCACGCTGCGGATCATGCGCTCGGCGACCTCCGGCCCGAACGGGCAGCGGTGCAGCGCCACGTCCCCGAGGATCTCGACGAAGATGCCGCCGAGCCCGAACAGCGCGACCGGGCCGAACACGGGGTCGCGGTGCAGGCCGAGGATGCACTCGATCCCGCCGCGGAGCTGCTTGGCCACCAGCACGCCCTCGATCCGCGCCGCCGGTGCCGCGGCGCGGGCGCGCTGGAGCAGCAGGTCGAACCCGGCGCGCACGGCGTCGGCCCCGTCCACGTCCAGCAGCACGCCGCCGACCTCGGATTTGTGCAGGATGTCGGGCGAGAGGATCTTCATCACCACCGGAAAGCCGAAACGCTCGGCGGCGGCGACCGCCTCGTCGGCCGTGGCGCAGGCCTGCTCCGGGGCGGCCGGGATGCCGAACCCGGCGAGAACTCGCTTTGGCCTCCGCCTCGCTCGGCGCGTGCGTCGGGTAGCGCGACCGCTGCCCGATGGTGCCGGCGCCGGGTCGGGCGCGCGGGCGAAGGCGTCGCCGAAGCGGCCCATGGCGTCGATCGCGACCACGGCGCGGGTCGGGTCCTCGAATACGACGAACCCGTCCGCCTCGTATTCCGCGACCTGCTCCGGCCGGGCGACGACGGAGAGCACGTAGAGCCGGTCGGGGTGCTTGTCCTTGGTGGCGTTGAGCTGGGCGCGCAGGCCAGGCGAGATCGTGGGCGAGCCGCCGACCTGGGTGAAGAAGCCGAGGATGGAGCTGTAGCCGCCATCCTCGACCATGCTGTCGGTGAAGCGCCCGATCAGGGTGATGTCGTTGAAGGCCTGCGCGGTGCAGTCCACCGGGTTGCGCGGCGCGGCGAACGGCAGCAGCGCCTTGAGCCGGGCCTGGGCGCCGTCGGGCATCGGCGGCAGGGGTAGGCCGATGCCGTCGGCCGCGTCCGAGATCAGCACGCCGGCGCCGCCGCTGATGGTGATGACGCCCAGCGTGTTGCCGGCGGGGTAGATCCGCCGCGTCGCGGTGAGCGCGATGTCGAGCATCTCCTCGGTGGTGCGGGCGCGCACGGCGCCGAACTCGGCCAGCACCGCGTCCGTGACCCGGTCGTCGCCGACGAGCGAGGCGGTATGCGAGCGCGCGGCGTCGGCGCCGATCGCCGAGGTGCCGACCTTCATGACGACGACCGGCTTCCTGGCGCGGCGCGCGGCCTCGAGCGCGGCGAGGAAGCTGTCGGCCTCGCGGATGCCCTCGAGATAGGCGGCGATCACGTCGGTCTCGTCGTCCTCCGCCAGCCAGCCGATGACGTCGCCGACGGTGACGTCGCCCTCGTTGCCGGTGGTGACGCAGATCGGCGTGCCGATGCCGCGGTTGCGGGCGACGGCGAACATGTGGGTGCCGTAGGCGCCGCTCTGGCTGGCGACGCCGATGCGGCCGGGCTGGGGCCAGCCGCTCTCGAGGCTGGAGCTGAAGATCGCGTAGAAGCCGTGGCGGGCGTTGAACAGGCCGAGGCAGTTGGGCCCGAGCAGCCGCATGCCGTGCCGGAGCGCCGCTTCCATCAGCTCCTCTTGGGCCGCGGCGCCTTCCGCGTCGGCCTCGGCGAACCCGGCCGTGAACACGATGGCGGACTTGGTGCCGCGCGCGCCCAACTCGTCGACCGCGGCGATCGCGAGCTTCGTGGGCACGGCGACGATGGCGGTGTCTGGCGTGCGCGGGAGGTCGGCGATGCTGGCGAACGCCGGAAGGCCCTGGATCTCCCTGCGGTTGGGATTGACCGGCAGGATCTCGCCGGCGAACCGCTGGCTCAGCATGTAGTGGATTGGGCGGCCGCCGATCCGGGTCGGGTCGGCGGAGGCGCCGATGACGGCCACGCTGGAGGGCTGCAGCAAGCTGTCCAGCGTGGCGAAACGCTCGCTCATGGGCCGAGCATGGGCCACGTATTTCCGGCCGGACAACCCTGGCAGGCGCTCTGGTGGAGACGCCCGGGTCAAGCCCGGGCATGACGAGGGCGGTGGGACGGGTTTAGCGCTGCGCCTCCGGCGAGACGACCATGCAGGAGGTGCGGGCGTGGCTCAGGCGCTCGCAGGCTTCGGCCGCCGCCTCGTGCGAGAGGCCGCTGAGGCGGGCGCGGTAGAGCGTGCCGCCGGGTTGCCGGACGCCGGCGACGACGGTGTGGGCAGAGCCGAGCACGTCGCGGACATGCTCGCGCGCCATGGCGGTGGCGGCGCTGGCCTGACCCTCGTTGGAGAAGGCGCCGACCTGGACCGCCCACGAGCCGCCGCCGGCGACGGGATGGTGGAACGGGGCCGCGGCGGCGACCGGGATCAGGCTGAAGCCGTGGCTGTGCGGGCCGAGCGGGACGAGCTCGGCCGCGGCGAGCGCGCGCTGCGACGGCGGGCGCGGCGGCTCGGGGAACTCGGCCACCTCGATCGGGCCGGAGCGGCCGAGCGAGCGGTGCGCGAACTGGGTCGGGCGCGGCGGCGGCACGGGAGCGGGCGGCTCAGGCAACGACTCGTCCTCGTCCGGCTCGCGCATCGCTTGCGCCGGGCGGCGGGCGGCGGCGCCGAGCAGCGAGTGCACCGGCGGTTCCAGGGCGGCGTAGCGCGCCTCCGGGGCGGGCTCGGGCGCCGGCGGACGCAGCGTGATATACGGCCGGGCGGGCTCCGGCACGGGAAGCGGCGGCTCCGGCGTCTGCATCGACTGGGCGACGACGGTCTCGGGTGCGGGCGGCTGCAGCTTGATGAAGCGCTGCGTCGGCGCCGCCTCGGCCACGACGACCGGCCCGGAGTGACTCGGTGGTAGCTGAATACGGCGCGCGCCTGCGACCCTGCGGCGGATTGAGCACGATCGGCGCGGCCGGGGCGGCGCTGGCGAACTGCGTCCCGCCGAACTGCGGGTAGCGGGGCCCGGCCGGGATATCGAGCGGGATGGCGTTCATGGCGTATTGGGCGCCAGGCGACGGGCGCTGCGGCTCATAGCCGGCGATGCGCGGGCCGATCGAGGCGACGTAGCGCCTTGTTTCGGCGGGCAGGGTGCGGTTGCGGGTCAGGTAATCGTCGAGCCGGCCAGGGCCGGCATTGTAGGCCGCCAGGAAGCCGGGCGCGCCGTAGATGTCGTACATCTCGCGCAGATAGGCGGTGCCGGCGAGGATGTTGTTGTGCGGGTCGTAAGGGTCGTCCCCGAGCTCGCTGTAGCGGCTGCGCAGGTCGTCATAGGTGGCCGGCATGACCTGCATCAGCCCCATCGCGCCGGCGCCGGAGGTGATCAGCTCGCCGCCGTGGCCGTAGAGATGGCCGCCGGACTCCTGGCGCATCACTTCGCGGATCCATTTCTCCGGCACGTCGTATTTCGCGGACGCCTCGCGGACATACGGGCCCCACGGGTCGCTGCGCGGACCCGGCGGAGTGTAGCTGCGGCCGGCCCGCGACAGGTAGCCGGAGGATTCTTGCTGCGCCGTCACCTGCGGCTTGCCGGAGCAGCCCGCGAGCAGAGCGATGGCCGCGACCGTGCCCAACAGCTGTGCAGTGGTTTTGAACGACAAGCGTGGCCTCCGTATTAGGCGCGGAAGGCAACGCTCCGACGACAAGGAGACCTTAACGGCCATCCCTCGATACGTCCGAGCAGAAACCCAGTCCAATGCCCTAACCGAGCACGAGATTCGCGGCAAACCTTTTCTGCTGCTCGGCCTCCTTTTTAGTGAGCCGGTGTAGCGCGGCAGCGACAGGGCGGGGCCGCGTGGGCCTGGCGTTGTGTCGCCCGCGCCGATCGGGTACGGGGCGCGCATGAGCTTGAGTTCAACGGAGGCCAGCAGGCCGGCCCCATTGGCAATTCCGGGCACGCTTGTCCTGCAATCGGGCCTGGCGGGCGCAGCGCGGCGCGAGCGCGCGCTCGCGGATATCGGCGCCGCGTTTCGGCTTTGGCCACTGGCACTGGCGCTCGGGTGGTTCGACATCCGCCTCCGTTATCGGGGGTCCATGCTGGGACCGTTCTGGTTGACCCTGTCCACCGCAGTGATGGTCGTGGCGCTCGGTGTTCTCTACTCCCGATTGTTTAACATGGAGTTACACGACTACCTGCCGTTCCTGGCGCTCTCGCTGGTGCTGTGGGGCGTGCTGTCCGCCGTGATCACGGACGCCTGCGTCTGCTTCACCGCGGCGGAGAGCATGATCCGCTCCATGCGGATGCCGCACACGGTCCATGCCATGCGGGTGGTCGTGCGCAACTTGATCGTGCTGCTGCACAACGTGGTGGTGATCCTCGCGGTCTATGCCTGGTTCGATGACTGGCCGGGCCCGCGCGCGCTGCTGGCGATCCCCGGGCTGTTGATCTGGGTGGTGGACGGGATGGCGATCTGCCTGCTGCTCGGCCCCATCGGGGCGCGGTTCCGCGACATCCCGCCGATCGTCGCCAGCGTGATCCAGATCGCGTTCTTCATCAGCCCGATCATCTGGAAGCCGGAGCTGCTGCACGGGTCGGCGCTGCAGTACCTCTGGCTGAACCCATTCTACACGTTGCTGGAAATCGTGCGCGGGCCGTTGCTGGGGGAGGCGGACCGGCTGCGGGTCTGGGCATCCGCGCTCGGCTACAGCGCCCTTCTGGTCGGCTTCGCCTGGTTCATGTTCGTCCGTACGCGGGCGCGGCTGGCGTTCTGGGTGTAGCGCGATGGCGAACGTCCTGGCCGAGAACGTTTCGGTCGACTTTCCAATCTATCACGGCAACAGCCGCAGCCTGAAGCGGACGGTGTTCGCGGCCGCGAGCGGCCGGCTGCAGGAGGATGCCAAGCACCGGATCGTGGTCAGCGCGCTGCGCGACGTCTCGCTCGAGCTGCGCAGCGGCGACCGGCTGGGGCTGATCGGCGGCAACGGGGCGGGCAAGACCACCTTGCTGCGCACGCTGGCCGGGATCTACGAGCCGGTGGGCGGCCGGGTTGTGGTCGAGGGCCGGATCGGGGCGCTGCTCGACCCGACGCTCGGCATGAACAACGAGCTGACCGGGCGGGAGAACATTGCGCTGCGCGGGCTCTACAACGGGCTCGGGCGGGAGGCGATCGCCCGGCTCGAGGAAGACGTGGAGACGTTTGCCGAGCTGGGCGACTTCCTCGACCTGCCGATGCGATTCTACAGCGCCGGCATGATCGTCCGGCTCGGCTTTGCGCTCGCGACGGCGATCCATCCGGAGGTGCTGCTGATGGACGAGTGGCTGCTGGCCGGCGACGCGGCGTTCATGGAGAAGGCGGCGGCGCGGCTGGAGGCGGTGGTCCGGAAGGCCGATATCCTGGTGCTCTCGTCGCACGTGCCGAATATCGTGCTGGACTGGAGCACGCGGGTGATCTGCATGCATAGCGGCCGGGTGGTGGACGATGGGGCGCCGCAGGAGGTGATGGACCGCTACCTGCGCGGCGCCACTCCCGTGCCCGAGGCCGTTCCGGCCTAGAAATCCTCACGCGCGCCCTCCATCATGTTATCGTGAACTGAGACTTCGCGCCAATCTGCGAGAGGGCGGGGCGAGAAGCGGCGTGAGGGGTTGATGCGGGTCGGGCAGCGTTCGGTGGTGGTCGATACCGAGACGACCGGGTTGGAGCCAGATGGCGACCACCGGGTCATCGAGGTCGCGTGCGTGGAGCTGCTGCGGGACCTGCCGACGGGGGCGACGTTCCATTCGCTGATCGACCCGGAGCGCGAGGTTCCGGAGGAGGCGACGCGGGTGCACGGCTTCACCCGCGAGCACCTCGTGGGCAAGCCGCGCTTTGCCGAGATCGCGGCGGCGCTGCTGGACTTCCTGGGCGATGCGCCGCTGATCGCGCACAACGCGCCGTTCGACCTCGCCTTCCTCAACGCGGAGCTGCGCCGGGCCGGCCTGCCGCCGCTGCCGCCGGAGCGCGCGGTTTGCACGCTGACGCTGGCCAAGACACGCTATCCCGGGCTGCCGAACAGCCTGGACGCGCTGTGCCGCCGGTTCGGCATCGATCTCACGGAGCGGACCAGCCACAACGCGCTGCTCGACTGCCGGCTGCTGTCGGACGTGTATATCGAGCTGACGGGCGGGCGGCAGCCGACGCTGTTGCCGGACGATCAAGGGGCAGCGATGCCGGCCGTCGTGTACGGCGCGGTCGGCGAGCGGCGCCCGGTGTTCGTCGAGGTCGACGCGGACGCACTGGCGCGGCACGCCGCCTTCGTCGCGCGGCTGCGCGACCCGGTGTGGCTCGCCGCGTGAGCGCAAGACGGATGGAGAGGGTTCCGATCCGCAGGCAGGCGGGGATGCTGGTCACGATCATCCTCGCCCTGATCGGCTTCGGGCTGCTGGCGAGCGTGGTGATCTGGAACTCCGACGATCAGCTCGTGGCCTCGGCCCGGCTCGCGCGCGACCAGGGGGAGACGGCAGAAAACCTAGCTGGCGGCGCTGATGGCCGCCGAGAGCGCCCAACGCGGTTACCTGCTCACCGAGCGCGAGGAGATGCTCGTACCGTACCGGCAAGCGCGGGAGCGGGTGGCGCGGCTGCTGGAGGAGCTGGACCGGTCCGCGACGGGCACGTCGTGGTTGGGGCCGCAGGCGGCGGAGCTGCAGCCGCTGGTGCAAGGCGCGTTGGACGAGTTGACGGCGGGATTGCGGACCGCGCAAACGGCCGGGTTCGCCACGGCGCGGGCGTCGCTGGTCGGAGGGCAGGGGGTGCGGACGGCGGAGGTGCTGCGGCTCGCCGCCACGGTCGAGGAGCGGGCAGAGGCCGAGCGCAGGCGTTGGAACAAAAGGCTCCAGCAGCGGCAGGAATGGATCAATTTCGGGGCGCTCCTTGCGTGGCTGGCCGGGCTGCTGCTGCTGGGCGCCGCCGGGCTACGGTTGCTGAGGGTTCGCTCGGCGCTGCTGCGGGCGCGCGAGGGCGAGCAGCGGGAGGCGTCGCGGCTGGCGGCGGCGGTCGAGCACTTCCCGGACGGAGTCGCGGTGTTCGACCGGACGGACCGGCTCGCGCTGCAGAACGCGCGGTTCGCGACCGTGCTCGGGCTCGCGTCGCCGCCCGAGACCGGGGCGGCGCTGGCGGACGTGGCGGCGGCGACGGCGCTGGAGGTCCCAGCATTGACGGCGACCTTGCCAGCAGAGGCGCCGCTCGTGACGGAAGTGCGGTCCGCCGATCGGGTGCTGGAGGTTTGGCGCAGTCGGATGCCGGATGGCGGCCAGATCGTGGCGGTGACGGACATCACGCGCCGGGTGGAGGCGGAGACGATCGCGCGGCAGGCCCAGAAGATGGAGCTGCTCGGGCAGATGACGGGCGGCATCGCGCACGATTTCAACAATCTCCTCCAGGTCGTGTCCGGGAACCTGGAGCTGGTGTTCGAGCACCTGTCCCGGCGCGGCGGCGACGCCCTGGTGCTGCAACGGCTGCAGTCGGCGAGCGCCGGGGTGGCGCGGGGCGCGCAGTTGACGCGGCACCTGCTGGCGTTTGCCCGGCGCCAGCCGCTCGCGCCGCGGACGCTGGACCCGGCGCGGCTGCTGCACGGGATGGAGGACATGCTGCGGCGCGCGCTGGGCGAAGGGGTCGAGCTCGAGCTGCAGCTGGAGCCCGGCGCGTGGCCGATGCGGGCCGACCCGGCGCAGTTGGAATCGGCGCTGCTGAACCT
Source organism: uncultured Alphaproteobacteria bacterium (assembly GCA_963708585.1). Lineage (GTDB taxonomy): Bacteria > Pseudomonadota > Alphaproteobacteria > Acetobacterales > Acetobacteraceae > JAVVHH01. The sequence goes on along the minus strand of CAVPSW010000003.1, from coordinate 300,721 downwards.
GACCGTCAATGCAAGGGACGCGATGGTGCGCCCGGACGGCATCGCCAGCGGGCGGGTCACGATCGAGGTGGCGAACGCGACGCTCGGCGAAGCCGCGGGGGACCGGGAGGTCCGCGCCGGCGATTACGTCATGCTGGCGGTGACGGACACCGGCACGGGCATGACGGAGGAGCAGCTCGGCCGGGCCGTGGAGCCGTTCTACACGACGAAGCCGGAGGGCAAGGGGACCGGGCTGGGTCTGCCCATGGTGTTCGGCTTCGCCAAGCAGTCGGGCGGGCATCTCGAACTCTCCAGCCAGGTCGGCCACGGGACGACGGCCCGGCTTTACCTGCCTCGGACGGCCGAAAAGCCGGAGCCGGCCGTGGCGTCGGAGGAGCACGCGCCGCAGGGGCGCGGCGAGCTGATCCTGGTGGTCGAAGACGACGCGTCCGTGCGCCAAGTGGCGACGTCGGCGCTGATTGGGCTGGGCTACAAGGTGCGCGAAGCGGGCAGCGCGGACGAGGCGCTCGCGTTGCTCGAGGACGGGCTGCGCCCGGCGGCGATCTTCACCGACGTGGTGATGCCGGGCTCGGTCACCGCGCGCGAGCTGGAGCTGCGGGCGCGTGCGCTGGTGCCGCGGCTCGGGGTTCTGTTCACCTCCGGCTACACGGGCGACGCGGTGACGCGCGGCAACAAACTCGGGGGCGAGGTCGGGCTGCTGGGCAAGCCGTGGCTGACCGAGGATCTCGGCCGGGCGCTGCACGGCGTCTTGGAGGCGGGGCGGCGGACCGACCGAGCCCGCCTTGTGCTGCTCGTCGAGGACGAGGAGCTGATCCGCACCACCGTGGCGGACGCGCTGAGCGACCTTGGCTTCGAGGTGGTGCAGGCCGAGGACGGGGCGGGCGCGCTGGCGTGTCTGGTTCCGGCCCCGGACCTGCTGATCGCGGATCTCGGCTTGCCGGACATGGACGGGCTGGAGCTGATCCAGCGTGCGCGCGACGCCGTGCCGGGCTTGCCGGTCGTGGTCGCGTCTGGCCGGATCGAGGACACGCTGGAGGACGTGGTGTTCTTGCCGAAGCCGTTCGATTCGCGCAGCCTGCGTGAGGCGGTGGGAGCGGCGCTGACGATGCGTAAGTCGTTGCGTCCGCTCTCGAAGGACGATATCTTAACGGCGAATTAACGGCCGGGAAAACTCCGGGGCAGATTTTCCGGAGATTCCCCCGTGGACGTCGACACCTGGTTGCTTGAGCGCACCTTCCAGCCCATCGCCGACCGGCTCGAGCCGTTGCTCGACTGTTTCGGCCTGGCCCGGCTATCCCTGGCGGCGGCCGTCGTCCTGCAAACGGCGGTGCTTGCCTGCGACTTCTCCACCTTCAGTGATCCGCTGCGGATCACGATCGCGGTGGGCGCGGCGGTGCTCGCCTATGGCGGCGCGGACGCGGCGCGGGCGATGATTGGGCGGGCCGCACGAGGCGCACGGCGCGGCACGATGAACGTGTACCGGATCACGCTGCGGCCGCAGCGCCTGGCCTGGCTGCTGGTCGCGCCGGGCGCGGTGGCGTTCCTGCTGCCGGAGGGCGGGCTGCGGTCGGCGTTCCAGATCGGAGCGGCGCTGGGCTGGGTCGCCGTGGTCTACTTCGCCTCCTGCACGCCGGCGCCGCCTCGCGCCGCGTTCGGGCGGTTCTCACCCGCGTTCGGCTGAGATCCGCTCGAGCCCGCCCATGTAGGGGCGAAGCGCGTCGGGCACCGCGATCGCGCCGGCTTCGTCCTGATACGTCTCCATCACCGCGATCAGGGCGCGGCCGACGGCGACGCCGGAGCCGTTCAGCGTATGGAGGAAGCCGGACGCCTTGCCGTCGGCCCCGCGCATCCGGGAGCCCATGCGGCGGGCCTGGAAGTCGCGGGTGTTGGAGCAGGAGCTGATCTCCCGCCAGGCTTTCTGGCCGGGCAGCCAGACTTCGAGATCGTAGGTCTTGGCGGCGCCGAAGCCGGTGTCGCCCGCGCACAGCACGACCCGGCGGAAGGCGAGGCCGAGTGCGGCCAGCACCGCCTCGGCGCACGCGGTCATGCGCTCATGCTCCGCCGCGCTCTCGTCGGGGCGGGTCATGCTGACCAGCTCGACCTTCCGGAACTGGTGCTGCCGCAGCATGCCGCGCGTGTCCCGCCCGGCCGCGCCGGCCTCGCTGCGGAAGCATTCGGAGAGCGCGGTGACGCGGAGCGGCAGCCGGGCTTCCGGCACGATCTGGTCCATGACCAGGGAGGTGAGCGGGACCTCCGCGGTTGGGATCAGCCAGCGCCCGTCCGTGGTGCGGAACAGGTCGTCGGCGAATTTCGGCAGCTTGTCGGTGCCGTAGGCGGCGGCGTCGTTGACCAGCAAGGGCACGCCGACCTCGGTGTAGCCGTGCTCGCCGGTGTGGAGGTCGAGCATGAACTGGCCGAGGGCGCGCTCCATGCGGGCAAGCTGGCCGCGGAGAATGGTGAAGCGGGCGCCGGACATGCGGGCGGCGGACTCGAAGTCCATGCCGCCCAGCGCCTCGCCGAGCTCGAAGTGCTCCTTGGGCGGGAACGGGGGTTCGCGAGGCTCGCCGACCTGCTTGAGCACGACATTCGCGCTCTCGTCCGCGCCGTCCGGGACGTCGGGGTCGAGACGGTTCGGCAGCACCTCCAACTCGGCGCGGATGGCGGCATCCAGCGCCTCGGCGCGGCGTTCCAACTCGGCCATCTGGTCGCGCAAGGCGGCGGCTTCGGCCTCCAGCGCCGCGGTGTCCTCGCCGGTGCGGCGCCCCTGGCCCACGCGCTTGGCCAGCGCATTGCGTTGCGCCTGGCCCTCGCCGACCGCCGTCAGCGCGGCCCGGCGCTCCGCGTCGAGTTCGAGGATCGCCTGAGCGCGCGGAGCCAGGCCGCGGCGCGCGAGGTCACGGTCGAAGCCGGCCGGGTCCTGCCGGATGGCGCGGAGGTCGTGCATCTAGGCTCCGGGTTCGGGAACACGCTTAGGGGTCAAGGCATGCTCATCACGAGGGCGTGAGATTAACCAATGGTTTACGCTTGCTGCTCCAGCATCGAAGGCGCTTCTGCTGGAGGTGAACCCATGTCGCTCGAAGCCATTGGTGCAGTCCACGTCAGTCAGGCCGCTGCGGACGCCGCGGCTCAGCGCCTTGCAGTCGCGCTTGAAAACGATCGGCCGTTCACCGGCGCGACTCCCGCCGACATTGAGCGCGGTCATGCGCAGGTCGCGGAGGCCAGAGCTGCATTTGAACAGGCCGATGCCGCCGTCGGAGCGAGTCAGGCCATCACTGCGCCGGGCGGATTGGTCGTCTGACCGCACGGGCTCTGCACCGGGCCCGGATCTCGGCCGGATCGTCCTCGCCGGGCTTGCCCCGGCGATCGCCGTCGGGCGGCAGCGTGGGCCCCCGGGACGAGCCCGGGGGTGACGAGGCATGGCGGTCATGATCGATCCGCGACCTAGATCTCGACCGGTTTGGGCTCGACCATGCGGGCGCACTGGATCGAGATCTCGTAGAGCGCGATCAGCGGCAGGGCGAGGCCGCTCTGGGTGATCACGTCCGGCGGCGTGATGATCGCGGCGATGATGAACATGCCGACATAGGCATAGCGCCGGTAGCGCTTGAGCCCCTTGGAGGTGACGATGCCGACCTTGGCCAGCAGGGTCAGCAGCACCGGAAGCTGGAAGGCGATGCCGAACGCGAAAATCAGCTTCATCACCAGGTTCAGGTATTCGCTGACCTTGGCTTCCAGCTCGATCGGCAGGCCGCCGGCGCCGGTCGGGGTCTCGAAGCTGAGGAAGAACCGCCAGGCGGCGGGGAACACGAAGTAGTAGGCCAGCGCAGCGCCGAGCAGGAACAGCACCGGGGTCGCGAACAGGAACGGCACGATCGCGCGCTTCTCGCTCCGGTAGAGCCCGGGGGCGACGAACAGGTAGACCTGGCTGGCGACGACGGGGAACGAGATGAACGCCGCGCCGAAGAACGCCACCCGCAAATAGGTGAAGAACGCCTCGTACAGCTGCGTGTAGATCATCCGGCGGTTGCCGCCGCGCTGCTCGAGGATGTGGGCCAGCGGCTCGACCAAGAAGGAATAGATCTCGCGGCTGAAGTAGTAGCAGACCCCGAAGCAGACGAGGAACGCGACGGCCGACCACAGCAGTCGGCGGCGCAGCTCGATCAAGTGCTCGAGCAGCGGCATCGGCTTGTCGTCGATCGGATCGTTGTCTTGGTCGGCCAGGATCTTTGCCACGTGTGAAGCCGGACGGAGCGGCGCCGGTCAGGCGTGCTCGGTGTGCGCCGGGGAGGGCGGGACGAAGGCGGGCGCGGCCGGCACCGAAGTGGCGACAGCCGGCGCGCATCCGGGTGGGATGAAGGCGGGCGCGGCGAGGGACGGCGCCGGGTCGGGGCGGGCCTCGACGGGGATTTCGGGCAAGGGCGGCGGGGGCGCCGTGTCGTGGACCGGTACCGGCGGGGGCGGCGGGGAGAAGTCCATTACCGGCTCCGACAGGGTCTTGCGGATGGTGCCGTCATTGTCGACCGCCTTGAGGATCTGGCCCTTGAGGTCCATGCGGCGGATCTCGTTCACCTGATCGCGGACCTCCTGGAGGTTCGCCTCGCGCACCATCTCGTCCACATGGGTCTGGAACTCGCCCGCCATGCGACGGGCCTTCTTGATGGTTGCGGCGACGGTCTTGATGGCGACGGGCAGGTCCTTCGGCCCGATCATGACCAGGGCCACGATCCCGATCAGCGCAATCTCGGACCAGGCAAAGTCAAACATGGCGGCGTTCTAGCACGGGCCGCGGCGGCCCGTAACTAGCCGGTGGCCTCGCCCAGCAGGTCCTCGCGGCGGGGCAGTTCGCGGAGGTCCTTGAGGCCGAATTGGGTCAGGAAGGCCGGCGTCGTGCCCCAGAGCGTGGGGCGGCCCGGCACCTCCTTGCGCCCGCGCGGCTCGATCAGCCCGGCCTCGAGCAGCGCTTCCACCACCCCTTGGCCGAGGCTCGCGCCGCGGATCCCCTCGATCTCCGTCCTCGTCACCGGCTGGTGGTAGGCGATGACGGCCAGCGTCTCCATCGCGGCCCGCGGGAGGCGGCGCTTCTGCTGCACGACGCGGGTCAGCAGCGGCGCGAGGTCGGGCGCGGTGCGGAACATCCAGCCCCCCGCGGCCTCGACCAGCTCCACGCCGCGACCGGCGTAGCGGGCCTGGAGCGCGGCGATCACCGGCTCGACCTCCGCGTCGTCCGGCAGGGCGCGGGCGAGCGCGGCCGGGCCGACCGGCTCGGCGCTGGCGAAGATCAGCGCTTCGGCCAGGCGCACGGCCGCCTCCGGCGCGCTCACGGTCCCACCGCCCGGACCAGGATGGGGTCGAACGCCGCCTCCTGGCGGAGGTCGGCGGCGCCGGTGCGGGCGAGCTCGAGCCCGGCCAGCAGCGTGCTGGCCATCGCGGCGCGGCGCTGCACCGGGTCGGCGGGGAGCGGCGGGAGGAACTGGTCGAGCGCCGTCCAGTGCCGGAGCCGGCCGAGCATGCGGCCGAGCCGCCCGAGCGCGTCGGCGACCGTCCACAAGGGCGCCCGGTGCGGCGTGTAGGGCGTGCGCGCGACGGCCCGGCGGCGCGCCCCGGCATAGGCGCGCAGCAGGCCGGGCAGGTCGGCGGCGAGCCTGGTCCGGTCGAACGCGACCAGTGATTCCGGCGCGCCTCGGGCAAAGGTGTCGAGACCGAGCTGCACCCGCGCGCCGAGCCAGGCGGCGAGCGCCCGCACGCGCTCCAGCGCCTCGAGCCGCCCGGCCAGAAGCTCCGCCGCTTCCTCGCCCTCCTCGGCCTCGTCCGTTCCCGGCGGGAGCAGCAGGCGCGATTTCAGCCAGGCCAGCCACGCGGCCATCACCAGCCAATCCGCCGCCAGCTCCAGCCGCACCCGCCGCGCCCCCTCGATGGCCTCGAGATACTGCTCGACCAGTTGGAGCACCGAGATGCGGTGGAGATCGACCTTCTGCCCGCGCGCCAGTTCGAGCAGGAGGTCCATCGGGCCCTCGAACCCGTCCAGATGCAGCAGGAGGACCGGCTCGTCAGCCATTCCAGCCCGCCAGCCGGTTGACGATGCTCCAGGCCCAGGGAAGCACGCGCTCGAGCGCGTCGCCGACCGGGTTCCAACGGATGCCGAACTCGGGGAGCAGCCGCGGCAGGACGAACACGACCAGCAGCACTAGCACGAGCCCGGCCCGCTCCAGCCGCGCCCAGGCCAGCGCCAACGGCTCCGGCAGCACGCCGACCACGATCCGCCCGCCGTCGAGCGGCGGGACCGGCAGCAGGTTGAACAGGCCGAGCACGAGGTTGGACAGGATGAACAGGTCCAGCACGTCGCCGATCCGGTCGCCGATCGCGCGCCGGGACGTAGCCAGTCACGTGCAGCGCGACCGCCGCGAGCCAGGCGAGGAAGAAGTTCATCGCCGGCCCGGCGGCGGCGACCACCGCCATGCCCTGCCGCGGGTAGCGGAACCGCCAGGCCGACACCGGCACCGGCTTGGCCCAGCCGAACATGAACACGACCCGGCCCAGCGTCAGGATCTGCCCGAGCAGCAGCGCCCCCGGCAGCAGGATGGTGCCGAACGGGTCGACATGGCGAAGCGGGTTGAGCGAGAGCCGCCCGGCCTGGCGGGCCGTGTCGTCGCCGAGGGCGAGCGCCGCATAGCCGTGCGCGGCCTCGTGCAGCGTGATGGCGACGATCACCGGGACCGCCGCCATCAAGAGCAGGCCGATGGCGTTCAGCACGGCAGCAGGCGTTCCCGCTCCGCCGCGAGTGCTGCCGGGTCGAGCGGGATGCGGCTTCTTGCGGCCAGCGCCCGAGCGGATGCGAGGCGCCGCTCGGTGCGGCCGGAAGCGTCGGGGACCGCCCGCAGCACGGCCTCACTGTCGGCGAGCACGCCGGTGCAGTGCAGCGCCAGGTCGCACCCCGCGGCGAGCGCGGCGGCCGCGAGGTCGCCCGGCGCGCCCCGCAGCGCCCGCATGGCCAGATCGTCCGACACGAGAACCCCCTCGAACCCGATCCGCTCCCGGATCACCGCAGCAATAACGGCCGGGGACAACGTTCCCGGCCGTTCCGAGTCGAAGGCAAGATATAGGAGATGCGCCGTCATCATCCATGGCAGGCCGGCGCAGGCGGCGAATGGCGCGAGGTCGTCCGCCAGCGGCGCGTCCGCGGGCACGGTCGGCAGCGCGTGATGGCTGTCCACCTCCGCCCTTCCGTGACCCGGCGCGTGCTTAGCGCAGGGGAGCACGCCGGCGGCGAGCAAGCCCTCGGCCATCGCGGCGCCGAGGGCGGCGACGGTGGCCGGGTCGGACCCGAAAGCGCGGTCGCCGATCACGTCGCTCGCGCCGGAGACGCGCAGATCCAGCACGGGGGCGAAGGCGAGGCCGATGCCGGCGTCCGCGCAGTCGAGACCGATCAGCGCCCCGGTGAGCCAAGCCGCGCGGAGCCCGGCGTCCGGGGCCAGCGCGCCGATCGCGGCGGCTGGCGGATGCGCGCGCCAGTGCGGCGGGCGCAGCCGGGCGACCCGGCCGCCCTCCTGATCCACGGCGATGACCGCGCCCTCCGGCAGGACCTCGCGCAAGGCGGCGGTAAGCGCCCGGAGCTGCGGCGGATCGACGACATTGCGCGCGAACAGGATCACCCCGGCCGGCGGCAGCGCGCGCAGCAGTGCCGCCTCCTCGGCCAGCAGCGTCGGCCCGGACAGGCCGACGATCGCGGCCCTCACTGAGCGGTCAGAAGCTCGCGAGCGAGCAGCCCGCGCCCTTGGCGCGGACCTTGGCGCAGAAGGCGGTCGCGTCCGCGATATCGGCGAAACCGCCGGTGCGGATGCGCCAGATCGCCTTGCCGTCGTGCTCGGCGTGCTGGATCACCGGGCGGCGGTCGCCCAGCACGTCCGGCATCTTATGCTGCAGCCGGGTCCACTCGGTGTTGGCCGCGGCCTCGCTGTCCACGGCGGCGATCTGCACCATGGTCCCCGACGCCAGCGGCGGGAGCGGCGGCGGGGCGGGCCGTGCGGCCGGAACCGGTGCGGGGAGGACGACGGCCGCCTCGACCGGCGCGGCGATGTCTTTGCCCGGTGCGGAGACCGGGGTCGCCGGGGGCGGCGCCGGTTGCGTGACGGCCGGGTCCGGCGCTTGTGTCGGCGCGGGCGCCGGGGTCGCCGCCGAGAGCTGCATCTGGGCGCGCAGGGCTTGCGGGTCCGGCTGCTCCGGCGGCGGCGCCATGTCGCCCCCGCCATCGCCGTCGCCGCTGCTCATGATCTGCTCGTTGGCGCCGACCACGGTCATGCCACCGGGGTTGTCCGGCTTGACCCGGAGCGGCCGGCTATCGGCCTCGATCACGGGGACGCCCCGGACGGTATGACCCATGGTGGACCAGGCGCCCATGCCGAGCGCGAGCAGCAGACCGAGCCCGCCGGCCGCGATCGTCAGATGCTTGGTCCCGGAATCCATGCCGCTGCTGCGGCGGGTGCGGTAGGAATGGGTGAACGACGCGCGGGGCTGCTCTTGCCCAAGGCGGGACATCGTCCGGGGAATGCTGATGTCGTCCGACATGGTCAGCGCATCTCCTCGACCGGCGTGACCCCGAGCACCTCGAGCCCGGAGCGGATTGTGATGGCCGTGGCGGCGACCAGGGCGAGCCGCGCCCTTGTCTCTGCCGCCCGGTCCGCCTGGAGGAAACGAAGGGTCGAATCGTCCCGCCCGCGGTTCCACAGCATATGAAAGTCGCCGGCTAGATCATAGAGGTAAAACGCGATTCGGTGCGGCTCTTGGGCCAGCGCGGCGCCTTCGACGGTGCGCGGCCAGCTCGCCAGGCGGCGGATCAGGGCGAGTTCCGCGTCGGCGCCGAGGCTGTCGAGCGGGACGGCAGCGAGCGCCGCATGGGAGACATCGTAGCCCTCCTGCTCGGCCAGCCTCAGCACCGAGCGGCAGCGGGCGTGGGCGTATTGCACATAAAACACCGGGTTCTCGCGCGTCTGCGCCACCACCGCGTCGAGGTCGAACTCCATCTGCGCGTCGGACTTGCGGGTCAGCATGGTGAACCGCACCGCGTCGCGGCCGACCCATTCCAGCAGGTCGGCGAGGGTCACGTAGGTGCCGGCGCGCTTGGACATGCGGACCGGCTCGCCGCCGCGGAGGACGTGGACGATCTGGCAGAGGACGATCTCGAGCCGCTGGGGCCCGTTGCCGGCGAGCGCGCGGACGGCGGCCTTCATGCGGGAGACATAGCCGCCGTGGTCGGCGCCCCAGACGTCGATCATCAGCTCGGCGCCGCGTTCCATCTTATCGGCGTGGTTGGCGATGTCGTTGGCGAAGTAGGTGTTGGAGCCGTCGGACTTGCGCAGCGGCCGGTCCACGTCGTCGCCGAACAGGGTCGAGCGGAACAGGGTCTGTTCGCGCGGCTCCCAATCCTCCGGCAGCTTGCCCTTGGGCGGCTCGAGCACGCCCTCGTAGACCAGGTCCTGCGCCCGAAGCCGCTCGATCACCGTGTCGGCCTCGCCGCGCTCGAGCAGGGCGCGCTCGCTGGTGAAGACGTCGAAGCGGACGCCGAGCGCGTCGAGGTCGGCGCGGATCGAGTCCATCATGGCGGAGACGGCGAAGTCGCGGACCGTATCGAACCACAGCGCCGGGTCGGCGACGGTGGCGCCGGGGCCGGCGAGCCGGTCGCCGTGGGCGGCCCTGAGGGCCTCGCCGACCGGGAGGAGGTAGTCGCCGCGGTACTGCAGCCCGGTTGGCGTGGCGGCGGCGAATTCCTCCTCCGAAAGCAAGGTGCCGAGCGCCTGGAGGTAGCGCCAGTACGCGGCCCAGGCGAGGGCGGCGACCTGGGCGCCGGCGTCGTTGATGTAATACTCCTTGGTGACGGCGAACCCGGCCTTGTGCAGCAGGTTGGCCAGCGCGTCGCCCACCACCGCGCCGCGGCAGTGGCCGATATGCAGCGGCCCGGTCGGGTTGGCAGAGACGTATTCGACGTTGACCGCCAGCGCGCCGCCGACCGTGCTGTCGCCGAACCGCTCCTCCTCGCGCAGGATCGCCGGGACGGTGGCGATCAGCGCTTCCGGCCGGAGCGATGAGGTTCACGAAGCCCGGCCCGGCCGGCTCGGCGCGGAGCACGTCCGCCCCGTCGGCCAGCGCCGCCGCGAGCGCCTCGGCGAGTTGCTTGGGCGGGCGGCAGGCGGCCTTGGCGGAGACCATGGCGGCGTTGGTGGCCATGTCGCCGTGTTGCAGCTCGCGCGCCGGGCTGACCTCGACGCGGGCGGCGACGTCGTCCGGCAGATCGGGTACGGCCTGGCGCAGTGCGTCGAGCGCGGCCGCGCGCACGCGAGCGTAGATGTTCTCGGGCATGGGCCGGGCTTTAGAGCAGTTTATGGGCCCCGGATAGGGGTTCGGCGTCGGCGGCTGCCAGCCCGGCGGTGACGTCGCGGGTCGGTAGATTTCCACCAGCAGCGGATAGCACGGCGCCGCATCGTCGGAGTGGCCGGCGCCGCAGTCGCCGCCCGGACAGGCGGAGAGCGCGCCGAGCAAGTCGATCTCGGCGAAGAACTCGAGGGAGTCGCCGGGGCGGACCGGGCTCGCCTTCATGAAATACTGCTGCGTGTCGCGAGTGAAGCCGGTGCACATGAACACGTTCAGCACGTCGTGCACGTGGCGCTCGGCCTCGGCGAGCGGAAGGCCGCGCGCGGCGGCGAGCGCCCTTGTCAGGTTGGAGTGGCAGCAGCGGTCGTAGTCGAGGCCGGTGAGCAGCCGATTGGTGTAGGGGTCGCAGCGGGTGCCGATCACGTCGTGCACCCGGGCCCCGTCCGCGTCGGCGCCGTACCAGCCGAGCGTGTCCTCTAGGATCGTGGCGAGCGGGCGGAGCGGGGGCAGCGTGCTCCAGAGCCGGTCGCCCGAGGTCACGTGGGTGGCGTGGAGCGCCCGGGTCTTGCCGCTCCAGAAGCGCTCCGAAAGGTCGTGCGCATTCCAGAGGTTGAGGTCGCCGACCTGCGGGCCCTCGATGCTGACGATGCGGAACACATGGCCGGCGGGGACCTCGAAGGCCCGGGCGTCGCGCGGCGGCACGGTGACGGAGGCGACCAACGCGCGATCGGCGCACGCGGCGCGGTAGGCCGCGAGGTCGAGCGGCGGGAGGCGGCCGACGTCATAGACCGTCACCGGCCGGGCGCGGCGCCGCTCCGCCGCGTCCGGGGGAGGTTCCAGCCTGTCTGATTCGCGCATCGCGGTAGGTTAGCCGGCGGGGACCTCCGCTCAAAGCCGAGGCGGCCGGCGTGGCGCTATCGACGGTGGCCGATGCCGAGCCGGACGGCAACCACACTAAGACCCCGACAGCGCGGGCGGATCGATGAGTTGAACTGCTAGGCTTGGTCTCGACCCTCTCGGAAGGCAAAGCGCTTCGGTGCACATTAGAAGGGGAGATCAAACAGTCGTTGCTTGGGCGCATTTATGGCAGCAATGCGGCAGACGCGGCGGTATGCAACAATCTACATTGCCCAAACATGGCGGTTCGTGAAGCAAGGATTTGCGAATACATTGTTTGTGGATGGCTCCCCTGCTCTCGTCGGCGTAGCCGTCCCGCGGCACGAAATGGCATGCCGCCGCTTCCGCGGCATGGCGCCGTGGGGAGCAGACGGGAGAGCAAGCAGCGGTGCTGATCGGTGGACGGAAATTTTCGTGGCTTCTGGCGGCCGGCCTATGCGTGGCCGGCGCCGCGCCGGCCTGTGCCGCTCAGCGGGGCAAGGCGAGCTGGTATGGTCGCTTCCATGAAGGGAAGCTGATGGCCAACCAGCACCCGTTCCACATGGCGGCGGCCACCGTCGCGCACCGGACGCTCCCGCTGGGCACGGTGATCGAGGTGACCAATCTGCGCAACGGCCGGGTCGCGGAGGCGGAGGTGACCGATCGCGGCCCCTATGTGCGCGGGCGCATGCTCGATGTGAGCCGGGCGGTGGCGGAGCGGCTTGGCATGTTGCAGCCGGGCGTGGCCCCGGTGGAAATCCGCGTTATCGAGCGGCAGGAACTGGCCGAGGGCGGCGTCGCGGGTTAGCGTTGCTGCGGCCCGGCACGCCTGCGTGATCGCCACGCCCGTTGAGTTGTGGTCGTCTCGGCCGTTCGCTCGGTGACCTTCCGCCTGTCGGTAAACTTTACGTTTGCTGGCCGTGGCCCGGGCGGGAATGCGCGTGTTCTCAGCGATTTACAACCTGGCATAGCAATTGCTCGATTGGTCAGGTAACCTAGATTTGAAAAGGTTACTTGGCCCATGCAACCAAAGATCACCGGGCGCTGCCGGCCGCTCTTCTTGGGGTCAGCGCCGCGCTTGCGATCGGCGGCGCCGCAAACGCAGCCCCGTTCCAGAACGGAAGTTTTGAGAACGGAACGGACCCGGGCGGTTTCACGACCGTTTTCGCCGTCAACAGCACCGCCATCACAGGCTGGACCGTCGCGGCCGGCTCGGTCGACTACATCGGCACCTATTGGCAGGCGGCTGACGGCTCGCGCAGCCTGGACATGAACGGAGGTTCGGCGGGCACCATCTCTCAGACGTTCGACACGGTCGCCGGCACCCATTACGCGGTCAGCTTCGAACTGGCCGGCAACCCGGACAACCCCAGCAGCAACGTCAAGGTCCTGACGGCCGTCCGCGGGCACCAACACTGCCAGCGTACTCCTTCAACACGAGCAGCTCGACCCATACCAACATGGGATGGACCGCCGAGACATTCACCTTCGTCGCCATCGGAAACACGACGACGCTGAGCTTCCAGGGCGATCCGGCCACCGGAGCTTATGGGCCAGCGCTCGACGCAGTCTCCGTGGCCGCGGTTCCGGAGCCCGTGTCCCTCCTTGTCCTCGGCAGCGGCCTGGTGGGTGTGGGCCTGCTCCGGCGCAAGCGCGGCTGAACCAATTGGCTCGCTGATCGTGGTCACGAGGGCGCCCACGCTGGCGCCCTCAGACAGCAAGAGGCGAAGCGGGTCGACAGCCTTTCCGTGAACTAGCCCGTGCGGAACGGGTCGGTGAGGCGGCGGTGCTCTTCCAGCGCGAAGCGGTCAGTCATGCCCGCGATGTAGTCTGCCACGACGCGGGCGGCCCGCCCGTCCGGACGCTCGCCGGCGAGCGCGCGCCAGCCGTCCGGGAGCAGGCTGGTGTCGGCCTGGAGCAGGCTGAACAGATCCTCCGTGACCCGGCGCGCCTTGGCGGTCATGCGGTTGACCTTCCAGTGCCGATACATCCGGGCGTGCAGGAACTCCTTGATGGCGCCGTTCGCCTCCTGCAGCCGGGCGCTGAAGCCGATCACCGGCGACTTGGCGCGGCGGATCGCGTCGGAATTGGCGGGCGCGCGGGCGCTAAGGCGGCGGCGGCTCTCCTCGACCAGGTCGGTGACGAACTCGTTGATCACGCGGCGGATGGTCTCGTGGCGCAGCCGCGGCGGCGGCACGTCGAGGCTCGCCACCCGCGCCTCGCGCAGCGCCGGGCCGACCACGGGCAGGTGCTGGATGTCGTCGGGGCCGAACAGCCCGGCGCGCATGCCGTCGTCCAGGTCGTGGCTGTGATAGGCGACGTCGTCGGCGGTCGCGGCCACCTGCGCCTCGGCGGAGGGATAGGTGTGCAGCTCGAGCGGGTGGATCTTGCTGTATTCGGCGATGAAGGCCGGCGGGTCGCGCAAGGGGCCGTTGTGCTTGGCGAGGCCTTCCAGCGCCTCCCAGGTCAGGTTCAGCCCGTCGAACGCGGCGTAGCGGTTCTCCAGCGTGGTGACGACCTTGAGGCTCTGGGCGTTGTGGCTGAACCCTCCGAACGGCTTCATGCAGGCGTTCAGCGCCTCCTCGCCGGCATGGCCGAACGGGGTGTGGCCGAGGTCGTGGGCAAGCGCGAGCGCCTCGGTCAGGTCCTCATCGAGTTGGAGCTCGCGGGCGACGGAGCGGGCGATCTGCGCCACTTCGATGCTGTGGGTGAGGCGGGTGCGATAGTAGTCGCCCTCATGGTTGACGAAGACCTGGGTCTTGTATTGCAGCTTGCGGAAGGCGGAGCTGTGGATGACCCGGTCGCGGTCGCGCTGCCACGGGCTGCGGCCTTCGGCGCCGGGCTCTGGGTGGAGCCGCCCGCGCGAGGTCTCGGCCCGGACGGCATAGGGGGCGAGGGGCGGCATCGCACCCTTCAATAGGCCGCGCCCCCTCGCTATGTAAGAGGCATGGACAGCCAGCCTGCCGTCGCCGCGCCCGCTTTCTCGGTAACCGACCGCGCCGCGGAGCGCGTGGCCGAGATCGCCACGGCGCAAGGCCAGGCGGCGCTGCGGGTGTCGGTGCTCGCGGGCGGGTGCAGCGGGCTGCAATACCGGTTCGAGCTGGACGGGGCGCCGCAGCCCGACGACGTGGTGGTCGAGGCCGGGCCGGCCAAGGTGTTCGTCGACCCGGTGAGCATGGACTTCCTGGCCGGGTCGCAGCTCGACTATGCGGACGAGCTGATGGGCGCCTACTTCACGGTGCGGAACCCGAACGCGACCTCCGCCTGCGGGTGCGGGACCAGCTTCTCGGTCGAGTAAGTCCCGTGCGGATCGCGACCTGGAACGTCAACTCGATCCGCCAGCGCGAGCGGCACGTGCAGGAGTGGCTCGGCCGGGTGCAGCCGGACCTGCTGCTGCTCCAGGAGATCAAGTGCGAGCCGCAGCACTTTCCGGCGCTGACCTTCGAGGCGCTGGGCTACCGGGCGGAGTTGGTCGGGCAGAAATCGTATAATGGCGTCGCGGTGCTGGCGAAGCAGCCGGTCGAGGTGGTGCATCGGTGCCTGCCGGGCCTGGACTGCGACGACGTGCAGGCGCGCTATATCGAGGTGCGGACGGAGGGGGTGACGGTCGGCAACCTCTATCTGCCGAACGGCAACTCCGGGGGCGCCGAGGGCTACGCCTACAAGCTGCGCTGGATGGCGTGCCTAGCCGACCGGGCGGAGGCGCTACTCGAGGCCGACGAGCCCTGCCTGTTCGCGGGGGATTATAATGTTTGCCCGACCGACGAGGACTTCGCGCCGGGCACGCTGCCCGCGGGCGATGCGCTGGTCCGGCCGGAGAGCCGGGCCGCGTTCCGGCGCATGCTGTGGCTCGGGCTGACTGACGCGGTGCGCGCGGTGCAGCCGCGGGGCAAGGCCTACACGTTCTGGGACTATCAGGCAGGGGCGTGGCGGAAGGACCTCGGCCTGCGGATCGACCACGCGCTGCTCTCGCCGGCCCTTGCCGAACGGCTGGTCAGCGCCAAGCCGGACCGCGACGAGCGCAACCAGCCGCAGCCGTCGGACCATGTGCCGGTGGTGGTGGAGCTCAGCTGAACGCCACCCGAGGGCGTCGCTCGCGCCTGATACCGTCATGCCGCCCGCGTCCTTCTCGTCATGCCCGGGCTCGATCGGGGTGTCATCTCGACGTGGAGCCGCCATCCCGTCTTGCAAAGTGGACATCCAGCGCGAGCAATTCAAGCCCGGCGATGACCGTTCGAAAGGGCTCGCGATCTAGCTCAGCCCGGAACTGCGCGCCGACGGCCACCATAGCGCGCCGGCGGAGTCGGGCGCGAACCATCAGCGCCGGGTCAGCTTGGCCGCGAGCTGCCACCGGTCCGGCAGAGGGCAGCTCCGGCGAGCGGTGGATGGTCGCCACAGCTCGCCCTTCGTCATGTAGACGAAGGTTTCTCCCTCGACGCTGCGTCCGCGCGGCCTCGGCAACCGGCTGTCTCGTCCGAGCTAGTGCTTTCCGTCCAACATGGCCCATCCTCCTCGTCTCCGGGGAGGATTGGGTATCGGGGTCGACCGGGCTGTGCTTGCGATCACAGCCCGGCCGGACCCGGTCAGATGTTCGCGTAGCAGTGCGTCTCGGCCTCGGCACCGGGGTGGGTAACCGCGCCGAGATGGGCGGGGCCGACTGTCTGGGCATATTTCCAAATCGCGCCGCTGTTGTAGTCGGTCCCGCGCGGGGTCCAGGCGGCGCGGCGGGCGGCCAGTTCGCTGTCCGGCAGCAGCACGTCGATCGTGCCTTTCTCGGCATCGAGCCGGATCCGGTCGCCGTTGCGGAGCAGCGCGATCGGGCCGCCGACCGCCGCCTCCGGCCCGACATGGCCGACGCAGAAGCCGCGGGTCGCGCCGCTGAAGCGGCCATCCGTGATCAGGGCGACCTGCTCGCCCATGCCCTGGCCGTAGATCGCCGAGGTGGTGGAGAGCATCTCGCGCATCCCCGGCCCGCCCTTCGGCCCCTCGTAGCGCACCACGATGACGTCGCCCGGCCTTGTAAGCGCGGGCGTCGACGGCGGCGAAGGCCTCCTCCTCGCTGTCGAAGCAGAGCGCGGTGCCCTCGAACTGCAGGCTGTGCAGCCCGGCGATCTTCACGATCGCGCCGTCCGGGGCGAGGTTGCCGCGGAGCCCGACCACCCCGCCGGTGCGGCTGATCGCGCGCGAGACCGGGTAGACCACGTCCTGGTCCTCCGGGAACACCACGTCCTTCAGGTTCTCCGCCAGCGTCCGGCCGGAGACGGTCATGCAGTCGCCATGGAGCAGGCCGCCGTCCAGCAGCGCTTTCAGGACCACCGGGACGCCGCCGATCTTGTGCACGTCGAGCGCCACGTATTTGCCGCCGGGCTTGAGGTCGGCGATGTACGGCGTGCGGCGCATGATCTCGACCACGTCGTCCATGGTGAAGCGGATCCCCGCCTCATGCGCCATCGCCGGCAGGTGCAGCCCGGCATTGGTGCTGCCGCCCGTCGCGCCGACGACCACGGCGGCGTTCTCCAGCGCCTCGCGGGTGACGATGTCGCGCGGCCGCAGCCCGCTCTCGAGCAGCGACATCACCGCGCGCCCGCTCTCCGCCGCCCAGCGGTCCCGGTCCTCGTACGGCGCCGGCGACCCGGCCGAACCCGGCAGCGCGAGCCCGATCGCCTCGCTCACCATTGCCATCGTGTTGGCGGTGAACTGTCCGCCGCAGGCGCCCGCGCTCGGGCAGGCGACGCACTCCAGCTCGTGCAGCTCCGCGTCGCTCATCCGCCCCGCCGCGTGCTGGCCCACCGCTTCGAACACGTCGACCACCGTGACATCGCGGCCGTGGAAGCTGCCGGGCAGGATGGAGCCGCCGTACATGAACACCGAGGGCACGTTGAGCCGCAGCATCGCCATCATCATGCCCGGCAGCGACTTGTCGCAGCCCGCAAGCCCGACCAGCGCGTCGTAGCAATGGCCGCGCACCGTCAGCTCGACGCTGTCGGCGATCACCTCGCGCGAGACCAGCGACGCCTTCATGCCTTGGTGGCCCATGGCGATGCCGTCGGTCACCGTGATGGTAGTGAACTCGCGGGGCGTGCCGCCGGCCTCGGCCACGCCGCGCTTGACCGACTGCGCCTGCCGGCTGAGCGCGATGTTGCACGGGGCGGCCTCGTTCCAGCACGTGGCGACGCCGACGAAGGGCTGGTTGATCTCCTCCTCGGTCAGCCCCATCGCGTAGTAATAAGAGCGATGCGGCGCCCGCCCCGGCCCCTCGGTCACGTGGCGGGACGGCAGGCGGGACTTGTCCCAGCGCTTGGTCAACATGCGGCGTCTCCTCTGGCGTCCCTTCGCGGATACGGGCTGCGCCGCGGCCCGTCCAGAGGGGAGGCGTCTAGTCTGGCAGCGCCTCGCCGCGGGTCTCGCGCGCCAGCGGGATCAGCACGAGGCCGAGCGCGAAGGCGATCGCGGTGATGGCGACCGGGGTGCCGAGCGTGCCCATGGCGGCGACCGCCCCGGCAAGGGCGAAGTTGACGCCGGCGCCGATGAAGCGGCCGACGGAGGTGCAGAACGCGAACGCCGTGCCGCGCACCTCGGTGCCGAACAGCTCGGGCAGCCACAGGCTGAAGAACGCGAAATTGCCGCCGAACAGGCCGAGGAAGAACAGCACGATCAGGAAGGCGGGCAGCGCCGAGCCGGGCGGCAGGTAGAACGCCCAGCCGAAGGCGAGCACGATCGTCACCAGCATGCCGGCGTAATAGAGGGCCAGCGCCGGCCGCCGGCCCCAGCCGCTCCGCCAGCCACGGCGCGGCGATGCAGCCCAGGATGGTGCCGATCGAGAGCAGCCCGGTGCCGTAAGACGCCATCCGCGCGGCCTCGGGCGGCGCCATCCCGGCCCGGCGCGACAGGAACACGATGCGCGGTCGGCTCATACACCGCCCCGGCCCAGAGGCCGATGATGGCGACCGTCAGCAGCCCCGACATGACCAGAGTGGTGCGGAGATACTGGCGCTGCGAAGATCGTCGGCGAGCGGGTGAGCGCCTGCGATGCGTGGCCACCTGCTCCTCGTGCCGGTGCTCCCAGCGCTCCGGCTCCTTGACGCCGGCCAGGGTGCACGATCGAGACCACGACCGGGACCAGGCCGCACAGGAACATCGCGCGCCAGCCGAACTGGCGCCGACGGTGAAATTGAGCGCGGCGGCGACGAAGAAGCCGAAATAGTAGCCGGTCTGCAGATAGCCCGCGCCCATCTTGCGCCGGTCCTCCGGCCAGGCCTCGGCGACGTAGGTGCCCGCCATCGCCCATTCGCCGCCGACGCCGATGCCGGCCAGGAAGCGGAACAGCGCCAGCACCCACACGTTCGGCGCGAACGCCGCGGCGCCGGTGAACACGGCATAGACCAGCACCGTCGCGGCCAGCGACTTGGTGCGGCCGAACCGGTCGGCGATCGGGCCCCAGATGAACGAAAGGCCCCAGCCGACCAGGAACAGCGCGAACATCAGCGACCCGGCGAAAGCGATATCGGCCGGCGCCGCGGCGTAGCCCGAGCGCGGCAGCAGCTCGGCCAGCGCCGGGCCGAGCACCAGCGCGTAGATCACGGAATCCATGCCGTCCAGCATCCAGCCGAACCAGGCGGCCCAGAACCCGAGATCTGCTGGCGATTCAGCGGCGTGCGGGTGCGGGCCGGCGGAATCGGGCCGATGCCGGACGCGGCGCCAAAGGACATGCGCTTCCTCTCCAAAAGGGGCGTGGGGCGTTGACCGCCGTGTTTGGTGCCCGAAGTGTCGTGGCCCGGCTCGGGTTTCGTCAAATGGCGGCGGGGCGGATCAGCCCTTGCGCGAGCGGGGCGCGGCTGGCGTCGGGTCCGGTGCGCGCAATAGGGCGTCGACCTCGCGGGAGCGGACCACGGTGCCGTGGACGAAGGCCTCGTGGTTGGCCTCGATCTGGTCGGGATCGTAGAGGTAGTTGACCATGATCCCGTAGGACTCGCGCAGGCCGCGCGGGGCGGTGTTGCCGCGCCAGTTGATGCGCTCGAGCCGGGCGCCGTTGCCGAGGTGGAAGCGCGCGACCGGGTCGAGCGTGGTCCGGCCGTCGCTCCCGTGGTCAGGTAGCGTGCGCAGAGGCGGAGCAGCGAGTCGCGGGCCTCGTCGGGTGGCACCGCATCGGCGCGGCCCCGCTTCGCGGCGGGACCGCGCCCTCCTGCTTCTCCGCCCAGCGGCGCAGGCCCGGGCACCGGCGAGAGGGTCGAGAAGCGGCGCAGTCGGGGAAGCTCGGCCTTCAGCTCCTCCACCACCTGCTTGATGAGGAAATTGCCGAACGAGATGCCGCGCAGCCCGTCCTGGCAGTTCGAGATCGAGTAGAAGATCGCGGTGTCGGCGCGCGCGGCCCGCTCCCGCTCGGCGGACTCGTCGCCTTCGCGGGCGAGCAACGGCTGGACGGAGGTGGCCAAACCCTCCGTCAACGCCACTTCCACGAAGATCAGCGGGTCGCCGGGCAGCCCCGGGTGGAAAAAGGCGAAGCAGCGCCGGTCGGGCGCCAGGCGGCGGCGCAGATCTTCCCAGCCTTGGATCTCGTGCACCGCCTCGTAGGTGATCAGCTTTTCCAGGATCGCGGCCGGGGTCTGCCAGTCGATGCGCCGCAGCTCGAGGAAGCCGCGGTTGAACCAGGAGGCGAGCAGGTGCCGCAGGTCGGCGTCGAGCAGGCGCAGGCCGGGCTCGGCGCGCAGATGGGTGAGCAGGTCGCGGCGCATGGCGACCAGCGCCGCGGTGCCGCCGGGCGAGAGGTTCATGCGGCGGAGCAGCTCTTGCCGGGCGGGCTCCGCGGCCTGCCGCGAGCGCGGCGGCGCGCTCCGGCGTGGGCTCGGCGAGGTAGGCCTCCGCGGCGGTGCGGAGCCGGCCCTCGTCGGGAAGGAAGTTGCCGGCGAGGAAGCGGTAGAACTCGAGCCGATCCTCGGGCCCAAGCTCGCGCAACACGGTGTGCAGCTCGCGCGCGATGGCCGCACCGGATGCCTCGCCGCGCTCTGACAGCAGGGTGGAGGCGAGCTGCCGGGCGCGCTCGACCGGCGGGATGCTCTGCGACGGGACGGACGCGTAGGGCCGGCCGCGGTCGGCGATGGTGGACCAGAGGCGATCGACCCAGGATCGGCCGCCGCGGGCGGCAGGTGCGTCAACAGCGATCGTGTCGGCTTCTGGCATGAGCGCCGCCCTCTGTTCCCTCAGTCGGTTATATCACGCCGGAACCGGCGCGATGCGGGCGATCGCGGTGTCGAGCCGCGCCGCTTCCTGCTCGAAGCCTGCCGAGGCGCTCGCGGTTGTCGGCGACCACCTCCGGCGGCGCGCGGCGGACGAAGTCGGCGTTGTCGAGCTTGCGCGCGACCTTCTCGGCCTCGGCCAGCGCGCGGGCGCGGTCCTTTTGCAGCCGGGCCCGCTCGGCCTCCAGGTCGATCAGCCCGGCCAGCGGGATCACCACCGTCGCCTCGTCCAGCACCGCCTGCGCGCTGCCGGGCGGCAAGGCGCCATCGAGCGGGCCGACCTCGGAGGCGCGGGCCATGCGCCGGATCGCTTCCGACCAGGCCTGCGCGCGGGCGAGCGTTTCCGGCCGCGCGTCGCGGAGCAGCACCGGGGCCAGCGCGGACGGGGCGACGTTCATCTCCGCCCGCACCGCCCGCACCTCGCCGACCAGGCGGACCACCCAGTCGAGCTCCGCCCGCGCCAGCTCGGGCTCGGTGACGAAAGGGCGTCGGCCACGGCGCGCGGATCAGGCTGCACGTCGGCCCGTAGCCGAGCTCGTCCCACAGATACTCGGTGACGAACGGCATGGCCGGGTGCAGCAGCCGGAGCAGCACGCCCAGCACATGGGAAGCGGTCGCGCGCACCTCGTCCTTGGCCGGGCCGTCCGGCCCGTTCAGCACGGGCTTGGCGAACTCCAGGAACCAGTCGCAGAAATCGTTCCAGGTCGTGCGGTAGCAGGCGGCGGCGTAGTCGTTGAAGCGGTAGGCCTCGAGCGCGGCGGTGGCGTCGGCGATCGCGGTGTTGAGCGCGTCGAGCATCCAGCGGCAGAGCGGCGAGCTGGCGGTGGCCGGGTCGAACCCGGCGGCGGGGGCGACGCCGTTCATCTCGCAGAAGCGCGCGGCGTTCCAGATCTTGGTGACGAAGCTGCGGTAGCTCTCGACGGTCGAGCGGCCGAGCTTGATGTCGCGGCCGGGCCCGGTCAGCGCGCAGACGGTGAAGCGCAGCGCGTCGGTGCCGAACTCGTCCATCAGTTCGAGCGGGTCGATGACGTTGCCCTTCGACTTCGACATCTTCTGCCCGCGCTCGTCGCGCACGAGGCCGTGGATGTAGACGTCGCGGAACGGCACCTCGCCCATGAAGTGCAGCCCCATCATCATCATCCGGGCGACCCAGAAGAAGATGATGTCGAACCCGGTGACCAGCACGTCGCCGGGGTAGTAACGGGCGAGTTCCGGGGTGCGGTCGGGCCAGCCCAGGGTGGAGAACGGCCAAAGCGCGGAGCTGAACCAAGTGTCGAGCACGTCCTCGTCCTGGGTCAGCGCCTCGTCCCGGCCGTAATGGGCGCGGGCGGATGCCTTCGCCTCGTCCTCGTCATGGGCGACGAAGACCTGCCCGTCGGGGCCGAACCAGGCGGGGATGCGGTGGCCCCACCAGAGCTGGCGGCTGATGCACCAGGGCTGGATGTCGCGCATCCAGGCGAAGAACGTGTTCTCCCATTGCGCGGGGACGAAGCGGGTGCGGCCGGTCTCAACCGCCTCGATCGCGGCCTTCGCCAGCTCGCCGGCATTGCAATACCACTGCGTGGTCAGCAGCGGCTCGATCGGCACGCCGGAGCGGTCGCCGTGCGGGACCTGGTGGGTGTGCGGCTCGATCCGCTCGAGCAGGCCGCGCGCCTCCAACTCGGCGACGATCGCCTTGCGGGCGGCGAACCGGTCCTGGCCGTCGAGCGAGCGGAGGAACGGGTCGTCGCCCTCGATCTCGGCCAGCGTGACCCGGCCCTCGCGGTCGAGCACGCTGGGCATGGCGAGCCCGTGCCGCTGGCCGACCGCGAAGTCGTTGAAGTCGTGGGCGGGGGTGATCTTGACCGCCCCGGTGCCTTTCTCCGGGTCCGAGTAGGGGTCGGCGATGATCGGGATGCGGCGGCCGACCAGGGGCAGGATCGCGTGCCGGCCGACGAGGTCGCGGTAGCGCGCGTCCTCCGGGTGGACGGCGACCGCGACGTCGCCGAGCATGGTCTCCGGCCGGGTGGTCGCGACGACGATGAACCGGTCGGCCTCGCCCTCGATCGGGTAGCGGAGATGCCAGAGGCTGCCGCGGATCTCCCGGCTCTCGACCTCGAGGTCGGAGATCGCGGTCTGCAGCTTCGGGTCCCAGTTCACCAGCCGACGGTCGCGATAGATCAGCCCCTCGCGATAGAGCGTGACGAACACCTCGCGCACCGCGCGGGACAGGCCCTCGTCCATGGTGAAGCGCTCGCGCGGCCAGTCGAGCGAGGCGCCGAGGCGGCGAAGCTGGCGTGGTGATGGTCCCGCCGCTTTCCGCCTTCCACTGCCAGACCCGGCGGAGGAACGCGTCGCGCCCCATCTCCTGCCGTGTCTCGTTGCCCTCCTGCGGCAGCAGGCGCTCGACCACCATCTGGGTCGCGATCCCCGCGTGGTCGGTGCCGGGCTGCCATAGCGTGTCCCGCCCCTGCATGCGCCGCCAGCGGATGAGGGTGTCCTGCAGCGTCATGGTGAGCGCGTGGCCCATGTGGAGGCTGCCCGTGACGTTCGGCGGCGGGATCATGATGGTGAACGGCGCCTTGCCCGACGCCGGATCGGCGTGGAAGGCGCCTTCCGCTTCCCAGCCGGCGTACAGGCGCGGCTCGACCGCGGCGTGATCGAAGCTCTTGCTCAGCATGGAGGACGTTTAGCCGGGCCGGCGCGGCCCTGGGAACTCAGCCGGCCGACGCGCCCGACCACGCGCTCGATCTCCGCGCGGACCAGGCGCTCGACGATGCCGGGCAGGTGCGCGTCCAGCCACTGCTTCAGCAACGGGCGCATCTCCTCGCGGACCAGATCCTCGAGCGTCGGGCCGCCGCGGGCGACCGCGGCCCTGCGTTCCGAGACGAGCGTCCGCATCAGCGCGACCACGGAGGACGCGGCGGCGGCGGCGGCTTCGGGAGCGACCAGCGGGGCGGCCGGGTCCGGCAGCCCCTCGGGCGCCTCGGCCGGCATCGGCGCGACCTGGACCGGCGGTTCGGTCTCGGGAACGCCGGCGCGGCGTCGGGGAGCTCGATGTAACTCGGGCCCCCGGAAGCGGCCGGCTCGGGTGCAGGCGGGTGCGCGGCCGCCGGGCTCGGGCGCGTTCAGTGGCGGCGCGCGCGCTCCGGACGTCGCTTGGCCGGAGGGCTCCGGCTCGGGAGGGGGCCGGACGCGGGCGGCGGTCCTCGACCATCATCGACGGGTCGAGCACGAACACGCCGTCGGCGGGCGCCTTGGCCTTGGCCGACTTCTCCTCGTCGCTGAGGATCCGGCGGATGGAGGCGAGGATGTCGTCCATCGATGGGTCAGCGTTGCCAGCTCCTTCTGGCGGCGGCGGGGTCTGCGCCATCCCTTTAGCGTCCTGGCTGGTCGGTGGCGAAGTCGCCGGTGCCGAACAGGCGGTCGCGCACCGCGTTGTAATAGGCGGTCTCGTCGTAGAGCGGGACGTTGAGGTTCAGGTCGCGCGCCGTGAGCCGGCCGACGGACGCCGCCAGCGTGTACGAGGCGGTGACCAGGTTGGCGAGGTTCTGCACCAGCGTCACCCGCGAGTTCAGCAGCGCCTGCTCGGCGTTCAGCACGTCCAGCGTGGTCCGGCTGCCGACGATCGCCTCGCGCTGCACGCCCTCGAGCGCGATCTCGTTGGCGCGGATCTGCGCGCGGGTGCTCTGCGATGGTCGAGCGGGCGGCGACCAGCGTCTCGTACGCGTTGGTCGCCTGCTGGACCGCCTGGCGGCGCTGGTCGTCGACCGTCTTGCGGGCCTGCTGCTCGGTCTGGCGGGCCTGGCGGACGCGGGAATACTCGGCGCCGCCCTGATACATCGGGACGGAGGCGTTGAGCAGCACCTGGCCGCCGATGGTGCGCTGGCGCGCGATCGTGGTGTTGTCGGCGCGCGCCGCCTGCGCCTGCACGCTGACCTGCGGCATGAGCTGGGAGAAGGCGAGGTCGATGATTTCGCGCGCCGCGGCGTCGTCGAACAGCGCGGCGATGACGTTGGGGTTGTTGCGGGACGCGAGCTGGATCGCCTCCTGCTCGTTCTTGACCGGCACGTTGATCGGCTGCGGCTCGACCAGCTGGTCGGGAATCTCGCCGACGTACTGGCGGTAGGTGCCGCGCGCGGTGGCCAGGTTGCCCTCGCTGGTCTGGCGCGTGGCGCGGGCGCCGGCGAGCGCCGCCTCCGCCTGCGCCACGTCCGTGCGCGTGATCTCGCCGACCCGGAACCGGTCCTGGGTGGCCTGCAGCTGCCGGGCGAGCACCTGCTCGTTGTTCATGTTGAGCTGCAGCACCTGCTGCTGGAGGATCACGTTGACGAAGGCGTTGACGGTGTTGCTGAACACCTGCTGCTCCGTCGCCAGCAGCCGGGCCCGCTGGCCGTAGACGCGATTGTTGGCCTGGTTGGTGCCGGCGCGGGTGGCGCCGCCGCGGAACAGCGGCTGGGTCAAGGTCGCCTGGCCGGTGAAGATGTCGCGGTTGTTGCGGAACACGTCGGGCGTCCGAGGTCACGCTACGATAGGTGCCATCGGCATAGCCCGCGGAGCCGGCCAGCACGACTGTCGGCCGCCAGCCGGCCAGCGCCTGCGGCACGCCTTCGTCCGTCGCCCGGAGCTGCGCGCGCGCCGCAGGTCAGCGTCGGGTTGTTGGAATAGGCCTGGGCGAGGGCGTCGCTCAGCGTGCGCGGCTGCTGAGCCTGAGCCGCTCCGCACGCGAGCATGGCCGCCGATCCCGACCACAGCGCCGAACCGCATCGTCCTGTCCCCGTAAGCCATGACCCAATCTGCCACCAAACCCGGACCGTCTAGAAGCTGAAAGACGGAGGCGGAAGGAACGCGGGGAGATAGGGGGTGGCGCAGTCGAACTCGGCATGGGCGCGCACCACCGGGTGCGCCTCGCCCGGGTTGATCGGCTCGGCCAGCACGCCGCTGCCCAAGCCCGGCGAGCGCGCCAGCACCGTCACCAGCCGGCCGCCATGCCCGTTGAGTTCCCCCGCCACGTTCGGCGGGATCTCGCGCACCGCGCCCTCGATCAGGATCACGTCCCAAGGCCCGGGCAGGCCCGCGCGCAGATCGCCCTCCACCAGCTGAACCTTCGGGGCGAGGCAGGCAGCACGGCGCGGGCGCGGTCGAGCAGTTTCGCGTCGCTCTCCAGCGCGGTCACGGCGGCGCCGCAGGCGGCGAGCACGGCCGCGCCATAGCCCGCGCCGGCGCCGACCACGAGAACACGCTCGCCGTTCCTCACCCGGGCGAGCTGGATCAGCCGGGCCAGGACGAGCGGCTCCATGAAGGTCCGCCCGCCCGGCAGCGGCAGATCCTCATCGATATAGGCCTGGCTCGCGAGCTCCGGCGGCAGGAACCGCTCGCGCGGCAGCGTGCGCATGGCGCGGATGATCCGCGGGTCGACGATCCGGTTGGGTCGGATCTGGCTATCGACCATGTGGTCGCGCGCGGCGGCGAAGTCGAAGGTCGTCAGGTCCATTCCGTAGCCCGGTCGTGGGAGACCGCGGCTTATAGACCGGGTTTTGCCGGCGGGGCCAGCGGAAGCCGGCGTGCTTGACCCGGGCGGGGGCGCGCGGGATATAGCCCGCCTGCCTGCGCGCGCAGTTCCTGGCGGTCCGGTGGCAGAGTGGTGATGCAGAGGACTGCAAATCCTTGAATGCCGGTTCGATTCCGGCCCGGACCTCCAATCTTTTCAGCCGATCTGGCGAGCAGGCCATCGCGATGCAGGAAAGGGGCACCCGAAGGCGCCCGGTGTGCGCTTTGCTGTCCTAGACCGGTCAGCCGCCTACCGCACCTGCTCCACGCTCCAACCGGCCTCCCGGCAGCGGCCGCAACAGCTCCGCCTCCGGCCGCGATTGCTCGAGCCAGCCGAGCCAGTCGCCCGCTCCAGCACGATCGGACGGCGTCCCAATAACTCGACATCACCTCGGGGACTGTTACGGTCTCGGTAAGGCGCTAGAGCGTCTTATCTGGGAGACGGTTCATGCGTCGCGGTGTGATGCGCCAACTCGGGATGGCACTGTTTGCGGCTGGGCTATGGTTCAGTCTGGCCGGCGCAGCTAAGGCGAAAGAAATCGTGCCGCGAGACAGCGCTCCGATCCAGACCGTGCAGTACTACTACGGCCCGGGCTACTATGGCGGTTACTACGGCCCGGGATACTCTGGCGCTTACTACGGCCCGCGTGGATATTATGGGCACGGGTATTATGGACGAGGCTATGGCTATTGGGGAGGCCGGCGGTTCTACGGAGGATCCGGTTACTATCGGGGTTATGGATATCGACACCGTTAGGGGAAGTTGAGGACAGCAAGGAAGGGGCGATCCTAATCCACGTCGGCGCAGACGACGC
Source organism: uncultured Alphaproteobacteria bacterium (assembly GCA_963708585.1). Lineage (GTDB taxonomy): Bacteria > Pseudomonadota > Alphaproteobacteria > Acetobacterales > Acetobacteraceae > JAVVHH01. The sequence goes on along the minus strand of CAVPSW010000003.1, from coordinate 273,906 downwards.
CAGTGCCGGTCCTCCAAACGACGGGGCCTTGGAGTTGATCGATGTTTGATCCGACCCAGCTCGCCGTGTTCGCCGCCGCCGCCCTGGTGCTCGCCGTGACGCCCGGCCCCGGCATCTTCTACGTGGCGGCGCGCACGCTCGCAGGTGGGCGGCCGGAAGGCATGGCCTCGACGCTCGGCACGGCCTCGGAGGGATGGTGCACGTCGTCGCCGGCAGCCTCGGCGTTTCGGCGCTCGTGCTGGCCAGCGCCGAGTTGTTCACCGGGCTCAAGCTGATCGGTGCGCTTTACCTGATCTATATCGGCATCCGCACCATCCGGGCGGCGCGACGGGAGACGGGGGCCGCTCTGACCGGCGAGACGGTCGCGACCACGATGGGGCCACGCCGTGCCTTCCGCGAGGGCGTGCTCGTCGAGGCGACAAACCCGAAAACGGCGGCGTTCTTCCTGGCCTTCATCCCTCAGTTCGTCGACCCGGCGGGGGGCCAGGTCGCCCTGCAGTTCCTCCTTCTCGGCTTCATCTCGGTCGCGCTCAACACGCTGGCCGATGGCCTCGTGGTGCTGGTGGCAACCCGGATCCGCGGCAGCGCGACGGCGCGGCCCGGCTTGATCCGTCGCCTCCGGGAGGTGTCGGGCGGGGTGATGATCGCGCTGGGGATCGGCCTGCTCCTGACGGAGCGACCTGCGCGCTGATCGCAGGTTCCCGCTCAGCTCTCCCGATCCAGCGCGTCCTGGGCGCGTCGCCGAGCCCATAGGCCGCCCTTCGTGCCGCCGTCCTCCGCGATCTCCGTCAAAGCGGCCTTCAAATACTCGATCTCCTCGGCACAGCGGATCAGCAGCGCCTTGTCGAGGATGGGCTTGCCGTCCGCGAGCGTTTGCGCGGCCCGGTCGCGCGCGTCCTTCTCCACTGGCGGCCTGGCCCGCATCCCATCTCCTCCGAATTGGCCGGACGCCGGTACTGCAATCTATCCCGCGCGAAAAAGCAAACCGGTGCCGGTCGGCAACGGAACCGGGGTGGCGCGGGCTTGACCCTCCGCCGCATATCGGCAATGCACGCGCCGATGGCGTCCCGTAAAGATCGGACGTTCGAACAGGGACTGACGATGTCGGCAGCGAAAATCGGACGGCAAATCGAGGAGCAGATACGTCCTGGCGAATCCGAGTTGCCCACCGTGCGGGATTTGATCCTCGCTGACCTGTCGATTGTGACAGCGGCAGAACGTATCTTGGCTGTCGCGTCGTTTTGGCTTCTCGCACCAGCTTCTGCCATCGTTCGAGCCGGCGCAGGACGAAGAGTTGAGCGGTCCCGGCGCGGCCGAATTTGCCGGGTTGCCGACCTGGCGACGGCGGGTGGCGGTCCTGCACCGGGCTCTGTTTTCGGCCGACCCGACGGCGCGCGAGCGGCTCAAAGCCTCGCTCGGGCTGCGTTTCCTGCCGCATGTCCGGCGCCGGGCACTCTCGCCCCGGCCGATCCCCGCGCTCGAGAGCGAGGAGATCGACCAGGACACCTACGTCGCTTGGATGGAGCGCTACGACCGGCTCGGCGCGGCCGACCGCGCCGTGCTCGCCATCGGCGCCGCCGCTCCGGATCTGCCCGAGGTGCTGGTGGTGGTGCGGTTCGGAGCGGCCGACGCTGCGCAGGTCGGAGCGATGGCCGCGTCTTTAGAGGGGCAGTTCCACTCTGGCTGGCGGGCGTTGTTCGTCTCCGAGGACGCGATCCCGGTGGCTGGCAGCGGCGCGCATCCGGGCCGTCTCGGCCGTGGAGGCGGAACGGGCGGACGCCTCGGGCTCGCTCGTCGTTCTGGCCGACGCGAACGTGGTGCTGCGGCCGGAAACGCTGCTCGTGCTGGCCGAGGCGCTCCGGCAGGACCCGTCGCTGCGGCTGATCTACGCCGACGAGGATCGGATCGGCTCGGCCGGCGAGCGCAGCCTCCCATTGTTCAAGCCGAGCTTCTCGCCTGACCTCAACCGGCGGCTCGATTACCTCGGCGGCTGCGTCGCGGTCGAGCGCGCGGCGCTCGCGACTTCCTGCGCAGCGGCCTGACGGTGGCGCGTTGGGCGAGCGGGTTCGCTTCCGGGCTGCGGCGGGCGGAGGTCGGCCACATTCCGCGCGTGCTGTTCCATGTGCGCGAGGACGCGGAGGCGCCGCTGGCCGCATGTCGTCCCGCTCGCGACGGACACGCTGCCCACGGTCGACGTCATCATCCCGACCCGCAACCACGCGGCGCTGCTCGAAGCCTGCATCCGGAGCATCCGCGAGAAGACCCGCTATCCGCAGGATCGGGTGCGGATCCTGATCGTGGACAACGGTTCGGACGAGCCGTCCGCGCTCGCGCTGTTCGAGCGGCTGCGGGCGGAGGAGGGCTACGTGGTCATCGCGGACCCGCGCCCGTTCAACTACGCGCGGCTGAACAACGTCGCGGCGGCGCAGGCCGAGGCGGACGTGCTCCTGTTCCTCAACAACGATACGGAGGTGACGGACCCCGAGTGGCTCCGGACGCTGACCGCGTTGGCGATGCAGCCGGATGCGGGGGTGGTCGGGGCCAAGCTGCTCTATCCCGACGGCACGATGCAGCATGCCGGCGTGGTGCTGGGCATCGGCGGCGTGGCCGGGCACAGCTTCATCGGGCTGGACGCGGCCAAGGGCGGTTACATGGGCCTGGCGAGCGTGAACCGCGAGGTCGCCGCCGTGACGGGGGCCTGCATGGCGGTGCGGCGCTCGGTGTTCGAGGAGGTGGGCGGGTTCGACGAGGCGCTGGAGATCGCCTTCAACGACACCGCCCTGTGCTGCGGCGCGCTCGAGCGCGGGTATCGGAACCTGTATGCCGGCGAGACCTCGTTGCTGCACCACGAGTTGAAGTCACGCGGGTTCGAGGACACGCCGGAGAAGCTGCAGCGGTTCCGGCAAGAGTGCGTGCGGGCGCGCGGTCGGTTCAAGTCGCTGTTCGACGAAGACCCGTTCTACAGCTCGAACCTTGGGCTCGAGCGGCAATTCCAGCCGGCCGTGCCGCGGCATGAGCGGCTGTGGCGCTGGCATCGGCGCCGGGTGGACGACAAGCCGCGGATCCTGATGTTGAGCGCGGTGCACGCGACCGGGCACGGGGTCTCGGTGGTGATCAAGCAACATGCGGAATATCTGGCGAAGGTCGGCTGGACCGTGTTCGTGGGTGGCCCGCTATCGCCGAACGAGATCGAGTACGAACGCTGCCATCGGGTCTATCTGGACGGGCCGCACGAGGCGCAATCGTTCGCCTTCGAGGCCGACGTGGATTGCGTGATGGTGCACACGATCCCGTTCTTCTCGATGTTCCGGCTGATGGGCGCCTTTCCCGCGCCGGGTCGTGTTCGACCATGGGGAGCCGCCGCCGTCCTGGTTCCCGGACCGGCAAGACCGCGAGAACATCGATGCGGAGAAGCAGTTCTGCTACCGCTTCGCCGACCTGGTGCTGACCAACACGCAGACGGTCAAGGACGAGATCGGCTATGACCCGGCGGAGGCGGCAGGGCTCGGTAACGCGCACCTCGCCACCTGGGACGGGGCGGCGGCGCTGCGGCGGGACGCGGCGCGGGCCCAGCTCGGGCTCGAGGGAAGTTCGTCGTGCTCAACGTCTGCCGCTTCCACAAGCCGGAGCGCGTCTACAAGGGGATCGACGACTATGTCGCGCTGAGGCGGCATCTGTTCGCCCAGCATCCGGAGCTTCAGGACCGGGTCGTGTTCGTGCTCTGCGGAAAGGCCACGGCGCGGGACCAGGCGGCGATGGAGGCCGAGGGGCTGCGTGTGTTCGCCAACGTGACGGACGCGGTGCTTGCCGACCTCTACGTCGCTGCCGACCTCTACGCGAACTTCTCCAAGTGGGAAGGCTTCAACCTCGGGATCGCCCAGGCGCTGGCGATGGGTCTGGACGTGATCGCCTCGGCGATCCCGGCGCATCGGCAGTTCCCGATCGCGACGTCCGACGACCCGGCCGAGCGGGTCCGGCTGATCGCGGCGGCCGCGGACCGGGCAGACGCAGGGAGCGGGGCGAGCGGCGCCCGGTGCTGATGCGGTGGGAGCCGCTGCTGGAGTGGCTGAACGACCGGCTCCTCGCGCTGTGCGAGGAGCCGGCGCGGCGCGGCGGGATTGATCTTAGGCCGTCGGGTTCGCTGTGTTGTAGCTGCCGGCCGGAGCGTAAAAGCCGACACCCTCGGCCGTGTAGGAGTGCTGGTTGGTTCCCGGCACCAGCAAGCCCGCAACGCTGGCGGCCTCGCCGGCGTCGCCCGTGTAGAAATGGGTTCCGGTACCTGCGTGTCGAAGAAGCGGTAGACCGGGATATCCCCGGGCTGCTGCGTCGCGTCCTCGTAGAAGGTGGCTGTCGGCTCGTAGGTGAGGTCGGGCCGCGTGGCTCAGGAGCGCTGTCCCGTTCGCTGGTGCTGGCAGTGAAGAAATGGGTGCCGTGGACGGTGTCGAAGAAGCGGTAGACCGCCTCGGCGGCCGGATCGGTGGCCGGGTTGACGGCGCCGAAATCGTTCACTTCCGGGGTCAGGTCGGAGCGGTTCGCGTCCACTTGCAACGCTTCGCCGACGTTTGCGGTGAAGAAGTGCGTGCCGAATTTGGTGTCGAACCAGCGATAGACCGGTAGCGCGGTGCCGGAGCCGCCGCCCTGGTAGCCCGGCGGCAGGCCGGCGCTGACATTGTTGTTCACGCTCGTCGTGATGAACAGGTCGGATGTTCCGTTCCCGACCGACTCGTCCGAGATGCTGAAGCTGCTCTGTGAATACGCGCCCTGAAGCTGGAGACTTGCGAACGGTGTGGCGCCGCTGAGCAACTGCAAGGTTCCGGTGTTTGAGCCGGTGGAGACGTAGTTGAAGCCGGTGTAATTCTGGTTCGTGTTGACGATCAGGTTGTCACTCGCGGAGAAACCGTTGATCGTGGCATTGACGGCGCCGACGTCGTTGAACTGCAGCAATTCGTTGCCGTTGCTGCCATCGTTCATCAGGATCGTCTGTCCGCTTCCGACAGGACCGTCGAATTCAAGCCGGGCATGCTCCCCCAGCGCGAAGGTGCCGGTGCCGGTGATCGGCGTGACGAAATCGGCCACCTGAACGCCATTGCTGGGGTTGACCAGGGCAACGTTTCCGTTGTTTTGGAACGTGCCACCACCCGAGAGGTTGGGCGACGACCTGAAGAAGTCCATCGTCCCGGCGTTCACGAGCGTCGATCCGCTCGCGATCGAGAACTGGATCAGGCTGCCGTAAAACGCCTCGGTGCCCCCGAAGCTGCTCGTTCCGCTAACGCTGATGACGGCGGGCGGAGCGGTCGTGAAGCCCTGGGCGTTGTTGACGACGAGGGCGCTCGCGCTGTCGAGCGCGGCGCTGTTCAGCGCCAGCGTGGTCGACGCGCTGGCACCTGCGGCCACGTTGAGATCGATTGTGACACCGCTGATCGTGCCAGTCGCGGCGACGGTGCCGGCGTTAATGACCGCAGTGTCGCCGCTGGTCGGAACGCCGCTTGGCGACCAGTTGCCGGCGTCCGTGAAGTTGCCGTTCGTTCCGTTCCAAGTTCTCGTGGTCATATCAGGCCCTTAAACGTCATGGACGCGATCTTAAGCCGAGTTGCTTTGGTCGCCGACGTTAAAATCCAGTCAGAAACGAAGAGACCCGGCGCGAAGCCGGGTCTCTCGACGTGCAGTTTGAAGCTGGATCAGCCCCGCTTGCGGCGACGGATCATCCCCAGGGTCGCCAGCGAACCACCGAGCAGCGCCAGAGAAGCCGGCTCCGGAACCGGCAGCGCGGCCAGCGTCGTGGCCGAGAAGGACACGATGTTGTTGCCCTGCGCGGTCAGGATGAACGAGCCAGGGGTCGCGGTGAGACCGGAGAAGTTGATCGTCCCCAGCGCCGTGAAGGTCAGGCTGCCGCCGTCCGCCGTGGTCGCGTGCGCGACTGACGAGATCGAGTTGAGGTCGAACGACACGGTGGTCGCGCCCTGGGTGCTGCCGCCGGTCAGCGTCAGGAAGCTGGTGATCGTTCCCGGCGAACTGAGGCTCGCGATATCCTTGATCGTGCCGCAGCCCGTCGTGGTGCTGCCGCAGGCGCCGAGCGAGGCGAACGAGCCCGACCCACCGCCGAAGTTGCTCAGCGAGCCGCTCGTGCCGGAGACCGTTGACCCCGACGCATTGGCGAACGAAATGCCCGTCGCCGTGCCCATGCTGCCCGTGTTCGACTCTGCGAAGCCGCCGAGCGAAATCTGCCCGGTGACAGGAACTGCATACGCAGCGCTCGCGAGCCCGACCGAAGCAACCGCCGCCAGAAGTGTGGTCTTGAGTTTCATATCTATCGCTCCATCCAAATTCGATCCGATGACCGAGGCCAGTTCCCTGGTCCCGTGCGATCCAGCCAACCGGCCTCGGACCTGCGCCGAAGCAAATGCGAACGGCGTGCCAACACTGAGAAGACCGGCGCGACAAGGGTTTGCGACAACTCAAGACGGCTCGCGCCTTTGACAGTGTAAAACATAGCAACGCGCAACTTTCTGTTACTCACGGGTACGTGACTACTTCCGGTGCACTACAGCAACGGACGCTGGCCACAGCGAAACGGCTTTCGCAATGCAAATTACCTTATCGTGATATCACGCCCTCGTGAGAGCGCCGTCTTGGACGCATGTGGGCCGGCAGTGGAAGCGGTTTACTCGCGCTCGCCCAACAGGCGGTCGGTGATGCCAGGCCACGCCCGCCGGTTGCAGAGACTATTAGCGCACAACCCGTGCGGTCGTCAACATTTCGTTAAGGCTGCCGCAAGGCATGTCGTGGCACCGCACTCGGCGTGTGACCTGACAAGCAGCCGGACTGGGACCACACACACACCTCTCGGCACGGGCGCGCGCGCAGCCGATGCTGCTTGCGGCCGAAGGACTGGAGCTGGAGATGGACGTGCTGGGCCAAGCGCGGCCAGGAGAAGCCAAAGAGTGGGCCAACAAACGATGGTGGGAGGCGGCGCCGGCGGGCGCGCCTGTGCGGTGTGCGGTGCGCCCTGCCCCGCGCCGTTCCGCGCGCCGGCGGCCGAGCTGGCGCCGGATCTGGACGGGCGGCCCGGCGAGCCAGCGCGCTCGACGCTGCCGCGCTGGATTGCGACCTGTCGGCGCTGCGGCGCGTCGGCGCCGGACCTGGCCGCGCTGCCGCAAGGCGCCGCCGAGACGGTGCGCGCGTCGGGTTACGCGGTCCGAGCCCGACCCGTTCCTGCGCTGGGCCGCGATCTGCGACGCGGCGGGTGATCGGGCGGAGGCGGCGGAGGCGGTGCTGCAAGCGGCCTGGGCGGCGGAGGATGCCGGGCGGGACGCGAGCGCGCTGCGACGCCGCGCGGCCGGGCTGTGGGAGGGCGACGCGTTGCGGCGGATCGATATCCTGCGCCGGGCCGGCGCACTCGAGGAGGCGCGGGCGGCGGCGGAAGGCGCTGAGCGGGCTGGACGAGGCGGCGCGGCGGATCGTCGAGTTCCAGCTCGAGCGGATCCGCGCCGGCGATACCGGGCGGCACTCGATCAGCAGCGCGCTCCGGCCGCCCGCGCGCACGCCGCATGTGGCGCATGGCAAGCGAGCGCAGGAGAAGAAGGGGAGGGGCGGCGGCCTGCTGCGGCGGCTGTTCGGGCGGTGCCGCGCGGACTGATCGTCGCCGCGCGGCACCCGCGGCCGCGGACAGGCGCGCGCATCTGCTACGGACGCACGGACGTCGCCTTGGCCGAGCCGGCGGAGGGCGCGGCGGAGCGGCTGATCGCCTCCGTGGGCGAGCCGATCGAGCGGATCATCACCAGCCCGCTGCGGCGCGCGCTGGAGGTGGCGCGGGCGGTCGCGCAGCGGACCGGGGCGCCGCTCCATGCCGATGACCGGCTCACCGACCAGGATTTCGGGCGGTGGGAGGGCCAGGCCTGGGCCGCGCTGCCGCGGGCGGAGACGGCGGCCTGGGCGGCCGACCCGGTCGGCACCGCACCGGGCGGCGGCGAGAGCGTGGCGGACGTGCTGCGCCGGGTCCGGCGCGCCTGGACGCGGATCGGCAGCTCGGAGGAGACGACGCTGGTGCTGACCCACGCATTGCCGATCCAATGCCTGCTGCATCTGGCGAGCGGCGTGCCGCTCGAGACGGCGCTGGCGCGCGGCATCCCGTTCGAGGGGACGGTCCGGTTCGAGGGCGGCTACCCTGAGCGTGCCAGCGCCCGGTCGGGGACGCGGGTGAGCCGGGCGGCCCAGCGGAGCGCGCCGGGCCAGAGCGCGGCGGCACCCGTCAGCAGCGCAGGCGCGATCCGGCGTGCCGCGCTCCATGAGGGCGGCGCGGCGGAGCTGGCGGCGAGGTCCGTCGCGGATGCGGCGATGATACGCGGCGGCGCCGGCGTCCCGGAGCGCGACCGCGAGGAACGCGCTGTGCAGCGCCATCGCGACGCCGTCGCCGGAGAATGACGGGATCACCCCGGCCTGGTCGCCGAGGCGGAACACGGCAGCCGGGTCGGCGGGGGCGGGGCGGTGCAGGAACCCGTAGGGCACGCGGGCGATCGAGAGCGGGCGGGAGAACAGCGTCTCGGCGCCGGCGAGCCGGGCGCGAAGGTGCGGCGAGAGGGTTTCGAGCAGCGCCTGCACGCCGCCCCATTCCGCGCCCGCGCTCGACGAGTTGCCGCCGATCCAGCAACAGGCAGAGATTGGCGGCGCCGTCCCCGATTGGCTGCAGGCCGGCATAGCCGCCCGGAAACAGCACGACTTCGACCGACCCGGACAAGCGCGCGCTCGCCTCGGGCGCGAGGCGGAGATGCATCTTGAGACCGACCCGGTCCTCCGGCGGGCGGCGGAGTCGGCGTCGCAGGCCGCGCAGGTCGTGCTTGCCGGTGGCGAGAAACACGGCGTGCCCGGGCAGGCGGCCGGCGCCCGTCACCTCCGGCACGCCGTCGACGACCCGGCGCACCGCCTCGCCCCGCACCACCTCCGCCCCGAGCGCCTCCGCCCGCGCGAGCAGCGCGGCGTCGAGCACGCGGCGCGACAGGCTCATGGCCGGGAACGGCAGCGGCGATTCGGCGACCGTCGTGCCGTGGACGAGACGGACGGCGCGGACCGGCTCGGCGCCGAGCGCGGCCGGGTCGAGGCCGAGGCGGCGCAGATAGGCGAGCGCCTCGGCGCTGAGGAACTCGCCGCAGATCTTGTCGTGCGGCGCCGCGCTCGCGCTCGACCACGGTGCAGTCGGGGCCGAGCAGGCACGCGGCGGCCGCGCCGGCCACGCCGCCGCCCGCGATCAGGACGCGCATCGGACCCGGCTGACGCAGAGCCGGAACGGGACGTGCCCCCGGACCCGCGCGACCCGCTCCAACCCGGCCGCGTGCAGCAGCCGCGCCCAGTCCGCCCTTCGAAAACTGCGGCGGACGCTGACCGGGCCATCGTGCCGGACCATCGGATGCCAGCCGGCGACGCGCGAGAGCGCGGCGAAGCCGTGGGAGGCGATCGGGTGCCGCTGGAGGTCGTTGACGAACCAGCCGCGCCGCGCGGTCCGCTCCATCCATTGGAGGAACCGGACGATATCGGGATCCGGCAGGTGGTGGGTGAACAGCGAGCTGATCACCACGTCGACGCTCCGCCTCCGGCTCTGCGAACACGTCGCCGGTGCGGTAGGTGATCGACGAGGTCCGGCGGAGTCGCGGCGCGGGCCGCCTCGGCGCTGGCCGGCGCGAGGTCCACGCCCTCGAGGCGCAGCGTCAGCCCGCGGCGGCGGCCCCAGCGCGCGATCCGCCGCAGCATGTCGCCGTCCCCGAAGCCGACATCCAGCACCGAAAGCGCCGCGCCCGGCGGCAGGCCGCGCGCGACCCGGCGCAGGAAGGCGACCGTCGGCGGCCGGGCGAGCGTGACCGTGTTGACGACCGCCAAGATCCGCGAGGCAGCGGCGCAGCGCCTCGGGGTCGAGCGCCGGATCGTCCATCCACTCCGCCTCGGTGCTGCGGCGGGACCAGTCCATCGTCAGACCAGGCTGAAGCGGAAGGTTTCGGCGACGAGGCCGGGCCCGAACGCCATCGCCATGCCGGGCCCCTTGGCGCTGCTCCGCCAGCAAGCGCGCCAGCACGAACGGCAGCGTGGCGGAGGAGACGTTGCCGACGTCGCGCAGCACGGCGCGGGAATGGGCGAGGGCGGCGCCGTCGAGCTCCAGCGCCTGCTCGACCGCGTCCAGCACGGTGCGGCCGCCGGCATGGACCGCCCAGTGCGCTGGCGGTTCGCCCTCCAGGATGCCGCCGGCATCGTTGCGCGCGCGCTCCGAGCGCAGGGCGGCGGCGATGACGGGCGGCACCTGTCCGGACAGGTGCATGTCGAACCCGCTGTCGCCGATGCGCCAGGTGATCAGGTCCTGCGTGCCCGGGCAGGGTCGCGGCGCGGAAACGCTCGAGCGCCCACGCCATAGGGCTCGGCGGTGACCAGCGCGGCCGCGGCGGCGTCGCCGAACAGGAGGAAGGACAGCATCGCCTCGAGGTCGGTCGTCTCCTGCAGATGCAGCGTGCAGAGTTCCAGGTTGACGACCAGCACGCGCGCGTCCGGCTCCGAGCGGACGATGTGGCGCGCGGCGCGCAGCGCGGGGACGGCGGCGTAGCAGCCCATGAAGCCGATCAGCGTGCGCTCGACGTTGCCCGGGAGGCCGAGCCGGGAAGCGATGAGCTGGTCGAGCCCCGGCGCGCTGAACCCGGTGCAGCTCGCGACGATGAGGTGGGTCACTTCCGCCGGGTCGAGCCGGAGCGGGGCGATGGCCTGCAGGCGAGCTCGGTCGCCTGCGCCTCGTAGGCGCGCATGCGCTCGGCGGTGCCGGGAAAGGCGCCGCGGCGATAGAAGCCGGTGTCGTCGAGCGCGGGGGCGCCGGGCGGGTTCGGCCGAAGGTGGGAATAGCGGTGCCGGATGCCGGCGCGGTCCGCCATGCGGGCGAACAGGCGCCGCGCGCGCTGGTCGGCGATCAAGCTGTCCGCGAAGTCGATGAAGGCCTGGTGGACGTCGTTGGGCGGAACGGCGGTGCCGATCCGGTTGACAAACGCGGTCGCGGCCGAAGGCGCGCCGCGAAGAGAGCCATCCATTCGCTTGCTTGCTTTCAGAGGCGTCTCGTGCGAGATGGGGCCGGGCCGGACAAAGGAAAGGCGGCGCGCCCTCGCGAGCGCGCCGCCTCAAGCGATTCAGATGCTGCGAGTACAGGCCAGAGGTGGTCCTGGTGGTCGTGCCCGCGCCCGTGCCGAGTTCCGGCGTCGCGCCGGGCACCGCCGGTCGTGGTCGGGGCGGCACCCAGCATCGGCGAGGCGCCGGCCTCGTAGGCGGGGGCGTTCTCGTCGAACCGCTCCCAACCGCCGGCGCGATACTCCTTGCCACGGACGTTCGCGTCCACGCCCGAGTGGCGGGACATGATGTCCTCGACAGTCGCGCGCTGCGACTCGTCGACCCGGGCGGTCACCAGCGTGCCGCCGCGGCGGACGCCTTCGGCATAGACGTGGGCGTCGTTCTCATTGACGCCCGCGCCGACCAGCGAGCCGAGCAGGCCGCCAGCCCCTGCGCCGACGCCGGCGCCGAGCGCGGTGGCGACGAGCCAGCCGGCCGCGACGACCGGGCCCACGCCCGGGATGGCGAGCATGCCGAGCCCGGCGAGCAAGCCGGCGCCGCCGCCGAGCACGGTGCCGATGGTGGCGCCGGTGCCGGCGCCGGTCCCGGCCTCGTTATCCGTGCCGGTGGTCCCGGTCGCGGAGGTCGCGGTGGTGCCGGTGGTGGTGCCGTGCCGGGGTGCCGATCTGGCCTGCGGCATTGTTGGCGACGATGCTGATATCGCTATGCGGGATGCCGTTCGACTCGAGGTCGGCGACGGCCTTGCTGGCCTGTTCGTAGGTGTCGAACAGGCGCGTGATGACGACGGTCATGGGTTCTCCTTCGGGTTATTGTTGGACGACGTTGCCCTGGTAGTCCATGGCGACGTTGACCTTCTGCCCGTTCTTCATCGCCGTGCCGCGCCAGATGCCCTGGTTGTCCAGCTTGAGGCCGGTGACCTGGCTGTAGCCGCTGGTCCTGGATGCGCGAGCGGGCTTCGCCCTCGGTGAAGCTGTTGGCGCCCGGGCCGCGGAGCGCCGGGATTGTTCTGCGACGAGCGTGTTGACGGCGTTGTTGCTGCCGTTGCTCTGCCCGTTGCCGACGTTCTGCGTATCATGGCGGACCGAGGTGTTGATGTTCGGGTTGCCGACCTGCGGGCTGCTCAGGGTGGCGCCGTGGCCGCTCGGGGTGGTGCCGGTCGTGTTCGGGCTGGTGGTGTTGGTGCCGGCCGCGCCGCTGTTGTTGCCGACCGACGTGCCGCTGGACGAGCCGTTGGTGGCGCTGGTGCCGGTGCCGACGGCGTTGCTGGTGGACGTGGTCCCGGAGCTCTGTGCGAAGGCCAGGCCGCAGGCGGCCAGGCTCAGCGCAAGCGCCGCCGGGAGAACATGTGTGCGCTTCATGGATCGCTCCCTGTTCAAACGCGCGCAACCGCCGGTTGACCGGCGGGCGCAGGCTTACAAGGGACAAAGCGCAACAGCGGCGGAGGGGTTGCCGATCCCTCTCCGGAACGTGCGCTTTGTTACCTGACGAGCTTGGCCGAGACGCGCGAAGCGGTGCGGATCCGGTCGGCGCAATCCTTTTGCTCGGCGCCGGCGATCGTGCAGGACAGCACGTCGTTGACCAGGATCTGGCCGATGCTGTCGCAGGGCAGGTCGCGCAGCTCGAACGGGCGGACCTGCATGCGGCCGGGCTGCACCGGGCCGACATCGAGCGCGATACGGCGGGCGATGACGCCGTCGGTGCCGAACAGCACCAGGTCGAGCCGCATCGCGTCGACACGCGGGCCGCCCTCCGGGTCAGTGGCGAGGAGGTAGGCGCGGCAGCCGGCGGCGCCGCCTGCCGTCGTGGCCGGAACCGGCTCCAGCTTGTTCAGCTCGAGCGTGAGGACCGGGGGCGTCGCCGCTTCCTGCGCGAAGGCGAGCGGGCGGCACGAGCAGGGCGGCGGCGGCAAACAGCGGCAAAAGACGCATGGTTCGACCTCGATTATCCGAACTTGTTGATGGCCCATTTGACGAGTTGCGGCCCGTCCGGCGAGCCGGTGAGCACGATCTGCTGGCTCGCGCGCGGCTCCGCGCCGCCGAGATAGAGGCTTTCCTCCAGGCTGACGGCGGCGCCGACGGCGCGGAAGCGCCAGTTCGCGCCGCTGCCGAGGCGCAGCACGACCGTCTCGCCGTCCCTTTGCAGGGTCGGGGTGACGGCGGGGTGGAGATGGAAGCGGACGACGTAGGGCAGCGGCTCCGGCGCCTCCACCGCGTCCTCGCCGCGGACGTCCTCGCCGCTCTCGGCCATGTAGAGGCAGCGGCGGTGCAGCGCGCCGTTGACCCGGCGGTAGCCGTCATGCGTCGCCTCCAGCCGGTGCGCGCCGTTCGCCTCCTGGCGCTGCACCTCCACCACCTCGGGCCGGCGGCCGAGGCCCGCGCGGCTTGAGCTCGGCGGAGTTGGTGTCGGCGATCACCAGCGTGGAGTGGGCGGCGGTGGCGCGGACGGCGTCGCGCCAGGGCCCCTCCGCGGCCGGCATGCCGCCGCAGTTGACGATCAGCCGCTCGCGGCCGACCGAGAGCTCGAGCGAGAGGGTCCCGGCATGGGCCGTGCGGTCGATGCCGGGCGGCGGCGGGGCGCCGCAATCGATCACGAGCACGCTCCTGCCCGCCTGCAGACGGTGGAACCCGCCTTCCGTCAGCCCGGCCGGCGCGCGCCCGCCGCGGCCGGCCTGGGTGAGCACCAGGTCGATCAGGACCGGGTTCTCCTCCTTGGCACCGTTGAACAGCACGAGGCCGCCGTCGCCGTGGCGCAGCGCGCGCAGCGCCGGCGCCATGCGCTCGACCGCGGTGGCGAGCGCGGCGGGCGGCGCGGTTTGCGACGCCTGCAGCAGGGCGCGGATCTCCGTCAGGTCCTGCAGCGCCGAGAGCTGGGCGGCCGGGCTGCGCTCGGCGTGGCAGCCGTCCGGCAGCACCTGGCGGGCGATCTCCTGCGGCAAGAAGCGGAGCGCCCGGGTGAGGTAGGGCGCCGCGTGCTCCGGCAGGGCGACGGCGGACGCGATCAGTCCCTTGAGCGCGGTCAGCGCCCGGGCGTCCAGCTCGTCCGCGGGCAGGCTCGCCGCGAGCGTGCGCGCCTCGGCGAGCAGCCGCGCCATCAGCCGGGTGCGGAAGCCGTCGTCGGCGCTGGCGGCGAAGAAATCGTAATGGCCGAGCCAGGCGGTGATGCGCGCGCCGGCGACGTCCGGCCGCTCGGCGAGGCGCTCGAGGCCGGGGGTGGCGATCCAGTCGTTGACCAGGGCCCGCGCGCGGGCGCGGGCGGCGTCGGTGCCGAGCGCGCGGAGGTCGCGCAGCCAGGTGAAGCCGTGGGCGAGGACGCGCAGCGACTCGTGGCCTTCGGTCTCGGCCCAGGCTGCCGGGGGCGAGGCGGTGCACGGCGCCGTTGCACAGCAGCTCGCCTTTGAGGATGCGCGCGCCGCTCGCCGCGTCGCCGGGCCAGGGGTCGCGGACGGGCAGCGCCGGCGCATCCGGGACCCGGCTCATGCGCAGGGTCGGCAGCCGTGCCATGGCCCGCCTTGCATCGCGCGCCCAATGCCGGGGGCCGATCACGCCGCGCTCCGCAGGGCGGCGATGGCGGCGCGCCGGTCGGGATGCGCGAAGACCGAGGTGCCGGCGACCAGGGACGTCGCCCCGGCCGCGACCGTCTCCCGCGCGGTCTCGTGGGTGATGCCGCCGTCCACCTCCAGCACGACCGGCCGGTTGCCGATCATCTCGCGAATGCGGGCGAGCTTGGGCAGGACGAAGGACAGGAACTCCTGGCCGCCGAAGCCCGGGTTGACCGTCATGACCAGCACGAGGTCCACGGCGTCCAGCACCGGGGCGACTGCCTCGGCCGGGGTGCCGGGGTTGATGGCGACGCCGGCGCGCATGCCGTGGGCGCGGACGAGCTGGAGCGAGCGGTGCAGGTGCGGCCCGGCCTCGGCGTGGACGATCACGTGGTCGGCGCCGGCCTCGCGCGAACGCCTCGATGAACGGGTCGACCGGGCTGATCATGAGGTGGACGTCGAACGGCAGGCGCGTGCGCGGGCGGAGCGCCTTCACCACGACGGGGCCGAACGAGATGTTGGGGACGAAGTGCCCGTCCATCACGTCGAGATGGATCCAGTCGGCGCCGGACGCGGCGACGGCGTCGAGCTCCTCGCCCAGCCGGGCGAAATCGGCCGCCAACAGGCTTGGCGCCACCACGATCCCTGGCGGCGGCCAAGGCGCCGCCGGTTTTGCCTCGGATTCCGTCATTGGCCGGGTTTCTAGCCTGCCAACGCGCCGGGTGGAAACCGTCCGGTCATACACGGCAGAGGCGAGCGGCGAAGAACCCGTCGAGCCCGCCCCGCTCCGGCCACAGGCCGGGATGGGTGCGCAGGTGCCCCTCCTTCGTGATCGCCTCCGGGAAACCCGGCAGCTCGGCGGGCTGGAACGGGTCGGGGCGCAAGCCGAACCGGGTGGGATCGGCGACGCGTTCGGCTCCCTCTTCGGCCTGCAGCGAGCAAACGGCATAGATCAGCCGCCCGCCGGGCCGCAGCATCCGCGCCGCCGCGCTCGAGCATCGCATCCTGCGCGACGGCGAGCTCGACGACGTCGCGCGGCCGGCGCAGCCGCTGCACGTCCGGGTGACGACGGATCGTGCCGGTGGCGCTGCAGGGCGCGTCGAGCAGCACGGCGTCGAGCGGCCCGGCGCGGGCGCCACTCCGTCACGTCCGCCTGCGCCACCTCGACCGCGAGACCGAGCCGGGCCAGGTTCTCATGCAGGCGGCGGATGCGCAGCGGGTCGCGCTCGACCGCGACGATTTCGGCGCCGGTGGAGGCGAGCTGGGCGGTCTTGCCGCCGGGGGCGGCGCAGAGATCGGCGACGCGCTCGCCGGGCCGGGCGGCCAGCAGGCGGGCCGGGAGCGCCGCGGCGGCGTCCTGGACCCAGAACCCGCCCTCCGCGAACCCCGGCAGGTCGGCGACGCGCGTGCCGGGCGGGAAGCGGAAGGACCCGGTGGGCAGGGCTTCGCCGCCGGGCGGGGCCGCCGCGCCGGGCGCCAGCGTCAGGTCGAGCGGCGCCTCCTGCGCGTGCGCTTCGGCGATGGCGCGGGCGTCCGCGCCCCAGCTCGCCCACAGCCAGGCGGGCGTGTCCAGCAGCGGCCCGTCCAACTCGTCGATCGCCGCCCGGCCGGCTTCGGCGACCCGGCGCAGCACCGCGTTCACCAGGCCAGCGAATTTCGGCAGCCCCCGAGTGCGGGCCAGGGCGACGGCGGTCGCCACCGCGGCGTGGGGCGGCGTCTCGAGCAACAGCAGCCCGGCCGCGCCGATCCGCAGCACGTGGCGCACCGGATCGGGCGGCGCGCGCGCGAGGAACGGCTCGATGACCGCGTCGAGCGAGCCGAGGCGGCGGAGGACGGCGGCGACCAGCCGGTGCGCGGCGGCGCGATCGCGCGGGTCGGCGCCGCCCGCCCGCTCGAGCCCGTCCTCCAGGGTACGGCGGCGGTCGAGCACGGCGCTGAGCAGGTCGAACGCGATCTCGCGGGTGGGATCGGCCGGGCTCGGCCGCGTCGGGGTCATGGCGTGGGTTCATGGCGCGGAACCGGGCCTCGTGCTAGGGCCGGCGACCATGTTCCGCCTCCTCGAAGGGCCAGTTCGTCGATAAGGGAACGCCATGCGCATCACCGACGTCCGCGAAATCACGCAGCCGATCGCCTCGCCGATCCGCAACGCCTACATCGACTTCACCAAGATGACGACCAGCCTGGTCGCGGTGGTGACGGACGAGGTGCGCGACGGGCGCACGGTGGTCGGCTACGGGTTCAACTCGAATGGGCGCTATGGCCAGGGCGGGCTGATCCGCGAGCGGTTCGCGCCGCGGCTGCTGGAGGCGCCGCCGGACAGTTTGCTGGACGGCGAAGGCCTGCTGTGCCCGCATCGCGCCTGGGCGGCGATGATGAGCAACGAGAAGCCCGGCGGGCACGGCGAGCGCTCGGTCGCGGTCGGCACGATCGACATGGCGCTTTGGGACGCCAGGGCGAAGCTGGAAGGAGAAGCCGCTGTTCCGGCTCCTGGCCGAGCGGCACGGGCGTGAGGCGGACCCGCGCGTGTTCGTCTACGCCGCGGGCGGCTACTATTATCCCGGCAAGGACATGGACGCGCTGCGGGCGGAGATGCGCGGCTATCTCGACCGCGGCTACACCGTCGTGAAGATGAAGATCGGCGGCGCGTCGGTCGACGAGGACCGGGCGCGGATCGAGTCGGTGCTGGAGGAGATCGGCACGGCGCGGCTGGCGGTCGACGCCAACGGGAGGTTCGACCTCGAGACGGCGATCGCCTACGCCAAGATGCTGCGCGACTACCCCCTGTTCTGGTACGAGGAGGCTGGCGACCCGCTCGACTACCAACTCCAGGCGGCATTGGCCGAGTTTTATCCCGGGCCGATGGCCACAGGAGAAAACCTGTTCAGCCATCAGGACGCGCGCAACCTGCTGCGCTACGGCGGGATGCGGCCGGACCGGGACTGGCTGCAGTTCGACTGCGCGCTCTCCTATGGGTTGGTCGAGTATTTGCGGACGCTGGAGGTGCTCCAGGTGGCCGGGTGGTCGCCGTCCCGCTGCATCCCGCATGGCGGGCATCAGATGTCGCTCAACATCGCGGCCGGGCTCGGGCTGGGCGGCAACGAGAGCTACCCGGACCTGTTCCAGCCCTATGGCGGCTTCCCGGACTCCGTGCGGGTCGAAGACAGCCACATCACCATGCCGGAGCTGCCGGGCATCGGCTTCGAGGGCAAGTCGGACCTGATCCGCGTCATGCGCGACCTCGCCGTCCTGACCCTACGCCGCTAACTGCTCGACGGTCACGCCGTCGGAGGCGACGGTGGTGCGGCGGAGGTCGCGGCGCTCGGCCGGGTCGTAGCGCCGGGCGCGGTGCATGGTGGCGCGGTTGTCCCACATCACCAGGTCATCGGGCTCCCAGACATGGGCATAAACGAACTGGCGCTGGGTCGCGTGCTCGACCAGGTCGCGCAGCAGGGCGCGGGCCTCCGGGACCGGCCAGCCGACGATGGCGCCGGCATGCGAGGACAGGAACAGCGACTTGCGCCCGGTGACCGGATGGATCCGGACCAGGCGCTGACGCACCGGGGCGAAGCGCTGCCGCTCCGCCTCGTCGAACTCGAAGCCGAGGATGCCGCGCGAGTAGATCTGCGAGTGCTCGCAGACGAGCGGCTCGACCAGCGCCCTTGTCTCCTGGTCCAGCGCGTCCCAGGCGGCGCGCATGTCGGCGAACTCGGTGTTCCCTCCCGCCCGGGGGATCACCCGCGCGGACAGGATGCTGTACTTGGCCGGCACGGCCTTGAACGAGCTGTCGGAATGCCAGAGCATGTTGCCGAGGCCGAATAGCCGGCGCCGGTCGTCGCGGGCGAGGACGCTGCCGTCCTTGCCCACGTTGGAGATGTCGTTGACCTCCATGGAGAGCCGCCGCTGCTCGCCCTGGGCGAGGTCGCCGGTGGCCTGTTCGAGCGGACCGAAGTTGCGGCTGAAGGCGAGCTGGGTCTCGTCGTCGAGCTTCTGACCACGGAAGACCAGGACGGCGAAGCGGTCCATGCCCGCCTCGATGGCCCGGACCTCGTGCCGGATCGAGTGGCCGGCGGAGGTCGACCCCGGAAGCGACGCCGCCGAACTCGGGCCGCGTGGGGTCCGCAGGTTGAATCTCGACCGGCATGGCGCGTTTCCCCTCGCTATTGTTTGCGCGAAGGCTACGCCGGAATCGCGGGATGGGGCCAGTTGTTCGGGTTCTATTGAACCTGCAGCGCGAGCAGGCTTGCGGTCGCGATCACCGCGATGCCGCCGCTGAGCACGCCCGCGAGCCCGATCGTCCGCCCGGCTGCGACCCATTTCGCGGCCCAGGCGCCCCGGGTGCGTTTCTCGGGCCGGTCCGCCGTCAGCTCGGACGGCTTCTCCACAACCACGGTTCTACCATCCATCGTCAACGTCCCCAGTCCAACAGTTCGGCAGCGTCTTGCCGCAGCTGATCCATTCGGCACTGGCGCGGATCCTTGTCCGGCCGCCAGCGCAGCAGAGCTGTCCCGTGGCGAAATCGGTGTCCTGTCACGTGATCATAACGCACTTCCGCGACGAGTCCAGTCCGCAACGACTCCCATGACGAATTTCTCTCCCGGCTCCATCGGCTCGGGCCTCCCGGCGCGTCGCCGGTAAAGCCCGGCGGCCCGCGCATGCCTTCTACCTTTTCCGTCAGCGCCGGCCGTTCACGATCGCTGAAGGACGAGGTGAAGCCGACGTGATGAAGCAGGCCATCATCATCGAACAGGCCGAGCAGCAGGGAGCCGACCAGGCGCGTCCCTTGCAAGTAGCGGAACCCGCCGACGACGCAGTCCGCCGTCCGGAGATGCTTGACCTTCAGCATGGTCCGCTCACCCGGCGCGTAAGGCGCGTCAAGCCGCTTGGCCATCACCCCGTCGATGCTGCCGTGCGCGCCTTCCAGCCAGCGCTCCGCCTCTTCCCGGTCGGTCGTGCAGGGGGTGAGGCGGAAGCGCTCGGTTGAGCCGAGCCGCGGCAACACCGTCTCCAGCGCCGACCGCCGCCCCGGCAGCGGACGCTCGATCAGTGTCCGCCCGTCCGCGGCCAGGCAGTCGAACAGGATGAGCTGGGCCGGCGTCTCGGCCGCCAGCTTGCGCACCCGGCTCTCGGCCGGGTGGAGCCGGTTCTGCAGCGCGTCGAACGAGAGCACGCCGTCGCGCACGATCGCGAGCTCGCCATCCAGCACGAACCGGTCCGCCGCCGCGTCGCGCAGGGCGGCCATCATCTCCGGGAAGTAGCGCCCGAGCGGCTTGCCCGACTTGGCCCGCATGTCGACCTCGCCGCCGGAGCGGAAGGCGAGGCAGCGGAACCCGTCCCATTTCGGCTCGAACTGCCAGCCATCGCCGTCCGGCAGGCGTTCGACCTGCCGAGCCTCCATCGGCTCGGTGTCCAGCGGCAGCGCGAAGCTCATCGACGGCCGAAGGTCGCAATCGCTGCCGAGAGCGGGCGCGCCGCCGCGTCGTAGTCGGCCCAGGCCTTGGAGCGCCGGAGCAGGGCGGGGACGGAGCGGAGCGTGTAGCGGCGCGGGTCCAGCCCGCGCTTCACCTCCGTCCAGGTGAGCGGCATGGAGACGGTCGCGCCCGGCCGTGCCCGCGGCGAGAGCACCGCGACCGCGGTCGACATGCGGTCGTTGCGCAGGTAGTCGAGATAGATCCGGCCGGTCCGGAGCTTCTTGGACATGTTGACGAGGTAGCGGTCCGGCTGCTCGTCGGCCATCGCCTTGCATACCGCCTGCGCGAACGCCTTGGCGGTCGGCCAGGACGGATGCTCCTTGCCCTCCCGCACGAGCGGGACGACGATATGGAGCCCCTTGCCGCCTGTGGTCTTGCAGAACGGGACCAGGCCCAGCGCCTCCAGCCGGGCACGCAGGAGCTTGGCGCCGTCGATCACCGCTTCGAACGGGACCTCGGGCGCCGGGTCGAGGTCGAACACGAGGCGGCCTGGCAGCTCCGGCTCGTGCGGCACGTTGTTCCAGGGGTGCAGCTCCAGCCCGCCGACCTGGGCGGCCGCGGCGAGCGCTTCGATGCGGTCGAGTTCCAGGTAAGGCTTGCGGTCCTCGGTGAAGGTGACGAGCTCGAACAGGCTCGACTGGCCGGTCATCGCGTGCCGCTGGAAGAATTTCTCGCCGTCAATGCCGTCGGGGTAGCGCACCAGCGAGCAGGGCCGGCCCTCGATGTGCGGCAACATCCAGGCGCCGACCGCCTCGTAGTAGCGGGCGAGGTCGAGTTTGGTGATCGGGGTGCCGTCCTCGCCCGCCTCCGGCCACATCTGCTTGTCGCCGCGGGTGATGGTGACGCCCATGACGACGTTGGATCGCGGCGGCGGACGGCTTTTGGGCCGCGGGCGCGGGCGTTTCGGCCTTCGCCGGGTCCGCCGGCATCTCCGCTTGGACCTCCTCGGCCGGCTTGTCCGCCCGCAGGCCCTTGAACGCGGCTTGTCGGACCAGCCCGTCTCCCGTCCAGCCGGCGAACTCGATCTCGGCGACCAGCTCCGGCCGGGTCCAGTGGATTCCGGCGGCCTTGCGCGGTGCGTTGGCGCCGGTGAACGGGCTCTTCTCCTGCTCCACCTCGCTGCAGCCGCGGCAGCAACTCGGCGACTTTGGCCGCCCCGTATCCCGTGCCGACCCGGCCGACATAAACGAAGCGGTCGCCTTGGTAAGTCCCCACCAGCAAGGAGCGGAAGTTCTGCCCCGTCGTGGTCCATCCGCCGATCACGACCTCATGCCCGGCGCGGCACTTCGCCTTGACCCAGCTCTCGCCGCGGCCCTCGCGATACGGCGCGTCCAGCCGCTTGGAGACGATCCCCTCCAGCGACATGCGGCAGGCTGAGAGCAGGACGGCGTCGCCCCCGGTCTCGAAATGCTCGACGAAGCGGAGCTGCGTCGAGGGGTAGCCCTTCAGCAGCTCCGCGAGCCGTGCCTTGCGCTCCTTGAGCGGGCGTTCGCGCCAGTCCGCGCCGTCGGCAAAGAGCAGGTCGAAGGCGAAGTAGACCAGCCGGTCCGTCTTGCCCTCCGACAAGGCGGCCTGCAGCGCGGCGAAGTCGGGCGCGCCCTCCGCATTGAGCGCCACCGCCTCGCCGTCCACGATGCAGTCCGGCAGGTCGCCGCCCGCGCGGCCGATCGCGGCGAACTTGTCGGTCCAGTCCAACCCCTTGCGGGTCCGCAGCGCCGCGCGCCCGCCCTCGACCCGGAGCTGCATGCGGTAGCCGTCGAACTTTATTTCGTGGGCCCAGCCTGGGCCGGAGGGCGGCCGCTCCACCGTCGCGGCGAGCTGGGGCGCGAAGAACTCCGGCATAGGGCCGATCTTTGCCGCCTTTGCCGGCCGCGCCTTCTTCGGCTTCTCCGCGGGCGCGACCAGCCCGGCGTGACTGTCCCAGACCGCGTCGGCGCCGGGCACCTTCTCGCCATCTTCGGTGATGAACGGCGCCGGCGCCCGCCCGATCCCGGCGGCAATCTCCTCCATGGCGCGGCCCGACGCGACCGAGCGGTCGTCCTCCAGCACCGCCTCGCCGCCGCCGTCCCGCGCCCACTCGTCGCGGTGCTTGATCAGCAGCCAATTGGTCCGCTTGCCGCCGGTGCGATCATTCTTGATCCGCACCAGCACCCAGCTGCCATGGAGCTTTTCCCCCTCGAGCCGGAACTTGAAGTCGCCCTTGGCGAGGCCCGCCTCCGCCCCGAGCCCCTCCGCCTCCCAATAGCCGCGGTCCCATAGCAGGACGGTGCCGCCACCATACTGGCCCTTGGGGATGGTCCCCTCGAAGTCGCCGTAGTCGAGCGGATGGTCCTCCACCTCCACAGCCAGCCGCCGGTCATGCGGGTCGAGCGAGGGGCCCTTGGTCACCGCCCAGGACTTGAACACCCCGTCGAGCTCGAGGCGCAGGTCGTAATGCAGCCTTGTCGCCGCGTGCTTCTGGATGACGAAGCGCAGCCGCGAGGCCGACGCGGGCGTCCGCTCGCCCGACGGCTCACCCGTGCGGCTGAAATCCCGCTTGGCGCGGTATGCCTGCAGCTTCTCCCCTGCCACGCTCGCTTCCCGGAAGGTCCAGGGCGATCAACGCACGAAAACTGTTTACGTTGTCGCGAGGAAAACGACCGCGCCGGCGGCCAGCAGCACGAATGGCGAGAGCCGGGTAGTGCTGAGCACGAGGGTGGAGGCGGCCGCGACCGCCCAGGCGATCCAGCCGCCCTGCGCGGCCTGAAGCACCGTGAGCGACGCCGCGAGGATCAGCCCGGCCGCGACCGGCGCCAGCCCGCGCTCGACCGCGCGCTGCCACGGCCTCCCGCGGTACCGCGACCACACATGGGCGATGCCGTACAGCAGGATCGAGGACGGCAGGAAGATCGCGAGCGAGGCCACGAGCGCGCCCGCCCAGCCCGCGGCCTGCCAGCCGATCAGCGTGATCAGGAGCGAGCCGGGCCCGGGTGCAAGCCGGGACAGCGCGAAATCGGTGATGAATTGCTGCTCCGGGATCCAGCCCTGCACCGTCACCGCCTGCCGATGCACCTCGGCCACGACTCCCTGGCCGCCGCCGATCGTCGCGAAGGAGAGCGGCACGAACACCGACGCGATCGTCCACAGCACGCCCTCACGCATCGCGCGCGCCCCCGAACGCCTCGAGCCCGACGCTGAGCGCCGCGAGCCCCGCCGTCACCGGCACCAGCGGCCAGTGCAGCACGCCGACGAGGGCGAAGGTCACGCCGACCACCAGCGCCGGCACCAGCCCGCGCGCCGAGCGCCGCGTCGCCCGCACCCCCATCGCGCCCGTGAGCCCGACCGCCGCCGCACCCACACCGTTCAGCGCCGCGCGCACCGGCGCGTAGTCCGACAGATTGGCGAACACCGCCCACAGCCCGAGCAGCACCAGGCCCGGCGGCACGATCATCACCAGCGCGCCCGTGACCGCGCCCGCGCTGCCGAGCAGCCGGTAGCCGAGCCAGATCGAGAGGTTCAGCACGTTGATGCCGGGGAATACCTGGCACAGCGCCAGCCCGGAGAGGAACTCCGACTCGCTGATCCAGCCCCGCTCGAACACCACGATCCGCATCATCCAGGCGCTGACGCCGCCGCCGAAGCTGGTCAACCCGATCTGCGCGATCACCAGCCCGTATTGCAGGAGCGACGGCCGCTCGGGACGTGGGCTCATGTCGCTCCTCGAATCCGTTGACGCTTCCACGAATGGCAGATTACAACCCTAAGTCACAGCGCCCAGCCGTCGCTCTACTTTTCGGGGCAAGCGGAAAATCCGCATGGACCATACGGACGCGAAGCCTTTTAGCAGCACTGGCCCATACGGCCACCGGTCGCGGATGCGCGGCCGGCTCCTCGCTAACGAGGCGGCGCTGGCCGATTACGAAATCCTCGAGATGCTGCTGTTCCTCGGCATTCCCCGGCGCGACACCAAGCCGTGCGCCAAGGGGTTGATCAACCAGTTCGGCAGCCTCGCCGCCGCGATCGGTGCGGACCGGGCCGCACTGCTCGCCGCCGGGCTGCCGCCGCGTGCGGCCGACGCGTTGGCGATCGTGAAGGACGCGGCGTCCGTGCTCGCCGAGCCGGACGCGATCCGGCGTCCGGTGCTCGGCGATCACCAGTCGCTCGAGCGCTACCTGGACATCCCGGAGCGCACCGCGCAGCCCCCGGGCTGGAGCGCGCTGCTGCTGAACAACCGCAACCAGTTGCTCGCCGAGCCGGCCTGGGAGCTCGAGATGGCGCCCGACGCGCTGGCCCGCGATCTCGTGCGGCAAGCGCTCGACGGGCACGCGACCGCGGCGATCCTGCTGCGCAATGCCGGGCCGGAAGCGGCGCGGATCGGAGCCTCCGACCGGGCGGTCCACGCGGCGGTGCAGCGCGCCGGCGCTCCGCTCGCGGTGGTGCTGCACGACGTCGTGGTGATAGGCCGCGGCGGGTGGACAAGCCTGCGGCAGCGCGGCCACTGATGCGCTGGCCTTGGCGGAGGGCGGCCCCGTCGTCCGCGCCCGCCCCTCCACCTTCCGCGCCCGAATTCGACGTCTCCCTCGACCTCGACCCCGGCCCGCACGACCCGGCCGCCGCCGCCCAGGCGGTCCGCGCCGGCGTCGGCGCGCTGCCCGGCGCCGGGTGGATCAGCGTGGAGCCACACCGGGGCGCGGGCCTGACCCCGCGGCTGTTCCCGCCGGGCTCGGCAGTCGAGGCGCAAGGCGATGGATGGGATCGGCTGCGTCGTCTCGTCGTGACTGCGGCCGAGGCGGCGCTCGCCGCGCTGCCGGCGCGCGAGGCCGGTTGGTCGCTGCCCGAACCGGAAGCGACCGGGTTTGCCGAAGCGCTCGCCCCCTCTCAGTTCGATGCGCTGGAGCAGCTCGCGGCCATCGCCTCCCTGGCCCGCAAGCCGAAGGAGGCCGAGCCGCCGGCCGAGGCGGAGGGCGCTGGCGAGGTCTCGCAGCTCGCCAGCCTGCTCCGTTTTGTCTTGCCCGAGGGCGTCGACGGGACCGAAACGGCAGCGGCCGCAATCCGGCGGCTCGGCAGCTTCGCCGCCGTGCTCGCAGCACCTGAGGCCGAGCTGCGCCGCGTTCCCGGCCTCGGCACCCACTCGGTGGCCGCGATCAAGCTGGTCCACGCCGCCGCCATCCGCTTCGCCCGTGCTGGCGTCGCCGGGCGCCCCGTGCTGGACGACCGCGAGCGGCTCCACGATTACCTGGCCGCCGCACTGGCCCGCGAGCGGATCGAGCAGTTCCGCATCCTGTTCCTCGACGAGCGGGGCATGCTGCAGGCCGACGAGGTCCAGGCGCGCGGCACCGTCAACCACACGCCGGTCTACCCGCGCGAGGTGGTCCGCCGCGCGCTGTCGCTCGGCGCCGCCTCGCTGCTCCTGGTGCACAACCACCCGAGCGGCGATCCCGCCCCCTCCCGCGAGGACATCGAGATGACCCGGCAAGTGCAGCAGGCCGCCGCCGTGATGGGCATCGGCCTGCGCGACCACGTCATAGTCGGCAATGGCAGGTGGCTCAGTTTCCGCGACGAGGGCCTGCTCGGCTGAGCCGGGCGCAACCAAAACTTAACAATGGCAGGGCTCGGCAGAGACCGGGCCGCCGGCTAAGTCGGGCGGACGTGCCATTGTGACGCGTCGTAAATGTGAGTGAGATTGCGCGCGGGACCGAGACGGAGACCTCTGGCCTACCCCGTTCGTCCGGCGCTGGATGGCCAACCCGCTGCAAATGGGCTCCGCCGTCCCGTCCTCTCCGGCGCTCACCCGCCGGGTTGCCGCCCAGGTGCGCGCCGCTGCCGGCGAATGGTTGCTCGAGCTGGGCGCCGGCACCGGCGTGGTCTCGCAGGCGCTGCTCGCCAGCGGCGTGGCGCCGAGCCGGCTCACCGTGGTCGAGATCGTGCCCGCTATGGCCGACCATCTGCGCACGATCCTGCCGGGCGTGGAGGTGATCCAGGGCGACGCGCGCGAGCTCCCGTCGCTGATCCCGGCCGCGCGGCACGGCCGGATCGGGACGGTGATCTGCGGCGTCCCGCTGGTGCTGCTCCGGCTCGCCGAGCAGCGCCGCTTTATCGACGCGATCGAGGCGGTGGCGCCCGGCCGCCGCTTCCTACACTATAGGTACCTGCGCCACCTCGCCGCTCCCTTGGCGCAAGCACGGGCTGCAAGCGCGGCGCGAGGCCTGGACGCCGCTGAACCTCCCGCCGGCCAGCGTGTGGCGCTACACGCCCGGCGCACGCAACGCGGGACCGAACGGCGCGTTCTCCGGCGCGACTTAGCAGAGGAGAAGAGACATGGTCGACCTGAGCAGGATCAAGGAGCACGCGGACGTCATCGGCGCCGACGGCGTGCATCTCGGGACCGTCGACCACGTCGACGGGAACCGGCTGAAGCTGACCAAGACCGATTCCAGCGACCACAAGCATCATTATATCGATGCCGGCCTGATCGCCGACATCGAGAACGGCACCGTCCGCCTGTCGGCCACGGCGGAGAACGCGCTGCTGCTCGAGGACGACGAGTAGGCCGGTAGCCGCCGGAACATTCCCCGCCTATGCTCCCGCCCGGCAACGGGTCGGGAGCGGGGCGGGATGGACTACGCGGTCAGTTTCGGCCGGATCGAGAAGCGCGACCGGGCCGCACCGGGACCGGCGTTCCGCTTGGCGCTGCTGGGCGACTTCTCCGGCCGCTCCGGCGCCGGTGAGATCGAGACCGGCGACGCGCTGGCCGCCCGCAAGCCGATCAAGGTGGATGTCGACAACTTCGACAAGGTCATGGAGCGGCTCGCGCCCAAGGTCGTCATCGACCTGGGCGAAGACGGCGCCGTGACCGTGCCCGTCAAGGAACTGGACGACTTCCACCCGGATCAGCTGGTGGAAAACCTGGAGTTGTTCGAGCAGCTCACCGACTTGCGCCGCAACCTCGGCAGCAAGGCCGGGTTCGATCGTGCCGCCAAGGAAGTGCTGTCCTGGTCGGGCGAGGAGCCGTTGGCGCCGAAGCGCCGCACGGCGCCGGGCGGTTCGGTGCCGACCGACCGCAAGCTCTCCGACTTCGCGCGGCTGACCGGCCGCAAGCCGCAATCGGAGGCATCCGCCGACGACCTGATCCGCCGCCTGATCGGCCCATATATCGAGCCGGCGCGCGACTCCCGGCAGGACGCGCTGATCGCGCGCGTCGACGAGGCGCTCTCGGCCGCCATGCGCCGGGTGCTGCACAGCCCGGAGTTCCAGACCGCAGAGGCGCTGTGGCGCAGCGTGGACCTGCTGGTCCGGCGCATCGAGACCGGCGCCAAGATGCAGATCGTGCTGTACGACATCTCCGCCGAGGAGCTGGCGGCCGACCTGGCCTCGAGCGAGGAGCTGGAGAAGACGGGGCTGTACAGCCTCCTTATCGATCAGCCGGCGCTGGACGCGGGGCAGGGGCCGCTCTCGCTGGTCGCCGGGCTGTATCGCTGGGAACTGACCCCGCCGCATGCCGAGCTGCTCGGCCGCGTGGCCCAGCTCTGCGCCGCCGCGGGCGGGCCGTTCGTGTCCGATATCGGGCCGGATCCGCTGCGCGAGAAGCGGCACGAGTGGCACAAGCTGATCCAGGAGGCATGGACCGCGCTGCAGGAGCTCCCGGCCGCGCCCTATCTCGGCCTGGTCACGCCCCGCTTCCTGATGCGCATGCCGTACGGCAAGCGGACCGACCCGATCGACGCCTTCGCCTTCGAGGAATTCACGCGGCAGGACGGGCTCTCCGGCATGCTCTGGGGCAATGGCGCCGTGCTGCTCGCGCTCTGCGTCGCCGAGGCTTGGCTGCGCGACAGCAAGGCGACCAAGCTCGGCAGCGTCGCGACCGTCAATGAGCTGCCGGTCTATGTCTATGTGGACAAGGACGGCGACCAGATCGCGCTGCCGTGCACGGAGCGCATGTTCACGGAGCGGGCGGCGGCCGAAGTCGGGTCGGTGGGGGTCATCCCGGTGGTGAGCCTGCGTGGCCGGCCGGAGGTGCGGGTCGCCTCGTTCAACGCCGTGAACGGCAAGGGCCTCGCCGGCCGCTGGGCTCCGGTCAACGTGACCGCGCCCGCGACGGTGGCGGCCGCTGCCGCGGCGGCGCCGGAGGAAGAGGCGGGCGCAGAGGCCGATGCCGATGCCCCGGCCGGGTCCGATGCCGACAAGTCCACCTCGTCCAGCGACGCGAGCGCGGCCGACACCGACCTCGACGCGCTGCTGGCGGGGCTCGACGCCTCGCCGTCGGAGCCGGCGGAGGCGGCCGAGCCAGCCGCGGAGAGCAGCTCGGAAGACACCGACCTCGACGCGCTACTGGCGGGCCTCAATGCGGAACCGGAGGCGCCGGCGAGCGCGGAGGAGACCGAGCCGGATCTCGACGCGCTGCTCGCGTCTCTCAAGTAGGCGCTACGGCGCCGCTTTGAGCACGATGTCCACTCGCTGGCTTTCCTCCGCCATGCCCGGCACGGTCGCGACGTCGCGCGTTTCCCGCTCGATGCGTGCGGCCGCCACTTTCAGCTCGACCAGCGCCAATTCGATCAGGCTGGCCCGCAGGTCCGCCAGATCCGACACCGCTTTGGGACCGAGCGGGCCGACGTAGCGCACCAGTAAGACCGAGCTGTTCGGGTTCTCGCCCGCCCAAGCGGCGGCCGAGCGCAACACCGATCGCGCATCGTCATCCAGCAACGCCGACCATTGGGCGAAGAACACGGCATGTCCGGAGCGCCCGCGCCGCACCCGGTTGGTGACGCCCGGGTGGATCAGCCACGGCGCGCTGTAGTCCTGTGGCGGCCCGCAGTGCTGCACCCAGAGCGCGTCGACGTCCGATTTGGACTCGCAGGGCACAAGCTCGATGCTAACATCGGGCGGAAGCGTATTGGCCAGCAGGTGATCGATGTATTGCTCTCCGCTCACGAGCCAGGCCTGCCCGTTGCATTCGGCCAGCACGATGTCTGCCATGGGTGTCCTCCTTTACCGGATCCGCACGTGGCGGTGACGCTTCGCCTCTCCGGAGGTGGGCTGTCAGGGCCGGGCCACACCAAGCTCCTGGCCAGCGGTACGTTATCCATCGGCCGGGGGCCTGGCAACGACTGGGTACTGCCCGACCCGGAGCGCCACCTCTCCAAGACCCATTGCATCCTCAGCATGGAAAATGGCCGCCTCGTGCTGACGGATGTGAGCACCAACGGCGTGCACATCAACGGTGCCCGCCAGGCCACCGCCCGCGACAGCCGCACCGTGCTGACGGACGGGGACGATTTCCGCCTCGGCGACTACAGCATCACCGTCTCGGAAGCGGCCGACCCGCGCGAGGCCGGCGTCGCGTTCGACCGGTTCGCCCCGCAGCCCGGCCGGGGCGGCGCGTTCGCCGATCCGTTCGACGGCCCGGCCGGGCCATCCGAGGGAGGCAACCCGCTCGATATCGACCCGCTGGACGACCCGCTCGGCCGACCGCCCGACCCGGCGTTCCAGCACCCGATGGCGCCGCGTGCGATCGGCCCCAAGCGCGAGGACCCGTTCGACGTCGCGGAAGAGCGTTCCCATCGCGCGGTGGACCCGGACGACGATCTGTTCCGCGGCAACCGGCCGGTCGCCGAATGGCAGGGCCCGACCCAGCCGGACCATGCCGACGCCCCCCGGCATTCGTTCAAACCGCCGGAGGTGTTGCCCGCGGTGGACCCGAACGCGATCGACTTCGACGCGCTGATCGGCGACCTGGGCCCAGCCGCACCCCAGCGCGCGCCTTCTGCCGCGCCCGTCCCGCACCCCGCGCCGGCGCCGCCCGCATCCCGGGCGCGCGACCCGTTCGCCGACCTCGACGGGCTGCTCGCCGACCCGGTTCCCGCCCCCGCACCGGCTGCGCCGACCCCGCCGCCAGCGCCGCCGCCCGCGCCGTCGCCGCCGCCCACCCGTGCCGCCCCGGTCCCGGACGACCCCTTCGCTGAGCTCGACCGTCCCGCGCCGCCCCCGCCCCGGGCCGCGCCGGCTGCTCCCCCGCAAGTTGCTCCCCCGCAAGCTGCCGCCCCGGTCGCCCCCGCCCAGCCGGCCGCGAGCGGTGGCGCCGACGCCCGAGCGGGCCTCCGCGCCTTTCTCGAGGGCGCCGGCGTGCCGGACCTCCCGCTCGGCGCCAACGCCGATCCCGAGGCCACCCTGCGCGCCGTCGGCGAGGTGTTCCGCGCCATGACCGAGGGCCTGCGCGAGGTGCTGTTCTCCCGCGCCGCCATCAAAGGCGACATGCGGGTGGAGCAGACTATGATCCAGGCGCGCAACAACAACGCGCTGAAGTTCTCGGTCACCGCCGACGACGCCGTCGCCGCGCTGCTCAACAAGGACCGGCCAGGCTACATGGCGCCGCTCGCCGCGACCCGCGAGGCGTTCAGCGACATCAAGTCGCACGAGCTGGCCGTCATGGCGGGGGTGCAGACGGCGCTGATGGGCCTGCTGCAGCGGTTCGACCCGGCCACGCTGGAGGGCCGCCTCTCACAAGGCCTGCTCGCCTCCGTCCTGCCCGCCGCCCGCAAGGCCCGGTATTGGGACAGTTTCCGCGAAGTGTATGGCCAGATCGCGAGCGAGGCGGAGGACGACTTCCAGGCCGTGTTCGGCCGCGCCTTCGCGAAAGCCTACACCGCCCAAACCCGTAAAGACCCGACTTAAACCGCTACGCGGCCTCGCTCAGCAGCAACCGCCGGGCCCGGGCGCGCTTGAGCGGTACGGCGGCATAGGCGTCCTTGACCGCCTCCGTCACCGTCACGCCCGCCAGGCCCTGCGCCAGGTGCCGGCCGGCGCCCTCCCAGATCCGGGCCGTGCGCAGCACCAGCCGCAGCCGGGTCGGCGGCACGTAGAGGGCGAACTCGCGCCGCTCGACGCGGAACAGGTTGTTCGCCAGCAGCCGGCCAATCTGCCCTGGCGAGTAGGGCTGCCCGTGCCCGAACGGCGTGCTCTCCACATGCGCCCACAGCCCGACCCGGTTGGGCGCCACCACCAGCAGCCGCCCGTCATCCTTCAGCACGCGCCATACTTCTCGCAGCATTGCCCGCGCGTTCTCGGCGGCTTCCAGCCCGTGCACGAGCAGCACCCGATCGAACATGAGGTCCGGGAACGGCAGCGCCGCTTCCTCGACCGTGCAGGCGAGATTGGGGCTCACCAGCGGCCAGCGCGACACGCCCACCTGCGCCGGCGTCGCCGAGATGCACCGCTCGGCCTGCCCACGCCAGGCCCGCAGGTAAGGCGCCGCGAAGCCGAGACCGAGCACCGATTGCCGCGACAGGTCCGGCCACAAATCCAGCACCCGCTCGCGCACGAGCCGGCACGCGACCCCGCCACGGGCCGAGCTGTAGAACGACGCAGCCGAAAGCACGTCCGCCGCCATGTCCGGCGGTATAGCACGTTTCCAGCTGTCGCACGCTTACGCTTAGGCCCCCGGCGCGCTACAGAACGGGCCCGAACAGTCCCGGAGCTCCCATGCCGCTCATCGCGCGCGCCCTGCCGATCCTCTCGGACAATTACGCCTGGCTGCTGCGCGACGAGCCGAGCGGCGCCGTCGCCGTGGTCGACCCGGCCGATGCCGACGCCGTGATCGCTGCGCTCGAGGGCGAGGGCGGCCGGCTCGACCTCATCCTGCTCACCCATCACCACGAGGACCACGTCGCCGGCACCGACGCCGTCCGCGAGCGGTTCGGCGCCAAGGTGGTCGGCGCCGCCGCTGACCGGCACCGGCTGCCGCGCCTCGATCAGGCGGTGAAGGAGGGCGACACCGTGCGCCTCGGCGCGAGCACGTTGGAGGTGATCGACACGCCCGGCCATACGCGCGGCCACATCAGCTTCTTCTGCCCGCAGGGCGACGTCCTCCTCTGCGCCGACACGCTGTTCAGCCTCGGCTGTGGCCGGCTGCTCGAGGGCACGGCGGAGGAGATGTTCAGCAGCCTGCAGAAGCTCGCCCGCCTGCCGGACGACACGCTGGTCTGCTGCGGCCACGAATACACGCAGAGCAACGCCCGCTTCGCGCGCCATATCGACCCCGACAACGAGGCGCTGCGGCGCCGGGCCGAGGAGGTCGACCGGCTGCGCGCCGAGAACAAGGAGACCGTCCCGAGCCGGCTCGGCGCCGAGAAGGCGGAAAACCCGTTCCTGCGCGCCCCCGACGCCGCGACCCTCGCGGATATCCGCAAGCAGAAGGACAGCTTCCGTTGAAACTCTTCTTCAGCGCGACCAGCCCGTATGTCCGCAAGGTGATGGCCTGCGCCGTCGCCACCGGGCTCGACCGGCGGATCGAGCTCGTGACGACCAATCCGTGGACCTCGCCGCCCGAGCTGCTCGGCCACAACCCGTTGTCCAAAGTCCCCTGCCTGCTGACCGACGACGGGGTCGCGCTGTTCGACAGCCCGGTCATCTGCGAGTACCTGGACTTCCTCGGCGAGGGGAGCTTGTTCCCGCCCGCCGGCGCCGGCCGCTGGCGCGCGCTCAAGCAGCAGGCGGTGGCCGACGGGCTGATGGACGCCGCCATCCTGCGCCGGCTGGAAGCGGCACGCCCGCCGGAGGAGACCCGCGCGCTTGTCATGGAACGCCACCGCACCGCGGTTGACCGGGCGCTCGATGCGCTGGAGCAGGACCCGCCGCCCGATCACGTCGACATCGGCACGCTGAGCGTCGGCTGCGCCCTTGGCTATCTGGACTTCCGCTTCGCCGAGGAGCCCTGGCGGCAGGGCCGTCCCCGCCTCGAGCACTGGTACGCCGGCATGGCGGAGCGTCCGGAGCTCGCATCCACGGCGCCGGCCTAACCTTCTCCCTTCGCGATCCATCCGCCGAGCGCCACCAGCACGGCCGCGACCGCCGTCGCTGCCGTGAGCGGCGCCTCGCCGAACCCGGCCAGCAGCAGCGTCGACAGCACCGGCGTCGCGAAGGCGAGCGTGCCGAGCAGGCGTGGGTCGCCGCGCTTCATGCCGATGTCCCATAACGCGAACGCCGTCCCGATCGGGCCGAGCCCGAGCAGCAGCACGACCAGCAGCACGCGCCCGTCCGGCGCCACGGTCGGCTCCGACAGCAGGTGGAGCGGCCAGGCCAGCGCCGCCGTCCCGGCGCAGAACCCCGCCACCGCCGCCACCGGAACGGTCTGCAGAAGCCGCGCCAGCACCGAGTAGAGCGCCCAGACCACCGCCGCCCCAAGCGCCAGCAGGTAGCCGAGCCACGCCCCGGCGGGGAACGCCGCCCCCGCGCTGAGCAGCGCAGCGCAGCCGAGCAGCGCGAGCCCCGTGCCCAACGCGTGCCGCCCCGTGAGCCGCATCCCGAGCACCGGCGCCGAGAGCAGCACGATCAGCAGCGGCCAGGTGTAGTTCAGCAGGTTCGCCGTTGCCGCCGGCGCCCGCGCGAGTGCGGCGAAATAGAGCGCGTGGTAGCCGAACAGCCCGCCCACGCCGTGCAGCCAGGCCAGCCGGCCCTGCCGCACGGTCCCAAATTCCCCGCGCAAGCCCAGCCAGGCCAGTCCGGCCCCGCCGGACACGGTGAACGCCATCGCCGTCAATTGGAGCGGCGGGACCGAAGCGGCGGCCCGAGATAACAGGGCCAGGAACGCCCAGAGCAGGATCGCCCCGGCCCCGGCCCCGTTCGCCCAGAACCGGGCGGGGCCGACCGCGACCGGCCGCTCAGGTCACATATGCTGCCCCCCGTTGATGGAGAGCGTCGACCCGGTGATGAAGTCCGCGTCGTCAGCGGTCAGGAACGCGACGCCGCGCGCGATGTCCTCCGCATGGCCGAGCCGGCCCACCGGGATCCGCGCGATGATCTTCTGCAGCACGTCTTGCGGCACCGCCCGCACCATGTCGGTGTCGACGTAGCCCGGCGCGATGGCATTGCAGGTGATGCCGAACCGCGCGCCTTCTTGCGCGAGCGCCTTGGTGAAGCCGTGGATGCCCGACTTGGCGGCGGCGTAGTTCACCTGCCCGTACTGCCCGGCCTGCCCATTGATGCTGCCGATGTTGACGATCCGGCCGAACTTCTTCGCCCGCATGCCCTCGAACGTCAGCTTGCACAGGTTGAAGCAGCTGCCGAGGTTGGTGTCGATCACCTCGTCCCACATCTGCCGGGTCAGCCGGGCGAGCGTCGAGTCGCGGGTGATGCCGGCGTTGTTGACCAGGATTTCGATCTGGCCGTGCTCGCCCTCGATCTGCTTGACCGCGGTCTCGCAGGCCTCGAAGTTGCCGGCGTCGAACTTGATGACCGGGATCCCAGTCCGTTCCTTGAAGGCCTGCGCCGCCGTGTCATTCCCGGCATAGCTCGCCACTACGGTCCGGCCCGCCTCCTTCAGCCCGGTGCTGATCGCCTCGCCGATCCCGCGCGTGCCGCCTGTGACCAGAGCCACTCGTGCCATCGGTTTCCTCCCTTTTCGGTCTTATTAACCCATTAACGTGTCCCGGTTTCCCTGGTTGACGCTAGAGGGCTCAGCCCCCTGGCGCGGCGACGTGAACGAGCTCTGGCGCCGGGCCGGGCGGCAGGTCGAAGCCTTGGTCCGGCAGCGGCCGCTTGCTCCGGTAGAGCGGCGGCAGCGGTTCCGGCCGGCTGGTTTCGAGCGCCCGGCCGATCGCGGTGATCACCCGAACGTCGAGCCGGCCTTCCTCGCCGTCCGGCTCCGGGTCGAGGTCGTCGAGGATGCAGTCGGAGAAGTGGGCAGTCTCGCCGGCGAACTGGTCGACGGCGGGGAAGGCCGTCTCGCTCGTGCTCTCGCCCACCGACAGCGCGTGGCGCAGCCCGGTGCCGAAGCCGAAGCCCGGGCTCAGCCTCAGGCTGCCCTCCTCGCCGACGAGGCGATACTCGTCGACCGCGTGCAGGCCGTAGGCGACCGTGAACTGGGCGAAGCGATCCTCCGGGAAGCGCAGGAGGACGGAGACGGTGTCATGGAAGCCGAACCCCTGCGTGGCGGCGCCGGAGGCGATGACCTCGACCGGCTCGGCCCGGAACAGGTTCCGCGCCGCGTTGATCGGGTAGGGGCCGAGATCGGCCACCGGTCCGGCCCAGAACCCGTTCTGCGCCCGGTGATTGTGCGCGTCGACCGGCTGCGTGAAGGTCGCCGTGAGCAGCCCGACCCGGCCGAGCGCGCCGGGATGCGCCACCCGCATCGCGGCCAGCGTGGCCGGCTCGAAATGCAGCCGGTAGCCGACCATCAGCTTGGCGCCGCCCCGCCGCGCCGCCTCGATCAGCGCGCGGCAGTCCTCCTCGCTGGTCGCCATCGGCTTCTCGAGCAGCACGTGGATGCCGCGCAGCAGCGCCGGCTCGGCGAAGGCCCGATGCTGCCAGTTCGGGACCGCGACGTAGACCGCATCGAACCCGCGGCTGTCGAGCGCCGCCAGGTAAGCGTCGTAGTGATAGATACGCTCGATTCCGTAGCGCCGGCCGAGCGCCTCGGCCTTGCGGTGGTCGCCGGTCACCAGCGCCGTCAGCATCGAATTCCCGGTCCGCGCCACCCCCGGCATGAACGCCGCCTGGCTGATCCAGCCGGCGCCGACCACCGCGTAACGCACCCTGCGCCCATCCCGTCCCGCCATGTCGACCGAGCGCCGAGGCCGAGCCGAAGTTGCGGCTTGACTGCTTGGTAAGACACCACTTACGGTAAGTGATGAGTTACGCACTGGCGCTCGACGCGCTCGGCAACCCGACACGCCGCGCCGTCTTCGAAGCGGTCGCTCTCCGGCCGCGTGCCGTCGGCGAGATCGCGCTCGAGCTGCCGGTCAGCCGGCCGGCCGTGTCCCAGCACCTGCGTGTCCTAAGGGACGCCGGGCTGGTCGCCGAGACCGTCTCCGGCACACGGCACATCTACCGGGTTGATCCGCGCGGGATCGGTTCGGTGCGCGACTGGCTCGACGCCCATTGGGGCGCCGCGCTCGACGCCTTCAAGACATTTGCCGATGCTTCACCAGGAGACACCGAATGAGCATTCGCCCGATCCACCGCACCGTGTCCGTTCGCGTCCCGCCCGAGCGCGCGTTCGAGCTGTTCACCGGCCACATCAGCAAGTGGTGGCCCGCGGGCAAGACGATCGGCAACGCCCCGCATGTGGCGATCGTGCTCGAGCCGCGGGGAGGCGGCCGCTGGTTCGAGCGGGATGCCGACGGCACCGAGACGGAGTGGGGCACCGTGCTCGCCTGGGAGCCGCCAGCTCGCCTGCTGCTGGGCTGGCAGATCGGCGCGCAATTCACCTTCGATCCCGCCCTGCTGACGGAGGTCGAGCTCACCTTCACCCCGACGGAGGCAGGAGGCACTCTCGTCGCCCTGGAGCACCGCCAGCTCGAGCGCTTCGGTGCCGACGCGGCGCTCATGGCCGAGAAGATCGGTCACGGCTGGCCCGCGCGCCTGGCCGACTTCGAAGGCTTCGTTGCCGCGCGCGAACCCGTCTCCGTCGCGTAGAGGTCCGCATGAGCCCCTTCACGATCCACACCGTCCCCGCCAGCCCCTATGCCCGCGCCGTCCTCGCCACGCTGGAGGAGAAGGGCGCGCCTTGGCGGCTCGCTCCGCTCAAGCCGGGCGAGCACAGGGGGCCGGACCATCTCGCCCGGCACCCGTTCGGCCGCATGCCCGTACTGGAGCACGAAGGCTTCACGCTCTACGAGACGCAGGCGATCCTGCGCTACCTCGACCGGGTCCTTCCATCGCCGCCGCTGACGCCGCCCGATCCCCGCGCGGCGGCGCGTATGGACCAGGTCATGGGCGTCAACGACTGCTACCGGTTCGCGGGCTGTGCCAACGTGATCGTCTTCCAGCGGATCGTCGGCCCGCGTTTCCTCGGCTTGCCGACGGACGAGGCCGCCATCGTCGAAGCCATGCCGCGGGCGCGGACGGTCATCGCTGAGCTGTCCCGCCTACTCGGCGCCCAGCCCTTCTTCGCCGGCGACGCGCTCAGCCTGGCCGACCTGCTGCTCGCACCCCACCTCGACCTGTTCGCCGCGACCCCGGAATGGCGGGAGCTGGCCGTGCCGAACCTCGAGGCGTGGCTCGCCCGCATGCTCGCCCGGCCCTCCCTGCAAGAAACGGCCATGGAGCGTCTGATGGCCGCCTAGGCGGCCAGGTAGCCGCCGTCGACCACCAGGCTCTGCCCGGTCACGTAGGCGCTGGCCGGGCTGGCCAGGAACACGGCGGCGCCCACGATATCGGCGTCGCCGCCGAACCTCCCCATCGGCGTCTGCCCCAGCAGGCGCGCGGACATGGCTTCGTTGGCCATCATCCCCGCCGTGAGGTCGGTCGCGAAATAGCCGGGGGCGATGCAGTTCACCCGCACACCCTTCTCCGCCCAGTCCAGCGCCAGCGCCTTGGTCAGCAGCTCCACCCCGCCCTTGCTCGCGCAATACGGCACCGACCGGCGCAGCCCGACATGGCCCGCCACCGAGCTGATCGTGATCACCGAGCCCCGGCCCTGCTCGGCCATCGCCGCCCCGATGTGCTTGCAGCACAGGAAGGTGCCGGTGAGGTTCACGTCGATGATGTGCTGCCAGTCGGCCAGGCTGGTCTTCTCGATGCCGCGATAGATCGGGTTCACCCCGGCGTTGTTGACCAGCACGTCGACCCGGCCGAACCGCTCCAGCGCCGCATCGCGGAGCCGCAGCACGTCCGCCTCCAGCGACACGTCGGCCGGGACCGTCAGCACCTCGCCGCCGAGCTCGCCCGCGGTCCGCTCCAGCGTCGCCGCGTCCCGGCCGCAGAGGACCAGCCGCGCCCCGTAGCGCCCGAGACCGGACGCGATTGCCCGCCCCAGCCCGCGCCCGCCGCCCGTCACCACCGCCACCTGTCCCGACAGGTCGAACTCCATCTCGCCCCCTCCCGTTTTGCCCGAGGGTGCGTGAGTTCTCAGCCCTCGACCAGCACCGACGACAGCCCGGCCTCCAGCGCGGCGAGCAGGTCCGGCAGCGCGAGCGCGATGCAGCCCTCCGTCGGCGCGTAGTCCGGCCGCGCCACATGCAGGAAGATCGCGCTGCCTCGGCCCGGAACCGACCGGCGCGTCGTTCCAGCCCAGCACGCCGATCACGTCGTAGATCTCGTCCTCCCGCCATAGCTCCTCGTGCCGGCCTGCATGCGGCAGGCGGACCGCGCGGTTGTAGTCGGGATCGGCCGGGTCGTCGCACCAGCCGTCATGCGGCGCGAGCGGCAGGACCGGAACGGCGCAGCGCGGCCGGCGGACCCGGTCCGCCCGATACAGCACGCGGCGCAGCGGCAGCGAGCCCGCCGGCGTCGCCCCGTCCCCCTCCCGCTTGTCCGCCCGAACCCCGCCCCGGCCCAGCGCCGCCCGAACGATGAGGGCGCCGAGCCGGAGCCTTCCGTCCGCGCCGACCCGCGCCTCCGTCATGCGGAGCCCTGGCCGAGGGCCTGGCTGCGCGACCAGTCCGCCGCGGCCATCTGGTAGGCGGCCGTCCCGCGCGCGAGCGCCGTGTTGTCCCCGCCGCCCAGGAACTCGGGCGTCACCGTGGCCAGGGTGGTGTACTGCCCCTGCGCGAGCGTGCCCGGCGTCACCGGCTCCATCGCCGCCTCCGACCCGGTCTGCGACATCCCGGCCGGCACCGGCGGGCGCGACATGTCAGGCCCCATGCGGATCAGCTCCTCGAGCAGCCCCATGAACGCCGCCCCGAGCATGCCGGGAATGCCGCCGAGGATGCCCGCGCCGGCCACCCGCATCGTCGTCGGGATCTGCTCGCCGGTCGCCGCGCGGTAAATCATGCCCACCACCGGCAGATGCTGCAGCGGGTTCAGCCCCTGGAGGAACTCCTGCCGCGAGACCTGCACCGGTTGCGGCCACACCCCGTTCTCCCCGATCGGCCCCGCTCCGTCGGGCGGCGATGCGGGGCCGAACAGGCGGGTGTAGTCGGCGGCGCCGGGCGTGATTGGGGTCATGGAGCGGAATCCAGCGGATGCGCGGAGGCGTCGCAAGCGCCGTGCCATCAACGCAGATGCCCGAGCCGCCGCCGCTTCGTCTCCAGGTAATGGTCGTCCACCCCGTTCGGCGCCACGTTCAGCGGCTCCCGCCCCGCGACGACGATCCCGCAGGCGGCCAGCGCGGCCAGCTTGTCGGGGTTGTTCGTCAGCAGCCGCACCCGCCGCACGCCGAGCTGGTCCAGCATGGTCGCCGCGACGAGGAAGCTGCGTTCGTCCGCCTCCCACCCCAGCGCCCGGTTGGCGTCGACCGTATCGAGCCCGTGGTCCTGCAGCGCATAGGCGCGCAGCTTGCTCGGCAGCCCGATCCCGCGCCCCTCCTGGGCCAAATAGAGCAGCACGCCCGTCCCCTCTTGCCCGATCCGCCGCAGCGCCGCCCTGAGCTGCGGGCCGCAGTCGCAGCGCAGGCTGCCGAGCAAGTCGCCGGTGAAGCATTCGGAATGCACCCGCACCAGCGGCGCCGGGCCATCCTCGGGGGCATGGGCGGGCTCGCCCACCAGCACCGCCAGGTGCTCGATGCCCGCATCCGGCGCCCGGAACGCGATCAGCCGCGCATCCCGCGCGTCCTCCAGCGGCACGGCGGCTTCCGCCACCTTCACCAGCGACGCCGCCTCCGCGTCGGGATGGCCGAGCACGTCCGCCGCCGGCACCGAGAGCAGGCCGAGCGCGGCCGCCACCGCCGCCCGCGCCGGCGCCGCGACCACGGCCGGCAGCAGCCGGGCCAACTTGGCCAGCGCCAGCGCCGCCGGGGCAGAGGCTGGGACGGAGGCGAGTTCCGGCGGCTCGGCGAGCAGTTGCGCCGCCGTCGGGTCCGCCGCGCCAAGCAGCGCCGCCGGGTCCAGCAGCCCGGCGGTCCGCAACGCCACCGCCGCCATCCGT
The DNA here is from genome assembly GCA_963708585.1 of uncultured Alphaproteobacteria bacterium. GTDB lineage: Bacteria > Pseudomonadota > Alphaproteobacteria > Acetobacterales > Acetobacteraceae > JAVVHH01. The sequence goes on along the minus strand of CAVPSW010000003.1, from coordinate 234,039 downwards.
CGGCGCCACCGGCCGGCGCAGCAGCGCCGCCGCCCGCACCGGCGAGAGCAGCAGCACCGGTGGCCCGGCGGCGACCGCTTCCAGCTCGCGTAACCCCGTGCCGCTCGCCGTTTCCGCCGCGAGCACGGCGAGCGGGGAAGCGCCCTCGAGCAGGACCGGCGTGCCCCGCCGCAGATCGGCCACGGCCCGATGCACCGCGCGCAGGCGCAGCGTCGCGGGGTCGGCCACGATCGGCGGTGGGTTAGGGTTGGGATCGGACGGCATCGGGGGCGGGTTATGCCGGAGCGCGGGTTCCGGTGCAAAGCAACGTAGAGGATAGGGCAGGGCCCGCCGCCTCGTCGCTCACGGATTTGTGCGCTAAATCGGAATGCGCTCACGACTTCAAGCGGCGCGACGCTGCGTTGCATCCGCATCGACCTATCACGTTACGTATCATCACTTAGATGTGCGATACTAGTTCGCGAATCTGCCCCTCCCGGGCGCAAGGAAGAGTGAAGCATGGCGGGTGAACGCCCCATCCTGATTGTGGACGACGACGCGGCCCTGCGTGAGACGCTGGTCGAGCAGCTCGAAATCGATGGCGAGTTCACGGCTGCGCAGGCCGGGTCGGTCAGCGAGGCGGAGGAGATGGTCACGGCGCGCGACGCACGATTCGACGCCATCATCCTGGACGTGACGCTGCCGGACGGGGACGGGCGCGACCTGTGTGCCACCCTGCGCCGGCAGGGCCTGCGCATGCCCATCATCATGCTCACCGGGTCGGACGATGAGGCTGACGTCGTGCGCGGGTTGGACGCCGGCGCCAACGACTACATCGCCAAGCCGTTCCGCCTGGCCGAGCTGCTGGCCCGGCTGCGCGCCCAGCTCCGCATCTTCGAGAACAGCGAGGACGCGGTCTTCACCATCGGCCCCTACACGTTCCGCCCCAGCGCCAAGCTGCTGCAGGAGCCGGTCAAGAACCGCCGCATCCGGCTGACCGAGAAGGAGGCGGCGATCCTGAAGTTCCTCTACCGCGCCGGGACCCGGCCGGTGGCGCGACAGGTGCTGCTGAACGAGGTGTGGGGCTACAACGCCAACGTCACCACGCACACGCTGGAGACGCACATCTACCGTCTCCGCCAGAAGATCGAGCCGGACCCGGGCAATGCCCGCCTGCTGGTAACGGAAGGCGGCGGCTACCGGCTGGATCCGCTGGGGGTCGCACCGGTTTCTTGAGTTGAGCGGCGGGCCGGACTTCCTCGTCATCGGCGGCGGCACGGCGGGCTGCATCCTCGCCGCCCGCCTGTCCGAAGACCCGACGGTCCGCGTGACCCTGCTCGAGGCGGGGCCGGAAGACCGCGACCCCTGGATCCACATCCCGGCCGGCTATGCCCGCCTGTTCGCGTCCGGACGATACGACTGGGGCTTCTCGACCGAGCCGGAGCCGGAGCTGGGCGGCCGCGCCGTCGCGTGGCCGCGCGGCCGGGTGCTGGGCGGGTCTGGCAGCATCAACGGCCTGGTGTTCCTGCGCGGCTCCCCGCACGACTACGACCGCTGGGCCCAGTCCGGCGCGCGCGGCTGGTCCTACGCCGACGTGCTGCCGGCCTTCCGCCGCATCGAGCACTGGACCGGCGCGCCGAGCGAGAGCCGTGGCGTCGGCGGCCCGATCACGGTTAGCGAGCCGCGTTCGCTCTCCCCCGGCGCGGCCGCCTTCATCGAGGCCGCCGCTGCCTGCGGCATCCCCCGCCACCGCGACATCAATGCCGACGCGATCGAGGGCGTAGCGCCGATCCAGATGAACGTGCGCGCCGGGTTCCGCCGCAGCACCGCGCGCGCCTACCTCCGCCCCGCACGGCGCCGGCCGAACCTCCAGGTCCAGACCGGCGTGACCGTCACCGAGCTCCTGATCGAGGACGGGCGCTGCGTCGGCGCCACCGGCCGCCGCGCCGACGGCTCGGCCGCGAGCTGGCGCGCGTCGCGCGAGGTCGTGCTCTGCGCCGGATCGATCATGAGCCCGGTCCTGCTGCTGCGGTCAGGGATCGGCGACGGCGCCGCGCTCCAGGCGCTCGGCCTGCCGGTCCGCGTCCACAGCCCCGGCGTCGGCCAGAACCTGCAGGACCATCTCATCGTCCGCTGGGTGTTCCGCACCCGACCGGCCGGCACGCTCAACGAGCACACCGCGACGAGGCTGCGCACCGCCGCCATGGCGCTCGGCTACGCGCTCCGCCGCTCCGGCCCGATGGCGGTCGGCGCGACCGAGGCCACGCTGTTCGCCCGCGTCACCCCCGGCGCCGAGGAGGCCGAGGTCCAGTTCCAGTTCATCAACTTCAGCATCACCCCGGGCATGGGCTACGTCCTGCCAAAGTATCCCGGCTTCATGTTCAATTTCGGCCAGTGCCGGCCGGAAAGCCGCGGCGAGCTGACGCTGCGCAGCCCGGACCCGGACAGCAAGCCGATCATCCGCGCCAACTACCTGCAGCACCCGGCCGATCAGCACATCATGCTGGAGGCGAGCCGCCTCGCCGCCCGCCTCGCCCGCACGCCGCCGTTCGCGGACCTGGTCGAAGCGCAGCTCCACCCCGAACCGGAGATCACCGACCGACGAGGCCATGCTCGACTACATCCGCGCCACCGGCACCACCGTCTACCATCCGTGCGGCACCTGCCGGATGGGCACCGACGCTGGCGCCGTGGTCGACCCGGAGCTGCGGCTGCGCGGCCTGGCCGGGCTGCGGGTCGCCGACGCCTCGGTCATGCCGCTGGTCCCCACGTCCAACATCCAGCCGGCAGTCATGATGGTCGCCGAGCGCGCCGCCGAGTTCATCCGCAAAGGGGCCTGATCGGAAGCAGGGTTGTTCCCCGGAACGCGGCGGCGCAGCATGTCCGTTCTCTTTTAGGGGGTCGCTTCTTGCGGTAAGAAGAAAAAATCTCCTCCTTATTGGCTCCCTCTCCCACGGGAGCCGACCATCATGAGTTTGGCCGATCAGGCCCCCGAGCTGGACGAAGCGTTCCGCTCACTCCCCCCCTCCGAGCGCCTGCTCCTCCTGCGTGCCCGGGTGGAGGGCGACCTCGTCTTCACCACCAGCTTCGGGCTGGAGGACCAAGTCCTCCTGCACATGATCGCCGCCGCGGGCATCACCGTCCGCCTCGCGACGCTCGACACTGGCCGGCTGTTCCCCGAGACCTACGCGCTCTGGGCGGAGACCGAGGCGCGCTACGGGCTCCAGGTCCGCCCGTTCTATCCCGACGCACGGGACCTCGAGGCGCTGGTCGCCGCCCAGGGCATCAACGGGTTCTACGGCAGCAAGGCCGCCCGCACGGCCTGCTGCGGCGTGCGCAAGCTGGAGCCGCTCGGCCGGGCGCTGGAAGGCGCCGCCGGCTGGATCACCGGGCTGCGCGCCGATCAGTCGGACGGGCGCGGCCGCATGGCCTTCGTCGCCGCCGACCCGGCCCGCGCGCCTCCTCAAGGCCAACCCGCTGCTCGATTGGAGCCGCGAGCGCGTCGCCGCCTTTGCCGCCAGCGAGGGCGTGCCGGTCAACCCGCTGCACGCCCAGGGCTTCCTCTCCATCGGCTGCGCCCCGTGCACCCGCGCCGTGGCCCCCGGCGAGCCGGAGCGCGCCGGGCCGCTGGTGGTGGGAGCAGAACGGCACGCAGGAATGCGGCCTCCACCTCACGCCGGACGGCCGCCTCGTCCGCGCAGGGAGCTAGACCATGCCCACCTCTGTCCCGTCTCGACCGGCTCGAGGCCGAAAGCATCGGCATCTTCCGCGAAGTCGTCGCCACCTGCGACAACCCGGTGCTGCTCTACTCGATCGGCAAGGACTCCAGCGTCCTGCTCCACCTCGCGCGCAAGGCGTTCTACCCGGGCCCGCTGCCGTTCCCGCTGCTCCATGTCGACACGACCTGGAAGTTCCGCGAGATGATCGAATTCCGCGACCGGGTCGCGCGCGAGCCCGGCACGCATCTCATCGTCCATATCAACGAGGAGGGCGTCCGCGCCGGCATCAACCCGTTCAGCTCCGGCTCGCAGGTCCATACCGACGTGATGAAGACCCAGGCGCTGAAGCAGGCCCTGGACAAATACGCGTTCGACGCCGCGTTCGGCGGCGCCCGCCGCGACGAGGAGAAGTCCCGCGCCAAGGAGCGCGTGTTCTCCCTGCGCTCGCCCGGCCATCGCTGGGACCCGAAGAACCAGCGGCCCGGAGCCCTGGGCCCTGTTCAACACCCGCAAGGGGCAGGGCGAGTCGTTCCGCGTGTTCCCGCTCTCCAATTGGACCGAGGCGGATGTCTGGGACTACATCGCGCGCGAGGAACTCGAGGTCGTCCCGCTCTACTTCGCCGCGCCCCGCCCGGTGGTCCGCCGCGACGGCATGTGGATCATGCGCGACGACGACCGCATGGCGCTCCGACCCGGCGAGCAGCTCGAAACGCGCGATCGGTCCGCTTCCGCAGCCTCGGCTGCTATCCGCTGTCCGGCGCGGTGGAGAGCGAGGCGGCGACCCTCGACGAGATCATCGCCGAGATGCGCGGCTCCCGCACCTCCGAGCGCAGCACGCGCGCCATCGACCACGACGCGTCCGCCTCGATGGAGCAGAAGAAGATGGAAGGGTATTTCTAATGACCACCCTCGAGGACGCGCGCCGCACCGCCCGCGCGCAAGCCCGCCCGGCCGACGCCTCCCAGCTCCGCCTGCTCGCCTGCGGCTCCGTGGACGACGGCAAGTCCACCCTGCTCGGCCGCCTCCTGTTCGATACCGACGCCGTCCCGGACGACCAGCTCTCCGCGCTCGACCGCGACTCCCGCCGCTGGGGCACCGACGGGGACGCCCGCGACTACGCGCTGCTGCTCGACGGGCTCTCCGCCGAGCGCGAGCAGGGCATCACGATCGACGTCGCCTACCGCTACTTCTCGACGCCGCGGCGCAGCTTCATCGTCGCCGACACGCCCGGCCACGAGCAGTATACCCGCAACATGGCGACCGGCGCGTCCAACGCCGACCTCGCCATCATCCTGGTCGACGCCCGCAAGGGCCTGCTGCCGCAGACCCGCCGCCACGCATTCATCGCCGCGACGCTCGGAATCCGGCACGCGGTGCTGGCGGTCAACAAGATGGACCTGGTCGACTTCTCCGAGGCGCGCTTCGCCGAGCTCGCCGACGCCTTCGCCGTCACGACCGCGCCCGCTCGGCTTCCGCTCGGTCGTGCCGATCCCGATCTGCGCCAGGGACGGCGACAACATCGCCGCGCTCTCCCGGCGCACGCCTTGGTTCCGCGGCCCGACCCTGCTCGATCACCTCGAGACCGTCGACGTCGCGCCGGAGCGCCGAGTCCGGCCCGTTCCGGATGCCGGTGCAGCTGGTCCAGCGCCCGGATGCGGATTTCCGCGGCTATGCCGGAACCGTGGCCGCCGGCACCGTCCGCGTCGGCGACAAAGTCATGGCACTCCCCGGCGGCGCAAGCGCCGAAGTCGCGCGCATCATCACCCCCGCCGGCGACCGCGACGACGGCCGGCGCCGGCGAGGCGGTCACGCTCACCCTCTCCGCCGAGATCGACGTCTCCCGCGGTGACGTGCTGGCCGCCGCCGGCGCGCCGCCCGCAATCTCCGCCCGGCTACGCGCCACCTTGCTCTGGATGGCGCCGAACTCCCTCATGACCGGCCGCGAGTTCCGCCTCCAGCTCGGCCCGGCCACCGCCAACGCCAAGGTTTGGCAGATCAACCACGAGGTGGACATCGAGAGCTACGAGCGCCGCCCCGCCACCTGGCTGCCGCTGAACGGCATCGGCTCCGTCGACCTCCTGCTCGACCGCCCGCTCCCCGCCGCGCCCTATGCGGGCGACCGTGCGCTCGGCGCATTGATCCTGGTCGACCGGGTCAGCAACGCCACGGTCGCGCTCGGGGTGATCGAGGAGGTCCTCCCCAACGAGACACCGCGCCCAGTGACGGCGAGCGCGATCACGCGCTGGCGCCGCCCCATCCTCGCCTCGGTGACGAGCGGCGCGGCGATGGCGGCGCTGGCCGGAATCCTATCGCGGGATGTTGCACTCGCGGTCGAGTTGAGTTTTGCGAATATGCTGCTCGCGCCGCTCGCCGCCCGCATCACCCACGGTCCAAAATGAACCACCTGCTCGGAATCGACCCGCGCTTCACGCTCTCGGGCCTGCTGGTCGGCCTGCTTGTCGGCCAGACCGGGGTCGGCGGCGGCTCGCTGATGACGCCGCTCCTCGTTCTGGTTTTCGGCATCCATCCGGCCACCGCGGTCGGCACCGACCTGCTCTACGCCTCGGCCACCAAGAGCGTCGGCACGCTGGTGCACGGCATGAACCATACCGTGGATTGGCGCATCGTCCGGCGCCTGCTGCTGGGCAGCATGCCAGGGACGATCGCCACCCTCGTGGTCCTGTCGCAGGTCCATCTCGGGGCCGACGCGCAGGGCCGGGCCGTCTCGCTCGTGCTCGGCATCATGCTGATCCTGACCGCGGCCTCCATCCTGCTTCGCGCGCGGATCATGGACGTCCTTGGGCCGGCGCTCGACCGGCTCTCGACGCCACGGCAGCGCTGGCTCACGGTGCTGACCGGCCTGTGTTTGGGCGTGCTGGTGACGATGTCGTCGGTGGGTGCGGGCGCGCTCGGAGTTACCGCGCTGGTGCTGCTCTACCCGCGCGCGCCGATGGCGGTCATCGTCGGCACCGACATCGCCCACGCCGTGCCGCTCACGCTGCTGGCCGGGATCGGCCAATGGTATCTCGGCTCGGTCAACGGCCACCTGCTGATTTCGCTGCTGAGCGGGTCGATCCCAGGGATCATCCTCGGCTCCTGGCTCGCCGTGCGGATGCCCGAATGGGTCCTTCGCCCGGTGCTCGCCGTCACCCTGGTGGTCGTCGGCCTGCGGATCGTCCTCTAGGCCGGCGGCGGGCTCGCGAACACGCGGGCGAGGAACGCCCCGAAGTCGCGGTTGGATTGCCGCCGCACCGCCTCGTCCCGCCCGATCGGGTAGGGCTGCGAGGTGGTGCAGAGGCCGAGGATCAGCTTGCGCAGGAACGGGCCGGTCATCGGCAGCCCGGTCCGGTCGTCGGTGATCAGCCCGGCCCGGTTCACGCTCAGGCTGCAGTCGCCCAGATGGCGGCCGATCAGCCGTCGGCTCATGCCCCCATCCCATTGGTGGACCGCGCCGGGATAGGAGATGATCGAGACCGCGCTGCCGCCCGCGCGCAGGTCGTTCGCCACCTCCGCGCACCGCGCCGGCACGATCAGCTCGTCCGCCTGCCCATACAGCATCAGCAGCGGCGCCCCGGTCGTCCGGCTGTCGCGGAAGCGGGCGATGCACGGCGCATAGAACGCGACATGCCCGGCGAAGTGGAGCCGCTCGCCGTCGGGATAGCGCGGCGCTACCCTGTCCGCGATCTGCGCGTAGATGGCGTACGTCGTCGCCATCCCGCCATAGCTGAACCCGGTCAGCACCACGTGCCGCGCGTCGATCTCCGGCCGTCCCGCGAGGTAGGCGAGCCCGGCATAGGCGTCGGCCACGAACATCGTCTCCGTGATGTGCAGCACGCGCTCGAGATAGGTCTCCCCGAGATCCCTGCGGCTGTCATAGGTGTCGACCACGAGCGAGGCGACGCCCATCCCCGCCAGCTCCCGCGCATACCGATCCCCGCGCTCGCTCGACAACCCGCCCGACCCATGGAGGAACACGACCGCCGGCGTGGACCGATCCGGCCCCGCCTGCGCCGGCCGGTAGAACTGCGCCGTGACCGCCCGCGCCGGCGCCCGGCCGAGATCGCTCGGCGCGAATGGGTCGCTGCTGCGCAGCGTGACTTCCTCCTCCCGCACGGCGGCCGACCCGGCATCCGGCCAAGGCGAGACGATGTGGGCGGCTGCGTCGGCGGGCGCCGCACGGAGTAGCAGTAAGAATAGAAGGGCGAAGCGGATCATCGCTGGGAATGTAGGGGTGCGTGCCCCTGCCCAAAGTCAGGCGGCGGCGCTGCCCGCGAAGTGGCACGCGGCCCAGTGGCCCGGCCGGTGCTCGAGCAGCGCCGGCTCCTGCTCCGCGCACACCGCTTGCGCCAGCGGGCACCTGGTCCGGAACCGACAGCCGCTCGGCGGGTCGACGGCGCTCGCCGCCTCGCCCTCGAGCACCACGCGTCGCCGCGCCCGCTCCACCGCAGCATCCGGCTCGGGGATCGCCGAGATCAGATACTGCGTGTAGGGGTGCAACGGCGCCGCGAACAGATCGGCGGCGGGCGCCAGTTCCGCGACCTTGCCGAGATGCAGCACCATGACCCGGTCAGAGATGTGCCGCACCACCGCGAGGTCATGCGCGATGAACATGTAGGTCAGGCCGAACTCGGCCCTGAGGTCCATCATCAGGTTGATGATCTGCGCCTGGATGTTCACGTCGAGCGCCGAGATCGGCTCGTCCGCAACGATGAAGTCCGGCCGTGTCGCCAGCGCCCGCGCGATCGCGACGCGCTGCCGCTGCCCGCCCGAGAACTCGTGCGGATAGCGCTCCGCCGCGGCGTCCGGCAGCCCCACCGTCGCGAGCAGCTCGCGCACCCGCGCCGGCCCGTTGCCGGGCATCCGATGGAAGCGCAGCGGCTCCAGCAGCGTCTGGCCAACCGTCATGCGCGGATTGAGGCTCGCATAGGGGTCCTGGAACACCATCTGCATCCGGCGCCGCAACGGCCGGATCGCCGCCGGGCTGGCCCGCTCGATCGCGGTTCCCTCGAAGCAGATCGTCCCCGCGTCCGGCCGCCACAGCCGGAGCAGCGTCCGGCCCAGCGTGCTCTTGCCGCAGCCGCTCTCGCCGACCACGCCCAGCACCTCGCCGCGCCTTATCTCGACGTCGATCCCGTCCACCGCATGCACCACCCGTCGCTTCCCGAACATCCCGCCCGGCAACGGGAAGTGCTTCTTCAGGCCGCGCGCATCGAGCAGCACCTCCCCCGCAACCGCCGCCGGGCGCACTGAAGCAACAGCCTCGGCGCGCTTCGGGAATTGAACGCCGGCGGCCGCCACCCAGCAGCGCGACACCCGCCCATCGCCCATCGGCAGCAACGGCGGGTGCTCCGCGCATTTCTCCACCCGGAACGGGCAGCGCGGCTGGAATCGGCAGCCCGGCGGCGTCGCCAGCGGGTCCGGCGGCATCCCCTCGATCGTAACCAGCCGTCCGCCGGCGCCGGCCCCGAGCCGCGGCACGGCGTTCATCAGCGCCCAGGTGTAGGGGTGGCGCGGCTCGGCCAGCACCGCCTCGGTCGCCCCCTCCTCGACCACCTCGCCGGCATACATGACCAGCACCCGCTGGCAGACGCCCGCGATCACGCCGAGATCGTGGCTGATCAGCACGATCGCGGTGCCGAAATCGCGGTTCAGCGCCCGCATCAGCTCCAGGATCTGCGCCTGGATGGTCACGTCGAGCGCGGTGGTCGGCTCGTCGGCGAGCAGCAGCGCCGGCTCGTTGCTCATGCCCATGGCGATCACCACGCGCTGACGCATGCCGCCGCTGAACTGGTGCGGGAACGACCGCGCGGCCCGCTCCGGCGCCTGGATGCCCATGCGCCCGAGCAGCCCGATCGCGCGCCGCCCCGCTTCCTTGCGGCGCTGCCCGTGCACCTCCATCGCTTCCTCGATCTGCCGCGCGATGCGCAGCACCGGGTTGAGCGAGGTCATCGGGTCCTGGAACACCATGGCCGCCGCGCCGCCCCGCATGGCCCGCAGCTCGGACGCCCGCATCGCCAGCACGTCCTGCCCCCGGAACAGGATTTTTCCCGCCGCCACGTAACCCGGCGGCTCGAGCAGCCGCATGACCGACAGCGCCGTCATGCTCTTGCCCGACCCGCTCTCGCCGACGATCCCGACCGTCTCCCCCGGCATCACCCGGAAGCTGACCCCATCCACCGCCCGCACCACGCCCGCGCTGGTCGGGAAGTGCGTGGCGAGATCGACCACCTCGAGCACCGGCGCCGAAGAGCCCTCTCCCCCCGGGAGAGGGGCGGGTGAGGGCGCGTCCACCCGCTCGAAATCCACCGCGCTCACCGCTCCCTCGACCGCGGATCGAGCCAGTCCCGCACCCCGTCACCCAGGAAATTGAACCCCAGCACCACCGTCAGGATCGCCAGCCCCGGGAACGTCGCGACCCACCACTGCGCCACCAGCTCCCGCCCATCCGCCACCATCGAGCCCCATTCCGGCGTCGGCGGGATCACCCCCAGCCCCAGGAACGACAGCCCGGCGAAGGTGATGATCGCGTTGCCCACGTCCAGCGTGACCAGCACGATCAGCGGCCCCACCGCGTTCGGGATCACGTGCCGCAGCAGGATCCGCCCGGGCCCATAGCCCGCGATCACCGCCGCCTCGACATACTCGCGCGAGCGCTGCTGCAGCACCAGGCTGCGCGCCAGCCGGGCGAATTTCGGCCACCATACCACCAGCATCGCTAGGATCGTGTTGCCCGTCCCGATCCCCAGCGCCGCCGCGATCGCCAGCGCCAGGATGATCGGCGGGAAGCACAGCACCAGGTCGGTGAACCGCATGATCGCGTATTCGACCTTCCCGCCCGCGAACGCCGCGATCCCGCCCACCAGCGTGCCCACCGCCGCCCCGGCCAGCACCACCACGAACCCGGTGAACAGCGAGATGCGCGACCCATAGATCAGCCGCGACAGCACGTCCCGCCCCAGCTCGTCCGTCCCCAGCAGGTGCGCCGGACCCGGCGGCAGCAGCCGCCCGCTCACATCCACCGCGTCCGGCGCGTAAGGCGAGATCAAGGGGGCCGCGACGGCGATCAGCAGCCATAACAGCACGACCCCCGCCCCGAACGCCGCCACCCCATACCGCCGCCGCCATGCCGAAATCCGGCCACGCCCGAGGACCGACGCGCTCACCGCCGCACGCGCGGGTCGAGCATTGCGTAGCTGACGTCGATGACGAGGTTGAGCAGCAAGTAGACGACCGCGACGACCAGCGTGATCCCCATGATCGCCGGGAAATCCAACGCCGCCGCGCTAGTAAACGTGTAGCGGCCCAGGCCCGGCCAGGAGAACACCGTCTCCGTCATCACCGCCCCGGTCAGCAGGTTGGCATAGGCCAGGCCGCCCAGGGTCACGATCGGGATCAGCGCGTTCGGCAGCACGTGCCCGACCACCAGCGCCCGCTCCTTCAGCCCCTTCGCCCGCGCCATCCGCACGTAGTCCTGGCGGAGGTTCTCCAGCATGCTGGCCCGCGTCGTGCGCGTGATCAGCCCCAGCGTCGCCGCCGCCAGCACGATACTCGGCAGCACCAAATGCGCCGCCACGTCGCGGAACGCATCCCAATCGCCCGCCCGCGCCGTGTCCCATAACAAAAAACCGGTGCCGTTCGGCGGCGGCAGGCTGATCGGGTCCATCCGCCCCGGCCCCGGCGCCCAATCGAGCTGCCCGTAGAACACCGCCAGCATGATGAAGGCGAGCCAGAACGTCGGCGACGCCACGCCCAAGCAGCGAAACCACCCGCGCCACGTGGTCGATCCACGAATCCCGCCGCACCGCCGCCAGGATCCCGAGCGGGATGCCGACGACGAGCGACAGGATGAAGCTGATCGTCGCCAGCTCCAGCGTCGCCGGCGCGAAGTCGCGGATGTCGTCCAGCACCGGCCGCCGCGACACGATGGAGATGCCGAGGTCGCCATGCAGCAGGCCGCGGAGGAAGATGAAGTAACGCTCCCAGAGCGGCAGATCGAGCCCGTATTTATGCCGCCAGGCCGCGACGAAGGTCGGATCGGAGGCGGCGACGTCGCCGAGCTGCGCCAGCACCGGGTCGCCCGGCACCGTGTTGGCGATCAGGAAGATCACCAGCGTCGCGAGCACCGCCATGAAGAGGACGGTGCCGGCGCGCGACGCGCAAAACCGCAGCATCGATCCTCCCTCGTGACGCTTCCCCAAACCCTGCGTAGCATGCGCGGCAACGAACGGGGAGGACATCCATGCCGGTCCATGACATCACGCGCCGCCAACTCGCGCTGCTTCTATCCGGCGCGGCGGCCGGGCTCGCCGTCCCCGGCCTCGCCGCCGCGCAAGGCCGCAAGGGCGTGCTCGTCATCGGGCTCGACATCAGCGACACCGTCACCTTCGACCCGGCGCGGCAGAACAACTACTCGCCGCCGCTCACCGTCGAGGCCGCCTACGACACGCTCGTCACCATGACCCCCGGCCATTACGAGGACGTCGTCCCCAATCTCGCCACCAAGTGGGAGCGCACGCCGGACGGGCAGGGCTGGCGCTTCACGCTGAAGCAGGGCGTCAAGTTCAGCAGCGGCAGCCCGGTCACGCCCGAGGACTGGAAGTTCACCTTCGACCGCATCCTCGCCATCAAGGACCAGACCGCGCAGTATATCGGCAACGTCAAATCGGTTGAGATCAGCGGCCCCGACACGCTCGACATCATCCTCAAGGAGCCGGCCGAGCCGCTGATGGGCATCATCGCCGCGCCCGGCTTCGGCGTGCTCGAGAAGAAGGTCGTCCAGGCGCATGGCGGCACCGACCAGCCCGGCGCCGACAAGACCGACGCCGCCACCGAGTGGCTCAACCAGAACTCCGCCGGCAGCGGCGCCTACGTGCTCGCCGGCTGGGCCCGCAACCAGCAGATCCAGCTCGCCGCCAACCCGAACTCCTGGCGCGGCCCCTCGCACTATCAGCGGATCGTCATCCGCCACATCCCGGACAGCGCCGCCCAGCTCCTCGCCGTGCAGCGCGGCGACATCGATGCCGCCTTCAACCTCATCCCCGAACAGATCGCCACGCTGCAGAACGACAAGTCCGTCCGCATCGAAGGCCTGCGGAGCCTCGATTTCGTCTACCTCGCGGTCAACAGCAACCCGGAGCTCAACAAGGCGCTCGCCGTCCAGGAGGCGCGCGAGGCGATCGGCTGGGCGATCGACTATGACGGGCTGCTGAACAAGATGCTGGGCGGCCAGGCGGTCCGGCCGGCGAGCTTCCTGCCGATCGGCGTGCGCGGCTCGACGGAGGAGATCGCCAAGCAGATCGGCTTCCACGAGGACCTCGACAAGTCGCGCCAGCTCCTGAAGCAGGCGAACCTCCCCGACGGGTTCGAGTTCGAGCTGTCCTATGGCAACGCCGCGATCGCCGGCATCTCCTATCAGACGCTGGCGCAGAAGCTGCAGTCGGACCTGCGCCGGGTCGGCATCCGCGCCAAGCTGAACCCGATGGACCAGGTCAACCTGCGCACCCAGTATCTCGGCGGGCGGTCGCAGTCGGTGATCACCTTCTGGAACCCGCCGGCGGTGGAGAACAAGCTCTGGGCCGCGGCGACGGTCGAGCGCGTGTCGCGCCGGGTCGACTTCCACCCGCCGGCGGACCTGGTCGCGCTGATCAACCGCGCGGCCGCCGAGGCGGACAAGGACAAGGCGAGCGAGCTCTGGGTCGAGTACCAGAAGCGGATGGTCGAGTTCGCGAATCTGATCATTCTGTTCCAGCCGATCTACCAGGTCGCGGTCCGCAACACCGTCGGCGCGTTCCCGCTGACCGCGGCCGGCTGGATGGCCGACCTCGACGCCGCCGCTCCGGCCACCGACTTGATCCTGCTCACCCACACGGACGAGGCGCGCGACCTCTATTACGGGAAGCGCGCCCAATCCGCGCTGGAGGCGCTGGGCGTGCCGGTTCGGCTCAACCGGACCGGCAAGCCGCTCGAGGGAGATGCGTTGGTCGAGGCGGCGCAGGGCGCCAAGATCATCGTCGCCGACCGCGCCGTGCCCGCGCCGGCCGCGCTGTTCGAACGCCTGCCGGAGCTGGTCGCCTTTGTCCGCGGCGCGGTCGACATCCGCACGGTGGACGTCGAGGCCGCCAGTCGCGCCGGCGTGCTGGTCACGCACGCGTCGCCGGGCTTCGTGCCGGCGGTGTGCGAGCTGGTGCTCGGCCTGATGGTCGACCTGTCGCGCGGCGTGTCGGACGCGGTGGCCCAATTCCGCGCCGGCCGGCACCCGCCGGTGCGCATGGGCCGGCAGATCGCCGGCTCGACGGTCGGCGTGATCGGTTACGGCGCGATCGGCCGCCGCCTCTCGCGCCTCCTGCTGGCGCTCGAAGCCCATGTCCTGGTCAGCGACCCCCACGCCGAGGTGACGGACGGACCGGAGCAAGTCCCGCTCGCCGACCTGCTGGCGCGCTCGGACACGGTCGTCTGCGCCGCGATCGCCAACGCCGAGACCGCGAACCTGCTGAACGCCGAGACGATCGGCGCCATGAAGCGGGGCGCCTATCCTGATCAACATCAGCCGCGGCGAGCTGCTCGACGAAGCCGCGCTCGCCGACGCGCTCGATCGCGGCCACCTCGCCGGCGCCGCGCTCGACGTCGGCCGCGCCGCCGACCAGATGCCGAGCCCGGCGCTTGCCGCCCGCCCCGACGTGATCGCCACGCCCCATATCGGCGGCCTCACCCGCGAGGCGGCCGACCACCAGGCGCTGGAGACCGTGCGCCAGGTCGAAGCCATCCTGCGCGGCGACGCCCCGCAGGGCGCGGTCAATGCCGACCGCGCGACGCGGCTCAGCGGCGGAGCAGCGGCAGCGGGCTCCGCAGGATGAACCACGCCCGCCGCGCCAGCTCGGCCAGCAGGTAGCGCCGCACCGCGCCGGGCCGCAGCGTCGCGAGCCGCTCCTCCACCCGGCGCGCCACGGCGTCGGATGAGCTCGCCGGCGCAATGACGGATGCGTCGCCGCCCCGTCTCGGCCGCTGCAGCACCGCGCAGGCCTCGCCCCAGAACGCGCACTCGGGATAGGCGTAAGTGTCGTCCCAATGCGTCTCGACCACCTCGAGCCCGGCATAGGCGGCCAGCGCCGGGAACCCATCCGGGTAGTAGCGCCAGCAATCCCTGGGGAACCGGTGCACGGGCCCCGCCGACGGGGCGATGATGAAGGCCAGGCCCCCGTCGCGCAGGATCCGCGCGATCTCCACGATCGTCAGCCAGGCCACGCGATATGCTCGAACGCCTGTCCCGGCACCACCACGTCGCACCGAGCCGCCCGGCAGACCGCGATCAGTCCAGCGATACGGCGTCGCTGGCGGCAGCACCGAGGCCGACATATCGGCCCCGGCGACGCCATCGAGGCCGCGCATACGGTCCAGCAGGGCAGAAGAGCAGAAGGAACAAGCCGTCCCGCGACGCCGTAACCGTGCAAAAGCGTGGTCAGCACCGCCGAGAGCATCGCCGGCGGACGTGCCGAGCGGGTGCGCTGCCGCTGCTGCCGAGTCGGCCGCGCATCAGGTACGGCGCCATCATCGCGAGCGCACCCGCATGCGCACTCCACCGGCGAGAAGCCGAACACCCGGCCGGCGCCGATCGACAACGTCCTGCCAGGACACGAGCCGTTCCCCGCAGCGCAATCGCAGTCGGGCAGGCCTGGTCGCTCGTCGCGAGAAGTCGCGCATGCTGGGCCAGGGGTCGTCCAGCGGCGACCCGGCCCGCTTCGCACGTGCAGCATGGCCGGACGATCCTCATCCGGATGCCTCTCGCGCCGCATCCGCTGCGGGACCCGCCGGGAACTGCGGCACGCCCCGGCTGTTGGGGGACTGTTCACCCGAGGACAGACCATGCCCGACACACAGGCGCCCGACCTGGCGCGCCCCAGCGCGGTCGACATCACGCTCACCATCAATGGCGAGCAGCGCCGCCTCAAGGTCTCGCCCTGGACCAGCCTGCTCGACCTCCTGCGCGAGAACCTGCATCTCACCGGCACCAAGAAGGGCTGCGACCACGGCCAGTGCGGCGCCTGCACCGTCCTGCTCGACGGCGTGCGCATCAACTCCTGCCTCGCGCTGGCCGTCACCAAGGATGGCGCCTCCGTCACCACCGTCGAGGGCCTGGCCGGGTCGGACGGCACGCTGCATCCGATCCAGGAGGCGTTCATCGAGCATGACGCGTTCCAGTGCGGCTACTGCACGCCGGGCCAGCTCTGCTCCGCGGTCGGGCTGATCGAGGAGGGCCACGCCCATACCGACGAGGAGATCCGCGAGCAGATGAGCGGCAACATCTGCCGTTGCGGCGCCTACCCGAACATCGTCGCCGCCATCCGCGAGGTGATGGGATGAACCGCTTCGATTACGTCCGCCCGACGGAGGTTGCCGAGGCGGTCCGCATCGCCGCCGGGCTCGGAGGGTGCGCGCTTCATCGCCGGCGGCACCAACCTGGTCGACCTCATGAAGTATGACGTCGAGCATCCGAGCCTGCTGATCGACATCGGCCGCGTTCCCGGCCTCGACCGGATCGAGCCGACCGCGTCCGGCGGGCTGCGGATCGGCGCGCTGGTCAGCAACTCGAAGGCCGCCTACCACCCCGAGATCGAGGCGCGCTATCCGCTGCTGTCCCGCACGCTGCTGAGCGGCGCCACCGCGCAGCTCCGCAATGCCGCGAGCGTCGGCGGCAACCTGCTGCAGCGCACCCGCTGCTACTACTTCTACGACCCGGCCACGCCCTGCAACAAGCGCGCCCCCGGCTCCGGCTGCGGCGCGATCGGCGGCGTGAACCGCATCCACGCCATCCTCGGCACCAGCCCGTCCTGCATCGCGACCCACCCGTCCGACATGTGCGTCGCCCTCGCCGCGCTCGAAGCGATCGTCCACGTCGCCGGACCCGGCGGCGAGCGGCAGATCCCGCTCGCCGACTTCCACCGCCTCCCCGGCGACACGCCGGAGCGCGACACGAATCTCGAGCGGGGCGAGATGGTCCTCGCCGTCGAGCTGCCGAAGGAAGGCTTCGCCGAGCACTATACGTACATCAAGCTGCGCGACCGCCTGTCCTATGCCTTCGCGCTGGTCTCGGTCGCGGCCGGGCTCGCGGATGGAAGACGGCAAGATCGCCACCGCCCGAATCGCGCTCGGCGGCGTCGCGCACAAGCCCTGGCGCGTCCCCGAGGCCGAGGCGATCCTCGAGGGGGCCACGCCCGGCGCCGACGTGTTCTGGGGCGCGGCCGACCGGCTGATCCAGGGCGCGCAGGGCTACGGCGGCAACGACTTCAAGATCCCACTCGCGCGCGAAGCGATCGTGCGCGCCCTGCACCAGGCTGTCGACGCGACCCCGCAGACGGTCGCCGACAAGCGCATCAAGTAGGAGGGGCCCATGCCCGACACCAATATCGGCGCGCCGCGCAGCCGTGTGGACGGCCGCGCCAAGGTCACGGGCACCGCTACCTACGCCGCCGAGTTCGCGACCCAAGACGTGCTGCGCAGCTATGTCGTATCGAGCGCGATCACCCGCGGCCGCATCCGCCGCATCGACACCAGCCGCGCCAAGGCCGTCCCCGGCGTGATCGAGGTGCTCACCCACGAGAACCGGCCCCGCACCGCCCGGTCCGACAGCAAGTACCAGGACGAGGTCGCCCCTCCCGGCTCGCCGTTCCGCCCGCTGCAGAGCGACGAGATCCAATACGCGATGCAGCCGGTTGCGCTCGTCGTCGCCGAGGACTTCGAGACCGCCCGCTACGCCGCGACCTTGCTGGACATCGAGTACAAGGAAAGCAGCCAGCAGACCGACTTCGAGGCGCAGCTCGCGAAGAAATACGTGCCGCCGAAGAAGCGCAACGGCATCACGCCGCCCGCCAAAGCCCCGCGGCGACGCCGAGGCCGCGCTCGCCGCCTCGCCGGTCAAGGTCGAAGGCGAGTATCCGATCGCGGCCGAGTACCACAACCCGATGGAGCCGCACGCGACCACCGTGATCTGGAACGACGGCAAGATCACCGTCCACGACAAGATCCAGGGCGTCGGCAACGACAAGGACTACATCACCGCCGTGTTCGGGCTGAAAGACAGCGACGTCGAGGTGATCTCACCCTATGTCGGCGGCGGCTTCGGCTCCGGCCTGCGTCCGCAATACCAGCCTTCCTCGCCGTCATGGCCGCGCTCGCGCTCAAGCGCTCGGTCCGGGTCGAGCTGACCCGCGACCAGATGTTCACCTTCACCCACCGCCCGCGCACGATGAACACCCTGGCCCTCGGCGCCACGCGTGACGGAACGCTGCAGGCGCTGCGCCACGACGCCGTGCAGGCGACGTCGCAGTTCGAGGACTACCAGGAGGTGGTCGTGAACTGGTCGGGCCTCGCCTATTCCTGCCCGAACGTCCTGCTCACCTACGAGCTCGCGAAGCTCGACATCTACACGCCCGGCGACATGCGGGCACCCGGAGCGCCGACCGGGTTCTTCGCCATCGAGTCGGCCATGGATGAGCTGGCCTACGCGACCGGCGTCGACCCGATGCAGCTCCGCCTCAAGAACCACAGCGACACGGACGAGAACGAGGGCAAGCCGTACACCAGCAAGGAGCTGCGCGCCGCTTACGCCGCCGGCGCCGAACGCTTCGGCTGGCGACATCGCTCGCCCGAGCCCCGCTCGATGAAGGAGGGACGCGAACTGATCGGCTGGGGCATGGCGACCGGCGTCTGGGAAGCCATGTTCCAGCAGACCAGCGCCCGCGCCACGCTGACCGCCGACGGCAAGCTCGAGATCGGCTGCGGCGCGTCCGATATCGGCACCGGCACCTACACCATCCTGGCCCAGATCGCGGCCGACACGCTGGGCGTCCCCATGGAGGACGTCACCGTCCGCCTGGCCGATACGTCGCTGCCGCCCGCGCCGACCGAGGGCGGGTCCTGGACCGCCGCGTCCTCCGGCGCTGCCGTGCAGCTCGCCTGCACTACGGTCCGCGAGCAGCTCTTTGCCGCCGCGCGCGGCGCGTCAGGGTCGCCGCTGCGCAACGTCCCGATCGAGCACGCCGTGTTCGCCGGCGGCCGCATCGCGCTCGACCGCGACCCGGCCCAGTCGATCGCCATCACCGACATCCTGAGCGGCAAGAAGCTGGACAAGATCGAGGCGACCGAGACCGTCAAGCCCGACCCGGCCAACAAGAAGAAGTTCTCCGCCTACACTCACTCCGTCGCGTTCGTAGAGGTCCGGGTCGACGAGGAACTCGGCCAGGTCCGCGTGACCCGCGTGGTCTGCGCTTCCGCCGCCGGCAAGATCCTCAACCCCAAGACCGCGCGCAGCCAGGTGATCGGCGGCGTCGTTTGGGGGATCGGCATGGCGCTGCACGAGGAGGCGATGACCGACACCAAGATCGGCCGGGTCATGAACCACAACTTCGCCGAGTACCACGTGCCCGCCTGCGCCGACGTGCCGGACATCGACGTCATCTTCGTCGACGAGCGCGACGACAAGGTGAGCCCGATGGGCGTGAAGGGGGTGGGCGAGATCGGCATCGTCGCCACCCCCGCCGCGATCGCCAACGCGATCTACCACGCGACCGGCAAGCGCATCCGCTCCCTGCCGATCACCATCGACAAGGTGTTCGGCGCTTAGTCGTAATAGTAGAGGTTCTGCTTGGCCCAGGAGCTGTTCGGGTAGCGTGCCTTCAACAGGGTGAAGGCGCGCTTGCCCGAGTGGTTGTGGCCCTGGCCGTAGTGGCTCGCGTGGATCACCCAGTGCAAGGCTTCGGGTGACCGCTTGTCCGCCGGATGGGCGGCGGCATAGTCCAGGATGACGTCCCACACATAGGTCGCACCCGGCGGTGCCGGCAGCGCGGTTGTGGACACCTCCAAGCTCGGAAAAGCCTCCGCTCGTGCAAGCGACGTCGTTCCGGGATCGCCATACTTGCCGGGCGGCGGGAGGAGCCGCCGCTCGGCCGCGGCCTTCGCAGCCGTGGGGGCGAGGAACGCGGGGAGACGCGGGACGAACCCGCCCGCGCCGCACATGCCCTCGCAGACCACGTCGGGAACCCGGCGGTGACCATCCCCTAGATCCGTCCCGGCCGGCACGTCGATGAAGCTTGCGTCGTACGTGCCATAGAGCGCCGCGCCAGGGGCCGCCGCGCTGGGATCCGGGCGCTGCAGCACGACCCAGTTCGGCCAGTTGCCCGTGAAGTCCGCCGCCCTTGCGCCGACCGGGCGTGTGTAGTCCAGCAGGTCAGTCCGCAGCCCCGGGATCTTCGCCAGGATGAAATACTCGGCGAACAGCTTGTCCGGGCCTGGCGGCGTCTTCGGGATAGCGGCAAAGTCCGCCGCCATGGCCGGCAATAGCTGGGCCAAAGGCGCCGAGAGCGCGTCGGCCGTCGCATCGTCGTGCAGCAGGACCGCGCGCGCAAAGCTCGTCAGCGCGATGTCCAGCCGGATCGGTGCCGGCAGGGCACTCTGCCCGCTCAGGGCGACCCGTGTCGCAACCGCCATCCGGTCGATCAAATACCGCGCATCGTCCCCCAGCCCCTCGGTCGCATCGTCGCCGTTCGTGTCGAACGAGCCGTCCCGATGTCCGGAATAGCCCCAGGCGTCGCTCTTGCAGTCGTCGCTGTCCCTGAGGCAGACGATGCGGCGAAGGCTGAATCGGGCCAGTTCGGCCAGGTCCGTCGCCACCTGGAGCCGCTCCGCCGTGAACAGGTTGCGCGTCGTGCCCGAGAGGTCGGTGCGGGCCAGGACGGGGTCCAGCAGCGCTCGCGCCGCGGCCGGGTCGAGCGTGCCGTTGGTCAGCCGGAGCCGGTGATAGAGCGTCGTGAGGTAGCCCGGCGATTGCGGATCGACCTTCTCCGCCTCTCCCATGAACGCCGTGTCTGTCGCGTCGTCCGGCTGCATCAGCGCGAGCGCCGCGAGCAGCCAGGCGATATCGTGCGTCGCGGCGTAACGGTCGCGCGCGTGCGCCAGGGAAGCCGCGCGCCGTTTCTCCCGCGCCTGCGCCCGGGCGAGCGGGGAGCCGGTATCGTCGGAAGGCACCGGTGGCTGGGCGGCGCCGGTCTTGATCGTCGCGATCCAGTCCAGCAGCTCCGGCGCATCCGTGGCGGGCAGGCTCTGCAGGTCCTTGAAGTCGGAGGCGGCCTGAGCGGTCAGCGCCGGAGCCCCGAGCGCGGCGAGCAGGCGCGCGCGCGCGGCGGCCGGGTCGGACCGGAGCTGCACCATGCCGGCGAGCCGCCCGGCCGCGCCCGCATACGGGCCGGAGGTGAGCGCCGCCGCCGCGTCATGCGCGGCCGTGAGGTCCCCCGGCGCTTTGGACTGGAGCCCGAGCCGCAGCAGCGCCCGCACCCGCAGATAGGGCGCGATGGTGTGCCAGGGCGAGTCCGGGTCGGCGGCGATCGCAGCGTAATCGGCGGCCGCGTCCTTGAAGTTCGTGCTGTAGAAGGCGAGCGCGGCCGTCTGATATCGGTAATCGGCCGCGAGCCAGGGCGGCGCCCCGGCCGGCAGGTCCGGCAGCTTGGCCACCGGCTTCGAGCACGCAACGAACACGGCGTCCTGCGCGTCCACCCAGAAGCGCAGCTCCGGCGACCCCGCGCCATGCGCTTTCGCCCGGTCCCCCAGCGTGTCGGCCGCGTTCCGGAACGCGCCGTCGAGGCAGTTGGGAATGCTGGTGTAGTCGGGTCCCGGCCGATCCGTGTCGATGTAAGCGGGGCTGGCGGCCACGCCCGGCACGGCCGCGCGCGCGTCCAGCCAGCGCTTGCTGGCGTCCTCTCCGCCGGGCGGCGCGTTGCAGCACGGCAGCGTCAGCGCCTCGCCGGCCTCGAGGCTCACCGCCTGCCCGTGCAGGATGCGCCACCCGGCGAATAGCAGGCTGGCCGGCGTCGTCCCCATCAGCACGCCGGGGTTGCCGTGGAAGAACGCCTGCCGTTCCGCCGCCGTGCCGCCGAACTCGTTCAGCGCCCACTCCGCCTGCGGCCCATCGGTGGACGCGGCGGCCGCGCGGGCAAACAGCAGCAACGCCAGCGCGAGGACGGCGCGGATCATGGGGCGTAATCCTTCCCGAGGCCGGCCACGGCAGCCGCCGTCCAAGAGCGAGGGTTGAACACGTAAACCCGGCGACCCGGTGGCACCGTCACCGGCGCATCGAGCGAGATGCCCACCGCCGCCCGGCAACGCCGCTCGCCGAAATCGCCCCCCGCCGCCAACTTGTCCCGCAAGCGAGACCCGGCCGAACCCAGACGGAACAGCATCGGCACGATCTCATCCACCGGCGCCCGATCGAGCCAGCTCTCGGTTTCGCACCACGACGCGAGCGCCGTCATGGAGAGTGTCGTGCCCGCCCGCAGGCCCGCCCGCACCTCGCGCAGCACGCCGAGCAGCGCGTCACGTTGGCTCTCGCGCACCTCCATGTCGATCTGCACCTCCCGATAGCCCTCCGCGAGCGCGAGCGCCGCACCCGCCACTTGATGCTGCAGCGTCTCGGTCCAGCCGAGCGGCGCATTCTGGTCGATCTCGATATGGACGACCGCCGTCGGCGGCGCGTGGCCGGCGCGGAGGACGAGCGGAAACCGCCGTCCGCGCGCCGTCATCGTGCCGGCATGGATGCGGATGAACCCAACCACGACCGCGACGCCGTATGCGTCGGGCAAATCGCCCAACGCTTCCGGCCGCTCCCACGCCCACAGCACGGGCTGCGCCGACGCTTGCCGGACGAAGCCGCCGAGAAGCAGCAGCGCGGCCAGGGCGACCGACGAGAGCAGGCGCGAACGCATGACACACACTAGCTATATTCTGGAATCGTATCAACGCAGCGGCGAACCCGGCCGTCTCAGCTCACCGGGGACGCTCCACCGCATGCCGCAGCAGGGCGGCGGTCCGATACACGCCGTGAACGAACTTGCTGTACGGCATCAGCAGGAAGAAGGCGAGCACGGCGCCGAGATGGACCGCCAGCACGACGCCCATCGCCCCCGTCGCGCGCAGCGACAGCAGCAGCAGCCCGGTCGCCGCGATCAGCAGCAAGAGCAGCGTCAGTCCCGCCTCCGACCCCAGCAGCCCCCGCGCCCGCGGCGCCTGGTCGCCGGAGAGCTTCATCCACAACAGAACCGAGCCGCCCGCAAGCATCCCGATCCCGCCCGCCGTCCCCAGCAGCACCGGCAGACTCCAGAACGGGTACGGCGCCGGCCATTGGAAAAAATGGTCGTAGATCGTCCCCGTCGTCGTCGAGGCGAAGCACAGCAGGAAGCCGTAGGCGAGCGCGTGGTGCGCATGCCGCCGCGCGCCGGAAAAGCTCTCACCGGTGTCGTTGCATCCATGTCCGCCGCCGCCGAGGTAGCGCAGCGTCGCCGCGTCTCCGATCGCCTGCCGCCACGCCCGCAAGCCGGGCAGGGGCCCGCCGCCCGTCTCGCGCCAGAACCGCGTGAACCCGATCGCGAACGCCACCAGCGCGAACGCGAAGGTTATCGTCCCGATCGTCACCATCGGCAGGAACGGGATCACCTCATAGAAGCCCCGCCCCGCCACCACCGGGTGCGGCAGCACCACGCCCGCGCCCGCCCACAGCCCGGTCGCGATCAGCAGGATCGCGATCGACACCGCCGTCCACAGCGCCACCGCCGTCCCGTTGCGGCGATACAGCGCGGCGAACGCCTCCGGCCAGGCATGCCGCGCGTAGCTCTCCTGCCGCAACTCGGCGAACACGCGCGGCACGTTGATCCCGTATTCATGGGGCGGGGCGAACTGGCAGGCGTAATAGCAGCCCATGCAGTTGTGGCAGAGATTGGCGAGGTAGGAGAGGTCGCCAGTCGCGAACTCGCGGCGCAACTCCATCGCCGGGAACACCGCGCAATAGCCCTCGCAATAGCGGCAGGCGTTGCACACCTCCATCGCCCGGCGCGCCTCCCGCGCAGCCGCCGACTTTTCCCGCAGGTCAAACGTTCCGTGCACGACGCGCCGCCTCCTCTCCCGCGATCCGGCCGAACACCGTGCCGATCGTCATGCCGAACCCGGCCAGGTAGCCGCGCCCCAGGATGTTGCCGGCCATGATCTCGCCCGACGCGAACAGGTTGGCCGTCGGCCGCCCGTCCTCCAGCAGCACCCGCGCCCGCTCGTCCACCCGCACGCCGAGATAGGTGAAGGTGATGCCCGGCCGCAGCGGGTAGCCGATGAACGGCGGCACCGCGATCGGCCGCGCCCAGTTCGTCTTCGGCGGCTCGATCCCTTCCGTGTGCACGCCGTCAAGGCGCGACGGATCGAACGCCCCCTCCTGGCACGCCGCGTTGAACCCGGCCACCGTCCGCTCCAGCGACGCCCCGTCCAGCCCGAGCCGCTCCGCCAACCCGGCCACCGTGTCCGCCTTGATCGCCGGAAACACCGACGGCATGAACAGCCGCTCGCTCCGGCTGTCGATAATGGCATACGCGATCTGGCCCGGCTGCTGCGCGACCAGCCGTCCCCAGATCGCGTAGCGCTTCGGCCAAACGTCCTCGCCCTCGTCGTAGAACCGCTCGGCTTTCCCATTGACCACGATGCTGAACGGCACGCAGTCCAGCCTCGTCACGATCCCGCCGTCGAACATCGGCGAGCGCCCGTCGATCGCCACCGCGTGGCACTGCGTCGGATCGCCGACGGAGCCCACGCCCTGGTCCAGCAATCGCCGCAACACGCGCCCCTTGGCGTAAGGCGTGCCACGGATGCGGAAATTGTCGGCCGCCGGGCCCCAGCTCTCGCGCAGCCACTCGATGTTGGCCTGAAACCCGCCGGAGGCCGCGATCACGGCCCGCGCCTCCAGCTCCAGCGGAAAGCCGCCGCTCACCGCCGTGATTCGCCGCGCCGCGCCGTCCTCGACGGCAATGTCCTGCACCTCCGTGTCGTACAGCACCTCGACCCCGAGACCCTCCGCCGTCGCATAGAGCGCGTTCAGCAGCGCCTTCCCGCCGCCGAGGAAGAAGGCGTTGGTCCGGGACAGGTTGAGCGTGCCGGTCAGGCTCGGCTGGAAGCGCACGCCGCAGCGCTCGAGGAACGGCAGCGCCGCGGCCGACGCCCGGATCGTCATCCGCGCCAGGTGCTCGTCGGTCTGTCCGCCGGTCACCCGCAGCAGGTCGTCCCAGTATTCGTCCTCCTCGTAGCTCTCCACCAGCACCGAGGTCGGCCCCTCGTGCATGGCCCGCAGATTGCGCGTGTGGCGCGAGTTGCCGCCCCGCATCGGCCGCGGCGCATACTCCAGCACCAGCACGGACGCGCCCGCTTCCCGCGCCGTCACCGCGGCGGACATGGCGGCATTGCCGCCCCCGACCACCACGACGTCCCACTCCCGGCCATTGATCATGCGCGGAGCTTAGGCCCTCGCCTGGCGGCCGCAACCTGGCGCGGGCTGGCGTCCCGCGCCGCCGCTGCTAGGGTCGCGCCATGACCTGGTCGCCCAGCCAATACACCCAATTCGAAGACGACCGGACGCGGCCGGTGCGCGACCTCGTCGCCGCCATCCCTGGGCCCGACCCGGTCCGCGCCGTCGACCTCGGCTGCGGTCCCGGCAACTCCACCGAAGTCCTCCGCGCCCGCTTCCCCTCCGCCTCGATCAGCGGGCTGGACAGCTCGCCGGAGATGATCGATGCCGCACGCCGGCGCTTGCCGGGCCTCCGCTTCGCGGTCGCGGACATCCAGCACTGGGACGATCCCGGCCCGTACGGCGTCATCCTGTCCAACGCCGTGCTGCAATGGTTGCCCGATCACGCCGCCCTGCTTCCCGCGCTTTCCGCCCGGCTCGACGAGGGTGGCAGCCTCGCGGTGCAGATGCCGGACAACCTCGACGAGCCCGCCTATCAGCTGATGCGCGAGGTTGCGGCCGCGCCGGAGTGGCGGGAGACGCTCGAGAGTTCCGGCGGCAAGCGGGGCGAGATGGGCCCGCCCGAGTGGTATTACGGCCTGCTCCGCTCGCACTGCCGCCGGGTCGACGTATGGCGCACGACCTATTTCCACGTGCTCGCGGGCGGGGCCGACGCGGTCGTCGAGTGGTTCAAGGGCAGCGGCCTTCGCCCGTATCTGCAGCCGCTCGCGCCGGAGCAGCAGGCCGAGTTCCTCCGCCGCTACCGCGAGCGGGTCGAGCGCGCCTATCCCGCGCAGGCCGACGGCGCGGTGCTGCTGCCGTTTCCCCGCCTGTTCTTGGTCGCAACGAAGTAAATCCTGCAACTCGTCTTGCAAATGCGAGGCGCTTGCATCATTGCATTGACGGCTTGATCTCCCGAGCGAGTTCGCCATTTCCCGCACATGCGAGCATTCAACCATCTCACTGAGCGCGAAATCCTGGCCCTGGCGATCAGCAGCGAGGAGGAGGACGGCCGTATCTACGCCGACTTCGCCGAGAGCCTGCGCGAGGAATACCCGGACAGCGCCCGCGTATTCGACGACATGGCGGAGGAGGAGAGCGAGCATCGCCGCATGCTGATCGACTCCTATGTCGAGCGCTTCGGCAACCACATCCCGCTGGTCCGGCGGCAGGACGTCCGCGGCGCCGTGGTACGCAAGCCCGCCTGGCAGGTCCGCCAACTCGGCATCGACGCGGTCCGCCGCCATGCCCGCCAGATGGAGGTGGATGCCAGCCGCTTCTACACGGAGGCGGCCAGCCGCACGACCGATGCGGGCATCCGCAAGTTGCTCGGCGACCTGGCCACCGCCGAGATCGAGCACCAGCGCGCCGCCGACACGATCGCCGCCAAGCGTCTGCCCGGCGAGACACTCAAGAAGGAGGACGAGAGCGCGCACCGGCGCTTCATCCTACAGGTGATCCAGCCCGGCCTAGTCGGCTTGATGGACGGCTCCGTCTCCACCCTGGCCCCGGTATTCGCCGCCGCCTTCGCCACCAAGGAACCGCATCAGGCCTTCCTGGTCGGCATCGCGGCATCTGTGGGCGCCGGGATCTCGATGGGCTTCGCCGAGGCACTGGCCGACGACGGCAAGCTCTCCGGCCGCGGCACCCCAATGCTGCGCGGGCTGGTCTGCGGGCTGATGACGGTGGCCGGCGGCATCGGCCACACCTTGCCCTACCTGATCCCCGAGTTCTGGACCGCGACCGCGGTCGCCGGGGTCGTGGTCGTGGTGGAGCTGCTGATCATCGCCTACATCCAGTTCCGCTTCATGGAGACCCCGCCGCTCTCGGCGGCCGCGAAGGTCATGCTCGGCGGCGCCCTCGTGCTGGCCGCCGGCATCCTCATCGGTAACGGGTAGGCTAGAGATTCGGCGCCGAATCAGCCCGCGAATGCTGATCGAGCGCGCCGGCCTTACGGATCAGCCGCCCGAGCGCGCGCCAGTGCTGGACCGCCTCGCTGACCGACAGCTCGATGAACATCCGCCGAACCGGGCGCCCGGCGCTGAGCTCGGACGCGATCTCGCGCTTGAGGTGGAGCACGACCGCGCCGGGCAGCGCCTGCGTTTCCAGGTGGGACGCTTCGACCTCCGTCAGATACCCAGGAGACGCTTCCGACCGCCGCACGGCACAACCCTCGATTGTGGAGTCCGAACGGTAACATAATTGTGATGTCAGTCGAGAGTGCTTTCAGCGCGCGGCAACACGCCGGCGGCGAACGCTAGCTCTTGGCCCAGCCGCGCTCGGACTGCTTCCAATATGTGAGCGCGTGCCCGGCAGCGCGGGAAGCGGTCCACCGGCGGCGGGCGGCCTCGACGGCAGCCGGATCGTCGCCATCGAACAGGTCGAACACGCGCGCCCAGCCGGAGAGGTCCGCCTCGCTTCCGTCGACCAGGAACAGGAACCGGGCGCCGTTCGGGCGCTCCTCCTGGTCGGTCAGCCAGATCGGCTGCAGGTCGGCTTCGCCGGTACGCGCGCTTCCGTGCGGCAGCCACTCCGGCTCCTTGCACTCCCACAGCAGCCGGTCGAGCTCCTCCGCCCGCGCGGCCGAGCCGCAAAGCACGACGGCGCGCTCGCCGGCCTCGAGCGTACGGCCCAGCAGCGCCGGAAGCGCCTGCTCGAGCTTGGTGCGGGTGAGGTGGTAGAAGCCGATGTCCGCCACCGTCCCAGTATATCGGAGCCGCGTGCGCTCCGGTAGAACGGCGCCATGGCTGTCACCCTTTCGGTCTACATCGCGCGGCAGTTCGTGCTCGCGGTGCTGTCCATGTTGGCGGCGCTCTCCGGCATCGTGTCGCTGTTCGACTTCATCGAGCTGCTGCGCCGGTCGGCCACCAAGCCCGATGCCACCTTCGCGCTGGTGACCGAGATCGCCGCCCTGCGCTTGCCCTACGTGGCGATGCAGATCCTGCCGTTCGCGGTCCTGCTGGGCGGCATCCTGGCGTTCTGGCGCCTGACCCGGTCGAGCGAGCTGATCGTGGCAAGGGCCGCGGGGATCTCGGCCTGGCACTTCCTGTCCGCCCCGCTGCTCTGCGCGATGACGCTGGGGGCGCTCACCACCGCGGCGGTGAGCCCGCTGGCCTCGGCGATGCTGTCGCGGGCGGAGTTGCTCGACAACACCTATCTGCGCACCGCGACCGGGTCGACGGCGCTGGAAGGCGGGCAGCTCTGGCTGCGTCAGTCCGACCGCGAGCTCGACCCGCAGGGTGTGGCGATCCTGCATGCGCGCAGCGTGACGATGGAACACGACGTGCTGATCGCCAACGACGTCAGCGTGTTCCGGCTGGACGGCAAGGACCGGCTGCTGGCGCGGCTCGAAGCGACCCGGGCGACGCTGGGCAAGGGCGCCTGGAACCTCGAGAACACGCGCCGGATGCTGCCGGACCGGCTGCCGGAGCAGGTGGGGACGCTGCGCCTGCCGACCGACCTGACGGTGAGCCGAGTGCAGGACAGCTTCGCCAGTCCGGACACGCTGAGCGTCTGGGCGCTGCCGGACTTCATCGGGCTGCTGGAGCGGTCGGGGTTCTCCGCCATCCGCCACCGGCTGCACTTCCAGGCGCTGCTGGCGCTGCCGCTCCTGGCGGGAACGATGGCGCTGGTTGCGGCGGGCTTCTCCATGCGGGCGACCAGGCGAGGCGGCGTGGCGCAGATGATCGCGAGCGGCGTCGCGGCCGGGTTCTCGCTGTTCGTGGTGAGCAAGGTGGCGGAGGAGTTCGGCCAATCCGGAGCCTTGCCCGCGCCGCTGGCCGCCTGGGCGCCGGCCGCGGCGGGGCTAATGCTGGCGATCGCGCTGCTGCTGCACCTCGAGGACGGTTGACGACCCGCCGGCGGTCGGCCCCTCGCGCCACTGGAGGTCGCAGGGCGGTTCCAGACGGCCCGTGCTCATGCAGGCGGCGAGCCGGGCGGTGAAGGCGTGGGCGCCCTCCGCGTTCAGATGGGCGCCGTCGGCGAACATCCGGTCGGGCCAGACCGGGACGGCGTCGGACACGAGGCGCGTGCCGGGGAAGCGGGCGCTGATCCCGGCGAGATAGGTGTGAAAGGCCGCCATCTCCTCCGCGCTCCGGGAATGCGACTGGGCGAACGGCATGACCAGCAGCAAGACATCGACGCCGCGGGCCCGCAGCCGGCCGATCGCGGCTTCGAACTCGGCCGTCTGCAGCTTGGTCGGGTCGAAGCCCACGGTATCGTCGAGCCCGGCCTCGCCGCCGGTGTAGTCGGCCCAGCCGCGGCTGCGCAGCAACGTCTCGTAGCGGGCGTGGTTCGAGCTCCAACGGCCGAACAGGCGGCCCTGGACCAGGCTGCCGAACGAGAACGAGGGGAACCGCACGGCGTAGAGCCAGTCGCGCACCTTGCCGCCAAGCCCGTCCGGCGTGGGCGTGGCCAGCGTGGTTCGGTCCCCGACGGCGGCCGCGAGGCGCTCGGTGGCCAGCACGTCGCCGGGCGACAGGAACCCGTAGCGGACCGAGAGGATCCAGAAGAACTTGCTGAGCGGGCCGAAATGCTCGGGGATGAACGAGAGCACGGCCTGGCGCGGCGGGTTCGGGCAGGCGAGCGCGTCGTCGACGGCGACCCTTGCCTCGACCGGGGTGCCGGCGGCGAGGCCGAAATTGCTCGCGGGAACCGGCAGCCCGGCGGGGACGACGCCGGATTCGAGCCGCGAATCGCCGAAGAACGCGATCTCCCCGAGTTCGCAGCTTCGCAGCATGTGGGCCTTGGCGGCCCAAGCGGCATAGCCGCTCTCCATGAACGCCATCGGCATCAGCGCCATGTAGAGCCAGGCGAGCAGGAACACGCCCAGCAGCGAGCCCAGCAGCGAGAGCAGGTAGCGGCGGAACGGGTGCGACATGGCTCCGGACGGGTCGGACGCGGCGAGAACTGGCGGAAAACCGGGGGCAGCGCAACCGGCGCGTGCGCCGTCACGGGTGCTTTTGTCGGACCGGGCAGGCCTGTATAGAGCCCCATGCTTCGCGCCCCGCTCACGCCGACGTGCGCCTGATTCGGACCCTTCTCCCGCTGGCGTGCGCGGCCTTGCTGGCGCTCCCTGTGGTCGGGTCGGGGCAGGCCTGGGCGCAGTTCGGGGCCGCCCGCCGCCAGCCCGGCCAGGCCCCGGTGGCCCCGATCAACCGCTCTGACCCGGTGGCCTTCACCGCCGACCAGGTCCAGTACGACCGCGACCGCGGGCTGGTCACCGCGAGCGGGAACGTCGAGGCGTGGCAGAACGACCACATCCTGCGCGCCGATAAGGTGACATTCGACCGCAACACCGACGTGGCCGCGGCGACTGGGCATGTGATGATCATCGAGCCCGACGGGCAGGTGCTGTTCGCCGACTACGCGGAGCTGACCGAGGGCATGCGCGACGCGGTGCTGAAGGGCATGCGGGCGCAACTGGCGGGGAACGGCAAGCTCGTCGCCAACGGCGCGCGGCGGACCGAGGGCGTCATCGACGAGATGAGCCGGGTCATCTACAGCACCTGCAACCTGTGCAAGGAGGATCCGAGCCGGCCGCCGCTCTGGCAGATCAGGGCGCGGGACGCGGTCGAGGATCAGCAGAACAAGCGGA
This sequence comes from uncultured Alphaproteobacteria bacterium, assembly GCA_963708585.1. Classification (GTDB taxonomy): domain Bacteria; phylum Pseudomonadota; class Alphaproteobacteria; order Acetobacterales; family Acetobacteraceae; genus JAVVHH01. The sequence goes on along the minus strand of CAVPSW010000003.1, from coordinate 203,447 downwards.
TCGAGTACCGCGACGCGGTGCTGGACATCTATGGGGTGCCCGTCGCGTGGTTCCCCTACTTCTCCAACCCGGACCCGTCGGTGCGCCGGGCGAGCGGCTTCCTGGTGCCGTCGGTTGGGCACAGCAACGAGCTCGGCACCTTCGCGCAGGTGCCGTACTACCTCGTCCTCGACGACTACTCGGACGCGACCTTCAACCCGACCTTCAACACCGGGCAGTATTTCAACCTCGATACGGACTATCGCCGTCGGTTCAACGACGGACGGCTGAACGTCGACATCGGAGTGGGCTACGACCAAGGCAAGCTGCAGGGCAGCATCTTCGCCAAGGGCGACTTCGCCGTGAACGACACGTGGCGGTACGGCTTCGACATCGAACGGGCGAGCTCGGCCGATTACCTGCGCGACTATCGGTTCAACAACCGCGGCGACGTGCTTACCAGCCGCGTCTACCTCGACGGCTTCGGCACCGGCGCCTATTCGCACCTGGACGCGCTGGCCTACCAAGGGCTGGTCTCCAGCATCAACCAGAGCCGGCTGCCCTACGTCCTGCCGCGCTACCAATACAGCTTCCAGAGCCAGCCCGACGGATGGGGCGGCGTCTGGAACTTCGACACGATGAACTTCAACGTGGTCCGCAACGAGGGCACCAACACGCAGCGGGTCGGGGGCACCCTGCAATGGCAGCGGCCGTTCACGGGGCAGTTCGGTGATCTGTACAACCTGACCATCCGGACCGACGCGGCCGGCTATGTGGCGACCAGTCTCGACCAGAACCCGAACTACTACACCAAGGGAAGCGCGGAGACGGCGCGGGCGCAGCCGAACGCGGCGCTGGAGATGCACTGGCCGTGGATGCGCGAGGGATGGGGGCGGCAGATCGTCGAGCCGATCGTGCAATTGGTGGCCGGGCCGAACACGGGCGGGCTGCGCCGGCAGGAGATCCCGAACGAGGACAGCCTGGACTTCGAGTTCACCGACCAGAACCTGTTCTCGATCAACAAATTCCCGGGCATCGACCGCGAGGAGGGCGGCGTCCGGCTCAACGCCGGGCTTCACCTGAACTGGACCGTCGGTGGCGCGAGCTTCGACCAGCTCGTCGGCCAGAGCTACCGCGAGCACCGCGACGACACCTTCCCGATCGGCAGCGGGCTCGACCATCGGGCGTCGGATATCGTGACGCGGACGACCTTCACCCCTGCCAACTGGCTGGACCTGACCGGACGGACCCGGCTGGACCGGCGCGACCTGAGCCTGCGATTTGCCGACGTGCAGGGCACGACGGGCGTCGACCTGTTCAAGGTGAGCGCCGGTTACCTTTATTCTGACGTGAACCCGTATTTCTTCTACGACACGCCGACCGTGCCGGCGAGCTACTTCCAGCCCCGCAACGAGCTGACTCTGTCGGCGACGACGCATTACGGCAACTACCGCTTTAGCGCCTATGCAAGGCGGGACCTGGCACTGAACAAGATGGTGGCGGCCGGGGTGCGCGCGATCTATGAGAACGAGTGCTTCATCTTCGACGCCAACGTCAGCCGGCGTTACACTTCGTTAAATGGTGATACGGGCTCGACGCTCGTATTGTTCCAGCTCACCTTCAAGACGGTCGGCCAGTTCGGCTTCCACGCCTTCTGAACACCGCGCATCGCAGGACCATCTATGCCGCTTCGCCCGCTTCTCCTCTCGACCGCGCTGATGCCCGCGCTGATCCTGGGCGCCGCTTCGGCCTCCGCGCAGCCGCGGGCGCTGCGTCCGCCGCCCCCCGGGGCCGCCGCCGACCCGGCGCCGGTAGCCGGGTCGGAGCGGATCGTCGCCGTGGTCAACGGAGACGCGATTACCAGCGGCGACGTCGAGGCGCGCGGGCGGCTGTTCGCGCTGAGCACCGGGCTGCCGGTCACGCCGGAGGTGCTCGGCCGGCTGCGCCCGCAAGTGCTCAAGCAGCTCATCGACGAGCGGCTGCGCCTGCAGGAGGTGCAGCGGCGCAAGATCGTGATCAACGACCGCGAGATCGCCCAGGCGATCGGCGAGATCGAACAGCGCAACGGGATGCAGAAGGGCGGGCTGAGCGCCGCGCTGCGGGGGCGGGGCGTCGCGCTCCGGACGCTGATCGACCAGGTCCGCGTGCAGCTCGGCTGGACCAAGGTGCTGCGTGACGAGCTGGGCTCCAAGGGCGACGTGAGCGACGCGGAGATCGCCGAGCAGCAGCGTTTGTTCAAGGCGCAGACCGGGCAGCCGGAGTTCCACGTCGCCGAGATCTTCATCCCGATCGACGACCCGGCCAAGGCGAGCGACCAGCAGAAATTCGCCGAGACGGTGATCGGGCAGTTGCGCAAGGGCGCCCCGTTCCCCGTCGTGGCCGCACAGTTCAGCCAGAGCCAGACGGCGCTGCAGGGCGGCGATCTCGGCTGGGTGCGCGCCAACCAGCTCGACCCCGGCGTGGCCGCCGTGGTCAACGAGATGCCGCCGGGCGCGATCAGCAACCCGGTGCGCGTGCCGGGCGGGATCAGCATCGTCGACCTGATCGGCAAACGGGTGGTCGGGCAGGATCAGTCGACCGTGCTGAACATGCGGCAGGTGTTCATCCCCTTCACCACCCCGCTCAACCCCACCGCGCCGACCGAGCAGCAGCGCAAGGCGGTGGAGCAGGCAGCTTCGATCTCGAAGAGCGTCAAGTCCTGCGAGGACATGGAGGCGGCCAACGAGAAGGCCGGCAAGGCCCGGCCGTCCGACCCGGGGCCGGTGCGGCTCGAGGGCGTGGGTTCGCCGCAGCTTCGCGCGCTGCTGGCCGGGCTGACCGTCGGGCAGGCGAGCCGCCCGGCGGTGGCCACCGAGGGCGTGGCGGTGATCATGGTCTGCTCGCGTGACGTGAAGACGGACAGCGCGCCGAGCAAACAGGAGATCACCAACCAGATCCTGGCTCAGCGGATCGAGCTGACGTCGCGGCAGCTGCAGCGCGATTTGCGCCGGCGCGCGGTACTGGACATTCGGGGTGACACCGTCGCCGCCCGCTGACGCACAGGCGCTCCCACCCCTCCGCGACGTCATCGCCCGCCACGGGCTCGATGCGCGCAAGTCGCTCGGCCAACACTTCCTGCTGGACCCCTCCGTCACGGCGGGGATCGCCCGGCTCGCCGGCGACCTCGCCGGCCGGCACGTGGTCGAGGTCGGCCCCGGCCCCGGCGGCCTGACCCGCGCGTTGCTCGCCGCCGGCGCCGAACTCGGTGCTGGCGGTCGAGCTGGACCGCCGCGCCGTCGCCGCGATGCACGAGCTCGAGCCGCATTTCCCCGGCCGGCTGCGCGTCCTCGAGGCCGACGCCACCGAACTCGACCTCGCCGCCTTGGTCCCCGCGCCGCGCCAGATCGCGGCCAACCTGCCCTACAACGTGGCCACCCCCTTGCTCGTGGGCTGGCTGCGCCAGGCCGCAAGCTGGGAGCGGCTCACCCTGATGTTCCAGCTCGAAGTGGCCGAACGCGTCTGCGCCACCCCGGACACGCCGGCCTACGGCCGCCTCGGCGTCCTCGCGCAATGGACCTGCGAGGTGGCGCTGCTCCTCCGCCTCCCCCCCGGCTCCTTCACCCCGCCCCCAAAAGTCTGGTCCGCCGTCGTCGGCCTACGCCCCCGCCCCGAGCAGCCCGACCCCGCCCTATTCGCCGCCATGGAACGCCTCACCGCCGCCGCCTTCGGCCAGCGCCGCAAGATGCTCCGCGGCAGCCTCCGCGGGCTCGGCGGCGAGTCGCTGCTCGCTCGGGCCGACATCGCCGGCGACCGCCGCGCGGAGACTCTGACGATCCCCGAGTGGGACCGCCTGGCGCGGCTCCTGGTTTAGGCCCACACTCGACAGGGGCGCTGTTGGCCCCATGCTGCCTCTCCGGTTGTGTGCGGGAGCCGAACATCCGTTGAACCTCTGCCCGAGACGCCCGGCCGGCCCGACACCGATCCCTGCCACGCCGCGAGCTCAGCCTCGAGGCCGAGAACCCTGCGTCATCGCGCGCCTCCCGCGCCGAACCGGGTTCGCCCGATGAGTTATGAGTTCGACTTCTCCGATGTCTTCGCGGCTTGGCCCGAGCTGCTGCAGGGGATGATCAATTCCCTCGTGCTGTCGGGGTTGGCCATGCTGATCGGCATGGTCGTCTCGGTCGCCGGAGCGCTCGGCAAGACGTCGGGCCCGAGATGGCTGCGCACCGTGGTCGACGCCTATATCGAGGTGGTTCGCAACACGCCGTTTCTGATCCAGCTCTTCCTGATCTTCTTCGGCCTCCCGGTGGTGGGGATCAGGCTGTCCTCCAACGCGGCCGCCCTGCTCGCCTTGGTGGTCAATGTCGGCGCATACGGCATCGAGATCGTCCGCGCCGGCATCGAAAGTATCCAGAAGGGCCAGATCGAGGCCGGGAAGTCGCTGGGCCTCAGGCCGCTGCAGATCTTTCGGCACGTCGTCCTGAAACCCGCCGTGCAGGCCGTCTACCCATCGCTTACCAGCCAGTTTATCCTGCTGATGCTGAATTCAAGCGTGTGCTCTGCTATCGCCGCAAGCGAGCTGACCGCGGCCGCGGGCGACATCCAGTCCCGCACCTTCCGCAGCTTCGAGGTCTACTTCGTCGTGACCTGCATGTACCTGGCGATGTCGGTATTTTTCTGGACCGTGTTCGCCGGGATCGAACGCACCTTCCTTCGCACGCCAAGCCGGTAGCTCGAGAGCATGCGCCAACTCGGACCGAACGAGCTTCTCTTCATCGTCGAGGCGGCGCGCTGGACGCTGCTTCTCTCCGCCGCCGCCTTCCTCGGCGGCGCGCTCGGCGGCGTGCTCGTCGCCTTGGCTCGGACCAGCGCGTCCCGGTGGTTGAGGGTCGCCTCGAACGCCTACGTCAAGCTGTTCCAGGGGACGCCCCTGCTGATGCAACTCTTCCTGGCGTTCTTCGCGCCGGGGCTGTTCGGCTGGTCGGTCGATCCCTGGCTGGCCGCGACCCTCGGCCTGTCGTTGAACGCCAGCGCCTTCCTCGGCGAAATCTGGCGCGGCGCGATCGAGAGCGTGCCCCGCGGTCAGTGGGAGGCCGCCACCTCGCTGGGCCTGCGCTACGCCCCGACGATGGCGCTGGTCGTTGCGCCGCAAGCGATGCGGATCGCCATCCCGCCCACGATCGGTTTCCTGGTGCAATTGATCAAAGGCACCTCGCTCGCTTCGATCATCGGCTTCGTCGAGCTCACGAGGGCCGCGCAGGTGATCAACAACGCGACCTTTCGCCCATTCACGATCTTCCTCCTCGTCGCCGCGATCTATTTCGTGATCTGCTGGCCGCTGTCGTCCTACAGCAGGAGAATGGAGCGCAAGCTCGTCGCCGCTTCGCGTTAGCAAGCTGCAGAACCAAAAACCCCAGAGGAGGTGCTTCCGTGCTTTCGACCAGACCCGTCCTTCGCCGTACCGTCGGCGCCACGCTGCTCGCGCTGCTGACGGGAGGCCTCACCGGCGCTCCCGCTGCCGCCGCCACCCCAGAGGAGATCAAGGCGCGGGGCACGCTCAGGGTCGGGGTGCTCACCGACTACCCGCCGTTCGGCGGCACCGACGCCCAGCAGCAGCCGGCCGGGTACGATGCCGACGTCGCCAAGCTCCTGGCCAAGTCGCTCGGGGTCAAGCTCGAGCTCGTGCCGGTCACCGGCCCGAACCGGATCCCCTATTTGCTGACCAACAAGATCGACGTCCTGATCGCGACCTTCGGCATCACCGCCGAGCGCGCCAAGCAGGTCCTGTTCTCGAACCCCTACAGCGCTTTGACCATCTATGTGCTCGCGCCCAAGAACGTGACGGTGAAGACGCCCGACGACCTCAAGAACCTCACGATCGGGGTGGCACGGGCCTCGACGCAGGACACCGCGATCAGCGCCATCGCCCCGCCCGGCACGGTGTTGAAGCGGTTCGACGACGACGCCACCGCGCTTCAAGCCCTGATCTCAGGTCAGGTGCAAGCCCTGGGCGCAAGCAACACCGTGCTCGCCGAGCTCAACAAGAACTATCCGCAGCTCAACATGGAGCCCAAGTTGACCCTGCGGGAGCAGGCGAACGGCATGGCGTTCCGGAAGTCCGACACGGCGCTGCAGCAATACGCCAACAAATTCATCGCCGATGCCGAGGCGAGCGGTGAGCTGAGCGCGATCAACCAGCGCTGGTTCGGCGTCCCCCTCACCAAGCTCCCGCCGATGCCGCAAACCTGAGTCCGGCGGGGTGCCGGGCGCGCTTCTGGACGCGCCCTAAGCCTCCGCCAGCAACCCCCGCAGGTCCTCGCGCGCCTTCTCCACCTCCGGCCACGGCGTGTTCCCCAACGGAAAATGCCCGGCCAGCGCGCTGCTGATCACCGCGTTCAGCCGCTCCAGCTGCCGGTCGCCCACCCCGTCGCGGCGCGAGGCGATCAGCGCGTCGCGCATGCGGCAGAGGTGCTCCGTCGCCTCGCTGAACGCCTCGCCGTCCCTGCGCGGCTTGTGGCTGAGCGCCCGGTCCAAGGCGGCCAGCGCCTGCCCGCCTTCCTGCTGCGCCTTAACGGACATCGGGTCCCGCCTTCCACCCACCCCGGCGGCCCGGCCGGATGTTGCAGGTCAGCGCCTTCGTGGTGTGGATGCTGGTATTCGGGTCGCCGGTAATGGCGAGCAGGATGTTGGCCGGGTCACCGTGGGCGTAGCCCTCCCAGCCAAACACCCAGGGCACGCCGATCTGATAGACCCGCTTGCCGCCGACCGTGAACGGCACCAGCCGCTCGGTCACCATGGCGCGCATCTCCGCCTCGCCCCGCAAGGTGGAGAGCGTGACCCAGCCCATGTGCTCGATCCCGAGCTGTTCGGCGAGCTCCGGCGGCAGCTCGCAGAACGCCTCCGGCTGCAACTCCGCGGTGTGCGGGGCGACCCGGCTCATCACCCCGCCGCAATGCAGCTCGGTGAGGCGGAAGGTGGTCAGCACATAGGGGAACCGCGCGTCGGCCTCGTCATGCAGCTCGTTGTCCGGCTGCGGCCAGATCTTGACCGCCGGGCTGCGATCCCTGCCGTAGAGCTGGTTGTGCACCGGGCTTTCCGTCGGCTCGTAGTAGGTCGGCAGTGGCCCGTCCTTCAGGCCGGACGGGACGAACACCTGCGACTGCCCGTCCGCCTCCATGATGAACGGGTCGGCGCCGCCGAGCGCCTCCATCCCGTGCGGGTTCTTCGACCAGTCCGGGCGGTAGTCGGGGCGCTTGGTCTTCTCGAAGTCCGGCGTGTCGAAGCCGGTCCACTCGCCCTTCTCCTCGTCCCACCAGATCATCTTCTTGCGCTCGGACCACGGCTTGCCCGCGGGGTCGGCGGAGGCGCGGTTGTACAGCGTGCGTCGGTTGGAGGGCCAGGCGAACGCCCAACCGCGATGGCTTCCGTCCCCACCCGGCCCGTCCGGCTTGCGGCTGCGGGACTGGTTGTGGTCCTCCTCCGGGAACACGCCGCAATACATCCAGCCGCCGCAGGCGGTGCTGCCGTCGTCCTTCAGCTCCTGGAAGCTCTTGAGCTGCTTCTTGCCGCGGACGGTCCAGCCGTTGACTTCCTTCAGCACTTCCTCGGCGACCGGCTCCTGCTTCTTGCCGGTGACCGGATAATCCCAGGTGAGCGACTGGATCGGCTTGTCCCGCTCGAGCGTGCTGTCGGCGTAGAGTTCCTTCAGCCGGCGGCCCAGATGATACATGAACCAGAGGTCCGAGCGGCTGTCGCCCGGCGCCTCGCAGACCGCGTCGTGCCATTGCACGAGCCGGCTGGTGTTGGTCACGGTGCCGGCCTTCTCGCCCGCCAGCGACGCCGGGAAGAAGAACACTTCCGTGCCGATCTCCTCCGGCCGGACCTCGCCGGTCTGCACGCGCGAGCCTTTCTGCCAGAAGTTGGCGGTCTCGGTCATCGCCATGTCGCGCACGACCATCCACTCGAGCCGGGCCATCCCGCGCTCGACCAGCTTGGTGTTGACCGACCCGACTGCCGGGTTCTGGCCCAGCACGAACTGGCCCTTGATCACCCCGTGCGCCATCGCGAGCGTCATCGGCAGCTGCGAGACGTCGCCGGTGAGCTTGGGGATCCAGTCGTAGCCCCAATCGTTCTTTTCCGTCGCCGCGTCACCGTACCAGGCCTTGAGCAGGCTGACGATGTACTTCGGAAAATTGTGCCACCAGCCCGTCGCCGGCGTCTCGGTCGCGACGTACTCCTTGAACGTCCCGTGGTGGTGGAAGGCGTTCGGCTGCGGCAGGTAGGTGGGCAGCATATTGTACAGCGTGGGGATGTCCGTGCTGCCCTGGATGGAGGTGTGGCCGCGCAGCGCCATGATGCCGCCGCCGGGCCGGCCGACATTGCCGAGCAGCCCCTGGATGATGGTCGCCGCGCGGATGATCTGCACGCCGTAGCTGTGATGGGTCCAGCCGACCGCATAGGCGAAGGCCCCTGTCCGCTCGCGGCCGGAGTTCTTCGTCACCACCTCGCAGATCCGTAGGAACACGTCCTTCGGGCAGCCGGTGATGCTCTCCACCATCTCCGGCGTGTAGCGGGCGTAGTGCCGGCGCAGGATCTGGTAGACGCAGTTCTTGTCCTGCAGCGTCGGGTCCTTCGGCGGCGGGCCCTTGGCCATGCTCTCCGATTGCGGCCCCGTCTGCGCCCCCTGGACGCGGTGCTCGGCGATCGACGACGGCACCACCTTGCCCTTGTACTGCCAGGTGGCCTCGTCGTACGAAGACCTGGTCGACGTCGAACCCGGAGAAGACGCCGTCATTCTCCTCGGCGTCGACGTAGCCGTCCTCGATGATGGTCGCGATGTTCGTGTAGGCCATCGCGAAGTCGCGGAACCAGTGATCGCCCTCGAGGATGTAGCGGATCATGCCGCCGAGGAAGGCGATGTCGGTCCCCGACCGGATCGGCGCATGCAGGTTGCACAGCGCCCCCGTCCGCGTGAACCGCGGGTCCACATGGATCAGCGTCGCGCCCTTACGCTGCGCCTCCACCAGGAAGCGGAACGCGATCGGATGGTTCTCCGCCATGTTGGAACCCATGGTGATGACCCAGTCCGAGTTGGCCAGGTCCCACAGGGCCATCGTGGCAGCGCCGCGTCCAAAGGCAGTGCCCAAACTGGGCACCGAGGAGGAGTGTCATATTCGGGCTTGGTTCTCGATCGTCACCATCCCGAGCCCGCCGGTGAAGAGCTTCTTGATCAGGTAGTTCTCTTCGTTGTCGAGCGTGGCGCCGCCCATCGAGGCGATGCCGAGCGTGTGGTTGACCTTCTTGCCGTCGGGCAGCCGCTCGACGAAGGTCTCGTCGCGCGCCTGCTTGGTGAGCTGCGCGACCCGCTCCATCGCCCAGTCGAGCGGCCGCTCCTCCCACTCGGTCCCATAGGGCTTGCGGTAGAGCACCTTGTTGATGCGCTGCGGGCTGAGCAGCACGCCCGAGCGTGCTGGCGCCCTTGGGGCAGAGCGTGCCCTGGTTGACCGGGCTGCGCGGGTCACCCTCGATGTGCATGCGGCTTGCCGTCCTTGGCGTAGACGAGTTGGGCGCAGCCGACGGCGCAGAACGGGCAGATGGACGTGCCGACCTTGTCGGCCTGCTCCAACCGCGGCCGCAGGTTCTTGGATGTCGTGCTCTGCGCCGCCTTGCCCATCACGCTCTGGCCCAGCGCCTGCCGCGGCAGCGACCAATCCTTCAAGAAGCGGAAGCTGCGCCCGACCGGTCCGCGCCTGATCTTCGCCATCCCAGGAACCCCCTCAGCCCCAATCAAACGTTTTCAATGTTTTCCGGGCTTTGTGGACCCTCCAACGCGCTCGCCGCCAAGCCCAGTTTCGTTAAAACCCGCCAAGCCCACGCCGCGTTGACGGCGAGTGCGGCCGTGGAGGCTTGGGTGAGGACGATGGAAGGCGTGGTGACGATCGTCCAGGAGAGCCGGTTCCAACTCACCGACGACGACGGCGTGTCCCACCTGTTCATCCTTGGCCCCGACGCCGGCGCCGAGCCCGACCAGCTCACCCCGCTGCAGCGCAAGCAATCCCGCGTCCGGGTCGAGTTCACGCCCGCCGCGCAACCTCATCGGCCTCGTCGCCCACTCCGTCTCCAGGATCTGACCCGATGGACATGCATCCGCGCGTGCTCGAAGAGACGCGCTCCGAGTTCGAGGGCCCGATCCCCAACGAGTCGGAGCTGACCGCCGGCGTCCGGATCGTCCCCGGCCGGTCCTACGGCTTCTTCACCGACACCACCGTCTGCATCGGCTGCAAGGCCTGCGAGGTCGCCTGCAAGGAGTGGAACAACCTCCCCGCCGACAATATCGGCCTCACCGGCCAGAGCTACGACAACACCGGCGCGCTGTCGGCCAATACCTGGCGCCACGTTGCCTTCGTCGAGAAGCACTCGGAAGGGCAGGGGCCCGGCGTGCGCAGCACGGAGAAGCCGCCATTCCAGAGCGGCTGGCTGATGATGAGCGACGTGTGCAAGCACTGCCACAACGCCCCCTGCCTCGAAGCCTGCCCCACCGGCGCACTGTTCAAGACCGAGTTCGACACTGTCGTGGTGCAGCAGGACATCTGCAACGGCTGCGGCTACTGCGTCCCCGCCTGCCCGTTCGGCGTGGTCGACCTCAGCCTCGTCGACGGCAAGGCGCACAAATGCACGCTCTGCTACGACCGGCTGAAGGGCGGGCTCGAGCCGGCCTGCGCGAAATCCTGCCCGACCGACAGCATCACAGTTCGGCGAACTGCCGGACCTGCACCGCCGCGCGCACGACCGGGTCGCCCAGCTCCATGCCCAGGGCGTCACCACCGCCTACCTCTACGGTGTCCCGGACGGGCCCGGCGCGACCGGCGACATCGGCCATCTCAACGCCTTCTTCCTGCTGACCGACCGGCCCGAGACCTACAACCTCCCCGCCGCGCCGACCCGGCCGGCGAACCGCGTCGCCCCCGCCCTCCTCACCGGCCTCGCCGCCGTCGCCGGCCTCGCGCTGACCGCGCTCGCCGCCTTCGGGAGCGCCCGCGATGAGTGAGGCGACAAGGCCGTCGATCCTCGGCCCGGAGGAGCCCCAACCGGTCCCCCGCACCGCGACCGGCGAGACGCAGCGGCAAGGGCGAGCGGCTGGCGCGGCCCAACCTATTACGAGCGGCCGCAGCTCAAAGAGGCGCCGTTCAACAACTGGGTGGTCGGCGGCTACGTGTTCCTCGCCGGCCTGGCCGGCGCGTCCTCGCTCCTGGCCGCCATCGCCGACGCGACCCGGCCAGCAGAGGCCGAGCGCGTCGTCCGCCGCGGACGCTACCTGCCGCTCCTCGCACCCACGATCGGCGCCGCGCTGCTGATCTGGGACCTGCACACGCCCAAGCGCTTCTACAACATGTTCCGGATCGCCAAGGGCACCTCGCCCATGAGCATCGGCACCTGGATCCTGACCGGGTTCAGCCTGTCGAGCATGGCCTCGGCCGCGCTGCAATTCCTGTCCGACCGCGTCCCCGAGCTCCCCTGGCTTCGCCGCTGGTCCCAAACCGCGAACCTCCCCGCCGCCGCCCTCGGCGCCGGCATGAGCACCTATACCGGCGCCCTCCTGGCCGCGACCAGCACCCCGCTCTGGGCCGCCGCGCCCCGCGCGCTCGCCGCCCGGTTCGGCGCGGCCTCGGTCGCCTCCGGCGCCGCCGCCCTGTCCCTCCCCGAGCCCGACGGCCCGGCCGCCCGCGCGCTGGACACCGTCGCCGCGGTCGCCCTGCTCGCCGAACTCGCGATCGACGGCGTTCAGGCGGTGCAGTACCGGCGCAAGGGCGTGTCCGCCGCGCTCTCAGGCCCGTGGGGCCTCGCGGAGAAGCTCGGCGCCACCGGGCTCGGCGCCGCCCTGCCGCTCGGGCTCCTCGTGATGGCAAAGCTCGGCAACGGCAACGGCCGCGGCCTGCCGCGTCTGGCCTCGGTGCTCGCGCTGGGCGGCAGCTTCCTGTTCCGCGTCTCCATCATGGAAGCCGGCGACGCTCCGCCCGCACGCCGGAGATCAGCTTCCGCTTCTCGCAGCCGGAAAACCTGCCAAAGGCGCAGCGCCGCCGGGCCGCTTCCGGCCGGCGCCGGGCGCGGCAGCTGATGTAACGCCGGGAACCCAGCATCGGCCTGTGTGGGTTTTCCGTTCGCATAGACGTAAGCTCGCTGCAACTGCTCGACTCCGCGGTTCGCCTCCCTGCTGCTTGCCGCCACGCTGCTCTCCGCCCCGCTGACGGCGCGAGCGGAAAACGTCGACGGCGTCTATGTCAGCCTCGGCGCCGGCGTGAACTTCCTCCAGGACCAGACCGCAACCCGCATGCTCCTGGGCGGCGTCAACGATCCGCGCTTCACCGGCAACACGAGCTTCGATACCGGCTTCGTCGGCGTCGGTGCGCTCGGCTACGGCTTCGGCAACGGGCTGCGGGTCGAGTTGGAGGGCGACTATCGCTACAACGGACTGAGCCACTACCCCGGCGGGGTCACGTTCGGCAGCTCCGAACAGAAATACGGCGGGTTCGTGAACCTGCTGTACGACTTCGACTTCGGCTGGCCGCTGCGGCCCTATATCGGCGTCGGCGTCGGCGAGCAGACCGTGCAGTGGAAGAACGGCTACGTTACCGCGCCCAACACCTTCATCCGCCTGCAGCATGAGGACCCGGACGTCGCCTACCAGGCGATCCTCGGCGCCTCCTACGACCTGCCGATCCCCGGCCTGGCGCTGACCGCGGAATACCGGTTCATGGCCCAGCCGACGCGCCACCTCGTCTACGGCCAATACTTCGCGCCCGGCATCGATCAGCCTGCCGAGGCCCATTTCAACGACGACTACAACCACTCGATCCTGCTCGGGCTCCGCTACGCCTTCAACGCCGCCCCGCCCGCGCCGCCGCCTGCCGCCGTGGTCACGCCGCCGCCGGCGCGCGAGGCCGCCCGCACCTACCTCGTCTTCTTCGACTGGGACAGCGCCGCCCTGACCGACCGGGCGCGCCAAGATCATCGCCGAGGCGGCGCAGGCGACCACCCGCGTGCAGGTGACCCGGATCGAGGTGAACGGCTACACCGACACCTCCGGGACCGCCTCCTACAACCAGGGCCTCTCCGTGCGCCGCGCCCAGGCGGTTTCGAACGAGCTGGTCCGCCTCGGCGTGCCGCGCGCCGCGATCTGCATCCAGGGCTTCGGCGAGACCCACCTCCTGGTCCCCACCGCCGACGGCGTCCGCGAGCCGCAGAACCGCCGGGTCGAGACTCCTCCGTCAGGCTGCTAAGAACTTCGGTGGAGTATAGCGGTGATCTGCGAGCATCGAAGCGCAGCGGGCGTAGAGCCCGTGAGCATCGAAGCGCAGCAAATCGCCGCTAGATGGCCGCCAACGTTTTAGCAGCCTCTGATCAGCGCTCCGTCATGAGCAGCTTGATCCGGCTCGCCAGCGTCTCCATCGAGAACGGCTTCGTCAGCACGTGCATGCCGGGCTCGAGATGGCCGTTGCCGACAGCCGCATTCTCGGCGTAGCCCGTGATGAACAGCACCCGCAGCCCCGGGCGGAGCTGCCTCGCCGCGTCGGCCAGTTGGCGGCCGTTCATCCCTCCGGGCAGCCCGACATCGGTGATCAGAAGATCGACCCGGCTGCCGGATTGCAGCACCTTCAGCCCTGACGGCCCGTCCATCGCCTCGATCGGGGCGTAGCCCAGCTCCTCCAGCACCTCGGCGATCAACATGCGCACGGTCGGCTCGTCGTCCACCACCAGCACCGTCTCGCCCGCCTCGGCCCGCGGCGCCTCGGCCGGCTCGGGCTCCGCGCCCTCCTCGCTCACCTCGCCCCGGTGCCGCGGCAAATACAGCCGCACCGTGGTGCCCTGGCCCACCTCCGAATAAAGCCGCACCTGCCCGCCCGACTGCTTCGCGAAGCCGTACACCATCGACAGGCCCAACCCGGTTCCCGTCCCGATCGGCTTGGTCGTGAAGAACGGGTCGAACGCACGCGCCAGCACGTCGGCCGGCATGCCCGTCCCCGTGTCGGTGACGCAGATCGCCACATACTGGCCGGGCTGCATGTCCCGCTCGCGCGCGCTGCGCTCGTCCAGCCACGTGTTCGCCGTCTCGACCGTCAGCCTTCCTCCGTCGGGCATGGCGTCGCGCGCATTGATGCACAGGTTCAGCACCGCGTTCTCGAGCTGGTTCGCGTCGCACAGCGTCGGCCAGAGCCCGATCGCGAGCACCGTCTCCACCGTGATCGCCGGACCGACCGTGCGGCGGATCAGGTCCTCCATGCCCCCGATGAGCCGGTTCGGGTCGGTGGATTTCGGGTCGAGCGTCTGCCTCCGCGCAAAGGCGAGGAGCCGGTGCGTCAACGCCGCCGCCCGGCTGGCCGCACCCTGCGCCGCCGCGATATACCGGTCCAAATCCCCGATCCGGCCCTGCGCCGCGCGCGTCCTCATCTGCTCCAGGCTGCCGATGATGCCGGTCAGCAGGTTGTTGAAGTCGTGCGCCAGCCCTCCCGTCAGCTGGCCCAGCGCCTCCATCTTCTGCGCCTGGAACAGCTGCTCGCGCGAGCGTTCCAGCTCCAGTTGCGCCTCGCGCCGCTCCGTCAGATCGCGGGTGACTTTGGCGAACCCGATCAGCGCCCCGTTGTCGTCGCGCACGGCGTCGATCACGACGTTGGCCCAGAACCGGCTGCCGTCCTTGCGCACGCGCCAGCCCTCGGCCTCGAAGCGCCCGTCGCGCCGCACCGTGTCGAGCACGGCCCAGGGAAGGCGCCGCTCCACATCCTCCGGCGTGTAGAAGGTCGAGAAGTGCCGGCCGACGATCTCTGCGGCGGCGTAGCCCTTGATCCGCGCGGCTCCCGCGTTCCAGTTCGCAACCCGCCCTTCGGTGTCCAGCATGAAGATCGCGTAGTCGGTCACGTTCTGCACCAGCAGCCGGAACCGGCGCTCGCTCTCGAGCGCCTCCTGCTGTGCCCGGCGCTGCTCCGTCATGTCGCGGGTGATCTTGGCGAAGCCGAGCAGCGCGCCGCTGCCCTCGTCGCGGATCGCGTCGATGACGACCATCGCCCAGAACCGGGTCCCGTCCTGGCGCACGCGCCAGCCCTCGGCGGCGAACCGGCCCGTCTCCGCGGCCGCCCTGAGTGCGCGCTGCGGGACGCCGGCTTCGCGGTCCTCCTCGGTGTAGAAGGACGAGAAATGCTGGCCGATGATCTCCTCGGGCGCGTAGCCCTTGATCCGCCGCGCGCCCGGATTCCAGCTCACCACCCTTCCCTCCGGGTCGAGCATGAAGATCGCGTAGTCCACCACGCTCCGGATCAATAGGTCGTGGACGTTGTCGCACCAGGGGAGAGGCATCCAGCGCTATCCTTGGGCTACGGAGCCGTCGCATGGCTCGGCCGTGCTGGCCCTGCGCATTCGGGCTCAGCACCGTCAAGCCCCGGATTCGAGCCCCGCTGACCCGGACGCCCGCGAGTCCTTCAGCCGACGGCGATGTTGTCCAGCAGTCGCACCGACCCGAGCTTGGCCGCCGCGATGAGGCGGGCGGGGCGCGATCCGGTCAGCCGCATCGTCTCCGGCTCGACCAGCGCGAGGTAGTCCACCACAAACCCGGCCGCCCCCAGCGCCTCGCTTGCCGCCTTCGTCGCCGCTTCCGGCGTCCCCCCTTCCTCGATCGCCGCCCCCGCTCCCCGCAACGCCGCGAACAGGCGCGGCGCCAGCGCCCGCTCTTCGGGGCGGAGAAACCGGTTGCGCGACGACATCGCCAACCCGTCCGCCTCGCGCACCGTCGGGCATGCGTCGATACGGATCGGCAGGCAGAGATCGGCGACCACGCGCCGCACCACCTGGACCTGCTGCCAGTCCTTCTCGCCGAACATGGCGACATCCGCGCCCGTCTGCGCGAACAGCTTGGTGCAGACCGTCGCCACCCCGCGGAAATGCCCCGGCCGCGCCGCTCCCTCCCACCCCTCGGCCGGCCCGCCGACATCGATCAGCGTCGCGTCCCCCGCCGGGTACATGACGTCGACCGGCGGCAGCCAAACCAGGTCGCACCCGCCAGCCTCCAGCGCCCGCAGGTCCCCCGCCTCGTCCCGCGGATACCGCGAGAAATCCTCGGCCGGGCCGAATTGCAGCGGGTTGACGAAGATCGAGGCAGAAACGGCATCCGCCCGCTCGCGCGCCGCAAGCAGCAGCGAGAGATGGCCGTCGTGCAGCGCGCCCATGGTCGGCACCAGCGCCAGCCTCCGACCCGGCGGCCGCACCTCCGCCACCGCCGCCCGCAGCCCGGCGAGGTCGCGAACGACGCGGATCAGTGCCGCCCGTGCAGCGCGGTCGCCCAGCATGGCGGCCAGCGTCGGCTCGATCGCCTCCGCCATGCGCCGCTGCGCCTGCGCGGTCGGATGCAGCGGCGGGTCGGGCGGCGTGAGCTGGTCGTCGAGGAACTGCGTGCGGTCGACCTGGCCGTCGCGCATGAACAGCGCGCCGAGATCGGTGAACACGACCGGGCTGCCCGGCGGAAAGCGCTCCGCCAGCGCGCGGTTGATCTGGTTCGTGGTCCGCGTGACGTATTTGCTGCGGACGCTGGGCAGCACGCCGATCAGCAGGATCCGCGTCGCCGGCAGCCGCCGCTGCAGCAGGGCCACCACCGCCTCGATCCCGGCAACCGTCTGCTCCGCGTTCCAATGCACGCGGCCCATGTTGTTGGCGCCGATCAACACCACCGCCGCCTTCGGCTGGATCCCCTCGAGCTCGCCATTCTCCATCCGCCACAGCAGGTGCGCGGTGTTGTCGCCCTTGAACCCGAGATTGACCGCGTGGCGGTCGCCGTAGAACTCCTCCCAGACCGGCGCGAAGTTCCGCCACTCCGGCGGGCCCTCGAGCTCCCAGTCCTGGGTGATGCTGTCGCCGAGCCAGATGAGGTTCGACCGGGCCCGCGCCGCAGCTCGGCCGCCTTCTCCGCGAACCGCGCCCGCCACCAGGGCGTGTCCATGCGCGAGATCGGCGTCGCCGCGACCGGAACCCGGTCGGCGCCGCCCAGCAGCGGCGCGCGCGGCCGCCAGCGCCAGAAGCTGCCGGCGGCGCATCAGCGGAGCACCAGCCAAGCGGCCGCCCCGGCGCCGAACAGCACGCAATAGGCCGCGAATGGGCTCAGCGCCCAGTCGTCATGGTCGCGGAACCAGCGCATCAGGAACGCGGTCGCGAGCCAAGCCGTCACCCCCGCCAGCACCGCCGCCATCAGCGCCTGCTGGAACACGCCCGGCGGCGACGCTCGCATGCAGCAGGTGCGGCACCTCCAGCACGGTCGCGCCCAGGATGATCGGCAGCGCGATCAGGAACGAGAAATGCGCCGCGTCGACATGGTTGAACCCGCGCAGCAGGCCGCCGACGATCGTCGCCCCCGAGCGCGAGATGCCCGGCAACAGCGCCCCGCACTGCCACACCCCGACCGTGAGCGCGTCCCCGATGGTCATCGCCGAGAGCGGCCGCGACGGCCCGCCCGCCGCCGCCCCGCGCAACCGTTCGCCGAACACCAGCAGCAGCCCGTTGACCACCAGGAACGCCGCCGCGAACAGCGGCGCCGCGAACAACGCCCGGAAGAAGTGGTTCGCCACGAAGCCGAGCACCACCGCCGGCACGGTCGCGACCACGATCAGGATGAACAGCCGCCGCGACTCGGCCGCTCGCGCCGGGCCATCCGCGCCCAGCACGCCGCGCAGCAGCCCGAGCCAATCGCGCCAGAAATAGAGCAGCAGCGCCATCGCCGTCCCGGTGTGGAGCAGCACCAGGAACGGCAGGAACTCCGGCGAGCGCTGGTCCAGCCGCCAGTCCAGCAAGCGCCGGAAGCACGACGGCGTGGCCCAGGCTGCTGATCGGGAACAGCTCCGTCGCCCCCTGGAGAATCGCGATGACGATGGCCTGCAGCGTGCTCATGCGCCCCCGGATGGCCGATGGGCGGCCGTTTGCAAGCGCAGCCCCGATTAACCCGCCGTTCAGCTTTCCCGGTCGATACTCGGGTCGAAGTCGAGAAAGAGAGCGATGCTGTCCCACATGTCGATTGCGCGCAAAGTGATGCTGGCGTTTGCGGCCCTGATCGCCGCCTTCGCAATCACCGCCTACCTCGTCGTCTCCAGCCTTGCCGCGGCTGATCGCGCGACCGTCGCCACCCGGCAAAGCAAGGCGGCGACCGAGGCGGCGCACGCGATGTTCGCCGCTTTCGTGGCCGAGCAGAACGCGGTCCGCGGCTATCGCGATCGGGCAAGGCGAGAACATGCTCCGCAACATCGAGGAGGAGCGCGCCGGCTACGAGCGCACCCTCGCCGCCATGCGCGCCGCGGAGACCGACCCGGCCATCGAGGCCCATGTGACGGAAGCCGACCGGCTGCTGCGAGAGTGGCGGATAAAATCCGCCGATCGCCAGGTGGCCTTGGCGCGCGACCCGGCCACGCGCCCGGAGCTCACGAAATACGTTAACGGCTCGTTCGCCGCCAAAATTCACAAGGAAGTTGACACCGTCCTCGCCGCCGAGGCGGAACTGACCGCCCGGAACGCCGCCCAGCAGGATCGGACCTCGGCCCGCGTCCACCGCATGCTGATCATCTCCGGCCTGACCATGCTGGCGCTGTCCGCATGCCTGTGCTGGCTGCTGACACGCTCGATCGCCACGCCGGTTCGGGCCATGGCCGCCGCCATGCGCCGCCTCGCCTCCGGCGAGACCGACGTCCCCGTCCCCGCCGAGGGCCGCAAAGACGAAGTCGGCGAAATGGCGGCCGCGCTGGGCGTGCTGAAGCAAGCGGCGCGTCGAACGGAACCGGCTTGAAGCCGAGGCCGCAGTCCACGCGCGCCGAAGCCGACGCCGAGCGCGCCGCCGCTGCCGCTCGCTCGGCCGCCGTCGCCGCGGAGCAGGGCGAGGTGGTCGCCCGGCTCGGCGCCGGGTTGTCCCGCCTGTCGCAAGGCGACCTCACCACCCGGATCGAGCAGAGCTTCGCGGCCGAATACGAGCAGCTTCGCACCGACTTCAACGCCGCCTTGAGCGAGCTCCAATCCTCGATCCAGCTCATCGCCGAAAACGTCTCCGGGCTGAACTCCGGCACGGGGGAGATCGCGCAGGCGGCGGACGACCTGTCGCGGCGGACGGAGCAGCAGGCGGCGAGCCTGGAAGAAACCGCGGCGGCGCTGGAGCAGATCACCGCCACGGTGCGCCGGACCGCCGAGGGCGCCAAGCAGGCGGGTGCGGCGGTCGGCCAGGCGCGGACGGACGCGGCGCAGTCGGGCAGCGTGGTGGGCGACGCGGTCTCGGCCATGGGCGAGATCGAGCGCTCGGCGCAGCAGATCAGCCAGATCATCGGCGTGATCGACGAGATCGCGTTCCAGACCAACCTGCTGGCGCTGAACGCCGGCGTGGAAGCGGCGCGGGCGGGCGACGCGGGCCGCGGCTTTGCCGTGGTGGCCCAAGAGGTGCGGGCGCTGGCGCAGCGTTCGGCGGAGGCGGCCAAGGAGATCAAGGCGCTGATCTCGACGTCGACGCAGCAGGTCGGGCGCGGGGTGAGCCTGGTGGGCGAGACCGGGCGGTCGCTGGGCCGGATCATCGAGCAGGTGAACGCGATCAGCACGGTGGTCGACGAGATCGCGCATGCGGCGCAGGAGCAGGCGACCGGGCTGGCCGAGGTGAACACCGCGGTCAACCAGATGGACCAGGTGACGCAGCAGAACGCGGCCATGGTGGAGCAGACCACCGCCGCCTCGCATGCGCTCGCCCAGCAGACGCACGAGCTGGCGGCGCTCACCGCTCAGTTCAACCTCGTCGAGCATGAGCCGGCAGACGATGTCGCTCGGCCCGCATGCCCCCGCTTGTGACCCGTGGCGCGACCGCGCTCGCGCTCGAAGAGACGTTCTGATCATGGCGGTTCTCGCGCTCTCGCCGGTGCTCGACTTGTCGGCTGCGATGCCGCTGCGGGCACTCCTGCTCGCGCACCGTGGCGCCGACCTCGACCTCGACGCCGGCGACGTCCAGCGGATCGGCGGGCTCTGCCTGCAGGTTCTCATCGCCGGCCGCCGCGCTTGGGAAGCGGACGGCCACAAGTTTCGCGTCGTGAACGCGTCTGAAGCGTGCCGCGACGCGACTGAACCTCGCTCAAGCGACCTCTGCGCTCGGCCTGGAGGACTGAATGGACCATCTCGTTCTGACCGTCGATGACAGCCGGTACCATGCGCGACATGCTGCGGCTCACCCTGACTGGGCGCCGGCTTTCGGGTCGTGCAGGCCAATGACGGGGCGCACGGGTTGGAGGTGTTGGAAGCGGAAAACCCGGACCTCATCGTCACCGACATCAACATGCCCGTGATGGATGGCTTCGGCTTCATCGAGCAGGTGCGCCGCCGTTCCGCCCATCGCGCCAAGCCGATCCTGGTCCTGACCACGGAAGCCGACACGGAGAAGAAGGCCCGCGCACGCGAGGCCGGGGCGACCGGATGGATCGTCAAGCCGTTCAACCCGACCAAGCTGGTCGAGGTGCTCCGCCGGGTCGCGCCCTGACCATGGATCCGATGGAGGCCATCAAGCAGACCTTCTTCCAAGAGTGCGAGGAACAGCTCGCCGAGTTGGAGACCGGTCTGCTGAGCATCGACGGCGGCGATCACGGCCCCGACGTGGTCAACGCGGTCTTCCGCGCAGTCCATTCGATCAAGGGCGGCGCCGGCGCCTTCGCCCTCGACAGCCTGGTCCGCTTCGCCCACGTGTTCGAGACGGCGCTCGACGCCCTCCGCTCCGGCGCGCATCCAGCCGGACCCATCGGTGCTGCGCGTGTTCCTCCGCGCCGCCGACTTGCTGGCCGACCTCGTCCGCGAGGCAAAGGGCGGCGCCCAAGTCGAGCCGACGCCGCAGCCCGGCGCTCGAGGCGGAGCTCGCGGCCCTGACCGAAGCGCCCGGCGAGGCGGCCGCATCGGACCCTGAATGGGACGCGCTGCTCAACTTCCAACCGGTGCGTGTCGACGAGATCGCCGCCCCGCCGCCGTCCCCGGCATGGCGCATCCGCTTCCGCCCGCATGCCGCCCTTTATTCGAGCGGCAACGAGGCCCTCGTCCTCCTGCGCGAACTCGCTCGCATCGGCACCGCACAGGTCACCCTGGACGCGTCCCAGCTCCCGCCGCTCGACGAGCTCGACCCGGAGGCGTCCTACCTCGCCTGGACAGTCGAGCTCCAGACCGACCAGCCCGAGAGCAGCCTGCGCGAGGTGTTCGAGTTCGTCGATTCCGACTGCGACCTGGAGATCGGCCCGTCCATGCCGATCGCGGACCCCGAAGCTGCCCTCCCGCTCGCTCTGCCCATTCCCCGTTCTGCCCGAGCCCACGCTGCCAGGAGGAGATCGCTCCCGCTCCCGTCGTCTCGCCGCCGGCATTCGCCTCCCCGCCGCCGCCCGTCCTCGCCGCAGAGGCGCCCAAACGTCCGGAGCCGACCGCCACGCCGGTCGCCTCGTCGCGCGCCACCATCCGGGTCGACCTCGACCGTTTGGATCGCCTCATCGACCTCGTCGGCGAACTGGTCATCAACCAGGCCGTGCTCGCCCAGCGGGTCGCGGAATCGGGTCTGAGCCGATCCTCGAACGTCGCCGTGGGTCTCGAAGACCTCGAGCATCTGACCCGCGAGATCCAGGACAGCGTCATGGCGATCCGGGCGCAACCGGTCAAAGCCGTGTTCCAGCGCCTGCCCCGCCTGGCCCGCGAAGTCGCCGCCCTGACCGGCAAGGAAGTGAAGCTGGTCACCGAGGGCGAGGGCACGGAAGTCGACAACACCGTCATCGAACGCCTGTCCGATCCGCTCACGCACATGATCCGCAACGCCATCGACCACGGGCTCGAGACGCCGGACCAGCGCGCCGCGGTCGGCAAGCCGGCCGAAGGAACCGTCCGCGTCTCCGCCCTGCACCGGTCCGGGCGGATCGTGATCGAGGTCGCAGACGACGGCGCCGGCATCAACCGGCCGCGCGTGCTGGCCAATGCCGTCGCCAAAGGCCTCGTCCCGCCGGACGCCACGCTGAGCGACGAGGAGATCGACAACCTGATCTTCGCGCCCGGCTTCTCGACCGCCGCCACCATCTCCGACGTCTCCGGCCGCGGCGTCGGCATGGACGTGGTCCGTCGCAGCATCCAGGCGCTCGGCGGTCGCATCACCATCGCGTCCGAACCCGGCCGCGGCAGCGTCTTCTCGCTCAGCCTCCCGCTCACTCTGGCGGTCTTGGACGGCATGGTCGTCGGCGTCGAAGAGGCCCGCTTCGTCGTCCCGCTCACCGCGATCCTGGAGACCCTACAGCCCAACGCGGTGCGGATTCACGCCCTGGGCGAAGGCGTCCAGGTCGCCTCCATCCGCGGCAGCTACGTGCCGCTGATCGACGTGGGCGTGGCGCTCGGGTTCCGGTCCATCACCCCCGACCTGGCCAACTCGGTCGCCTTGCTGGTCGAAGCCGAGGATGGCGCGCGCGCCGCCTTGGTCGTGGACGTCATCCACGGCCAGCGCCAGGTCGTCATCAAGAGCCTCGA
The DNA here is from genome assembly GCA_963708585.1 of uncultured Alphaproteobacteria bacterium. Classification (GTDB taxonomy): domain Bacteria; phylum Pseudomonadota; class Alphaproteobacteria; order Acetobacterales; family Acetobacteraceae; genus JAVVHH01. Next base: position 180,968 of record CAVPSW010000003.1, on the reverse strand, counting down.
AGCCAACTATCGGCACGTGCCGGGCGTCGCCGCCGCCACCATCCTCGGTGACGGCCGAGTGGCCCTGATCCTCGACGTCGCGGCCATCGTGCACAAGCCGACCGCCGTCGGTGCGCGAACGGGAATTGGTCGATGCCTGAGAGCGCCACGCTCGCACCGGAGCGCAGCACCTCGGCGATCGTCTCGAGCGACGATCGGGAGTTCCGCTTCACGCCGGCCGATTTCCGCGCCATCGCTTCCGTGCTGCGCGCCGAGGCGGGGATCTTCCTTCCGGAAGGCAAGGCCACCCTGGTCTATGCGCGGCTCGCGAAGCGCCTGAGAGCGCTGTCGCTGAGCAGTTTCGGCGAATACGCTGAGTTGCTCGAAGGGGCCGCGAGGGGCGGAGGAGCGACGGCATCTCGTCACCGCCTTGACGACCAACGTCACCCGGTTCTTCCGCGAGCCACACCACTTCGAACATCTGCGCACAGCTGTACTCCCGCCGTTGCTGAGCGCGGCCCGGACCGGGGCCCGTGTGCGCCTTTGGTCCGCAGCCTGCTCCACCGGTCAGGAGCCCTACTCGATCGCGGCAATCGTCGCCGAGCTGATGCCGGACGCCCCAAGCTACGACGTCAAGGTGCTCGCGACCGATATCGACCCGGTCGTGCTCGAACAGGGCCGCACCGGGCGCTTCGACTCAATCGATGGCGTCCCTGCTGGGTTGCAGCGCTGGTTCGAGCGGGACGGCAAAGTCTGGTCTGCCTCCGCCACGCTGCGGTCCCTGGTCACGTTCCGGCCGCTGAACCTCACCGCTCCGTCCTGGCCGATGCGCGGCCCGTTCGATGCGGTGTTCTGCCGCAACGTGGCGATCTACTTCGACCAGGACGTCCAGTCGCGTCTATGGGCCTCCTTCGCCGCAATCATCGGGCCCGGGGGAATGCTCTACATCGGCCACTCCGAGCGGCTGACGGGCCCCGCTGCGTCCGCATTCGAAACGGCAGGGATCACCGCCTACCGCCGCCGGGGAGCCGTCGCATGATCAAGACGCTCGTCGTTGACGACAGCCCGACGATGCGGGCGCTGATCACCGCCGCGCTGCGGCGCGACCCCGACATCACCGTCGTTGGTCAGGCGGGAGATCCGCACGAGGCCCGGGCGGCGATCAAGGCGCTCAACCCGGACGTGCTCACCTTGGACATCGAGATGCCCGGTATGAGCGGGCTCGAGTTCCTCGAGAAGCTGATGCGGCTCCGGCCCATGCCGGTCGTCATGGTGTCGACCCTGACGGCGCAAGGCACGGACGCCACCTTGCGCGCGCTCGCACTCGGGGCGGTCGAATGCGTGTGCAAGCCCGGCCCCGGCGAGTTCACTCGACGATCTGCCGACGGCGGTGCGGCATGCCGCCGCGGCGCGGGTGCGGCCATTGCACGACCCGCCCTCGCGGGCAGCTCCGCTCCCGTTCAAGGGCGACGGCGGCGTCATCGCGATCGGGGCGTCAACTGGCGGCGTGGAGGCGCTCGCCTGTGTCCTGGCGAGCTTTCCGGAGAACTGCCCCCCGACGCTGATCACCCAGCACATCAGGCCCGCCTTCACCCGCAGCCTGGCCGATCGTCTGGACCGGCTGTGTGCCGCCACGGTGGCCGAAGCGCGCGAAGGCGAGCCGCTGTCGCCGGGTCGCGTCTACCTGGCGCCAGGCGGCAACGCCCATCTCGCGATCAAGGGGACGAGCGCGCTGCGCTGCTCCCTCGCTGACGGCAGCCCGGTCAACGGACATTGCCCGTCCATCGACGTGCTGTTCGAGTCCGTCGCGCGGTGTGCAGGGCCGAATGCGGTTGGAGTGATCCTGACCGGCATGGGCCGCGACGGCGCCCAGGGGCTGTTGGCCATCCGTGGGCGTGGCGGACGCACGCTCGGCCAGGACCCGGATAGCTGCGTCGTTTACGGCATGCCGCGCGCCGCCTTCGAGCTCGGCGCGGTCGAAACGCAAGTCCCTCTCAGGTCGATCGCTGCTCGCACATTGGCAGCGGCCGCCTCGCTGTCCGTCGGAGTCGCCTGATGCCTACCGCCGCCACGATCAAGACCCTCGTTGTCGACGATCAGCAGACCATCCGCATGCTGGTACGCAGCGGCCTGCAGCAACTCGGCTTCCGCGAATTGCAGGACGCCGTCGACGGCGAGGCCGCGTTGCAGGCCGCCGCGCAGACGCCGCCGGACCTGGTCATCAGCGACTTCAACATGCCGAAGCTGGACGGGCTGGGCCTGCTACGGGCGATCCGCGCCTATCCGCCGACGGCGAAGACCGCGTTCATCATGCTGACCGGGCAGGGCGACAAGGAGATCGTGCAGAAGGCGATCCAGTTCGGAGTCAACAACTTCCTGATCAAGCCGTTCAACATCGCCGCGCTGCGGGGCAAGATCGAGGCGGTTCTGGGCCCGCTTACATGAGCATCACGCTGGCACCGCCGGCGGAACGACGAATTACGGTCATCCAGGGCGAGTATCAGATCAGCGGTCGAAACGACGTCGTGCTCAGCACGTTGCTGGGCTCGTGCGTGGCCATGTGCCTGCACGATCCGGTCGCGCGGGTCGGCGGCATGAACCACTTCCTGCTGCCCGGCACCGACAACGAGAATGACGGCACGAGTTCTCTCCGATACGGCGTGCACGCGATGGAGCTGCTGGTGAACGGCCTCCTCGCGCAGGGCGCGAAGCGCAACCGGCTGGAGGCGAAGCTGTTCGGCGGCGCGCGCATGCTGGCCGGGCTGACCGATCTGGGCTCGCGCAATGCCGAGTTCGCCGAGGAGTTCGTCCGGCGCGAGAACATCGCGTTCAAGGGCGGCAGCCTCCGTGGAGACCGCGGCCGCCGGGTCGAGTTCTGGCCCAATAGCGGGCGCACGCGGCAATTGTGGATCGGCAGCGCGCTCGGCGTGTTCGAGAGCGAGCGCTATGCGCCGCCGCGTGCCGACTCCGGCTCGGTCGAGTTGTTCTGATGGACCGCAATCTCCCGGACGTGTCTGCGGACGCTGTCGGCTGAACTGAAAGAGCTGTCCCACCGGGCGGCCGCCCTGCAGTCGCAGGTTCCCGCCCAGTCCTGGAGCGACGAGGCGATAGGGGCGCTGCAGACGCTCGATTACCTGACGCAAACCCTGGCCTGTCTGGCTCCGTTCGTCGGCGGCCTCGCCCATGCGACGCCACGGACAGCCCGAGTCAGGCTCGATTCGGCGCTCGACCTGGTTTGGATGTCGGCGCTCGCCGATCGGCTGAGCGGGAGGGTGCAGACGGGCGCCGACGCGGAGCCCGGCGCTTGCGATCTATTCGAGCCCACACCGTAACCGCTCAGGACAGATCGAGACGATAAACCTCGGCGGCGGTGTCATGGAACAGCGCCGCCTTCTCGTCCGGAGACGCAGCTTCCGCGAGGCGCTTGAACGCGTTCCACAGCACGACGTAGCCGACCATTCCCTTGTCGACCGGGAAGTTGCTCTCGAACATGCAACGATCCGCGCCGAACCATTCGATGCAGGGCTCGATCAACGGCCGCCAGTCCCGGGCCACGCGCTCGGAGCCCGGCGGACGCTCCTCCTCGTGGTAGTCGAACCCATTGATCGCCATCGCCAGCCCGCCAAGCTTGACCGCGACGTTCCGGCAGGACGCGAGCGCCTGCATCGACGCGGACCACGCCTCCAGCATCTCGTCGTGCCGCGCCCGCCACGGCCCGCAGCCGAGCGGCCCGCCGACATGGTCGACCACGATCTGCGTGCCGGGCGCCGCGCGAGCGGCATCGAGCAGGTCCGGCAGCTGGACATGGAAATTCCAGCTGTCGAAGCTGAGCCCGCGCTCGCCGAGCCGGCGCAGCCCGCGCTGGAAATCGGGATCGCGCAGCAACCCGGGGACGGTCGGCGTGGAATGGGTCGGCACAACCGCCGGGTCGGAGGCGGCGATCTGGCGGATGCCGCGGAACCGCCCGCCGCCCACCTCCTCGTGCGCGTCGAGCGTGTCGTCGAGGTCAGGGCGGCGGAGATCGGCCCAGCCGATGATGCCGGCGCAGGCGCGGGCCGGCCCATAGGCGCCCGTAGCGGACAGCACCGCCGCCGCGTTCACCGCCTCGGTCTCCCCCGCCGGCCGCAGCGCCTCTGGCCCGTCCGTCCGATGCACCCAGCCGCACTGCATGAACACGGTCGCGACCACGTTGTGCCCGCTCCGCAGGTCCTCGTGCAGCTGTTCCGGCATGTACCGACCGGACGGCCGGTCGTGCCAAAGGTGATGATGCGGGTCGATGATCGGCAGGTCGGGCTCGAGCACCTCCTCCTCCACCTGCGCCAACCAATCGGGGCGAACCTGCGGGTGCGGATAGGCGCGGGCGTCAGACATGGGGCGATGCTCCGGCCAGGGCTCGCTCCACGGCGGCCCTGACCCGGCCGGAGTTGGGCCGCGTCAGAGTGGAGAACCAAGTCAGCAGCTTGCCGTCGGGAGCCACGAGATACTTATAGAAATTCCAGCGCGGGCGGGCCAGCGCGCCACCCTGCTCGGCGAGGAAGCGGAACAGCGGATGCGCGTCCCGGCCGCGCACGTGCAGCTTGGTGCTCATCGGAAAAGTGACGCCATAGTTCGTCTGGCAGAAGGCGCCGATCTCGGCCTCCGTGCCGGGCTCCTGCCCCCCAAAATCGTTCGAGGGAACGCCGACAACCACGAGGCCCCGGCCGCGATACTCATCCCAGAGCCGCTGCAGCCCGGCATAGTGCGGGGTGAAGCCGCATCGCGACGCGGTGTTGGCCAGCAGCACGGGCCGGCCGGCGAACTCGGCAAGATCGAGCGCGCCCCCCTGCAGCGCCGGCAGGCTGAACCCGAACGCGCCGTCCCTCACGCGACCTCCTGCAGCGCTTGCCAGACGCGCTGCGCGCTCGCCGGCATGTCGAGCGCGCGCACCCCGCGCGGCCACAGCGCGTCAAGCACCGCGTTCATGGTCGCCGGCAGCGCGCCCGTGGTCCCGGCCTCCCCGGCGCCCTTCACCCCGAGCGGATTGCCCGGCGACGGCACCGGCCGCTCATGCACGGCAACCTCCGTCAGCATGTCCGAATGCGGCATCGCGTAGTCCATGAAGCTCCCCGTCAGGAGCTGCCCGCCCTCATCGTAGACGCACAACTCCCCCAGCACCTGCCCCAGCCCCTGCAGCATCCCGCCGACGATCTGCCCCTCCAGCAGCGTCGGGTTCAGCACGACCCCGCAATCGTCGACGGCGGTGTACCGGAGCAGCGCGACCACCCCCGTCTCCGGGTCGACCTCCACCTCGGCCACGTGCGCCCCCGACGGAAACGCCCTCGCGGCCGGCAGCTCGGACACCGTATCGAGCGCCCCGGGAAACCGCCGCGCCAACTCGAGCAGCGCCACCGCGCGGTCGGTGCCCGCGACCCGGTAATGCCCCCCCTCGTATTCGAGATCCGGCTCCGCCGCCTCCAGTGCCTCGGAGGCGAGCGCCCGCCCCTTGCGCACCACCTCGCGCGCGGCGACGTCGCTGGCCGCCCCGTGCGTGATCATCGACCGCGACGCGAACGCGCCCCCGCCGAACAGCGCGGGCCCCTCCGGATCCCCCTGTCGCAGCGTGATCCCAGCGGGATCGACCCCGAGCACGCGCGCGACGATCTCCGGGAACACGGTCTCATGCCCCTGGCCGGAGGATTGGGTCACGTTATAAACGAGAATTGTCCCGTCCTCAGCGAAGGTGATGGCCACCTCGTCCCGCGGCACGACGCCCCCCGCGGGCTCGACGAACAGCGCGCAGCCAATGCCCCGCAGCTTGCCCCGCCCCGCCGCCTCCGCCTGCCGCCCCTCGAACCCCGCCCAGTCGGCCGCCCCCGCCGCGGCGTCGAGCATCGCGGCGTAATCCCCGCTGTCATACACCGCCGCCCCCGGCCCGGTCGGCAGCCGATACGGAAACGCCTCTTGCGGCACCGCATTCAGCCGCCGCAGCGCCAGCCGGTCCCGCCCCGTCCGCCGCGCCGCCTCGTCCACCAGCCGCTCGACCATGTAGGCCATGTCCGGCCGCCCGGCCCCGCGATACGCCGTGATCGGCACCGTGTTCGTCAGCGCCAGCCGGTGCCGCCCATATACCGCGGGCACGCGATAACAGCCGGTGCACATGGACGCCGGGTTGAGCGTGTTGATCAGCGGCCCCGTGGCGACGGGGAACGCGCCCTGATCGCACAGCCACTCATGCCGCAGCGCGAGGAACCGCCCCTCCGCGTCCAGCGCCAACGCCCCCCGCATCACCAGCCCGCGCCCATGATAGTCGCTGAGGAACGTCTCCGACCGGCTCGCCACCCACTTGACCGGCCGCCCAACCCGCCGCGAGGCCAGCACCAGCGCGGCGTGCTCCGGGTACGCCGGCCCGCGAATGCCGAACCCGCCGCCCACATCCTGCGCCCGGACCCGGATCGCGCCCGCCTCCAGCCCGGTCTGCCCCGCCAGACTGTCCCGCAGGGCAACCGACCCCTGGTTCCCCGTCCAAAGCTCGAGCACCCCGTCGTGCCACGACACCAGCGCCGATTTCGGCTCCATCGGGTTGCCGACCACCCGGTCGCTGCGCAGCTCCAGCTCCACCACCGTCGCGGCAGCCGCGAACGCCGCGTCCGTCGCTTCCCCGTCGCCATACTCGAAGTCGAAACACAGATTGCCCGCCGCCTCGTCATGCACGAGCGGCGCACCGGGAGCGACCGCTTCCTCCGCACTCGCAACCGCAACCCGGTCGTCATAGTCGACCGCGATCAGCTCGGCCGCGTCCTGGGCCTGCTGCACCGTGTCGGCGACGACCAGGGCGACCGGCTCGCCGACGAAGCGGACCCGGCCCACCGCGAGCGCCGGACGCGCCGGGTTGATCAGCGCCTGCCCACCCCGCCCCTTGACCGGCATCAGCGGATTGTTGCGATTGAACCCAGCCGCCTCCGCGTCCGCACCCGTCAGCACCGCGTGCACGCCGGGCGCGGCCAGCGCCGACGCGGTGTCGATCGAGCGTATGTCCGCGTGGGCCCGGTCCGCCCGCAGGAACACCCCGTGAAGCTGCCCCGGCAGGTCGCGGTCCGCGGTGTAGCTTCCCGTGCCGGTCAGCAGACGGGCATCCTCGCGGCGGCCGAAATAGGGGAAGGTCATGGGGCGACATTTGCCCCCGATCGGCGGAGGGTCAACCGGAGTGGGCGACCTGGGTTAAACGAAACCGGGCGTCGGAGGAGCGGGATGAGGCAGCGTTGGCCGGAGCGGATATGGATCGTGCGGCACGGGCAGAGCGCCGGCAACGTGGCGCGGCAGGCGGCGCTCGCGGCCGGGCTGCCACGGATCGCGCTCGATCATCGGGACATCGACGTGACGCTGAGCGAGCTGGGCCGAGAGCAGGCGAGCGCGTTGGGGCAATGGTTTGCCTCCATGCCGGCCCTGGAGCGGCCCGACGTGCTGCTGGTCTCACCGTATCGGCGGACGCGGGAGACGGCGGAGCTGCTCGTGGCGGAAGGCGCGCTGGCGCCCCACCCGGCGCCCCCGAGCTACGACGAGCGCCTCCGCGAAAAGGAGTTCGGCGTCCTGGACCGGCTGACCCGGCGCGGGATCGAGGCCGAGTTCCCGGATCAGGCGGAGCTGCGGACCCTGCTCGGCAAATTCTATCACCGGCCCCCCGGCGGCGAGAGCTGGTGCGACGTCATCCTCCGCCTGCGCAGCGTGCTGGACACGATCGGCCTGCACCACGGCGGCCGCCGCGTCCTGATCGTGGCGCATCAGGTCGTCGTCCTCTGCCTGCGCTACCTCCTCGACGGCCTCGACGAGGAGGGCATCCTGGCCATCGACCGCGAGGGTGACGTACCCAACTGCGGCGTCGCCCAATACGACTTCGACCCGGCGCTTGGAGCGGATGGCGCGATGGTGCTGCGGCGCTACAACTTCGTCGCCCCGCTGATCCGCGCCGGCACCCCGGTCACCGCCGAGCCGCCGCACCGCACGGCCGCGTCGTGACGCAGTCGCGCCACGATAGTTTGACGCAGTCGCGCCACGATAGTTTGACGCAGTCGCGCCAGGATAGTTTGACGCAGTCGCGCCACGTAGTTTGACGCCGTCGCCCAGGATAGCATGACGCCGGTCACGCGCGACCTCCTCCGCCGCCATCCCCTTCCGGAGCCGGCGGCGGGCAGCAAGGACGGGCGCGGGGCGGTGCTAGTCATCGGCGGCAGTCGTTCCGTGCCGGGCGCGGCGGTGCTCGCGGCCACGGCGGCGCTGCGGGCCGGCGCCGGGCGCCTCCGCATCGCCACCGGCCAGAGCCTCGCCCTCCCGGTCGGCATGGCGGTCCCGGAGTCCATGGTGATCGGGCTCGGGGAAAGCGAGGCCGGCGGCATCGCGCCGGACGAAGCCGCACGCCTCATCGAGGCCGCGGCACGGATGAACGCGGTGTTGATCGGGCCCGGGATGATCGACCCCGCCGAAACCACCGCGCTCTCCGGCCGCCTCGTCCCGGACATCGAAGCTTCGATGGTGGTCGACGCGGGCGCGCTCGCCTGCCTGCCGAACCTCGCCGAGAGGCTGCGCGAGCGGGCGGGGCGGCTGGTGATCACCCCGCATGCCGGCGAAATGGCCCGGCTGCTCGGCGTGGAGCGCGACGCCGTCGAGGCCGACCCGGCCGCCGCTGCCCGCAAGGCCGTCGCCCGCCTCGGCTGCATCGTGGTGATGAAGGGCGCCAAGACGCACATCGCCGGGCCGGACGGCGCACTGCATCTGTTCGAAGGCGGCACCGTCGGCCTCGCCACCTCCGGCAGCGGCGACGTCCTCGCCGGCATCATCGCCGGCCTGCTCGCCCGCGGCGCCGAGCCGCTCTGGGCCGCGATCTGGGGCGTCCACCTCCATGGCGAGGCCGGCACCCGCCTCATGCGCCGCCACGGCGGCATCGGCTTCCTCGCCCGCGAGCTCGCCGCCGAAATCCCCAAGCTCATGGCCGAACTCTAGAGTATCCGTTTTTTTTATACCTCTTTACTAACTTTACATTTACTATCATCTCTAAAAAACACTTTAACAAAAAATAATAAATTACACATAATAACTATAATAACAATTTTAACAAATTTTACTACTAAAATTATAACACTTAACTTAACTTTTATATCTTTTTTTAGCTAACAACGACTAGCGCAAACATGTAGAGAACCTGTCTCAGATATACTCTACCTCCACTTATAAAACTCTTACCACACCAATTTCCATACCACCACAACACCAACACCAACCCTACCAACCAAACTACCTACTTAACTTCCATTTACCCTAGCTCCAACATATCTACTATAAGCGCTATCGCTTGATCTCTCCCATACCTTTTATACTTTGAAACACCCAAACGCCTTACCATAACAATTCTACTCTATCACTTAATACTTACACATCTAGCGCATCTAGCTACTATATGATTTACCACAACACTACGTCTCTTTCTTTTAAAAATCTATATTAAGCTTCTTTCTCTTTTTTTTCTCTTTTCTATCTCTAACCATTTTACACCACTCTACCACCATTTAAGCTATCTATTCTACTCTCTTAGCTCTACTTGTACACTATACTATAGCAAACACCAAAACTATCTATAACTATATCATCTACACTATCTATTTTCTCTATCTTACCTTATCTTCACAAACACAAACCTATCTCTATTTATCTTTAACATAATAAATCTATATTTTCTGTCTCTTCAGCGCTATCATCCCAACCAACACAATCTACCAACATCTTTATACAAACCATCACAACAAACATATACCAATCCAATCATTACAAAACCAACTAATAACTATATACAAAGCACTCTAACTTATCTTTACTATATCTATCCCACACAATACTATAATAAAATCATCTATCCATATCCTATACTTATCACCCTATCTCCCCACCACCAACACAAAAAAAACATCAACTTTAACTCACACTAAACACCTACATATCACATACATCCCCTCCACATCACAACACCTACCATCTCAACATACCTACATCTACCCGCAGCCGAGGCGCGCCGATACGCCTCAGGGCGTTCCCGAGCTCTAGCCGCGCCAAACCTGTATCGCAGCCCGATCAGGATCGAGTGTTCAGGTTGTTCCCGACATCGACCTTCACGGGCAAAAGTGAGGACCCGCGATGCGATTGAACCCGCCGCCTTCCCGTCACGTCCTGGAAACGGTACTCGGCGGTGATCCTCAGCCCGTCGACGCCCGGAAACGGGACCGAGATGCCGCTGATGGCTTGAAGCGCGAAGGCTCCCGAGCGGATCGTTGATGGTCAGCTGCCCAATTCCGGGCGCCTGGAAATCGGTATTGGACCAACCCGTCATCTCCTGACCAGCCCCGATGCCGAAATACGGGGAGAGCGGCAGCGGCAGGTCGAGGTCCACGTTGAGCATGGCGCCAACGTCTTCTGTGTGCCGCTCGCCGTGCGGTTCACCCCGTTCATCGTGACCTGAGTGATCGAGTTCTGGCGGTAGTCGCCCTCCATTTCCAGGCGTATGCCGTTGGCAGCTGCCCAACCGAAGCTCCCCAGCATCGCCGAAGCCGTGTCTAGGTGAGCCCACCCAGGATCGGCCAGCGTCTCGCCAGGCAGAAAACTCGATCCGACGCCGAACCGACATAGAACCCTTGCCGCCTTATCTGTGTCTGTGTCTGTGCCGTTGCCGGGGCCGCGAGGACGGCCAGAGCCAGGAGGGCGAGACCGCCCGACGAGAAGAGGCCGGAAGAAAAATTGCTGCATCGCATGTGCGGCACCCTCAAGCTGTGTGCTTCAACCCCCGCCCGTCTAGAACCAGCGCCATCGGAACCGCCGGTTCTTCGACTTGCATTCGTTTCATCGATCGCAGCGAACTCTCCGCCGCCATGAGGTGGCTGCGCGCTTGCTCGTAGCAGTCCGGATCGTCTTCGGGGGTCCAGATCCGCAGCGCTTCGCCGAACCCGGCCACCGCTTGCCGGAGCCGGTCCGCATCCCTCTCACGCTCGCCCAGCCGCGTCAGCGCCAAGCCGAGACCGTTATGCGCCAGAGCCCATTGATGCGCGTGTCGTCCGGTGTGAGCTCGTTCAAGCCTTCCTCGTAGGCGGCGACCGCCTCCTCGAGCCGCGTCCTCCCCTGCTCTGATTCCCCCAGCAGCCGAAGCGCCCAGCCGAGATTGATCTGCGCGCCGGCCCACAGGTCCGGTGAGTGCTCGCGAGTCCAGACCGTGAGCACCTCTCGGTAGCGGCACATCGCATCCGCGATCTTCTCCGGCTTCTTCTCACGATCGCCAAGCGCGCGCAGTGCCGTCGCCAGCCCATTCTGCACGTGCGCCCACTCGTACGGAGCGCTCTCCCGGGTTCGCACGTGGAGCGCCTCGGTGAACGCCTCGATCGCGCCCTTGAGGCCTTTCCCGTGCTCGCTGCGCTCGGACAAGCCGAGCAGAGCCGTTCCCAGGTTGGATTGAGCCATCGCCCACTCCTTCGGGAACTGGCTTCGCTTGAACACACGAAGCGACGCGCGAAAGCAGGCCTCCGCGCGCCCCAGGTCCTCGGCGCTGGCCTCGCGGTCGCCGAGCTCTCGATACAGGTTGCCCAGGTTGAGCTGCGTCCGCGCCCACTCATGCGGATACTGCTCAGGCGTTCGGACCTCCAACGCTCTCTGGTAGGCCGAGATGGCCTGCTCGAACCAGCCCCGCCCAGGCTCGCGCGCGGCCAGTGCCCCGAGCGCGTTGCCGACATTGCTCATATACTCGGCCCAGCAGCGCGGGTCCTGCTCGCTCCCCACCTCCCGAGCCGCGCTCTCATACGCATCGATCTAACTCGATCAGGCGTCCTTGTCCCGATTCCGCGTCTGCCCAAGTCCAGCAGCCCGTGCCCGAGCAGATTGAAGGCGAGCGCACGCTCCCCGCCACTCTCGGCGGCATCAAGCATCCGCTGCGCCATTTCGAGGGCGAGACGGGACTTGAACGAGATCTGCTCCCGCCTCCCCTCTTCCCGATGTCTGTTGCACTCGGCCTCGTAGTCGGGGAGCCAGGCTGGCCGGGTCGAATCGTGCTGCTCGCCGAGAATGACTTCGATCCGGGAGGCAACGCGGAACGCGTCGCGCCCGCACCGTGTCGACGAAAACGCCGAGCCTCTGGATCGCGATCCTGCTATCCCGGTCCGCCCCGCCGGCCTTCGCCGCCGCGCGCTCGACCTCCTCGAGCGCGCCGTCGAGGTCGCCGTCCCGGACTTTCCGCTTCACCTCCTGCCACAGCGATCCGACCGCCTCGGTCCCCGCGCCGATTGTCTCACCGTCGTCATCGCCATGCGCCACTCTCCAGGCGTAGGCGACTTCCCGCCTAATCTGCTCGGGGCTGTCGAGGTCATCCTCTTTCAGCGAAGCGCGATCGATGCGACCAGGCGCGCTTTCTCTTCGGCAAACTCGGCCGGGAAACATTTTTCGAGCGACTTGAGGAGGTCGGGGCTGAGGCGCTCGGGGAGGAAGTGCAGATGGGTGTGGTCGTCGCCTTACCGGAAATTGCCGGCGACATTGAACACCCCGGAGTTGATCAAAACCGTGGGCGGCCAGTCGCAAAGCCAGCCCCCCAGGATCGAGCGTCTCCCGGAAAGCATCAGCGCGACAGCATCTCGAGCATCTGTTTCGTCACCGGCCCCGCAATCCCCTGCAACATCGGCGACGCGAACGCGCTCACCACCGCTCGTGTGGCGCCCGGCACGAGATCAGCCAGTCCTCGGACCAGCCCGCTCAGGACCCCGTCATCCGCCTTGTCGCCCTTTGCCGCTTCAGCCTTGAGCCGGTCGGCCTTCGCTTTGACTTCGGGCTGCACCTCTGGCCGCGCGGCGGCCAGCGCAGCGAACACCGGCCGCAACGCCTCCTCCAGCGCCGCCAGCGAACCGCCGACCCCGCGTAGGTGACCGTCTTATCGCCTTGGTGGAAGTTCCCTCCGATACTGAACGATCCAGAATTGCTCAGGACGTTACCGCGTCCACCGGCATTTTCACTCATGGCTGGCTCCCATTTTGGGACTGCGCTCGAATACTGCCGTGGATCGCTCTCACAGGTCAGCACGGAATCGCAACGCATCTAAGTCGATCAAATGAAGTTCATCTCGACCGAGCATCCCTGTTCACCGTTTCGGCACCGCGAACACCCCGTCCCCTTAGGCCTTTGACGACCCGCCGCGCGGCCGAAGCTCGCCCATGCACCGGCATCCAGGCCTTCTTCCCGCCCCCTCCGCCCCACGCCCCCGGGTCCGTCGCGCCGACGGCATCTGGTTCGAAGACACCGACGGCCGCCGCTACCTCGACGCCTCCAGCGGCCCCGTCGTCTCCAACCTCGGCCACGGCAACCGCCGCGTCCTCGACGCCATGCGCGCCCAGGCCGAGGCCTACGCCTTCGCCTACCCGCTGCAATGGGAGAGCGAGCCCAACATCCGCCTCACCGAGAAGCTCCTCGCCCTCGCCGGCCCCCCTTTCGACCGCGCCTTCTTCGTCTCCGGCGGCTCCGAGGCGGTGGAGACCGCCCTAAAACTCTGCCGCCAGCACGCCGTCGTCACCGGCGAGCTCCGCCGTCACAAGATCATCGGCCGCGAGCCCGGCTACCACGGCAACACGCTCGGCGCCCTCTCCGTCAGCGGCGACCCGGTGACGCGCGCCCTCTACGGCGACATCGCCCGGCTCATGCCGCTGGTCCCCGCCCCGCTCACCTACCGCCTGCCCCCCAACCACGACGCGGAGAGCTACGCCCGCCACTGCGCCGCCGCCCTCGACGAAACCATCCAGCGCGAGGGCCCCGAAACCATCCTCGCCTTCATTATGGAGCCCATCGGCGGCCTCGCCACCGGCGCCCTGGTCCCGCCCGACCCCTACTTCGCCGCGATCCGCTCCATCTGCGACCGCCACGGGATCAAACTGATCTTCGACGAGGTGATCTCCGGCGCCGGCCGCACCGGCCGCTTCCTCGCCGCCCACCACTGGCCCGAATGCCGCCCCGATCTCGTCGTCCTCGCGAAAGGCGTGACCGCCGGCTACACCCCGCTCGGCGCCGTCCTCGCCCCCGCCGCCATGGTCGACCCGGTCGTCGCGTCCGGCGGCTTCGCCCACGGTTTTACCTATTTCGCCAACCCCCTCTCCGCCGCCATCGGCGCCGCGGTCCTGGACGAGCTGGTCGAGCGCGACCTGATGGGCAACGCCGAGCGCATGGGCGCCGTGCTCCGCGCCGGCCTCGACGCGCTCGCGGCCCGCTCCCGTTTGATCGGCGACGTCCGCGGCCGCGGCCTGCTCCTCGCGATCGAGCTGGTCGCCGACAAGGCCACCAAGGCCCCGCTCCCGCTCGAGGCCATGGCGCCGTACCGCATGCAGGCAATCGGCCTCCAGCACGGCATTGCCCTCTACTGCCGGCGGACGGCGGGCGGCCGCTACGGCGAATTCCTGCCGATCACCCCGCCCCTGACGATCACGGCCGAGGAGGCGGGGGAGTTGCTCCTACGGCTGGAGGCGACGCTCCTTGCGTTCGAGGCGGAGCTATCACCCTGATCGATCGACCCGTCGTTGCGGGGAGCGCGGCGACGCCGAGCCCTCGTCCAACGTGGCTCCAGCAGGCTGCTGAAAAACTCCGGTCGTGCAGCGATGCGGTGATTCGCGAGCATCGAAGCGCAGCTTGCGTGGAGCCCGTGAGCTCTGCGCGAGCACTCGCCCGTCATGTCGAAGCGCAGTGAAATCGCCGCTAGATGGCCGCCAATGGAGTTCTTCAGCAGCCTGCTAGTGATCCCGGATGGTGATCAGGCTGGACTTGGTGCTGCTGCGGCCGGTGTCGTCCACGACGGTCGCGTCCCATTTGCCGTCCTCGTCGAACGCGGGGTGGGGCGGGAACGTGCAGAAGGCCTGGCTGGCGTTCGAGAGCACGCTGACCGCTTCGACCTCCGTCCGTGCCGTGAGGTCGGCGCGGGTGAGACGGGCCACGTGCACGTTGTTCAGGTTGCTCCCAATGAGGACCAGCTGAAGCGGGTTGGTGGTGCGCCGGATGATGCCATCCCGCACCAAGTCCGAGGGCTGAACGCCGGTCAGCACCGGCGCGGGCGACATTCTATCTCCCGCCAATACCCCCCGAAATATAACACAATCAACACAATCATAAACATGCCAACCAAAATCAACATCTACTTAACGAAATCATCGTAGATGCCGCACGCCAACGCCCAGAACATGATCGTAGAGCGCACATCAAACGCCCGACACAATCATAGCCATATATAACAATCCAACCCACCCCCGGCGATCCCCGGCACGTCGCACGCCGCCCTTACTCCCGCGCCGGTAAATATTCCCATCAGCCCATGTCCGCCGCCGAGCCCAACCCCGACCTCGACTTCTGCAAATCGCTCTGTCGCGACGTCGCCGACATGAGCCTCGAAATTGCCCGTGCGCTGCGCGACCGCATCGTCCCCACCGAGCACGCCGCTCCCCCGGCCCCCGACGCCCACCTCCCCGCTCTGGCAAAAGCCTTCGACGGCGTCTCCGCCGGCATCCGCCGCACCGTCCTCCTGATCCAGCGCCTCGCGGAGCCCCGCGCCGTCCCCAACCCGGACCGGCTCGCCGCCCGCAAGCGCGTCCTCCGCACCGTCGAGGACGAGATCGCCCGTGCCCCGCTCGAGCCGGAACACGCCGAGCGCCTGACCGGCGAGCTGCACGAGCGCCTCGAAACCCTCGAGTTCGAGGACGACCTCGACGACCGCCCCGCCGGCGAGATCATCCAGGACATCATCCACGACCTCGGCCTCGGCCCCGCCTTTCCCGGCATCTTCGGCGCCACCCCGCGCTGGAAGCGCCGCACCCCCGAAGAAGTCGCCGCCCTCGCCGCCCGCGCCGCCAACACCCTGGCCGCCCGCGCCGGCCTCCCCGCCAACGACACCCCGCCCGAGCGAGAATACCGCCTCCTCGCCACCCCCAACGGCACCTAAAAACCCTCTCCCTCCGGGCTTGAGCCGCAACGCGGATCAAGGGGAGGGTGAGGGCAGCCCAACCCGTCCTCAATCAAAACCCCCTACCGCCCCAGCGCCGCCCGAACCTCCTCCAACGCCGAGGGATCCTCGATCGTCGGCGGCACCGCCGCCTCCTGCCCGTCCGCGAGCCGCCGGATCGTCCCGCGCAGGATCTTGCCCGAACGCGTCTTCGGCAGCCGCGCGACCACCCGTGCATCGCGGAACGCGGCCACCGGCCCGATCCGCTCGCGCACCAGCGCGACCAGCTCCTCCCGCAGCGCCGCCTCCTCCCGCGCCACCCCGGCCTTCAGCACGACGAGCCCGAGCGGCACCTGCCCCTTCACCGCGTCCGCCGCCCCGACCACGGCGCACTCGGCCACGTCCGGATGGCTCGCCAGCACCTCCTCGATCGCCCCCGTGCTGAGCCGGTGTCCGGCCACGTTGATCACGTCGTCCGTCCGTCCCATCACCGAAACGTCGCCGTCCCCGTCGATCACCCCGGCGTCCCCCGTCCGGTACCAGCCGGGAAAGTCCGCCAGATACGCCGCCCGATACCCGTCCGGATCCCGCCACAGCGTCGGCGCGCAGCCCGGCGGCAGCGGCAGCCGGATCGCGAGATTGCCCGTCTCCCCGCGCTTCAGCACCTGCCCCGCATCGTCGAGCACCTGCAAATCGTACCCCGGGCACGGGCCGGCCGCCGGTCCCCGGCTTGAACGGGAACAGCCCGTAGCCGCGGAACCCCGCCGTGATCGGCCAGCCCGTCTCCGTCTGCCACCAATGGTCGATCACCGGCACCCCGAGCCGCTCCGCCGCCCACACCGCAGTCGGCGGATCGCAGCGCTCGCCCGCCAGGAACAGCGCCTCGAACGGGGAAAGGTCATGCGCCCGGATCAGCGCCCCCTCCGGATCCCTCTGCTTGATTGCCCGCAACGCCGTCGGCGCCGTGAACAGCGCCCGCGCCCCATGCTCGGCCACCACGCGCCAATAGGCGCCCGCATCCGGCGTGCCCACCGGCTTGCCCTCGTACATGATCGAGGTCGCGCCCACGAGCAGCGGCGCATAGACGATGTAGGAGTGCCCAACCACCCAGCCGACATCGCTGGCGCACCACCACACGTCCCCAGGCCCGATCCCGAAGATGGTCGGCATGGACCAGGCGAGCGCGACCGCATAGCCGCCCGTATCCCGGACCACGCCCTTCGGCTTCCCGGTCGTGCCGGACGTGTAGAGGATATAGAGCGGGTCGGTCGCGGCGACCGGCACCGGCTCATGCGGCGCCGCTTCGTCCTCGGCCTTGCGAAAATCCTCGTCGCGGCCCGGCTGCAGCGGCGCTTCGAGCGCCGGCCGCTGCAGGATCAAGCAGAATTCCGGCTTGTGCGCCGAGATCTCGATCGCCGCGTCCAGCAGCGGCTTGTACGGCACCACCCGGCCCGGCTCGAGCCCGCACGACGCCGAGATGACCGCTCGCGGCGTCGCATCCTCGATCCGCTTCGCCAACTCCGCCGCCGCGAACCCTCCGAACACGACCGAATGGATTGCGCCGAGCCGCGCGCAGGCCAGCATCGCGATCACCGCCTCCGGCACCATCGGCATGTAGATCACCACCCGGTCGCCGGCCACGATCCCCCGCGCCGCCAGCGCCCCGGCCAGCCGCGCGACCCGGTCGCGCAGCGCCCGATAGGTCCAGCGCTCGACCCGCCCCTCCATCGCGCTGTCCCAGATCAGTGCATCCTGCTCGCCCCGCCCTGCCTCGACATGCCGGTCGAGGCAGTTCTCGCTCACATTGAGCAGGCCGCCGACGAAATACTGGCCGAACACGCCGAGCGAGGGGTCAAACACGGGCGACGGGCGACGGCGCCAGAGCAGCGACCCGGCCGCGCGCTCCCACCAGTCGTCAGGGTCGGCTTGCCAGGCCGCATAGGCCTCGCCGTAGGCGGTGGAAGTCATGGCGTCTCCTCCGGCCCATGAGTTCCTCTCATTCCTGCGCCGTTTCTTGCCGAAGTAAAGAACCGGAACCAACTGTCTTGCGCGAACGGTCGACAGAAGTGCACATTCCCTGAACAGCCGCGGCCTAGAATTCGCGGCGGAAATCGGGAGAACGCTTTGACCACGGCTGAGATTGCGCGGATCAAGATGGATCCGCGGTTCCGTGAGCTGGAGCGCAAGCGCAACGCGTTCAGCTGGACCCTGTGCGCGATCATGCTCGTCGCCTACTTCGCGTTCATCTTCCTGGTGGCGTTCGCCGGGCCGATCGTGGCGACGCCGATCGACGGCGTGATCACCCTGGCGTTCCCGCTGGGGCTGGGGGTGATCGTGCTGGCGATCCTGCTGACCGGCATCTACGTGGTGAAGGCCAACGGCGAGTACGACGAGCTGACCCGTCAGCTCGTGTCCGGCATCGCCGCGCGGAGGCCGGTCCCATGAGGCGGCTGTTCGCGACGCTGTTCCTCTTCCTGCTCGCGTCCGGCGCGGCGCATGCGGCGGGCCCGGACATCGGGCAGGTGCAGCAGCAGGAGGTGAACACGACGGCGATCGTGCTGTTCGTGGGCTTCGTGCTGCTGACGCTCGGGATCACCTATTGGGCGGCCAAGCGGACCCGGTCGGTGGCGGACTTCTACGCCGCGGGCGGGGGCATCACCGGCTTCCAGAACGGGCTGGCGATCGCCGGCGACTACATGTCCGCGGCCTCGTTCCTCGGCATCTCCGCGCTGGTCTACACCAGCGGCTATGACGGGCTGATCTACTCGATCGGCTTCCTGGTCGGCTGGCCGATCATCATGTTCCTGATGGCCGAGCGGCTGCGCAACCTCGGCCGCTTCACCTTCGCCGACGTGGTATCGTTCCGCCTCGGGGCGGTGCCGATGCGCAGCCTTGCGGCCACCGGAACCCTGATCACCGTCGCATTCTACCTGATTGCGCAGATGGTCGGCGCGGGCCAGCTGATCCAGCTGCTGTTCGGCCTGCCGTATTTGTATGCCGTGATCATCGTGGGCGTGCTGATGATTTGTTACGTTACCTTCGGCGGCATGCTGGCAACGACCTGGGTGCAGATCATCAAGGCGGTGCTGCTGCTGAGCGGCGCCACCTTCATGGCGGTCATGGTCATGAACTATGCCGGCTGGAGCGTGCAGTCCCTCTTCGCCAAAGCGGTGCAGGTGCACCCAAAGAAGCAGGCCATCATGGCCCCCGGCGCCTTCGTCGCCGACCCGGTGACCACGATCTCCCTCGGCCTCGCGCTGATGTTCGGCACCGCCGGGCTGCCGCACATCCTGATGCGTTTCTTCACCGTGGGCGACGCCAAGGAGGCGCGCAAATCGGTGTTCTGGGCGACCACCTTCATCGGCTACTTCTACATCCTGACCTTCATCATCGGCTTCGGCGCGATCGTGCTGGTGAGCACCAACCCGATATACCTGGTGAACGGCGGGCTGCGAGGCGGCGCCAACATGGCCGCGGTTCACCTGGCGCGCGCGGTGGGCGGCGACGTGTTCTTCGGCTTCATCAGTGCCGTGGCGTTCGCGACCATCCTGGCGGTCGTCTCCGGGCTCACGCTGTCAGGCGCGAGCGCGGTCAGCCATGACCTCTACGCGAGCGTGTTCCGGCGTGGCCGGGTCAGCGACGGCTCGGAGGTGCACGTCTCCAAGATCGCGACCGTGGTGCTGGGCGTGGTTGCGGTCTTCCTCGGAGTGGCGTTCGAGAAGCAGAACGTTGCCTTCATGGTCGGCCTGGCCTTCGCGGTTGCGGCGAGCTCCAACTTCCCGGTGCTGCTGCTGTCCATGTATTGGAAAGGTCTGACCACGCGCGGGGCGGCGGTGGGCGGCTGGCTGGGGCTGATCACGGCGGTGGTGCTGACGGTGTTGAGCCCGGCAATCTGGGTGAAGGTGCTGGGCAACGCGGCGCCGATCTTCCCCTATGATGCCCCCGCTTTGTTCTCCATGCCGCTGGCGTTCCTCGGATGCTGGGTCGTGTCGAAAATGGACAATTCGCGGCAGGCACAGGAGGAATCCCAGCTGTTCGACGCGCAATATGTGCGTTCGCAGACCGGAATCGGGGCGGTGGGCGCGTCGGCGCACTGACGCGACACTGTCACGTAAACTGAGACGGTTCGCAGCCCAAAAGACGGCTGGCGAACAAACGTTCCGGCTCAGATCCGGCCGGAAAAGGCCGCGAGGGCGACCGCGAGCTTGTCCCCGGCCCCGCGCTCGCGCACCGGGCCCTTCCGCCGCAGGTCGCGCGCCGCGAGCACCGCCGGCAACGCGGCAGCCAGCGCCGGCCGGGGAACACCGAGCCTGCGGCCCTCTTCCAGCCAGCCCCGCCCGGTCTCGCCGAGGCCCGGCGGGGCCGCGGCTCCGGCGAGCGCCGCATTTCGCAGCACCCCCGCCGCCCCGTAAGCGGCGCCGAACGCCGCCACCCCCGCCACGTCCTCCGTTCCCAGCGCATGCGCCGCGGCGACAGCCAGCGCCCCGGCGGTGGCTTCGACAAACGCAGCCCATTCCGCCCCCGTTTCCGGCGCCTCGGCCTCCCTTCCCTCGATCAGCGCCTCGAGGTCGGCCCGGCGGAGCGCGCCTTCCTCGAGCGCCTGGCGCAACGGATCCGCCACCTCATGCCGCTTCCGCTGACCCTCGACGACTTCGCGCCACCATTGCAGCCGGATCAGCGCCATCATCGGCTCGCGCACGGTCTCGCGGGCGCGGGCGAGCTCGTGGTTAAAGGCGTACAGCGTCCAGAGCGCCTCGCGCTTGCCCGCGGGGGCGAACAGGGTGGCGAGGAAGCGGTCGGGGTCGGTGCGGCGGACGATCTCGCCCACACGGGAGAGTGTGGCCATCCGGCGCAGATGGGCGGAGGTTTCAACCCCCGCAACCTTGACCGGGACGGCGGGGCGCACGACTCTGCCGCCCGCTTGAACCGAAAGGAGACGCCCATGGCCTTCGAACTGCCGCCGCTTCCCTATTCGCACGGCGCGCTGGCCGAGCGCGGGATGTGCCAGGAGACGCTGGAGCTGCACCACGACAAGCACCACCAGGCCTATGTCACCGCGCTGAACGGGTTCGTGGAGAAGGACCCGTCGCTGCAGGGCAAGTCGCTCGAGGAGATCGTGAAGACCGCGCCCGAGGGCCCGGTGTTCAACAACGCGGGCCAGCATTGGAACCACACCGAGTTCTGGCAGATGATGTCCCCGAACGGCGGGCGCATTCCCGGCAAGCTCGAGCAGAAGATCAACCAAGATCTCGGCGGCGTGCAGAAGTTCAAGGACGACTTCAAGGCCGCCGCCGGCAGTCAGTTCGGCTCCGGCTGGGCGTGGCTGGTCCAGGGCAGCGACGGAAAGCTGAAGATCACCAAGACCCCGAACGGCAGCAACCCGCTCAAGACCGGCGAAGGCACGGCCCTGCTGGGCATCGACGTATGGGAGCACAGCTACTACTTGGACTTCCGCAACCGGCGCCCGGACTACGTGAGCAACTGGCTCGATAAGATCGCGAACTACGAATACGCCGAGTCGAAGCTGAAGTAAGCACCCTTACCCAGGCCCTCTCCCGCACGCGGGAGAGGGTTCTTTATTTGCTGTCGTTGGCGACGGCTGGCTTGATCACGCTGGTGATGGTGTCGCGCAGCACCGAGACCCGCACGTTGGGCGCGATCTCCACTTCGATCTCCTCTGAGCCTTCCTTGACTCGCTGCACCGTGCCGAGAATGCCGCCGCCGGTCACGACCCGGTCGCCGCGGCGGAGCGCGGACAGCGACGACTTGAGCTCCTTCTGCCGTGTCTGCTGCGGGCGGATCAGCAGGAAGTAGAACACCACGAAGATCAGTACCAGCGGCAGGAACTGCGTGGCGGGGCCGAGCAGCCCGGCGACGTCCTGGGCGTAGGCGGGGGAGATGAGCATTGGCCGTCCTGGGTTGCCTCTGGTGCGGCGGGACCATAGAGAGGCCCCTCTTTCCGTCAAGGAACACGATGGATCCCGAGCTGCTGCAAATTCTTGGCCGCATCGCCGCCGCGCTGGAGCGGCTGGCGCCGACGCCGCCGGACCGGCCGGACCTCGATGCGGCGGACGCGTTCGTCTGGCAGCCGGAAGCGGGCCGGCTTCAGCCGGTGCTTGAGGTCGCGGCGGTCGGGATCGGGATGCTGCAGGGGATCGAGCGGCAGAAGGCGCTGGTGCTGGACAACACGGCGCGGTTCGCGGCCGGGTTCCCGGCCAACAACGCGATGCTCTGGGGCGCGCGGGGGATGGGCAAGTCGAGCCTGGTAAAGGCGGCCCATGCAGAGGTGAACCGGGCGCATCCGCGGCGCCTGGCGCTGATCGAGATCCACCGCGAGGACATCCGGACACTGCCGGAGCTGCTGAACCTCTTGCGCGGAGAACGGCGGCGCTGCGTGATCCTCTGCGACGACCTGAGCTTCGAGCGCGAGGACGCGGACTACAAGGCGCTGAAGTCGGTGCTGGACGGCGGGATCGAGGGGCGGCCGCCGAACGTGCTGTTCTACGCGACCAGCAACCGCCGGCACCTGATGCCGCGCGACATGATCGAAAACGAGCGCTCGACCAGCATCAACCCGTCGGAGGCGACGGAGGAGAAGGTCTCGCTGTCCGACCGGTTCGGCCTCTGGATCGGGTTCCACAACTGCGACCAGCCCGCCTACTTCGCCATGGTGGACGGCTATGCCGACCAGCTCGGCCTTGCGATCGGGCGTGAAGAATTACATGCTCAAGCCGTGGAGTGGTCCGTGACGCGCGGCGCGCGCAGCGGCCGGGTCGCCTGGCAGTTCGTGCAGGACCTGGCCGGACGGCTCGCAATGGCGAAGCAGGCGGCGTGAATGGCTGACATCGCGTCGATCGAAGCGGGCTTCTACCGCATCCCGCTGGAGGTGCCGCTCTCGGACAGCACGCACGGGCAGATGCTCGCGTTCGAGCTGAACACGGTCCGGCTGCGGGACGCGGACGGCGCGGAGGGTGTCGGCTACACCTACACCTGCGGGCGAAATGGGGCCGCGATTGACGCCATCCTGCGCCGCGACGTGCCGGACCAGTTGGTCGGGCACGAGGCGGAGCGGATCGAGGCGATCTGGCAACGCCTATGGTGGGGCCAGCACTATGGCGGGCGGGGCGGGCCCGCGGTCCTGGCGCAGTCAGCGGTGGACATCGCGCTCTGGGACCTGCGCGCGCGCCGGCTGGGGCAGCCGCTCTGGGTCCTACTCGGCGGCTACGACCCGGCTGTGCCCTGCTATGCCGGAGGGATCGACCTGGACCTCCCGCTTGACGCGCTGCTGCGGCAGACCGACGACAACCTCGCCCGCGGCTTCCGTGCCATCAAGATGAAGGTCGGCCGGCCGCTGCCTACAGGAGGACGTCGAGCGGGTCCGGGCGATGCGGGCGCATCTGGGCGATGGCTTCCCGCTGATGGTGGACGCCAACATGCGCTGGACCGCCGACCAGGCGATCCGCGCCGCCCGCGCCTTCGTACCTTTCGACCTGACCTGGCTCGAGGAACCCGTCATCCCCGACGATCCCGCCGGACAGGCGCGGGTAGTGCGCGAGGGCGGGCTGCCGGTCGCGTCGGGCGAGAACCTCCGCTCGTTGTGGGAGTTCAAGACGCTCATCACCGCCGGCGGCGTCACCTATCCGGAGCCGGACGTGACCAATTGCGGAGGCGTCACGTCGTTCATGAAGGTCGCGCACCTGGCGGAGGCGTTCAACCTGCCGGTGACCTCCCATGGCGCGCACGACGTCACCGTGCACTTGCTGGCGGCGGCGCCGAACCGGTCGTTCCTGGAGGCGCACGGGTTCGGGCTGGACCGGTTCATCGCCGAGCCGATCCGGATCGTCGACGGCTGTGCCATCGCGCCGGATCGGCCCGGACACGGCATCAGCTTCGACTGGACCGGCCTCGAGCGGCTGCGAGCCTAACGCGCGGGCTCAAGGCGGATGGGCGACCTCGCCGTGCAGCTGGGCGGCGACCGGGACGCCCATGCGGCAGGTCCGGGCCTCGACCACTTCCATGCGGATGGCGTTGGCCCAGAACCGCGCCGGCACCCCGGCTGAGGGACGGCTGGGCGGCAGGGCGCAGCGCATGATCAGCTCGCCGGTGCGTCTCCAGATGCCGTGGAGGACGAAGCCGGCGCGGCGGTAGAGGCGGATGGCAGCCTCGTTGTCCGGGGCGACTAGGAGCCGGACCTCTCGGCAGGACGGGAGCTGGCGGAGCCGGGCCAGGATGGCGGCGACGGCCCGGCGGCCGCGGCCTCCGCCCTGTCGGCGGCGGTCGATGGCGAACCAGCCGAGCCACCAGCAGGTGCTGTCGCGGCGGTCGGGATGGACGGCATAAAAGCCGACCAGCTCCACGCCCTCCTGGATGCCGACCATGTGATGGGCGGGGCCGCGGCGGACCTCCTCGATGATCTCCTGAAGCGGGCCGAGGAAGCGCTCGACCTGTCCGTCAGCGAACTCTAGATGCGATACGGCGTGCAACTCGTGGGATGCGAGCCGCCGATATGTGAGAGGCAAAGCCTCTCCGGGGGGAGGCATGGGACCCTATTTGGCTGTGGCGAGAAAAGGCGACGTCGCACCGTCCGAAGACGGCGCGGCGAAACGGCCTTAAATGCACGCCCGGTATCTAACCGGGCAGGATCCTCGCGTCATGCGGCGCAACATGGGTTTTCCGTCCGCGGAAGGCAAGCCGACCTCGGCGCGGGTCAGCCGCGCCGTTCGGCCGTGTTCGCGGGTCAGCCGCGCCGTTCGGCCATGTTCATGTCCGCCTGCACCGTCATGGCGCTCGTGCGCGCCGGCGGGCAGAGGTAGAGGCGGCCGGGCTGGATATAGGGCTGGCCGGCGCGGACCATCTGCTCGGACGTCCATCGGTTCTCGATCGCGTCGGGATCGCCGCCGGAGAGGATGGCGCCGAGGTCCTCCCGCACGGCGGGGACGGTCCGGTAGTACTGATGGAGAATGTAGTTCCACGTGGTCTCGCCGGGTGGGGTGGGCGTGTGGTCGGCGGCGATCGCCATCGTGTAATCGACGATGCGGGCGTTGCCGGGCAGCCGGGCGGGGTCGGCCGGGCCGGAGGAGCCGAGGCGGGGACGGCCGAGGATGTCGGCCGAGGTGACGCCGGTGGCGAAGTCGGTGCGGTTGACGGCGACCGTGAGGTACTGGGCGATCCGGGCCAACTCGTCGAGGCCTTGGCCGGGCTCGAGCGCGTTCGTGTCGGCGTCGCCGCCCATGATGACCGCCTGCTCGAACAGGTCCTCGGGCAGCATGTGGCCGCTCGCGGCCAGCGCCCGCATCCCGTTCTGGGTGGCCCAGGTGCCCATGCTGTGGGCGAGGTAGAGCGCGCGGGGCCGGCCGGACGCTTCCCAGGCGGCCTCGAAGGCGATGACGAAGCGTGCAAGCGCCTGCGCGCTGGCCTCGGCGCGGCCACGGTCGCCGAGGTAGTTCTCGGGCGAGAGGCCGTCGATCGAGGGCCAGGTGAACAGGATAGGCTGGAGGTCTGCGGGGAAGTCGCCGTCGGCGAGCCAGGCGCAGAGATCGCCGGTGCGGACCACGGCGTCGACGTAGCTGTAGCTATAGCCGTGGACGGTGACGAGCGGTGTGCGGCCGGCCTTGGCTGCGGCGGCGAGGGCCGACCGGAGGAATGTGACGAGGCCGGGGTCGATCGGGCCGGACCCGCAGGCGCATGTTCCCGCCCAGGCGGCGGGGGCGAGCATCCGCCCGGGCTTGGCCGGGTCGTTCGAGGCCTGGACGGAGACGGTGCCGAAGGTGAGCGGGTCGTTCGGACCGCAAGCGGGCGGTGGCCCGAAGCCGCGGCCCAGCGCGGGTCGGTTCGTGACGAAGAAGACGGTGTCCATGCTCTGCCTCCGGGACTGGGTTGACCCGAAGGATGAATTTCCTAGCCGGCCGTGGAAAGCGCCGCGGTCCGGACGAAACCGCGGCGCGCCAGAGCTAGTCGGCGGCGAGCCTCGCCTGCGCCCCCTCCAGCGCCTGCGAAAGGTCGGCGAGGATGTCGTCGATATGCTCGATCCCGACCGAGAGCCGCACGTAGCCCGGGCTGACGCCGGTCGCGAGCTGCTCGTCAGCCGCGAGCTGGCTGTGGGTCGTGCTAGCGGGGTGGATCGCCAGGGTCCGCGCGTCGCCGATGTTGGCGACATGGTAGACCATCTGCAGCCGGTCGATGAAGGCGCGCCCGGCATCCGCGCCGCCCTTCAGCTCGAAGCCGACCAGCCCGCCATGGCCGCTCGGCAGGTACTTTGCGGTCCGCTCGGCGGCGACGCCCTTGTGGTGCGCGGGGTGGATCACCCGCGTGACGTCCGGATGTCCGGCGAGGAAGTCGGCGACCCGGCTGGCGTTGCGGCTGTGCTCGCGCATCCGCAGCGGCAGCGTCTCGAGGCCCTGCAACGTCAGGAACGAGTTGAACGGACTCTGCGCCGGGCCGAGGTCGCGCAGCAGGGTCACGCGGAGCTTCAGGATGTAGGCGATCGGGCCCAGCGGCTTGGCCGCCTCGGTCCAGACCGCGCCGTGATAGCTCGGATCCGGCCGGTGCATCGCAGGCTGGCGCTCGCGGTGGGCCTCCCAGTCGAAGGTGCCGCCGTCGATGACGACGCCGCCGATGCTGGAGCCGTGGCCGCCGATATATTTGGTCGTGGAGTGCATGACCACCGCGGCGCCGTGATCGAAGGGGCGGACCAGCAGCGGGGCGGCGGTGTTGTCCATGATCAGCGGAATGCCGAGCGGTCGGCCGATCGCCGCGACTTCGGCGATCGGGAAGACTTCGAGCTTGGGGTTGGGCAGGGTCTCGGCGTAGTAGGCACGCGTCTTGTCGTCGGTGGCTGTGGCAAAATTCTGCGGGTCGGTCGGGTCGACGAACCGGACCTCAATGCCGCAATCCCTCAGCGTGTTGGCGAAGAGGTTCCAGGTGCCGCCGTAGAGGTCGGTCGAGGCGACGATGTTGTCGCCGGCATGGGCCAGGTTCTGCACCGAGAGCGCGCTGGCGGCCTGGCCCGACGCCACCGCCACCGCCGCAACACCGCCCTCGAGTGCCGCGATGCGCTGCTCCAGCACGTCGTTGGTCGGGTTCATGATGCGGGTGTAGACGTTGCCGAGTTCCTGCAGCGCGAACAGGCGCGCGGCGTGGGCGGTGTCGGCGAACTGATAGCTCGTGGTTTGGTAGATCGGGACGGCCACGGCATTGGTGGCCGGGTCGCGCCGCCAACCGGCGTGAAGCGCGAGCGTCTCGGGGTGCTTGCTCTGCATGGCGCGGTTTCCTTCCGTTTTCTCGCGCGGACTCACCACGGCAGACGGCCCCATGCAAATCCCGGCTCCGGGAGGGTCGGAGCCGGGCCCCCCGGAGTCAGGCCAGGACGGTCAGGCGAGGCCGGTCAGGCGAGGGCGGTCAGGCCAGCGCGGTCAGGCCAGCGCGGCTAGGCCAATGCGGTCTGGGGCTGTGCGGCCCGGCGCTGCTGCCAGAGAGCGACGAAGTCGATCGGCTGCAGCAGCACCGGCGGGAAGCCGCCGTCCCGGGTGATGTCCGCGAGGATATTGCGGGCGTAGGGGAACAGCAGGCGCGGGCACTCGACCAGCAGCACCGGCTCGACCGAGTTCCTGCGGCACGCCGGTCAGCGTGAACACGCCGCAGAACGCGAGCTCGGCGATGAACACGGGCCGGTTCTCGCCGCCGCCGTTGGTGGTGGCCGGCGCTTCGACCGCCTCGGCCTTGATCTGCAGCGTGACCTCGAACACGTCCTGGCCGTCCTGGAGCCGGCGGGCCTGGACGTCCAGGTTGATGTTGACGTTGGGCTGGGTGCGAAGCGTGGAGAACACCTCCGGCGCGTTGGGAACCTCGAACGACAGGTCCTTGACGTACTGGGCGTTGACCATCAACGGCGGGATCTGCTGCTGCGGTTGCTGTGGGGCGGGCTGGGTCTCGGACATCTTGGCCTCGGAAGGGTCGCGGGTGCGCCGCGGCGGTAGCATGAGCCGCCGGGCAGCGCTACAGGCGAGGAGGGTCGGCGTTGCGCGCCGCCGCCGGCCAACCCGGCGCGGATCAGTGCCGCCAGACGATCTCCGCGGGCGGCGGCGCGGTGGGGTCGCAGCGGAGCCACTCGCCGTTCCCCACGCTCCGCCCGGTGAGCGACAGGATGAAGCCCCAATGGGTGATCACCAGCGTGTCCGCCCAGTCGGGGAGGGCGGCCATCTCGGCGCGGAACAGGGCGGCACGGTCGAGGATGCGCTCGGAGGGTTCCTCGATCGCCGGCCACCAGATCTCGTCGATGCCGGAGAAGTTGTGCTCCGGCCAGTGTCGGGCGAGCTCCGAGCAGGGCGTGCCGACGTCGCAGGTGAAGGCGTATCGCTCGCGGACGGAAGGGTTGACGATCACCGGCAGTCCGAGGCGGCTTGCGATCGGGGCGGCGGTCTGCAGCGCGCGGGTATAAGGCGAGACCAGGATCCGGCGCAGGCCCTCGCCCTCGAGCGCCTCCGCCGCGCGCTCGGCCTGTTCGCGGCCAAGCGGCGTGAGCGCCGGGTCGTGGATCCCGGGATCCCGACGTGTGGCGCTGAAGTGAAGGTTGAACTCGCTCTGGCCGTGTCGCAGCAGGATCATCGGCGCCGAGTAGACCGGTGCGAGGGTGGCAGCAATCGACTTGCGCCGTCGTTGTTTCACGGGGTGCGGCGCCATATGTAACGGCGCGACAGCAGGACGACCCCGATGGACGGCAGTTTCCCGATCGACCTCGTGCTTTTCGGCATGATCGCCGCGTTCCTGGTGCTGCGGCTGCGCAGCATCCTCGGCCGGCGGACGGGCTTCGAGCGGCAGCAGTCGGAGCGGGGGCCCGTGCCGGTGCCCGGGCTCGGCCGCACGCCGGCGCCGGTGATCGACGCCAAGGCGGAGCCGGCAGCGCCAGCCCGGCCGTTGCCGCCGCCCTCGAGCCCGGCGGGCCAGGCCCTGGCGCGGATGCGGACCGTCGACCGCGGTTTCGACCCGGCGCACTTCCTGTCCGGCGCCGAGGCGGCTTTCCGGATGATTGTGACCGCCTTCGCCGCCGGCGACCGCGTTGCGCTGCGGCCGCTGCTGGCCGACGACACGTATCGGAGCTTCGAGGGCGCGATCGCGGCGCGCGAGGCGGCGGGCGAGACCCAGCGGACCGAGCTCCGCGCATTGCAGCAGGTGTCGATCGAGGCGGCACAGCTTTCCGGGACGGTCGGCAGCATCACAGTGCGCTTCGTATCGGACCAGGTCTCGGAAACGCTGGATCGGGACGGCAAGCCGGTGCAGGGCACCGACGCGGTGACGGAGATCACCGACATCTGGACGTTCGAGCGGGACCTCTCGCAATCGGATCCGGCTTGGAAGCTGACCGCGGCGCGCTCCGGCTGAGGCTCTTGTACGGCGGCCGGGTTTCCGGCATTCTCGCGGGATGACCCATGTTGGCCCGCTCGTGCCCGCGTTGCAGGACCGGATCGAGCATTACGTCGCCGCGACTGGCTTCCCGCGCTCGCTATTCGTGAGCGAGGACGGGCGGATCGTCGGCACCTGGATCATGGGCAACAACTACCAGGTGCGGAGCGGCTATTACGGCGGCTACCCCGCTGGCTACCTGCGCCGGGTGCGGGCGCTGTTTCCGGAGAAGCGGCGGGTGCTGCACCTGTTCAGCGGCCGGGTCGATCTGCGTGCGTTGCCGGGCGATACGGTGGACCTGAACCCGGCCCTCGAGCCGACCTTCGTCGATGACGCGCAGACGCTCCGCGCCGTGCCGCTGGAGGAATACGACCTCGTGCTCGCGGATCCGCCGTACAGTGTGGAGGATGCCGAGCGGTATCAGACAACGATGATCAAGCGGAACGTGGTGATGCGCGCGCTGCAGCGAGGGCGGCCGGATACGCATGTGGTCTGGCTCGACCAGGTGCTGCCGATGTATCGGAAGGATGCGTGGGACATCGAGGGCGTGATAGGGATGGTGAAGTCGACCAACCACCGGTTCCGGGTGGTCACGGTTTTCCGGCGCCGGGGCTGACGACGTGACGGACGCAATGCCAGCTCCGGGACCGCGCGTCGGCCTGTTCGTCACCTGCCTCGTGGACCTGCATCGGCCGACCGTGGGGTTCGCGGCGATCAAGCTGCTGGAAGAAGCCGGCTGCCAGGTGGAGGTGCCGCGGGCACAGACCTGCTGCGGCCAGCCCGCCTACAACAGCGGCGACCGGCGGACGGCACAGGACCTCGGCCGGGCCGTGCTCGACGCGTTTCGCGGCTTCGATTACGTCGTCGTGCCGTCCGGGTCGTGCGGCGGCATGATCCACCATCACTTGCCTGCCCTGTTCGACGACGATCCGAATCTGCGGCGGGACGCGCAGGCGCTCGGCGAACGCACGTGGGAGCTGGTCAGCTTCCTGACCGAGGTGATGGGAGTGGAGCGCGTCTCGGCGGCTTATTCCGGGCTCGTCACCTATCACGATTCCTGCTCCGGCCTGCGCGAGCTGGGGGTCAAGGCGCAGCCGCGGGCGCTGCTCGGCAGCGTCGCCGGGCTCGAGCTGCGCGAGTTGGCGGAGCCGGAAGTTTGTTGCGGCTTCGGCGGCACGTTCTGCGTGAAGTATCCGGAAATCTCCAACCGCATGGTGTCGGACAAGGCGGCGGACGTGATCGCCACCGGCGCGGACACGCTGCTCGCCGGCGACTTGGGCTGCCTGCTGAACATGGCCGGACGATTGAGCCGGCTCGGCGCCGAGGTGCAGGTGCGCCACGTTGCCGAGGTGCTCGCCGACATGACCGACGAGGTCCCGCCGATCGGGCAGCCAGCGCCGTCGCGGCGCTGAGCCGGATGACGTTCCGCAACGGCAATTGAACCCTAGTCGCGTGACGGTGTTGCGCCCAGGGGCGCACAAAGCGTCACGCGTCAGGAGTATAACAAATGAAATCCATGAACGAGCTCATGCTGCACTTCTTGCAGGACATTCTGTACGCCGAGAAGCTCGGCGTTCGCGAAATGGCGAAACTAGCGAAGGCGGTGGACAGCCAGGAGGTGAAAGAACTGGTCCTGCAACATCGCGACCAGACGCAGAAGCAGGTGTCGCGGCTGGAGCAGGTGTTCGAGATGTTCGGCAAGCGGCCGCGCGGCAAGACCTGCGCGGCGATGGAGGGGCTGGTCGACGAGGTGCACGAGGCGATCGAGGCGGGCGAGAAGGGCCCGGTGCTCGACGCGGCCTTGATCGCGAGCGCGCAGGCGGTCGACCACTACGAGATCGCGCGCTACGGCGCGATGGTGGCCTGGGCGCGGCAGATGGGGATGGACGAGGCAGCCGAGCAGCTGCAGCAGACCCTGGATGAGGAGAAGGAGAGCGATCGGCAGCTCAACGAGATCGCGCTGCGCTCCGCAAACCCGGAGGCGGAGCGCGCCGAGGGCGGCGAAGAGGACGAGGGCGAGGAGGAGGAGAAGCCCGCTCCGCGCCGCCGTGCCGCTGCAAGCTCGCGCAAGTCCGACAGCAAGCCCGCGCCCGCCGCCAAGAAGCCCGCGACCCGGCGGAGCTCGAGCCGGAAGTAACACGACCCGCGATAACTCGGGGCCCTCTTCCGTCCTCGGAGGAGGGCCTCGGTCGCCGCTTCAAGCAATCGGCTGTCGGCATTAGACTGCTCGGATGATCACCACCTCGCCCCGGTTCAAGGAGAACGCCCGCAAGGCCCTGGCCGACGCCGGGCTGCAGAAGGCGCTCGCGTTCAGCAAGCCGCAGTTCATGGCGCGGCGGACCGCGGCGGTCGCGAACCTGCCGGAGTTCGAGCGGCTGCGCGAGATCGGGCGGGACATCAAGAACCACACGCTGGCGCATCTCGATTTCTATCTCGAGCAGTTCGCGGCCAACGTGGAGCGTGCCGGCGGGCAGGTGCATTGGGCCAGCACTGCGGACGAGGCGCGGGACATCGTGCTCGGCATCTGCCGCGACGCGGGCGCGCGGACGGTCACCAAAGGCAAGTCGATGATCTCCGAGGAGCTCGGGATCAACGCGCATCTCGCCGCGAACGGCGTCACACCGTTCGAGACCGATCTCGGCGAATACATCATCCAGCTCCGCGACGAGACGCCGAGCCACATCATCGCCCCTGCGTTCCACCTCAACCGCGAGGACTGGGAGGCGCAGTTCCGCCTGTCCCACACCGACCTGCCCGCCGACCGCGTGTTCGCCGAACGCCGCGACATCCTCACGGAGGCCCGCTCGCGGCTCCGGCAGAAATTCCTCGCCGCCGATGTCGGGATCACCGGCGCCAACTTCCTGATAGCCGAGACGGGCAGCTCGGTGATCGTGACCAACGAAGGCAACGGCGACCTGACGCAGACGCTGCCGCGCGTACACATCGCGCTGGCGAGCATCGAGAAGTGCGTGCCGACCCTCGAGGACGCGACCAGCCTGCTGCGGCTACTGGCGCGGTCGGCCACCGGGCAGGATTTCTCGGTGTACACGACGTTCAGCACCGGGTCGCGCCGGCCGGGCGACCTCGACGGGCCGGAGCAGTATCACGTCGTGCTGGTGGACAACGGGCGCTCGGCGATGCTCGGCACCGAGTTCCAGGACATGCTGCGCTGCATCCGTTGCGCGGCGTGCATGAACCATTGCCCGGTCTATGGCGCGGTGGGCGGGCATGCGTATGGCTGGGTGTATCCCGGCCCGATGGGCAGCGTGCTGACACCCAGCCTGATCGGCGTGGAGAAAGCGGGGCATTTGCCAAATGCGAGCACGTTCTGCGGCAAGTGCGAGAGCGTGTGCCCGGTGAAGATTCCGCTGCCGAAGATGATGCGGCACTGGCGCGAGCGCGAGTTCGAGCGGCACCTGCAGCCCGGCGCGATCCGGCGCAATCTGGCGCTCTGGGCGTGGTTCGCGCGACGGCCGGGCTGGTATCGGCTGGCGACGCGGGTGGGCGCGGGGATGTTGGGGCTGCTGGGCCGCGGGCGCGGCCGGTTCCGGCGCCTGCCGCTCGCCGGCGGCTGGACCGGCGGGCGCGACCTGCCGGCGCCGGAAGGCGAGACGTTCTTCGCCCGCTACGAGCGGCGGCAGCGTCAGCGGGCGCGCGCGTGACCAAGGAGACGGTGCTCGGCGCGATCCGGCGCGGGCTGCGTCGGGGCGAGCTGCCGGCGGACACGCGCGCGATGCTCCAGGGGCGGCTCGAATCTCACCCGCGCCAGCTGATCCCCGCCCGGAGTCAGATTCCGCACCCCGACCAGGTGACGCTGTTCGTGCGCAACGTCGAGAAGGAGTTCGGGAGCGTCGAGCGCGTCCCGAACGCCGATTCGGTGCCGGACGCGGTGGCGGACTATCTCGCGGCGCAGAACCTTCCGAGCGAGTTCGCGATGTCGCCGCACCCGGAGCTGCGCGTGCTCCCATGGGATCGCCGGCCGATGCTGCGGATCCGCGAGGGGCGGGCCCAAGAGACCGACCTGGTCAGCGTGCAGCATGCGTTTGCCGCCATTGCCGAGACCGGCACACTTATGTTCCCGAGCGCCCCCGAACGCCCGACCACGATCAACCTGCTGCCGGACACGGCCGTCGTCGTGCTGCGCGCGTCGCGGATCGTGGGGCCGTACGAGGACGCCTGGGACCTACTGCGGCAAGAGTTCGGGGCGATGCCGCGCAACGTGATGCTGGTGACCGGCCCGTCGCGCTCGGCGGACATCGAGCAGACGCTGGAACTCGGCGCGCATGGGCCGCGCCGGCTCCATGTGGTGCTGATCGAGGACGAGACCTAGGCGGGGGCGAACCGGAACGGGGTTCCCCAAGGGTCGGTGAGATTGGGCCGCGTTGGCCCTTCCAGCGTGATCGAGACGAGGCCGGCGCGCGCCGGGTCGCGAACGCCGGCGCCTTCGCTGTGCCAGATATTGGCCGCCAGGTGGTGGTGGTAGCCGCCGCTCGGAGAGGAACACGACCTCCGGCCCGCGCCGCGGTCACGTCGAGGCCGAGCGTGCCGGCGTAGAAGCGCTCGGCCTCGTCCACGTCGCCGACCTGCAGGTGCACGTGGCCGATCCGCGTGCCCGGCGGGCGCACCGGTCCAGGGCGCGCCGGCCCGCGCGCGCAGGCCGATCATGTCGAGCCGGTCGTTGGCCATGCGCACCCGCCCGCCCTCCCAGCGTCCAGACCGAGCGGGGTCGGTCGGCATAGATCTCCACGCCGTTGCCCTCGGGGTCGTGGAGGTAGACGGCCTCGCTGACGAGATGGTCCGCCGCGCCGTCGAGGCGCTGGCCGAGCGCGGCGGCGTGGGCGAGCCAACTGCCGAGATCGGCGCGGGCGGGAAGCAGGAAGGCGGTGTGGTAGAGCCCGGCCGCCGCCGGGTCGCGCGGCAGGAGGTCGGGGCGGTGCAGCAGATCGAGAAAGCCGGTGCGGCCGGCGCCGAGCGTGACGCCGTCGGCGCCTTCCGAGATCGTCTCGAGGCCGACCACCTCGCGATAGAACGACGCGACGCGGTCGAGGTCGCGCACCGCGAGGGCAACGCCCGCGATCATGCCCGATAGCGGCGCGGGATCAGCAGCGTGGCGCAGGCGGTCAGCACCAGCGTGGTCGCCATCAGCACCAGCGCCATCGCCGAGGCGAACGGCCAGTTGTTGTTGGCGCTGAACTCCCAGTAGAGCAGCGGCGCCATCATCTGGAACCGCGGCCCGCCGAGCAGGTACGGCGTCGCATAGGCGTTCATCGCCAGGATGAAGCAGAGCATGCCCGGCCGTCGCCGTGCCGGGCAGCGCCAGCGGCCAGACCACGCGCCAGAAGCGCGGTCCCGGCGGCGCGCCGAGGCTCTCCGCGGCCTCCTCGAGCCGCGCGTCGATCGTCTCGATCGTGCTCTGGATCGTCAGCACGACGAACGGCAGGTTGATCGAGACGATGCCCGCGATCACCGCGAACGTGGTGTACATCAGCTCGAGCCCGTGCCCGGTCAGCGTGCGCGCGACGTCGTCGACCAGGCCGCCATGGGCGAACAGGATCATCCAGCCGACCATGCGCACCGTGCTGCCGATGAACAGCGGCAGCACGATCGCCAGCATGCAGGCCGTTTTCCAGCGGCTCTGCATGCGGGCCAGCCGATAGGCGAGCGGCAGGCCGAGCAGCAGGCAGAGCACCGTGGTCGCGGCGGCGACGCCGAGCGTGGTGCGCAGCACGCCGACATAGAACGGGTCGGCAAAGAAGCGCATGTAGTTGGCTCCGGCGTCACCGTCTCGATCATCAGCTCGGTCGGGTCGTAGCGGTTGACGCTGAAGCGGAGCAGCAAGGCGAGCGGCGCCGCGAGCATCAGCAGCACGACCAGCATCGCCGGCCCCAGGAAGGGCGCGGCGGAAACGGCTTGCGGCCGCTCCGCCGGCGCGGGAAGCGCGGCAGTTGCCGCGGATACGCTCACGACGAGCGCATCGTCTTCTTCCACCAGTCGGAGGTCGGGCCCTGCAGCTTGCCGACGATGTCGTAGTCCGGCGGGATCAGCTTCAGTTCGGGCGGGAGCGCCAGCTGCTCGCCGACCTTGCCGCTGAGCGGCGCGTCGTCGACCGTCGGCAGATAGCCCATCTTCGCCGCGAACGCCTGCTGCGCCGCGGGCTCGAGCATGGCGTTGAGGTATTTGTAGGCGCCCTGCCTTGTTGGGCGCGTTCTTCGGCACGACCATGCCGGAGACGTAGAGGACGCAGCCCTCCTTCGGGAACGACGCCTTCACCGGGATGCCGGCGTTCTGCCACATGTTGACGCGGGCGAGCCACATCAGGCCGACATCGATCTCGCCCGACTTCACGCCGGCGCCGATCGAGTCGGTGGAGGGATAGAGCCGCAGCCCGTTCTCGTTCAGCTTCATCGCGAGCTGCTTGGCCTGGTCGGTATCGACCTTGTTGATGTCGCCGGTCGCGGCCAGGGCGGCGGCCATCATCACGTAGAAATAGTTGATGTCGCCGACGCCGACCCGGCCCTTCCATTTCGGGTCCAGCAGGTCGGTGAAGGTCTTCGGCGGCTCCTGCACCTTGTCCGGATTGTAGATGAGCACCTGCGGGCTGTAGATGTGCGGCGCGTAGAAGTTGTTGCGCAGGTTCGGCAGACGTGGCGCAGGTTGGGCACCTTGGTCTCGTCCAGCGTGTCCAGCAGGCCGAGCTGCTCCGTCTCGTAGGCCCGCACCGCCTGCAGGCAGATCACGTCGTCGGCGCCGCGCGGCAGGCGGCGCTGGGCGATCATCTTGGCCACGCGCGGGTCCTCGTCGCCGGTGTCCTGCACGACCGTGATGCCCTCGCGGCTTGAGGATCGGGTCGTCGATGTTGTTCTCGCAGCAGGTTGGCGTAGTCGCCGCCCCAGGTGGCGATGACGACCTGCTCGTCGGCGCGGGCGCGGCGCCGGCGAAGGGCAGCGCGGCGGCGCCGGCGAGCAGCGCGCGGCGGGGCAGGTGCAGCTGGGGCAGACGGGGTCAGGCATGGCTGGTGATCCTCTCTGCGATCGGGGTCGGGGCATTCTGCGGCAAAACCGGCGCGCCCTCAGCATCGAACAGGCGCTCGGCCGCGAGGTCCCAGTCGAGCCGCCACGGCGGAGCCGGCCTCGCGCAGGCGGCCGGGCCCGCCGGTGCCGTCGCGCACCAGCAGGTGCAGGTCGGGGCCGAGGCGGACCAGGTGCTCGCGGACCGCGCCGAGATAGCTCGCCAGCTCGACCGTGCCCGCTCGCGCCCGCCCGTCCTCGGCCGAGGCGCAGCCGCTCGGGCCGCAGCGCCAGCGTGCAGGGGCCGCCGCGCGCTGTAATGCCCGGCCAAGCGGCAGCACGGCCCCGCCGGCGGCAACACGTTACCGTCGCGCAGCGTGCCGGACATGATCGTGCTGCGGCCGATGAACCCGGCCACGAACGGCGTCGCCGGGCGCTCGTACAGATCCTCCTGCGTGCCGACCTGCTGCACCGTGCCGTCCTTCATCACCACCAGCCGGTCGGCCATCGCCATCGCCTCGTCCTGGTCGTGCGTGACCATGATCGTGGTCAGCCCGACCGCGCGCTGCAGCAGCCGGATCTCGCGCGCCACCTCCGCCCGCAGCGCGGCGTCGAGGTTGGAGAGCGGCTCGTCCAGCAGCAGCACGCGCGGATGGATCGCCAGCGCCCGCGCGAGTGCGACCCGCTGCTGCTGGCCGCCGGAGAGCTGCCGCGGCAGCCGGTCGGCGAGGCCCTCGCAGCCGCACCAGCCGGAGCATCTCCGCGACCCGCGCCTCGCGCGCGGCGCGGGCCATCTTCCGCATCTCCAGCCCGAACGCGACGTTGCGCGCCACCGAGAGGTGCGGGAACAGGGCGTAGCTCTGGAACACCAGCCCCATCTCGCGCCGGTACGGCGGCAGCGCGCGGATGCTCTGGCCGTCCAGCAGCACGTCGCCGCGCGCTCGCCGCGATGAAGCCGGCGACCATCCGCAAGGTCGTCGTCTTGCCGCAGCCGGACGGCCCGAGCAGCACGACCAGCTCGCCCTCGGCGATCTCCAGGCTCACCTCGTCGACGGCCAGATGCGCGCCGTAGCGTTTCGACAGCCGGTCGAGCGTCGAGCCGGCTCATACGGCCACGCGCGACAGCCGGACCTGCCGGTCGAGCAGGAGCAGCGCGGCGCCGACCAGCACCACCTGCGCCACCGCGACCGCCGCGACCAGCGGGTCGATGTGATACTGCAGAGTATTGCAGCACGGAGATCGGCAGCGTCGTCAGGCCCGGCGCGGTCAGGAACAAGCGTCATCTCCAGGTTCTCGAACGAGACGATGAATGCAAACAGCGCGCCGGCCACGATGCCGCCCCGCATCGCCGGCAAGCGTCACGCGCCAGATCACCGCCAGCGGCCGCGCGCCGAGGCTCGCCGCCGCCTCCTCCGCGGCCCGGTCGTGGTTGGCCAGCGACGCGAGGCACAGCCGCACCACCCAGGGCAGCGTGATCAGCACATGCGCGGCGACCATCAGCAGATAGCGTGCCGCTGATCGCCCACTCCGTCCGCTCCTCGATCATGCACCGCGAGCACGAAGATCGCCGAGCCCGATCGCCACGCCCGGGATGGTCAGCGGCGCGAGCAGCAGCGGTGGTGACCGCCTCGCGGCCGCGGAACCGGTACCGCGACAGCCCGATCCCGGCGGGCACACCGATCAGCAGGCTGAGCGCGGTCGCGGCGGTGGCGACGCCGGCGCTGGTGCGCAGCGCGTCGCCGAACTCGGGCAGGATGCGCGGATACCAGGCCAGCGTGTAGCCCTTCGGCGGGAACACGATCAGCGTCTCGTCGAACACGCTGAGATAAATCGTCAGCAGCAGCGGCAGCGAAGATCGCCGCAGCGCCAGGCCGACCAGCGCGTCCACCGCCCATCGCTGCGCGCCCATCCTCACCCGCCCGTCCTCATCGGTCCCCCTGGTGCGGCCTCTCCGTTCAGCCTAGCGTCGACGCGCGGCAGATCATAAAGGACATACGCATGGTGCTGGGGCGTTGGCGGGTCGATTTCGCGGCGGAGCTGGCCCGCATGGCGCCGATGACCGCCGGCGTCGAGCCGATCGGGACGGAGGAGTTGCAGCGCCGGGTCGCGAAGGCGCAGGGATTGATGCGCGAGCAGGGGATCGACGCGCTCTACCTCGATACCTCCACCAACCTGCGCTACTTCACCGGCATCGAGCTGAAGCTGACCGAGCGGCTGCACGGGGCGATCATCCCGGCCGAGGGCGAGCTCGCCTATCTGAGCCCGGCCTTCGAGGAGCCGAAGACCCGCACCCTGCTGCGCTTCGGCGCCGACATCCGCTGCTGGGAGGAGCACGAGGACCCGACCGCGCTGGTGATCGACACGGTGCGCAGCATGGGTCACGAGAGCGGCACGATCGCGATCGACCCGGCGACGCCGTTCTTCACCGTCGACGGGCATGCGCAAGGCCGGCAACGCGTTCGGCTTCGTCAACGGCGTCCTCGATCACCGCCGCCTGCCGCCATGGTGAAGAGCCCGGCGGAGATCGCGATCATGCAGGTCGCGATGGACATCACGCTCGAAGTGCACAAGGCGGCGGCGCGCTGCCTCGCGCCCGGGCATGAGCACGACCGAGGTGCAGGGCTTCCTCGACGCGGCGCACCGCAAGCTCGGCGGCGTGCCGGCCTCGCGCGCGGTGCAGTTCGGGGAGGCGACCGCCTATCCGCACGGCGTGCCCTACCCGCAGACGCTGGCGGACGGCGACATGGTGCTGATCGACACCGGCTGCTTCGTCGAGGGCTACCGCTCCGACATCACCCGCAGCTACGTGTTCGGCGAGCCCGACGCCGCGGCAGCGGGAGATCTGGGAGCTGGAGCAGCGGGCGCAGCGCGCCGGCGTTCGAGGCGGCGGTGCTCGGCGCGCCCTGCGAGTCGGTGGACGCGGCGGCGCGACGGGTGATCGCGGCGGCCGGGTTCGGGCCGGACTACGCCGTGCCCGGCCTGCCGCACCGGACCGGCCACGGCATCGGCATGGACGTGCACGAGGACAGCGTACCTCGTTCGCGGCAACAAGACCCCGATCGCGGTCGGGATGTGCTTCTCGGACGAGCCGATGATCTGCATCTACGGCGAGTTCGGGGTCCGGCTCGAAGACATCTTCTACATGACCGAGGCGGGCGCCCGGTGGTTCACCGAGCCTTGCCGCTCCGTCGACGATCCGTTCGGAACCGAGGCTCCGACGGGCTGAGCGCCCGGTTTATGTTGCGGTGCAACATGACCAAGCCTATGCTGCATCGCACGACGGGAGAACGTCCAGTTTGTCATGCCCGAACTCGGGCGGCGATGAAGGGACGGTGCGATGCGCAATGTCAAACGGCCGGACGCAACGGGCGGCGAGCTCGGAAGGCCACTCCTCGGCACAGTCGCCGCGCTGATGCTCGGTCTCTCGCTGTTGTTTGGCTCGCTCACACTGGGCGCGTTCGGCATCTTGCAGTCTTCCGTGCAGCTCGGGGTCGGCGATGTTTGGTCGGTCGGACCCACCTCGATCACGCCGGCGCTGCCCGGCATCTCGGTACGCGCTTCTGTGGTCTCGGCAGCCGGGCTTGCGTCGGGAGCGGAGTGCAGGGTCGGGCTCGGGGCGGAGGCGGAGCGCGGCGGCACGCTCGTGATCTTCGGGCGCGAGGCGAACGGCGACTACCTGGCGGGCTGGGCCGGCCTCGGCCGTAGCGCCAAGACCGGGACGGATTGCGGCCGCTCGGCCGAGCTGCGCCTGCGCGGGCACGATGTGGATCAGGCCATGATGGCCGTGCTGCTGGCGCCGATGGTCGGGGCGATGGGCTCGCTGTAGCCGTCAGACCGTCTTGCGGGCAGGGCCGCGTCGCGGCGGCCGGCCCGAGACGGTGCGCGGCGGCCGGGTGTCGCCCACGGGCGGCGGCGTGGGCCCGATGCGGGGCTCGTGCGGCCCCGCGTCGCGGACCGCCTCTGCGAACCGGGCCGCGACCTCCGGCACGATCTCGAACTTGGTCTCGCGCTCGAAGATGCGGATGGCGCCGATCTCGGCCTTGGTGACGCCGCCGAGGCGGCAGATCAGCGGGATCAGCCATTTCGGGTCGGCGTTGTTGCGGCGACCGACCGACAGGCGGAACCACGCGCCGCCCTGGGCGCCCTGGGCCAGCGCCCGGCGCGTGGGCTCGGGCGGGCCGTCGAAGCCGTCCTCGGGCGCCGGCAGACGGCTCCGCCATAGCCGGGCCAGCGCGGCGGCCACCTGCTCGGGCGCATAGCGCTCGCGCAGCTGCTCGGCCAGCCCCCGATCTTCCTCCGCAGGTTCTTCGGCCAGCGCCGGGTCCTCGAGCAGCCGCTCCGTATCCCGCTCGCGCACCAGCTCGGAGGACGGCGGGTCGCTCCAGCCGGCGTCGACCCCGGCCGAGGCCAGGAGTTGCTCGGCCCGGCGCCGGCGCGCAAACGGCACCAGCAGGATCGAGATGCCCTTGCGACCGGCCCGGCCGGTGCGGCCGGATCGGTGCAGCATGGTCTCGCGGTCACGCGGCAGGTCGGCATGGATCACCAGGTCGAGCTGCGGCAAGTCGAGGCCGCGCGCCGCCACGTCCGTCGCCACGCAAACACGCGAGCGTCCATCCCGAAGCGCCTGGATTGCACCGGTCCGCTCGTGCTGGCTGAGCTCGCCGGAGAGCGCGACCGCCTCGAATCCGCGCTCGACCAGCCGGCCGTGAAGGCGGCGGACCGCCTCGCGGGTGCCGCAGAACACCAGCGCCGCGCGTACCTCGAAGTAGCGCAGCACGTTGACCGCGGCGCGCTCGATGTCGTGCGGGGCGACCGTCACGGCGCGATATTCGATGTCGCCGTGCGGCTCGTTGCGGCCGCCGACGTCGATGCGCAGCCCGTTCCGCTGATAGCGGCCGGCGAGCGCCGCGATCTCCTTCGGGATGGTGGCGGAGAACAGGAGGGTGCGGCGGGTCTCGGGCGTCGCATCGAGGATGACTTCGAGATCCTCGCGGAAGCCGAGATCCAGCATCTCGTCGGCCTCGTCGAGCACCGCGGCCCGGAGCTCGGACAGGTTGAGCCTGCCGTGCTCTAGATGGTCGCGCAGCCGGCCGGGAGTGCCGACCACGATGTGGCAGCCGGCGGCGAGCGCCCGCGCTTCCGCGCGGCTGTCCATGCCGCCGACGCAGGAGGCGATGCGCGCGCCGGTGTGCGCGTACAGCCAGGCCAGCTCAGCCCGCACCTGCAGCGCCAGCTCGCGGGTCGGCGCGATCACGAGCGCGAGCGGAGCGGAGGCGGTCTCGAACCGCTCGTCCGGTCCGAGCAGGATCGGGGCCAGCGCCAGGCCGAAGGCGACCGTCTTGCCCGAGCCGGTCTGCGCGGAGACCAGCAGGTCGCGCCCTTCCGCCTCCGGCGCGAGCACGGCGGTCTGGACCGGGGTTGGCTCGGCGTAGTCGCGTTCGGTGAGGGCGCGGGCGAGCGCCGGGTTGACGGGAGGGAATGGCATGGGGGTTCGGCACCACTAACGGGAAGAGAGGGGGTGCGTTGCTCCGCACCGCGTGTGGACAGAGATGATATCGGGAACTTTCGTTCCGTCTCGACGTAACAAAGGTTGGCCTCGTGCCTCACAAGTGATTGAGAATTTTCTCAGAAAGGAGTTTCGGATGCCCAAACTCGCTGCTGTGGCCACTGCCGCTGCTGCCATCCTCGCGCTCGGCGCTTGCTCGGTGAACACGGCGCCGCCGCCGCCGCCCGCGCCCGCGCCGGCGACCACCGTCGTGACGCCGCCCGCGCCGGTCACGACGCCGGGCAGCACGGTCGTGGTACCGGGCCGCTACTAAGCGATCGGCTGGGCGGTCCGCCGACCGCCCAGCCTATCGGCCCTGAAATCTATCCGCCCTGGAACTGGGGCTTGCGCTTCTCCATGAACGCGGTCCGCCCCTCCGTGTAGTCGGCGCTGTCGAAGCACGTGCTCACCGCCTGCTGCACGCCGTCCATGTCGCGGTCCGCGGGGTCACGCAATGCCTGGCCGAGGATGAACTTCATCCCCTTGATCGAAAGCGGCGCGTTCGCGGCCATCGTCCGCGCCATGCGATCGACCGTCGCGTCGAGCTCCGCGTCCGCAACGACCTGGTTGACCAGGCCGATCCGCTCCGCCTCCCGCGCCGGGATGCGCTCGCCGGTGAACAGGATCATGCGGGCGTGGGCGTGGCCGACCAACGAGATCAGCCGGCGCACCATGTCCCACCCATAGGCGATGCCGAGCTTGGCGGCGGGGATGCCGAACGTGCTGCTTTCCCCGGCGATGCGCAGGTCGGCGCCCATGGCGATGCCGAGCCCGCCGCCGAGGCAGAACCCCTGGATGCGCGCGATCACCGGCTTCGCGTAGCCGGTCAGCTTGGCGCGGCCGGCGCTGGTCAGCTTGTCATATTCCTTCTGCGCATCCGCATTGCTGCGGCTCTTCTCGAACTGGCTGATGTCGGCCCCGGAGACGAACGCCTTCT
Source organism: uncultured Alphaproteobacteria bacterium (assembly GCA_963708585.1). Lineage (GTDB taxonomy): Bacteria > Pseudomonadota > Alphaproteobacteria > Acetobacterales > Acetobacteraceae > JAVVHH01. The sequence continues at coordinate 138,141 of CAVPSW010000003.1, read as the reverse complement.
CGCCCGCGCCGGTCAGCACGACCACGCGCACCTCCGGATCGTTCTCCCAGGCCTCGAGGATGCTGGTCAGCCCGTCCCACATCTCGACGGACATAGCGTTGCGCTTCTCGGGCTGATTGAACGTGATCAGGCCGACGCCGTCCCGAACCGACGCGAGCATCTTGCCGGACGCGTAGCGCACGTCCTCGCTGACAACCTGGTCCATGATCCCGTCCTCCCTCGACCGCCCGACCCTATCGTGTTCGCGGCGGCGATCAACCGGACGGGGCGCGCTCCTCGAGCGGGACGCGGCGCGAGCGGCTGGGGCCGAGCCGGCGCACGGTGGCGTTGGGCGCCATCGCCTTGATCTCGGCCTGGAACCGCGCCCGCTGCTCGTGGATCGAGACCAGGACGGGGCCCATGGCCACGCCGAGATCGACCAGCACCGCTTCGGAGAGCTGAAGGCTGGCCTCGATCGTCTCCGGCACGGCGTCCGTCGCGCCCACGCCGTAAAGGTGCGCGGCGTGGCGGGCGTCGCGGGCGCGCACGACGATCAGCAGGTCCGGCCGGGCGGCCCGCGCCGCCGCCACGATGGCGTCCGCCCGCTCGCGGTTGTCGATCGTGACGACCAGGGCGCGCGCGGTCTGCAGCCCGACCCGGCGCAGCAGCTCGGGATCGCCAACGTCGCCGTAGAACACGGGCGCGCCCGACACGACGGCTTTCGGCCACGCGCTCGACGTCGCTGTCGAGCGCGACCCAGGCGATGTCGTGCGCGCGCAGCATGGCGGCCACGGTCCGCCCCACCCGGCCGAAACCGGCGAGGATCACGCCCCCCGCTTCCGGGTCGCCCGGAGGGAGCAACTCGGCCGGAACCGGCGCACGCTTGCCGGGCGCGACCCGGCGCCCGAGCCACGGAGAGCGCCGGGATTGCGACCATGGACAGGGCGGTGAGCAGGAACACGGTGCCGGTCGCGGCCGGCGGCAGCAGGGCGGTGCTGCCGGCCAGGCCGAGGATGACGAAACTGAACTCACCGCCGGGTCCGAGCAGAAGCGCGGATTGCAGGGCCGCATGGCCGCGCACCCGGAACAGGCGCGCGAGGCCGAAGGTCGCCGCGGCTTTCAGCGAGGACAAAGCCGCACGCCGCGCCGAGCACGAACACCGGCGCCCGTGCGATCTCCCGCAGGTCGAGCTGGAGACCGATGGAGATCAGGAACACGCCCAGCAGCAGGCCTTTGAACGGCTCGACCGTGACCTCGACCTGGCGCCGGTACTCGGTCTCCGCAAGCAGCACGCCGGCGATCAGCGCGCCGAGCGCCATCGAGACCCCGGCCGATGACGCCGCGAGCCCGGTCGCAAGCACGACCAACAAGCACGCCGCCATGAACAGCTCGGGGCTCTGCGTCCGCGCGACGCCACGGAACAGCGGGCGGAGCACGAGCCGGCCGACGCCGACGATCAGCAGCACCGACAGCGCCGCCTTCCCAAGCGCCAGCAGCAGCGCGCGGGCCCCGCCCTCGCCGCCCGCCAGCGTGCCGAGCAGGAACAGGATCGGCACCACCGCGAGGTCCTGGAACAGCAGCACGGCGAAGCTGGTGCGGCCGGTCGAGCGTCGTCATCCGCCGCTCGTCCGAGAGGACCTGGGTGACGACGGCGGTGGACGACATCGCGAGCGCGAGGCCGGCGACCAGCGCCTGCGCAGGCGGCAGACCCAGCCACTCGGCCGCGCCGGCGAGCAGCGCGGTGCAGGCGAGCACCTGCAGCGCGCCGAGGCCGAATACCAGCCGGCGAAGTTTGGCGATGCGCGGCCAGGACAGTTCGAGCCCGATGGTGAACATCAGCAACACGACGCCGAGTTCGGCTACCGGCTCGATCCGGGCGCGGTCGGTGATGGTCGCGAACCGGAGCGGCGGCACCCAGTCGGCCAACGCCCCGAGCCCGGACGGCCCGGCGAGCAGCCCGACGAGGATGTAGCCGAGGACCGGGCTCAGCCGCAGGCGATGGAACAGCGGGATGACGAGCGCGGCGGCGCCGAGCACCACCAGCGCCTCGCGTGCTGGCTCACCAAAGGCCGCCGTGTCCGCCGGGGAGGGCATGCCGCCACTCTAGACGGCGGCCGCCCCGGCGGAAATCGAAGCTGTGCCTACCGTTTCGCGTAGTTCATGCGTGTAGCGCGCAGCTGCCGAAGCTGTAAGCGTGCCGTTGAACTGCATTGCCATTGAACTGGCCCTGCAAGGTTTGCCGCGGCCGTGCTCGATCATGAGGGAGCCGTCCGGAGCGACCGTGCCCGAAATGTCGCCGGCCGTGTCGGTCTGGACATGCTCGCCGACCCCGTTCGCGACTGTGATGGGGTAGCCAAAGTTCGTGGTGCCGCAGCGCGAGCTGCCGGAGGCATTGCCGCCAACCGGACGATAGACGCCGTCCAGCCCGGCGCCGCCCTGCGCGGTCGTCTGCATCGCGGGTGCGGGCGAGCTGCGGCGGTGCGGCGCTGGTCTGGGGCGCCGGGCCGCCGGAGGGCGCAGGCGAGCAGGCCACGAGCGCTAGCGAAGAGGATGGCCGAGGCAAAGGGCGGGGCGATACGGATCACAGCGAGGTTCCTGAAACGTTCCGATCACGCGGACGTTACCGGGATGGTGCACGGTTCAGCAAGAAGGCGTTACGCCGTCATCGAGCGCGCGGTCCACCCTCCCTGACGCCGAAGATGGCGGTGCCGACGCGCACATGGGTGGCGCCATGCCGGATCGCGGTCTCGAAGTCGCCCGACATGCCCATCGAGAGCGTCCCGAGCCCGTGCCGCGCGGCGCAGGCGGCAAGCCAGGCGAAATGCGGCGCCGGATCGCCCTCGGCCGGCGGGATGCACATCAGCCCGGTGAGCGCGGGGCCGAAGCGGCGCTGGCACGCCTTGATGAACGCGTCCGCCGCGTCCTTGGCAATCCCCGCCTTCTGCGTCTCGTCCCCGACATTGACCTGCACGAGCAGCTCGGGCGGCGGCCCTCGGACTCGACCGCCCGCTCGAGCGCATCGGCCAAGCGCTCGCGGTCGAGGCTCTCGATCACATCGGCCAGGCGCACGGCGTCGCGCGCCTTGTTGGTCTGCAGCCCCCCGATCAGGTGCAGCCGGATCGCAGGGTGAGCTTCACGCAAAGCGGGGAACTTGGCGGCCGCCTCCTGCACCCGGTTTTCGCCGAACCGGAACTGCCCGGCCGCCATCGCCGCCTCCACCGCGTCGGCGCCGTGGGTCTTGGAGACCGCGACGAGCGACACGGACCCCGGCGTACGCCCGGCTTCTGCCGTCGCGGCCTCGATCCGGCGCTGGACCAGACGGAGCCGTTCGGCAAGGGTGTCGGCGGCGGGCGGGGACGGCATGGATCAGAGGCTTGTCGCCTGGGGGCGCGCGGTCAAGGCGCGGCGGCGGAACCGGTTGATCCCGCCGCTCTGGCTGTTCACGGATACGGCCCGAACGCCCGACCCGGTCGCGGCGGCGGCGGCACTGCCGGCCGGCCTCTGTGGCGTGGTGTTTCGGCATGACGGCGCAGACGGACGCAAGCTCCTCTTGCGGCAGCTGGCCGCGGTCTGCCGGGCGCGCCGGCTCCAACTGGTCGTCGCGGGCGCCGCCCCCCTCCGGCGGTTAGGGATCGGCCGGCACCTGCGCGGAGGGCGGGGCCGGCGCGGCGCGCATCGGGCTGACGACGAGCTCAGCTCACTCTCGGGCGGACCTGGTTCGCGCGCGCCGAGCCGGCGCGGACCTGGCCTTCCTCTCGCCCGCGTTCCCAACTGTGAGCCACGAGGGCGCGGCCGCGCTCGGCCCCACGCGCTGGGCCCGCATGGCGCGACAGGCCGGGTTGCCCGTGCTCGCGCTGGGCGGGATCACCGGGCGTAGCGCCGGGCGGCTGCCGCGCTGGGTGTCCGGGGCCGGCGCGATCGGGGCGCTGCTTCCCTGAGGCCGAACGGGCCTGTCACCCGTACGCCACAGTGTTTCGCGATTGCCATGCCAGGGCCTCGTTGCCGATTGCGGGCCCGCACTCCGCGCGGCAATCTTCGCCCCAGGTCTGGCTGACCCGCCCGTGCTGCACGACACAGTCGCGCGAGGGATGGGGCGGGGCCTTGAGTGTCCGCCGCTTTGCGGTGTTTTGAGGAGGAATTGATGCGTAAACTCCTGCTGGCCAGCGTGGCCGGTCTGGGTGCCTGGGGGATGGTCGCGGCCGACGCGAACGCACAATCGACTCAAGGGTCGATGCAGGCGCCCGCGGCCTACTCCTCGTATTCGGGCGGCGCCGCGTTGCCGACCGCCGGCGCTCCGGCGCCGGGAACCGTCGTCGTCCGCCTGAACGGCCGCGTTCCGCTTCTATGCAGCGGGCGTATTCGACCAGGACGCCAACAACAACGCCGCGGGCACCGCGACGGGCACCGTCAGCACGACGACGGGCCAGGGCACGGCGACGCGGCACCAACAAGCTCGGGAACTATACCTTCGCCGAGTACGCCCGCCTTTATCCCGGCTTCGACGGCGTCGCCGCGAACGGCCTGAAATACGGCGCCAGCCTGGAAATTCGGCAGGACCAGAACTCCGGCGCCGGCGGCGGCCAGTTCGGCAGCATCTCGCAGCAGGATCGTGCGCGCGCAGCCCTCTACTTCCGTCGCGAGTGGGGCTATCTCGGCACCAATCAGCTCGGCACCATTCGCTTCGGATCGATCGATCAGCCGACCAGCCTGTATATGACGGGCACGTTCGAGAACTTCAACGACGGCGGCTGGAACGGCGACGTCAACAACCTGATCTCCTCGGCGATCTTCCCGACCTGGCCGTTCTCCGACGGCAGCGGCAGCTACTACACCACCAGCAAGGTCGTCTATCTGTCGCCGCAGCTGTTCGGTTTCGACCTCGGCGTCTCGTTCGAGCCGAGCACGGCCAATGTCGGCAACTTCAGCGGCGCCGGCGACGGGTGCGGCGCCGGTGGGTATTTCGGGACCAACTTCGTCAACCCGGCGGGCACCTTCACCAGCCGCGAGCGGCGCGAACAGCAGCGGTGCGGCCTCTGCAGGATGCGACCGCTTGTCCTCCTCGCCGAGCAACGCCGAGTTGGCGCGCCGCAAGAACACGTTCGACGCGCTGATCCGCTACCGCGGCAGCTTCGGCCCGGTCGGCGTCGCGGCGACCGCTGCCTATATCGGCGGCAGCCACGTGCTCGACAACCAGACCGGCGTCGCGTTCAACAACAATCCGCTCGCCGGCCCAGCTCGACTACAACTACCAGGGGCTGAGCGCCGGTGACTTCGGCGTGGCGCGTCACGCTCGGAGGCTGGAGCGTTGGCGGCCACTACCTGACGGGCCGCTACAACGGCCAAATCTGGAACCTGTTGCCGAAGGGCCTACCGGACAGCGACGCCTGGGTCGTCGGAACGTCCTACACGATCGGTCCGGTGATCGTCGGCGCCCACTACTTCGTCAGCGAGTTGGCCGGCGACGTCGGCAACGCCACCTTCGGCCGCCAGCGCCGGGAACAGGGCGTGGCCATCGGCGGCACCTACTCGCTCGCGCCGGGCGTGTCGGTGTTCCTCTCCGGCCTATGGGGCGAGCGCAAGCAGAACGGCTACAACTTCATCACCGGCCAGGGCGTGACCGCGGCGACGCCGAACGGCAACGCGTTCAGCAACAAGGTCACCGTCGACGCTCGGCTCGCTCGGTCTGGCCTTCAGCTGGTAAGCGCGAGTTCGGTCTCTCCAACGAGGGCGGTGGGAAACCACCGCCCTTTTCTTTTGCGTGCTTGGCACCATCGGGCGCTGGCGGTAAGAGGAGCGCCCGTACCGCCCCGGGCGGCCGGATTCAGACTAGGCGTCCCGATCGCATGTTCACCGCACGTCCCCTCGTCGTCGCTTCATTCGCATCCTGCTTGGTTCTCCTCGCGGCCTGCTCGCATACCCGCGCAGTCGGCGAGGATGAGTATAACGACTACCGCAACGTCGGCCCCGAGCGCGGCCGCATGTTCGGCGACCAGGGCCTCTCGTTCGGCATCGGCGGGAAGAGCAAGGGCGGCAGCGAGGAGGGCGCCGCACTCGGCGTCAACGCCTATCTCTGGCGCGCCGCGCTGGACACGCTCGGCTTCATGCCGCTCGCCTCGGCGGACCCGTTCGGCGGCGTGATCATCACCGACTGGTATTCCCCGCCGGCGTCGCAGGGCGAGCGGTTCAAGGCCACCGCCTACATCCTGGGCCGCCAGCTGCGCACCGACGGAATCCGCATCAGCATCTTCCGCCAGGTCCAAAAGAACGGGCAGTGGGTGGACGCGCCGGTGAACGCGTCGACCACCGGCGAGATCGAGGACAAGGTCCTGGCGCGCGCGCGCGAGCTTCGTTCGCAGACGGCGTCCAACTCCTGATCCGGCACGACGTGCCCGACACAGTTCCCGCAGCCGCCGAAACTTCGACCGCCTACGATTTCCGCGCTGCCGAGCCGCGCTGGCAGGCGGCCTGGACAGACCGCGAATGCTTTCGCGTGGACGACGTCCCCGTGGACGGGCGGCCGAAATACTACGTCCTCGAGATGTTCCCGTATCCGAGCGGAAAGATCCACATGGGGCACGTCCGCAACTACGCACTCGGTGACGTGGTGGCGCGCTACAAGCGAGCGCGCGGCTTCTCCGTGCTGCATCCGATGGGCTGGGACGCGTTCGGCCTGCCGGCCGAGAACGCGGCCCGCGACCGCGGCATCCATCCGGACCGCTGGACTCGCGCCAACATCGACGCCATGCGAGGGGAACTGCAGCGCATGGGGCTCGCGATCGACTGGTCGCGCGAGTTCGCCACCTGCGACCCGTCTTATTACGGACATCAGCAGAAGCTGTTCCTCGACCTGATGCGGGCCGGCCTGGTCGACCGGCGCGAGAGCTGGGTCAACTGGGACCCGGTGGACGGCACCGTGCTGGCCAACGAGCAGGTGATCGACGGCCGCGGCTGGCGCTCCGGCGCGCCCGTGGAAAAGCGGCTGCTCGCGCAGTGGTTCTTCCGCATCACCCACTACGCGACCGAGCTGCTTGAGGCACTGGACAAGCTCGATCGCTGGCCCGAGCGGGTCCGGACCATGCAGGCACACTGGATCGGCCGCAGCGAGGGGGCCCGCGGCCGTTTCCCGCTCGCTGAGCCGGTGGCAGCGATCGACTCGGTCGAGGTGTTTACGACCCGGCCGGACACGCTGTTCGGCATGTCGTTCCTGGCCATCGCGCCGGAGCATCCGCTTGCCGCCGCGGCGGCCGCGGCGAACCCGGCGGCGGCGGCCTTCGTGGCCGAGTGCCAGGCGCTCGGCACCAGCGAGGCGGCAATCGAGACGGCCGAGAAGCGCGGCTTCGACACTGGGCTGCGCGTCCAGCACCCGTTCCTGCCGGAGCAGACCTTCCCGGTCTGGATCGCCAACTTCGTGCTGATGGAATACGGCACCGGCGCGATCTTCGGCTGCCCCGCGCACGACCAGCGCGACCTCGAATTCGCCCGCAAATACGGCCTGCCGGTCGTGCCGGTGGTGCTGCCGCCGGGCGAGGACCCCGAGCGCTTCGCCGTGGGCGACCAGGCCTATACCGGTCCAGGCCGCATCTACCACTCCGAGTTCCTGGACGGGCTCGAGACCGGGCCGGCCAAGCGCGCCGCCATCGACCGGCTGGAGCAGCTCGGCCTCGGCACCGGCGTGGTCAACTGGCGCCTGCGCGACTGGGGCCTGAGCCGCCAACGCTACTGGGGCGCGCCGATCCCGGTCATCCATTGCCGTGCCTGTGGCTCGGTCCCTGTCCCGGACGCCGACCTACCGGTCCTGCTGCCGCTCGACGTCACCTTCGACAAGCCCGGCAACCCGCTCGACCATCACCCGACCTGGAAGCACGTCGCCTGCCCGACGTGCGGCCGCCCCGCCGAGCGCGAGACGGACACGATGGACACGTTCGTCGACAGCTCCTGGTACTTCGCCCGCTTCTGCGCCCCGCACGCGCCGACCGCGCTGGTCCGCCCGGCGGTCGATCACTGGCTGCCCGTCGACCAATATATCGGGGGGATCGAGCACGCGATCCTGCACCTGCTGTATGCCCGCTTCTTCACCCGCGCCCTGCAAGGGACGGGCGAACTCGCGGTCGCCGAGCCGTTCGCCGGGCTGTTCACCCAGGGCATGGTCACCCACGAGACCTACAAGGGTGAGGACGGGCGCTGGCTCTATCCCGCCGAGGTCGAGCTCCGAGCGGAGGGCCTGCGCCACCGCGAGACCGGCGAGGCCGTCACGGTGGGCCGCAGCGAGAAGATGTCGAAGAGCAAGCTGAACACGGTGGACCCGGCCGGGATCATCGAGCGGTTCGGCGCCGACACTGCGCGCTGGTTCGTGCTCTCGGACAACCCGCCGGAGCGCGATGTCGAATGGACCGAAGCCGGGGTTGCCGGCGCCTCGCGCTTCACCCAGCGGATCTACCGCCTGGCGCAGGCCATTGCGCGCGAGACGGAGGCGTCGGGCGAACCGGGCCCGGACGCGCTCGCGCTGACCCGCACGACCCACCGCGCCATTGCTGCGGTGACGGCGGAACTCGAGGAGTTCGCCATCAACGTCGCCATTGCGCGGCTCTACGAACTCGCGGCGGCGTTGGGCGAGGCGGAGCGGGCCGGTCCGAAGCCGGGGCTACTGGCCGCGCGGCGTCACTCGATGCTGCTGATGGCGCGGCTGATGGCGCCCATGGCGCCGCATCTCGCCGAGGAGATCAATCACCTGCTCGACCCGGCGGCGCCGCTGGTTGCCGAGCAGCCCTGGCCCGAAGCCGACCCCGCCCTGCTCACCGTCGAGACCGTCACCGTCGCCGTGCAGGTCGGCGGCAAGCTGCGCGGCACCGTGATGCTTCCGCCCGGCACGCCGGCGGACGTGGCCTATGCCGCCGCCCAGGCGGAGCCGAACGTGGCCCGCCTGCTGGAGGGCAAGCGCGTCGTCAAGCGCATCCACGTGCCCGACCGGATCGTCAACTTCGTGATCGCCGGATGACGGTCGGTCGCCGCGCGCTCCTGCTCGGCGCGGCCGGCGCCCTGTCGGGCTGCGGCTTCCACCCGATCTACGCGCCGACGGCCCGTGGCGGCACGATCGGTCCTGAGCTTGCGTCCATCTATGTCGGCGTGATGGCCGAGCGGCAGGGGCAGTTGTTACGCCAGGCGCTGCAGCGCCGGCTGGAGGGTACCGACGCCGGGGTGGCCAAGCAGTACGAGCTGACCGGTGGGCTGGCCATCTCGATCGAGGCGATCGGCATCCAGGAGGACACCTCGGCGACCCGCGTGCGCATCAACGGCAGCAGCAACTGGACTTTGCGCAAGCTCGACCTGCACTCGACCCTCGTCACGCAGGGTCTCGCGCGCGCCACCGACGGCTATAACGTGAATGACCAGGAGTACTTCGCCGCGGACCTGGAGCAGGGGGCGGCGTACGGTCGGATCGCCGAGACGATCGCGTCCGAGATTACGCTCGACCTCGCGGCCTACTTTCGCCAGCTGGCCAACAAGGCGGCATGAAGCTCGACGCGCGCCGGGTCGGGGCGTTCCTGCGGGACCCCGGCCCGGCCCGAATCGTGCTGCTCCACGGCGAAGACGAAGGACTGGTCCGGCAACGCGCCGATGCGCTGACCGTGGCGGTGATCGGGGCCCGGGACGACCCGTTCCGCGTGGCCTGGCTCGCGCGCGAGGACCACGGGCGCTTGCTCGAAGAGGCGAGTGCGATCGCCATGCTCGGCGGCCGCCGGGTCGTGCGGGTGCGGGACGCGGTCGATGGGCTCGCTGGCGCCGTCGAGCAGGCGGTCGCCAGTCCCGGCGACAGTCTGCTGGTGCTGGAGGCCTCGGGCGCGTTGCCTGCGCGATCGAAGCTTCGGGCGTTGGTGGAGTCGCTGCCGGTGGGCGCCGCGATCGCCTGCTACCCCGAGGAGGGCAAGGCGCTGGCCGAGCGGGTGACCGGCCGGCTCGGCGCGGCCGGGGTCAGCCTCGAGCCCGATGCGCTCGCGTATGTAGTCGAGCGGGTGGGCGGCGATGCGGCAGCGACGGACGGAGAGGCGGACAAGCTGATCCTCTACGCCGGCGAGCAGCGCCGCCTCGGGTTGGAGGACGTGCGCGCCTGCGTCGGCGACGCCGCTTCGGTGGCGTTCGATGACGCCGTGTTCGCTGCCACCGCCGGCGATGTCGGCGCGGCAGATCGCGCACTGGAGCTCGCCCTCGCCGAAGGGATCGCGCCCGTGGCGGTGACGCGGGGCGTGCTCGGCCATTTGGCTAGGCTGCATCAGGCGCGGGGGCAGATGGACGCGGGCGCCTCGGCCGAGGACGCCGCCCGCGCGCTGCGCCCCCCGGTGTTCTTCAAGCGCCAGACCGAGTTCACCCGCGCGCTGCGACACTGGGATAGCGGACGGCTGGCTCAAGCGATGGCCGAGGCGCGACGGACAGAGCTGTTGTGCAAGCAGACCGGGTCGCCTGACATGCTGCTGGTTCGGCGGCTCCTGCTCGCTCTGGCGCGGCAGGGCGGGCGACGCGGATAAAAAAATGGCGGTGCCTGGTGGCACCGCCAAGTTTAGGGAGGAAACGTCCTGCAGAAAGCGGCGAACCGCTTGCTGCGCTGCACAATCTGGACCTCAACCCACCCGCGCGCAAGAGGCTATTTGCTGCAGTGCGTCACACTCTCGGGAGTCAGCCGCGCCCGCCGGGCAGGGGTCGCTTCCGACGCCGCGCTCCATTAGAAAGGCTGGGACCCCCAGCGAGGCGCGTGCATGAGCAGGAAGACCGGCCGGCAGTTTTTCAGCAACCCCGGCCCGACCAACATCCCCGACAGCGTGCTGCGCGCGATGGACCGGCCCTCGATCGACTTCATGGATAGCGAATTCATGGAGGTGTTCACCCCGGCTGTGGCCGGGCTGAAGCGGGTGCTGCGAACGGACGGCGACGTGTTCCTCTACACCGCGTCCGGCCACGGCGCGTGGGAGGCCACGCTCGCCAACCTGTTCTCGCCGGGCGACACGCTGCTCGTCATCGAGTCCGGGTGGTTCAGCGAGGGCTGGTCGGAGATGGCGCGCAAGTTTGGCCTCCAGATCGAGACCGTCGCGGCCGACTGGCGGACCGGCGCGGACATGCAGGCCGTGACCGCCGCGCTAAAAGCGGACGGCGCGGGCAAGATCAAGGGCGTGCTGGCCGTGCATAGCGAGACCGCGACCGGGATGGCGCTGCCGATCGCCGAGGTCCGCTCCGCGATCGATGCGGCCCGCCACGGCGCGCTGCTGCTGGTCGACACGATCTCGTCGCTCGGCTCGCTCGAGTTCCGGATGGCGGATTGGGGCGTCGACGCCGTGGTGGGCGGGAGCCAGAAAGGGCTGATGCTCCCAACCGGCGTCAGCTTCACCGCCGCTTCGGCCAAGGCCCTGGAAGCACACAAATCGGCCGGCCTGCCACGGCACTATTTCGACTGGTCCGAGATGGTCAAGCGCGGGTTCCGGAGCTTCATGGGCACGGTTCCGACCAGCTTTTTCTACGGCCTGCGGGAAAGCGTGCGGCTGATCGAGGAGGAGGGGCTCGAGGAAGTCGTCGCCCGGCATCACCGCCTCGCCGAGGCCACGCGCCGCGCGGTCCGCGCCTGGGCCGGCAATGACGGTCCGCAACTCTTCTGCCTCAACCCCGCGCGCTACTCGGACAGCGTCACGGCCGTGTTGATGCCCGAGGGGCACGATGCCGAGGCGCTGCGCCGGACCGCGCTAGACCGGTTCAACGTGTCCATGGGCGGCGGCCTCGGGCGGCTCGGCGGCAAGGTGTTCCGCATCGGCCATCTCGGCGACCTCAACGAGCCGATGATACTCGGCACGCTTGGGGCGGTGGAGATGAGCCTTCGGCTGAATGGCGTGCCGCACGGCCGGGGCGGTGTCGACGCGGCGATGGACTGGCTCGCCGCGGCTTAACCCTGCGGTAATCATTCCGGCGCAGTCTTGGGTCGAGGGCCATGAATCGGCCCGAGACGGTCGGAGTGTCTCTGGTGAAAGGTTCCACAAAAAGGAACTATGTTACTGCACCCGTCGGCGAAGCGGTCCTTCGCGCCGGCGCCGAAGCGGCAACTCAGCCGCGAGCTCGAGGTGGCCAACCGGCATCTCTCCGTCGCGCTTGGCAGCATGTCTCAAGGGCTGTGCTTCTTCGATCGCGAGGGGAGGCTCCTGCTGGCCAACGAGCGATATGCGCGGATCTACGACCTAAACCCCGAGCAGCTTCGGCCGGGCACCAGCTTCGCTGACATCGTGGCGCTCCGGTTTGCGGCCGGAGCCGGTCCGCTCGGGACGTCGGAAGAGCAATATCTGCAGTGGCGTGAGCGGCACCACCGTGCCTCCGGCCCAAGCCTCGCGGTGTTCGAATTGAGCAACGGCCGCCTCGTCGAGATCCAGAGCCAGCCGATGCCGGGTGGCGGCTGGGTCGCCACGCATGAGGACATCACGGCGCGCAGGGGAGCGGAGCAGCGCGTCGCGCATATGGCGCGGCACGACGCGTTGACCGGGCTGGCGAACCGGATCTACTTCCGCGAGCGGCTGGAGGCGGCGCTGGCGAAGGAGTGCAGCGGCGGCATTTGTGCCGTGCTGTGCTTGGATCTGGACGGCTTCAAGGGCGTCAACGACAGCTATGGCCACGGTACCGGCGATGGTCTGCTGCAGGCCGTCGCGACCCGGCTGCGGCACTGCGCCCGCGCCGAGGACACCGTGACCCGGCTCGGCGGCGACGAGTTTGCGATCCTCGCGACCGGGCTCCGATCACCGGCGCAGGCCGGCGAGATGGCCGAACGCGCTGTTCGGGCGCTGTCGGAGGTTTACCGGATCGGCGATGTGCGCATTACGGTCGGCGTCAGCATCGGCGTGGCGCTCAGCCCTGACGCCGGCACCACGCCGGAAGACCTCCTGCGGAAGGCCGACCTCGCGCTCTACCGCGCCAAGGCCGATGAGCCGGGAAGCTATCGATTCTTCGAGCCGGAGATGCAGATCCGCCAACTCGGGCGCCTGCGGCTCGAGACCGAGTTGCGGGACGCGCTCGAACGCGACGAGTTCGAGGTGTTCTACCAGCCGCTCCTGGACGTCCAGCGGGGCGAAATTTGCTCGTTCGAGGCGCTGCTGCGCTGGCGTCACCCCGAGCGCGGCACGGTCGGGCCCGGCGAGTTCATCCCCGTTGCCGAGGAGAGCGGGCTCATCGTCCCGCTCGGCGCCTGGGTGCTGGAGCAAGCGTGCGCCGAGGCCGCAACATGGCCCGAGCATGTCACCATCTCCGTCAACGTGTCCGCCGCCCAGTTCCGCAGCAAATCGCTGCTCGGTTCGGTAAAGCACGCCTTGGCGCAGTCCGGGCTCGCGGCGTCTCGCCTGGAACTGGAGGTGACCGAAACGTTGCTGCTCCAGCACACCCCGGGAACGCTCGCCACGTTGCACGCGCTCAGCGACCTTGGCGTGCGCGTGTCGATGGACGACTTCGGCACCGGCCACTCTTCCCTCAGCTACCTGCGCTGCTTCCCGTTCGACAAGCTGAAGATCGACCAGTCATTCGTACGCGAGATGGGGCAACGAGCCGACGCGCTCGCGATCGTCCGCGCCATCCTCGCATTGGGCCGCAGCCTAGACATGGTGACCACGGCGGAAGGCGTGGAAACCGAGGCACAGCTCGACGTCTTGCGCCAGGAGGGCTGCAACGAAGTGCAAGGCTTTCTGTTCAGCGCCCCTCGTCCGGCGGCTGAGGTCGCGCATATGCTCCGTTCAGGGCTGCATTGTCGAGTGTCGCCGGCCGCGGCGGCCTGACCGATTCGGGCTGCCTCGAGAGGGCGCGCACGCTTCACCCGCCTCCGAACACAACCTGCCGGATTAAGCCCGGCGGGACCCGCGACGCTGAGGCCAAGTCCAAACCCGACTGCGGCGCAGATCAGCATTGCGAGGACAACTGCAGTGGCGGCGCTGACGACGTTGCCGGCCGACAGCCGCATCCCAACAGTACCAGCACATGTGGCAGATCGCGACCTCCGCAGCCGGGCTGCGAAGTGTTGCTCGTTCCGGATCAGAGTGTGCTTCCTGCGCAACAGGCGATGCCTCTCTGTTCAAAGCTCTGGACACGGCGCGGGCGCCGTAGTCCGCTTGAGGTCCTGTGCGATTCGCTTCCGAGCCCTACTGGTTGAGGTGCAAAGGGGCGAGCGGGACCATATATTGTAGGGCGCGAGATGAACGCATTCACCCCCGGAGATGCTGCCTTGTTCGACGCCGTGCAGTTGCAGGGACATCACCAGGTCCGAGTTGACCGCTCCCGGGACGCGTTGCTGACCGATTTCGGCCGTGCCACGCTGGACGACCGCTACCTGATGCCGGGCGAAAGCTACCAGGACCTGTTCGCCAGGGTGGCGAGCTACTACGGCGACGACGCCGCACATTCGCAGCGCATCTACGACTACGTCAGCCGCATGTGGTTCATGCCGGCCACGCCGGTGCTATCTAACGGCGGGACCAAGCGGGGCTTGCCCATCTCGTGCTTCCTCAATGAGGCGTCCGATAGTCTCGAGGGCATCGTCGACCTGTGGAACGAAAATGTTTGGCTCGCTTCCAAGGGCGGCGGCATCGGCTCCTACTGGGGAAACCTCCGCTCTATCGGCGAGAAGGTCGGACAGAACGGCAAGACGTCAGGCGTGATCCCGTTCATCCGCGTGATGGACAGTCTGACCCTGGCCATCTCGCAGGGCTCGTTGCGCCGCGGCTCGGCCGCCGTCTACCTCCCGATCTCGCACCCGGAGGCGGAGGAGTTCATCGAGCTGCGCCGTCCGACTGGCGGCGACCCGAACCGCAAGGCGCTCAACCTCCACCACGGCCTGCTGATCTCCGACAAGTTCATGCGCGCGGTAGAGGCTGACGAGCTGTGGACGTTCACCTCGCCCAAGGATGGCGCGCTCGTGCGCTCGGTCAGCGCTCGCGCGCTCTGGATCCGGATCCTCACCGCCCGGATCGAGACGGGCGAGCCCTATCTCATTTTCTCTGATCACGTGAACAATGCCCGGCCGGATCACCAAAAGCTGGCCGGGCTGGAGGTCAAGACCAGCAACCTGTGCAGCGAAATCACGCTGCCGACCGGCATCGACCAGCACGGCAAGCAGCGCACTGCGGTCTGCTGCCTCTCCTCGCTGAACCTCGAGACCTGGTTCGAGTGGAAGGACCATCCGCTGTTCATCGAGGACATCATGCGCTTCCTCGACAACGTGCTGCAGGATTTCATCGACCGGGCCCCGGAGGGGATGGAGCGGGCGCGCTACTCGGCGATGCGCGAGCGCTCGGTCGGGCTGGGCGTGATGGGATTCCACTCCTTCCTGCAGTCGCAGGGCGTGCCGTTCGAGAGCGTCATCGCCAAGGTCTGGAACGTCAGGATGTTCAAGCACATCCGCAGCCAGGCCGATGCGGCAAGCCGGATGCTGGCCGAGGAGCGCGGCCCCTGCCCGGATGCCGAGGAGTACGGCGTGGCCGAGCGCTTCTCCAACAAGATGGCGATCGCGCCGACGGCGTCCATCAGCATCATCGCCGGCAACACCAGCCCGGGCATCGAGCCGATCGCGGCCAACGTCTTCCTGCAGAAGACGTTGTCCGGCAGCTTCTCCGTGCGAAACCGGCACCTGCAGATGCTGCTGGCCGAGAAGGGCATGGATCGCGACGAGGTCTGGTCAAGCATCACCCTCAACAAGGGCAGCGTGCAGCACCTGGACTTCCTGTCCGAGAGCGAGAAGGCGATCTATCGCACCGCATTCGAGCTCGACCAGCGCTGGGTGGTCGAGCACGCGGCCGACCGCACGCCGTACGTCTGCCAGAGCCAGTCGGTGAACCTGTTCCTGCCGGCCAACGTGCATAAGCGCGACCTGCACCAGATTCACATGATGGCCTGGAAGCGCGGCCTCAAATCGCTCTATTACTGCCGCAGCCTGTCGATCCAGCGGGCGGACGCGGTCAGCGAGAAGGTCTTGCCGCCGATTGATGCAATGCCGGCGCTTGCGACTCCGGCAAAGGCTAACAATTACGAGGAATGTCTCGCCTGTCAGTAGGCGCGGCCCAAAAAGGAACTGCCATGGACGGTCTGCCCCCCGCCCCGAAGCGTCTCGACCTGCTGACGGAGAACCCGGTCTACAAGCCATTCCGCTATCCCTGGGCCTATGAGGCTTGGCTCACGCAGCAGCGGGTTCACTGGCTGCCGGAAGAAGTTCCGCTCGCCGATGACGTGAAGGACTGGCATCGGAACCTGACCGAGGCCGAGCGCAACCTGCTCACCCAGATCTTCCGCTTCTTCACGCAAGCGGACGTCGAGGTGAACAACTGCTACATGAAGCATTACAGCCAGGTGTTCAAACCCACCGAAGTGCTGATGATGCTGTCTGCCTTCAGCAACATCGAGACGATCCACGTCGCGGCCTATAGCCACTTGCTCGACACCGTCGGGATGCCGGAAATCGAGTATACGGCATTCATGAAATACAAGGAGATGAAGGACAAGTACGACTACATGCAGTCCTTCAGCGTCGAGAACAAGCACGAGGTCGCCAAGACGCTGGCGGCCTTTGGCGCGTTCACGGAGGGGCTGCAGTTATTCGCGTCATTCGCGATCCTGCTGAACTTCCCGCGGTTCAACAAGATGAAGGGGATGGGGCAGATCATCTCCTGGTCGGTGCGCGACGAGACGCTGCATTGCCTTTCGGTGATCCGCCTGTTCCGAACCTTTGTGCAAGAGAACCCGGAGATCTGGACGGAAAACCTCCGCCAGGAAATCTATGAGGTCTGCGCCACCATCGTCGACCATGAGGACGCGTTCATCGATTTGGCGTTCGAGCACGGGCCGATCGAGGGGCTGCGCGCGGCGGAGGTGAAGCGCTACATTCGCTACATCGCCGACCGGCGGCTGATGCAGCTTGGCCTCAATCCGATCTTCCACATCGACGACAACCCGCTCACCTGGCTGGATGACATGCTGAATGCCGTCGAGCATGCCAACTTCTTCGAGAACCGCTCGACCGAGTACAGCCGGGCTTCGACCCAGGGCACTTGGGAGGAGGCGTTCGCCGGCAACGTGTTTGAGACCTCGCAGCCGCAGGGAGCGATCGAGTTGACCTGAAATGGCAACCCCACCGTCTCCGACCGAGGAGGACCCATCCAGACCCGACGGCGGCTCGGTTGCGGAGACTGCGCCGGTCCGCCGCCACTCGCGCCGGCTCGAGGACAAGCTGCTGATTGCGTTCCATCATGCCTGCGACGTCGCTGACCTCGAAGTCGCGCGGAACGTGCTGCAGATCGTCGAGGTGATGCTCAATCGCCGCCCGGCGCAGCCGGACCCGAACCGGCGGCGCAATATCGATGCGTTTGTTGCGGCGCACGAGCGGCTCTGGCACCTGCGGCACCGGGAGAACTGAGCGGCGCTGGGCGAGTTGACGCGCTCCGGGTCAGCCCCGCGCGCCCGCCGCTTCGGCCCGACGCAGGTCGCCGCCGTGCTCCTCGAGCAGCCGTTCCGCCTCCGGTGCGCCCAGCCCACGGACGATCAAGGCCGCGAGCTTGACGCGCCCGCCTGCCTCGATCAGCGCCGCGGCGGCTTGCTCCGTGCTCGCCCCAGTCAGCGCGCGGAGCATGCGCAGGGCCCGGCGCCGCAGCTTGTCGTTGCGTGCGTTCATGTCGACCATCTGGCCGCGATAGACCCGGCCGAGCCGGGTCATCACGGCGGTGCTGAACAGGTTCAGCGCGATTTTCTGCGCCGTCCCCGCCTTCATCCGCGTCGACCCGGCGATCGCCTCCGGCCCGGTCTCGATCAGCACCTTATGCTCGGCGGCATCGAGCAGGGCCGAGCCGGGACTGTTGGCAATCCCGACCGTCGTCGCGCCGGCCTCGCGCGCCGCGGCGACGCAGGCAACCGTGTATGGCGTGGAGCCGCTCGCCGCTACCCCGACCAGCACGTCGCCCAACCCGAGACCCGCCTCGCGCACGTCGGCCGCGCCCTGCTCGGCCCGGTCCTCCGCACCCTCGGCGGCCCGGATCAGCGCCGCCTCGCCCCCAGCCATGAGGAACAGCACCCGGTCTGAAGGCCAATCGAAGGTCGGCCCGAGTTCGGCCCCGTCCTGGACGCCGATGCGCCCCGAGGTGCCCGCGCCGGCATAGGCCAGCCGCCCGCCAGTGCGCAGGCACTCCGCCGCGGCGGAGGCGGCGGCAGCGAGCGCCGGCAGGGCGGGCGCGACGGCAGCGACCGCTGCCAGCTGCCCCTCCCAGAGCGCCTGCATCACCGTTTCAACCGGCCAGGTTTCGAGATCCGCGTAGCGGGGGCTGGTGTCCTCGGTCGCCGGCTCGGTCAGACGTCCAGCTCCTGCTCGCCGACCTGGCGCGCGTGCTCCTGGATGAACTGGAACCGTAGCTCGGGCTTGCGGCCCATCAGGCTCTCCACCAGCGTGTTGGTCGCCGCGCGTTCCTCCGGGGGAGCGAGCACCTTCAGCAGCGTGCGGCGCGCCGGGTCCATGGTGGTCTCCCGCAGCGCGGCCGGTGGCATCTCGCCCAAGCCCTTGAACCGGCTCACGTCCACCTTGGCCCCGGCCTTGAAGTCGCGCTTCATCGCCCGCTCCTTGTCGCGGTCGTCCATCGCATAGACCGACTTGGCGCCCTGCGTCAGGCGGTAAAGCGGTGGCTGCGCCAGGTAAAGGTGCCCGTGCCGGACCAGCTCCGGCAGCTTGCGGTAGAAGAACGTCATCAGCAGGGACGCGATGTGGGCGCCGTCCACGTCCGCGTCCGTCATGATGATGACCCGGCCGTAGCGTAGCCTCGCTCGGTCGAACCGGTCGCCGACGCCGCAGCCGAGCGCCTCGATCAGGTCCTTCAACTCCTGGTTCTGCAGCAGCTTTTCGTCGCTGGCGCTGGCGACATTGAGGATCTTGCCCCGCAGCGGCAGCACCGCTTGGGTCTCGCGGTTGCGCGCCTGCTTGGCCGAGCCGCCCGCGCTGTCGCCCTCGACCAGGAAGATCTCCGTGTCGTCGCGACTCTCCCGCGAGCAGTCGGTGAGCTTGCCGGGCAGGCGCAGGCGCCGCGTCGCGGTCTTGCGCGAGACGTCCTTGCTTTCCTTCCGGCGCAGCCGCTCTTCGGCGCGCTCGATCACGAAGGCGAGCAGGTTGTCCGCCTGCGCCGGGTTGCCGGCGAGCCAGTGGTCGAATCGGTCGCGCAGGGCGCCCTCGACGAGGCGCGACGCCTCCGAGCTGGTCAGCTTTTCTTTGGTCTGGCCCTGGAACTGCGGTTCACGGATGAAGGCGGAGAGCTTGGCGGCGAGGGTGCCGAGCACGTCCTCGGCCGTGACCTGGGCCGTCCGCCGATTGCCGCGCTGCTCGCCCCAGGATCGCAATCCCTTCAGCAGCGCGGCGCGGAATCCGGCCTCGTGCGTGCCGCCCTGTGCCGTCGGCACCGTGTTGCAGTAGGAATGCAGCAGCCCGTCGCCGGTCTCGAGCCAGGTCAGCGCCCATTCGACCCGGCCGCCAGTGCGCCCGTTCCCGTCGGCCGCCAGCTCCGCCTCGCCGGCCCAGATCTCGCCCACAGCGAGCGCCGCGTCGCCGACGTCCTCCAACAGGCTGTCGCGCAAGCCGCCGGGGAAATGCAGCACCGTCTCGGCCGGGATGTCGGTCCCGCGGACGAGCGCGGGGTCGCAGGACCAGCGGATGCGGACGCCGCGGAACAGGTAGGCCTTCGAGCGGCAGAGCCGGTAAAGCCGCGCCGCGCTGAACTGGAGCGCACCGAAGATCTCGGGATCGGGGTGGAAGCGGATCAGCGTGCCGCGGCGGTTCTGCACCGCGCCGGCCTGCTCCAGCCGGCTTACCGGCTTGCCGCGCGCGTAGGCCTGCCGCCAGAGCACGCGGTCTCGCGCCACCTCGACTTCGAGCCGGTCGGAGAGCGCGTTGACCACCGAGCTGCCGACGCCGTGCAGTCCGCCGGACGTCGCATATACCTTGCCGCCGAACTTCCCGCCCGAATGCAGCGTGGTGAGGATCGACCTCGAGCGCGCTGAGGTTCTTGAACTTGGGATGCGGATCGACGGGAATGCCGCGCCCGTTGTCGCGCACGCTGAGCCAATTGCCGGCCTCGAGCGCGACGTCGATGGCGGTCGCGTGCCCTGCGACCGCCTCGTCCATCGCGTTGTCCAGCACTTCGGCCGCCAGATGGTGCAAGGCGGTCTCGTCGGTGCCGCCGATATACATGCCCGGGCGCCGGCGAACCGGCTCGAGCCCTTCCAGGACCTCGATGTCCCGGGCGGAATAGCCTCCCTCGCCAGCACCGCTGCCGAGGGAGGTCAGGAGATCGTTCATGCTGTGTTCCTGGCCCTGTTTTGGACGGTAGCGACCTCGATCAGGGCGGGCAAGCGATTCGGCGGGATCGAATAGCCGCATACTGGCTTGTTTACACTCGACGAGCGGCCTATCAGCAGGTTCATTCGCCCTGTTGGGACCGCGAATTTGAGCACGGAGTTTTGTGGCGGGGCTGATGCCGCCTCGTCACTGGACTCGCTCCGGGACGACAGTCGCGACGCGACATGGCCGGGGCCGCTCGCGATTGCGGCGATCTTCGCGCTCTTCACCGCCGCATGGCTGGTCTACGGCGTGTTCTCCCATACCGGCATGGTGCTGCACGACGACGTCACCGAGGCCTACGTCTGGGGTCAGGAGTTCCAACTCGGATACAACCAGCATCCGCCATTTTGGGCCTGGGTCGCCGGGCTCTGGTTTCTGGTCTTTCCAAACAGGGAATGGGCGTTCCTGCTCTTGGCAGTGCTCAACTCCGCCGTTGGCCTGCTGGGCGCGTGGTATCTCATTGGCCGGTTCGCGTCCGGCCACGCCCGGCAAGCCGCATGGCTCCTGCTTCTGTGCACGCCGTTCTACACGTTCAGCTGCTTCAAGTACAACGCAAACTCCGTTTTCCTGTCGATCTGGCCGTGGACGCTGTTCTTCTTCATGCGCGCGCTCGAATCCCGCCGCGTGCGGGATGGTGTTTGGTTCGGGATCATGATCGGCGCGGCCATCATGTCCAAATACTTTGCGGGCATCTTGGTCTTGACGTGCCTGGCAGGGTCGATGCTGCATCCCAACGCGCGTCCCTACTGGCGCTCAGCCAGTCCCTGGACGTCGATCGCCGTGGCGGTCGTGCTGGTGCTGCCCCACCTGATCTGGTTGGTGATCAATCACGCGCCGCCGGTGCAGTACGCGCTCGCAACCATAGCGCCGAGCTTATCGGAGCGCATCGGTCGCAGCATGATGGTTCTTCTCGCGGTCATCGGGCTGCAGATAGCGATTCCTATCCTGATCTGGCTGACCCGGCGCCGCGGGGCGGTTGCGGCGACGGCTCGTGATATCCGCCTCCTCACAGCGCTGGCCGTCCTGCCCACGACCCTGACCATCGGCTTTGGGCTCTTGTTCGGCTTTCGGCTGAGCGCCGAGATGCTGATCGGCACGTTTCCGCTGACGCCGGTGCTGGCCACGTCACTGATGCCCGGCACCGACCCGCGCCGCCTCGTGCGGTGGACATCGCGCGCCGTTGCGGCCGGCATGTTGGTCATCCTCATGTCGCTTCCGGTGACCATCCGCTTGCTGCAGCGACCGACCGATCCGAGCTGGGACCTGCCCCTCCGCGAAGCCGCCGAAACGGGCTCTGCACTCTGGCATCAGGCGACCGGGCGGCGGCTCGTCACGGTCGGTGGCACCAAGTATTTCAGCAACGCTGCGGCGTTCTACAGCGACGATCGCCCCGCCGGATTCCTGGAGCTGGATCCCGCACTAGCGCCATGGGTCACGGCCGAGCGTCTGCGAACGGGCGGGCTGCTCGCCATGTGCCTTCGCGAGGATGGCCCGTGGGACGACAAATGGTGCCGCGGCAACGCCGCGCGCCTCGCCACCCCGAGAACGACCGTCACCCGGGTCACGCTGACGCACCGGGTTCGCGGCGAGGCACGTGGCACCGCGACGCTCGACATCTACATCACCCCGCCCGGACCCTGACTTGCGGGCCTGCATCGAGCCTGACAACTCGAGGCAGGCTGGACGGGCAGATTACGACGGCAGGCCGCTCGGTTCCTGCGTATGCGCTTCGAGGAACCAGAGCTGCTTGTCGAGACCGCGCGACACTTCTGTGAACAGATCGGAGGTGCCGGGGTCGCCGGCCTCGTCGGTGTCGTCGATGTTCTTTCGCACGGCATTGGCGACCGCGGCATAGCGTTCGATCAGCGCCGCGAGGTGGTCGGCGATCTTGTAAATGTCGGTCGGATAGGGCTCCAGCGCCGTCCGCTGCTCCACCTCTTGCACGGTGCCGCGGGCCGTGCCGCCGAGCTGGACGATCCGCTCGGCCATCATGTCGTTCCATTCCGACACCTCGGCGCGGAACTTGTCGAGCATCAGGTGGATGCCGATGAACTGCGGCCCCTTCAGGTTCCAGTGCGCCTGCTTGATGACGAGCGCGAGGTCGATGCCGTCCGCCAGGCGGGCTTGGAGCGCCTCCATTGAGGCCGCTTTGGCATTGCTCTTTGTGTCGTTACGGGTCTGGTGGAGATGCGCGCCTTTGTTCTGGTCGCGCAGGTCGGAAGGACTCTCGGCCATCGATCGCTCCTCTTCTGGGGGATGCCGCCCCAACGTGCGTCCTCCCGTTGCGTTTCGCCGGCGCGCGGCTAGGCGGAAGGCGCGTTCTGGAGGAGAGTGCGGCGCCAAACCTTGGAGGCGGAGATGGGATTGAAGGGTAGGGTGGCCTTGGTGACCGGGTCGACGAGCGGGATTGGCCTTGGCATTGCCCGCGCCTTCGCCGCCGAGGGCGCCGACGTGATGCTGAACGGGTTCGGCGACCCGGCCGCGATCGAAGCCATCCGCACGGAGCTGACGGGCCAAGGCGTGCGCGTCGCCTATGACGGCGCCGACCTGTCGCGGCCCGATGCGGTGGCCGAACTGGTCCGCCGGACCGGCACCGAACTCGGCGGCCCGCACATCCTGGTCAACAACGCCGGAATCCAGCACACCGCGACCATTGCCCAGTTCCCGGCCGAAAAGTGGGACCAGGTCATCGCGATCAACCTCTCCGCCGCGTTCCACGCGATGAAGGCCGCGATCCCCGCCATGCAGGCGCGCCGGCTGGGGCCGCATCATCAACATCGCCTCCGCCCACGGGCTGGTC
>CAVPSW010000003.1:0-110000 GCA_963708585.1 uncultured Alphaproteobacteria bacterium | reverse complement strand
CAACCAAACTCCGAATACCCAGGAGTGCAGCCCGGCAGACAGACGGTGGGTGCTAAGGTCCATTGTCGAGAGGGAAACAGCCCAGACCACCAGCTAAGGCCCCCAAGTCGTGGTTAAGTGGGAAAGGATGTGGGAATTCCAAAACAACCAGGAGGTTGGCTTAGAAGCAGCCATCCTTTAAAGAAAGCGTAATAGCTCACTGGTCTAGTAGAAATCCTGCGCCGAAGATGTAACGGGGCTCAAACCACGCGCCGAAGCTGTGGGATTAGCGACAATCCCTCGGGATCGCGCTGCGGTAGCGGAGCGTTCCGTAGGCCTGCGAAGGAATTGGGGTGACCCGTTCTGGAGGTATCGGAAGTGCGAATGCTGACATGAGTAGCGACAAACAGAGTGAGAAACTCTGTCGCCGAAAGTCCAAGGGTTCCTGCGCAAGGTTAATCCGCGCAGGGTGAGCCGGCCCCTAAGGCGAGGGCGAGAGCCGTAGCCGATGGGAACCAGGTGAATAGTCCTGGGCCTGCTGGAAGTGACGACGGCAATCTGTTGTCAGGGCTTATTGGATTGCCCTGGCTTTGCGAGCCGTCCAGGAAATAGCTCCAGCGTATAGACCGTACCCGAAACCGACACAGGTGGACTGGTAGAGCATACCAAGGCGCTTGGGAGAACGATGCTGAAGGAACTAGGCAAATTGCTCGCGTAACTTCGGGATAAGCGAGACCTCACTGCGGGCAACCGTGGTGGGGTGGCACAGAGCAGGGGGTAGCGACTGTTTAGTAAAAACACAGGACTGTGCGAAGTCGCGAGACGACGTATACGGTCTGACGCCTGCCCGGTGCCGGAAGGTTAAGAGGAGAGGTGCAAGCCTTGAATCGAAGCCCCGGTAAACGGCGGCCGTAACTATAACGGTCCTAAGGTAGCGAAATTCCTTGTCGGGTAAGTTCCGACCTGCACGAATGGCGTAACGACTTCCCCACTGTCTCCAGCATCGGCTCAGCGAAATTGAATTCCCCGTGAAGATGCGGGGTACCCGCGGTCAGACGGAAAGACCCTATGAACCTTTACTGCAGCTTTGCAGTGGCATTAGGAGAGCACTGTGTAGGATAGGCGGGAGGCTGTGAACCCGGGGCGCTAGCTCTGGTGGAGCCACCCTTGAAATACCGCCCTGTGCGCTTCTGATGTCTAACCGCGACCGGTCAGCCCGGTCCGGGACCCTGCATGGCGGGCAGTTTGACTGGGGCGGTCGCCTCCCAAAGTGTAACGGAGGCGCGCGATGGTGGGCTCAGGCCGGTCGGACATCGGCCCTTGAGTGCAATGGCATAAGCCCGCCTGACTGCGAGAGCGACAGCTCGAGCAGAGACGAAAGTCGGCCATAGTGATCCGGTGGTCCCACGTGGACGGGCCATCGCTCAACGGATAAAAGGTACTCTAGGGATAACAGGCTGATCTCCCCCAAAAGTCCACATCGACGGGGAGGTTTGGCACCTCGATGTCGGCTCATCACATCCTGGGGCTGGAGCAGGTCCCAAGGGTTCGGCTGTTCGCCGATTAAAGTGGTACGTGAGCTGGGTTTAGAACGTCGTGAGACAGTTCGGTCCCTATCTGCCGTGGGTGAAGGAGACTTGCGAGGCGCTGTCCCTAGTACCGAGAGGACCGGGATGGACGCACCTCTGGTGTACCGGTTGTCGCGCCAGCGGCACCGCCGGGTAGCTATGTGCGGACTGGATAACCGCTGAAAGCATCTAAGCGGGAAACCACCCTCAAAACCAGGTCTCCCCGAGGGCCGTCGTAGACCACGACGTCGATAGGCCGGACGTATAAGCGCGGCAACGCGCGAGCGAACCGGTCCTAATCGCCCAACAGGCTCCTCTCCAGACGCCAGTCTGCAGACCTCAGTCCGCAGATCGGCGCAAGCCTTGCACAGCACTCATCCAACAGGTTGCAATCGTCAGTTCGTAGAGTGGCGATCGGCGGCTGCGAGACCAAAACACACACACATCCTCCCGTGTCAGCCCGCACCTGCAGCTCGACTGCAAACTGCAGACTGATACCTGCAAACTGAACCTATGGTTTGGACGACCTGGTGGCTATGGCGGAGGGCCCACACCCGATCCCATCCCGAACTCGACCGTGAAAACCTCCAGCGCCCATGATACTGCACCCAAAGGTGCGGAAAAGTCGGCCGCCGCCAGGTCATCCAAACCATTCAACAATCACCTCTCTTCTGGCGAACCGGTGGCCGCCCGCCCAGATAGCCGCAATGACCCGCATTCACGTCGGAATCGGCGGCTGGAACTTTGCGCCCTGGCGCGGCACATTCTATCCGGCAGGCCTGCCGCAAGCGCAGGAACTCGCCTACGCCAGCCGCCACGTGACCTCCATCGAGATCAACGCCACGTTCTACGGCTCGCAAAAACCGGAGAGCTTCCGCAAATGGCGCGAGCAGACGCCGGACGGGTTCGTCTTCGCCATCAAGGGGCCGCGCTTCACCACGCATCGCCGCGACCTGGCCGAGTCCGGTCAATCGATCGGCCGCTTTCTCGAAACCGGCGTGACGCGAGCTCGGCAGAGAAGCTCGGGCCCATCCTCTGGCAGTTCCCGCCGACGCGCCAGTTCGACCCGGCCGCCATGCAGCCATTCCTCGACGCCTTGCCACGCGAGCACCGTGGCCTCAGCCTTCGGCACGTGATCGAGGCGCGCCACCCCAGCTTCGCCAACCCTGACTGGATGAGCCAGCTGCGTGTGGCCGGCGTTGCCCACGCCATCGTTGATTCCGACAAGCACGTGCTTACGGCCGACCTGACCGCGCCGTTTCTTCTATGCCCGCCTCGAGCGCAACGCGCTCGGCGAGGAGGAGGGCTACGCTACCGCGGCATTGGACGGCTGGGCCGCCCGGGTCGGCCGTTGGGCCAGCGGCACCACGGTGGACGACCTGCCGCGCGCCGGCGTCGAAGACGCTCCGGCGGTCCGCGAGTGCTTCGTCTACTTCATCAGCGGCGACAAGGTTCGTGCGCCGCACGCCGCCATGGCGCTGCTTCGGCGCCTCGGCCCATCATGATCCCAGATCCGGCCCAGCGCGTTCCCACCGCCGCGTGGCGTGGTACCTTCGAGGTGCGAGAGCGGGCGATCCCGGAGGAGACGCCGGTCGCGCTGTCCTACAACCGGCTCACCCACGCCGTGATGATGGCGACCCCGGCGGACCTCGAGGATTTCGCGATCGGCTTCAGCCGCAGCGAGGGCATCGTCGCGCGTGCCGAGGAGGTCGAGGAGCTCGAGGTCATCGCGGCCGAGGCCGGGGTGGAGTGCCGGATGTGGATCGGCATCGAGCACATGGAGCGGCTTGAGCAGCGCCGGCGCTCGCTGGCCGGACCGACGGGGTGCGGGCTGTGCGGCCTGGAGAGCTTGGCCGAGGCGATACGGATCCCGCCCCCCGTCAGCGGCACCTTCACCGCGACCCCCGAGGAGGTGCAGGCGGCGATGGACGCCATGCCGAGCCGCCAGGTGCTGAACCTCGAGACGCGCGCGGTCCATGCGGCGGCGTTCTGGCGACCCGGCGAGGGGCTCGTCGCCGCTGCGCGAGGACGTCGGCCGGCACAACGCGCTCGACAAGCTGTCCGGTGCGCTCGCTCGCGGCCGGGTCGATGGCGGGACCGGGATGATCGCAATGACCAGCCGCATCTCCGTGGAGCTGGTGCAGAAGGCGGCCGTGATCGGTGCGCCGGTTCTGGTCGCCGTGTCGGCGCCGACCCGGCTCGCGCTGCGCGTGGCGGAGGCCGCCGGCATCACGCTGATCGGCATCGCCCGGCGCGACGGCTTCGAGGTGTTCACGCATCCCTGGCGCATCGCGGGCGCCGACAAGCGGCCGGCCCGGCAAGCGACGGAATCCTAGAAGGCCCCTCTTGGAACCTTTATTAAACGATTAAATTATGTCTCTTTAGCGACGAGAAGAACAAACGTCGCGGGAGGAATCGATGGACCGGTTGGTTGGGACGGCAGACGGACAGTCTGCGGCCGGCATTCTCGACCGTTCGCGCACGGTAGCGCGTCCGGGGTTCAACCGGTGGCTCGTGCCCCCGGCGGCGCTGGCCATCCATCTTTGCATCGGGATGATCTACGGATTTTCCGTCTTCTGGCTTCCGCTGACGCGGCAGATCGGGATCGACAAGAGCGTGGCGCCCCCGCCCGATACCGGCCTGCTGACGATGCTGTTCACGACGAGCTATGACTGGCGTCTCTCCGACGTGACGATCATCTTCACGCTGGCGATTGTCTTTTTGGGCGTTGCCGCAGCGATCTGGGGCGGGTGGCTCGAACGGGTCGGGCCCCGCAAGGCCGGCGTCTACGCGGCGTGCTGTTGGTGCGGCGGCCTCTTCATCACCGCGCTGGGCATCTACGTCCACCAGCTTTGGATCATGTGGTTGGGCGCCGGCGTGATTGGCGGGGTTGGGTTGGGCTTGGCCTACATCTCGCCGGTCTCGACATTGATCAAATGGTTCCCGGACCGGCGCGGCATGGCGACGGGCATGGCGATCATGGGCTTCGGCGGTGGCGCGCTGATCGGTTCGCCGTTGGCCGTCTGGCTGATGAACAGGTTCGGCGACGGTGTTGCATCCAGGGGCGTGTGGCAGACCTTCGTCGCGCTCGGTGTCATCTACGCCGTGTTCATGCTCGGCGGCGCGTTCGGCTACCGCGTCCCGCCCGTGGCGGACTGGCGCCCGGAGGGCTGGGCGCCGGCGACGGAACGTCGCGGGATGATCACGACACGGAACGTGCACTTGGACAACGCGCACCGGACGCCGCAATTCTGGCTGATCTGGCTGGTGCTGATGCTGAACGTCTCCGCCGGCATCGGCGTGCTTTCGATCGCCTCGCCGATGTTGCAGTTCCTGTTCGGCGGCACGCTGATCGGGCTGCCCGGGGTGCGGCTGCCGGACCTGAACCCGGAGCAGAGCCATCAAGTCGCCGTGCTCGCCGCCGGCTTCGTCGGGCTGCTGTCTCTGTTCAACATCCTGGGCCGGTTCTTCTGGGCGTCGATCTCCGACCGGATCGGGCGAAAGATGACCTACGCCACGTTCTTCCTGCTCGGCGCCGCGCTCTATGCCGGCTCCCCGCTGACCGCGCAGATCAACAGCGTGGCGCTGTTCGTGATCTTCATGTGCGTGATCCTGTCCATGTATGGCGGCGGCTTCGCGACCGTGCCGGCCTACTTGGCGGACATGTTCGGCACCCAGTACGTCGGCGCGATCCATGGCCGGCTGCTGACGGCGTGGTCGACTGCGGGCGTCGTCGGCCCCGTCGTGATCACGCAAATCCCGCAGCTCCGGATGGCGGCCGGGGTGCCGCGCGGCGAGGCATACGCGCAGACGCTCTACATCCTGGCCGGCTTCCTCGTGGTCGGCTTCGTCTGCAACCTGCTGGTCCGCCCGGTGGCGCCACGCTGGTTCATGCGGGACGACGCGGCGACTGCCGCCAGTTCGACTGGCCTCGGCGGCGCGGCAGGGATCGGGCGCGGTGGCATGACTGGGGGGGCGCTGATCGCCTGGGCGCTGGTCGGAATCCCGCTGCTTTGGGGCATCTGGATCACGATCACCCAGGCGGTCGCGCTGTTCGGCTAGCCCGATGGCCTCCATCGGCTTCATCGGGCTGGGCAACATGGGTCTGCCGATGGCCCTCAACCTCGTGGGTGCGGGGCACGAGGTGCGCGGCTTCGACCTGGCCGCGCCGTCGCTCGACCGGTTCGCGGAGTCGGGCGGGCAGCGCGTCGAGTCGGCCGCGGCGGCCGCCCGGGGCCCGCAGATGGTGTTCACCATGCTGCCGGCCGGCGAGCACGTCCGCGCCGTCCTGGCCGGGCCGGAGGGCGTGTTCGCGGCCGCGAATCCCGGCACGCTCTTCGTCGACAGCTCGACCATCGACGTGCCGACCAGCCGCGCGCTGGCCGAAGAGGCGGCTCGGCACGGGTTTCCCATGCTGGACGCGCCGGTCTCGGGCGGAACGGCCGGCGCCACCGCGGGGACCCTCACCTTCATGGTCGGCGGCGACAGGGCCGCGTTCGATCGGGCCCGACCCATCCTCGAGCAGATGGGGCGGACGATCGTCCACGCCGGCCCGGCCGGCGCCGGGCAGGCGGCCAAGGTCTGCAACAACCTGATCCTCGGCATCTCCATGATCGGCGTGGCCGAAGCCTTCGCGCTCGCGGCCAAGCTCGGTCTGGACGCGCAGGCGCTGTTCGACATCAGCGCGAACTCGTCAGGCCAATGCTGGTCGCTCACCAACTACTGCCCGGTGCCCGGGCCAGTGCCGACCTCGCCCGCGAACCGCGACTACGCCCCCGGCTTCGCCGTGGAACTCATGCTGAAGGACCTCGGCCTGGCCACCGCGGCCGAGACGGCGACCGGCACGCCCTCCGTGCTCGGCGCGGCCGCGCGGGCCGCCTACCAGCGCCTGTCCGAACTCGGGCTCGGGGCCAAGGACTTCTCCGTGATCGCGCGCGCGTTGCAGGAAGGTCGGTTCGGGGACTAGACCCTCCGTTCACCTTGGAGGAGGCGGACATGGCGCGGCTCGATGTCTATTCGGACGTGATCTGCCCCTGGTGCTACATCGGCAAGCGGCACATGGAAGCCGCGCTCGCCGCGCTTGCGGACGAAGGGCTGCGCTTCGAGGTCGGTTGGCGCCCGTTCCAGCTCAATCCCGGCATGCCGGATGGCGGCGTGGCGCGGGAGGAATATCGGCGCGCCAAGTTCGGCAGCCTGCAGCGCTCGCAGGAGCTGGATGCGCAGGTGGGAGAGGCGGCCCGCGCGGCCGGGCTGGACATCCGGTTCGACCGCATGCGGCACACGCCGAACACGCTGGACGCGCACCGCTTGGTCCAATGGGCCGCGGGCCAGGGCGGGCAGAACGCGCTCGTCGACCGGCTGTTCGCGGCCTACTTCGTCGAGGGCAGGGATGTCGGCGACCGGCCGACCCTGGCCGCGCTGGCGGGCGAGGCGGGGCTCAATGCCGAAGCCGCCGCCGCCTATCTCGACGGCGAGGGCGGCCGGCGTGACGTGCTGGCCGAGGACGAGGCAGTCCGTCGCGCCGGGCTGACCGGCGTGCCGACCTTCGTGCTGGATCGGCACGTCTTGTTCTCCGGCGCCGTGCCGCCGGACGTGTTCGCCGAGGCGCTCCGGGAGGCCAACCGGGTCATCGCAGGTCAGGCAGCGTAAGTCGCTCACGCAATTGTGAGCTACTAAGGCTCGCGCCGTTCTGAAATCTTGCCGCTACAAAGAAGATGGTACCCCTGGCGATTCGCGGGCCGGGGGGCGAAGCGGCGTTGGACGAGACACGATTTGGAGGCGTTCGGGATGACCTTGGCATGACCACACGGGTTCTCGTCACCGGTGGCGCAGGGTTCATAGGCTGTCACGTCGTCCGGATGCTCCTCGATCGCGGCTATGAGGTCCGCGTGCTGGACAGCTTGATCGAGCAGGTCCACCGCGGCGCCGCCCCACGCAACCCGGCGCTGAAAGACGTCGAGCTGATCCGCGCCGACGTCCGCGACCTCGACCGGGTCTCGGCCGCGCTCGAACGGGTGGACAGTGTCATCCATCTCGCGGCCGAGGTCGGCGTCGGCCAGAGCATGTATGCGATCGACCGCTACGTCTCGGTTAACGACGGTGGCACGGCGACCCTGTTCCAGGCGCTGATCGACCGGCCGGTCGCCCGCGTGGTGGTCGCCAGCTCGATGAGCATCTACGGCGAGGGGCTTTACCGGTCCGCATCCGGCGAGCGCATGGACGACGTGACCCGGCCGGCCGGGCGCGGGCCCGGCGGTTGGGACCCGGTCGGGCCGGACGAGAAGGTGCTGAGCCCGATCGCGACCCCGGAGTGGAAGCGGCCCAACCTCGCCTCCGTCTACGCGCTGACGAAGTACGTGCAGGAGCGGCTCACGCTGACCGTCGCCCCGGCCTACGGCATGCAAGGCGTCGCGTTGCGTCTATTCAACGTCTACGGGCCGGGCCAGGCGCTCTCCAACCCCTACACCGGCGTGCTGGCCATCTTCGCCTCCCGCCTGCAGAACCGGCAGCGCCCGCTCGTGTTCGAGGACGGCGAGCAGCGGCGCGACTTCGTCCATGTCGAGGATGTCGCCCGCGCGTTCTTGCTGGCGCTGGAGCATCCCTGTGCGCCCGGCCAGGTGTTCAACATCGGCAGCGGACGGGACGTCAGCATCCTCCAGGTCGCTAAGGAGCTGGCGGAGGCGATGGGCCTGCCGCACATCACGCCGGAGGTGATGGGCAAGGCCCGCACCGGCGACATCCGGCACTGCTTTGCCGACATCAGCCTGGCCCGCGACGTGCTCGGTTTCCAGCCGCGTCGCGGGTTCGAGGACAGTCTCGGCGAGTTGGCCGAGTGGGTCCGCCAGCAGGAGGCGGAGGACCGGGTCAGCGACGCGCGGCGCGAGCTCGAACAGCGCGGCCTCGTCGCATGAGGCCCCATCGGCCCGCGCCGGTGGGCGATGGTCGCCCCGTTCTGGTCACCGGCGGCGCCGGCTTCATCGGCAGCAATCTGGCGGACCGGCTAGCCGGGCGCGGTCACCAGGTCATCATCTTCGACGCGCTGACCCGGCCGGGCGTGGAGGCGAACCTCGACTGGCTCCGCCTTCGCCACGGCGCCCGAATCCAGCCGATCGTCGCCGACCTGCGTGACCGCGAGCAGCTCGACCGCGCGGTCGACCGGGCCGCCGCCGTGTTCCACTTCGCGGCGCAGGTTGCGGTGACGACGAGCCTGGCCGACCCGGAAGGCGACTTTGACGTCAATCTCCGCGGCACGCTGCACGTGCTGGAGGCGGCGCGGCGGCAGGACCGGCCGCCGCCGGTGATCTTCGCCAGCACCAACAAGGTCTACGGCGCCCTCGGCGACGTCCGGCTCGCCAGGGACGGCGACGCCTATCTGCCGGAAGATCCAGGCCTGCGCGCGCGCGGCATCGGCGAGGACCGCCCGCTCTGCTTCTACACGCCCTATGGCTGCTCGAAGGGTGCGGCGGACCAATACGTGCTGGACTACGCCCGCAGTTTCGGCGTCCCCGCCTGCGTGTTCCGGATGAGCTGCATCTACGGCCCGCGCCAGCTCGGCACCGAGGACCAGGGCTGGCTCGCGCATTTCCTCTATTCGGTGCGCGCCGGCCGGCCGATCAGCATCTACGGCGACGGACGGCAGGTGCGCGATGTGCTGTTCGTCGATGACGCGGTCGACGCCTATCTTGCCGCCTGGGCCCGCATCGCGCAGGTGTCCGGGACGGCGTTCAACCTCGGCGGTGGCCCCGCCAACGCCGTGACCCTGCTGCAGGTGCTTGCGGAGATCGGCGAGATCACCGGGCGCAAGCCCGAGCTGCGCTTCGCCGATTGGCGCCCTGGCGACCAGCGCTACTTCGTCGCCGACACGTCGCGCGCGCGCCAGGCGCTCGGGCTCGGCCCGGCGCTGCCGTGGCGCGACGGGCTGCAGCGCTTGGCGTCCTGGATCGAGCGCGAGCGCGCCGCGCTGGAGACGGCGGCGCAGTGAAGGTCGCGCTTCTCAACCCGCCCTGGACGTTCGAGGGCAGCATC
The DNA here is from genome assembly GCA_963708585.1 of uncultured Alphaproteobacteria bacterium. Classification (GTDB taxonomy): domain Bacteria; phylum Pseudomonadota; class Alphaproteobacteria; order Acetobacterales; family Acetobacteraceae; genus JAVVHH01. The sequence goes on along the minus strand of CAVPSW010000003.1, from coordinate 100,428 downwards.
TACTTCGGCTGCCGCGAGCCGCATCTGCCGCTCGAGCTCGGCTACACGGCAGCCGCGCTGCGACGGGACGGGCACGAGGTGCTCCTGCTCGATGGGCACCTCATGGGCGAGAGCTACGCCGAGCTGGCCGCGCAGGTCAGCGCGTTCGGCCCGGCCATGACCGTTGTCGCCACCGCGCCCTCCTACCTGTTCTGGCGCTGCGCCCCGCCCGAACTCCGCGTGCCGCGCGAGATGCTGGACGCGCTGGGCGGCGCGGGCGGCCTGACCGTCGCCGTGGGCCCGCACGGCTCGGCGACCCCGGGCGCGACCCTGCGCAAGCTCGGCGTCGGCGCGGTCGTCATGGGCGAGTGCGAGGAGGTGGTGGCCGCGCTGGCCGCCGGTGGCGCGCCCGGCACCGTCCCCGGCACGGCTGTGCTGCGGGACGGCGTTCTCGTGCAGAGCGGGGGTCCGCAGGCGACGGTCTTCACCGACCAGCCGGCGCTCCACTGGCCCGACGAGTGGATCCGCCGCCATCACCATCACCACCACCGCTTCGACCGTGCCCCGCACGCGCCCGGCGCGGAGGTCGAGGCCTCCCGCGGCTGCCCCTACTCCTGCACCTTCTGCGCCAAGATCGACTTCCGCGACCGTTACCGCCGCCGCGACCTCAACCCGCTGCTGGAGGAGATCGACGGCCTCATCGCGCAGGGGGCCGAGTACGTCTACTTCATTGACGAGATCTTTCTCCCCAACCGGCCTCTGCTGGAGGCGCTGGTCGAGCGCCGGGTCGAGTTCGGCGTGCAGACCCGCATTGACCTATGGAAGCCGGAGATGATCGAGCTGCTCGGCCAGGCTGGCTGCGTCTCCATCGAGGCCGGGGTCGAGAGCCTGACGGAGGACGGCCGCGCCGCGCTCGACAAGCGCTGCAAGCTCACCACCGACGAGCTAGCCGATCTCCTGAAGCTCGCCCGCCAGCACGTGCCGTTCGTGCAAGCCAACCTGCTCGAAGTCGCCGATGACGACCCGGCGATGGTCGCTCGCTGGCGCGACGGGCTGCGTGCCAACGGCGTCTGGGCCAACGACCCGGTGCCGCTCTATCCGTATCCCAGTTCGCCCGACTACCGCCGCCTGTTCGGCGCGCCGGACGACCAAGCCTGGGAGCGGGCGCACGCCCACTATCTCGGCCAGTTCACCCGCTTTTCCGACATCCAGGACGAGCGGCCCCTGCCCCTGCCGGAGCTGGAGGGGGCGTGCCGGACGGGTTGAGCCGCCCAGTCCGTAGCGTTCTGATGACGACGGACGCGGTGGGCGGCATCTGGCGCTATACGCTGGATCTGGCGCGGGGCTTTTCGGAGCGCGGCGTGCGACCGCTCGTGGCCGTCCTCGGCCCGGCGCCCGACGCGGCGCAGCGCGACGAGGCGATGGCGGCTGGAGTCGCCGTGTTGGAGACCGACCTGCCGCTCGATTGGACCGCTTCCACCCCGGACGCGCTCGCAAACGCGGCTGCGCAACTGCGGGCGCTCGCCTCGCGCGCGCAGGTCAGCGCCGTGCATCTCCACGCCCCGGCCTTCGCGGGTCCGGAGCGATGGGCGGTCCCGGTCGTGGCCATGGCGCACTCCTGCGTCGCCACCTGGTGGCGCGCCGTTCGCGGCGGCCCGTTGCCCGACGATTTCCACTGGCGTGCGGAGGCGACTGCGGCAGGGGTTCGAGCGGCTGACGCGGTGATCGCCCCGACGCGGGCGCATGCGGACGCCGTGCAGGCAGTCTACGGCCCGGTCGCACTGACCGTGGTGCATAATGGCGCGGCCCCTGCGTCGGGCCGATCTCCGCGCCAACGGGATGTGCTCACGGCCGGGCGGCTATGGGACGACGGAAAGGGCGCGGCCGCGCTCGACCGCGTCGCCCCATCTCTCGGGGCGCCCATCCGGGCAGCGGGCCCGGTCATGGGTCCCCACGGCGCGTCCATCGCGCTGCCCAACCTCGACCTGCTCGGCACGCTCGGTCCCGAGGACATGGCCGACGCCTACGCAAGCGCGCGCGTGTTCGCCTCGCCGGCGCTCTACGAGCCGTTCGGCCTGTCCGTCCTGGAAGCAGCACTCGCCGGCGCCCGCCTGGTGCTCTCCGACATCCCCACCTTTCGCGAGCTGTGGGACGGCGCCGCCACCTTCGTCCGCGGCGATGACGATTGGCTCCCCGCGCTCCGCCACGCGCTCGACCAGCCCGGCGATGGCGGCGCCGCTGCGCGCGCCCGCCGCTACACGATCGAGGCAACCGTCGAAGGAACGCTCGCCGTCCACCGCCGGGTTGGCGTTCCCGTCTGATGCACCTGGTCTACTTCACCCACTCGCTCTCCTCCTGCTGGAATCACGGCAACGCGCACTTCCTGCGGGGCGTGCTGCGCGAGCTGGTCGCCCGCGGGCACGACGTGTCCGCCTACGAGCCCGATGGCGGCTGGAGCCGGCAGAACCTGATCGCGGACGCCGGCCTGGAGACGGCCGACGCCTGGCAGAGCTGGTTTCCCGAGTTGAGCACCGCGGAATACGCCAAGGAGGTCGATCCGGCCGACCTCGTCCGCGGCGCCGACGTGGTGGTCGTGCACGAATGGAACGATCCCTCGCTGGTCGCGCGGCTCGGCGACGTCCGGCGGGATGACGGGCGCTTCCTGCTTCTGTTCCACGACACCCACCACCGGGCCGTGAGCGACCCGGACGCGATGGCACAATACGACCTCACCGGCTACGACGGCGTGCTCGCGTTCGGCGAGGCGCTCGCCGCCGTCTATCGCGAGCGCGGCTTTGCCGAGCGCGTGTTCGTCTGGCACGAGGCGGCAGATACCAAGCTGTTCCGGCCGCCCGGAGCAGGAGCACGCGCGCGAGGGCGCGGTCTGGATCGGCAACTGGGGCGACGGCGAGCGTACGGCGGAGCTCGAGGAATTCCTGTTCGAACCCATGGCCGCGCTGCATCTCCCGCTCGACGTGCACGGCGTCCGCTATCCCGACGAGGCCCTGGCCACGCTCGAGCGCTACGGCGCGCATTACCGCGGTTGGCTGCCCAACTACCGCGCGCCCGGAGGTCTTCGCCGAGCATCTGCTGACCGTGCACGTCCCGCGCCGGCCCTATGCCGAGCAGTTGCCGGGCATCCCGACCATCCGTGTGTTCGAGGCGCTCGCCTGCGGCATCCCGCTGGTCTCGGCGCCCTGGGAGGACCGCGAGGGCCTGTTCACGCCCGGCGAGGATTTCCTCACCGCCCGCGATGGCGCCGAGATGCGCACCCAACTCGAGGCGTTGATCCGGGACCCGGCGCTGCGCCAGCGCCTGGCCGCGCATGGGCTCGAGACGATCCGCGCCCGCCACACCTGCGGCCACCGGGCGGACGAGCTGCTCGGCATCATCCGGCAATTGGAGCGCTGATGCGGATCGCCTTTCACGGTTCGAGCCTGCTCTCCTCGTATTGGAACGGCGCCGCCACCTACTACCGCGGCCTCCTGGCCGCGCTCGCCCCGCTCGGCCACGAGATCACCTTCTACGAACCGGACGCGTTCGACCGGCAGCGCCACCGCGACATCGACCCGCCGCACTACGCCCGCTCCGTTGTCTACCCGGCCACTGCGGACGGGCTGCGGAGCGTGCTGGCCGAAGCCCGGGATGCCGATGTCGTCGTGAAGGCAAGCGGCGTCGGCGTGTTCGACGACGAGCTGCTCCGCGGCATCCTCGACCGCGCCCGGCCCGGGGCGCTCCGTATCTTCTGGGACGTGGACGCCGCCGCGACGCTCGACGCCATGCGCGCCGACCCCGGCCACACGCTCCGCGCCGCGCTGCCGGACCTCGACCTCGTCCTCACCTATGGCGGCGGCCCGCCCGTGGTCGCCGCCTACACCGCGCTCGGCGCAAGGCGCTGCGTCCCGATCTACAACGCGCTCGACCCGGCCACCCACCACCCGGTCCCGTCCGACAAGCGCTTCGCCGCCGACCTCTCTTTCCTCGCCAACCGCCTGCCCGACCGCGAGGCGCGGGTCGAGGCGTTCTTCCTCGAGGCGGCAAGACGCGCCCCGTCCCGGTCCTTCCTGCTCGGCGGCAATGGCTGGCACGACAAGCCCATGCCGCCCAACGTCCGTGCGATCGGCCATGTCGGCACCGCCGACCACAATGCCTTCAACTGCTCCGCCCTCGCGGTCCTGAATGTCGCCCGCGACAGCATGGCCGCGGTCGGCTTCTCGCCCGCCACCCGCGTGTTCGAGGCCGCCGGCGCCGGCGCCTGCCTGATCACGGACGCCTGGGAGGGGATCGAGCTGTTCCTCGAACCGGAGCGCGAAGTGCTGGTTGCCCGCGACGGGCAGGACGTGGCCGACCACCTCCTGCGCCTCGACCCGGCCGGCGCCGCCGCCATCGGCGCCGCCGCCCGCGCCCGGATCGCCGCCGAGCACACCTATGCCCAGCGCGCCGTGATCGTCGACGCGCTGCTCCGGGAACACGCGTTCGTCCGCTGTTAACACCCATGTGAGCAAACCCGGCACCGGGCCGGGGCGTCCTCCGAGCACACCCACAAGGAGGGCATCATGTCCGACAACTCGCAAAAGCTCGCCGTCGTCACCGGCGCGTCCACCGGCATCGGCTACGAACTGGCCAGGATCGCGGTCGAGAAGGGCTACACGGTGGTGGCCGTCGCCGACGAACCGGAGATCCAGCAGGCCGCGAGCAAGCTGGGCGGCACCGTCGAGGCGGTCGAGGCCGACCTGTCCACCACCGAGGGCGTGGACACGCTGCTGCAGAAGGTGGGCGGCCGTAAGATCGACGTGCTGTGCGCGAATGCCGGGCGCGGCCTCGGCAAGGGCTTCACCGATCAGTCCTGGGACGAGATCCGCAAGGTGATCGACACCAACGTGATGGGCACGACCTACCTCCTGCACCAAGTCACCCGCGCCATGAAGCAGCGGGACGAGGGCCGCGTCCTGGTCACCGGCTCGATCGCCGGCTTCATGCCCGGCACCTACCAGGCCGTCTACAACGGCACCAAGGCCTATCTGGACAGCCTCTCGGAGGCGATCCGCGCCGAGCTGAAGCATGAGGGCTCGAAGGTGACGGTGACGTGCTTGATGCCGGGCCCGACCGAGACCGACTTCTTCAAGCGCGGCGACCTGATGGACACCTCCGTGGGCGTCGCGAAGAAGGACGACGCCGGCATGGTCGCCGAGACCGGCTGGGAAGCCATGATGGACGACACCGGCAGCGTCGTGGCCGGCTGGAAGAACAAGATCCAGACCGCGATCGCCCACGTCACGCCGGCGCCGATGCTGGCGAAGCTGCACCAGAAGATGGCCGAGCCCGGCACCGCCGGCTCCTAGCGAGAGATCGCCGGGTCAAGCCCGGCGACGACCAACCGAAGCGTCACCCCCGGGCTCGACCCGGGGGTCTCCCCCACTTGCAGCCAAAGACTTTGTGCGCCGCCGCAGCAGGTCTATGCACGTCCCATGGCCGACGCCGGTGACATCCCGAGCTACACCCATCAGCAGATCCTGCGGGTCATCTCCGGGATCATGCTGTGCATCTTCCTGTCCTCGCTCGACCAGACCGTCATCATCCCGGCGGTCCCGGCGATCGCCGCCGACCTCAACGCGTTCGGCCACCTGTCCTGGATCGTCACCGCGTATCTGCTGACCAGCACCGCGGCGACGCCGATCATCGGCAAGCTCTCCGACATCTGGGGCCGGCGGGCGTTGCTGCTGCCGAGCCTCGCGCTGTTCATCGTCGCCAGCCTCGCCTGCGGCTTCGCCCAGACCCTGCCGCAGCTCATCATCGCCCGGGCCGTGCAGGGGCTCGGCGGCGCCGGGCTGATGTCGATGGCCCAGGCCGCCATTGCGGACGTCGTGGCGCCCCGCGAGCGCGGCCGCTACCAGGGCTACATGGCTTCCATGTGGGGCCTCAGCTCCATCGCCGGGCCGATCGTCGGCGGCTGGGCGACCGACAACCTGTCCTGGCGCTGGATCTTCTGGGCCAATCTGCCGGTCGGCCTCCTGGCCATGCTGCTGTGCAACCGCGCGCTGCAGATGATCCGCCACGCGCCGCGGAAGGTGCAGATCGACTATGCCGGCTCGGCGCTGCTGGTCGCGGGCGTGACCGCGCTGCTGCTGATGTTGAGCTGGGGCGGGGTCGAGCTGCCGTGGAGCTCCGCGCCGGTGATCGGGCTCGGCGTGTCGGGGGTCGTTATGCTGGGCAGCCTCTTCTGGCAGGAGCGGGCCGCCGCCGACCCGATCCTGCCGCCGCACCTGTTCGCCAACCCGACCTTCTCCCGCGGCGTGCTGATCGCGTTCTTCACTTCGCTCGGCCTGTTCGGCGCCACGTTCCTGCTGCCGCTCTATTTCCAGCTCGTGCAGAAGTTCGACGCCGAGACCTCCGGCCTGCTGGTGATGCCGTTCCTCGCCTCCAGCGTGATCGGGGCCTATGTCGGCGGGCAGGCCGCGCGCCGCTTCGGGCGAACCAAGGGCATCGTCATCGCCGGGCTGATCTGCTGCACGGCCGGGTTCCTCGGCTTGGCGATGCGGGCCAGCGGCGGCTCGCTCTGGCTGGTGCTTCCGCTTTCCGGGCTGCTCGGACTGGGAACCGGGATCACCATGCCGGCGGTGCTGATGCAGGTGCAGAACGCGGCCGAGCGGCGCGATGTGGGCGCGGCGACCGGGTCGCTGCTGTTCCTGCGCTCGATGGGCGGCGCGTTCGGCGCGACCATTGTCGGGTCGGTGCTCACCTCCCAGTTCAACGCCGGGCTCGCCGAGGCGGGCCTGCCGCCCGTCGACCTCGGGGCGCTCCGCTCCGGCGGCGCCGCAACGTCGGCCCTCGCGGGCGCGCGCACCGCGCTCGCGTCCGGGTTCGGCCTCGCCTTCGGGGTCTGCCTCGCGCTGCTGCTGGTCGCCGTCCTGATCGCGGTCAGCATGCAGGACGAGCAGCTCCGCTCCGGCACCGCGCCCTCGCGGGAGATCGCGCACTAACCCTACCAGATTAACTTAGTGAACGCGCCCGCACTTCCTCTTCGGAACTGCGGGCGCCGCATACTGTTCTGCGGCTGCGCCATGTCGACGCGCCAGTTGGAGCCGCTCCCCATGTTCACCCTCAAGGTCAATGGTCAGAGCCAGACCGTCGACGTGCCGCCCGACATGCCGCTGCTCTGGGTGCTGCGTGACGTGGTGGGGCTGACCGGCACGAAGTTCGGCTGCGGTATCGCGCAGTGCGGGGCCTGCACCGTGCATCTCGACGGTAACCCGGTGCGCTCCTGCGTGCTACCGATGAGCGCCATCGGGTCCCGCGAGGTCACTACCGTGGAGGCGGTCGGCCGGAGCCCGACGGGGAAGAAGGTTCAGGATGCCTGGATCGCGCTCGAAGTCCCGCAGTGCGGCTACTGCCAATCGGGCCAGGTGATGTCGGCCGCGGCCCTGCTCGCGCGCAACCCGAACCCGGCGGATGCCGACATCGACGCCGCCATGTCCGGCAACATCTGCCGCTGTGGCACCTACCCGCGCATCCGTGCTGCCATCCATCAGGCGGCGAAGGGGTAATGACCATGCGTGACACCCCCGCCTACGGCATCCCCGACCTCGCCCGCCGCCGTTTCCTCGGCGGGGCCGGGCTGCTGATCGCCTTCGCTGCGACAGGGACCCGGCAGAAAGCGCACGCCGCCGGCGAGCAGCCGGGCCTGCACGTCATCCAGGGCAGCGAGGGCACGAGCCCGAACGGCGGCTTCAAGGGCTTCGAGCCGGGCGGCTACATCCGAATCCCGCCGACCGGTCCCATCACCATCATCGCGCCGAACGTCGAGATGGGGCAGGGGATCTACACCGGGCAGGCCATGCTGATCTGCGAGGAGCTCGAGGTCGGGCTCGATCAGATCCAGGTGGTCGCGGCGCCGCCGAACGAGGCGCTCTATAAGCAGCCGCAGCTGAAATCGCAGTCCACCGGCGGGTCGACCTCGATCCGCGGCGCCTGGACGCCGTTGCGCCAGGCCGGTGCCGCCGCGCGCACCATGCTGATCGCCGCCGCCGCGCAGCAATGGGGCGTGCCGGTCTCGGAGTGCACCGCCCAGCGCGCCGTCGTCACGCATCGGCCGAGCGGGCGCACGCTCGGCTATGGCGAGCTCGCCGAGGCCGCCGCGCACCAGCCCGTGCCCCAGAGCGTCGCGCTGAAGGACCCGAAGGACTTCACCCTGATCGGCAAGCCGGCCCCGCGGGTGGACACGCCGAGCAAGACCGATGGCAGCGCGATTTTCGGCATCGATGTCCGCGTGCCCGGCATGAAGGTGGCCACCGTCGCCGCCTGCCCGACGCGCGGCGGCAAGCTCTCGCATGTGGACGACGCCCCGGCGCGCCAAATCCCGGGCGTGCGCGACGTGGTCAGGATCGACGACGCCGTCGCCGTGATGGGCGATCACTTCTGGGCCGCCAAACGGGGTCTCGCCGCGCTCGACATCACTTGGGATGACGGGCCGAACGCGCATCTCTCCAGCCCCGACATCATCGCGGCGCTGCGCGACGCCCATCAGAACGGCACGCCGATCATGGCCCGACGTGTCGGTGACGCGGATGGCGCGATGGGGAGCGCAGCCAAGCGCGTCGAGGTCGCCTACGAGCTGCCGTTCCTCGCGCATGCGACCATGGAGCCGATCAACACGACGGTCCATGTGCGCCCGGATGCGTGCGAGATCTGGGTCGGCACGCAGGTGCCCACCATGGCGCAGAAAGTTGCGGCCGACATCACCGGCCTGCCGCTCGAGAAGGTCATCGTCCACAACTACTTGCTCGGCGGCGGTTTCGGGCGCCGGCTCTCGGCGGACTCCATCGCCCAGGCGGTCGCGATCGCCAAGCAGGTGAGCTACCCGGTGAAGATCATCTGGTCGCGCGAGGAGGACATCCAGCACGACCAGTATCGCCCGGCCTATTACGACCGCATCTCCGCCGGGCTGGACGCGAACGGGATGCCGACGGCCTGGGTCGACCACGTCGGCGGCGGCTCGGTCATGGCCAGCTATGTCCCCGGCGGACTCCCCGAGGGCAAGCTCGACGCGGACGCTGTCGAAGGCGCCGCGGAGCCTCCCTACGACCTGCCCAACATCCAGGTCGACTGGGTGCGCAAGGACCCGCCGTTCCCGGTGCTCTGGTGGCGCGGCGTCGGACCCACGCACAACGTCTACGTGGTGGAGAGTTTTGTCGACGAGCTCGCGCAGGAGGCCGGGAAGGACCCGGTGCAGTACCGTCTCGCGCTGCTCGGCAAGAACCCGCGCGCGGCGAACGTGCTGAAGCTCGTCGCGGAACGGTCCGGCTGGGGCAATCCATTGCCCGCCGGGTCTGGCCGCGGCGTCGCCGTGCACAACTCGTTCGGCAGTTATCTTGCCGTGGTGCTCGAAATCGCGGTCACCCCTGCGGGCGAGATCCAGCTCAAGCATGCCCACGCCGTGATGGATTGCGGCCTCGCCATCAACCCGGATCAGGTGCGCGCGCAGGTGGAAGGCGGCCTTATCTTCGGCCTGACCGCCGCGATGTACAGCGACATCACCTTCCAGAACGGCCGGGTCATGCAGAGCAACTTCAACGATTATCGCATGCTCCGCATCGACCAGTCGCCGCCGGTGGACGTCTATGTCGTGCCCAGCACCGAAAGCCCCGGCGGCATCGGCGAGACCGGAACCGTCTCAGCGGCTCCCGTGCTGGGCAACGCGATCTTTGCCGCGACCGGCCAGCGCCTGCGCCGCTACCCGTTCGACCGCACGCAACTACGCGGCAAGGCGGCGCCGGGGGTTGTGGTCTCGTCGCGCGAAGCGAACCACAAAGTGGGGGCGGACTGACGCGCCATGCGACGCATTCTCGTCGGTATCCTCGTCCTCGTGCTGGTCGTCATCGTGGGCGCGGCCGTGTTCTTCTTCTGGCCGGAGGGGGAGGAGCGGGTCACCGCCTCCGCCGACCTTCCGCAAGGCCCGGCGCTGATCGAGCGCGGCCGCTACCTCGCGACCGCGGCGGATTGCGTCGCCTGCCACACCGCGCCGGGCGGCAAGCAATACGCCGGCGGCCTGCCGTTCAAGCTGCCGTTCGGCACGATCTACGCGCCGAACATCACGCCGGACAAAGACACCGGCATCGGCAACTGGACTGACGCCGACTTCGTCCGCTCGCTCCATCGCGGCGTCGGGCGCAATGGCGAGATGCTCTATCCCGCCTTCCCCTACGACGCCTATGCGCTGATGAGCACGGATGACGCGCTGGCGATCAAGGCGTATCTCTTCACATTGCCCGCCGTGCACGCGCCGACGCCGGCCACCCAGCTCGCATTCCCCTATAGCCAGCGCTACCTGATGCGCGCCTGGCGCCTGCTGTTCGTCCCGGGCCATCCCTTCCAGCCGGATGCAAGCAAGCCCGCGGACTGGAACCGCGGCGACTACCTGGTCGAGGCGTTGGACCATTGCGGCGAATGCCACACGCCGCGCAACGCGCTCTACGGCCTCGACAACGGCCACAAATTCGCCGGCGCCGTCACCGAGGGCTGGGAGGCATACAACATCACCTCCGACCGCAACTCCGGGATCGGCGCCTGGTCGGACGCGCAGGTTGCGAGCTATCTCTCGCAGGGCTACGCGGACGGCCGCGGCGCCGCCTCCGGCAGCATGGCCGACGCGGTGGAGCACAGCCTCCGCTTCCTCAAGCCCGACGACATCCACGCGATGGTCGCCTATCTGCGCACGATCCCGCCGCAGAAGACGGAGGCGGGGCCGCCCGTCACGCTCGATCCGCCGGCCGTAAAAGTCTCGACCGCCTACAGCCCGGCGCCGGATGAGAGCCACGCGAACGCGCTCGGCCTCCAGATCTTCCAAGGCGCCTGCGCGAGCTGCCACGGCTGGAACGGTCAGGGGCTCGAGCACGCCAATGCCGCGCTGCTCGGCAGCCAGACGGTGAACGATCCGCACGCCACCAACCTGCTGCAGGTGGTGCTGCATGGGGCGCACATCACCACGTCAGGAGGCGACGCCTTCATGCCCGCGTTCGGGGCGAGCTATTCGGACCCGGAGATCGCCGCCGTCGCGAACTACGTGCTCGCCCATTTCGGCGACAAGCATGGCGACGTGAAGCCCGCCGACGTCGCCGCCGCGCGCCGGTTCTGAGGTTATCGGACCGGCGCGCAGTTGCTCCGCCCGGACGCCACGCAATCCTGGATAGCGCCCGTGCTCCGCAGCGCGCCGGTCAGCCACAGCCCGGCCGCGATGATCACCGCGAGCACCACCGCCGCCGCGATGAGCTGCCGCACTCGGCCCGGATCGTCACCCTCGCTCAACACCACTCTCCCAAACGTGGCCGATCAACGCCCGCCAGGTTGACACGGCCGATCGCGCCGAGGCCATAAAGCCTTGATGCGCCTCACCCGCCTTCGCTTCGCTGTGCTCCTCGCCCTGCTGCTTCCCGCAGCCGGCTGGGCGCGTGACGCACATTTCACGACCAGCGACGGTGTGCGCCTCCACATCATCGAGCAAGGCGACCCCGCCCGGCACACGATCGTGTTCGTGCCCGGGCTGGACCATGCCGGCCTGGATCTTCCAGGCGCAGCTCGAGGCATTCGCGGCGCAATATCATGTCGTCGCGCTCGATCCGCGCGGCCAGGGCGAGAGCGAGATCGCGCCGTCCGGCTACGACCACCTTCGCCGCGGCCAGGACATCGCCGAGCTGATCGCCGCACTCGGCAACAAGCCGGTGGTGCTGGTCGGGTGGTCGCTCGGCGTGCTCGACAGCCTCGGCTACGTCGCCCAGTACGGCGACAAGGAGATTGCCGGCCTGGTGCTGATCGACAACTCGATCGGCGAGAACCCGCCGCCGGCGCCGTCGCGCGTCCCCGCCCGGCGCGGCCCGCGTCTCGATCGCGAGGCGCAGATGCGCCGCTTCGTCCGCAGCATGTTCGTGCACTCGCCGGGTGAAGACTACCTGGGGCGGTTGACGGAGGACGCGCTGCGCACGCCGCCGGACGTCGCCGCCGCGCTCTCGAACTATCCGGCCCCGCGCAGCTACTGGCGGGACGCGGTCTACTCGGTCGACAAGCCAATCCTCTACATCGTCCGGCCGCGCTTTGCCGGCCAGGCCGCCAACCTTGCCGCCAACGACAGGCTGGCCGAGACCGTGCTGTTCCGCGGCGCCGGGCACGCGCTGTTCGTTGACGAGCCCGCGCGCTTCGACGCCCTGCTTGCCGACTGGATTCGCCGCCGGGTCTGGCCGTCGTGACCAGGACGCCGCTTCTGCCGCTGTTCCTCATCTCGGGGGCGGCAGTCGGCTACGAGATTGCGCTCACCCGCTACTTCGCGGTCGCGAAGTGGTCGGAATACGGATACTGGGTCATCTCCATCGTCATGGCCGGCTTCGCGCTGAGCGGCGTCGCCGTGGCGCTCCTGCGCGAGCGGTTGATCCCGGTCGGGCCGGTGCTGCTCCGGTGGTTGCCGGTGGCGCTGATCCCCGCGGCGGCGTTCGGCTTCTGGGCGACCGCGGCGAACCCGTTCAACCCGCTGCAGCTGCAGAACCCGGCCACCTACTTGCCGCAGCTCGTCAACATCGCCCTCTACTACGCGGCGCTGCTGCCGTTCTTCTTCCTGGCCGGGCTCTATATCAGCCTGTGCTTCGTGCTGAACGCGGGCCGGGTCGGGCTGGTCTACGGCTTCGACCTCACCGGCGCCGGCGTGGGCGCCGCCTTTGTGCTGCTGCTGATGTACGCGCTCGGTCCGTTCCAACTCGTGCCCGCGCTGCTGCTCCCGCTGGCGGCAAGCGCGGCGTTCGCACGGCGCTGGCCCGTCCTGCTGGCCGCCTTTGTCGCCTTGCTGGCGAGCGAGGCCGCCCTGCTAGTCGACTCGCAGGGCGATTACAACGATTTCAAGGCGATCTACGCCCCGCTCCACACCCCGGGCGCCCGCAAAGTGGCCGAGATCCGCTCGCCCCGCGGCTTCTACACGCTGCTCGATGACTTCACCGAGCGGGTCGACATCGATCTGTCGAACGACGCCGGCATGCTGGGCGTCCCCGGCCCGCCCGCGACGTTCGGCCTCTACCGCGACGGCAATCGCATCGCCTCCCTGCCCAAGCCCGGGGCGGCCGGCGCTGATTACGCCCCGGCCGAACTCGGCGCCCTGCCATACCTGCTCGTCCCGCACGCCTCCGTCCTGCTCCAGGGCGCGTCCGGCGGGTTCGCGCCGCGCCAGGCCCTGGCGCTCGGGGCGGCAGAGGTCCAAATCCTCGAGCCGGACCCCGTGCTGCGTGGCGCAATCAAGCACGGGATCGGCCCCGCGCCCGGCGCGAGCGCTGACAAGCGGATCCGGCTCGCGTCCGGCAGCCCGCTCGCGCCGCCGGGCACGTTCGACCTGATCGACGTCGCCAGCGACTTCCTGGACGCCGGTGAGGCCAATGCCGCCGCCTTCACGGAAGAGGCGATCGAGGCGGACCTCCGCGCACTGCGCCCCGGCGGCTTGCTCTCGCTCCCGGTCTCGATCCGCGAGTTCCCGGTCTACGCCATCCGCGTCCTGGCGACGGTGCGTGACGCCCTGCTCGCCAGCGGGGTGGCCGACCCGGCCGACCACGTCGCCGTCTACCGCTCCGCCTGGAACGTGCGCGTGCTGGTCGCGCGCGAGAACTGGACCGCCGACCGGATCGCGGCCCTGCGCGCTTTCTGCGACGAGCGCTCGTTCGACGTCTCCTACGCGCCCGGCCCCGATCCTGCGACCCGGCCGGAGATCTACAACGACCTGCCGCCAGTCGACTTCGAGAGGGGGGAGGTCGAGACCGCGGGCGGGCCGCAGGACGCGGTGGCGGACGAGGCCGGCACGGTGCTGCGCGGCGATCCCACCCCGTCCGGCCGGACCTTCGACCTCCGCCCGATCACGCTCGACCGGCCATTCTACTACTCCGTGCTCCGGCTCGGCCGCCTGCCCGACATTCTGCGCCGGATCGAGATCCTGCCGCAGCCGGAGGTGGGGCAACTCGTCAACCTCGCCGTCCTCGTCCAGGCCGCCGTGCTCGCGCTTCTCGTCTTGGCCGTGCCACTGGTCCGGCCGCTCGCCGCCGGGCGCGCTGGCCGGTTCGGCGCGGCGCGGGCCGCCGCCTACTTCGGCAGCCTTGGCCTCGGCTTCCTGTTCATCGAAATCGTGCTGATCGAGAGGGCGAGCTTCTATCTGGCGGACCGCACGAGCGCCTTCGCCCTGGTGCTGACGGCCATGCTGGTGTTCTCCGGCCTCGGCAGCCTCCTCGCCGACCGGTTCCGCCTTGGCATTGCGGTCGCCTCCGGCGTCATCCTGCTCTGGTGCGCCGCGGCGCTCGCCGGGCTGCAGCCGCTAATGCTGGCGACAGTCGACCTGCCCTGGGCGGCCCGCGCCGCGCTGCTGGTCGCGCTGACCGCGCCGGTATCTGTGGCGCTCGGCATTCCCTTTCCGCTCGGGCTTGCCCGCGCCGGAGCCGCCGGCGGCGCCATGCTGCCCTGGGCCTGGGCGCTGAACGGCGCGTTCTCCGTCATGGCAACGCCGCTTGCCAACCTGCTCGCCGTGCGCGAGGGCTTCGACCGCGTCCTCGTGCTCGCGATGATGCTGTATGTTATTGTCTTCGCGACCTTCCCTTTCGCCCGCAGATCACTGGAGTGGCAACCATCTCCCACCACCTGACCCGGCGGACGCTGCTCGGCGCCGCGCTCGCGGCCCCGCTCGCCCCCGCTCTCGCCACACCCGCCGCCGCCGCACCCGGCTGGACCCGCGAGCGCTACGAGGAGGCGATGCGCCGCTCCGGCCGCCCCGTCGAGATCACCGACGCGCAGTTCGACGCCATCCAGGCCCGCAAGCCGGTCGCCATGAAGCGGATCGAGACCTACCTGACGGAGCGCCTCGGCAGCGCCGACCCCGCAGTCATGCGCGCCTTCGAACAGGTCCCGCGCGAGTATTTCCACTACTACTATCCCGAGATGCGCTCGCTGGGCGGCAGCGCCTATGAGGACGATCCCAAGCCTTGGGCAATCGGCTATGGCTCGGCGCTGTCCGACTATCTCGGCCAGGCGTACATGACCCAGGTCTGCAAGCCGCAACCGGGCAATGTGACGCTGGAGGTCGGCACCGGCAGCGGCTTCCAGAGCAGCCTGCTGTCACGCATCGTGCGCAAGGCCTACTCGATCGAGATCATCGAGCCGCTCGGCCGCGCCGTGGGCAAGATCTTCACCCCGCTCGGCTACGACAACGTCGAGACCCGTGTGGGCGACGGCTATTTCGGCTGGCCGGAGGTAAGGACGGGTTCGACGTCATCATCGTGACCTGCGCCGCCCAATACGCGCCGCCGGACCTGTTCAAGCAGCTCAAACCCGGCGGCCGCATGCTGATCCCGATCGGCCAGCCCTTCAAACGTGGCCAGATCCTCTACGTCTACACCAAGGACGACGAGGGCAAGGTGCACAGCAAGCGGGACGTCGGCGTGTTCTTCATCCCGATGACCGGCGCGATGATGAACCGGCCGAAGCCGACCGCCGGCGCGGAGCCGGCCGTCACCCCGGCGGCCGCCACGCACGAGGAGCCGGCGGCGCAGCAGGCGCCTATGCGGCCGGTGGCGCAGCGGATGCGCGCTGCCCGGCACTTGACACGTAGCTGCGCTGAACGTGTCGACGTAACCGAACAGGCCGGTCGCGCCGCCCGTGTGGAGGAACACGACGGTCTCTTCCGCCTTGAAGTGACCCTTGCGGATCAGGTCGATCAGCCCGGCCATGCCCTTGCCGGAGTAGACCGGGTCCAGGAAGATCCCCTCCGTTCGCGCGACGAGCTGGACCGCCTCGACCATTCCCGGCGTCGGCCTTCCATAACCCTCGCCGACATAGTCGCAGTTCGCCGCGACCGCGCTCTCCGGCAGCTCGCGCTCGACACCCATGTGCGCCGCCGTCGCCCGCGCCAGCTTCAGCACGTTCGCCTCCTGCCGGTCCTTCGGCGCGCGCACCCCGATCCCGAGCACCCGGATCGGGCTCGACAGCGCGTGCAGCCCGGCAACCAGCCCGGCCTGCGTCCCCGCGCTTCCGGTCGCGTGCACGAGCCGATCGATCCGCAGCCCGGCGTCGTTGGCCTGCTGCACCAGCTCGAGCGCGACGGCCGCATAGCCCGTGGCACCCACCGCGTTCGAGCCGCCGCCGGGGATCAGGTAAGGCTTGGCGCCCGCCCGCTCCAACCGCGCGCCCACCTCCTCGAGTGCCGCCTGCATGTCGGTGCCGCCGGGCCGGTACTCGACCGCGATCCCCATGATCCGGTCCAGCAGCACGTTACCGCTACCGAGATAGGCGGGGTCGTTGGTCTCGATCCGGTGCTCCAGCACCGCCGTGCAGCGCAGGCCGAGCTTCATCGCCACCGCCGCCGTCTGCCGCACGTGGTTGGACTGCACCGCCCCTTGCGTGACCAGGTGGTCCGCGCCCTTGGCCAGCGCGTCGCCGGCCAGGAATTCCAGCTTGCGCACCTTGTTGCCGCCCAGCCCCATGCCCGTCAGATCGTCCCGCTTCATCCAGATCTGCGGCCCACCCAGCGCCTTCGTGAGGTTCGGCAGGAACTCGAGCGGCGTCGGGGCCTGGCAAAGTTTCACGCGCGGGAACTGGGCGAGGTTCATCCAACGGTCTCCAGGAGTGCGCGCAACACGCTTGACGGGACCCTTGCACCGCCACCATTTAAATTCAATCTGTGGCTCCTCGGTGAAGAGGCGGCGCAAATGGTGATCCTGAGACGGCGGGGCTGGGAAATCCCGGAGAACCGGGCCACGCCCCAAGCCCTGGCCGTGGGCCGCCGAGCCGCCCTTGCCGGCGCCGCCTCGGCGCTCGTCCTGCCGCGAATTGCCCGTGCCGAGGCGCTGATGACCAACCCGGCCTTCGCCTCCGCTGGCCGTCCGATCACGCCGGAGGACGACGTCACCACCTACAACAATTTCTACGAGTTCGGCACCGACAAGTCGATTTCCCGCGCCGCCCAGCGTATGCCGATCAGCCCGTGGACGATCAGCATCGAAGGCATGGTCCAGAAGCCGATGACAATCGGGCTCGACGACCTGCTCAAGCGCGTGCAGCAGGAGCAGCGCGTTTACCGGCACCGCTGCGTCGAGGCCTGGGCCATGACCGTCCCCTGGATGGGCTTCCCGATGCGCGACCTGGTCCGGATCGCCGCCCCGCTCGTCCAGCGCCAAATACGTTGAGATGGAGACGCTGCAGGACCCGCGCTCGATGCCGGGCCTGCGCCTGCTCCGTCATCGACTGGCCCTACAGGGAGGGCCTCCGGCTCGACGAGGCCAACAACGAGCTCGCCTTCCTCGCCACCGGCATGTACGGCCAGGCCATGCCGAAGCAGGACGGCGCGCCGATCCGGCTGGTCGTGCCGTGGAAGTACGGGTTCAAGTCGATCAAGTCGATCGTCCGCTTCAACTTCACCGACAAGCAGCCGGTGAACTCCTGGCAGCAGACCCAGCCCGCCGAATACGGATTCTGGGCCAACGTAAACCCGGACGTCCCGCACCCCCGCTGGAGCCAGGCCACGGAGCGGCTGCTCGGGTCCAGCGAGAGGGTGCCGACGATAATCTATAACGGCTATGGCGAGCAGGTCGCGCGGCTGTACGCGGGGATGCCGACTGACAAGCTGTTCATGTGATGGCCGCACGCGTCTTCGCCGTTCTGGCAGCCTTGTTCCTGGTCGGCTCGGTCGCGCTCGCGACGCTGGCGCCGCCGGGCTTGACGCTCGGCCAGGGCCTGGTCTGGCTCGACCACACCGGCCCGACCTGGCTGCGCGAGCACAGCCCGGCCTGGGCTTGGAACTGGCTGGAGGTGCCATTCATGGTGCGGCCGCTCTGGCTGATCCCGGCCTGCCTGGGCCTGATCTGCGCCGGCATGGCCGCCACGCTCAACCTCGGCAGCGCCTCTCCCCGCCGCCGCCGGAGCTAGCCTTCCTCCCCCATTAGCCGGCGCGCGATCGCGATCACCCGGTGCGCCTCCGACCACAACCCGTATTGCTCGAGCGCCTCGAGCTGGGCGAAGCGGGCCGCCGAGACGTCCCCACCCGGAACCGGCTCGCCGCCGACCCAGGGGGCCGCGAAGTCCAGGATCGTGTAGTGGAACTGGACCCGCCCGGCCTCGTCGTGGTGGATGCTGTCGACGTTGGCCGCCAGCACCATCGGTCCCGGCCTCAAGCCCCGCTTCCTCCCGTAGCTCGCGCCGCGCGGCCGCCTCCGCGGTCTCCCCAAGCTCCTGCGCGCCGCCCGGCAAGGCCCATTGCCCGAGCGAGGGCGGCTTGGCCCGCCGCACCAGCAGCACCGCGTCCGGCTTGAGCAGCACTACGCCGATCCCTACCAGGGGCCGCAACGGATATTCGCGGCCGGTTCGCACACTGTCGCTGCCCACGTCGCGTCATATACGGCCGCAGCGCCCCGGGAGGAATGAGCGGCCGAGCGCGGCGCATGGAGGTTGAACTTCGGGCGCGACCTGCCGATGCTGAAGGGATGGACACACAGGCATTCGATGCCCTCGTCATCGGCGCGGGCATCGCCGGGGCGACGGTCGCCGCTCATCTCGCCGCCGATCGCCGCACCGCGCTGATCGAAGCGGAGGAATCCGCTGGCTATCACACGCACCGGTCGCTCGGCCGCGATGTGGATCCTGAACTATGGGCCCCCGGACGTGCGCGTGCTGACCGGCCTCTCACGCGAGTTCTTCGAACAGCCGCCGCCGGGTTTCACCGACGCTGCCGCTGCTGCGCCGTCGCCCAGTCGTGTTCCTCGCGCCGGATGAGCAGCGCGCGGAGCTCGAGCGCTTCATCGCCGAAGGCACGGATGTGCGCGCCGCCTCCGTCGCCGAGATCGCCGCACTCGTCCCCGCGCTGCGGCCGGACTACGCCGTCGCCGGGTCGATCGAGGAGGATGCGTTCGACATGGACGTGGCCGCGCTGCACGGCGGCTTCCTGCGCCAGTTGCGCGCCCGCGGCGGCACCCTAGCGCTCCGCGAGCGCACCGGCCGGATCGAACGCCGCAACGGACAATGGCACGTCGAGACCAGCTCCGGCGCCCTGTTCTCGGCCCCCGTGGTGGTCAACGCCGGCGGCGCCTGGGGCGACGAGGTGGCCGTCCGGCGCGGGCGTCGCCCCGCTCGGCCTGCAGCCCAAGCGCCGCACCGCCTGCGTCATCGACCCGGCGCCGTGGCAGGTCGAGGACTGGCCCATCATCGGCGACGTCGGCCACACCTGGTACGCCCGGCCGGAGGCGCGAACCAAGCTCATGGTCAGCCCGGCCGACGAGACCGACATGCACGCCCACGACGTCCGCCCCGACGAGCTCGACGTCGCCATCGCGATCGACCGCATGCAGGCGGCGCTCGACATCGAGGTCCGCCGCGTCGAGCACAGTTGGGCCGGGCTGCGCACCTTCACCCCCGATCGCAGCCTTGCGTTCGGTTGGGCGGCGGACGCGCCCGGGTTTTTCTGGTGCGTCGGCCAGGGCGGCTACGGAATCCAGACCTCGCCCGCCGCCGGCCAGCTCGTCGCCGACCTGGTCGCCGGCCGCGATCCCGGCCCGGCCGGCGGGATCCTGCGCGCGATCGACCCTGCCCGCTTCGCCCCGAGCGCGGCAGCGTGAGAGAAACCTCGGCCGCCTTGAAGGTTTCGTTAAGGACCGCGCGGCACACTGACGTGGAGCACCCAGGAGGAGAAGGTGCACCGCCCGACGCCCGCCCGAGTTGATTTATGGACCAGCGCCCTGGTGCCCGCCCGGCCATGACGGCGTTTGACGAGATGGTGACGGGTCGGAGCGGCGTTCGGCCGCACTGGCGCTCCATCCTTGCCTCCATCCACGGCCTCGATGGTCCCGGCCTCGCCGATCGGTCGGCCCGGCTGCAGCGTGCGGCAGAAGAGGAAGGCTCGGCGCACGTCTGGCGCTGCGACCCGGTCCCACTCCCGGTCTCCGCGCGCGAGTTCCACTTTCTGGAACAGGGCCTGATCCAGCGCGCGCGCCTGCTGGAGGCGCTGCTCGCGGACCTGTACGGGGAGCAGGCGACCTTGGCGAACGGCGCCCTGCCGCCCGCGCTCGTGTTCGCCAATCCCGGCTTCCTCCGTGCCTGCCGCGGCAGCGCGGTCCCGGGTCCACCCCATCTCCAGGCCCACGCCGCCGACCTGATCCGCAGCCCGGACGGCGAGTGGCGCGTGGTCGCGGACCGCACCGACGGTGCGCCCGGGGTCGGCATCGCTCGGGAAACGAGGCGCCTGCTGGCGCAAGTGGCGCCGGAGCTGTTCCGGACCACTCCCATCCGCGAGCTGCGGCCGTTTTTCGACGCGTGGGGCGAGGCGCTGCTCCGCGCCGCGCCGTCCGGCCCGGAGCAGGCGGCGTCCGTCGCCATGCTGACAAGCGGGGCCGCCGACCCGCACTGGCCGGAGCACCTGCTGCTCGCCCGCGACCTCGGCTGCGCCCTGGTCGAGCGGCGGGACCTGACGGTGCGTGACGGGGCATTGTTCCTGAAGACGCTGGGCGGGCTGAAGCGCATCGATGTGCTGTTCCGGCGCGTGCCGGGCCACGAGCTCGAACTCGCTGGAGAACGAGGGGCGGGAGCCGAGGGGTGTGATGGGCCTGCTCGAGGCCTCGCGCCGGGGCGCCGTCCGTATCCTCAATCATCCCGGCGCTGCCTTGATCGAGGCGCCGGCTATAGCCGCCTTCCTGCCCTGCCTGTGCCGGATGCTGCTGGGCGAGCCGCTGCGCCTGGCGACCGTCCCCTCGCTCTGGCTCGCCGACAATGGCGCCAAGCGAACCGTTGCCACCTCCTTCCGGCGCTGGGCGGTCCGCCCGGCCTTCGACGCCGACGTGCCGCCAACCCCGCTGGCGGGCCTCACGCCGGAGCGACGGCTCGCGCTGCAGGAAGAGATCGAGGCTGAGCCCTGGCGCTTCGTCGGCTGCACCGTCACCACCCCGTCGGAGGCCCCCTGTCAAGCGGTGCAGGGGCTCGATGCGCGGCCCGTGTCGCTGCGTATGTTCCTGATCCACGACGGCGCGGGCTGGCGCGTGATGCCAGGCGGTATCGCCCGCGTGATCGAGCCGGAGCACTATCCCGGCCAATCTCCGCCGGCGGACAGCCTCTACAAGGACGTCTGGGTCTTGAGTGAGGAGCACGCCGAGATCCGCGGGCCCGAGCCCCGCAAGGTGCCGGACCTGCGGCCTCGGCGCGCGGGCGGCGAGCTGCCCAGCCGGGTCGCGGACGACTTCTTCTGGCTGGGCCGCTACGTCGAGAGGCTGGAGATGCAGGCGCGGGTCGGCCGCGCGGGGCTGCTTCGTCGGGCCCGGGGCGCGCTGCTCCCGCGGGAGGTGGCGGAGATGGAGCTGCTCGGCACCTGCCTCGGCGACCTCGGCGTGCCCGAGGCCGGAATGGACGGGCTGGAAGGCGCGGTAACCCTGGCGCTCGCTTCGGGCGGCACGATGGGCGCCGGCCTCGAGCATGTCGCCCGCCTCGCGACCAGCCTGCGCGACCGGCTGACGGTGGAGGCGCACGCGGCGATCCTGGGCGCGATCCGGACCGCGCGGTCCGAGCTAGACGGTGCGGGGTGGGCCCTGGACGGGCTCGTGCATGCGACGAGCTCGCTGCAGCGCCTCGGCATCACGATCTCCGGCGTCGCCGCCGACGGGATGGTCCGCGGTGGCGGCCGCATGTTCCTCGAGCTGGGGCGCCGGGTGGAGCGGGCGATCGCCACCGCCCGTCTGCTCGCCACCGTGCTCGACCAGCCCGCCAGCCGCATCGACGGCGCGCTGTGGCTCGCGCTCGAGCTCTGCGACAGCGTCTTGACGTATCGAAGCCGCTATATGGCGCAGCTGCAGGCGGGCCCGGTGCTTGACCTGGTTCTGGCCGATGACGGGAACCCACGCGCGCTGGCCTATCAGTACGCGCAGGTGGCTACCCTGTTGGAGCAAGCGGGCGATCCCGGCCTCGCCTGGGCGGCGCAGGATTTGAGCGACCGCGCCACTTCCTTCGTCGAGGATGTGCTGGCCGCGCCCGACCCGGTGGTTGCCGCCACCGCCCTGCCGCCTGCGCTCCGCAGCCTGGCGTTCGACACCGCCGCGCTATCCGACAGCGTCACCAGGCGCTTCTTCGCGTTGCTGCCGCTGGTCCAGGCGATCGGTCTGGAGGTCGGGTGAACTACCGCGTCCGCCACGTCACGGAATATGCCTATGGCGGCCGGGTCGAGCTCGCGGCGCATCTTCTGCGGCTGCGCCCGCGCGACCTGCCCTGGCAAACGGTGCAGGAATTCCGGCTCAGCACCAGCCCGGCCGCCACCATGACCTGGTCCGACGACCATTTCGGCAACCGGGTTGCCGCGCTGCTGCTCGACGAACCGCACACGCGCTTTGCCGTCACCGCCGACATGATGGTCGAGGTTCGCCGGCCCCGCGCGCTGCCGGACCCGGCCGGCACGCTCGCCTGGGAGCGTGTCGTCGCCATGGTCCAGGGCGCGGCGGCGGCGCGGGACGCGGCCGAATTCGTGTTCGGCAGCCCGCTCGCCCCCGCATCGCAGGCGGCCGCCGGCTGGGCCAGGCCGAGCTTCCCGCCCGCCCGACCGATCCTGGCCGGGCTGCTCGATCTCAACGCCCGGATCCACCGCGACTTCCGGTTCGACCCCGAGGCCACCGGCGTCTCCACCCCGGTCGAGCGCGTGCTGCAGCTCGGCGCGGGCGTGTGCCAGGATTTCGCGCACCTGATGATCGCGGCGCTGCGCGCGCTGCGCCTGCCGGCCCGCTACGTCTCTGGCTACATCCGCACCGTGCCGGCGCCGGGCGCGGCGCGGATGTGCGGCGCCGACCAGTCGCATGCCTGGGTGTCGTGCTGGCTCGGTCCGGAGGACGGCTGGATCGACCTCGACCCGACCAACAACCTCGTGGTCGCGGACGAGCATGTCTGGCTCGGCTGGGGCCGCGACTACGCCGATGTCAGCCCGATCCACGGCGTGCTGCTCGGCGGAGGCCACCATACGCTCGCGGTCAGCGTGGATATGGCGCCGGTGCTGGAACCGCAGCGCGCCGCATAGCCGGACCGGCCGCAGCCGGGCATAAAGGCCGGCATGACCGGCTGGACCTTTTCCATCGACCGCGGCGGCACCTTCACCGACATCGTCGCCCGTGCGCCGGATGGCGCGCTCTCGACCCACAAGCTGCTGAGCGAGAACCCCGGCCGCTATCGCGACGCCGCCATCGCCGGGATCAAGGGCGTGCTGGGGCTCCGGCCGGAGCAGCCAATCCCGCCGGGGTTGGTGGACCAGGTAAAGATGGGCACGACCGTCGCCACCAACGCGCTGCTGGAGCGCAAGGGCGAGCGGACGCTGCTGCTGGTCAACCGCGGCTTCGCCGACCTGCTGCGAATCGGCAACCAGGCCCGCCCGCGCCTGTTCGACCTCCGCGTCGAGCTGCCGACCTTGCTGTACGAGCGCGTGGCCGAGGTCGGCGGCCGGGTCGGCGCCGACGGCGAGGAACTCGAAAAGCTCGACCAGGACGCAGCCCGGGCGGCGCTGGCCGAGGCCCGCGCGTCCGGGCTGCAGGCCTGCGCGATCGCGCTGATCCATGCCTGGCGCTATCCGGAGATGGAGCGGCGGCTCGCCGTGCTCGCGCGCGAGGCCGGCTTCGCCCAGGTCTCCGCCAGCCATGAGGTGAGCCCGCTGCTGCGGCTGGTTCCGCGCGGCGACACCACGGTGGTCGACGCCTATCTCTCGCCGATCCTGCGCCGCTACGTCGACCAGGTCGCGGGTGAGCTCGAGGGCGTTCGGCTGTTCTTCATGCAGAGCAACGGTGGGCTCGCGGAGGCTCACAGCTTCGGCGGCAAGGACGCGATCCTGTCCGGCCCGGCCGGCGGCATCGTCGGCGCGGCGCGCACGGCCGAGAGCGCCGGGCTTCGCCGCATCATCGGCTTCGACATGGGCGGCACCAGCACGGACGTGGCGCTCTACGACGGCGCGTTCGAGCGGGCGTTCGAGACGGAGGTCGCCGGGGTGCGGATGCGCGCGCCGATGATGGCGATCAACACGGTGGCAGCGGGCGGCGGCAGCATCCTCCATTTCGACGGCGCCCGCGTGCGGGTGGGCCCGGACAGCGCCGGCGCCAACCCGGGCCCGGCCTGCTACCGCCGCGGCGGCCCGCTGACTGTGACCGACGCCAATGTCTGCGTCGGCAAGCTCCAGCCCGCGCATTTCCCGGCCATCTTCGGCCCCGACGGCAACGAGACGCTCGACGCCGAGGCCGTCCGCGTGAAGTTCGCCGAACTCGGGGCGGCGATGGGCCGCGCCGATCCGCGCGAGGCGGCGGAGGGCTTCCTGCGCGTCGCGGTCGCCAACATGGCCAACGCGATCAAGCAGGTGAGCGTCGCCAAGGGCCACGACGCGGCCCGCTTCGCCCTCCAATGCTTCGGCGGCGCGGGCGGCCAGCACGCCTGCTTGGTCGCCGACGAGCTCGGGATGGAGACGGTGTTTATCCACCCCTACGCCGGCGTGCTCTCTGCGTACGGCATGGGGCTCGCCGACCAGGCGGTGCTGCGGGAGCAGGCGGTCGAGCTGCCGTGGTCGGCGGAGGTGCTGCCAGAGCTCGAGCGCGTGGCCGATGCGCTGAGCGAGACCGCTCGCGCCGCGCTGCTCGACCAAGGCGCGGAGCCGTCGCGCATCACGCTGCGCCGCTCCGTGCACCTGCGCTACGCCGGCACGGAAGCCGCGCTTCCCGTCCCGCTGACCGACGCCGAAGGGATCGCCAGCGCGTTCACGGACGCGCACCGGGCCCGATTCGGCTTCGCCACGCCGGAGCGGGCGCTGGTAGCCGAGCTGGTCGCCGTCGAGGCGGTCTCTGCCGGCGACCCCGTGCAGGAGCCGACGCTTCCCGCCCGCGAGGCCGGCGCGCCGGAGCCGGTCGACACCGTCCGGATGTGGAGCGGCGGGCGCGAGCACGAGACGCCCGTGTTCGAGCGCACCGCGCTGCGGGCCGGCGATCGTCTGCCCGGCCCGGCGCTGGTCCGCGAGGCCAACGCCACCACCGTGGTCGAGCCCGGCTGGACCGCCGAGGTGACACAGCGCGACCACATGCTGCTCCGCCGCACCGAAAAGCTCGCCCGCCGCGTCCCGGCCGGCAGCGACCGGCCCGACCCGGTGCTGCTCGAACTGTTCAACAACCTGTTCATGAACGTGGCCGAGCAGACCGGCGCGGTGCTGCAGAACACGTCCATGAGCGTCAACATCAAGGAGCGGCTCGACTTCTCCTGCGCCATCTTCGACGGCCAGGGAAACCTGGTCGCCAACGCCCCGCACGTGCCGGTCCATCTCGGCGCAATGGGCGAGAGCGTGAAGACGGTGCTCCGGAGCCGCGGACGCTCGCTCCGGCCGGGCGACGTGGTCGCCCTGAACAATCCCTATAACGGCGGCACCCACCTGCCGGACGTCACCGTCATCACCCCCGTGTTCGACCCGGCGGCCCGCGAGATCCGCTTCTTCCTCGGCAGCCGCGGCCACCATGCCGATATCGGCGGCACCACCCCGGCCAGCACGCCGCCGGACAGCCGGACGCTGGAAGAGGAGGGCGTGGTGATCGACGACTTCCTCCTGGTGGAGGAGGGCCACTTCCGCGAGCCGGAGTTCCGCGCCCTGCTGACCGGCGCGCATTACCCGGCGCGGAGCCCGGACGTAAACGTGGCCGACGTGAAGGCGCAGGTCGCGGCCAACGAACGCGGCGTGCAGGAGCTGCTACGCGTGGTCGAGCAGTTCGGCTGGGACACGGTGCGGGCGTACATGCGCCACGTGATGGACAACGCGGAGGAGAGCGTGCGCCGGGTGATCGACCGGATCGGCGACGGCGCCTTCGATTACGTGATGGACGATGGCGCTCCGCTCCGGGTCGCCGTCTCGGTGGACCGGGCGGCGCGCAGCGCCACGGTCGACTTCGCCGGCACCGGGCCGCAATCGCCGGCGAACTTCAACGCGCCGCCGGCGGTGACCCGGGCAGTGGTGCTCTACGTGTTCCGCTGCCTGGTCGGCGAGGACATCCCGCTCAACGACGGCTGCCTGCTGCCGATCACGCTGCGCATCCCGGCCGGCACGTTCCTCTCGCCGGCGCCGGGGGCGGCGGTAGTGGCGGGCAACACGGAGGTGAGCCAGGCGGTGTGCAATGCGCTGTTCGGCGCCCTCGGCCGGCTGGCCTGCAGCCAGGCCACGATGAACAACCTGCTGTTCGGCGATGCGACAAGACAATACTACGAGACGATCTGCGGCGGGATGGGGGCGGGGCCGGACGGCGACGGCGCCTCCGCGATCCAGACGCACATGACCAACACCCGCATGACCGACCCGGAGATCCTGGAGCTGCGCTACCCCGTGGTGCTGGAGCAGTTCGGGATCCGCCGTGGCTCCGGCGGCGTGGGGCGGGCGCGCGGAGGGGACGGTGCGGTCCGGCGGCTACGATTCCTGGAAAAGATGACGGTCGTCCTCGTCTCCAGCCGGCGCGAGGTGCCGCCGTTCGGGCTCGACGGCGGCGCGGACGCGGCGCCTGGCCGGCAATGGGTGGAGCGGCGGGGCGGCGCGAAGGAGACGCTCTCCGGACGAAGCCAGGCCGAGCTCGGCCCCGGCGATGTCTTTGTCATCGAGACGCCCGGCGGCGGCGGCTTCGGCGCCTGAGTGGGCATTCGCGCGCAACCGTTCCTATAAAGGCTCGTTGCCAAGGAGGAGGCGGACGAGATGCTCGGAACCGTTTGGCGCTACATCAAGGAGACGTTCAGCGACTTCATCGCCGACAACGCGCTGAGTAAGGGCGCGGCGATCTCGTTCTACACCATCCTTTCGGTCGGGCCGCTGCTGGTGCTTTGCATCGCCATCGCGGGCATCGCCTTCGGCCAGGACGCGGCCCGGGGCGCCATCGAAGGCCAGCTCCAGGGCTTGATGGGCGAGCAGGCGGCGGGTGTCGTCCAGAGCATGGTCGCGAGCGCCGGGCGTCAGCACAACGGGTTCTGGGCCACCGCCCTCGCCGTTGCCAGCCTCCTGATCACCGCGAGCGGCGCGTTCGGCGAATTGCAGGCCGACCTCAACGCGATCTGGAAGGCCGAGCCGCAAGCCGGCCTCGGCGCGTTGCTGAAGGCCCGCGCGACGGGCCTTGGCCTGGTCGCGACCCTAGGCTTCCTCCTGATTGTCTCGTTGGTCATCGGGGCACTGCTCGAGGCATTCGGCGCCTACGTGATCGGGATCGTGCCGGAAGCCAAGCTGCTGCTGCAGATCGCGAACATCGTGGTCTCGTTCGTAATCATCTCGGCCCTGTTTACCGCGATCTACAAGATCCTGCCGGATCGGAAGCTTAAGTGGGGCGACGTGGTCGTCGGCGCGCTCGTGACCGCGCTGCTGTTTACGATCGGTAGGACGCTGATCGCCTATTACATCGGCGTCGCCAGCGTTGCGAACAGCTACGGCGCGGCTGGCACGATCATCGTCGTGCTGCTCTGGATCTACTACTCCTGCGAGATCTTCCTGTTGGGGGCCGAGTTCACCAAGGTGTGGGCCGCCCATCACGGCAGCCGCGAGGCGTTCGAGGCGCATGTGCTGACGGCGGCCGAGCCCGGCGCCAAGACCGTCGTCGTGCACCCGCCACGGCAGCGAATCGGCCTGTTCGAGATCGCCGCGCTCGGCGCCCTGGTGCTGGCGATCCGCTCCGGAGACCGGCGAAGCGGCTGGTTCTAAGTCAGCCGGCGAACCGCACCAGCCGCCCGACCGGCCCACCCAGTACCTCGCCGTCCCGCATGACGACGTGGCCGCGGACGATCGTCGCCACCGGCCAGCCGGTCACCTCCATGCCGTCGAAGGGTGTCCAGCCGCACGGGGAGACCATCGCGCTGTTCTTGATCCGGTGCCGGCGCCGAAGGTCGACCAGCGTGAAGTCGGCGTCGTAGCCGGTGGCAAGCCGCCCTTTGCGGATCGCGCCGTAGACCCGCGCCGGCCCGGCGCACATCAGGTCCACCAGCCGGGTCAGCGACAGACGGCCCTCGTTCACGTGGTCCAGCATGACCGGTACGATCGTCTGCACGCCGGTCAACCCGGCCGCGGTGTCCGGCCAGGGCCGCTCCTTGGCGGCGCGCGAGTGCGGGGCGTGGTCGGAGCCGACCGTGTCCACCGTCCCGTCCCGCACCGCGGTCCAGGCCGCCTCGTAATGCCGCCGGTCGCGGATCGGCGGGTTCATGACGCCATAGCCGCCGAGCTGCTCATAAACGTCCGGCGCCACTTGGGTCAGGTGGTTGACCAGCACCTCCACCGTGGCGACGTCGCGGTACCCCTTCAGGTATTCCAGCTCCTCGGCGGTCGAGACATGGAGGATATGCGCCGGCCGCTCCGTCTCACGCGCCAGCGCCATCAGCCGCCGCGTGCCGAGGAACGCACACTCCACGTCGCGCCATTCCATGTGCTTGCTGGGCGGGTCGCCGCGCTTGAACAGGGCCTTGCGCTCCTGCAGCCGGTACTCGTCCTCGCTGTGGTAGCTGATGCGCCGCCGCCCGCTCAGCATCACCTGCTCGAGCGACTCGTCGTCCTCGATCATCAGGTCGCCCGTCGAGGACCCGGCGAATACCTTGATGCCGCAGACCCCGTCCGCGAGTTCCAGCTCCGTCAGCGCCGGCGTGTTGGCGCGGGTCGCACCGACATAGAGCCCCATGTCGCACCACGCCGCGCCTTCGACATAGCCCTGCTTCCATGCCACCCGGTCGGCGTCGGTGATGGCGGGGGCGGTGTTCGGCATGTCGAACACCGCGGCGAGCCCGCCCAGCACGGCAGCCTTTGTGCCGGTGGGGACGGTTTCGACCGCCGGGTCACCGGGGTCGCGGAGGTGGACATGCGGGTCGATCAGCCCAGGCAGGACGTGCAGCCCGGCGGCGTCGATCACCTGCGACGCCTCCGCGCTCGCCGGCACCCCGAGCGCCTGGATGCGCCCCTCGCGGACGCCGACGTCCGTCTCCTCCTCGCCCCAGGGCAGGACGCAAATTCCGCCGCGGATCACCAGATCATAGTGCACGGTCACGCTCTCCGTCCGACCGGCGCCTTTTTGGAGCGAATCTCGCCGAACGGCCAGAGCCTCGGCAGCGGATCCCGGCGCCGCAGCCCTTGACCTTCGGACGTCGCTGGCACATCTCCATTAAATCCGGACTCCGCCGGTCCCCTTCCGGGCAGAACTCATGTTGAGGCTCTCGAAACTCGCCGATTACGCCGTTGTGGTGCTGGTCCGGCTCGCCCGGGACGAGGCGGTGCAGACCTCGCCTGGGATCGCCGCGGTCACCGGGCTGCCCGAGCCGACGGTGGCCAAGGTGCTCAAGGCGCTGGCCGCTGGCGGGCTGGTTGTCAGCCAGCGCGGCGCGCGCGGTGGCTACCGGCTGGCGCGGCCGCTGCCCTCCATCCACGTGGCCGACGTGGTCGCGGCGATCGACGGGCCCGTGGCTCTCACCGCCTGCGTCGAAGGTTCGCCGTCGAGCTGCGAGGCCGACCGCTGCTGCTGCCGCGGCGGGTGGGACAAGGTGAACAGCGTCGTCATGGACGCACTCGCCACCATCTCGCTTGCCGACATCGTCCCATCCCGCGCGGCCACGCCCGCGGCCACCCTTGCCGAGTAGGTTTTGAATGCCCGCAGTCGCTGAAACGCTCGATACCGTCCAGTCCGTCACGCAGTCCGGCTACAAGTGGGGCTTCGAGACCGACATCGAGATGGAGATCGCTCCGAAGGGCCTGTCGGAGGACACGATCCGGCTGATCTCGGCGAAGAAGGGCGAGCCCGAGTGGCTGCTCGAGTGGCGGCTCCAGGCTTACGCGGCCTGGCAGACCATGACGGAGCCGAACTGGGCCAAGGTCGGTTATCCGCCGATCGATTATCAGGACATCCACTACTACGCTGCGCCGAAGCGTCCCGCGCCGAAGAGCCTGGACGACGTCGACCCGGCGCTGCTCGCCATGTACGAGAAGCTCGGGATCCCGCTGAAGGAGCGCGCGATCCTGGCCGGCGTGCAGTCCGATGAGCAGTTGAGCCCGCCGTCGGGCTCCAACGTCGCGGTCGACGCGGTGTTCGACAGCGTCTCGGTGGCGACGACGTTCCGGAGCACGCTGGCCAAGGCGGGCGTGATCTTCTGCCCAATCAGCGAGGCGGTGCGCGAATATCCGGAGCTGGTGCGGAAGTATCTGGGTTCCGTGGTTCCGGCCGCTGACAACTTCTTCAGCGCGCTCAACTCGGCCGTCTTCACCGATGGCAGCTTCGTCTACATCCCGAAGGGCGTGCGCTGCCCGATGGAGCTGTCCACCTACTTCCGGATCAATGCCCGCAACACCGGGCAGTTCGAGCGCACGCTGATCGTGGCCGACGAGGGCAGCTCAGTGAGCTACCTCGAAGGCTGCACCGCGCCGCAGCGCGACGAGAACCAGCTTCATGCCGCTGTGGTCGAGCTGGTCGCGTTCGACGACGCGCAGATCAAGTACAGCACGGTGCAGAACTGGTATCCGGGCGACAGCCAGGGCCGCGGCGGGATCTACAACTTCGTCACCAAGCGCGGCGCCTGCCGCGGGAAGCGGAGCAAGATCAGCTGGACACAAGTAGAGACCGGCTCGGCAATCACCTGGAAATATCCGAGCTGCATCCTGCAGGGGGAGGGTAGCGTCGGCGAATTCTACTCGGTCGCGGTGACCAACAACCGCCAGCAGGCGGACACCGGGACCAAGATGATCCATATCGGCAAGAACACGCGCTCGACGATCGTATCGAAGGGGATCAGCGCCGGGCGGTCCGACAACACGTATCGCGGCCTGGTGCGCATCCTGCCGCGCGCCTCGGGCGCCCGGAACTTCACCCAGTGCGATTCGCTGCTCATTGGCGACCAGTGCGGGGCGCACACCGTGCCCTACATCGAGAGCCGCAATCCGAGCGCGACGGTCGAGCACGAGGCGACCACGTCCAAGATCGCCGAGGACCAGCTGTTCTACTGCCGGAGCCGCGGTCTGTCGGAAGAGGACGCGGTCGGGCTCATCGTCAACGGCTTCTGCAAGGACGTCTTGAAGGAGCTGCCCATGGAATTTGCGGTCGAGGCGCAGAAGCTGCTGGCCGTGTCGTTGGAGGGGTCGGTCGGCTGATGCTGCACATCCAAAACCTTCAGGCGCGTGTGGAGGACAAGCCGATCCTGCGCGGGATCAGCCTGGACCTTCCGAGTGGCCAGGTGCACGCCATCATGGGGCCGAACGGCTCGGGCAAGAGCACGCTCGGCTACGTGCTGGCGGGCAATGAGGGGTACGAGGTCACGGACGGCGAGGTGCTGTTCGAGGGGCGCGATCTCTTGGCGATGGAGCCGGAGGAGCGCGCGGCGGCCGGGCTGTTCCTGGCGTTCCAAGCGCCCCTTGAGCTGCCGGGGGTGAACAACGCCAACTTCCTGCGCACGGCGCTGAACGCGATCCGTCGCGCCCGAGGCGAGGACGAGCTGGACGCGCCGGCGTTCCTGCGGCTGGCGCGGGCGGAGAGCAAGCGGCTCCATTTTCCGGAGGATATGCTCAAGCGCAATGTCAACGTCGGCTTCTCCGGCGGCGAGAAGAAGCGCAACGAGATCCTTCAGATGGCGGTCCTGCGGCCGAAGCTCGCCATCCTGGACGAGACCGATAGCGGGCTCGACATCGACGCGCTGCGGATCGTGGCGGACGGCGTGAACGCGCTGCGCAGCCCCGAATTCTCCGCGCTCGTCATCACGCATCACCAGCGGCTGCTGGACCATTTGGTGCCGGACCGGGTGCATGTGCTGAGTCAGGGGCGGATCGTCCGCACCGGTGGGCCGGAGTTGGCGCGCGAGCTGGAGCGGAACGGTTACGCGCAGGTGGTGGCCGACGCGGCATGAGCAACGTTCCCTCCAACGGCGCGGACGCGTTCCTGGCGCGGTACCGCGGTCTGCGCGACCGGCTGCCCGGCGACGTGGCAGCGCGGGACGCGGCGGCGCGGGCGTTTGCGACCGCCGGGCTGCCGAGCATGCGCGACGAGGCTTGGCGATACACGTCGCTGCGCGCGCTGGCGGAGAGCAGCTGGGAAGAGCCGCTGACCGCGGTCGCCGAAGCGCCGAACCTGGCGCCGCCGCTCGCTGCGCCGCGCCTGGTGCTGGTCGATGGCCGGTATCAGCCGGAGCTGTCCACGCCGCCGGACGCGATCACGATCGAGACCTTCTCGGAGCGGCCGGAGTTTGGTCGCCTGCCCGACCCGGCGCTGCCGATGGTGGCGCTGAACACGATGCTGGCCGATGACGGGCTGCACCTCCACGTGCCCGCCGGGGTCGATGCCGGCACGCTGGAGCTGCTTTCGATCGGGCTCGATAACCACCGCCCGGTCGCGTTCCACCCGCGCCACCACATCCATCTCGAGCCCGGCGCCCGGCTCACGCTGATCGAGGTCGCGCGCGGGGAAGGGACCTACCTTCACAACACCGTCGCCGAGGTGTCGGTCGGGCAGGGCGCGAAGCTGGTCCATATCCGGCTGCAGCAGGAGTTGGCGGAGGCGTTCCACGTCAACACGGGGTTCGCCGACATCGAGGCAGGCGGGGTCTACGACACCTTCGTGCTGACGCTCGGCAGCCGGCTCGCGCGGACCGAGATCCACGCGCGGCTCAAGGGGCCGAATGCGGCCGTCCATCTGAACGGCGCGCAGTTGCTCGGGGGCCAGCAGCACGGCGACATCACCACAGTGGTGCAGCACGACGCGCCGAACTGCGCGTCGCGGCAGACCGTCAAAAACGTGCTGTCGGACCGCTCGCGCGGCGTGTTCCAGGGCCGGATCCAGGTCGCGCGCGCCGCACAGAAGACCGACGGCTATCAGATGAACCAGGCGCTGCTGCTAAGCCCGACGGCCGAGATCGACTGCAAGCCGCAGCTCGAGATCTACGCCGACGACGTGAAGTGCAGCCACGGCGCGACGGTGGGCGAGCTGGATGCCGACCAGCTGTTCTATCTCCGCACCCGAGGCATCCCGGACGAGCAGGCGCGCGCCATCCTGGTCCGCGCCTTCCTGGCCGAGGCGCTGGACCCGATCGAGCATGAGGGCGCCCGCGCGCTGCTCGAGGGCGCGATCGAAGCGTGGTGGGAGCGGAGGGCGGCATGAACGTCCTCTCCAAGCCCACGTTCGACGTCGAGCGGGTCCGGGCCGACTTCCCGATCCTCGGGCAGAGCGTGCACGGCAAACCGCTCGTATTCCTCGACAGCGCCGCGTCGGCGCAGAAGCCGCGCCAGGTGATCGACGCCATGGTCGAGACCATGGAGACGCAATACGCCAACGTGCATCGCGGCCTGCACTGGATGAGCGAGCGGACCACGGAGGCGTATGAGGGCGTGCGCGACAAGATCGCGCGGCTGCTCAACGCGCCGGACCCGCGCGATATCGTGTTCGGTAAGAACGCGACGGAGCTGATCAACCTGGTCGCGCATTCCTACGGGCGGGGGGTGATGCGGCCGGACCAGGCCGTGGTGATCTCGGAGATGGAGCATCACGCCAACCTGGTGCCGTGGCAGATGCTGCGGGACGATAAGGGTGTCGAGCTGCGGATCGCGCCGATCACCGATGGCGGCGAGCTGGACATGGCGGCGCTCGAGCGGCTGCTGGAGGATGGCCGGGTCGGCCTCGTCGCGATCACGCATATGAGCAACGTGCTGGGGACTGTGACGCCGGCCGCGCGCATTGCGGCGCTGGCGCACCAGCATGGCGCCCGCGTGTTGTTCGACGGCAGCCAGGCGGCGGTGCATCGGCACGTGGACGTGCAGGCGATCGGCGCCGACTTCTACGTGTTCACCGGGCACAAGCTGTACGGACCCAGCGGCATCGGCGCCATGTACGCGAAGCGCGAACTGCTGGAGCAGATGCCGCCGTTCATGGGCGGCGGGGACATGATCGGGACGGTGACGTTCGAGCGCACGACCTGGGCCGAAATCCCGCACAAATTCGAGGCCGGCACGCCGCCGATCATCGATGCGATCGGGCTGGGTGCTGCGATCGACTACGTGGAGGCGATCGGGTTTGACGCGATCGCGCAGCACGAGGCGGAGCTGGTCGACCACACGCTGGCGCGGCTGGCGGAGGTGCCGGGGCTGCGTGTGCTCGGGCACGCGCAGGATCGGGGCGGGGTGTTCTCGTTCACCATGGAGAACGCGCACGCGCATGACGTGGCGACCTTGCTCGACCGGGCCGGGATCGCGGTCCGTGCCGGCAATCACTGCGCCGAGCCGCTGATGCGCCGGCTCGGCGTGGACAGCAGCGCCCGCGCCAGCGTCGGCATCTACACGACGGAGGCGGAGATCGACGCGCTGGCCGACGCGCTGCTTCGGGTTCGGGAGTTCTTCGCCTGATGTTCGACGCCGTGCGCGACCTCTACAGCGAGGAGATACGCCGGCACGGGCGGCGGCCGTCGCATGCCCGCAAGCCGGATGCGTTCGACGCCTCGGCGCGCGGCGACAACCCGATGTGCGGCGACCGGGTGCAGGTGTTCGTGCGCCGCGACGGCGACACGGTGGCGTCCGCCGCGTTCGAGGCACGCGGCTGCGAGATCAGCATCGCCAGCGCCGACCTGATGTGCGAGGCGGTGGAGGGCCAGGACCTCGAGTGCGTCCGCGCGCTGGCGGACGATGTGGAGGCGATGGCCCGCACCGGGCGATGCGAGGTGTGCGAGGGCGGCGCGCTGGAGGGGCTGCGGCCGCTCTCGGCGGTGCACGAGTTCCCCTCGCGGGTAAAATGCGTGACTCTGCCGTGGCGGGCGCTGCTCGCGGCGCTGGACGGCGGGCAGGAGGCGACCAGTGAGTGAAGCGTCAGTGACTGGAGCGACCGTCGAGAGCTGGACCCCGGACGGGGCGGAGCCGAAGCTGGACGAGGAGGCGATCGTCTCCGCGATCAAGACGGTCTACGACCCGGAGATTCCGGTCG
The DNA here is from genome assembly GCA_963708585.1 of uncultured Alphaproteobacteria bacterium. GTDB lineage: Bacteria > Pseudomonadota > Alphaproteobacteria > Acetobacterales > Acetobacteraceae > JAVVHH01. Next base: position 65,536 of record CAVPSW010000003.1, on the reverse strand, counting down.
ACATCTACGAGCTCGGCCTCGTCTACGCGATCGAGTTGGACGATGCGGGCGGCGTGAAGATCGAGATGACGCTGACGGCGCCGGGTTGCCCGAGCGCGCAGGAGCTGCCGGTCATGGTGCATGACGCGGTGATGGCCGTCCCGGGCGTCACCTCGTGCGAGGTCGAGACGGTGTGGGACCCGCCATGGGACCCGAGCCGGATGACCGAGGACGCGCGTCTCAGCCTGAACATGTTCTAGGGACGAGAAGGAAGGATGTCCGAGACCCAGACCCCCACCCGTACCCGGCGGGCCCTGCCGCCGCTGATGCGCCTGTCGGACGCCGCCGCGGATCGGTTGCGCGCGCTCTATTCCAAGGGGCGCGAGGGCATGCAGCTTCGCATCAGCGTGAGCACGAAGGGCTGCTCCGGCCTGTCCTACATCATGGATTGGGTCGCGGCCCCCGGGCCCGGCGACGAGGTGGTCACCGACAAAGGCCTGACCGTGCTGGTTGACCGAAAGGCCAGCCTGTTTCTGATCGGGACGGAGATGGATTACGAGGTCAAAGCGCTGACCAGCGGATTCACCTTCAACAATCCGAACGAGAAGGGCCGCTGCGGCTGCGGCGAGAGTTTTCACGTCTGAGCGGACCTTGCTCGCAACGGTTGTGAGGCGCCGCACGGCCGTGCTACTCGCGTGACAAGGGCCAGGTCGAGGCCAGGTCAACGTGACGGGATTGGGTGGAAAGCATCAATCGGCACGATGAGCCGGCCGGAGGCGAACGGATCGAGCTCAGTCTAATGGGATCGCTGCGCGCCAGCGCCGATGGCGAGCACAACGTGCTTCCCGGGCTGCGCAAGGCGTGCGCGCTATTCGTGATCCTCGCTTTGACCGAGGGGCAATCGGCGCCGCGCCGGTTTCTTGCGGGCCTGTTGTGGAGCCGGAGCGACCCGGCGCAGGCGCTCGCGCGTCTTCGCGACACGCTCCGCACGCTGCGGCAAAGCATCCAGGACGCGCTCGGCGAAACCGACCTGATCCGGATGGTCGGCGACCGGATCGCGCTCAAGCCGGGGGTGGTCCACGTCGACCTGACTCCCGCCGACGGGCGCGGCGAGGGGCTGATCTTCAACTGGAGCGAACTTGCCGCCGATCTCGACGGGCTCGACCCGGCGCTAGACGATTGGCTGGCCGGCGTGCGGGCGCGATTCCGCGAACGGGCGCAGGCCAGCCAGCCGGGGCGGGAGAAGCCGGCCGCACCGGCCGCGGCGGCCTCGCCGAAACGAGGGTCGGTGATCGGCGTCTGCGTCTTGAACGCGGTCGGCGTGCAGTCGGACGACTATTTGTCCTTCGCGTTGGCGGAGGAGATAGCGACGTCGCTGGCGCGCATACGCGGGTTGATGGTGATCTCCAGCGGCTCGGTCGCGGTCGCGGTCGCGGCCAAGCGGAACCTGCGGGAGGAGCTTGGCCTCGACTTCCTGCTGGAGGGCTCGCTCCAGCGGGTTGGCGAGCAGCTTCGGGTCACGGTCAAGCTGGTCGATGCCGGCAGCGGGATGGTGTGCTGGACGTCTCACTTCGAGTACGAGCACGACGACTTGTTCTACGTCCAGCGGGACGTGGCCGCGCTGGTCGCGGCCGGGCTCGAGCCGGAAATCCCGACCATCGCGGCCGAGCAGATCAGGCGGGCGGGGATCGGCTCCGGCGGGGCTTACGAGCTGATCCTGCGGGCGATCGCGCGGATCCACCTGCTGGACCGGCGCTCGTTCATGGAAGCGGGCGAGCTGCTGCGCCAGGCGATCGAGCTCGAGCCGGAATACAGCCCGGCTTATAGCTGGCTCGCGCTATGGAATGCCTTCCTGGTGGGGCAGGGCTGGGCGCGGGATCCGCGGGCCAGCATTGCGCGCGCGGGCGAGGCGGCCGAGCACGCGGTGATGCTCGATCCGAACGACGCCCGTGGCCTCGCCATCGCCGGGCATGTCCGGGCCTATCTGCACCGGCGGTTGGACGAGGCAATGGCGCTGCATGAGCGGGCGCTGGCGATCAACCCAAGCTTGCCGATCGCGTGGCACTTCAGCGGCGTGGCGCTCGCCTACCTGGGCGATTTGGAGGAGGCACGGCGACGGCTGGAGCGGTGCCGGCGGCTCGCGCCGCGGGACCCGCACAGCTTCTATGCCGAGGGCGCCTTCATTATCGTCGAGCTGTTGAGCCGCAATCACGCGGCGGCGGCGGCGATCGGCCAACGCGTGACACAGCTGCACCCGCGATTCACGGCCGCCTACAAGCCGTACCTCTCGGCGCTGGGGCACCTGGGCGAGCGCAAGGAGGCGCAGATCGTGCACCGGCGGTTGCTCCAATTGGAGCCGGATTTCACCATCCGCGCGTTCCGGGCGACCGCGCCGTTCGCACAACGGGAGCATATGGAGCATTACGTCGCTGGGCTGGCCCAGGCCGGCGTACCCTGACCCGGGTTCTCTGACCTACTCGACCGGGGCGGTGGGCTCCGCGCGGCGGCGCTTGCGAACCTCGGCGGCATCGTGGCCGAGCGCGCGCTTGCTGCCGTCCCCGGCAGCGACCACGGTGGCTTCGTAGTCGCGCCAGTCCTGGGCCGAGAGGCTGCGCAGGCCTGGCGCGCACTCGAAGGCGTTGAGCTGCTCGCCATAGAGGGATCGGGGCAGCGGCTGCACCTGCAGGAGCGGGAAATCCGCGTCGAAGGTGACGGGGACGTCCGTCCGGGTCAGCCGGACGTTGGTGAATAGCGGCCCGAACCAGCGGTCCGTCTCGACGATGCCCTCGAAGAACTCGTAACCGCCCTGACGCGGGATATTGGCCGGGGCCCGGACGAGCAGGCTGAAGCCTGGCCGGGTGCGGGCCAGCAAGCCAGACCAGACCTGGACCACGCCAGGCTCGGGCAGCGCGGCGAGAAACGGCGGCGCATGGCCCTGCGCGGCAAGTGGCGCCTCCGCGTCGAACTTGCTGCTGAAATCCGGGAACTGCGCCCGGCCGAGCTGATGCCAATCCTCCGCGCCGTCGTAGGACCAGGCGATTATTTCGCCGTCCCAGATCAGGCTGAAGCTGATCGGAGGAAAGACGTACCAGCCGAAGGCCGACGCGCTGGTGACGGCCTCGCAGTAGCGAAAGGCGCGGGTCGGCAGGAGGCCGCCGGCGGACCGGTCCGCCCGCTGCGGCGCGCGAGCTTCTTCGATCAAGCGGTGGAATCGAACCAGCGGCTCTGACGGGCCGGACGACATAGAGGTCTCTCCGCCATTTTGGCGACGAACCCTACCCAAAAGCACGCAAAAGTAGAAGAACGTTTGTCATAAGCAACCGCGCCTCTCGCGCCCGCCAAAACAGGCGGGCGCGAGCGGCTTGTCTCAGCGGAACAGAGGGCTCTGCGCGCCCAGGCGAACCATGCCCGCATCGCGGACGGTCCGGAACGCCGGCCCCTGCGCGCCGAGGCGCACGGTGCCGAAATCGGCCGTGACGGCGCGGAACGCCGGGCCCTGCGCGCCGAGCCGCACGTCACCGGCATCGGCGACCTCGCGACGGAACAGCGGACCCTGGGCGCCCAGGCGGACCCGCCCGGCGTCGGTGACGCGCAGCGCCGGGATCTGGCGACGAGCGCTCGGCGCCAGGCTAACAACCTGCACTTCCTGGTTGTGGACTTTGCTATCCTGAGTGGCGATGGTCATCGAGATGCTCCGTTCCTTGTTCACCGGTTAAGCGGCCATTCCGCCCTGTCTGCGGACCGGCTGGACACTAAGTTCCCATTATGTTCTCATCCTGTCCAGTGAATGTTCTCAACCTGAGCGAGAAATTTTGCATGAACGCTCAACCTCGTTCCCGTGCGGTGCCCGAGCGGTTGTGGACGCTGGTCGTGGCGAACAGCGTCACGGTCTCCACGCTCTATTGGGCGCAGGCGATCGTCGGGCCGGGCTGCCGCGGAGTTCGGCGGGTCCGCGACGGTCGGGCTCATGCCGGGAGCGACACTGGCGGGCTATGCCGGAGGCGTTGCGCTATTGGCCTCGGCGGGCGGTGACCTGACCTCTCCCGGAGGCTTGCTTCGTCACGTGCTGCTGTTGGTCGGAGCGCTCTGTGCGGCCGCGGCGGCTCCGACGGCGTCTGCGGCGGTTTTGGCGTGTTTCGTCGTCGGGCTCGGTTGTTCGCTCACCCAACGCCTGCTCGCCTGCGCGACGGACGTGGTTGGCCCCGATGACCGGGCGCGCACGATCGGCTTTGTGGTTGGGGGCGGATTGTGCGGGATCGTGCTCGCCCGTGCGGCGGTGCCCTCGGCCTGCTTACTGCTCGGCTGGCGGGGCATGTTCGCGCTGAGCGCCTGCCTGGCGGCGGCTTGCGGCGTGCGCGCGGCGATGTCGTGCGCGCGGCGGCCGAGCCGGGCGGTGCGCGTGGCCGCGCCGCTGCCGGCAGCCTTGTCCCTGTGGCGCGCCGAGCCGGTGCTGCGCCGGGCTGCGGTCCAGCAGGCGTGCGTGTTCGCCGCGTTCAACCTGAGCTGGGCGGTGTTCCCCCGCCTGCTGGCCGTGGAGGGAACGCCGCGGGGATTGGCGATGGGGGCCGTCGCCAGCCTGGGGGCCGCGGCGGCCCTGCTCTCTGGGCGGTTCTGCGCCGCCCGCGGGGCCCGGGACGTGGCCTGGCTCGGGCTCGCGGCGGTCGGCATCGCCGCGCCATCATTGCTGCTGGCGCGACACATGCTGCCGGGATGCGCAAGCATGGGGCTGTTGGAAGTGGGCACGCAGCTCGCGCTCGTTGCCAACCAGACCCGGGCGCAGGCGCTCGCGTCGACGGCGGCGGTGCGCGGGCGCGTGACGGCGATCGTGACCACGATCGGCTTCGCTGGCGGCGCGGCCGGAGCTGCGATCGGTAACCTGCTGAGTTTAGGGTTCGTTAACCTTTTTCGGCGATGGTGAGCGTGTTCATCGCCGACCCACGCTATTTCGACGGTGAACGACGCCGGTTCGACGCGCCCATCGGCGCGCGGGCCGTTACCATCCCGCCTCGGGATTTCAGCGACGGACACAGAGAATGCGTGACGTTTTGGCTGGCGGCGTATTCACCCGGACCGAACGTTCGGCCCAAGCTTTTCCATTCCTGAAAGCGAGGGCGCGTCGCCGGACTGGTCGCCGCGCCCTCGACATTTCCCGCCGGACCGTCGCCGATCGCGCCGGCTCCACTCCGCTCCGGTCGAAGCTTGAGACGGCCCCGCAACCGGTGACTCTCCACTAGGTCCCCGCCTCCGCTCGAACCGAGCGGTCCCGCTTGCGGACCTACATTTCCGCGCCAGACTGATCGGCGGCGGGCAGGCGAGAGACGTGGTTCTGCACACCCGATCCTGAACGCTGGCTGTGCCCTCGCCGCGGCGCAGAGCTGTGTTCTCGCCCCCTTGTTCCTCGCCGACTGCCGCCCAACGATTCTACACGCGGCGTCTTGGCCGCGACCGGGGCGGCGCGCCCAGTGAACGTCGGTCGATCTGCGCCGTTGTGAAGGACACGATGCGCTTTACGTCTCTTTATCGACACGGGTTCGCGCGAGTCGCGGCCTGCACGACCGCAGTGGCTATCGCCGACCCGGCCGCGAATGCCGGCCGGATCCTGCGTGCGGCCACGCGCTGTAGCGAGCAGGGGGTCGCGGTCGCGGTGTTCCCCGAGCTCGCCCTGTCCGGCTACGCGATCGACGACCTCCTGCTGCAGGACACGGTGCTCGACGCGGTCGAAGCGGCGGTGGCCGAAATCGTCGAGCGGTCGGCGGACCTGCTGCCACTGCTCGTGTTCGGCGCGCCGATCCGGCATTGCGGGCGGCTCTACAATTGCGCGCTGGCCGATCCATCGCGGGCAGCTGCTCGGCGTGGTGCCGAAGATCCATCTGCCGAACTACCGCGAGTTCTACGAGCACCGCTGGTTCGCGTCCGGGCTCGGGACGGAAGGCGGCCGCTGCACGGTGGCCGGGCTGCAGGCGCCGTTCGGCCCGGATCTGGTGTTCGACGCCGAGGACGTGCCCGGCCTCGTGGTGCACGCGGAGATCTGCGAGGACCTGTGGGTGCCGATCCCGCCTAGCACGGAGGGGGCGCTGGCCGGGGCGACGGTGCTGCTGAACCTCTCGGCCAGCAACATCACCATCGGCAAGGCCGAGACGCGGCGGCTGCTCTGCCAATCGCAATCGGCGCGCTGCCTCGCCGCCTATGTCTACGCGGCGGCAGGAGCCGGCAAGTCCACGACGGACCTCGCCTGGGACGGGCAGGTCTCGATCTTCGAGAACGGGGCGGTGCTGGCCGAGAGCGAGCGCTTCCCGGAGGGGGAGCAGGCGGCGCTGGCCGATGTCGACCTCGACCTGCTGCGGCAGGAGCGGGCCCGCCAGGGCACGTTCGACGATAATCGGCGCAACCACCCGCATGTGGCGGCCTGGCGGCATGTCGGCTTCCGGCTGGAGCCGCCGGACGCCGACCTCGGCCTGCTGCGCACGGTCGAGCGGTTCCCGTTCGTGCCGAGCAGCCCCGACCGGCTCGCCCAGGATTGCTACGAGGCCTACAACATCCAGGTCTCCGGACTGGTCCAGCGCCGGCGCGCCACCGGCGGCGGCAAGATCGTGATCGGCGTTTCCGGCGGGCTTGATTCGACCCAGGCGCTGATCGTCGCCGCGAAGGCGATGGACCTCATGGGCCAGAAGCGGACCGACATCCTCGCCTACACGATGCCCGGCTTCGGCACGAGCGCAGGCACCAAGGGCAACGCGCATCGGCTGATGGCGGCACTCGGCGTCGACGCGCGCGAGCTCGACATCCGGCCGGCGGCGAAGCAGATGCTGGCCGATCTCGGCCATCCGTTCGCCCGGGGCGAGCCGGCCTACGACATCACGTTCGAGAACGTCCAGGCGGGGCTGCGAACCGACTACCTGTTCCGCGCCGCAAATTACCGCGGCGGCTTCGTGCTCGGGACCGGCGACCTTTCGGAACTCGGGCTCGGCTGGTGCACCTACGGCGTCGGCGACCAGATGTCGCATTACAACGTGAACGCGGGCGTGCCGAAGACGCTGATCCAGCACCTGATCCGCTGGGTGATCAGCTCGCGCCAGTTCGACGACGAGGTGTCGCGGACGCTGGAGGCGATCCTGGACACGGAGATCTCGCCCGAGCTGATCCCGGCCGACGCAGGGGTGCTGCAGAGCACCGAGGCGAAGATCGGACCCTACGAACTGCAGGATTTCAATTTGTATTACACGCTCCGCTATGGGTTCCGGCCGTCGAAGATCGCGTTCATGGCGATGCATGCCTGGGGCGACGTGGCGCGCGGGCCGTGGCCGCCGGGCTTTCCCGAGGAGCGGCGGCGGCAATACGACCTCGCCGCGATCCGGCACTGGCTGGACGTGTTCCTGCGCCGGTTCTTCGGCTTCAGCCAGTTCAAGCGGTCCGCGCTGCCGAACGGGCCGAAGGTGGCGGCCGGCGGGTCGCTGTCGCCGCGGGGCGACTGGCGGGCGCCGTCGGACGGCAACGCCGAGGCCTGGCTGGATGAGTTGCGGCGCGAGGTGCCGGAGACGCTCTGATGTCGCACAAGGAAGGGCTGTGGCGCGGGGAGCTGGGCGCGAGCTGCGTTCATCTGTGCCTGGACATGCAGGGCATCTTCGCCGAGGGCTCGCCTTGGGAGACGCCATGGCTGCCACGGGTGCTGCCGACGGTGGAGCGGATCGTGGCCGCGCATCCGGAGCGGACGATCTTCACCCGGTTCATCCCGGCGGATCGGCCCGGCGAGGGGACGGGCACCTGGAAGGACTACTACGAGCGCTGGGCGGACATGACGCTCGAGCGGCTCGAGCCGGGGAAGGTGGACTTGCTGCCTGAGCTGAAGCGCTACGTCCCGCCGGCGGAGGTGATCGACAAGACCGTCTACTCGCCCTGGATGACGCCGGAACTTGGAGCAGAACCTGCGCCGGCGCGGGGCGGAGGCGCTGATCATCACCGGGACGGAGACCGACGTCTGCGTGCTGGCCGCGGTGCTCGGGCGCGGTCGACCGCGGGTATCGCGTGGTGATCCCGACGGACGCGCTGTGCAGCTCGTCGGACAGCGCGCACGACGCGTCGCTGACCGTGTACCGGGAGCGCTACGGCCAGCAGGTCGAGACGGCGCGGTCGGAGGAGATCCTAGCCGCCTGGCGCTGAGGTCCAGCGCGGCTCGTCGCGCCGGAGCGGGCCGGCGGGGCGGTCCCAACGGATTGCGAGGCCCTTGATCTCGACGGGCGGACGCAGCCGGAGGGCGGGACCCCAGGCCGTCGCCTCCGGCGCCGGGTCGAACGCGGCGTCGTCCGGCGGCCCGAGATCGGGGCCCGGCTCCTCGGCCGGAAGCGACGTCAGCAGGGCGGCGGTGCGGGCGAGGGACGCTCGCGCGCGCAGCCCGGCGCCGGTCCGAAGCCGCTCGGCCAGGCCACGGAGCGCCGCGGCAGCCAGGATGTAGCCGGTGGCGTGGTCCAGCGCCTGCACCGGCAGCGGCGTCGGCCGGTCGGTGCCGAAGCGCCGCATTCCCGCCTCGGCAATCCCGGAACTCATCTGCACCAGGCTGTCGAACCCGCGCCGTCCCGCCCAGGGCCCGCTCCAGCCATAGGCATCGAGCGACACGTCGACCAGGCCGGGCCGCAGCGCGCTGCCGATCGGCGGGGCCGGACCCCAGTCGGTCGAGCGCTCCGGGCCGGTAGCCGTGGATAAGCACGTCGGCGTCGGCCAAGAGAGCGCGGAGTCGGTCCCGGTCTGCCGGCTCGCGCAGGTCGAGCCCGGCGCAGCGTTTGCCGAGCGTCGTGTCCGGCCCGAGGCTCGGCTCGTTCCACCATGGCGGGTCGATCCGCAGCACCTCGGCGCCGAGCCCGGCCAAGAACCGGGTAGCGACCGGCCCGGCCAAGACGCGCGTGAGATCCAGGACGCGGATGCCCGCGAGCGGGCGCGCCGGGTCGACCGTGCCCCCGGCGCGGCTGAGGCTGAGCACTTCGCGCCAGATCAGCGGCTCGCGGGCGACGGAAGCGCCTTGCTCGTGCACGGCCCAGGCCTCGCCCGATCGCATGGAGGCGGCGCATCCGCCGGCGGCGACCACCGCCGTCTCGAGCGCGACCGCGTCCCAGCCCCGCACCGCCGCCGCGACCGCGCTCGCGCTCGGCCGGGACGCCGAGGACGGCGAGCGCTGCCTCGCGGTGGTGCGGCGCGTTGGTGTGCAGCCGGATCCAGCCGTCTCGGGTCTCGTAGTCGCCCGCCACCGGGTCCCAGCCCGGCGGCAACGACCAGCCGACCGGACGGACCGAAGTGCCGAACCACCAGGAGGCGAGCTTTCGGTTGACGCTGACGTCCGGCCGCCGCCCCGTACCCGCCTCGACGAGGTCAGTCACCGCCGCGCCGGCCGCCGCGACCGCCCCGGCAGCGAGGTCGCTGACCGGGAAGGCGGAGCGAAGCGAACCTTCGCCGGCGAAGCGGACCTCGGGCGCGTCCGTCGCGCCGCACGCCGCCCAGATCGCAGCGAGCGCGTCGGCGGCGGCCACGCTACCGCTTCGACGCGGGCGGAAGGTCCTCCTCGAGGATGGTGATGTGCAGCGAGTAGGAGACCTCGCCCTCCTCCTCGTCGCGGTGCACGGTGCCGAGGAACTCCTTGTCGATCATCACCTCGACGGAGGCTCCCTTCCGCTTCGGCACTGGAACCTCGATGCGCGCTGTGCCCAGCACGCGGCGTAGGTAGGCTTCCACCCGGCTGATTTCGGTCGGCGTCATTCTGCCCTGTTCCCTCGCTCCGAACCCTTATCGAGCAATGGTCAGAACTCGAATAGGCGCGCCGGGTTGTCGGCGAGGATGGCACGACGGGTCGCTGGGTCCGGCGCGCAGGTGCCGAGCAGGTTGAACAGCTGGATCGTGCCGACCCGGTCGTGGAAGGAAAGGTGGGGTAGTCGCTGCCCCAGATCAGCTGGTCCGGCACGCGCTCGATCAGCGCGCGGGCGAACGGGGCGACGTCGGCGAAGCCGGGCGCGGTGCTGAACCGGTAGATGCCGGTGAGCTTGACCCAGCAGCGGCGCGAACCGTCGTGGGCCAGGCGCAGGAACTCCTGAAAGCCCGGCTGCTCCGGGCCGGCCGAGGCGGGAAACAGGCCCATATGAGCGACTGAGAACGGGACGGGCAACGCCCGCAAGGTCGGCATCAACTCGGCGATCAGCCAGCCCGGCAGCAGGAAGTCGATGTGCCAGCCGACTTCGCGCAGCCGGGCGGCGAGGCGCTCGATCCGCGGCCGGAGCGCGTCGGCCAGGCCTGCCTCAGGCTGGCGCACGGGCGAGATGTTCACCCGCACGCCGCGGACCCCGAGCGTATGGAGGTCGGCGACCTCCGCATCGGTCGCGCTCTGCTCATCGAGATGGACGATGCCGCGGCAGACCTCGGGCCCCATCGCCCGCATCGCGTCGAGCATGCAGGAATTGTCCATGCCATAGGCGCTGGGCTGGACGAACACGAAGCGCGAGAACCCGAGGCGGCGGGCGAGGGCGAGGTAATCCTCAAGCGGCGCGTAGGGCGGCTTGTAGCGGAGGTCGGACGGGTCGACTGGGTATTGCTCGAGCGGGCCGAACACATGGAAGTGCGCATCACATGCGCCCGTTGGAGCCGCAAAGGCCGGCTCGAGCCCGTCGTCGGGCCCGATCATGCCACGTCTGCTGGTAGCCGGCGCCGCTCGGCGGCCCATGCGGTCGCGGCAGCCGAGGACCAGACGGGGACCCCAAGGCGCTGGCGCAGCGGGGCCAGGATGCCGAGCGTGGGAAGCTGCGAGCAGGCGATGAACAGCGCATCCCGCCCGTCGCGCGGCAGGCGCAGCGCCCGCTCCGCCACGTCCGCCTCCGTGATCCCGGCGAGCGCCTCCGTCGTCGCGCACTCGAAGCTGTCGAGCGCCGTCAAGCCGATGCCAGCCTCGTCCAGGTAACGGCGGAGCCCGGCATTGACCGGCGTCGAGATAGGGCGTGAGCACCGCGACCGAGCGCGCGTCCTCCTCACGCAGGATCGCGACCATTGCTTCGGCCGTGCTGACCACCGGCGCGTCGAACGCGGCGGCGAGCTGGCCGGAGATGGAGGCGTTCCCTTCCCGACCGGCCAGGAACCCGGCGGCGGTGCAGCCATAGATCACCAGTTCCGGCCGCTCGCGCACGAACGGCGCCGCGGCTTCCAGCGTAGCCTCGGCGTAGGCGGGGATGTCGTCTGCGGTTAGGGTGCGGGGCGGCCGAGGCACGCGCGAGAACATCAGCCGCTCGAAGCTCGGCAGCAGCGCGGCCAGCTCGCGCTCCAGCGTCGTGTTGTTGGCCGGCATCACGATCAGAACGGTCCCGGACCCGGCCATCGTTTTCTCCCTGTTGCCGATCATGGGCCAACTCTGGCGGCTTGCCAACGCGACAGGGGCGGCGGATGCTCCCCCGCGGAGGAACGACCGCAATGACGCTCTCGCGCAGGTCGCTCGGCCTGGGACTGCTCGCGCTGCCGGCGCTGCGGCGCCCCGCCCGGGCCGAAACGGAGACGATCCGGCTCGGCAAGCAATACGGCCTGCCGTTCCTGCCGCAGATGGTGATGGAATCGCGCCGGCTGATCGAGAAGCACGCCGAGGCGGGCGGGCACCCGGGCCTCAATGTGCAATGGGCCTCGATGTCCGGGCCGGGCGCGCTGAACGAGGCGCTGCTGAGCGGCTCGATGGAGTTCGTCAACGTCGCCACTCCCGCGCTGGCCACGCTTTGGGAGCGGACGCGGCAGACATCGCGTCCGGTCAAGGCGCTGTGCACCGTGCAGTCCATGCCGTATGTGCTGATGAGCCGGAGGCCGGAGGTGCACAGCGTCGCCGACCTCGGCCCGGAGGACCGCGTGGCGGTGCCCACGGTCAAGATCTCCCTGCAAGCGATGATGCTGGAGATGGCGGCCGCCAAGCAGTGGGGCATGGCCCAGTACCGACCGGCTCGACCCGCTCACCGTCAGCCTCGGCCATCCCGACGCGCTGGTGGCGATGCTGTCCGGCAAATCGGAGATCACGACGCATTTCTGCGTCGCCCCGTTCCAATGGTACGAGCTGGCCGCCGGCATGCACCCGATCCTGAAGACCTACGACATGCTCGGCGGACCGCACACCAACGGCATCCAGGTGACGACGGAGGCGTTTCACCGGGCCAACCCGGTCGTCTGCCGCGCCGTGTTCGAGGCGCACAACGAAGCCAACGCATTCATCAACAGCGACCCGCACGGGGCGGCGGACATCTACCGCACGCTGTCCGGCGACCATCGCGGCAGCGATCGAGGACTTGGTCAAGATGATCGCCGACCCCGACATCGTCTACACGACGACCCCCGCAAACATCACCACCATGGTCCGCTTCATGGTCGACACCGGCCGGCTCAAGACCATGCCCGCGTCCTGGAAGGAGATGTTCCTCCCGGAGGCGCAGGATCTTCCGGGGAGCTGAGCCGATGCTCGTCAACCCGGTGAAGGCCCGGATGGAGGCCGGCGAGCCGGCGCTCGGCATCACCGTGCGCATGGGCCGCTCGGCCGACATCGCACGGATCGCCAAGACGACCGGACACGATTTCATCTTCATGGACACGCAACACTCGATCTTCACGGTCGAGACGCTGATCCACATCGCCCAGGCCGCGCTCGCGCTCGAGATCGCGTGCCTGGTGCGGGTGCGCGGTATCGACGACCCCGACGTCTCCGTCCTGCTCGACAACGGCGTCGCCGGCATCGTCTATCCGGACGTGAACACTCCGGAGCAGGCGCGCCGCGCGGTCGAGGTCTGCAAGTTCCCGCCGGTCGGCAAGCGCTCCGTCGTCGGCGGCTACCCGCATTTCGACTACCGATCCGTGCCGCTGCGCGAAAGCGTGCCGCAGCTCAACGCTTTCTGCCTGCTCGTGCTGATGATCGAGACGCGGGAAGGGCTGGAGAACGCGGAGGCGATCGCCTCCGTCCCGGGCGTCGACGTACTGCATGTCGGCAGCAACGACCTCCTCGCCAATATGGGCAAGCCCGGCCAGTTCGACGATCCGGAGATCGTGGCGGCGCAGGATCGGGTGATCGCGGCGGCGCGCGCCAACCGGATTTATGCCGGCTGCGGCGGGAACCGCGACGTGGCGCGCCAGGCCGAGGCGGTCCGCCGCGGGGCGCTGTTCCTGACCACGCAGACCGACATCGGCTTCCTGTCCGCCGCGGCCGGGCAGTGGACGCGCGGCGTGCGCGAGGCGCTGCGCCCTGCGGGGGAAACAATGTCTGGCAACACGGGCGTCGGCGTTGACACAGATCGGCAGCACGGGCACGGCGGCGAGAGAGCGGCTGTGCCCTGAGCCGCCCGCCCGGAGGCAACGTAGATGCACGACGAACCGATCATGGACGTGGCCCATCTCGGCCATGTCGAGATGCTGACGCCGACGCCGGAGGAATCGCTGCGCTTCTTCGTCGACGTGCTGGGCATGACGGAGAGCGGGCGGCAGGGGGAGTCGGTGTTCCTCCGCGGCTGGGACGATTACGAGCGCTACTCGCTCAAGCTGACCGGCTCGCACACCTCTGGCCTCGGCCACGCCGCCTTCCGCGCCCGCAGCCCGCAAGCGCTGCAGCGCCGGGTGAAGGCGCTCGAGGAATCCGGCCTCGCCGTTGGCTGGCACGAGGGCGAGCTTGGCCACGGCCCCGCGTTCCAGTTCCACGACCCGGACGGCCACCTGCTGGAGATCTACTACGAGACCGAGTGGTATCAAGCCCCGGACGCGCTGCGGCCATCGCTCAAGAACCAGGCGCAGCGCTTTCCGGCCCGCGGCGTCAACGTCCGCCGGCTCGATCACTTCAACTGCCTGGCTGCCGATATCAAGGCGAACCGCGAGTTCTTCGAGCGCACGCTCGGCCTGCGCCTGACCGAGCAGATCGTGCTCGATGACGGCACGGAGGTCGGAATGTGGCTGACCGCGACCAATAAGAGCTACGACTTCGCCTACACGCGCGAGGCGCACGGGGTGCGCGGGCGCTTCCATCACGTGACCTTCGCGCTCGATAGCCGCGAGGCGATCCTGCAGGCCGCCGACGTGTTCCTCGAGAACGGCGTGTTCATCGAGACCGGGCCGCACAAGCACGCGGTGCAGCAGACCTTCTTCCTTTACGTCTACGAGCCCGGCGGCAACCGGGTTGAGGTCGCCAATGCCGGCGCGCGGCTGGTGCTGGCGCCGGATTGGAAGCCGATCACCTGGACGGAGGCGGAGCGGCGCAAAGGGCAGGCTTGGGGGCTCCAGACGATCGAGAGTTTCCATACCCACGGCACGCCGCCGCTGCCGCCGGAGCTCGACCAGGAGGCCGGGGAGGTGGATCTCGCGGAGAAGGGCATCGCCTCTTGAGCGAGGGGGCGCTCTCTGCCGCGATTGGCCGGTATAAGCACACTGAGACGCTGTTCGCCGACAAGGCGCTGCGGATCGAGTCGTTTCCCGTGATCAGCCGGGCGTTCGCGCCGATGGTGCGCGAGGAGCGGTTCGACGTCAGCGAGATGGCGATCGGGACCTTGCTGATGGCGCGCGCCGCCGGGAGCGACCTGGTGTTGCTGCCGGTCGTGATGTCGGCGCGGTTCCAGAACCGGGCGCTGCTGCGCCGGGCGGCGGACCGGTTCGGCCCCGAGGCGCTGCGCGGCCGGCGCATCGGCGTGCGCGCCTACAGCCAGACCACCGGACTGTGGCTCCGCGGCATCCTGCAGGAGGAGCACGGGCTGTGGCCGGACGAGGCAAGCTGGATTACGTTCGAGGACGCGCACGTTGCGTCATTCCGAGACCCGCCGTGGGCAGAACGCGCGCCGGTCGGGTCGAACATGCTCCGCATGCTGCAGGAGGGCGCGCTGGACGCCGCGATCTTCGGCAACGAACTGCCGGACGCGCCGGACCTCGTCACCGTGTTCCCCGACCCGGACGCCGCCGGGCAGGCCTTTCTGGCCCGCCATGGCTTCATGCCTGTCAACCACATGATCGCTGTCCGGGCGGAGGTGGCGCGGCGAGAGGGGGTGGTGCGCGGGCTGCTCGACCGTTTTCGGGCGGGCAACCCGTATCCGTTCGGGCGCCGCGCGCTGGAACCGGCCATCGCGCTGGCGCTGCGCTACGCCGAGGAGCAGGGTTTGTTGGAACGTCCGCTGTCGATGGACGAAGTCTGGGCCGGGCTGCCACCCGGCTGCGAAGAATGAGGAGGCGTCATGACGGGTATCGGCATCATCGGGTTTGGCGAGGTCGGCGGCATCTTCGCCCGTGACCTCGCGGCCGGAGGCGCCCGGGTCGCCGCGTTCGACATCCTGCCGGCGGCGCAGGCGCGGGCCGAAGCGGCCGGGATGGCCGCGTCCGATGCGCATGCCGCGTGCCGCGGGGCCGACATCGTCTTCGTCTGCGTGACCGCCGGGTCGGTGCTCGAGGCGATGCGCTCGCTGGCCGGCGGGCTCGGGCATGCGCCGCTCGTGGTCGACGTCAACAGCGTCGCGCCCGGGACCAAGCAGCGGGCGGGCGAGATCATTGAGGCGGCGGGCGGGCGCTATGTCGAGGCCGCCGTCATGGCCAGCGTGCCGCCCAAGGGTCTGCGCACGCCCATGCTGCTCGGCGGCCCGCACGTGCCCGATTTCATCGCGGCCATGGCGCCGTTCGGCATGGACGTCACCGAGTTCTCGCCGGAGGTCGGCCGGGCCTCATCGGTCAAGATGTGCCGCAGCGTCATGATCAAGGGGATCGAGGCGCTGACGACCGAATGCATGCTTACGGCGCGGCATTACGGGGTGGAGCGCGAGGTGCTGCGCACGCTGGGCGACACCCTGCCGCATCCGGACTGGCCGGGGCTGGCGCGCTACGTGATCAGCCGGGCGCTGATCCACGGCAAGCGCCGGGCGGAGGAGATGCGCGAGGTCGCCAAGACGGTCGAGGACGCGGGCCTCGAGCCAATGCTCAGCCGCGCCATCACCGAGCGGCAGGACTGGGCCTGGCGGCGCGGTGCCGAGATGGGTGCGGCACGGAACGCGACCGAGCTCGACACGCTGCTTGATGCGCTGGAGCAGGCCAGCCGGCTGCCGAAGGCGGCCGAGTGATGCGCCGTCGCACGTTCCTCGGCGCGGCCGCGGCGGCACTGGCGCCGCCAGCCATCGCCCAGCCGGCGCGGGTATTGCGGTTCGTGCCGAACGTCGACTTGCCGGTGCTCGACCCGGTCGCCAACACCGCCTCCGGCACCCGCACGCACGGGTTCCTCGTCTACGACACCCTCTATGGTCTGGACTTCAACTACGCGCCACAGCCGCAGATGGTCGCGGGCCACACGGTCGACGAGGACGGCAAGCTCTGGACCCTGCGTCTGCGGGACGGGCTGCGCTTCCATGACGGCGCGCCCGTGCTGGCGCGCGATTGCGTCGCCTCCATCCGCCGCTGGGCGTCGGTCGACGGGTTCGGCGCCATGCTGCTGGCCGCAACGGACGCGCTCGACGCGCCGGACGACCGCACCATCCGGTTCCGGCTGAAGCACCCCTTCCCGCTGCTGCCGGACGCGCTCGGCAAGATGTCGCCCAATATCTGCCCGATGATGCCGGAGCGGCTGGCGAGCCTGCCGGGCACCAAGCCGGTCCCGGAGATCATCGGCAGCGGCCCGTTCCGCATGGTCGAGTCCGAGCGGGTGCCGGGCTCGCGGATCGTCTACGAGCGCTTCGCCGATTACGTCCCGGCCGAGGGCGCGCCGGGGTTCAGCAGCGGCGCCAAGCGGGTCGAACTGGACCGGGTCGAGTGGCTGATCATGCCGGAGCCGTCCACGGCGGTGGCCGCGGTCCAGACCGGGGAGGTCGATTGGCTGAAGTCGCCCCCGCCGGACCTGCTCGCCCCGATGCGCGGCGACCGAAACCTCGTGGTCAAGGTCAACGACAAAACGGGCGTCGTCCCGATCCTCCGGTTCAACTGCACCCTGCCGCCGTTCGACACAATCGCGATCCGCCGCGCGGTGCTGAGCGCGGTCAAGCAGTCGGAGTTCATGCAGGCCTTCTCCGACGACCCCGCCAATACCAAGACCGGCGTGGGCGTGTTTTGTCCCGACACGCCGCTGGCCACCTCCGCCGGGCTCGCCGAGACGGTCGGCTGCGCGACGGTCGACCAGGCGCGCAGGGCGATCGAGGCGGCGGGCTACAAGGGCGAGCGCGTGGTGATGCTGGAGCCCGGTGACCACCCGGTGAACTCGGTGATGGCGCAGGTCGGTGCCGACCTGTTCAAGCACCTTGGCCTGCACGTGGACGACCAGGCGATGGACGCGGCGACCATGTTCCAGCGCCGCGGCAACCGCGGGGACCTCGACCACGGCGGCTGGAGTTGCTTTCCGTCCGCGGTCGCCGGCATTGACGTGCTGAACCCGGCGGTCAGTTTCCTAGTCCGTGGCAACGGCAAGGACGCCTGGTACGGCTGGCCAACCGATCCCATGCTCGAGACGCTGCGCCTCTCCTGGTACGAGGCGCCAACCCACGCCGAGCAGAAGGCGATCGCCGAGAAGATCCAGCTGGAGCTGCTGCAGCAGGCGCCGTATCTGCCGCTTGGGGCAGATCCTGCAGCCGACCGTCTATCGGACCTCGGTGTCGGGCATCCTGCCCGGCTTCGCCAAGTTCTGGTCGGTGCGGAAGGCTTAGCGGCGCTCAGCTCGTAGGGGGCGCGTAGAAGCCGATGCCCTCGTCGACCAGGTCCGGCCGGGTCGCCAGGATCGTGGCGCGCTCGTTCGGGTCGTCGGTGTAGAAGTGCGTGCCGTACGCCGTATCGAAGAAGCGGTAAACCGGCACGTCTCCGGCCCTCCTGCGTCGTGTGCTCGAGGAAGCCCACGCCTTCGTAGACCAGGTCCGACCGGGTCGCGATCACGGTGTCCCGCTCCGCCGTGCTCGCGGTGAAGAAGTGGGTGCCGTAGGTCGAATCGAAGAAGCGGTAGACCGGCGAGGCGTTCGGGTCGGCGCTGTTCGGGTCGACGGCTTGCAGACCGATCCCCTCGTAAACGAGGTCCGACCTGGTCTGCATGATCTGGTTGGCTTCCGTCTCGCTGCCAGTGAAGAAATGCGTCCCGTAATCGCTGTCGAAGAACCGGTATACGCCGACCGTGTCGGCGCTGATGCCGATAAAGGTGCCGCCGCTGCCGTCGCTGCGTCAGCTCGTATTGCGTGTCCGCTGGGGCGCCGGCGAGCGTGAGCGAGCCCGCCGTCGTGATCACCGTGTTGTTGGTCAAGCGCACGGCGCTGTCGCCGGCCAGGTCGATCTGGTCGCCGTATTGTATTCCGGAAATCGTGCTGGTGCCGGTCAGAGCGGAGACCCGGAGCGTCGCGTTCGGGCCAACGAACCCCACGCTGGCGCTCGAGAGCGAGCCTACGCTGGCGAAGCCGCCGGCGAGCTGCAGCGTCCCGGCTCCGGACAGGGTCCCGCTGACGATCAAGGTGCCGACGTTGGTCAGCGTGCCGGCCACGTTCAGATCGCCAGAGACATCGTCCTGGCTGGCCGCGTCGACCCCCACGGTCGACCCGGCCGCGATCGTCATCGTCCCGCTCTGCAGAAACCCGCCGTTCGTGACCGAGATCGTGCCAATCCCGCCTAGCACCAAGCCGGAGCCGCGGTTGTCACCGCCAACCACGACCGTACCGTTGGCCGCCAGCTGCGACCCGGCGCCGTCGATCGTGACGCTTCCGCTTCCCCCCAAGCCCGCGGCGACCGCGAGCGCCGCCTGGGTCGCGGTGAAGCCCGCGCTGGTCACGCTGCCACCGCCGGTCACCTGCAGCGTGCCCCGGCCGCTCACGCCGACCCGGATGCTGCCGTTCACGCCCAGCGTCGAGCCGCCGCCGCTGACGAGGATCGCGCCCGCACCGCCGGCGAGGACTCCGACGTTGAGAGCCGGGTCTAGCCCGTTGTTGGTGCTCCGGAAGTTTGCCGTGCCGCCATTAAGGACGTTGAGCGCGCCGGAGCCGGACCCACCCACCTGGCCGCTGTTGCTGGTCACCGATAGAAGGGATTCCGCTCCGCTCACCTGCACGAAGCCGGCAGTGCCCGATATGGCGCCGAGCTGGAGATAGCTCTTGCTGGAATCGGAGGCGCTCGTCAGGAAGACGCTGCCGGAGTCGGCGACGTACAGCGCCCCGTTGCTGCCGGCCACGCCAGACCCGAGCTGAAGCAAGCCGCCAACTGTGAGCACGCCCGCATCGACGTCGGCGCTCCCGGAGCCGGCGGTGCCGATCGTGAGCGCGCCGCTGAAGCTGGCGATGCCGTGATTCGTCACGTTGAGGGCGCCGGTGCCGCCAGTGCCGAACACGGTCGGCGTGGCCGTCCCCGCAACGGCGAGCGTGCCTGCGATGACGTTGACCGTGCCGCTGCTGACGAGCAGCACGTTGTTGGCGACCAACTGCCCGCTTGCGCTCAGCCCGAGGGCCGATCCGTTGGAGATGTTCACCGTGTTCGCGGTGATCTGGCCGGAGAGCACCCAGGCTGCGGCGGTAAGATCCAGCGTATCGACCTGGGCCGCCGTGCTGGTGAGGATCGTGCCGCCGACGGTGCCGCCGAAGACCGCAGTGTCGGCCGCACCCGGGTAGCCGAGACTGCTCGAGCCGCTGCTGAGCTGCCAGTTGCCCGGCGCATCGAAGTCGCCGCCCGTGGTTGATTGCCAAAGGAACGTTGCCGCCATTTTGCCGAACTTCGCTTAGCTGACGCGGTCGGCACTCTGCTCCACGAGTGCGAGAGCTGGCAAGAGTTTAATCAACTATGGGTTGAGGGTCTGCGTCAGATTGCAAATGGAGAACGCGTTTAGCTTCGACGTCAGGCGAGTAATAGTGTTCGGAAGGCGGAAACTGCGCTACGCGAGCGGCTCCAGCACGCGTCTGTTGCATCGCGGCCCGGCTAGACAAGCGAGGAAGTTCCGCAACTCGATCGTGCGCAGCACCGGGTCGGCGACCTGCGCGTCCACGCCCAAGAGCCAGGCCAGGTCGGCTCGACCAGGATCCGCTCCAAGCTCGGCGATCCGGGCCGCAACCTCCTCGACCACCGCCTCCGACCGCGCCAGGCCCCACGAGACCGCCGTCTTCGCCTGCGACCGGAGCGCGCCGGCGATCTCCTCCGGCGGCAACTCCGGATGGTATTGCACGCCCCAGAACACGCCGCCCTCGTGCCGGATTTCTGCCGCCTGCACCGCGGTGATGCCGTTGGTCGCCAGCACCGAGGCCTCGGGCGGAAGGGTTTCGACCTCGTCGGCGTGGATCGTCAGCGCGTCGTACGCCGCCGCCCGGCCCCGCAACATCGGGTGACATGCGCCGGCTGCGGTCGGCGTGATGCGGCGGGCGATCGCGAGCTCATGCCCGTTGCGGATGGGACGCACGGTCCCGCCCGCCGCCACCGTCGCGACCTGCAGCCCGGCGCAGGAGCCGAACGACGGCGTGCCGGACGCGAATACCGCGCGCATGAAGGCGAGCTGGCGCCGGACCGCCGGCGTGTCCTCATACAGGTGCAGCGGCGAACCCGTCAGGAACACGCCGGCATAGGCGGCGAGGGCGTCCGGCAGCGCCGAGTCGGGCTCGGCCGGGCGGACCAGGTCGAATGAGGCGTTCGGGGCGAGCGAGCGCAGCGTGTCGAGATAGCTCTCGCCGCTGCTGCGGCCCTCGCGCTGGCGGCGCGCCTCCCGGTCGGCCGCCGTCTCGCTCTCGGCGACAAGAAAACGCAGTGACGTCGACATCTCGGTATGATCTCAAGTCGGTGCTCGTAGCTTGGTATGCAGCAGCGACATGACGAGAGGCTCATCCCTCGGACGTGACTTCTTCGCCCGGACCGCGGCGGAGGTGGCGCGCGACCTGATCGGGACCGTGCTGCTGGTCGGCGAGACGGGCGGCGTGATCGTCGAGGCGGAGGCCTATGATCACGAGGACCCCGCGTCGCACAGCTTCCGCGGCCCGACCGCGCGCAACCGGTCCATGTTTGGCCCGGTCGGGCAGGCGTATGTCTACCGGTCCTACGGCATCCATTGGTGCCTGAACCTGGTCTGCGGCACCGAGCCCGGCAGCGCCGTGCTCGTCCGCGCGCTGGAGCCCACGCACGGACTCGAGCAGATGCGCGCGCGCCGCGGTGTGGCGGACTCGCGGCTGCTGTGCAGCGGGCCCGGGCGGCTGTGTCAGGCGCTCGGGATCACCGCGGCGCTGGACGGCGCGCCGCTAGACGCGCCGCCGTTCCGCCTGGAGGGAGGGGGCGTGCTGCCCGTCGCTTCCGGCGCCCGGGTCGGCATCAGCAAGGCAGCCGCGACCCCCTGGCGCTTCGGAGCGGCGGGCTCGCCCTATCTTAGCCGGCCGCTCCGAAGCTGATCCGAGTCACGCGGTCCGCTGCTCGTCGATGATGACGGTCTCGGCCATGGAGGACGGTTCGTAGAGGATGCGTCCGAGATAACCCGCAACCATCGCACCCACGATCGGCGCCACCCAGAACAGCCAGAGCTGACTGATGTAGGCCCCGCCGGCAAACAGGGCCGGACCGGTGCTCCGCGCCGGGTTGACGGACGTATTGGTGATCGGAATCGAGATCAGGTGGATCAAGGTCAGCGCGAGGCCGATCGGAATGCCCGCGAACCCCGTCGCCGCGCCCTTCGACGTCGTGCCGATGATGACCATCAGGAAGAAGAACGAAAGAACCAATTCGGCCAGGAGGCCGCTGATCATCGAGTATTTGCCAGGGCTGAGGTCGCCGTAGCCGTTCGCAGCGAACCCCGCGGGGTTCCAGTCCGGCTTGCCGGAGGCAATAACGTAAAGCAGGCCCGCCGCTAGGACCGCCGCGACCGTCTGCACGACGATGTAGGGGAGCACGTGCTTGTTCGCGCTGCGGCCCGCCGCCCAGAGGCCGAGCGTGACCGCGGGGTTGAAGTGGCCGCCTGAAATGTGGCCGACGGCATAAGCCATGCTGAGCACGGTCAGCCCGAACGCGAATGCGACCCCGATGAAGCCGATGCCGAGCTGGGGAAACGCGGCGGACAGGACGGCGCTGCCGCAACCGCCGAAGACCAGCCAAAAGGTGCCGAGGAACTCCGCCGTCAGCCGGCGCTGCATGTCGTTGCGCATGATGCCCTCGCTCTGCGTCGCCGCGATTTGCGGGCGCACCAGTTTGCGAGCGCCGACGGTCGCCGTTCAACGAATTTCGGGCATCACTCTCGGCTCTGGCGGATGTCTGCAACCACGGCGCCCGTCATGGCCAGCAGCGCCTCGGCGCGCGTCTCGAAGACGTGGGTCGGCGACCCCGCGGCCGCCCAGACGGTGCCGAGCGCCAGGAGGTCGCGGTCCAGCAAGAGCGAGGGCGCTCCCAATAATCCCAGCGGCGACACCCCGCCGGCGGGAAATCCGGTGGCGGTCAGGACGAAATCCGGAGCGGCGGGCGCCAGCTTCAGCCCGACCGCCTCGCCGGCCCGGCGCTTGTCGACACGGTTGATCCCCGAGGCGATCACGACCACGGCCTGCTCGCCGGCCCGGAACACGATCGACTTGGCGATCTGCGCGACGGAGCAGCCGATCGCCGCCGCCGCCTCGGCCGCGGTGCGCGTGCCCACGGGGAAGGCGGCGATCGTGTCGGCATGGCCATGGGCCAGCAATGCCTGGCGCACCCGCGCGACCGGATCGTCCAATGCCTATATCCCCCACCGATGGAAGCGCTCGCCCTCTATATCCACTGGCCGTTCTGCCTGTCCAAGTGCCCGTATTGCGACTTCAACAGCCATGTGCGCGAGCGGATCGACCAAGACCGGTTCGCGCGGGCGCTGCAGTCCGAGCTGCGCTGGGAGGCGGCGCGCCTCGGCCGCCGGCCGCTCGCCTCCATCTTCTTCGGGGGCGGCACGCCGAGCCTGATGGCGCCGGAAACGGTGGGCGCTCTGATCGAGGACGCGACGCGCCTGTTCGACCCGGCGCCGGATCTCGAGATCACGCTCGAGGCCAACCCGACCAGCGTGGAAGCGGGGCGGCTCCGCGCTTTCCGCGACGCGGGGGTGAACCGGGTCTCGCTCGGGGTGCAGAGCCTAGACGACGCTGCGCTCCGGCTCCTGGGGCGGGCGCACTCGGCCGCGTCGGCGGTCGATGCGCTGGAGCTGGCGCGGAGCCTGTTCCCGCGCGTGTCGTTCGACCTGATCTACGCGCGGCCGGGCCAGGACGTGCCGTCGTGGCGGGCGGAATTGGATCGGGCGCTCGCGCTCTGCGCGGACCACCTGTCGCTGTACCAGCTCACGATCGAGCCGGCCACGCGGTTCGAGGCGCTGCATCGCCGGGGGGAGCTCGTGCTTCCCGACGAAGAGACGTCCGCCGCCCTCTACCTGGAAACGGAGGAGGTCTGCGCCCGGCACGGATTGCTGGCATACGAAGTCAGCAACCTGGCCCGGCCCGGGGCC
Source organism: uncultured Alphaproteobacteria bacterium (assembly GCA_963708585.1). Lineage (GTDB taxonomy): Bacteria > Pseudomonadota > Alphaproteobacteria > Acetobacterales > Acetobacteraceae > JAVVHH01. Next base: position 42,189 of record CAVPSW010000003.1, on the reverse strand, counting down.
GAGAGCCGGCACAACCTGGCCTACTGGCGGTATGGCGACTATGCCGGCGTCGGGCCGGGCGCGCACGGCCGGGTCAGCCTGGACGGGGCGCTGCTGGCGACAAGACGGCACCGGGCGCCGGAGCCCTGGGCCGAGCTTGTGGAGCGCCAGGGCCATGGCAGCACGGACGAGGAGGCGATCGGGCCGGCCGACCGGGCGCGCGAGATGCTGCTGATGGGGCTTCGACTGGCCGAGGGAATTGATGCAGCCAGGTTCCGAGCGCGGACCGGCCTCGCCCTCGACACTGTGCTCGATCCGGGCGTGCTCGAGGCTGCGATTGACGCTGGCTATCTCACCTGTTCGCCCGAACGAGTCGCCGCAACCTGCGAAGGCCGTTTGCGTCTGGACGCGCTGCTCGCGGCGCTGGTTCGCTAGTCCCCTGGTTACGGGTCAAGTAATTGCCAACCAGGTTCCCAAGGTCGCCCAGCTTAATCGGCCTGGGTTTGCCGCAGATGCGGGACATCACGTGAGCGCCGAGCGCCCGGTAGCTTTCGAACTGCAACTCGGAGAAGAACTGGTTCAGGGTGCTATCGTGCGGGAAGCGAGCATTGGCCGCCGCGTAGGCGCGCACGTCGGCAGGAGCATCGGCGAGGAAACCCGGCTTGACATAGACGATCATCCCGCGCCGAGGCCTCCCGGTTTCGTCGTTCTCCGGGTAGATGATTGTGCCCAGCGCTGCGTAAACCCCTGCGATCGCCGGGTCGGCGCGCTTGCGGAACATGATCGGCTTGAACTCGACCTGCACGCCGAGATCGATCCAGGCCATGCGCAGCGCCCGGCCGAGATCATCGAGCGCGTAGTCCCGGTCCTGCGTGCCGTCGACCGCGATGATCAAGCTGCATCGGCGCCGGAACATCTGTACACGCCGAGGTTGTCGAAGTGCCCGCCGTCTGAGAGGTAGATGTACGGGTCGGTGTCAGAGGTGCGGCCGAGGGCTTCCTGGGCGAACAGGCGCCCGCTGGGCTCGCCGGTGGCGGCTCGACGACCGCGCCTGTACCGAGGGTTCTCCAGCCACCAGCCGAGGCGGAGGTTGAATAGCATCAGCACGAAACCCATCAGCGGCGAGGAGTGATAGCCCCAGTTCGGGCTGGCGGCGGCGCCTGAGATCGCCATCGCCGTGCCGAGCGACAGGTTGCGCCGGCGCCGGTTCGGCTCGTGCGCGACGTAGCCGACGCGCGCAGAGCCATAGTGGAGCGGCGTCGCCACGAACGGCTCAGCCTTGCGGTCCTGCACCGAAAGGTCAGCCGAGCCGACCAAGTTGAGGGCCATGTTCAACACCGGGAAGGGCCCCTCGCGCCGCACGTTCCCGCTTTCGTCGCGCCAGATCTTGGCCAATTCGAGATCGTCGCCGGGGGCAAAACCGCTGAACCGGCTGCGCCGCGGGTCGGACACGTTCGAGGCGCCGAGAAAGGTCCGGACCAGCCGGGTAAGATAAAGTCCGTGCAGCGAGAACACGTTGACGTCGATGATCAGGGCCGCCGCCGCCGAAAAGCACATAAGAAAAAGGGCACAGAATGCAGCGAGCAGGAACCCTCCCCAGGCCTGGCGCTGAATGTCGAGGCGAACCTCGTCCACCACGGGCCCATGGCCCATCTGCTGCAGCCCGTGCAGCTTCCCTGAGAGCAGGTTACCGGCCTCGCTCAGGTTGACGCCGAACACCTGCCAAATCAGGCGCTCCGTGGCGAGGGCGATTGCGATGGCGGCGCCGAGCAAGAACACGGCCAGTCCGATCTTGAGCAGGATCGTCCCTGGGAGCCATTGCCGCGCAGTATCCAACGCGCCGCGAGCCTTCGTGAGCGCGCTCGCCGCGGCGCCGAGGGTCAGGGCTCCCGCGGTTCCGGAGACTGGCAGCACGACGGCGAGCAGGTGGGGCTGCAATGGCTCGCCGTAGAGGATCACCGCGAACAAGGCGGCCCACGACACGGCGGCGAGCAGGTAGTGCCCGGAGGCACGGCCCAGCCACTCGGCGTCGCGCCGGCCGAAGTCGAACAGGGAGGACAGGCCGGCGTAGATCACCTGGCCGAAGACAAAGGCGAGTAGCAGGTAGGGGATGCCGAACACCACGAAATCCCGCACCGTGCCGGTGGCGCCCGGCATGTCCCCGCGGAGTAGCAGCCCACACCAGGTGAACGCGCCGACGGCGGCACCGGCGACGCACAGCATTGCGAGCTCGGTCCATAACTGGTCGCGGGAGGTGCGGCCGGGCGCGGCCAGCAGACGCGCGAGCAGGAAGACGAACGGCGTGCCGACGCACCACTGCGTGAGCAGGGTCAGGTCGGGACGCGCTCCCTGGGCCAGAATGGCGGCGTTGAACATGACCAGCAGCCAGCCGGCGGCCAGGACCCAGCTCAGCACCCGGTGGCGGAACGCACGGTCATCCATCCGTCCAGGCTGGACCTGGGTCCGCTCGAGCGTCGCCGCGCGGATGCCGATCAGGACCAGCGCCGCCCCGGCCACGTCGAGCCAGCCCTGCCACTCGGGCTGCTTCAGGTCGACATGCTGCAGGCCCATGAGCCCCCGGCCGATGTTCAAGACCCCGCCCTGGATCAGCCATCCGAAGGCGGACCCGGCGTCGTAGGCGTAGGCGGCCCAGAAGACGAGCAGGAACTCGAGCACCCGCGGGAGCAGCAGCACGGCGGCGATGGCCGGCAGGTAGACGATCCAATTGAGCACGAGATCTCGCAGGAACAGGGCGATGCCCGCCCAGAGGTCGGCGGACATCATCCCAGCGCGAGGGCTGAGGAAGCGCTGGTTGCGCCGCAGCCAGGTGAGCGGGGAGGCCTCGGCGCCGGTGGCCGGGTCGCGCGCGTTGAGCGCGGTTTCGACCGCCTCGAAAGCGGCAGCCGCCGTGCTCCCCGCCGTTTCGGCGCCCGTTGCCGCGCGATGGGCCCAGGCGGTGAGCCAGCTTCCGACGTAGCCGCCGCCCGACACGGTGGAGAGGTAGTGGACTTGCGACAGCAGACCGCGCTGGGCGATCCCCTGCAGCACGCCAAGCGAGAAGGCGGCGCTGCGCACGCCGCCCCCCGAGAGGCACAGGGCGGACTGCCCACCAGGCAAGTGGTGGACGCTGTAGCGGTAGTCCCGCAGCTCCGGCTGCAGCGGAACCGGCTCGCCTGGTTCCCGCGGCGCGGTCTGGACCCGCCGGTCGTGGACGCGGCGGAACTCTTCGCAAAGCGCTTCAGTCTCGCTTTTGGGCGGGCTCGGCTGGTCGGCCATTCTGGCACTCGGTGGTCTTCAATACGAAACCAGAATAGTACATCGGCCGGCGGAGCACAACCGAAGCGGAGGACGCAACGTGTTCTTGTTCCCGGCCGCTCGCTCGCCTACCTGTGCGGCATGAATACCGATCCCAACCTCCAGCCCGGCGACGACCTCGTGCAGGACGGCGCCGCGGCGCAGGCGAGCCCGGCCGACGACTCGGCCCAATCGCCCGAACCTCCCAGCATCGAGCAGCTCACCCGCGAGCGCGACGACATGCGCGACCGCTGGATGCGCGCGGAGGCCGAGATGGCCAACCTGCGCGCCCGGACCAAGCGCGAGGTCGACGACGTCAGGCAATATGCGGTGCAGAAATTCGCCGCCGACGTGGTCGAGGCGGCCGAGAACCTGCGCCGCGGCCTCGCCAGCCTGCCCCCGCCCGCGCCCGACGAGCCGGACGTGGTCCGCAAGCTGCGCGAAGGGCTCGAAGGCGTCGAGCGCAGCTTCATTGGCATCCTCGAGCGCAACGGGATCAAGCGAACCGACCCGACCGGCCAGCCCTACGATCCGAACCTCCATCAGGCGATGGCGGAGGAGCCCTCCGCCGAGCACGCGCCGGGCACTGTCAAGCAGGCCTGGACCCAGGCCTGGACCCTAAATGGGCGGCTGCTCAAGCCGGCGATGGTCGTGGTGGCCAAGCGTGCGGCGGAGGACGCAGCCGCTTGAGCGCGGCGCAAATCCGGACTGCGGGCCTTGTCCGCCGGGCCCACGAACAATACATCGGCATCGACAACTCTAGGGCGACGAACGGTGCCTCGGGCCGTCCGTCGTCGCTGAAAGGAGCCAATTTATGAGCAAAGTGATCGGCATCGACCTCGGCACGACCAACTCGTGCGTTGCCGTCATGGAGGGCCCGAACGCGAGCGACGCGCGGGTCATCGAAAACGCGGAGGGCGCGCGCACCACGCCCAGCATGGTCGCCATCTCCGACAACGGCGAGCGGCTCGTCGGCCAGAGCGCCAAGCGCCAGGCCGTGACCAACCCGTCCAACACGTTCTACGCCGTCAAGCGCCTGATCGGCCGCCGCTTCGACGACCCGATCGTGGCCAAGGACAAGAGCATGGTCCCCTACGCGATCGTGCGCGGCGACAATGGCGACGCCTGGGTCGAAGCCCGCGGCCAGAAATACTCGCCGAGCCAGGTCAGCGCCTTCGTGCTCGGCAAGATGAAGGAGACGGCCGAGGCCTATCTCGGCGAAGCGGTGACGCAGGCCGTCATCACCGTCCCCGCCTACTTCAACGACGCCCAGCGCCAGGCGACCAAGGACGCCGGCAAGATCGCGGGCCTCGATGTGCTGCGCATCATCAACGAGCCGACCGCGGCCGCGCTCGCCTACGGCATGGACAAGAAGCACGCCGGCACGATCGCGGTCTACGACCTCGGCGGCGGCACGTTCGACGTCTCCGTGCTCGAGATCGGCGACGGCGTGTTCGAGGTGAAGAGCACCAACGGCGACACCTTCCTGGGCGGCGAGGACTTCGACAACCGGGTGATCGACTACCTGGCCGATGAGTTCAAGCGCGAGCAGGGCATTGATCTTCGGAAGGACAAGCTGGCCCTTCAGCGCCTGAAGGAGGCGGCCGAGAAGGCCAAGATCGAGCTGTCCTCCTCCAAGGAGACCGAGATCAACCTGCCGTTCATCACCGCGGACGCCAGCGGGCCGAAGCACATGGTGATGAAGCTCAGCCGCGCGAAGCTCGAGAGCCTGGTCGACGACCTGATCACCCGCACGCTCGAGCCCTGCCGGGCCGCGCTGCGCGACGCGGGCGTCTCGGCCAGCGAGATCGGCGAGGTCATCCTGGTCGGCGGCATGACCCGCATGCCCAAGGTGATCGAGACGGTGAAGCAGTTCTTCGGCCGTGAGCCGGCGCGCAACGTCAACCCGGACGAGGTCGTCGCCATCGGCGCCGCGGTCCAGGGCGCGGTGCTTCGTGGCGACGTCAAGGACGTGCTGCTGCTCGACGTGACCCCGCTCAGCTTGGGGATCGAGACGCTCGGCGGCGTGTTCACCCGGTTGATCGACCGCAACACCACGATCCCGACCAAGAAGAGCCAGGTGTTCTCCACGGCCGACGACAACCAGAGCGCGGTCACCATCAAGGTGTTCCAGGGCGAGCGCGAGATGGCGGCCGACAACAAGCTGCTCGGCAACTTCGACCTGACGGGCATCCCGCCGGCCCCGCGCGGCGTGCCGCAGATCGAGGTCACGTTCGACATCGACGCGAACGGCATCGTGTCCGTCTCGGCCCGCGATAAGGCGACAGGCAAGGAGCAGCAAATCCGGATCCAGGCGAGCGGCGGTCTGTCGGACGCGGACATCCAGAAGATGGTGCGCGAAGCGGAGGCGAACGCGGAGGCCGACAAGAAGCGGCGCGAGCAGGTCGAGGCCCGCAACGCGACCGAGTCGATGGTCCATCAGCTCGAGAAGACGCTGAAGGAGGGCGGCGACAAGGTACCGGCGCAGCAGAAGGGCGAGGCGGAGGCGGCGATCGCCGAGGCCCGCACGGCGCTGGCCGGCGAGGACTCGGAGGCGCTCAAGCGGGCCAGCGACCGGCTGACCCAGGCGGCGATGCAGGTCGGCCAGGCGATGTACCAGGCCGAGCAGGCCTCGCCCGGCGCCGGCCCGAGCGGCCCGGAGGCGGGCAGCGGACCCGGCGACGAGAAGGTCGTCGATGCCGAGTTCGAGGACGTCAGCGACAAGCGCAAGGCGTCGTAACGGACGCGGTTCGCTGAGGTAGAATAGGGCGCCCGCGTCTCGAGAGAGGCCGGGCGCCCGTCCTATAGAGGCCGGGGAAGTCAGAGGTGGCGACCAAACAGGATTTCTACGCCACGTTGGGCGTGCCGAAGGATGCGAGCGCGGAGGACCTGAAGAAGGCCTATCGCAAGCTCGCGATGAAGTATCACCCCGACCGCAACCCGGGCGACAAGAGCGCCGAGGCCAAGTTCAAGGAGGTGAACGAGGCCTACGACGTGCTGAGGGACGACCAGAAGCGCGGCGCCTACGACCGGTTCGGCCATGCGGCGTTCGAGCAGGGCATGGGCCAGGGCGCAGGCGGGTTTGCCGGCGGGTTCAGTTTCGAGGGCGGGCTCGGCGACATCTTCGAGGGCCTGTTCGGCGAGATGGCCGGCCGCAGAGGCGGTCGCCCGCGCAGCGGCGCGGATCTGCGCACGCAGGTGGAGATCGATCTCTCGGAGGCGTTCAGCGGCACCAAGGTCCAGCTTCGGGTGCCGACCCGGGTCAAGTGCGAGGTGTGCGACGGCACCGGGTCCGAAACCCGGTCGCGCGACGACACGACGTGCGGAACCTGTCGCGGCCAGGGCAAGGTGCGGGCGCAGCAGGGCTTCTTCCTGGTCGAGCGAACCTGCCCGACCTGCGGCGGCAGCGGCCGGGTCATCAAGAACCCCTGCAAGGTCTGCTACGGCCACGGTACGGTGCAAGGCGAGCGCACGCTGCAGGTTGCGGTGCCGGCCGGCGTGGAGGACGGGACGCGGATTCGGCTGGCCAGCGAGGGCGAGGCGGGCCCGCAAGGCGCACCGCCGGGCGATCTCTATGTCCATGTCGGCATCCGCCCGCACGAGATCTTCCAGCGCGACGGCGCGAACATTTACTGCCGGGTGCCGATCCCGCTGACCCGCGCCGCGCTGGGCGGCGAGATCGAGGTGCCGTCCATCGACGGCAGCCGCGCGCGGGTGAAGATTCCCCCGGGCACGCAGACCGGCGAGCAGTTCCGGCTGCGCGCGAAGGGATTCTCCGTGCTGCGCAGCACGGAGCGGGGTGACATGTACATCCAGGTCGCCGTGGAGACCCCGCAGAACCTGACCCGGCGGCAGCGCGAGCTGCTCGAGGAGTTCGAGCGCGAGAGCGAGAGCAACGCCAAGGCGAGCCCGGAGAGCGAAGGGTTCTTCGCCAAGGTAGCGAAGTTCTTCGAAGGTAAGGCCGGGCCGGGCTAAACTCGGTCGTAGCGGAGTCCGCGGGCGAGCCAGCAACCGACCTCGAGCGAGACGGGCCGTCCCGCGTCGTCGCGCCCGACGGCAAGCGTCCAATCGCCGGGGGGCGTATGGTCGAGCGCGCGCGGGCAGGGCAGCGCCCAAAGATTGGTCCCGACCGGCTCCAGCATTTCCATCCGGCCGCGGCCGAGGAACCCGGAGAACGCGCCGTAGAGCACACCGCCGGCGTCCGCGATCTCCAGCTCCGTCTCCAGCTCGGCGTTGCGGTAGCGGCCCGCGATGTCCGGCGTGGCCGGGCCGTCCCGCGGCTCCAAGAGGCTGGACAGGCGCTCCTCCGGCCGGTCCATCCAGAACTCCGTCCGCTTCCTGGCGCAGCTTGACGCCGCCATCGCCCGCGGTGCCGTCCGGCTGCAACGGCAGAAGCTCGGGATTGTGGCCGAACCGCAGCCGGAGCTGCCCCGGGGCCGCGGGCTCGATCCGGACCGCCAGGCCGGTCTCGGCCTCGCGATAGGCACCGGTCCAGGACGGCGGGGGCAGCTTTTCCTTGATCTCGGTCGTCTCGCCTCCCACTGCGGCCCTCAGCAGGTCCGCGGCCGCGGCGCGAGCGTCGGCCATATGGTTGAACAGCACGACGACCGAGAGGCGCTCAGACGGAACGTAGAGCCGGTGGCTGCGCCAGCCGCGGAGCGCGCCGCCATGCCCGGTCACCAGGCGCCCGTGCTCCATCCGGCGCGACAGGCCGAACCCGTAGGTGGCCGGCGAGCCGTCGGCAAACGCAACCGGCGCGCAAAGCCGGCGGTAGATCGAGGCCGGGTCGTCGCGCGTCCGGTCGATCGATCGCTCCCACGCGATGAGGTCGTCCAGCGACCCGCACAGCCCGGCATCCCCGGTCCACAGGATGCGGTTGACCGCGGGGCGAAACCCGGTGGCGACCGTGCCCTCGTAGCCTTCCGTCCCGTCCGGCATCGCACGCGTATCGGCGACGAGACCGGCGCTCTCCATCCCCGCCGGGCCGAGCACGCGCGAGCGGAGCAGCTCCGCGAAGCTCCGCCCGGTTTGCGCCGCGAGCACGTCGGAGATGAGACGGAAGTTGCCGTTGGAGTATGACGAGCGGGTGCCGGGCGCGAACTGCAGCGTCTGCGCCCCGCCGATCACGCGCGCCGCTTCCTCGTCGCCGAACGGTGCCTCGGCCGGCGAGCCGTGCAGCATGGCAACCGCCCAGTAATCGCGCAGGCCGGACTGGTTGTGAGCCAGATGGAGCGTCGTGGGCGCTGCGCCTTCGAGACGCGGGAGGCGCCCCCGCACGTCCCTGTCCAGCGCGGATGGATCGGCGAAGGCGTCGAGCAGGGCGGCGCAGGTGAACTGCTTGGTGATGGAGCAGAACCGGTGCAGCGTGCGCGGCGTGTACGGGATCCGGCGCTCGGCGTTAGCCCAGCCCCAGGCGTATCGGATGAGAACCTCGCCCTCGCGCAGCACCGCCGCCGCGCCGCCCGGCCCGGGGTAGGCGCGGGCGAGCCCGCTCGCGGCTTCTTCCAGCCGATCGAGACCGTTCATCACTTCCACTCTGGCGTGTTGGGCGCGACGGCGCAAAGATGCCGCCTCGATCGGATTAGGCGCGCAGTGACCCAGCATCGCCCCGGTGCCTCCTGGCCGCCTGGCGGCAGCACGATGTCGGAGCTCATCCGCAGCTTCGACTGGTCCGCGACGGGTCTCGGCCCGATCGCCGCCTGGGCCACGCCGCTGCGCAACGCGGTCAGCGTCATGCTGGCGGCCCAGCATCCCGTTTGCCTGTTCTGGGGTCCGGACCTGCGCTGCTTGTACAACGACGCGGTCCGGGCGATGCTCGGCGACGAGGAGGGGAACCGGTCGATCCTCGGCGCTCCCGCCGCGACCGCGCTGGCCGAGGCCTGGCCGATCATCGGCCCCGAACTCGAGGGCGTGCTCGCGGGTGGGCCTGCGACCTGGCACGTCGATCGGCTGATCCCGACCCGCCGCAACGGCCGGGTCGCCGACGCCTGGTGGACCTACAGCTTCAGCCCGCTGCACGACGAGGCCGCGCCGACCGGCGTGGGCGGCGTGCTCGCCTTCTGCACGGAGACGACTGAGGCGGTGCTGACGCGGAAGGATACGGAGCGCCGCGTATTCGAAAGCGAGGCGCGGTTCCGCGAGATTGCCAACGCGGCGCCGGTGATGATCTGGGTGGCGGACGAGGACGCCGCCTGTACCTGGCTCAACGAGCCCTGGCTCGGCTTCTCCGGCCGCCCGGCCGACGAGCAGTTCGGCAACGGCTGGCTCGAGCTCGTCCACCCCTGCGATCTCGAGCGGACGCAGGCGATCTACTCGGACGCCTACGCGACGCGACGCCCGTTCCGGATGGACTTCCGGTTGCGCCGGCATGACGGCGAGTGGCGCGTGGTCGACAACACCGGCGTTCCGCGCCTGGGCGAGAACGGCGCGTTCCTCGGGTTCATCGGCGCCTGCACGGACGTCACCCGCCATCGCGAGACCGAGGCCCGGTTCCGCGGCGTGTTCAACGCCGAGCTGATGGGCATGACGGTGTTCGACGCCAACACGCGCGAGACGTTGGCGATCAACGACCGCTTCCTGGCCATGACCGGCCATAGCCGGGCCGATTTCGACGCCGGCAGGTGGAGCCGGGAGGACGTCAACCTGCCCGAGTTCGCCCCCCTGGACGAGGCAGCGATCGCACAGGCCCGGCATCGCGGGTGGTGGGACCCGTTCGAGAAGGAGATGCGGCGCCGAGACGGCACGCGCTGTCCGGTGCGGGTGTCGTCCGCGCCGCTGCCGGGCCAACCCGGCCGGGTCGTGATCGCCATCCAGGACATCACCGCCGAACGCGCAGCCCAAGCCGCGCTGATCGCAAGCGAGGAGCGTCTGCGCCTCGGGCTCGAAGCCGGGCGGATGGTCACCTGGGAGTTCGACCTGCGGACGGGCGAGATCAGCCGCTCGGCCAATGCCGAGGTGATCTTCGGCTCGGGCCCGGATTTCGACGATTTCAGCAAGCGCATGCCTGAGGAGGACGTGCACGCCGACCAGGAACGCCTGCAAGCGGCGCTCGCCGATCCGGAAGGCTTCTATCAGAGCGAGTTCCGCTACCGGCATCCGGACGGGCGGCTGCTCTACCTGCATAACCAGGGTCGGGTGAAGCGGGACGCGTCCGGCGCGCCGGTCCGGATGCATGGCGTCTGCGTGGACATCACCGAGCGCAAGGCGGCCGAGGAGGCGCTCAAGCTGCTCAACGAGACGCTGGAGCAGCAGGTGGAGGCCCGGACCACCGAGCTGCTCAAGGCGGAGGACGCGCTGCGGCAGTCGCAGAAAATGGAGGCGCTGGGCCATCTCACGGGCGGAGTGGCCCATGACTTCAACAATCTGCTCGGCGCCGTGGTCGGCAGCTTCGATCTCATCCGCCGGCGCGTTCGCGAGCCAGAGCGCGTGCGCCAACTCGCCGAGGCCGGGCTCAAGGCTGCCGAGCGTGGCGCCAAGCTGACCAGCCAGCTTCTCACCTTCTCCCGCGCGCAGCGGATCGAGCTCAACCCGGTGGTGGTCGCCGAGGTGGTGGACGGCATGCGGGACATGCTGTGCCGTGCGTTGGGCCCGATCGTCGCTCTGCGGGTCGAGGTGGCCTGCGGCGGCGCGTCCGTGTTGTCGGACGCGACGCAGCTCGAGATGGCGGTCCTGAACCTGGCGATCAACGCTCGCGACGCCATGCCGGACGGGGGAGAGCTGGTGATCGCCACGCGGCCGCGGACGATCGATCGCGACCCGGCGCTGGCCCGGGGCCGCTATGTGGAGCTGAGCGTGAGCGATACCGGATCCGGCATGACTCCGGATGTGGCCGCGCGCGCCTTCGATCCGTTCTTCACCACCAAGGGCGTGGGTAAAGGGACCGGTCTCGGCCTGAGCCAGGTCTACGGGATTGCGCGCCAGGGCGGCGGCACGGTGTTAATCGACAGCGCGCCGGGTCAGGGCACGACGGTGCGGATATTGCTGCCGTGCACGGAGCCCGCGCCGCAGGCCGGCAGCCATTCGGCCGCTTCCGTGGCGGGCGGGCCCAAGCCGACCGCGACGGTGCTGGTGGTGGACGACGATCCCGATCTCCGCCAGGTGCTGGTCGCCTCGCTCGAGGCGCTCGGCTACGGCGTGATGGAGGCGCAGGACGGGCCGACGGGGCTTTCGGTGATCGAGCGCGAGCGGCTCGATCTGGCGATTGTCGATTTCGCCATGCCCGGCATGACCGGCGCGGAGCTGGCCAAGGCGGCGCGGACGATCCGCCCTGACCTGCCGATCCTGTTCGCGAGCGGCTACGCCGACACGGACGCGATCCACGACGTCGCCGGACCCGGCGCGCGCGTGCTGCGCAAGCCGTTCCGGGTGGACGAGCTGCAGGTCGCGGTCGCCGCCGCGCTGGCCGGAAGCGGCGGCTGACGAGTTAGTTCGAGATCTCTTCCAGCTCGCGGTCGTTCACCCGCGGGCCGAATATGCCGATGGAAAGCACTACCATCGCCATCGCGAACGCGATCAGCCCGAACACGCCCTTGGTCCCCGCCGTCTGCAGGAAGAAGCCGATGATGAAGCTCGCGAACACCGTGCTGATCCGGCTGAACGAGTAGGTGAACCCGACGGCGCGTGCCCGGATGCGGGTGGGGAACAGCTCCGTCTGGTAGCCGTGGAAGGTGTTGGAGAGCACGTTGTTGCAGAGCGTGATCAGGACGCCGAACACCACGAGCATGGCGATCGTGGTCTGCAGCGAGAACAACACCCCGAACACGCCGACGCCGATCGCGGCGCCGACGAGCTGCCACTTGCGCTCGAACCGGTCGGCGAAGCTCATCGCGATCAGGGGCCCGAACGGGTTGGCGATGGCGATCACGAACGAATAGAGCAGGCTGCCGCTCAGGTTGATGCCGACCTGCTTCGCGATCAGGGTCGGGACCCAGGCAGCAAACCCGTAGAAGCCGAAGGTCTGGAAGAACTGGAACACCATCAGCATGATCGTGCGGCTGCGGTAGGGCGGCTCCCAGATCTCCGCGAAGGTGCCGGGCGCGTCGGCGCGCTCGGTCGCGTGCGGCGCGGGCGGCGGGAGCGGCGCACCCCCGAGATCCTGCTGCACCCGGCGCTCGATCTCCGCCGTGATCGCTTGCGCCTCCATCAGCCTCCCACGCCCGATCAGCCAGCGCGGGCTTTCCGGCACGCCGAGGCGCAGGAACCAGACGAACACCGCGCCGATCGAGCCGATGGCGACCACCCAGCGCCAGCCATCCCACCCGAATGGCGCCTGCGGCACCAGCAGATAGGCCAGGAGCGCCACGATCGGCACGACCGCGAACTGGATCACCTGGTTGTAGGCGAAGGCGCGACCGCGGACCGCCTTGGGCACGAGCTCGGCGATGTAAGTGTCGATCGTCACGAGCTCGACGCCGAGGCCGATGCCCGCCACGAGCCGCCACAAGCAGACTTCGAGCCCGGTGGTCGAGAACGCCATCACCAGCGTCGCCGCGCAATAGAACAGAAGCGACCAGGTGAAGATGATGCGCCGCCCGTAGCGGTCGGCGACGAAGCCGAACACGAACGTGCCGATGAACAGCCCGGTGAAGGTGGCGGCGACGAACAGCGCCGGGCCGGAGAAGATCGCCACGCTGACATTGGCCAGCAGGCCGCCCCGCACCAGGCCGGGAATCACGTAGCCGGTCATGAACAGGTCGTAGAACTCGAACATCCCGCCGAGCGAGAGCAGGGTCACCAGCACCCAGATCGAGCGCGTGGCCGGCAGGCGCTCCAGCCGGGCCAGCAGCTCCGACGCGCCTTCCGGCCTGGCCAGCGTGTCCGGCATGGTATTCGTTCCCCCGCGTTTGCGGCGATGGTCCGTCACTGCGCCGGTCTGTGCAAGAGCGGCGCTTCGGCTAGGCTCCGGCCGATGACCGCCGCCCTCTCCCCCGAGCTCGCCTCACGCTTTGCCGCCATCGCGCTCGGCCATGTCGAACGCGAGTATCCCAACAAGCCCGGCCACGTGCTGGCCGGGCCGGAGGACGCGCGCACCCCGCGGGCGCTGCACGCGGTGTTCTTCGGTAGCTTCGATTGGCATTCCTGCGTGCATGGCTACTGGCTGCTGGCGCGGATCCTGCGCCGTTTCCCCCAGGGTCCGCAGGCGGGCAGCATCGCGGCGTTGTTCGACCGGCAGCTCACGGCGGAGAAGGTGGCGCGGGAGTGCGCCTACTTCGCCGCGCCGACCGCGCACGGCTATGAGCGTCCGTATGGCTGGGCCTGGCTGCTGAAGCTCGCGGCCGAGTTGGCGGCGCTGCCGGAGCCGCGCTGGCCGGCGGCACTCGAGCCGCTGTCCGAGCTGATTCGGCAGCGGTTCCGGGCGTTCCTGCCGATCGCGACCTACCCGATCCGGACCGGGACGCATTTCAACACGGCATTCGCGCTCCGCCTGGCCGCGGACGGGATGGAGCAGGCGCCGCTCCTTGCCGCGGCCGAGCGCTGGTATCGCGCTGACACGGATTGCCCCGGCTGGGGCGAGCCCGGCGGGGATGAGTTCCTGTCGCCCGCGCTGGTCGAGGCGGAGTGCATGCGGCGCCTGCTCCGGGACGGGTTCGCCACCTGGTTCGACCGCTTCCTGCCGGCGCTCGCAGAGCGGCGGCCCGCGGCGCTGTTCCGGCCGGCGGTGCCGAGCGATCGGAGCGACGGCAAGATCGCGCATCTGGATGGGCTGAACCTGAGCCGTGCCTGGTGCTTCCGCTCGCTGGCGGGATCGCTGCCTGCTTGTGACGCGCGGGTGGCGGTGCTGCGCGAGGCGGCGGAGGTGCATCTGGCGGCCGCGCTGCCGCACTTGGATGTGCACTACATGGGCGAGCACTGGTTGGCGTCCTTTGCGTTGCTCGCGCTTGACGAGGGAGGAGACGGAGCATGACGGAGACATTCCGCGCCATCCGGGTGAGCAAAGGGGAGGCGGGCGGCAGCCCGACGGTCGAGATCGCCCACCTCAGCGATGCGGACCTTCCGTCGGGTAACGTGATGGTCGCGGTCCGGCACTCGACGGTCAATTACAAGGACGGGCTGGCGCTGACCGGCAAGGCGCCGATCCTGCGCCGCTCGCCGATGACGCCGGGGATCGACTTCGCCGGCGAGGTGATCGCGGCCGATGGCGGGGAGTTCCGGCCCGGCGACCTCGTCGTCCTGAACGGCTGGGGCGTCGGCGAGAGCCATGACGGGGGGCTCGCAGAGCGCGCGCGGGTGAAGTCGGAGTGGCTGATCCGGCTGCCGGACGGGTTGAGCCCGGCGGAGGCGATGGCGATCGGGACGGCGGGCTACACCGCGTCGCTGGCGGTCGAGGCGCTGGAGCGGGAGGGTCTCGATCCCGGGCGCGGTGATGTGCTGGTGACGGGCGCGGCCGGCGGGGTTGGGAGCGTGGCAATCGCCCTGCTCGCTGCTTCCGGGTTCCGCGTGATCGCCTCGTCGCGGCGGGCGGAGGCGGAGGGCGACTACCTCCGCGGACTCGGCGCCAACGAGGTGATGGACGCGGCGGAGCTATCCGGCCCCGGGCGCCCGCTCGGAAAGGAGCGTTGGGCCGGCGCGATCAACTCTGTCGGCGGGCACACGTTAGTCAATGCGCTGGCGAGCACGCGGTATGGCGGCACGGTCGCGGCATGCGGGTTGGCGGGCGGCTCGGACCTGCCGGGGACGGTGATGCCGTTCATCCTGCGCGGGGTGACGCTGGCCGGGATCGAGTCGGTGAACGCGCCGCGCCCAATGCGGGAGAAAGCGTGGTCACGCCTGGCCCGCGAACTCGACCGCGGCAAGCTCGCCGCCATGACCCGGCACGTCTCGCTCGAAGAAGTGCCGGGCGCCGGTGCGGAGATCGTCGCCGGCCGGGTCCGCGGCCGGATCGTGGTCGACCTGTAAGGCTACGGCTGGCCGCTGCCGCCCGCCGCGCCATAGACCTGGCCGGTCGCGTAGCTTGCGTCGGCGGCGGCGAGCTGGACGTAGATGGAGGCGAGTTCGGCCGGCTGGCCGGGGCGGCCCATCGGCGTCTCGCCCCCGAACTTCTCCAGCTTTTCCATCGTCGCCCCGCCGCTCACCTGCAGTGGCGTCCAGATCGGGCCGGGGGCGACCCCGTTCACCCGGATGCCGCGGGAGGCGAGCTGCTTGGCCAGCGATTTGACGTAGCTCATCGTCGCCGCCTTGGTCTGGGCGTAGTCGTAGATGTCCGGGGAGGGATCGTAGGCCTGCTCCGATGTCGTGCCGATGATGGCCGAGCCCGGCGGCATGTGCGGTACGGCCGCCTTGATGATCCAGAACGGCGCGTAGATGTTGGTCTTCATCGTCGCGTCGAAGTCCTCCGAGCTGATGTCGAGGATGGAGGCGCGGGTCTGTTGCCGGGCCGCGTTGGATACGAGAATGTCGAGGCCGCCGAGCTGCTGCACCGCGTCGCTGACCAGCCGCTGGCAGAACGCTTCCTCACGAAGGTCGCCGGGGATCAGCACGGCCTTGCGTCCCGCCTGCCGGATCAGCGCCGCGACGTCCTGCGCGTCCGGCTCCTCGGTCGGATAGTAGTTGATGGCGACGTCGGCGCCCTCGCGCGCGAAGGCGATGGCGGCGGCGCGGCCCATGCCGGAATCGCCGCCGGTGATGAGCGCCTTGCGCCCGAGCAGACGGCCGGAGCCCTTGTAGCTGGTCTCGCCGTGGTCGGGCGGCGGCTTCATGTCGCGGGCGAGGCCCGGCCAGGGCTGCGACTGCTTCTGAAACGGCGGCTTCGGGTAGAGTCCGCGCGGGTCTGCAATCTTCTCGGGACCGGTCGGGGGCGGGGCTTGCGTCCCTTGGGCGGTGGCAGGGCCGGCGGCGGCGGCGATGCCGACGCCGGCGCCGCCCACCATCATGCGGCGGGACAGGGAGGGAGCTTCGTTTGCCATGGTGCGTCTCGCGGAGTGATCCGCCGCAAACGGCGAGCAGCTGCCCGCGTTGCGCCGGGCCCGGTCACTCGCTCGCTAGCTGTCCGTGCCGAGGACCTCGCTGGCCGGCAGGGCGAGGCCGGGAAGCGCCTCGATCTCCAGCACCTCGCCGGGCCCCGCGGTCCGGACCACGCCGTAGCCGTCCGGACCCGGTGCCCGGTAGACCTCGACCACGCCGGCATCGAGCCGCACCAGCCAGTATTCCGGGATGCCATGCCGCGCGTAGAGCGGTAGCTTCACCCTCCGGTCATAGGCGACGCTGCTGTAGGCGACTTCGACGAGGAGGAGCACGTCTTCCGCCATGGCGCGCTTCTTGCGGTAGAAGTCGGGTCGCGGCTTGAGCACGGTGACGTCGGGCTGAGGCTCGGTATACTCGCTGAGCCGGACCGGGTTCTGCACCGACACCACCCCGCGCTCGCCGAGCGCTTGGACCAGCAAGTAGGTGAGCGCGTTGACGGTGCCGGAGTGGTCGCTGCCGATCGGGACCATGGCCACCAGCTCCCCTTCGATCAGCTCGACCCGGTCGTCTTCGCCGAAGATGCCGGCTTCGGCCATCGTGTAGAACTCATCGACAGTCAGCTTGCGGCGCGTGACCCAGGGGTTGTGGGCGAGTAGGTCGGTCTCGGCGGCGCTCATCGTGGTGCCCTCGCGTGGCGGGCCTAGTGTGGCGCGAACGGGCGGTGGGGGCTAGCCTGGGTGGGAGTTTTGGAGTTGCCCTCGTTGCCGATCCGGTGCGCCCCCGTCCTCGCCTTCCTGCTCGCGGCGCTGCCAGCGCGGGCGGACATCACGCTCGGGGCGATCCTGTCGCTGACCGGGCCGGGCGCCGGGCTGGGCATCCCGGAACGCAACACGATCGAGCTGCTGCCCAAGACCATCGCCGGCGAGGCCGTGCGGTGGGTCGTGCTCGACGACCAGAGCGACAGCTCGGTCGCGGTGCGCGACGCGCGCCGGCTGATCGACGAGGAGCATGTCGACGCTATCCTCGGCCCGTCCACCACGGCCAGCTCGATCGCGCTGCTCGACCCGGCGGCGAGCGCCGGCGTGCCGTTCGTCAGCCTGTCAGGCTCGTCCAGCGTCGTCGAGCCACCGGAGGGGAGCCGGCGCTGGGCTTTCAAGCTGATCCCGAGTGAGCAGGTCGCGACCGTGCAGGTGGTCGACAACATGCTGGCGCATGGCTGGACCCGGTTGGCGCAGATCGGCTTCGCCAATGCGCTGGGCGACGGCTACATGGCGGCGCTGTCGGCGCAGGCGAAGGCGCGCGGGATCGAGGACCTGTTGGAGGTCCGCTACAACCCGGCGGATACGAGCGTGACGCCGCAGGTGCTGCGGATCATTGCCGCCAAGCCGGATGCGGTGTTCGTCGCGGCGAGCGCGAGCCCCGCCACCACGCCGATCGTCGAGTTGCGGGCCCGCGGCTACCAGGGGCCGATCTACACCGTGCAGGGCATCGCCGGGCCGGACGCGATCCGGGTCGGCGGCGCGGCGCTGGACGGGGTCATGTTCTCCTCCGTCCCTGTGCTGGTGGCGGAGCAGCTCGCCCCGAGCAACAAGGTGCGCGAGCCGGCGCTCGCCTATGTCCGCGCCTACGAGGGCAAGTATGGCGCCGGGACCCGTTCCCTGTTCGGCGCCACGATGTGGGACGGGTTCCTGCTGGTTGCGTCCGGGGCCGAGCAGGCTCTGCATGAGGGCAAGCCCGGCACGTCCGAGTTCCGCGTGGCGCTGCGGAACGCGATGGAGCGGGTGAAGGGCCTCGCGGGCTGCGAGGCGATCTTCACGCTCAGTCCGCAGGACCACAGCGGGGCGCAGGCGGACAGCCAGGTGATGGTCGAGATCCGCAACGGCGGATATCGGATCCTGCCGTGACGACCACGCCGCACGAGGCCTGCGTCGTCCAGCCGGCGCATCAATTCAACCAGATGGACGTCCGGCAGGTCCGTGACGTCGCCGGCATAAGCTATCTCGAGGCGGGACCGCCGGGCGGCGTGCCGATCCTGTTCCTGCACGGGATCGGCGGTGCCGCCCGCGCGTTCGCGGCGCAGTTGGAGCATTTCGGCCGGCGCAATCGGGCGATCGCCTGGGACATGCCGGGGTACGCCGGCTCGGTGCCGCTGCCGCTGGTGACGATGGAGGCGCTGGCGGCGGCGCTGGCCGGGTTCATCCGGGCGCTCGGGTTGGAGCGGCCGGTGTTGGTCGGGCACGGGCTGGGCGGCATGATCTTGCAGCGGCTGCTGGCCGAGCAGCCGGACGCGGGCCGGGCGGTGGTGCTGGCGCAGACCGCCTCCGTATTCGAGCTGGGCGAGCCTGGCTGGGCGGACCGCGCCGTGCAGGAGCGGCTCGGTCCGCTCGACGCGGGGAAGAGTCTGGCGGAGATCGCGCCTTCGCTGGTCGGCGCGGAGGTTGGCGAGGGCGCTGACCCGGCGGGCGTCGCGCTCGCGGCGGACTGTCTGGGGAACGTGCCCGACAGCACGTATCGTGACATGGTGCAGGTGATGCCCGGCTTCGACGGGCGCCTCGCGCTGCCGCGGATCGCGGCGCCCACCTTGGTGCTAACGGGCGGACGCGACGCGTTCGGGGCGCCCGGGGACGCGGAGGCGATGGCCGCGGCCATTCCGGGTTCGCGGCAGGCCGTGATCGAAGGCGCGGGCCATCTCGCGCATCTGGAGCGGCCGCGCGAGTTCAACGAGGCGGTCGAGGCGTTCCTGCGGGACGTCACGAGCGGGGAGGGGCGGGCGTGAGCTGCTTTTGCAAAAACACGCTATCGCTGCTGCCCAACCTGAGCTTGGCCGCCTCGGCCAGCGCCAACCCGTCCGCAAGCGCCCAGGCCGCGGCGTCGCTGCGCGCCTGGTTGTCGCTGGGTTTGCCCCTGCCGTTCCCGCCCGGCCTGCCCCGCATCACGCTTTCGGCGACCGCGGTCGGCTCCGTCGCGGCCTGGGCGCAGCTGCGGGCGCAGGCGATGGCGCAGCTCGGGATTGACCTTACCGCCTCGCTGGGTGTGACCGCGCTGGCCCGGCTGACGGCCACGCTGAACGCGCGCCTCTCCGCCATCGCGGCGCTGAACCTGAACCTGCATCCCTGGATCGGCCTGGCCGGGCTGCTGAGCCTCACCGTGGACCTCGAGGCGGCGTTCAGCGCCTGCCTCGGCCTGTCGGCCAGCGCGGCGTTCAACTTCGTCCTGGCGCCGCCGTCTTGGGGCGGGCTGATCCTGCCGTCGATCTCGGCGCTGCTCTCCTGCTCGGCGCAGCTGGGGGTGAGTCTCGACGCGTCCTTCATGGCGTCGATGCAGGTGATGGTGAATGCGGTGCTGAGCGCGATGGCGAACGTGTCACTCGACCTGTCGCTCGCGGCGAGCCTTTCGGCCGGGGTATCGGCGATCGCGCAGCTTGGCCTGGGCCTGGGCATCAACCCGCTGCAGCTCGGGTTTCCCGCGGTTCGAGCGCAGGTGGCGGCGCGGTTCTCGGCCATGGCATCGTTGGCGGCGCAGCTCGGGATCAACCTCTCGGCCGGGATCGGCGGGCTGCCGCCGCTGCTGGCCATCCCGGGCCTCAGCGCCGCACTGAGCGCGAGCCTGACCGCTCGGGTGCAGGCGGCGGCGGCGGTGAGCCTGGACGCGAGCTTGAACCTGGGCCTGCGGGTGAGCCCGCTATTGGCGAGAGCGCTGCTGGCGACCTCGCTTTCGGCGAGCCTGCAGGCGGTGCTGGGCCTGTCCGTGGCGGCCACGGTGCCGTGCCCGATTTGTGATGCGCGGGCGCTGATGGCGGCCGTGGCGGCATAGGAGGCGGGCGATGAGCGGCAGGGTGGCGGACGCGCCTTGGTCGGCAGCCGGGCAGCTCGGGGGACGGAACACGGTTGGGGTCACGGCCGCGCTGAACGCGTCTGTGACGTCGCTCACGGCGCAGGCTGGGGCCGTGCCGCCCGGCACCGCCGGGCCGCTCGCGGCGGCGGGGCGGGCCGGGTCGGGTGCGGCGACCGCGCTCAGCACGGCCGCGTCCGCGCTGGCCGACGGACAGTCGGCATCGACGGTTGGAGCCGCGCTGACGGGCGCGGCGGGGTCGATCGCAGCCGCCGGGACCGCGCTCAACGGCGTCGCCAGCGCGGCCGAGGCGGCGGCAGGGGCATTGCGGGCGGCGGCGTCCGCGTTGGTCAGCGGCGCGGACCCGACGGCGGTGACGACCGCGCTGTTGAGCGCGGTGCAGGCGGTCGCGAGCTTCGGCGCCGGGCTCGGCGCGGCGGCGTCGGCGGCGCCCATGGCGGGCGCCGGGGCAGCGGCGGCGGGCGCCAGTGCCGGGGCTGCAGCATCGGGGGCGGCGGGGTCAAGCGGCGGTGCGGCCTCTGCGGCCGGGTCGGGCGGCGCCGCATCGGGGGGTGCGGGCGGCGGCGCGGCCGCGGACGATGATGCCGCAAGCGAGGATGGCGACGACGCCAGCGATGACGGCGCGGGAGGCGGAGGGGAAGGCGGGGGAGGCGGTGGCGGTGGCGGCGGCGAGCCGGAGACGGTCATGACAGCGCAACTCACGTGCTGTTTCGGAGTCGCGCCGTCGGCACTAACAGTGCTGCCGATCAATCGCACGTTCTGTGGCAAGCAGGTCGCGGCCAACATCATGGATCACGTTCCGCTGCTGAACATCCTGCCATTCGGGATGTGCACCACGGTTTCCAACCCAACCGTGGCCGCCGCCACCACCGCCGCGTTCGGCGTGCTCACGCCGATGCCCTGCGTACCCGCGACCGCCACCCCCTGGGCTCCGGGTGCGCCGACGATCGTGCTGGGCGACGGGCCAATGCTGAATCAGTCGTCGCTCTGTAACTGCATGTGGGGCGGCGTGATCGAAATCGTCATGCCCGGTCAGATGCAGACGACCCTTGGAGTGCCAGTGCCGTCGGGGGGCGCGGCGGCCGCGGTTGCGGCGGCGAAGGCGGCCGCAGCGACGAAGGCGGCGGCGGCCCAGAAGGACGGCGCGGCGGCGAAGAAGAAGGCTGAGGAGGACGCCGCGGCGAAGAAGAAGGCGGACGCGGACGCGGCGGCGAAGTCCTAGGCGGCGCGCCGACCGCGCGGTCTCTTCGCGGGTGCAGCAACGAATTCGCTTGCTTGTATTCTGTATACCAAATACCAGCCCTTCCCAACGGCGGCCGCTTAAGGCGCCAGTTGGAGGACGATGTCGGCCGCCCCACCCCTGCTCAAGCTCGGCCCGCTCGATATGAGCGCAGGACTCCGTCAGCTCGCGACGGACGCGATCAAGCGCGCGATCACCGAGATGGACATCTACCGACACAAGGGTGAAATCCGGCTCGACGAGCGCAAGCTGAGCCAGGATCTGGGGGTGAGCCGGACGCCGATCCGCGAGGCGCTCGGGTTCCTCGAGCAGGAAGGTCTGGTCCGCTCCGTCCCGCGCCGGGGGGTGTTCGTGGTGCGCAAGACCAAGGCCGAGATTCTGGAGATGATCCTGGTCTGGGCCGCCATCGAGGGCATGGCCGCGCGGCTGGCAGCCGAACGCGCGCCCGAGGCGGAGCTCGCCAAGCTTCGCCACCTGTTCGACGCGTTCGAGGCGGATCCGTCGGCCAAGCTCGACGAGTATTCCCAGGCCAACACCGCATTCCACAAGGCGATCATCCGCATGAGCGGCTGTGCGCTGATGTCGCAGATCACCGACACGCTGTTCATCCACATGCGCGCGGTCCGTGCCGTGACGATGGGCTGGGACGATCGCGCCAAGCGCAGCATGCGCGACCACCTCGCCATCATCGACGCGCTCGAGCGGCGCGACCCGGACGCGGCCGAACGGCTGATCCGCGAGCACACGCTGAGCCTTCTCGCCCATATCGAAGCCCATGGCGGCCAGATTGATGGCGTCGCCTGATCCCAATCTATCCGGAGGAAGTGCATGTCCGCAGCTCTGAAGCAGAGCATCGAAACCGAGACGACCGAGCAGGAGCTGACGGACGGCTTCCACTTGGTCATCGACGCGCTGAAGCTGAACGGGATCAAGACGATCTACGGCGTGCCCGGGATTCCGATCACCGATCTCGGCCGTATGGCGCAAGAAGCGGGCCTGCGGGTGATCTCGTTCCGGCATGAGCAGAATGCGGGCAACGCGGCGGCGATCGCCGGCTGGCTGACGAAGACTCCAGGCGTATGCCTCACGGTGTCGGCGCCGGGCTTCCTGAACGGGCTGGTGGCGCTGGCGAACGCGACGACGAACTGCTTTCCGATGATCCTGATCTCCGGCTCGTCCGAGCGCGAGATCGTCGACCTGCAGCAGGGCGACTACGAGGAGATGGACCAGCTCGCCGTGGCGCGGCCGCTGTGCAAGGCGGCGTTCCGGGTGCTGCATGCGCAGGACATCGGCATCGGCGTGGCGCGGGCGATCCGCGCTGCGGTGTCGGGTCGGCCGGGCGGTGTCTATCTCGACCTGCCGGGCAAGCTGTTCTCCCAGGTGATGGAGGCCGAGGCCGGCCGGCGCTCCCTGGTGAAGGTGATCGACCCGGCGCCGGCGCAGCTCCCGTCGCCCGCCTCGGTCCAGCGCGCGCTCGACGTGCTGCGTGGCGCCAAGCGGCCGCTGATCATCCTCGGCAAGGGCGCGGCTTACGCGCAGGCCGACGACGACATCCGCGCCCTCGTGGAGCGGAGCGGCATCCCGTACATCCCGATGAGCATGGCGAAGGGCCTGCTGCCGGACACGCATCCGCAATCGGCCGGCGCGGCGCGCTCGACCGTGCTCAGGGACAGCGACGTGGTGTTGCTGGTCGGCGCGCGGCTCAACTGGCTGCTCAGCCACGGCAAGGGCAAGCAGTGGGGACCGCCGGGCTCCAAGAAGTTCATCCAGATCGACATCGAGCCGCGCGAGATGGACAGCAACGTCGAGATCGCCGCGCCGCTGGTGGGCGACATCGGCTCCTGCGTGTCGGCGCTGCTTGCCGGGATGGGGAACAACTTCCCGAAGCCGCCGCAGGAGTGGACCTCGTCCATCACCGAGAAGAAAGAAGCCAACATCGCGAAGATGGCAGCCAAGCTCGGCAAGAATTCGAGCCCGATGGACTTCCATACCGCGCTGCGCGTGCTGCGCGACGTGATCAAGGAGCGGCCGGACGCGATCCTGGTGAACGAGGGCGCCAACACGCTCGACCTGGCCCGCGGCGTGATCGACATGTATCAGCCGCGAAAGCGCCTGGACGTCGGCACCTGGGGCGTGATGGGCATCGGCATGGGCTTCGCCGTCGCGGCCGCGGTCGAGACCGGCAAGCCGGTGCTGGCGGTTGAGGGTGACAGCGCGTTCGGCTTCTCCGGCATGGAGATCGAGACGATCTGCCGCTACGGACTGCCGGTCTGCATCGTC
Source organism: uncultured Alphaproteobacteria bacterium (assembly GCA_963708585.1). Classification (GTDB taxonomy): domain Bacteria; phylum Pseudomonadota; class Alphaproteobacteria; order Acetobacterales; family Acetobacteraceae; genus JAVVHH01. The sequence continues at coordinate 18,644 of CAVPSW010000003.1, read as the reverse complement.
GTGTTCAACAATGACGGCATCTATCGGGGCACGGACGTCAACCCGACCGGCGACGGCGATCCGGCCACCACCGTGTTCGTCAAGGGCTCGCGCTACGACAAGATGATGGAGGCGTTCGGCGGGGTCGGCGCGAACGCGACCACGCCGGACGAGCTGAAGCGGGCGGTGGACGAGGCGATGAACTCAGGCCGCCCGACCCTGATCAACGCGGTGATCGACCCGGCTGCGGGCAGCGAGAGCGGCAATATCGGCAGCCTCAACCCGCAGAGCGCGCTGAAGAAAAAGAAGGCATCGATGGAGCAGGTGACGCAATGAAAGCTCTCGAAGGAGTCAAGATCCTCGACTTCACCCATGTGCAGTCGGGGCCGACCTGCACCCAGCTCCTCGCCTGGTTCGGCGCGGACGTGATCAAGGTGGAGCGGCCGGGCGTGGGCGACATCACTCGTGGCCAGCTGCGCGATGTGAAGGACGCGGACAGCCTGTATTTCACGATGCTGAACAGCAACAAGCGCTCGATCACCATCGACAGCAAGCATCCCGAGGGCAAGAAGGTCCTGGAGGAGCTGGTCAAGACCTGCGACGTGATGGTCGAGAACTTTGCGCCGGGCGCGCTGGACCGCATGGGGTTCACCTGGGACCGGATCCAGGAGCTGAACCCGCGCATGATCCTTGCCTCGGTGAAGGGGTTCGGGCCTGGGCCGTATGAGGACTGCAAGGTCTACGAGAACGTGGCGCAGTGTGCGGGCGGGTCGGCGAGCACGACCGGCTTCGATGATGGCCCGCCCCTGGTGACGGGGGCGCAGATCGGCGACAGCGGCACCGGGCTGCATCTGGCGTTGGGGATCGTGTGCGCGCTGTATCAGCGCAACACGTCCGGGCGCGGGCAGAAGGTTCTGGCGGCGATGCAGGACGGGGTGCTGAACCTGTGCCGGGTCAAGCTGCGCGACCAGCAGCGGCTGGCCCATGGGCCGCTCACCGAGTATCCGCAGTATCCGGATGGTCATTTCGGCGAGGCGGTGCCGCGCGCCGGCAACGCCTCCGGTGGCGGGCAGCCCGGCTGGATCCTGAAGTGCAAGGGCTGGGAGACCGATCCCAACGCCTACATCTACTTCATCACCCAGGCCCCGGTCTGGGAGGCGATCTGCGACGTGATCGGCGAGCCCTCGTGGAAGACCGATCCCGAGTATGCCAAGCCGGCCGCGCGGCTGCCGAAACTCAAGGCGATCTTCGACCGGATCGAGCAGTGGACCATGACCAAGACGAAGTTCGAGGCCATGGAGGAGCTGAACAAGCACGACATTCCGTGCGGGCCGATCCTCTCCATGAAGGAGATCGCCGAGGACCAGTCGCTGCGCGCGACCGGGACGGTGGTGGAGGTCGATCACCCGACCCGCGGCAAGTACCTGACCGTTGGCAATCCGATCAAGATGTCGGACAGCCCGACGGAGGTGAAGCGCTCGCCTTTGCTGGGCGAGCATACGGACGAGATCCTGCGGCAGGTGCTCAAGTTCGACGCCGAGCGGATCAACGCCATCCACCAGTCGGGCGCCGTGGGCGCGGTCACGCCGAAGCTGGCGGCCGAATAGGCCAAGACGATCGGGGCGCGGCCACAATGGCCGCGCCTGTACCAAACTCACAGAGCTTCCGGAGCGCACGATGCTAGACACGACACAGACGGCCAAAGACGCCGTTCGCAAGGTCCTCGACCAGGTCAAGAAGGAGGGCCGCGACAGCCTGACCGCCCCCGAGGGCAAGCTGGTCTGCGACGCGTATGGCATCCCGGTGCCGAAGGAGGGCGTTGCGGGCTCGGCGGACGAGGCGGTCCGGCTCGCGTCCGACATGGGCACGTGCGTGCTCAAGATCGTCTCGCCGGACATCCTGCATAAGACGGAGGCGGGCGGCGTGCTGGTCGGGCTGAAGTCGGCCGACGAGGTGCGCAAGGGTTACGAGACGATCCTGGCCAACGCTAAGAAGTACAAGGCGGATGCGCGGATCGTGGGCGTGCAGGTGCAGCAGATGCTCACCGGCGGTCAGGAGGTGATCGTTGGTGCGGTGACCGATGGCAGCTTCGGCAAGCTGGTCGCGTTCGGCATGGGCGGCGTGCTGGTCGAGGTGCTGAAGGACATCACGTTCCGGCTGGCGCCGGCGACGCGCGAGGACGCCCTGTCGATGCTGGACGGTATTCAGGCGGCCGAGATGCTGCGCGGCGTGCGCGGCAGCGAGCCGGTCGATCGCGAGGCGCTGGCGGACCTGATCGTGCGGGTGTCCGAGCTGGTCAGCGACTTCCCCGAGATCAGCGAGCTGGACCTGAACCCGGTCTTCGCGACCGCCAAGGGCGCGGTGGCCGCGGACGTGCGGATCGTGGTCGACTTCAACCAGCAGAGCGGGCGCTTCCGGCCGAAGCACGAGGACATCGTGACGGCGATGAACAAGATCATGCGCCCCGATGCGGTGGCGGTGATCGGCGCGTCGGCCGAGGACGGGAAAATCGGCAACTCCGTGATGAAGAACCTCATCAATGGCGGGTACAAGGGCCAGATCTATCCGATCCATCCGAAAGCCGAGGAGATCCTCGGCTACAAGGCGTACAAGTCGGTCAAGGACGTGCCGGGCAACATCGACGTCGCGGTGTTCGCGATCCCGGCGAAGTTCGTGGCCGGCGCGCTGACGGAGTGCGGCGAGAAGCACATTCCGGGCGCCGTGCTGATCCCGTCGGGGTTTGCCGAGACCGGCAACGAGGACGGGCAGCGCGAAATCCAGGAGATCGGGCGCAAATACAACATCCGGCTGATGGGGCCGAACATCTACGGCTTCTACTACACGCCGAAGAACCTGTGCGCGACCTTCTGCACCGCGTACGACTACAAGGGCCACGCCGCGCTGTCGTCGCAATCGGGCGGCATCGGGATGGCGATCATCGGGTTCTCGCGCTCGGCCAAGATGGGCGTCTCGGCGATCGTCGGGCTCGGCAACAAGTCGGACATCGATGAGGACGACCTGCTGACGTTCTTCGAGCAGGACGACGACACCCACGTGATCGCGCAGCACTGCGAGGATCTCGAAGGACGGGCGGGCGTTCGCCGAGGTGGCCAAGCGGGTCAGCAAGAAGAAGCCGATCATCGTGCTGAAGGCGGGGCGCACGTCTGCCGGTGCTAAGGCGGCAAGCTCGCATACTGGGGCGCTCGCCGGCAACGACAAGATCTACGAGGACGTGCTGAAGCAGTCTGGCGTGATCCGGGCGCGCAGCCTGCGCGACATGCTCGAGTTCACCCGCGGGGTGCCGATCCTGCCGACCCCGAAGGGCGAGAACGTGGTGATCATCACCGGCGCTGGCGGCTCGGGCGTGCTGCTGTCCGACGCCTGCGTGGACAACGACCTCAAGCTGATGGCGATGCCGGCCGATCTCGACGCGGCGTTCCGCAAGTTCATTCCGCCGTTCGGGGCGGCGGGGAACCCGGTGGACATCACCGGCGGCGAGCCGCCGATGACCTACGCGAACACGGTGCGCCTCGGGCTCGAGGAGGACCGCATCCACGCGCTGATCCTCGGCTACTGGCACACGATCATCACGCCGCCGATGGTGTTCGCCAAGCTGATGGTCGAGACCGTCAACGACATGAAGGGCAAGGGCAAGACCAAGCCGGTCGTGGCCTCGCTCGCGGGCGACGTGCAGGTGGAGGAGGCGGCGGAGTATCTCTACCAGAACGGCATTCCGTCCTACGCCTACTCCACCGAAATCCCGGTGCAGGTGCTGGCCGCCAAGTACAAGTGGGCCCGCGGGGCGGGGCTGATCTGAGATGAACATCCACGAGTATCAGGCCAAGGAGCTGCTCCGCGGGTACGGCGTGGCGGTGCTCGACGGCTATGTCGCCTGGACGCCGGAGGAGGCCGAGCAGGCCGCCTCCAAGCTGCCGGGGCCGGTCTACGTCGTGAAGTCGCAGATCCACGCGGGCGGGCGCGGGGCCGGGCGGTTCCAGGACGATGCGCAGGGCAAGGGCGGCGTGCGGCTGGCGAAGAGCGCCGCGGAGGCGCGCGAGGCGGCCGAGGCGATGATCGGCCACGTGCTGGTCACCAAGCAGACCGGCGAGGCCGGGCGGCGGGTCAGCCGGGTGTATGTGGAGGCGGGCTGCGACATCAAGCGCGAGCTTTACCTGTCCTTGCTGGTGGACCGTGACAGCGGCCGGGTCGCTGTGATCGCCAGCACCGAAGGCGGGATGGAGATCGAGCACGTCGCGGAGACGCAGCCGGACCGGATCATGCGCGTGACGGTCGACCCGGCGGCGGGGATCTTCGGGTTCCATGGGCGCAAGCTCGCCTATGGGCTGGGGCTGTCCGGGAAGCAGGTGTCGGCGTTCACCAAGTTCCTGACCGGCATGTACAAGGCGTTCACGGAACTCGACTGCTCGATCATGGAGATCAACCCGCTGGTGGTGACGGGGGCGGGCGAGGTGGTGGCGCTCGATGCCAAGGTGAGCTTCGACGACAACGCGCTGTATCGGCATCCGCAGCTGGAGAAGCTCCGCGACGAGTCGGAGGAGGATCCGAAGGAGCTCGAGGCGGCGAAGTACAGCCTCAACTACATCGCGCTGGATGGCACGATCGGCTGCATGGTGAACGGCGCCGGGCTGGCGATGGCGACGATGGACATCATCAAGCTCTATGGCGGCAGCCCGGCGAACTTCCTGGATGTGGGCGGCGGGGCGACCAAGGAGCGGGTGACGGCGGCGTTCAAGATCATCCTCTCGGACCCGAACGTGGAGGGGATCCTGGTCAATATCTTCGGCGGCATCATGCGCTGCGACGTGATCGCGGAGGGCGTGGTGGCGGCGGCGCGCGAGGTGAGCCTGGGCGTGCCGCTGGTGGTGCGGCTGGAGGGGACGAACGTGGATTTGGGCAAGGACATCCTGGCCAAGTCCGGCCTGCCGATCGTATCTGCCGACAACCTGGCCGACGCCGCCGAGAAGGTGGTGCGGGCCGTGAAGGAGGCCGCGTAGATGGCCGTTCTCGTTGACGCCAACACGCGCGTCATCACCCAGGGTTTCACGGGTGCCCAGGGCACGTTCCACTCTGAGCAGGCAATCGCCTATGGGACCAAGGTGGTCGGGGGCGTGACGCCCGGGAAGGGCGGCTCGCAAGCACCTCGAACTCCCGGTCTTCGACACCGTGGCCGAGGCGGTCGCGGCGACGCGGGCCAACGCGTCGGCGATCTACGTGCCGCCGCCATTCGCGGCGGACGCGATCCTGGAGGCGATCGATGCCGAGATCCCGCTGATCGTGTGCATCACCGAGGGTATCCCGGTGCTGGACATGGTGCGGGTGAAGCGGGCGCTCCAGGGCAGCAAGTCGCGGCTGATCGGGCCGAACTGTCCCGGGGTGATCACGCCGGAGGCGTGCAAGATCGGGATCATGCCGGGGCACATCCACCGGCGGGGCAGCGTGGGGATCGTCAGCCGGTCGGGGACGCTGACCTATGAGGCGGTGGCGCAGACGACGGCGGCCGGGCTGGGGCAGAGCAGCTGCGTGGGCATCGGCGGCGACCCGGTGAAGGGGACGGACTTCATCGAGGTCTTGGAGATGTTCCTGGCCGACGATGAGACGGAGAGCATCATCATGATCGGCGAGATCGGCGGCAACTCGGAGACGGAGGCGGCCGAGTTCATCGCGCGGAGCAACACCAAGAAGCCGGTCGTGGGGTTCATTGCCGGGGCGACGGCGCCGCCGGGCCGGCGGATGGGCCATGCCGGCGCGGTGATCAGTGGCGGGCGGGATACGGCGGCGGCGAAGTTCGAGGCGATGCGGCAGGCGGGAATTCACGTCGCCGACAGCCCGGCGGCGCTGGGCAGCACGATGGTTCGGGCACTCAACGGATAGAGCGGCCGAGGCTCCGGAAGCGAGCACGGCCAAGGGGAGCACTCGATGTCAACAAGCGTAAGTTGCGGAAATCCCATCCAAGCAACCGCTGGTTGCAGCTGCTGTTCGGGGTCATCAGCATGATGCTGATCGCCAACCTGCAATATGGCTGGACCCTGTTCGTCCAGCCGATCAGCCGGCGCATGGCTGGAGCATCGCCGAGATCCAGGGGCGTTCAGCATCTTCATCGCGCTCGAGACCTGGCTGACGCCGGTCGGCGGTTGGCTGGCCGACTACGCTCGGCGCGCGCCGCGGCCCGAAGTTGCATCATCGCCCTCGGCGGCATTTGGTCGGCATCGGCTGGACGCTGAACGGATGCGACTCGCTCGCGCTGCTGTACGTCGGCTCGGCGGTGTCCGGCATCGGCGCCGGGTTCATCTACGCGCACCTGCGTCGGCCTGGCGCTGAAGTGGTTCCCGGACCGGCGCGGCCTCGCGGTCGGGCTGACCGCGGCGGGCTTCGGCGCGGGCGCCGCGATCACCGTGGTGCCGATCAAGCACATGATCGAGGCTCTGGCTACGCGCACACCTTCATCGTGTTCGGCATCGGCCAGGGCGTGTTGCTGTTCCTGGTCTCCTGGCTGCTGCGCGCGCCAGAGCCGGGCGAGGTTCCGGCGGCGCCGTCAAAGAAGCTCGCGCAGTCGGCACGCAGCTTCACGCCGCGCCAGATGCTCGCCAGCCCGGTCTTCTGGCTGCTGTACGTGATGTTCGTCATGGTCTCGGCGAGCGGCTTGATGGCGACCGCACAGATCGCGCTCATCGCCAAGGACTTCGGCCTCGACAAGACGGTCGTGTTCGGCACCGCCTCCGTGCTCGCCACGGCGCTCGTGATCGACAGCCTCGCCAATGGCTTGGCGCGGCCGTTCTTTGGCTGGGTGTCGGACCAGATCGGACGCGAGATGACGATGGCGATCGCGTTCACGCTGGGCGGCCTCGCCTACCTGCTGCTCGGCTCGATCGGCGCGCAGCCCTGGGCTTTCATCCTGTTCGCCGGCCTGATCTTCTTCACCTGGGGCGAGATCTTCAGCCTGTTCCCGTCCACCTGCACGGACGCGTTCGGGCCGAAATATGCGACCACGAACACGGCGCTGCTGTACACGGCCAAGGGTACGTCGGCCCTCCTGGTGCCGTTCGCCAACATCATCAAGGCCCAGACGGGCAGCTGGTGGACGGTGTTCCTGGTCGCGGCGGCGATGAACTTCGTGGTGGTGTTGCTGGCCCTGTTCGTTCTGCGGCCGCTGCGGCGCTCGCAGGAGGAGCGGGTAGCGCCAGCGCTGGGCGCTAAAGCGCACTGAGGTCTCGCGCCTCGTCGCGCCGACCTCCGACCGCCACCCACTCTGTCCGACCCTCTCCCGCCAGCGGGAGAGGGTTTTCGGCTTTGTCATCCAGGTGAGTGCCTTCCCGCCTCCCGCGGGCCAGCCGAGCGGGCGGGAACGCTCGGAGCGCCGAAGCGCTGTCAGCGGGACGTCGGGACGGAGGCTTGCCGATGATTGTGCCCGATCCGTGGCTGGTCGCGTTTGTGATTTCCGCCTTGCTGCTGGCGCTCGGGGCGACGTCGGGCTGTCAACTCGCAGCTCTCGATGTCGGAACCGTTGATCGCGGCGATTGCCGGCGTGGTGCTCGGGCCGCTGGTGAGCGGCGCCTTCGTGCTCGACCCGGCGCACGACGCGTTGTCGCGCGACGTGTTCAGAGAAGCGGCTCGGTTCACGCTTGGGATCGCGGTGCTCGCCTCGGCGTTTGGCTGCCGCCCGGCTGGATGCGGCGTCACTGGCGCGGCCTCGCAGTCGCGCTCGGGCCCGGCATGGTGCTCATGTGGGCGGCCGGGACGGCGGTGGTCGCGGGCTGCTTCGGCTTGAGCCTGCTGCCGGCGGCGCTGATCGGCGCGATCCTGACCCCGACCGACCCGGTGCTCTCGGCGCCCGTGGTCAGCGGGGCGCTCGCCCGGCGCTCGGTCCCATCCGACCTGCGGCACGCGCTCAACGCGGAAAGCGGGATCAACGACGGGCTCGCCCAGCCTTTCGTGATGATCGCGCTGTTCGCGATCTTGGCGGCCGTGCCGGGCGACAGCGGACATGGCGTGTTCGACTGGATCTGGCACGTGCTGCTGCAGCAGGTGGGGATGGCGATCGTGTTCGGCGCGGCGGCCGGCTACGTGGCGCGGCGACTGATGCGGCTGGCCGCGCGGCGGTACGACGCCGAGCGCTCCTCGCTGCTGACGATCGCTCTGGCGCTCGCGCTGGCGACGCTTTCGGGCTTGCAGGCGGTGGGCGGCAACGGGGTGCTTGGCGCCTTCATCGCCGGCGCGGTACTCAATGGCGAGTACGACGCGGAGTATGAACAGCACCAGGAGCATTTCAACGAGGCGATCAGCCGGTTCTTCGACCTGCCGGTGATGGTGCTGCTCGGCGTGGCTGCGCCGTGGCACGCCTGGATGGCGATGGGCTGGCGAGCGCCGGCGTTCGTCGCCGGGCTTCTCCTGCTGCGGCGAATTCCCGCATGGCTTCTGCTCGGGCAGTTCATGCCGTGGACGCGGGGCGACCTCTGGGCTTCGCTGTTCTCCGGCTGGTTCGGGCCGGTCGGCACGGCGGCGCTGTTCTACGCGACCGAGATGCAGGATCAGACGGGGCTTCCCATGATCTGGCCCATCGTGAGCCTGGCGGCGGCGGCGTCGGTGGTGGCGCATGGGGTGACCGGCACACACCTCTCGATCTTCCTCGGGCGAGCCTATGAGCGCCAGGCCGCGCTGCAGCAGGAATTGGAAAGTGTGGCAGACCGGTGCGAGGCTCGGGCGCGCGCGGAGGAGCAGGCCGCCGGTCGAGGTTAGCCCATCGTGGAGCGGAGCGCTGCGCCCAACGGGCCATGCTGCTCGACCGCGAGGTACGCGTCGTGGCGGCGCCGGAGATCGGCAAGGTCGCTCGGGCTCTCGACCGTGCGCTCACCGTCGGCCAACACGAGGTCGGCATGGCGGCGCAGCTCGCGGGCGCGCAGCATCGACGGCTCGGCGGCGCGGACCGCCGCGAGCACTTCGATCATCCTGATCAGGACTGCCGGCGTGCCCGACGCGTTCTGCCGGATGGTGTGGAACATGGCGTCCGTCAGGCCGGCATAGTCGACCTTGGGGGCGACCAGGACGAGCCGACCCTGGCGACAGAAGCTGCGCCGCGGCGTGGGGCGGGAGACCACCTCGCAGAGCGCCGCTCCCAGACGGTCCAGCACGCTGACGGCCGTATGCGGGTCGTTGATGCCGGGCGAGAGCGCGCGGACGGCGACCTCGACAAGGAGCCGGACCGCATATTCCAGGTCGTCGCCGCTCACGCGGGTGGGGCCCAGCGCCGTGGCTTCGCGGATCGCGGCGGCGGCGCCGTCGTGAGCAGGCTCGACCAAGGCGATCGGCGCGCCTGGGAAACAGTAGTCGCCCGCACGGATCAGCAGCCGGAGGACGCATGCCGCTGCATCCGCTGCCGAGTCGGCCAGACCATCGGGGTGGAGCTGCTGCAAGTAGCCGTGGCCGTCGCTCGGGATCAGCACGACCGCCTCGCCGAAATGGATCTCCGTATCCTCGCTCCCGTTCCGCTCGCCGTCGTCGGTCGCAAGCCGATGGATGGCGCGTTCCAGGTCGGCGCTCACCAGCTCGACGACGGTATCGACATTGATGCGCTGGGCGGTGTGGCCGACGAAATAGACCAGCATGACCACGGCGACGTAGGGCGAGGAGGATGGCGATCGTGAGCGCGAAGTGGGGGACGAACTCGCCCTCGTTCACCGTGCGCACGCTGCGCAGCACGATGAGCGCGTAGGCGAACGTGCCGACCAGGACACCGAGGGTGATCTGATTGCCCCGGTCGCGGATGAAGTTGCGGAGCAGGCGCGGCCCCATCTGCCCGGCGGCGAGCGAGAGGGCGGCGATGGTGATGGAGAACACGGTGCCGGCCACGCCGATGGTGGAGGAGGCGACGGCTCCGAGAAGCGTGCGGGCGCCGGTGCCGCCGCCGTTGTAAAGCCAGGAGCTTTTGAGGAGCCACTCGGGAACCCGGCCGCTGCGGTCGAGGGAGAGGGCGACGAACGCGCCGAGCACGCCGAGCACGACGAGCAGTCCTGGAACCAGCCAGAACGCGTCCGACAGGTCGGAGAGAAGCTTACGAAATCGGGCGGTCATCGGGTGCGGCGCGTGGGGGCGATTGGGAGGAGGTGGAACGCGCGGGGTGGCGTCTGGTGCCGTCAGGGGCTCGAGCCGCGCGCAAGGCGAGGGCGGTGTCAGCTGTCCGGCGCGAATTGTTCCAGCATTAACGCGGGATTTATCCTGAGGGCGATCTTGCAGGGGATGTTTGCGGCGGGCGAGCGCACGGAGAGAGAGTGATCACGGCCGAGCGCGAGTTCGCTCGGGCGAGCGCTGTTCGGGCGGAACAATTACGGTGAAGGCGCGAGCGATGCACGTCGAGAGTGGCAACCCGCAGGGCAAGGTGGGTGACGAGCTAGGGATTGACACAGATCGGCGGCGGGCCGGACGGCTTGATGGAGTCAGCCCGGAGCTGATCCCGCTGCTGCGGGGGGATTTCGAGGGCGAGTTGCCGCCCGAGCCGGAAGTCGATCCGGCCGTCGAGGCAGAGTTCGAGCCGTTGGACAAGGTGGAGAGCGGGCCGATTGTCGACCGGAGGCTCGTGCTCGGGGTGACGGTGGGGGCGGTGCTGTTGCTGATCGGGACGGTGTTGCGGTTCGCGATCTGAGCGGGGGTTCAGCGGTTGAGCTCGATCCGCAGCCGGCGCGACAACCACAGAAGGCTGACGGCGCCGCCGAACGTGGCCGCGGCAGTCCAGGCGCCGGCGAGCAGGAGCAGGACGAGGCAGAAGAGCAAGAGACCGAGCGCGGTGAGGGCCGACGGGAGCGCGGGCATGCTGGTGGCTGCGGGCTGAGGCACGCGGGCTCGTGGCCGGGCTCCGCCGGGTTCGCCGAGCTGGGCGAGCACGCGGTCGATCTCGTTGTTCGCCGCGACGGTTTGGGTGAGCGCCCAGAGGCGGTCCGGCGCGTCGGGGGCGACGGTGGAGGCCGGCGCTTCGGGTAGGGATGTCGGGGCCGGGTCCTGGAGGCTCGCTTCGGCACGGCGGAGCAGGCTGGCGGCGTCGCGCAGCATGAGAACGGCGGCGGTGTGAGGCGGTGCGGCCGGCTCGGTGGCCGGGTTCGGGGCGAGCAGGCGCGCGGCCTGGCCGACCGCACGGGCGAGATGGCCAAGGGGAACGGCGGCGGCGCCGGTTGGGGCGCGGCGGAGCGCGTCTTGCAGGACCGGCAGCAGGGTTTCGAGCTGCTTGAGGGCGAAGGCGGGGGACAGGGCGACGCGGTCCTCCGCGCGCGGGGCGTGCGCGGCCGGGCGGCCGGGCGCGGGCGGCAGCGGAAGGAGCAGCGCGGCCGGCAGGGCGGGCCCGGAGGGGGCCGGAGGGACCGACATCGCGGCGGAGATTGCCGGATGGATGTTGCGGAAGGGTTAATCGCTGTTGCACTTGGATGTCGAACGGGCTGCCCGCCTTCGTCAGCCCGCTTACAGCAACGGGTCAGTGGGAAGGGACCGACCGCTTCAACGCGGAGGACGCTTCGATAACGACCGAAGCAATTCCTGGCGACGCAGACCGATAATGCCCGACAACGTCCGCCCGGGCGCTGCTGCCACGCGAACAGGGATACGTATACGTGAGTGTCAATCGATTACTGGACACGACCGCTGCTCACGCAGCACGCCACCTCGAGACGGTCGACTCACGCCCGATTGCGGCAACCGCTTCGTTCGAGCAACTCCGCCGGCAACTCGCAAAGCCGCTTCCTGACGAGCCTATGTCGCCAGAGCAAGTCATTGACGAACTTGTCGATGACGTCGAGGGCGGAATTCTGGGATCGACAACGGCCGCTTCTTCGGCTGGGTCATCGGCGGCACGCTTCCGACCGCCCTTGCCGCGGATTGGCTCACCTCCACCTGGGATCAGAACGCGGCGTCCAACCTAACCGCGCCGGCCGAGGCGATCGTCGAAGAGGTTTGCGGCGATTGGGCCAAGCAACTGCTCGGTATCCCAGCCTCGGCGTCTTTCGCCTTCGTAACCGGCTGCCAAATGGCGCACACGACCGCGTTTGCCGCAGCCCGGCACAAGCTGCTGCGGGACCGCGGCTGGAATGTCGAGGAGAAGGGCCTCGCGGGGGCACCCGCGCTGCGGGTGCTGACCACCGAGAACCGGCATGAGTCCATTATCCGTGCCGTCCGCTTGCTCGGTATCGGCGCAAATTCAATCAACACCGTGGCCGCCGATAATCTCGGCCGGATGGACACCAGCGCGCTTGAACAGATCATGCGTGTGCCGGCCGATGTGCCCACAATCGTTAGCCTGCAGGCTGGCGACCTGAATCAGGTATCTTTGACCCGTTCGCCGCAGCATGCCGCATCGCCCACGCCCACGGCGCCTGGGTGCATATCGATGGCGCCTTCGGTCTCTGGGCCGCAACGAGCGACAGGTACCGGCATCTCCTGGACGGAGCGGCGCAGGCGGATTCTTGGGCGACGGATGGCACAAATGGCTGAACCTGCCGTTCGATTGCGGCCTGGTGTTTGTTGCCGATCGCTCGGCTCATCGCGCCGCGTTCGCACAGGATACCAGCTATTCGGTGCCGACCGAGGCGGTGCGCAATCAGAAGGACTGGGATCCGGAATGGTCTCGGCGCGCTCGTGGTTTCGCGACGTATGCCGCCATCCGCGCACTGGGCCGTTCCGGCATTGCCAGTATCGTCGACCGGTGTTGTGCGCATGCGACGCGATTAACCCAAGGGATTGGCGCATTGGCCGGGGCCGAAATCTTCGCTAGACCGATCATCAACCAGGGTCTCGTGCGGTTCCTTGCTTCGGATGGCCAACATGACCGCCAAACGGACGCCGTCATCCATCGCATTCAGACGGGAGGGGTGGCTTGGTTCGGCGGAGCGACGTGGCGAGGGATGAGGGTCATGCGGATTTCGGTCTGCAATTGGGCGACGACCGACAGTGATGTCCACCAGGCCATTTCCGCTGTAAGTGCCGCGATGAGCACGACCTGCAGCTGACTGCTGCGTCGCGGCCGTCGAGATGGGACCTGGCGCTGCACTGCCGCAAGAAAGTCGTTTGCCGACCGCCTCGGCCGGCGGGTAGCCGTGGGGGGACTGTGAGCGGCAGGAATGTATGATCGTCTCGCGACGCGGGGTGTTGAATTTCGGATTGATACGGCGGCAACCGCGACCCGTCCGGTCGCAGCCAGCCAGACCGAGCAGCAGGCCCGCAGCCGGGCGACGTGCTGGTCGCAGTCGATGATGGCGGACACTTACCGTTGCGGCCCGAAATGCTCGAGCCCGGGGCCGCGCCCGTCATGGCATGGCCCATGGACGGCGAGAGCGGCGCCGCGAAGGCACAGGCGGGGATCGGCCAGACTGCCCCTGAGACGGATGCCCAGTTTCCGGTCGCCATGCCCGAAGCGACTGCAGACCGAGCCCTCACAGGGTCTGACCCTGGCCTACAACACGCGGACCCGGGACGAGGTGGACGCCGTTCTTGCGCGCGCGGAGACGCTCGGCGGACATATCACTCGTCCTGCCCAGAAAGCCGCTTGGGGCGGCTATCACGGCCACTTCGCTGACCCCGAGGGCTTTCTATGGGAGATTGCATGGAACCCGGGCTTTGCTCTTTCGGCCGATGGCAGTCTGAGCCTGCCGGAATAACGGCTCAGCTGCGCCGAGATTAATGTTCGCTCCCCACCCAAGTCCCCGTTACCGGTCATAGACCGCATTCTGCTTCTGGCGTGCTATCCAGCTCGGCCTAATAACTTGGTTTGGCGCGAAGCTGCCTTCGATCCAACTCGGCGAATGGCTGGTTTCGCATCAGGTGCGAGGACCACGTTCGGCTGACAAGGGTGCCGCGGCCTGCGGACTTGAGACGGACGTGAAAGACCGGGCACGGGCGTTCAGGGCGCGGATCAGGGACCGGTGCCGAATAGGAGCAGAAGCGGACGGGGCAGTGCTAGTGACCCCTGGATCGCCACGCGGCTTTGCCGCTCGCGATCACGAGGCGCGCTTAGCGTGGGGTGATGGGCGTAAGATGGGCTGAGTGAGCGTGTGTCTTCTGGCCCGGGGACGAACGATGCCGGTCATGAAATCGCTTTCCGACGGAATGGAAAAGCTGCGCAACAACCCGGTCGTTGTCGGGCTGGCTCTGCTGGGGGCCGCGGTCGGTGCGATCGCTTCGTTCACGGATTGATCGGAAAGATCTCGGAACTCTTTGCCCGGCCGGGACCCGAGGCGGCCCGCGCTGAACTCTCCAGGCTCGGCGTTCCGTTTACGGCGGACTCCATCCAGCAGAAGGCAAGGGAGGGTGACCTTGTTGCGGTCACAACCCTTCTCAAGGCAGGATTGCCGGCCGACGCGATCTCCGAGGCGGGAGGTCGCGACGAACGGAACATAACGGCGCTCGCGGAAGCCGCGAAGCGCGGCGACGTTGCCATGGTTACTGTACCGCTTGCGAACCATGCAGATCCATCCGCTGCCGTAAAGCCTGCCGCAGCGAGCGGTCGGACCGATGTCCTGCAAATCCTTCTCAAACAGCAGGCGTCAGAGCAGGCGATCGCTGAGGCACTCCTCTCCGCCGCGTCCGGGATGAAGCTCGAGGCCGTCCGTACGCTGGCCACACGACTTGCGAATCCGAAGCCAGCTGTCAGCACTGCTCTGTGGACCATGTCCCAAGCCAATGGGTGGGGTGATGAGGACAGGCTCGCGCTGGACCGGACGCTGTTGCAGCTGGGCGCGGATCCGAATCTCGCAGATGCGGACGGCGTCACACCGTTGATCCTCGCCGCCAAGGAAAGCTCGGCGGCGCAGGTCGGGATGCTGCTCGAGGCGGGCGCGTCGCCCAATTCGCGCTGCAAGTGCCCGGATTTTTCAAGCGGCGGCTGGACTGCGCTAGGACTCGCCGCGCGCCGGAGCGATACGGACATGGTCACTCGCCTGATCGCCGCGGGCGCCGACGTCAATGTGCGTAATTCGGCAGGCGAAACGCCGCTGATCCTGGCGACGAGCAGACCGAACATCGACGCCGTAAAAGCGCTGCTCAGGGCTGGCGCGAATGTAGAGGCGAAGGCTGATAACGGGGACAGCGCGCTGAGCATTGCGTCCCGGGGCTATGTGTGGCCGGACCGCGTGGCGCACTTTCCGAGATGGTTGACCTGCTGTCCGCGGCGGCGAAGCGCTGAGGGAGGGCGAGAGAAGGCGCTTTCGATCTCGGACTGTTCGCGTTATGGTTGCGGGTCCGAGAGGAGATCGGAATGGCCGGGGAAAATCGCCGGTGGGGGGCTGTCGTGCTCCTCCTGCTCGGGTTCACGCTTTCGGCGTGCGGGGCGCAGTCCAGCAACGAGGCGCTGACCAATCAACCGGCGACGGGCGCGGTCGGCGACGCGGCGGTGCGGGAATGGCGGGTCAATCCCGGATGCCTCGGGGACTTCAGGACCGCCCGGTCGCGGGCGGACTGCGTCGACCCAGGGCGGTCGTCCGACTTCACCGCGGTCGCGCTGTCCGGGGGCGGGACGAAGGCGACGGTGTTCGGCGGGGAGGCGCTGTTCACGCTTGAGGCGATCGGGTGGCTGCAGCAGGCGAATATGATCTCGGCGGTGTCGGGCGGGAGCTTCGCGGCCGGGTTGTATGCGGTGTCGTGCGACCCGGATGACGGGCCTTGCCGAGGCACTGACATGGCGGGGAGCCGGCGGCCGGTCTGGCGGCATGGCGATATCATGCACGTGCTCGGGCTCGGCAACGCCCCGTTGATCAATGAGCAGATCGCGCGGGTGCTGATACCGGGGGTGCCGATGGTGATCTCGGCGCAGCATTTCGGGCGGTACATCGAGGACCGGTTCCTCCGCGAGGGGGCGCGCGGGACCGGGCGGGTGACGATGGCGGATACCAATGCGCGGCGTCCGCCGCTGTTCCTCAACGCGACGGTCATCTCGGAGAACCGGGGCGGGCTGTCGGACACGCCGGATCGGCTGGGGACGACGACGCTGTGCGCGTGGAACACGGACCACAGCCTGCTGAAGCGGCGGCGCTCGCCGGAGGAGTTCTTCCACTTCTCGTTCAGCCCGCTGTATTTCCGCGCGATCGGGTCGGCGTGGGCGCCGTATCCGCTGGGCGACGCGGTGGGGGCGTCGGCGGCGTTCCCGGCGCTGATCGAGCCGGCGATCCTACGGGACTGGTGCAAGGCGACCCGAGCTACATCCGGCTGATCGACGGGGGCGCGAACGACAACCAAGCGCTGATCGAGATCTATGCGACGGTGGCGGAGCTGCTGCTGCACCAGGACCGTTCGCCCGCCGGGTTCCGGCCGGCGCCGATGCGGGACGGGGAGGATGTGGAGGCGCTGGTCATCAACTCGTCGGTGACGGAAACGACGGGGGAGCCGGGGACGGCGCCACCGGGTCGTCCGCACGAACTGGTGGATTTCGTGGTGGGGTTGTTCGACCGGATCAGCGACGCGACCGACACGTATTCCGGGGTGGGGTACAACCTGCGCAAGCAGCTGTATCTGCATGAGATCAGTGAGATGGGGCTGCCGCGGCAAATCCATCCGATCGAGATCTCGCTGACGGAGCTGGACCAGTATGCGTTCGGCGGGGCGGAGGCGGAGCTGCGGCGCAAGGCCGGGCTGGACGTGGGGCCGTTCCCGCGCACGGTTGCGAATCTGCGGCCGGGGCCGCGGCGGGCGGACGCGCCGACCGGGCCGGGGGAGGAGCTGGAGCGCAGCCTGGCCGGCGAGCGGCGGCTTTATCAGCATGCGGCGTATGAGCGGCTGGTGGGGCTCGGTGCGCTGGAGCGGGCCAGGCGATATCACCTCTCGCCGTGGAGCCCGCAGTGCTACTTCAACATCCGTGCGGAACTCGACCAGAGCCTCGCCGCGGTGAACGAGGATGACCAGGCCTGTCTGCGCGAGGCCGCGGGCTGGGCGACGGTGCTGCGCGCTCAGGAGCAATGCGAGCGGGCGGCGCTCGACCCGGCGGCGCATCGGCCGACCGGGCTGGGCTGCGGGGCGGACCATCTGCTCCTGATGCCGTATGCGGACCGGCTGGTTGCGGGCAACGAGGTGCTCAAGGGGCGCTGCAAGCGGATCGAGGGCCGGCTCAAGAACGAGCCGCAGGGTGACGACACGCCGGCGGAGGTCAGGTGCCAGGTGCTGCCGTAGTCGCGACGATGCGTCGGGAGGGGAGGATGGGACGGGGGACGGCTTGGGGCATCGGCGCCGTGCTGTTGGTGGCGGCGCTGGGCGCGTGCACGCCGAACAGGGCGTATCGGACGTCGTCGGCGCCGTGCCGGATGGAGGAGGCGCGGGCGGGCGTGGATTGCCGGGACAGCTCGCTGCAACGGGTGGAGCAGCCGGCGCAGGAGGGGGCGGGTACACGCTCGGGTTCGTCGAGTTCGACGAGCAGGGGCTGCCGTTCGACCCGGCGCAGCAGACGCGGCTGTTCGACGAGCTGTATCGGCAGACCAGCTTGCATCGGGACGTGGTGATCGTGACGTTCGTGCACGGGTGGCATCACAGCGCCGAAGACAGCGACGGCAATGTCGGGGATTTCCGGACGCTGCTCGGGACGTTGGCGAAGGCCGAGCGGCTGCGGCCGCCGGGCAAGCAGCGGGTTGTGTTCGGACTGTATGTGGGGTGGCGCGGGGAGAACGTGAGCGTGCCGTAAGTGAACGCGCTTACGTTCTGGTCACGCAAGGATGCGGCGCGGCGGGTGGCGGAGGGGTCGGTGCGCGGGCTGCTGGGTCAGGTGAAGGCGTTCCGGGACGCGCTGGTGGCGGCGGGCGGGCATACGAAGATGATCACGATCGGGCACAGTTTCGGCGCGCAAGTGGTCTATGATGCGGTGGCGCAGTACCCGATGGACGAGGCGGCGAAGTCGCGGGCGCGCCATCTATCTGCCCGAGGCGCCGGTGAGCAGCCACGCGCGGGAGCGGGAGGACCCGCGGATGGTGCTCGGGTATGGCGACCTCGTGGTGCTGGTGAACCCGGCGATCGAGGCGATGCGGTACGAGCCGCTGCGGCTGCTGGTCGATGAACGTTATTGGCACGATCCTGATCGGGGCCGGTATGCGCCGCGGCAGCCGCCGGTGTTCGTGCAGGTGACATCGGTGGGGGCGACGGCGTTCCAGGGGGACTGGGCGACCGGGGTCGCGTTCCCGATTGGCCGGGCGTTGAACTCACTGCTGGAGCCGAAGCGCGACGACGCGGCGAGCGGGGAGAGCGAGCTGGACCTGGCGCTGACGGCGATGGGGCATCACGAGGCGTTCTGGACGCACGAGCTGACGGTGGCGGCCGGGAGGACGGCGCTGGTGGCGGATGGCGGGACGGTCGCGGACTGCCGGAGCTTCCTGGCGTTCCGGCATTCGGCAGAGGCGTCGCCGGGCTATCTGCGGCCGGGCTGGACGCGGGTTTATGACAGCGGGGCGGAGCTGCGGGACCTGGCCAATCCTCGGTTCAACCCGAACACGCCGTTCTGGATGGTGCGGGCGTCGCCGAGGGTGATCCCGGACCACAATGCGATCGAGTCGCCGGTGTTCGTGAACTTCGTGGCGCAGCTGAGCAGCGACGTCGATCGGCTCAGGGATCCGGAGCTTTGCGGGGAGGCGACGTCGGACGCTGGGGGGCTACGGCGGGCGCGGGTTGATAGGTCCACATCTCTCAACTAATGTACGTTCCTG
>CAVPSW010000002.1:0-536723 GCA_963708585.1 uncultured Alphaproteobacteria bacterium | reverse complement strand
GGCTTGTCGTTGTCCGCCTTCGTCGTCTCGCTGCTCGCGCTTTCGGTCAATGTCGGGGCCTATACGACGGAGATCATGCGCGCCGGCTTCGATTCGATCCCGCGTGGGGAAATCCAGGCGGCGGAGTGCCTCGCGCTGTCGCGAGGGCAGGTCTACTGGCACGTGATCCTCGGCGCTTTCCCGCGACCGAGCGGGTGTATCCGGCGCTGACCAGCCAATTCGTGCTCCCCATGCCGGCTTCTTCTGCTACGTCCCAGATCTCGACCGAGGAGCTGACCGCGGCCGCCAACTACATCCAGTCCGACACCTACCGCGCGTTCGAGACCTACATCCTGACTGCGGTGTTCTATCTGCTGCTATCGCTACTGATGCGGGTCCTGTTCTGGGCGCTCGGGCAGGTGTTGTTTCCGCGGCGCCGCCGGCTTGGGACCGCGCTCTGACCATGCCTCCGACGCAGATCAACGCGAACCATCTCTTGTTCCTGCTGCAGGGCGCGGAGTGGACGATCGTGCTCTCGCTGATCGCGTTCGCCGGGGGCGGGCTCGCCGGGTTCGTCGTGGCGCTGCTGCGCGTCTCGGGCAGCAAGGCTGTGCGGACCGTCAGCTTACTGTATGTCCAATTGGTGCAAGGGACGCCGCTGCTGGTCGTGCTCTTCCTCAGCTATTTCGGCCTGGCCGCGATCGGGGTGAGGTGCCGCCGATGCTGGCTGCGGCGGCGTCGCTCACGGTCTATGTCAGTGCGTTCCTGGGCGAGTACTGGCGCGGCTGCATCGAGGCGGTGCCGCGGCCGCAATGGGAGGCTGCGGAGTGCCTGGCCCTGAGCCGGGCGCAGCGGATGCGGTACGTGGTGCTGCCGCAAGCGGTGCGGCTGGCGACGCCGCCCACTGTCGGCTTTTCCGTGCAGATCATCAAGAACACGTCGCTGGCCAGCGCGATCGGCTTCGTCGAGCTCGCGCGGGCCGGGCAGATCATCAACAACTCGATCTATCGCCCGTTCGAGATCTTCCTGATCATTGCGGTGCTCTACTTCGCGATGTGTTGGCCGATCTCGCGCTGGAGCCGGCGGCTGGAGCAGCGGCCGGGCCTGGGCGGGGACGGGCGCTGGGGTTGCCGTGAGCGCCGTGGTTAGCCTCGAGAACGTGCGCAAGAGCTTCGGGCCGACGCTCGTGTTGGACGGCGTCTCGTTCGAGGTCGGGCGCGGCGAGGTGACGGCAATCATCGGCCGCAGCGGGTCGGGCAAGAGCACGGCGCTGCGCTGCATCGACCGGCTCGAGGTGGTGGATAGCGGCACGATCACGGTGTGCGGCCATGTGGTGAGCGACCCGAAGGTCGACCTGCGGCAGCTCCGCCTGACCATCGGCATCGTGTTCCAGGCCTACAATCTATTCCCGCATCTGACCGTAGCGGAGAACGTGACGCTGGCGCCGCGCGCGGTGAAGCGGCTCGGCCGCGGCGAGGCGCGGGAGCTGGCCGCGCATGTGCTCGACCGGGTCGGCCTGGCCGACAAGCTGGACTTCTATCCCGAGCAGCTCAGCGGCGGGCAACAGCAGCGGGCGGCGATCGCGCGCTCGCTGGCGATGCAGCCGCAGGTGATGCTGTTCGACGAGGTGACCTCCGCGCTCGACCCGGAGCTGACCGGCGAGGTGCTGAAGGTCATGACCGACCTGGCGCAGGCCGGCATGACCACGATCGCGGTCACGCACGAGATGGGGTTCGCCCGCCGGGTCGCCGACCAGATCGTGTTCATGCACAAGGGCCGGGTCTGGGAGCGCGGCCCGGCCGAGATCCTGACCCGGCCGGAGACGCCGGAATTACGACAGTTCGTACGCAGCGAACTGCATCACGCCACGGAGGAAACGCAACAATGAAGCGCAGGCAGATCATCCCCATCCTGGCCGCCGCGGCCGTGCTGCTCGGCCTCGCCGCCCCGGCGCGAGCCGACGTCTATGACGACCTGATGGCCGCCAAGAAGCTACGCGTCGCGACCGACCTGGCGCTGCCGCCGGCGGGGATGATGGACGCGCAGATGAAGCCGATCGGGGCCGACGTGGAGGTGGCGCAGAAGCTCGCCAAGGATTGGGGCCTGCAGCTTGAATTCGTGCCGACCACCGGCGCGACCCGGATCCCGAACGTGCAGACCGGCAAGGCGGACGTGATCATCTCGACGCTCTCCGTGACGCCGGAGCGGGCCAAGGTGATCGACTTCACCAAGCCGTACGCGGTGCTCGAATTGGTCATCGGCGCGGTGAAGGGACTGCAGTTGAAGAGCTACGAGGACCTCAACGGCAAGACCGTCGCCGTCACGCGCGGGACGACGCAGGACACGACGTTGACGCCGCTGGCCGGCAAATACGGGTTCCGCATGCAGCGCTACGACGACGATGCGACCTTGGTGACGGCGGCGGTGACCGGGCAGGCGGACATCGTCGCCACCTCGGCCTCGCAGGTCGGGGCGATGAAGCAGAAGAACCCGACCGCGGCTTCGAGCCGAAGTTCCTCATTACGAACTTCGACCTGGCGATGGGGATCAAGAAGGGCGAGCCGAAGCTGATGGAAAAGCTGAACGAGTGGATCACCGAGAACCTGCACAACGGCGCGCTGAACGCGATCTTCAAGAAGTATTACGGCACCGACCTGCCCGCAGCGATGCGGAGCTGAGCGATGCGTATCGTGATCGGATCGGACCACGCCGGCTGGCCGCTGAAGCAGGAGGTGATCGAGCACATTCGGGGGCTTGGCCACGAGGTGGTGGACGTGGGCTCGTACGACGAGAAGCCGGTAGACTTCCCGGACATCGCGCGTTCGGTGGCGGGCAAGATCACCGGCGGCGAGGTGGAGCGCGGCATCATGGTGTGCGGCACCGGGGTCGGCGCGTCCATCGCGGCCAATAAGATGAAGGGCATCCGCGCCGCGGTCTGCCACGACGTGCACTCGGCGCACCAGTCGGTGGAGCATGACGACGTCAACGTCATGTGCATCGGGGCGCAGATCGTCGGCGCTTGGCTCGCGCGGGACCTGATCAGCGCCTATCTCGGGGCGGAGTTCTCGACGGACGAGGACTTCCGGCGCCGGGTCGAAAAGCTGCACGCGATGGACGCGGAGTAGCGGCGTGGCGCGGCTCGGCTTCATCGGCATCGGGCTCATGGGCGAGCCGATGGTGCTGCGCCTGCTCGAGCGCGGGCACGAAATTTCGGTATGGAACCGGGACGCCGGCAAGCTCGGCGAGGTGGTGGAGGCCGGGGCGGTTGCGACCGGGTCGCCGCGCGAGTTGGCGATGGCGAGCGATGTCGTGCTGATCTGCGTGCTGAACACGGAGGCGGTATCGGAGGTCGTCTTCGGCGAGGCTGGCATCGCCGCGGCGCAGGGCCCCCGGGCGGTGATCGACCACTCCACCATCGACCCGGAAGCCACGCGCGACTTCGCCGCGCGGCTCGAGACCGAAACGGGCGCCCTCTGGGTCGACGCGCCGGTCTCCGGCGGGCCACCGGCGGCGCGGACCGGGTCGCTCACCATCATGGCGGGCGCGGAGCCGCCGGCGTGGGAGATCGCGCAGCCGATCTTGGCCGATCTCGGCGCCAACGTGACGCGGATGGGGCCGGTCGGCGCCGGGCAGGTAGCGAAGATGGTCAATCAGGCGATCGTCGGCGCCGGGTTCGCGCTGATGGCGGAGGCGCTTCGGCTGGCGGAAGCGGCGGGGATCGATGCTGCTTCCGTGCCGCAATGCCTGGCGGGCGGGCTCGCGGACAGTGCGCTGCTGCAGCGGATCTATCCGCAGATGCAGCGTCGCGCGTTCGACCCGCCGCTCAGCTTCGCGCGCCAGCTGCTGAAGGACCTCCATGCCGTCACCGGCTTCGCCGAGGGGCTCGGGCTGGATCTGTCGATGGTCAAGGCGGCGGAGGCGCGGTACGAGGCGCACGTGGCGGCCGGGCACGGGATGGAGGACAGCGCGGCGATCGTGAAGAGCTACGAGCGGCCCGGCTGATGCAAACGACCGCGCTGCCGATCGTCGACGCGCACCAGCATTTCTGGGATCTCGGGCGCATCCGCCACCCATGGCTCAGCGACGAACCGGCGATCCCGTTCCGCTACGGCGACTACCGCGCGCTGCGCCGGAACTACCTGCCCCCGGACTTCCGGCGCGAGACGGCGCGGCATCGCATCGAGGGCACCGTCCACATCGAGGCGGAGGTCGCGCGTGACGCCGCGGTCGCGGAAAGCGACTGGCTGCTCGAACTGCAGGCGCGGGAAGGCTTGCCGAGCGTCTGCGTAGCCCAGGCGCGGCTCGACGGCGAAGACGCGGCGGAGGTGCTCGCGGCGCAGGCGGCGCGGCCGCTCGTGCGAGGGATCCGGCACAAGCCGGCGGCGGCAACGTCGCCGGCGGAAGCGCGGCGCGGCGCGGCGGGCTCGATGGACTGTCCGAATTGGCGCCGGGGATACGCGATGCTCGAGCGGCACGGGCTCGGCTTCGACCTGCAAACGCCGTGGTGGCACCTCGAGGCCGCAGCCGAGCTGGCGCGCGACTTCCCGCGAACGACGGTCGTGCTGAACCACACCGGCCTCCCCGCGGACCGGAGCGCGGAGGGGATTGCGGCATGGCGCGCGGCGCTGGACCGTCTCGCCGCATGCCCGAACGCGGCTCTGAAGATCTCGGGGCTGGGGCGGCCGGGGCAGGACTGGACGTGGGAGGCGAACGGACCGGTGATCCGCGACGCGATCGCGATCTTCGGCGCCGACCGCTCGATGTTCGCCAGCAACTTCCCGGTCGATAGCCTCGTCGGCAGCTACGATGCGATCGTGGACGGGTTTCTGCGCGCCATCGCAGATCGGCCGGAGGTGGAGCAGCGCGCGCTGCTGAGTGAGAACGCGCGCCGAATCTATCGGATCTAGACGACCTATAACCAGGGAGGAACGAACAATGACAACGATCACCCGCCGCGGACTCGGGATCTCCGCGATCACGGCGCTGGCCGCGCCGGCGCTGCTCCGCCATCCGGCCGATGCCGCCGAGTTCAACTACAAGTTCGCCACCAACCAGCCGCTCGGGCATCCGTCGAACACCCGCGCGCAGGAGGCGATCGACCGCATCCGCGACCAGTCGGGCGGGCGGCTCGCGATCACGCTGTTCCCGAACAACCAGCTCGGCGGCGACACGGACATGCTGAGCCAGCTCCGCGCCGGAGCGATCCAGTTCTTCCCGATCTCCGGGCTGATCACGCAGACGATCGTGCCGGTGGCGGGCGCCAACGGCGTCGGCTTCGCGTTCCGCAACTACGACGAGGTCTGGGCGGCGATGGATGGCGACTTCGGGGCGTATCTGCGCGAGCAGATGGCGCCGGCCGGGTTCTATACGTTCCCCAAAATCTGGGACAACGGTTTCCGGCAGATGACCTCCGGGAAGCGGCCGATCAACGCGCCAGATGACCTGAAAGGCTTCAAGATCCGCGTGCCGGTGATGCCGATCGAGGTCTCCTTGTTCGAGAGCTACGGCGCGGCGCCGACCGGGATCAACATCAAGGAGGCGTATTCGGCGCTGCAGACGGGGCTGGTGGACGGGCAGGAGAACCCGCTCTCCATCATCTACAACTGGAAGTTCTTCGAGGTGCAGAAATACTGCGCGCTCACCAGCCACATGTGGGACGGGTTCTGGGTCATGGCGAACCGCCGCGCTTGGGAGCGGCTGCCGAAGGACCTGCAGGAGGTCGTCAGCCACAACATGGACGCGGCGGCCGACGGGCAGCGGGCGGACATTCGCAAGCTGAACGAGGGCCTGCAGGCGGATCTGGAAAAAGCGGGGATGGCGTTCAACACGCCGCCCTCCGAGCCGTTCCGCAAGGGACTGCAGCAGGCCGGGTATTACGCCAAGTGGCGGGACACGTTCGGCCCGCAATGCTGGGCGCTGCTCGAGAAATACACGTCCAAGCTGGCATGAGCGCGGACGCGGCCCCCGCTTCGCCGGTCGCCGCCGTGGCAGACCGGCTCGACCGCGCCGTCGGCGGGGTGGCCGCGCTCGTCGCAGCGGTGCTGGTGCTGGCCGAGATCGTGCTGCTCTCGGCCGGCGTGATCGCGCGCTACGTGTTCCACCGGCCGCTGGTGTGGTCGGACGAGCTGGCCTCGGCGCTGTTCCTGTGGCTGGCGATGCTGGGCGCCGCGATCGCGCTGCGGCGGGGCGAGCACATGCGGCTGACGGTGGTGCTGAACGCGGTGCCGCCAGCCCTGCGCGGCTGCCTGGAGGCGCTGGGCTCGGCGATCGTTGCCGCCTGCATGCTCGCCCTGCTGCGTCCGGCCTGGGACTACGTGATCGACGAGTGGGTCGTGATCACGCCGGCGCTGCAGATCCATAATGGGCTGCGCGTGGCGGCGCTGCTGGTGGGGGGCGGGCTGATGGCCTGGATGGCGGCGCTGCGGCTGTTTCGGTTCTCCGGTCCGATGCAGGCGATCGGGGCTGCGGCCCTGGTCGCGGCCGCCTCTTGGGCCGTCCCCGCGCTCGGCCCGGTGCTGGAACCGCTGGGCAATCTCAACCTGCTGGTCTTCTTCGTGGGCCTGGTCAGCGTCTGCGTGCTGATCGGCACGCCGATCGCCTTCGCGTTCGGCGCGGCGACGCTCGCCTACCTGCAGGCGACCACGGATGTCGACCTGTCCATCGTGATCAACCGGATGGACGAGGGGATGTCGGAGCTGATCCTGCTCGCAGTGCCGATGTTCATCTTCCTCGGCCTCCTGATCGAGATGATGGGCCTCGCGGAGGCGCTGGTCGGGTGCTTCGTCGCGCTATTCGGGCACGTGCGGGCGGGGCTGTCCTATGTGCTGCTCGCGGCGATGTTCCTGGTGTCCGGCATCTCCGGCTCCAAGGCGGCGGACATGGCGGCGGTGGCGCCGTCCCTGTTCCCGGACATGCGGCGGCGGGGCGCGCATCCCGGCGAGCTGGTCGCGCAGCTGGCCGCTTCGGGGGCGATGAGTGAGACGATCCCGCCCTCGCTGGTGCTGATCACGATCGGCTCGTCGGCGGGCGTGTCGATCGCCGGGCTGTTCACCGGCGGGCTGCTGCCCGCTGCGGTGGGTGCGTTGATGCTGGTGATCGTCTGCCGGCTGCGCTCCGGCGCGGTCGAGGGCACGGCGCGAGCCCCGGTCGGCTTGATGGTCCGGCGCACGCTCGCGGCGGTGCCGGCGCTGGTGTTGCCGTTCCTGATTCGCGCCGCTGTGGTCGAGGGCGTGGCGACGGCGACGGAGGTGTCCACGGTCGGCATCCTCTACACGCTGGTTGTGGGCCTGCTGGTGTACCGTCGGTTCGACCGGGCGCGCATCTATCCGATGCTGGTGGACACGGCGGCGCTCTCGGGCGCGATCATGCTGATCATCGGCATGGCGACGGCCATGGCCTGGGCGCTCACGCAGTCCGGGTTTAGCACCGCGCTGGTGGACGCCATGGTGCACATCCCGGGCGGACGGCCAGGGTTCATGGCGATCTCCATCGTGGTGTTCACGGTGCTCGGCTCGTTGCTGGAGGGGATCCCGGCGATCGTGCTGCTCGGCCCGCTGCTGTTCCCCGCGGCGCGGGCGATCGGGATCCACGACGTGCAGTATGCGATGGTGGCGGTGCTCTCGATGGGGCTCGGCCTGTTCGCGCCCCCGTTCGGGATCGGGTTCTACTTCTCCAGCGCGATCGGCGGGGCGTCGCCGGACGCGGCGATGCGGCGGGTCTGGCCGTATTTGGGCGCACTGTTGCTCGCGGTGATCGCGGTCGCCGCCGTGCCCTGGATTTCGCTCGGCTTCCTCTAGTTGGACCAGCTCGCGGCGCTTCGCCTGTTCGTGCGCGTCGTGGAGCGGGGCAGCATCTCCGGCGCTGGTCGGTCGCTCGGCCTGTCCAGCACGGCGGCCTCCCGATGGGTGCAGGAGCTGGAAGCGACGCTGAAGGCGCGGCTGCTGCAGCGCACGACAAGGAACGTGGCGCCGACGGAGGCCGGGCGGGTGCTGTTCGAGCGGGTGAGCCCGCTGCTGCAGGAGCTGGACGCGGCGGTGCGCGTGACCGGCGACTTGCACGCGGAGCCCTCGGGTGTGCTGCGCATCGTCGCCCGGCGCTCGTTCGGTCTGCTGCATGTCGCCCCCACGCTGGCCGGGTTCGGGGCGGCGTACCCGCGCGTCGAGGTGGAGCTGACCCTGACGGAGGTCATGGACCTCCTGCCGAACAGCGGCGCCGATCTGGTGATCCGCCTTGGCCGGCCACCGGCGAAATCCTACGTCGCGACGCGGCTCGCGAGCGACCGCCGCGTCCTGTGCGCCAGCCCCGCTTACCTGGCGCGAGTTCCCGCCCCGGGCGGCCCGGCGGACCTGGCGGGGCACCCCTGCCTGGCGTACCGGCGGGAGTACGAGCCGGCGCTGTGGGTGTTCGAGATCGGTAAGGGCCGGCAAGAGATCCCGGTGACCGGGCCGCTCCGCAGCAACAGCGGGGAGGTGCTGAAGCAGGCCGCGCTGGACGGGCTGGGACTCGCGCTGTTGCCGGACTGGCTGGTGCGGGCGGATCTGGAGGCGGGCCGGCTGGTGGCATGCCTGCCGGCATTGCGCGCGTATCCCGCGGGATACCAGGCGGAGATCTATGCCGTGCATGCCGGGGCCGAGTTCGTCCCGGCGAAGGTGACCGCTTTTGTCGCGCATCTCGCGGCCCGCGGCGCCGCATTGTCCCGCTGATCGGGAAGGTCGATTGCGGAGATCATGGCTACCGGTCCGGCCCGGCTGGGCCGATCCTCAATGCAGATAAAAAAGGAGGACAACCGTGCTCGCGATCACCAAGCTGCATCCAGCCCTCGGCGCCCGCGTCACCGGGCTGGACCTGAACGCGCCGCTTGATGACGCAACCTTCGCCTCGGTGCGCGAGGCGTTCGAGCGCCACTCCGTGCTGGTCTTCCCCGGCCAGGCGATCGACGACGCGGCGCAGATACGGTTCAGCGAGCGCTTCGGCCCATTGGAGGCCACGCGCGCCGGGGCGAACGGCGCCGGCAGCCAGCTGATCGTGCTGACCAATATCGGCGAGGACGGGAGCATCGTCCCACCCACCGATAAGCAGATGCTGAACAACCGCGCCAACCAACTCTGGCACTCGGACTCGTCGTTCAAGCCGGAACCGGCGCGTGCCTCGCTGTTGTCCGCGCGCGAGATCCCGTCCGAAGGCGGCGACACGGAGTTTGCGAGCGTGCGCGCCGCCTACGCCGCGCTGCCGGAAGCGGAGAAGCGGGCGCTGGAGGGGCTGGTCGCCATCCACGACTTCGCCTGGTCGCGCTCGCGGGTCGACCCGGCGCTGATGTCCCCCGCCGAGCGCGCCGCGCACCCGCCGGTGCGCCAGGCGGTGGTGCTCGAGAGTCCCAAACGGCAGAGCGCTCTATCTTGGCGCGCACGCGGCGCGGATCGAGGGCATGGCGTGACCACGGCGGCTCGGGCGCTTGATCGATCGGCTGATGGCATTCGCGACGCAGGACCGGTTCGTCTACCGCCACCGCTGGGCGCCGCACGATCTGGTGCTCTGGGACAACCGGGCGGTGCTGCATCGCGCGACGCCGTTCAAGTCCGCCAGCGAGCGCCGGCATATGGTGCGGACGACGGTTGCGGGCGGCGCCGACCCTCGCCGGGCGGTCGCACACGCCGCCGAGTAGACGACGTGGAGGGCAGGTTCGACTACGTCATCGTCGGCGCCGGGTCGGCCGGCTGCGTGCTCGCCAACCGGCTGACCGAGGACCCGGCCACGCGCGTGCTCCTGCTGGAGGCCGGCGGGTCCGACCGTCATCCCTACATCCAGGCGCCGGCCGGGTTCATCAAGACGTTCCAGAACCCGCGCTTCAACTGGTGCTACACGACCGAGCCGGTGCCCGGCGCCGCCGGCCGCACGCATCTTCTTTCCGCGCGGGAAGGTGCTCGGCGGATCGAGCGCGATCAACGGCTCCCTCTTCGTCCGCGGCCAGGCGCGGGACTTCGATGTCTGGGCGCAGTCGGGCTGTCGGGGCTGGTCCTACGACGACGTGCTGCCGTATTTCCGCAAGCTGGAGGACCGCTCCGCCGGTGCCGACCGGCTTCCGCGGTGTCGGGGGACCGCAGCACGTCTCCGACATCCGCCGAGCGGCACCCGATCTGTGCGAGGCGTTCATCGCGGCGGCGAACAGCCTCGGCGTCCCGCTGAACCCCGACTACAACGGCGCGGCGCAAGAAGGCGTCGCCTACTACCAACGCACGATCCGCAACGGCCGGCGGCATAGTGCGGCGCCGGCTCCTGCACGGCATGCCAACGCCGCAAGAACCTCGTGCCTCCTCACCGGCGCGCACGTGCTTCGGCTGGACGTGGCCGGGGGCCGGTGACCGGCGTCACCTATCGGCGCGGCGACCGCGTCCACACGGCCGAGCCCGGCGCGTCGAGACGCTGCTCTGCAGCCGGCGCGATGAACTCGCCGCATCTGCTGCAGGTCTCCGGCATCGGCCCGGCGGAGCGGCTGCAGGAGGCCGGGATCGGCCCGTGCACGACCTGCCGGGCGTTGGCGAAGGCTTGCAGGACCATTACGCGACGCGGGTCGCGCATCGCGTCATCGCCGGGCAGGCCTGAACGAACGCGCGCATGGCGCCGCGGCTGCTATGGGAGATCGGGCCTGGTTGCCGCGGGCAACGGGCTGCTCTCGTTCAGCCCGGCCCATGTGGGCGCCTTTATCCGCTCGCGCCCGGAGCTCGAGGCGCCCGACCTGCAATTCGTATTCACGCCGGCGAGCTATTCCGAGGGCGTGACGGGCAAGTTGCAGCCTTTCCCGGGATGACGTGTCGGCGTCTGGCAGATGCGGCCGCATAGTCGCGGGTGGGTGCGGGCGCGCTCGCCCGATCCGAGCCTGCCGCCGGCGATCCAGCCGGACTACCTGGCCGAGGACGCCGACCGGCAGCGCCGCGATGGATGGGCTACGCTGGGCCCGCCTGCTCGTGCGCCGCCGGCCCTGGCGCGTTCCGCGGGCCGAGAGACCACGCCCGGCGCCGACGTGCAGAGCGACGACGACCTGCTCGCCTACGCGCGGAACCGGGGGTCCACCGTGTATCATGCGTCGGCACATGCCGCATGGGCATCGGACGGGACATGGCGGTGGTCACCCCGACCTGCGCCTCCGCGGGATCGGCGGACTACGCGTGGTAGACGCTTCGGTCATGCCGACCTGGTTTCCGCGAACACCAACGCCGCCACCTTCATGATCGCCGAGAAGGCGTCGGACTTGATCCGCGCGACATGATGCACTGCCGGCCCAAGGCCGAGCACTTTCAAGACAATCCCGTGGCGGGTGGTGGGTCACCCCACTACCCTGGCGCGCGCCTTGTTGGCATTCCCCCGCTGCGTAAGTCTGGATTTCGCAGGCAAGGCGAAATGACCGCTTTCCATCGACCATAGTTGGTACAGAGCCGTCATCGGACCCTCCCTGGGGGATATGACCGCCTTGAACAAACCTGACTAGCCGTAACGGACTGACTTGAACCGCTCCCCGCCGCTGCTGGCGAGGTCGCCCCATCCGAACCGAAACTGAGGTGTCCGAGGGAGTCACCCTGCGCTAGCCTCCGACACCGAGGGAGACCGCCACATGAAAACCCGCCTGAAATTTTTCGGTTGGGGCTTGGAGGGCACCGGGCTCGATGAACACGAGCGCGGAAAGCTGTTCGCCTTCCTCGCCCAGCGCCTCGGTGTCGAGCAGCCGCGTGTCCAGCCGCCTCTACAGATCGAAGACATTCAGTTGCGCCCGCCGCGCATCACCGCGCCGGCCGGGATTGCTCACGCCTGCACGGACGATGCCTACGAGCGCCTCGTGCACGCGTACGGCAAGTCTTATCCGGAGACGGTCCGCGCCTGGCATCGGGACTTCAGCAATGCTCCCGACCTGGTCGCCTCGCCGGCGAACGAGCGCGAGGTGGCCGCCGTGCTTGAATGGGCGGCAGGTGCGAAGGTGGCCGTCATTCCCTTCGGCGCTGGCTCCTCGGTCGTCGGCGGGGTAGAAGCCGCCGTCGGCGATTCCTTTGCTGGAACGGTCAGTCTAGACCTGCGCGGGTTCAACCGTGTGCTCGAGGTAGACCGGACCAGCCGCGCCGCCCGGATCCAGGCCGGCATGCTCGGCCCGGCAATCGAGGCGGCGCTGAAGCCGGAGCAACTCGCCATTCGGCATTACCCGCAAAGCTTCGAGTTCTCGACGCTCGGCGGATGGATCGCGACGAGGTCGGGCGGCCATTTCGCGACGCTGTACACGCATATCGACGATCTCGTGGAAAGCCTTCGCACGGTGACGCCCGCCGGCGTCATGGAGTCGCGCCGGCTACCTGGATCCGGCGCGGGGCCGAGCCCAGACCGGCTGATGATCGGGTCGGAAGGAGCCCTCGGCGTGATCACGGAAGCCTGGATGCGGCTGCAGGAGCGGCCGCGCTACAAGGGTGGCGCTGTATTCGGCTTCCCCGACCTGTTCACCGCCGCTAGGGCTGTCCGCGCCGTCTCCCAAGCCGGGCTCTATCCGTCCAATCTGCGCGTCATCGACAATGACGAGGCGCATACGTATGGCGTGAACGAAGGCGAGGAGAGCTTGTTGATGCTCGGCTTCGAGTTGGCCGACCACCCGCTCGACGCCTGGATGAACCGCGCGGCCGAGCTGATCCAGGACCATGGCGGCCGTCGGCACGCGGACGAGGCGGCGGCCCTGCGCTGGCGCACAGCCTTCATCCGCATGCCGTACGCCCGCGAACTGACCGTGCCGCTCGACGTCATTAACGACACGTTCGAGAGCGCGGTGACCTGGGATCGGTTCGAAATCGTTCCACACTGCAGTGCACGCGGCGACGACAGAGGCGTTGCGCGTGGCCACCGGTCGGTCCGGCATCGTCTCGACCCGCTTCACGCACGTTTATCCGGACGGGCCCGCGCCATACTACACCTTCAGCGTGCGCGGCACGCCGGGAGCCCTGATCGAGCAGTGGCGACACATTAAGACTGCTGTCTCTGACGCCCTGATCGCCGCCGGCGGCACCATCACCCACCACCACGCGGTTGGGCGCGACCACATGCCCTGGTACCGCCAGCAGCGTCCCGCCCTGTTCGGCGCCGCTCTCGAGGCTGCTAAGAGCGCGCTCGATCCAGCCGGAATCCTTAATCCAGGGGTGTTGGTGAACGAAACGTCAAGAGTTCCGGCGGCAGGCATTGTCTAGCCGCGTAAGTTCCTGAGCGGGAGAGCGCCAGATCGCCGCTTGATACAGCGCAGTGCGCACCGACATTTCGCGATCGGGAGAAACGCTCTGGCGCGTCGACGCCCGTCCGGTCGGTCAAAGCCACAACTACGCCGACCCCGGGAATGGTTATCAGACTACGGCAAATGGAATCTCGTCGCGCTAAGTGCCGGCAAAGACGATCAAGGCGGTCGAACTCCTCCATCAACGTTCGGCGGACCCGCAGCAACGCTCTGCCTCGATCGGCCCGCCTACTCCATCTCTGCCGATTGGCGCTGGACGGCGCCGTGCCCGATCACTCCGCCTTCTCCAAGAACCGGCATGGCCGCATGGATCTCGAGCGACCACGGCCGTCCGACAGGCCGAGGTCACTGCCCAGCATCGGATGCTCGACCGGGTGAACGAGCGCTTTGATCTGCGGCCCGAGCGGCTCGTGGCGGACGCCGCCTACGGCTCAGCCGAGAACTTTGCATAGCTGGTGCACGCTCGGAAGGACGCCGGTCGCAAGGCGGCCGTCACGCGAAGCCGAAAGGCCGCAGCACGAAAGGCGGCCGAAACGCGGAAGGCGAGGCGGGAAGCGCAACCGTAGTGCCGCCCCTCCTCGCGGGCGCACGCCTCGGCCGCCGGCTACCCAACTCGGCGAGGGCGGGTGACCGGCCCCGCTCTTCCCCATGGTCGCGTTGCCCGAGACGTCACCCGGGAGCCTCGGTCGGCGGCTCTAGCGCGAGTGAACGATTGGAACAATGGTGCCCAGGGGCGGGGCGTCGATTTGAGCTAACTCAGAGACTTGCGAAAACCGTGGGGAGCGCTTCTTCTCCGTATGTTCTCGGTCGATCTCGGGTTCGCTCCCCACGACTTTCCGCTACTTTCATCGTGAATCCGCGAGCGTGTCGGCGCGCTAATCAGCAGCAGGCTCCCCGACGTTCCGTTCAGGCGCGTGCATCAAGAGAAGGGCGGTCAGCGAAAGTGCCATGAGAACGCCGGTAAGTAGAAGCGCACTCGATGGCCCGGCCCGGTCGAGAACCATGCCGAAGACGAGTGGTGCTGCGCCTTGCAGGAGGCGGGCGGGCGCCGCGAGCAAGCCGGTTCTGAGACCATAGCCTGCCGGACCGAACAGAACGAGCGGTAGCGTGCCGCGCGCGATCGTGAGCAGCCCGTTGCCCGCGCCGTGAAGCAGCACGAACGCGGTCGCCGCTGGGGCGCCAACGACGGCGAGGAGGACCGCGCCAAGTGGGTGTAGGCCGGCGGCAAGGCGGGCAGATATGAGCGGCGAAACCCGGCGGAGCAGGCCGAACTCGGCGACCCGAGCCGCGACCTGCGCCGGGCCGACCAGCGCGCCAGCGGCGACAGCGGCAACTGGTGTCGCTCCGAGGGCTTCGAGCAGACGGGGCAGGTGCGCCGCGAGTGCCGTGGACACGAACCACGTGGCACCGAACACGCCGGCTAGGATCACCATCGTCCAGGGTATGCCTGTCTGTGCCACCGGTTCCGGCGCGACCGGCACAGGGGCGACCGCCTTTGGCACCATGAACCGGTTCAGCGGCAGGCCGAGCGCCAGGTGAAGCGCAGCCCAGGCCATACAGCCGCCGCGCCACCCGAACGCGTCGATGAACAACGCACTGGCCGGCCAGCCGACCGTGGACGCGAAGCCGGCGAACAGTGTGATG
The DNA here is from genome assembly GCA_963708585.1 of uncultured Alphaproteobacteria bacterium. Classification (GTDB taxonomy): domain Bacteria; phylum Pseudomonadota; class Alphaproteobacteria; order Acetobacterales; family Acetobacteraceae; genus JAVVHH01. Next base: position 521,851 of record CAVPSW010000002.1, on the reverse strand, counting down.
CCGGTGATGGCGCTGCGCGCGTCCTGCCTATAAAGCCCGGCAGCGGTGGCGAATGCCGCTTCGTAGAGGCCGAAGCCCATGCCGACGCCCAACACCAACCAGGCCGCAGCCAGGCCGATCGGGCCGGAGGTGAGCGCAAGCAGCACCAGCCCTGCCGCGAATACCAGGCTGGTGCCGGCGAGCACGTCCCGACCGCCGATCCGGTCGATGAGCCGCCCGGCGAACGGGCCGAGCAGCCCGGACAGCAGCAGCGCCGCTGAGAAGGCGGCGAAGAACCATGTGCGCGAGACGCCCAAGCTCGCCGATACCGGGTCGGCGAAGACGGCAGGCAGGTAGTAGGTGGAGCCCCAGGCGAGGGTCTGGGTGATGCCGAGCGTCGAGACGACGGTTGCTCGACGGCTCTCGCCCTTCACCGCCGCTCGTACCAGGGACGGCTTGCCCGGACGATCTGCACCACCGACAGCATCACCGGCACCTCGATTAGCACGCCGACCACCGTCGCCAGCACCGCGCCCGATTGGAAGCCGAACAGCGCAATCGCTGTCGCAACGGCGAGTTCGAAGAAGTTCGAGGCGCCGATCAAGGCGGAAGGGCCGGCTACGCACCACTCGACGCCGAGCCGCCGGTTCAGCCAGTAGGCCAGGCCGGCGTTGAAGTAGACCTGGATCAGGATCGGCACGGCCAACATCGCGATCACCAGCGGCTGGCGCGTGATCTGTTCGCCCTGCAAGCCGAATAGGATCACCAGGGTCGCCAGCAGGGCGACCAGCGAGACGGGCGCAAGCGAACTCAGGGTGCGCGCGAGCGCCGCCGGGCCGCCTCGACGCAGCACCGCCCCGCGCCAAGCCTGTGCCGCGATCACCGGCACGACGATGTAGAGCACGACGGAGAGCAGCAGCGTGTTCCAGGGCACCGTGATCGACGACAGGCCGAGCAGCAGGCCGACTACGGGGGCGAACGCCACCACCATGATCAGGTCGTTCAGCGCGACTTGGCTGAGCGTAAAGTGCGGTTCGCCGTCCACCAGGTTCGACCACACGAACACCATGGCGGTGCAGGGCGCCGCCGCGAGCAGGATCAGCCCGGCCATGTAGGAGTGGATCTGGTCCGCCGGCAGCCAGGCCCGGAACACCGTGCCGATGAACAGCCAGCCCAGCAGCGCCATCGAGAACGGTTTAACTAGCCAATTCACGCCGACTGTCGCGGCGATGCTGCGCCAGTGGCTGCGCACCTGGCCGAGCCCGCCGAGGTCGATCTTGAGGAGCATCGGCACGATCATCAGCCAGACCAGCACGGCGACGGGCAGGTTCACCTGTGCCACGGTGGCCGCCCCAATCGCCTGGAATAGGCCGGGGAGCGCCTGGCCGAGCAAGATGCCGGCGACGATGCAGGCCACCACCCAGAGCGTCAGGAACCGCTCGAACACGCCCATCGCGGGCGCGGTCCGAGCCGAGGCGCTGCTGCTCATCGGGCCGACCCCGGAACGTCCTGGCCGCGCTCATCGACGACTTGCTCCCCGTCTTCCTTCGCGAAGGCTGCGCGCTGCGCGTCCGGCAGGATGTCGAGCACCGTCTCCGAGGGGCGGCAGAGCTTGACGCCCAGGGGCGTGACAACGATTGGGCGGTTGATCAGGATCGGGTGCGACATCATGGCGTCGAGAAGCTGATCGTCGGTCAAGGAAGGATCGCCGAGGCCAAGTTCGGCGAACGGCGTCCCCTTCTCCCGCACGACGGCGCGAACCGGCACCCCCATGAGCCGGATGAGGTCGGCCAGTTCGACCCGACTCGGCGGTGTTTTGAGGTATTCGATCACGTGCGGCTCGACGCCGCTGTTGCGGATGATGGCGAGCACGTTTCGTGAGGTGCCGCAGGCCGGGTTGTGGTAGATCGCGACCAAACTCATGGCCCCTCTGCTAGGCTGCTCCGGGCGCGCAGCAGGACACCTCGCCGCTCGGCGACGGCTTGGTGCAGCAGGGCGCGGCCGGCTCAGGCGTGCAGCAGACGCCCTGCTGCACGGCGTCCAGCGCCTCGATCGTGTCCTCGCCGTAAACCGTCGATTCCCCGGTGGTCAGGAACGCCTCCCAGCGCACGCCCTGCGGATCGATGATCCAAGACTTCTCGGATTGCGCGTAGCAGCAGCCGACTTGGCCCTGCTCGATGACCGGTCCCTCGGCGCTCTTGAGCCTCCCATAGACCTCGGCGAGTTCGTCGCTGTCCTCCACCTGGATGCCGAGGTGATCGAGGCCAGCAGCCCGGCCACGCGCGGCAATGGCGAAGTTGACGCGTGGGTCTTCGAGCATCCACTTCGCGTAATCAGCCTTGTGGACGGTTGGCTCCGCCCCGAACAGGCCCGTGTAGAACCGGACGGAGTGGTCGAGGTCGGCGACGGCGAGGTTGACGTGCATGCGCTTCATGTCGGTCTCCTTTCGGCGATGATCGGGCAGCAGCTTGCGGGCAGGGCGGCGTCGAGTAGCGGCGCGCAGACCTCGGGCCGCCCCTTGCAGCAGTCTTGGAGCAGGAAGGCGATCAGGCGGCGCACGCCGGCATAGTCGGCGACGTAGATCACCGATCGCCCTTCCCGACGCGAGGTGACCAGACCGGCCCGAACCAGCAGGCCGAGGTGCGCGGACATTGTGTTGTGCGGCGTCCCGAGGTGCCGCGCGATGTCGCCCGCCGGCAATCCGTCCTCACCCGCCTCGATAAGCAGCCGGAACACCCCGAGCCGGGTCTCCTGCGAGAGAGCATCGAACGCGGTCAACGCGGAACTGATTTCCATATGTCGAGACTGATCGACATAACCGGGTTTGTCAAGGGATGGCAGTCTTGGACGGCTCGGTCGTGCATACGCTCCAGCGAGCGTGTCTGGTGTCCGGCTTGTGTGGGCACGTGGAGGCACAGGCGGTGGCCGCTGTTGCAACCTCGCTGTTATCTTTAGCGGCCTGCGCAGCAAGGCGCTTGATTTCTGCCCGAGTTTTTTCGGCGTCGAGCCTGGCCTGCTCGACCGAAAGAGCGTGAAGTTCGTCCCCGTATTGACGCTGGCGGGCCAAGACTGGACACTCAAGGCCGGCAGGGGTCTCGCGTGCAAGGCGGTCGAGCAACTCTCCGAATGCTTGCGGGGTCATTCTGTGAGCGTCGATGTAGGGGATGATCTCGCTGATAAGCATCGTGTTCCTCGGTCATGTGAGGTTTGGGCATAGCTTCGCTTTTCCCGCTGCTGGCGCGGGGGAGGCAAGGTGGAGGTGTCTTGGTGGAGCCTGCCGGCGCGATGGTCACATCAGCATCGGGGGAGGCACCACTCAGGTGGGCAGAAAGTCGCTGGACCAAACCATCTCGTCCTCAGCAGAGCGCATCTGCTGGGATTTCACTGCATATCCGGCGAACACGGACGGGTCATCGTTGATCGCGAGCTTGTAGCTGCCGCTCGGAATGATTCGGTTCCATGCTCCCCCGCGTTCGCCGGGAAATATCTGCATGAACGGCAGTAGGCGGCGGCGCTGGTTCAACCGCCACAGGCTGTGCGCGTGCAGGTGGCCGCCGGGTCCGAGTCCCTCATATACAAACACAGCAAGCGTGCGCTGGTCGGCGGGCTTGCGGGTCTAGCGGGGACCCAGCAATAGCCGGTCTACCATTCTGTGAAGCGTTTTCAGGTGAAGCCGTGCGACGGGCAGGGGCAGGCCGCGATTCCAGCTTACGGTGAGCGCGTGGGTGAAACGCAAGCTTCTGAGGAAATCGACCATGCCCTCCTTCCATGCGGCCTGGTCGGTCTGTCGGGGCGGTGTCGGGTGGAGCATGGCGGCGGCCTACAGCGGTAGCGTTCGCAGCCACGCCCGGAATGCGTCTCGGGTGGCGGCGGAACTGCCATACCGGTCCTCGTCGTCCCAAATGGCTGTCACAGCGACATGCGTGCTGCATGGCCGGAGGAGGCGCCCACGGCGCCAAACCGCGCGGAGGTCCACGGTCCAAGCTGAATTGAGGTTTTGCAGCCTGTAATGCCACGTCGTTGCGTCTGCCGGAACTCCGGCCCGGCTGCCAATTCGACGGGCGGTGACGCAGGTGTCGTCGAGTGACCAAAGGCTAACAGTGTCTGATGGTAAATAGTCACTGAGAAAGCGCTGCAACAGGAGGTTCTCTGCGTCGTCGCAAGGTGAGGTCTGGTCTTCCAACATTTCTGAACTCCGTGCTTTTCCATCACTATTTATCATCGAGGTCAAATGAACGGATGCACCCTACTTCGAGCCTACGACGCGTTGCATCAGCTTGGGCTGGTCGAGACGAAGCGGAGATTCTCGACGCGCTACCTGGGCAGAGCGCCGGGATACTTGACGGACATCGAACGCCGGGGTTGCGCGCGAACGCCGTCCCGAGCGGTTACCCATCTTCGGAAACGGCTGCTCGCTATCGCGGACCGAGTGGGCACCTCGAATTACCTACGTTTCGGCGGCGGTGGATGCATGCTGGCGTGATTCGATCGCCGGGCGGCGGTCCGGTCGGCCGTTTTGATGAGGATTGCGCGCCCGGCTTGCCGTCGGATCAGACGGGAACGGGTCTCCCCTGAATCCAGACGAACCGGCGCATGTTGTACGCCAGGTTCGCGAGCGTGATCTTGGCCCTGGCGCGCGCCAGGCCGATCGTGCGCACGACGAGGCCCATGCCGTGCTTCTCGGCGGCGAACACGTGCTCTACCCGAGAGCGTATCCTGGCGCGAGTGGCGTTGCCACGGGCCATATGCGGCGGCATCGGCCGCCCTCGCGGCTTGACGCGCTGGAACCGGGGCTTGAGCCCGCGCCGGAGCAGGGTGCCGAGGTTGGCCCGGCTGCGGTAGGCCGTGTCCGCCCATACGTCGCTGGCCGTGTTCTGCGGATCCAGCACCGAGCCGAGCTGGCTGCCGTCATGGCGCGCCGCGTGCGTGACCACGAAGCGGCGGATGAACCCGTGCGTGCGGTCGATGCCGACGTGGTTCTTATAGCCAAACACCGGGATCGCGATCGGCGTCGCATTGCGCGTCTGCGTCTCGCCCGGACGCGCGCTCGGCTTGCAGCCACGCTTGATGGTCCAGCGCCCTTCGCGATCAACCTGGCGAGTGCGCGCCTTCGACCAATGGCTCGGCACCTTGCCCTCGCGAACCGCCTGCTTTTCGTCCTGAGTCAGCCGCGGTCGCCGGGCCTCGATGACGGTGGCGTCCACGATCTGCCCGCCCATCGCCAGATAGCCTCCGCTCGCGCAGGACGGCGTCAAACCGGTCGAAGGCACGAGCGAGCGCGCCTGCGCGGGTCAGCTGCTCGCGGTAGAGCCAGATCGTCTTGGCGTCCGGCACCGGGTCATGCAGGCCCAGGCCGACGAAGCGCATGAACGAGAGCCGGTCGCGCAGCTGATACTCGGTTTGATCGTCGGACAGGGTGTAGAGCGCTTGCAGCACCAGCACGCGAAACATGAGCACGGCGTCGAATGGTGGGCGTCCGCCTCGGCTGCGGTCGCCACGGGCCAGCGCCGATTCCAGCTCCGGGCGGAAGAGCTCGAAGTCGACCACTGCCGCAAGTCGCTCAAGCGGATCACCGACCGCCGACAACGCCCGCAGCCGCTCGTCCGTGTCGAAGAACCGAGGCTGCCGCACCATCACCCGCTCCGAATCGACTACGGCACCAAGCGAATCAGCTCAGGCCGGAAGGCGCCAGGTTTTTCGAGCGGTCCGAGTGTCATGCGGCCTCCGGGCGGAAATTAGCTCGATCGTTGCTCAACTGGACCGTGATGTGCAGGTCACCCGATTGCTCGATCGGTAGCCGATCGAGGTGATTACGCCGCTGCCTGCGCCTGAAGTCCCGAGATGTCCGATTTATGTTCATGGCGCGCGCTCCACTTGTCAAAGGCGCTTTCCATCGCAAGCGAGCGCATGTATTCCCGACCGTATCGCTCGCTCTCCTTTTTTGAACGATGCCCGGTGATCGCCATTATTTCAAAAAAGCTACAATCGGCCATGATCAAATCAACGACAGCCGCCTTTCTCAAGCCATGCATTGAGTAGCCGACCAGTCCAGCCTGCTTGCAGTATTCACCAAACAGGTTCCCAAGAGAGCCCTCCGTGTATTTTTGACCGTTCTCTTGGGCGACGTAGGTCTCTGTGCCCAACACATTGCTTGCCCGTGCCGCCTCCCAACGCTTCCCGCAACTTTGGGGTCACGGGCACATATGCGGTTACGGGCTGCGCGTTCCGATTTTTCGTTTGGGTGAACGTCAAGCGTTCGCGGCCCTTGCGATCGTTGCTGATCATGCCGGGGCTCGATCCGAGCAACGTCGGATTTTCGCTGACCGGATAGCTTGGCAAGCTCGTAGATTAGCCTCGCTTTGGTCCCTTGCGGATGTGCTTGCTCGAACGCGGCGCACTGTTCCGGTCCCCAGGTCTTCCACCCGGTGGCGGAGGACGGATACAGCTTGATATCGTGCGCCCAGTTGTGGCCGCCGATCAGATCGGCATCGAGTTCGTCTTTCGTCCACTCGAATGTGGCTCGGACATAGCGCACGACCGAATTCCCGGCCTCCGGCGCGGTTGGTTTTTCCCGATCCTTGCTGCGATCGTCGGGGTACATTTCGTCAGGCACGACGCCCAGCCGTGCAGCGCGCTCCTTCAAGATGGTGATGGCCTTGTGGCCGAACTTCGCCAAAGGCAGGTCCGCGAATTTGAGGCCGGTCGGGTTGTCACGGAGAAGCGGCTCTTCCCAGGTGCGCTGAAGCACATTCCTGCGTACGCGCTGATCCCGGACGAAGAGATGCTTGAACCTGCTGCTCGCGAAATACTGCTCGCACAGCCATCGCCAGGTGCCTCCGTTTCCGCGAGAAGTGTCGTCCTTGGTCAGCTTGATTGCTTTAGGGCGCGGCAGCGTTTTGCCGCCTTTCGCCGCTGCGAGTTCGGCGTAGAACTCCTCTGTGTCAAACTCTGAGCGCAGGATCACCTTGCGACCGTGTGGCGGCTCGTAGCGGACGTAGACCCTGCCAGACGGCGTAGAGAAGGCATGCACGCGAGGCGGGAGCCTATTGGACCGCTCGAAAAACCTGGCGCCTTCCGGCCTGAGCTGATTTGCTGGTGCCGTAGTCGATTCGGAGCGGGTGATGGTGCGGCAGCCTCGGTTCTTCGACACGGACGAGCGGCTGCGGGCGTTGTCGGCGGTCGGTGATCCGCTTGAGCGGCTCGCGGCAGTGGTCGACTTCGAGCTCTTCCGCCCGGAGCTGGAATTGGCGCTGGCCCGTGGCGACCGCAGCCGAGGCGGACGCCCACCATTCGACGCCGTGCTCATGTTTCGCGTGCTGGTGCTGCAAGCGCTCTACACCCTGTCCGACGATCAAACCGAGTATCAGCTGCGAGATCGGCTCTCGTTCATGCGCTTCGTCGGCCTGGGCCTGCATGACCCCGTGCCGGACGCTAAGACGATCTGGCTCTACCGCGAGCAGCTGACCCGCGCAGGCGCGCTCGCTCGTGCCTTCGACCGGTTTGACGCCGTCCTGCGCGAGCGAGGCTATCTGGCGATGGGCGGGCAGATCGTGGACGCCACCGTCATCGAGGCCCGGCGACCGCGGCTCACCCAGGACGAGAAGGCAGGCGGTTCGCGAGGGCAAGGTGCCGAGCCATTGGTCGAAGGCGCGCACTCGCCAGGTTGATCGCGAAGGGCGCTGGACCATCAAGCGTGGCCGCAAGCCGAGCGCGCGTCCGGGCGAGACGCAGACGCGCAATGCGACGCCGATCGCGATCCCGGTGTTTGGCTATAAGAACCACGTCGGCATCGACCGCACGCACGGGTTCATCCGCCGCTTCGTGGTCACGCACGCGGCGCGCCATGACGGCAGCCAACTCGGCGCGGTGCTGGATCCGCAGAACACGGCCAGCGACGTCTGGGCGGACACGGCCTACCGCAGCCGGGCCAACCTCGGCACCCTGCTCCGGCGTGGGCTCAAGCCCCGGTTCCAGCGCGCCAAGCCGCGAGGACGGCCGATGCCGCCGCATATGCCCGTGGCAACGCCACACGCGCCAGGATCCGCTCTCCGGTCGAGCACGTGTTCGCCGCCGAGAAGCACGGCATGGGCCTCGTCGTGCGCACGATCGGCCTGGCGCGCGCCAGGGCCAAGATCACGCTCGCGAACCTGGCGTACAACATGCGCCGGTTCGTCTGGATTTAGGGGAGACCCGTTCCCGTCTGATCCGACGGCAAGCCGGGCGCGCAAAGCCCATCGAAACGGCCCAACGAACGCCACCGGCGCTCAAATCACCCCAGCATGCATCCACCGCCGCCGAAACGCAGGTAATTCGAGGTGCCCAATCGACGAGAGCATACGGACCTCGTGTCCCGAAGCTCGGACCCGAGTCTCGGCCTGTTCGAAGTCCTTACGGTAGAATGAAGCGTCTAGCCTGAAAGCTGGCCCGCGCACGCCTCGAAAGCTCGTGGAACGCACATCGAGAGGCCGCAACGCAACCGCCGGCACAGGTGAAGCTGGCGTCTGAAAGGCTGTGGCGTCCATGGCCCCGCCTCACAGGCCCAGGTGATTGTTCCGTGCCCAGTCTCGGAAGACGGGAGGGATACGTGGAAGGTCATCGTCCACCACCGGCACGCTCTCGACGGTCTCCCGCACCACCTCATGCCCATCCTCGACGACAACCTCCTTCTGGGTGATCTGGGCCAAAACGTCTTGCCCATCTGAATCGCGCACGTAGATCGACTTGCCACGCTTGTCGTGGCCGATCCGCTTCGTGACGGCCATGAAGATCGGGTAATCCGGAACCCGCATAACCTCGTCCGCCGCGAGCCGACGAAGGACCACCATGCTGGTCTGCGTGTCATTCCTTGGCTGGAAGAGGTCTCGTTGCATATCAACGACGGCGATGCGTCAACCGACGATTTCAGAAGGGAATAACGCTGTAACTGCTCGACTACGTAAGCAAGCACGTCAGCGCGCAGGCCGACCTCGGCGGATTTATCGAAGATTGATGGGTAGGCTCTCCTAACTCGATCGAAGAGTTGATCTACCCGCTTCTTGCATTTCAACTGACCGTCCATGCTCTGCCGTTCGGCAGAAGTGACATAAAATTCAAGAGACCTTCTGCTGTTTCTCTCGTCCTCTGCCTTTGCAAAGATTACCTTCAATAGCTCTCGGAACGCGTCAGGCTTTTCTAGGCCCATGTTCCCGGCGATGTAGTTATGGCAACGCTTGAAAGCATACAGGAGGTTGTCGGCTGTCGCAGGTCTTAGCATCCTGCGATTCGGGGCTTCCGACGCAGCGCGCCGCTCGCCCTTGACGGGAATGTCCACCACCGCGTCAAACAAGACATTGCCGGCCGCCTCAGTCCTAGTATAGCAGAGTTGATCGCGGGACCCGTTCGTCCACATTCCGAAGCGGCAATTCGGAGAAGCGGCCATGTAAGACTGGAGTTGGGTGACTTCATCCTTTCGATCGTCGGGAAGCACCTCGGCCCGCTTGCATTCTACGATAGCCATTATGTGCGCTTGCTCGTGCGGTTTGCCCTCCTCGAAGATAGCGATGTCCACCCGCTTCTTATTCGAACCCATGACAATGGCGAACTCCACTGCGATCTCTCCGCGCGGGTAGCGATACTCCTGCACAAGACTGCGGAGGATGTTTTGCCGCACGTGCTCTTCGGGCTTGCGGTCTCGCAGCGTCTTTCCGTCGAGGAAATCTACCAGCTTGTCATCAGGAACCCGCTCCACCACCGACTTCACCTCAAGCCCAGCCTCTCCGGCTGTCTTGATCCCTGATCCGGTCTCACGCAACCGCGCGTTCGGCCGGACGAGCGCGCCGCAACCTGCTTGGCGCGCCCGGCCGTGAGTGTGACGTTGAAGACACGCCCAGACGTGACCTGAGCAGGGGGTGGCTGGCTCCGTTAGAACCGCTGCTCTCACCCACGCCCACCACTAACGCCCAGGTCCAGATTAGTGGAACGCCAAGTAACCGGTCAACCTAGGTTGGGCCAGTTGCTGGCTCCATTACCGGAAGAGGCATTACGGTAGTAATACTACAGTAAAGGTCATGACCGGCCACCCGCTTCCTCGCGCGGACCAACGAGGCAGGAACTCGTCCGCTGGCGCCCGACCTACGGGCTCTCAGGGCGGTGATGGTTTCTGCACCCGTATCCTGGCTTGGCTCCGCTAGGAGCTAACATCATACCTGGCGGTCGCTGTCGCGGGAGCTACCCGCCGGGGGCCGCCCCCGGCTCGCTGCGGTCGATGCTGTCGGTTACCTACTGCCGGCGAGGATGAACTCGTCAATCAACCCAACATCGTCGAGCGATTCCGTTCACCGCGTCGATGAAGCGTTCATCGCTGACCGGCGCGCGGTGCAGCCGCCCCTCGAACGCGACGTACACGGCGAAGCTCTGGTCCGGCTGTTCGACGACGGGCCAATCAGAGATCATGCGAGACGTGCGCAGGTAGGTCGTGGCGATCATGATGGCCTCTTGGCTCGGGTCCGATTCGTATCCGCGTGCCCGCTCGTCTTGAGGCAGCCCCAAGCGGGCCAACTCTCGACGGACTGACCTTCGGCGGCGAGGGTCCATGCGGCGGCTCCCTGACGTTCAGCAGCGCTCGATGCTACACCGGGCGCTGCTGCTCAAAAGCCCAGTGTAGGTGTGCCGTTACGCCCGGCAGGTGAGCTACCGAGTGAGGGCTGTGCCGGTCGCGGCCTGCCCAAATCCCCACGGAAAACCCGGCTAGCCGCAATTTCGTGGGGAGACTTCTTCCCATGCCTTTGTATCGCAGAGCCTTTTCTTAGAGTCGATCCGGGATCATGTTGTTTGCTGACAGAGCTTTCGCAGCATGAGGCGGACGGACGCCCATCTCAGGAACGCAAGACCAGAGCGGTTGAGACATTGCCAATCTTTGGCCAGTCGGCGGCATCGGTTGAGCCAAGCGATGGTGCGTTCGACGATCCAGCGTTTGGGCAGGACGACGAACCTGTGGAGGTCGGAACGCTTGACGATCTCGACGTTGACCTGAGCGCAGGCCCTGGCCAGGCCGTCGCGGAATTTCGCACCTTGGTAGCCGCTGTCGGCGTAGAGCTTGAGCAAGAACGGATACAGGCCGAACAGGGCGCCCATCAGCAGCACCCCGCCGTCGCGGTCCTGAACGTCGGCGGCCTGCACGACGGCCCGCATCAGCAGGCCCTGCGTGTCGACCAGGACGTGCCGCTTCTTGCCCTTGGTCTTCTTCCCAGCGTCATAGCCCGGCGGATCGACCGCACGCCCCCCTTTTCCGCGCCCCTGACACTCTGGCTGTCGATGATCCCCACCGTGGGACTGGCCTGCCGCCCCGCAACTTCGCGACACGCAACGTAAAGCGCGTGATGGATGCGCTCCAGCGTGCCGTCCCAGTCCCAGCGCCGGAAGTAGTCGTTGACGGTGCTGCGCGCAGGCAGGTCCTTCGGCAGCGCGGCCCACTGGCAGCCAGTGCTCAGCACATACATCACCCCGTTCACCACCGCGCGGACGTCGACCGTTCGCTTGTTGCCACCGCGCTTGGCTGGCGGGATCAGCGGGCCGATCAGCGCGGTAGCGTCCGCGGTCGTGGTGGAAATCCGCTGACAGCGGCGGTGTAGGCGGAGGTGGTCACCGGATCGGCTGGCTAAGGTGGAGTTGCGAGGCTCCCACCCGAACCGACGAGGACCCGATGACCGAGGAGAGACTACCGTTGGCCGAGCTGATGGCCAAAGCCGGAGACGGCGACTTCCTACGCAGCGTGGCGGAGGCGGTGGTGCAGTTACTGATGGAGACCGACGTGGACGGCCTGATCGGCGCCGGACGACACGAGCGCACCGGCGAGCGCACGACCTATCGCAACGGCTATCGCGATCGCACGCTCGACACGCGGCTGGGTAGCCTGCAGCTCCGGATCCCCAAGCTGCGCCAAGGGAGCTATTTTCCGCCGTTCCTCGAGCCGCGGCGGACGTCGGAGAAGGCCCTGGTCGCCGTCATCCAGGAGGCCTGGATCGGGGGCGTCTCGACCCGGCGGGTCGACGACCTGGTGCAGGCAATGGGGCTGGCGGGCATCAGCAAGAGCACGGTGAGCAAGCTGTGCAAGGATATCGACGACCGGGTGAACGCTTTCCTCGAGCGCCCGCTCGTCGGCGATTGGCCGTATCTCTGGCTGGATGCGACCTACCTCAAGCAGCGTGAAGGCGGGCGCATCACCAGCGTGGCCGCGATAATCGCCGTGGCGGTGAACACCGACGGCAAGCGCGAGATCGTCGGCCTGCATATCGGGCCGTCAGAAGCGGAGACGTTCTGGGCAACGTTCCTCAAGAGCCTGGTCCGACGTGGCCTGCGCGGGACCAAGCTGGTGATCTCGGACGCGCACGAGGGTCTCAAGGCAGCGATCCGCCGCGTTATGGGCTCGGCGTGGCAGCGCTGCAGGGTTCATTGGATGCGCAACGCTCAGGCCTATGTGCCCAAAGGCCAGCAGAACATGGTCGCGGCCGCGCTGCGCCAGGCGTTCATCCATCCCGATCGCCCCTCCGCGAGCCAAGCACTGCGCCATGTCGCTGATCAGCTCCGGAGCAAGTGGCCCAAGCTCGCGGCATTTATCGACGAGAGCGAGACCGATGTGCTGGCCCACATGGATTTTCCGGTCCAGCACCGGGCCAAGCTTCACTCAACCAATCCGCTCGAACGCTTGAACAAGGAGGTCAAACGTCGAGCCGACGTAGTCGGCATATTCCCGAACGAGGGCGCCATCATCCGGCTGATCGGCGCCGTGCTGCTCGAGGCTAACGACGAATGGCAGCTGCAGCACCGCTACATGCAAACCGAGGTCATGGCCGAACTTACACCGCCGCTGATCGACGCCATTCCACCACAGATCGCCACCGTAGCAGCCTGATCAATGGCCACCTCAACTACACCGCAAATTCCACCACGTTGACGGACGTGACCATCAGCGCCCACTCTTCGTCGGTCAGGTCACTCGGGTAGCGCAGGCCACGACGGTCGTAGCGGGCGCGGTTCTCGTTGGTCCACATCCCAAGAGTGTCGCCAGCCGCACCGCGTCGCTCCCAATCACAAGCAATTCAACTCGCTCCACATGATCCCGGAGAGACACTAAGCGCGTGGTGCCCAGGGGCGGAGTTCGAACCACCGACACTGCGATTTTCAGTCGCATGCTCTACCAGCTGAGCTACCTGGGCGCCGGCGAGACCGGGTGGTTAGCCCAGAGGGGACCTGACTTCAAGCCCGCTCGGGGCTCTCCGGCGGGTCGTCGTCCAGTTCGGCAGGCGAGCCGGGGATCGCGTAGCCGCCGCTGAACCAGCGGCCGAGATCGACGTCGGCGCAGCGGGCGGAACAAAACGGGCGAAAGCGGGGCGTCTCCGCTGGCTTGCCGCAGATAGGGCAGGGCTCCGTCACGCGCGTCTCTCGATCCTCCAAGACCCCGGGCCCATCCCGGGATCGGACACGGGTATCAAGGAACGCCCGGTCCGGCGCGCAAGGTCGACGAGCGCCGCCTCGTCGCGGCGTAGCGCCTCGGCCACGTCCGGCGCGGCCATCAGCGCGAACTGTACATGCGGCGCCGCGCCGGCTTCCCGCGCCAGGGCCCGCAGCCCGCGCAGACCTGCGGCGTGCGGCCCGGCCAGCTTCTCGTGCAGCGGTGGGCGGATGCGCGGGCGGACGATCTCGGCCAGGCCAAGCGCGGTCCAGCCGAGCAGGCGGGGGCGCAGTGGGTCGGCGGCGAGCGCCTCGGCGAGCGGCGGCCCGAGTGCCGCGCGGCGGTGGATGCTGAGCCCGGCCGGGTCGAGCAGGATGGCGCCGGACAGGTTGCGCAACCGAATTTGCCGCGCGAGCTCGGGCAGCGCCGCGCGGTTGGCCGCGAGCTGCGCGGCCGCCTTCGGTTGGCGTCCGCCCGTCGCCGCCGCCATATCCATGTCGATCGCGACCAGCGCCGGCGTGGGATAGATGCTGGCCCGCATACCGGAGGGCAGGGCGAGGTCGGGGCTCGCGAGCGCTTCGACTTGCTCCTCGATCGGTTCGAACGCGTCCCTTGCCACCGTGACCCGGTCGCCGTGAAGCGGCCGTAGGGCGGCTGCCACGGCCGGGTCGTCGGCCACGATTTCGGCGTGGGGGAAGCGGGACAGCAACTCGTCGACCGCGCTCGGCCCGCGCTCGACCAGTCCGGGCGGACCCGGCGATTGCGGCAGGCGCGCCGAGAGCCGCGGGCCCTTGCCGCCCTGGCCCGATCGGGTGACTCCGGACGGTGAGCAGCGCCCCCTCGGTCGCGCCCTCGCCGCCCTCGCTGTCCGGCAGGAAGCCGTCGCCCTCCGGCAGACGGAGGAACGCGCCGGCCATTCCCGGCACGTGCGCCGTGACGCGCGCGCGATAGACATCGCCGACCCCGTCGGGCGCGCCCGGCCGATGCAGCGCGAAGTCTTCCAGTCGGCCGTCCGTGACCGCGGCGGCGCGGACCTCGCCGGGGCTCGAGCCCAGCACGATCCGGGTCAAGGGACCGCGTAGCCCCGCCCGCGCAGGAGCTGCGCCGTCTCCCAGAGCGGCAGCCCGACCACGCCGCTGTGGCTGCCGAGCAGAAGGCGGACGAACGCGGCGGCGCGGCCCTGGATGGCATAGCCGCCGGCCTTGCCAACACCCTCGCCGCATGCGGCATAGGCGTCGAGCTGCGCCTCAGTCAGCCGGGCGAAGGCGACGGCGGTCGCGCACAGCCGCTCCGACCGGCCGCCATCTGGGCCGATCAGCACGACCGCGCTCAGCACCTGATGGCGGCGGCCGGACAGGCGGGCGAGGCAGGCCCGTGCCTCCGCCTGCGTTTCGGGCTTGGGCAGGATGCGGCGGCCCAGGGCGACCACCGTGTCGGCCGCGAGCGTGAACGTGCCGGGCTCGGCCACGGCTGCCGCCTTGGCGCGGGCCATCCGCAGGGCATAGTTCCGGGGGATTTCGTCGGGCGCCGGCGTCTCGTCGATGTCCGGGGCCGCGACCCGGTGGGGTGTGATGCCGATCTGCGCCAACAGGTCGAGGCGGCGCGGGCTGGCCGAAGCGAGGACGAGCGGCGCCCGTCCGGAGCTTACTTGAATCGAAACGTGATGCGGCCCTTGGACAGGTCGTACGGCGTCATCTCGACGTTGACCCGGTCGCCCGCCAAGACGCGGATCCGGTTCTTGCGCATCTTGCCGGACGTATGAGCCAGAATGCTGTGTTCGTTGTCCAGCTTGACGCGGAACATCGCATTGGGAAGCAGCTCCATGACGGTGCCGCTAAACTCGATCATGTCTTCTTTCGACATCCGATTCCTTTATTCGTGGCGCGCTCTCGATTTCGCGGCGGAATGTGATGGCGCGGTCGCGCCGGGTCAAGTTGCAAGGAGACGAAGCCTGATGCTCCGTGCGTGCGCCCCGAGCCCCTCGGCCTCGGCCAGCGCAACCGCGGCCGGGCCGACCCGGCCGAGCGACGCCCGGTCCGCCTCCACCCAGGTCGTCCGCTTGAGGAAATCATAGACCGAGAGCCCGGACGCGAAACGGGCGGTGCGCCCGGTCGGCAGCACGTGGTTGGGCCCGGCCACGTAGTCGCCGACCGCCTCGGGGCAGTCCGGCCCGAGGAACGCGGCCCCGGCATGGCGGATGCGCGCGAACAGCGCCCGTGGCTCCTGCACCATGATTTGCAGGTGCTCAGGCGCCAGCTCATCTGTCAGCGCCGCCGCCTCGTTCCAGTCGCGGGCCAGGATGATGCAGCCATGGTCGCGCCAGCTCGCCCCGGCGATCGCTGCGCGCGGCAGGTCGGCGAGCTCCGTCTCCACCGCGGCCGCGACCGCGTCGGCGAAGGTGGAATCGGTGGTGATCAGGATGCTTTGCGCGCTCTCGTCGTGCTCGGCCTGCGCCAGCAGGTCGACGGCGACCGCGCGCGGGTTCTGGCCCCGGTCCGCCAGCACCACGACTTCGGACGGCCCGGCGATGCCGTCGATCCCGACCCGGCCGAACACCTGCCGCTTCGCCTCGGCCACGTAGGCGTTGCCTGGCCCGACGATCCGGTCCACCGGCGCGATCGTCTCGGTGCCGAAGGCCAGCGCGGCGACGGCTTGCGCACCGCCGACGCGGTAGATCTCGTGCACCCCCGCACGCTGTGCCGCGAGCAGCACCAATGGCTCGAGCGCACCGCCGGGGCAGGGGACGCACATGGCGATTCGCCGTACGCCGGCCACCCGCGCCGGGAGAGCGTTCATCAGCACGGAGGAGGGGTACGCGGCCTTGCCGCCCGGCACGTAGAGCCCGACCGCGTCCAGCGGCGACCAGCGCATCCCGAGCAGCAGGCCCTCAGCATCGCGGAACTCGAGATCCCGCGGCAACTGCGCGCGGTGGAACGCCTCAATGCGCCGGGCCGCCAGGTCCAGCGCCTCGCGCAATTTTGGCGCGACGGCAGCCGCCGCGGCCTCGATCTCGTCTGCGCCGATGCGGATACGGTCGGGGGTGAGGTCGAGGCGGTCAAACCGGCTAGTGTACTCGCAGAGGGCCGCGTCACCTCGCGCCCGCACGTCGGCGATGATGGCCGCCACCGGCCCGTCGACCCGGGCCGTGGTCTCCCGCGCGTCCAGCACCAAGGCACGGAACGCGTCGGCGAACGCCGGGTCCGCGCTGTCGAGGCGCTTCAACCCAGCGCCGCCCGGAACCGCGCAATCAGGCCGCCGACCGCCTCCGCCCGCGTCTTCAGCGCCGTCCGGTTGACGATCAGCCGGCTCGAGACCTCGGCGATCACCTCCGTCTCCTGCAGCCCGTTGGCGCGCAGCGTGCTGCCGGTCTGCACGAGGTCGACGATCAGCCGCGACAGGCCGAGGCCCGGCGCCAGCTCCATCGCGCCGTTCAGATGCACCACCTCCGCCTGCACGCCGCG
This sequence comes from uncultured Alphaproteobacteria bacterium, assembly GCA_963708585.1. Classification (GTDB taxonomy): domain Bacteria; phylum Pseudomonadota; class Alphaproteobacteria; order Acetobacterales; family Acetobacteraceae; genus JAVVHH01. The sequence goes on along the minus strand of CAVPSW010000002.1, from coordinate 504,982 downwards.
CCCGGCGAAGTGGCGGCGCGCGATGTTGGGATATTTGGTCGCGACCCGGACCCGGGACCACGTGGCCGGGTCGTCGAGCCCGGCCGTCTCCACCGGCTCGGCCACGCTGACCCGGCAGCGGCCGATGCCGAGGTCGAGCGGAGCGTAGATCTCCGGGTAGTCGAATTCCATCAGCACGTCGGCACCGCAGATGCCGACATGGGCGGCGCCAAAGGCGACAAAGGTCGCCACGTCGAACGGGCGCACGCGCACCACGTCCAGGCGTGGGTCGTCAGTCGGGAAGCGAAGCCGGCGGCTGTCCTCGTCCAGCAGGTCGGGCGCCGGCCGGATGCCCGCCCGCTCCAGCAGCGGCGCGCATTCGCCGAGGATGCGGCCTTTCGGCAGCGCGAGGACGAGAGGGGTGTCGATCTCCGGCGCCAAAGCCGAGGCCGGGAAGGGCGCAGTCATGCGGGCTCCGGGCGGGTGTGGGCGGCGCAGTAGCACCGCCGCCCGCCCGGAGGAAGTCTCAGCCGGGGATACGTTCTATGTCCGCCCCGCACGCGGCCAGCTTGCCCTCGAGCGCTTCGTAGCCGCGGTCGAGGTGATAGACCCGGTTGATCACCGTGTCCCCGCGCGCCGCCAGCCCGGCCAGCACCAGGGAGACCGAGGCGCGCAGGTCGGTCGCCATCACCGGCGCGCCTGACAGCGCGGAGACGCCGCGGATGATCGCCGAGGCGCCGTGCACATTGATCCGCGCGCCCATGCGATTGAGCTCCGGGACGTGCATGAACCGGTTCTCAAAGATGGTCTCGGTGACCATCGCCGCCCCCTCGGCCACCGCCATGACCGCCATGAACTGGGCCTGCATGTCGGTCGGGAAGCCGGGATAAGGCTCCGTCATCGCGTCCACGCCGCGCAGCCCGTCCAGCCGCCGCACATGCAGCGCCCCGTCGGTCTCCGAGATCTCCGCGCCCGCCTCGACCAGCACGGACGCGACCGCGCCGAGATGGGCCAGCGTGCCGCCGCGGAGCCGCAGGTCGCCGCCCGTGATCACGGCGGCGCAGGCATAGGTCCCGGTCTCGATCCGGTCGCCGACGATGCGATGGGTGGCGGCATGCAGGCGCTTGACGCCTTCCACCACCAGCCGATCCGTGCCCATGCCGGTGATGTTGGCGCCCATCGCGTTGAGGCACTCGGCGAGGTCGGTGATCTCCGGCTCGCGCGCCGCGTTTGCGAGTACGGTGCGGCCCTCGGCCAGGCTTGCGGCCATGAGCAGGTTCTCGGTGGCGCCCACGGAGGTGAACGGCATCACGATCGTCGCCCCGCGCAGGCCCTTGGGCGCCCGGGCCGCGACGTAGCCGCCTTCCAGCGTGATCTCCGCCCCGAGCTGCTCCAGTCCCTTGAGGTGGAGGTCGACCGGGCGCGTGCCGATGGCGCAGCCGCCGGGCAAGGAGACGCGTGCCTCGCCGACCCGCGCCAGTAGCGGGCCGAGCACGAGAATGGAGGCCCGCATTTTGCGCACGATGTCGTACGGCGCCTCGGTGTTGGTGATGGCGCCGCCGATGGAGAGCGAGCGCTGGCCGGGCTCGACCGCGAGCCCATGCTGGGCGACGAGGTCGGTCATGGTCGCGATGTCGGCGAGCTTCGGCATATTGGTCAGCACGAGCCGCTCGTCGGTCAGCATGCCGGCCGCCATCAGCGGCAGCGCCGCGTTCTTGGCGCCGCCGATGGTGATCTCGCCGTCCAACGGCCGGCCGCCGCGGATGCGGATCCGGTCCATGCCCGCCCTCCTTATAGGCGCGGCAGAGCGACCCCGCGCTGGCCCATGTATTTCCCCGCCTTGTCGGCGTAGCTCGTCTCGGGCGCGCTCGCCCCCTTCAAGAACAAGAATTGGCAGATCCCTTCCTGTGCATAGATCCGCGCCGGCAGCGGCGTGGTGTTACTGATCTCGATCGTGACCTGCCCTTCCCACTCCGGCTCCAGCGGGGTCACGTTGACGATGATTCCGCAGCGCGCATAGGTGCTCTTGCCCAGGCAGATCACCAGCACGTCGCGCGGGATACGGAAGAACTCGACCGTGTGCGCCAGCGCGAACGAGTTCGGCGGGATGGTGCAGGACGGGCCGGTCCTGGTCACGAAGCTGTCCTGGCTGAAGTGCTTCGGGTCGACCACGGCGCTGTCGACGTTGGTGAACACGCGGAACTCGTCGGCGACCCGGGCGTCGTAGCCGTAGGAGGAGAGCCCGTAGCTGATGACCCCCTGCCGCTTCTGCCCGTCGACATAGGGCTCGATCATGCCGTGCTCGAGCGCCATGTGGCGGATCCAATGGTCGGGCATCACGGGCATCGGATGCCCTTAGCGCACGGATGGAGTCGGGGCCAAGCTCAGGGTTTGGGCGGATCGTCCGGAGCGGCTTCGCGAGCGCGGGCCTGCGCCTTGCGGCGGCGGAGGTTTTCGCGCAATGCCTGGGCTTCCCGCTCGGCCCGGGCCTGCGCGTCCGGCGCGGCGCCCTTGGCCGGCGCCGGCGGTTTCGGCGGTGCTAGCTGGCGAGCCAGAGCGCCGTCTTCACGATGACCCACCAGGCCATCAGACCACCGCTCAACGCGATGATCAGTTCGGACCCGATCGGCAGTTCTCGTCGCATTTCCGTCTTGCTCATCTGGCTCGACAACGCCGCTGCTCCTTTTTTGAGATGGCCTGCTCTGACTTCCCGCATAGTTCTAAATTAAATGTGAGCGACCGAGTCAAACGGCCAAAGCCCTTTTCACGAACTCGTGATCATGGGGAACCGGAAGTTCGTTCCGAATTTGCGATTTCCTCTCGCGGGGCGGGCATTTTGACTGTATGGCCCGCGGCCCGGCGGTTGGGTTGCGCTCCCATTGTCGAACGCCTAAGACGACGGCGCGTTCTCTCCGGCCCGGCGCTGCTGTAGCTCAGTGGTAGAGCACTCCCTTGGTAAGGGAGAGGTCGACAGTTCAATCCTGTCCAGCAGCACCACGCTCTCGCCTTCTCCGCCAGGCGCGCTAGCCTCTGCGCCGCAGACGTCGGAGCAATCGTGTCGGAGCTGTTCGACCTCAGCGGGCAAGTGGCTGTCGTCACCGGGTCGAGTCGCGGCATCGGGCGCGCGATCGCGGAGCGCATGGCCGAGCATGGTGCCCGGGTCGTCGTCAGCAGCCGCAAGGCGGAGGCGTGCGAGGCCGTCGCGCGCGGCATCCGCGAGCGGGGCGGGGAGGCGCTGGTCGTGCCCTGCAACGTCGGGCGCAAAGAGGAACTGCAGGCGCTGGTCGATCGCACGCTCGAAGCCTGGGGCCGGCTCGACACGCTGGTCTGCAACGCCGCGACCAACCCGTATTTCGGTCCCTCGGAGACCATCCCGGACGAAGCCTGGGACCGGATCATGGGCAGCAATATCCGCAGCGTGCACTGGCTGTGCCAGATGGCGCTGCCCTTCATGGCCGAGCGCGGCGGCGGCTCGGTGATCATCGTCTCGTCCATCGCCGGGCTGCGCGGCACGGCGACGCTGGGCGCCTATGGGGTGTCCAAGGCGGCCGACATGCAGCTCGCCCGCAACCTGGCAATCGAGTGGGGCGCGCGCGGCATCCGCGCCAATTGCATCGCGCCCGGCCTGATCCGCACCGACTTCGCCCGCGCCCTGTGGGAGGATCCGGAGAACCTGCGCCGGCGGACGCGGGACACCCCGCTCGGGCGGATCGGCGAGCCGGACGAGATCGCCGGCGCGGCCGTGTTCCTCGCGGCGCCGGCCGGGCGGTTCATGACGGGGCAGACGATGGTGATCGACGGCGGCGTGCTGGCCGGGCCGCCGCCGGAGCGTTGAACGGGAACGCGGCCACGCCAGCCTCCTTGGCGCCCGGGGGGTGGAACCCGGAGGCCGCACGCCTGTATAGGAGCGGCGAACCACCCGAGGACCCCATGCGCGCCCGCATCTTCATGCGCCAGGAAACCGCCACCCAGTCCGGCAGCGCCGGCGCGGGCAACTGGGTGCTCGACTTCCAGTCACCCGAGCGCGAGCGCAACGAGCCGCTCATGGGGTGGTGGGGCGGCGGCGATACCCAAGGTCAGGTGCGCCTCCGCTTCGATACCTGCGAGCAGGCCGTCGCCTACGCCGAAAAGAACGGCATCGCCTACCAGGTGGAGCAGCCGCCGCCCAAGCGCCCGGCCAAGCCCAAGGCCTACGCCGACAACTTCCGCTACGGCCGGGTCGAGAACTGGACCCACTGAGCTGACGGCGAACTGAAACACTTGTCCACAAACACTGTGGACAAGTGTGTGGGCGACCCTGATAAAACCGCAGGTAGTCCCTTGCTCCCATTGCGGATGTCCGTGGTTGCGTGCCTGTTGAGCACCGGCGTGCCTGCTTCGCAGGCAGCTTTCATGAACGACCGCGACTCTCGCGCGTTACGGCGCCACCGCGCCGGAAGCCCGGCGCAATCGCGCGAAGCCAGCCGCTCGCGCCGCCGGCAAGGAGGATAGAATGGCCAGCAACACCACGATCGACCACGACGAGATCCGCAAGTGGGCGGAGTCCAGGGGCGGCAAGCCTGCGGCGGTTGACCGCACGCACCAGGGCGGGGATGTCGGCATCATCCGCCTGATGTTCCCGGACAACCCGCAATCCGAGCACGGCGCCCTGGTCGAGATCTCCTGGGACGAGTTCTTCGACCAGTTCGAGGCGGGCAAGCTGGCGCTCGTCTACGAGGAGGGCAACCAGTTCAACAAGCTGGTCGGGCGCGACACGCTGGATGCACGCGAGCACGGCGAGCACACCAACCGCCGCCACCTGCGCGAGGAAGGCAAGTCCGCACAGACCAGCCGCGCGAAGTCGGGCCAGCACGAGGAAGCGGAGGACGAAAAGCCGAAGCACCAGACGAAGGCCAAGGGCGGCAAGGCTGAGGAGCGCGAGCCCTCGCGCGGCTCGGGCGGCAAGGAGGGCAGCGAGCTGCAGTCACGCGAGTACCGTGACGAGCAGGGCAATGTGCACCACCACACCAAGGCCTACATGGAGCAGCACGGCGGCGGCAAGAAGTAGGGTTCGCGGTCGGCGCGCTCGCACCGGCGAGCCCGCCGACCGCCGCCGGCGCGAAAATTCCCCCGGAACCGACTCCTGTCTGGACAACCCGACATGTGATCTAGGTCACAGACTCGGTCCTCCCCCCTTCCTACGGTGTCGCTCGTCGCCGCAGCGATGGAGGGCAAAATGGACCGCACATTTGCGTTCGGGACCGACCGGACCGACCTCGGGACGCCTGCTGCCAGGGGCAGCAAGGTCAGCCCGCTCTTCCTGTTCTTCGCCGTGGTCGTGCTGACGATCGGCGCCGTGCTGACTGCCGACGCGCTCCACCTTTCGCTGCCGGTCGTCGACGAGTTCGGCGCCGCAGTGCTGGGAGCGACGCTGTGAATACCGCGGGAACCGTGATCGCCTTCGTGCGCCGGGCGGGGAGCAACGCCTTCACGCCGCGTGACCTGGCCGAGCTGACGCGCTGGGCGGGGGAGGAGCGGCGCTTCGCATTGCACGAGGACGGGTCGGACATGTTCGCCCTGCTCTACAGCGGCGCCGCGCCGTGGGCGTCCTGGGGCGTGGCGCGGGAGGGCGACGCCGTTCTGCTCTGGAACTGCGTGAGCCTGGCCGATGTCGGCTGCTTCCGCTCCATGGTCGAAGCGCTCGCGGTGCTGCCGGGCCTGCCGTCCCCGGCGCCGCTGCCCAACGTCGTCTGCCTCGACGAGATCCGGCGCCGGGCCGGTTAGTTAGAGACGGGGTCTGAGCCCGCTCGGTCCGGGGCTCAGACCCACTCGCCGCCGCGCATCAGCGGCTCGCGCGTCCCCTGCGCCGTCACGCCGTCCACGTCCATCTCGCCCGAGCCGATCATCCAGTCGATGTGGATCAGGCTGGAATTGGCGCCGCGCTCGAGCAACTCGGTATCCGTCGCCGCCGTGCCGCCCTCGAGGCAGGTGCGGTAGGATTGGCCGAGCGCGATGTGGCTGGCGGCGTTCTCGTCGAACAGCGTGTTGAAGAACAGCAGGCCACTGCGCGAGATCGGGGAGGAGTGCGGCACCAGCGCCACCTCGCCCAGCCGCCGCGCCCCGTCATCGGTGCCCAGCACGCGCTCGAGCACCGCGTGCCCGGTGCGCGCCGCGCTTTGCACGATCTGGCCCGCCTTGAGCCGCACCTCGATGTCCTGGATCAGCGTGCCCTGATAGGACAGCGGCTTGGTGCTCCGCACCACCCCTTCGACCCGGCCGAGATGCGGCGTGGTGAACACCTCCTCGCTCGGGATGTTCGGGTTGCAGGTGATGCCGTTCCGCGCCTCCTCGGAGCCCCCAAGCCAGAGATGACCTTCCGCGAGCCCGACCTCGAGGTCGGTGCCCGGCCCGGTGAAGCGGAGCGCCGCGTACTGCTTGGCGCTGAGCTGCGCCGTGCGGGCGTGGAGTGCCGCGTTGTGCGCGGTCCAGGCAGCGACCGGGTCAGGCGTGTCCACCCGCGAGGCGGCGAAGATCGCATCCCACAGCCGGGCCACGCCCTCCTCCTCCGGCAAATCGGGGAATACGCTGCGCGCCCAGGACGGGGTCGCGGCGCAGACCACGCACCAATTGGTGGCGAAAGTGGTGATCAGCTCCAGCGCCGGGCGATAGGCGACGGAGCGGGCGCGGTTGGCGCGGGCCACCCGGTCCGCGTCCTGGCCCGACAGGAGCTGCGGGTCCTCGCCGCCGATCGCGAGCCGGGCCGCGCCGTTGCGGAACGCGACCGCCATCGCCTCGTACAGCCAGGCCGGGGCGTAGTCGAACGCCGCATCCGGGGCGTGCTCGAACCGGGCCAGCGTGCTCGCCTCGTCCGAGAACAGCGGCGTGACCAGCTTCGCGCCGGCCTTGTAGGCATGCTCCGTGATGCGCCGGACCAGCGGCGCGGCGTCGAATGGGGCCGTGAGCACCACCTCCTGGCCGGGCTGCAGCCCGAGTCCGACCCGGACCGCGACCTCGGCGAGCTTATCCAGCCGGGCGGCGTGCTCGGTCTCGCGTGGGCGGGTGACGACGTTCATAGGCGGTCTCCGGTGGGCAGCCGGAGAGTAAGGTGGGCGGCGCGCCGCAGAAAGCCTAGAGGCGAGGTGCAGAACTCCGTTGCGAGGCCGGGCGAACGCGTCCGCCCGCCTTGCGTTGCTACTCTGCCCATGACGACAACCGCCCCGGCCCTCCTGGTCGCCAACGAGAACAGCCGCCGGGGCAAGGAAGTGGGCCGCCTCGCCGAGGTGCTGGAACGCGGCGGCCTGGAATTGCGGCGCGAGACCTGCCCATCGCGCGAGGAACTCTCGCCGCTCATCCGCTCGCTCAAGGACGAGGTCGGCGCCGTGATCCTGGCCGGCGGCGACGGCACCATCAACGCGGCCGCGCCCGCGCTGCATGAGACCGGCCTGCCGCTCGGGATCCTGCCGATGGGCACCGCCAACGACCTCGCGCGCAACATCGGGATCCCGACCGAGGGCGACGGGGCGGCCGAGATCATCCTCGCCGGCCGGACCCGGACGCTGGATCTGGGCACGGTCAACGAAATCCCGTTCTTCAACGTGGCCAGCATGGGGCTGACCGTCGCCACGACCAAGAACCTCAAGCAGATCATGAAGCGCCGCTACGGCGTGCTGTCGTATCCGCTCGCGGCCGCGCTGGCGGTGCTGCGGTCCGGCCGGTTCCGCGCCGCGCTGCGCACCGACGGAGAGGAGGTGCTGGTCACCACGCTGCAGATCGCGGTCGGCAACGGGCGGTACTATGGCGGGGGCATGGTGGTCAGCGCCGATGCCACGATCGATGACGGCTGTCTCGACGTGTACAGCCTCGAGCCCCGGGCACGGTGGCGTCTGCTGTTCATGGCCCGGGCCTTCCGGGCCGGCGAGCACGACAAACTGCGCGAGGTCCGGGCGATTCGCTGCCGCAGCGCGTCGGTGACCACGCGGCGGCCGCGCGACGTCAGCGCCGACGGCGAGATCGTCACCCGCACGCCGGCGTATTTCGCCTTGCTGCCGGAAGCCGTCCGCGTGTTCGCGCCGTGATTGCGGGGCTGGCCGCGCTGCTTCTCCTGTTCCTGCTGGTGCTCTGGCAGGTGCAGGTCGGCGGACCGCTGGTGACGTTCGACGGCGTCGTCAACGCGGCGCTGATCTCGCTCCGCGCCCGGCCGACACTGGCCGCCGCCGCCTGGATCAGCCAGGTCGGCACCGGCGCCGCGGGCGCGGTGATCTGCCTCATCAGCTCCGCTCTGGTCTGGTCGGACGGTCGGACCCGGCTGGTGCTGCCGATCTGGCTCGCCTTCGCCGGCGCGCAGGCGACGACCTGGCCGCTGAAGTTCGTGACCGCCCGGGCGCGGCCGGCGTTCCTTGACGGGATCACGGCCGCCTCGCCCTCCTTTCCCAGCGCGCACGCGACCGTCTCGATGGCGGTCTACACGATCGTGGCGCTCGCGGTAGCCGAGGGCGTGCCGTGGGCGCGGGCGCCGGTGTTCGCCGTGGCCGGGCTGTTGATCGTCCTGATCTGCTTCAGCCGCATGCTGCTCAGCCTCCACTATTTCTCGGACGTGCTGGCGGGCGCCGCTATCGGCCTGTTCTGGGCCCTGCTCGCCTGGCGCCTCGGCGCGCAGTAGATTCAACTAGGCCAGAGAGAGGCGGCGCGAGCCATGGACGGAGGATGTGCGTGCGGCGCCGTTCGATATCGCCTGCACGGGCCGCCGATGTTTGTCCATTGCTGCCATTGCCGCGACTGCCAGCGCCAGACCGGCAGCGCTTTTGTCATCAACGCCCTGATTGAGGCCGATCGGGTGGAGTTGCTCCGCGGACTCCCGGAAACCGTGCCGGTTCCGACCGACAGTGGCCGGCCGCATGACGTCTACCGCTGCCCCGAATGCCGGACGGCGCTGTGGAGCGACTATGGGCGGCGCCTTGTCATGCTGTTCGTGCGCGTCGGCACGCTGGATGACGCGGCCGCGCTGCCGCCGGACGTCCACATCTTCACGCGGACGCGCCTGCCTTGGGTGCGGCTGCCGGACGATGTGCCGGTGGTGCCGGTCTATTACGACATGCAGGCACTCTGGCCGGCCGAAAGCCTGGCCCGGCGCCGGGCCATACTCGGCGTAGAAGACGCGGGGTAGAAGATGGGGCGTAGAAGGTTGAAGGAGGCCAGGCCGCCTCGCTAGGGTTGGCGGATGCAGATCCGCCACTCCGTCTGTCCGCACGACTGCCCCAGCACCTGCGCGCTCGAGGTCGAGGTGCATGATGGGACCCGGATCGGCACGCTGCGCGGCGCCCGCGACAACCCGTACACGGCCGGCGTGATCTGCGCCAAGGTCGCGCGCTACGCCGAGCGGATCCATCACCCCGGCCGCCTCGTCCGCCCGCTGATCCGGACCGGGGCGAAGGGCGAGGGCCGGTTCCGCGAGGCGAGTTGGGACGACGCGCTCGACCTCGTGGCCGCCCGCTTCGCCGAGGCGACGGCCCGGCACGGGGCCGAAAGCGTCTGGCCCTACTACTTCGCGGGCACGATGGGGCTGGTGCAGCGGGACGGGATCCACCGGCTGCGCCACGTGATGGGCTACTCGCGCCAGCACAATACGATCTGCTCCTCGATCACGGAGGCCGGCTGGTTCGCCGGCGTCGGCCGATATGGCGGCCCGGACCCGCGCGAGATGGCCGACTCCGACCTGGTCATCATGTGGGGCGGCAACCCGGTCTCCACCCAGGTCAACGTCATGACCCACGTCACCCGCGCGCGGAAGGAGCGGGGCGCTGTGTTCGCCGTGGTCGACCCGTATCGGACGCCCACCGCGCAGGCCGCCGACCTCCACCTCGCGCCGCTGCCGGGGACGGACGGGGCGCTGGCCTGCGCCGTCATGCACGTCGCTTTCCGCGACGGCTTCGCCGACCGCGACTACATGGCGCGCTATGCCGACGTGCCGGCGGAGCTCGAGGCGCATCTGCGCGACCGCGGGCCGGACTGGGCTTCGGGGATCACCGGGCTGAACGCGACGGACATCGAGGCCTTCGCGCGGCTGTACTGCACCACCGAGCGGGCGTTCATCCGGCTCGGCTACGGCTTCGCCCGCAGCCGGAACGGCGCCGTCGCCATGCACGCCGTCACCTGCCTGCCGACCGTCACCGGCAAGTGGCGCCATCGCGGCGGCGGCGCGTTCTGGAACAACCGTGGCACCGGCATCTACCATTGGGACAAGACGCTGATCGAGGGTCTCGACCGGCTCGACCCCTCGATTCGCCGCATGGACATGAGCCGGATCGGCGCCGTGCTGACCGGCGACCGCGCCGAGCTCGGCGATGGCCCGCCGGTCCACGCACTGCTGGTGCAGAACACCAATCCGGCCGTCGTCGCCCCCGACACGCACCGGGTCCGTCGCGGCCTGCTGCGCGAGGACCTGTTCGTCTGCGTCCACGAGCAGTTCATGACGGAGACCGCGCTGCTCGCCGACGTCGTCCTGCCCGCGACCACCTTCCTCGAGCACGATGACCTCTATGCCGGCGGCGGCCACAACTTCTTCATGGTCGGCCCCAAGCTGGTCGAGCCGCCCGGCGAGTGCCGCTCCAACCACGAGCTGCTGCAGGGCCTGGCCGCGCGACTCGGCGCCGCGCATCCGGGCTTCGCCATGACCGCGATGGAGCTGGTGGACGCCACGCTGCGCGCCTCCGGCTGGCCGGGCGCGGAGGAAGTCCTAGCCCGGCGCTGGATCGACGCCGGCGACACGTTCGAGCGCAGCCATTTCCTGGACGGTTTCGGCTTTCCCGACCGCCGCTTCCGCTTCGCCCCGGACTGGGCGGCAATCGGCCCGCACAGCGCCGGGATGCCGCGCCTGCCCGACCACTGGGCGGCGACCGACCGGGCCACGTCGGACCGCCCGTTCCGGCTGGTCGCGGCGCCGGCGCGCAACTTCCTCAACACCAGCTTCACCGAGACCCCGACCAGCCGGAAACGGGAAGGGCGGCCGGAGGCGATCCTGCATCCGGACGACGCCGCCCGGCTCGGCGTCGCCGACGGCGACCTGGTCGCCCTCGCGAACGCCCAAGGCGAAGTGACCGTCCACGCCCGGATCGCCGAGGGCATGCAGCCGGGCGTGGTCGTGGTCGAGAGCATCTGGCCCAACGCCGACTTCGCCGACGGGGTGGGGATCAACGCGCTGACCAGCGACGCGCCGGCCGCCCCGAACGGCGGCGCCGTGTTCCACGACACCGCGGTCTCGCTGCGGAGTGTTGCCGCCGCGCCGCGTCTGCGCCCGGAGTTGCTCGCCGCCGAATGAACCCGGCCGCCGGGTTGCGCGATGAAGCACAACGGGCCTATGGCTCCCCCCGTGAGTAGCGGGCCCGCCAAGGACCTCAACGGATGATAGCCAGAAACGGCCTGGTGAGGCCGGCTTGACCACGGCGGTGCTCTCGCAATCGGTGGCGCGCCCGGTTCGGTTCGCGTCGCTCCTCGCAGTGCTGGGCGTCGTCTACGGCGACATCGGGACCAGCCCGCTCTACGCCCTCAAGGCGAGCCTCGAGCACTTCACCAGCACCGGCACGCATGCGCTGGAGATCATGGGCGTGCTCTCGCTCGTGTTCTGGGCGCTGATCCTGACCGTCACGGTCAAATACGTCCTGCTGATCCTGCGCGCCGACAACAACGGCGAGGGCGGCATCCTGGCGCTGATGGCGCTGGCCCAGCGCGGCACTCAGGGCGCGCGCATGCGCAAGATCCTCGCCCTGATTGGGATCGGCGGCGCGTGCCTGTTCTTCGGCGACGGCATCATCACGCCAGCGATCTCCGTGCTTTCCGCCGTCGAAGGGCTCGAGATCGTCTATCCCGAGTTCCACTACGTCGTGGTGCCGATCTCCGTCGTCGTCATCGTCGCCCTGTTCGCGGCCCAGGCGCACGGGACCGGGCGGATCGGTCGGGTATTCGGGCCGGTCATGGCGCTCTGGTTCCTGGCCATTGCCGTTTTCGGGGCCATGCAGATCGCGCAGAACCCCGCCGTGCTGCGGGCCATCTCGCCGGCCTACGGCGTGGCGCTCTGCGCCGCGCACGGCTGGCTCGCCTTCGTGGTGCTCGGCTCCGTCGTGCTCGCGGTCACGGGGGCTGAGGCGCTCTACGCCGACATGGGCCATTTCGGCCGCCAGCCGATCAAGCTCGCCTGGCTCTGGTTCGTGCTGCCCTCATTGGTGCTGAACTACTTCGGCCAGGGCGCGCTCGTGCTGCGCGACCCGGCGGCGCTCGAGAACCCGTTCTACCTGCTCGCGCCGGAGCTGATCCGCCTGCCGCTGGTGTTCCTGGCCACGATCGCCACCGTGATCGCCAGCCAGGCCGTCATCTCCGGGGCCTTCTCGCTGGCGCGCCAATGCATGCAGATGTCTTTCCTGCCGCGGCTGACGGTGCACCACACCAGCCTTACGACGGAGGGCCAGATCTACCTGCCGCAGATCAACTCCATCTTGATGGTCGGCGTGCTGGTCCTGGTGCTCGCGTTCCGCAGCAGCGACGCGCTGGCCGCCGCCTACGGCATCGCCGTGACCGGGACCTTCGGCTGCACCAGCCTGCTCGCCATGATCGTCTTCCGCCGCCGCTACGGCTGGTCGCGCGCGCTGTCGGGCACGGTGTTCGGCCTGCTGATGATCATGGACGGGGTGTTCTTCGCCTCCAACCTGCTCAAGGTGCCGGAGGGCGGCTGGGTCCCGCTGGTGCTCGGCTTCGGCCTGCTGGCGATGATGACGTCCTGGAATCGCGGGCGCGAGCTGATGCTGGCGCGCTGGAAACAGGACAGCCTCCCGCTCGCCTCCTTCATCAAGCGCCTGCCGCAGTCGCGGACCATCCGCGTGCCGGGGATCGCCGTGTTCCTGACCGGCAACCCCGACTACGTGCCGACCTCGCTGCTGCACAACCTCAAGCACAACAAGGTGCTGCACGAGCAGGTGGTGTTCGTGACGGTGCAGAACCTCGACGTGCCGGAGGCGGCGCCGGCGGAGCGGACGACGGTGGAGGAGCTGGCCCCCGGCGTGCACCGGGTCACCCTGCGCTACGGGTTCATGGAGAGCCCGAACATCCCCAAGGCGCTGGAGGAACTCCGCGCGGAGGGGTTCAACTACGACGCGATGCGGGCGAGCTTTTTCCTCGGCCGCGAGGTCCTGGTTCGCGCCATGGTCCCGAAGCTGCCGAAATGGCGGCTGTTCCTGTTCCTCCTGCTCGCGCGCAACGCGGTCCCGGCGACCGAGTTCTTCCGCATCCCGAGCGACCGTGTGGTCGAACTCGGCGTCCGGGTGGCCATCTAGGCGGCCTCGTTGCGGCCGCCGAACCCCGGCGCGTAAGGGGCGTTTACATTTGTGTTTCGATCGCCTCATCTGCCGACATGACCAGGCTTACGATGCTGCTGGCGCGCGGCCCTGGGAAGCCCGATGGCGACCTCGACGATCGCCTGGTTATGCAACTCTGCCTAACTCGCCACGGCCAGATCGACGTGGAGGCGTATCATGCCGCGGCGGCGCCCTGGCTGGCCCGGCGCGAACGGACCGGCCGGCCGGCGCGCCACCTGGAGATCATCCGCATCGACGAGGGCTGGGCGCTGCAGAGCACCAACAGCGAGGACGACCCGATCTGGACCTTCGACGGTCGGGTTTACCGGCCCGGCGAGCTGGTGTGCCTGCACCGGCCCGACCGCGAGGAGCTCCTCTTCCGCATCGTCTCCGCCGAGGCGGAGTAAGCCGCGGCGGCTACGCGGAAAGCGTGTAGAACGCCACTCCCTCGGGGACCAGATCGGGCCGGGTCGCCAGCACCTGCGCCCGCTCCGTGGCGCTCGCGGTGAAGAAGTGCGTCCCGTCCTTGTCGTCGAAGAAGCGGTAGACCGGCGTGTCGCCCGTCCGCTGCGTCGTGTCCTCGTAGAACGCGGTCCCCTCATAGACCAGGTCCGGTCGGCTGCTGATCAGCCCGTCCCGCTCCGTGGCGCTGATTGTGTAGAAGTGTTCCCCGTCGGTGGTCTCGAAGAAGCGGTAGACGGGCGCGGCCGCCGGGTCGCCGGCTGACGGATTGACCGCGTTCAGGCCGACGCCCTCGAAGCTGAAGCTCGGCTGGGAGAGCAGCGCCTGCTGCTCCGTCGTGCTGTCCGTGTAGAAATGCGTGCCGTTCGTGCTGTCGAAAAACCGGTAGACCTGCACGCCCACCGTGGTCGGCGTGATGTTCGGCAGTTCCTGGTCGTCGCCGGTGCTGCCGGTGAGCGTCTCCAGCCGCGCGACGTAGTTCTGCACGTTGTGCTCCGCAGGGTCGGCGGCGACCGCCTGGTCCAACGTGGTGATCGGGGTCGTCGAGCCGTTGGCGGCCGGGAGGGTCACGTCCGTGCCGACGTTCACGTAGTTCTGGTTGATGTTCGGGATCGCGGCGACCACGTCCTGCGGCTGCAACCCGGGGAAGAGTTGCGGGCCCTCGAACACCGCCGTCGCGGCGAGCGCGGGGTCCGCCCGCAGATCCGCGCCGACCTCGGCCCGGTGCTCGCCGACGTAGATGGCCGGGTCGTCGGCGATCCGGAAATTGGTGATCCGCGGGTCCGTACCCGGCGATTGCAGCGCGCCCGGCGAGCCGAACGTGTCCGCCACGTAGGACACGGACGCCGTGTTCGGGTGGCTATCCATATAGAGCTCGGCCATCGCGCCGCCGAGGCTGTGCCCGGTGACCGCGACCTGCGTGATTCCAGCCCGCGCCGCCAGCGCGTCCGCCGAAGCGATGATGTTGCTGTAGAGCTGGTACTCGTTGTTGATGTTCTGCAGGTCGTTGATCGAGTCCTGCCGGTTGTCGCTGCCGCGGAAGGCGAGCACGAGCGTGGTCTGGCCGTTGAGCGTCCCGATCAGGACCAGCGCCTGCCCGTTGCGGTTATCGTAGACGCCGTTGCTGAACGATTCCTGGGGGCCGAGGGTCAGGCCGAGATCGGCTTGCGTGACCGGGAAGAACCCGGCCGGCAACCCCGCAGGCGTGTCGAGATAGGCGATCTCCGCAATCCGCGCGAGCGCGACGTCACTGCCACTGGCCATGGCACCCTCTCAGTTTTTGTTCAGAGGAGGTTAGCGCGGGCCGACCGGCGCCGGCAATCGCCGGTTTACGCCGCGCGCGCCTTGGCCACCGCCGGCGCCAGCAGCTCCAGCTTCGCATCCTCCTCCGGGTCCACTGGGGTGAGGGCCACGTCGGTGTAGGACGCGGCGGCCGGGTCGCGCCGGATCGCACGGAGCATACGCAGCAGCACGGCTAGGTGGTAGGCGATCAGCGCGTGCTTGCGCAGCGTCTCCCAGGCGAAGGCGGGCCAGAACAGGAGCGCGTTGGGCCGCTTCAGGCCGGGGCGCCGCTCCGACGGGTGCTTCATCCGCAGGATCCCGCCTTGGAGCGGGTGGACCTTCTCGATCGCCAGCGTCTGGGAGAAGGTGAGCAGCAACTTCAGCAGGCTCATCGTCGGCAGGCCGGTGGCGTGGGCGCGCTTGAGCAGCGTGCGCATGTGATCGCGCGAGTAGTATTGGCCCCACACCTCGTCGTAGATCGCCTCCCACTCGTCCCGGCTCATCTTCGGGTGCGGGGCGCAGACGTGCTCGAGGTCGTATTTGTTGAGGTCGGGGTCCATCTCGACCCCGGCGCGCCAGAGCTTCTGGTGATCCTCCGAGCCCGGCAGCGGCGTGAGGCAGAAGAATTCCAGGATGTCGACCGGCAGCTCGCGCTTGATCACCTCGATATCCCGGCGGATCGAGTCCGGCGTGTCGCCTGGGAAGCCCAGGATGTAGCCGGCTAGGGTGAGGATCCCGACCTCTTTCCAGGCCAGCAGCATCTTGCGGTATTCGGTGAGCTTGTTCTGCCGCTTCTTGGCCGCGAGCAGGTTGTCCGGGTTGATGTTCTCCAGCCCGATGAACACCCGTGTGACCCCGGCGCGCCGGGATTTCTCCATGAAGCGCGGGATCTTGTGGCAGAGCGTGTCGACCTGGATCAGCAGGCCGAGCGGGATGTTCTCCTCTTCGCGCAGCCAGATCAGCCGGTCGAAGATCTTCTCCCAGTCACGGTTGCGGGCGAAGTTGTCGTCCGTGATGAAGAACTTGGAGATGCCCTGCGCCCAGTTGAGCCGCACCACATGCTCGACGTCGTCCGGCGTGCGGTAGCGCGATTTGCGGCCCTGGACGTTGATGATGGTGCAGAACGAGCACTGGTAGGGGCAGCCGCGCCCGGCGTCGAAGCTGGTGTTGGTGTTGATCGTCTTGGCGACGTAGCCCTTGGGCAGGAACGGGACCGGGGTGTCGTTGATGCCCGGCAGGTCGTTCATGTAATTATAGACCGGCTGGAGCGACCCGGCGGCCGCGTCCTGCAGCACGCGATCGATCCGCCCCTCCAGCTCGCCCGCGAACATCGCAATGCCCGCGTCGCGGCACTCGTCGAGCCCGAGCGCGTGCTCGTCGATCATCGACATGACGCCGGAGATGTGGAACCCGCCCATCACCACCGGCACGCCGGCGGCGCGGAAGGGCCGGGCGATGTCCATCGCGCGCGGGAACTGGTTGGACTGCACCCCGATCAGCCCGAGCATCCCGAAATTGCCGTGTTCGGCAAAGCGGCGGAGCAGGGCAGGGATGTCGACCCGCGTGTTGGTCTCGTCGATGCAGTGGATGTCGATCGCGACGTCATCCCCCAGCACGTCCCGCTCGGCCGCCTCCTGCGCGATCGCGAACACGGAGGCGAGCGAGTTCGACGGGATCATCGAGCGGTACCAGCGGATGACGTAGCCGTCGTCGTCGTAATGCGACGGCTTGACGAGGATCAGCTGGAACCGGCGGGAGGGCAATTCGGCGGCTTGGGGCAGGGTCATTGGACCCTGCCATAACACGGTCCGCGCCGGATTGGCACCGAAAGCGCGGGTTCGCCGACGGTCAGGCCGCCTTCTTCCGTTCCCGCAGGAAGTGGAAGAACTCGACGCCCTCGCGCAGCCGGCGCTTCATCATCTGCGGGCTCAGCACCATCTCCCCCACGATCGAGGCGATCTTCGGCGCCCGCAGGTAGAAGCGCTTGTAGAACGCCTCGACGCTGTCGAAGATCTCCGTGTGTGAGAGATGCGGGTAGTGAAGCGGCGCGATCTGCACCCCGCGCTCGTCGATCAGCTCCGCATGCTCGGCGTCCAGCCACCCATTCGCCACCGCCTGATCGTATAGGAACGTGCCCGGGTAGGGCGCGGCCAGCGACACCTGCAGCGTGTGCGGGTTGATCTCGGTGGCGAAGCGGATCGTCTCCTCGATCGTCTCCTTGGTCTCGCCGGGCAGGCCGAGGATGAACGTGCCGTGGATCTTGATGCCGAGCTCGTGGCAGTCCTTGGTGAACTTCTTCGCCACCTCGATCCGCATGCCCTTCTTGATGTTGTGCAGGATCTGCTGGTTGCCGCTCTCGTAGCCGACCAGCAACAGCCGCAGCCCGTTGTCGCGCAGCACCTTCAGCGTCTCGCGCGGCACGTTCGCCTTGGCGTTGCAGGACCAGGTCACGCCCAGCTTGCCCAGCTCGCGCGCGATCGCCTCGGCGCGCGGCAGGTTGTCGGTGAAGGTGTCGTCGTCGAAGAAGAATTCCCGGACCTGCGGGAACAGGGTCTGCGCCAGCTTGATCTCGGCCGCGACGTGCTCCGGGCTGCGGACCCGGTAGCGATGCCCGCCGACCGTCTGCGGCCACAGGCAGAACGTGCACCGGCTCTTGCAGCCGCGCCCGGTGTAGAGGCTCACATACGGATGGAGCAGGTAACCGATGAAATAGTCCTCGATCCGCAGGTCGCGGTGGTAGACCTCCGAGACGAACGGAAGCTGGTCCATGTCCTCGAGGATCGCCCGATCCTTGTTGTGGACGATGCCGCCGTCCCGGTCGCGCCAGGAGATGCCGTCGATCGCGGCGAGGTCGCGGCCCTCAGCCACTTCGAGGCAGGTGAAATCGAACTCGTTGCGGGCGACGAAGTCGATGGCCGGGCCGGCCGCGAGGCTCTCGCCGGGCTGCACGGCGACCTTCGCGCCGACGAAGCCGATCTTGAGCGCCGGGTTCGCCTCCTTCAGCGCCGCCGCCACCTTCACGTCGGAGGCAAACGAGGGCGTGCTGGTGTGCATGATCACCAGGTCGCGACGCTTCGCCTCAGCGATCACCGGCTCGAGCCCGAGATCGGCCGGCGGCGCGTCGATCAGCTTGGCTCCGGGCACCAGCGCCGCGGGCTGCGCGAGCCAGGTCGGATACCAGAACGAGCGGATTTCCCGCTTGGCCTGGTAGCGCGACCCGGCGCCGCCATCGAAGCCGCCAAACGAGGGCGGCTGCAGGAAGAGGGTCTTCATCATGGTGGTCAGACGACCTCCTCATGCGGCTCCAGAACCGGCCGCGAGAACCGAGTCACGTGGTGCTGCTGCCCACGCCACGCCACCCGGTCCGACATGTAGCTCGCCAGCATGACCGTGATCGACAGGATGTCCCGAAGCGGCAGGCACCAGATCATCAATGGGGTCCGTCCCGCCGGCAGCGCCCGGTCCAGCAGGTGCGCCAAGATCGCCCTCAACCACCAGACCAGGCCGAACCCGGCCAGCGCCCATGCCTGCCCGGTCAACAGGACCATCAGCGCCGCCCAGAACAGCGGATACTGCACCGCCGACGTCGGAAAGCCCGCCGGCGCCACGGACCGCATGGTCCGCATCCAGCGCAACTCGTGCCCGAACAGGTCGGGGAGCCGCGTCTCGTTCACCGTCGTCGCGCTGATCGAGCGCGCTAGTGCCACGTGGAGCCCCTGCGCCCGGACCAGCTTGCCCAGCAGCGCGTCGTCGGCGACGTGATCGACCAGCGCCTCGAAGCCGCCGATCCGGTCGAGCGTGCGCCGGGTCAGTGCCATGTTCGCGCCCAGGCAATCCTGCCGCCCCAACGCCCGGCCAAGCAGTGCGCCAGGCAGGAAATCCCGACTGATCCACGCCGCTCCGAGCTGGGCGACCAGCGACCCGTTGCCGGGCAGCCCGGTGTACAGCGTCGTGACCACCCCGACATCCGGCTCGCGCAGCGCCGCAACCACGCTGCGCAGCAGCGTCGGCGGCGCGTGGACGTCGCTGTCGGAGATCAGCAGCACGTCGTGCCGGGCGGCGCCGAACATGTTGATCAAATTGCCGACCTTGCGATTGCGCCCGTGCGTCGTCCGGTCCACGACCAAGTCGACATTGACATGCGGGAAGCGGGCGCGCAGCCGCGCAACGGTCGCCAGCGCCGGGTCCGACGCGTCCTGCACCCCGAACACGACCTGGAATTCCGGATAGTCCTGCGCACAAAACGTCGCCAGTGCCGCTTCGAGCAGCGGCTCGTCGCCGTGCAGCGGCTTGAGCACCGTTACCGCCGGCCAGGTACTCAAGGCCGGCTCGCGCTGGCGCCAAAAGCGACGGAGCGCCAGGGCGCCGGCCGCCGACTGGGCCACTCCAGCCGTCGCCATGGCGGCGCAGGCGAGGGATGCCGGTTCGATCACGCGTCGCTTGGCCTCAGCGGATCGCCCCGCCGGACAGGCTCGCCACCCGCGCCTGCAGGCTCGAGATCAGCGCACCAGCGCCGGAGGCGAGCAGTGCCCGCCAGTCCGAACGGTTGACCGCGACCTGGCTGATCGCCCCGTTCAGCAGCACGTCGATCGCTCTCCAGCCGGACGGAGTTCGGCGCATCACGTAATCGATCCTCGTGTTGTCGCCGCCGCCGGTGATCTGCGTCGCCACCACCTGGTCGGCGCCCACCGTCCTGTTCTCCGGCACGATTTGGATCTGCTGGCCGCTGTAGCTGTCGAAGTTGGCGACGTAGCTGCACACGGTGAATTTGCGGAACACGTCCAGGAGCTGGTCGCGCTCGGCCGGCTGCAGCTGGCCCCAACGCAGCCCCACCGAGGCCTGCAGGATGTAAGGCAGGTCGAACGCCCGCTCCACCACCGGGGCGAGCGCGTTATAGCGCTGCGCGAACGGGGTCGACCGCCCGGCGCGCATGGCCGCGATCAAGCCCTGGTCCAGCGCCTGGATCGGCGCGACCGCATCCGGATCGGCCGCATGCGCGGCGAGCGGCAGGAGCGCGGACAGCAACAGCGCGGCGCGACGCGTCAGCATCATCGGCGCGGCACTGCCACGGCCGCCGCGGACCGTTCCAGCCCGAGCGCGCCCAGCGCCGCCGCGGCGATGTCCTTCGCGGCGAGCCCGGCCTCGGCGATCTGCCCGGCCGGCGTGCCGTGGTCGATGAAGCGGTCCGGCAGCGTCAGCGAGCGCAGCTTGAGCTCGCCGTCGAGCAGCCCGCGCGACAGCAGGTGGTGGGTCACCGCCGAGCCGAACCCGCCAACCGCGCCTTCCTCGACGATCACCATCACCGCGTGATGCCGAGCCAGTTGCTCGACCAGCGCCGCGTCGAACGGCTTCGCGAATTGGGCGTCCACCACCGTGGTCGACAGGCCCCGCCCGGCCAGCTCGTCGGCCGCGCGCAGGCTGTCCGCGAGCCGGGTGCCAAGCGACAGGATCGCCACCGACGAGCCCTCCCGCAGCATCCGGCCGCGCCCGATCGGCACCGGCGTGCCCCGCTCCGGCAATTCGATGCCCGTGCCCTCGCCGCGCGGATAGCGCACGGCGATGGGCCCGTCGTCGAACGAAGCCGCGGTCGCGACCATGTGCATCAGCTCGAGCTCGTCGCTCGGCGCCATGATGGTCATGCCCGGCAGGCAGCCGAGATAGGCCAGGTCGAAGCTGCCCGCGTGCGTCGCGCCGTCCGCGCCGACCAGCCCGGCGCGGTCGATCGCGAACCGGACCGGCAGATGCTGGATCGCCACGTCATGCACCACCTGGTCGTAGGCGCGCTGCAGGAAGGTGCTGTAGATCGCGCAGAACGGCCGCAGGCCTTCCGTGGCCATCCCGGCCGCGAATGTGACCGCGTGCTGCTCGGCGATGCCCACGTCGAAGCACCGGTCGGGGAAACGGCTGGCGAACCGGTCGAGCCCGGTGCCGGACGGCATCGCCGCCGTGACCGCGACGACCCGCTCGTCGACCGCCGCCTCGGCGATCAGCGCATTGGCGAACACCTTGGTGTATTGCGGCGGCCCCGGCGGCGCCTTGACCTGCTCGCCGGTGATCACGTTGAACTTGGACACGCCATGATACTTGTCGGCCGAGTTCTCCGCCGGCGCGTAACCGTGGCCCTTCTTGGTGATAACATGGAGCAAGATCGGCCCGCTCTCCTCGGCCTCGCGCAAGTTGCGCAGCACGGGGAGCAGGTGGTCCATGTTATGCCCGTCGATCGGGCCGACGTAATAGAAGCCGAGCTCCTCGAACAGCGTGCCGCCGGTCAGGATTCCCCGCGCATATTCCTCCGCGCGCTTGGCCGTGCGCTCGAGCCCGAACGGGAAGCGCTTGGCCATGCGGGCGGCCAGGTCGCGTAGGTTGAGGAAGGAGCGGCTGCTCATCAGCCGGCTCAGATAGGCGCTCATCGCCCCCACCGGCGGCGCGATGGACATGTCGTTGTCGTTGAGGATGACGAGCAGCCGCGACTTCATCGCCCCGGCATTGTTCATCGCCTCGTAGGCCATGCCGGCGCTCATCGCCCCGTCGCCGATTACCGCGACGACGTGCCGGTCCTTCTCGCCCAGCAGGTCGTGCGCCACCGCCATGCCCAGCCCGGACGAGATGCTGGTGCTGCTGTGCGCCGCGCCGAACGGGTCGAACTCGCTCTCCACCCGCCGGGTGAAGCCGCTGAGGCCGCCAGGCTGGCGAAGGGTGCGAATCCGGTCACGCCTTCCGGTCAGGATCTTGTGCGGGTAGGCCTGATGCCCGACGTCCCAGATCAGCCGGTCGCGCGGGGTGTCGAAGATCGCATGGAGCGCGACGGTCAGCTCGACGACGCCCAGCGACGCGCCGAGATGCCCGCCGGTGGTGCTGACCGCGTCGATAGTCTCCGCCCGAAGTTCGTCGGCAACGGCACGGAGCTGCTCGGCCGAGAAGTTCCGCAGATCGGCCGGCGTGCGCACGCGATCGAGCGTTGGGGTGGCGGGGCGGGATGGGAGCGGCATGCTCGCGTTCATATTGGTTGGTCGGCTCCCCCCGCCAAATAACCGGCGGCAAATTCTGATCAGACCTACGTGGCCGTGATCAGCACGGCCGAGAGTGGAAAACCATGTCCAAGCGGGAAGGGCAAGCTGACCTTGCTGTTTTGCCGGACTGTGACACTCGCGCTAGATTATCCAAATGGATGCGCCACGTCTCATCTGGCGCGCCTCACGAGAACGAGGCTGTTGCAAGCTTGCCACATGCGCGCCGCTTCGCAGGTCACAGGGCGTCGCGAGCAGCGAGCGATGCGATATGTTCTCCCGATGACAGGGACTCGGATGATTCAGGTTGTTTTGGCTCAGCCCAGGGGATTCTGCGCCGGCGTGGAGCGGGCGATCGAAATCGTCGAACGGGCGCTGGCCAAGTTCGGGCCGCCTATCTACGTCCGGCACGAGATCGTGCACAACCGCCATGTGGTCGAGGATCTGCGCAAGCGCGGGGCCGTGTTCGTTGACGATCTCGACGAGGTGCCGCCGGGCGCCATGACTGTATTCAGCGCCCACGGAGTTGCCAAGCGCGTCGAAGAGCTGGCGCGCCAGCGCAACCTGCCCGTCATCGACGCGACCTGCCCGCTGGTCGCCAAGGTCCATGCCGAGGGAAGGCGCTATGCGGGCGGCGGCCGCGAGATCGTCCTTGTCGGCCATGCCGGGCACGCGGAGGTGGAGGGCACGATCGGCCAGATCCCGGGGACGGTGCACCTGGTGCAGACGGTGGACGACGTCGCCGGGCTCGAGGTCCGCGACCCCGACCGGCTCGCCTACGTGACCCAGACCACGCTCTCGGTCGACGACACCCGCGGCATCATCGCGGCGCTGAAGGCGCGCTTTCCCAGCATCGTCGGCCCGGACGTGCGCGACATCTGCTATGCGACGCAGAACCGCCAGCAGGCGGTTCACGACCTGGCGCGCGAGGTCGACCTCATCCTCGTGGTCGGTTCGCGCAACAGCTCCAACTCGAATCGCCTGCGCGAGATCGGCACGGAGCTCGGCAAGCCGAGCTACCTGATCGATGATGCCAGCGCGTTGCAACCAGAATGGTTCGAAGGCGTTGGTCGAGTTGGGTTGACGGCAGGGGCCAGCGCACCCGAGATGTTGGTCCAGGGCGTGCTCGACGGCCTGCGCCGGTTCGGCGAGGTGAACATCTCAACCCTTGCGGGCGTCGCCGAGGACGTCAAGTTCAAGTTTCCGGCCGAAGTGAGCTAGGCCGAGGGAATCCGAGAGCCATGTCAGTTCCGTTGCGACAGGCCGTCAAGGTCGGCGCCTACGTGGTCAAGCAGCACATACTCGGCCGCAAGCGCTACCCGCTCGTGCTCATGCTGGAGCCGCTGTTCCGCTGCAACCTGGCCTGCGCCGGCTGCGGGAAGATCGACTACCCAGCCGAGATCCTCAACCAGCGCCTCTCCGTCGCCGACGCGCTCGCCGCGGTCGACGAATGCGGCGCCCCGGTGGTCGCGGTGGCCGGCGGCGAGCCGCTGCTGCACAAGGAGATGCCCCAGATCATCCAGGGCATCCTGAGCCGCAAGAAGTTCGTCTACCTGTGCACCAACGCGCTGCTGCTCGACAAGAAGATGGACCAGTACCAGCCGGACCCGTTCTTCAGCTGGGACGTCCACCTCGACGGCGATCGCGAGATGCACGACCGCGCGGTGAGCCAGGACGGGGTTTACGACCGCGCCGTCGCCGCCATCCGCCGCGCCAAGGAGCGTGGCTTCCGCGTCAGCATCAACTGCACCCTGTTCGACGGCGCCGAGCCCGAGCGCGTGGCCCGCTTCTTCGATGAGGTGATGGCGATGGGCGTGGACGGGATCATGACCTCGCCGGGCTACGCCTATGAGCGGGCCCCGGACCAGGCCCACTTCCTGACCCGGCAGAAGACCAAGCAGCTGTTCCGCGACATCCTCAAGCGCGGCCGCGGCAAGGGCTGGAAGTTCACCCAGTCGCCGCTGTTCATGAACTTCCTCGCCGGCAACGAGAACTACCGCTGCACGCCCTGGGGCAAGCCCACCCGCAACGTGTTCGGTTGGCAGCGTCCCTGCTACCTGCTCGGCGAAGGCTACGCCAAGACCTTCAAGGAGCTGATGGAGACCACTGAGTGGGACCGCTACGGCACCGGCGCCTATGAGAAGTGCGCCGACTGCATGGTCCACTCGGGCTACGAGAGCACGGCGGTGATGGACGCGGTGAAGTCGCCGCTGAAGACGCTGAAGGTCGCCATGCGCGGCCCGGAGCTCGACGCGCCGATGGCGCCCGAGATCGACCTCTCGCAGCAGCGCCCGGCCGAATACGTGTTCAGCCGGCACGTGCAGGAGAAGCTCTCCGAGCTGAAGCACAAGAAGCCCGCGCAGATCGCCGACGCCGCGGACTGACCCGCCCTTGCCGCGCTTGCTGCCGGGCCGCTAGGCTCGGCGGCAACGAAATGCGGGGGGAGAAGCACATGAAGGTGCAACGGATGGTTATTGCCGGCGCGGTGGTGGCGCTGGCTGCGTGCGGCGCGGCGCGGGCCGGGACCAACGACATCCTGATCGGGCTCGACTCCAAGATCGGCTTCGGCGCCAACGGGCAAGAGAATATCCAGCCAGGCACCGACAAGGTCCTGATCATGGACGTGTCCAATCCCGGCCAGCCCCGGATCCGCGCGAGCCTCGACCTGCCGAACTCCCTGCTCGGCCCGCCGACCAACGTCCAGATCACGCCCGACGGCAAGCTCGGCCTCGTCGCCGACTCCGTCGCTCACAGCAAGCAGGGCGACGCCTGGAAGGCGCTGCCCGATAACAAGCTGTTCGTGATCGACCTCACCGCCAACCCGCCCAAGCTTGCGGACACCGTCACCGTCGGCCAGCAGCCCTCGGGCCTTGCCATCACCAAGCAGGGCAACCTCGCCCTGATCGCCAACCGGGCCGGCAAGAGCGTCTCCGTGCTCCAGATCGGCGACGCCGGGGTCAAGCACCTGAAAGATATCGATCTCGGCCAGGAGGCCGCCGCGGTGGCGATCACGCCGGACGGCAAGCGCGCCTTCGCGGTCATGAACCTGGCCAACAAGGTGGCCGTGCTGGACATCGACGGCCAGGACGTGACCTACGACAAGGCGCGGGACATTCCCGTCGCGTTCAACCCATACAACATCGCCACTACCCCGGACGGGCGCTATGCGATCGTCAGCAGCACCGGGGCAGGGGGCGCCAACGCCGATGCCATCGCCACGATCGAGGTGAACGGGCCGCACCCGCACACGGTCGCCCTGAGCACGGTCGGCAATGGGCCGGAAGGGATGGGGCTTTCGCCGGACGGCAAGTGGATCCTGTTCCCGCTCCTGCTCGGGAGCAGCTCCAAGCCGTCGGACTGGTTTTACACCAAGTCGGGCGAGGCGGTGCTGGCCGCTCTCGGCCGCGACGGCTCGATCACGGTCCGCGACCGCAAGGCGCTCGGCGCGGTGCCGGAGGGCGTGGCCTGGAATCGGGACAGCCAGTGGGTCTATGTCGGCAACTACGCCGACAAGAACCTGCAGGTGTTCCACGTCGCGGGCGGCAAGCTGCAGCCGCACGGCGCCCCGATCCCGCTCCCCGGCCAACCCGCCTCGATTCGCGGCATCGCGCCCTAGACTCGGGCCGGCCTGACCGATCTTCGGTCAGGCCGGCCCCTGCCTGTCCGCCCTTCCTGATCGAGCGACCTGACAAATCCGATGGCTCGCTGGATCCACATCTCGAGCGCCGCGTCAGCCCGAAAGCCGTCAGGCTCGACGCAGATAAAGGCGTTCGGCTGCCGACCACCGCCAATGTACAAGGGTCGAACATGCTGGGACGCGAGCGCCTCCGCACGGGCCGCCGGTCCCACCCGGACCATGAGATCGGTCCCCCTCACCCCGCAGCACATCACGCCGTCCACCAGGAAAACGAGGGAGCCCATCATCTTTCGTTCGGAGACGCCTGGCGTTCCGGAAAGCACGCACCGGACGCGCTCGGCCGCCATCCCGTCATATGTCATGCCTTCCGCCTCCTCGCGGCGGCTCAGCCCGCCCGCGCCGCGTGCTCGTTCAGGGAGTCGTTCACCGTCTTCGCCAGGGTCACGAAGTCCGACGGCACCATGATCACCATGGTGCTGTTGTTCTCGGCGCCGACCTCCGCGATCATCTGCATCCGCCGCAGCTCCAGCGCGGCCGGGTTCCCGACCATCTGCGCGGATGCCGCGGCCAGCTTGCTCGAGGCCTCGAACTCCGCGTCAGCCTTGATCAGCCGCGCCCGCTTCTCCCGGATCGCCTCGGCCTGCAGCGCCATCACCTGCTGCATCGCCTGCGGCAGCTCGACGTCCTTCATCTCGAACCGCTCGATCTCCACCCCCCACAGCACCGTCGACCCGGCCACGTTGTCCCGCAGCAGGCCGTTGATCCGGTCCCGCTCCTGCAGCACCTCGTCGAGTTCATGCTGGCCGATGATATTGCGCAGGCTGGTCAGCGCGAGCTGGTACACCGCCCCGTCGATCGCCTGAACCGCAATCACCGCTCGTGACGGGTCGGTGATGCGGAACCACAGCACCGCGTTGACGCTGATGGTCACCCCGTCGCGGGTGATCGTCTGTTGCTGCTCGGCCTGCACCGTGCGCGTGCGCAGGTCCATGCGGACCGACCGCTCGATCCCCAGCGGCACGATCCCGTAGAGCCCTGGCCCGCGCGTCCCAGCGTAGCGGCCGAGCCGGAAGATCACCCCCCGCTCATACTCCTGAGCAACCCGCAGTCCGCTCAGCACCAGCACCGCGATCAAGACCACCGGGACGATGACGAAGATCATGCCCTCGCATCGCACGACCTATCCATGGAAGCAACGAGCGCCGCCTCAGGCAGCGTCGACGAACCCGCCCGACTGCCGCTCCCACGCCCGCGCATACGCCCCGCCGCGCGCGAGCAGCTCCGCATGCGTGCCCTGCTCCAGGATCCGACCCGCCTCCAGCAGCACCAGCCGGTCCATCCGCGCGATCGTCGAGAGCCGGTGCGCGATCGCGATCACCGTGCG
Source organism: uncultured Alphaproteobacteria bacterium (assembly GCA_963708585.1). Classification (GTDB taxonomy): domain Bacteria; phylum Pseudomonadota; class Alphaproteobacteria; order Acetobacterales; family Acetobacteraceae; genus JAVVHH01. The sequence continues at coordinate 477,913 of CAVPSW010000002.1, read as the reverse complement.
GCCCTGCATCAGCGTCTCCAACTGCTCCTGGATCGCCGCCTCCACCTCGCTGTCCAGCGCCGACGTCGCCTCGTCCAGCACCAGGATCGGCGCGTCCTTCAGGATCACCCGCGCGATCGCGACCCGCTGCCGCTGCCCGCCGGAGAGCTTCACCCCGCGCTCGCCGACATGGGCGTCGTAGCCGCGCCGCCCCTGCCAATCCTCGAGCTCCAGGATAAACTCGTGCGCCTCCGCCCGCCGCGCCGCCGCCTCCACCGCGGCGTCCGACGCGCCCGGCCGCCCATAGCGGATGTTGTCGCGGATCGAGCGGTGCAGCAGCGACGTGTCCTGCGTCACCATGGCGATCTGCGCCCGCAGGCTCTCGCTGGTGACCAGCGCGATGTCCTGCCCGTCGATCAGGATGCGCCCGCCATCCGGCCGATAGAATCCGAGCAGCAGGTTGACCAGCGTGCTTTTGCCCGCGCCCGACCGCCCCACGAGCCCGACCCGCTCGCCCGCCCGCACCTGCAGGTCGACCCCGTGCAGCACGCCGCGCTCCGTGCCATAGCCGAACCGCAGCTGCTCGAACCGGATCTCGCCACCCTCGAGCCGCAGCGGCCGCGCCCCCGGCGCGTCCGGCATCCCCTGCGGCACGGCGATGCTGCGCATCGCGTCCTGCACCTGGCCGATATTCTCGAAGATGCCGGTGATGCTCCGCGCCACCCAGCCGGCCATGTTCGTGATCTGGAACGCCAGCGGCAGTGCCGTCGCCACCGCCGCCACCTCGATCCGCCCCTGCAGCCATAGCCCGATCGCCGCCGCCCCCGTGCCGGCCAGCAGTGCCCCGTTGATCAGCGTCAGCCCGCCGGTCATCGTCGTGATCGCTCGGGTCTGCGCCTGGAACGCCTCCGTGTGCTGCTCGATCGCCTCGCGGACGAACCCGTCCTCCTCCTCGGCGCGAGCGAACAGCTTGACCGTGAGGATGTTGGTGTAGCTGTCCACGACCCGGCCGGTGAGCATCGAGCGCAACTCGCTGTTGCGCCGCGACCGGACCCGCAGCCGCGGCACCATCACCCAAAGCAGCGCTGCGTAGAGCAGGAACCAGAGCACGATCGGCACCGCCAGCCGCCAATCGATCGACGCCAGCAGGACGATCGAACTGCCGCCGTACAGCACGATGTACCAGACCGCATCGACCCCGACCGTCAGCACCTCGCGCAGCGCCGGGCCGGTCTGCATCACCCGGTTCGCGATCCGCCCGGCGAAGTCGTTCTGGAAGAACGTCCAGGACTGCCGGACCACGTGATAGTGGCTCTGCCAGCGGACTCGATTGGCGAAATTCGGGTTGATCGATTGGTTGGTCAGCAGGAATTCGACAATCAGCGCCGCCGGTCGCCCGAGCAGGATCAGCACCGCCATTGCCAGCAGCTGCCGCCACTCGTCCGCCAGCAGGGTCTCGCGCGGATGGTGCGCGACCAGCGCCGCGATGCGGCCGATGCAGACCGGGATCGCCAGGTCGAACGCCGCGGTGAACAGCCCGGCGATCAGCAGGACCAGCAGCACGCCCCGCGCCTGACGCGCGAAATACCAGAAGAAGCCGAGCAGGTTCGCCGGCGGCACCGCCTGAGGCACTGGGCCTGTCGGCGGGATCAGGCGCTCGAAGAAAGCATAGAGGCGCCGGATCAACATTGGGCTGCACTGCACCGGCGGAGGGGTGACGGTCAATCGCCACCCCGTCACAATGCCCGGCGGAGGGAGCGGGATGTGCGGTTCTCGGTGATTGCCTCGGCGCTGGTCGCGGCGCTGGTGGGCTTCGTCGGCACGCTCGCGATCATCATCGAGGCCACGCGCCGGCTCGGCGCCACGCCCCACCAGACCTCGTCCTGGGTGGCCTCGCTCTGCCTCGGCATGGCCGTGACCTCCGCCTACCTCAGCGTCCGCTACCGCATGCCGATCGTGACCGCCTGGTCACTGGCCGGCGCGGTGCTGATCGCCGCCGCGCCGCCCGGCACCGGCATGGACGAGGCGGTCGGCGCCTTCCTCTTCGCCGCGGCGCTGATGGTGCTCGCCGGCGCGGTCCCGGCGCTCGGCAACGCCATCGCCCGGCTGCCGGCGTCGGTGGCGGGCGGCATGCTCGCCGGGCTGGTGCTGCGCTTCGCCCTCGGCCTGTTCCAGGCCGTCCCGTCCGCGCCGGCGCTGGTCTTGCCGCTGCTGTTCGTCTTCCTTCTGGCCCGGCTGTTCCACCCCGCCTCCGCGCCGCTGGTCACCATGGCCGTCGCGTTGCCCTTGGCGGCTGTCGAGGGCTACGCGCTCCCGGTCCCCGCCGCCTCGCTCTCCACCTTCGCCTGGATGCCGCCCGCCTTCTCGCCGCACGCCCTGGTCGGGCTCGGCCTGCCGCTGTTCCTGGTGACGATGGCGACGCAGCAGATCTCGAGCGCCGCGGTGCTGCGGACCTACGGCTACACGCCGCCGATGCGCCCGGCGCTGGTGATCACCGGCCTGGCCACGCTGGCGCTCAGCCCGCTCGGCGGCTACTCGATCAACTTGTCCAGCGTCACCGCCTCGATCTGCACCAGCCCGGACGCGCACCCCGACCCGGCCAAGCGCTGGCTGACCGGCCCGGTTTACGCCGTCTGCTACCTCGTATTCGCGGCCTTCGGCGCCTCGTTCGCGGGCGCGCTGGCCGCGCTGCCGCCGGTGCTGATCGCCACCGTCGCCGGAACGGCGCTGCTGGCCCCGCTCACCGGCGCGCTCGCCTCCGCGCTGCACCGCGAGTCCGAGCGCTTCTCCGCCGTGCTGGCCTTCGTCGTCACCGGCTCCGGCATGACCCTGGCCGGCATCGGCGCCGCGTTCTGGGGCCTACTCGCCGGGCTCCTCGCAGTCGTCCTGGAGCGGGCCGCGCGTCACCGGCTGTCGAGGTAAGTGTCCCACAACGCTCGTCTGCGAAGCCCGGCGGCGAGCAACAGCTCTCGAGTCTACCCGTATGCAGAAACGATCAGCGCGACGAAGAGGGACAGACCAACCGCTATCGAGGACAACCCGGCGATCACGCTGAAGGCGAATGCCGCGAGGCGCACCAGTTCGGCGAGGGACCTCTTGCGCGGAAACCAAATCCGGTTCGGCGTCCGTGGGATTACGTCGGCAAATGAGCCACTCGCCACCTGAGCCATGACTTTTCACGATCATGATATGACGGAAAGTTGCTATCACGACCTCGTGAGGCCGACAACTTCTTTCTGAGACGCCGCTCCTTCCTGGCCTTCTCAGGAAGCTGCGGCGATCGCTCGCGCGGCCGGCGCCCGCACCCGCGCGAACAGCACCGCCACCGCCGCCACCAGGCACGCGATCCCCGCGCCATAGAACGCAGGCAATAGCTGAGCAGCACGTCCCGCGACAGCCCGCCCAACAGCGCCGCCGTCGCCGCGCCGAGCTGATGCGCCGCGAACACCCAGCCGAACACCAGGGGGCCTTGCTCGCGCCCGAACGCCTTGGTCGCGATCTTCACCGTGGGCGGCACCGTGGCGATCCAGTCGAGCCCATAGAACATCGCGAACAGCGACAACCCGTAGACCGAGAAATCGGTGTACGGCAGCATGACCAGCGACAGCCCGCGCAGCCCGTAATACCAGAACAGCAGCCACTGATTGCTGTATCGGTCGGACAGCCAGCCCGACGCGATCGTGCCGACGAAGTCAAACGCCCCCATCGCCGCCAGGATAGACGCCGCTTGCACCTCGCCGAGGCCGAAATCGTGGCACAGCGGGATGAAATGCGTCTGCACCAGCCCGTTCGTACTCAGCCCGCAGACGAAGAACGTGCCCGCGAGAATCCAGAACACCGGAACCCGCGACGCCGTCCGCAGTGCGTCGAGTGTCGCGGCCACCGGGTTGCGGTGAGAGGGGACCGGCGCCGGTTCGGTCCCGCGCTGCCCGTAGGGCGCGATGCCGAGATCGGCCGGATGGTTGCGCCCGAACAGGAAGGCGAGCGTGCCGGCCACCAGGCACGCACCGACGGCCGGCGCGGCCGCGAGCCGCCAGCCGACATGCTCGGCCAGCCACGCCGCGAACGGCATGACCGCGAGCTGCCCGGTCGCCGAGCTCGCCCCCAGCATGCCCATCACCAGCCCGCGCCGCTCGGTGAACCACCGGTTCGACACCGAGGCCCCCAGCACCATCGCCGTCAGCCCGGAGCCGACGCCGAGGACCAAGCCCCAGGTGACCCATAGCATCCAAGTCGCGGTGACGAAGGTTGCCAGCACCAGCCCGGCGCTTATCAGCAGCACCGCAGTCAGCACCGTCGCCCGGTAGCCGTAGCGCAGCAGAATGGCCGCGGCGAACGGCCCGAGCGCCCCGTAGAGCAGGAGCCGCAGCGACAGTGCGCCGGCGATCGCCGCGATCGGCCAGCCGAACTCGGTCCGCAGCGGGAGCAGCATCACCCCCGGCACGCCCAGCGCCGCCGAGGTCGACAGCATGACCAAGAACGTGGTCGCCGCCATCACCCATCCATAATGGATGCCGCGCCGGGCCAAAAACGCGTGGAGGGCGGGTGCGAGCATCGGATCACCTGGTCGGAGCAGGGCCGAGATATGCGCACATGCACGCAACTGGTCAACCCTCTCCGTGACACCGTTTTCACCCGTGGGAAATCAGTCCGTAGGCTTGCCTCCCTTAAGTGGGCATCATCAACCGATGGGAACTTCCATGTTGCAGAAACTCCGCCTGAACCGCAGCCGCGGCGCGCTGCTCGCGGCGCTGCTCGCCGGCACCGCGCTCGGCGGCTTCGGCGCGCTCTCCGTGCCGGGCTACGCCCAGGACGCGCCGAACCGCGCGCCCGATCGAGCCCTCCGGCACCGCGCACCCGATCCCCGACTTCGCCGACCTCGTCGCCCAGGTCCGCCCGGCCGTCGTCTCCGTCACCGTCAAGCAGGACGGCAGCCAGCGTGAGGCCCGCGGCTCCGGCTTCATCGTCAACTCCGACGGCACGATCGTGACCAACAACCACGTCGCCGCGGCCGGAAACGAGTTCACGGTGACGCTCGACGACGGGACCCAGCTCCCGGCCAAGGTCGTGGGCCGTGACCCGCGCACCGACCTCGCCGTGCTTCGCGTGCACGCCGACCACCCGCTGCCCTCGCTGAAGCTCGGCAACTCCGACCACGTCCGGCCCGGCCAGTGGGTCGTCGCCGTCGGCAACCCGTTCGGCCTCGGCGGCACCGTGACCGCCGGGATCATCTCGGCGCTCGGCCGCGATATCGGCGCCGGGCCGTACGACCAGTTCCTGCAGGTCGACGCCGCCATCAACCAGGGCAACTCCGGCGGCCCGCTGTTCACGCAGGACGGCGAGGTGATCGGCGTCAACACCGCCATCCTCTCGCCCACCGGCGGCAGCATCGGCATCGGCTTCGCCATCCCGAGCAGCGTGGTCAAGGACGTCGTGCAGCCAGCTCGTCGCCGACGGCCACGTCACCCGCGGCTATCTCGGCGTGGAGACGCAGCGCCTGACCGCCGGCATCGCCAGCGGGCTCGGGCATGCCCGCCAACACCCATGGCGCGCTGGTGGCCAGCGTCGAGCCGAACAGCCCGGCCGCGAAGTCGGGGCTGCAGGCGGGCGACGTGATCGAGGAGGTCAACGGCAAGGACGTCGCCAACCCGCGCGACCTGGCCCGCACCATCGCCGACATCAAGCCCGGCGACCATTAGGTCTCGACGTGCTGCGCAACGGCAACCAGACCTCCATGAACGTCACGCTGGCCTCGCTGCCCGATCAGCAGACCGCGTCCGCGAACGCCGCGGAGCCGGCCAGAGCGAGCACAGCATCGGCGTGGCGCTCGCCCCGCTGTCGCCGGAGTTGCGTGGCCAGCTGAACCTGCCGGAGGGCGCGCACGGGGCGGTGATGGCCGAGGTGCGGCCGGGCTCGCCGGCGCAGACGGCCGGGCTGCACCAGGGTGACCTCCTCGTCGGCGTCGGCTCCAAGGCGGTCAACAATCCGGCCGAAGCCGCCGACACGATCCGGGCGGCGCGCCGGGACGGCAAGGCGGTGGCGCTCCGGGTGCTCCGCGACGGCCAGCCCCGCTTCGTCGCGATCCCGAGCAACTCACACAACGGCTAACCACGACTCCGCCCAAACTCTCTCCCGCTCGCGGGAGAGGGCCTGGGTGAGGGTGGCGAAGCCTAAGCGGCGGCCTCGCTCCCCTCAGGCGTGGCCCACGCCCGCGGTCTCGGCCGCGTGCACCGCGCGCACGATGTTGGCGAACAAACGCAGCGCCTCGTGCCCGCCGCGATCGGACATGAAACCGGCCTCCATCTCCGCGGCCAGCGCTTCCGCATAGGCCGCGAGGTTCTCCGACGCCTCGCGCAGCGCCGCTGCGGCGAGCTGCAATTGCAGCGGCTCAGACAGCGAGTTCCATTCCGTCATGTCAGAACACAGCCCACAAAGCCATTTTGGCGCGACGAGGTCCGCAGGGGTAGCAAACGCGGTCGAAGCCAACCCTAGCGCATCGCGGTTAACGGAGAGTTATGGCCCCGCCGCGACCAGCGAAACGCGCGCGCTACCCAGCGGCGGAAACGACACCTCGACCACGCCCGGCCCGTCGAGCCACACCGGCGGGCACACGCTGCCGAGCATGATCGACCTGTCCCGCCCGCAAGCCCGCCGAACGCCGCCGCCTCCGCCGACCCGGCCAGCCACGCCAGCGCATGGAACGGCCCGCCGAGCAGATCCCGCCCATAGCCCTCGCCGCGCACCTCGCCATCCACGGTGATGGTCCCGTGCAGCCCGAGCAGGTCGAGCTCCGCCCAGCCGGGATGCGGCTCGCCGAGCACCGCCCCGGCATGGAACACCTGGTCGGCCACCATGGCCGGCGCGCCGAACGCGGCCGAGATCGACGTAGCGGTTCTCGACCAGCTCGATCGCCGCCATCACCCGATCCACCGCCGCGCGCGCCGCCTCCGGCGTGCACGGGCCGGGCGGCAAGTCGCGGCCGAGATGGACCGCGATCTCGCACTCCACCCCCGGCCGCAGCAGCCCGCTCGCAGGCCAGCGTGCTGCCGCTCCCATGCAGGTCCGGCTTCCGCGCATGAACCCGGCCGCCGGGCCCGCGAGCCCGAGATACTCCTGCATCCGCCTTGCCGTCGCGCCGATCTTGAACCCGGCCGGCTTGCTCGCGCCCTGCATCCCGGCCAGCGCCACCTGCGCCGCGATCCCGTCCTCCATGCGTCTGCGGATGCGCCGCCGGCTCGAGCCGCTCGAGCGGCGCCCTCGGCCGGGCCTGCCCGCCGCGCCCGCTGCAGCAGCGTCGCCGCGTGCCCGGCCGCGAACGCGGCTCACGCCGCCGCGGACCAGCTCGTACAGCGCCACCGCCGCCGCCGCCGACACGTTCAGGCTCTCCATCCCGCCCGGCATCGGCAGCCCGGCCAGCTCGTCGCACGTCTCGCGCGTCAGCCGGCGCAGTCCCGCGCCCTCGGCGCCCAGCACCAGCGCCACCCGTCGCTCCCGCAGCGCCTCGCCCCGCAGCGGCGCGCCCGGCCGCGTCCAAGCCCGACCACCCACAGCCCGGCCGCCTTCAGCGCCGCCAGCGTGCGCGCCAGATTGATCGCCCGCAGCAGCGGCACGCGCTCGAGCGCGCCGGACGCCGCCTTGGCCATCACCCCGGTCTCCTCCGGCGCGTTCCGATCCTGCGTGACCACTCCGGCGGCGCCGAACGCCGCGGCGCTGCGCAGCACGGCGCCGATATTGCGCGGGTCCGTCACCTGGTCCAGCACCAGCACCGGACCCGGCCGCTCGAGCACCGCGGCCAGCGACGGCGGCGGCAGCAGGTCCGCCAGCAGCGCCACGCCCTGATGCACCGTGTCGCGGCCCAGCAGGTGGTCGAGCTTGCCGCGCTCGACCCGCTCGGCCGCAAGCGGCCAGGGCGGCGGCAGGCGCGCGGCCAGCGCGCGCCTCCGCGTCCTCCGTCAGCAGCAGGCGCTTCAGCCGCCGCGCCGGGTTGGCCAGCGCCGCCTCGACCGCGTGCGTCCCGTGCAGCCAAACGCTGCCGCGCGGCGCCGCCGGGCCCGACGGGCGCGGTGCCGCCGGTGCGGCGGGCGCGGCGGCGGCGGCGCGCGCAGCGTCTCGCGGGCGGCGCGCGCAGGTCTCGGTCGCGCGCGCGGCTTCGACGCGGGCGGGCGGCGGCCGTGGCGCGGGGCGGCGCTCGGTCTCGGCGCCTCGCCGGGCTCCGGCGGCCGGCTCGGCCGCGGCCCCGCCGCCGGCGCGATCCGGCGGCGGCCGCGCCGGCCACGCCGCGTCCGCCGAAATTTGAGATCGCATGTCGCCCTATACACGCGCCGGCGCGTCCGCGCCATCGCCGGTCCGATTGACAGCGCCGCGCCTCCCGCGCTAACCGCCGCGCTCTGCGGAGGGGTGCCCGAGTGGCTAAAGGGGGCGGACTGTAAATCCGCTGGCGTACGCCTACGTTGGTTCGAATCCAACCCCCTCCACCAGTGGACCGCCAAGTCATTGTGGCACGACCCAAGACCAAGGTGTGGTGGCTGCTCAGATCACCGTCGTTTCCTGCCGGCGCAAGAACCGGTTGACGAGGAGGAGCGGCACCGCCGTGATCAGGATGAGAATGGCTGCCGTCGCCGTCGCCGCTCCCGCACCCGTCCCCTCGATGTACTGGAACATGACGACCGTCGCCGTCGACCAACGATTCGTATAAAGCACGATCGTCGAGCTGAGCTCCGAGGCGATCGTGATCCACGCGAGCACGAGCCCGCCCACCAGGCCGCTCGCCATTAGTGGCACGGTTAGGAACGCGAAGGTCCTGAACGGCGAGACGCCGAGATTGATCGAGGCCTCCTCGAGGCTCGGGTCGAGCTGGTGGACGATGGCCGCCGCCGAGCGCACGGCGAAGGGCAGCTTGCGCACCACATAGGCGATGACCAGGATGAGCCAACCGCTGGTGAGCGGCAGGGGCCCGCCGTTGAAGGCCAGGATGAGGCCGATCGCCAGGACCGTCCCGGACACCGCGAAGGGGACCATGCCGATCACGTCGAGCAATGCCGCCAACCGGGACCGGTGTCCCACTACGACGTAGCCGATCGGCGCCCCGATCGCCATGGTCGCTGCCGCCCCAAGGCTTGCGAGCAGGAGCGTGTTGGAGAAGGGACGAAACGAGCCTCCGAACAGGAAGGCGTAGTTTCCGAGCCCCAGCTCCCAGCTCAACACTGGCCCGCGGAAGCGCAGGAACGAGATCAGGACCACCGCGAGAAAGGGTAGCAGGGACAGCAGCACGATCCCCCAGCTGAAGACGATCGCAGCCAGGCGCATGCCGCGACTCAGCGGAAGGGAAGGGGGCGCGCTGCGGGATGCCGTCGCGAAGCGGCGACGCCCGAGGTAGTGCCGCTGCACCAGGAGCGCCACCGTCGTTAGGCCGATCAGGAGCACGCTGAGCGCCCCCGCGGCGGCCGGGTTGCTGTCGGCCTCGCCGGCGAACAGCTTGAAGATGTCGACCGCCAGGAAGGGGCGGTCCTCGGCCAGCACGGATGGCACGCCGAAATTCTCGAGCGCCTCGATGAACACCAGGAGCGCCCCGGCGAGGACGGCCGGCATGACCACGGGCAGGAGCACCGTACGGAACACGTAGGGCCGCGAGCCGCCGAGATTGCGGGCCGCCTCCTCGATCGACGCGTCGACCGCGCGGAAGCCGGCCAGCACCGGCATCAGCACATAGGGGTAGAGCGTCAACGTGAACACGATGACGACGCCCGGCAAACCGTAGATCGACCCGAGCGGGATGCCGATCCGCCCCAGCGCCGTCGTAACCACGCCCGCATGGCCGAGCATCAGGACGAGCGCATAGGCGCTCACGAACGACGGTAGCGCGAGCGGCAGCGCGGCGAGGGTCAGGAGCGCCGGCTTCCCCGGCAGGTCGACACGGGCCAGGCAGAAGGCCAGGGGCACGCCGATCAGGCTCGCGCCGAGCGTGGCGAGCGCGGCCGCGGCGAGGCTGTTACGGATGCTGGCCAGATAGTAGTTGCTGGTCAGCAGCATGCGATAGTTGTCGAACGTGAGCGGCCCGCTTCCGTCGAGTTGCAGGCTCGTGGCCAAGACCAGGAACAGCGGATAGAGCAGGAACACCGCCAGGAAGGCGAGCGCCCCGAACACGATGCTGCGGCGGAAGCTGTTCATGCCGCTGGGAACGCCAGGACCTGCGCCGGATCGTAAGCCAGATTGAGGGATCCGCCGGCATCCACCCTCGCCGCGTCGCTCCCGAGAGCCGAGATGCGGATGGGGGTTCCGTCGGGCAGGGCCGCATGGAGCCGCTGAAACGGCCCCAGGAATTCGCGCAGGACCAGCCGGGCCGCGAGGCTTCCGGGGTCGGAGCGGTCGGCCACGCGGAGCGATTCGGGCCGGATCGAGAGGAGCACGGCGGCGCCGGGCTCGCCGACCCGGCCGCGCACCCGCACCACCGCCCCGGCCGCCGTCACGGCGGTGTCGCTTCCGTCGAAGGCGCCAAGCGTCCCGCGCAGCATGTTGGTGCCGCCGAGGAACTCGGCCACAAAGGCGGTTCGCGGCGTCCGGTAGATCGCCTCCGGCGTATCGACCTGCTCGATCCGCCCGGCTCGCAGGACCGCCACGCGATCGGAGATCGCCAGCGCCTCCTCCTGGTCATGCGTGACATAGATCGACGTGACGCCGAGCGATTGCTGTAATTGCCGGATCTCGACGCGCATCTCCGTCCTGAGCTGCGCATCGAGGTTCGACAGCGGCTCGTCGAACAGGAGCACGGCCGGCTCGATCACCAGCGCGCGGGCGATCGCCACGCGCTGAAGCTGCCCGCCCGAGAGCTGGTGCGGCGATCGCTGCCCATAACCGCCGAGGCGCACCCGCTCGAGCGCCGTCCCGACGCGGGCCGCGATCTCGGACCGGCTGACCTTGCGGGCTCGCAGGCCATAGGCCACGTTCCGCTCGACGGACAGGTTCGGGAAGATGGCGTAGTTCTGGAACACCATCCCGATGTCGCGCCGATGTGCCGGCAGGCGATCGATCCTTCTATCCCCGAACCAGATGGCACCCGATTCGACGTCGCAGAACCCGGCGATCATGCGCAACAGCGTGGTCTTGCCGCAGCCGGACGGCCCGAGCAGGGTGAACAGTTCACCCTGCTCGATCCTCACCGAAATACCGTCGACCGCCCGCACCGGGCCGAAGCTTCGGGTCAGGCCTTCGAGGCGGATATCGGCCACGAACGGTGGCGGCTAGCGCGTGTTCTGGATCGTGGTCCTCAGCTTGTTCAGCGTGTCGCGGCGCGCAGCTTCCCACTTCGCGTCGTCATAGGGCAGGATCTTTATCGTGGAGAGCTGCGGCATCCCGTGGGCGACGGAGGCGAGGTCGATGTCCTGGCGCGCCGGACGGCGAAAGGTCGCGCGCAGCAGCATCTCCTGCGTCTCCTTGCTGGCCAGGTAGTCGACCAGGGCGTGGGCCGGTTGGAGGTCGGGCGCGCCCTTCAGCACGGCGGCACCCTCGGCAAGCGCCGTGGTCCCGTCCGCCGGATAGATGACCTCCACCGGGGCTCCGTTATGCGCCCACAGGTACCCGGCATATTCGAGCGAAATGCCGAGCGGGTACTCGCCGCTGCCGACGCCGTCGAACACCAGCGTCGAGCGATTGAGCACCTTCGTGTTGGCAAGAAGCGTCGAGAGCTTCTTCCACGCTGCATCGTCGTCGCCCCAAAGCCCCAGGAGCAGCGTTGCGGCCGCGTAGGAGAACCCCGAATTCGCCGGGTCGGTGTAGGCGATCTTGCCCTTCCATTTCGGATCGAGGAGGTCGGTCCAGGATTTCGGCCCCTGTCCGGTCGGAATCGCCTTGGTGTTCTGCGTGATGGTCACGACCTGCAGGTTGGTGCCGATCCAGAGGTCATTCGCATCCCGGTACTCGGTCGGGACGGCATCGCGACCCTTGGCCGCGTAAGGCTGGAAATACTTCGCGTTCTGCTTGAGGAGCGCGGTACTGACCCCCCATACGACGTCGGCTTGCGGGTTGCCGGCCTCCGAGGCGACCCGGCGGAACAGGACTCCCGAACCGGTCGAGACGACGTCCACCGTGATCCCGGTCGCCTGTTTGAAGCCGTCGCCGACCATCTTGTTGACGGTGTCGTCGTTGGATGAATAGAGCACGACGTGCTGCTGCGCCGAGGCGGGCGCGATGGCGGCCGCCAGCATGAGGGCGGCCACGCCGACCACCGAAACGATGTGTTGCATTCCCATCCTCCCTGTTCCGCGCCTCAGGACTTGTGTCTCGACCATCAGATCACCGGCGCTCGACGCTGGCGCATGTACGGGACGCAACCCCACTCGACAAGGACAGCCACCATGATCCGCGGCAGCACCCCACCGGCAATCATTTCCGTTTCGCGTCCAGCATTCGGCGCATCACCGGAGAGGTGACGCGGTCGGAGATCGGAAAGTCCCAAACCACGGTCGTTTCCCCATCACGGAACGCTTCGAGCAGCGCCGGCAGCCGGCCGAGGTCGTCGACCACGGCACCGCCCAGCCCGAAGCCTCTGGCGATAGCCGCCAAGTCGCCGCGACCGAAGATCCCGCCGTGCTCGCTCAGCCCGTCAGCCCGCAGCTTGTGGATCTCCGAGCCGAACGCGCCGTCGTTCAGCACGCACACCAGCAGCTTGAACCCGTGCCGGCGCAGCGTCTCCAGCTCCTGCACATGCATGAGGAAACCGCCGTCGCCGTCGATCAGCACGACCGGCCGGTTCGGCCGGGCCGCGGCCAGGCCGGTCGCATAACACAGCCCGTTGCCGATGGCGCCGAACTCCCGGATGGCGAGAAAGTGGTCCGCCGATCGGCCGCGCATCTGGGCGGAGAAGTAGGAACAGTGGCCGGACGAGTTGACGACCTCCCAGTCCCTGGGGATCGCCGCGTCGAGCGCCGCCACGACTTCGCGCGGATCATGCAAGCCGGGTTCCGGCGGGAACTGCGCAAGGTCGGCCGACCTGGCGAGTTGCCGCGGCAGGTCGTCGCTCCGCCATCCCTCCGCCGCCCAGGGCTCGGCAGGGAGAAGGCGCAGCAACGCCTCGATCCCCTCCCGCGCGTCCGCGCGCAAATGGAGGTCGGCGCCCTTGCGCCCATGCCGCAAGCCTTCCGGCGCCGGGTCGATCTGCAGAACCGTGGCATGGGGAAACAACCGCCCGGAATCCGTGGTGTAGTTGGTCAGGCTGACGCCCACCGCGACCACGAGGTCCGCTTGCTCGAACCGGGCGCGGGCGACGTGGTGCGAGAAGCCGCCTGCGATCCCGATCGACTGCGGATGGTGGTCGAACAGATCGCGGACTGGGAGCGTGGAGGCGAGCAGCGCCCCGGCCCGGTCGGCCAGCATCTCGCACGCTTCGCGCGCCCCGGACCGCACGACGCCGCGCCCGCCGACCACGACGATCCGGCGGGCGGCCAGGAGCGCGGCGGCGGCCTTCTTCGCGTACGCTGGGTGCGGCACCATCGGCCCGGTATCGGGTACGAACGCGGTCGAAGGTGTGTACTCCGGTGCGGGATCGAGCATGTGCTGCTGCAGGTCGAGCGGGACGCCGAGGACCACGGGCCGCCGCCTTGTGCGCGCGACATAGAACGCCTCCCGGACCTGGTTGAGCACCTGCGCGGCGCTGTGGGCGGCGATGTAGGTGGCCCCCGTCGCGGTCACGAGCGGGGCCTGTTCGATGTGCTGGTTGTACCAGCTCAGGTTCATCGGACTCTCGCCGGCAAACACGACCAGCGGGATGTTCGCCTGCACCGCCGTCGCCAGCGCCGTCATGATTTGCGTGAGGCCCGGTCCGCAGGTCACGGACGCGACGCCGACCTTCCCGCTCGCAACGGCGTAGGACGACGCCATGGCGCAGGCCGCATGCTCATGGCGCACATGGAAGGAACGCACGCCCGGCTGCGCCGACAGCGCCGCCTCCCAGTGCATATTGCCGTCTCCGGTGAGCACGAACAGCGTGTCCGTGTCTTCGGCGACGAAGGCATGTGCGAGCGCTTCGTAGATTGGTGTCGCGGGCATCAGTGGGTCCTTGTCGCGGGCTGCAGCTTTGGCCGGCCGTCCGTGAAATCGTACATCCTTGAATACGGCACAGAGTTTCGATCATCCAATTGACAGAAGAGGGTCCGCATGGGCGAATGACGACCCATGGTGGCCCGCGCAAGCCATGTTGTGCTCACCGTGCGCGACCTCCAAGCGAGCCGGCGGTTCTATACCGAAGTGGTCGGGCTCGCTGTCACGGCCGAGGAGGACGGCACCCTGTTCCTGCGCGGGCTCGAAGAGGCTTGCCATCACAGCCTGGTGCTGCAGCAAACCACCGAACCGCGCGGCTGCGCGGCGCTCGGCATGCGGGTGCAAGCGGATCGCGATCTCGACCGCGCTGCCACCTGGTTCGCCGAACGGGGCTGTCCCGTGGAATGGGTCGAGCGCCCGCATCAAGGCCGCACTCTGCGCGTGCACGATCCGTTCGGCCTCGTCGTCGAGTTCTGCGCGACAATGGACGTGCTGCCGCGGCTGCTCACCCAGTTCCACCTCTATCGAGGCGGCGCGGCGCAGCGTCTCGATCAGTACCAGATCCTCACGCCGGACGTGCGCGGCGCGTGCGAGTTCTGGATGGCGGCCGGGTTCCGCCTCACCGAATACGTCGCGCCGGAGGGCAGCGACGATTATGGCGGCGTGTTCCTGCAGCGGAAGGGCAACCCGCACGACATCGTCTTCTTCCGCGGCAGCGGCCAGCGGCTCCACCACGTCGCGTTCACCTCGGTCGATCTCCACACCATGCTCCGCGCCTGCGACGTCGCCGGCGCGCTCGGCTACGGCGCGGACGTCGAACGCGGCCCAGGTCGTCACGGGCCGGGACACGCGCTTTATGTCTATTTGCGCGATCCCGACGGGCACCGCGTCGAGCTGTTCAACACGCATTACCTGATCACCGATATCGAGCTCGAGCCCGTGCGATGGGACCCACGCGACGCGTCCATTTCGGTCCCCTGGGGATTGCCGGCCCAGCGGCGCTGGTTCGAGCAGGCGACCCCGTTCCTCGGCGTGCCGTTGCGCGAGCCCACTCATCCCCCGAGCCCGGTGACGCTGGAACGCTTCCTCGCCGAGCGCGCCCCAGCAGATACAGTCTGAGATGGATCTCGGCATCAAGGGAAGCCGTGCCCTGCTCTGCGCGTCGTCGCGCGGACTTGGCCTCGCCTGCGCGACGGCGCTCGCCGCGGAGGGTTGTGCCGTCACCATCAACGGCCGCAATCCCGACCGGCTGCGCGAGGCCGCCGAGCGTGTCCGTGCCGAGACGGGCGCGGATGTATCCACGGTGCAGGCGGACATCAACACGGAAGACGGGCGCCGGACCTTCCTCGCTGCCTGCCCTGACCCCGACATCCTGGTGACCAACAACGAAGGGCCGACACCCGGCAATTTCCAGGACTTCGGCCGCGCCGAATGGATGTTCGCGCTCGAGGCGCAGATGCTCGCACCCCTCGACATCATCCGCGCCGTACTGCCGGGCATGCGCGCCCGAAAATTCGGGCGTATCGTCAACATCGTCTCCGCGCTCGTGAAGTCCCCGCGCAACCCGGCCATGACGCTGTCGAGCGCGCCGCGCACCGGCCTCGTCGCCGCCTGCAAGGCGATCTCGCGCGACGCGGCGGCGGACAACGTCACGATCAACAACCTGTTGCCCGAGCGCATCGATACCGACCGCCAGCGCTTCATGGCGGACCGCATGATGAAGGCGGAGAACATCACCCGGGAGGAGGCGCGTCGCCGCATGGCGGAGAACCTGCCGGCAAAGCGCCTCGGCAGCCCGGAGGAGTTCGGTGCTGCCTGCGCCTTTCTGTGCAGTGCGAAGGCCGGGTTCATCAGCGGCCAGATGCTGCAGCTCGATGGCGGCTCGTATCAGGGGCTGGTGTGATCACGCCGCCTATGGCGCGACGAGGCCGATGCTCGCCGCGTAGGCGTGCGCCGCGATATCCCAGGTAAAGCCACGGTGCGTCGCACCCGTCATCGCGTCGCGCAGGATGAGCTGGAACGGATCGCCCTGATACACCCAGCGCGAGCCAAGCGTGGTGCAGAGCCGCTCGATGACGCCCATCGCCGTCCGGACCATGTGGGAGGCGTAGAGCCGGTTGGCGGCCACGTCGCGCTCGCCGAGTTGCTCGCCCGCGCCGATGCGGTCCCGCGCCTCCTCCAGCCGGGTCGCCATGATCATCTGCACGGTGCCGTTCTCGACCGAGGACTCCGCGATCTTCAGCTGCAGCGCGCCGATGTCGCGAATCCCCGCAGGCGAGCGCAGGCTCTTCTCCGCATTCTCGAGCGCGAGACGCAACGCACGATCGGCCAACCCGGCGATCACCGGCGAGATCGAGAAGGCCGTGAGGAACTGGCGCGGCGTTCTGCACAGCCCGTATTGCGGATGAACCGCCGCGCCCGGCGTGCGCCCGGTCAGCAGCGCGTCATAGAGCACGGCGCGGTGCTCCGGGACGAACAGCTCCGATGCCGAGAGGCTGCGGCTTCCGGTCGCGCAGAGGCCGAGGGTGAACCAGTCGTCGATCGTGTCCACCGCCTCGCGACGGACGAGGAAGTTCATCAGCGGCGCCGCGCCACGCCGTCGGCGCAGGCGGCGGTCAGCAGCACCCATTGCGTGTGATCGGAGCCGCTCACGAACGGCCACCGCCCGCTGACGCGGTAGCCGCCCGCGACCTTCTCGGCCTTGCCCGCCGGGATGAAGGACGCGCTCGAGATCGCTTGGGGATTCTCGCCCCAGATCTCCTCCTGCGCCTGCTCCGGGAAGCAGGCGATCACCCATCCCATTTCGGCGACGACGGAATGCACCCAGGCGCTGGAGGCGCAGCCGTGCGCCAGCTCCCAGGTCACGCGCGCGAACACGTCGAAGTCGAGCTCGAGCCCGCCGAACCGGCGCGGCTGCATCGCCCGGAAGAACCCGGCGGCCGCAAAGTCGGCGATCGTCTCCTCCGGCAGGGTCCGCACAGTACATGCTGGGCGCGTTCTGCGCCTACCTGCTGCTCACCCTGTTCGGCATCGGCTACTGGCCGGCCCTGGTCATGCCGTGGTCGCCCACGACGCATGACGAGAAAGGGAGGAGGACGACACATGCAACGTCGCAGACTGCTCGCCGCCGCGCCGGCCGCGCTGCTCGGCGCGAGCGCGCCGCGGTGGGCCCACGCGCAGGCCAAGCCGCCACTGAAGATCGGCATCCTCGGCAGCTTCAGCAATTTCGGCGCCGACTATTCCGGGAAGGGCGCGCTGGTGGCGGCGCAGATGGCCGTCGACGACGCCGGCGGCAACGTTGCCGGGCGGACGATCGAGATCGTCTCGGCCGACACCTTGCAGAACCCGGACGTCGCCTCCGGCATCGCCCGGAAATGGTTCGACGAGGAGGGTGTCGAGGTCATCACCGACATCCCGAACTCCGCCATCGCGCTTGCCGTCATGGAGATCGCCCGCGACCGCAAGAAGATCATGATGGTCGACGACGCCTCGACGGAGGAGCTCACCGGCAAGAACTGCGCTCCCACCGTGTTCAACTGGGTGATGGACACCTACAACCTTGCCCATGGCACGGCCGAGGCGGTGCTGAAGGCGGGCGGCAAGACCTGGTTCTTCCTGGCGACCGATCTCGTCTTCGGCACCGACCATCTGAAAGCCGCGGTACCCGCCATCGAAGCCAGCGGCGGCACCGTCAAGGGCATCGTCCGCCATCCGATCAACAATCGCGACTTCGCCTCCTACCTGTTGCAGGCGCAGGGCTCCGGCGCGCAGATCATCGCCCTGGCGAACGGGCTGCCCGACAACGTCAACTCCATCAAGCAGGCGGTCGAGTTCGGCATCCCGCAGGGTGGGCAAACGCTCGTGCCGTTCCTGCTCGACGTCACCGACGTGCACACGCTGGGGCTCAACATCGCCGGCGGGATGTACGCCGTCACCGGCTTCTACTGGGATCACGACGACGACACGCGCGCCTGGTCCAAGCGCTACTTCCAACAGATGAACGCGATGCCGACGATGCACCACGCGGGCATCTACTCGGGGATCGCGCACTACTTGAAGGCGGTCGCCGCGACGGGCGGAACGGACGGCCCGGCCGTGGCTGCGCGCATGCGGGCGATGCCGGTCGACGACTTCTTCGCCAAGGGCGGACGCATCCGGCCGGATGGACGGCTCGCCTATCCCTGGTACCTCGCGCAGGTCAAAAAGCCTGGCGAGTCGCGCTATCCCTGGGATTACTACGACATCCGGGCGACGATCCCGGTGGAGGAGGCCTACCGCCCGCTGTCGGCCTCCCAATGTCCCGCCGCGAAGACCTGAAGGAGGCGCGATGGACATAGCAGAGGGGGGCCCGCAGAAGCAGACGCTCGCTTCGTCCGCGTACGGGGCGCTGCGCCAGGCCATCATCCTCGGCACGCTCGTGCCGGGCGAGCGCCTGCGCATTCGTGCGCTTTGCGAGCAGTTCGACGTCGGTCTCAGCCCGCTGCGCGAGGCGTTGA
Organism: uncultured Alphaproteobacteria bacterium; assembly: GCA_963708585.1. Lineage (GTDB taxonomy): Bacteria > Pseudomonadota > Alphaproteobacteria > Acetobacterales > Acetobacteraceae > JAVVHH01. The sequence goes on along the minus strand of CAVPSW010000002.1, from coordinate 459,407 downwards.
GCCGGCTCTCGAGCGAGGGACTCGTCAGCCAGGAGGATCACCGCGGCTTCGCCGTCGCGCCGCTCGATCTCGCCGGCCTCGACGGCTTGCTGCGGGCCCGGTGCTGGCTCAACGAGATCGGGCTGCGCGAATCGATCCGGCATGGTGGGCCGGAGTGGGAGGAGGCGGTGCTGCTCCGCTTCCACCGCCTCTCGCGCACGCCGCGACATACGGGCGAGGACCGCCGGGCGCGGAACCCGGCCTGGGAACAGGCGCACCAAGCCTTCCATGCGGAGCTCGTCGCCGCGTGCCGCTCGGAGTGGCTGACCGGCTTCTGCCAGCAGCTCTTCGAAGCGGCGGAGCGCTATCGGCACGTCGCGCGCATGGCGGGCGTCGCGCGACCGCCGAACGAGCAGGAGCATCGCGCCATCATGGAAGCGGCGATCGCGCGCGATGCGGACAAAGCGGTCGCGCTGCTCAACCGCCACTTCGAACGCACGGCCGATCTCGTCCGCGGCGTTCTACGCAATCCGGTGCCGAGCAAGCCCCGCCGCGCCCCGGCGCGCGCGTAACCCGGCCAGGGCATCCGCGGGCTCCTCAGGCGAGGGCGGCGAAAAACTCCCGCACGGCGTTCCACAGCAGGTGCCGCCTTGTCCCCAGTGGCGTGACATGGGCAAGCCCGGGCAGCACGGCGAGCCGCTTGTCCCCCAAGGGCAGACGGCGGAAGAACTCGAGCAAATCCTCCATGCTCGCGATTCCGTCGTGCTCGCCGCGGAGCACCATCGTGGGTGCCTGGATCTGCGCCGGGTCGACCAGAGGCAGCCGGGTGGTCATGTCCAGATAGGTCCCGGTCGGGACCGACGCCGAGTAGGCGAGTTGGGCCGTGGCGCAGGCCTCGATCACGGCCTCCTCGCTGGTTCCCGGCTCGTCGCGGGTGAAGATGCTGCGGACGAAGCCGGCGTCGATGGGACGGCGGTGATGGGCACGGAAATCAGCGACACCTTCGCGCCTCAGGGCCAGCGTACGCGAGCCCTCGCCGGTCCACACGAAGCCGTCCAAAACGAGCCGGGCCACTCGAGCGGGCTCGGCCGCCGCGAAGCAGGCGGCGCGCAACGCGCCGGACGAGAGCCCATAGACCAGGAGGCGCTCCGCCCCAGTCTCGCGCGCGATGACCGGCGCGGCCGCGCGCAGGTCCTCGACCCCAGAGGCGGCATCGGAGTTGCCCTCCGTGACGGTCGACCGCCCGTAGCCTTCGTGGTCGAGCGTCCAGACGTCCCAGCCGTGCCCGGCGAGGTGATCCATGAACGAGTAGTCGCGCCCAGGCACTTGAAGATCGAAGGTGGGCAGGGCCGACAGCGAGGACCCGTGCACCAGCAGGATGGGCGGCCGGGTCCGCACGCCGTCCGCGCCGCGCTTGCGCCACAAGAACAGCGAGACGTCGCCCTTGTCAGCCCAATGCTCCTCGCCCGAAATAAGCTCCTCGCCCGAAATCATGAGTGCGGGATGAATTCGCTGGTGAAGGTCTTGCCGTAGTCGATCGCCTCACCCTTCGGGTGCAGGTAGTCGAACACTTTCTTCGCCCCGTCCTGGGTCATCCGGCCGGTCTTCGACCAGATCTGGCTGACGGTCTGGTAGGCCTTGTCATTGGCCTCCGGGGACAACTTGGGGAACTCCTTCGCCATGATCGCCTTGCCCCGCGGCGGGTCGAGCAGGATCGCCTGCGCCTCCGCGAACGTCTCGGCGACCTTGCGCACCAGCGCCGGATTTTGGGTCAACATGGAAGGGGTGGTACTGACCGTCATGAAGATGAGGTCGCGGAACTCCTCGACCTCGCCGTTCATGATGTCGATCAGCGTGGCGCCCAGGCCTTCCTGCTCCAGCAGCACGCCGGCCGGCTCGAACGGCATGCCGGCGTCGATCACGTGGGCGCGGAACGCACCGACATAGGACCCGGCGTCGGCACCGAGATAGACCAAGCTGACATCGCCCGGAACTTTCAGGCCGTAGCGCCGTCCGAGCACTTCGAGCATTTTCTCGCCGGACCCGCCCGCAGAGGGCGATCCCACCCGGTGCCCTTTGAGCGCCAGCACGCGATCGGCGAGGCTCTTGCCCTGGTTCGCTTGCACCAAGGCCTTATCGCCGACGACGTTATTGAGCGGTCGGTCGGCGATGTTGAAGATGGCGGTGAGATAGCGGCCCTGCGCCGCGCCCTCGAGCAGATGCTCGTAGCTGAGCACGCCGAAATCGGCCTGGCCGGTGAACACCGCCTGGTACGCCAGCGAACCGCCGTTCACGGTGATCACCTCCGGCGTCAGCCCATGCTTCTCGAACAGGTGCTCCTGCATGGCCACGTAGAGCGGCCCGGCGAAGTAGCCGTGGCCGATATTGACGATCCTGACCCTCTCCTGCGCCAGTACGCCCGTGCAGGGCAGCAGGGCGGCCAGGAACAGCCATGCGGAACAGACCAGTGTGCGGATCATGGTTGGGCCTCCCTCAGCGGCTTACGATTTTCCAACGTTCGAGCCGCGTCTGCACCGCGCCGACCAGCTCGTTGAGCGCGACCGCAACGAAGGCAATGACCACCAGCGCGGCAAACACCCCGGCGGTGTCGAACTCGCTGCCGGCGCGCTGCACCAGGTAGCCGAGCCCGCGCGTGGCCGCGATCATTTCGCCGATAATGGTACCGATCAGCGCGTACGGAACGGCGGTCTTCAGGCCGACGAAGATCCACGATGTCGCCGAGGGCAGGACCACCTTGCGCAGGATTTGCTGCCGGGTCGCCCCCATCAGGCGCAGCGTGTCCACCAGGTCCGGATCGACCTCGCGCACGCCGGCGAAGGTATTGAGGAACACCAGGAACACCACCAGCACGGCGCCCATCGCCACCTTCGACGAGATGTCCAGCCCGAACCAGAGGATGAACAGTGGCGCCAGCGCCACCTTGGGCAGAGCGTTGAAGGCCCAGATAAAGGGGTTGAGCAGCCGGCTCGCGAACACGGACAGGCCGAGCCATACCCCGAGCGCCACGCCCGCCACGGCGCCGATCAGGAAACCGAGTACGGTGGCGTAGAGCGTCGCCCAAACATGCGGGAAGATCGTGCCGGTCGAGAACCATTCCCACAGCCGGGCCAGCACCGCGGTTGGCGAGCTGATCGTGAACGAGTCGACCAGGCGGCCCGACGCGCCCTGCCACGCGGCCAGCAGCACGAGCGCAAGCAGGATTTGCAGCGCGGCCATGGTCGGGAGACCGACCTCGCCGAGCCGGCGCCGGCGGCGGGGCCGCACCGCGTCCGTCCGGATCGGCGCCTCGCGCACGCTCCCGACGTTCATGCCGCCTCCTCGTATTGCTGCCGCAGCCGCGCCCAGATGTGGTTGTAGATGCGGTGAAACTCCGGTGTGAACCGGATCTCGCCGACGTCGCGCTCGCGCGGCAGGTCGATCGTCTCCTCGAAGGCGACGCAGGCGGGGCGGCGGGTGAACACGACGACGCGCTCGGCCAGGCTGATCGCCTCCACCAGGTCGTGCGTCACGAGCACGATGGTCTGGCCGCCCTCGGCCCAGATCCGTAGCAGCAGCTCGTGCATCGCGATGCGAAGCTGCGCGTCCAGCGCCGCGAAGGGCTCGTCCAGCAGCAGTGCCTCCGGGCGATAGAGCAGCATGCGCGCCAGGCACACCCTCTTGCGCATGCCGCCGGAGAGCTCGCTCGAGAACTTCGTCTCGAACCCCTGCAGCCCGACATGGGTGATCATCTGCCGCGCCTCGGCCTCGCGCTTCGGCCTCGACATGCCCGCGAGTTCGAGCGGAAGGGCGACGTTGTCGAGCACGGTGCGCCACGGCAGAAGGTTGTCCTTCTGCGTCATGTAGCCGACCCTAGTGTTCACGTCGGTGATGGCCGTGCCGCCGTAGACGACGCTGCCCTCCGTAGGCTCGTACAGCCCGGCGATCATGTTCAGCAGCGTCGACTTGCCGCAGCCCGACGGGCCGATCAGGGCGACCACCGATCCCGGCCGGATCTCGAGGTCGACACCGGCCACCGCGCGCACCTGCTCGCGTCCCTTGTGGAAGACCTTGCCGATGCCGCGCAGCTCGATCATCACGGCCCCTCAGAACATCATGCGCTGGTGGCCGCCATCGACGTCGATGTTCGCGCCGCAAATGTAGCCGGCCCGTCCGGAGACCATGAAGGCGACCGCGTCGGCGATGTCGGCCGGCTCGCCCCACCGTCCCAGCGGCACCGTGCTGCCCCATCCGCTTTCCTGCTGCTCGAGGCTGCGGCCCAGCCAGCGCTCTTCGTCGATGACGAGGTCATGGGTGAGCGGGCTTTTGATCCGGCTCGGACAGACCGCGTTGACCAGGATGTTGTCCCGGCCAAGATCGTCCGAGAGCGACTTGACGAAGGCGTGCTGGGCCGCGTTGACGACCGCGCTGGCGAGCGTATTGCGGCCGGGCACCTTGCCCGCCTGGCCGATCACGAGCACGACCCGGCCGCCTCCCTGCTTGCGCATATGCGGCGCCGCATGCCGTGCCAGCTCCCACGGCCCGATCACCTTGGTGCGGAAGTGGCCCAGCACCTGTTCGGCGGTCAGTTCGTCGAGGCTGCCGCGCAGATGCGTTCCGGCATTGCTGATGAGGATGTCGACCCGACCGAACGCTTGGGCCGCCGCGTCCACAACCCGCGCCGCGGCGGCCGGGTCACCGACATCGGCGGCGACTCCGGCCACGCGCCCCGCGCCGCCCAACCCGGCGAGCGCCTCGCTCAGCTTGGCCTGCTCACGCCCGCAGACCAAGACCGACGCTCCCTCCGTCAGCAGACGGCGGGCGATGGCCAGCCCGATACCGCTCGTACCGCCGGTGACGATGGCGGCCTTGCCAGAGAGTTGGAGGTCCATACGGCCGCTCCTATCCGAAAACGTAACGATGGTAGCCGCCGTCGACCGACACCGAGCTGCCCGTGACGAAGTCCGCGCGGTCGGAGGCGAGGTACGTCACCAGGTCCGCGACCTCGTCCGCCTGGCCCAGCCGCCCCAACACGTTAGCGCGCGTGAACCCCGCCATTGCCGTCTCGCGCGATACGCCACGCTCGCGCATCTCCTTGTCGATCATGCGGGAGATGATCTCGGTCTCGATATACTGCGGCGAGACGACGTTCACCCGGATGTTGTCGCGCGCGACGGCGTCGGCGACCGCCTTGGACATTGCCTGCGCGGCGGCGTTGGTGATCCCGGACGGCAGCCGATCGGGATGCGGGTGGCGGGCGGCCTGGCCGATGATGTTCACGATGCGCCCGTCCCCCTGCCGGCGCATGGCCGGCAGCACGGCACGGATCATGCCGAGGAAGCCGAACAGCTTGTCGCCGAGCTGACTCTGCAGCTGCTGCTCCGTCATATCGTCGAGCGCCGCGCGCACATGCGTGCCGGCATTGTTGACCAGGATGTCGACCCGGCCGAACCGTGCCAGCACGGCCTCCGCGAATGCTTCGCGGGAGGGCGCGTCCGCGGTGTCGGCCACGTGGGCGAGGACCGTTCCCGCGGGCGATAGGGCCGCCTCCGCCTCCGAAAGCCGTCCGAGGTCGCGGCCGCAGATCGCGACCGAAACCCCTTCCTCGAGAAAGCGTCGCGCCACGGCGAGGCCGATCCCGCGCGTGCCCCCGGTGACGATCGCTACCTTGCCCTGCAGCCCGAGTTCCATCGGCCCTGCTCCTACCAGAGCCCCTTCAGCCGCCCCCCATCGGTGTTGAGCGAGACGCCGGTGACATAACTCGCCCGTTCCGAACAGAGGAACGCGATGACGTTGGCCAGCTCCTCCGGTCGGCCGAACCGGCCCAGCGCGTTCTTGCGCGTGGCGAGTCGGCGGGCCTCCTCCTCCGACTGCACCCCCAACTCTTTCTGCAGGCCGCCCGCGTTGCGCACCCACAGGTCCGTCGCCACCCAGCCGGGGCAGATCGCGTTGACCAGCACGTTGTGCGGCGCGAATTCGGTGGACAGGGACTTGGTCATGTTCAGCAACGCGCTGTTCGTCATCCCCGAGCCGAACATGTAGGGATCAGGCTCCTTGCCCGCGCCGCCGATCAGGCTGACGATGCGGCCCCAGCCCTTGTCACGCATGATCGGGAACACGCGGCGGATCATGCGCATCCAGCCGAACAGCTTGGTGTCGAGCTGGTGCTGCAGCCCCTCTTCGTTCAGTTCCTCGAAACGTCCGGAATACATGGTGCCGGCGTTGTTCACGAGGATGTCCACCGTCCCAAACGCGGCGATTGTGGCGTCCACCAGCCGGCCTGCATCCTCCGGCTCCGCCATATCGGCGCCGATCGAGCGCACGTCGCCGCCGGTCTGCTGACGCAACTCGGCGCAGGCCGCCTCGGCCTGTTCGGGATGCCGCGAGCAGGTCATGACTTTCACGCCCTCCTCCAGGAACTGCCGAACGGTCTCCCGGCCAATGCCGCGGCTGCCGCCGGAGACGATCGCAACCCGCCCTTTGATACCAAGATCCATGTAGGGGAATGCTCCTTACGGTTGGTGGAGAGTGCGGCCGAGGAAGTCGAGCGTGAGCGCGAGAGCCGCTTCAGCACTCGGCGCGTGGAATTCGGCTCGGTGATCGCAGTTGAAGCCGTGGTCGGCGGGAAACAGGTGCATTTCGACCTGCTGGTTGTGCCGGCGGATGGTCTCCCGGTCGGCGGCCGAAATGCGCGGGTCAAGCTCGCCGAAATGCATCAGCACGGGAACGCGGATCCGCTCCTGGGCGAACGGCACCGTTTGCGCCCCGTAATAGGAGACCGCGCAGGCGAGCCCCGTCAGCCGGGTCGCCGCCAGGAACGCCAGCGACCCGCCCCAGCAATATCCGATGACGGCCACCGGCCCATCCGCGGCGGCGGCATCGATCGCGGCCTGGACGTCGCGCAACGTGTCCTGCCAGGCGATGGCGGCGCGCAAGCGCCTTCCGGTCTCGACGTCGGCGGCGCCGTAGCCGAGTGCGCTCCCGCGGCGGGCGCGATCGAACAGCGCCGGGGCGATCACCGCGAAGCCGCGCGCGGCGTACCCGTCGGACACTTCTCTGATATGCGCGTTGAGGCCGAAGATCTCGTGCAAGAGGACGATGGCGCCGGCGACGCGAGCCGGGCGGGCCTGGTAGCAGCCGAACCGATGCCCGTCCGCAGCGGTCAGTATCCGGTCAGCACCGGACGGACGAAGGGCGCCCAGCTGGTCATGATAGCGTTCGAGCACGCGCGCTTCCGCCGATGTGGTCGTTTCCCGACGGCCTTCCGGCCGCCCCGGCGGTTGTTATTGCGCCAGGATTGTCAGACACTATGGGCGGCCAATCTTCCTGTCAACGCATGTCGCTTGGAGGCCCACCGTGTCGGAAAATGCCGCCCTACAGCGCCTCGCCGCCGACTTCGATCCGCTCGCCGGCCAGCGCCGGGGCGAGAGCGTGGACGTGGTGATCGCATCGCTGCGCCAGGGAATCCTCGAGGGCCGCTACGTTGCCGGCCAGCGGCTGATCGCCCGCGAGTTGACCGAGGATCTCGGCGTCGGCCGCAGCACCGTACGCGAGGCGTTCCGCCGCCTTGCCGCCGAAGGGATGCTCGAACTCGTTCCCAACCGCGGTGCCGCCGTCCGTCACCTGTCGCGGCGCGAAGGTACGCGACCTATTCCAGGTGCGCGAGAACCTCGAGGGGCTGGCCGCCCGCCTCGCCGCCGAGCAGATCGGCCAAGGGCAGAACCGGCGCAGGTTCCGTTCCGTGTGGGACGAGGTGCGCCCGACCGGGCGGGAGCTGGCCTGGAGCACCTTCATCCGTCACAACCGGCTGTATCACCAAACCATCGTTACCCTCTCCGGCAACGACCTGCTGTTCCGGCTGATCGACAACCTTCAGCTCCCGGTGATGATGTTCCAGATCGGGCGCGCGATGGCCGCCGAGAATGCCGCCGTGTCGCACCAGGATCACGTGCTGGTGGCGAAGGCGATCCTGGCGGGCGATGCCGACCGTGCCGAGTGCGCCATGCGCACCCATCTGCGCCGGTCGTTCGAGTGGGTATCGCACCTTCCCGACCGCGCCTTCAAACGCGAGCTTTCCGCAGTGCCGAAGGACAGGGGGGCCGTTCAGAGCCCTATCGTATCGGCCTGACTTGCCTAGCCCTCAATGGAACGGCTTCGCCAGACCAACCTTGATCTGTTCGTCCGGCGGCACCGCCTGTCCGGCATCCCCCGTCGGGAGCGCCGAGAGCCTGTCTGATCCTAACCCGGTCAGCGCCACCTCCTCGCCCAGCAGCGCCACGTCGCCGAGCGGGACCAGCACGGTGCGGTCGCGCCACGGCAGCAGGCTCCAGGTCCGCACCTGAACGAGGAGCGTGCCGTCCGCCCCGCGCCGCACGCCCTCGACATGGCCAAGCAGCGGCTGTGCCTCCTCGGCGCCGATCAGCTTGCGCCCGATCAGGTCGCCCGCGCGCACCGGCTGCGGGAAGCGATTGCCGGCATCCGCCAGCGCCGCCGGTGCGAGCAGGAGCAGCAGCAGGGCAAGGCGGACAGCCATGTCCGAATGAGAACACCAATTCCGGTCCATCCGCACGACAAATGTTATAAACTCCGCCCGGCAGCGAGCGGGGAAGGCGGTCATGCTGGGGCGCACGGCAGCGGGAAGCGGAGCGCGGCTGCACCCCTGGCCGGTCCGCATCATGCACTGGACCAACGCCGTCGCCATGCTGGTCATGATCGGCTCTGGCTGGGGCATTTATAACGACTCCGTCATCCTCAACGGCCTCCACTTCCCCCACGCCATCAAGCTCGGCAGCTGGGCGGCCAAGAGCCTTCAATGGCACTTCGCCTTCATGTGGCTGCTCGTGCTGAACGGCGTCGCCTACCTCGCCTACGGCCTCGTCACCGGCCGCTTCCGCCGCCGCCTGTTCCCGATCCGCGTCCGCGACGTGGTCGAGACCGTGCGCGAAACGCTCCGATTCCACCTCGCCCACGACGACCTCACCATGTACAACGCGGTGCAGAAGATCCTCTACCTCGTCGCCATCGCTGCCGGGGTCCTGCAGGTCGTGACCGGGCTGCTGATCTGGAAGCCGGTCCAGTTCGCGCCGCTGCTGGCCCTCGTCGGCGGCTTCCAATCCGCCCGCCTGCTCCACTTTGTCGGCATGACGACCCTCGTGCTGTTCCTCCTGGTCCATGTCGCGCTCTCGCTGCTGGTGCCGCGCACCCTCCTCTCCATGCTGACCGGCGGCCCGCGCCTGCAGGCAGTGGAGCCGGCCGAATGAGGTCGCCGTTCCGCCCCGTCCGCCGCCCCGACCCGGCCGTGCTCGACAACCACCGCCCCCTCATCCGCGCGTTGGAGCGGCGCGGCCTGATCCGGGGCAGCCTCTCCCTCGGCGCGCTCACGGCGCTGACCGGCTGCGACGTCGCCGATGACGGCGCAGTCGGTCGCGCGCTCCGTGCCATGTCGGCGCTGAACGACCGGGTGCAGGCGGCGCTGTTCGACCCCAACCGGCTTGCCCCGGAATACGACCCCTCCCAGGTGCTCAAGCCGCCCATCTTCAACGCCTATTTCGACGTGACCGACCTCAAGCCCGTCGACCCGGCCACCTGGAAGCTGGAGGTCGGCGGCCTCGTTGCGGACAAGACGCCCTGGACGCTCGACCGCCTCGCCGCCCTGCCGCAGCGCGAGACCATCATCCGTCACGTCTGCGTGGAGGGTTGGGACTATATCGGCCAGTGGTCGGGCGTGCCGCTCCGCGCCTTCCTCGAGCGGGTCGGCGCCGACCTGCGCGCCCCCTACGTCGCCTTCCGCACCGCCGACGACTACCCGAGCAGCATCGACATGGCGACCGCGCTGCACCCCCAGACCATCCTCGCCACCCAATATGCCCGCGCCCCGCTCGCCGACCCGTTCGGCTTCCCGCTGCGGCTGCGCATGTCGACCAAGCTCGGCTACAAGAACCCCAAATGGATCACCGCGATCGAAGTGACCAACACCTACCCCGGCGGCTACTGGGAGAAGCTCGGCTTCAACTGGTTCGCCGGCATCTGACGTGCCCGGCTCTGAGGTGACGGTGGATCTGGGGCGGACCTGCGCGGTCGCCATCATGGCGAAGGCGCCCCGGCCGGGTTACGTGAAGACCCGGCTGCAGGGCCTGCTCCGCCCCGAAGAGGCGGCCGCCCTCGGCACCGCCTTCCTATGCGACACGCTGGCGAACCTCCATGCCGCCGCCGCGGACGCGCCGATCGACCCGTTCGTGGCGTACGCGCCGAGAGGCGAGGAGGCGCGCTTCGACGGCCTGCTCCCGCCCGGCACGTCCCTGCTGCTGGCCGACGGCACCAAGGGCGACGCGCCAGATGTGGAGGCCTTCGGCCGCGTCCTGCTCGAGACGATGCGCGCCCTGCTCGAGCGTGGCTACGGCGGCGCCTGCGTGCTCGCCGCCGACAGCCCGACCCTGCCCACCGCCGAACTGGCTCGCTCGGCGCACCTGCTGCTCGAGCCGGACGGTCCGGACGCCGTGCTCGGCCCAAGCGAGGACGGCGGCTACTGGATCCTCGGCCTACGCGCGCCGCACGCCGCGCCCTTCGCCCGCATCCGCTGGAGCACGGAGGACGCCTGCGCCGACACGATCGCGCAGCTGGCCGAGGCGGGGCTGACCACCGTCGCGCTCCGCACCTGGTTCGATGTCGACGACCCGGCCGCGCTCCGCCGGCTGCTGGACGCGAACGAGGGCTTCGCCGCCCCGCACACCACCACCCTGCTCGAGCGCTTCGAGCTCCGCGAGCGGCTCCGCAGCTTCGCGTGACCGCACGACCCGGCGCCTGGCTGGCCGGCCTCGGCCTGCTGCTGCTCGTTTGCGTGCTCGCCTCTCGGCTGCTGCTTCCGCCTGGTGCGTACGGCGACCTCGACACCGGCCGGGCGTGGCAACAGATCATCTGCCGCCTCCTGGCCGGCGCCGTCTATCTCGGCGCCGTCGCGCTGGTGCTCCGCCTCCCGATCCCGCGCGCCGCCCTCCTGCTTGCGCTCGGCGCGGGGCTCGCGGCGCGCCTCCTCCTGCTCGCCGCGCCGCCGGTGATGAGCACGGACCTCTACCGCTATGTCTGGGACGGAAAGGTGCAGGCGGCCGGGATCAACCCGTACCTCTATATCCCGGCCGACCCGGCGCTCACCGCGCTGCGCGACCACCGCACCGGTCCGGACGCGATCTTCGTCAACATCAACCGCCCCGAGACGGCGCCCACGATCTACCCGCCTGCGGCGCAGATGCTGTTCGCCGGCATCGGCCTGCTCGCCCCCTCGATCTGGACGGTCAAGGCGGTCATGACGGCGCTGGACCTCCTCGCCGGCCTGGCCGCCTGGCGCCTGCTGCGCGCCGCGGGACGCCCGGACGCCACCGTGCTCGTCTGGGCCTGGAATCCGCTGTTGATCTGGGAATTCGCCGGCGCCGGGCACATCGACGCGGCCGCCGTCGCCGCTTCCGGGCTGGCCCTGCTGCTTGCCGTCCGTCGGCGACCCGGCGCGGCCGGGGCGGCGCTGGGCGTCGCCGTGCTCTGCAAGCTGCTGCCCGCGGCGCTCGCGCCCGCGATCTGGCGCCCGCGGGGCTGGCGCGCGCCGGTCGCCGCGATCCTCGTGATCGCCGCTGGCTACGCCTGCTACGCCTCCGCCGGCTGGCGCGTGTTCGGCTACCTGCCGGGCTACGCGAAGGAAGAGGGGCTGGAGGCCGGCAACGGCTTCCTGCTGCTGCGCCTGCTCGCCCTCTTCGGGCCGCTGCCGGGCTGGGCTGCACCCGCCTATGTGGCAGCCGCGCTGTTGCTGCTCCTAGGCGCTCGCGCTCTGGATCGTGGCCCGGCCCGGTCCGCCCCACGCGGAAATGATCGCGCGCGATGCGCTGCTCCTCGACGTCGCGATGCTTGTCACGCTTTCGCCGCATTATCCGTGGTATCTGACCGCGATCGTGCTGCCCGCCACGGTCGTTCCGCGATGGGGGGCACTGTGGCTGACAGTCGCGGGGCCGCTCCTATATCAGGACCTCGCGCTCGGCCACCCGCTCTGGCCAGCCGTCGTCTTCCTGCCGGCGCTCGCCTGGCTGGCGATCGAGTTGCGGAGAGGTTGAACAATGCCTGACAGCACATTGGACACCACCCGCCCGATCGATGCGCGGCGCTACTTCGAGGCGGTCGACGCCGGCGACAGCGTGGCCAGCGCCCCGCCCGTGTGCCTCTATCTGGAGGTCACTAACCGCTGCAACCTGCTCTGCGAGACCTGTCCGCGCACCTTCGAGGACCTCGAGCCGCCGGCCGACATGAGCATGGAGCTGTTCCGCCGCATCGTCGACCAGGTGCCCGGCGTGCGCCGCGTCGTGCTGCACGGCGTGGGCGAGCCGATGCTGGTCAAGCACCTGCCGGACATGATCCGCTACCTCAAGGCCCGCGGCGTCCACGTGCTGTTCAACACCAACGGCACCCTGCTCGCGCCGCGCAAGCACGCGGAGATCATCGACACCGGCCTTGACGAGCTGCGCGTCAGCCTCGACGCCGCGGAAGTCCGCGACCTTCCTGCAAGGTCCGCGGCAAGGACATGTTCGACCGCATTGTCCGCAACCTCGGCGCCTTCACCAACCTCCAGGCCGCGCTCGGGGCGACCAAGCCGGTGGTGAGCCTCTGGCTGACCGGGCTCAAGGAGACGGTCGAGCAACTGCCGGAGTTCGTCCGCCTCGCCGCCCGGCTCGGGGTCAAGGAGGTGCACCTACAGCGCCTCGTGTTCGACGATCTCGGCTTCGGCATGGCGCGGAGCGAGAGCTCGCTGTTCGAGAGCACGCGCGCCGAGGAGGAGCAGGTCATCGCGGACGCGACCGCGCTCGGCCACAGCCTGGGCGTCACCCTCGACGCGTCCGGCGCCACCGAGCCGGGGCTCAGCCTTAAGCGCCAAGCCGACGACCGGCCCTGGTCATTGTGCCGCCGGCCCTGGTCGCTGATGTATTTCACCGCGCATGGCCGCGCGCTGCCCTGCTGTATCGCCCCGTTCTCGGCCCGCGGCTACGAGAACTACACGCTCGGGCAACGCCTCCACGCAGGACCTGATGGAAATCTGGAACGGCCCGGCCTACCGCGACTTCCGCGCCTCGCTGGTCAGCGACGCGCCCCCGAAGCCGTGCCAAGGCTGCGGTCTGCGCTGGAGCCTTTGATGTCGGTGAGCGTCTCCGCTCATCGACATCGGCGCGTGGGTCGGGCGGCACGCGCCCAACGTGATCGACCTGCGCCGCGTCGCCGTCGTCATCCCGACCTGGAACGAGGAAGACGCGATCGGCCCGGTGGTCGCCGAAGTTTTGGCCCAGGGCGTCGGCGAAGTCATCGTCGCCGACGGCAGCAGCACCGACCGCACCAGCGAGCGCGCCGAGGCGGCAGGGGCGCGCGTGATCGATTGCGGCCGCGGCTACGGAAGGGCCTGCGCCATGGGGGCCGCCGCCGCCCAGCCCGAATGCGACGTCCTCGCCTTCATGGACGGCGACGGCGCGGACCGGCCGGACCAACTCGCCCACCTCTGCGGCCCGATCCTCGCGGGCGAGCGGGACTTCGTGATCGCGTCGCGCACGCGCGGGGTGCGCGAGCCCGGCTCCATGCTGTGGCATCAGGTCCTGGCCGGCGCCGTCTTCGGCCGCATGATCGGGGCGCTCTACGGCGTCCGCTACACCGATATGTGCGCGCTCCGCGCCATCAGCCGCGACGGGCTGGCGCGGCTGGACATGCGCGAGATGACGTACGGCTGGAACATCGAGATGCAGATGAAGGCGGCCCGCGCCGGGCTGCGCCTGCTCGAAGCTGCCGGTGCCTTACCGGGTCCGCGCCGCCGGCACCTCCAAGGTCGCCGGGTCCGTGCGCGGCACGGTCCGGGCCGGCTCCAAGATCGTCGGGACCTTCGTCCGGGTGGCCCGGGAGCGTGATCACGAGCGCCAATCCCTAAACGAATGATAACGTGTGCGCCCGGCCACCCACTCCGGAACGGGCGCGGGCGCGGGGCGTTCGGCCCACAGCGGCGCAGGTCTTCGCCGCCGTCTTCGGCCCGAACTCGGCCCGTGTGCAGGTGCCGAGAGAGCCGGGATCAACACTGGCAGCAACGCACAGAGGAGACCTCACATGCAGCGCTTCCTGCTTCCCGCGCTGGCGGCGGCGATCGTCGCCGGCGGCGCATCTCTCGGGCCGTCGCCCGCTTCCGCGCAGACCCAGAACCGCTACAACCAGAACGGGGCGACCGCCTCGGGCGACCCGTGGTTGAACGAGAACGACTTCGACTACAACCGCCAGCACTGGCTGCCGTCGAATAACGGCCAGAACCAGGGCTACAACAATCAGTCGAACGGCAACTACGGCCAGAGCTACCAGAACTACCCGAACAACAACTACGGGCAAGGTAACGGCTACAATGGCCAGAATAATGGACTATGGCCAGAGCAACGGGAATTACAACCAGTAATTACGGCTATAACGGAAGCAACGGCTACAACGGCCAGAACAACTACAACTACGGGCAGGGCGGAAACAACTATCAGCCTTACCAGGGCCAATATGGCCGTAACAACGGATACGGCCCCAACTACGGCAACAACGGCTACGGCAACTCGCCTCAATACCAGGGGCAGGGCCGGGGCTATAACGGCTACAACGACGACGAGTAGCCGATGACCAGGGTCTCGGCTGGCGCCTTCGAAGCGCCAGCCGAGTTCCTGCCTGGTGCCTAAGCGGTAGCGCCCCAGTTCGCCGGCGCGCTGACCGTGAAGTGCTGGGTCCCGCCCGTCCAGGAACGTTGCCGATGCGCCCGCGACCGTCTGCCCGTCGAACTGCATCGAGTTCAGGTAGAGGTTCCGATCGGTCGCCGCCGTCCCGCCCTAGGCGTCGTTGAGGAACGAGACCGCGACGTCATGCGGCGAGAGGGTCTCGGGGATGCCCGAGATCGTGACCGTTTGGCTGTTCCCCTGCGAGTGCAGCGCGGTCACCGTGTAGGTCCCCTCCACCTTCCCGTCCACGCTGACCTGCATCTGCGCGTCGCCCTGCCACGCGTCTTCCGAGACGCTCAGCGCGAGCGTGCTGGTCGGGGTTGTCGGGGTCGGGTCGAGGGCACCTGGACGTTGAAGCTCTGCGTTCCCGCCGCGAACAGGGTTAGCGAGCTGCCCGAGACCGTCTGACCGTTCAGCGTCGCGTCGTTGACGTAGAGGTTCCGGTCGGTCGCCGCCGTCCCGCCCCAGGCGTCGTTGAGGAAGTCGACGCTGATATTGTGCTGGCCAGCGGTCACTGGGACGGTGATCGCCTGGGTCGCGCCCGCCGCGTGCGACGCGGTGGCTGTCTGCACCCCGCCGAGCTGCTGGCCGTCCACGCTGACCGTGAACTGGGCGTCGCCCTGATAGGCGTCCTCGGAGATGTTGAGGACGAAGCTGCTGCCCGAGTTGGCCGAGGTGGGCGTGTCGTGTCGATCCGTTCGACGCCGGCGGGGTGGTCGTGGTCGTGGACGGCGGCGTGCCGCTACTGGACGTCGACGTTCCGCTGCTCGTGGTCGTCGTCGAGGGCACCTCCACGTTGAAGCTCTGCGTTCCCCCAGACAGCAGGCTCAGCGAGCTGCCCGAGACCGTCTGGCCGTTCAGCGTCGCCTCGTCGACGTAGAGGTTGCGGTCCGTGCTCGGCGTGCCGTCCTAGAGGTCGTTGAGGAAGCCCACGCTGATCGTGTGCTGGCCGGCCGTCACCGGGACCGTGATCGCCTGGCTCGCGCCCGCCGCGATGCGACGCGGTGGCCGTCTGCACGCCGCCGACCTGGTTTCCGTCCACGCTGACCGTGAACTGGGCGTCCCCCTGGTAGGCGTCCTCCGAGACGTAGAGGATGACGGCTGGCCGGCCGCCGGTCGGTGCGGTCGATGTTCCGCTGCCGCTATTCGACCCGCTATTCGACCCGCCGTTCGACGAGGTCGACGTGGTGCCGCCGCTGCCGGTGGTCGTCGTGGACGACCCAGTGCTGCCGGTGGAGCCGCTGCTCGGGTCCGGATCGGCCGGCGAGCTGGTGTTCAGCGCGGACTCTGTGCTGAGCGCCGTGTCATCGGGGACCGTGCCGGTCCCGCTGAGTAACGCGCTCGCCGACAGCCCGTAATAGCTGTCGTTGCTCACTGTCGCCTGGGCCGAGGTCGAGTTGCGCACGAAGACGGACGAGGATGAGGCGGAGTTGTCATAGAGCAGCGTGTCGTTCGAGACGGTCAGCTGCGAGTTGGCATAGGTGCCGCCCTCCTCGCCATAGGAGATCATGATCGGGTTCTGGGAGTTCGGCCCCCTTCTCGATCACGTCGTTGGTGATCGTGTCGTTGCCGCCATTCGGCAGGTCGATCGTGTAGCTGGCGGTGCCGTTCGGGCCGTCCTGGATGCGGCTGTTGGTGATGACGTTGGTCTCGGCCCGGCTCTTGATCTCGTGGCCGACATTGGTGCCGGTGAAGTAGCTGTTGTTGACCGTGAGCTAGGCGATGTCGCCGATGTAGATTCCGTGGGTGTAGCCGGTGCCGGAGCCGTTGTTGATGAACTCCGAGTTCTCGATGTCGATCGTCCCGCCCGGCACGGCGCCGCCGAGAATTCCGTTCTGGTTGTTCTCGAACACCGAGTTCTCGATCACCAGGTTGCCGGCCTGGTAGCGGATGCCGGCGCCGTTGGCGTCGCCCACGGTCGCACCCGAGAAGGTGAAGCCGTTGATGGTCACGTCGGTGTCGGTGATCAGGATCGCTTTGCCGTTCGGGATCTGCTCGGTGGCGACCATGTTCACGGTGCCGCCGACGCGCTTCGAGGGTGACCTTATGGGTGATCTCGGCGAAGTCGTTGATGTAGGTGCCCGCCTGCACCTGGATCACGTCACCGTCCTAGACGCCGCAACTGCGGACGCAATTGTCGCGTATTGAGCGTTGGCACCAACTTCTAGCGTCGACATGGAAAGTCCTTTCGGCGCACGGACGTACGCAGATGAAGTCGCGCGCGAGTAATGCGGCGAACAGGCATTGTCAGGCGCCGGTATCGCCTTGCCGGCGGAGAGGGCCGCCGAGCGCGCGCCTCACACCGGGGTCATACGAAACGGCGTTCGATCTTGTAAACCGTGAAAATCGCTTTTGGCGCGCATATTAACGCGCAGGCCCGATTTTCCGGCCGCTTTTTCGATTCGGCGGCGGAAGCCCCACCCTGTATGTGTGAGGATGTTACAATTTGGCGTCTGCGACAGCTTAGCGCGGAAAAGTTGGGAGCTGCCTTAACGCCGCGCAGGACGGCCGCAACTTCTACTTGCGGACCCGCTCGAGTTCTTATGGGCAGCGCGTGATGTGTACCTGCCGCGTCTCTGCGGATCTGGCGTATCAGCCGGTCCAGGACGCCGCGCTCACGCCCCTTGTCATCGCGTCTTCGGCGCGCGTGATCGCCTTGACGTCCTGTCCTCCGGCCTGGCGCATCGCCTCGATCGCCTCCTGCCTCTTGTCCGCCCCGCGGGTCCGGACGGCGAGGATCAGCTTGCCCTCCGCCCCGAGTCGGTCACGAGCAGCGGCGTTCGCCTGGTCGGCCACCACGCCCGCCCCGGTCGTGGCCGCCGCCGTGCCGAGCGCAGTCGCGCCCGCGGCCGCCGCGACCAGCGGCGCAGCGATGCCCCCCGTCGCGACCATCACACCGGCCACCAGCGACGCCGCCGACGCACCGACCATGCCGGACGTCATGGTCCGCACCTGCGTCTTGTCGATGTCGTCGACCACCGCCTGCGCGCTGTCCGGGCTGGCGTGCCGGCGCGTTCGGGTCCGGCAGGCTGAAATCGGCGTGGTCGAACCCGAGCAGCGTCAGCCGCCCCAGCGCGTCCTGCAGCGCGGCGTCATTGGCGAACCGCCCCTGCACCTCGCCGACCTCGCTCGCCAGCTCAGGCCCGGGCTTGCCCACCTCGGTCTCGTCCATCGCATGCTCCCCTGCTGTCCGGCGGCGCGGCCGCTCTCGGCCTTGTCAACGCCGGACGGGGAGGGCCTGTTCCCGCGGCGCGATGCCGCCGCGCCGCCCGCCGGGCTTAACCCACGGTGATCCGCTGGTGCCGCGCCCGCGCGCCCCGCTCGACCGCCGCCGCGACCAGGGGATCGAGCCGCAGCTCGTGCATGACCAGTTCCAGCATCCGCAGCACCGGCTGGCTGCCACCCTTGTCGGCCGCCACCACCTCGCAGGCCAGCGCGTATGCGGTCTCGCGCAGCCGCGGCTCCAGCGCGTCGCGGATCATCTGGCCGGCATGCGACAGCCCCTCGTCTTCTCCCAGGAGCGCGACCGCCGCCTCCGTCGCCGAGACGAGTTGCTCGCTCCGGAAATCGTGGAACGCCGGCAGCGTCTGCACCAGGCCGGACATGACGCCGATCTCGCGGTCGGTCATCGCCCCATCGGCGGCGGCGACCAGCACCATCGTGCAGATCAGTGCCTCCTCCGGCGCGAGCCGGGTCAGGAGGGAGGTGGTGGGCTTGCGCTTGGACATGGGCGCGAACCTAGCCGAGCCAGCACTGCGCTGCAAATTACTGCTGCGCGAGCGGGACCCGTTCGAGGAACGCACGGGTCTCCGCCACCGCCTCCGCGAGCCCGACCCGACGGACCTCCGCCCCCTGCGGAAACGCCGACAGCAAGCGGCTCGGCGTCCGCCGGTCGAGCAGCACGAACACGCCGCGGTCGGTCTCGGCGCGCACCAGCCGCCCAAACGCCTGCCGCAGCCGCAGCCGCGCCTCCCGATCATCGAACCCCTTCGGGTCGCCGCCCGAAAGGTGGACCCGGCGCTCGCGATGCAGGATGTCCGGCCGCCGCCACGGCACCCGCTCGAACACCACCAGCCGCAGCGCCCGGCCCGGCACGTCCACCCCGTCCCGCATCGCGTCCGTCCCCAGCAGGCAGGAATCGAGCTCGGTCCGGAAGACGTCGACCAGGGTCGCGTTGTCCATCGCGTCCACGTGTTGGGCCAGTAGCGCGATGCCCGCCGCCTCCAGCTCCGGCGCGATCCTTGCGTGCACCGCCTGCAGCCGGCGGATCGCGGTGAACAGACCGAGCCCGCCGCCGCCCGCCGCCAGGAATAGCGCCCGGTACGCGCCCGCGAGCTGCTCCACCTCCCAGCCGACATCCGTGACCACGAAGACCCTTGTCTGTGCCGCGTAGTCGAATGGGCTGGCGACGGAGACGCGCAACGCCGGCGAGGGCAGGTGCAGCGCGCCCACCCGCGCCTCCGCCTCGGCCCAGGACCGCTCGGCATCCTCCGCGCCATTGTCGCGCAGGGTCGCCGAGGTGATCAGCAGCCCGTGCGCCGGAGCGGCGAGCGTGGTGGCGAACGGCACGGTCGGGTCGAGCCAGTGCCGGTGCAGCCCGGCGTCGCGATCGGCGCCGCCTCGCCGCTCGAGCCGCAGCGTGTGCACGTGCTCCGGGCGCACACCGGGCTCCGGCCGCGCGTCGGCGAGCTTGCCGAGCATTGCGCGCCAGGCCTCAAGCCGCAGCACCGCCCGCCGCTGCAGCGAGCGGCGCGCCGCCTCGATCCGTTGCCGCGCCTCCGTCCCCAGCGCCTCCGCCTCCTGTTCCAGCAGCGCGCCGAGCCGATCCGCCAATGCCCGCAGCGGCTCGAGCAGCCGCCGCAGCCCGCGGTCGAGCGCCTCGCCGGCCTCCGCGAGCGCGGGCAGCAGCGGATGGAGGTCGCATTCCAGGCTGCCGGCCTCGCCGTCGCCGGTGCAGCGCGCCAGCACCTGCGCCCGGATCGCATGCAGCACCGCCTCGAACGCCCCCACGCTGCCCTCCGCCAGCAGCCGCGACGGCCAGCCCGGCAGCGGCAACACCCGCGCAGCCTGCAGTGCCGCCTCCAGCGGCGGCAGCAGCTCCGGATACTGCGCCAGCAGATCCTCCAGCCGGCGCCGCAGCCCGCGCGCCCGCGACCGCCCGCCTTCGGCGCCGAGCAGCCACCGCCGCAGCTCCGCCCCCTCCGCGCCCGACAGCTCCGCCGAGAACGCCCCGTCCGCGGCGTCGAACACGTGGTGGCCCTCGTCGAACACGTAGCGGGTCGGCACCGTGTTGTCGTCGAGCCCGCCCCAGGCCGCCTGCGCCATCACCAGCGCGTGGTTGGCCACGACCAGGTCGGCCGTCCGCGCCCGCCGGATCGTGTGCTCCACGAAGCAGACCTTGTAATGCGGGCAGGCGCCGTGGATGCACTCGCCCCGCCGATCGGCGATTGCCGGCAGCAGGCCGGGTCCGAACAGCTCCGTGAACCACCCGGGGAGGTCGCCGCCCGCCACGTCGCCATCGGTCGTCGCCAGCGCCCACCGCGCGACCAGCCCGAGCGCCACCAGCCCGGCGCCCGAGGCCGCGCCCACCTGCTCCTGCAGGTTCAGCAGGCAAAGGTAATTCTCCCGCCCCTTGCGCACCACAACCCGCCGCCGCCGCTCGGCCCGGTCGGGATGCAGCCGCGCCAGCTCCGCGTCGATCTGCCGCTGGAGGTGCCGCGTGAACGTGCTTAGCCAGACCGCGCCGCCGTTGCGCTCCGCCCACAGGCTGGCCGGCGCGACGTAGCCCAGCGTCTTGCCCGTGCCCGTCCCGGCCTCGGCCAGCACGACCGCCGGGTCGCCCCGCGCCTGCCGCGGCGCGAACGCCTCGGCCACCGCGCTCGCGTAATCCGACTGGCCCGGCCGCTGCTCCGCCCCGGGACCAAGGATGCGGGCAAGCCGGCTCCGGGCGTCGGCCGGGGCGACCGGATGGTCGCCCGGCGGCGGCGGCGGCGCGGCCTCCTCCCACTCCGGCAGCCGCATCCACACCCGCAGCCCGTCCCGCGACGGCTTGGCCGCCGGCTGCCCGAGTGCGGCGAGCACGGAGCGCGCCCAGGGCCACCCGGCCCGCCCCATCGCCGCCGCGAGCCCGGCCGCGTCCCGGTTGAGCGACACGGACGCCCCCGCCGCGAGCCGCCGCAGGAGCGCCTCGGCGAGGTCCGGGAGCAGCGCCGCCGCGTCTTCGATCCCTTTCGGCGCCGGAAACTCGAGCGCCGCCGCCAGCCCGCCCGGCGTCGGCGCCACCGGCCGCGCCGGCAGCACAAAGGCAAATAATTCCAGCAAGTCGAGGCAGGGCAGGGGAGGCAGCCCAAGCCGCCGCAGCGTCGCCGGCGCGTGCACCAGCAGCGGCGTCTCGTCGCCCGCGACCCGGGCCGACGCCTCCGCCGCCGAGAGCAGCAGCAGCTCGCCATCCCCGGTCAGCAGCGCCGCCCGCCCGTGCCCGGCCACCACGGCCGGCGCGTGCGGCAGGGGAATCGGAGGAAAGGCGGGCATCGTCGCCCGCTCTATCACGCGCCCGGCTCCGCCCGCCAACGCCCCGACCGCAAAAGAAACCCAGAAACCCGGGCCGCTACGATTGACCCCGCCGCACCCCATTTTTAGCTTGGCTCAAATGCCCGAGAACCACACCAATCTTCACGGACTGCCGTTGCCGAAGGCCTGGCCGTTCGACGAGGCCGCCCGCATCGCCGAACGCATGGCCTCCAGCGGCAAGGACGTCGCCCTGTTCGAGACCGGCTACGGCCCCTCCGGCCTGCCGCACATCGGCACGTTCGGCGAGGTCGCGCGCACGACCTGGGTGCGCAATGCCTATACGGAGCTCACCGGCAAGCCCGCCCACCTGATCGCCTTCAGCGACGACATGGACGGCCTGCGCAAGGTGCCGGACAACGTGCCGAACCGGGCGATGCTGGCCAACTTCCTCGGCCAGCCGCTCACGCAGCGTCCCGGACCCGTTCGGCACGCATGAGAGTTTCGGCGCGCACAACAACGCCCGGCTCAAGGCCTTCCTCGACGGGTTCGGCTTCGACTACGAGTTCGCCTCCAGCACCGGCTACTACCGCAGCGGCCGGTTCGACGCCGCGCTGATCGACGTCGCCGAACGCCACGACGAGATCCTCCGCATCATCCTGCCCACGCTCGGCCCGGAGCGGCGCGCCACCTACTCGCCCTTCCTGCCGCGCCACCCGCGCGATGGCCGGGTCATGCAGGTGCGGATCGACCGCGTCGACCCGGCGGCCGGCACGCTCGATTGGCAAGACCCGGAAAGCCTCGAACGCTTCACCACCCCCATCCGCGGCGGCGCCTGCAAGCTGCAATGGAAGGCCGACTGGGCGATGCGCTGGCACGCGCTCGGCGTGGATTACGAGATGTCCGGCAAGGACCTGATCGACAGCGTCCGCCTCTCCGGCCGGGTCTGCCGCGCGCTCGGCACGGAGCCGCCGGTCGGCTTCACCTATGAGCTGTTCCTCGACGAGAACAGCCAGAAGATCAGCAAGAGCAAGGGCAACGGCCTCTCCGTCGAGGAGTGGCTGCGCTACGCGCCCGCCGGAGAGCCTCGCACAATATATGTACAACTCGCCGCAGCGGGCGAAGCGGCTGTTCTTCGACGTCATCCCCCGCGCCACCGACGAGTTCCTCGCCAACGCCGCCAAGCTCCCGGAGCAGGACCTGGAGGCGCGCTACGTCAACCCGGCCTGGCACATCCTGCACGGCCGCAACCTCGACACCACCAGCCCGGTGCCGTTCGGAATGCTGCTCAACCTGGCCAGCGTCGTGAACGCGGAGACGCCGGACATGCTTTGGGGCTTCCTCCAGCGCTACAGCGCCGAGGCCGTGCCCGGGCGCCACCCGTTCTTCGACGCGCTGGTCGGCCACGCCATCGCCTACTACCGCGACATCGTCCGCCCGCAGAAGCGCTACCGCGCGCCGACCGAGTTGGAGCGCGCCGCGCTCGAGGATCTCGCCGACAGCCTGCGCGCACTACCGCCCGGGACCGGCGCCGAGGCGATCCAGGACGTGGTCTACGAGGTCGGCAAGCGCCACCCGTTCCCGGATCTGAAATCCTGGTTCGCCTGCCTCTACCAGGTGCTGCTCGGGCAACAGGAGGGGCCGCGCTTCGGCGGCTTCATCGCGCTATACGGGATCGCCGAGACGGTCACGCTGATCGAGGACAAGCTCGCGCGGGCTGCGGACGCCGCCTGACATGCTCGAAACGGTGAGGCGCTGGGCCCGGCACCTGCCCGCGGCGCTCGGTGTCGCGTTGCTGGCCGGCGCCGTCTACGTCGTCTGGAAGGAGTTCCGCCACCTCAAGCTCGCCGACGTCACCGCGGCGCTGGGCGCGATTCCGACCCGGGCGCTGGTCATCTCCTTCGCCTGGACCGTGCTCTCCTACGGCGTGCTGACCTTCTACGACCGGCTCGGCACGGCCTATGCCGGGCACAAGGTCAGCTACCGCCGGGTCGCCTTCGCCTCGTTTTGCGCCTACGCCCTGTCGCACAATCTCGGCTTCGCCGCGGTCTCCGGCGCCGCCGTCCGCTACCGGCTTTACGCGCACTGGGGGCTCACGCCTTTCCAGATCGCCAAGGTGGTCGCCTTCTGCAGCCTCACCTTCGGCCTGGGCGGCATGGTGCTCGGGGGCGTCATCCTGTTCATGGAGCCCGAAGCGGTGCCGTTCCTCGGCGCCGTCATCCCGCACTGGGGGATGTACGCCGTCGGCGCGCTGCTATGGGCCATCGTGCTGGCCTATGTCAGCCTGTCGCGCTACGTGGGCACCATCCGCCTGTTCGGCGCCGAGGTCACGCTGCCGCATTGGCGGATGGCGTTCGTGCAAGTGGGGTTGGCGACGGTCGACGTCGCCGTCACCGCGGCGATCATGTACCAGCTCCTGCCGCCGTCGCCGGGTCTGAGCTACATCCGCTTCCTCGGCGTGTATGTCAGCTCCTACACGGCGGGGCTCGCGGCCAACATCCCGGGCGGGCTCGGCGTGTTCGATTCCGCCATGCTGCTCGGGCTCTCGCCCTACATGGATGCGCCCCGCATCCTGGGCGGCGTGGTCGTGTTCCGACTCTACTACTACATCATCCCGCTGTTCCTGGCCGGCACGCTGTTCTCCGGCAACGAGCTGCTGCTGCGCGGCGGCGCCCTGGTCCGCCGCGGCCGGCCCAGCCCCGCTCCGGTCCTGCTCTCCACCGAGCGGAGCTTCGCCGTGGTCGCGTCCACCGGCGCGGTGGCGCTGTGCGGCGCCATGCTGCTCGGCATCGGCGTCCTGGACCAGCGGCCCAACTTCTCCTGGATCGACCCGGACTTCGCCGAGGTCGCCGCCAATGCGGGCCAGTTCATCCCCTCGCTGATCGGCGCGGCGCTGATCGTGCTCGCGGTCGGCCTGTCGCGCCGGGTCACGCTGGCCTGGGGCGCCACCGTCATGCTGCTGATCCTGGCCGCGCTCTACACCGTCGCCCAAGGGGCCGCGCGCTGGGTGCCCGCGGTGCTGCTGCTCACGGCCCTGCTGGTGGCCCCGTTCCGCGACGCCTATTACCGCCACGCCCGCCTCCTGGCCCGGCCGCTGCGGCCTGACACGCTGCTGCCCTTGATCGCGCTGGTCGCCTGCGTGCTGATGCTGGCGCGGATGGAGCCGCACGTGCGCGGGATGGCGGAGAACAGCCTGATCGACCTCGTCCTTTCGCCCTCCGTCTCCAACGGCACCAGGATCACCCTGGCGCTAGTGGTCGGCCTGGCGCTGTTCGCGCTGTGGCGGCTGATCCGCCCCGGCCGGGTCGGCTGGCTCGCTTGGGCCGGGGAGGGACGCCTGCGTTACGCCTCGCTCGGCGCCGACCCGCCGGCGCGGGCGGACGGCGTCGTGCTCGGCGAGACCGGCCGCGCCGCGATCCCGTTCCGGCGCGTGGGCCGGGTTATGCTCGGGCTCGGCGACCCGGCCGGCGCGGGCTCCGACCGGATCTCCGCCGTCTGGAACCTGCGCGACCTCGCGATCCAGGAGGGGCTCGACCCGGCCGTCTACCGCGCGGGGCCGGAGCTGCTGAAGGTCTACGAGGACCTCGGCCTCTCGCCGCTCCCGCTCGGGCCGGACGGCCTGCTGCTCCCGGACACCGCCGACCCGCGGGACGCGTGCGAATACCTATGCTGCGTCGCCGAGCGCGACCTGGCGCTATTGGCCCCGATCCTGCCCGAGATCCGCGGCCACCGCGCGCTGCACCCCGCCGAGTAAAGAGTGCCTTTCAAAACTCGCCAGGCTGAGTCGGCTGGCGGTGATTTCTGAGCACCGGAGCTCTGCGCGAGCGCTTGCTCGTCGCGGAGCGGCCGTTGTGGGCCGTGAGCTCTGCGCGAGCACTCGCTCGTCGCACCGGAGCGCAGGAAATCGCCGCTAGACGGCCAGCCTAGTAAAGTCTTGGAAGGCGCTCTTAGCGGGCCATCAGCAGGGGCCGGGGCAACGCCAGCCGAGGCGGCGCCGCGGCTGTGGCCGCAGCCGCCGCCGAACTCGCGGGGCGGCCCCCGAGTGGGCTCAGGCTCTGCACCGGCATCACCGGAACCCCGCCGAACAGCTTCGCGCTGGTCCGCGCCGCCCCCGCCATCGCGCCGAAGGTGAAGTCGATCGGCGGGATCGCCGCGAATTTGGCGCCCGGAGGCGGCCAAACCCCATACGGCCCGTTCGCCTTTGGCCCGCCGCCGCCGCTGCCGCCCATCGGCGCCATCACCCGACCGAACACCAGGCGCTGGTATTCCTCGCCCAGGTCGGGCGTCATGGAGTGATACCAGGCGGTGGCCAGGTGCCAGTCCTTCGCCTGCGCATACAGCGCGGTCAAGAAATGCACGGCGTAGCGGGCGTTGGCGGCGGGATCGAACGCTTCGTCCAGATCGGCAAACGCGTTGGGGTGATGCAGCAGGTTCACCTGCATGCAGCCCACGTCGATGCTGCGCATCCCCTTGGCCTGGAAGGCCTGGACCGCCGCGATCACCTGCTCCTTCGTGTCGTAGAAGTAGCCGGTCCCCTCCACGTTGATGGTCCAGGGCCACGGCCGGATCCGGCCCGTCGCCGGGTCGAGCCGGCCGCTTTCCACCCGCGCGATCGCCGGCAGCAGCTTGTCCGGCACCTTGCCGGGCCCCTTCGCCGCCGCCTCGATGGCAGTGTCGCATTCCGTGAACGGGTTCACCGGCGCGCGCGCCGGATCGGCCCAGGCCGGCAGGGCCGCCAGCCCGGCCAGAAGCAGCAAAACCCTCATCCGCTAGGCCGCGATCAGTCCGCCAAGGCGGGCCAACGCCGCCAGATGCGTATCGGTGTCGCCGAAGCTGCGCTCGATCATGGTCATGCGCTTGAAATAATGGCCCACAGCGTACTCCATCGTCATCCCGATGCCGCCGTGCAGCTGCACGGCCTCCTCGCCGATATGCCGGCCGCTGCGCCCCACCTGCACCTTGGCAGCGTGGATCGCCCGCCGGCGCTCATCCGCGTCGGCCTCCTGCGCCATCATTGTGGCAAAAAGAGACATGCTCCGTGCTTGTTCCAAAGAAACATACATGTCAACGGCCCGATGCTGCAACGATTGGTTCTCGCCGATCGCCCGGCCGAACTGCTTTCGGGTCTTCAGGTAGTCAACGGTCAGCGCATGCATGGCCCCCATGATGCCCACCGCCTCGGCCGCGAGCGCCGCCAGCACCTCGTCCTGCGCCCACTCCAGCCCGGGCAGCGCGCCCTCCGGGTCGCCCAGCGCCTCCGCTTCGGCGCCGTCGAGCTCCAGCTCCGCCGCCCGCATCCCGTCCTGCGTCTTGTAGCCCCGGCGCCCGACGCCTTCCGCCTCCGCCGGCACGAGGAACAGCCCGATCCCGTGCCGGTCGCGTTCCCCGCCCGCGGTTCGCGCCGTGACCAGCAGCGTGTCGGCGCTGTCGCCATGCAGAATCAGGCTTTTCGCACCGGACAGGCGCCATGTCCCGCCGCTCTGCTCCGCGCGGGTCCGGATGTCGTTCAGGCTCCAGCGCGATTGCCGCTCGGTCCACCCAAAGGCGAGGACGCGCTCGCCCGCCACGATCGGCGGGACCAGGCGCTCGAGCTGTTCGGGGCTGGCGAGATGGCGGAGCAGGGCCCCGCATTGGATCACCGTCGCCAGGTAGGGCTCGACCACCAACGCTCGGCCGAACGCCTCCATCACCAGCGCGGTGTCGACCGGGCCGCCGCCGAACCCGCCGACCGCCTCCGCGAACGGCAGCCCGAGCAACCCGAGTTCCGCAAACTGCGCCCAAACCGCCCGGCTCCAGCCTTCGGGCTCGGCGCGATAACGGTTGCGCGCTTCAAACCCGTAGCGGTCGGCGATCAGCCGGTCGACGCTCTCCTTCAGCAGACGCTGTTCGTCGGAAAGGTCGAAATCCATACGTTCCCCCGGGATCAGGCGCGCGCCGGGCTGGTGGGCGGCGGCGCGCGAGAGTGAGCCTGTTTGGCTCAGCCCATACCCGATCCCGGGAGCGCGTTAC
This sequence comes from uncultured Alphaproteobacteria bacterium, assembly GCA_963708585.1. Lineage (GTDB taxonomy): Bacteria > Pseudomonadota > Alphaproteobacteria > Acetobacterales > Acetobacteraceae > JAVVHH01. The sequence continues at coordinate 432,165 of CAVPSW010000002.1, read as the reverse complement.
ATAGAGTGCTTGACGTCGGTCGCGCTGCGCGAAACCGCGTTGCCGCCCGCGCTCACGTCCTGGCCGGCGCCGGCCATGGTGTTGCAGGCCGACAGCAACGGCGCGGCGGCGCCCATGACCAGGGCAATCACGAGTGCACGGACCAAGCTCTTGTTGCGCATCGAGAGTTCCTCAACCTGAAGTTGATCTGTCCTTAACTCAAAGCAAGGTTCCCGGTTCGCGGGAGCGGCGGCGATTTTCGGCGCGCGACTGAGCTCAGCGCCGATACCCGCACCCGTCGGCATCGGGATGATACCGGCACCAATCGGCACGCTCCGCGTCGCGTCGGCGCGACGCATGGTACTCGCTGCGGCGGTAATCCTCCCGCTCGTAGCGGCGGTCGTCCTGCCGGCGCTCCCAGTTGGTGCGCGGGTCGCCGCGCGGTCCCGGGTTGACCAGGTTGTCCCACGTCTTCTGCACGTCGTGGTCGAGCGCCGTCTGCGCCCGCGCCGCCCCGGTGCCGAGCATCGCGGCCAGGGCCATGGCGGCAACCAGAATCCTCATTGCACTTCCTCCGTTTCTAAACGTTGTTCCCCTTATGAACACGTCACGGACCCGGAGAGTTTCGCTCAGCGCCGCGTTTCCATTGCTTGAAGGAAGCGGCGGGCCAGCGCGCCATAGAGCGGCCGCCGGCAGACCAGGCGGGACACGCCGAACGCCAGCATCGCTGTGGCCATCAACGGGATGGTCATGCGCTGGTTCTCCGTCATCTCGAGCACGATGACGGTCGCGGTGATCGGCGCCTGGACGACGCCGGAGAAGTACCCAACCATGCCCAGCAGCACCAGCGCGCCCGCCGGGCTGCTCGGGATCAGCGCCGTCAGCGCGTGCCCCAGCCCGGCGCCCACCGCCAACGAGGGCGCGAAGATCCCGCCCGGGATGCCGCTCAGATACGAGGCCGAGGTGGCCAGCAGCTTGAGCAGGAAGAACAGCCAGGGCAGCTCCGCCCGCCCTTCCACCAGGCTGCGCGCCTGCGCGTAGCCGGTGCCGTAGGTCGCCCCGTGCGAGGCGAGGCCCGTGCCGGCGATCACCAGCCCGCAGAGCGCGGCGAACAGCAGCGGCCGCCGTCCGAACACCCGCCCGAACCGTCCCGGCACGCCCGACGAGAACCGGACCAGCAGCTCGCTGAATCCGCCGCCGAGCGCCCCGCCCGCGACCCCGCACAGCACGACCGCAAGCCAGGCGGTGCCGAGGTCGAACTCGGCCGCGGTGGTCCCGAAATAGGCGTAGTTGCCGACCAGCGACAGCGTCGCGATCCCCGAGATGATGACCGCGGTCAGCACCGTGCCGCTGGTCCGGGCCTCGAACGAGTGGCTCAGCTCCTCGATCGCGAACACGACCCCGGCCAGCGGCGTGTTGAACGCCGCCGAAATCCCCGCCGCACCCCCCGCCAGCACCAGCGCCCGCTGCGCATCCGCCTGCGGAAAGCGCAGGAACGGGCCGAGCGCCTGCATGATGGAGGCCCCGACCTGCACCGTCGGGCCCTCGCGGCCGATTGAGGCGCCGCAGAGCAGCCCGAGCAATGTCAGCACCACCTTGCCCGCCGCGATCCGCAGCGACAGCACCCGCCGCACCAGCGCCTCGTCGCGCAGGTGCATGGACGCGATCACCTGCGGAATGCCGCTGCCTTGCGCCCCGGGGAACACGCGCTGGGTCAGCAGCACGGAAAGGGCGAGCCCGGCCGGCGCCACGACCAGGGCGAGCCACGGCCGCGTCCCGACCAGGGCGGTGAACCCGGCCGTCGCAAGGTCGGCCAATTGCGCAAACGCGATCGCGACCAGGCTGACCAGCACCGCCCCGCCCCAGATCAGCACCCGCCGCCGCCATTGCCGCGGCGAGGTGAGCGGCGACCGGCGCAGCCGCTTGATCGCCTGCGGCGAGGGCCGCAGCCGCTTGATCGCCTGAGGCGAGGGCTTGAGGGTGATCATCCCACCATCTCCTCTGCGGCCGGCCGGGTCTCCGGCATCGCGACAAGCAGGAGCAAGACCGAGGCCAGCCCGGCCGCCGCCAGCGCCAGCAGCGCCAACCAGTTGCCATACTGGTCCGCCACCCTCCCCGCCAGCGCCGTGCTCAGCGTCGCTCCCAGCCCGCCTGCCAATCCGAACAGCCCCATGCATAGGTTGAACCGGTTGGTGCCCCGGGTCACGTCCGCCGCTAGCAGCGGCAGCAGCACGCCGAACCCGGCGGCACTTACCCCGTCCAGCAATTGCACGCCCACGAGCGGCACGGGTTCCGTCACCGCCGCGAGCAGCACGCCGCGGACCGGCACCGCCAGGAACGTCAGCAGCAGCACCGGCCGGCGTCCCCACCGGTCGGCCGCGCGCCCCACCAGCGGCGAGGCGGCGCCAACCAGCAACTGTGGCAGCACGATGCAGGCGGCGATCACCGCGCTCGCCGCGCTGCCGATCGACTTGGTGACCCCGCCCGCGACCAGCGGCAGCATGGCCGCGTTGCCCAGATGGAACAGCAGCACCGCCGCCGCGAACACCAGCACGCGGTAGGAGAGCAGCAGGGAGGCGGCCTCCCACCAGCCTTGGCCCGCCGCCGCCTGCACCGGCCGCCGTGTCGCGGCGCCGGCGGGAACGGCACCGAGTGCCGCGATGGCGGGCAGCATCAGCGCGGCGGTCAGGTAAAACACGGCGATCTCGGACACGTAGCTGCCGACCGCCCCCATCACCGCCGCCGCGATCGCGTTGCCGAAGGCGGCGAAGCGCGCGTTGCGCCCGAGCCGCTCGCCCAGCCCCGCGCGCCCGACCAGGGCCAGGCTCATAGCGGCGATCGCGGCCGGCAGCATGGCGCTGCCGAACCCGTGCAGCACCTCCGCCCACAGCACCGGCAGCCAGTCCGGCCACAGCGCGAGCATCACCGCGCTCGCCCCGATCGCGATGCAGGCCAGCAGGGCCGCGAACCGCTTGTTCTGGAGCGCGTCGACCAGCGCGCCGCCCGGCAGCTGGCTCACCATGCCGGCGATGGTGCCGACGCTCAGCGCCGCGCCGATCTCGCCTTGGGTCCACGCGTCGGTGGCGAGATAGACGGCGATGAACGGGCCGAACCCGGTCTGGACGTTGGCGACGAAGAAATTGTGCCAGTCCAGGCCGCGCTCACCCCGGCGCAGGGGCCCCATCACTTCCCTCTACCCGTCACTTTCCTGAAGTCGGCATTCCAGGGGACGGCGGGGGCGCGGCGATGGTCATCGGCTGGTCGGTCGGCCGGCTGGTCGGTTTGTAGTCCGGCGTGGCCTTGATCTGATCGACCGTCATGTCGATCCGGATATGGTGTGCCTCCGCCGCCGGCAGGAAATGCAGCGCGCGCCAGGCCACGGCGATGCGGCGGTTGCCGACGCCCATGAAGCCGCCGAAATCGATCACCGCCGCGCGCGGCTGGCCCTGGTCGTCCACCAGCACGTCGACGATACGCCCGACCTGATCGCCGGCCGGGTCATGGACGCCGCGGCCGAGGATGCCGGTCGCTTCGCCCTGGTAGATCAGTTCCTGATTGGCGGGGGGCGCGGAATCCGGCGCGGCGGCCCGCGCCGGCGCCGCGAAGCCCGCCAGGAGCAGGCAGGCGAGGACGACGCATCTGCTCATGCGGCCAGGGTGGGCGCGCCGGGCCCACGGCGCAAGCGCCGCCGGGCCGGTCACACCCGGACCAGCTTCACCCGCTTGCCGTCCACGCCCAGCGTGATCCGGCCGGACTTCAGCAGCAGCGCATCCTCGCCGAACAGCTCGCGCCGCCAGCCTTGCAGAACCGGGATGTCCGGCTCGTCTTCCGCGGCCAGCCGATCCAGCTCCTCCGCGCTCGCCAGCAGCTTGGGCGCCACGTGGTGCTCCTCGCACTTCGCCGCCATCAGCACCCGCAATAGCGACACCAGCGCGGGCGAGGGCTTCGCGCCGTCCCGCGCGCGGGGCGCGATCGGCAGCTCCTCCTCCGGCAGCGCCGCCGCCTCCCGCAACGCCGCCAGCAGCCCGGCGCCGGTCTTGCCCTCGGCGAAGCCGCGCGTCACCCCGCGGATACGGGCCAGCGCATCCGGCGTGGTCGGCGCCGTCGCCGCCACCTCCAGCAGGCTCTCGTCCTTGATCAGCCGCTGCCGGGGTATGTTGATCCGCTGCGCCTCCCGCTCGCGCCATGCCACCGCGGCCCGCAACAGCCCCAGCATGCGCCGGTTGTTGGTGCGCGGCCGCAGCCGCTCCCACAGCGACTCCGGGTCGGCGCGGTAGGTCCCGGGATCGGCCAGCACGCCCATCTCCTCGCGCACCCACTCGAGCCGCCCGTCGCGCGCCAGCCGCTCGCACAGGCCTTGGTAGACGGGCCGGAGCCAGGTCACGTCCGCCGCGGCGTAGGCGAGCTGCGCCGGCGACAGCGGCCGCGCCGACCAGTCGCTGAACCGGTGCGCCTTGTCGATCTGTCCCCCGGTCAGCGCCGAGACCAGCGCGTCGTAGCCGACCTGGTCGCCGAACCCGGCCACCATCGCCGCCACCTGCGTGTCGAAGATCGGCACCGGCACGGTGCCGAACCGCTCGAGGAAGATCTCCACGTCCTGCCGCGCGGCGTGGAACACCTTGACCACCGCCTTGTCCGCCAGCAGCTCGCCCAGCGGCTCCAAATCGAGCCCCGGCGCCATCGCGTCCACCACCGCCACGTCGTCCTCGCTCGCGAGCTGGACCACGCAGAGCTCCGGGTAATAAGTCCGCTCGCGCATGAATTCGGTGTCGATGGTGACGAATTCCTGCGTGCGCAGCCGGGCGCACAACTCGGAGAGGGCGTCGGTGGTCGTGACGAGGGCGGGTCGAGGGAACTCGGCCGAGGGCTTGCGTGGCATGGAGCGCCTCAATACAGAGCGCGAACACTCCCCGCAATTCGGCGAAACCTGCCTCATGCACGCCTATCGCACCCATACCTGCGGCGCACTCCGCGCCGCCGACGCCGGCCAGCCCGCCCGCCTCTCCGGCTGGATCCACAGCAAGCGCGATCACGGCGGCCTGCTGTTCGTCGATCTGCGCGACCATTACGGCATGACCCAATGCGTGCTGCCCGCCGGCAGCGCCGCGTTCGCGACCGTCGACGAGCTGCGCCAGGAGAGCGTCATCACCGTCACCGGCCGGGTCGTCCGCCGCAGCAAGGAGACGATCAACCCGAAGCTGCCGACCGGCGAGATCGAGCTGCAGGTCGACGACGTCGCGGTGCAGAGCGCGGCCGACGTGCTGCCCATGCAGGTCGCCGGCGACGCGAGCTATCCGGAGGACATCCGCCTCCGCTACCGCTTCCTCGACCTCCGCCGCGAGCGGCTCCAGCGCACCATGATCCTGCGCGCCCGGGTGATCGACAGCATCCGCCGGCGCATGATCGAGGCGGGGTTCAACGAGTTCCAGACGCCGATCCTGACGGTGAGCTCGCCGGAGGGCGCGCGCGACTTCCTGGTCCCCGCGCGGTTGCATCCCGGCAAGTTCTACGCGCTGCCGCAGGCGCCGCAGCAGTTCAAGCAACTAACAATGGTGGCCGGGTTCGACCGCTACTTCCAGATTGCGCCATGCTTCCGCGACGAGGCCGGCCGCGCCGACCGCACGCTGGTGTTCTACCAGCTCGACGTCGAGATGAGTTTTGTCACCCAGGACGACGTGTTCGCGGCGATGGAGCCAGTGATGCGCGGCACGTTCGAGGAGTTCGCCGAGGGCCGCGCGGTCGACCCCTCGCCTTGGCGCCGCATCCCGTTCGCTCAGGCCCTGCTGGACTACGGCACCGACAAGCCGGACCTGCGCAACCCGCTGATCATCCGCGACGTGACGCAGGCCTTCGCCGGCTCCGGCTTCGGCCTGTTCGCCCGCATCGCGGCGAGCGGCGGCGTGGTCCGGGCGATCCCCGCGCCGGGTGCCGCAGGGCGCCCACGCGGCTTCTTCGACAAGCTCAACGAGTGGGCCCGCGAACAGGGCGCCGGCGGCCTCGGCTACATCGCCTGGGAGGCCGATGGCCCCAAGGGCCCCATCGCCAAGAATCTCGAGCCCGACCGCGTCGAAGCCATCCGCACCGCCTGCGGCCTTCAGCCCGGGGACGCCGTCTTCTTCGCCGCCGGCAAGCCCGACGAAGCCCCCAAATTCGCCGGCACCGTCCGCACCCGGCTCGGCCAAGAGCTCGGCCTGATCGAGGCCGACGCCTTCCGCTTCTGCTGGATCGTCGACTTCCCGATGTACGAGCTGAACGAGGACACCAAGCAGGTCGATTTCAGCCACAACCCGTTCAGCATGCCGCAAGGCGAGCTCGAGGCGCTGAACACCAAGGACCCGCTGACGATCGGCGCCTATCAATACGACATCGTCTGCAACGGCTACGAAATGGCGTCCGGCGCCATCCGCAACCACAAGCCGGAGATCATGCTCCGCGCCTTCGAACTCGCCGGCTACCCGCCGACCGCGGTCGAGGAGCAGTTCGGCGGCATGCTGAACGCCTTCCGCTACGGCGCCCCGCCGCACGGCGGCATGGCGGCCGGCATCGACCGCATCGTCATGCTGCTGGCCAACGAGCCGAACCTGCGCGAGGTCAACCTGTTCCCGATGAACCAGCAGGGCGAAGACCTGATGATGGGCGCCCCCTCCACCGTAGAGCCCGCCCGCCTCCGCGAACTCCACATCCGCATCGACCTGCCGCCAAAGCTGAAGGCGGGCTAAGCTCGCCCTCAACTCGTCACCCCGGGGCTTGACCCGGGGGGGCGGCCCGAGATCGCCGGGTCAAGCCCGGCGAACACACGAAACCAACGGGAGAAAACGAATGGCCCAGATCCGCCTCTTCGTGCTCGAAGGCGACGGGATCGGGCCGGAGATCACCGCCGCCACCGTCGCCGTGCTCGAAGCCGCCGCCCGCACCTTCGGCTTCGAACTCGCCCTCGAGCACGCCAAGATCGGCTTCGCTTCCCTCCATGAGAGCGGCACCACCTTCCCCGACGCCGTCTTCGAGGCCGCCCGTGCCGCCGACGGCGTGATTCTCGGCCCCGTCTCGCACAACGACTACCCGCCCGCCAGCGAGGGCGGTCTCAACCCCTCCGGCCAGCTCCGCAAGCGGCTCGACCTCTACGCCAACATCCGCCCGGCCAAGTCGCGGCCAGGCTTCCCGCCCCGCTGCGGCAACCCGGTCGACCTCGTCACGATGCGCGAGAACACCGAGGGCTTCTACGCCGACCGCTCCATGCATCTCGGCCCCGGCGAGTTCATGCCGACCCCCGACCTCGCGCTCGCCGTCCGCAAGATCACCCGCCACGCCTGCCTCCGCATCGCCGAAAGCGCCTTCAGCCTGGCCAGCCGCCGCCGCAAGAAGGTGACCGCCGTCCACAAGGCCAACGTGCTCCGCATCTCCGACGGCCTCTTCCTCGAATGCACCCGCGAGGTCGCCTCCCGCTACCCCGATATCGCCTACGACGAGAAGATCATCGACGCGATGGCCGCCCTCCTGGTGCGCGACGCCAGCGTCTTCGACGTCATCGTCACCACCAACATGTACGGCGACATCCTCTCCGACGAGGCCTCGGAGATCGCCGGCAGCCTCGGCCTGGCCGCCTCGCTCAACGCCGGCGCCGACCACGCCGTCGCCCAAGCCCAGCACGGCTCCGCCCCCGACATCGCCGGCCAGGACCGTGCCAACCCGTCCTCCCTGATCGGCTCGGCCGCGATGCTGCTCGGCTGGCTCGGCGAGCGCCGCGGCAACCCCTCCCTGCTCCACGCCGCCGACGCGATCGAGCACGCCCTCGACCGCACCATCGAGCGCCCCGAAACCCGCACCCCCGACCTCGGCGGCACAATCGGCACCGCCGCCTTCGCCGCCGAAGTGGCCCGCGCGCTTAGCACCCGCGCACTTAGCAAATGATGGGCAGGCGCGCGCCGCCCCTCTATCGTTCGGCCTAACGAACAGGGGAGGGCGGCGATGCTGCAGGTAGGGGAAAGCGACACGGTCGCCGCAGGCGCGTTTCGAAAAATCGCGCTCCGCTTCGTCCCGATCCTGCTGCTCGCCTACATCTTCAACTATCTCGATCGCACCTGCGTCGGCTTCGCCGCGCTCACCATGAACAAGGATCTCGGCCTCTCCGCCTCCCAGTTCGGATTCGGCGCCGGCATCTTCTTCCTCGGCTACACGATCTTCGAAATCCCCAGTAACCTGGCGCTCTACCGCTTCGGCGCCCGGCGCTGGATCGCGCGGATCATGATCACCTGGGGCTTCGCCTCCGCCGCCACCGCGCTCGCCACCGGGCCGCACAGCTTCTACGCGCTGCGGCTCCTGCTGGGCATCGCCGAGGCCGGCTTCTTCCCCGGCGTCACTTTCTTCCTCGCCGCCTGGTTCCCCGCCCAGTATCGCACCCGCATGCTGGCCTGGTTCGTGCTCGGCATCCCGCTCTCGTCCGTCATCGGCGGCCCGATCTGCGGCATGCTGCTGCAACTGGACGGTCTCTGGGGCATCGCCGGCTGGAAATGGCTGTTCCTGGCCGTGAGCCTTCCCTGCGTGCTGATCGGCCTCGCCGTCCTCGCCCTCCTGGCCGACTCGCCCCGCCGCGCCACCTGGCTCACGCGGGAGGAGCAGGACGCGGTCGTGGCCGCGCTCGGCGCCGAGAAGCGCGACCGCCCGCAGGCGCAGCTGACCGACGCGCTGCGCGACGGCCGGGTCTGGCTGCTGGCCGTCATCCAGTTCTGCTTCACCCTCGGCTCCTACGGCATCGGCATCTGGCTGCCGCTGATCCTGAAGGAGAGCCATCTCGCCAACATGACGATCGGCTGGATCTCCGCCATCCCTTACGTGTTCGCCTCCGTCGCCATGATGGGCTGGGCGGCGCTGGTCGACCGCGACGGACGGCGCATCTTCCACCTCACCGTGTCGAACCTGATCGGCGCCGTGGGGCTCGGCGCGGCGCTGCTGTTCCCGGGGGTCTGGCCGGTGCTGGCCTGGCTGACGGTGGCGCTGATCGGGGTGACCTCGGCGCGGGCGGTGTTCTGGACCATCCCGACCCGGTTCCTGACCGGCGCCGCCGCGGCCGGCGGTCTCGCCTTCATCAACATGATCGGCACGGCGGGCGGCTTCGCCGGCCCCTACATGGTCGGCGCGCTGAAGGACGCGACTGGCTCCTTCCTGGCGGGCATCGCCGGCATGGCCGCGATCATGCTCGCCGCCACCCTCCTCTCCGCCTCCCTCTGGCGCGTGGTCCGGGCGGAGTGATCGCGCTACTCCGCCGGCTGCCGCAACGGCACCCGCGGCACCAGCGCCGATGCCGCAAACGCCGACACCGTGATCAGGAACATCGCCCAGAACGTCAAATGCAGCGACGCGCCCAGCGCCGCCTGCACCGACGCATCCGCCACGCTCCCGCCACCCCCGTTCAGCACGCGACGGATCTCGTCGAAGCCCGACGAACCCGCGCCCTGTCCCGCTAGGCTCGCGTTCAGCACGCCGCCCAGCACCGCCGCGCCGAACGTGCTGCCGAGGTTGCGCGAGAACACGTTGGAGGCAGTCGCCGAGCCCCGCTCGTCCCAGCCGACGCTGCCCTGGATCAGCACGATCGCCGCCGTGCTGAGCAACCCCATGCCGAGCCCCATCACCAGCGACCCGGCGCCCGCCACCAGCGGCGACAGCCCCGGCCGCAGGAACAGCATCGCCACCGCGCCCAGCGGCAGCAGCACGCCGCCCAGCTGCAGCGTCCCGCGCAGCCCAACTCGGCGGAATAGGCCGCGCGCCGCGATCATGGCGCCCAGCGGCCAGCCGAACGACATCGCGGTCAGCGTGAACCCGGCCACCAGCGCCGACCGGCCAAGCACGCCCTGCACATACATCGGCAGGAACGCCGTCAGCCCGATCAGCGCCATGCCGGCCAGCAGCGTCGCCGCGTTCGCCGACGCGATCGAGCGCCGGGTCCACAGCCCGAACGCCACCATCGGGTCCGCCGCCCGCCGCTCCTGCAGCACGAACAACGCCGTGCTCAGCACGAACACCAGGAACGCCACCAGCGTCGCCCGATCCGAAGTGCCGAGCTCCGTCAGCGCCGTCATCAGCGCCGCCACCGCGGCCGAGAACAGCACCGCCCCGGCCACGTCCACCCGCCGCTCCGCCCGCGCGACCTGCTCGCGCAGGAACACGCCGAACAGCAGCGCGGTCACCGCCCCGATCGGCAGGTTGATCCAGAACACCCAGGCCCAGCTCAGATGCTGCGTGATCAGCCCGCCCGCGAGCGGCCCCAGCACCGACGAGACGCCCCACACGCTGGACAGGTAGCCCTGGATGCGCCCGCGCTCCTGCACCGGGTAGAGGTCGCCCACCACGGTGAGCGCGATCGGCTGCACCGCCCCGGCGCCCAAGCCCTGCAGCAGCCGGAACCCGATCAGCACCGGCATCGACGTCGCAAACCCGCACAGCAGCGAGCCCAGCAGGAAGATCGCCGTGCCCACCAGCAGCACCGGCCGCCGCCCGAAAATGTCGGCGAGCTTGCCGAACACCATCGTGGTCGCGGTCTGGGCCAGCAGGAAGGAGGCGAACACCCACGAGTAAAGCTGCAGCTCGCCGAGCTGCGCCGCGATTTGCGGCATCGCCGTCGACACGATGGTCGCCTCGATCGAGATCATGAACATCGCCGCCATCACGGCAGCCATGACCATGGGGCGACGGATTGTGGGTTCAGTCATCCCGAATAGGTAGCGCGTCGAGCCGCTTTCGACATCGCCGCCCGCCTGGGACCCTGTCCTACTCTCGACGCGGATGAACTCTTGCTGAACATCGTGACGGCAGCGCCAAGATTCCTGCCCTGGCGTGAACTGGACCGGCCAGTGTCATCGAACGGTAACAAATCTGCAATCTCAGTGTCTCGGGGCGCTGCGAAATACCCGGCCGTTCGACACGGAAGAGCTGCGCCATGAACGGCTTCAGCCTGCCTGAGCGAGGAAGAACCATGACATCGATGAAGACCCTGCTGGCTTCAGCCACGATCCTTTGCGCCGCCGCCCTGCCGGCTGCCGCACAGCAGATCACCGGGGCCGGAGGCACATTCCCGGCCCCCGTCTACACCAAGTGGGGCGAGGCGGCGAAGGCGGCGATCGGCGTGGAGCTGAACTACCAGGCGATCGGCTCCGGCGGCGGCCAGAACCAGATCCTCAACCGCACGGTCGATTTCGGCGCCTCCGACGCGCCGATGGACCCGGCCAAGCTGCAGTCCGGCAACCTGGTCCAGTTCCCGACGGTGATGGGCGCGATCGTGCCGATCGTGAACCTGCCCGGCATCAAGGAGGATGAGCTCAAGCTCACCGGCGACGTCCTCGCCCAGATCTACATGGGCACCATCACCAAGTGGAACGACCCCAAGATCGCCGAGCTGAACCACGGCGTGAACCTGCCCAACGCCGCGATCGCCCCGGTGCACCGCGCCGACGCCTCCGGCACGTCGTACGTGTTCACCTCCTACCTCTCGGCAGTGAGCCCGGACTGGAAGAGCAAGGTTGGCGCCAACACCAGCGTCAACTGGCCCGCCGGATCCGGCGCGCGCGGCAATGACGGCGTCGCCGCCACCGTCAAGAACGTCCGTGGCGGCGTCGGCTACGTCGAGAACGCCTACGCGACCGAGAACCACCTCACCACGACGCAGCTGCAGAACAAGGACGGCAAGTTCGTCAAGCCGGACATGGAGACCTTCGCCGCCGCCGCCGCGAACGCGAACTGGATCTCGGCGCCGAACTACGCCATCGACCTGAACAACCAGCCCGGCGCCAACAGCTGGCCGATCGTCTCGACCACCTTCCTGCTCCTGCCCAAGGACCCGAAGGACGCCGCGCGCGAGCAGCTCGTGCTCAAGTGGGTCAACTGGGACTACACGAACGGCGACGCCATCGCCAAGCAGCTCCAGTACATCCCGCTGCCGAACCAGGTGAAGGACATGGTCCGCAACACCTGGCGCCAGCAGCTCAACTACAAGTAACCCCGGCGCGGCGCCCGGATCGCTCCGCGCGCCGCCTCTTCCACCCGTTCCACAGGTCCCCCCGTGTCCGAGGCCCTCGCCGCCGCCCCCGCCGAGACCACCCCCCCCTCCGTTCGCCTCCGGCGCGGCCGCGGCACCGGCGACGCCGTATTCGCCCTCCTGGCCCGCGCGTCGGGCGTGCTGGTGCTGATCCTGCTCGGCGCGATCATCGTCACCCTGTTCATCGGCGGCCTGCCCGCCTTCCGCGCCTTCGGCGCCGACTTCCTGGTCAACCCCGACTGGGACCCGGTGAGGACGATCTTCGGCGGTGCCGTGCCGATCTACGGCACCATCGTCACCTCCGTCCTGGGGTTGATCCTCGCCGTCCCGGTCTCGTTCGGGATCGCCTTCTTCCTCACCGAACTCGCGCCGGCATGGATGCGCCGGCCGGTCGGCACTGCGGTCGAGCTGCTCGCCGCCGTGCCCTCCATCATCTACGGCATGTGGGGCTTCTTCGTCGTCGTCCCGGTCATGGCCCAATACGTCCAGCCCTGGGCCATCGACACGCTCGGCGATCTGCCCGTGATCGGCGACCTGTTCTCCGGCGCGCCGTTCGGGACCGGCATCTTCACCGCCGCGCTCGTGCTGGCGGTCATGATCATCCCGTTCATCTCGGCCACCATGCGCGACGTCTTCCTCACCGTCCCCGCGGTCTACAAGGAAAGCGCATACGGCGTCGGCTGCACCACCTGGGAGGTGATGCGCTCCATCGTACTGCCCTACACGCGGATCTCCGTGGTCGGCGGCGTCATGCTCGGCCTCGGCCGCGCGCTCGGCGAGACCATGGCGGTGACGTTCGTGATCGGGAACACCAATCGCATCTCCGCCAGCCTGTTCGGCCCCGGCAACACCATCGCCTCCATCGTGGCGCTGGAATTCCCCGAGAGCCCGGCCGGCAGCCTCAAGTTCTCCGCCCTGCTCGCCCTCGGCTTCATCCTGTTCGTGATCTCGTTCATCGTGCTCGCGCTCAGCCGCTACCTGCTGCGGCCGGGGCTGCGGGCATGAGCGCCACCACCGCCGGCACCGGGCTCCAGCACCCGGCCCGCGACCCGCGGGTCGCCCGCTCGCTCGGCCGCCGCCGCCGGGTCGTGGACCACTTCGTGCGCATCCTGTGCTGGATCGCGGCCGCCATCGGCCTCTTCTTCCTCGCCTCCATCCTGCTGACCCTGGTCGTCCGCGGCTTCGGCGGCCTCTCGCTCGGCGTGTTCACGCGCATGACCCTGCCGCCCGGCTCGAACGGCGGCCTGCTGAACGCGATCATCGGCAGCCTAATCCAGACCGCGCTCGGCACCATCATCGGCACGCCGATCGGCCTCATGGTCGGCACGTATCTCTCTGAATACGCCGGCAACTCGCGCCTCGGCTCGGCCGTCCGCTTCGTCTCCGACGTGCTGCTCTCGGCGCCCTCCATCCTGATCGGTCTGTTCGTCTACCAGCTCCTGGTCAGCCCGATCGGCGGCTTCTCCGGCTGGTCCGGCGCGGTCGCGCTGTCCATGATCGTGATCCCGATCGTGGTCCGCACCACCGAGGACATGCTCCGGCTGATCCCGACCGCGCTGCGCGAGGCCGCCGTGGCGCTCGGGGCGCCGAAATGGAAGTCGATCGTCTTCGTCTGCTACCGCGCGGCGCTCGACGGCATCCTCACCGGCGTGCTGCTCGCCATCGCGCGCATCGCCGGCGAGACCGCGCCGCTGCTGTTCACCTCACTCGGCAACCTGAACTGGTCGCTCAACCTGGCGGGTCCGATGAGCAGCTTGCCCGTCACCATCTACCAATACGCCGGTTCGGCCTTCGAGGACTGGGTGCAGCTTGCCTGGGTGGGCGCGCTGCTGATTACCTTCGGCGTGCTCGCGCTCAACATCGTGGCGCGGTTCGCCCTACGGAAGAGGACATAGAGAGAGATGGCCGTCGCAGAAGGAGAGCGGACCGGAACGGTTGGCGCGATGCAGGCGCGCTCCAGCGAGGTGCTCCATGAGCCGCGGCTCTCGATCCGCAACCTCGATTTCTACTACGGCACCAACAAGGCGCTGAAGGGCATCAACCTCGAACTTCCGGAGCGCCAGGTCACCGGCATGATCGGCCCCTCCGGCTGCGGCAAGTCGACGCTGTTGCGCTGCCTCAACCGCATGTACGACCTCTATCCCGGCCAGCGCGCCGAGGGCGAGGTGGTGATGGACGGCCAGAACATCATCGGCCCCGAGGTCGACGTCAACGACCTGCGCAGCCGCGTCGGCATGGTGTTCCAGAAGCCGACCCCGTTCCCGATGTCGATCTACGACAACATCGCCTTTGGCGTGCGCCTGCACGAGAAGCTGTCGCGCACGCAGATGGACGAGCGGGTCGAGTGGTCGCTCACCCGCGCCGCGCTGTGGACCGAGGTCAAAGACCGGCTCACCACCTCCGCGACCGGCCTCTCCGGCGGACAGCAGCAGCGCCTCTGCATCGCCCGCACCATCGCGACCCGGCCGGAAGTCATCCTGTTCGACGAGCCGACCAGCGCGCTCGACCCGATCAGCACCCTCAAGGTCGAGGAGCTGATCGACGAGCTGAAGCACGACTTCACCATCGCCATCGTCACCCACAACATGCAGCAGGCCGCCCGCTGCGCCGACCAGGTGGCGTTCTTCTACCTTGGCGAGCTGGTCGAGGTGGCCCCGGCGGGCGTGATGTTCACCGCCCCCAAGCAGAAGCGCACCCAGGAATACATCACCGGCCGCTTCGGCTGAGGAGACGCGCCATGTCCGATTCCCGCCAGCATATCGTCAAGAGCTTCACCCAGGAACTCGACCGCCTGCGCGACCTGCTGACCGAGATGGGCGGCATCGTCGAAAACCAGTTGGCGCTCGCCACGCAAGCGATCGCCAAGCAGGATCCGGAGACCGCCACGCGCGCGGTCCAGCAGGACACCTCGGTGGACGCGCTGGAGCGCCAGGTCGAGCAGCTCGTGATCCGGATGCTGGCCCTGCGTCAGCCGATGGCCGGCGACCTCCGGCAGATCGTGGCCGGGCTGAAGATCTCCGCCGCCCTCGAGCGGATCGGCGACTACGCCAAGAACGTCGCCAAGCGCAGCATCGTGCTCGGCCAGTTCCCGCTTCCCTTCGCCCTCACCGGCCTGGCCACCATGGCAAGGCTGGCGCAGGAGAACCTCCGCCTCGTCATCGACGCGGTCGGCGAGAATGACGCCGAGAAGGCGGTCCAGGTCTGGCAGTCCGACCAGGCGATCGACGACCTCTACAACTCCATTTTCCGCGAGCTGGTCACCTACATGATGGAAGACCCGCGCAACATCACGCCCTGCACGCACCTGCTGTTCATCGCCAAGAACCTCGAACGCATCGGCGATCACGCCACCAACATCGCCGAGACCGTCCATTACGTCGTCACCGGCCTGCCTCTGGAAGACGAGCGCCCGCGCGGCGGCGACAACGCTTACGCCGTGGTGCGCCCGCAAGAGAGCGCCTGATGCAGAAGCCGATGGTCCTGCTGGTGGAGGACGAGGCGCCGCTCGTCGCCATGCTGCGCTACAATCTGGAAAAGCAGGGTTTTCGGGTCGAGGAAGCGGTGGACGGCCAGGAGGCCATCGCCCGCATCGCCGAGTCCCCGCCCGATATCGTGCTGCTCGACTGGATGCTGCCGGTGATGTCGGGGATCGAGGTGTGCCGCCAGATCCGCCGCCGCCCGGCCACGCGCGACCTGCCGGTGATCATGGTGACCGCCCGCGGCGAGGACGGCGACGCCGTGCGCGGCCTCAACACCGGCGCGGACGACTACATCACCAAGCCGTTCAGCATGGACGCCCTGCTGGCCCGCATGCGCGCGCTCTTGCGCCGGGCGGGGCCCCCCTCGTCGCGCGGGCAGCTCGAATTCCACGACATCGTCATGGACCAGTCCGCCCATCGCGTGCAGCGCAACGGCCGCGCGGTCCATCTCGGCCCGACCGAGTATCGGCTCCTGGAGTTCCTCATGCAGCACCCGCGCCGCGTGTTCTCGCGCGAGGAGCTGCTGAACGCCGTCTGGGGCCGCGACATCCACGTCGAGCCGCGCACGGTGGACGTCCACATCCGCCGCCTGCGCAAGAGCATCAACGGCGACACCGAAATGGACGTCGTCCGCACCGTCCGCGCCGCCGGTTACGCCCTAGACACCGAACAAGTCTAACCCACCCCAAAGAACCCTCTCCCTCCGGGAGAGGGCCTGGGTGAGGGCGTCGAAGCAGGGCTACACTCGCCCCCATGCGCCCCAAACCCCGCCTTCCCACTCCCCGCGCCATGATCGTCGCCCCCCAACCCGAGGCGGTCGAAGCCGGCGCCCAAACCCTCGCCGCCGGCGGCAACGCGATCGACGCGGTGCTCGCCTGCGCCCTCACCCAGGGCGTCGTCGACCCGCTGATGTGCGGCATCGGCGGCCTCGGCGTCCTCCAAGTCTACGACGGGCAGACCGGCCGCCACGAGATCATCGACGGCCTCTCCCGCGCCCCCGCCGCCGCCACCCCCGACATGTGGACCGGCATCTTCGAGCGCGAATGCACCGATGGGTTCGGCTTCGTCGTCCGTGGCGCCGTGAACGAGCTCGGCCACGCCGCCGTCACCACCCCCGGCATCCTCCGCGTCTTCGAGGCCGCCCACGCCGACTATGGCAGCGTGCCCTGGGCCGACCTGTTCACCCCCGCGATCGAGCGCGCCCGCGAGGGCTGGCTCGTCCGCCCGCACGTCGTCGCGATGTTCACCGCCGACGAGGCCGCGTACGGCCGCCGCCCAATGCTCGACAAGCTCGCCTACACGGAAGAGGGCAGGGCGCTCTACACCGAGAACGGCGCCCCCAAGCCGCTCGGCCGCCGCATCCGCAACCCGGCCCTCGCGGACACGCTCGCGGCCATCGCCGCCGGCGGCGCCGACGCCTTCTACGCCGGCCCGATCGCCCAGCTCATGGCCGACGGCATGGCGGCCAACGGCGGCCTCATGACAACCGCCGACCTCGCCGCGTTCCGCGCGCTCCCCCACCAGCCGATGACCATCCCCTACCGCGGCCGGGTCGTCGCCCTCCCGCCGCCACCCGCCGGCGGCATCGTCGTCGCCGAGATCCTGCGCATCGCCGAGCGCTTCGACCTCGTCGCTCTCGGCCACAACAGCCCCGAATACATCCGCGTCCTGGCCGAGGCGATGAAGATCGCCGGAAGCGACAAGGAGCAGCACATCGGCGACCCCGACTTCGCCCCACCGCCACTCGACCCACCTGCTCTCCGACCTCTACGCCGAGGAATGCGCCGCCCGCATCCGCGCCGGCGAGAAGACGCCGCTCTCCCGCGTGAGCAGCGACTCCAAGGACACGACCACCATCTCCTGCTGGGACGCCAACGGCCTCGTCGTCTCGCTGACCCACACGCTCGGCACCCCCTCCGGCGTCATCCCGCCCGGCACCGGCTTCATGCTGAACGGCGCCATGAACTGGCTCGACCCGCGACCCGGCCGCCCCGGCTCCATCGCCCCCGGCAAGCGCCGCTTCAGCTCCATGTCCCCCACGATCGTGCTCGAGGACGGCGCCCCCGTGCTGACCATCGGCGCCCCCGGCGGTGCCTGGATCGGCGTCGCCATCGCGCAAGGCCTGCTGAACGCGCTGGACTGGGGCATGGACATGCAAGCGGCGGTGATGGCCCCGCGCTTCTCCGCCACCACGAACGCGATCGACATCAGCAACCGCATCCCCTACCGCACCGAACGCGCCCTCCGAGCGATGGGCTACGACGTCAAGCGCTCGCCCTTGAGCTACGCCTTCGCCGGCCTCCACGGCATCAGCTGCTGGAACGGCGCCCTCCAAGGCGGCGCCGACCCCCAGCGCGACGGCTACGCGGCCGCGGTCGGCTCTTCCTGCCCACCAAGGACCCGTCCGCGTCCATCACCCCAGCGCCGCCGCGAGCGCCTCGGCCGTGCGCCCGTTGGCGATCGTCGCCGCCCGCGCCTGGAAATGCTGCCCGCCCACCCGGGCGAACGCGTGGTCCGCGCTCGGATACGTCCAGGCATGGACATGCGGCCGCCCCTTCGCCGCCTCCACCACCTTGGCCCGTCCCTCCGGCGGGAAGAACTTGTCCTCGTCGGCGATGTGCAGCAGGCAGCGGCGCGCTGATCCGCTCGATCCCCGGCAGCAGATTGTCGAGCGCCACGCCATAGTAGGAGACGTTCACGTCCGCGTCCGACTGCAGCGCCATCATCATCGCCAGCCGCCCGCCGAGGCAGTAGCCCGACCGTCCCGACCCTGCCGTTGCTGCCCTCCATCGTCCGCGCATGGCGACGGTGGCCTTCAGGTCCTCGACGCCCTTCTCCTGGTCGAACCGGTTCATCAGGTCGAACGCCTGCTTCCACTCCGCCTCGGTCTTGTCCGTGAGGTTCACGCCCGGCTGCAGCCGCCAGAACAGGTCGGGCACGAGCACGTGGTAACCCTGCGCGGCGATCTCCCGCGCCGACTCCTTCATGGAGTCGTTCACCCCGAAGATCTCCTGGATCAGAGACAACGACGCCCGCCGGCGAATGCGGGGCGGGCGCGTGGAACGCGTCGAACGTGCCGGCGCCGTCGGAAGCGGTGATGGTGACGTTGTCCATGTCAGGCCCTCCATTCTCCCTCTCCCGCTGGCGGGAGAGGGCTGGGGTGAGGGTGGAAAGGCCCCTTAGATATAGTGCTCCGCGAGCGGCAGGAAGCCGTTGAAGCGCTGGCTCGCGTAGGTCGTCACATACGCGCCCGTCGCCTCCAGCTGCACCACGTCCCCACACCGCAGCGCGAGCGGCAGGCGATAGTTGCGACTTCTCGTACAGGATGTCCGCCCCGTCGCAGGTCGGGCCCGCGATCGCCACCGGGCCGGTCGCGCTCCCGTCATGCGGCGTAGTGATCCGGTACTTGATCGACTCGCCCTCCGTCTCGGCCAGGCCGCCGAATCGCCCAATGTCGAGATAGACCCAGCGCACCGGGTCGTCGCGACCCCTTGTGGCAGACCAGCACCACCTCCGACCGCACCACCCCGGCGTCGCCGACGATGAAGCGGCCTGGCTCGACCAGGATCTCCGGCAGGTCGTTCCCGAACGCCTCCGTCATCGCGTGCATGATCGCGTCGCAGAACCGGTCGATGCCCGGGATCTCGTCGCGGTAGCGCACCGGATAGCCGCCGCCCAGATTGACCATGCGCACGTTCACGCCGGCCCGCTTGAGGTCGGTAAATAGCATGCCCGCCCGCGCGATCGCCGTCTCATAGGCGCCGGTCGAGGTCTGCTGGCTGCCGACATGGAACGACAGCCCATACGGGTCGAGCCCCATCTCGCCAGCGCGGAGCATCAGCGTCCGCGCGGTCTCCACCGTGGTGCCGAACTTGCGCGACAGCGGCCACTCCGCGCCCGCGTTCTCAACCAGCAGCCGGCAATACACCTTCGCCCCGGGCGCGTGCTCGGCCAGCTTCTCCAGCTCCTCGGCCGAGTCGAAGGCGAACATCGTCACCCCCGCCGCGTGCGCGCGCTGGATCGCCGACACCTTCTTGATCGTGTTGCCGAAGCTGATCGTCTGCGGCCGCGCCCCGGCCTCGAGGCACATCTCGACCTCCTCGATGCTCGCCGCGTCGAACGAGCTGCCGAGCCCGACCAGGCGCTCGAGGATCGGCGCCGCCGGGTTTGCCTTCACGGCATAGTACACGCGCGCCAGCGGCAGCGCGTCGGTCAGAGAGCGGTAATTCTGCTCCACCCGGTCCACGTCGAGCACGAGGCAGGGGGTCGAAAGGGCATGATCGGCCAGATACCGGGCGATCTTGGAAGTCATCGCGCCTAGTCCTCAGGGTCAAACGCCCCCGCATGGTGGTGCGGGAGCGTGCCCGCTATCGATGATAGCGGTGCGGGGTTAACGAAACGGTCGAACGAACCAGCGAAAACGTGTGTGCCAGAACGCTTGACGTCGTTACGTAACCCCGTGGGGCCAGAGGCACGTGCGTTGCTGCGTGGAGCCCGAAATAAGACTGGTCCCGAGGGGGTGCAAGAGGAAAAGGGGGTGCCCCGAAAATACCTTCATTCTGCGTGCTCGGAATGCAGCACTGCGCAAACGTCTCAGCGTAACCCACTGAACTCACACTTGGACGGTGACGTGACCCAGCACGAGATTCCAGAAGCGCCCCCCGAAGTCCCGCTCCCGCGCGAACACGCCGCCGGACCGGGCCCGGAGGTCCAGCGTATCCTCCAGGCGCCGGATGCTGTCGCCCTCGGCCGCCTCGCCGACCACCCGGGCCAAATCCCCTGGCGCGGGTGGCGCCAGGTGATCCGCCGCACTTTCATGGAGATGCTGACCGACCGCGTCTCCCTGGTCGCAGCCGGATGCGCCTTCTACGGCACCCTGGCGCTGTTCCCCGCCATGTCCATGCTGATCTCGATCTACGGCCTGGTCTCCGACCCGGTCACCATCGAGCCCCAGCTCGCCCTCCTGCGCAACCTGTTCCCGTCCTCGGCCTACACCCTGATCTCCGACCGGCTCCACGTCCTGGTCACCCGCCCGCCCAGCACGCTCGGCATCCACCTGGTCATCAGCATCGCGGTCGCCTTCTGGAGCTCGGCCTCCGGGATAAAGTCGATCATCACCGCGCTCAACCTCGCCTATGAGGAGCGCGAGCAGCGCAGCTTCGTCCGCTACCAGCTCACCATGTTCACCATCACCATCCTGGCCATCTTCAGCGTGGTGATCGGGCTGATCGTGCTCGTCGGCCTCCCGGCCGGTCTCTCCTTTTTCGGCCTACCCACCACCCAGACCGTCCTGCTGCGCGGTCGCCAGCTTCGCCTTGCTGCTGGTAGGGCCTGCTGACCGGCCTCTCGCTGCTTTACCGCTTCGGGCCCTGCCGCAAGGCCCCGCGCTGGCACTGGGTCACTCCGGGCTCGCTGGTCGCGACCGTGCTGTGGATCAGCGCCTCGGCGCTGTTCTCATGGTACGTGGCCACCTTCTCGACCTATGACGCGACCTACGGCCCGCTCGGGACCGTGGTCGTCTTCATGATGTGGCTCTACGTCACCGTCTACGTCGTCGTCCTCGGCGCGGAGCTCAATGCCGAACTCGAGCTGCAGACCGTCCGTGACTCGACCCAAGGTCCGCCGAAGCCACTCGGAAGGCGTGGCGCGTATGTCGCCGACCATGTCGCCGAGGAGTGACCGGCCCGACATCGACATCGTCATCCGGCGCCTCCGCCACCTCCACCACCGGTCGTCGGCCCGGGCGGAGCTGAGCGTCACGAACCCGGTGCCGCTGCCGAGGATGCCGAGCCGCGCCGCCGCGCCGCGTGAGACGTCGATGATGCGCACCCGCTTCGTGCGGCAGCCGGTCGGTCATGGTCACGACCACGGAGCGCCCGGTCTCCTGCATAGTGACCCGGACCCGCGTGCCGAGCGGCAGCGAATCATGCGCCGCGGTCATCGCGTTCTGGTCGAACCGGTCGCCCATGCTGGTCCGCTTCCCATTGAACCCCGGGCCGTACCATGACGCCTGACCGCTCTCCTCCCAATTCGCCCCCAGCGTCCCCGCCCCCTGCGTCCCTACGTCCGCCGTAGCCGCCCCGGCGATCAGCATGACGAAGGCGGCGGCGGAGGGAAGGAGGCGTGCGACGCGCATCGGATAGGACCTCACGGCAATGTTCACGGAACCCGTGATGACCTAACCCGACGCCAAAAGCAACCCTGAAATGCAGTCGGACGTCAGTCAATTCCAATTCGCAGAGACTATAAACCTCTCATTAACCCGAAGGTAAGTAGACCATCTACAATGGTCATGCCGCAATGCAAAATGTAACGACCACCTTCGACTTCTTAGCCCCGACATGCTCAGAACTAGACCGCCTCATGTTGCGGCAAGAACTCGCGCTGAAATAGGAAGTGACCGCCCGAAACTGAAACGGCGCACCGGAAGGGCGCGCCGTCAGAGGTGTTGATCCGCAGGCGGACGCCCGCAGCGCTACGAGCCGACGTGGTCAATCCGCCGCCTCGGCCGGCGCGCTCCCGACCACCCGGTCGGCGATCTCCCTGACGCGCGCGCGGAACGTCGCCTCGTCATAACGCCGCGCCGCCGCCTCGGCCGCATCGCGCATCGCCTCCACCGTCTCCGGCCGCGTGTCCTCCAGCAAGCCCCTCGTCTTCGCGGCCAGCTCGTCGACCGTGCGGAAATGCAGTCCCGTCACCCCGTCCTCGACGATGCTCCGCGGCCCGCCGGCGGCGAACACGATCGGCACGCAGCGTGCCGACATGGCCTCCACGACGGAGATGCCGAAATGCTCGGCCACATGCGGCTCCGCCTCCACGTCCTGGCCCAGCCCGGTCGCGTGCCAGTAGATGTCGCTCTCGGCATACAGACGCTGCAGCTCGGCGCTGGCGCAGTTCGCGTGGAAGTGGACCGGCAGTCCCGCGGCCTGCTCCACCAGCCCCGCGTAGAACGCCCGATGGATCGGCTCCGCCATCGTCGACCCGGCCAGATGCAGCTCCGCCTTCACCCCCGAGGCGAGCAGCGCCCGGAACGCCTCGATCAGCGAATCCTGCCGCTTGCAGTGCCCGTCGGCGATGAACCGCCCGACATGCAGGATCTGGCCCCGCCGCTTCTCCCTCTTTCCCTCGATCATCGGCACCGGCGGGCTCAGCACCTCCACCGGCCGGAACGGCACGTTCCACTCCGCGATCTGCCGCAGCACATGGGTGCGGACATACTCCGAGTAGGTCAGGACCAGCTCGACGTCGGGCCAGTTCGGCCGCAGCAGCGACGCGGGCGCCTCCTTCCGGAACGGGAACGGGAACTGGCAGATGAACACATTGTGCCGCGCCATCCCGCCCACGGTCGGAAACAGATCGTTGCCGAGCACGAACGCCAGGTCGGCTTGCGGCCGGCCGGCATTCTCCGCCGGCTGCAGCAGCTCGATCTGGTCCAGCGCCAGCCCGAACTCCCGCCCCATCGTCAGCAGCCGGACCCGGCTGATCGGCTGCGGCGTCACCAGGCAGACATGCGCGATGTCGCGGAACGCCTCCGCCAGCGTGAGCATGTACCGCTCGCCGCCGCCGGGCGTGAGCTGATACGGCGTGTAGATCACCACCCGAATCCGCGGCGCGCTCGGGACCGACGGCTCCATACGGACGGGAGCAGGCAGCAGCAGCTCGGCCGCTCCGCCCCCGCGGTCTGGAGGAAGCGCCCCCAGCGGCCGACGAACTTGGTCCGGTTGATCGCGACCACGTTGCTGCCGAGTTGCAGCGACGCGCCCCGGTTCGAGCTGGTCGCCCCCTCGACATGGACCACGACCGACTCCGGCCGGTAGACCGAGCGCTTGCCGATCAGCCGCAGCTTCAGGCAGAGGTCGGCATCCTCATAATAGGCCGGGTCCCAGGCGAGGTCGAAGCCGAGCACGCGCAGGAAATCGTCCCGCCGCGTGACGAGGCAGGCGGCGGAGATGTAATCGACCGTCCGCGGCGCCGCGAAATTCGCGTCGTCGCCGGCCGCGCCCTTGCCGAGCTGGATCACCGATCCGTCCGGATTGAGCAGCGCGCCGGCCTCCTGCAGCGTCCCGTCCGGGTAGAGGAACCGTGGCCCGGCGGCGCCCACATCCGGCTCGCTCTCGAGCGCCGCCACCAGCGGTTCCAGCCACCCCGGCGACACGAACGCGTCGTTGTTCAGCAGGCAGACGAAGCGGCCCCGCGCGGCCTCGACCCCCAGATTATTCCCCTCGCCGAAATACCGGTTGCTGCCCAGCGCCAGCACGCGGACCAACGGCGCCTGCGCGCGCAAGCGCTCCACCTCGTCCGGCGCGCTGCCGTTGTCGACCACGATGATCTCGTAGCGATGCCCGCTCGTGTGCTGCCAAAGGTGCTGCAGGCACAGCAACGTCATGTCGCCGCCATTCCAGTTCAGCACGATGATCGAGACCTCCGGCGCGATCGGGTCGTACCACTCGATCAGCGGCAAATATCCGTCCCGCGGCACCGGAATCCGCTCGAGCGAGAACCGGTCCTCGACCGGAGGCGCCGGCGGCTCGGGCGCCGGCAGCTCGGCGACCGGCTCGGCTTCGGCGGCTCGACCGGCAGCCACCTCTACCTCCGCCCGCCTCCGCAACGCCGTCGCGGTGCGCCACGCCGCCCTGGCGCCGCCCCGCACACCCTGCCGCACCGGCGCCGGCACCGCCTCTGCGACCCGGTGCAGCGGCTGCAGCGCCCGCCAGCTCGCGGAATGCGTGAGGTCGTGATACGCCTGCTCGAACCCGCGGTAATGAGCAATCAGCTCCTCGCCCTGCGCGACCCGGAACCGCAGCGCATGGATCTCGAGCTCCTTCTCGTGCAGCAGCGTTTTGCGCCGCCGCGAGCTCGCCTTCCGTCTCGAACAGCGTCTGCCGCACCTCCGCCGCCCGCACCTCCGCGCCGGTTGCGACGAGATGCAGGCGTTCGGCCTCGTGCCTGGCCTCGGCCAGCGCCGCCTCGCCTTCCTCGACCGCCGCCTCGGCCGCCTCGCGCGCCGACCGCTCTGACGCCGCGGCGCACCGAAGCCCGCTTTGGGCGAAGCGCTGCCGGAGCGTCGCGATCTCGGCCGGGTCGCTGAGCCGGCACAGTTCGAGCACCGTCCCGTCGACCTCCGCGCCCCAGGCCAGCACGCCCAGCCCGTGCTCATGAACGAACTCGAAGCTCGGCCGCTCCCGGCTCAGCTCCCCCCACAGCCGCCACACGCCGAACCCGCGCTCGCGCACGTTGACGTCGTGGAACAGCACCACCGCCCGCTCCGACAGCTTCGGCCGCCAGGTCTCGAAGTCGTGCCGGACCGCCTCGTAGCTATGGCAGCCGTCGATGTGCAGCAGGTCGATACTGCCATCCGCGAAATACGGCGCGGCCTCGTCGAAACTGGTCCGCAGCAGGCTCGAGAACCCCGCGTAACGATCGTCATGGAACGCCTGGAAATCGCTGAATACCAACTCGTCGTAGAACCCCGCGTGTTCGTCCCCGCGCCAGGTATCGACGGCGTAGCACTTGACCGCCAGCGCGTGGTCCGCAGCCGCTTGGCAGAACGCCGAGTAGGACACCCCGTTATGGGTCCCAAGCTCGACAAAGATGCGCGGACGAACCGCCTTCATGAGCCAGAACGCGAACGGCACGTGGCCATACCACGCGCTCACCACGCCAGAACGCGGCGGGTTGACGAACAGCGGCTCGAGCGCGCCGTCGATCAGCGTCTGTAGGTGGGAGGAAGACACCAGGAAGGGGGCCGTCGGGTCCGTGTTCGCTCCCGGCCGGGTCTAACCAAACTGGGCCGGTCCGACAAGCGAGCAGACTGCGCCACGGGGGAGGCGGACTGCGCAAAACCTGGGCAGGTCCGGTCGCCGCCCCGACGCACCCCCTTGGATTCACAGCAACGAGAGCCCTGGCACGGCGGTTGCGTTCGTCCCTCCCGACTGAGGCAACTCTGGGGGGACTGACCATGATTTCTCGTAGGGCGCTGGCGCGCACCGCCGGGCTTGCGGCCGTTGCGGCCATGACCAGGGGCGTCGCCGGCCCCGCGCGCGCGCAGACTACCGAGCCGATCAAGATCGGAATCCTGCACAGCCTCTCCGGCACCATGGCGATCAGCGAGACCACGCTGAAGGACGTCATGCTCATGCTCGTCGACCAGCAGAACCAGAAGGGCGGCGTGCTCGGCCGCAAGATCGAAGCCGTCGTCGTCGACCCGGCCAGCAACTGGCCGCTCTTCGCCGAGAAGGCCCGCGAGCTCATCACCGTCGACAAGGTCTCCGCCGTGTTCGGCTGCTGGACCTCCGTCTCGCGCAAGTCGGTCCTGCCGGTGTTCGAGGAGCTGAACAACATCCTGTTCTACCCCGTCCAATACGAGGGCGAGGAAAGCAGCAAGAACGTCATCTACACCGGCGCCGCGCCGAACCAGCAGGCGATCCCCGCGGTCGATTACCTGACCAAGGAAGAAAGCGTGCAGCGCTGGGTCCTGGCCGGCACCGACTACGTCTACCCGCGCACGACCAACAAGATCCTCGAGGCCTACCTCAAGGACAAGGGCGTGAAGTCGGAAGACATCATGATCAACTACACGCCGTTCGGCTTCAGCGACTGGCAGACCATCGTCGCCGACATCAAGAAGTTCGGCTCGGCCGGCAAGAAGACCGCGGTGGTCAGCACCATCAACGGCGACGCCAACGTGCCGTTCTACAAGGAACTCGGCAACCAGGGCATCAAGGCGACCGACATCCCGGTCATGGCCTTCAGCGTCGGCGAGGAGGAACTGGCCGGCGTCGACACCAAGCCGCTCCAAGGCCACCTCGCCGCCTGGAACTACTTCCAGAGCGTCGACACGCCGGAGAACAAGGCCTTCATCGACAAGTGGCGCGCCTTCATCAAGAACCCGAAGCGCGTCACCAACGACCCGATGGAGGCCCACTACATCGGCTTCAACATGTGGGTGAAGGCGGTCGAAAAGGCCGGCAGCCCCGACCCGGCGGCCGTCATCCCGGCCCTGATCGGCGTCTCGGTGCCGAACCTCTCCGGCGGCTACGCCACCATCATGGAGAACCACCACATCACCAAACCGGTGCTGATCGGCGAGATCCAGGACAACGGCCAGTTCAACATCGTCTCGCAAACGCCGGGCCTGATCGTGGCCGACGCCTGGTCGCCCTACCTGCCGGGCTCGCGCGACCTGGTCGCCGACTGGCGCCCGCCGCTCTCCTGCGGGAACTTCAACGTCAAGACCGGCAAGTGCGGCGGCACCGGCACCTAGCGGACAAGCCCAAGCGGGTCCGCCCGCTTGGGCACACCGTCGCCATGCGAATCCTCCTCTTCCTGCTCCTGATCCTGGCCGCGCCGGCCTGGGCACAGACGCCCTACCAGCGGCTGGCAGCCTCGAACTTCGACGACGTCCGGCGCGGCATCGAGGAACTCGGAACCTCGGGCGAGCCGCGCGCGATCGACGTGCTCGCCGCGCTGCAGAACGGCCGGCTTTATGTCGGCTCCGGCGGCGCGCTGTTCATCAAGGGCGAGGCCGGCGCGGTGACCGACGCGGAAACCGGCACGCCCGCGTCCTCGCCCGGTTCGCTGAAGCCCGTCCGCGTCAACAACGCGGTCCGCCGCGCCGTGGACTCGGCCATGGGCAACCTGCGGCTGTTCGCCCGCGACCCGGCCGCCCGCGCCGACGCGGCCGAAGCCGTGTTCAAGGCCCGCGATCCCTCGGCGCTGCCGGGGCTGGAACGCGCGCTGGCCAAGGAGCCCGATTCCGGCGTGCGGCGCGTGATGGCGCAGGCCCGCGCCGCCGTGATCCTCTCCAGCCCCGACGCGTCCGAGGCTGACAAGCTGGCCGCCGTCGCCACCATCCGCGCCCGCGGCGACCTCGACGCCCGCTCGCTCCTCGCCTCGCTCTCCGGCCAGCCCAAATCCGTCGCCGCCGCTGCGGACGCCGGCGTCGCGGCGATCGACCGCTCGCTGCAGCTCTGGGGCCTGGCGCAGAGCGTCTTCTACGGCGTCAGCCTCGGCTCCGTGCTGCTGCTCGCCGCCGCCGGGCTCGCCATCACCTTCGGCGTCATGGGCGTGATCAACATGGCCCATGGCGAGATGGTCATGCTCGGCGCCTACACCACTTTCCTGGTCCAGGAGGTCATCCGCGCCCACGCGCCCGCCCTGTTCGGCGCCAGCCTGTTCTTCGCCATCCCGCTCGCCTTCCTCGTCTCCGGCGGCATCGGCGTCGTGATCGAGCGCACCCTGATCCGCTTCCTCTACGGCCGCCCGCTCGAGACCCTGCTCGCCACCTTCGGCCTCTCGCTGGTGCTGCAGCAGGCCGTCCGCACCGTATTCGGCCCCACCAACCGCGAGGTCGGCACCCCCGACTGGATGAGCGGCGCCGGCACGCTCGGCCAGCTGACCCTGACCTACAACCGCGTCGCGATCATCGTCTTCGCGGCCGTCGTCCTCTTCGCCCTGATGGCGGTCCTCCGCTTCACCGCGCTCGGCCTGCGGATGCGTGCCGTCACCCAGAACCGCCGCATGGCCGCCGCCATGGGCATCCGCACCCCCTGGATCGACGCGCTCACCTTCGGCCTCGGCTCCGGCGTCGCGGGGATGGCCGGCGTGGCGCTGAGCCAGATCGACAACGTCAGCCCCAATCTCGGCCAGGGCTACATCATCGACAGCTTCATGGTCGTCGTGTTCGGCGGCGTCGGCAATCTCTGGGGCACGGCCCTCGGCGCGCTCACCCTCGGCGTCGTCAACAAGTTCCTCGAGCCGGTCGCCGGCGCCGTGCTCGGCAAGATCGTCGTGCTCGTGCTGCTGATCCTGTTCATCCAGCGCCGCCCGCGCGGCATGTTCCCACTCCGCGGCCGGGCCGTCGAAGCGTGACCAGCGTCTCCCGCCTCACGCTCCTCCTCATCATCGGCGGCGCCCTGCTGATGACCGCGCTCGACCTCGGCACCGCCGCCACCAACCCGGTGCACATCTCGACCTACGCCGTCTCCCTCGCCGGCAAATACCTCTGCTACGCCATCCTCGCCCTCGCGGTGGACTTGGTCTGGGGTTTCGCCGGCATCCTCAGCCTCGGCCACGCCGCCTTCTTCGCCCTCGGCGGCTACGCGATGGGCATGTACCTGATGCGCCAGATCGGCAGCCGCGGCCAATACGGCAACCCGGTCCTGCCGGACTTCATGGTGTTCCTGAACTGGCAGCACCTGCCGTGGTACTGGCTCGGCTTCAACTGGTTCCCTGTCGCCATGCTGGCCGCCCTGCTGGTCCCCGCGGTGCTGGCCTTCGTGTTCGGCTGGCTCGCCTTCCGTAGCCGGGTCAGCGGCGTCTACCTCTCCATCATCACCCAGGCGCTCACCTACGCGCTGCTGCTCGCCTTCTTCCGCAACGACATGGGCTTCGGCGGCAACAACGGGCTCACCGACTTCAAGGAGCTGCTCGGCGCCCCGCTCGCCGCCAACTCGCACCCGCTGCGGCCTGCTGATCGCCAGCGCCATCGCCCTCTGCGCGCTCTATCTCCTCGTCGCGCTGGCTGACCCGGTCGCGCTTCGGCATGGTCCTGATCTCCGTCCGCGACGCCGAAAGCCGCACCCGCTTCCTCGGCTACCGTCCGGAGCACTACAAGCTCGTCGTCTGGGTGCTCTCCGCGGTCATGGCCGCGATCGGCGGCGCGCTCTACGTCCCGCAGGTCGGCATCATCAACCCCGGCGAGTTCGCCCCCGCCAACTCGATCGAAGCGGTGATCTGGGTCGCCGTCGGCGGCCGCGGGACGCTCTACGGCGCGATCCTCGGCGCGGTGCTGGTCAACCTGGCCAAGACGCTGTTCACCGGGTGGCTGCCGGAACTGTGGCTGTTCGCGCTCGGCTTCCTCTTCATCCTGGTCACGCTATTCCTGCCGCGCGGCCTGGTCGGCCTGGTCCGGCCACGAGCCGTCGCCCCGCCGGCGCCCAAGGTCAGCGAAGAGACGGGCGTCCGCGAGGCCACGCCATGACCACCCCGATCGGCGCCGCGGCCGACACGCTGCTCTATCTCGACGGCGTCAGCGTCAGCTTCGACGGCTTCAAGGCGCTGAACAACCTCTCCCTCGTCCTCGAGCCCGGCGAGATGCGCGCCGTCATCGGCCCCAACGGCGCCGGCAAGACCACCATGATGGACGTCATCACCGGCAAGACCCGGCCCGACACCGGCCACGTCGTGTTCGGCGCCGACACCGACCTCACCCGCCTCGACGAGCCCGCCATCGCCGCCCTCGGCATCGGCCGCAAGTTCCAGAAGCCCACCGTGTTCGAGCCCCACACCGTCTGGACCAACCTCCTGCTCGCCCTCTCCGGCGACCGCCGCCCCTTCTTCACCCTCCGCGCCCGCGTCACCGCCGAGGAGCGCGACCGCATCGAGCAGATCTTGGAGACGACCCGCCTGACCGACCACCGCGACCGCCGCGCCGCCGACCTCTCCCACGGCCAGAAGCAGTGGCTCGAGATCGGCATGCTGCTCGCCCAGGAGCCGCGCCTGCTCCTGGTCGACGAGCCCGTCGCCGGCATGACCGACGCCGAGACCGAGCAGACCGCCATCCTGCTGCGCGAGATCAACCGGACAAGCAGCGTGGTCGTGGTCGAGCACGACATGGCCTTCGTCCGCGCCCTCGGCACCAAGGTGACCGTCCTGCACGAGGGCTCCGTCCTGAGCGAAGGCGGCATCGACCACGTCAGCGAGGACCCCAAAGTCGTGGAAGTCTATCTTGGCCGCTGAGCTCGAAGTCGAGCGCGTTGACCTCCATTATGGCGCCGCCATCGCGCTTCGCCGCGTGTCGGTCCGCGCCGAGGCCGGCCACGTCACCTGCCTGCTGGGCCGCAACGGCGTCGGCAAGACCAGCCTGCTCCGCGCCATCACCGGCGCCCACCCGGTCAGTGCCGGCCAGATCCGCTGGGAGGGCGCGGACATCACCCGCATGCCCACCCACGAGCGCGCCCGCCGCGGCATCGCCTGGGTGCCGCAGGGCCGCGACATCTTCCCGCTGCTGACCGTCCGCGAGAACCTCGAGACCGGCTTCGCCGTCCTCCCGCGCGGCCAGCGCCGGGTCGACGACGAGATCTTCGCCCTGTTCCCGGTGCTGAAGACGATGCTCCGCCGCCGCGGCGGCGACCTCTCCGGCGGCCAGCAGCAGCAGCTCGCCATCGCCCGCGCCCTGGTCATGAAGCCGCGCCTGCTGGTGCTGGACGAGCCGACCGAGGGCATCCAGCCCAGCATCATCAAGGACATCGGCCGGGTGATCGCCCTGCTGCGCAACCGCGGCAGCATGGCGATCCTCCTGGTCGAGCAATATTACGATTTCGCCCGCGAGCTGGCCGACACGCTCTGCATCATGGACCGCGGCGACATCGTCCTCGCCGGCCCCCCCGCCGAGCTGGACGAGACCGAGGTCCGGCGGCGCCTATCGGTATAGGCGCCGCCTACCATTACTGCCGCTCGTGCGGATGCTCCCCGAAGAAGCGCAGCATCTCCCGCGTCGCATCCGGGCCATGCGGGTCGGTATAGGTCCCCGCCGCACTCCCCCCGGACCAGGCATGGCCAGCCCCTTGGATCACCCAGTGCTCGGTCGACGGACGCCCGGCATCATCAAGATAGACCGTGCGCGTATAGGCGTGGCCCCCCGGCACCTGCCCCTTCACCACCCGCATCCGCGACCCCGCGCCCGGGGCCGCCTGCTCGACCACGTCCTCTCCGTTGCGCGGGCTGACCGTCTTGTCCCGATCCCCATGGAACACGATGGCAGGCACGACTCGCCGGGTCCCACCGGACGCCCGCCGGCTGCGTGCGCCGGCCGCATTGCCCCGCTGCATCGCCGCCAACGCCGAGGGAAGGTCGCGCGCCGCCCCGCAGGCGAGGCCCGAATGCACGCCGATGGCCGCATACAGGTCGGGGTACGCGTCGCCCATCACCGCCGCCGCGGCCCCGCCGGCCGACAACCCGGCCACATAGACGCGCTCCGGATCGACCGCATAATCCCGCATGACCTGCCGCGTCATCCCAGCGATCAGCGAGGGCTCGCCCGCGTCGCGCTGCTGGTCCTCCGCGCTGAACCATTTCCAGCACTTTTGCGGATGCGCCCCGCTGCTCTGCCCGGGATACACCACCAAGCAGGTCTGTTCCTCGGCCGCATTGTTCATCCCCGTGCCGGCGGCGAAATCGTCGGGCGACTGCGTGCATCCGTGCAGCATGACGATCAAGGGCACCTTCTGCCCCTTATAGCCGCTCGGCACGTAGAGCTTGTAGGCCCGGCTGCCCGCCTGATTGCTGAACGTGCCGGACAGGAACTGCGCTCCGTCCGGCATCCGCGTTTGCACCGGCGCTTCGAACCCGGCGCCGGGCAGCGTGAACCCCGCCCCGAAATCACCAAAGTCCGGCAACCCGGCCGGCACATGCGCCTCGACGATCCCACGCACCCCCTCGGGAACAAAGCGCAGCCAGTCCGGGCCAGCGCCCGACGCTGCCTCGGACGTCGATACGCGGTCACGCCGAAGCCGGCCGTCCCCTGGCGTTTCGCTTCCTGCGCCGCACGCCAACGCTCGACCGCCGCCCCCGTCACCGCGGCAAGCCGGCCGGCGCGGGCGGACAAATTCGGTTCGCCATGGAAATGTTATTCATCGTTCTCTCTCTCATTGGGGACCCGTCGGGCAGGCATCCCCGTTCGGAACCGGGATCGGCTTCCGTCGACTTCGCCGCAGCTCCAAGCCGGGCGCGTACCGCATGCGGCCCTTGAGCGCGGCCCGCACCTCAGGGCTGGCGTGGAGCGCCCCGAGCACGGTCAGCGACGCGATCGTCGCGCGCGCCAACTCGGGCGTGACGTCCGGCGCGATACTCGCCAACCCCAGCACCTTGATGTCGAGCATCTGCCCGGCCTTCCGCACGGCCTCAAGCTCCCTGCGGTCATAGGTCCGCAGGCCGAGATCGAGGGTTTTCCGGGCAACGGACTTGCTGACGACGTCGCTATGGCGCTCGAGCTGGTTGCGGATCGCCGTGCGGATGAAGTCCGTCCGGTTCGAGTAGAACCCGTCCTGCACCATCAGGTCGATCTGGCCGAGATCGACGAAACCCAAGTTTATCGTGATCTTCTCGCTATCACCCGCCCTCAGCTTGGCAGCTTCAGCAGCCATCCCCATCCACTCACCATCCAGATGGATGGTAGATAGGCTTGACGACGCCGTCCCGCAAGGGTGTGATCCGTTGCAGCGCCTCACCCCCGCGGTGTCACCCCGGCCACCGCGTTCGCCCGCGCATGGATGGTGATGCTCCCGTCCGACCCGGCCGGGTTCTGCTCCTGCAACGTCCTCCGCAGCCGCTCCATGTCGCCCGGCGAGAACTGGTCGAACGCCGCGGCGAGCGACGAAGCCCCACGCAGACTCTCGACCACCAATCGTCGAAGCTGCTGAACCGGCGCTCGATCTCGATCACCCGCGTGGCCACGCTCTCCAGCCCGGCCGCCGTCCAAAGCGCCTCCAGAGCCGGGATCGTCGACACGTCGGCGCGCGGCGGCCGCAACGGCTCCACGCCGAAGGCGCGCAGCGGCTGTATCAACGGTTCGATCGGAAATCCGCCGCCCAAGATGTCCCACGCATAGGCACAGACGATCCCGCCTGGCCGGACCACCCGGACCATCTCCGCTACGCCCGCCTCCGGCTGGGGCACGAAAAAGATCACCAGCGCCATCGCCGCGGCGTCGAATTGCGCATCGGAGAACGACAAGCTGGTCGCCGAGCCGAGATGCAGGTCCACGCTCCGGCCGCGCAGCCTTGTCTCGGCATACGCCAACTGGCCCTGCGACGGATCGATCCCGTCGACATGCGCCGGGCTCACCCGGTCGAGCAGCAACTCCGTGAACGCGCCATTCCCGCAGCCGACGTCCACCCACCGCAGCCCCGGCGCGGGCGCGATCCAGTCGAGGAACACCTCCCCGGCGGGGCGGCTCCATCGTCCCATGAACCGCTCATACGCTTCGCCGTCGTCGAACTTGATCTCCCTCTGGCTCATCGTCCCGGTTCCCCATTGGTGCTAGTTGAGCGCATATGCCCCTCTCTTGCCAGATCGTTCAACCGCGCCAATTGCCCGGTCTCTCCCCGCTCCGGTCCCGGTATGGTAGCGTGGACGCATGCGGATCACCCTGGATCTCGATCAGCTTCTCGCCGAGGGGGCCATCACCCAGGAGGAGCACCAGCGACTGCTCCACTTGGGGCGTCGCGACACCGGACTGGGCCTGGTCAATGTCCTGGTCGGCTTCGGCGTCGTCGCCGTCGCCGCGGCAACGGTCTTGCTGACCTTCCACGCGGTCGCGGTCTTCGCGATCGGTGCCATCCTGCTCGGGCATCGGCAGCGCGTTTCGGGCGCTGGGCCATGCGCGTTCGAGATTAGCCGCCACGATTTGCCTGCTCGTCGGCGCGTTGCTCTGTGGCGCCGGCATCCTCCTGGTCAGCCAGGGGATCGCCGGCTTTACCGATCCCCCGGCGCAGCCCTGGTTCAGCATGGGGACCGCGCTCTGCATCGTGGCCGCGCTGTTTGCCGCCGTCGCTGTTGTGTCCGGCAGCATCCTGCTGGCCTGCATGACCGTGCTGGCGCTGTTTGCGGCACTCGGCGGTCGCTCAGGCTATGGCTTCGCCTCAGTACGCGCTGCGAGTGCAGCACCCGCTGCTGAACGTGCTGCTCTTCGCCGCCCTCGCTTTGGCGCTCCTGCTCGTCTCCCGCGCGCTGCCTCGCTCCTTGTGCCGGCTCGCGATCGCTGCCGCGCGCACTTCCCTGTTCATCGCCAATCTTGGCTTCTGGATCGGCTCGCTATGGGGCGATGAGGTCAGCGGCCACGCGGTCCCGGCCGAGTGGTTCTGCATCGCCTGAGCCCTCCTGCTGTTCGGGACCGCCGTCTGGGCCGGCTAGTGCAACCGCCGCTGGGTGCTTAACCTTGCCGCCACCTTCGGGGGCATTCACTTCTATACGCAATGGTTCGAACATCTCGGCGCCAGGCCGGGCAGCGTGCTGCTGGCCGGGGTCCTGATCCTGGCCTTCGCGGCGGCGCTGCAGCGGCTTGATGACGCCCTATTCGGAAGAGCAGGTCAGCCGGCCTGAGCGATACCCGGCCCGCCAGGAGCGCATCAGCGCGCGACCGGCCCTCTTCGCCTCTCCTTCAAGCGCCGGGGCGAGAACACCGCTCTGGATGGCCTCCGTCAGGAAGGCTGTCTCAAGGCGCGCTTCCCTCGCCAGGAGCCCGGCCGCTGGACCGGCGCCGTCACGCTCAACACCTCCGGCGGCGTCGCCGGCGGCGATAGCCTGTCCACCTCCGTCCTCGCCGGCCCCGGCACGAGCGCGACCATCGCCTCGCAAGCCGCGGAGCGTTTCTACCGCGCGCTCCCCGGCAGCGTCTCTGCCATAGCCAACGCGGTCGAGGTGGCCGACGGCGCGGCGCTGGAGTGGCTCCCGCAGGAAACGATCCTGTTCGACGGCTGCGCCCTCCGCCGCCGCCTCTGCATCGACCTCGCCCCGGATGCCTCCTTCTTGGGCGTCGAAAGCCTCGTCTTCGGCCGCACCGCCATGGGCGAGGCCGTGCATCGCGCCGACATCAACGACCTCGTCGAGCTCCGCCGCGCCGGCAAGCTCCTCCTGCACGACCGCATCCGCCTCCACGGCCCGGTCGCCGACCTGCTCGCCCGCCCCGCGATCGGCGCCGGCGCCCGCGCCGTGGCAACGCTGATTCACGCCGCCCCCGGCGCCGAAGCCCGGCTGGACCCGCTCCGCGCCGCGCTCGCCCCCTTCGACGCCGGCGCCTCCGCGTTCGATGGCATGCTGATTGCTCGCATCGTCGCGGCGGACGGCGCGTCCCTGCGCGCCGCCGTCGTCAGGGGATTGAACGTGCTGCGCGACGGCCGCACTCTGCCCCGCGTCTGGCTGTGTTGAGGTGCAATGAACCTGACCCCACGCGAGAAAGACAAGCTGCTCATCGCCATGGCCGCCAGCGTGGCCCGACGCCGGCTCGAGCGCGGCGTGAAGCTCAACCACCCCGAAGCGATCGCGCTGATTTCCGACTTCGTCGTCGAGGGCGCCCGCGACGGCCGCTCCGTCGCCGACCTGATGGAGGAGGGCGCGCACGTGCTCACCCGCGACCAGGTCATGGACGGCATTCCCGAAATGATCCACGACGTCCAGGTCGAAGCGACCTTCCCCGACGGCACCAAACTCGTCACCGTCCACGAGCCGATCCGATGATCCCCGGCGAGATCCTCACCGCCGACGGCGAGCATCGAGCTCAACGCCGGCCAGCCGCGGACGACGCTCGTCGTCTCCAACACCGGCGACCGCCCGGTCCAGGTCGGCAGCCACTACCACTTCGCCGAAACCAACCCGGCGCTCCGCTTCGACCGCGGCCGGGCGCGCGGCCAGCGCCTCGACATCCCCGCCGGCACCGCAATCCGCTTCGAGCCCGGCCAGTCGCGCGAAGTCACGCTGGTGCCCTTCCGCGGCCACCGCGTCGTGTACGGCTTCCGCGGCGACGTCATGGGATCGCTCTGATGCCCCGCATCTCCCGCGCCGCCTACGCCGACATGTACGGCCCGACCACGGGCGACCGTGTCCGCCTCGCCGACACCGACCTGTTCGCCGAGGTCGAGCGCGACCTCACCACCTACGGCGAGGAAGTGAAATTCGGCGGCGGCAAGGTGATCCGCGACGGCATGGGCCAGTCCCAAGCCTCCCAGGCCGAAGGCGCCGTCGACACCGTCATCACCAACGCCCTCATCATCGACCACTGGGGCATCGTCAAAGCCGACGTCGGCATCGCTGAACGGCCGCGTCCACAAAATCGGCAAGGCCGGCAACCCCGACGTCCAGCCCGGCGTCGACATCGTCATCGGCCCCGGCACCGAAATCATCGCCGGCGAAGGCAAAATCCTCACCGCCGGCGGCATCGACAGCCACATCCATTTCATCTGCCCGCAGCAGGTCGAGGAAGCGCTCGCCTCCGGGATCACCACCATGATCGGCGGCGGCACCGGCCCGGCCACCGGCACCGCCGCCACCACCTGCACCCCCGGCCCCTGGCACATGGCCCGCATGCTCGAGGCCGCCGAAGGCCTGCCCGTCAACCTCGGCTTCGCCGGCAAGGGCAACGCCTCCCAGCCCGCCGCGCTCGAA
Organism: uncultured Alphaproteobacteria bacterium; assembly: GCA_963708585.1. Classification (GTDB taxonomy): domain Bacteria; phylum Pseudomonadota; class Alphaproteobacteria; order Acetobacterales; family Acetobacteraceae; genus JAVVHH01. The sequence goes on along the minus strand of CAVPSW010000002.1, from coordinate 395,523 downwards.
GAAATGGTCCGCGCCGGCGCCTCCGGCCTCAAGCTGCACGAGGACTGGGGCACCACCCCGCAGCCATCCACACCTGCCTCTCCGTCGCCGACCGCTTCGACGTGCAGGTCATGATCCACACCGACACGCTCAACGAGTGCGGCTTCGTCGAGGACACCATCGCCGCCTTCGAGGGCCGCACCATCCACGCCTACCACACCGAGGGCGCCGGCGGCGGCCACGCCCCCGACATCATCAAGGTCGCCGGCCTGCCTAACGTCCTCCCCTCCAGCACCAACCCGACCCGGCCCTACACGATCAACACGCTCGACGAGCACCTCGACATGCTGATGGTCTGCCATCACCTCGACCCGGCCATCCCCGAGGACGTCGCCTTCGCCGAGAGCCGCATCCGCCGCGAAACCATCGCCGCCGAGGACATCCTGCACGACCTGGGCGCCCTCAGCATGATCTCGTCCGACAGCCAGGCGATGGGCCGGGTCGGCGAGGTCATCATCCGCACCTGGCAAACCGCCCACAAAATGAAGACCCAGCGCGGCTCGCTGGCCTCCACGGGCGACGCCCCCGCCGACAACGCCCGCATCAAGCGCTACGTCGCCAAATACACGATCAACCCGGCCATCGCCCACGGCATCGCCCACGAAGTCGGCTCGATCGAGCCCGGCAAGCTCGCCGACCTGGTCCTCTGGTCGCCCGCCTTCTTCGGCGTCAAGCCCGACCTGGTCATCAAGGGCGGCATCATCGCGCTCGCCCCGATGGGCGACCCCAACGCCTCCATCCCGACGCCCCAGCCCGTCCACTACCGCCCGATGTTCGCCCAATTCGGCCGCGCCCTCGCCGCGACCTGCGATCACCTTCGTCAGCCAAGCCGCGCTCGACGCCGACCTCGGCCGGAAACTTGGCCTCTCGCGGACGTTATCCCCCGTCCGCAACACGCGCGGCGGAATCGGCAAGCGGAGCATGATCCTGAACGACGCCACGCCGGTCATCGAAGTCGACCCCGAGACCTACGAGGTCCGCGCCGACGGCGCCCTCCTCACCTGCGACCCGGCCACGGTGCTCCCCATGGCCCAGCGCTACTTCCTGTTCTGAACGACGAGCGACCCGATGGAAGCAATCGTCTGGCTCGTCATCCTGATCCACCCCTTCCTGCTCGTCCCCGCCTTCGTCCGCTGGGTCGAGCGCGCGACCATCGTACATCCCCGGAATACGGCGCGCAGACGGTCGGCGCCGTCGCGTTCGTCTTCTCGTTCCTCCTGGCGTGCGTCGCTAGCTTCGGTCTGGGATGGCGCTGGCAGGATGCGATCGGCTGGTCCGGCTTCATCGCCATCATTGCCGGACTGGCCTGCTACATGCTGGCCGATCCTTCCCGCGTGACCAACCCGGCGGTAAACAGGCCGCTTGCCTCGAGCCTCATAGGCCTGCTGCTGGTGACCGACTTCATGCTGTTCTGCTTCGCCGTCTTCCACGAGATCCGAGGCCTGACATGAGCGCCTCTCCCATGCGCTCGGAGCAAGTCGTCCCCCCCGGCTCCTGGACCGAGGCCGAGGAGGTCGGCGCCGTCGCCCTCGACTGGGACCAGCGCCACCGCCGCCGCATCGTGCTGACGACGGCCGACGGCAAGGAACTCCTCATCGACCTCCCGCACGCCACCCGCCTCCGCGACGGCGACGGCCTGCTCCTCGAGGGCGGCGGCGTGGTCCGTGTCGTGGCACTCTCCGAGCCGCTGCTCGAGATCACGGCCGACGATGCGCACGAGCTGGCCCGCATCGCATGGCATCTGGGCAACCGTCACCTACCGGTGCAGATCGTGGACAGGACGATCCGCATCCGTGCCGACCACGTGATCGCGGAGATGGTGCGCGGCCTCGGCGGCAGCGCGACGCCGCTCGAGGCGGCATTCGATCCCGAGCCGGGCGCCTACGCCGCGGGCCACGGCCGCGCATGACGAATAGACGTCAGGATGACCGCGAAGCGGCGCCGATAATCGCTCGGAGTCAAGCCGACGACTTTGTGGAACACGCTCGGAACGATCCATAGTCCTCATACCCGATCGCCCGGGCGACTTGCTGCATCCGCTGGCTCGTGAACTCCAGCATCTCCCGTGCCTTGCCGACGCGCAGATGCTGGCAATACTCAAGCGGTTTCAACCCGGTGGCCCGCCTGAAGCGGCGGAGCAGCGTTCGCGTCTCGAGGCCGCATAGTCCGGCCATGGCCGCCAGCGACGGCTGCTTCGTTGCCTCCGCCTGCAACCAGTGCTGCAGCTTGAGAACGGCCGCATCGCCATGGTCCAGTTTCGGGGAAAAGTTGCTGTAGTAACGTTGCTCCCGTCCAGGTGGGTCCATCAGCATGAACCGGGCCGTCTGCAGCATGATGGTTGGCCCGAGATGGCGGTCGACGAGCTTGAGCCCGAGATCCGCCCAGGCCAGCACGCCCCCCGCCGTGATGAGGTTGCCGTCCTCGACCGTGATCCGGCATGCGTCGACGTCGATGTCGGGGAAGCGGTCCGCCAGCGCCTGCGCGAAGCTCCAATGCGTGGTGGCGGACCGCCCGGCGAGCAGGCCGGTCTCGGCCAGCACGAACGCGCCGCCGCAGACCGAGCAGAGCGTGGTGCCGGCGGCGTGCCGCTCGGTAGCCACGCGACGAGGCACCGCGTGATGTCCGGTTCAGGCTGGCCGACCCAGCTCCCGGGCACGATCACGGCGGCCGGGCGGGGCGGAAGGGCAGGGTGAGCGTGGGACACGCCATGGACCGCCTGTTTCGTCGTGTCCGGCTGCCAGTGACTCACCCGGAGCATCGGCGCGGTCGGCCCGATGTGCTCGCGCGCCAGCGAACTGGCAACGGTGAACAGATCGGTCAGCCCATGCACCGTCGCGGAGGCCGCGCCGGGGTAGAGGAGGATGCCGACCTCCACCGGGGTATCCCAAATCGCCATTTGTCAGTTTCGCCCCTGAAAATGTCAGTTCCGCCAGTTCGGATCATGCGTCCGATCCCATACGGTTTCCACCGCGGAACGCTCTCCGCACATCTCTTGGACGGGAACCGACGACATGCCCATGGTCACCACCGCGGACGGCACCGAGATCTTCTACAAGGATTGGGGCACCGGCCAGCCGCTCTTCTTCCATCACGGCTGGCCGCTCGAGCGCAGACGACTGGGACGCGCAGATGATGTTCTTCCTGGCGCAAGGCTACCGGGTGATCGCGCATGATCGCCGCGGCCACGGCCGCTCGACCCAAACCGCGAAGGCCACGACATGGACACCTACGCGGCCGACGTTGCCGCAGTCGTCGAGGCGCTCGATCTGCGGAACGCGATTCACATCGGCCACTCCACCGGCGGCGGCGAGGTGACGCGCTATGTCGCCAAGTTCGGCAAGGGACTGCGTGGCCAAGGCCGTCCTGATCAGCGCGATTCCGCCGCCCTTCATGCAAGTCGGACGAGCAATCCCGACGGCGTGCCGAAGGCAGGTGGTCGACGGCATCCGCGACGGCACAGCGAACCATCGCTCGCAGTTCTACATCGACATCACGATGCCGTTCTATGGCTTCAATCGCCCGGGCGCGACCGTCTCCGAAGGAATTCGGCGAGAATTGGTGGCGGCAGGGCATGATGGGCGCCATCGATCGCCCATTACGAATGCGTCCGGGTGCTGTCCGAGACCGAGTTCTTCGACGATCTCGAGGCGATCGACGTTCCCGTCCTGGTCATGCACGGCGAGGACGACCAGATCTGCCCGTTCCCGACCACGGGCGCGCGGTCGGTGAAGCTGCTGAAGCACGGCACGCTCAAATCCTATCCCGGCTTTCCGCACGGAATGCCCACCACCCACGCCGAGACCATCAACGCCGACTTGCTGGCGTTCCTGCGCGGTTGAGGCGCTGTCGTTCCATTGCTGCCGCAGCGAGCCCGGCTACTCTCCGCTTGAGCCTGTGCGGGAGCTTGCATGCGAGACGGCGAGAAACAGCACGTGCGGACAGGTCGACGGCTGAGCGCATCGTGATAACGCACCTCCCGCTCCTCCTCACCTGGCTCTCCCCGTCCTTCCCGATCGGCGCCTTCGCCTACAGCCACGGCCTCGAATGGGCCGTCGAGGCCGGCGACATCCGCGACGAGCCCACCCTCGAATCCTGGGTCGCCGACCTCCTCCAACACGGCAGCTTCCGCACCGACGCCATCCTCCTCCGCCACGCCCACCGCGCGCCCGAAACCGCCGACGCCCTCTCCGACCTCGCCGAAGCCGCCGCCCCCTCCCGCGAGCGCCGCGACGAGACGATAGGGCAGGGGACCGCCTTCGCCCTCGCCGGCGCCGTCTGGGGCGGCGAGCCCGCGCGCCTGGCCTACCCCGTCGCCTTCGGCGCCCTCGCCCGCGCCAATACCGTCCCCGAGGACCCGGCCGCAATCGGCTTCCTCCACGCGTCAGTCGCCAACCTGGTCAGCGCCGCCATCCGCCTCGTCCCCCTCGGCCAAACCGCCGGCCTCCGCGTCCTGGCCGCCCTGGCGCCGATCATCCAAGCCGTCGCCGAAGAAACCCGCACCGCCACCCTGGACGAGATCGGCTCCGCCTGCTTCCGCTCCGACATCGCCGCCATGCGCCACGAAACCCAATACACGAGGCTGTTCCGCACATGACTTCTCAGCACGGCCCGCTCCGCGTCGGCGTCGGCGGACCCGTCGGCACCGGCAAGACCGCCCTGATGGACGCGCTCTGCAAGCGCTTCGCCGCGCACTACGACATCGCCGCCATCACCAACGACATCTATACCAAGGAGGACGCCGAGTTCCTGACCCGCGCCGGCTCCCTCCCACCCGAGCGCATCATGGGCATCGAGACCGGCGGCTGCCCCCACACCGCCATCCGCGAGGACGCCAGCATCAACCTCGCCGGCGTCGCCGAGATGCGCCGCCGCTTCCCCCGCTCGACGTCATCCTGATCGAGAGCGGCGGCGACAACCTCGCCGCCACCTTCAGCCCCGAGCTCGCCGACCTCACCATCTACGTCATCGACGTCTCCGCCGGCGACAAGATCCCCCGCAAGGGCGGCCCCGGCATCACCCGCAGCGACCTGCTGGTCATCAACAAGATCGACCTCGCCCCCCATGTCGGCGCGAGCTTGGAAGTGATGGACCGCGACAGCCGCCGCATGCGCGGCGACCGCCCCTTCGTCTTCACCAACATCCGCGCCGGGACCGGGGTCGACGAGGTGGCCGCGTTCATCGAGCGGAAAGGCGGCCTGGCCCAACCCCCCACCGCGCCTTGAGCGACGCTTTCACCCCGAGCCAGCACACGCCTCGCGGCAAATAGGCGAGATAACCGGCGACAGGCAAAACGTCCAGATCACTCGCAGAGCGCGCGCTCACGACGCTCAACGCCTGGCGGCGACTCAAAGCCAAGAACCTAAAATGAACTTCAAACAACCTCCCTGGACCGCCCACCACCAAGCGTCCGGCACATAGCCCTCTCCCGCTGGCGGGAGAGGGCCTTGCCCCCCCCCTCCCCCGCGGCGGCCGCGCCGCCGGCGAGGGTGGTCCAGCCCCCCGCGCCCCCGTCCTCGGCCCGCCCCCGCCCAACGTCCCGCACCACTCTGCCGCCCCGGCCGCCGTCCGCCGCCGCGCGCCCCCCCCCCTCCGCCCCGCCCCCCCCCCCCCCCCCCCCCCCCCCCCGCCCCCCCCCGCTGGCAGAGGCGTCCGCGATCGCGAGGCCTACCCAGACCTCACCCCCCCCCCCCCCACCCCCCACCACCCACCCCACACACCACCCCCAGCGACCATCACGCCAAGCCCCCTTTCCCTATTGCGGCAGGAAATCCGGCACCGAGAGGTAACGCTCGCCCGTATCGTAATTGAACCCCAGCACCACCGCGTCCTTCTTCAGCTCCGGAAGCTTCTTCTTGATCGCCGCCAGCGTCCCGCCCGAAGACATCCCGACCAGCAGCCCCTCCTTGGAGGCCGACAGCCGCGCCATCTCCTTCGCCTCCTCCGCCTCCACCAGGATCACCCCGTCGATCGACTGCGTATGCAGGTTCGCCGGCACGAACCCGGCGCCGATCCCCTGGATCGGATGCGGGCCCGGCTGCCCGCCCGAGATCACCGGCGACAGCGACGGCTCCACCGCGAACACCTTCAACTGCGGGAACTTCGGCTTCAGCACCTCGGCGCAGGCCGTGATGTGCCCCCCCGTGCCCACGCCCGTGATGATCACATCCACCCCGTCCGGAAAATCCTCCAGGATCTCCTGCGCCGTCGTCCGCACGTGCACATCAATGTTGGCCTGGTTCTCGAACTGGTTCGGAATCCAAGCCCCATGCATCGACGTCTGCAGCTCCTCCGCCTTCGCGATCGCCGCCTTCATCCCGCCCTCGCGCGGCGTCAGCTCGAAGGTCGCGCCGTAGGCCTGCATCAGCCGCCGCCGCTCCACCGACATCGACTCCGGCATCACCAGGATCAGCTTGTAGCCCTTCACCGCCGCCACCATCGCCAGCCCGACCCCGGTGTTTCCCGACGTCGGCTCGATGATGGTCCCGCCCGGCTTCAGCTGCCCGGACGCCTCCGCCGCCTCCACCATCGACATCGCGATCCGGTCCTTGATGGAACCGCCGGGGTTCGATCGCTCGGACTTGATCCACACTTCCGCCTCGGGAAACAGGCGCGAAAGACGGATGTGCGGCGTCCGCCCGATGGTCTCGATAACGCTGCTGGCTTTCATCGGCGGCAATCCATCTCTATGTCTGAGGCGTTGGCGCCGACTGTAGGGCAGGGCGCCGGGCCGGGATAGCGGGCGGGAACCGTCGGCTCGCGCGTTCGTGACAGGGGGCAGCGATGACCTATCTGGGAACGGTATCCGGGCTGGCCGAGCGATACCGCGCCGTCCGCACGCACACCGAGCATCTCGCCGCCTCGCTCACCGACGAGGACCAGTGCGTCCAGTCGATGCCGGACGCCTCCCCCGCCAAGTGGCACCGCGCGCATACCACCTGGTTCTTCGAACAGTTCGTCCTCGGCCCGCACCTCCCGGGCTACACGAATTTCGACCCCCGCTTCTCCTACCTGTTCAACAGTTATTACGAGACCGTCGGCGCCCGGCAGCCCCGCCCCTCGCGCGGCCTCATCACCCGACCCGGTGCCGGCGAAGTCGGCGCCTACCGCGCCCATGTCGACGCCGCCATGGCCCGCCTCCTCGCCGAGCGCGAAGCGGACGTCGCCCCCCTGGTCGAGCTCGGCCTGCACCACGAGCAGCAGCATCAGGAGCTGCTGCTCACCGACATGATGCACGCCTTCGCCCAGAGCCCGCTCGTCCCCGCCGTCCTCCCGGACTGGCAGGAGCCGTCCGGCACGCCCGGCCCGACGCGCTTCCTCGACTGCCCCGGCGGCATCGTCCCCATCGGCCACGACGGGGAAAACTTCGCCTTCGACAACGAGGGCCCAGCGCACGAAGCCCTGCTCCGCCCCTACCGCCTCGCCGACCGCCTCGTGCGCAACGCCGACTGGCTCGCCTTCATGGCGGACGGCGGCTATCGCACTCCCACGCTCTGGATGTCCGACGGCTGGGCGACCGTCGGCGCGAACGGCTGGACCGCCCCGCTCTACTGGCGCGAAGCCGAGGACGGCTGGCAGCAGATCGGCCCCAGCGGCCTCGCCCCGCTCGACCCGGCGGCCCCCGTCCGCCACATCAGCTGGTACGAGGCCGACGCCTTCGCCCGCTGGGCCGGCGCGCGCCTGCCCACGGAGTTCGAACTGGAAGCCGCCTGCGGCCATCCGGAGCTGCACGAGTGGGACGGCCATGTCTGGCAATGGAGCGGCAGCGCCTACCTGCCTTACCCCGGCTTCGCCCCCGCCGAAGGCGCGATCGGCGAGTACAACGGCAAGTTCATGATCAACCAGATGGTCCTGCGCGGTGGCAGCCTCGCCACCCCGCCGGGTCACTTGCGACCCAGCTACCGGAACTTCTTCCACCCCGATAAACGCTGGCAGTTCACCGGCCTCCGCCTCGCCAGGGACGTGCAGTCCTAGTGCTCGCCGCCTCGGAGCCGGAGGTTGCGGAAGCGGCGCTCACCGGCCTGCTCGCCCCACGCAAGTCGCTCCCGCCCAAACTGTTCTATGACGACGAGGGCTGCCGCCTCTTCGGCGAGATCACCCGCTTGCCCGAATACTACCCGACCCGCACGGAGCTCGCCCTCCTGCGTCAGGTGGCACCCGAACTCGCCGAAGCCCCGCCACCAGGGACCGCCCTGATCGAATACGGCGGCAGCGACGAGACCAAGGCCCGCATCCTGCTCGACACCAGCGCCCACCTGTCAGCTTACGTCCCGATCGACGTCGCCGCCCCCGCGCTCGACGCGCTCGCCGCCCGCCTCCGCCGCGACCGCCCCGACCTGCTGGTCTATCCCGTGGTCGCCGACTTCATGGCCCCGGTCGAGCTGCCCCGCGCCGTCGCGGACCGGAGCCGCATGGGCTTCTTCCCCGGCTCCACCATCGGCAATCTCGACCCGGCGCAAGCGTCCCGCTTTCTCCGCACCGCCCGCGCCACCCTCGGCCCGGCCGCGCTGTTCCTCGTCGGCGTCGACCTCCGCAAGGACCCCCGCATACTGGTGCCCGCCTACGACGACGCCCAGGGCGTCACCGCCGCCTTCAACCTCAACGTCCTGCGCCGCCTCAACCGCGAGGCCGGCGCCGACTTCGACCTCCGCGCCTTCCTCCACCGCGCGGTCTGGAACGACGCGGAGAGCCGCATCGAGATGCATCTCGTCAGCGCGCGCCGCCAGGCCGTCCACGTCGCCGGCCACCGCATCGATTTCGCCCGCGGCGAGACCATCCACACCGAGAACAGCTACAAATACAGCCTCGCCAGCTTCCGCGACCTCGCGCGCGCCGCCGCCTGGCGCCCGGTCCGCGTCTGGACCGACCCGGCCGAGCTGTTCTCGCTGCACCTTCTGACCGCAGAGGAAGACCGGTGAACGGGCGCGACGAAACCTCCGACCTGCTGATCCTGCTCGCCCGGATCATGCTGGTGGCGCTGTTCATCCAGGCTGGCTGGAGCAAGCTGTTCAATTACCCCGGCCTCGCCACCATGCTGACCGCCCGCGGTGTGCCATCGCCGTCGGTCGCCGCGGTGTTCGTGATCGCTGTGGAATTGCTGGGCGGCCTCGCGATCCTGCTCGGGATCTGGACCCGGCCGCTGGCGCTGCTGATGGCGGTCTACACCATCGCCACCGCCTTCATCGGCCACCGCTTCTGGGAGCTCGACGGTCCCGCCCGCGCCGCCAACCTGATCAACTTCTACAAGAACTGGAGCATCGCCGGCGGTTTTTTGCTTCTAGCCGCCACCGGCCCCGGCCGCTTCGCCCTCGATAATCTCCGCACGCCCCGCTCCGCCACGGACCCATGACGAGGAAGCCTTCCAAGCGCTCATCAGCGCTTCTCCCTTCTCCCTGCAGGAGAGGGCCGGGGTGAGGGCCTCGTCTCGACGGCCAGCCTAGTACAGTTACCGAGCCAACTCTAACTCACGTATGGACCAACTGGCTTTCCCTGACGACGCGCTCATGCCCGTCGCGGTTGTCCTTGATCCGATACTGCAAATCCCGCGTCTCGCTCGGCATCTGCCGCACCACGGTATAGACCCCGCGCTGCGCAGTGCCGTCGAACGGCGTGGGCGTGAACGCCACAGGTTGCCCGATGGCGAACTTGTGGACGGGAACAGCTCCAGCTGCCGACATGTGCACCACCGTTGTTCGGGTTGCCACCCTTGTTCGGGGTAAAGATGCGCCCACGGCTCTCACCGTGGGCGCACGAGCTTACGCGTTCTGGAGGTTGACCGCCGAGCTCTTGCCCTGCTGTCCGCGCTCCAGGTCGAAGCTGATCTTCTGGCCTTCGTTGAGCGTGGTCATGCCGGCGCGCTCGAGGGCGGAGATGTGCACGAACACGTCCTTGCCGCCGTCGTCAGGCTGAATAAACCCATAGCCCTTCTGGCCATTGAACCACTTAACAGTACCCGGTCGTCATCGCATGTTCCCCATGCATTCGGCAGCCCGCACGGTGCGGGCCTCAATACTCATTCGATGCAGGAAGCAAGCGGTCGGGGGACAAGCGTGTCCCCACGGCAGAATGGTCGTGCGAGCGAAAAGCGCCGACCCTCATATGGGCCGACCCGGCCTCGATGTAAACCCGACCCGGGCTGGAACATTGCCGCCGCCGTAGAATTGCGTAACCTGGCGCCGGGCGTTCTGGGGGGAAGCCGTTGCGGCCGATCGTGTCGCTGACCGGGATCGTCAAGATCTTCGGCGGAACCCGCGCCGTCGACGGCGTCGATTTCTCCATCCTCCCCGGAGAAGTCCACGCCCTCCTGGGCGGCAACGGCGCCGGCAAATCCACACTGATAAAATGCCTCGCCGGCGTGCACCGCCCCAACGCCGGCCGCATCGAACTGGCCGGCCGCGAGGTCGATCCCCAGGCCGAGCGCCTCCCGATCGCCTTCATCCACCAGGACCTCGCCCTCGTCCCATCCATGTCGGTCGCCGAAAACGTGGCGCTCTTGGCCGGCTTCCCCCGCCGCCGCGCCCTAATCAACTGGTCCGCCGTGTCAGCCCAGGCAAGGCGCGCGCTCGACATCCTCGGCGCCAGCATCGACCCCGACGCCCGCATCGCCGACCTCAGCCAGGCGGACAAGAGCATCGTCGCCATCGCCCGCGCCCTGGCCACCGACGCCGAAGCCATCGTCCTCGACGAGCCCACCGCAAGCCTCCCCGAAGCCGAAGTCGCCCGCCTCTTCACCGCGCTCCGCCGCCTGCGCACCTCCGGCCGCGGCATGGTCTATGTCAGCCACCGCCTCGACGAGATTTTTCGGATTTCCGACCGCGTCACCGTCATGCGTGACGGCAAGCTGGTCGCCACCGCGCCCACCGCCGAGACCACCCCGGACCAGCTCGTCTCCTGGATCGTCGGCCGCGCCGTGCACAAACCTTCATCGCGGCCCGAAAGAGGGCAGGGGACCCTACTCTCCCTCGATGGCGGCCGCGTCGCCGGCGTCGGCCCCGTCGACTTCGACCTCGCACCCGGCGAAATCCTCGGCTTCGCCGGGCTCCGCGGCGCCGGCCACGAGGCGCTCGGCCGCGCCGTCGCCGGCATCATCCCGCTCACCGCCGGCGCCATGACCCTCGGGACCACCCCGATCCGCCCGCGCACTCCCGTCGATTCCGTCCGCGCCGGCATCGCCTTCGTCTCCAGCCGCCGCCAGGAGGAAAGCCTCGCCCTCCCGCTCGCCGTCCGCGAAAACCTCTTCATCAACCCGGAAGCCGAGGGCCGCTTCGCCTTCTCCCCGCTCGCCCGCTCCCCCGAAGCCGCCCGCGCCCTGACCCGGCTGCGCGCCGTCGGCGCCCGCCCCCTCGTCACCGAACCCGCGATCCACACCTTCTCCGGCGGCAACCAGCAGAAAGTCGTCCTCGCCCGCTGGCTCAGCGGCCGCATGCGCGTCCTCGTCCTCGAGGAGCCCACCATGGGCGTCGACGTCGGCGCCAAGGCCGACATCTACGCCCTGCTCGACGGCCACGCCCGCGCCGGCGGCGCCGTCATCGTCGTCTCCTCCGACCTCGAGGAGGTCGCCTCCGTCTGCCACCGCGCCCTGATCTTCGACCGCGGCCGGGTCAGCGACGAGCTGTCCGGCGCCGCCCTCACCGTCCCCGCCCTCGTCGCCCGCGTCGGCGGCCAGCCGGCGAAGGAACTCGCCCGTGCCTAAGCTCACAAGGCTGCTCGCCAATCAGGCGCTCCTCATTCTGACCTTCCTCCTGATCCTCCTGTTCTCCGGGCTACTTCCGCGCACCTTCCCGACCGTGCTCACCCTGCAGAGCATCCTGTCCGACAAGAGCATCATCGCCTTCCTGGCCCTCGCCGAGATGATCGTCATCTCCGCTAACCAGTTCGACCTCTCGGTCGGCTTCATGGTCAGCCTGCTCCACTGCCTCGCCGTCGGCCTCATGGTGAACAACGGTTGGCCCTGGCCGCTCGTCTGCGTCGTCATCCTCCTCGTCGGCCTCGCCATCGGCGCGCTCAACGGCGTCCTCGTCCGCCACGCCAAGATCGACAGCTTCATCGCCACCCTCGGCATCGGCACCGTCGCCTACGGCCTCGCCGGCTGGTACACCGGCGGCGAGCAGATCATCGGCGACCTCCCGCGCGGCTTCACCGCCCTCGACCGCACCCACCTCCTCGGCGTCCCCCTGCCGGCCCTCCTGCTCCTGCTCCTCGCCGCCATCCTCTGGGCCGTCTTCGAATACCTCCCGCTCGGCCGCTACCTCTACGTCATCGGCGCCAGCGAGCGCACCGCCGAGCTCACAGGGATCCGCGTCAACCGCATGGTCATCGGCGCCTTCATGGCCTCCGGCTGCATCGCCGCCTTCGCCAGCCTCGTCCTCGCCGCCCGCATCCAGGTCGGCCAGTCCAATGTCGGCCAGGAATTCCTCCTCCCCGCCTTCGTCGGCGCCCTCCTCGGCGCCACCACCGTCCGACCCGGCCGCGTCAACGTCTGGGGCACCGTCATCGCCGTCCTCATCCTCGCCGTCGGCATCTCCGGCATCGAACAGATGGGCGGCGCCTTCTACGTCGAGCCCCTCTTCAACGGCGCCACGCTGGTGATCGCCGTCGGCATGGCCGGCTGGGCCGCCCGCCGCCGCATGCGCGCCCGCACCGACGCCGCCGAAGCCGCCCTACCCACGCCGACGCCGCCCGAGCACGGGCTCATAACGACAACAGGGGGAACCGAACCATGAAAGCCCACCTTTTCGCCGCCAGTTTTCTGGTCGGCGCCGCCGCCGCGCTGCTCGCCGGCGCCGCCTTGCCCGCCCACGCCGAAGACGTCCTCGCCGAAGCCCGCGCCCACATCGCCGCCGCCACCGCCCCGGTCAGCCAATGGGACGGCCCCACCACCGGCCCCAAGGCGCAGGCGGGAAAAACCGTGATCTACGTCTCCGCCGATCAGCGCAACGGCGGCGCCCTCGGCGTCGGCAACGGCATCGCCGAAGCCGCCGCCGTCATGGGCTGGAATTTTAAGATCATCGACGGCCAAGGCAGCATCCCCCAGCAGACCGCCGGCATCGGCCAGGCCATCGCGCTCCAGCCCGACGGCATCATCCTCGGCACCATCGACGCCGTCGGCCAGCGCGCCACCATCGAGAAGGCCATCTCCCTCGGCATCAAGGTCGTCGGCTGGCACTCGAGCCCCAAGCCCGGCCCGATCGACAGCCCGCAGCTCTTCGCCAACATCACCACTCCGCCCGAAGAGATCGCCCTCACCGCCGCCGACTACGCCATCGCCAAATCCGACGGCCACGCCGGCGCCGCCATCATGCGCAACAGCGAGACCCTGATCGGCCGCACCAAGGGCGACCTGATCCGCAAGCGCATCGAATCGTGCGAGACTTGCTCCGTCCTCTCCTTCGACGTCATCCCGATCGTCGAGACCTCCACCCGCGTCACCCCGCTCACCGCGAGCCTGATGCAGCGTTTCGGCAATAAGCTGACCTGGATGCTGGCGATCAACGACCTCTACTTCGACTTCGCCATCCCCGCCCTCCGCGCCGCCGGCTCACCCCCCTCCGGCCCGCCGCTCCTGGTCTCCGCCGGCGACGGCAGCGTATCCGCCTACGGCCGCATCAAGGACGGCAACTACCAGGTCGCCACCGTCCCCGAGCCGCTCAACCTCCAAGGCTGGATGGCCATCGACGAGCTCAACCGCGCCTTCGCCGGCCAACCCTGGAGCGGCTACGTCACCAAGGCCCACCTCGTGACCCACGACAACGTCATGCAAGACGGCGGCGAGAACAACCGCTTCGACCCAGCCAACAACTACCGCAGCCACTACAAGCAGATCTGGGGCAAGTAACCCACCCCGATCACCCCCCTAGAAGAACCCTCTCCCGCTGCCGGGAGAGGGCAGGGTGGTCAACCCGCCCGCCGCGAACCACAATCGCCCGCGCCATGACCCCGCCCATCTCCGCATCGCAAAATTTCCGCCTCCTCGGCCACACCGACCAAGGCGGCCGCCCCGACGGCGTCCAAGTCATGCTCCACGCCGCCGCCGGCCGCCGCCACCTCTACGTCGGCCACATGTTCTCCGACGGCATCACCGTCATCGACGCCACCCAGCCCCACGAGCCCACCCCAATCCTCTTCCTCCCGTGCCCGCCCAACACCCGCGCCCACCACATCCAGGCCGCCGAGAACCTCCTCCTCGCCACCAACTCCGCGAACATCTGGGCGATGCAGCGCTACCAATCCCAGGACGACTACTTCTCCGCCCCCCTCGCCGACAGCTTCACCCGCCGCGAGCGCGACTTCACCGCCGGCCTGCGCGTCTACGACCTGTCCGACCCGGCCACCCCCCGCGAGATCGGCTTCTGCCCCGTCGAGGGCATCGGCCTGCACCGCATCTGGTGGGTCGGCGGCCGCTACGCCTACGCCTCCTGTCACGTCGACGGCTACACCGACCACGTCCTCGCCACCTTCGACCTCGCCGACCCGGCCAAGCCCGAACTCGTCAACCTCTGGTCGCTCCCCGGCATGAACCGCGCCGCCGGCGAGTCCCCCGCCTGGCCCGAAGGCAAGCGCTGGGCCCTCCACCACATGATCACTGCCGGCGACCGCGGCTACGCCGCCTGGCGCGACGGCGGCCTCACCATCCACGACCTCACCGACCCCGCCCGCCCCACTCTCCTAAGTCACCGCCTCCTCTCCCCCCCCTTCGCCGGCGGCAGCCACACGCCCTTGCCCTTACCCACCCGCAACCTCCTCCTCGTCGCCGACGAAGCCACCAGCAACAACTGCGAAAAGGGCCTCGCCCACACCTGGCTCTTCGACGTCCGCGAGCCCTCGAACCCCATCTCCTTCGCCACCCTCCCGCAACCCGGTGAGACCGATTATTGCAAAGTCGGCGGCAAATTCGGCCCCCACAACCTCCACGAAAACCGCCCCAACACCTGGCAAAGCGAGGTTTTAATTTTCGCCACCTGGCACAACGCCGGCGTAAGAGCGTTTGACCTCTCCAACCCCTTCACCCCCCGCCCCGCCGGCCACCTAATCCCCGCCGCCCCCGAGAAGTTGGTAGACCCCCGCCCCGGCGCCGTCCCCGTGACCCAAAGCTGCGACGTCCTAGCCACGACCGACGGCCTTCTCTTCGTCACCGACACCAACGCCGGCCTATCCATCCTCCAATTCGAAGGTCCCCTGACCTAAACCCCCCACCACCCGTCATTGCGAGGAGCGCAGCGACGAAGCAATCCAGGAGCCACCGGGACCGCCCTCGAACAAGACGCCCATGAACCCAGCCATCTACATCATGGCCAGCCGACGAAACGGCACGCTCTACGTCGGCGTGACCTCGAACCTCCTGAAACGCGCCGCCCAGCACCGCACCGGCGCCATCCCCGGCTTCACCGCCCGTTACGGCTGCAAGCTCCTGGTCCATTTCGAACTCTACGAAGACATGCCGACCGCGATTGCCCGCGAGAAGCAGCTCAAAGCCGGCTCCCGCGCCAAGAAGCTCGCCCTGATCGAGACCGCCAACCCAACCTGGCGTGACCTGTTCGAAGACATCGTCTAACCGTCATTGCGAGGAGCGCAGCGACGAAGCAATCCAGGAGCCTCCAGCCTGAACCCGGCCGTCTACATCATGGCCACCCGCGCAACGGCACCTACTACTTTGCACCAGTTACCGGCTCGGCAATTCGGCGCCAAAACTGGTCGTGCCGCCAGCTTGGCCAGATTCTCTGAAGCCGACATTCCGACGCCGGCGTCTGGCAGCAAGATGGGTGGGGAAGCAACGGTCTGGCTTCGGACGAAGCAGCGCGGAAAAGCAGACGTTAGCCAATCACGACCCACGCCCTATTTGCGAGCTGCCTAAACCAGCCGGAAAAGCGAGGTGACCGGCAGCGAAGCAATCCCACCTAAGTTGGACATCATGACAACCGACTTCTCCAATGCGAGTGCGATCCTCGCAACGGTGACAAGAATCCTGGAGGCCGAAGGTCTGACGCAGGCAGCGATCGTCCTGAAAACGGCGGACGCGCGCTTCGAACAGACAGGGTACGACAACTGGAACGGCGGGACAGATCTCTACACACTGTTCCTTCTAGTCGATGCCGCCGACTTTGCGAGACTGGGGCCGGCGCGTGACGAGATCGAGCAGCAGATAACTGAGCGGCCGAAACCGGTGATCGACGGCTTCTCTGACGACTGGGTCTCGGCGCAAGTTCGCCCTCGCGTCGAGAGCCGGGCGGGTTGGAAATCATTAGATCGGGCGGGCCTTACGGAGGTCACCCGGCGCGACATACGCGACTACCTCATTGTGTCGGGATTCAGCTGGTGGGGTGACCTGGATGAAACCGAATTCCTGAGCCGGCTATACGATCTGACGACTCTCCCTTCGCGTGATCACCGCTTCAAGGATGCAGCCGGCGACATATGGCAGCATCGAAGGAACAACGACGACTGGCCTGACGACTGGGTGTTCGATGACGATCGCTTCGGGTTGGCTGAATTGGACGAGAAGCTGCTGCGCTTCCTTGCGGAGACCCTTCATCCCGTAGTGCGAAGAGACAGGACGCAGATCGCGACCCTGGCTGCCGAACTGAACAAGCGCCTCAAACCCGACGGTTGGGAGCTTGCCGAAGCAGAAATAATCTCGGGGTGGCCCTGCTACGCGGCTCAACGCGTGAGATCAGGCGCTGTGCGTGCCGTGACACGGGCTCGCGCCGTTGCTGATGCGCTCGATGCCGGCTGGATGCGGCGCGAGATCCAGCGACTCGAGAAGGCGATCGACACCGACCCCAGCCTGGCTGTCGGTAAGGCAAAGGAGTTGGTCGAGACCTGCTGCAAGACCATCCTCAACCGACAGAAGGTGGATTATCCAAAGGGCAGCGACCTGCCCAAGCTGGTGAAGCTGGTGGCAACGGAACTGCAGCTGGTCCCCGAAGGCATCTCCGAGGCCGCCAAGGGCGCAGACGTTATCCGCGGCATACTGCGTAACTTGGCCACGATTACACAAGGGTTGGCAGAACTGCGAGGTTTGTACGGCACCGGCCATGGGCGCGACGGTAAATACCGCGGGCTAGGTCCACGCCATGCAAGAACTCGCTGTGGCCTCGGCAGTCGCTTTTATCGATTTTGTTACGGAGACCTACCATGAGCGTCAGGGTTGACCGGTAGCGAACCATAGAGTGTGTGTAACTGGAGCGTTACGCGCCGAGGGACCCTGTGCCGACAGCAACGGGCAGCCCAAAAACCGACCTTGGCGCACTCACACCCGTAGAGCTTCAGAGTCCGCGGCCGCTTTCGGGCTAGCCGAAATATGACCTCGAATAACGTGGTTGGGTCGCGAGCCGCCGAAGAAGCACCGGTGCCGGATGGCAGCCTTCCTCATCGACCCGCCACGAAGCCGTTAGACCGCACCCGGCCAACTCCGGCCACGAACCGCCACATCCATCCATTCCCAAAAAGCTTCCGGCGAGACCAACCCGGGAAACGCGCGATAGGCAACGCGAGCCTGCCCCGTGCCGCCCACCAAAACCCCTTGACTCCACCCCTCGGGAAAATATTCCCTTCCACCCATGTCCACCGCCGAAGCCGACGCCGCCGACCTCGACCACTACAAGGCCCTCTGTCGCGACCTCGCTGACACCGGCCTCGAAGTCGCCCACGCCTTGCGCGACCGCATCGCCATCACCGACCACGCCCCCCTCCCGGCTCAGGACGAACTCCTCCCCGCCCTCGCCAAGGCCTTCGACACCGTCGGCGCCGGCATCCGCCGCACCATCCTCGTCGCCCAGCGCCTCATCGAAGGCCGCGCCCTCCCCAACCCGGACCGCCGCGCCGCCACCAAGCGCGTCCTGCGCGAAGTCGAGGACGAGATCGGTCGCGCCGCGCTCGAGCCCGAACACGCCGACCGCCTCACCGCCGAGCTCCACGAGCGCATGGACACCCCCGAATTCGAGGACGAACTCGACGACCGCCCCGTCGCCAACATCATCCAGGACATCGTCCACGACCTCGGCCTCGGCACCATCGTCGGCTTCACCTCCCGCTGGAAGCGCCGCACCCCCGAAGACATCGCCGCCCTGGCCGCCCGCGCCGCCCAAACCGTGCTGCGCCGCCACGGCCTCCCCCCAAACACAGCAAACGACCCAGCGAACGACCCCGCCAACGACCCGGCCAACAACGCCCCCGAGCGCCACCACCGCCTCCTCGCCACCCCGAACGGAGCCTAGCCTCCGGCTCCCGCCCCCCATCGAGCGCCCATCGTCGAGCGACCCCCCCCGATCAACACCGCTCGCACGGCCGGACGCCCACCAACTGTCATCCACCTGACAACAAACTTTCTGACAAAAAACTTTAGCGCCAGATCGCTTGTTTCTCGAACCACCTCTTCCGATAACGGGCCGCCCTGTCTGTAATCGGAAAGAGAGTCAAAATGACTGGCCCTTCCCGTCGAAACGTCCTCAGTGGCGTCGGCGCCTCTGCGCTTGCGCTCGGCCTCTCCGTCAATAAAGCAAGCCCTCGCTGTCGAGCCGAACGCCCCCACGGGAACGATGCAGGACATCAAGCACATCGTTGTGCTGATGCAGGAGAACCGTTCCTTCGACCATTACTTCGGAACGCTCCGCGGCGCCCGCGGCTTCAGCGATCCGCACCCGGTCCGGCTCTCCACCGGCAACTCCGTCTTCTACCAGCCGAGCGCCACGGGCTACACCCTGCCGTTCCACCCCAGCGCACCCTATCTCGGCTTCCAATTCCGCGGCGACCTCGCGCATTCATGGGTGGACCCGCACGCGGCCTGGAACAACGGCAACAACGACCTGTGGGTGCCGTCGAAGGGCGTGGAGACGATGGCGTACATGACGTGGGCGGACATTCCGTTCCACTACGCGCTCGCCGACGCCTTCACCATCTGCGACGCCTATCACTGCTCGATCATGTCCTCCACCGACCCGAACCGCTACTAACCTATGGACCGGCTGGGTCGGCCAGAACGGCACCACCCCCGACACCCTGTCGACCCCCAATCCCGGCAGCACCCCGGGCACCCTGGTGCTCAACGCTCCAGAACGGAACCCTGCCGCAGGTCTCGTGGATCGTCGCACCCGAAGCCTACTGCGAACACCCGGCCTATCCGCCGAACTGGGGCGCCTGGTACATCGCCAACGTGCTCTCGGCCCTGACGTCCAACCCGTCCGTCTGGGCCCAGACCGTCCTGATCATCAACTTCGACGAGAATGACGGCTTCTTCGATCATATCGTCGCCCCGACCCCGCCCATGTCGGCCGCCGGCGGCTATTCCTCGGTCAGCACCGTCAACGAGATCTACCCGGGCACCGCCAACCCCGCCTACCTGCCCGGCCCGTATGGGCTCGGCGCCCGCGTCCCGATGCTGATCGTCTCCCCCTGGACCAAGGGCGGCTGGGTCTGCTCGCAGACCTTCGACCACACCTCGGTCATCCAGTTCATCGAGAAGCGGTTCGGCGTCCACGAGCCGAACATCACCCCGTGGCGCCGCGCCATCTGCGGCGACCTCACCTCGGCCTTCAATTTCGGCATCGCCAACGCCACCAACGGGCGGCTGCCGAACGCCGACAGCTATTTGGAATACCCGACCTCGACCGCCTCGAACGGGACCCTCGTGCCGCTGACGCATGCAACGATCGTCGCCGGCAAAGCCCCGGTCCCCACCTACAAGGCCACTTCCCCCGCCGTGCAGACCATGCCCCACCAGGAAACCGGCCGCCGCCTGGCCCGCGCCCTGCCGTATGAGCAGCAGGCAGATCTGACTCCCTACCCGGGCACCAGCCAGGTCAGCCTGGCCTCACCATATTCCGGCCCGGACGGAGCCATCCGGGCCGGTCCCGATCCGCCCTCACGCCGGGAGCACACCCGCTCCCGGCCAGTTTCGAACGGAGACGGCAAGAACCAAAGCTCATACCGGGAGCGGACGATGGGGTGACACCCGCGCCTCAAACCCCGACTCGCATTCGGTAACGATAACCGTTGACAGGCGGGTTCGTCCGAGCCCAATCTCGCTGCCCGCCTCCGCGGCAGCAACGCTCGTCCGGCGTTCGGCTTGATACTTCTCAACAACGCCTAACACTGCTGCCGCGATCTGTCCGGTAGTGTCGTTGGACAGGGCCAGATTTAGGCTGGGTGAATTCGCCTTGTCGCTGATCGCAACCTTCCACAGCCTGAAACGCAAACGGGTATTGCCATGATCTTCAGCAGTAGAGGCCGCCCCTATCGTCCTCGGCTTGCGGCGGCCGTGCTCGTCGTAGTCCTGTCAGGAGCCGCGTCCTCGGCCCCTTCCCAGGAATCCGAGTTCCTCGCGGAAAATCAGGCGGCTATGGCGAAGATGATGAGTGGCATGGATGTGCAGCCTTCCGGCGACGTCGATCATGACTTCACGGCCATGATGATCCCGCATCACCAGGGTGCAATCGACATGGCGTTTGCCGAACTGCGATACGGTCGTAACGAACAGCTCCGGCGTATCGCTCAAGAGATCGTTGTCGAACAGGGCCAGGAAATCGCCGCCATGCGGCTTGCCTTGGGAGAACACCTACCGTCGCCGGTGCCCGAGCCGGATCAAGACCATCACGGGACCCAGCAAACCACGCCGGGGACCATGCAGATGCCGAGGAGCCCACAATGAGGCGCACCATTGCTGCAGCAGCACTCGCCGGCGGAGTGGCGATCAGCGTGTCGGCTCTCGGGGGCCAGGCCCCTGGCGCAGCCGCGGTGCCGGATATCCCGATTAGCCATCGCGACCGCGTTTATGCGGCCGAGCAGTTCTCCAACACGATCTCAGTCACCGATCCCGCTGACAACAAGCTGCTCGGGGTCATTCGGCTGGGCGAGCCGTCACCGACGAACTTCAGTCCGCTCTATAGGGGGCAGGTTCTGGTACATGGCATGGGCTTCTCACCCGATCATCACACCCTCGCGGTGGTATCGATCGGATCGAACTCGGTCACTTTTATCGATACGGCGACGAACACCGTGAAGCACGTCACCTATGTCGGCCGCTCGCCGCACGAAGCCTTTTTTACGCCGAATGGCAAGGAGGTGTGGGTAACCGTTCGTGGCGAGAACTACATCGCCGTCCTGGATGGAACAACGTACGAAGAGAAGATGCGCATTCTCCTCCCCAATGGTCCGGGGATGCAGATTTTCTCGCCCGACGGCGAATACGGTTATGTGTGTTCGTCCTTCACTCCTGAAGTGGACGTCTTTACCGTGGCCGACCACAAGCTCGTCGGTAAGGTGCAGCAGGCAAGCCCGTTCTGCCCCAATATTGCGGCAACACCTGACGGGTCGCAGGTGTGGTTCACGTTGAAGGATACTGGGAAGACGCAAGTCTTCGATGCGCGGCCGCCCTTCTCCCTACTCAAGACGCTCGACACCGGCCCAATCACCAACCATGTCAATTTCGTTGTCAATCCGCTTGGCCAGTTTGCCTACGTCACGGTTGGTGGCTTGAACGAAGTGCAAGTTTTCCGCACGGATGATTTCAGCAAGACGGCCTCGATCGAAGTCGGCAATCTGCCGCATGGGATCTGGCCGTCAGGCGACGGCTCGCGCGTCTACGTCGGGTTGGAGAACGACGACAAGTTGCTTGCGATCGACACTCGTACCAACACAGTGATCGCGAGCGTGCCGATCGGCCAGGCGCCGCAGGCCGTGAATTATGTGCCCGATGCTGTCCCCGCAATAGGCAACACCGGAAACGCGGCGATGACCATCGGCGAAGGCATGGTGAGCGCCGTTCCTGAGGGAAGCGGCATGGCAGGGCTGCAGTCGCTCGGCATCGCCGGCCAGGCGGCTCACTTTGCGATGGTCCCAATAAGCAGCATCACGTCGGTCGGCGGCAAGGCGCCCACCAGTGTGACACTTTTTGATCAGGGGCTCGTCCAGGTATTGGAGGCCTCGGTAACCGGGCTCGAGCCGATGCATCGCTATACACTCGCGCTGGCGAGTCACGGAGACGGCTCAGGCGCCGTAGAAAAGTTGGCTGAGTTTATGACAAACCCTGCAGGCTCGGCGATCGTGACTGCTATTGGTTCCATCCGTCAAATTATTCAGGGTGAAGGGGACGCGCCACGTATGGCTCCTCCCGTTGAGTAAGGTGCTACCACAGGTAGTTAGGCCTGGTTTGGCCGAAGCATAGCCAAGTCCGGCCGCCCTGGCGAGCCACCGACTACTGTGGAAGAGCACAAGCCGTGGGGCCGCGGGACGGGCGCGGGAAGCACCCCCAAAGCACGGCCGAAGCGCAACGGCTCAGCGAATGCCTCGCCGGGTCAGGCCCGGCGGAGCACGAAGTCCCGGCCGGAGGCATGGTCGAGCCTGGCCGCGAGTTCCAGCAAGCTGTCGAATGCCGTTGCGGTGCGGCGGCGCCGGTTCCAGCGGAACACGAACTCGTCGAGGTATCGCTGCGTGTGCTGCTTACGGACGCCGTGCAGCGTGCCCATCAGCCAGCGCTTGAGGTTCGAGAAGGCGCGGTGGACCCAGGGCAGCACGACATGCCCGGCCATGAGCCCGACGGTCTTGCCCACGTGCGTGTGCCGCTCGAGCTTGCGGTAGCCCGCCAGCCCGTCCGTGACGACGGTCGAGCCCGGGGCGACGGCGCGCTCCACGAACGCGCGCACGTCGTCGCCCTCCTTGCTCGGCAGCATCTCCAGCCGCAGCCGCCCGGGAACGCGGCCGTCGAACACCTCGACGCCGCCGATGATGAGCAGCTTGCCGACGTTCGGGATGCCGAACCCGGCGATCGGGTCCGTCTTGCGCCGGAGCGGAACCTCCGTCTCGTCCACCTCGACGATGTCGCCGAGCAGGCTGCGGTCGGGGTCGACCATCGCCCGGCGCAGCTTCTGGAGCAGCAGCCACGCCGTCTTGTAGCTGCCCAGCCCGAGTTGGGCCTGGGCCTGCTCGGCCGAGATGCCGTTGGAGTGGCTGGTTAGGAGGTGGACGGCCTGGAACCAGGTCCGCAACGGCAGGTGGCTGCGGTGCATGACCGTCCCGGCCGTCACCGAGGTCTGGCGGCCGCAGTCGCGGCACTCGCGGGTGAACCGCTTGCTGGCGAGCTCCCAGCTACTGCAACTGCCGCATCCCGGGCAGGTGAAGCCCTGAGGCCAGCGCTTCTCGGACAGGTAGCGCGCGCACGCCGCATCGTCCGGGAACCTCCCGGTCGAATGCTGTCCGCGACATGGGCTTGTCTTGCTTCCACCGACTCTGGCATGCCCGGAACATACGCAGAACACACCCCGCGTCAAGCCGCTTTCAGGAGCTCCGGCCACAACCGCTTGGGGTTACCTGACCTAACGGGAGGAGCCACCGCCACGTCGCTATTTGACAATCTTGCCGCATTCAGGGACGGAGCTTGAGAGGGCTGTTCAGATACAGACTCCCTCGCATCAGGACTAACCATTTCACGCTGGACCTACAGTTCGATCAACTACCGCGACAATCTCGCCCACCGTGCACGGCTCGAGATCGTGTCTGACAGTGCGGGGCGGGAGGTAGACTTCCGTATCCACGCCTCGAGCCTGCCGCTCGCCGCCCCGCAGGTAGCCACCACGCTCATCATCCCAACGCCGATCGTCACGACAAGGCATCACTGACGCGCCAGCACGTCGTACCCGAGTGTCCCCAGCGCCAGCCCTACCCCGGCGTCGCCGGCGCGCTCTGCACGATCGCCGGCAAGCCCGGCTGCGGACCCAGCGGCGGCTCCCCCGCCTCCCGGTAGTTGATCAGGATCCCCCCGACCACCACGAAGCACGCCGGCCAAACCCACCCCGCCCAGCGCCGCACCGACCCGTCCGCCCGGATCTCCAGCCACCGCGACCACCCCGCCGCGATCCCCGCCAACGCGAGCGGCGTATGCGACCACTCGATCAGCAGCTGCTCCTTCACGTTCGCGATCGCGTGGCTATGCGTCAGCAGCAGCGCGCCCCCCGCCGCCGTCAGCAGCGGGAACACCAGCGCCGCCTTCGGGCTCCGCAGCCGCCCCGTCCGCACCCCCCATTCGAACAGCGCGAACGCCACCGTCAGCAGCACGAAGATCCGGTGCTGGAACACCTCGATGTCCCTGAGGCTCTCGAAAAACCCCTCCTTCCCGAGCGGCCAAACCTCCGGATCCGACCGCAGGAACAGGAACACCGCGAGCCCGAGGAACGCCAGCGGCCAATGCCGCGCCCACCCCACCCCCGCCCGGTGCAGCAGCGCCAGCACCCCCACCAGCAGGACGAACATCCCGGCCCAGTGGTGATTATACTCCGACCACGCCACGTCCTCGGCGTTCCGGTCCGGCAGCTCCCCCGATCCCGGCACGAACGCCGGCGACGCCACCTTCTTCTGCTCCGCCGCCTCCCGATCCAGCTGCGCCTGCAGCGCCGGCAACGCGAGCGAATCGTGCGTCGGCGACGACAGCCGCGGCCAAACCGGCGTGTTCCGCTGCGCCAGCTCCTGCCAAGTCACCCGGTCATCGGTCAGGTCCACCGCCGGCGGCACGCTGGTCAGCGACGCCGCCGCAAAGAAGATGCTGATCCCGATCCCGATCTCCACCTCGGCAAACCGCCGCAGCCGCAGCACCGACGTCGCCGGGTCCCGCCGCAGCCGCTCGACCACCAGGAAATTGCCGAGCCCCAGCAACAGCAGCGCCCCAAACATCGCCGCCTTGGCGCCCACCATCACGCCATACGCCGTCCCATAAGCCGCCGCCCACGACCCGATGTAGAACACCGAGAAAGTCGCCGCCGAGACGAGGATCACCCCCACCCCCGCCATGCTCATCCGCGAGAACCGCGCCCCCACCCGCCGGAACGCCGCCCCCCCATCGACCCGGCGCAGCGTCAGCACGAATGCCGGGATCCCCCCGATCCAGATCGCCGCCCCCAGCAAATGCAGCAACGTCGCCGCCATCAGGATCGGCCCGTCCGTCAGCCGCGCCGCCGAATGCGTGGTCAGCACAGCGCCCACCAGGATCACCGCGCACAACAGCACCAGCACCGGCCACCGCACCGGCCGCCGCCAGAACAGGCACCCCGCCAGCACCAGCGCCGCCCCCATCTTCAGCAGCCCGGCCACCGCGAAATTCGCCCCGATCACCCCCGACAACGGCAGGTCCAGCGTGTCCATCAGCACGGCGCACTGCATCGCCACCGTCGCCGCCTCGCCCACCACCAGCCCGAGCGCGCTCCAAGCCCCCAGCCGCGCCACCGACCGCGCCAGCCCCGCGCCTTCCGGCAGCTCCGCCGCAAACGGCCGCGCCAGCAGCACGAGATACAGCACGCTCCCCACGGCCGCGCTCTGCGCCAGGATCACCAGCCCATGAACGACAATGCTGAGATACCCGAACAGGTCGACGAGCAGCGACATGCGCGGCTCGCCGGCTTACTGCTCGCGAACGGTAAAGCGCACGTCGCCCCGGGTCATATGGCCATCCACGGCGAGCACCTGCCAATGCACCGTATAATCGCCCGGCGTCAGCTCGGTCTTTGCCGCCAGCGCGTCCGGCGCACTCCCGTCCTCGAGCGGCAGCACCATCCGCGCGTTCGTCCCCTCCAGCGTCAGCCGCGAGCGCGCGTGATCAATCCGGCTGTTATACCGCAGCACCAGCTCGCTCTGGCCGGGCGCGATCGACGACCCGGCCACCGGCTGGCTCTGGATCAGGATTGCATGCGCCCACGCCGCTTCGGGCGCGAGCAGCACGAGGGCAAGCAGGAGGCGGCGCATGGCCGGCCCGTCTAGCGCCGAGCGCCGAGTATGTCCATGATCCCACGCCGAACCGGGGAGGGGAGAACGCGATGGATTTGGGTCTGAGCGGCAAGCGTGCGCTGGTCTGCGCCGCGAGCAAGGGTCTGGGCCGCGCCTGCGCCACCGCGCTCGCCCGCGAAGGCGTCGCCGTCACCATCACCGCCCGCACCGCCGAGACCCTCGAGCGCACCGCCGCCGAGATCCGGACCGAGACCGGCGCCGAGGTCACCGCCGTCGCCGGCGACATCACCACCGAGCAGGGCCGCGCCGACGCCCTCGCCGCCTGCCCGGACCCCGACATCCTGGTCAACAACGCCGGCGGCCCGCCCCCCGGCGACTTCCGCGAGTGGGAGCGCGACGACTGGATCAAGGCGCTCGACGCCAACATGCTGACCCCGATCTTCCTGATCCGCGCCGTGGTCGACGGCATGATCGCCCGCCGCTTCGGCCGCATCGTCAACATCACCTCCGGCTCGGTGAAGTCGCCCATCCCCACGCTCGGCATGAGCAACGGCGCCCGCACCGGCCTCACTGGCTTCGTCGCCGGCCTCGCCCGCCAGGTCGCCCGCCACAACGTGACGATCAACAACCTCCTCCCCGGCCCCTTCGACACCGACCGCCTCCGCCAGACCGCGGAAGCCGCCGCAAAGGCCAGCGGCCGCACCGCAGACGAGGTCATCGCCGAGCGCGCCAAATCCTGGCCCGTCCCCCGCCCCGGCGACCCCTACGAGTTCGGCCAGGCCTGCGCCTTCCTCTGCGCCGCCTCCTCCGGCTACATCGTCGGCCAGAACCTCCTGCTCGACGGCGGGGCCTTCAACTCCACCATGGGCTGACCCTCGGCGACAGGAGGAGCAGGATGGATGACAACGAGGTGCGAGCTTCCCTCGGTCGCCACTGGGCCGCCTCGGACGCGAACGAGTTCGACGTCGAGCACGAGATCTACCGAGAGGATGCCGTGCTCGAATACCCGCAATCGGGCGAGCGCATCCGCGGCCGGCGCAACATCCAGGCCTCTCGTGTCGCGCAGCCGAACGCAAAGCGCTTCAGGGTGCGTCGCATGGTCGGGGCGGGCGATCTCTGGGTCACCGAATTCGTCCTCACCTATGACGGCCGGCCCTCCTATTCGGTCAGCATCATGGAGTTCGTGGACGGCAAGGTCGCCCGCGAGACCCAATACTTCGGCGACCCATTCGAACCCGGGCCTTCGCGTGCGGAATTGGCTGAAAGGATGGAGTGAGAAGGCCGCCCTTCTACATTGCGCTGCACACAACGGAAGCATAGCTTGACGCCACGGCACTGGGGACAGCTTCGATGCGGGCACGGACATCTCTCGGCGGCATCCTGCTGGCCCTAGCCGTCGCCTGCAGCCCGGCCCACGCCCAAAAATCTCAGGACACCCTCCGCATCGCCTGGCGCGACGCCATCCCCAACGTCGACTTCTACTACAACTCGCTCCGCACCGGCCTGATCGTCTCCCACCACGTCTGGGACACGCTGGTCTACCGCGACCCCGAGACCTTCCAGATCAAGCCGCAGCTCGCCACCGCCTGGCGCAACATCGACGACACCACCCTCGAATTCGACCTGCGCCCCGGCGTCACCTTCCACGACGGCAGCACGTTCACCGCCGACGACGTCGTCTACACCGTCAACCTGGTCATGAACGACAAGCAGCTCGCCGTCCCCAGCAACTACACCTGGATCGCCGGCGCCGAAAAAGTCGACGACCTCAAGGTCCGTATCAAGCTGAAGCGCGTCTTCCCCGCCGCGCTCGAATACATCTCGATGGTGCTGCCGATCTACCCGAAGGCCTATCGCGAGCGCGTCGGCGCCGACTTCTCGCAGCACCCGGTCGGCACCGGGCCATACAAGATCACCAAGGTGGACGGCGTGACCGAGATCGATCTCGAGCGCAACGACGCCTATTTCGACGGACCCAAGGGCAAGCCGCCGATCAAGCGGCTGGTCATCAAGGAAGTGGCCGACGCGAGCGGCGAGCTGACCCACCTCCTCGGCGGGCAGGCCGACTGGATCTGGAAGTTCAGCACCGATCAGCTGAACAAGATCGGCGCCATGCCGAACCTGCAGACGATGACCGACGAGAGCATGCGGGTGAACTACGTGAACATGGACGCTGCCGGCCGGACCGGGGCCGATAACCCCCTGACCAAGCAGAAGGTGCGCCAGGCCATCCTCTACGCCGTGGACCGGCAGACCATGGCCAAGCAGTTCATGCCCGCCGGTTCGCGCGTGCTCGATGCACCCTGCTACCCGACCCAGTTCGGCTGCGACACGGGGGTGGCCACCAAATACGACTACAACCCGGCCAAGGCCAAGGCGCTGCTGGCCGAAGCCGGCTACAAGGACGGCTTCGACACCGAGATCGTCGGCTACCTGCTCCCGCAATGGGGCCAGGCGGTGCAAGGCTACCTGGGCGCCGTCGGCATCCGGGCGCGCCTGAGCCAACTGCAGGTCGGCGCCGTCGTGCAGCGCAGCAGCGAGGGCAAGAACCCGCTCGAAATGGGCAGCTGGGGCAGCTACTCGATCAACGACGTCTCCGCCTTCCTGCCGTATTTCTTCGACGGCGGCGGGCACGACTACGCCAGGGATTCCGAGGTGACCCGGCTGGTGACGGAAGGCGGCGCGACCACCGATCCCGACCGGCGCCGCGAAGACTACACCGCGGCCATCCGCCGCATCACCGAGCAGGCCTACTACATGCCGCTGTTCACCGACGTCGTCACCTACGCGATGAACAAGCAGCTCAACTTCAAGCCTTTCCGCGACGAGCTACCGCGCTTCTACCTGTCGAGCTGGAAGTAACTCGGGGAGGGGGCACCGTCATGCCCGGGCTTGACCCGAGCATCCATCGGCCGCACGGACCGCCCGATGCTATCAACCTTGTCCGTCGTCCTCCCCATCTTCGCGTTGATCTTCGCCGGCTGGGTGACCCGGCGCATCGGCGTACTCGGCCCGCAAGCGACCAGCGAGCTCAACCGCTTCGTCATCTACCTCGCCCTCCCGGCGCTGCTGTTCGACATCATCGCCCACGCAAGCTGGGTCGACCTGTGGCAGCCGGGCTTCGTGGCGGCGTTCGGGCTCGGCACGGCGCTCGTCTTCTGTATGACGATCGCGCTCCGGCTGCGCCGGCCACGGCACCTGGCCGATGCGGCGATCGACGGCCTGAACGCGGGCTACGCCAACACCGGCTTCGTCGGCTTCCCCCTGGCCCTGGTCGCGCTCGGCCGCGACGCACTCGCGCCGACTTTGATCGCGACCATCCTCACCGCCTGCGTGCTGTTCGCCGCCGCTATCGTCCTGATCGAGACCGGGCTGCAAACGGAGAAGCGCCCGGCCCACCTCGCGCTCAAGGTCGGCTCCTCTCTCGTCCGCAACCCGTTGCTGATGGCGCCCGTGCTCGGCGCCCTGGTCCCGCTCACCGGCCAAACCGTGCCGGCCCCGGCCGAAAGCTTCCTCAAACTGCTGGGCGGGGCGGCGTCGCCCTGCGCGCTGGTCGCACTCGGGTTGTTCCTGGCCGCGGAGCGCGGCCCCGCCGAGCAGGATTTCGGGTCGGCGGCCCTCCTGGTCGGGTTCAAGCTGGTCCTACAGCCGCTCGTGACCTGGGTGCTAGCGACCGCCGTGTTCGCGCTCCCCCCGCTGCTGACCCACGCGGCCGTCCTGCTGTCCGCGCTGCCGACCGGCACCGGCCCGTTCATGCTCGCGGAGTTCTACCGGCGCGAGGCGGACGTCACCTCCGACGTCATCCTCGGCTCCACCGTCGCCTCCGTGCTGACCATCAGCGCATACCTCGCGCTGGCCGGTCGGTAACGCAGCGCCCTCTCAGCTCTCAGGCTGGAGGGCGCTGGCGCATCCCCCCAGCAGCGGCGTCGAGCCGACCAGCACCGCCCCCTGCGCGTACAGCCGCAGCGCCGGGATTCCATCGGCCGCAATGGCCAGGGCGTCCCCCGCGTGGCTGACCCACAGGATCGGACCGTAAGCAGCGGCGGCACGGAGATTTGCCGTGGCGTCCGACCCGGTCCGGAACAGCACAACCACCGATCCGCCGCCATTGGGGAGCGCCGCAACCGGGCCGGCAAGCAGGGCGACCACCGTCAGCCCGGCCGCGGCGCTCCGCCCAGACCCACCCCGCGGCTGGCGCCACAGCCAAAGCGCCAGCGCCAGGCTGGTCACCCCGAACGCGGCCAGCCAGCCGAGGTCGTAGGCCAGCGGGTTCGGCACGTCCACGCGGATGCGATGGATCACCAGGATCCAGTGGAACAGGAACACATCCAGGAACTGCCACACGCTGAACCCGAGCGCGGCCGCCCCCAGGAGCTTCGCCCCCGACTGCGCCACGGCGCCCCGCGCGGTCCAAAGCAAGTAGAGGCCGACGCAGGCGATCACGTAGTGCAGGACGTGAAACCAACCGTCCATCAGGATCTGGTTGCGGATGTCGCGCCACTGGTCGCCGGGAACCAAGCTGAACAGGTGGTGCCACTGCAGCACCTGGTGCAGGAGGATGCCGTCGAAGAAGCCGCCCAACGAGAAGCCGATCACGGCCCCGCCCCATAGGGCTCGGCGTCGGCTGGAAAGCGACGGGGCGTCGGTCATGGGGGCCCTTTCAGCTTGGTCGCACCCTAATCGCGCCGATCTCGCCCCCCCACTTACACCTGTTAATGCGAGCTTATCTTCAATCATCAGGACGGCCCGCCCGGTGAGCGGCTCAGGCCGCCTTGCTGATCTCCATCTCGCCCAGATAGGCCTGACGGATATCCTCGTTCTCGCGCAGCTCGGCCGCGGTCCCGGAGAGCACGACGACGCCCGTCTGCAGCACGTAAGCCCGGTGCGCGATCTGCAGCGCCATGGCGGCATTCTGCTCCACCATGAAGATCGTCACCCCCTGGCGGTTGATGGTCTGGATAATGTCGAACACCTGCTCGACATAGAGCGGCGAGAGCCCCATCGAGGGCTCGTCCATGCAGATCAGGCGCGGCCGGGCCATCAGCGCGCGGCCGATCGCGACCATCTGCTGCTCGCCGCCGGAGAGCGTGCCGGCGACCTGGCTGCGGCGCTCCTTAACCCGGGGGAATAGCGAGTAGACGCGCTCCAAATCCTCGTGGAATTGCGGCCCGCGCGATTGGGTGTAGGCGCCCATCTCGAGGTTCTCGTAGACGGTCATGCGCGGGAACAGCCGCCGCGCCTCGAGCACCGGGGCGATCCCCCGGGCGACGCGGGTGCTGGTGGGCAGCCGCTCGATCGGCTTGCCGTCGAACATCACGCTCCCGCTGGTCGGCCGGACCACGCCCATGATGGTCTTCATGGTGGTCGACTTGCCGCAGGCATTGCCGCCGAGCAGCGAGACGATCTCGCCAGGCTGGATGACGTAGTTAACGTCCTTCAGCACATGGAGGTCGCCGTAATGGGTGTTGACCCCGCGGAACTCCAGCAGCGGGGCGGTGGGAAGCGCGTCAGGCAAGCTCTTTCTCCATGGCGGCGCGGGCAGCGCGGCCGAGATAGGCGGTGAGCACCTGCTCGTTGCGCCGGACCTCCTCGGGCCGGCCCTCGGCGATCTTCTCGCCATGATCGAGCACGATCACCGTGTCGGCGAGCTTGGTGACGACGTCGAGCTTGTGCTCGATGATCAGGATCGACAGCCCGGTCGCGTGCAGCGACTTGATCTGCTCGGCCAGCTCGAGCGTCTCGGCCGGGTTCATCCCCGCGGTCGGCTCGTCCAGCAGCAGGATCCGCGGCCGGGAAGCGAGCGCCCGCGCAATCTCGACCCGGCGCCGGTTGGCGTAGGAAAGTCCCGAGACGGCCTGCGCAAGCCGCGGCGCCAAGCGGTTCCCGAACAGCGCGATGATGTCGAGCACGGAATGCCGCGCCGCCTCCTCCTCGCCGCGCTGCCCATCGGTGCGCAGCACGGAGGCGACCGGGCCCGAATGCAAGCGGGCATGGCGCCCGATCAGCACGTTCTCCAGCACGGTCAGCGTCGGGAACAGCCGGATGTTCTGGAACGTGCGCGCCACGCCGAGCGCGAGGACCTGGTGCGGCTTGAGGCCCAGCAACTCCCGCCCGGAGAACCGGATCGACCCGGTCGCCGGCACCAGCCCGGTGATGACGTTGAACAGCGTGGACTTCCCCGACCCGTTCGGCCCGATCACCGCGACCACGCCGCCCGGCGGAACCGTGAGGTCGACATTGTTCAGCGCGACCAGCCCGCCGAACCGGACGGTCACGCCGCGGACCTCGAGCGCCGCGCCCCCATCCCACTCGGCGACCCGGTGCAGGTTCTTGAACCCGCCGCGGGCCACCTCGGCGTGCTGGGCGTCGAACGTGAGCGCAGGGGTGCGGCGGACCGCGGGGATGAGCCCCTCGCGGCGGTAGAGCATCATCATGATCAGGATCACGCCGAACAGCAGCTGCGTCCACTGCACGAAGTCGATGCTCTGCAGCAGCGGACTGCCGAGGCTGTCGCCCAACTCGTGCGCCCAGCGGCTGAGCTCGGGCAGGAACAGGCTCTGCATCAGCTGCAGCAGCACGGCGCCGAGCACGACGCCCCAGACGCTGCCCATGCCGCCCAGCACGACCATGACGATCAGCATGGAGCTGACGTTGAAGTTGAACATCTCCGGCGTCGCGGTCTGCAGCTTGGCGACGAAGAACACGCCGGTCATGCCGGCAAACGCGGCGCCGATGGCAAACGCCAGCAGCTTGTACTTGACCGGGTCGACCCCCATGGTCGCTGCAGCGGTCTCGTCCTCACGGATCGCCATCCACGCACGGCCGACCCGGCTGTCGCGCAAACGGACCGAGGTGAGGATCAGGAACGCGATCAGCCCCAGGCCGACATAGTAGAACGGCGTCGCATCGACCCCGAAGCTATAGCTGAAGATCCGCGGCGGCTGCACCCCGTTGAGCCCTGCGGCGCCGTTGGTGACGCTGTCGATGTTGCGGGCGACGATCGGCACGATCTCGCCGAAGCCGAGCGTGACGATGGCCAGGTAGTCGCCGCGCAGCCGCAGCGTCGGCGCCCCGAACAGCACGCCGAAGAACGCGGCCACGAGCCCGGCAAGCGGCAGCGCGAGCCAGAACGAGAGCGTGAAATGGACCAGGTCCGGCCCACCCTGGTTGATCTTCTCCACCAAGCCAACGAAAGCGAACGGGCCCCAGAACGACGACCAGACCGGCATCACCTGGAACGCGGTGAAGATGCCGTAGAAATAGGCGCCGATCGCGAAAAAGGCGGCGTAGCCGAGGTCGAGCAGCCCGGCGAACCCGACCACGATGTTCAGCCCGAGCGCGAGCGCAGCGTAACTCATCGCGTTGGCCAGGCTGTCGATATCGGCGTCGTTCTGCCAGACCGCAGGCAGCAGCAGCAGGGCGACGGCGAGCACGAACACGTAGAAGTTGCGCTGTCGGGCGGCGTTCGGCTTGGTGATCACGTGGGACGCGGCGAGGCCGGTCTCCTCGGGGACCGCGGCTTCGGACACGGCGGGATCCTTCATGACTTGTTCGGCGCCAGTCGCCCGAGCAGGCCGGCAGGCTGGAACACCAGCACGAGCACCAGCAGGCTGAAGATGACGACGTCGGCCCAGGCCGCGCCCACGGTCTGGCCGGCGAACGCCTCGATGAGGCCGATCAGCACGCCCCCGAGCATCGCGCCCGGCACGTTGCCGATGCCGCCGAGCACGGCCGCCGTGAAGGCGCGCAGCCCGGCGCCGAAGCCGATATCGACCTTGGCCAGGTTATAATAGAGGCCGAAGATCATGCCGCAGGCACCGGCCAGCGCGCCGCCGAGAAAGAACGCGGTCATGACCACGCGGTCGACCTCGACACCCATCATCCGCGCCGCATCCGGGTCCTGCGCCGTGGCCCGCATCGCCTTCCCGAGGCGCGTATACTGGACGAAGTACGTGAGCGCCCCCATCAGCGCGAGCGACACGACCCAGATCGCGATCTCGCGGATGCGCAGCACGGCCCCACCGATCGCGAAGGTCATGGGCGGGATCGGATTCGGGAAGTTCTTGGCGTCGGAGCCGAGGGTGAGCAGCACGACGTTGAACAGCACGTAGGAGACGCCGATGGTGGTGATCATCGCCGCCGGCCCCTTCACGGCGGCAAGCGAGCGCAGCAGGAAGCGCTCGATTGAGAGGCCGATCAGGCCGCAGACCACCATCGTGACGGCGAAGCCGGCGAGGAGCACGCCGATGAGCGGCAACCCGGTCAGGATGACCTCTTGCCCCCGCAGGCCGAACGCCTGGAGCGTCAGCATGGCCACCATGCTGCCGACCATGAAGACGTTGAAGTGGGCGAAGTTGATCAGCTCGGCGATGCCGTACACCAAGGTGAACCCGAGGGCGAGCAGCGAGTACATCGCCCCCAGGCTCAGTCCATTGATGACCTGCTGAACGACGATGTCGAACGAGGTCATGAAGTCATCCTACTCGTCTAACCCGTGTCGTGGCCGGACTTGATCCGGCCATCTCTGTCCCGCTCGCCCCGTCATGCCCGAAACAGGACCGGGCATGACGGAGTTCATCGATCCAACGATCGTCGGCTCAGCTCATCGGGGCGGTGCCGACGTACTTGTACTGCGCCGTCGGATCATCGAGCGGGGCTTTGTCGTCCTTCTTGATCTGGAAGACGCTGATGACCTTGTTGGTCAGGTCGCCGTTGGCGTCGAACTGCACCGGGCCGATCAGGCTGGTCTTTAGGTCGACATGCTGGATGGCCTCGCGCACGCTGTCGCGGTCCACGGTCTTATGCGCCTTCACCAGGTCCTTGACCGCCTCGATGATCACCTCGGCCCCGGTGTAGCAGGTCACGGTGTAGTCGTCCGGGTGCTCGTTGAACTTCTTGAAGTAGGCGTCGGCGAAGGCCTTCGCGCGGGGATTGCTGGCCTCGTCGAAATGCGGCGACGCGACAGTCGCGTACCAGCCCTCGACGGCCGGGAACCCGGCGCCCTTCAGCAAGTCGGCGCTCTGCATCCCGTCGCCGCCCGCCTTGATCACCTTCGGGATGACGTCATAGGCCTGCTTGGCGAGCTTGGTGCCGGCCTGGTTGACCCCGCCGTAATAGAGCGCGTCCGGGTTGAGCGACTTGATCTTGGTCAGGATGGACGAGTAGTCGGCCGCCTTGGGGTCGAGCCGGTCGCGGCCGAGCACCTTGATGCCCTTCTTCTCCGCCTGGGCCTGGAACGCGTCCGCGAGGCCGACACCATAGGCGCCGGAATCGTCCAGCACGTAGACCGTTTTCACGTGGAGCTTGTCGGACATGTAGTTGGCCATGTTCGGGCCCTGGAACGCGTCCGTGGCAACGGTCCGGAAGTAGACCGGCTTGCCGGCGGGCCGGTACTGGGCCGCGAATTTCGGGTCGCTGATGTCGGGGTTGGTGGAGGAGGGGGTGATAATGGCAAGGTCGCCCTGGCTGAGGATGGGCGACATGGCCTTGCCGGCGCCGGACATCTGCGGGCCGAGGGCGGCGACGTAGCCCTTGTCGGAAACCATCTGGCGGGCATTGGTCGCGGCCTGCGCCGGGTCATACTGACCGGCGGTGGGTGTCGCGTCGTCGAACTTGACGAGCTGGAAGGTATAGCCGGGCACTTCGTGCTTCGCGTTGGCCTCGTCGAAGGCGAAGATGGCGCCGTTGGCGATGCGTTGCGCGGTCTCGGCGTCGGCGCCGGTGAAGGAAAGGTTGATCCCGACCTTCAGCACCTTGTCGGCGGCGTGGGCGGTGGTGCCGAGGCCGGCGGCCATGGTGGCGGCCAACAGCGTGGCGCGAAATGTCATTCGGCGTGAGATCATCAGCCAGTCCCCCAGAAGTTGCATAACAACCCTGCAAGCAGAGCACGTCATGTCCTGACGGAGCAAGCCTCGTACCAGAGCTGGATTAAGTCAGAAGCGAAGCCCGGGCGCCCACGAACTCATCCAGCGCCGCCGCGAGCGCGTCGAAATCTGCCTCCGTAAGCGGCAGGGACAGGGCAAGAAAGCCGCGGCGGGGCATGGTGTAGATGCCCTGAGCGAGCAGGTCGTAGAACAGCAGCTCGCGAACCCGGCCGTCGCCGGCACGGGCGTCAGCCGGACCACGGATCGGACCGCTTCGTGCGTGGAAGGCCAGCATGGACCCGCGTCCCGTGACCTGCAGCGCGGCGCCTTCCCGCTCGCAGATGGCGTTGAGCCGCCCGCGCAGCCGATCGCCGCGCGCGTTGAGGGCGACGGCCGCGTCTGGCGTGTAGGCCTCGGTGAGGCCTGCGATGCCGGCGCGCAGCGAGAAGACGTTGTTGTTGTAGGTCCCGGAGTGCTGCAGCGGCGTCGCCCGGCGCGGGTCGTAGCGCTCGAGCAGGTCAGCCCGGCCGCCGAACGCGCCGAACGTCATCCCGCCGCCGATATATTTCCCCAGCGTGAGTAGGTCCGGCGTGATGCCGAGCGCGTGGGCGAGGCCGGACGGGCCGAGGCGGGACGTCATCACCTCATCGAAGATCAGGACGATGCCGTGGTGCTCGGTCCGCTCGCGGAGCATGCGAAGGAAGCCGGGGTCGGCCGGGATGCAGCCACCGCCGCCGATCATCGGCTCGACGATGACGGCGGCAAGGCTCTCGGCGTGCTCGTCGAGGAGGTCGGCGGTCTGGTCGGCGTCGTTGTAGGGGGCGACGACGACGGGGATAGGGATGTTGAGCGGGTTCTCGGCGGCGGTGAAGGTGAGGAAGCCACCGTGATAGCAGCCATCGAAGCCCAGGATGGCGGGGCGGCCGGTCATCACGCGCGCGGTCTGCACGGCGAAGGTGTTGGCCTCGGTGCCCGAGTTGCAGAACCGGACCCGTTCCAATGCCGGAAAGCGCTCCGAGAGGATGCCGGCGAGCTCGCCCTCGAGCGCGGTGTGGCCGCCAAAATTCCAGCCGAGCGCGAGCTGGGTTTCGATGGCGCGGCGAATGGCGGGGTGGTTGTGGCCGTAAATCCCGGCCGTCGCTTCGCCGAGGAAGTCGATGCATTCGTGCCCGTCCTCATCCCGGAGCCGGGCACCCTCGCCCCGCGCCCAGGCAACGGGGAACGGGTCGGCGAAGATGCCGGTGCGGGTGTTTCCGCCGGGCAGATGCGCGACGGCGCGCTCGTGGACCGCGCGACTCCCTGGGTGTGCGGCGGCATAGGCGGCCTTGGCCTCGGCGAGCGCTTCGGCGGCGTCGGCATTGGCGAGCACCGTGCTCATGCGCTATCTCCCGTTACGGCCACGGAGTTTGCGCCCGGGAACCCGGCGCCGGTCAACCTCTTGCGTTCCGGCGCCCGCAATGCTGAGAGACGGCGCATGAGCGACACACCGAACACCGACCATCTCGAGAAGCAGCGCAAATACGGACGGAAGCGGCCCAAGGTGCCTCCGTTCGCCCGCTACAGGGGGACCTCCGCGTGGCGGGGCAACCGTCGCCGGGTCCGGGCGTACGAGTGGTTCCTAGCGAAGTCCG
Source organism: uncultured Alphaproteobacteria bacterium (assembly GCA_963708585.1). Lineage (GTDB taxonomy): Bacteria > Pseudomonadota > Alphaproteobacteria > Acetobacterales > Acetobacteraceae > JAVVHH01. The sequence goes on along the minus strand of CAVPSW010000002.1, from coordinate 358,292 downwards.
GGCCGGAGACGCAGCCTCCGGCAAACTGAACTGGGGTGGCCTCGCGGCTCGCGGGGCTGCCGCGTCGCTTCGCTCTCCGTACTGCCGGGTTCCTGGTCATCACGGGCGGGCGTGGTTGCGTGCGGACGTGCTCAAGCTTGCCTGGAAGGCGGCAAAGAGACGCGCCATCGCCGGCCTCTTGTACGGGAACAGGTGCTCGGGATCGAGCGAGTGGACGATCATCGCCACGTCCACCTCGAAGACGAGAAGACGCCCGTCGGGGAGCTCGGCGCAGTCAATGCCGAAATAGTCCAGGCCGATCCGGCGACAGAGGCTCTCGAAAGCGGCCCGATGCCGGAGGGCGAAGTCGGTGTCGAACCGCTCGAAGAACCGGCCTTCCTCTTCCCGCTTCTCGCTGCTTTCCTCCATTCCGGCACTCAGATAGTGCACCATCCAATGGTCCGAGATGGCCATATGACTGATGAACGGCTTGCCGCCGATGAACGCGATCCGCTGCTTGCGAAACAGGCCGTCCGGGCTTCGGTAATCGATGAAAGGCGCAAGATAGAACTCGTCTTCCGAGCGCTCCCGCAGGTAGAGCCGCAGCTCCTCTAGCCCATCCAGCTTGGACAGCCCGGCGCCGGCATGCGTGTCGACCGGGCGGGCGATGATCGGGAACCCTGTGCCCGGCAATAGGCGTGCCAGATCGGACAGATCGCGGACCGCCTCGAGCGCGCCGCGCTGGCAGCGGACCGTCTTGGCGACAACCACGCAAGGGTCGTGCTCGAACATCGCGCACACACCATCCCTGGACAGCGCGGCGATGCGGCCAGGGGCGCCGTTCACCACGGGCCGCGACAACTGAGCCAGCTTCGCTGGCATCTCTGCGAGTATGGCCTCGTTTTCCTTGGACTCGCCGATCGCGAGAAAGCACACATCATGTTCTGGCACCTCGTCCGGCATCGGCCGGCCCGGGCGCAGGTAGAGGAGGTTGAGCTCGAAATCCGAACCCTCCAGCAGGAAATCGAGCGGCGTGTTGGCCATGAAATCGCCCGCGACCATCAGCGCCAACACTTTGAGCCCGTCGGCTCGTCCGTGTGGCCGTCGGTAAAGCGGGCTGAACTGGAGAGCCGTGTGTTGGAACTGTAGGCTACGATCGCGCTGCCCGGTCAGCAGCAGGATGGTGGACATGTCCATCAGCGCCGCGGCGTCGGTGATATCGGCTTCGACCCGCGCGGCCAGACTGTTCCAGATCGGCGTCAGATCCTCGCCGCGATAGGCCATGGCCATGAGCCTGGCCAGACCGAGCGTGGTGATCCGGTCCGGCGCAGAGCACCGAACGGGCTCCATCATTGTCGCGCTCATGTCGCCTCAGGCGGCCTGGCGGAGCTGGGCGCTTCGGCCCAGGATCAGCACGGAGTTGACCAACAGGTCCACCTCTTGCTCCGTCGTTCGATGATTGACGATGGCGGCGCGAATGGCGGTCCGGCCTCCGAGCTTGGTCAGCGAGGGGGCAACTCGGCCCGCCTCGTGCAGGTCAGCGACGATCTCGGCGTTCAACCAGTCGGCGTCGGCGCCGCGGTAGCCGAAACAGACCACGTTCAAGCCCGGCCGCCCAAATAGCTCGAGCTGCGGCTCCGCCCGCACGCGCTCGGCCAGGCGCCTCGCCAGAGCCACGGTCCCGGCGATCACTCGCCCGATCGCGTCCGCCCCGTAGGTCTTGAGCGTGAACCAGACCTTCAACGCCCGGAAGCCTCGGGACAGTTCCGGCCCATAGTCGCACGGCCACCATTCGCCTCCGGCCAGGCCCCGCCCCGCGCGACAGAGATAGCCCGCCTCGGCCGCGAATGTCCGTCGATGCAGATCCGGGTCGCGGACCAGGATGCAGCCGCAATCGTACGGAACCTGTCCCCATTTGTGCCAGTCGAAGGCGATCGAATCCGCCCGCTCGATCCCGGCAAGGCCGGGTGCGAGCTCTGGCGCGAGAATGGCCAATGCTCCGAATGCACCATCGACGTGGAAGTGCAGATCCTGCTCCTCCGCGATGTCCGCCAGCGCCTCGAGGTCATCGATGGCGCCCATGTCCACCGTTCCGGCGGTGCCGATCACCATGAAAGGCTGCTTGCCGGTGGCCCGGTCCCGGGCGATCGCCTCAAGCAGCGCGGCGATCTCGATGCGGTGCTCGCCGTCGACGGGGATCAGCCGAAGCTGATCGCGCCCAATGCCCGCCATCTCCATGGAACGGGCGATGCACCCATGCGCTGCCGCCGAGGTGTAGGCCGTGATCTCGCGCCCAAGCGCGGCCAAGCCGCTCCGTCTCGCCTCGTTGCCGAGGGCGCGCGTACGCGCGACCAGCGTCGCGATGAAGTTGGCCGCGGAAGTGCCCGTGACGAGCAGCCCGGTCGAAGCCGCCGGGAAGCCGAACATCTCTCTCGACCAGGCCAGGACCTCGCGCTCCACCTCGATCGGCATGTGGTGGCGGCCGCCCAGATTGGCGTTCATGCCCGCGGCCAGCATCTCGGCAAGCATGCCAACCGGAGTGCCGCCACCCTGCACCCAGCCCATGAAGCCCGGGTGGGCGTTGCCGCTCGAATAGGGAAGGATCGTCTGCAGGAACTGGGCGTGCACACCGGCCAGGTCGGTCGGCGACTTCGGCAGCCCTTCACGGATGCTGGCGAGCGCGTGGTGCGCCGGAGGCCGCCACAGCTTTTGATCGCCCAACGTTTCGAGATGGTCGAATATGTCCTCGAGCATGCGGTGGCCACAGCGACGCAACTCGGTCCAGTCGGTCGCATCGAGACCGGGCGATGTGTTCCCTGCCATCCCAGTGTTTTCTCCGCCGACCAATAGACCGCCCCTGGCGCCCCGCGGCCCCTAGTTTCCTCCCAATCCGCTAAGACTTCATGAACAGGAGCGCCGACCCAGGCGCCGATCTAGCAGCCTGCTAGGCAGCGCTTTCCAAGGCCTCCGAAGCTTCGAGCCAGGCGAGCTCGGCTGCCTCGGTCTCGCGGGCAATGGCGGCCAGCCGCTGATTGGCTGCCGTGACATCCGCCGCCCGGCCAGGCGCGTACAGCGCGGGGTCGGCGAGCTTAGCCTCCAGGCGCGCCTTCTCCTCGGCGAGTTTCGCGAGCGTCGCCTCCGCCTCCTTGGCCCGGCGGCGCAGCGGCGCAAGTTGGGCGCGGGTCTCCGCGCGGTCGCGGCGGTCGTCGCGGCGGGTTGCGGCGTCGGGCTTGGCGGCGGGGCGGGCGCGCTCGGCAAGCAGCGCGCGATACTCGTCCATGTCGCCCGCGAACGGCCGGACCGTGCCATCCGCCACCAGCCAGAGCCGATCGGCGACCAGCTCGACCAGATGCGGGTCGTGGGTGATCAGCAGCACGGCGCCCTCCCAGTCGGCGAGCGCGCGGACCAGGGCTTCGCGGGCGTCGATATCGAGATGGTTGGTCGGCTCGTCGAGGATCAGCAGCTGCGGGGCGTCGCGAGTGGCGAGCGCCAGCAGCAGCCGGGCTTTCTCGCCGCCGGAGAGGGCCGCGATCGTGTTTCCGGCGCGGTCGGCATCGAGGCCGAACCGGGCGAGCTGGCTGCGGACCTGCGTGGGCGTGGCCTGCGGCAGGGCGCGGGTCATGTGGTCGATCGGGGTCTCGTCGGGGCGAAGCTCGTCGGTCTGATGCTGGGCGAAGTAGCCGACCCGCAGCCCCGGCGCGCGGCGAACTTCCCCGGCGACCGGGTCGAGGCGACCCGCCAGGAGCTTTGCGAGAGTGCTCTTGCCGTTCCCGTTGGCGCCAAGCAGGGCGATGCGGTCATCGAGGTCCAGGCTCAGATTGAGGTCCGAGAGCACGCGCTTTCCGTCATACCCGGCGGCGGCGCGCTCGAGGACCAGGATCGGCGGCGCGAGGCGCTTGGGCTCGGGGAAGTTGAAGCGCGTCGGCGCGTCCTCGACCACAGCGTCCAGCGGCTGCAGCTTCTCCAGCGCCTTGAGGCGCGACTGCGCTTGCCGAGCCTTGCTGGCCTTGTAGCGGAACCGGTCGACGAATTCCTGCATGTGGGCGCGCTGCGCCGCGATCCGCTCGGCGGCGCGCGCCTGCTGCATCGCCTGCTCGGTCCGGATACGGACGAACTCCTCGTAGCCGCCGGGGGTCAAGCTCAGCTTCTGGCGGTCGAGATGGGCGATGGCGTGCACGGCCCGGTCGAGCAGCCCGCGGTCGTGGCTGACGATCAGCGCCGCCCCGGGGAAATGCCGCAGCCAGGTCTCGAGCCAGAGCGTGGCTTCGAGGTCGAGGTGGTTAGTGGGCTCGTCCAGCAGCAGCAGGTCGGGGTTGGCGAACAGGGCGCCGGCCAGCGCCACGCGCATCCGCCAGCCGCCGGAGAAGCTGTCGACCGGCCGCGCCTGGGCGGCGGCGTCGAAGCCGAGCCCGGCGAGGATGGCCGCGGCCCGGGACGGCGCGGAGTCCGCCCCGATCGCGCGCAGCCGCTCGTGGATCTCCGCCTGCCGCGCGCCGTCGGCACGCTCGAGCTCGTCTAACAGTTCGAGCCGCTCGGTGTCGGTGGCGAGCACGGTCTCGAGCAGGGATTGCGGGCCGGACGGCGCCTCCTGCCGCACCTGCGCGAGCCGCGCGCGGGCCGAGAGCCGGATCTCGCCACCATCGAGCCCGACCTCGCCGCGCGATCGCGCGCAGCAACGTGCTTTTGCCGGCGCCATTGCGCCCGACCAGCCCGATCCGCCGGCCGGGGTCGACGCGCAGCTCCGCCCCGTCCAGCAAGGTGCGGCCGGCCACGCGCAGGGTCACGCGATCGATCACCAGCAGGCTCATGCGGCCGGGTTTAGCCGAGCGCCCCCGGCCTTGCCCAGCTTGGAGGTCTGGCCTAAAGCGCCGCGACCCGTCCCCCGGAGACCCCCATGACCGAACGCACCCTCTCGATCCTCAAGCCCGACGCGACCCGCCGCAACCTGACCGGGCGGATCAACGCCGTGTTCGAGGAGAACGGGCTGCGCATCGTGGCGCAGAAGCGGATGCTGCTCTCGGCGGCGCAGGCCGAGGCCTTCTACGCCGCGCACAAGGAGCGCGGCTTCTTCCGCGACCTGGTGACCTTCATGACCTCCGGCCCGGTGGTGGTCCAGGTGCTCGAGGGCGCGGACGCCGTGGCGCAGAACCGCAAGCTGATGGGCGCCACCAACCCGGCCAATGCCGAGGCGGGCACCATCCGCAAGCTGTTCGCCGAGAGCATCGAGGCTAACAGCGTGCACGGCTCCGACAGCCCGGAGAGCGCGGCGCAGGAGATCGCGTTCTTCTTCGCGGGGACCGAGATCGTTGGCTGACGCTGCGCTTCGGTGGTGCACGGTCGGCCTCCTCGTCGCGGTGGCCGGGTGCGCGAGCAAGCCGGCGCCGATCGTGCTGCAGCAGCCCCCGCCGCAGCCGCCGTCCGGGATCGAGGGGCGCTATCGCGGCACGGCCCGGCTGATCCACGCGGATAACCGCTACTGCCCGCGAAGCGGCCCGCGGGTCTACGAGCTGCAGAACGGGCAGATCACCATGTCCTATCAGGGCCCGGGCCGCGCGCGCGTCCCGCTGACGGCGCCGATCCAGCCGAATGGCGACTTCGACGTCTCGGACGGCGAGGGGCGACTGCAGGGACACGTCGCAGACGGGCAGCTCGAATTCACGATCGCCAGCCAGTCCTGCGAGCACCACTGGACGATGCGGCTGATCGACTGAGCCGTAATCGTCAGCTCCGGGCCCGCTCCGGAGCGGGGCGGGCGGCAAACATCCTGGAGAAGCTGACCAGGCTGGCGGCGGCGGAGAAGGCGGCGCCCAGCGCCAACGCCAGCACCGGGCCGCGGGCGCCGACGATGCCGAAGCAGAGCGCGACCAGCGCGGCGCCGGTCGACTGCCCAAGCAGGCGCGAGGTCGCGACGATGCCCGAAGCGCCCCCGCTGCGGCCCGGCGGCGCGCTCGACATGATCGCGCGCAGGTTCGGCGACTGGAAGAAGCCGAACCCGGCGCCGCACAACAGCATCCGCCAGGCGATGCCGACGCCGCTGGCGCCCTCCGGCAGCGTCGCCATCAGCACCAGCCCGGCCGCCAGGATCGCCATGCCGATCCCGCCCAGGATCGCCGGCGGGAACCGGTCGGAAAGCGGGCCCGGCGATCGGCGCCAGGGCGGCGGTCGCGACCGGCCAGGGGGTGAGCAGGAGCCCGGTCTCGACCGCGGTCTTGCCCATCACGCTCTGGAACAGGAACGGCAGCGACACGAACGCCAGGCCCTGGGCGGCGAACGAGCACATCGAGGTGAGGGAGGAGAGCGCGAACATCGGCCGCCGGTAGAGGTCGATCGGCAGCAGCGGCACCCGCAAGCGACAGCTGTCGCCGCACCAGCAGCGTGCCGGAGAGTAGCGCCAGCACGGCGAGCGCGATGGTTTGGAGCCGGGGAGGCGCTGTGCGCGCCCTCGCCGATGCAGAAGATCAGCGAGCCGAAGAACAGGGCGTTCAGCAGCGCGCTCGGCAGGTCGAACCGATGCGAGGCGAGCGGGGTCGCAGGAAGCGTGCGCAGCGCGAAGGCCATTGCGAGCACGCCGACCGGCACGTTGATGGCGAACAGCATCGGCCAGGTCGCGACGGCGAGCACGCCGGCGGCCACGCTCGGCCCGACGGCGGTGCTGACCCCCACCACCATGGCGTTGAAGCCGACCCCGCGGCCGAGCTGGCGCGCCGGGTAGATGAAGCGGATCAGCGCGGTGTTGACGCTCATGATCCCGGCCGCGCCGAACCCTTGCAGCACGCGCGCGGCGGTGAGCGTCGGCAGCGACCAGCTCCCGCGCAGAGCAGCGAGGCGACCGTGAAGAAGGCGAGCCCGGCCATGTAGACGCGCCGGAAGCCGTAGATCTCGCCCAGCGTGGAGAGCGGCAGGAGCGTGGCGACCAGCGCGAGCTGGTAGGCGTTCACCACCCAGACGGACGACGCCGGGCTGGCATGCACGTCGATGGCGATGGTGGGCAGCGCCGTGTTGGCGATGGAGGTGTCGAGCGAGGCCATGCCGACGGCCAGCACGATCGTTGCGACCGCCCAACGCCGGCGACCCGGTGGCAGGCCGTCCATCGGGCTCATCTTTCGGGCGTACGTGCAGCCATCCAGCTCACCTGCGCCGGGGTTCCCGGCTGGTCAAGACCAGCCCGGCTGGTCAACACCGGTGGGCCGCTGCCGTCGCCGGCACCCTCACTCGTCGCTGAGGAGCTCGTCGACCGTAACCGAGCACGTCTCCGGGACGGGCAACGGTGGCTGGCCGTCGATCTCCTCCGGCATGGCCCGCAGCGCCCGCCGATAGAGCTTCGCAAGGTCCAGCCGCTGCCGCATCGCAGGCGTGAACCGGGCCGCCGCATCGCCGCGGAAGCGCCGCGCCTCCGCCCGCCAGCCCGACACGGCGCTGCTGCCTGGCCACGCTTCGGCCTCCAGGTCGTGCACCAGCGCCTGCACGAGGAAGCTTTCGAGGGCGTGCAGTTGGTCCCGCCCCACGCTCTCGATCTCCTCCGCGATGTTCGGCCAGTCCAGCTCGGACTCGTTGACCAGCTCGCCGGCCGCGCGGCGGCGCAGCAGGGCCGCCTGGTGCTGCGACCACTCGAACACGTCCGCGTCGTAGAGCTCGCCCATGGTCTGATTCCGTTCCTCCGAGGCGATTATAACCCAGACCCCATGATTGGATTGCAAAGGCTGCGCCTTTGCTGGGGTCCAGGGGCAAAGCCCCTGGCCTACTCCGCCGCGTCGAGCCCGAACTGCGCCTGATGCAGCCGCCGGTAATGCCCGCCCTGCGCCAGCAACGCCGCATGCGATCCCTGCTCCAACACCCCGCCCCGGGACAGCACCACGATGCGGTCGGCGTTGCGCACCGTCGCCAGGCGGTGCGCGATCACCAGCGTGGTGCGGCCCTCCGCCAACTCGGCCAACGAGCGCTGGATCAGGCGCTCGGTCTCGCTGTCGAGCGCGGACGTCGCCTCGTCCAGGATCAGGATCGGCGGGTTCTTGAGGAAGATGCGGGCGATCGCGATCCGCTGCCGCTGCCCGCCGGAAAGGCGGGCGCCGCGCTCGCCGATCTCGGTGTCGATCCCCTCGGGGAGCGAGCGGACGAATTCTTCCAACCGGGCGCGACGGATCGCGTCCTCCACGTCCGCGGCGGAGGCGCCGAGCCGACCATAGGCGACGTTGTCGCGGATGGACCCGGCGAACAGGAAGACGTTCTGCTCTACGATGCCGATCTGCCGACGGAGCGAGGTGCGCGAGACGTCACGGACGTCGATCCCGTCGATCGTGATGCGGCCGGCGTCGACGTCGTAGAACCGGGGCAGGAGCGAGCAGAGCGTGGTCTTGCCGGCCCCGGACGGGCCGACGATCGCGACCGTCTCGCCGGCGCGGACCTGGAGGTCGAAGTCGCGCAGAACGGGGCGGGACGGCTCGTAGCCGAAGCGGACGCGCTCGAACCGGATCTCCCCGGCAAAGCGCGGCGCCTCGGGCGCGTCGGGGCGGTCGGCGACGTCCGGCCGCATCGCGAGCAGTTCGCGGTAGCGGCGGAACCCGGCCAGGCCGCGCGGGTAGACCTCGATCATGGTGCCGATCTTGTCGAGCGGGCGGTAGAACACGTTGACCAGCAGCAGGAAGGCGACGAAGTCGCCGATCGAGAGGCCGCCGCGCATGATCAGGACGGTGCCGGCCAGCATGACGATGATCTGCACCAGCCGCATGCTGAGGTAGTTCAGCGTCGGCTAATCGCCATCAGCCGGTAGCCGCCGATCTTCTCGCTGCCGTAGGAGGCGTTCTCGCGCGCGAACAGGGCCGCGCTCATGCCCCTCGTTGGCGAAGGCCTGGACGACGCGGGCGCCGCCCACGTTCTCCTCGATCCGCGCGTTGAACCGCCCGACCCGGCGGAACTGCGCCCGGCAAGCCAGGTCCATGCGCGACCCGTAATGCGCGATCAGCCAGGTCGCGATCGGGACTACCGCGAGCGCGACCAGGGCGAGCTTCCAGCTCACCAGGATCATGAGCACGAACGCGCCGAGGAAGGTCAGCAGCGCGACGAGCAGGTCCTCCGGCCCGTGATGCGCGACCTCGCCGATATCGGCCAGATCCGTCGTGATGCGGCTGACGAGATGACCGGTCTTCTCGCCGTCGTAGAAGCGCATCGAGAGCGCGTGGAGGTGATCGAAGGCGCGCCGGCGCAGCTCGGTCTCGATCGAGACGCCGAGCACGTGGCCCCAATAGGTGACGACGGAGAGGAGCGCGGCGTTCCCAGCGTAAAGCAGCAGCAGGAGCGCGATTGCCACCAGGATCGGCGGGAAGCTCGCCTGCGGCAGCAGCCGGTCGACGAACGCGCGCACGGCCATCGGGAAGCCGAGCTCGAGCAGGCCGGAGAGCGCCGCGGCGCCGAACACGGCGAGCAGCAGGCGCCGGTGCGGCCGGTAGTAGGAGGCGAAGTCGCGCCACATCGGGGTCAGCCTGCGCCGGCTCGGGTGCGGCGGGCAGGATCAAGGTGACGGTGGTGCCGCTTCCGGCCTCGCTGCGGATCTCGATCGCGCCGCCGGCGCCGGCGGCGAAGTCGCGCGCCATGGCCAGGCCGAGACCGGTGCCCTCGCCGGCCGGTTTGGTGGTGAAGAACGGCTCGGAGGCGCGGGCCAGGGTTTCCGCGTCCATGCCGGTGCCGGTGTCCGCCGCCGCGAGGGCGACGTAGCGGCCGGGCTTGAGGCCGAGCCGCGGCCGCTCCGGGACGACCTCGATGGTCCCCACCGAGAGCGTCAGCGAGCCACCGTTCGGCATGGCGTCGCGCGCGTTGGTCCCGAGGTTGACCAGCACCGCCTCCAGCTCGCCGCGGTCGGTCAGGACCGGCGCGACGTCCGGCTCGGCTTCGACCCGGATCACCATGCCGGGCCGCAGCAGGGTGCGCTTCAGCACGTCGGCGAGCTCCGTGAGGACCTCGGGCAGATCGACGCGCTCGACCCGGAGCTCGCCGCGGCGGGCGAAGGCGAGCAGGCGGCGGGTGATGGAGCCGCCGCGCTGGGCGGCGTCGCCCACCGCCTCGAGCAGGCGGCGCGCGGCCGCGGGGTCGCGATCGAGCGACTTGCTGGCGAGGCGGACGCCGCCGCCCGACGGCCTGGAGGACGTTAGCGAAGTCGTGGGCGATGCCGCCGGCGAGCTGGCCGAGCGCTTCCAGCCGGCGGGTTTGGGAGAGCCGCTCCTCGGTCGCCAGGCGTGCCGCGGTTTCGTCGCGGATGCGGGTCTCGAGCTCGGCGTTGAGATGGCGCAGCGCCAGCTCGCTGGCGGCCAGCTCCGCGAGGTCGATCAGCGCGGCTTCCTCCGCCTCCGTCCAGGTGCGCGGCTCGGTGTCGATCGCGCAGCAGGGATCCGAGCACGAACTCGCCGGCCCTGAGCGGCGCGCCGAGATAGGCGGCCACGCCCAGCTCGGTCCTGGCCAGGTTCTCGCAGACCAGCTCGTTCCGCGCCGCGTCCTCGACCCGCAGGATCGTGCCGCTGGTGACGACATGCTGGCAGAAGGAATGCGAGAGCGGCGTTTCCCGCCGCGTGGCCCACGGCTCCGGGAGGCCATCGGCGCTGAGGAAGAACTGGCGGTCGTCCTCGACCAGGGAGACGAGCGCGACCGGCACGTGGAGCAATTGCCGAACCAGCCGGGTGAGGCGGTCGAACACCTGCTCGGCGGGCGAGTCGAGCAGTCCCATCCGGCGCAGCGCGTCGAGCCGGTCGGGATCCCGAATCCTGTCGGGGGCCGGGTTGGCAGGCATGCGGCTGACCTATCAGCCTGCGGTGTCGGCCACAATTGCCGCCGCCGCGCCCCCGCCCGGCGGCGCCCGTCCTGGCCGCGACGTGTTGCTCCCGCGCCCGCCTCGGGCGAGAACGCGAGCCGCACCCGCATCGGACCCGACCGCCATGACGCTCCCGCTCCTGCCCACCTCCGTCGTCGGCAGCTACCCGCAGCCGGACTGGCTGGTGGATCGGCAGATGCTGTCCAAGACGGTGCCGCGGACGCGGATGCGGGGGCTGTGGCGCGTCGAGGAGAAGTGGCTCGAACAGGCACAGGACGACGCGACGGTGCTGGCTATCCGCGACATGGAGCGGGCCGGGATCGACATCATCACCGACGGCGAGATCCGGCGCGAGAGCTACTCCAACCGGTTCGCCACCGCGCTGGAGGGCATCGACCTCGACAATCCCGGCCGGGTCGTGACCAGCGCCGGCAAAGAGACGGAGGTGCCGCGCGTGGTCGGACGGATCCGGCGGACCCGGCCGGTGGAGCAGCGCGACATGGAGTTCCTGCGGCGGAACACCGACCGCAAGGCCGAAGATGACGCTGCCCGGGCCGTTCACGATGGCGCAACAGGCGAAGGACGAGTTCTACGGCGACGTCGGGGCGCTGATCGAGGACCTGGCCGCGGCGGTGAACGAGGAGGCGCGCGACCTGCAGGCCGCCGGGGCGGACGTCATCCAGCTCGACGAGCCATGGGTTCGGAGCGACCCGGAGGCGGCGCGGCGTTACGCCGTGGCCGGGATCAACCGGGCGCTCGAAGGGATCACCGTGCCGACCGTGGTCCATATCTGTTTCGGCTATGCGGCGGTGGTGTCCGGGCAGAGCAAGCCGCACGCCTATAGCTACCTGCCGGAGCTGGCGGACTGCGCGGCCGGCGCGATCTCGATCGAGGCGGCGCAGCCGAAGCTCGACCTCGGCGTGCTCCGGGATCTCTCGGGCAAGACGGTGCTGCTCGGCGTGCTGGACCTCGGGCGGGCGGAGGCGGAGAGCGCCGGAGGAGGTCGCGGCCCGCATCCGGCAGGCCTTGGCGTTCATCGAGCCGGACCGGCTGATCCCGGCGCCCGATTGCGGCATGAAATACCTTCCGCGCGACCTGGCCTTCGCCAAGCTCAAGGCGTTGGCCGCAGGGCGCTGCGATCGTGCGGCGCGAACTGGCAGGGTCCGGGTCAGCTCAAGTATAGGTGCCCGCCGGCGCGTAGAAGCCGACGCCTTCAGCGGAACGAACATAGGTCTAAGCTCGTGCCGTGGGAGCAGGCCTCCGCTGAGAGGCGAGCCATCCTGACCATCGGCGGATTCAGAGTTCATCGAGCGACGTTCTGAGTGGAGCGTTTTGAGCGGCCTTGATGTTGCTCTCTGTTGCAAGTGCTCGGCTTTCCCGCCACAACTAACGCGACGCAGGACTTGATCGACTTCGATGTGGTTCTGCCAAACTCTTCGCAGCTGCGGCAACAAGAAGGTTGCCGCACGCCGGCTGCGATCAATGAACAGGAGGAAACAGCATAATGCAGAGCGAACCCAAGTCGATTTCGCGCCGCACATTGCTTGGAACCGGGGCAATGCTGGGGCTCGCCGCCGCCGGGCTGCGCCCGGCCTGGGCCGCCGACGAGGCGCCCAGTCGGGACGTGGCCGGCCGGCACGCAAGGTGATTCGGTGTTCATCGGCCTCGGCTGCGAGAGCACCGGCCCGTATTCCGCTCAGGGCGGCGACATGCTCAAGGGCTATGAGCTCGCCATCAAGCATCTGAACGACAACAACGGGCTGATCCGGACCATCGCCGGCGGAAGCAAGCCCGGCATCCTCGGCAAGAAGGTCAATTACCAGAACGCCGACACCGCATCGAACCCGAACAACGCCGTGCAGGCGTTCTCTCGGTTCATCTCGCAGAACAAGGCGATCCTGACCTCGGGCTCGGTCTCGTCGGCCGTCGCCATCGCGGCCCAGAAGCTCGGCGACCGCGAGAAGGTCATCTATCTCGCCGGCATCTCGGGCTCCGACGAGACCACCGGCGTCGACTGCCAGCGCTACGGCTTCCGCGCCTGCCATTTCGGCTACACCGCCGCGGCGGCGCTCGCCCCGATCCTGGCCAAGGAACTCGGCACCAACCGCAAGGTCGCCTACCTGGTCCCCGACTACACCTATGGCCGCACCGTGCTGGCCAGCATGAAGAAGTTCACCGAGCCCAAGGGATGGCAGACGGTGACCGAGCAGCTCTGCCCGCTCGGCTCGACCGATTACTCGTCCTACCTGCTCAACATGATGGCGTCCGGCGCCGACACGCTGGTCAATATCTGCTTCGGCGCCGACGGCGTGAACAGCACCAAGCAGGCGGCCCAGTTCGGCGCGCTGAAGAAGATGAAGCTGGTGATGCCCTACAACGCGCCGTTCTTCGCCAACGAAGTCGGCCCGGAGATCCTCGAGGGCGTCTACGGCACCACCGAGTTCTGGTGGACGCTCGAAGACCACAACGACATGGCCAAGCAGTTCGTCACCGAATTCGAGCAGGCCTACAACTACAAGCCCGAATGGGGCGCCCACATCGCCTATCTGCAGCTGGCGCTCTACGCCCACAACGTCGAGAAGGCCGGCACCTTCCGCCCGGTCGAAGTCATCAAGGAATACGAGAAGGGCGAGAAGGTCGACACGACCATCGGCGAAGTCTACTGGCGCGCCTCCGACCACCAGCTCGTCCGGCCCGTCTACGTCATCAAGGGCAAGGCCAAGAAGGACATGAAGAACAAGGACGATTTCTACGACATCGTCGCGACGGTGCCAGGGGACCAGGTCATGCCGCCGGAAGGCGCGCTCGGCTGCAAGCTCGGCAGCTACACCTGATGGACCGGGGCCGGCCGCCGCCCTGGCCGCGCCGGCCCCGCCTGACACGGAGCCCGCGTTGATCACCGTTTTCGGCATCCCGCTTGGCCTGGTTCAGGCCCAGGCGTTCAACGGCTTGCAGCAGGGCATGTTGCTCGCCCTGATCAGCGCCGGACTGACCATCATCTACGGCGCGCTCGGCGTGCTGAACCTGGCGCACGGCGCGCTCTACGTCGTCGGCGCCTACGCCGGCTACGTCGCCTACGCCCAGACCGGCTCCTTCCTGCTCGCGATCCCCGCGGCGGCGCTGGCCGCGCTGATCACCGGCATCGTCATGGAACGTCTCGTCGTCCGCTTCTACTACGACCGCCCGGACGAGGATCAGATCCTGGTCACCTTCGGCCTCGGCATCATCCTGGTCGAAGCCATCCGCGCGACCTTCGGCGGCCAGTCGCAGAACACGCCGACGCCCGAGTGGGGCCAGGGCGCCTCCGACCTCGGCGATCCTGATGTTCCCGTTCCCCTGGTACAAGATCGAAACCGTCGCGATCTCGGCCGCGCTGCTGCTCGCGTTCTACCTGATCCTCTACCGGACCAAGCTCGGCCTCGTCGTCCGCGCCGGCATCGAGGACGCGGGCATGGTCAACCTGCTCGGCATCAACGTCTACCGCATCTTCCTGATCGTCTTCGGCCTCGGCGCCATGGCCGCAGGGCTCGCCGGCATCATCAACTCGCCGATCACCGCCCCCACGCCCGACGTCGGCGCCCGCTACCTGGTGCTGAGCTTCGTCGTCATCGTCATCGGCGGCGTCGGCTCGTTCCCCGGCGCGGTCCTCGGCGGTATCGTCGCCGGCGAGATCATGACGCTTACCTCCCTGTTCAATCCGTCCTATTCCGAAGTGATGCTGTTCGCCGTCATGGCGCTCATCCTCCTGCTCCGACCACAAGGCTTCTTCGGCCAGGCCGGCCGCGCATGAGGCGAACGCTTCCACGAACGATTCCCTGGGCCGAACTCGGCCTCGCCGCGACGCTCGTCGTCGCGCCGTTCGTGCTTGCCGCACGTCGCGGCCGACATCCCGATGCTGAGCCGGATCCTGATCTGGGGCTTCTTCGGCCTCGGCTTCTCGATCCTGTTCGGCTTCACCGGGCTGCTCTCGCTCGGCCAGGCGGTGTTCTTCGGCACCGGCGGGTTCGTCACCGCCTATCTCATGATCCAGCAGCGCTGGAACGTCCTGCTCGCCCTGCTCGCCGGCACGCTCGCCGCCGATCCTGCTCGGCCTGGTCATCGGCTACTTCACCGAGCGCCGCCGCGGCATCTACTTCGCGATGATCACCCTGGCGTTCGGCGAGATGTTCTCGCATCTCGACCTCACCACCTTCGCCGCCTACACCGGCGGCGAGAACGGCCTGCCCGGAGTGCCGGCCCCGGCGCTGTTCGGCTGGCGCGCCGACACCGCGCTGGCGATGTATGGCTTCGTCGCGGTGTTCTTCTTCGTCGGCTACCTGATCGCCCGCCGCATCGTCGCCTCGCCGGTCGGACGCATCCTGCTCGCCATCCGCGACAACGAGGGCAGGGCGCTGGCCACCGGCAACGCCGTCCACCTCTACAAGCTCTGCGCCTTCACCATCGCCGCCGCCTATGCCGGCCTCGCCGGCGGCCTGCTCGGCATGTTCCAGAACTACATGCCGCCCGACGCCTTCACCTTCGAGACCTCCGGCCAGCTCCTGATCCAGACCGTGATCGGCGGCGCCTCGTCGCTGCTCGGCCCGCTGGTCGGCGGCGCCGCCTGGATCTACCTGCGCGAAACGCTGCAGCACAGCCTCGGCCTCGACACGAGCTGGCGCCTGATCCTCGGCGTCGTCTTCGTCCTCCTCGTCAGCTTCCTGCGCCAAGGCATCGTCGGCGGCATCGTCCGGCTGTTCCACCGCCCCCCGCGCCCGGCCGACATCGATCACGACACCGCCCCGGCGCACAGCCCGGCCATCGCGATCCCCCGCCCCACCAGCTTCGGCCCCCCGATCCTGCAAACCGAAAGCCTGACCAAGCGCTTCGGCGGCCTCGCCGCCAACGAGGACGTCACCTTCGCGTCAACGAGTTCGAAGTGCGCGGCCTGATCGGCCCCAACGGCGCCGGCAAGAGCACCTTCTTCCGCATGCTCGCCGGCGAAATGCAGCCCACCTCCGGCAAGGTCCTGTTCCGCGGCAAGGACGTGACCGGCGAGGGCGTCTGCGCCATGTGCCAGAGCGGCGTCGCCAAGAGCTACCAGATCAACCAGCTATTCGACCGCCTCACCGTGCGCCAGAACCTGCTGATCCCGACGCTGGCCGCCAAGCGCGGCCGCTTCCGCCTCGACCTCCTGCGCAGCATCGCCTCCGAGCCCGCCGTGGAAGAGGGCGTCCGCGACACGCTCGCCCTGGTCGACCTGACCCACCGCGCCGACACGCCGGTCAACCAGCTTGCCTACGGCGAAAAGCGGCGGCTCGAGATCGGGCTGTGCCTCGCCAGCAACCCCACCGTCCTGCTGCTCGACGAACCGCTCGCCGGCATGAGCCCGAGCGAGCGCGTGGCCACCATCGAACTGCTCGCCCGCCTGCGGGCCGGCCGCACCATGGTGATCGTCGAGCACGACATGGAGGCGCTGTTCGGCTTCGCCGACCGGGTCACCGTCCTCGTGGAGGGCAAGATCCTGGTCGAAGGCACGCCGGACGAGGTCCGCGCCGACAAAGGCGTGCAGACCGCCTATCTCGGCGGCGTCGACCACCACGCCCCGGCGGAGCAGGCGGCATGAGCCTGCTCGCCGTCGAAGGCCTCAACGCCTACTACGCCGACAGCCACGTCCTGTTCGACGTCGGCCTCCGGATCGAGCCCAACGAGGTCGTCGCCCTGCTCGGCCGCAACGGCGCCGGCAAGAGCACCACGCTGAAATCGATCGCCGGCGCGGTCAAACCACGCCGCGGCACCATCACCTTCGATGACAAGCCGATCGCCGGCCTCGAACCGTTCCGGATCGCCCAGGCCGGCATCCAGCTCGTCCCCGAGGAGCGCCGCATCTTCGGGTCCATCACCGTGGAGGAGAACCTGATCCTCGCCGGCGTGTCCCACCCCGACCCGGCGCCGCTCGACGACATCTACGCCTACTTTCCCCGTCTCAAGGAGCGCCGCAGATCCGGCGGCCGCCAGCTCTCCGGCGGCGAGCAGCAGATGCTCGCCATCGCCCGCGCCCTGATCCGCAAGGCACGGCTGATCCTCCTGGACGAACCCTTCGAAGGCCTCGCCCCGGTGATCGTGCACCAATTGATCGACATCTGCGGCCGCCTCGCCGCGGAAGGCCGCACGGTGCTCATCGTCGAGCAGAACGTCTTCGCCGTCCTCAGCCTCGCCCACCGCGCCTACGTGCTGAACAACGGCCACATGGTGTTCGACGGCAGCCCGCAGGAACTGCGCGGCGACAAGGAGTTCATGCAGCTCCACCTGGGCGTCTAGCGCCCCGGTTCCACCCGCGTCCGTCGTCGCCGAAGGCTTCGTGGCCGGCGGGCGTGACCGCGACCGTGTCCTCTAGCTTGATGAAGCCGCGCTTGGGATGCATCAGCGTGGTCTCGATCGAGACCACCATGCCGGCTTCGAGCGGGCGGTCGGCGTCGTCGGGCGGGTAGGGCGTCGAGCCGGAGCCGTTCAGGCGCGGAGCCTCATGGGTGATCAGGCCCATGCCGTGGGCGACGAAGTCGAGTTCGAGTTTCGACGTCGCGAGCGCGTCCTTCGCGGCTTCGATGATCGCCCGCCCGGGCGCGCCGGGGCGGATCGGGGCGCGGGCGGCCATCTGGATCCGATCGATCTCGCCGAGCAGGTCCTCCAGCTCCGCGTCGGGCTCGCCGAGTATGCCCATCCGGCAGAGGTCGCCGACATAGCCGTGGAAGTTGCCGCCGGAATCGAGCGACAGCACGTCGCCCTCCTGCCAGACCTCGTCGGAGGGCGCCCGCAGATGGCTTGGGCCGACGGTGATGAGCGCGTATTCGAAGGTGAGGCCGCGCGCGGTCTCCTCCACCTGCAGCGCCGCTTCCAGCGCGCGTTTGCGCGTGCCGGGCCCGTGACCCCCGATCACGGCGAGCATGGATTCGATCACGCGCTCGGAC
The DNA here is from genome assembly GCA_963708585.1 of uncultured Alphaproteobacteria bacterium. Lineage (GTDB taxonomy): Bacteria > Pseudomonadota > Alphaproteobacteria > Acetobacterales > Acetobacteraceae > JAVVHH01. The sequence goes on along the minus strand of CAVPSW010000002.1, from coordinate 340,574 downwards.
GCTTCGCGCACCAGTCGCAGCTCGGCGGGGGTCTTGACCGCCCGCAGCAGCTCGAGCGGGCGGTGGGCCTCGAGGATCCGGCTGTCCGGAAACGCCTCGCGCAGCAGACGGTAGGCGTCGGCCGGGAGGAAGGCGGCCTCGATGCCGATCGAGGGCGCGGAGAGGCCGAGTTTCTTGATCTGCTCGACCGCCAGCGCCATCGCCTCGCGCGAGCTCGACGCGCCCGGAATGGTGGTCGGGACCCAAAGCGGGCGGCCCTCGCGAGCGTGGACGGCGAGCGAGCCCTTCTCGTTGCGCGCCGCGATGTAGGCTGCGTTCTCCGAATGACCGCGCGGATAGACCAGCACGGGCAAGTAACGGCTGAGCCCGATCGCGTCCATATGCGCGAAGAAATGGTGCTGGTGACCGTCGAGCAGGTAGCGGATGTTATGCTTCGACGTGGCGATCAGCACATCGATGCCGGCCTCCTCCAACCTTTGGTCCAGCCGGGCGCTCGAGAAGGTCCGCGGCGACGGGTCGTGCACGCCGATGTCCATGGTGGTCCTCCCTGACCGGTCCAGCATGGGCGCCGCCGCGACCGCGATCAACAAACTACGGCGCGACCTGTCCGGGAAGGCGGGCGACGGCCTCGGCGTCATAGCCGGCGCCTTGCAGGCGGAGGAAGGCGGCGGTCGCGGCGATCTGGTAGTCCATCATCACCGTCCCCGCCTGGACGTGGCAGCCCCGGTCCCGCGCGTGCTGGAGCCAGGGCGTGAGGTCAGGGCGAACCACCACGTCCCCCGCGATGGCATCGGGTTGGAGGCCGGCCGGGTCGATCGGCAGCGTGTCATCCGGGCGCATTCCGAGCGGGCTCGCATTGACGACGAGGTCGAACCCGGCCGCCGACGCCGGGGCGGTGCCCGCCGGCGTGCCAGCCGCCTCGATACGGCGAGCAAGGTCGGTCGCACGATCGGGCAGGACGTCGAACACGTGAACGGACGCCGCGCCGGCCTCGGCGAGGGCAAAGGCGATCGCGGTGCCCACACCGCCCGCGCCGACCACCAGCGCGCGCCGTCCGGCGATCCGCTGCCCGCTCGCCACCAGGCCGCCGACGAAGCCGACCCCGTCGACGATATCGCCCGTCCAGCTGCCATCCGGTTCCGGCCGCAGCAGGTTCGCGGAGCCGACCAAGCGCGCGCGGTCGGTCAGGTGCTCGGCGAGGCGGGCCGCCGCTTGCTTGTGCGGGATCGTGACGATCACGCCGAGCAGGTTCTGCACCGCGCGCAGCCCGGCGACGAAGGCCGGCAGCGCCGGCGCGGCCACGTGGAACGGAAGGCAGACGGCGTTGACGCCATTCGCGCGGAACAGCGCGGTCCAGATCGCGGGCGAGCGCGTCTGCGCGACCGGGTCCCCCACAATCCCAAGCAGCCGCGTGCCGCCGTCCACATCGCTCGAACCCACGGTGCTAAGGGTCATCCCGGCAGGACCGCGCTCAGGCTGGTGTCGACCACGATGAAGGCGCTGCCGGGGCCCCGGAGCAGGTCGGGCACCGACGCGAGATCGGCGTCGGTGCGGACGCGGTGGGTCGGCATTCCGTAGGCGCGGCCGATCAGCTCGAAATCGGGGTTGGTCAGCCCTGTCCCGATGACCCGGCCGGGATAGGCGCGCTCCTGATTGATGCGGATCGAGCCGTAGGAGCGATTGTCGGACAGGATCACCTTGAGCGTCAGACGGCGCTCGAGCGCGACCGCCAGCTCGCTGCCGGTCATCAGGAACCCGCCGTCGCCGACCATGCAGACCACCGTGCGGTCCGGGCAGCGCAGGGCGGCCGCAACCGCCGCCGGGACACCGAACCCCATGGCGCCCGCGATCGGCGCGAGCAGGCGCTGCGGCGGGCGGAACGGGATGATGCGATACGCGGGCGAGGCGAAGGTGCCGGCGTCCAGCGTGACGATGCCGGTCTCCGGTAGGGTCTGGCCGACGATCTCGACCACGCGCTCGAACACCACGCCATCCGCGGCGGAGCGGGCCGTGCGGAGTGGCCTGGCGCTGCTTTTCCGCGTGGAGGCGGGCGATCCAGGCGTCGCGACCCGGCGGCGGGTGGTCCGGCGCGCCGACGGCCTCCAGCAACAGCGCTGGGTTGGCGGCGAGGGCAAGGTCGGTGGCGAAATGAGTGCCGATGGCGGCCGGATCGGGATGCACATGGGCGAGGCGCTGGCGAGCGGCCGGGAAGACATACCCCTGCGTCGTAATATCGGACAGGCGGGCACCGAGGGCGAGCACGAGGTCGGCCTCGTGCAGCATCGCCATCTGGCCCGGCGGGTTGGCCAGCGCCATGGCGCCGGCGAAGTTCGGGTGCGCATTGTCGAACAGGTCCTGGCGCCGGAACGAGACCAGGACGGGGAGCGCCCAGGCCTCGGCGAAGCGCTGCAAGGCGGCGGTGTGGCGCTGCAGGGCGCTGCCGACGAGGACGACGGGGCGCTCGGCGGCGGCAAGCCAGTTGCGCAGCGTCCCGACATCCTCCGGCGCAGGGGCGCTGCGGACCGGAGCCTGCCGGAGACCGCGGGCGCGCGCCTCGGCCGGCAGCAGGCCGGCGTCTTCCATCAGCACATCTTCCGGCAGCACGATCACGACCGGGCCGGGCGTGCCGGTCGTCGCCACCTGGAGCGCGCGCATTGCGGTCTCGTCGATGCGGGCGGGGTCGGGCACCTCCATCACCCATTTCGCGATCGAGCCGAACATCTGCCGGTAGTCGATCTCCTGGAACCCGTCGCGGCGGAGGTCGCGGGCCGCGACCTGGCCGACCAGCAGCAGGAACGGAACTGCGTCCTGCTGCGCCGTGTGGACGGCGATGGCAGCGTTGCTGGCGCCGGGTCCGCGGCTGACGCAGGCGACCCCGGGGCGCCCGGTCAGCCGCGCGTCGGCCAGCGCCATGAACCCGGCGCCGGACTCGTGACGGCAGACGACGGTATCGACGTCCTTGTGCTGGTAGAGGGCATCGAGCAGGCCGAGATAGCTTTCGCCGGGGACGCAGAACACGCGATCGATCCCGTGCGCGACCAGGCTCTCCACGAGCGCCCGGCCCGCCGTTCTGCTGTGCCGAACCGGCGCTGCGCCGTCATCCACGATGGTCGTCCCTCCCAACTCGGGAGCACTCTGCCGGTCCGGCGCGGCCTCGACAACGTGGACCCAAAGCGCGAGAACGGCGGACGGATGTCGATGCCCGAGTTGCAAGAGGAGGAGCACTGGCGCCTGTGCGCCGAGCAGTCACGGTCCCTCGCGGAGGCGACCGACGACGCACCAGGCCAAGCGCATCCTGCTCATCATGGCCGAGGAGTATGAGCGGGTGGTGCGGCGGGCGGCGCGCCCCGCCGTGCAGGTGCAAGCCCGCCTGCGTCGGGATCGCGCCCACCGGCGGTGATCCGACGCGAGACACGGCCCAGCCTGCATTGACGCCCCCGCGCCCCACTCACTAGCATCCCGCAAAATCCGCGGGGGAACTGGAATGCCGCTCTCTATCGGCCGTCGTGCCGCGCTCGGGGGCGCGCTTGCCGCTCCGCTGCTGTCGATGCCCTTCGTGGCCCGGGCGCAGGCGCGGACGCTGAAGATGACGCTGGCCGACAACGTGTCGAGCCCGATCTACGCGATCTGCCAGCGCTTCGCCGCCAACCTGAAAGACAAGAGCGGCGGCGCGATCAACGTGCAGGTCTACGGCGCCGGCCAGCTCGGCAGCCAGGCGAACGCGCTGACCAGCCTGCAGACCGGGATCGTCGACTTCGTCGCCCACACCAACGGCTACATGGAGACGATCTGGCCGAAGCTCGCGGTGCTGGACCTGCCGTTCCTGTTCCGCGACGCCGCCGCGGCCGAGAGGCTGCTCGACGGGCCCGTGGGCGAGCAGCTGTTCGCCGAGTTCCCGGACCGCGGCATCTACGGGCTGTGCTGGGGCCATTGGGGCTGGCGGCCGTTCAGCACGACCACGCCGCAGCCCATGCCCAAGCCCGCCGACATGGCCGGCCTGAAAATCCGCATCCAGCCCGGCGCGATCTACGCCGAGACCTACAAGGCGCTCGGCGCGATCCCGACCGCGATCGATATCAGCGAGGTCTACCTCGCCCTGTCGCAAGGCGCGGTCGGCGCGGTGGAGCTGCCGCCGATCTCCATGCTGGCCAACAAGATGCAGGAGGTCGTCAAGCACACCAACGACAATAAGATGGTCTACAATGCCGGCGCGCTGATGGTCGCCAAGCGGCGGTTCGACAGCTTCACGCCGGAGCAGCAGGCCGTCGTCCGCGGCTGCGCCAAGGAGATGTCGGCGGATTGGCGGACCTCCGTGGCCCAAGCGACGGTCGCCGCGGAGGGGACGCTGAAGGCCGCGGGAGTGACGATCGGCCCGATCGACACGCCCGCCTTCGTCGCCGCGACCAAGCCGATCTACGCCATGTTCCGGCCCACGATCGGCGACGCGCTGATGGACGAGGTGCTGAAGCAAGTCTCGGCCTAGCAGCGGCCATGGAGCTGTCGGGGACCGCCGCCGGACAGCTGCCCGGCGGCCTGACGGAAGCCGGCCCGCGCCTGACCCGGCTGCGCCAGGGCGTGCTGCCGCTGATCGACGCGATCCATTTCACCGCGATCGCCGTGGCCGCGGCGGTGATGACGGTCGAGCTCGTCATCATCGTCTGCGACGTGCTGCAGCGCGAGTTCTTGGAGCGGTCGTTCCTGTGGTCCGACGAGGCGGCCAAGCTGAGCCTGTCGACCATCGCGTTCATCGGCGGCGCGGCGGCCTATCGCTCGCGCCAGCACACGTCCGTGCGGGTGATCCTCGACCGGATGCCCGACGGTGCGGTCCAGTTCGTACTCGCCACGCTGGAATGGGCGGTGGTGGTCAGCGCCTGCCTCGCGATCGACAACAGCCTGGCGCTGCTGCGGAACAACTGGACCACCTACACGCCCATCCTGCAGTTCAGCACGAGCTGGATCGGGTTCCCGCTGCCGATCGGGCTCGGGCTGATCGTCCTGTTCGCCCTCGAGCGCCTGCTGCTGCAGCATCGGCCCGCGGTGGCCGCCTTGTCGCTGCTGTTCGTGGCGGCCGTTATGGCACTGCTGGCGACGACGGACACGACCGCGTTCTTCGCGGTGCAGGATTCGCTGGCGCTGCTCCTTTTGCTGGTCCTGTTCTTCGGCACCGTGCTGCTCGGCCTGCCGGTCAGCTTCGCGATGCTGCTTTCGACCCTGATCTACCTGGCGATGACGGACGCGGCGCCGGTGATCGCGGTGCCGCAGAACATGATCGACGGCACCGGCAACTTCATCCTGCTCGCGCTGCCGTTCTTCATCTTCGCCGGGCTGATCATGGAACGCGGCGGGATCAGCCTGCGGCTGGTCCGGTTCGCGATGGCGCTGGTTGGCAACCTGCGCGGCGCGCTGCTGCAAGTGATGGTGGTCACGATCTACCTGGTGAGCGGGATCTCCGGCTCGAAGATCGCGGACGTGGCCGCGGTCGGCTCGGTCATGCGCGGCGAGATGCGGCGGCACGGCTACCTCCCGGAACAGGGCGCGGCGGTGCTGGCCGCCTCGGCCGCGATGGCGGAGACGATCCCGCCCAGCATCGCGATGCTGGTGCTGGGCTCGGTGACCCCGATCTCGATCGGCACGTTGTTCGTGGCCGGGCTGCTGCCGGCGGCGCTGATCGCGGTGTTCCTCATGGCGCTGATCGCAGTCCAAGCGCGCCACCACGCGGACGCGCCGATGCTGGAGCCCGGCCGCCGCCTGCGCGCGGTGCCGCCCGCGATCTTGCCGCTGATCATGCCGGTGGCGATGGTCCTCGGCATCCGCTTCGGCATCGCGACACCGACGGAGGTCTCGACCTTCGCGGTGCTCTATGGGCTCTTGCTGTCGGTGCTGGTCTATCGCGGGCTGTCGGCGCGCGGGGTGCTGGAGTTGACGCTGTCCGGGGTGATGTCGGCGGGGATGGTGCTCTTCGTGCTGTCCTCGGCGCAGTCCTTCGCCTGGGTGCTGGCCGCGGCGAACCTGCCCCAGCAATTGGTGCTGCTGCTCAACGGGGCAGGACGGAACCCGGCGGTGTTCTGGATGGGCTCGATCGTGCTGCTGATCCTGGTCGGCACGCTGCTGGAAGGGCTCCCGGCGCTGATCATCCTGGCGCCGCTGCTGCTGCCGATCGCCACCGGGCTCGGCATCGACGCGGTGCAGTATGGGATCGTGCTGATCCTGGCGATGGGCGTCGGCGCCTTCATGCCGCCGGTGGGGATCGGGTTCTACGTCGCCGCCTCGGTGGCGGGCGCGCGCGTGGAGCCGGCGGCGCGGCGCATGGTGCCGTTCCTGGTGATCCTAGTGCTCGCAGTGGTGGTGATCGCATTCGTGCCGGGAATCTCGCTGGTGGTGCCGCACCTGATCCGCGGAAAGGGCTAGGCTGGCCGAATGGACGAGGGACAGAGCAGTTTCGGCGCCTTACTGGCGCAGGCCGCGGAGATCGGGCCGCTTCTCGTTGCAGCGGGTCAGAGCGTCGGGGTGGCGGAATCGTCCTCCGGCGGTCTGGTCGCGGCGGCGCTTCTGGCCGTTCCCGGCGCAAGCGCGTTCTTCCTGGGCGGCGCGGTGGTCTACACGAAGGCCGCGCGGACCGGGTTGCTGGATCTACAGCCGGCGGCGATGAAAGGCATCCGGCCGTCGACCGAGCCGTATTCACTGCTGCTGGCCGACACCATCCGGACCCGGCTGGGGGCGACATGGGGGATCGCGGAAACGGGCGCGGCCGGGCCGACCGGCAACGGCTATGGCGATCCGCCGGGTCATAGCTGCATGGCCATTGCCGGCCCGGTGCATCGGGCGGCGACGGTGCAGACCGGGTCGGCGGACCGGGTGGCGAACATGAACGCGTTCGCGTCGGCGCTGCTGGCGCTGTTTGCCGAGGCGCTGAGCTAGAACGCGTTCCGGCGACGAAATTAAACTCGAATTAATAATCCGGGCGGATCATTGGTGCGATTGTTGCGATGGCATCTGCGCCGGGGGTCCCAACGGCTTTGAATTGCAGGGAGAAATTCCGGTTGACCCGCGGGCGGCAGTTCGCCGCATTGCCTCTCAAGGAAGAGGGCGGCGAGACCTTGGTCATGCTCGTGACCAGCCGGGAGACGGGTCGGTGGGTTCTGCCGAAAGGTTGGGCCGAAAAGGGGCTGAGCGGTCCCGAGCTTGCGGCCAAGGAAGCGTACGAGGAGGCGGGGGTCGTCGGCGATCCGATCGACCGGTCAGTCGGCTCCTACCGATATCGCAAGCAACTGCCGGACGGGGCGGCGGTCGAATGCGTGGTGAAGGTTTTCCCCATCCGGGTAACCGGGCTCCTGGACACCTGGCCGGAGGCGGACCAGCGCCGGCGCGAATGGTTCACCCTGGCGCAGGCGGCCTTGCAGGTCCGTGAGGGCGACCTCGTGACAATGCTGCTCAGCTTGGCGGCGCAACACGGCTGATCGCGCGCCAGATTCGCGCTGGCGCCTCTATGATGGCAGGGTCCGATCGGTGTCAGGGGCCATGATGCCGGCCCAAGCTGGAAGGGATCTCCAAATGCGCCTGCTCGAGTGTCTCACGCTTGCCGGTCTTCTCGTCGCGGCCGCCGGGAGCGGGCCTGCATTGGCGGCCAACACCTGCCAGGCCCCTCCGTTGTCCTGCGCCACCACCATGCCGATCGGGGGCTACTGCCAGTGCACCGAGCGCGGAATGACGAAGGACGGGACCGTGGTGGGAAGCGCCTCGCGGGGGCAGCGCGACAACGCGACCGCCGGCGGCTGCGGCGCCCAGCAGAACGCGCCCGGCTGCCGGTAAGAGGGCGCGAGCCCTCGTTTATTCCTCCTCCGGATTCACTTGTGATAAACCGTCGATAGGCCGAACATCTCTCCGCCTCGAGGCAGTCGAGGCCGGAGAGCCATCTTGCCAAGCCCGTTCATCCTCAAGCTGCAGCACGGCGCCCACCTCACCGATGCCGACCGGGTCCGACTGGAGGAGGTCTGCGCGCACACGCGCCAGGTAGGTTCGCGCCACGACTTGATCCAGGAGGGCGACCAACCGGACGGCGTGCACCTGATCCTCGAGGGCGTCGCCTGCCGCTACAAGATGCTGCAGGATGGGCGGCGCTCGATCATGGCGCTGCTGCTGCCCGGTGACTTCTGCGATCTCCACATTGCGATTCTCGGCGAGATGGACCACGGCATCGCAACGATCTCCCCATGCACGGTCGTGAGGATCGCGCGCCACACGGTCGAGGAACTCACCCAGCACCACGCCGAGATCACGCGGGCGCTATGGTGGGCAACCCTGGTGGACGAGGCGATCCTGCGCGAGTGGCTCGTCAGCATGGGCCAGCGCGGGGCGGACCAGCGCACCGCGCACCTGTTCTGCGAACTCCTGGTCCGGCTTCAGGCGGTCGGCCTGGCCGACGCGAACAGTTACCCGCTGTGGCTGACCCAGGGGGAACTGGCCGACGTCCTGGCGCTCTCCATCGTGCACATGAACCGCACGCTCCAGTCGCTCCGGGAAGCGAACCTGATCGAACTCGACCGCAGACGCTTGACGATCCCGGACGTCGAGCGGCTGAAGGGGTTCGCCGGGTTCACGGCCCGTTACCTGCATCTCGCCAAGCCCGACCGCTCCGCGGCCCGCGGCCGCTCGCTGAACGAGGCCGGAGTGCCTTAGGCCGTCACGTCCGCCCCGGCCCGACCGGAGTGGGGCCGTACCGCACAGACAAGGCGGCCTGAGTCGACCGACTATTTGATCTAGGTGCTGTTGAGAATCGGAGATTCCCACGGATACGGCGACTGTGATTCAAGCTCCGAAAGGAGTTTGGCATGGATCGGCTTATCTTGACGGATGCGCAGTGGGCAAAGATGGAGCCGTTCGGCTTGGGCAAGCCGAGCGATCCTGGCCGGACTGGCGGGGACAATCGACTGTTCCTAGAGGCCGTTTTGTGGGTGGCCCGGACGGGCGCTCCATGGCGCGATCTGCCGCGCTTGTTCGGCAAATGGAATACGGTGTTCAAGCGGTTTCGCGACTGGGTGAAGGCCGACGTCTTCAAGCGCATGTTCGACGCGGTGGCGGAGGAACCAGACATGGAATACGCGATGGTGGATGCCACAATCGTCAAGGTCCACCGGCACGGTCAGGGCGCAAAAGGAGGACTTAGAGCCAGGCCATAGGCCGTTCCAAGGGCGGCCTGACCACGAAGATTTTGGCGCTGACCGACGCGCTAGGTAACCTGGTCCGCTTTGTCCTGCTTCCCGGACATCGCTACGACACCATCGGGGTCGCACCGCTGATCGAGGACGTCGAGTTTGAAGGCCTGATCGGCGACAAGGCCTTTGATGCAAACTGGATCATCGACGAGTTGAACGAGCGCGGCGCCAAGATCGTCATCTCGCAAATGCCGCACCGCAAGGCACCACTCGCCATCGACCTCGAAGTCTACAAATGGCGGCACCTGATCGAGAACTTCTTCGGCAAGCTCAAGGAGTTCAAACGGGTCGCCATGCGCAGCGACAAGACGGACCATAGCTTCGCCGCCATGGTCCATCTCGCGGCTGCGGTGATCGGCTCGAAGTGACCGAATCTCAACAGGCCCTAGATCGATAACGGCATGTTAACACCCGTCAGCCGCACGTAAGTTGCCGGTGCCAAAGCGACGCCCGTAGAAGTAAGCTTCAGTGCGTTAAGTCCCGACGGACTCCACGGCTCATTGAGCTTACTCAGTTTTGGAACTTCTTTGCCCACAACTCCTAGAATATCCAAATCTGCGACGAGATTTTTGAAGCATTCAGAAAGTCTCTTAACAGTCTCCGGAGAGAAGCCGATCGCACCGAGGCCAGTAAGGTCCTGTGCAGCCTGTAATGCAAGCTGGAGACGTTCAGAAAACTGAATGCATTTCCCGATCGGCACCTGGGACAGGAGCCCGCTCGCTTTCACGACGAGTGCGTTTAGTTCCTCTCCAGTGAAGCCAGACGTCAAGAGGCCGCCATACGAGCGTTTGAGAATACCAACCACGTTGTTGCCGAACGCCGCGATGGTCGCGCAACCACACGCAATCAGATAGTCGATGGTTCCGGAGTTGCCGCTCAGCGCCGGCATAAACTCATCTAGTACGCGGTTCAGATAGTCTGTGAGGTGGCGATCGTGCCCGGTCTGCATCTCGCGTTATTTAGGCAGAAGCCGATCGTTAGCATCGCGATGTCTTCGGCGTTAGCTGTGACGCGACCTCGATCGCCCCGCTGACACTCAGCTGCTCTCGGGACCGGTTTGAAAGGAGCGACCTGCTTGCTAGCAGGTCCACCAACGATGTCTGCACGCTCGCATCGCCGGAACGGGCGTAGCCCTTTGCCGCTTCATTTAGGACCGCATTGAAGTCTGGATCGGCAAACGCCTGCAGGTTGGCTGCGCGGGTTACGGAGGCGGTAACCGTGGAGAGTACGGCAGCCATATCAGCGGCCGACATGCCCTGATGTATATTGATATCGCCTTTAACGCTGTAGAGCTGACTTCCTTCTCGCGCGACTTGCCTCGAACAGGATTGATCGTCCTTTCTATCCTCGTGAGATTGAACAACGTCCCGTCCTGCCTGATACAGAGTGGAATTTGCGCCTGCCTTCTGCCGTTGACTCCTCCGCTTGGTTTTCACGAGCAGTGTCGCGAGCAGGCCAGCAAGTCCGACAGCCAGCCCGAAACCTGCTGCAAGTTGCTCTAGGCTCAAGGGGCCGTCCTTCGCTGTCCCGCTTCCGTATGGCTTCCACGGCCGGCGGCGCGCGTTCAGATGATACCTTTAAGGCTCTGAAAACCTTGGTGCCCCGTACGGGATTCGAACCCGTGTCACAGCCTTGAAAGGGCCGTGTCCTAGGCCTCTAGACGAACGGGACCGCCGGCGCACCGCGTAGCCCGGCCGCGGCCGCCGGGTCAAGGGAGGGCGGCGTCGGCAATGAAGAAGCTCGCCGACACCGAGCCGTTCCACTCCTCAGCGCGCAAATGCCCAGCAAGATGAAGCGGGGCCCCGCGGGCGAGCAGGGCCTCCGCGAGCGGGCCTTCCGCGGCACGGAACAGCAAGGCCTTCAGCCGAGGGCCGCCGCCCTCGCCCTGCAGCCAGGCGCGGACCGTCGTGCCCTCGCTCCCGATCCGCTCGGCCCGGACCACATGGGCGCGGGGCAGCACGAAGGCGGGCTCCTCGTTGCCGTTACCAAACGGCGACAGCCGGTCGAGGTGGCGGGCGAGCTCCACCGTCGCGCCAGCAACTGCGATCGAGCCCTCGACCGGAAGGTCGGCCGCTTCGGGCAGCCCGGCGGCGTGGGCGAGACGGTCCTCGAGGAAGGCGTGGAACTCGGCCAATCGCCCGGGCTCGGCGGTGAAGCCGGCCGCCGCCGCATGGCCGCCGCCGGCCAGCAGCAGCCCGGATTGCCGCGCGGCCATCACGGCGCGGCCGAGATCCACGCCGGGCACGGAGCGGCCGCTCCCCTTCGCCACGCCGTCCACCACCGCGGCGACGCAGGCCGGCCGGTTGAACCGCTCCTTGATGCGCCCGGCGACGATCCCGACCACGCCCGCGTGCCAGCCCTCCCCGTGCACGAACAGCACCGCCCGCCCGTCGCGCGCCTGCGCCTCGGCGGCACGCAGCGCGTCCTCCAGGATGTCGACCTCGACCGTCCTTCGGTCGCGGTTGATGCTGTCGAGCTCGGCGGCGAGGGCGCGCGCCTCCACCAAGTCGTCGGTGAGGAGCAGGCGCAGGCCGAGGCTCGAATCGGCGATCCGGCCGGCGGCGTTGATCCGGGGCCCCAAGGCGAAGCCGCAGGTCATCGCGGTCGGCGCGTCGCGGAACGCGGCCGCCTCGAGCAGCGCGGCGATCCCGGGCCGCGCGCGGCGGCCCATGACCCTTAGGCCCTGGCTCACCAGCGCGCGGTTGAGCCCGGCCAGCGGCATGACGTCGCAGACCGTCGCAAGCGCCACGAGGTCGAGCAACTCCCGGAGATCCGGCTCCCCGCGCGCGGCGAAGAACCCGTCCCGGCGCAGCGTCCGCACCGTCGCGACCGCCGCCATGAAGGCGATCGCGGCGGCGCAGCACGCACCGAGACCGGAGCGGCAATCGAGCCGGTTCGGGTTGACGGTGGCCAGGATCGGCGGCGGCGGCCCGTCGGACACGTGGTGGTCGAGCACGATCACATCCGCCGACCCGGCCACCGCAGCGAGCGCCGGCGCGGCCGTCGTCCCGCAATCCACGCAGACGATCAGCGTCGCCCCGCGGCCGACCAGGCTGAGCAGCGCCGGCGCATTGGGTCCATAGCCCTCGCGCATGCGGTCCGGCACGTGGGTCAGCACGGTGCAGCCGAAGCCGCGCAGCAGCAGCGTGATGATGGCCGCGCTGCAGGCGCCGTCCACGTCGTAATCGCCGAACACGGCGACCGTCTCGCCCCGCCTTGCCGCGCCCGCCAGACGCTCCGCAGCCTCATCCATGCCGGCCAGCACGGAGGGATCCGGCAGCAGCGCGCGCAGCGTCGGCTGGAGGAAGTGTTCCGCCAGCTCAGGATCGACCCCGCGGCCGGCCAGCAGGCGGCCGACGACTTCGGGCAGGCCGTGGCGCTGGGCGATGCCGAGGCCGATTCGGTCGTCCGACGGGCGGAGCACCCAGCGGCGGCCCGTGAGGCTACGGTCGAGGTTCATGCGCTAGACGCTTACGTCAGAGGCCCGAGTCGCGACACCTGCTCCTGGCCTTCCTACTCCGGCTGCCAGGTCTTGGTCTCAAAATTATGGTGCGCCTCGACGTAGCGCACCGTCCCCGACTTGCTGCGCATCACGATCGAATGCGTGAACGCCCCGTGCCCGAACCGCCGCACGCCCTTCAACAGCGCCCCTGAAGTCACTCCCGTGGCGGCGAACACCACGTTCCCCCGCGCCATCTCGTCCACACTGTATTTATGCTTGGGGTCGTTCACCCCCATTTGCCGCGCCCGCTCGACTTGCCCGTCGTCCTCGAACATCAGCCGTCCCTGCATCTGCCCGCCGATGCAGCGCAGCGCCGCCGCCGCCAGCACACCCTCCGGCGCGCCGCCAGACCCCATGTAGATGTCGACTCCGCCCTCGGGCAGCGCCGCCGCGATCACGCCGGCCACGTCGCCATCGCCCAGCAGCATGCAGCGCGCGCCGGCCTCGCGGACGCGGGCGAGCAGCTCGGCGTGGCGGTCGCGCTCGAGCATGCAGACCACCAGGTCGCCGATGTCGCGCTTCTTGGCCCGCGCCAGGTTGCGCAGGTTCTCGGCCACCGGCGCGTCGAGGTCGACCAGGTCGTCGGGCAGCGCGCCGCCCACGGCGATCTTCTCCATGTAGATGTCCGGCGCATGGAGGAAGTTGCCGTTCTCGGCCAGCGCCACCACGGCTAGCGCGTTGGGCCCGCCCTTCGCCGTGATCGTCGTCCCCTCGAGCGGGTCGACGGCGATATCCATGGCCGGGCCGCCGGCGCCGACCTTCTCGCCGATGTAGAGCATCGGCGCCTCGTCCATCTCGCCCTCGCCGATCACCACGGTGCCGTCGATGGCGACCGTGTCGAACGCGCGGCGCATCGCCTCCACGGCCGCGCCGTCGGCGTCGTTCTTCTTGCCCCGGCCCATCCATCTGGAGGCGGCCAGCGCGGCGGCCTCGGTGACCCGGACGAGTTCGAGGGCGAGATTGCGGTCATAGGCGATCTCGGGGCGGTCGCTCATGGGACGGTCCTTATGCGGGTTCGATCCGGATCAGCGCCGGGGGCTCCAGCACCGCGTCGCTCCCAGCGATCTGGCACAGCGCGGCGCGCATGGCGGCCTCGCCGGTCTCGTGCGTGACCAGCACTACCGGGACCGCCTCGCCGGGCGCGCGGCCGCGCTGGAGCATGCTCTCCAAGCTCACGCCGGCATCGCGTAGCGCCGCGGTCACGTCGGCAATGACCCCGGGGCGGTCGACCACCATGAGGCGGAGATAATAGGCGCCGGTATGGGCCGACATCGGCACCGACGGCAGCGGCGCGAGCTGCTCGCCCTCCGTGCCCCAGACCGGCGCGGCGCGGCCCCGCGCGAGGTCGACCAGGTCCGCCACGACCGCGCTCGCGGTCGGCCCGGCGCCGGCGCCCCTGCCTTCGAGCATGACCCGGCCAACGAAGTCGCCCTCCGCCACCACCGCATTGAACACGCCGTCGACCCGGGCGAGCGGGTTCCCGAGCGGCACCATGCAGGGATGCACCCGCGTCTCGATTCCCCCGCCGGCGCGGCGCGCAATCCCGAGCAGCTTGATGCGGTAGCCGAGGTCGCGGGCGAACGCGATGTCCAGCGAGGAGACGGCGCGGATGCCCTCGATGTGGACGGCGCCGAAATCGACCGGCCGATTGAACGCGAGTGCCGCCAGGATCGCCAGCTTGTGGGCGGCATCGACCCCGTCCACGTCGAACGAGGGGTCCGTTTCGGCGTAACCCAGGCGCTGCGCGTCGGCCAGCACGTCGCTGAACTCGCGCCCGCCCTCGGTCATCGCCGTCAGGATGTAATTGCACGTGCCGTTCAGGATCCCGGCGACCCGGTCGATGCGGTTGCCGGCCAGGCCCTCGCGCAGCGCCTTGATGACCGGGATCCCGCCCGCGACCGCGGCCTCGAAGCCGAGCGAGGCCCCGTGGCGCTCGGCGGTGGCGGCCAGCGCCTCGCCGTGCACGGCGAGCAGGGCCTTGTTGGCGGTGACGACCGGCTTGCCCGAAGCGAGCGCCGCCTCGACCAGCGCGCGGGCGGGCCCCTCGCTCCCGCCGATCAGCTCGACGACGACGTCGATGGCCGGGTCGGCAGCCAGCGCGGTCGGGTCGTCGAACCACCGCAACCCGGCGAGCGCCACCCCGCGGTCGCGGCCGCGGTCACGGGCGGAAACGGCGGTCACCGCGACCCGCCGCCCGGCGCGCGCGGCCACGATCTCCGCATTGTCACGCAGCAGGCGCAGAACTCCCGCGCCGACGGTGCCGAGACCGGCGACGCCGACCGACAGTGGGCGCGTCATACCGACGCGACGAGCGGCCGTGTCATCCCGCCGCGACTTCTTCGGCGCGGGACACGTTCTCGATGGCGTTCTCGGCGCCGAGGAAGGCGCGGATGTTGCGCACGGCCTGGCGCAGGCGCTGCGTGTTCTCGACCAGCGCGATCCGCACGTGCCCGTCGCCATACTCGCCGAAGCCGATCCCCGGGGCGACCGCCACCTTGGCGCGCGAGAGCAGCAGCTTGGAGAAGCCGACGCTGCCGAGCCCGGCATAGCGTGCGGGGATCGGCGCCCAGGCGAACATGGAGCCGTCCGGGCTCGGCACGTCCCAGCCCGCACCCTGCAGACCCCGCACCAGCACGTCGCGGCGCTCCTTATACAGGGCGCGCATCTCGGCCACGCAATCCTGCGGCCCGTTCAGCGCCGCAGTGGCGGCAACTTGGATGGGCGTGAAGGCGCCGTAGTCGAGGTAGGACTTCATCCGCGCCAGCGCCGCGATCAGCCTCGCGTTCCCCGCAGCGAAGCCCATGCGCCAGCCGGGCATGGAGTAGGTCTTGGACAGGCTGGTGAACTCGACCGCGATGTCCTTGGCGCCGGGGACCTCGAGCAGCGAGGGCGGGGCGTTGTCGCCGAAGTAGATCTCGGCATAGGCCAGGTCCGACATGATGAAGATCTCGTGCCGGCGGCAGAAGGCGACGATCTCGCGATAGAAATCGAGGTCGGCGAGGTAAGCGGTCGGGTTGCTCGGGAAGTTCACGATCAGCGCCGTCGGCTTGGGCACGCTGTGCCGGACCGCGCGGTCCAGCGCGCTCAGCATGGTGTCGTCGGGGCAAGCGGGCACGCTGCGGACGGAGGCGCCGGCGATGATGAAGCCGAACTGGTGGATCGGGTACGAGGGATTGGGCACCAGGATCGTGTCGCCCGGGCTCGTGATGGCCGAGGCGAGGTTGGCGAGCCCCTCCTTGGAGCCGAGCGTGGCGACGACTTCCGTCTCCGGGTCAAGCCGGACCCCGAAGCGGCGCGCGTAGTAGGCGGCGAGCGCGCGGCGCAGGCCGGGAATGCCCTTGCTGGTCGAATAGCGGTGGGTCCGCGGGTCCTGCACCGCTTCGACCAGCTTGGCGACGATATGGGGCGGGGTACCGCTATCCGGGTTGCCCATGCCGAGGTCGATGATGTCCTCGCCGGCGGCGCGGGCGCGGGCCTTGGCCTCGTTCACCTCGGCGAAGACGTAGGGCGGCATGCGGCGGATGCGGTGGAACTCTTGCGACATCGGGGGATCCAGGTTGGATTCGCTCAGTCTACCAGACGGGCGCTCGCCTCGCGACCCGGCGCCACGGCTTCGGAGCGGATAGCGGTGGCCGGCACGCCGGCGGCGATCAGCGCCGCGGTGATCGCGCCGGTGCGGCGCAGCGCGAGCGGGAGCGCTTCCTGCTGCGCCGCGGGCGAGGCGGACCTGGCCTCGCCGCCCGCGCTCACGGCGACGGCACCGACGCCGGCACGCCGGACGGCCAGCGCCCGCAGCGCCGCCTCGGCCGAGGCGGGCAGGTCGGCCGAGCCGGGCCGGAACCTGAACTGGGCCGACGCCCGGGCACGGGCGACGACCGGCACGGGCGTGGTCACGGGCAGGCCCGGGAGCGCGGGCAGGGCGGGCACGGAGGTCGGCAGCGCCGGCACCGGACCGCTTGCAACCGGCGGCACGGACCGGCGCGGAGAGCTGGTGAAGGCCGGCGGGGCATGCGGGTCGGGTACGGCGACGCCAGTGGCGGCCGACGAGGTCGCCGGTGCGCTGGCCGCGTCGATCACCATCTTGGACTGGTCCGTGTCGGCCGGCGCCGCCGGCGTCGCGGGTGCGGCCGGCGTGGCCGGTGCGGCGGCAGGCTGCGCAGGCCCCGCCTTTGGCGGAGCGGCAGCGGGCTGGGGGGGCGCGGCTTGCGTGGCGGTGGGCGGGCGCGGGGCCTCGGGGACCGGCCAGACGATCGGGTCCTGCGCCGCCACTGTCTTGATGCGATCGCGTTGCGTCGCGAGCTGGGCGAGCAGCGCGTGCCTTGTCGCCGGGTCGGTGGGCGCCGGCCGAGGCGGGACCTGGCCGAGGTTCGGATACGGGTCCGAGACGCCGGGCGGCGGCGGCCGATCCTCGGCGATCTGGCCGCCCTCGAGCTGGTGCCACCAGTCGACCGGGTTCTCGATGCTCACCTTGCTGTCATAATACTGCCCGACTTGGTCGCTCATATGCTGAACGTGCTCGCATCCTGCGAGCAGGAGCGCGCCGCACAGCACCAGCCCCGCTTGCCGCCGCTTGGGGCGGTCACTAGGTTCGGAGCATGGAAACGTCCCCATAAGCAAGATCACCTTTGCTGCACCGCCTCCAATAGCGGGCGGCTGCAGCCGCGGAAAGGACACCGCCTCATGGCCGACAACCTCAAGACCGAACCCGCCGCCTCCTTCGCCCTAGCCGACCCGGCCGTGCTCAGCCGCTCTATGGCCGACATCGCCGAGCGGTCGCAGCGGCTGGTCACCGAGTGGCTGAACCGGCAGTCGGTGGAACTGCCGATGATCGACCCGATGAACGTCGGCCACGCCTTCATGGAGATGACCACGCAGCTGATGCGCGACCCGAGCAAGCTGGTGCAGGCGCAGATCGGCTTCTGGCAAGACTACATGACGCTCTGGCAGAACACCACGCGGCGCCTGCTCGGAATGGAGAGCGAGAAGCAGCCGGTGATCGAGGCGGACCCGAAGGACCGGCGGTTCAAGGACGAGGCCTGGAAAGAAAACGAGATCTTTGACTTTATCAAGCAATCCTACCTGCTGTCGGCGCGCTACGTGCAGGACGTGGTCAGCCATGTCGACGACTTGCCGCCGAAGACGGCGCAGAAGGTCGACTTCTACGCGCGGCAGTTCGTCGACGCGATGAGTCCGTCGAACTTCCTGCTCACCAACCCGGAGGTACTGCGCAAGACGGCCGAGACCGGCGGCGAGAACTTGCTTCGCGGCCTGAACAACTTGCTGGCCGACCTCGAGCGCGGGCGCGGCAAGCTGACCATCAAGATGACCGACATGGAGGCGTTCCGGCTCGGCGAGAACATCGCCGTCTCGCCCGGCCAGGTCGTGTTCCAGAACGAGGTGATGCAGCTCATCCAGTATGCGCCGACCACGGAGCAGGTCCTGAAGCGCCCACTGCTGATCTCGCCGCCTTGGATCAACAAGTTCTACATCCTCGACTTGCGGCCTAAGAACAGTTTCGTCCGCTGGGCAGTCAGCCAGGGCCACACCGTCTTTATGATCTCTTGGGTCAATCCCGACGAACACTTGGCGGAGCTGCAATTCGACGACTACCTGACCAAGGGCATCATCGGCGCGCTGGACGCGATCGAGCAGGCAACCGGCGAGCGCGAGGTCAATGCGATCGGCTATTGCCTGGGCGGGACGCTGCTGGCCAGCTCGCTGGCCTGGATGGCGGCGACCGGGGACGACCGGATCAAGACCGCGACCTTCTTCGTGACGATGACCGACTTCCAGGAAGCCGGCGAGCTCGGCGTCTTCATCGATGAAGAACAGCTCCGCTCGCTCGAAGAGAAGATGGAGAAGCGGGGCTTCCTCGAAGGCAGCGAGATGGCGACGACCTTCAATATGCTGCGCGCCAACGACCTGATCTGGTCCTTCGTGGTGAACAATTACCTGATGGGCAACGACCCGTTCCCGTTCGACTTGCTGTATTGGAACAGCGACAGCACGCGCATGCCCGCGGCGATGCACAGCTTCTACCTGCGCAAGATGTATCAGGAGAACCTGCTGCGCGAGCCCGGCGGGATCGAGCTGGCCGGGCAGCCGATCGACCTGCGCCTTGTGCGCGTTCCCGCCTATTTCCTGTCGACCCGCGAGGACCACATCGCGCCCTGGAAAAGCACTTATCGCGGCACCCACCTCCTCGGCGGCGAGAACCGGTTCACCCTGGCGGCGAGCGGGCACATCGCCGGCGTGGTTAACCCGCCGGAAAGCGGGAAATACAGCTACTGGAGCAGCACGACGCTGGCGCCGACGCCGGAGGCCTGGCTTTCCGGGGCGACGGAGATCGCGGGAAGCTGGTGGCCGGACTGGCACCGCTGGATCCTGGCGCACGACAAGGAGGAGGTTCCGGCGCGCCAGCCCGGCGCCGGAAAGCTGCCCGCCATCGAGCCCGCGCCGGGGAGCTACGTCAAGGTGAAGTCGGACAGCTGATCGGGGTCGTTTACTAAGCGTTAAGAATGATCAAGCATCTTTGTGCTCCTCAAACGAGGAGCCATCGATGCGCCATCTTCTTGCCCTGGCTGTCCTGATCACCTGTGCGATCGCTTGAAATTCCGTACGCCCAAGCCGGCCAGCAGGACTTCACCCTCGTCAATCGCACCGGCTACCAGATCGACGAGGTCTATGTGAGCCGCAGCAGCAGCCGCAACTGGGGCGATGACATCATGGGCTCGGACTCGCTGGACAATGGCCACCACGTGCGGGTCAAGTTCCATGCGCCGGACCGCGTGTGCAGCTGGGATCTACGGGTGAAGTACGACGATGGCGACGAGGCCACCTGGAACAGCCTGAACCTCTGCGACATCAGCAAGGTGACCCTGTTCTGGGACCGCAAGAACGAAGCGACGCGCGCCGTCACCGAGTGATGGCGCGGAGCGCGGCCTACCCGTCCGCGCGTCGCCGCCGATAGACCGGCAGGCCTTCGCCGATCGCGTCCCAACCGAGGCGCTGGCTGACGAACACATGGTCCGCCGGCGGCACCGCGTCCGGGTCGTCCAGGCTCGCCGTGGTCAGATCAATCTCGTCCGGATGCTCGTCGCTCTCGTAGCTGAGCGAGGTTCCGCAGGCCCCGCAAAACCGGCGGGTGACGGGCGGGCTCGAGCGGATGCTCGCCGGCGCGGCGCCGGTCCAGCGCACGGACGCGCGCGCCACGCTGAACCACGCGACCGACGCAGCCCCGACAGCCCGGCGGCAATCGACGCAATGACAGATTGTCTGATGGAACGGCACCCCGTCCGTCTCATAACGGACCCGGCCGCAAGAGCATCCGCCAGCGATCATGGGTAAGCAGCCTGCCGGGTCCGCTCCCGCCGGTCCAGCACCATGAGGATCGACGGCGAACGTCGCGAGCCACACCAGCCGGCTTTGATAGCGGTCGAACACGCCCGAAAGCGCGCCGGAGACGAACGCGTTGGCGAGCAATGCGACCAGGATCGCCGCGTAGAGCCCGCCGATCCGCCGCCGCTCGCGCACCGCCAGGGCAGTGCCGACCGCGAGCACGATGATCGCGAGCGCACCCAGACCGAGATGCACGGCTTGCAGCCATGCCGGCAGCAAGGGAAGTCGCCGATACTGGCGGCTCCCGTGATAGCGCGCCTGTTCCGCCGGCGGAAACTCGGACGCCCACACACCGACGTTGAACGCCGAGCGCCGCTGCAGCGCGTCGGCGCTGCGGAATGAGACGAACTGCAGCACCGTGTTGCGCAGCGCCTGCCACAGCACGGTGCCCGGCTCGGCGCGGAACGCCTCGGTGATGATCGGCCAGGCCTGGGCCGCAACCGCCGTATGCGTCCCGGCGCGGATTAGCACCGAGTTGTCGCCCCACAGCATGTCGTCCTCGTTGCCCAGCGTCGGGATCTCGTCCTTGAAGTCGCACAGCGTCCAGCCCGGCCGCGGGCACTCGCGCTGCAGCACCCGCTCCGCCGGGCCGTCGAACAGCAGCCGGTTCAGCACGAAGATCTTTCCATACGGCGAAAGCGAGGCTTGCCCAGCCAACACCGCGTTGACCCCGACCAGGAGGAGAGCGGCGATCGCAGGCGGTGCCGCGCCGCGCAGCAGGTCCGGCCAGCGGAGCCCGCGATCGACGAGGCGCCGACAAAGCCAGAGCGTGACGACGACCGCGAACGAGATCGGCAGCAGGCTCAGGTGGAAGGTGATGCACGCGCCGGCGAACAGGACGAGGACCACCTGGGCCGCCCGCCCGATCATCGGCGGAACCAGCAGCAGCGTCGAGAGCGCCAGGACCAGCAGCCCCGCGAACAGGTCCGGCATCAGCTGGGAGACGAACCAAGGCAGCGATGTGCCGACCGTGAGCACGAGCGTGACTGGCAGGAGCAGCAGCGGATGCGCTCGCGGCACAAAGCTTCGGAGCACGGCCAGGAGCACGAAAGCGGTGATCAGCGCCTGCACGACCACCACCGGCCAGGTTGTGATCCGCAGATGCAGCGGCAGCATGAACAGGCCGTAGAACATCGGCCTCGGCCAGCTCACATGATGCTGGATGCCGTCCTTGATGTAGACCCCGGTGTCGCCGAACAGCAGCGGGTAGCCGTTCCAGACCGCCGGCCAGAGCAGCAGCCCGGCCGAGACGAGAACGGCGAGCCCGGCGGCGACCGCTTCGCCGCGTCGCATCTACTCCGACCGCCGCACCAGCCGAAGGAAGCTGAGGAAGAACCCCATTGAGGCCGTGGACACGGCGACCAGGATCAGCGCGGCGGACGGGATGGCAAGCCGCATCGTGTGTTCGGGCGACAGGTCGCCGAACCCGCTGCGCCCCCATCCCGCGACGGCCACCACGCCGAGCCCGAGCCCGAGCACAAGCAGAAACAGCGCGAACAGCAGCATCCGCTCCAGCGTCAACCAGTCGTGCAGGCGCAGGAAGCCCGGGTCTGGCGCCAGCATGCCTTGGGTCATGTTCAGGGTCTTGCAGAACACCCAGAACAGCATGGACTGGTAGCCGACCACGACCATCACGGCGCCATAGAGCAGGGTATGTACGTCCAGCGTCGCGCCCGGCAGCCGGACCGGTCCGGCCTCGAGCAGCAGCATCGCAACCAGCCCGAGGCCGAACAGGGTCGCCCCGGTGTAGAGGAACACCCAGCGCGGGCTGAACAGCAGCAGGAAGCGCAGGTGCCGCCAGCCGTCGCGCCAACTGCGCAGATGCGGCGGGCGGGAGCGCCCGTCCTTGGACAGCGTGGTCGGCACCTCCGTGATCCGCAGGTGCTTGATGGTGGCCTTCACCACCATCTCGCTCGCGAACTCCATGCCCGGCAGGTCGAGCCCAAGGCGGAGGATGGCGTCCCGGTCGAAGCCGCGCAGGCCGCAGTGGAAATCCCCGGACGGGCTGCCGTAAAGGATGCGCCCCGTCGCGGTCAGCACGGGGTTGCCGAGGTAGCGGTGCAGCGGCGGCATGGCGCCGGGGGCGATCCCGCCCTGGAACCGGTTGCCCATCACCAGCTCCCAACCTTCGCGCAGCTTCTCCACAAACCCGTCGAGGCGACTGAAATCGTAGCTGTCATCGCTATCGCCCATGATGACGTAGCGGCCACGCGCCGCCTTGATCCCGCCCAGCAGCGCCGCGCCGTAGCCCTTGGTCGGGATCGGCACCACGCGGGCCCCGAGCCCCTCGGCGATCGCCTGCGACCCGTCGGTGCTGCCGTTGTCGGCGATCAGGATCTCGCCGGCGATGCCGGTCCGATCGAGGAAGCCCCGCGCCTTGCTGATGCAGGTGGCAAGGGTCTCCGCCTCGTTCAGGCAAGGCATCAGGATGGTCAGCTCAACCGGCACGGCCCTGACGTCGTCCATCACAACAATCCCCACGGCGCCCGGGCTATACGCAACGAGCGGAGGTGAAGCAACAGCTGCGCGTTCCCTGCGCGGCTGTTCCATGGTATGAGCAGCGACGTTCCAATCCTCCCTTCGAGACTGCCATGACGCTTCCCTTCCTTTCGCCTGCCCAACAGGCTCGGCTGCGCCGGATGCGGGCCTCCGGCACGTTGCGCGAACTGGTCCTGTTCTTGCTCGTCGGCGGCACCGGTGCGGTTCTCTACACGGCAATCAACGTGACCCTGACCAAGCTTGGTGTGCGTCCGAGCCTGTCGATCGCGCTCACCCTCTCCTTGCTGATCCCGCCCGTCTATTACTTCCAGCACCGGCTCACCTTCCGATCGGGCCGCAATCATTGGTCTGCCTTTCCCCGCTACGTCGGCGCGCAGCTATTCGGCAACATCATCGCGATGCTGGCCGCCGAGTTGTTCCCCGCGCCGATCAAGCTCTACCCCGTGCAGGCGTTCATCCTGATCTCGATCATCGTCGCAGCCCTCAATTACGGAATCCTTAAGTTCTGGGCGTTCCGCCACCAGCCGATTCCCGCCGCGTAGCCGCCCCCAATAGGCGACGATGCCCGATCCCCACCTCCTCCCCGCATTCGCGCTCGCCGTCACCGTGCTGATGCTGATCCCGGGGCCGAACGTGGCGCTGATCGTCGCCAATAGCCTCGCTTACGGCTCGCGCTGGGGTGTCCTGACCGTTTGCGCGACCAGCGCTGCGGGAATCGCGCAGCTGTTCCTAGTGGCGCTCGGCATGGCCTCGGTCCTGTCCGAACTGGGCGGCTGGTTCGAATGGGTGCGCTGGGCCGGCGTGCTCTACCTGGTCCTGCTCGGGGTCCAGCAATGGCGCGCGCCGCCGCCCCAACTCGGCGACGTGCGCCCGCAGCCGCGCTCGGTGTCGCGCATCTTCGGCCGGGCGGCGATCGTCTCGGTGACCAATCCGAAGACACTGCTGTTCTATGCGGCCTTCTTTCCCCAGTTCCTGTCCCCCGACCGCCCGGCCGGCCCGCAGCTCATGGTGCTGGCGGCGCTCTACCTCGTCATCAGCGTGGTGGTCGATTGCGGCTGGGCCCTGGCCGCCGCCCGCGTCCGCCGCGCCCTCGGCACCCGTCTGCGCTTCGCCAATCGGGTGTCCGGCACGGTGCTGGTCGGCGCCGGGGTCGGCCTGGCGCTCCGCCGAGCCTAAGCGGCGGACGCGGCCAGCCGCATCTCCGCGGTGCCGAGCCGCACCACGATCGGGCGGTGGTCGCTGTTGCTGCGATGCAGCGCGTGCACGTTGGTGCAGATCAGGCCGCGCACCAGGCAGCGGTCGATCCGAAGCGGCAGCATCTCCGCCGCGTGATGCGTCGGCTCGCGTGGGCCCACGTCGCGGAATCCGCGCAGCAGGACCGGGCCGACCAGGTTGTAGTCGCCCAGCACCGCCGCGTGCGGTGGCAGCGCCTTCGCCACGCACCGCAGCTGGCGGCGGTTCAGCAGCTGCCCGTGGGAAAGGTGGACGTTCGCCACCTTGAACGGGCCGACATCGATGATCTGCGCCACCCGCTGGAACATCGCCCCCGCCGGCAAGCTGATCACCTTCGGTGGGGGCAGCTTCATCGGGCTCCAGCAGGCGAGGCCGTGGATCCGGCCGGGCTGCAGCACCCGGAAATACGAGCCCCCCAACGCCTTTGGCAGCTCGTCGATGCGCACCGTCGCTTCCTGCATCAGCATCAGCTGCGGCCGTTCCTGCCGGGCCAACCGCACCACGTCGTCCACGGTGGCGCCGGTCAGGCGGAGCAGGTTCCAGCTTACGATCTTGATCATCGGGCCGCGACGATGCGGGCGGGCACGAAGCTGCGCAACCTCATGACGATGACGGCCTCGGGTCCGCCGCGGCGCGGCGCCGGCTCGCCCCGAGGCGAACGGCGCGGATCAGCAGCGTGGTCGCCACCCAGGCGGCAAGCGCCGCTAGCGGGAACGTCAGCACGCGCGGAAAGACGACCGCCAGTACCGCGGCCGCCAGCAGGATGAGCCCGGCCGCGACCATCACCTTCGCCTCGGCCGGGCCGAGCGCCCGATGGTTGGTGATCGCCGCGCCGACCGCGCTGCCGAGCCCCACAGCGCCCGCCGCGAGCCGCCCGGGGCTGCCGCGCCGTGGCCGGGCGCGTGGCGGCGCGGAGGTCTGGACCCGCTCCTGCTCCAGCACGATCTCCGTCGCGCTCCCCAAGTCCTGCTCGAACATCGATTCCATCTGCCGCGCGATCTCGCCGTCCTCCACGGCGACGTCGAGCTCCCAGTTCCCGGCCCAGCTCGCGATGTTCAGGTTGGAGGAGCCGATCCGCGCCCAACGCCCGTCCGCCACCGCCGTCTTGGCATGCAGCATCGGGCCATTCCATTCGAACACGCGCACCCCGGCCTCGAGCAACGGACGATAGCCAGCGCGGGACAGCACCTTGGCGATCGGGATGTCGGACGACCCAGGCACCAGCAGCCGCACGTCCACGCTGTCCCGCGCCGCGTCGATCAGGGCCTGCACATAGGAGGTGGTGCCGACGAAATACGCGTCGGTCAGCCAGAGCCGCTCGCGGGCGAGGGCGGCGATCAGCTGATCGAACCGGTAGAGCCCCATCGTGTTCGGCTTGCTGCCGATCACCCGCAGCGAGACGTCGCCCGCTTGCGGGCCGTCCGGCGGCTGGGGCGGCGGGGCAGGGAACGAGCTGCCGCCGGCATAGGCCCAGCTCTGCGCGAAGGCGAGGTCGAGATCCGCAACCGCCGGGCCGCGAAGCTCGACGCCGGTGTCCCGCCAGGGCTCGCGACGCTTGGCCCGGTCCCCGAGCCAGACGTCGCCCACGCACAGCCCGGCGACGAACCCCACCTCGCCATCCACGCTGAGCGTCTTGCGGTGGTTGCGGCTCAGCCAGCCGAACGGGCTGTCCAGGCGAGGCCGGTTGAAGCAGCGCACCTCGGCCCCCGCCTGCCGCAGCGGACGCCAAAAGCCCGGCCGCGTCTTGGTCAGGCATCCCATCCAGTCATACAGCACCCGCACCGTGACGCCCTCGCGCGCCTTCGCCGCCAGCGCGTCGCGAAAGCGGCGGCCAGTCGCGTCGCTGGTGACGATGTAGTTCTCGAAGTGGATCGAATGGCGAGCGCCCTCGATCGCCTCGAGCCAGGCAGGGTAGTTCTCCTCGCCGTCCCTTAGCAGGCGGAGCGCGTTGCCCTCGACCGGCGCGGCTCCGGCCACGCGGGAGAACACGTGCTCGGCGGCGAGCCGGGCGAGCGGCTTGCGGCTTTCGCTGGCGAGGTCGGGATGTCTGCCGGGCGCGCGCAGGCGCCCGCGCGGCAGCAGCCTGGCGTCGCGGAACGCGCGCAGCGCGCGGGCGATGCGGCCGCGCCCAAGCTGGGCGCGCAGGGTGGCCATGGCGTCCTGTCTCCCCAATGCGCGCGCAATATGGTGCGGGCAGCGCGCGGGATCAAAGCGCCAGCCAGGCCTCGGTGCAACGTTTGGAGGTGGCTTGTTGCCTTTGAAGTGGGGTGCAACGATCCCGCACATCAGGGATGAGGCAGGAGGAACTGGGGCTTGCTGAACAAGCCTGTTGGAGCGCTCTTGCTCGTCACAGTCGCCGTCACTGGTGGCTGCGGTAGAGCAGTTGACATGGCTCCATTAAACGACGCCACGACAGCCATGGGGATTCCACAGATGAACATGACCCTTTACGGGACTGGCTACGGCCCCGTAACAGCGACCATGCCGACTGGCGAAGTGCTTACCGGGCACTATCGACTGGCAGTAGGCGGCGCCGTGTCTAGTGGCTTTGCAACAGCTTATACCCGGAGAGGCTCTGCCTCAGTATCGAGCACTGCTGTATCTACTCCGATACAAAACCCTTTCTTTCTGCAGGCCGTGGGTAATCGTGGCACGTCCTTGACCTGCTCAGGTCAGGCAGCAGGCCTCGGGCACGGCGATGCACTATGCACGATGAAGTCCGGTGCTCAGTATCAAATGACGTTTTAGCGGTGGTGTCGTAGGAGTTGGGACTACTGCTCAGCCGGTCCGCTGACTCCGAGCGACGCCGCCGTGGCTCGGATGGCGGCCCAGGCCTCCGGCTGCAGCGGCACGCCGTCGCGCAGCCGCGCCTCGCGGTTGCGCGCTTCGGGGTCGCCGGGGACGAGCACCTCGCCGCCCGCCTGCATCGGCCGGGTCGCGCGGACATACTCGGCGAAGTCGCGTGCGGTAGCGGCGAAGCCGGCGGCGCCGAAATGGTTGGGGTCGAGATAGAACGACAGCATGCCGTTGACCACCCCCGCCCGCTGCCCGCCGGGGATCGGGCCGGCGGTCGGGCTGCCGCAGAAGCAGCCGGCCAGGATCTCGCACATGAAGGCGATGGCGCTGCCTTTGTGCTCGCCGAAGGCGCGCAGGGCCCCGGTGCCCTTGCCGGGGTCGCGGATCTCGTTCTGCTCGAGCGGGCCGTAGAACGCGGCCGGGTCGGCGGAGAGCTTGCCGTCCGCGGTGACCAGCGCATCGTGCGGGATCGGCTTCCCGCCGCGGCTGGCGACCAGCACCTTGCCCTCGGCGACGACGCTGGTGGCCAGGTCGAGCAGCAGCGGCGGGCCTTCGGGCTGCGGCACCCCGACGCAGATCGGGTTGGTGCCGAACCGCCGCTCGACGCCGCCGAACGGCGCGACGATCTCGCCCTTGCCGACGTTGACGAAGTGGATGGAGACCAGCCCGGCCTCGCAGGCGCGCTCGGCCCAGCCGCCGATGCGGCCGATATGCCCGGCGTTGCGCAGCGCGATCACGGCCAGCCCGGCCGCCGCGCGCCTTGACGATGCCGAGGTCGACCGCCTGCTCGCCGACCGTCTGCCCAAGCCCCTGATTCCCATCCACCACGGCATGGGTCGGGGTTTCGACCACGACCGTGATGCGGCGCCCGGCGAACACCTTGCCCTCGCGCAGCCACTGCACGTAGCGCGGGACGCGGATAATGCCGTGGCTATCGTGCCCCGTGAGGTTGGCCGACAGGAGGTGCCGCGTGGTGCGCGCCGCCTCCGCCTCGTCGCAGCCCGCGGCGGCGAAGATGCGGGTGATGAACGCCTGCAGCGTCGCGACCGGGACGACCGTCTCGCCCGCCATCAGACGGCCATCCCGGCGATCGCCTTCGCATTGGCGCGGTAGAACGCGTTGTCCGTGGGCGTGATCAGGATCTCGGCCATGCACGTGCGCGCGGGCAGGGCGGCCGCGAACACGGCGGCGGCGGCCACGTCCTCCGGCTGGACCATCAGCGCCCGTTCCTCCGCGCTCGGCGGGCGCGGGCGCTTGTCCAGGATCGGCGTTTCCACCTCGCCCGGGTTGATGCAGACCGAGCGGATGCCGTGGATGCCCTCCTCGGCGTTGATCGTCGCCGACATAGCGCGGGCGCCGTGCTTGGAGGCCGTGTAGGCCGGGCCGGCCACGCTGAAGATGCCCGTGGCGGCGTTGGAGACGACGTGGATCAGCGTGCCCGCCCGCCGCTCGCGCATCGCCGGCAGCACGGCGAGCGAGCACAGGAACGGGCCCTTCAGGTTCACGTCCACCATGCGCTCCATGTCCTCCGCCGCGAGATGGGCCCAGTTGCGCCGGGCCGCGTTCGTGCCGGCGTTGTTGACCAGGATCTCGACGTCGCCCAGCGCGTCGGCCACCTCCCGATGCGCCCTGGTCACCTCGTGCGCCCGGCCGACATCGGCGAGCGCCAGGGTGGCGACCCCGCCCGCTCCCTCGACCGAGGCCTTCGTCTCGGCCAGCGTCTCGCGCGAGCGCCCGGTCAGCGCCAGCCGGCAGCCGGCGGCGGCGAAGGCGAGCGCCATGGCGCGGCCGATCCCTGTGCCGGCGCCGGTGATCCACACGGCCCGGCCGCTCAGATCTTGCATCATGGAGCGGCTAAACGACTTTTCCCGTGGCGGGCTCGATCAGGTGCATGTTGTTCATGTCGGCGGACAGCGGCAGCGTCTGGCCGGGCTTGCCGGTGCTCTCGGGGCTGATGCGCGCGACGGCATAGGTCGGGCCGACCCAGAAATGGATCAGCGTCTCCATCCCCATCGGCTCGACCACGTCGACATTGGCCTTCATCGGCGCAAAGCCGGACCGGTCGATCTCGCGCGTGTCGGTGATGTGCTCCGGCCGCAGACCCAGCAGCATCTCCTGATCCCGGTACGGCGCGTAACGCTCGTGGCGCGCCGGCGGCACGGGCAGCGACTGCCCGTCATCGATTTGGAGGGCTAGGCTGCCATTCGCGCCGACGAGCTTGGCCGGAAGAAAATTCATCGCCGGGCTGCCGATGAACCCGGCGACGAACTTGGTCGCCGGCCGGTGATACAGATCCTGCGGCGGGCCGACCTGCTCGATGATCCCGCCATTCATCACCACCACCCGGTCGGCGAGCGTCATCGCCTCCACCTGGTCGTGGGTGACGTAGACGGTGGTGGTCGGCACGAGCTGGTGCACCTTCTTGATCTCGGTGCGCATCTGCACGCGCAGCTTGGCGTCGAGGTTGGAAAGCGGCTCGTCGAACAGGAACACCTTCGGGTTGCGCACGATGGCGCGGCCCATGGCGACGCGCTGCCGCTGCCCGCCGGAAAGCGCCTTCGGCTTGCGGCTGAGCAGGGGGGTGATGTCGAGGATGCGGGCGGCCTCGTCCACGCGCTTGCGGATTTCGGCCTTCGGGAATTTCCGCAGCTTGAGCCCGAACGCCATGTTCTCGAACACCGTCATATGCGGGTACAGCGCGTAGTTCTGGAACACCATGGCGATGTCGCGGTCCCTGGGCGGCACGTCGTTGACGACGGAGCCGCCGATCCAGATCTCGCCGTCGGTGATCTCCTCCAGCCCGGCGATCATGCGCAGCGTGGTGGACTTGCCGCAGCCCGACGGGCCGACGAGGACCACGAACTCATGATCGGCGATCTCGAGATCAATGCCGCGAACGGCCTGCACGCCGCCTTCGTACGACTTGACGACCTTGCGGACAGACACTCCCGCCACAGGACTTCTCCCCCTTCTTAGCCCGGGAGTGTGCAGTGGGCACGAGCGCCGGACAAGCGTTTCGTCGCCCCGGCGCTCCCGATCCGCCGCTCCCGGTCCGGCTCGGGCTAGAACTCCTCCCACCCGTCGTCCGCGGCGGCGGGCTGCTTGGCCCCGACCACCTTGAGCGCCGGGCGCCGTGTCGGCGGGGCAGGGGCCCGGACCGGCCGCACCGGCGGCGGCGGCGCAGCGGCGGCGACCGGCGCCCGCACGCCGCCCAGCCGGAACCGCCCGGTCATGTCCGCCAACTGCTCCGTCTGCCCCGCCAGCGCCCGCGCCGCCGCCGTGCTCTCTTCCACCATGGCCGCGTTCTGCTGCGTCACCTGGTCCATCTGATTGACGGCCGTGTTCACCTCGGCCAGCCCGGTCGCCTGCTCCTGCGCCGCGTGCGCGATCTCGTCGACCACCGTGCTGATCGCGTTCACCTGCTCGATGATCCGACCCAGCGACCGCCCGGTCTCACCCACCAGGCTCACCCCGCGTCCGACCTGCTGCGACGACGTCGAGATCAGCGCCTTGATCTCCTTGGCCGCCTCCGCCGAACGCTGCGCCAGCGCACGCACCTCCTGCGCCACCACGGCAAAGCCCCGGCCCGCATCGCCCGCCCGCGCCGCCTCCACGCCGGCGTTCAGCGCCAGCAGGTTGGTCTGGAACGCGATCTCGTCGATCACGCCGATGATCTGGCTGATCTGCTGCGCCGAGCGCTCGATTTCGCCCATCGCCGAGACTGCGTCGCTCACCACGCTGCCCGACTGCGCCGCGTCCGCCCGCGCCTGGCCCACCGCGGCCCCGGCCTGCTTGGCGCCCTCGGCGGTCCGGCGCACCGTCGCCGTGATCTGCTCCAGCGCCGCCGCCGTCTCCTCCAGGCTCGCCGCCTGCTGCTCGGTCCGCCGCGACAGATCGTCCGCCGCCTGCGCGATCTCCCCCGTCCCCGACCGGATCTCCGCCGTGTTCGCCACGATCCCGCTCAAGAGCCGGTGCAGTTCGGCCACCGCGCGGTTGAAGTTGGCGCGCAGGGCCTCGTACTGCTCGGCGAACGGGCTCTCGAGCTTCGTGGTGAGGTCGCCCTTCGACAGCGCCGCCAACCCGGCGGCGATCGCGGACACCACTTCGCCCTGCACCCGCGCCGCCTCCGCGTTCGCCCGCTCCACCCGGGCCCGCTCCGCTTCCGCGGCGGCGCGCGCCTCTGCCGCTTCCGCCTCCAGCCGCAGCTTGGCGATCGCGCCGTTCTTGAACACCTGCACCGCCTCGGCCATGGCGCCGACCTCGTCCGTGCGGCCGCTTGCCGGCACCTCGACCGTGTTGTCGCCCGCGGCCAGCGCGCTCATCGCCCGCGTCAGCCGCGAGATGGGGCGCGAGATGGTGCGGATCATCGCCCAGCCGATGCCAAGGGCGAGCAGCGCCGCGGCCGCCATCACCGCAAGGATCCAGGTCCGCGCCGCCGTGCCCAGGGCCGTGGCGCGGTGCGCCGCAATCCCCGCGCCGCGGGCGTCGAGTGTCGTGGCGTTCGCCAGCGCCGCCGACAACGCCTTGAACCTGTCACGCATGCCGCCGCGATAGAGCGCCGACGCCTGGTCGCCCTGCCCGGCGGCGACCAGCGAAAGGAACTTGCCGCTGCTGGCGCGATAGGCGGCCCAATCGCGATCGATCTCCGCCGCGAGCTGCCGCCCGTCCTCCGACGACACCAACGGCTCGTATTCCGAGAGCACCGCCGCCACCCGCTCCTGCACGGAGCTCAGCAGCGCCTGCTCCGTCGCGCGCTCGCCCGCCGGGGCAAGCATCACAGTGGCTTCGAGCTGACGGTAACGGGCGATCTGATAGCCGAGCTCGCCGACCGCCCGGGTGGACGGCAGCAAGGTCTCGGTCATGTGCTGCGCCGCCCGATTGACGACGGCCAGGCGCTGCATCGCGAACAGGCCGAGGCCGCAGGTCAGGCAGAGGATGAGCGCGAACGCGCCGATGAGCTTGCTGCGGATGCTGACAGTCCGGAACGAAAGCATAGGCGTCCTTTATCGGCCGAGGCCGCCAGCATCGCCCGCAAACGTTGACGAAGCGTTAGCGCGCGCCGGTTTGAGTTGCGGCCGGGCTGGCGGTACACCCGTCCGCATGGACGCGTGGAACCTTCAGCGCTTCGTGGAAGCGCAGGCACAAGTGATCGATTCCGTCCAGCGCGAGCTCGCGTCCGGGCACAAGCGGACGCACTGGATGTGGTTCGTCTTCCCGCAACTGCGCGGGCTCGGCCGCAGCCCGACCGCGCAGTTCTATGGCCTCGACGGGCTCGAGGAGGGGCGGGCCTATCTCGCGCATCCCGTGCTCGGACCGCGTCTCCTTGAATGCACGGCTCTGGTGAACAAGGTGGAGGGCAAGTCCGCGCTGCAGATCTTCGGCAGCCCGGATGACCTGAAATTCCGCTCCTCCATGACCTTGTTCTCGCGGCTGCAGCCCGCCCCGTTCGACGAGGCGCTCCAACGCTATTTCGGAGGCGAGCCGGACGCGCTCACACTGGAATTGCTCCATGCCGCTTGAACATCCGCTCGCCCCGCCCGCCGCGCTCCGCATCCCGTTCGACAATACCTATGCGCGCCTGCCGGATCGGTTCTTCGCCCGGCTCGAGCCCACGAAGGTGGCGGCGCCGCGCATCGTCCGGGTGAACCGGGATCTGGCGGACCTGCTCGGCATCGACCCGGCCGCGCTCGATGCGGACATCCTTTCCGGCAACCGCGTGCCGGACGGCGCCGAGCCGATCGCCCAGGCCTATGCGGGGCACCAGTTCGGGCACTTCTCCCCGCAGCTCGGCGACGGGCGGGCGATCCTGCTCGGCGAGGTCGTCGCGCGTGACGGGCAGCGCTACGACATCCAGCTCAAAGGCTCCGGCCCGACCCCGTTCTCCCGCCGCGGCGACGGCCGCGCCGCGCTCGGCCCGGTGCTCCGCGAATACATCATCGGCGAGGCGATGCACGCCCTCGGCATCCCCACCACCCGCGCCCTGGGCGCCGTGATCACCGGCGAGCACGTCTATCGCGAGACCGCGCTCCCCGGCGCCGTGCTGACCCGTGTCGCTTCCAGCCACATCCGCGTCGGCACCTTCCAGTTCTTCGCCGCCCGCGGCGACGCCGAGGCGGTCCAGGTCCTCGCCGACTACGCCATCGACCGCCACTACCCCGAGCTCGCCGGCGATTACCGCGCCTTCTTCCTCGCCGTCCTCGCGCGCCAGGCCGAGCTGATCGCGCGCTGGCTCCATGTCGGCTTCATCCACGGCGTGATGAACACGGACAACATGGCCGTCTCTGGCGAGACGATCGACTACGGCCCCTGCGCCTTCATGGACACCTACGACCCGGCCACGGTGTTCAGCTCCATCGACACCGCCGGCCGCTACGCCTACGGCAACCAGCCGCGGATCGGGGCCTGGAACCTGGCGCGCCTCGCCGAAGCCATGCTCCCCCTCCTCGGCGCCGAGCGGGACCACGCGATCGCCTGGGCCCAGGAGGCGCTGTCCGGCTTCGCCCCGCGGTTCGAGGCGACCTATCTGGCCGGGCTGCGCGCCAAGGTCGGGCTGCGGACCGCGCGTGACGGGGATGACGACCTCACACAGGACCTGCTGCGCCGGATGCAGGAAGCCGGGGCCGACTGGACCCTGACCTTCCGCGCCCTGGCCGACGCGGCCGAGGGCCAAGACGAGGCGGCGCGCGCCCTGTTCAACCCGGCCGCGGCGTTCGACGGCTGGGCAGAGACCTGGCGCGCCCGCCTCGCGGCCGAGCCCGAGACGCCGGCCGAGCGTGCCGCCGCCATGCGCGCGATCAACCCGCTCTACATCCCCCGCAACCACCTGGTGGAAGCCGCGCTTGACGCCGCGGTGTCCGCGGGCGACCACGGACCGTTCGAGGCGCTGCTCAACGTGATCGCCCGTCCGTTCGACGAGCGCCCCGGCCTCGAGCGCTACACCCTCCCGCCGCGTCCGGAGGAGCGCGTCCTTGCCACTTTCTGCGGCACCTAGCCGCCCTACTTCGCCGCCACCGCAACCGCCGCAGCCGCCCCGAACACCTCCGAATTGTGCTCCCCTAGCCGCGGCGCCCGCCGCGTCACCGGCGGACGCACGCCCGTCGAACGACACCGGCAGCCCGATGCTGGTCCAGTCATGCTCCGGCACCGCCTGCACGATCCCCAGCGCCGCCGTCTGCGGCAGCGCCTCCACGTCATGCAGGTCGTTCACCGGCGCGCACGGCACCCCGATCGCCCCGAGCCGCTCCAACCACTCCGCGGTCGGCCGCTCGGCCATGAGCGCCGCGATCTGCGGCAGCAACTCCGCCTTGTGCGCCACCCGGTCGCCATTGGTCCGGAACCGCGCATCCGCCGCCCACTCCGGATGCCCCAGCTCCCCCGCATACTTCGCGAACAGCCGATCATTGGCGGCCGCGACCACGACCTCCCCGTCCGCCGTGTCGAAGGCCTGGAACACCACCACCTTCGGGTTCCCGCTCCGATGCCGCGGCGGCGGCTTGCCGGTCGCCTGGAAGTTCGCCCAGTGCGCCGTCAGCCATCCCAGCGCCGTCTCGAACAACGACGTGTCGACCCGGCCGCCGCGCCCCGTCTCCGTCCGCCGCAGCAGCGCCGCGATCACCCCCAGCGCCGCCCAAACCCCCGAGCCCAGGTCCAGCACCTGCATCCCCACCCGCGTCGGCGGCCCGTCCTCCGTCCCGTTCTGCGAGAACATGCCCGCATAAGCCTGGATCATCGGCTCGTAGCCGCCCTGCCGATGCATTGGCCCGGTATGCCCGAACGCCCACAGCGAGCAATAAACCAGCCGCGGAAACCGCGCCGTCAGCGTCTCCGCGTCCAGCCCCAACGCGTCCAGCGCCCCCGGCCGCAGGTTCTGCACCAGCACGTCGCACCCTTCGAGATGATCGAGCAGCCATTCCCGCCCGGCCTTGTCCTTGAGATCCAGCGTCACCCCGCGCTTGTTGCGGTTCACCGTCTGGAACGTCAGCGCCGCCCCGTCCCGGAACGGCGGCCCCCAGCCGCGGCAATCGTCGCCCCCCTCCGGCCGCTCGATCTTCAGCACGTCCGCCCCCAGGCTCGCCAGGATCTCCCCCGCGAACGGCCCGGCGATGTTCTGCGCGATCTCCACCACCTTGATGCCGGCGAGCGGCAGCGCCCCTGATGTCATCACGTGTCCTCCTGGGCGAAGGCTAGCAGAAGGCCAGGGCTTTGCCCCTGGACCCCAGCAAAGGCGCAGCCTTTGCAATCCCATTATCGGGGTCTGGGGCCGTCGGCCCCAGCGGGGTCCAGGGGCAGAGCCCTGGCCTTGCGGCCACACACCGCCCCCGCTTACCGTTCGGCCAACGAACGGGAGGACGCGAAATGCGGATCTGGGCAGCGCTGCTGGCGACGATGCTCGCCGGGCAGGCCATGGCGGCCGACGCCCCGGCGGAGATCAAGGTCGGCACCCTCTATGCCGGCTCCGGCCAGATGGCCAGCGCCTCCGTCCCGCTCCACGCCGCGCTCGAAATGTGGGCCGCCGGCCTCAACAAGGACGGCGGCGTCTTCGTGAAAGGTTTCGGGAAGAAGATCCCGGTCCGCCTCGTCTCCTACGACGACCAAAGCTCCCCCCAGCTCGCCGGCAGCCTCACCAACCAGCTCATCACCCAGGACCACGTCGACATCCTGCTCGCCGACAGCACCTCGGTCATGACCGCGACCGCCGTCCCGGTCGCCCGCGAGCACAAGCAGCTCCTGTTCGACCCCACCGGCAGCAGCCCGAACTTCTTCAGCCCGGACAACCCCTACATCATCCTCACCGGTCTCACGGTGACCAACAAATACCCCCGCAACCTCGCCGAATTCGCGGCCGAGATGCCCAAGCTCGGCGTCAAGACCGTCGGCCTGCTCTACGTCACCGCCGACTACACCGCGATCCAGGCGGTCGCGCTGCGCGAGGCCATCGGCAAAATCCCCGGCCTGAAGATCGTGTTCGACCGCGGCGTGCCCGCCAGCACCACCGACTACGCCGTCATGGTCAACAACGCCCAGGCGGCCGGCATCGACGCGCTGCTCGAATGGGGCTACCCGGCCAACGAGATCGCCTTCCTGCGCGCGCTGCAGGACAACGGCATCAAGTTCAAGCTGCTCTACACCAATTACGGCCTGACCGAGCAGAAGCTGATGCAGACCAACTCGGTCGCCGACCAGTTGCCGGGTTCCTTCGCGCTCGCCTCCGCCGCCTCGTTCCCGCACAAGCCCAACTACGGCATGACACTGGAACAATTCCGCGACGCGTTCGAAGCCTGGGTCAAGGCGCACGGGCCTGCGAACACCGAGTTCGGCTTCAACGCGCTCGCCGGCTACCAGGTCGGGCTGGTGATCGAGCGCACCCTCGCCGAGGCCGCCAGCCTCGACCAGCTCGAGCTCCGCCGCGCCGCCTTCAGCCTCTCCGGCAAGCTCGAGACCCTGGACGGCAAGTTCGAGCTGGCCCCGGACGGCTCGCAGATCGGCCTGCTCAACCCGCTGGCCCAGATCACCGACAAGCTCGAGGGCGGCGAGTACACGTTCAACATCGTCTGGCCCCAGGACGTCGCCACCGCCAAGCCCATCTACCCCGCACCGAAGACCCAGTGACCCCCGACCAGGGCCGTCATCGCGAGCGGCGCAGCCGCGTGGCGATCCAGGGCCGCAGGGACCGGCCCCTAACCCATGCTCGGCTACGCGCTCGTCACCGGCCTCATCTACGGCCTCTACTTCGCGCTGGTCGGCATCGGCATGAACCTCGTCTTCGGCGTCATGCGCATCGTCAACCTCGCCCATGGCGACGCCGTCATGCTCGGCGCCTTCGCCGCCCTCTGGCTGCTGCGCGGCCTCGGCCTGCCCCCGCCGGTCGCCATCGCCGCCGCCTTCGCGCTCTTCTTCGTCGCCGCCATCCCGATCTACTACGCCCTCGTCCCGCGCCTCTTCCGCGCCCGCGAGCCGGAAATGCTCTCGCTCATCCTGTTCTTCGGCCTCTCCCAGACCGTCGAGGCCCTGGCCGCGACCCTGTTCGGCGCCACCGAGCGCTCCGTCCCCAGCCGACTGCTCGGCGCCCGCCCGGTCACGCTGCTCGGCCAGACCGTGCCGGGCGCCTGGGTCTACGCCGCCGCCGTCTCCGTCCTCATGCTGGTCGCCGTCTGGCTCTACCTCTACCACACCAGCCTCGGCCGCCAGACCCGCGCGATCATCGCCCAGCGCGAGGAGGCGGTCGCCATCGGCATCGACATCCACCGCATCTCCGCGATCGCGTTCGGCATCGGCACCGGGCTGGCCGCGGTCGCCGGCCTGTTCGCGCCGTTCATGCTCGGCAGCTTCACCCCCGCACTCGGCCTGCCGCTCGACCTCGTCTCCTTCGCCGTGGTCGTGGTCGGCTCGCTCGGCAACCCGCTCGGCACCGTGCTCGGCGGCCTGATCTACGGCCTCTGCCTCATGCTGATGCGCACCTATCTCTCCTCCTTCGCCGACCTGCTGCCCAACCTGGTGCTGATCGCCGTCCTGCTGCTCCGCCCGCAGGGCCTGCTGGGCCGGGCCGCCCGCATTGCGTAACCTCCTGCTGCGCGACGCCGCCTCCGCCTCCCGCACGCCGCATTCGTCATCGCGCCGACCCTGCTCGTCTTCGCGCTGGCGCCGCACGTCTACGACAACCAGCTCATGTTCCTGAACTTCGTGGTCTACCTGGTCCTCGCCCAGGGCCTGAACCTCGCCTACGGCTTCTCCGGCTACCTCCCGTTCGGCTATGTCGGCTTCTTCGGCGCCGGCGCCTACGGCTTCGCGCTCGCCGTCACCGCCGGCCTGCCCGCGCTCCCCGCCGTCCCCGTCGGCGCCGCCGCCGGCGCCGCCCTCGGCCTGCTGCTGGTCCCGCTGCTCCGCCTGCAGGGCGCCTATTTCGGCCTCGCCAGCCTCGCCGCCTCCGAAGCCCTGCTCCACCTCGTCGCCAACCCGGCGCTGCAGGACGTCACCGGCGGCCCCTACGGCGTCCGCCTCCACGTCCCCTACGCCCCCGGCCTCGTCTACGCCCTCGCCCTGCTCGTCCTCGCCCTCGCGATGAGCATCGTCGCCGCCCTGCGCCACACCCGCTTCGGCCTGCGCCTCCAGGCCGCCCGCGACAACCCGTTGGCCGCGTCCATGGCCGGCATCGACGTCGTCCGCGGCCGCGTGATCGTCTGGCTGACCAGCGCCGCGCTGGCCGGGCTGATCGGCGCCCTGTTCGCCTGGAGCGCCTCGACCTTCTTCCCGGAAGCCGTGTTCGACCTCAACTTCTCCATCTTCGCGATCGTGTTCACCCTGTTCGGCGGCGCCGGCACGCTCTGGGGCCCCGTCCTCGGCGTCGTCCTGCTCTACGGCGTCTACAACGTCATCGGCATCTCCGAGCCCCGCGCCTTCCAGCTCATCTACGGCGTGCTGATCATGGGCCTCGTCCTGTTCTTCCCCGACGGCCTCGCCTCCCTCGCACGCCGCCGCCCCCCTATTCCTGCGTCCCATGCCTGAACCGCTCCTCTCCGTGTCAGGCGTCGGCAAACGCTTCGGCGGCTTCCAGGCGCTCCAGGACGTCAGCCTCGACGTCGAGCCCGGCGAGATCGTCGGCCTGATCGGCCCCAACGGCTCCGGCAAGACCACGCTGATCAACCTCATCTCCGGCGTCCTCCGCCCCGACGCCGGCGACGTCCGCCTCGCCGGCCGCTCCCTCGCCGGCCTCCCGCCGCACCGCCGCGCCGCCGCCGGCATCAACCGCACCTTCCAGATCCCCAAACCCTTCGCGAGCCTCACCGTCCGCCAGAACCTCGAAGTCGCCGCCGTCCCCGGCGCCGATCCGGACGCCCTGCTCGCCCGCGTCGGCCTCCACGCGCTCGCCTCCCGCCGCGCCGGCGAGCTCACCAGCGTCGGCCAGAAACTCCTCGACCTCGCCCGCGCCCTCGCGACCCGGCCGCGCCTCCTCCTCGCCGACGAACTCGCCTGCGGCCTCAACCCGGCCGAGCTCGCCGGCACCGCCGCCCTCCTGCGCTCGCTCGCCGCCGACGGCATGGCGCTCCTCGTCGTCGAGCACCTCATGTCCTTCATCGAGGAAGTCACCGCCCGCGTCGTCGTGATGAACGCCGGCCGCATCATGTTCAGCGGCCGCCTGCGCGAGGCCGCCCACGACCCCCGGGTCGTCGAGGTCTTCCTCGGCTCGCCGGAGCCCGTCGCATGATGCTGGACGTCGACGCGCTCGAGACCGGCTACGGCAACGTCCAGGTCCTCTGGGGCGCCAAACTCGGCGTCGCCGAGGGCGAGACCGTCGTCCTGCTCGGCCCCAACGGCGCCGGCAAGACCACGCTGCTCCGCTGCCTCGGCGGCCTGCTCCCTGCCTGGCGCGGCCGCATCACCCTGCGCGGCGAGGACCTCACCGCCCGCTCGCCCCGCGCCCGTGTCCGCGCCGGCATCAGCTCCATGTCCGAGCTCGGCATCTTCCCCGGCCTCACCGTCGCCGAGAACCTCGACCTCGGCGCCCTGTTCGTCCCCCGCGCCCAGGCCCGCCGCCGCCGCGAGCAACTCTTCGCCCTGTTCCCCATCCTCCCCGAACGCCGCCGTCACCTCGCCGGCAGCCTCTCCGGCGGCCAGCGCAAGATGCTCGGCATCGCCAAGGCGCTCGCCGCCGAGCCCAAGCTCCTCCTCATGGACGAACCCTCCGCCGGCCTCTCGCCGCTCCTGGTCCACACCGTCATCGACGCGCTCCGAAGCTGCCGCGAGGGCGGGGTCGCCATGCTCATCGCCGAGCAGAACGTGGCCTTCCTCGAGCTCGGCGACCGGGTCTGCACCCTCGAGGGCGGCCGCGTCGGCTTCACCGGCCGCCCCGAGCAGCTCCGCGCCGATGACGGCCTGCGCCGCGCCTATTTCGGCCTGGGCGAGGCCGCATGAAGCCGTTCCCGCTCGAGGTCGTCGACGAGGTCGGCTCCACCAACGACGTGCTGAAGGACCGCGCCGCACAACGGCGACGGCGAAGCCGCGCTGATGGCCCGCCGCCAGACCACCGGCCGCGGCCGCTCCGGCCGGACCTGGCGCTCCCTCGACGGCAACCTCCACCTCTCCGTCCTGCTCCGCCCCGACACGCTCCGCCATCCCGGCCACTTTGCCCTCATGGCCGCCGTCGCCCTCGCCGACGCCACCCGCCCGCACCTCGCCGACCCCGCCGCGCTCCGCCTCAAATGGCCCAACGACCTCCTGCTCGGCGGCGACAAGCTCGCCGGCATCCTGCTCGAAGCGGGCGAGTCACCCCGTCCGTGGCTGGTGATCGGCTTCGGCCTCAACCTCCGCGTCGCCCCCGCCGACCCGGCGCGCGAGACCGCCGCGATCGGCAAGACCGCCCCGCCGCCGGAACTGTTCGCCATCGACGTGCTCAAAAGCCTCGGCAGCCTGGCGCGACCGCTACCGCGCGGACGGGTTCGCCCCGATCCGCGCCGCCTGGCTCCGCGACGGCCACCGCCCCGGCGACCACCTGGACATCCGCTCCGGCGACCACCACACCCCCGGCCGCTTCGCCGGCCTCACCGCCGACGGCGCCCTGCTGCTGGACACCGACCGCGGCCCGCTCACGATCACCGCCGGCGAGGTCTTCGGCCTCCCTGCACCGGCGTCAACTCCGGCATAACGCCACCCCGGTTGTCGTTGCGGCCCCGCCCGCCCAGCTAAGGGGACGCCACCTAAGAAATCAAATGTCACGCACCATCACCGAAACGATGTGGGCCGAGGCGGTCGCGGTCCTCGATCGCGCCGACCAGCTCCATCGCACCTTCTTCCGCCCCGCCGGCACCGGCTGGGAGCCGCCGGTCGACCTGCTCGAGACCGCCGACGAGCTGATCATCATCGCCGCACTCCCCGGCGTCGACGCTGGGCGACGTCGAGCTCGTGGTCGGCGCCGGCGAGCTCGCCATCGTCGGCATCCGCCGCCTCCCGAACG
The DNA here is from genome assembly GCA_963708585.1 of uncultured Alphaproteobacteria bacterium. GTDB lineage: Bacteria > Pseudomonadota > Alphaproteobacteria > Acetobacterales > Acetobacteraceae > JAVVHH01. The sequence goes on along the minus strand of CAVPSW010000002.1, from coordinate 299,986 downwards.
TGCCCCGCCCCGCCCGCATCCACCGCATGGAGCTGCCGCACGGCCGCTTCGAGCGCCGCGTCTGCCTCCCGCCCGGCACCTACGAGATCACCCGCCGCGACCTCGACGAGGGATGCCTCACGATCGTGCTGAGGAAGCTCGGCTGATGGATACCAACGTCTCCCCCGACGCCGTCCGCGACGACGTCCTCGCCCTCGTCCCGCTGCGCGACGCCGTGCTGTTCCCCGGCGCCGTCATGCCGGTCGCCGTCGTCCTCGCCGTCCGCCATCGCCGGCCTGCAGGCCGCCGCGCAGGAGGGCCGCACGGTCTTCGCCGTCCTCCAGCGCGACCCCTCCGTCGAGCAGCCCGCGCTCTCCGACCTCCACCCGATCGGCACCGAAGCCCGGCTGCTGCGCTACGTCACCGACGGCCAGGGCGGCCACCACGTCATCCTGCAGGGCAGGGGCCGCGCCCGCATCGCCGAGTGGACGCCGCGCCCCGACCATCCCGCCGTCCGCATCGAGCGCATCGAGGAGCCGACCGAGCGCGGCGCCGAGATCGACGCCCGCTTCCACCAGCTCAAGGAGCGCGCGCTCGAGACCATCCGCCTGCTCGAACAGGCCCCGCCCGCCCTCGCCGCGACCGTGCAGGCGATCGACGACCCCGGCCAGCTCGCCGACCTCGTCGCCGGGCTGATCGACATCCCCGCCACCGAGAAGCAGGAGGTGCTGGAGACGGTGCCGCTCCTGCCCCGGCTCGACCGCGTCCTCTGGCGCCTCGCCTACCGGCTCCAGGTCCTGCGCCTCTCCGCCGACATCGGCGCCCGCACCCGCCAGACCATGGAGGGCCGCCAGCGCGAGTTCCTGCTCCGCGAGCAGCTCAAGCAGATCCAGAAGGAGCTCGGCGAGGACGACGACACCGCCCCCGAGTTCGAGGACCTCAAGCGCGCCCTCGACGAGGCCGGCCTCCCCGAGGAGGTCGAGAAGCAAGCCCGCCGCGAGCTCCGCCGCCTCGAGCGCATGCCCGAAGGCGGCCCGGAATCCGGCATGATCCGCACCTACTTGGAGTGGCTGACCGAGCTGCCCTGGAAGACCGGCGACGAGCAGCCGATCGACATCGGCAAGGCCCGCGACGTGCTGGAAGCCGAGCATTTCGGCCTCGAGAAGATCAAGCGCCGCATCCTCGAATTCCTGGCCGTCCGCAAGCTCAACCCGAACGGCAAGAGCCCGATCCTCCTGTTCGTCGGCCCGCCCGGCGTCGGCAAGACCTCGCTCGGCCAGTCGATCGCCCACGCCATCGGCCGCCCCTTCGTCCGCGTCAGCCTCGGCGGCGTGCACGACGAGAGCGAGATCCGCGGCCACCGCCGCACCTATATCGGCGCGACTGCCCGGCAACATCATCCAGGCCATCCGCCGCGCCGGCTCCCGCCAATGCGTCATGATGCTGGACGAGATCGACAAGCTCGGCGGCGGCGGCGTCCAGGGCGACCCGTCCTCCGCGCTGCTCGAAGTGCTCGACCCCGAGCAGAACAGCACCTTCCGCGACGCCTATCTCGGCGTCCCGTTCGACCTCAGCCGGGTCCTGTTCATCGCCACCGCCAACCAGCTCGAAACCATCCCCGGCCCGCTCCGCGACCGCATGGAGGTGGTCCAGCTCTCCGGCTACACCGAGGAGGAGAAGCGCGAGATCGCCCGCCGCTACCTCGTCGCCCGCCAGCTGGAGCAGAACGGCCTCACCGCCGAGCAGGTGCAGCTCACCGACGCGGCCCTCGGCGCCATCATCCGCGACTACACCCGCGAAGCCGGCGTCCGCAGCCTCGAGCGCGAGATCGGCGCCGTCTTCCGCAGCACCGCGATGCGCGTCGCCGAAGGCGCGCCGCTGCCGATCGTGATCGACGAGCCCGACCTCGCGGCCATTCTCGGCCCCGCCCGCTTCGACTCCGAAGTCGCCAGCCGCGCCGCCAGCCCCGGCGTCGCCACCGGCCTCGCCTGGACCCCCGTCGGCGGCAGCATCCTCTTCATCGAGAGCAGCCGCGCCCCCGGCAACGGCCGCCTTATCCTCACCGGCCAGCTCGGCGACGTCATGAAGGAGAGCGCCCAGGCCGCGCTCAGCCTGATCAAGGCGAGGGCGCGCGAGCCTCGGCGCCGACCCGGCGATATTCGAGAAGGAAGACATCCACGTCCACGTCCCCGCCGGCGCCATCCCCAAGGACGGCCCCTCCGCCGGCGTGGCCATGTTCATCAGCCTGACCTCGCTCGCCACCGGCCGCGCCGTCGACCCGGCCATCGCCATGACCGGCGAGATCAGCCTACGCGGCCTCGTCCTCCCCGTCGGCGGCATCCGCGAGAAGGTCGTGGCCGCCGAGCACGCCGGCATCACCACCGTGATGCTCCCCGCCCGCAACCGCCGCGACTGGGACGACATCCCCGCGAGCGTCCGCGACCGCCTGAAATTCGTCTGGCTAGAAACCGTCGACGACGCCGTAGCCGCCGCCCTCACCCCCACCTAAAAATCCCTCTCCCGCTGGCGGGAGAGGGCCTGGGTGAGGGTGGCCTCCCGCGCCCTCTCCTCGATGTGACGCGAACGCCCGCACCCGCCGCGTCTTCTCCTCGCGACTCCACCGCGCGAGGCCCCTGGACATCGAACTCACCGTCAACGGCCGCCGCCACCGGCTGAGCCTCGACCCGCGCGTCACCCTGCTCGACGCGCTGCGCGAGCACCTCGGCCTCACCGGCAGCAAGAAGGGCTGCGACCACGGCCAGTGCGGCGCCTGCACCGTGCTGGTCGACGGCACCCGCGTGCTCTCCTGCCTCACCCTCGCCGCCGCGGTCGCCGGCGAGGTCACCACGATCGAGGGCCTCGCCGACGAGAACGGCCCGCTGCACCCGATGCAGCAGGCCTTCCTCGAATGCGACGCCTTCCAGTGCGGCTACTGCACGCCCGGCCAGATCATGAGCGCGATCGGCTGCGTCAACGAGGGCCACGCCGGCAGCGAGGACGAGATCCGCGAATACATGAGCGGCAATCTCTGCCGCTGCGCCGCCTATCCGAAGATCGTCGAGGCCGTGCTGCAGGCCGCGCCGCGCATGCCGTGCCGAAACCGAGGCGGCCTGATGCGCCCCTTCACCTACGAGCGCGCCGCCGACCGGCGCCGCGCTGCAGCTCGCGCTTCGCCGGCGACGAGCGCGCCACGCCTCAGTACCTCGCCGGCGGCACCAACCTGCTCGACCTGATGAAGCTCGACGTGATGCGGCCGGCCGCGCTGGTCGACATCAACCGGCTCCGCGCGCGAGTACGGCCGCATCGAGGCCGGCCCGGACGGCCTGCGCCTCGGCGCGCCTGGTGCGCATGGCCGAGGCGGCCGACGCATCCGGCGATCCGGCGCGACTATCCCGTGCATCGCCTCCAGCCTCTGCAGCAGGCCGCCAGCGCGCAGCTCCGCAACATGGCCAGCCTCGGCGGCAACGTGCTGCAGCGCACCCGCTGCAACTACTTCCGCGACACCGAGCTGGGCCGCCTGCAACAAGCGCACGCCGGGCTCCGGCTGCGCCGCCATCGACGGCGTCAACCGCCGCCTCGCGGTGCTGGGCGTCAGCGAGCACTGCATCGCCAACTATCCCGGCGACTTCGCCCTGGCCCTGGTCGCGCTCGGCGCCGAGGTCGAGCTGCTCGGGCCCGGACGGCGCCGCGCGCACCATCCCGTTCGAGGACCTGCACCGCCTGCCCGGCGACACGCCGCACCTCGAGACCAACCTGCGCCCCGGGCGAGCTGATCACCGGCTTCCGCGTGCCGGCCGGCCCGTGGACCCGGCGCTCGCTCTACCTGAAGGTCCGCGACCGCGCCTCCTACGATTTCGCCCTCGCCTCCGCCGCCGTGGCGCTGCGACCTCGACGGCGACGGCGGTCGTCGCACGCGCGGATCGGCCTCGGCGGCCTGGTCGCCAAGCCCTGGCGCGCGCACGAGGCCGAGGCGGCGCTGCACCGGCCGCCCGCTCGACGAGGCCGCCGCGCAGGAAGCCGCCGAGGCCGCCTTCGCCGGCGCCGTCACGCACGGCGAGAACGCCTTCAAGCCCGAGCTCGGCCGCCGCACCCTGGTCCGCGCCCTGCTCGAAGCCGCCGCGCATGGAGGTCGCCGATGGACGGTGAGTTCGCCCGCATCGGCCAGCCGGCCGATCCGCATCGACGGCCGCGCCAAGGTCACCGGCCGCGCCGCCTATCCCTCCGACGAGCCGGTCGCCAACCCGGCCTGCGCCTTCCTGGTGACCAGCGCGATCGCCCGCGGCCGGATCGCCGGCTTCGACCTGGACGAGGCGCGCGCGGTCCCCGGCGTGCTCGACATCCTCACCCACGAGAACGTCGGCGGCGAGGCCAAGACAGCCCGCAGCTCGCCAGCGGCGGCGAGACCACGACCACCATGGAGACCGACCGCATCTGGCACGACGGCCAGATCATCGCCGTCGTCGTCGCCGACACCTTCGAGGCCGCGCGCGAGGCCGCCTTCAACGTGCGCGTTTCCGCTACGAGGAGGAGCCGCCCGTCCGCCACCTTCGACAGCCCCGGCGCCGAGGAGGAGCACCGCGACGACGGGCGAGCACGAGGACTACACGGTCGGCGACGCCGAGGCCGCGTTCGCCGCCGCCCCGGTCAACGTCGACGCCGAATACGACACGCCGACCCAGCACCACAACCCGATCGAGCTGTTCACCACCACCTGCGCCTGGCAGGGCAAGCAGCTCACCATCTGGGAGCCCAGCCAGTTCGTCTACGGCCTGCGCGCCTCCGTCGCCAAGCAGCTCGGCATCGACCCCGACGACGTGCGCGTGATCTCGAAATTCGTCGGCGGCGCGTTCGGCTCGAAGGGCGGCGCCACCGTCGCGCACCGCCTGGATCGCCATCGCCGCGCGCCGGCTCGGCCGCCCGGTGAAGCTCGTCGCCACCCGCGACCAGGGCTTCACCATCGCCACCTACCGCGCCGAGACCCGCCACCGCATCGCGCTCGGCGCCGACCGGGACGGCAAGCTGCATGGCGCTTCTGCCACGAGGGCTGGGAGGTCACCTCCCGGCCCAGCACCTACAACGTCTCCGGCACCGAGACGACGGCGCGCATGTACGCCTGCCCGAACATCGCGACCCGGGTGAACATCGTCCACGCCGACCGCAACACGCCGGGCTTCATGCGCGCGCCGCCGGAGACGCCCTACATGTTCCCGCTGGAATGCGCGATGGACGAGCTGGCCCATCAGCTCGGCATCGACCCGATCGAGCTGCGCCGGCGCAACGAGCCCGCGACGCGACCCGGTCACCGGCCTGCCCTTCTCCAGCCGCCACCTGCTGACCTGCTTCGACCAGGGCGCCGACCAGTTCGGCTGGTCCGCGCCGCAATCCCGCAGCCCGGCGCCGATGCAGCGACGGCGACTGGCTGGTCGGCTACGGCTGCGCCAGCCGCCGCCTACCCCACCAACATCTCGTCCGCCGCCGCCCGCGTCACGCCTGCGCCCGAACGGCCACGCCCGGGTGCGAGATCGCCGGCGCACGACATCGGCACCGGCGCCTACACCGTCGTCGCGATCACCGCCGCCGACCGGCTCGGCCTGCCGCTCGACAAGGTCGCGGTCGAGATGGGCGACACCGAGCTGCCCGCCGGCCGCGCTGGCCGCCGGCTCGAGCCACACCGCCACCATCACCCACGCGGTCGCCGCGGCCTGCGACGAGCTCCGCGACCGCATCGCCCGCGCCGCCGACCACCACCAACGCAGGGCCCGCTCGCCGGCCACGACCCGGCGCGCCTCGACTTCGCCGAGGGCAAGCTCGTCCGCCCCGAACGGCGCGTCCGAGCCGCTCGAGGACGCGATCACGCCGCGTCAGCAAGGGCGCGATCGAGGCCTATGCCGAGAACGTCCCGCAAGGCTCGCCCGACGGACGCGCTGGACAAGCTCTACAGCGGCAAGAACCCGATCCTGCGCGGCCACAAGCGCAAGGACGCCACCGCCTACGCCTTCGGCGCGCAGTTCGTCGAGGTGCGCGTGCACCGCCGCACCGGCGAGATCCGCGTGCCCCGCATGCTCGGCGCCTTCGCCGCGGGCCGCATCGTCAACCCGCTCACCGCGCACAGCCAGTACATGGGCGGCATGATCTGGGGCCTCGGCGCGGCGCTGCTGGAGCAGACCGAGATCGACCCGCGCGCCGCCCGCTACGTCAACGACAACCTCGCCGAATACCACATCCCGGTGAACGCCGACGTCGGCACGGGTCGAGGTCATGTTCGTCCCGGAGGAGGACACGCAGGTGAACCCGCTCGGGATCAAGGGCATCGGCGAGATCGGCATCGTCGGCATGAACGCCGCCATCGCCAACGCCGTGTTCAACGCCACCGGCAAGCGCATCCGCCACCTGCCGATCCGCCTGGAGGACCTGCTGTGAAGCTCGAAGGCAAGATCGCGATCATCACCGGCGCCGATAGCGGCATCGGCCAGGCCACCGCCGAGGCGTTCGCCCACGAAGGCGCCGACGTCGCCATCACCTACCACACCGACGAGCAAGGCGCGGCCGAAACGAAACGCCGCATCGAAGCCGCCGGCCGCCGCGCCTTCGTGACCCAAACCGACGTCGGCGACCCCAAATCCGTCCGCGCGCTGTTCGAGGCCACCGTCTCCGCCATCGGCGTCCCCGACCTGCTGCGTCGCCAACGCCGGCACCGGGATGTCCGGCATGCCCGTCGCCGAGATGGACGACGACAAGCTCGAGCAGATCCTCCGCACCGACCTCAAGGGCCCGCTCTACTGCGCCCGCGAGTTCATCAAGCTGCGCGAAAGGCGAAGGCGGGGTGGCCGCCTCATCTTCATCGGCTCCGTCGCCGGCCACCTGCCCACGCCCGGCAGCGCGCCCTACGGCATGGCCAAGGCCGGCATCAACTCGCTCGTCCGCAGCCTCTCCCGCGAGGTCGCCGAGGACAAGATCAACGTCAACGCCATCGCCCCCGGCATGATCGCGACCCCCATGACCCAGAAGCGCCTCGACGACCCGGAGGAGCGCGAGAAGAGCATGAGCGCCATCCCCTGGCGCCGCCCCGGCAAGCCCGAGGAGATCGCCGGCCTCGCCGTCTTCCTCGCCTCCGACGCGGCCGACTACGTCACCGGCCAGACCTGGGTCATGGACGGCGGCCTCACCATGAACTGGGGCGGCGCCTGATTAGCGCGCCTGGCTCTGCATCACCGGGATGACCTTCTTCATCATCCCCTCCGCCGCCCCTTCGATGCAGTTCCGGACCAGCGAGTCCGGCTTGCCGCCGCTTGCCTTCGCGCCGGCGGTGATCGACGTGCTGACCATCTCCTGCTTCGGATAGCGCGTCAGCTCTCCGCTGAGCTTGCAGCTCGCGCCCTTCGGGTCGAGCGTTAGTTCGACGACCTTGATTCGGACTTGGTAGCCCTCGCCCTTCTTGGTCGAGAAGCCCTTTCCCTTCACCGCGCTCGCGACGCTATCTTCCAGATACTTCTTGACCTTGGCGGCATGTTCCTTCGGCGCCTTGCTCGCGTCCATCGGCCCAACTTCGACGTAGATGTCTCCCATCAGCTAGGCCCTTTCCGTTGCGAGACCGTCACGCCCGGCAAAGCGAGCAGCCCGTCCGGTATCAGAACGACGCCGTCATCCTGCCATCGAAACGTGCCGAAAAGAAACAATCATTTCGCATCACTGATCGCGGCGGAAGGCCGGGTTGGCATCCCCTGCGGTTCTCCCGCCATCCGGCTCCGGACTCGCTAGCGCGCGCTCCGGACCGTAGCCGCGATCTGCCCCGCCAGCTCCGCCAGCAGCCGGCTCATCCCCGCCACCTCGGCCTCCGCCCCGTCCTCGGCCGGCACGCCCAGCGCGACGTCTCGCCGCAGCAACGGTGCGTCCGACCCGGCGCGCAGCAGGCTCCAGCTTCCAATCAGCTGCACCCTGCCGTCCGCCTCGCGCCAGAACTGCGCGACCGTCACCACGACCCGCCGCGTCCTCGGCGGCGCCGGTGCGTCCGGCATCACGACCGTCCCGGGCACGAACCGACGCTGCAGATCTTCCGACAGCACGCGCCGGATCATCGGCCCCAACGGCGCCGACCACCGTCTGGCGTCGCGCACCTCGATCACGTTCGGACCCGAGGCGCTCACCATCTGCTGCCGGTCCAGCGTGTCCGGGATGTGCACCGCCACGACCTGCACCGCCCACGGCAGCGTTGCTCTCTCCCCCGCGCCGCCCTCCACGCTCAGCGTGAAGAACTGCACCGTCGGGCTCGACCCGCACCCGGCCAGCAGCAGCAGCGCCCCGAGCATCCACGCCGCCCGCATTCGCTCAGCCCCCCGGCCGCCCCTGGATCAGCGACTCCGGATGCCGGTCCAGGTAGCTCGCCAGCGATCGCAGCGACCGCGCCGCCTCCGTCACCTCCCGCATCGTCGTCTCCAGCCCGTATTGCTCGGTCGTCCCGCTCACCACCCGCCCCGCCGACGACGCGGTCCGGTCCAACTCGTCCGCCGTCCGATTGAGCTGTTCCACCAGCCGCGTCACCTTCGGCCGCGCGCTCGACACCATCTCGTCCACTTCGCGGACCGCGTGCTTGGCCTGCGACATCGCATCCTGCGCCTGCCGGGTCGCGTCATCCACCTGGTGCACCGCGTCATGCAGCGCCGGCGACGCGACCAGCCCGTCCACCTGCCGCGTGATATCCAGCACGCGCCGCCCGATCTGCCCGATCGGCAGGGAGCCGACCTGCGCCATCACCTGGCCGATCCCGCCGCCGGACGACGCGACCGGGATCCGTCCCTCCTCGCTTTGCTGCGGCGCCCCCGCGCCCCCCTCCATCTCCAGCACGACGTGCTCCGAGCCGATCACCGGCGGGTCCCGTTCGAGCTTCGCCCGCAGCCCGTGCTGAACCAGCGTGCCGACCAGCGTCTTGAGCGCCGCCGGGCTGTCCGGCGGCGTCCCGCCCTCGACGTGGAACAGCGGCGGATAGAGCGCCAGCGTCACCGGGGTCGAAACCGCCCCCGTCCCCGCATCGAACCCGAACTCGGTCTGCGTCACCTCGCCCACCGTGAACCCGCGTAGCTTCACCGCATCGCCCGGCTGCAGATCACCCACCGCGCCCTCAAAGTTCAACGTGTAGCTCGCCCCGGTGCGGTCCGCCGCCGGCGCGATCGGCTGGTGCTCCAGCCCGGCGAACGAGGTCGCCGCCGCCCCCTTGCCCGGATCCAGCTCGCCCGGATCCAGCTCTATCGTCGGCCCCGACAGCACCGAACTGAGCGACGACAGGTCGCTCAAGCTCGGATGCGTTCCCTTCAGCCAGAACCGTGTCCCCTGCCGCAGCAGCGCCGCGGCGTCCTGGTCGATCGTCGCCTTCACCGTGACCGACCCCTCGTCCTTCGCCAGCGTCACCGAATCGACATGGCCCACCGACAGCCCGCGATACTCGATCTTCGCCCCCTGCCGGCTCAGCCCGTGGACCTCGGCGAACCGGATGCTGATCGCCGTTCCCTGCGTCGCCAGCGCCCGGAAACCCAGCCATCCGATCACCCCCAGCGCGGCGATCGGCACCGCCCAGATCCAGCCCGGCCACCGGCTGCGCTCGACTCCGGCCTGCGCCCGCGCCGGCTCCGCCTTATCCATGCTCGCCCGCATCCCACAACAGCCGCGGATCGAACGTCCCGGAGGCGGCCATGGTCAGCACCGTCATCAGCATGAACGCCGTCGCACCCCACCCCGCATCCGCCGTCGCCAGCGGCTCGAACGCCATCAGCGGCACAAAGAACACGATCGTCAGCGGGTCCGTGTTCGACCAACGTCCCAGCTCGCCGATCACCCGCAGCAGCTTCGTCTTGCTCGCCAGATGCCGGTTCCACCCGCACGAGACGGACAGCACGCACCAGCCCATCACCAGGATCTTGCCGACCGGGAACACGAAGCTGGTGCAGAACACCACCACCGCGAACGGCCACAGCCCGGCGCCGAACAGGTCGGAGATGCCGGTGAAGATCGTGTAGGAGTGGACGCTGCCGAGCTGCACCGACCGGTTCATCGGCAGCAGGTAGGCCGGGAACAGCAGCGCGGCCGCCGCGATGAGCAACGCCGCCGTGTCCGGGATCGAGTTGGGCTTGCGCAGATCTAGCCGCGCCCGGCAGCGCGGACAGCGCCCGCCCGCGCACTCGGCCGGCTGGATCAGGTCGCAAGCCATGCAGGACAGGTAAGCCCGCCCCGGCTCTGCGGGCTCGTCGGCACAGATCGCCCGCCACACCGTGCGCTGGTCCAACGAGGCCCGCGACAGCATCGTCAGCATCGCTGCCGCGACGAAGCACGCCCCGCCGGTCTGGATCGTGACACGCGCCTGGCTGATGTTGACCAGCCGGTAATACCCGATGAACGACGCCAGCAGGAACACGTCCGTCAGCGCCCATTGGTCGAGAAAGACGGCCCAGCGGAACGCGGGCCCGAGCCATCCCGGCCGGGCCCCGAACCGGAGCGCCCCGAGCACCGCGGTCAGCAGTCCGAACCGCACGAACGGCAGCACGATGATCATCACCCCCGTCGCCCCCGCGAGCGCGTACCAGCCGTGCGCCCACAGCAGCTCGATCCCCCGCCCCACCACGTTCTGGTTCTGCAGACCCATCAGGTCGATGTGGATCAGCGGCAGGATGTTCGCCGGGAACAGCAGCAGGAAGGTCCCGAGCGAGCAGCCCAGCGCCGCCGTCACGCTGCGCCCGCTCGTCTTCTCCAGTGGCGCCCGGCATCGCACGCAAACAGCCCTGCTGCCTCGCGGCAGCGGGACGATGTCCTCGAGCGTCCCGCAATCCGGACAACCGATCGTCACGCCGGCATCCCATAAGGCTCACATCTGAGCCATCAGATCGAACGCGACCCACAGGGCCGAGGTTTCGGACCCGCCCTACCGGTTGCCCCGCCGCTCCGGCTCCGGGTCGCCCAGCACGTCCGTCACATACAGCATCCGCACCGACACCAGCCCGGCCGCCGCGATCGGCGTCCCCAGCATCACCCCCAACAGCCCGAACAGCGCGCCCAGCACCGTCATCGCCAGCACTGTCAGCGCCGGCGGCAACTCCACCATCCGGCGCTGGATCAGCGGCGAGATCACGTAGCCCTCCACGATGTGGCACAACGTGAACACCGCCAGCGCCCATAGCGCCGTCTTCAGGCTCACCGAGAACGCGATCAGCACCGCCACCGCGCCCGACACCACCGTCCCGAGATACGGCACGAACGTGAACACCCCGGACAGCGCCCCCAGCGCGAATGGCGCCGGCACCCCCACCAGCCAAAGCCCGATCGCCGCCAGTAGCCCCACCGCCAGCATGTCCACGAGCTGCCCCAGCAGCCACATCCGCAGCGTGTGCGCGATCTCCCCCATCACCTCCCGGACCCGCGCCCGATGCGGGATCGGCACCAGCCGCAGCACGCCGTCCACGTAAACGTCCGGCGCCGCCGCGAAGTAGATCGTGGTCACGAACAGCACCACCAGGTCGGCCACCGTCCGCAGCGAGATCGTCAGCACGGTCGTGGCCGGCGCCGCGGCGTGCTCCGCCAGGGTCTGCAGCCCGACGCCGCCCGGCGCCAGCGGCGTCCCCTCCAACCGCTGCCGCAGGTCCCAGAACTGACCGATCAGCCGATGGATCAGGTCCTGCGACTGGCCGAACAGGGCAGGGCCCGTCCAATACGCCAACATGCCCAGCGCCAGCATCACCACCAGCACCACCAGCGTCAGCGCCACCCCGACCGGCAGGGGCGTATGCGCCGCGATCCAGTTTGCCGCGCCGCGCAGCGCCGCCGCCAGCAGCGCCGCGAAGAACACCAGCAGCACGATGTCCGACAGCGTCCACAGCAGCAGCGCCGCCGCCGCCACCACCGCGATCCGCCCGAACGTCAGATGCGGCAGCGCGTAATGCCGCCGCGCCGCCTCCTGTTCGCCCGGCGAGGTCAGTTGGGCCGCTCCGGCGGCGGATGGATGAATGGCCACGGCGAGACCTCCTGGTCCGGATCGACCGGCACCTCGATCAGCGCCGGCCCACCCGCGTCCAGCGCCATGCGCAACGCGTCCCGCAGCGCCGCCGGGCTCTCCGCCCGCCGATAAGGCACCCGATGCGCCGCGGCCAGCATCGAAAAGTCCGGGTTCTCCAGCGCCGCCCCCAGCACCCGCCCGCCATACCGCGTCTGCTGGTCCCGCCGGACGTTCCCATACGCGCCGTTGTTGAACAGCACCGTCACCAGCCCGATCCCATACTGCACCGCCGTCGCCAGCTCCGCCGCCCCGAACAGGAACCCGCCATCCCCGGTCATCGACACCACTGCCCGGTCGGGATGCGCCACCTTCACCCCCAGCCCGGTCATGAACCCGTACCCGAGCGTCCCCTGATAACCCGCCGACACGTAAGTCCGTTCCTCGAGCACCGGATAGGCGAAGTAGGACGTAAACCCCGCCTGGCACAGCTCCTCCACGAGGATCCCGTCCCGCGGCAGCACATCCCGGATCGCCTGCAGATGCTCGACATGCGGCCGCACCACCTGCACCTCCTCTGCCGCCCGCCGCTTCGCCGCCGCCACAAGGTCGCCGTTGTCGCGCCGCACGTGTCCCAGCCGCCGCAGCGCGTCGAGCAGCGCCGCCGCCCCCTCTGCGGCGTCCGCCACCACCGGCGCATGCACCGGCAGCCGCCGCATCTCCGCCGGGTCGATGTCGATGCGGACCAGCGGCGGCCGGGCAGGGGGCTCGACCACCCGCATCATCCCCGTCCACCGCATGGTCGGCAGCTCCATACGCGTCCCGATCCCGACCGCCGCATCCGTCTCCGGCCACAACAGCCGCGCCGCCCAGGACGAGATCCCGAGCTGATGGTCCTCCGCCACCACCCCGCGCCCGCCGCGGAACGCCGCCACCGGCGCGCCCAGCGCCTCCGCCAGCGCCAGCACTTCCGCGCTCGCCCCCTGCGCCCCGCTGCCGACAAAGATCATCGGCCGCTCCGCACCGAGCAACACCCGCGCCGCCGCCTCGATGTCCCGCGGATCGGGCGGGGCAGGGGCCGGCACCGTGGCCCGCTCCAGCGGCCGCACCAACCCGGTCGCCGCCATGCTGTCCCACGCCATCTCCACCGCCACCGGCCCTGGCCGCCCCGACAGCATCTCCCGGAACGCCCAGTCGATCACCGCCGGCGCGTCCGCCGCCCGCTCGATCCGCGCCGCCCCTTTCAGCAACGTGCGCAGCGTCCCCAACTGGTCCGGCAACTCGTGCAGATGCCCGCGCCCCCGCCCGATGAACGAAGACGGCACCTGCCCGGTCACGAGCAGCACCGGCGCGCAGCACCCCGCCGCCGTCGCCAGCGCCGCCGCCGTGTTCAGCACCCCCGGCCCCGGCACCACCGCACACACCCCCGGCCGCCCGGTCGACCGCGCATACCCGAACGCCATGTATCCGCACGCCTGCTCGTGCCGCGCCCCCACCGTCCGGATCCGGTCGCTCCCCCGCCCCAGCGCGTCGAACAGCGGATAGAGCTGCGCCCCCGGCAGCCCGAACACCGTGTCCACATCGTTGGCCAGCAACCCCTCCGCGATCGCATCGCCGCCAGACATGATCGCGCCGTCGTTCATCGCCTCAACCTGGGCCGATCCGGTCCCGCTTGTCGACCCACACGCGCCGGGTCAACACTCCCCCTCCATGGACCACCCCGCCCCCGCCGCGACCTCGCCCACCGCCTCCCTCGCCCGCTTCGTCGCCGACCTCCGCTTCGAGGACATCCCCGAAGCCGTCATCGAGCGCATCAAGCTGCTCATCCTCGACAGTCTCGGCTGCGCCGTCTTCGGCGCCGCGCTCCCCTGGTCGCAGATCCTCCTCGACACCCTCGCCGACCTCGACACCACTGAAACCTGCGCCGTCTGGGGCACCGCAAACCGCCTCTCCGCCCCCCACGCCGCCCTGGTCAACGGCACCCTGGTCCAGGGCTTCGAGCTCGACGACGTCCACCGCGTCGGCGTGCTCCATGTCGGCGCCGTCACCCTGCCGCCCGTCCTCGCGATCGCCGAGCTCCACCCCGACCTCACCGGCCGCGACCTCCTCCGCGCCTGCGTCGCCGGCTACGAGACCGGCCCCCGCGTCGGCCTCTGCATGGGCCCCGAGCACATCGGCCAGGGCTGGCACTCCGGCGCCACCGTCGGCGTGTTCGCCGCCGCCGCCGGCGCCGCCGCCGCGCTCGGCCTCAACCCGGCGCGCACCGTCCACGCCATCGGCATCGCCGGCACCCAGTCCGCCGGCCTCATGGCCGCCCAGTTCGGCGCCATGGTCAAGCGCATGCACGCCGGCCGCGCCGCCCAGAGCGGCCTCTACGCCGCCCTCCTCGCCGAGCGCGGCTTCACCGGCATCGCCGACGTGTTCGAGAACCCCTATGGCGGCTTCTGCACCACCTTCTCCCGCTCCACCGACCGTTTCGACCTCGCCGAGCTCACCTCCGGCCTCGGCGAGCGCTGGGAGACCATGCGCGTCGCCCTCAAATTCTACTCCTGCGTCGGCAGCAACCACACCACGCTGGACGCCATCCGCGCCATGCAGGCCCGCCGCCCGTTCGGCCCCGCCGACATCGACCGCATCACGGTCCACGGCTCCCGCGTCACCGTCGACCACGTCGGCTGGCCCTACGTCCCCCAGGGCCTCACCTCCGCCCAGCTCAACCTCCCCTACTGCGTCGCCACCCTGCTGCTCGAAGGCGACGTCTTCGTCGGCCAGTTCACCGAGGCCGCCGTCGCCGACCCCGAGCGCATCGCCCTCTCCCGCCGCGTCGAGGTCGTCGAAGACCCCGCCATCACCGCCCGCGGCAAGGCGAGCCGCCACGAGGTCCAGGTCGAGATCCGCCTCCGCGACGGCACGACCCTGCAGGAACACGTGACCGCCCCCCGCGGCAGCGAACAGAGCTTCGCCCCCGCCGCCACCATCGTCGAAAAGTTCCGCAAGCTCGCCGAAACCCGCCTGCCGCCGGCGCAGGTCGACCGCCTCGCCGACGCCGTCCTCGGCGCCGAACGCCTCACCAGCGCGGCCGAGATCGTCCGCTGCCTCCAGGCCAATCGATAACGGGAGGACCACCCATGCATCGACGCACCCTGCTCGCCGGCGCCCTCGCGCTCCCCGCGCTCGCCGCCCGCGCCGCCACGACGGTCCGCCTCTCCCACGGCTTCGGCATCCACTACCTGCCGCTCATGGTCATCCGCGACCGCCACTTGCTCGAGCAGCACGCCCAAGCCGCCGGCCTCGGCCCGGTCACCACCGAGTGGCGCGTCCTCGACGGCGGCAACGTCATCAACGACGCCATGCTCTCCGGCGCGCTCGACATCGCCGGCACCGGCGCGCCGGGCTTCATCACCCTCTGGGCCAAGGCCCACGCCATGCCCAGCTCCGCCGTCACCGGCGTCTGCGCCCTCGGCAACGGCGCCCTCTGGCTCAACACCAACAACCCCGCCATCCACTCGCTGCGCGACTTCTCCTCCAAGGACAAGATCGCCGTCCCCGGCATCAAGACCAGCTTCGCCGCCGTCGTCCTGCAGATGGCCGCCGCCCACGAGTTCGGCATCGACCAATACGCCAAGCTCGACCCGCTTACCGTCAGCCTGCCCCACCCCGAAGCCATGGCCGCGCTCATCTCCGGCAAGACCGAGATCGACGCCCACTTCGCCTCGCCGCCCTTCTCCAACCAGGAGCTGACCTACCCCAACATCCACCGCGTGGTCTCGACCTCCGACCTGCTCGGCCCCATCACCATCGACGTCGTCTACGCCTCCGAGCGCTTCGCCGCCGCCAACCGCCCGCTCATGGCCGCCTTCCTCGCCGCCAAGGACGACGCTGACCACCTCATCGCCGCCGACCCGGCCACCGCTGCCGACATCTACGCCCGCATGTCCGGCGTGAAGCTCGCCCCCGACCTGATCCGCACCATGTTGACCGACAAGGAGACCAGCTTCACCGTCGCCCCCGCCGGAGTAATGAAATACGCCGACTTCCTCGCCCGCACCGGCACCATCCGCACCGCCCCCACCACCTGGTCCGACCTCTTCATCCCCGACCTCGCCCACTACCCCGGAAGCTGACGCTCTCGGCGTCATTGCGAGCGGCAAAGCCGCGTGGCAATCCAGGAACCGCGCCCCAAAAACGCGCCACCAAGGAGACGTCCGCTGCCCGACCACCTCCAAATCCGCGCCCTCGGTAGCGGCCCGCCCGTCTGGCTGTTCCACTCCCTCCTCGCCGACGCCGGCAGCTGCCTCCCGCTTGCCGAGCGCCTCGCCGCCGACCACGCCGTCTTCCTCCCCGACCTCCCCGGCTTCGGCGCCTCGCCCCCCGCCGGCCCCGCGCTCGAATCCATCGCCGACCGCCTCGCCCACGCGGTCTCCCAGGGCGAAATCCCCGTCCTCCTGTTCGGCAACGGCTACGGCAGCTTCCTCGCCCTCCTGGTCGCGCTCCGCCACCCGACCCTGGTCGACCGCCTCGTCCTCGCCGGCACCGGCGCCGCCTTCTCCGAGCCCGGCCGCGCCGCCTTCCGCGCCATGCAAGCCGCCGCCGCCGCGAAAGGCCTCGAAGCCGTCGCCGACACCGCCATGCGCCGCCTGTTCTCCCCCGACTTCCAGTCCGCCAACCCCGCCCTCCTCGCCGAGCGCCGCGACCGCTTCCTCCGCACCGACCCTTCCGTCTTCGCCGCCGCCTGCGCCGCCCTCGCCGAGCTCGACCTCCGCCCCGCTGTCCCGGACCTCGCCGTCCCCACCCTGATCATGGTCGGCGCCCAAGACGAAGCCACCCCGCCCCCCATGGCCCGCGAGCTCGTCGCCCTCGTCCCCGGCGCCCGCCTGCTCGAGCTCGACGGCTGCGCCCACGTCCCCCAACTCCAATCCCCCGACCGCGTCGAAGCCGCGATCCGGGCCTTCGCCCAGCCATGACAAACGCGGCGTCCCCAAGGCCCAGCTCCTCGTGCGCGACACCAACACGAAGGTCGTCTCCTTCTACGAGCACCTCGGCTTCGAAATTTCCCCCCGCATCGTCATGAGCAAACGCCTAGACGCCGAACAACCCGCTCCCGCCAGCGGGAGAGGGCAGTCCGTCCAACAACCCTCTCCCGCTGGCGGGCTTGAGCCGCAACGCGGATCAAGGCTGGGTGAGGGTGGTCGCCAGCCCATGCCGGAACATCACCGCCAATGACCCCGCCCGCCTCCAACCGCCGCGCCGCCATCATCGGCGGCTCCGTGGCCGGCCTCTTCGCCGCCCTCCTCCTCCGCCACCACGGCTGGACCGTCCGCGTCTTCGAGCGCGTCCCCACGCCCCTCTCCGGCCGCGGCGCCGGCATCGTCACCCACCCCGAACTCGTCCGCATCCTCGAGCACGTCGGCCTCGACGCCGGCCCCGACCTCGGCGTCCCCGTCACCCGCCGCCTCGTCCTCTCCCCCGCAGGCGAAATCATCGCCTCCTTCGATTGCCCCCAGATCATGACCGGCTGGGACCGTCTCTGGCGCCTGCTCCGCAGCGGCCTCCCCGACGACTGCTACCAGCCCGGCGCCGAGTTCACCGCCCTCGAGCCGGGCACCGACCGCGTCACCGCCCACTTCGCCGACGGCACCCAATTCGAAGCCGACCTCCTCGTCGGCGCCGACGGGATCCGCTCCGCCGTCCGCACCGCGATCACCGGCGACATCCCCCCGCTCTACGCCGGCTACGCCGCCTGGCGCGGCCTGGTCGAGGAATCCGCTTTCCCGCCCGACATCCACGCCGCCCTGTTCGACGATTTCGCCTTCTGCCTACCAAAAGGCGAGCAGATGCTCGGCTACCCCGTCGCCGGCCGCGACAACGACCTCCGACCCGGCCATCGCCGCTACAACTGGGTCTGGTACCGCCCCGCCGACGAAACGACTGGGCTCCCCGACCTCCTCACCGACCCGCACGGCCACACCCACACGATCTCGATCCCGCCGCCCCTGATCCGCCCCGAATTGATCGCCCGCATGCGCGCCGCCGCCCACGCGATCCTCGCCCCCGCCTTCGCCACGATCGTGGCCGCGACCGAGACCCCCTTCCTCCAACCCATCTACGACCTCGAATCCCCCCGCCTGGCCTCTGGCCGCGTCGCGTTGATCGGCGACTCCGCCTTCGTCGCCCGCCCCCACGTCGGCGCCGGCACCACCAAAGCCGCCGAAGACGCTCTCTGTCTGTCCGAACTCCTGGACACCACCTCGATCCCCGAAGCCGTAACCCAGTATGAGCTGTCCCGCCGCCCCGCCGGCCAACGCATATTACGCCGCGCCCGCCACCTCGGCGCCTACATGCAAGCCCAGCAATCCACGGAGGAGGAGCAGCGCGCCGCCGCCCGCCACCACACCCCAGAGGCCGTGCTGGAGGAGACGGCGGTGCTTACGTTCTGAACAAGCCGTTGAGGTGGACCTGACCCAATGAGAGGTTCGGTGTAGAGACCATTGTTCGGGCTGCGACGCCAACCGACGCCATCTGGCCATGTCGGCGACCGGACAGCTTGACGTCGTAACCTCGATGCCCAATCGTAAGCCTAGGTCAAATGAGTGCCGACCGCCAATGCGACGGGCTCCAACCAAAGGCACAGGTTGAATGATCGCAGACTGGATCGACTTCGGACAAGTCTCTGCGGAACGTGATGAAAACTTATCGGAGTAACTTTTTTGAGAATGGCGTCTTAGAATCAGTTATAAGGAACCGACATCACTTTCTCATTCTGGGGAGAAAAGGCGCTGGGAAGACGGCAGTCTTTCAGCACCTTTCCCAAAACGCAAACAAATATCTCTACGGGTACTGACCACTCTGCGAGCCTCTCCCTTCAGAACTACAGCTGGGACATTCACAATCTTCTCTCGACGGAGGGGAAGGTCTCTTCATTAGCCTATATCCAATCCTGGAAGTACATCATCTATCTTACTTCTCTGAAGACCCTGGTAGAGGGTGGAGTTGAGTCAAAAAAACTAAGAGCGGCTAGTAAGATCGTCTCCAAAATCTACGCTTCTCCAACTCCTAATCTGATGGAAGTTATAGGCCAGAAACTTCTCCAGATTAGTCGGTTGCGGCTACCGAAGGGGGGCCTTGATCTCGAGACGGGTGATCTGGACGGCATCACTCTTGATGGAGGGGAGATATCGTTTACGAACATTAAGGACGACAACTCACTGCAAAGCTCACTGAATAGGTCAATCGAGCGTCTTTCAGATATTTTGGAAGAGGCGTTGCTGGATGTGCTCTCGGAGTCGACGAGAGTATTTGTCACGTTCGACCGGATCGATGAGGCATGGGACGCTTCCTCATTCGAACCTAGTCAGCGAATCATCGCCGGACTTATCGGAGCAGCAGAAACCATATCCGGCAAGTTCAAAGGACATCTCCGTCCGATTGTGTTCCTAAGGGAAGACATTTTTGACACTCTTGACCTTAACGACAAGAACAAACTACGTGCCGACTGCGGGACGCTCCTCGCGTGGTCTAAGGAGGGTTTGTCTCGCATGATCCTTGAAAGAATAAATTACTTCGCCCGCAGAGCGACGCAACCGGAATTCGTTCGCGTTGAGGATATCTTCGACCGTGAGCAAATGAGGCAGCAACGTGCTCCTTTCGATCATATCATGCTTCGTACTATGCTTAGGCCCCGAGACTTCATCAGGATGTTCCAGCTTGTTAAAGAAAACATGCTAGAGCGGGCGAACAACCCCTATGATAAGGAAGAGGTTAGCGTCGAGAAGCTGGAATGCCAATCAATCTATAACGCGGAGGCCGCATACTCTGAGTGGCTGCTTGAGGAGCTTCGTGATGAGTGGAGAGTTCAGTATCCCAGAATAAACGATCTTTTGGCTGCGCTGCAAAATCATGGATCGACAACACTCTCCGCAGAAGATTTCGGTTTGAGCCTTCGAAGGATTGGAGCGCCGAATGGGACTGGGGAAGTGAGTGGGTTTCTACGCTTCTTATACGACAACTCTATCCTTGGGTTCAGGGTCGGCAATTCACAGCAGTGGAGGTTCAAATGCTTTTTCAAGTCGCAGGGCTTTATCGAGTCTGATTTGTATAAAGTGCACGACGGACTCCACCGTGGCCTTGGCCTCACCGAAAGTCGGAGAGGCAGTTAGACGGATCAGGAGCCTGACAGCGAGCGCCCGTTAAGGTTCGCCTCCACGGCAACACGTCGGCGCTAACCAGAAACGGAGCGCAGCCCACTGAACCGAGCCCCTTGACACCCTCTCCAGAAAATATTCCCATCAGCCCATGCCCGCCGCCGAGCCCGCCTCCGACCTCGACTTCTGCAAGTCCCTCTGTCGCGACGTCGCCGACATGAGCCTCGAAATCGCCCGCGCCCTGCGCGACCGCATCGTCCCCACCGAGCACGCCGCTCCCCCGGCCCCCGACGCCCACCTCCCCGCTCTGGCAAAAGCCTTCGACGGCGTCTCCGCCGGCATCCGCCGCACCGTCCTCCTGATCGAGCGCCTCGCCCAGCCCCGCGCCGTCCCCAACCCGGACCGGCTCGCCGCCCGCAAGCGCGTGCTGCGCACCGTCGAGGACGAGATCGCCCGTGCCCCGCTCGAGCCGGAACACGCCGAGCGCCTGACCGGCGAGCTGCACGAGCGCCTCGAAACCCTCGAGTTCGAGGACGACCTCGACGACCGCCCCGCCGGCGAGATCATCCAGGACATCATCCACGACCTCGGCCTCGGCCCCGCCTTTCCCAGCATCTTCGGCGCAACCCCGCGCTGGAAGCGCCGCACCCCCGCCGAGGTCGCCGCCCTAGCCGCCCGCGCCGCCAACACCCTGGCCGCCCGCGCCGGCCTCCCCGCCAACGACACCCCGCCCGAGCGAGAATACCGCCTCCTCGCCACCCCCAACCCCACGTAGAAAAAGCCCTCTCCCTCCGGGCTTGAGCCGCAACGCGGATCAAGGTTGGGTGAGGGCCCTCCAACTGGGAGCGGATCAACACCCTGCGCTAACGGCCGCCCGCCTGGTCGCTCCCCGATATCTGACGTGCTCGATGAACGCCCGCAGCTTGGGGAGAACCTGACGCTTATCGGGATGATACAGAAACACCCCTGGCGTCGTGACCGCGAACGGGGTCAGGACCGGCTGCAACCGGCCGTCCTCCATCGGTCCCCTAGCAAGTGGACCCGGCAGTTGCGCCAGTCCCAAGCCTTGGACCGCCGCTCCGAGCAGCGTGGGCGTGTCATGCGCGATGAGCGGCCCAGAAACGATCGCCTCGACCGTCCTATTCCCGTCCAGAAACGGCCAAGCCGCGATCGCCCCGTTCGAGCGCCGCATGCGCAGGCAGGCATGGTCGCGCAGATCGTCGATGCGCTCCGGCCGCTTCCGCCCGCGCAGGTAATCAGGGCTGCCGACCACCACGAGCGGGAACGGCGGCGTCAGCCGCACCGCCACCATATCCGGTGCGATGAACTGCCCCAGACGGATACCCGCGTCGAACCCGGCCGCGGCAAGGTCGATCAGCTCCGGGCTCGCCGCAATCTCCAGCTCGATGTCCGGATAGGCTTGGCAGAAAGAGGCGATCACCTTCTCGAGGATCAGCGGCACCACCGCCCGGGGAACCGACAGCCGCAGCAGCCCGGCCGGACGCTGCCCCAGGTCACGCGCGGCCTCGCTGGCCGCAACGAGCTCCTCGAACGCCGGCTTCGCCCGCGAAACAAACCGTTCCCCCGCTTCGGTCAGGCCAACGCTGCGCGTCGTACGGATGAAAAGTGCGGCGCCGATGCGCGCCTCGAGTGCCCGTACCGCCTGGCTGATCGCCGATGGAGTTACCCCGAGCTCCGCCGCCGCTCGACGAAAACTGCGGTGCTGGGCGACGCTCAGGAAGGCGTCCACGCCGTCGAGCGCGCCCTGCCGGACTGTGAAGTTCTGCTTCATAGCCTGTCCACATTATCCCCGATAGTCGCTCCCCGGAAGCGGCCCTAGCTCTGGGCAGGACCTCTTAGGAACTGCCGCAATGACCGCCGCCGCCCTCTCCGCCGATATCGGCCCGCCACGCCAGTTCTCGCACGCCTTGTGGTGGATCGCGCCGCTCACCCCGCTCTGGATGGCGCTCATCACCGCGTTCCCGATCGTCCAGACCAGCGGCGTTCCGACCGCTTCCCACCAACTGATGGTGCACGGGCTGATCGCGGTCGGTCTGTGGCTCGGCCTTCAACGCACCGACCTGGCGCCGCGCCAACGCCGCAATATCTGGCTGGCCGTCATGATCCCAGACACGCTCTGGTTCGCCGTCGCGTGGAGCGCGGCGATCCATGGCGTCTTCCGGACGGGCACGTCGCCGATACCGCTGCTGCCGTTGGCGGTCTTCCTGCCGCTGATCATCGCTCTGCCGCTCCTGCTGTTATCGAAGCGGGTCGGGCAGGTGCTCGATGCCATCCCGGCCGACTGGCTCGTCGCTCTTCAGCTCTACCGCGTATTCGGCAGCTGGGCTCTCGCCGCCTGGCTCCGTGCGGCGCTGCCCGGCCTGTTCGCGCTCCCGGCGGGCATGGGCGACGTCCTGACCGGCCTGCTCGCGGTGCCGGCCGCCATCGCCGTGGCGACCGGGACGGCACAGGGAAGAAGGACGGCGATCGCCTGGAACATCTTCGGCCTTGCCGACTTCGCCGTCGCGTTCGCCATGGGGATGATCACCTCGCCCGGCCCGTTCCAGTTGATCGTTCCGGACGTGCAAAGCATCGGCGCGGGCCGCTATCCGGATGTGCTGACCCCGGCTTTCGTCGTGCCAAGCTCGATCCTCCTGCACGCGCTGTCGCTCCGCCAGCTACGCCGGCGCAGGGGCACCGCTCTTTAGCCCATCCGCCCGAACAGCGCCGAGCTACAGCCCGAACAGCGCCTTCGCGTTGCCCCCCGCCACCGCCGCGAACGCCGCCTCGTCCAAGCGTCGACGCCGATGCCAGGTGCCCGATCGGGTCCGCCTCCGCCATGTCGTACGGGTAGTCCGTCCCCATCAGCAGCCGCTCCGTCGCCGAACAGTCCGCACCAGCGCGTCGAGCTGGTGCGGCGTGAACACCACCGTATCGAAATACACCCGCTTCAGGTAGCTCGTCGGCGGGTTCGGCAGGTCCCCGTGCGCGTCCGTCCGCGCGCCCCAGGCATGGTCGATCCGCCCGGAATACGCCGCCAGATACCCGCCGCCATGCACCGCGATCAGCTTGAGGTTCGGGTGCCGCTCGAGCACGCCGTCGAAGATCAGGTAATGCAGCGCGATCGCTGGTATCGAGCGGGTTGCCGATGACGTTGTTGAAGTAGAACCGCCGCAGCCGCTCCGCCTCCGTGAACCCGTTGGGATGCAGCAGCACCACCGCGCCCAGCTCCTCCGCCGCCGCCCAGAACCGGCGCGAACTCCGGGTCCGACAGCTCCTTGCCCGCCACGTTGGTCAGGATCTGCACGCCCTTCAGCCCCAGCTCCCGCATGCAGCGCCGCAGCTCGCGCACCGCCGCCTCCGGGTCCTGCATCGGCACCGTCCCGAGCGCGGCGAACCGGTCCGGCTGCTGCTTGCACCAGTCGCGCATGCCCTCGTTGACGATCGCGGCCGCCTCGGCCCCGAGCCCCGTCTCCACCGTGTAGGTGCATTGCGGCGGCGGCGGCATGACGATCTGCACGTCGATCCCGGCCGCGTCCATGTCGGCCAGGCGGATCCCGAGATCCGTCATGTTCGGCCGCCGGTCCGCGTCCTGCTTGCGGTTCAGCGCCTGCGTGGTCGGCGTCGCGAAATGCGCCAGCGGCACCGTGCGGAGATCGACGTGCGGCCGCCACCAGCTCCGCCGCCTCCGGCACCAGCACGTGCGAGTGCATGTCGACCGTGATGCTCGCGCGGCCGCGCCTCGCGCCCCGGCCGGCCCTCCGGCCGCGCCGCGGTGTGCGCCGTAGTGATTGCTTTCTTCTGCCATGCGATCCTCGCTCCATGTCTTTAGAACATCGGCCGCAGGTGCAGGGCAGGCTCTGGCATGCGCTACACGCCCGATGCCGCTCCAGCAGCGCCGCGCACGCTCGCCTCCGCCGCCGGCGCCTGCACGCACCACCCGCCCGGTGTTGATGATCGCCACCTCGTCGGCCAGGCGCAGCGCCAGCTGCACGTTCTGCTCCACCAGGATGATCGACAGCCCCTCCGCCTTCAGCCCGGCGATGATCCGCCCGATCTCGTGCACGATCTGCGGCGCCAGCCCCTCCGACGGCTCGTCCAGCAGCAGCACGCGCGGGTTGCCCATCAGCGCGCGCCCGATCGCCAGCATCTGCTGCTCGCCGCCCGACAGCGACCCGGCCAGCTGCCCCCGCCGCTCGCCCAGCCGCGGAAACGTCTCGAACACCCGATCGCTGCGTCCAAGCGCCCGCGTCCGCGCCGCGCCACCAGCAGGTTCTCGCGCCACCGTCAGCGACGGGAACAGCCGCCGCCCCTGCGGCACCAGTCCCACGCCCGCGCCGCGCGATCGCCTCCGGCGCCGCCCCGGTGATCGCCCGCCCGAACAGCGACACGCTGCCCCGCCGCACCGTGCACGAACCCCATGATCGCGCCCATGCACGTCGTCTTGCCGGCCCCGTTCCGCCCGAGCAGCGCCAGCAGCCCGCCCTCCCGCAGCGTCGAGCCCGACCCCGTGCAGCACGTGGCTGTCGCCATACACCGCGTCCACGTCGCGCGAGGCCGCAGCGCGTCAGCTCACCGAGATACACCTCCCGCGTCCGCGGGTCGGCGACGACCTCCGCCCGCGTCCCCTCCAGGATCACCTGCCCGTAATGCAGCAGCGTGATCCGCTCGGCGAAGGCCAGCGCCACGTCCATGTCGTGCTCGATCAGCAGCGATCGTGATGTCGCGCGGCAGCCCCTCCAGCAGCGCGCGCACCAGTCTCCCGCTCCTCCGCCGACAGCCCGGCCAGCGGCTCGTCCAGCAGCAGCACGCGCGGCCCCTGCGCCAGCGCCATCGCCAGCTCGAGCCGCCGCCGCTCGCCATACGACGTCTCCGCCACCCGCCGCCCGGCCGACCGCGCCCAGCCCGACCCGGCCGAGCGCCGCCTCCGCCGCCTCCTGCAGCGCCGCTGCCCGCGCGCAGCCCGCCCCACGGCCGCCAGCCGATCGCCGCGCCGCCGAGCAGCGCCAGCACCACGTTGTGCCGCAGCGTCTCCCGCGGGAACAGCGTCAGGATCTGATAGGTCCGGCCCAGCCCGGCCCGCGCCCGCCGCCGCGTCGGCATGCCCGGCCAGCTCCCGCCCGAACAGCCGGATGCTGCCCGCGGTCCGCCCGCAGGTCGCCGGTGATCAGGTTGAACAGCGTCGTCTTGCCGGCGCCGTTGGGGCCGATCAGCAGCCGCCGCTCGCCGGGCTCGATCGCGAGCGAGACGTCCCGCGTCGCCGCGATGCCGCCGAACCGCTTCGAGCCAGGCCGGCGACCTCAGCGCAGGCGCCGTCATGTCACCGGCGCCGCGCGCCCGCGCGCCGCGGCCGAGCAGCCGCTGCAGCCCCGGCACGATCCCCTGCGGCATGAACAGCACCGACCATGATGAAGATCGCCCCGAGCAGCGCGAACCAGCGGTCCACATACGAGCTGACCACCAGCCGCACCAGCGTGATGATCACCGCCCCCACCACCGGCCCGGCCAGCGTCCCGGCGCCGCCCAGGATCACCATCAGCAGCGTCTCCGCCGATTGCTGCAGCGACAGCGTCCCCGGGCTGACGAACCCGTAATCGTAGATGTAGAGCAGCCCGGCCACCGACCCCCAGAACCCGGACAGCACGAACGCGCGTCCACTGGATCAGCCAGACATTGTGCCCCAGCATGCGCATGCGCCGCGGCTGGTCGCGCGTGCCGCGCAGGCAGGCGCCGAACGGCGAGCGGGCGAGCTGCCACAGGCAGACCAGCGCGATCGCGAACACGGCCGCGACGAAGTAGAAGAACGGCACCGCGCCCGGACGAGGTCGAGCCCGAACAGCGCCGGCCGCGCCGGCAAGCCGGAGCCCGTTGTCGCCGCCGGTCAGCGCGACCCAGCGATACGCCATGCCCCAGACGATCTGCCCCAGCGCCAGCGTGATCATCAGGAACCCGAGCCCGCGCGCCCGCAGCGCCAGCACGCCGAACACCGCCGCCAGCGCCGTCCCCGCGAGCAGCGCCGCCACCGCCGCCACCGGCGCGCCGAGTACCCCGCGCGCCGTGAGCCCGGCGCACACATAGGCCGGCACGCCCAGATAGACGGCATGGCCCAGCGACGTCATCCCGCCATAGCCGAGCAGGATGTTCAGGCTCAGCGCGAGCATCGCGAACACCAGCACGTGCGTCGCGATGCCCAGATAGAACGGGTTGGCGATCAGCACCGGCAGCAGCAGCAGGACGGCCCCGGTGGCCGACGGCCGCAGAGCGCCGGCCTCACGGCATCACCCGCCCGAACAGGCCCTTCCGGCTTGAACACCAGCGCCACCACCATCGGCAGGAACAGCACGACATAGGCGAAGTCCGGGAACAGCGCGGTGCCGAAATTGTAGATCAGACCCGACCAGCAGGCTGCCCACCAGCGCGCCCGGCAGGCTGCCCACCCCGCCCAGGATCACCACCACCAGCGCGAGCGGCAGCATGTCCGTGTCGAGCCCGGGATAGGCGGTCAGGATCGGCCCGCCGAGCACGCCGCCGATCCCGGCCAGCGCCGCGCCGAGGAAGAACACCGCGGTGAACAGTCGCGACACCGGGATGCCGCACCCCGCGCGCCATCTCGCCGGTCGTCCACCCCGGCGCGGATCATCGCGCCGAGCCGGGTCCGGTCCAGCAGCAGCCACAGCAGCACCGCGACGACCAGCGCGACGACCAGCACGACCAGCCGCCAGGTCGGGAAGATGAACCCGGCAGAACCGCAGCGGCGGCCGCAGCGGGCGCGGGATCGGCAGCGTCATCGGGTCGCCGCCCCAGGCGCCAGAGGCAGCAGATCGGCGATGATGAACGCGATCCCGAGCGTCACCAGCACCTGCCCCTGCTCGTTGCCGGCGAGCCGCCGCAGCAGCAGCCGCTCCGCCGCGATCCCGAGCACGCCGACCGCAAGCCCGCCGACCAGCGCCGCCGCCCAGAACGGCCACCCCGCCGCCGAGCAGCGTCGCGCCGATATACGCGCCCAGCATGAACAGCGCCCCGTGCGCCAGGTTCGGGCACCCGCAGCAGCCCGAAGATCAGCGAGAACCCGGAGGACAGCAGGAACAGCAGTCCCCCGAAGGCGACGCTGTTCAGCGTCTGGACGACCCAGAACTGCATCGCGTAACGCCGGCCTCTCGTACAGAGGTTGCTGTGGCCGGCGGGGCCATGTCGCGCGATGTAGACCGGCTCCTTGCATGGAACGCGGCCGGGTCGTAGGTCCAGAACTGGCTGACGTTCGGGTAGGTCTTGATCACCGTGTTGACCAGCCGCCCGCCCTTCTTCTCCACCTTGCGGATGTAGATGTTGCCGACGACGTTGCCGTACTGGTCGAACGACATCGGCCCGCGGATGCTGTCCTCGATCCTGAGCGCCGCGCAGCGCGTCCATGAACGCCTGCTTGTCCTCGATCTTGCCGCCGATCTTCTGCAGCCCGGCCTCCAGCACCCGGCCGGCGATGTAGCATCCGGCGGCGTAGTAGCCGGGCTCGACCTTGTAGTCGCGCATCATCTCGGCGACGAACTTCTTGTTCTCGGGATTGTCGAGCTGGGCGGAGTAGAAGTTCGCGGAGATCATGCCGATCGCGTCGTCGCCCATCTGCTGCAGCGTCGCCTCGTCCACCGCGGTCATGCCGCCCAGGATCGGCTTGTCGCCGCCGTATTCCTTATACGCCTTGAAGAACTTGAGCCCGTTCGACCCGGCGAAGCGACATGAAGATGCGCGTCGATGTCCGGCTTGAGCTGCGCGATGTAGGTGCCGTAATCCGGCGCGTTCAGCGGCGGCCACAGCTTCTGCACCACCTTGCCGCCCTCCTCCTCGAACACGCGCTGGAACCCGGCGTTCTGCTCGTGCCCATAGGCGAAGTCGTCGCCGATCAGCGCCATGCGGCTGTATTTCAGCTCCTTGCGCGCGTAGTCGGCCGAGCGGCTGCGTGCACTGGGCGGCGACTGGACGTGACCCGCACGACCCACGGGTTCGGCTTGGCGCTGGGTGATGTCCTCGGCCGCCGCCTCGCAGATGGTCGGGATCTGCTTGGCGCGGATGTAGTCGTCGATCGCCAGCGCCTCGACCGCGGCGAGCGGCCCGATGATGACCGACACCCCGTCGCGCTCGACCAGCTCCTGCGCCTTGGTGCGCGTGTTGGCCGGCGAGCCGCCGGTGTCGGCGGTGAACAGCTGCACCGGGCGGCCCGCCAGCGTCATCTTCCGGTCCTGCAGGAACAGGTTGAGGCCCTGCTCCTCCTGGATGCCGCCGGCCGCGAGCGGGCCGGTCTTGACGGTCAGGAACCCGACCTTGATCGGCTGCGTGCTCTGCGCGCGCGCCGGCTGGGTCGCGGCGGCAACGCCGAGCGCCCCGGCGCCGGCCAGCAGCGCACGCCGCGTGGGCTGCGGGTGAAAGAGGTCCTGCATTGTGTCGTCTCCTCGGTCGCGCCGTTCGCGCTTGATGTTGTGGCTAACGCGATGATCCGGCGATGCTTCCCGCCCCGCCCAGCAATGTCAACGCGGAATGCCCGCCATCGCTTCCAGCACCGCGCACACCGCGGCGGTGTCGTGCTCGGCGTGCCCGGTCGCCATCGCGCTGTTGTAGATCGGCACCGTGGCGCTCAGCAGCGGCGTCGGCGCCCCCAGCCCGGCCGCGAACGCGCCGATGATCGCCATGTCCTTCTGCCAGATCGACACCTTCATCGTCGGCTCGTCGTAATGGCTCTCCGCCATCAGCGGCGCCCGCAGCTCGAACACCCGCGAGGTGCCCGGCCCCGACGCTCACCAGCTCGACCACCTGCTTCGGGTCGAGCCCCGCCTTGCGCCCGAGCACCATCGCCTCCGCCGTGGCCACGTTGTGGATCGCGACCAGCAGGTTGGCCACGTATTTCATCCGGCTGCCGTTGCCGTAGGCGCCGAGGTCGTGCACCGCCCGCGAGAACCCGTCGAAGAACGGCCTGAGCCGCGCGATCTCCGCCGCTGTCGCCGCTGGCGTAGATCACCAGGTCCCTGGTCTTCGCCTGCGCCCCGGTCCCGCTCATCGGGCAATCCAGCGCCACGTGCCCCGCCTCGCGCAGCACCCGCTCGAAGCCGAGCTTGTCCTCCAACGTCATGGTGCTCGCCTCCACCACGACGCGCCGCTCCGCCCCCGACCCGGCGATCGCGCTCGCCGTCGCCCGCAGCGCCGCGGGCGAGGGCAGGGAGGTCAGCAGCACCGGCGCCTCCCGCGCCACCGCCTCCGCGCTGTCCAGCACCTCGACCCCCGCTCGCCAGGTCACGCCGCGCGCCCGGTCCGGATCGAACCCGACCACGCGCCAGCCCGCCGCGAGCAGGTTGCGCGCCATGGCGCCGCCCATGATGCCGAGCCCGATGATCCCCGCCGTTTCCATCCCGCGCTCCTCCGCTTTGCGCGCGACTTTACGGCTCTGCTCGGCCCTGTCGATCCACCGTTGTGGCCGCCTGCGGCGAACTCATCTAAACCGACGCGAAAGACGGGAGGCGCCCATGCAGCTTGGCTTCTTCACCATGCCGATCCATCCGCTGGACAAGGACTGGCGGCAGACCCTGCGCGAGGACCAGGAGGCCTTCATCCTCGCCGACGAGCTCGGCTTCAGCGAAGCCTATGTCGGCGAGCACACCACCGACCAGGCCGAGAACATCACCTCCTGCACGCTGTTCCTCGCCACCCTCGCCGGCCGGATCAAGCGCATGCGGCTCGGCACCGGGACGGTGAACCTGCCGAACACCCACCCCGCCCGGGTCGCCGGCGAGATCGCCATGCTCGACCACCTGCTCGACGGCCGGCTCAACTTCGGCATCAGCCCCGGCGGCCTGCCGTCGGACGCGGAGGCGTTCGGCACGCTCGGCCAGGACCGCAACGCCATGTTCGTCGAGTGCATCGACCAGGTGCTGCAGATCTGGTCCTCCGAGCCGCCCTACGACATCCAGGGCCGGTTCTGGACGCGTGACCACCGAGAAGACGCTGATCGCCGACATCGGCCAGGGCATCATCCCCAAGCCGCTGCAGCGCCCGCACCCGCCGATCATCTGCACCGTGGTCGCGCCCTACTCCAAGGGCGTGACGGAGGCCGCCGCCCGCGGCTGGGAGCCGATCTCCGCCAACTTCCTGCTGCCGCAATGGGTGGCCACCCACTGGCCGAAATACGTGGAAGGCTGCGAGCGCGCCGGCCGCCCCGCCGAGCCCGCCAACTGGCGCGTCGCCAAGAGCATCTTCGTCGCCGACGACGAAGCGACCGCCGAGCGCTACGCGACCGACCCGGACAGCCCCTACCGCTTCTACTACAGCCAGATCCTGACCAAGATGCAGCGCGCCGGCCGGGCCGAGCTGTTCAAGAAGGACCGCTCCGCGCCGGACGACTCCGTCACCTTGGACCAGGTCTGCGACGACCTGATCATCTACGGCACGCCCGACCGCGTGGCCGAGCAGATCCTCGCCTTCCGCGAGCGCGTCGGCGATTTCGGCACCCTGCTCTACGCCGGCCACGACTGGCTCGACCCGACCCTCGCCCGCCGCTCCATGCAGCTCATGGCCGAACAAGTCATGCCCCGCATCAACGCCGCCATCGGCGGCGTCAAAGCCGCCGCCGACTAACCCCCAAAGAACCCTCTCCCACCGGGAGAGGGCTTGATCCCAGGCCCTCCACCACCTCCACCCGCCCGCTCTCCGCCGAGCGGAACACCGCCTCCAGCGCCGCCACGGTCGCGAGCTTCTCCTCGTCGCGCATCGGATACGGCGCCCGCCCCAGCGCCGCCGCCGCAAACGCCTCCACGTTCGCCCGCACCGACGAGCCCGGCGCGAATTCCTCCGACCTGCCGCTCCCGCCCGCGCAGCACCGTCGTCAGCGTCCAGCCCTCCGGCTGCTCCGGATGCGTCTTGTCGCGCACCTCCGCCCAGCCCTCGCTCCCGTAGATCGCGAACCGCCCGTCGAACGGCGTCGCCAGGATCGCCGAGAGCAGCGCGTTCGCGCCCGACCGGAACCCGATCAGCGCCCCCAGCGTGTCGCCGTTCGACCAGCGGGCTGCCGAGCTGGCGCACCCGCGCCAGCGCGCTCTCCGCCGGGCCGAGGAAGCTCACGGCGAGGTCCAGCAGGTGGATCCCCGTCGCCGTCATCGGCCCGGCCGGCGCCTCCTTGCCGGACAGCCGCCAGTTGTCGGAGGGCAGCGCCAGGAACTTGTCCTGGCTGAAATTCGCCTCGATCTGCAACGGCGTGCCCAGCGCGCCGTCCTCGACCAGCCGCCGCAGCGCCGCCATCGGCGGCTCGAACCGCCGCTCGTGCCCCACGCCCAGCACCACCCCGGCCGCCTGGCACGCCTCGATCGCCCGCGCCGCATCCGCCCGCGTCAGGCACAGCGGCTTCTCGCAGAACACGTGCTTGCCCGCCGCCGCGACCTGCAGGACCTGCGCCGCGTGCTGCGTGTGCGGCGTGCACAGGATCACCGCCTGCACCCGCTCATCCGCCAGCGCCGCCTCGAGGCTCGGCAGCATCGGCAACCCGGCCTCCGCCGCGTTCGGCGCCGGGTCGACGCCCGGCGACGAGCTCGATCACCTCGCTGCCGGCGAGGGTGCGGACCATCGTCCGCCCCCACCAGCCGAGCCCGACCAGGGCGGCTCGGAGCATCTACTTGATCGCCAGCGGATTGATCGGCGACCCCGTGCCCGCCCGTGATCACCAGCGGCGGCCCGCTGAAGAAGAACTCGTACACCCGGTCCTGCGCGCAGTCCGCCGCGAGCTCCTTCAGCTCGAACATCTCGCCCATGGTCAGCCCCATCGCCGGGATCACCACCCAGTGCCACGGCTGCTGCGCCTCCGGCGTCTCGTTCGGCCGCACCTCCACGCCCCAAGTGTCGGAGCAGATCGCCGCCACCTGCTTCTCCTGGCACCAGTAGCAGTTCTCGAACCGCACCCCCGGCGCGTCCCCGCCGGCATAGCCGCCCCACTCGCCCTCCGCCCGGCAGCGCTCCATCTGCCCGGTCCGCACGATCACGAAGTCCCCGCGCCGGATCTCCACGCCCTGCGCCGCCGCGGTCTCGTCCAGCTCGGCGTTGCTGATCCCGTAGCCGTCCGGCAGCCAGTCCATTCCCTTGTGCCGCGCCACGTCCAGCAGCACGCCGCGCCCCACCATCTTCGCCCGGGTGTGCTCGATCCCGAGCTTGTGCACCCCGCCGCTGTCCACGGTCCCCGCGCGGGAACCCGTTGTACATGCTCTCGTCGAGGAAGATGTGGCCCAGGCTGTCCCAATGCGTCGCGGCCTGCACCGGCATATTCAGCGCGTCGTCCGCGTAGCGCAGGTTGCGCCCGGGCACCCGGTCGAACCGCCCGGCCAGCACGTCGGCCCCGGTCGCCAGCATCGTATGGATCGGGTTCCAGCGCCCGCCGAACAGCCCGGTCTGCGGCCCGGTATTGTCGAGCGGGATGCCCATCGCGAACACCTTGCCCCGCCGGATCAGCCCGGCCGCCGCCACGATGTCCTCCGGCCGGACATGGTTCAGCGTCCCGATCTGGTCGTCCTCGCCCCAGCGCCCCCAATTCTTGAGCTGCTCGGCGGCGTGATAGATCGCGGCCCGGCCGTGGCTGATGTCCATGCGCTTCTCCCTTTCGCCGCGACCCTAGTTCCCGACCGCCTCGCGTCAAGCCGAGTATGCTAATGTCGCCGCAGAGAGGAGGGCGCACGGATGGATGACGGACCGCTCCTGGTCACGCGGCACAAGCTGACGGTCGACGACTACTATCGCATGGCCGACGCCGGCATCCTCGGCCCGAAGACGCATCGAGCTGATCGACGGGGAGATCATCGACATGGCGCCGATCGGCTCGGATCACGCTGCCAGCGTCGACGGCCTCGCGGCGGCGCTGTTCATGGCCTGCGGCGGGAAAGCGATTCTTCAGGGTCCAGAATCCGGTCCGCTTCGACCGGCTCAACGAGCCGCAACCCGACTTCGCGATCCTCCGCCCCCGCGAAGATCGCTACCGCAGCGGCCACCCCGGTCCTGCCGACGTGCTCCTCCTGGTCGAAGTCGCAGACACCTCGCTGAGCTACGACCGAACCGTCAAGCTACCGCTCTACGCCCGCGCCGGCATCGCCGCATACTGGATCGTCGACCTCACCCGCCGCGTGCTCCACGCCTACCGCGACCCTGAGGGCGACAACTACCGCGCCGTCTCGACCCACCGCGAAGGCGACCGCATCGCCCTCGCGCTGCAGCCCGACATCGTCGTCCCGCTCCAGCGCGTCTTCGACTGATCGACCACACCGTCGTCATGGCCGGGCTCGACCCGGCCATCCCCAGTGCCACCCGACCTATTGCGGAAAGTTCAGCTCGATCGTCACCCCGTTCGGGTCGTCGATGAACAGCTGCTTGAGGTTCATGTTCGGCACCGTCCGCTCCCGGAACGTCATCCCCGCCGCCTCGAACTGCCCCCGCACCGCGTCCACGTCACGGCCGACGAACGCGATGTGGTCGATCGCCCCGGTCCCCTTCTCCTCCGTCACCGCGCCGCCCAGGTAATCCTGCAGCCCGGAACTGTCGTTCGGGTCGATCCCGACCACGTGCACCACCGCGACCCCGCCCTGGTACAGCCACACGCCGGGGAACGGGAAGTTCGGCCGCGGCCCGACCTCGAACCCCAGCACCTCGGTGTAGAACCGCCGCGTCCCCTCCACATCCGTCGTCCGAATGGAGTAATGATCCAGCCGCTCGATCCCCATCACACGCTCCCAATTCCCTCTCCCGCTGGCGGGAGAGGGTTAGGGTGAGGGTGGAAACCACCCGACGCAAGCGCGCCCTTGACGAACGCCCGCAATCGCAAAACCTTGCGGCATGAAAGCGCCGCCGTTCTCCTACCGCCGGCCAGACACGCTCGAGGAGGCCCTCGCCCTCCTCGCCGAGCACGGCGATGACGCTCGGCCGATCGCCGGCGGCCAGAGCCTGCTGCCCGCGCTCAACCTTCGCCTCTCCGCCCCGTCACTGCTGATCGACATCGGCCGATTGCCGGAACTCCGCGGCCTCGCCCGCGAGGGCAACACCCTCCGCCTTGGCGCGCTCACCCGGCACGCCGAGTTGCTCGCCTCGCCCCTGGTCGCCGAGGCCGCGCCGCTGCTCGCCCGCGCCGCGCCGCACATCGCCCACCCCGCCATCCGCACCCGCGGCACCCTCGGCGGCTCCCTCGCCAATGCCGACCCGGCCGCCGAGCTCCCCGCCTGCGCCCTCGCCCTCGACGCCAGCATCGTCGCCGAAAGCGCCGCACGTGGCCGCCGCACGATCCCGGCCGCCGAGTTCTTCCAAGGCCTGTTCGCCACCGCCCTCGCCCCCGACGAACTGCTGGTCGCGGTCGAGATCGACGCGGCCGGACCCGGCGCCTGCACCGGCTTCGCCGAGCTGGCCCGCCGCTCCGGCGATTACGCCGTCATTGGCCTGGCCGCGCACGGCGTCCGCGAGGGCAACCGCTTCACCACCCTCCGCCTGGCCTTCTTCAGCGCCGGCCCGATCCCGCTGCTCGCCCGCCGCGCCGCCGCCGCCCTCCTCGCCGGCGAGAGCCTGGGGACGGCCGAGCAGGCGCTCGCGGACGACCTCCAGCCGCACGACGATCTCCAGGCCTCTGCCGCGACAAGGCTGCGCCTCGCCGGCGTGCTGCTTCGCCGGGTTCTCGGCCGAGATGACCCCCGCGCTGGACCGCGCCGCATGACCGCCCCCCGCGTCACGTCGCATCAGCCTGCAGGTGAACGGGGAGGCGGTGACCGCCGCCGTCCCGCCCCGCACGCACCTCGCCGACTTCCTGCGCGAGACGCTCGGCCTTACCGGCACCCATCTCGGCTGCGAGCACGGCGTCTGCGGCGCCTGCACCGTCCGGCTCGAGGGCGAGATCGTCCGCTCCTGCCTCGTCCTCGCCATGCAAGCCGACGGGCTCGCGGTCGAGACGATCGAGGGCGTTTCCGACACCGGCGAAGCCGCCGACCTCCAGGCCGAGTTCGTCAGCCGCAACGCGCTGCAATGCGGCTACTGCACGCCGGGCATGGTGCTCGCCGCCCTCGACCTGCTCCGCAGGCGGCGGCGTCCCCACCCGCGACGTGATCCGCGAGCACCTCTCCGGCAACTACTGCCGCTGCACCGGCTACCAGGCGATCGTCGACGCGGTGGAGACCACCGCGAGGCGCCGGGCCGGCCTCCAATGAACGACGGCCCGCCGCTCTCGCCACTCGACCGGCCGAACTCCTATATCGGCCGGGCCGTGCCACGGCCCAATCTCGGCCGGCTGCTGCAGGGCAGGGGCCAGTACGTCAGCGACCTCGCTCTGCCGCGCATGGTCCACGTCGCCTTCCTCCGCTCCCCCTATGCCCACGCCCGGATCGCCCGTCTCGAGGTCGGCGCGGCCCGCGCCCGTCCCGGCGTGGTCGCTGCCGTCACCGGGTCGGACCTGCTCGCGGTCTGCAAGCCCTGGGTCGGCACGCTCGCGCATCTCAAAGGGCTGAAATCGGCGCCGCAATACCCGCTCGCGATCGAGCGCGCCTGCTGGCAGGGCGAGCCGGTCGCCGCCGTCGCCGCGACCACCCGCGCCGCCGCCGAGGATGCGCTGGAGCACATCGAGGTCGACTGGGAGGAACTGCCCCCGGTCGTCGATCCCCACGCCGCGCTCGAGAGCGCCCCGATCCACCCCGAGCTCGGCGACAATCTCGCCTTCGAGCGCCTGCTCGACGCCGGCGCGGTCGACGCCGCCTTCGCCGAGGCGGATGCCGTCGTCTCCGCCCGCTTCGGCTTCGGCCGCCACACCGGCGTCACGCTCGAGCCCCGCTCGATCGTCGCCGACTGGAACCGCGGCGAGCAGCGCCTCACCGTCTACCAGGGCACCCAGGCCCCGCACATGATGCAGAACGTCTTCGCCACCCTGCTCGGCCTCGAGGAGCGCCAGGTCCGCGTGGTCTGCAAGGACGTCGGCGGCTCGTTCGGCATCAAGATCCACGTTTATCCCGACGACATCACGACCGCCGCGCTGTCCATGCTGCTCGGCCGCCCGGTCAAGTTCGTCGCCGACCGGCTGGAGAGCTTTACGGCCGACATCCACGCCCGCGGGCATGAGGTGGACGCTCGGATGGCGGTGCGCCGGGATGGCACGATCCTCGCCTTCGAGATGGACGACATCACCGGGATCGGACCCTATTCCGCCTATCCCCGCACCTCCGCGGTGGAGGCGAACCAGGTCGTCAACCTGTTCGGCGGCCCCTACGCCTGCCCGAACGTGCGCGCCCGCACGCGGGTCGTGTTCCAGAACAAGGCCATGATGTCGCAATACCGCGCGGTCGGGCACCCGATCGCGACCACCGTCACCGAAGGCCTGGTCGACCTTGCCGCCCAGCAACTCGGCCTCGACCCGGCCGAGATCCGCCGCCGCAACCTCATCCGCGACGACGCCTAC
Source organism: uncultured Alphaproteobacteria bacterium (assembly GCA_963708585.1). Taxonomy (GTDB): domain Bacteria; phylum Pseudomonadota; class Alphaproteobacteria; order Acetobacterales; family Acetobacteraceae; genus JAVVHH01. The sequence continues at coordinate 263,463 of CAVPSW010000002.1, read as the reverse complement.
CCCTGCGCCTCGGCCTCCGGCATGCGCTTCGAGGGCCTGTCGCATCACGCCGCGCTGGAAAAGCTGCTCGACATGATGGACTACGGCGCCCTCCGGGCGGAGCAGGCCCGGCTGCGCGAGCGGGGCATCTATCGCGGCATCGGCCTCTCCTCCTTCATCGAGATCACCAACCCCGGCCCGGCCTTCTACGGGGTCGGCGGGGCTCGGATCTCGGCGCAGGACGGTGCCGCCATCCGCTTCGACGCCACCGGGTCGGTGGTGCGTGCAGGCCAGCGTCACCGAGCAAGGGCAGGGGACGGAGGCGATCCTGGCCCAGATCGCCGCGACCGCCCTCGGCGTCCCGCCGGAGCGCGTCCGCGTCCTGCTCGGCGACACCGATACCACGCCCTATGGCGGCGGCACCTGGGCCTCGCGCGGCGCCGGGATCGGCGGCGAGGCGGTCTGGCAGGCCGCCTCCGCGCTGCGCGACAACACGCTCCGCCTCGCTGGTAGCCTGCTGCAGTCGCAGCCGGAGACGCTCGACCTGCGCGATGGCGCCGTGGTCGACCGCGACACCGGCCGGGAGCGCATGGCGTTGGCCGAGCTTGCTCGCATCGCCTATTTCCGCCCCGACACGCTGCCGCAGGGCGTGCAGGCCGAGCTGATGGCGACCCGCCATTACGTCCCCCGGCAATATCCGTTCGCCTTCACCAACGGCGCCCAGGCCTCCTGGCTCGAGGTCGACGTGGAGACCGGCTGGGTCCGACTGCTGCGGCACTGGGTGGTCGAGGATTGCGGCACGGTGCTGAATCCGCTGCTGGTGGACGAGCAGATCCGGGGCGGCGTGGTCCAGGGCCTTGGCGCCGCCCTGTTCGAGCACTGCCTCTATGACGACCAGGGCCAGATGCTGAACGCCAGCATGGCCGACTATCTGGTCCCGATGGCCCCCGAGATGCCCGACATCGACGTAGCCCATGTCAGCACGCCCACCGCCGATTCCGCCCTCGGCGCCAAGGGGGCCGGCGAGGCTGGAACCGCCGGTGCAGCCTCGGCCGTGCTGAACGCGGTCAACGACGCGCTCCACCCGCTCGGCGCCGCGTTGTGGGACATCCCGCTGACCCCCGAGCGGGTCCTTCGGGCGCTCGGAAGGACGTAGGCGCGCGTCAGGCGCTCAGCTTCGCCCGCGCCTCGTCCGCGTCCGCCACGATCGGGATCAGGTCGGCGAGCGACACCGTCTCGAACACTTCCAGCACCTGGGGCTGCACGCCGATCAGCACCATCATGCGGCCGGCGCGCTGCAGGATGCGCGCGGCGGAGATCAGCATGCGGATCCCGAGCGAGCCATGAACGGCACCTGCGTCAGGTCGATCAGAACGTTGCGGTTCCCCTTGCGCACGCTCGCCGTCAGCGGCGCCTCGATGATGTCCACGCCGGCAGCATCCATCCGGCCGTTCACCTCGAAGCGGACCAGGTCGTCCATGTCGAACTCGCAGAAGCTGACCATGCGATCTCCTACCGGAACTCGAACGTGAGCAGGCATACGTCGTCCTCGAACGGGCGGCATCCGTTGCGTGATCGGGCTGCGCGACCTGCTCGGGCAGGGAATGGCGGGCCCGGTCCCGACGGCGCACTGGGTCGTCGCCGGCATCACCCTGGGGGAGCATCGTGGTGCTGAACGTGTGGGGGAGCGGGCTGCTGCGGCTCTCCTGCGTGCTCGTTGGCGTGTTGGCGGGCTATGTCGCGTCCGTGCTGACCGGATTGCTGCCGATTGCCACGCTGTTCAGCGCCGGGTCGCCGATCCTGGCGTTGCCGCACGTGGCGGTCCCGCATCTGGCGTTCGAGGCCGACCTGCTGCTGCCGTTCGTGCTGGCCGCGCTGATCTCCTCGGCCAAATCGATCGCGGTCACGACCACCTGTCAGCGCACCAACGACGCCGGCTATGTGCGGCCCGACCTCACCTCGATCAGCCGCGGCCTGCTCGCCGACGGGTTGATCACGATGCTCTCCGGGCTGACCGGCTCGACGGGGATCAACGCGAACTCGTCCTCGCCGGGAGTCGCCGCGGCCACCGGCGTGACCAGCCGCCGGGTCGCCTACGCCATTGCCGCCATCCTCGCCGCGCTCGCCTGCAGCCCGGCCGCGGTCAACGTCTTTGCCGTCATCCCCGACGCGGTGGGCGGCGCCATCCTGCTGTTCTCCTCGGCCTTCGTGGTCGTCAGCGGGATCGAGATCATGGCCTCGCGCCTGCTCGACTCGCGGCGGATGATCGTCATCGCAAGTGCCATCTTCGCGGCGAGGGCTCGCATCTCGGGGCCGGCTTCGGCGCGCTGCCCCCGCTCTTGGCCGAACTCACGGCGTCGCCGCTGATTCTCGGCACCGGGGTCGCCGTCCTGCTCAACGCCTTGTTCCGCTCCCGTGCGCGCCGCGGTGGCGTGCTCGTGCTCGACCCGGCGGCGGTCGACCCGGAGCACGTGCAGGCCTTCGTGGATGCGCGCGGCGCCGCATGGGGAGCCCGGCCGGCGGTGATCGCACGGGCCGGCTACGCACTGGCTGAGCTGCTGGACGCACTGGTGCGGCACTGCGCCGTGCGCGGCCCCATCCGGGTGGAAGCGGGGTTCGACGAGTTCCGGATCGACCTGCGGACGGTGTACGACGGCCTGGCGATACCGTTTCCGACCACCCGTCCAAGCCTGGACGAGATTGCGGACGGCGAGGAGGGTGCGCTGCGGCTAAGCGGCTTCCTCTTGCGCCGCCAAGCCGACCGCGCCCGTTCCTCGCCCGCGACAGCGCCCGCATCATTGAGCTGCAATTCGATCACTGAAGGCGGATCGCGCCCCGTTGTCGGCCGTGGCGACGCGTGCGTATTGTCCCGGCAAAGCGGAGGGAGCGGGACATGGCAGGATCGGTGACGCGGCGGTTGGTGCTGGGCGGGGCGGCCGGGCTGCTGGCGGCGCCGGCCATCGTGCGGGCGCAAGGCGCCGAGACGATCAAGGTCGGCTTCCCGGTCCCGCTGACCGGCCCCTACGGCACCGAGGCGCAGGACCAGGTTCGTTGCGCCCAGCTCGCCGTCGCCGAGTTCAACGACGGCGGCGGCCTGAACGGCCAGAAGGCCGAGCTCCTGGTGCGCGACGACAAGCTCGACCCCGGCGAGGCCGCGACCCGCACGCTCGAGCTGATCGAGCGCGACCACGTCAACTTCGTGGTTGGCAGCCTGTCCGCCTCCGTCCAGCTCGCGGTCAACAACGTCACCAAGCAGCGCAAGGTGCTCTACAACTCGATCAGCCAGTCCGACCAGATCGCCGCGATGCCGGACTGGAGCCGCTACACGTTCCATGAGGGGATGACGCCGCACATGACCGCGGGGGCGGTCGGCCGGCACGTGTTCAAGAAGGGGCAGAAGGTCGCCTTCCTGCTGGCCGACTACGCGTATGGGAACGAGATGCTGGCCGGGTTCAAGGCGGTCGGCGACAAGGTCGGGATCGAGGTGGTGGCCGAGGTGCGCCATCCGCTGGGGACCACCGACTTCTCGACGCTGCTGCCGCGGATCCAGTCGCTGAAGCCGGACGTGCTCTGCGTCATCAACTTCGGCCGGGACCAGCAGATCTGCGTGCGGCAGGCGACCGATTTCGGGCTGAAGCGCAGCACCCAGATCGTGATCCCGGTGCTGCTCTACACCGCGCGGCTGGCCGCGGGGCCGCAGGCCTATGAGGGGGTGATTGGCGGCACGTCCTATTACTGGGGGATCGAGGACCGCGTCCCGTCCGCGAAGGCGTTCAACGAGCGCTATCGCAAGGCCTATGACGGCAAGGTGCCGTCCGACTACGGCGCGCTCGGCTATGCCGGGGTGCGGGCGGTGCTCGAAGGCGCCAAGAAGGCGGGCACGACGGACACGGAGAAGGTGGTCGATACCCTGTCCGGCATGCAGTACGACTTCTACAAGGGGCCCGAGCACTACCGCCCCTGCGACCACCAGGCGGTGCAGTCGGTGTTCATCATCGAGAGCAAGAGCCGCGACATGGCGAACGCCAACGACGTGTTCCGCGTGGTCGCGACGGAGGAGGCGAACGAGGACGCGCTGCTGAGCTGCGCGCAGGAGGGGCACACCACCTGATCGAGGCCGTGACGGCGCCATGATGGGCATCACTCCCGAGCTGCTCGCGCTCCAGGCCTTCACCGGCCTGGCGCTCGGGGCGATCTACGTCCTGCTCGCGCTCGGCATGTCGCTGCTGTTCGGCATGCTGACCGTGGTCAACTTCGCCCACGGCGCCTTCTACATGCTGGGCGCCTATGCCGGCCTGCTCGTGCTGGGGTTCACCGGCAATTTCTGGGCCTGTCTCGTGCTCGCGCCGGTCGCGGTGGGCTGCATCGGCCTGCTGGTCGAGCGCTTCCTGATCCGCCCGCTCTACGGGCGCGGGATCGACTACCCGCTGCTGCTTACCTTCGGCATCGCGTACATCATCGTGGAGCTGGTGCGGATCGTGTTCGGCACCCAGGGCCTGCCGTTCGACACGCCGGACGCGCTGATCGGCGCGGTGGATATCGGCGTTGGCTATTTCCCGCTCTACCGGCTGTTCGTGATCGGCGTCGCCGCGGTCGTGCTGGTGGCACTCTGGCTATTCCTGGAGCGCACGCCGTACGGGCTGATCATCCGCGCCGGCGCCCGCGACCCGCAGATCGTGCGCATCCTCGGGATCGATGTCGGCCGGGTCTGGCTGGTAGTGTTCGGGATCGGGACCGGGCTCGCGGCGCTGGCCGGGCTGCTGGCGGCGCCGCTGCAGGGGGCGAGCCCGGAGATGGGCGGCCCGGTGCTGGTGGAGGCGTTCGTGGTTACCGTGGTGGGCGGCATGGGCTCGCTGCTGGGCGCGGTGCTGGCCGGGCTGCTGGTGGGGCTGGTGGTCAGCATGACGTCGCTGTTCGCGCCGGAGATGGCGCAGGTGGCGATATTCGCGCTGATGGCGATCGTGCTGCTGATCCGCCCGCAAGGCTTCTTCGGCCGCGCCGGGCTGATGAGCTAGGCCATGGAAGAGAACGGCCAGGGCTCTGCCCTGGACCCGCTGGGGCCGACGGCCCCAGACCCCGAATCGGATCGCAAAGGCTCCGGCTTTGCTGGGGTCCAGGGGCAAGGCCGCTGGCGGCGCCGCGAGTGGCTCGCCGTCGCGACAAGGCACCGGGTCCTGCTTGCGGCCCTGTTCCTGCTCGTCTTCCCGCTGCTGCTGCCGTTCAAGGCGATCGCGGTCAACATCCTGGTCTATGGGCTGTTCGCCGTCGGCTTCAACATGCTCTACGGCTATCTCGGCCTGCTCTCCTTCGGCCACGCCGCGCTGTTCGGCGGCGGCGCCTATGCCTGCGGCATCGCGCTGACCCATTTCGGCCAGCCCTGGTGGGTCGGCATCCTCGCCGGTATCGCCGGGCGGCGCCTTCATCGCCGCGGTTATCGGCGCGCTCGCTATCCGCACCCGCGGCATCTACTTCGCCATGGTCACGCTCGCCCTCGCGCAGTGCCTCTACTACATTGCCTACCAGGCGACCTCCTGGACGGGCGGCGAGAACGGGCTGCGCGACGTGCGGTTCAATGAGATCGACCTGCCCGGCCTTCGCCTCGACGTGGTCGACCCGCTCACCCGCTATTACGTGGTCTGCGCCTTCGTCATCGCCGCGCTCTGGGTGCTGTCGCGCATCCTGGCTTCGCCGTTCGGCGCGGTGATGGAGGCGGTGCGCGAGAACGAGGCCCGCGCTCGCGCCTGCGGTTACGACGTGCGGGCGACGCGTTGGGTCGCGTTCGTGCTCTCCGGCGGCGTTCTGCGGCCTGGCCGGCGTCGCTGCAGGCGCTGCATCTCGGCATCGTGCCGATCGAGACGCTGCACTACGCCACCTCCGGCCTGGTGCTGATGATGGCGCTGCTCGGCGGGCATGGGCACGTTCTTCGGCCCCTTTGTGGGCGCGGGCGTGTTCCTGCTGCTGGAGAACCTGGTCTCGCTCTGGACGGTGCACTGGCAGCTTCTGGTCGGGCTCGTGTTCGTCTGCTGCGTGCTGTTCTTCCCCCGCGGCATCTGGGGCACGCTGCTCCACGGGCTTCGGCGATGAGCGAGCCGCCGATCCTGGAGACCCGCGGGGTCAGCAAGACTTTCGGCAAGTTCACCGCGCTGCGCGGCGTCTCGGCGACGTTCCGCCGGGGCGCGCTCGCCTCCATCATCGGCCCGAACGGCGCCGGCAAGAGCACCTACTTCAACCTGATCTCCGGGGCGTTCCCGCCGAGCGCGGGCTCGCATCCTGTTCAACGGCCGCGACATCACCGGCACGGCGCAGCACCGGTTCGCGCGGATGGGGATCACCAAATCCTTCCAGATCACTAACGTGTTCCCGCTGCTCACCGCGCAGGAGAACGTCCGCGTCGCGCTGCAGGCGCTGCATTCGCGGTTCGACATCTGGCGTCCGCGCTCGCGGCTGCCGGGCCTGGAGGACCAGGCCGGCGCGCTGCTGGAGACGGTCGGGCTGTGGCGCCGCCGCGAGCGCCAGGCGGCCGAGCTGGCCCATGGCGAGCAGCGCTCGCTCGAGATCGCGATGGCGCTGGCGGCCGACCCGCGGCTGCTGCTGCTCGACGAGCCGACCGCGGGGATGAGCCCGGAGGAGACGCGCGCGGTGATGGACCTGATCACAAGGCTGGCGCGCGAGCGCACCGTGATCCTGGTCGAGCACAAGATGAAGCTGGTCATGGGGATCAGCGACCGGCTGGTGGTCCTGCACCAGGGGGAGACGCTGGCCGAGGGCACGCCGGACGAGATCCGCCGGAACGAGACGGTGCGCCGGGTCTATCTCGGGCCAGGGACAGCACTGATGCTGGAGGTCCGCGGCCTCAACAGCTGGTATGGGCGGAGCCACATCCTGCAGGGGATCGACCTCGAGGTGCGCCGGGGCGAGATCGTGTGCCTGGTCGGGCGCAACGGCGCCGGCAAGACCACGACGCTGCGCAGCGTCATGGGGCTGGTGCCGCGCTGCGAGGGGACGGTCACGTTCGAGGGCCGGGATCTGCTCCGCCTGCCGGCGCACGCGCGTAACGGGCTCGGGCTCGGCTACGTGCCGGAGGAGCGGCGCATCGTCCAGGGCCTCTCGGTGCGCGAGAACCTCCGCCTCGGCCTGCTCGCCTCCCACGCCCGGCGCCGCGAGCGCGAGGTGATCGAGGAGGTCGCCCGCGTCTTCCCGCGGCTTGGCCGAGCGGCTCGACCAGGTGGCCGTTACCATGTCGGGCGGCGAGCAGCAGATGCTGGCGATCGCGCGGGCGACGGTGTCGCGGCCGAAGCTGATCATGCTGGACGAGCCGAGCGAGGGGATCATGCCGGTGCTGGTCGACGAGATGTTCGCGCTGTTCCGGCAGATGCGCGAGCAGGGCACGACGATCCTGCTGGTTGAACAAAACGTGGAGCTCGCGCTGCGGATCGCCGACCGTGCCTATGTGCTGGACGGCGGCGAGGTGGTCCACGCCGCCTCCGGCGGCCGAGCTGCTGGCCGACGAGACGATCCAGGACCGGTACCTGACGGTCTAAGAGGCGAAGAATGAGCGACAGCGTCCAGGTGGTCTGCCCGCATTGCGAGGCGATCAACCGCATCCCGCGGTGCCCGGCTCGGCGACGGTCCGCGCTGCTGGGCAATTGCAAGCAGGCCCTGTTCGAGGGCAAGCCGATCCCGGTGAGCGAGGCCGGGTTCCGCCGCCAGCTCGCCTCCAGCGGCATCCCGCTGCTGGTCGATTTCTGGGCGTCCTGGTGCGGGCCGTGCCACGCCATGGCGCCGCAATTCGAGGCGGCCGCGCGCGAGCTGGAGCCCGGCATGCGGCTGCTGAAGGTCTCGACCGAGGAGGCCGAGCGCCTGGCCGCGGAGCTGCGGGTCTCGAGCATTCCGACGCTGGCCCTGTTCGCCGGCGGGCATGAGGTCGCGCGGCAGGCCGGGGCGATCCCGGCGCGGCGCATCGTCGAGTGGGCGCGGGCGCACGCGCCGCAATGACCGAGGCGCGGGTTCTGCGACTGGGCGTGGCCGGGCTGAGCCGCGCTTTCACGCTGATGCTGCCGACGTTCCGGCGCGACCGCCGGGTCACGCTCGCGGCGGCGGCCGACCCAAGGCCCGAAGCCCGCGCCGCCTTCGAGCGCGAGTTCGGCGGCCGGTCCTATGAGACCGTCGCCGACCTCGTCGCCGACCCGGCGCTCGACGCGATCTATATCGCGTCCCCGCACCAGTTCCACGCCGAGCACGTCACCCTTGCCGCCCGCGCCGGCAAGCACGTGCTGGTGGAGAAGCCGATGGCGCTGTCGCTGGCCGAGTGCCGGGCGATGTGCGACGCGGCGGCGGAGGCGGGCATGCACCTCCTGGTCGGCCACAGCCATAGTTTCGATGCGCCGTACCTGCGCGCCCGGGCGCTGATCGAGGCGGGCGAGGTCGGCCGGGTCCGCATGATCAACGCGCTGAACTGCACCGACTTCCTCTATCGGCCGCGCCGCCCGGAGGAGCTGGACACCGCGCTGGGGCGGCGGCGTGGTCTGGAGCCAGGGGGCGCACCAGGTGGACGTGGTGCGACTGCTTGCGGGCGGCACGGTGAGGAGCGTGCGCGCGACGACCGGGTCATGGGATCCGGCGCGGCCGACGGAGGGCGCGTTCAGCGCTATGCTGTTCTTCGAGGACGGGGCGTTCGCGACGCTGACCTATAGCGGCTACGGACGGTTCGATACCGACGAGTTCCAGGGCTGGATGGGCGAGCTGGGCGGGGATCGCAGCTTGCGCCGATACGGGCAGGCGCGTGCCGGTCTGGGCGCGGTCCGCAGCCCGGATGAGGAAGCCGCGCTCAAATCCGCCCGCGCCTATGGCGGCCGGTCCGGTGGCGATCCTGACCCGGTCGCGCACAACCATTTCGGCCTGGTGCTCGTCTCCTGCGACCACGCCGACCTTCGGCCGATGCCGGACCGCGTGCTGGTCTACGGGGATGACGCGATCACGGACGTGCCGCTCCGGCCCCCGGTCGTGCCCCGCGCGGAGGTCATTGACGAGCTCTACGGCGCCGTCGTGCACGGCCGCCCGCCGCTCCATTCCGGAGAATGGGGCCTGGCGACGACCGAGGTGGTCCTCGCCATCCTCCAATCGGCGCGGGACGGCAGGGAGGTCCCGCTCTCTTAGTCAGCGACGTAATCCGGCCGCATGCTCACCAGCTTTCCGGCCTGGGTGAGGGTGACGCTGTCCGGAAAGTCCTGCTCGAAGGCAACGCCGAGCTCGACGAGCCGGTCCAGCAGCTCCGGGAGCCGAGGCGCGCAGCCGGTTGCGATGTCGTGCAGGACGACCACGCTCCAGTCCTGACCCGCGACCTGCTCCAGGCAGCGATCCACCCATCCGCCCGGGTCCTTCCAATCCCCCGGCACGCTGTTCCACAGGATCGTGCGGTAGGAATCGGCGAGCAGTAGTTGGAGCGCCGCGCGGCTGAGCAGATGCGGGCCGATCAGGCCGGAATTGCCGTAGGGCCGGAACAGCTTCTCCGGGCCGGCCAGGGTCCCGATCCGCGCCTGCGTCTCCCCGATCTCCTGTGCGGCGTAGGCTGCGTCCGGCCGGTCCCCGAGGGCGACCGAATGGGTCAGCGTGTGGTTGCCGATCCAGTGCCCGGCCGCATGCGCTACGCGCGCCAGGGCGAGCGCGCCGGGATCATCGAGCTTGCGGCCGATGACGAAGAAGGTGGACCGGATGCTTCGGCGGTCCAGTTCCTCCAGAACGCGGTCCGTGACCCCTGGCGTGGGACCGTTGTCGAAGGTGAGGGTGACGCGCTTAGCTGTCATGGTGCCGAAGACGCCTCATCAAGAGTCGGCCGGAGGAGACGAGCCCTGCCCACTATCGCCCCTCAACGCGCTGCGTTCGCCTTCGGCGCCACGCGGGAGGAGCATGACCTCTACCGCAAGGTCATCCTCCGCATCATCCCGTTCATCTTCATTTGCTACGTGCTGAACTACCTCGACCGGGTCAACGTCGCCTTCGCCAAGCTGCAGTTCCAGAGCGACCTCGGCCTCACCGACGCGACCTACGGGCTCGGGGTCGGCGTGTTCTATATCGGCTACGTCCTGTTCGAGGTGCCGAGCAACCTGTTGCTGCAGCGGATCGGCGCGCGGCGGACGATCACGCGGATCATGTGCCTGTGGGGCGTGGTCTCGATGGCGATGGCGTTCGTCCATAGCCCCTGGCAGTTCTACGCCGCGCGGGTCCTGCTCGGCGCGGCCGAGGCCGGATTCTTTCCGGGCATCGTGCTGTATCTGACCTACTGGTTCCCGCATCGGCTCCGCGGCCGGGTCATGTCGTTCTTCGTGCTGGCGATCGCGGTCTCGGGGATCGTGGGTGGGCCGGCTTCCGGGTTCATCATGCAGCGCCTCGCGGGGGCGGGCGGGTTCAAGGGATGGCAGTGGCTGTTCCTGCTCGAGGGCGGCCTGCCGATCCTCGCGGGGATCCTGGCCTTCTTCGTGCTCCAGGATCGGCCGCGCGACGCCACCTGGCTGTCGCCGCGCGAGAAGGAGATCGTGGGGGCCGCGCTGGCGGCGGATGGGGAGGGGGCGCATTCGCCGTTCCGGGCCTTCCTCCGCGCGCTCGGGAACCCGAAGCTCTGGGTGGCGACGTTCGGGTATTTCTCGATCACCTGGGCGGGGATGGTCCTCAACTTCTGGGCGCCCTCGATCATCAAGCGCTCCGGCGTGGCCGACGTGGTCCTGGTGGGGTTGCTGTCGGCCATTCCCTACGCGGTCGGCGCGTGCGGCATGCTGCTGCTCGGCCGCAGCTCGGACTGGCGCGCGGAGCGGCGCTGGCATTTCGCCGTTGCCGCGTTCATCGCCGCGGTTGCCGTCCTGGCCGTGGCGCCGGCGGCCGGCGCGAACTGGACGCCGGGCGCGGTCGCCTGCCTGGCGTTGCTCGCGATCGGCTACCTGTCGGCGACGGCGCTGTTCTGGACCATCCCGCCGCTGTTCCTGTCCGAGGCGGAGTCGGCCGGCGGGATCGCGTTCATCAGCAGCGTCGGGCAGATCGGCAGCCTGACCGCGCCGGCGATCTTCGGCGCGGTGACGGCGGCGACGGGGAGCATCGCCACCGGGTCGTACCTGGTCGCGGCGGTGCTGGCTGCGGGCGGGCTGGCGGTGCTCAGCCTCCGGCTCGCCCGCCGGGCTTACTGAACCAGCGGGCAGCCGCCTTCGGACATCGGGCGGAAGGCCTGGTCCGGCGGGATGGTCGCGACGACGTTGTAGTCGTCCCAGCGGCCCTTCGATTCGGAGGGCTTTTTGACCTGGAACAGGTACATGGCGTGCACGGCGCGGCCGTCCCGGCGGATGGTCGTTGGGCCGAATAGGGGGTCGTCGATCGGGGTGCGCTCCATCTCCGCCACCACCTTCGCCCCATCGATCGTGTTCGCCTTCGCGGCGGCGCGCGCAAAGGCGAGGACGGAGGAATACACGCCGGCATGGTTCATGGTCGGCATCCGCCCGCCCGCGCGTTCGGCGAAGCGCTTGCTCCAGGCCCGCGTGCTGTCGTTCAGGTCCCAGTAGAAGCCTTCCGTCAGCAGCAGGCCTTGGGCCGCCTCGAGACCGAGCGAGTCCACGTCGGTCAGGAACACCAGCAGCCCGGTGAGCTGCTGCTTGCCGTCGCGGCCGATGCCGAACTCGGCCGCCTGCTTGATCGCGTTCGTGGTGTCGGCCCCGGCATTGGCCAGCGCGATCACCTTGGCGCCGGAGGACTGCGCCTGCAGCAGTTGGGCCGACAGGTCGGCGGTGTTGAGCGGGTGGTCGGCCTCGCCGATCACCCGGCCGCCGGCCGCCTTCACCAGGTCGGTCGCGTCCCGCGTCAGCGCGTGGCCGAAGGCGTAGTCGACGGTGATGAAGAACCAGGTGTCGCCGCCGTGGGCGACCAGGGCGCGGGCGGTGCCGTTGGCGAGCGACCAGGTGTCGAACACCCATTGCACCGTGGTCGGCGCGCAGGCCTTGCCGGTCAGGTCCGAGGTGGCGACGCTGGAGGCGAGGAAGGTGCGGTTCTTGTCGCGCATCACCTGGTTGACCGCGAGGGCGACGGCGGAGTTGGGGACGTCGACGACCGCGGCGACGCCGTCGCGGTCGACCCATTCGCGGGCGATTGCCGCGCCGATGTCGGCTTTGTTCTGATGGTCGGCGCTGACGATTTCTACCCGCGGCGCGTTCGGCCGGGCCTCTTTGGCGAAGTCTTCGGCGGCCATCTGCGCGGCGACGACCGAGTTCTTGCCGGAGAGGTCGGCAAAGGGGCCGGTCATGTCGTTCAGCACGCCGATCTTGATGACGTTGCCGGGGATCTGCGCCCAGGCGGGCGCGGCGAGGAGCAGGAGAGCGAGGGCGAGCCTAAGCATTGCCGCGGTCCTCCCGCCATAGGCCGAGGGCTTCTTGGATCGGTCGGTCGGAGAAGGAGAACAGGACGGATTCCTCTTCGGCCTCGTGCCGGACGCGGTGCCAGCTGGGCACCACGAACAAGTCGCGCTTGCTCCATTCGACGGTAAAGTCCTCGCCGATCGTGCTGCGGCCGCTTCCCTCGATTGGCACGAATACGGTGGCGTCGGTTGAGCGATACGATTGGGTGCGAAACCCGGCAGGGAGGAGCTGGATGAAGGTGCCCATGGTGGCGGTGGCGTGGCCGCCTGTCTCCGGGTTGACGTAGCGCATTTTCAGGCCGTGGCAGGGGTCCCACTCGTCTTGCCGCTTCATGCGCTCCAGCGCTTCGCGGGTGCGGGCGTAGGGGTAGTTGAAGATGGGCGAGTAGGTGCCGCGGCGGTGATGGTCGACGGGCAGCAGGCCGGCGCCGTAGCGGGCGGCGCTGTCCTCGGGCTGGCGGGTGATGGGCTGGGCGTCTTCGCCGAGATGCTCGGCGAAGGAGGCGTCGAGGAACTGCACCACGGGGATGTCGAGGCCGTCGAGCCAGAACATCGGGGCGTCGCTCTCGTTGCCGTGGTCGTGCCAGGCCATGGGCGGGGTGATGATGAAGTCGCCCTCGCGCATCAGCGTCCGCTCGCCGTTGACGGCGGTGTGTGCGCCCTCGCCCTCGAGCACGAAGCGGAGCGCGGTTTGGGTGTGGCGATGGGCGGGGGCGACTTCGCCGGGGAGAACGAGCTGGACGCCGGCGTAGAGGTCGGTGGTGATCTTGCTCTGGCCGCGCAGGCCCGGGTTTTCGAAGACCAGGACTCGGCGCTCGGCCTCTTTGGCGGAGATCAGACCGCCGGCCTCCATCATGGCGGCGCGGACGTCGGCGAAGCGCCAGGAGGCAGGGACGCAGGGGCTCTTTGGCTCCGGGGTGATCAGGTTGGCCATGGAGAGCCAGAGCGGGGTCAGGTTGTCCCGGCTGATCCGGTCGTAGAATTCTTGGCGGCGTGCGCCGAGGTCCCCAGCGGTTGCGCTCATGGTCGTCTCCCCGAGTTGCCCGAGGTTCGGCGAAGCGCGTCAGCGTCGCAAGCCGGGTCTCATACGTTACGATATCGGAATGAGTAGGGCGTGAAAAGACTTTGCGTGCGGAAGGGAGAATTTCGAGGCGAGGGGGGGGGCGGGTTCGGGTTCTGTCTCTGCGAGGGCGGCGCCGGGTCGCGCGGTGGGGCGCGGTGTTGCGGTTCGGGGGGCGGGGCGCTGGGCGGGGGGGCGTTGGGGGGCGCGGGGGGCGCGGGGGGCGGGGCGGCTTCCAGGCCGAGGTCGCGCAGGAGGGGGCGGAGGGCGCGGCCCACGAATGGGTCGGTGGCGAGGAGGGTGGCGATGGCCGGGTCGGCGAGGATGTCGCGGAGGTCGGCGGCGACGGCGGGGGCGGCGTCGGGCAGGGCGGCGAGGAGCCAGCCGGGTCGGCGCGGGAGGGCTGGGAGGGGCGGGAGGCGCGGGGTGGGGGGACGCTGCGTCAGTGGTTGGGGTGGGGCGGCGGGCGCGGGCTGCCTCGGGGCGGGGACGCCGAGGTTGCTAATACGGATGAGGCGGAGGACAAGGCGGTGAAGGCGGAAGAAGAGGGTTTCGGCGGCGGTTACGGGGAGGGTTGGGGTGCTGCCGGTCCCGGCGACATGGGCGACGGCGTGGAAGAGGGTCATCAGGGTGGTGATGAGGCGGTCGGCGACGTGGAGGGCGGCGGGCGGGAGCACGAACGGAAGGGGAACATAAGGGGTGGGAGGTTGGCAAGGGGGGACGCTTACCGCGCGGAAGCTCACGCGGCCAGGCTTGTGCCGTCCGATCGTTCGCGTTGAGGGCGACGCTCTCGGGAAATAGCGGGCCGCAGGTGTAGGGTGGGGTGCGCTTTCGCACCCCACCCCTGCGATGCGATGCTGAATGCCGCGACGACACACGTGGTCGGCTGACAATGCCCGATTACCGCCGCAACCGGGTCGCGGGCGGGACGTATTTTTCACCGTTGCGCTGGCCGACCGGGGCAGCGACCTGCTGGTGCGCGAGATCGCCGCGCTGCGCGCGGCTGTCGCTCGCACGCGGGGCCTGCATCCGTTCCGTATCGACGCGTGGGTGGTGCTGCCGGAGCACATGCATGCGGTGTGGACGCTGCCCGAGGGCGACGGGGCGTATTCGGCGCGATGGGCTTTGATCAAGCGGTGGTTCTCGGCGGCGATCCCGCCGGGAGAGGACCGCTCGGCTTCCCGGGCGGCGAGGGGAGAGCGCCGGGTTTGGCAGCGTCGGTTCTGGGAACATACGGTGCGTGATGCAGCGGATTTCGCCCGGTGCGTCGATTACGTCCACTTCAATCCGGTGAAGCACGGATTGGCCGCGAGCGCGGGGGCTTGGCCGTATTCTTCGTTTCGGCAAGCGTTGGCGCGCGGGTTTTATCCGGTCGGTTGGTGCGGTGATGGGGACGAAGCGGGCGAGTTTGGCGAAGGGGAGAGTGAGTGAGGCGGGAGTGCGCGAGGGGTGGGGGGGGAAGCTCGGGTGCGGCGTCGGGCGGTGGGGTGCGGAAGAGCACCCCACCCTACGCTTGCTAGGGGGGCCGATGCAGCTGTAGCCGACCGCAGGAAACCGGTGGCTGAGGATCTCGATGGCTTTCGTGAGGATTAAACGGTCAGTCCGCACCGAATGCAGAATTGAGGGTAACCATGCTTGCTGACGCCTGGTCCTTCGTGGTGTCTGTCTTCACGCACTGGTTCTCCGGGATGTGCGGAGGACCTGAGCGTGGGCCTGACGTGCGCCTCGCCGTTTGTGGACTCCGGTGCTGCTCGGTATGATTCTCGGCGCCACGGCCGCGGTCAGCTACCTGGCCGCAGCGTTCGCGGCGTGGCGCCGAGAACGCGCGCGAGGCGATGTCCTCCGTAAACAGGTCGCCTCACAAGGACGTCTTGAAATCGATTTTCAGCCGGGGAACCGCGGCTATGAAGAGGAGCGGAGCGGGCTGTACCGCAACGTCCGTCGCACTTTGTCGGTGAAAGTGTCCAACGTGGGTGGAGGGCCTGTTCGGCAGGTTCGCGTCTACGCCTTGGCGGTGGACCCGAACGAGGGCAATCTCGCCGAACCAATCCCGTTATTGGGGCCGGAGGAGAATCTCAACCCTGGTGACTTTCGTTTCAAGCAGCTTGCCACTTACAATGAGCCTGGAGACAACACGGCCGGGGACACAATGGCGACGCTGCATGTCCCTTTTCGCGCGGGCTACCTGGACGGAGGGGGTGAGCGGATAATCGGACGAGAACTGCCCTACGTGGTGACGTTGCGCGCGACCGGGGACGGCGCGGCATTGCCATGCGACCGCAAGTTCAAAATTTGGATCACGACGAACTCGCGCCTCAGAATGGAGGTGGTTCCGGCTGGTTGAGCTTAACCGAGTTCGTGAAGACCGGTCTCGGGAACCGACTTCTCGGTCCCCTGCGACCGAAACGGGTCGACATTGCCAGAGACAATCTCACACCCGACAGTCCGGTTCTCTTCCTTCTCGCCTGTAAGCGGTCTCACCGAAATCGGCCGAAATCGGATGTCAGATCTTGTGGCTCTCCAGTGTCGCCGGGTGGAACAGCTCCTCGGGACGCAGCAGGCGGGACGACAGCCCCTCCTCGTGGTGGCGGCGGAGGAAGCGGTCCAGGACGTGGCGGTTTGGTTCGAAGCCGTAGGACCAGTAGTCGTCGCCCATCAGGGCGCGGACCGAGCGGAGGGTCTCCTCGACGAAGGGGAGGGTTACCTTGGTGGCGGCGGTGTCGCCGAGTTTGGCGAGGGCGACCGATTTCGAGCGGTCGAAGGCTTTGAAGACCGCGGCGGGGAGCCAGGGGTGTTGCTCGGCTAGGGTGCGGCGGACGCCGAGGAGGTGCATGATGGGGAAGAGCTTGGTGCGGCGATACCAGGCCTCGGCCTCCGCCTTCGGGTCGGCGAAGAGGTAGCCGACATGGGGGTGGCCGGCGTCGAAGCAGGAGGGGGCGCGGGGGCCGATGACGGCGTCCAAGGCGCCGGAGGCGAGTTCGCCGGAGATCGTGGCGCCCTCGGGGACGCTCTCCAGGCGAACGTCGCCGGGCAGGTTTAGGGTGATCTTCTCGACGCGGCCGGGGTGCTCGTAGCCGCCGCGGACCCAGGTCAGGTCCGAGGGCTTGATGCCGAAATCTTCCTCGAGGACCAGGCGGGCCCAGACGTTCGCGGTGAGCTGGTATTCGGGGACGCCGACGCGCTTGCCCCTGAGGTCCGCGGGCGACTTGATGCGGTCGGTGCGGACATAAATCGACGTGTGGCGGAAGGCGCGGGAGGGGAAGATGGGCACGCCGATGTAGGGGCAGTCGCCGTTTGCCGTCTTTACGCTCGTGCTCGACAAAGAGAGCTCGCATACGTCGAAGTCGGCGTGGCGGAAGGCACGGAAGAAGATTTCCTCGGGGTCGAGCAGCATGAACTGCGGGTCTACGCCGTCGATCGCCACGGTGCCGTCCACCAGTGGACGCATCCGGTCGTAGTCGCCGACCGCGATCCCGAGTTGCAGCTTGCTCATTGCGTTCTCCTTATCCGTCTTCGCGCAGGCAGGCGCGCAGCGCCTCGGCCAGGCGCCGTTCGTCCTCGTCGGCCCGGTGCGCGGCGCCGACGCCAAGGTAACGCGCGGCGACCTCCGGCGAATGCAGCAGGTCCTCGGCCGGGCCGGCCAGGGCGATGCGGCCGTTCTCGATGACGTAGCCGCGGTCGGAGATGGCGAGCGCGGCGCGGGCGTTCTGCTCCGAGAGGAGCACGGTCAGGCCGCGGCCGCGCAGGCCCTGCACCAGTCGGAAGACTTCGCCGACCAGCAGGGGCGAGAGACCGAGGCTGGGCTCGTCGAGCAGCACGATCCGTGGGCCCGACATCAGGCCGCGCGCGATCGCCAGCATCTGTTGCTGGCCGCCGGAGAGGTTGCCGGCGGGCGTGTCCAGGCGCTCGCCGAGGACCGGGAAGAGGGTGCAGACCTCGTCGAGCCGGCCCGCGGTGGCGCCGACATAGCCGCCGAGCAGGAGGTTCTCGCGGATGCTCATGCCGCCGAACACCTGGCGCCCCTCGGGGACGTGGGCGAGGCCGCGGCGGAGCCGGGAAGCGGGCGAGAGGGTGGCGATGTCCTCGCCTTCCAGCCGGATTTTTCCCGATATCGGCCGCATCAGGCCGGAGATCGTTTTGAGGAGGGTCGATTTTCCGGCACCGTTGGCGCCGATGAGGCTGACGACTTCGCCTTCGCGCAGCAGCAGGTCGATCCCTTGAAGGACGCGGTCGCGCCCGTAGCCGGCGGACACGGCTTCGAGTTCGAGCATCAGGCCGCCTCGGCGCCGAGATAGGCGGAGATGACGCGGGGGTCGGCCTGGACGGCGGCCGGGCTGCCGGAGGCGATGACGCGGCCGGCCTCGAGCACGATCACCTGGTCGGCCACGCCCATGACCAGCGACATGTTGTGCTCGACGACCAGCACGGTGATGCCGCTGTCGCGGATCGCGCGCAGCAGGGCGGCGAGTTCGGCGGTTTCCGTATCGTTCAGGCCGGCGGCGGGCTCGTCGAGCAGCAGCACGCGGGGTTGGGCCATCAGCGCGCGCACGACCTCGAGCAGCTTCTGCGCGCCCATCGGCAGCAGGGTGGCGTGGGTGTCGCGCTGCGCCCCGAGGCCGACCAGCTCCAGCAGCCGGATCGCGCGGGCCGCGTGCGCGCGCTCCTCGCGTCGCGCGCTGGGGAGCCGAAGCGCCGAGGCCCAGGCCCCGGACCGCAGTAGGCGGTGGCGGCCGGCGAGGGCGTTCTCCAGCACGGTCATGCCGGGGAAGACGCGCGCGCTCTGGAAGGTGCGGATTAGGCCGAGTGCCGGCGATCCGGCTGGTCGGCAGCCCGGTCAGGCTCTGCCCGTAGAGCAGCACCTCGCCCGCATCCGGCTCGATCAGGTTGGTGATCAGGTTGAACAGGGTGGTCTTGCCCGCGCCGTTCGGGCCGATCAGGGCGCAGACGGTGCCCGACGGGACCGCGAAGGAGACGTCCGACGTCGCCAGCACGCCGCCGAAGGCGCGCTTCAGCCCGGTGACGACGAGCGCCTCGGTCATGCCGCCCGCCGCTGCACGCGCGGGACCAGCCAGCCGAACAGGCCCTGCGGCATGTAGAGGAAGAACAGCACCAGCAGCGCGCCGGTCGCGAAGGTCTTGTAGAGCGCGAGCGGCTGCGAGACGGTCGGCAGCACGGTCAGGATCGCGGCGCCGAGGACCGGGCCGAACAGCGTGCCCTCGCCGCCGACGATCAGCATGGCGACGAGCTCGAGCGATCGGCCGGTGCCGACCATCTCCGGCGACAGGAAATGGAAGAAATAGGCGTAGAGCGCGCCGGACAGCGCGCCGAGGGCGGCGCTGATCGCCATCGCCGCGACCTTCATGCGCACGACGGGGATGCCGAGCGCCGCGGCGGCGAGCTGGTCGGTGCGGATCGGCTTGGAGCGCGCGGCCGAAGCCGGCGCTGAGCGCGCCGCCGAGCAGGAGGAGCAGCACCGCGTCGATGCCGAGCACGAGGTAGTACATCCGCTCCGGCGTGTCGAAGTCGATCGCGCCGAGGGAGAAGCCGGGGATGCCGACCAGGCCGGACGGCCCGCCGGTCCAGTCGATCAGGCCGACGGCGAAGCTGTCGACCAGCAGGCCGAAGGCCAGGGTCGCCAGGGCGAGATAGAGGCCGCGCAGGCGCACGGTCACCACGGACAGGATCAGCGAGCAGAGCACGGCCAGCACGATCGCCGGCGAGGACGCCGAGCGATCGGCTCGACGTCGTAATTGGTGGCGATGTAGCCGGCGACGTAGCCGCCCACCGCCATGAACCCGGCCTGGCCGAGGTTGACCTGCCCGGCATAGCCCATGACCACGTCGAGCCCGAGCAGGGCGATGAACAGGATCCCGGAGATCACGAGCGCGCTCAGGGCCCCGGGGCTGGTGATCACGAGCGGCACGAGCGCGCCGCCAGCAGGACGAGGCCGCCGCCGAGCCAGGCCGTGCGCGGGCGGAGCCGGGTCAGGTGCATCTGCACCCGCGCCTCCTCGCGCACGTCCTGGCGTCGGCCGACCCGGGCGCGGATCAGGCCGCTCGGCTGGATCACCAGCACCAGCAACAGGAGCCCGAGCGTGATCGCCGAGCTGAACAGCGAGGAGACGTAGGCGGTGGCGAGCTGGCTGATGACGCCGAGCAGCAGGCCACCGACGATCGCGCCGGCGAAGGAGCCGAGCCCGCCGATGATCACCGCCATGAAGGCGGCGGTGGTGAACAGGCGCCCGGTGTCGAACTCCAGTGAGGTGGTGGGCGCGATCACTACGCCCGCGATCGCTCCGAGCCCGGCGGAGAGCGCGTAGCTCAGCAGGGTCATGCGGGGGACGGAGATGCCGACCAGGCGTGCGGCCACCGGGTTCTCGGAGCAGGCCCGGAGCGCCCGGCCGGGGCCGGTTCGGGTCAAGGCCAGCCACAGCAGGACCGCGACGGCGGCCGAGGTTCCGAGCACCCACACGCCCTGGGTCGGCATGGAGACGCCGAGGAGCGAGACCGGCCGATCGGCCCCGAAGGGCGCCAACGCGTAGGGCTGCGTGCCCCAGGCCGCTTGGAGCAGCCCCTGCAGCATCGTCAGCACGCCGGCCGAGAGCATCAGCATGTTGCCGTTGGAGAGCTTGGACAGGCCCGGCACGAACACGGTCGCCCCGAGCAGCGCGCCCGCGGCGGTGGTCAGCACGATCGCGAGGAGCACGGCGGGGAGGGTGCCGAGGCCGAGCTTGGTCTCGAAGCTCCAGGCGAGCAGCGCGGCGAGGACGCAGAACGCGCCCTGCGCCAGGTTGATCACGCCGGTGACGCGGTAGACGAGGTAGAGCCCGAGCGCGATCGCGGCGTAGGTCGCGCCGACCAGCAGCCCGCCGACGACGATCTGGAGCGCCTCGTTCACCGCCGTCGGCCGCCGCCGGCTATTGCAGCAGCTCGCCGCGCGCCTTGCTCACCACGGCCCAGGTCTTGGCGGCCGGGTCCCAGCGGGTGATGAACACGTTGGTCTCGCTGAGCCCGCGCTGCGGGACCGCGGGGAAGTCATAGATGCCCTTGATCCCGGCGAACCCCTTCAGCCCGGCCAGATACGACCGCACCTGCTCGGCGGTCGCGTCCGGGCCGAGCTTCTGCAGCGCGCGCGAACGCGATCAGCGTCGGGTCCCAGGCGAGCGCCGCCGCGTTGTCCGGCTTCATGTTCCCCGCCTCGAGCGCGGCGTAGAACGCCTTCTTGGCTGCCAGCACCTCCGGCGGGTCCTGGATCTTGTCGCTGATCGGCCATTCCGGCGAGGGGATGTACAGCTCCTTCGGCAGGATCGCGGCGAACCGGTCCATGGTGGCGAAGGTCTGGTTGCCGTCCGTGGTCGCGACCGGGACGTTGAGGCCGGCATCGTTGATCGCCTTGAACACGACCCCGATCGCCGCCCCGGTCGACCAGGCGATCACCGCCTGCGGGTCGGCGCCCTTGAGCCGCTCGATCTGCGCGGAGGCGCTGATGTCGCTCGGGTTGAAGGTCTGCTCGGAGACCAGCTTGAGGTCCTTGTTCTCCGGCAGCGCGAGAAGTTCGTGGATGTTGCGCGCCGCATCCGTGCCGGAGGCGTCGGTGCTGGTGATCATAGCGATCCGGGTCCAGCCCTTCAGCCGGAAGAACCGCAGCAGCGCGGCGCCGAGATCCTTGGTGCTGATGCTGCCGCTGAACACGTAGCTGCCCTCGGCCGGGTGGATGCCCGGCGAGAAGCAGTAATCGACCGGGCCCCTGCGCATCAGCGGCGTGATCGCGTTGCACATGGCGACCAGCGCGGAGCCGAGGATCACCGCCGGCTTCTTGCCCGCGATCTCGGTCGCGAGCTGGACGGAGGTCTGCGGGCTGGAGCCGTCGTCGTGGAAGGTGAAGTGCACCGGGCGGCCGCCGATGGTCTTGTCCTTGGCATAGACGCGCTCGAATTGCTGGATGCGCCTGCTGCTCCGTGGTTCCCAGCAGCGCGCCCGGCCCGGTGAGCGGCAGGATGACGTCGATCGTGTAAGGCTCGGCAGCACTGGCGGCCCCGGTCAGCAAGCCGAGAAGGACCAGGGTCAGGCTCCAGCGCATGCGATATTTCCTCCGGCCGATCTGGCGCCCACATCTCGCGCCCGGCGGGCATTGCGTAGGCTTCGAAGCGATCTAAGCTGCGGTCGCTTCGATTGTCGAGCGGCGAAATGGATGGGGATGCGGACGGAGCGGGGCGGCAAGCCGAGCCTGCCGCTGGACGCGAGCGTGGGCTACCAGGTTCGGCAGACGCACCGGCTGGTGCAGCGCGCGCTGCAGGCGCGGATCGAGCCGCACGGCGTCACGCTGGGCATGTGGTACTACCTGCGCGTGCTGTGGGACCAGGACGGGCTGACGCAACGCGAGCTGTCGCGGATGACCGGCACGATGGAGCCGACCGCGCTGTCGGCGATCGCTTCGATGGAGAAGGGCGGCCTGGTGCGCCGCGAGCGCGACGCGAGCGACCGCCGCAAGATGAACGTGTATCTCACCCGCAAGGGCCGGGCGCTGGAGAAGACGCTGCTGCCCTCGGCGATCGAGGTGGTCGAGTTGGCGACGGCAGGGATGACCGAGCGGGAGCGGACGATGCTGCTGGCGCTGCTGCATGCGATGCAGGCGCAGCTCCAGGCCGACGCGGCCGGGGAAGAGGAGGACGAGGATGGCGCTGATTCGGATTGAGCCGGTGCGGGACGAGCGGTCCGGCCGTTATTACTTGGAGATCTATCATCCGCACGACGCGGAGCGGCCGTTCGTGACCACCGTGCCGCGGTATGCGAGCGAGTCCGCGGCTGAGACCGACCTCCTCGCCATCATCGGCGCTGCCGCGAGCGGAGCATAATGCGCAAGCTGCGTTGATCTGCTACAGTGAACTCATGAAGGACATGCTGCCTGAACGTCTTGGACCTGACGAGATTGCGGAACGAGCGCGCGCGGCCGTGGCCGAAGGCCGCACGATTTCGCACGAGCGCATGACCGAATGGCTCCTCGCCATGGAACAGAGCGAAGACGCTGATCTCGAGCCACCGAAGACTGACGCGAAACTTGATCCTGGGGCATACAGCACGACGCGCCTGCGATAGTGCGGGTCGTCTGGACCGACGAAGCCCGCGAGGCGATCAGGGATATCCGAAGTTTACATCAAGCGCCGCGGGGCGCCCGAAGCGACTGCTCGCGTAGCTAGGTCGCTTCGGGAACTCGGCGACAGCTTGGGGCGGAACCCCTGGCTTGGTCGCGGCATTGGTGGTCCACAAGCATCGACGCGCGAGCTAGGACATCCCACGTGGCCGTATTCGGTGCAGTATCTGGTCGATGAGGACGAAGGCCAGGTCATCATTGTGAACGTGTGGCACGACGCTCAAGAGGAAGGCCGGCCGCGTTAGCGCCAAACCGGCCAGACCGTTCGCAATTCCTGGCTGAAGCTGCGCGCGCTGAAGCTGGATGCCGATCACGCGTCCAGCACGAGCTCCGCCGACTTCGCGCGCGACACGCAGACCATGATCTCGGTCCGGCGCTCGGCTTCGGTCAGCACGAGGTCGCGATGGTCCGCCTCGCCTTCCAGCAGCCGGGTCCGGCAGGTGCCGCAGGTGCCGCTCTCGCAGGAGGACGGGACGCGCAGGCCGTGGCGGCGCATCACCTCCATGATCGTCACCCCCGGCGGCACTTCGAGCGCCGCGCCGGTTCGGGCCAGGCGCACGGTGAAGGTGACGTCGTCCGCGCGCGGGCGGACCAGGTCGGAGCCGAAATCCTCGAAATGGACCTGCCTCGCCGGCCAGTGACCGGTCATGTCGCGCACGCCGTCCATCAGCGGGCGCGGGCCGCAGCAATAGATGTGCGCCCGGCTCGGCGTCTCGAACACCGGCCAGAGATCGAACGCCCGGTCGGGATCGCCGTCGTCGTGGTGGATGACGACGTTCCGCTTCAGCGCCGGGTCGGAGAGGGCAGGGAGGAAGGCGGTCGAAGCGCGGCTGCGGGTCAGGTAGTAGAGCTTCCACGGCTGGCCGCCCTCGGCCTGGACGAAGTGGATCATGGACAGGATCGGCGTGATGCCGATGCCGCCGGCGACGAAGATGTAGCTCGGCGCCTTGCCGTCCAGTTCGAACAGGTTGCGCGGCGCCGAGACATGGAGCGTGTCGCCCGCCTGCGTCCGGTCGATCAGCGCTACCGACCCGCCGCGCCCGCTCTCCTCGCGCTTGACCGCGATCACGTAGTGGCTGAGGTCCGCCGGGTCGGACGCGATCGAGTAGTTGCGCATCGCCATGCCCTGGGCACCCGCACCTGACGAGAGGTGCGCGCCCGGGGTGAACGGCGGCAGCGTCACGCCATCGGGATGGCGCAGCTCGAAAAGGTGGATCCCGTCCGCCACCGGTTCCGCCCGCGCCACGCGCACGGGGATCAGCTCGTCTTCGCTCACGCCGTTCCTCCCGTTTCGGCCAGCACTTAGTGTCCTAAGCAACGTGGCGCAACTGCGCCTTCGCTCACCCTCCTGTGCACCGCCGATGCTGGACACGCCCCGGCGCCGCCGCTAAATTGCTTAGGCAACTAAGCACAGGGGAAACGCGCCCATGCTCACGGCGGACGAAAACGAGCGGCTTTGCCGGGTCGAGGGCGACGCGCCCATGGGCCGGCTCATGCGCCGCCATTGGGTCCCCGCCGCGCTCTCCGAGCAGCTCGCCACCCCGGACGGCGACCCGGTGCGGCTGCGCCTGTTCGGCGAGGACCTGGTCGCCTTCCGCGACAGCGACGGCCGCCTCGGCGTGCTCGGCGAGAAGTGCCCGCACCGGAAAGCCTCCCTGTTCTTCGGCCGCAACGAAGAGTGCGGCCTGCGCTGCCTCTACCACGGCTGGAAATTCGACGTGGAGGGCAACGTGGTCGAGATGCCGTCCGAGCCCGCCGCGAGCGGGTTCGCCGACCGGGTCAAGCATACGGCCTATCCCGCGCAGGAGGCCGGCGGCTTTGTCTGGGTCTACATGGGCCCGCCCGACGCCATGCCGGCGTTCGAGCCGCCGCCCTGGGCGCCGACCGGGGCGGAGCGGGTCTCGATCGTCCGCATCCAGCTGCCGTGCAACTGGGCGCAGATCATGGAGGGCCAGATCGACAGCGCCCACAGCTCCAGCCTGCACTCCTCCGACATGCGCCCGGCCCGCGTCGCCACCGCCGGCGCCGTCCGACACGCACTGGACCCGGCCGTCCACCGACAAGAACCCGCGCATCCAGGTGCAGGTCACCAATTACGGCATGCGCTACGCCGCCATCCGCCGCCCGATCAAGGATGCCGCGACCCAGGATTACGTGCGCATCACCACCTACGTCGCCCCGTTCATCGCCCTGATCCCGCCCAACAGCAGCTACAACGTCGCCAGCGTCATCACCCCGCGCGACGACACGAGCTCCTATTTCCACTTCCTCGCCTGGGGCGACCGCGCCACCTGCATCGACCAGGAAGCCTGGCGCAAATTCTGCGTCGCCCAGCCCGGCATCGACCTCGACCGCGACTACCGCCCGGTCCTGCGCACCGCCGGCAACAATTACGGCCAGGACCGCCAGGCGATGCGGCTCGGCAACTACACCGGCATCCCCGGCATCCCCAACCAGGACATCGCCATGTGGGAGTCGATGGGCCCGATCGCCGACCGCACCTCCGAGCGGCTCGGCGCGTCCGACATCGCGGTCATCCAGTTCCGCCGCCTGATGCTCGACGCGCTCGGCCGGTTCGAGGCCGGCGCGGACCCGATCGGCCTGGCCGCGCCGCACCTGCCGATGGCCAAGCTCCGGTCGTACCAGGGGATCGTCCCTAAGACCGAGGACTGGCGCACCCTCGGCGCGTCCGACCAGGAGCGCGCTTACCTCGACGGGATCGAGAACGACGAGACCGAGCAGGAGATGGTCGCCGCCGCCGAGTAGGGGATCGCCGCCCTGCCCGGGCGGCGATCGTTCATCCAGCCGGGGATGGGAGTGGCGCAGCCGCGTTCTTAACCGCTTCGGGCAGGGCGGGAAACACGTCAACTCCCGTCATCTGCTGCAGTTGAGCGATCGTCACCGTCTGGCAGGTCGGATTGCTCGTGTTCTGGCAGACATATGCGCCGGCCCAGCCCTGTTCCGGGTTGTAGATCGCCTTGTAAACCCCTTCGGGAACCGCGAGTTGGCCGCTCGTCCGTACGGTGCCAGGCCCAAAAATCGGGCCGCTGACGACATAGATCACGTCATCCTTGGAAGCGAGATTGCGGGTGATCTGCTCGATGGACTTCCAGAGACCGCGGTTGAGTGCGGGAGTCTGAGGCACGGCGTTCGCCAACGTCGCGCTCTCCGACTTGGACGCGGCGTTCGGCATGTCCGCCGTCGGACTGAGTTGTCCAACCGCATAGCCCGATGTCGCGTAATCGGACATGGCCGTGCGCTGGTTGGGAGGCAGACGCGCCTCGGCGTGCTCGCTGGTCGCCGACGGCGTGGCAGCCGCGGCCGCCATCTGGTGCTTGGTCAAGAAGTGGGACGAACTCAGCGGGCCCGGCTTGCTCCGCGAGTACATCACGGCGAAGCCGTCGTAGCAGAGCTGGCTCACGTCTCCGGACAACTCCTGCCCGGCCACCCGCGGCGGAATGCCGCCGGGAAAATTATTGGGACAGTCGGGGAACGCCGGCTGCGCTCGAGCTAGGGATGGCAGGAGCAGCGCCGCCGACGCCGCCACGAACGTGTGCAGAAGATAGTGTGGCATGGTCCGCTTGCTCCTGATGGGAGTGATCGACGACCTGCTCGACAGGGACCTGACTGGCGTTTGCCTGATCATGATTGGCGCTACTTGGCCGGAATTTGGTTGGCAACCGTGATGACCAGGTTCCGGCCTTGGGCGACGATCGCCGCCCGCCACGCCTCGAACGTCGGGTCCGTCACGTTGTAGAGGTTGCTCGGGTCGAAATGGGACATGACGGGCGTATGGATGTGGCCGGCGAGAATATTCAGCCCGAACGTGTCGCGCAGGAGCGTGTTCCGATAGGCGCTCTCGTTCGACAGGTAGTCGCCGCCGCCGCCGCTCTCGGCGCAGACGCCCGGAGCAGGCGGGATCGGCGCAGTCGGGGGCGGATAGGTGGTGGGCACCGGGGTGTTCACGGTCACCACGGTCGGGACGTTGCAGTCCGGGAACTCCGTGTAGTTCGTATGCCAGACGACGTTGAAGGCGCCGATACCGGTCCAGGCGTCACCGGGCGGCGGCGTGATGCCGTTCCCGGTATTCGCCCCGATCATGGTGGCGATGGGCAGGGTCGTGGTCGTGAATTGCGGGGGCTGGTCGCGGGTCCATGTCGCGGGATGGGGAACCCATTGCTGCGGCGGATCGATGTCGCACTGGCCGGTGGACGGAAGCTGATACTGCAGGACGCCGTTCACGCTGATCCTCGGGCAGACGGCGATGTTGTCGTTGCCGATGGAGGGACCGTGGTAGCGCCCGTTCCACTGCTCGAGATCATACTCGACCGACGTTCCGCCCTGGCTCATCGTGATCGAGGCGTCGACCCGCTCCGCGCTCGGCGCCATGAATGGCCCGATCGTGTTCTCCTGCATCCCGCCCTCGAACGGACCGTAGTTGACGGGCAGGATGTAGGTGTGGATGACCGCGGTCTCGCCGTCGGCGGTTTGGAAGCGGGTGCCATCGAGCGAGAGGATCGTCGCTCCGGACGGGTTGCCGGTCCGGACGCCGTTGCCGTTCGGGCCGGCATCGAGCGTGAACGGATCGAACCGCTCATGATGATCCGCTTCACCTTCGAGTCGGTCTGGGAAGCTGATTTCCCGCTGCCCGCGCGACCACTCGACGAAGGTGTGGGTGCAGCGAGGTCACCTGGTCGGCGCGTGAGCGCGAAGGACGGCTGCCACTCGGCCAAGCGCCGCCTCCATCTGCAGCCGGGCCCAGTAGAGCGGGCGGTCGTCGCTGCGCGGGAGCGTGCCGGCCGATGTGCGACCCTGCGCCCGGTTCACCGCGGCTCGCCAGAGGAGCTGGCCCTGCGTCTGCATATAGGTCTGGGCCGTGTTGAAATCGGTGAGGCCGCAGAGCCCGGCCGCGAAGTTCGGCGCGATCTGGTCGAACCCGGCGCCCACGATCAGCTCCTCGGGTGCGGACAAGGTGTGACCGGGCAGCACGCGCGTGAGCCGCGCCTCTTCCACCGAGAGCGGCGCGTTCGGGTTCAGACAGGCCGGCTGGGCATGCGCGGCGAGCGGAACGGCGGCAGCAAGCAGCGCGCAGCGGAGTGAAGGCGAGCGCAAGGCCTGGCCCAACGAGCGACGGCGTTCAAACGACATCCCTGGTTCCTCCCAGCTTCGATCGTTAGCCGACGAGTTGCGGACGAGGCGCAGAGCTGGACGTGCGCCGTGCCCTTGCGATGGAGGCCGCGGCCACGCCGGAGAGGCCGACCCCGAGGAGCATCGCCGATGCCGGCTCCGGCACTGTGAACGTTGCGATGACGGTGCCGTTGAAGTCGTTGCCGAAGCTGGCGCTGGACAGCTTGATGTTCATGAAGTCGCCGGACGCGAACCGGACCAGATTCGGCGCGAACGTTACCGAGCCCAGATCCTCGGCCCCGGGGGAGCCGGTGATCGTGCCGCTCACCACCGTGCTGACCGGTGCAGCGCCCTGCTCCGAGAGGCTGAACGAGACGCTGATCGGCTGCGTCGTGACGGGGGCGAGTGAAAAGATGTCGAACAGGTCGGAGTTCTGCGGCACGCCGGAGAATAACGTCAGGTTGGTGAAGCCTGTCGTATCGGGGACCGTGCCGATCTGGCTGGTAGTGGTGGTCACGGTAAAGCCACCATTCAGCACGACGGCGGCATCGGCGCCCCCTGCAAGACCGGTCGCGGCAAACATTACGGCTGCGAACAGAGCTGGAGCGTTACGAGTCATGGCGGGTTTTTCCTCTTTCCGTCTCGAAGTCGCTGTGGCAAGGCCATTTCGGTGCGTTTAGGGATGCATCCGATATTGCGCTTGCGACGCTGGCTCTGCGGCAGGTCTCGTCTGGTGCACACCGTAGCGCCAGCGAACGCCTCTCGCCCAGAGGATGTCTCGCTGCAGGTGACACGAAATCGCGATTGTGGTTTTTGATTTTTGTCCAGGATTTGTTACAATGCGGCAGTGTTTGCTGGATAGAACATGATCCGTCGTCGTCATTTCCTGGCCGGCGCTGCCGCGAGCCTCGCCGCGCCGTCCCTGGTGCGCGCCGAGCCTGCGCGTGTGCTGCGCTTCATTCCGCAGGCCGACCTTGCCGCGGTCGACCCGGTCTGGACCTCCGTCTACGTCACCCGCAATCACGGCTATGCCGTGTTCGACACGCTCTACGGGCAGGACAGCAGCTTCGCCGTCCGCCCGCAGATGGTCGAAGGGGCGCAGGTCGAGCGGGACGGGCTCGAGTGGCGGCTGCGCTTGCGCGACGGGCTGCGGTTCCACGATGGCACGCCGGTGCTGGCCCGCGACTGCGTCGCCAGCATCCGGCGCTGGGGCCGCCGCGACGCGTGGGGGCAGACGCTGCTCGCGGCGACCGACGAGCTCTCGGCGGCGGACGATCGCACGATCGTGTTCCGCTTGCGCACGCCGTGCCCCTGGCTGCCGGACGCGCTGGGCAAAATCGGCATCAACATGCTGCCGATCATGCCGGAGCGATTGGCGAGCACCGACCCGTTCAAGCAGGTGACCGAGGTGGTCGGCAGCGGCCCGTTCCGCTTCCTCGCCGACGAGCGTGTCTCCGGCGCGCGTTTCGTTTACGCCCGGTTCGAGGACTATCGGCCGCGCGAGGACGGCGCGCCCGACTGGACTGCGGGCCCGAAGATCGCGCATTTCGACCGGGTGGAGTGCTCGGTGATCCCCGACGGCGCGACCGCCGCCGCCGCCTTGCAGCGGGGCGAGGCGGACTGGTGGGAGCAGCCGCTGTTCGACCTGCTGCCCACGTTGCAGAACCATCCCGGTCTCGCAGACCGGCTTGGTCGAGGTCACCGGCAATATCGGACTGATGCGGTTCAACGCGCTCCATCCGCCGTTCGACAACCCGGCCATCCGGCACGCGCTCTGGCCCGCGCTCGACCAGTCCGCGTTCATGAACGCCGTCGCCGGCGAAGCCACTTCGCTCTGGCGGGACAAGATCGGCTTCTTCGCCCCGGGCACGCCGATGGCGAGCGAGCGGGGGCTCGAGACGCTGGCCGGGCCGCGCTCACCGGCGAAAGCACGCCTGCGGCTCGACGCGGCCGGCTATAAGGGCGAGCGTGTCGTCGTGCTCAGCCCCGGCGATTACCCGCGCATCGCCGCTCTCGCCATGGTCGCGGCCGACATGCTGCAGCGCTCCGGCATGAACGTCGACCTGCAGGAGATGGATTGGGGCACCGTCATCGCGCGCCGGGCCAGCAAGGCGCCGCCCGGCGAGGGCGGCTGGAGCGTGTTCTTCACCTCGCTCACCGGCGCCGACATGTCGAACCCGGCCAGCAACCCGGCGCTGCGCGGCAACGGCACCGCCGGCTGGTTCGGCTGGCCGACCGCTTCCGCGGCTCGAAACGCTGCGCGACGCCTGGCTTGCGGCCCCGGACCTTCCCTCGCGGCAGAGCATCGCCGCCGACATCCAGGCGCAGGCGTTCGAGGACACGCCGTTCATGCCGCTTGGCCAGTTCTTCCAGCCGACCGTGTACGCGCGCAGCCTCACCGGCGTGCTCCGCGGCATGCCGCTGTACTGGAACGTGCGGCGCGCGTGATGGACGGGGTTCCGGCCGCGGCGAGCGCCGGCCGCCCGCTCGGCGCCTGGATCGGCGCGCTCGACGCCGTGGGCGCCATGGCGCGCGACCCCTCGCTCACCCTCGCCGGGATGCTCGACGAGCTCGCGCTCCGCCATGGCGAGCGGCCGGCGCTGCTCGGCGCAGATGGCGACCTCAGCTATCGCGCGCTGGCCGCCCGCGCCAACCGGGTCGCGCACTGGGCGCGCGCGCGCTGCGCCGGGTCGACTGTCGGACTGCTGCTCCCCAACCGGCCGGACTTCGTTGCGCTCTGGCTCGGCCTGATCCGCGCCGGCTGCACCGTCGCGCTGCTCAAGCCCGAACTCGCCGGCGCGGCGCTTCGCCATTGCATCGAGGTCGCCGGTTGCCGTCTCGTGCTGGCCGATGACGCGCTGCTCTTCGCGCTGGAGGGCGATACGCCGGTCCTCGCCCTCTCCGAGCTGGACGCCCAACTCGGGTCTTGGCCGGACACGCCGGCGCCTTGCCGCCGCCCGCGCCCGTCGGACCCGGCGCTGCTCGTCTTCACCTCCGGCACGACCGGCCTGCCGAAGGCCGCCCATGTCAGCCATGGCCGCATCACCGAGTGGAGCCTCTGGTTCGCCGGCATGATGCGGATCACGCAGGACGACCGGATCTACGACTGCCTGCCGCTCGCGCACAGCACCGGCGGCATCGTGGCGATCGGCGCCGCCTTGGTCCGCGGCGCGTCCGTGCTGATCGCACCGGGCTTCAGCGCCGGCCGGTTCTGGGACGATGTCGTCGGGCATGGCTGCACCGTGTTCTTCTACATCGGCGAGCTGTGCCGCTATCTCCTCCAGAGCCAGCCGAGTGCCCGCGAGCGGTCGCACTGTCTGCGCCTGGCCTGCGGCAACGGGCTGGGCGAGGCGGTCTGGGCGCCGTTCCGCGACCGGTTCGCCATCCCGGAGATCCTCGAGTTCTACGCCGCGACCGAGGGCAGCGTGTCGCTCTACAACTGCGAGGGCCGGCCGGGTGCGATCGGCCGCGTCCTGCCGTTTCTCGCCGCCCGTTTCCCGCTCGCGCTGGTCCGGATCGACGCGGAGACCGGCGAGCCGCTGCGCGGCGCGGACGGGCTCTGTGTGCTCGCCGGCGTGGATGAGCCTGGCGAGGCGCTTGGCCGGGTCGAGGCCGGCTCGGACGCGCCCGCCCGCCGGTTCGACGGCTACACCGACCCTGACGCGACGGCGCGCAAGCTCATTCGCGACGTGCTCGAACCCGGCGACTGCTGGTTCCGCAGCGGCGACCTGATGCGCCGCGATGCCGCCGGATTCTACTTCTTCGTCGACCGTCTCGGGGACACGTTCCGCTGGAAGGGAGAGAACGTCTCCACCGGCGAGGTCGCCGCCGCCGTCCGGAGCTGCCCGGGGGTGCGCGACGCCGTCGTGTATGGGGTGCGCGTGCCGGGTCAGGAGGGCAGGGCGGGCATGGCGGCGCTGGTGGCGGACAAGCGGCTAGACCTTGCGGTGCTCCGCGCGCACCTCGCGACCAAGCTGCCGCCGTATGCGCAGCCGCTGTTCCTGCGGCTGTGCCGCTCGCTCGACCTCACCGGCACTTTCAAGCTCGCAACCGCGCGCCTGCAAGCGGAAGGCTATGCCGGCCTTGCCGACCCGGTCTGGTTCCTCGACCGCGCCGTCGGCCGGTATGTGCCGTGCGACGCCGGCCTCCAGCAGGCGCTCGCGGATGGCCGCTTGCGCTGCTGACCGTTACGCCGTGTTGCCCGCGTCCACGGTCAGGACGGTGCCGGTCACGTTGCGCGCGTCCTCGCTGAACAGGTAACGCACCGCCGCGGCCACGTCCGCGACCTCCGGCGGCCGGCCGAGCGCGCTGCGGCGGGCGATGCGGGCGCGGGTCGGCGTCGTCCAGACCCTGCGTCATCTCGGTCGCCACGAAGCCCGGCGCCACGGCGTTCACGGTTATCCCGAGCGGGCCGAGTTCGCGCGCCAGCGACCGGGTGAAGCCGATCAGCGCCGATTTGGTCGCGCCATAGACGGAGAGCCCCGAATACCCGGTGGCGGCCACCACCGAGGACAGGTTCACCACCCGCCCGCCGTCGCCGCCGGCCATCATCGAGCGCACGGCGTGCTTGGTCAGCACCAGCGGCGACAGCACGTTCAGGCGCAATAGCCGCTCCATGGCGGCCTCCGGCATGGTCGCCAGCACGCCGGCATCGCCGACGCCCGCGTTATTCACCAACCCCCAGATCGGCCCGAATTCGCGCCGGATCTCGCGCACGAGCGCCGGGATCGCTTCGATCTCCGAGAGGTCGCTGGCCCGGAAATGCAACGCTCCGCCGCTCCGCTCGCGCGCTTTCGCCAGAAGCTCGCCCTCGCTTCGCGCCACGGCGACGACGGAGAAACCCGCGCCGGCCAGCGCCTCGGCGATCCCGAGCCCCAGCCCTCGGCTGCCGCCCGTGACCAGGACGTTACGCACGGGAGAGCTTGCCCGCGCCCGACATGCCGAGCTCCTCGACCTCGCGCAGCAGGGCCGGCACCTTGTGGGGCGGGAGCGCGGCGCGGCAGGTGGCGAGGATCTCCGATTGGAGGCGCTGGAGCGCGCCAGGTTCCGTCAGCACCAGGTCGGCCACGACGATCGCGCCGGTGATCGGGCTCCGCCGCCCCCGCACCTGCGCCATGCGCACCGAAGGGTGCCGGGTGATGACGGCCTCCACCTCCTCCGGGTGCACCTTCTGACCGCCGACGTTGATCACGCCGCTGCGTCGTCCGGCGAAGAAGAAGCGGCCGTCCCGCTCCATCACCATGTCGCCGGTGTCGACGAACCCCTCCGCGTCCGCCAGCGTCTCGCCCCCGAGGTAGCGCGACGCGGTCCGCCCCGACCGTACCCGGAGCGATCCGTCCATGACGCGGATTTCCGACCCGTCCGGCCGCGTCCCAGCACGTGCGCGGGAAACCCTTCAAGCCCGTCCGTCACCTCGAACCCCACGCCGGCCTCGGTCGAGGCGTAGGCATGCGTCAGCCCGGCGCCGGGGAAGGCGCGGGCGAGCTGGTTGAGGATGGCCTGGTCCGCGATCTCGCCGGACAGCCGGACGTAGCGCGGCGCCAACCCGTCCGCCTTCGGCCGCATCAAGCGCCCGGCGCCAGTGCGTTGGGGTCCCCAGAATGTGCGTCACCGAAGCTGAAGCGGCCCGGCGTAAGAATTCTCCGACTGGCTCGCCCTCCTGCGAGAGCACCAACGACCCGCCGCCGAGCAGCGCTCGGAGCAGGACCTGCAGCCCGCCATAGCGGCGGATGTCGTAGAACGTGCTCCAAACCGCGCCCTCGGCCTGCTTCGGCCCTTCGGCCAGCGGCCCGGTCAGGCTTCGGAGTGTGTGCACGGCGAGCTTCGGGCGGCCGGTCGTGCCGGAGGTGAACAGCACCCATTCCGTCTCCGCCGCGCCGTTGCCTCCGATCGAGGCGATCGGCACCACGCGCACGCCGGGACCCGGCCGGGACGCCGGGCCGGTCCCGTCCGTCACCACCGTGTCCACCTCGCCCTCTTCGAGGATCGTCGGCAGGTGCGCCGGGTCGAGGTCCGTCGGGCAGAGCAGGATCCGCCGCGCCACCCCGTCCAGCGCCAGCATCGCCAGCGCCGCCGGAAGCTGACGGACGGAGGAGATCAGCACCGACGCGCCGTCCAGCGAGACGCTCCCGCATGGTGACACGGCGTCGGCGAGCGCGACCCGCCCGGACGCGTCCGCGATGAACCGTACGGGCGGCCCGCAAGAAGCCAGCGCCCCGAGCGCGCGGCGCTCAGGCGGCAGCGGACTCATAGGCCCGGACGAAGTCGCCTACCGTCACCGGGAACACCGCCGGTCCGTCGCCGCTGAACGGATCGGCACCGAGCGTGTCGTCCAGGGTCGCGACGATGATCGCGATGCACAGCGAGTTCGAGCCCGCTGTCCAGCAGCTTGAGCTCGTCCGTGAGGGACGGCAGATGCTTGCCCTGCTGCTCGCCGACCCGCACCATCGTTTCCAGGATCGTTTCTCTTACAGTCACCATCTGCCTCCGAAGCCGGCGGCTTCCGCCGGGTCGCCACGATATGTTAGTTAGGTAAACGATGCGTTTCGGTGTCACCGCTGCCGGGGATCGCGCCGCCGTCCTCTGCCGCGAGATGACGGAGGGCGACTGCGGCGCGGTCGTCCCGCTGCTGACCGCGGGCTTCCAGCCATGGCGGAACGCCGCGTTTTGGGCCCGAGCGCTCCGACGCCTCGTTGAGCGCACGCCGCCGCAGGGTTTGCCGAAATTCGGCTACGTGCTGGAGGCGGACGCGGCCGTAGTGGGCGTGCTGCTGGTGCTCGGCGCCGAGGTGGGTGGCATCAGGCGCTGCAACGTCTCGAGCTGGTACGTTGCCCCCGAGTTCCGGCCCTACGCGCCGCTGCTGGTCCGGCAGGCGCTGCGGCGGCGCGATGTCACGGTCCTCAACGTGACGCCCGCGCCGGAAACCCGGGCGCTGCTCGCCGCTCAGGGTTACCGGCAATACGTCTCCGGTCGCGCGTTCGCGGTGCCGGCGCTGGCGCGGCCGGGGCTGCACGGCCGGGTCATGCCGGTCGGCGGCGGGGGCGAGTCCGGCCCGGACCTTCCGGCCGATGAGGCGACCCTGCTTCGGGACCACACCGAATGGGGCTGCGCCAGCGTGGTTGTCGAGACTGCGCAAGGGCGCGAGCCGTTCGTGTTCGGCCTGCGCCGCCGCCGCGGCGTGCTGCCGTTCGCCTACCTGCTGTATTGCCGCGACCTCCAGCGCTTCGCCGCCTGCGCGCGCCCGCTTGGCCGGCACCTGCTGATGCGGCACGGGGTCGGGCTGGTGGTGGCCGACGCCGACGAGCGGCTGCCGGGGATGCCGGGCTCGTTCCAGGACGGGTTCCCCAAATTCTACCGGGGCGACAACCCGCCCCGGCCCGGCGACCTGGCCTATACGGAGCGGGCCGTCTTCGGGGTCTGAGCTTCTACTGCGGCGTGGTGGCGCGGGCCGCGCTGTTCCCTTCCGGAGCCGTCCCGCGGCCATGCCGCTGGATCCATTGCTGGGCTGCGCGGAACCGGATCCAACCCGGCACCTGCGCCGTCAGGCTCACCTGCCGCCACTTCGGATGGTGCGCCGGGGTCTGCAGCGCCGCGATGTTGTCGAAGAAGGCATTCACGAACCGCTCGAGCCGCTGGTAGCGTTCGGAGCCCGGCACCCAGTTGTACACCGCCATCACCGCGCCGACCGCGACGGTGTCGACGGTCGAGCCTTCTGGGACCAGGCCGGGATAGTCGGCATGCTCAAATCGCGTCGGCAGATAGGTGTTGAGCAGATCCGGGTTGAGCGGCAGTGCGAGCAGGTGCAGGCCGCTGCCGGCCGCGTCGTTGAACAGCCGGGCCGGCTTGCCGGTCACATAGACCAGCGCGTCGATCTCGCCGCGCTTCAGCTTGGCCAGCGCGGTCTCCTGGTCGTTGTTGGCGAATCTTCGGCTTGACCCCGAGCGCTTCGAAGATGACGGAGGCGGTCAGCGCCGTCCCGCTGCCCTTCGCGTCGACGTTGACCGTCTTGCCGCTCAGGTCGGTCACGCTCGCGATATCGCCCTTGGCGAGGATGTGCACCTCCTCGTCATACAGCTTGGCGAGGTAGCCGATATTCTGCTCCAGGCCGGGCGACGCGTTCCGGCGCAGGAAGGCCAGAACGTCCGACTGCACGATGCCGATGTCCACGTCGCGGATGTTCAGGATGTCGGAGATGTTCTGCAGCGAGCCTACGCCCACGATCGGCAGGATGCGCAGCGGTTGCCCCGTGCTGTCGAACACGGAGGCGATGTCGACCGCGATCCGAATGTAGGTGCCGGACAGGCCGCCGGAGATGATGCCCAGCACGGAGGTGGGCGGGACGGCGCGGGCGTCGGGGATCGCGGGCTGGGCATGCGACGGGGTGCGGGGCGCCGACCAGGACCGGTCCTGCGCCGCGAACCCGGGGCCGGCGACGGCGACGGCGAGTGCAAGCGCGACCGCCGCGCGGCGCAGCCGAGAGGACAGCGCGCGCATCGCCTATTTGCCTCCGCCGATCGCCTTGAGCCGCTCCGCAGCCTCCTTGTCGCCGAGCGCGGCCGATCGTGCGTACCATGTGCGCGCCGCCTGTAGGTCAGACAGCGTGTTGGCGTCGGCCGGCGGCAGGAACGCCTCGTCGTAGGTGCGCGCTTCCAGCCGGGCGCCGAGCGCGCTGCCGGCCTCGGCGGCGCGCTGGTACAGCAGGCGGGCGGCGGACACGTCGCCGATCGCGAACTCCTCGTCGCCGCGGCGCAGCATCAACGCGACCAGCGCCGGCGACATGGTCGCCGCGGCCGGCGCCGGGCGGACGTCGCGCGCATCTGCGGTCCGGATCGGTGCAGGCGTCGGGGCGGCCGGCGCGGACGCGGCCGGTGCAGGAGCGGGCGGCGGAGGAGCGGCCGGTGCAGGGGCGGGTGGGCTCGGCGGCGGCGCTTGGGGGGCCGGTGTGGGGGGCGAGTTGGACTGTGGCGGCGCGGGGGGCGGGAGCGGCGGCGCGCTGGCCTCGGCGGTGTGCATTGGCGCGGGCGGGGGCGGCGCGGCCGCGATCACCGGCGGGTGTTCCACCGGCTTGGCCGCCGGCGGAGGCGGAGCCGCGTCGACGTGGTGGGTCGGCGCGGAGGACGGGCTCTGGCCCACCCAGGATGGCGGTGCCGGCAGGCCGCTCGCCTGCGCGCGGGGGGATTGCGGGATGGCGATCGGCGCGGCCGGCTTCGTATCGGCCCAGGGTAGGTCGCCCATCAGGTCCGGCCAGTCGTAGAACGACAGCACGAATGCGACCGCCGCGACGGTCACGAACAGGCAGCCGAGCGGCAGCAGCAATCGGCTGCGTCCCTCGCGCTCGCGCGGCTTGGTCGCGGCGACGGGCGGGGCGTCCGGAAACAGCGCGTACATGCTCGGCGGCGGGATGACCTCGTCCTCATCGAGCGGCGGCAGCGGCGGCAGCGGCGGTGGGGGCGGGACCGCGGGCGCGCGCGACCGCACCCGATCGAATACCGGCCCCTGCGGCATCGGCACTGGCCCCGACACGGTGTCCGGCACCGGCTGCGGCGCCGGCATCGGCTCCGGCTCCGGGATCGGCATGGAAGCCGGCGGCGCGGGCGCGCGGTCCGTGTCGCCCCGCAGATGCGTCATCGTGTGCGTCAGTTCCTGCTCGACCGACGCCCACGGATCGTCCTCGTTGTCCACCGCCGGCAGCGTTGCCCGAACCACCAGCCGGCGCGCGAGCGGCTCGAACTCCTCGATCGTCAGCCGCGTCCAAAGCTCCGGCCTTCCGACCAGCAGCATCTGCGGGACGCGACGCCCCGGCTCGCGCATCGTCGAGATCCGCGTCAGGCAGCGGAGCAACTCGTCGGACCCGGTGTGCGCGTCGTCGACCGCGATCACGACGTGCCGTTGGCCGTTCTCCGGCTTGCCCGCCTCCGCATAGGCGATCTGCTCGATCTGGGCCGCGAGCCGGGCCGGCACCTTGTCCGGCTCGGTGATCCGAATCCAGCGCAGCGAGCGGTCGCGCAGGTCCGTGATCACGGCTTCCAGCACCGTGCTCTTGCCGGATCCGGCCGGCCCGGTCAGCGCCGCGAAGACGTAGCCCTCCCGCATCGCCAGGCCTAGCGCGTCGTAGCAGGCGCGCTGGGCCGGCCGCAGCGGGGGGACGGACGGTGCCGTCGGCGCGGCAAGCCGAGGCACGGCGGCGCGCGGCTGAGCCAGCGGCCCCGATGGTGGCACAGCGGTCGGTCGCGACGTCACGGGCCGCGGGCCCGGCGGCGGCTGCGGGATCGGACCATCGGTGAGCGGGATTTGATCGTCGTCCAGCAGCGGACCAGCAAAAGGCATCGAGTTCGGCATGTCCGCGATCTCAGACCCATCGGTGCAGTTCTGCGCACTAAAGCGTGATTGGCGTGTAAAATGCAAGGACTTCCCTTGACTGACTCCTGTCACCGAGTTCGTCGGGGCCTCGCTGCGCTTCTCCCGCCACACGTCGAACAGCAACTCCTGATACTGCGCGGCGATTGCGGGCCAGCCGAAGCCTGTCGTGGTCCGGCGCGCGCCTTCCCGCAACCGGGCGGAGAGCGCCGGGTCGGCCAGCGCCGACACCAAGGACGCGGCCACCGACCGTCCGTCCCGCTCCACCGTGAAGCCGTTGGTTCCGTCCCGAAGGTAGTCCTCGATGCCGCCCGCCCGCGCCGCGAACACCGGAACCCCGCAGGCCATCGCCTCCATGCAGACCAGCGAGAAGGTCTCGTACGCGCTCGGAAACACGAATGCGTCCGCCTCGCGGTAGATCGCCGGCATGTCCTGGCGCGGCCCGGCGAAGTGCACCCGCTCGCCGACCCCATGGTCCCGCGCTAGGCGTCGATATGCCGCCTCGTCCCCTGCGCCGACTGCGACGAGGTGCATCGCCTCGCAGCCGGGTTCGCGCAATGCGGAGATGGCGTGGCCGAGCCCTTTGCGGTCGAACTCGTGGCCGACGAACAGGAGCAGCTTGGTCTCCGCCCCGATCCCGAACGCTGCGCGCAGCCCGGCGGTCGGCCCCTCAGGGCAGAACCGCTCGAGGTCGATCCCGTTCGGGATGACGGCGATCCGCTCCGGCCCCACGCGATGGTGCTCCCACAACTCGGTCACCACCCGCCGCGACACCGCGACGAACCGCCGCACCCGCCCGCCCCGCAGCACCAGCCGGTCGCGGCCCTCCACCCAGAGGTGCATCGGGTTCAGCGCCCAGCGCCACTCCCCGTCACGCCGCTTCTGCCGCAAGCTCGCCGCGTTCACCGCGTGGATCACCACCACATCCGCCAGCAGGCTGTCGCCATGCGACAGCACCACCGCGCCGTCCGCCCAGGCGCCGGGGCGCGTGCCGCGCCAGAGCTTCGCCGACGCCGCCATCGTGAAGGCCGGTATCAGCAGCGGGCGGCCGAGATAACGCCACCGGCCGCGGGTCGGCACGGCCCTTGCTAGCCGTCGCGGCAGGGCCAGGCGGACCCCGGCGCAGCCGCAAGGCGCCGTGGCCGCCAGCACCCGGCTGGGCACGCCCTGCGCCGCCCAGTGGCGCTGGAGCTCCCACGCCACCGTCTCGACCCCGCCTGCGTTGCTGAACTCGCTCACCACCTGCACGACGCCGAAGCCCGGCGCCGGCGCACTCACAACCGCCACCGGGCGCCGATCAGGATCAGGTTCTGGGTGAAGCTCGGCAGCACGCTGGCGCCCGGGAACGACGGGTCCGGCCGGCGCGCCGACCCGTCCTGGTGGGTGTGCAGGACCGAGGCGAACAGGCTTAGATGCGGGTCGAGCAGCCAGGTCGCCCCGCCGCCGAACGAGAAACTCCGGCTGCTCCCCAGCCCCTGGAAGTAGTCGACCGCCCCGAACGACCCGCGCCCCTGCAGCAGCACGTTGCGCCACCACTCGTGGTCCACGACGAGGTTCAGACCGGTGAAGGTATAGCCGCTGGTCCCCTCCGTCTGCGGGTCCTCGATGGCGCGGCGGAGCGAGGCGGTGACCGTCGTGAGCCCGGTCGGCGTCCAGATCACGCTGCCCTCGAACACCGGCGCGACCTCGCTGCCATACTGCGACGCCGCGAACGACCTGACCTCGCCGCCCAGCAGCAGTCGATACCGCCAGGGGCCGCTCGTCTGGAAATCGATGCCCGGCAGCACCAGCACGGAGGTCGAGTTCGCCGTCGGCACGCCCGCCTGCGGGTGCACGTAGTGCGAGCCGCTGCCCTCGACCACGAGCACCACCGCCCGCTGCTCCGAGAGGAGGTAGCGCGTCGTCAGCCCACCGGTGATCACCGTCCGGTCCCGGAAGTTCTGGTCCTGCGTCTGCCCGGCGAACACGGCGTTGCCGAACTGATAGTAGCGGAGGTCGAGGCTCGGCAGGAACTGCCAGCGTCCGCGGTCCCAGGTGTAGTTCGCGCGGACCACGTCGACGTCGAACGGCACCGGCTGGTCAAAGGCGATAGCGCCGGCGGCGGTGGCAAACTCGTTGCCATGCACGTGCGAGTAGCCGAGCTCGAGCATGCTGCGCCCGACCGTCCAGCCGCCGCCGACCCCCACGGTCGCGTCGGTATGGCTCTGCCGCGGCGCGGACAGGTAGTCGAACCGATCGACCGTCGCGGCCACGCCGAGCCGGTTGCGTGACCAGCCAGAATCCGCCGAGATGGACGGGTTGGTCTCGAAGAACGCGCTGCTCGGCCCGTTGCCCGTGCCGGTGATATTCGAATTGTAGCCGAACCGCTGATCGAGCCCGCCGCGCACGGTGAAGCTGCCGAGGTGTACGCCCTGGTCCTGGTAGAGCGGGCGCAGCCGGGAGAGCACGGTCACGCCCCGGGCGGTGTCGAAGCCGGGCACGGAGGCGGGCAGGAACGTGTCGATATACTGTGCGCGCGCCGGGCAGGAGAGGCCGAGCGCGAGCAGCAGGGCAGGGAGCCCTCCCCGCATGGCCCGGCTCAGCACCCGTGGCTGCCGCGCAGTTCGAGCACGGCGGTCAGCAGCAGGACCTGGAGGTCGAGCCGAAACGACCAGGACCTTATGTATTCGAGGTCCGATTGGAGCCGCGCGCTCGCCTGGTCGTGGGTCTGCAGCCCGCCGCGCAGGCCGCGCACCTGGGCCAGCCCGGTGATCCCCGGGCGGACCCGGTGGCGGCAGGCGTAGTCCTCCAGCAGATGATGCACCCGCACGCCGCCGATGCTGGTGCCCGGCGCGTGCGGGCGCGGGCCGACCAGCGCCATGTCCCCTCGCAGCACGTTCAGCAGTTGCGGCAGCTCGTCGAGGCTGAAGCGGCGGATAAAGCGACCGACGCGCGTGACCCGCGCGTCGCCGTGCACGGTCTGCTGCTTGGCCAGCGGATCCGCGGCGTGGTGGTGCATCGAGCGGAACTTCAGGATGTAGAACAGTTGGTTATTGTACCCGACGCGCAATTGCCTGAACAGCATCGGCCCCGGCGATTCCAGCCAGATCGCGGCGGCGATCACCAGCATCAGCGGCGACAGCAACAACAACAGCAGCAGCGCCCCGGCGAAGTCCAGCCCCCGCTTCGCCGCCCCGTGCCAACGCCCGATCGGCGGCGTCTGGAGCGCGAGCAGGCGCGCGCCTCCGAACGACGCTGAGGCTGCGTCCGCTTCGCAGGCTATGTAGATCGGCTGCACCATTGGGCGCAGCGCCGTTCGCGCCCGTTCGAGCCCGGCCGGGTCGTCCGGCTCGGGCGCCAGCACGATCGCGTCCACGGCGTGCAGCCGTCCGTCGAGCAACAGGGTCCGCAGCGTCCCGCGGGTGGAGTTCTGGTCCGGCGTCGTCCGCCGGTCCGTCGGCATAGCGCCCGAGCACGACGACGTCCCGCTTGTCCGCATCGCGGAGCCGCGCGATGACCCGCGCCGCCTCCGGACCGTCCCCGACCACCGCGACCCGCAGCGCCCGGCTCCCTTCGGCGGCGACCCGCAGCAGCCCGGGCTGCGCGGCTCGCACTGCGGCGTAGGCGAGGGCGGCGCCGGCGGCCCACCCGAGATGCGTCTGATTGA
This sequence comes from uncultured Alphaproteobacteria bacterium, assembly GCA_963708585.1. Lineage (GTDB taxonomy): Bacteria > Pseudomonadota > Alphaproteobacteria > Acetobacterales > Acetobacteraceae > JAVVHH01. Next base: position 221,757 of record CAVPSW010000002.1, on the reverse strand, counting down.
GGAACGCGAGCACGAGTGCGACCCCGATTGCCCCGGCCAGGCATAGCGCTGCTGCGCGTAACGCCCACCCGAAGGGCCGCAATAGCAGGACCCGGCCGCGCCGGAGGCTCGCCGCCGGGGCAAAAAGACCGGGGGCGTTCTCGCTCGCGCTCATCAGGCGGCCGCCACCAGCGCCGGGCGCTGGCGCGCTTCCCCGGCCCGGAACGCGGCCGCCTGCCGCCAGGCCCCGACCAGTTCCGCCGCCACCGCTTCGAGGGTGAACCGCCGGGCGACGTTGGCGCGCCCCGCCTCGCCACGCGCCCGCACCTCGTCCGGCGCCGCCGCGAGCCGCTCGAGCAGGGTAGCGAGCGCAGCCGGGTCGCGCTCCGGCACGACCCAGCCGCCCGCACCGATCACCTCCGGGATTGCGCCGCTCGAGGAGCCGATCACCGGCACCCCGCACGCCTGCGCCTCGATGATCACGCGGCCGAACTGCTCCTTGACGGAAGATGTGGTGCGGGTCGGCAGCACGAGCGCATGGAGCCCGCGCAGGAACGCCGCCACCTCCTCGGGCTCGCCCCAGGGCCGGAACGTGACACGGCCGGCAAGCTCCGCCGCCCGCCGCCGCAGCGCCGCCTCGTGCGGCCCCGCGCCGAGGATGGCCAACTCGACTGGCGCCCGGCTCTGGCCCATCGCGTCCAGCACGTCGTCCAGCCCCTTTTCCTCGACGATCCGCCCGGCATAGCCGAGCCGCAGCGGCGGCATCGGAGAAGGTGGCGCGCCCGGCCGGAACACCGTCCGGTCCACCCCGTAGCCGATCGGCCGCGCCGGTCCGCGATACCCGGCCGCCCGCGCCACCGCCTCGGCCTGCGCCGAGCGGCACAGCAGCAGGTCCGTCCGCCGCAGCACGTGACGGCGGATCGCCTCGAACGGGCGGCGGCAGCCGCTTGAGGATGTTCTGGTCCACCTCCAGCACCAGCGCCGCGCCGTGCCGGGCGGCGAGCAGCGCGCCCTGCAGCGCCACCGGCTCCACGGCTCCTCCCACAAGTGGATCACCTCCGGCCGGAGCGCCCGCGCGACCCGGCCGAGGCCGGGATAGATATGCAGGTACCAGCTCGCCGGCCCTGCCCGCGGCAGCAGGATCGGCAAGGCGGCCACGTGGAGGTCCGGGTCGACGGACCTGTCCGCTTCCATCCACCGCCCGAACTGGTACCACCGCGCCGGGACCACGAGGGCGAGCTCGATCGCCGGGTCGGCCGCGATCGGCAGATAGCGCAGCCGCCCTGCCGCGCGGCTGACCGCCGTGTGCGAGACGGACAGGACCCGCAACTTCCTAGACACGGCCCACCATCCGCGCCAGCAGGCCCGACACGCCGAGCAGATGGGCGCTGGCCAGGGCGAACGACCGGTGCTCGCCGTTCAGCGTGTTGCGCGGCAGCCGGAACGGGTCGGCGCCGGGCCGGATCAGCCCCTTGCTGGTCGTCGCCGCGCTGCGGAACCCGGCGGCCTCCGCCAGCGCGAAGTCGCGCTCGCCGCAGTCGCCCCGCCGCCCATACGGGAAGGCGAAGTGCCGCACCGGCCGCCCGAGCATCTCTTCCAGCCGCTCGCGGCTGCCCCGCATCTCCGCCAGCGCCCGGTCCGGCGAGAGCGCGGTGACCCGCGGGTGCGAAACGGTGTGCGCGCCGATCTCCACCAGGCTCTCGTCACGAAGCGCGCGCAGCATGTCCCATGTGATCGCGTGCTCGCGGCGCAGCGCCTCCGGGTCCTCGCCGTGCCGGTCGCAGAAGCGCAGATAGGCGGAGTTGCCGCCGTAGCCGTCCCACAGCGCGCTGATCGCGGCGAAGGCGGCGCGGCGCTGCGAGAACGTCTGCAACGGAGAACGTCTTTCCCGCCTCCGCCACCGCGTCATGCCGGGTTAGGATCGTCTCCAGCCCGGCGAAGCGCAGCGACATCGTCCCGTCGGGGATGCCGGTGGTGACGAAGAGCGTCACCGGCGCGCCGAGCCGGCGGAACAGCGGGACGATCAGCTCGGCCGCGTCCCGATAGCAGTCGTCGACCGAGAAGTTGACGAAGCGTCCGCCGCCGGGCCGGGCGGAGCGCCGCAACGCCTCGTCCAGGGTCACGATCGCCCAACCGCTGCGCTGCAGGTGCAGGATCAGCCGCTCGAGGAATTGGAGGTCGAGAAAGAAGCGCCGGTTCGGCAGGTCCGGCCACAGCGCGGACGGCGCCGCCCGATGGAACGTCAGGCAGCAGCCCCGGTCGGCGAGCGCCGAGCGGGCGGCACCGAGCCGACCGCCGGCTCCGGTCCGCCCCCGGCCCGAACTCGGCGTCGACGTGGAACAGCAGCGCGTCCCGCATCACGCGAACCTCCGCCAGCCCGCGCGCATCGCCGAGGGCGCCACGAGGCAAAGCCCCGCGAGGCTGCAGGAAGCGGCGAGCGCGCCGCCGCAGAGCAGCCGCGGCAGGAGGCCGACGACGCGCGCTTCGACCAGCAGGTCGCCCACGATCAGACACAGCGCCAGCGGCAGCAGCTGCAGCAGCAGGCGCAGCAGGTGCGGCAGGCAGCCGAGCGCCCAGCTCACGCCGAACAGCAGCACGATCCCGCGCACCGCCTCGCCCAGCCCGAGCGCCAAGCCCGCCCAGCGGACGCACCAGCAGCAGGATGGTCAGCGCGTTCGCCGCGTAGGCGGCCGCCACCGCCATGGTCGCGATCCGGTTGCGCCCGGCGCTGTTGAGCATGCGGACCAGGATCCAGGCCAGCGTGCTCGCCCACAGCCCGGCCGCGATCCCCCGCAGGCACTGGCTGGTCGATGCGACCGCTTCCGCTCCGAACGCGCCGCGGCCGAACACGAGCTGCACCACTTCCGGCGCGAACACCACCAGGGACAGCGAGGCCGGCACCGCCAGCGCCAGCACCGGCCGGGCCAGCGCGTCCATCTGCGCCCGCACGTTCTCGCTCGGCCGCTTCGACAGCACCGCGAGCCCGAGCGGCTGGCTGACCAGCAGCACCGCGCAGTCAGCTCAGCGTGCGCGCGTAGTCGAGCGAGGCGAGCGTGCCCACCGCCAGCGCGGAGGCGAGCAGCCGCTCCAGCCAGACCTGCCCGTATTCCGCCACTGGCTGCATCGCCAGCGGCCGCAGCCGGCGCAGGAAGAAGAGCCCCGCTCGCCCCGATCGCCGCCGGGCGCAGGCCCCGCAGGTCCAGCGTGCCTTCCCGGAGCAGCAGCCACCCCGCCCAGGCCGCCACCGCGTTGAACGCCGCGCTGAAGCTCCAGGCCAGCGTCGCGGGGTCGCCGGTCAGCAGCAGCAGCGACACGCCGCCGATCACCGCCACATTGACCAGCGTCGCCCGGATCGAGGTGATGCGCGACTGCCCGCGCGCGATCTCCGCCGCCGACAGACAGGACAGCAGCACGGAGGCCGGCATAGAGAAGGCCATGATCCGCGTGAACCGCAGCGTGAGCTCCCGCGCCTGCGCGCTGAACCCGCCGAGCAGCAGGTCGGTCCAGACCGGCGCGCTCGCCTCCACGGCCAGGAACAGCAGGAGCGCCGTCAGCACCAGCGCCGCGGTCAGCGCGGCGAAGCGGCGCGGCGCGTCCCCCGTGTCGCGCCACTCGCGATAGGCGGGGATCAGGATCGCCGGCACCAACTCGGTCTGCAGGAAGGCGAGCGGGAGCAGCACGGCGGTCAGCCCGCCGCGGAAGCTGTCGGCGATCACGGAGGCGCCGATCGCCCGCGCGACCAGCATCTCGCGCAGGAGCCCGAGCACCTTGCTGAGCAGCGCGCCGCCCATCAGGAACATGGCGAGCCGCCGGGCGCTCGGCGCGGCCGGCACCGGTGAGGGACGCGGCCTCGGTCATGGGCGGCCGGGTTCGCGGCCCGGGCCCGCGGCCCACAGGTCGCGGGCCGTCGCGAGCAGCGGGCGGGTCCGCGCCGGCCGTCGTCCGCGCTCGGCCACGCGCAAGGCCGCTTGGAGAGACGCCGCGGCGGCCTCGGGCCCGTGCCGGCGCGCCGCATGCGCGGCTGCGTCCCGCGCGCCGGCGGCGAGCGCGGCCGGGTCGGCCGCGAGCCGGTCCAGCAGCCGGGCCAGCAGCGCGGAATCACCCGGCGGCACCGTCCATCCGCCAGACCCCGCCGCCTCCAGCAGCTCCGGCGTGCCGGCCAGCACGATGGGCAAGCCCGCGCATTGCGCCAGCGCGATCGCGTCGCCGCACGCCGCGCCGGCTCGATCGAGACTCGAGGGCGCACACAGCAGCGCGTCGGCGGCGGCGAGCAGCGAAGGGTAGGCGCGCAGCCCCGGCCCGTCCCCCTCCGGCCGGACGAACCGGACCCGGTGGAGGATGTCGAGCGCGTCGGCACGGTCCACGACGTCGTGCGGCACCCCGCGCCCGTCCGGGATCGCCAACACCGACTCCCGCTCGCAAGCCGCCACGGCCTCCAGCACGGGAAGCAGGCTCGCGCAGGGCGGCAACGGTCCCGCCCAGGCGAACACCGGGCCGTCGCCCACGCGGATGTCGAGCGCCCGCCGCGCCGCGTTCCGATCCGGCAAAGGCGGCGGCGGCTCGCCCGGCCCGGCCACGAACCCTGCGCCGCTGAACCCGTGCTGGCGCAGGCACCGCAGCGCCTCGCGGCTCCGCGCCAGCGCCGCGTCCGCCCGCGCCAGCACGCGCCGCGCCCGCCAGGCCGCCAGCGGCGTGGCGCTCGCGCCAATCCGCGGCGGCCCCGCCGCGGTCGACCTCGAGCAGGAAGAACCGGCCCGACGCGCCCCCGCACAGCCCCGCCACCTCTGCCGGCGACCGCGCTGCCGGGATCCGCGTGGAGATGGACCACGTCCGGGTCCAGCAACGCCAGCGCGGGTTGCAGCAAGGGAAATCGCGCCTGCCGCCCGCGCCCGTCCGCCGCCATGCCGAGCGCCCGCACCGAGCCCGGCTGCAGCGACCCGTGCCCCGTTGCGGCGCCAGCACGATGAGGTCCGCATCGGTCAGCAGCGGAGCCGCTCGGTCCCGACCGGGCCGGTCCGCGCAGGGTCGATGATCGAAACGAACTTCAGCACCGATGCCGTCTCGCTGGCGAAAATCCTCTCGGCACCCGCCGCCGTCGCGCACCACACCGCTGTCCGCACCCCGTGAGCGGCGCGGCGGGCGATCGGAGCCTGCCCAACACGCAGCGTGTCCGACTGTTCCGGAGTCGATTTACCACGCGCGATCCGTCAAAACAATGTTCTACGGCATAAAAATACCACATGGGTGACGAAGCCGAATGGGTCATCTTCACGCGAGGCGCCGCTTCCGGTCTCCCTTGCCGGCCTGCCTCGCCCAACGACGGCGCGATGGTGGCGGCTCCGGTGCTGACGATCTCATATGCTTGCATTGATCAATTTATTGCGATAAATCTCACGTTACGGCACTGGTCATTGCGGCGCGGCATGGATTTTCTGGACAACCGGGTTCGGGTCGCCGTCGTGCATGACTGGCTTTATGTGTTCGGCGGCGCCGAGCGCGTGCTGCGCGCGATCTTGCGCGCGGTGCCGCAGGCGCGGATCTGTTCACCCTGTTCGATGTCATGTCGCCGGAGGACCGCGCGCGGGTCGGCTTCTCCACCGGCGCGCACCTCGTTCCTGCAGCGCATGCCGCGGATCCGCACGCGGCACCGGCTCTATCTTGCCGCTGATGCCGCTGGCGATCGAGCAGTTCGACCTGTCCGGCTACGACCTGGTGATCTCCAGCTCGTACGCGGTCGCCAAGGGCGTGCTGACCGGGCCCGACCAGCTCCATCTCTGCCTACGTCCACTCGCCCATGCGCTATGCCTGGGACCTGCAGCACCGCTATCTGGCCGAGAGCGGGCTGACCCGCGGGCGTCAAGGGCGCGCTGGCCCGGCTGCTGCTGCACCGGATGCGGCTCTGGGACAGCCGCGACGGCGCACGGCGTCGACGCCTTCGCCGCCAACTCGCACTTCGTCGCCCGCCGGATCCGCAAGGCGTATGGCCGCGAGGCCGAGGTGATCCATCCGCCGGTCGCGCGTGCCGCCGTCGCGCGCCGACGGTCGGGAAGGGCGGCTACTTCCTGACCGCGTCGCGGCTGGTCCCTTATAAGAACGTCCGCGCCGTGGTCGAGGCGTTCGCCAGCCTGCCCGATCAGCGCCTGGTCGTGGTCGGCAGCGGGCCGGAACTGCCGCGGCTGCGCCGGCTCGCCGGCGGCAACGTCGAGTTCCGCGGCTTCGTGCCCGACGCGGAGCTGCAGGCGCTGATGGCAGGGGCCGCGGCCTTCGTCTACGCGCGCGGAGGAGGATTTCGGGATCGTCCTGGTCGAGGCGCAGGCGCACGGGCACGCCGGTGATCGCGCTCGGCCGCGGCGGCGCGCGCGAGATCGTCGTCGCCGACGGGCCCGCACCCGACCGGCCTGTTCTTCGACGCACCGGAGCCCGCCGCGATCGCCGCCGCGGTCCGGGCGTTCCTGGGCCGGCGCGAGCGCGTTCCGGCCGCGGACTGCCACGCCAACGCGCTGCGCTTCAGCGAGGCCCGTTTCGACGCGGCGTTCCGGTCCTTCGTCGGCGCGCACTGGGCGCGCCATCGCGAGCGGCTCCGCGCCGGTCGTTCCCGCCGCGCTCGCCGCGGCGGCTTGAGAGCAGAATGGAAGCAACGATGGACGGCGGCGTCGCCGAGGGCGGCGCGAGGAAGCCGCCCGGCCCGGCGTGCTCGCCCAGCTCTGGCAGCAAGCGCGGCGTCGTCGCGTTCACCTTCTGCCGCCACCCTGGCGCTGCTCGTCGGCCTCCTGTTCGTGCTGCCGGTCACCTACGTGGCGAGCGGCTCGGTCATCGTCGGCGACCGCGAGCCGCTGGCCGGCTCGTCCTCGCCCGGCCTGGGTGCAGAAGGTCGGCGACCCGGCCGACATGGAAAGCAACCTCCTGCTGATCCGCTCGCCGCGCCTGCTCCGCATGCTCGCTGGCCGAGTCCGCGGCATCGGCGCCGCGATCGTGCGCCGACTGCCAGGCCGTCGCGCGCCAGCTCGCTCACCCGGCTGCGTCCGATCGACTGCTCGCGCCTGGACGGCGACCGCGAGGCGCAGCTGCTCTGGGTGCAGGACCGGTTCGGCGGTCGGCGCGGTCGGCCGCAGCCGGGTGATCCAGATCGGTTACAAGTCGCCGGTGCCGGAAGTGGCGCAGCTCATGGTCAACGGCCTGATCCGCGACTTCCTCGATGACGAGCGCGCCAAGCTGCTCCGCTCGCGCGACGAGGCGCTGGACTGGGTGCGGCAGCCGGCTGCAGCAGCTCGACGCGCGAATTGCGGCACGACGAGGCGGCGATCGAGGATTTCCGCAACGCGCACGGCCTGGTCCGCGGCAGCTCCGGTCCGCTCACCTCCGAGCGGCTGACCGCAGGCGGCGCAGCAACTTGCGCGAGGCCAAGGCGGCCGAGGCCGAGGCGGCGCTGCGGGTGCAGGAGCTCGCGGGCGGCGCCGGCGTCGTCGCGCCAGGTGCTGAATTCGCGCACCGATCACCGACCTCAAGCAGCAACTGGCCGCAGGCCAGCGCGCAGGCGGCCAGCGCCGGCGCAGCGGCTGGGCACCGGCATCCGCAATTGATGGCCTACCGGCGGCAGCAGGCCGAGCTCAGGCCCGGCTCGCGCGCCGAGACGGCGCAGGTCGCGGACGCCGCCCGGCGCAATCTCGAGGCCGCGCACGCCCGGGTGGCCGCGGCGACGAGGACGAGCTGACGCGGCGGACCGCGGCCGCAAGCGAGGCGGCCGAGGCGGAGACGCAGATCGCCAGCATGGTGCGCGAGCTCGAGATCAAGCGCGGCTCGTTCGTCGACCTGTCGCAGCGGATGAGCCAGTTCGAGACCGAGCGCCGCATGCTCGAGCCGAGCACGCAGCTCGTGAACATGGCCGAGCTGCCGACCCGGCCGGCGTTCCCGCAGAAGCACGCCGTTCCTGGTCGGCGGGCTGACGCTTGGCGGCGTGTTGGCGACCGCGGCCGGGCTGATCACCTATCGCCCGGCGCAGGCCGGCGCCGATCGCGCTCGGCCGGACCTACACCCGGGTGCCGATCCTGGCGCAGATCCCGGGGCTGCGGCTGCGCCGGCGGGCCGGCCCAGGAGCTGCTCGCCCGCAAGCGCGAGTTCCCGCTCGCCGCCGCGCTGCGCCCTGCTCGACTCGCATCCGCCGCTGCAGGAGACCGTGCGCATCCTGCATGCCCGGCTGGCGCTGGCCGGGTTCGGCACGAGGCGGCGCAACGCTGCTGGTCACCTCGGAGGTCGCCGGGCGAGGGCAAGACGCTTCGTCGACGCTGGCGCTTGGCCCGCTTCGCCGCGCGCCTCCGGGCGGCGCGTGCTGGTGATCGAAGCCGACCTGCGCCAGCCCGTTCCTGGCCGGCGGCGCTGGGCGGTCCGCCGTCGCCGGGTCTGCGGCGGCTTTCTGCTGAACGGCGGGCTCGACATCGTGCAGCTCGCCGGCGCTTCCCGGGCGTCGACGTCCTGCTCGCGGGCGAGCCCCGCAGATCGCAGCACGGAACTGCTCTCCGGCCCGCGTTTCCCGGAGCTGCTGGACTGGGCCAAGCGCTACGACCTCGTGCTGATCGACAGCGCGCCGTCGCGACCTGCTGATGGACGCGGCGCTGCTCGCGCCGCTGGTCGAGGGCGTGCTGTTCTGCCTGCGATCCGGGCCGGCCGCCGACCGCCGAGGCGCTCAACAGCCTGCCGGAGCTGCAGCGCGCGAACGGCAACGTGGTCGGCCTTGCGATGACCTTCGTGCCGGACGAGCGCTGCCGCTCTACCGCATGGGCTTCGCGCCGACGATGCAGCTCGCCAGCCCGGTGGCAGCCGCCGCCGGGCACGCCTGACGCTCAGTGGCCAGCCGCGGGTCCTGTTCGTCAACCACGCGAGCCGGCTGTCCGGGCGCGGAGCTGGTGCTGCTGGACGTGGTCGCGGCGTTCCGCGGCGCGAGCGCGTTCCTGTTCGAGGATGGGCCGCTTGCGCCCCGCGCTCGAGCGGCGCCGGGCGTCACCGCCGATCCTGCCGGAGCGCGGCGGCAGCTTTGCTCGGCGATCAAGCGGGACCGCAGCCTGCTTGCGGGCGCTGCCGCATCTCGGCGGGCTCGCCCGCACGGCGCTGCGGCTGCGCGCGCTCGGCGCGGCGCTTCGACCTGCTCTACGCCAATTCGCAGAAGGCGTTCGCCCTGGCCGCGCCCGCCGCGCGCGCTCGCGCGCCGGCCGCTGATCTGGCACCTGCACGACATCCTCTCGCCCGAGCCATTTCGGCCGGGCGCAGATCGCGCTGACGGTCCGCCTCGCCAATCGCCTGGGCGGCGCGCGTGATCGTTCCGTCCCGCGCCGCCGCGGACGCGTTCGCCGCGGGCCGGCGGGCGCGACGCGCCTGCTGCGCGTGGTGCCGAACGGTCTCGACGCCCAGGCGCCGGCGCGCGTGCCGTCCCGCGCCGCGCTCGGCCTGCCCGCAGCCTTTCGTGTTCGGCGTGTTCAGCCGGCTCGCGCCCTGGAAAGGCCAGGAGGTCGCGCTGCGTGCGCTGGCCGAGCTGCCGGGCGCCGGCTGCCTGATCGCCGGCGGCGCGCTGTTCGGCGAGGACGACTACGCGCGCCGCCTCCAGGCCCTTGCCGCCGAGCTCGGGCGTGGCCGACCGGGTCCGCTTCCTTGGCCAGCGCGACGACGTGCCGGCGCTGATGCGCGCGGTCGACGCGGTGGTCCATCCCTCCACCGAGCCGGAACCGTTCGGCCGCACCCTGGTCGAGGCGATGCTGGCCCGCCGCCCGCTCGTCGCGGCGGAGGCGGGCGCCGTGCCCGAGATCCTCGACGGCGGCCGCGCCGGCCTCCTGTTCCCGCCCGGCGATTGGGCCGCGCTGGCCGACCGGCTCCGCCACGTGCCGCAGGCGGGGCCGCGGCCCTGCTCGACGGCGCCGAGACCCGCGCCCGCACGCTCTACGGCGCTCGCCCGCATGCGCGACGCGATCCGGGCCGTCGGTCGACGAACTGGCGCGCGCGATGAGCGCCGTCGCCGCCGCCCGGCCGTACCTTCCGACCGGCGCTGCTGACTGGCCGCGGTTGCTCGCGCTCGGCCTGGCTCGGGCCAGGGCGCCGCCCGGCCGCTGTTCATCGTCGGCTGCGTCGCCGTCGCCTGGGACGCGATGCGCTTCGGCGCACCGGTCCATTTCGCGTCCAGCTTGGCGCTGTTCTGTCTCGCGCCGTTCCTGCGCCGGGTCGTGGACCTCGGTGCGGGCTACGAGGCCGTCCGGGCTGATGCTCTCCGGGCCGCTGCTCGCGCTGCTCGTCCCGGCTCCCGCGCCTGCTGTCGCTCTGGGCCAGCGGGCGAGCGCGCGACGACCGGCGCTGCGCCCGTTCCTGCTCGCCGTGGCCTGTGCCGCGTGGGGCACGGCGCTCACCGTCGCTGAGCGGCAACTTCACCCAGGCCGCCTCCGGCGCGCTGAAATGGATCGCGCCGCCGCTCTACGGCATGTGGCTGCTGTGCGAGGCCCGGCGGCGGCGCGCCGGATCCTGATCGAGCCGGCACGCGCGCGCTCATGGTGCTGATGCCGCTCATGGGCCTGTACGGCTTCTGCCAATACGTGGACCCGCCGGCTTGGGACCGGTACTGGATGACCTACACGACCATCGCCTCGATCGGTGCAGCCGGAGCCCTTCGTGGTGCGCGTGTTCAGCACGCTGAACGCGCCGGCCGGCTACGCCACCTTCACCGCGGTCGCGCTGCTGCTGTTCGGGTTCCGCCGCGCCCGCCTCTCGCTGCTGCTCGCCGCGGCGCCCGCCGTGCTCGGGCTGCTGCTGTCCCTGTATCGCACTGCCTGGATCGCGCTCGCCGCGGGGGTCCTGCTGGGCCTGTTCAACCGCCGAACGCGCGGCCGCGCGGCGGCGCTGATCCTCGCCGTCGGCCTGCTGGGGGCGGCGGCCGTCGCCCTGACGCCCGGCCGGCGGCGGTGCTGCAGGATCGGCTCATGTCGCTCGGCAACGTCAGCGAGGACGCGAGCGGGCAGGAGCGCCTGGCCGAATATGCCGAACTGCTCGAGCGCCGACGGGGGCACGCTGCTCGGCCACGGCTTCGGCAGCACGGACGTGATGCAGGCGGGCGCGCAGGCGCAGGATGGGCTGCTCGTCATTGGCTGGTATTCGATGGGCCTGCCGGTCGGGCATCCTCGCCGTCACCGCCGCGGCCTGGGCGGCCGTTGCGGCGATGCGGCGCCGCCTGGCGCAGCGGCACGGCGGAGGGCGTCGCGCTTGCCGGGGTCATGCTCGGCGCCTTGGTGCAGATCCCGCTGGCGGCCATCTCGTCCAGCGAGATCGGGTTCCTGTTCTGGTCGCTCGCCGCGGTCGGCGCCGCCGCGACCCGGCCCGTCCCCGCCCGCGCCGGCCCCGCGCCGAGCCGGGCGCTCACTGTCCGGGGCTAAACCAGTCCCGCACGGCCTGCGCGGACGCGGCCCGGATCGAGCTCTCCAACGTGAAATGGGCGCCGTGCAGCGTCAGCATGACCACGACCGCAGCGCCCAGCAGCGGCCGGACCGGCGCCGCGTCGGCGGCTTCGCCCGCGCCAGCGTCGGCGAAGATGGCCGCCCCGAGCACGCCGACCACGCCGCCGACCACCACCTCCGCGACGCTATGCTCGCCGAGCCAGACCCGCGTCGCTCCCACCACGACCGCGACCAGGAACGCCACGATCAGGGCGCGCCGCATTCCATGCCGCTCGCGCCCGCCGATCATTGCCGCGAGCCCTCCATAGGCGGTCGCCGAGGCCGCCACGTGCCCGCTCGGCGTCACCAGCCCGATCTGCACGGAGCGGCAATGTCGGCCCGAGGTCCGCGACCACATAGCCGAGCAGCTTCAGCGCCAGGGTCACGCCCATCGCGAACACGGCCGCGACGGTCCACGCCAGCGCCAGCCGGAAGCGGCGCAGCACCAGCAGCACCGCCGCCACGACGACGATCAGCGGCAGGACCACGCCCTGGTCCGCAAAGTCGGTCACGAACTGCACGCGGGCTGGGTTAGCGCTCCGCCGCGCTCCCGTCGCGTGACAACCGCGCCATCCGGTCAACGACCCGGCCACGCCGCGCCGTGGATGGACGCGACCAGCAGCAGCGAGTGCGTCTTCGGCGGCTCCCCGGCGCTCTTGCGGGCCGGCGCCGGGTCGCCGCGCAGCCCGATTGCCGCGCGCCCCCGGCCAAACCGCCAGCAGCCGCCTTGCGTAGTCGGCCGCGAACGCCGGGGTGCGCGAGTGATAGGACGTCATCGCCGATGCGAGCTCGCCCGGTCTCGTGCAGCAACTGGCGCAGAAAGCGCGCGGCATAGTCGGCGTTTGCGGCAGGGTCGAACGCGTCGTCGATGGAGGCGAATGCGGCCGGATGGGCGAGCAGGTTGATCTGCATGCAGCCGACATCGATCGACTGCATGCCCTCCGGCCCGCATCGCCGCCACGGCTTTCACCGCCGCTTCCTTGCTCCCGTAGAAGTGGCTCACCCCGGCCGCGTTCACCGACCACGGCCAGGGCACGACGCGGTGCCCGACGGGCCGCCCGCTCTCCACCGTTGCGATCGCCTTCATCACCGAAGGCGGCATGGCCAGCCGGCGCTCGCGGCCGCAATCGCGGAGCCGCAAGCGCCGTCATCGGCGGCCCAGCCAGCCCGCGGCGCCGCCAGCAGGGCCAGCAGCAGGAGAAGAACGGCGCGCATGGCTCAGTGCAACTGTGCGGTGACCGCCGCGCGGCAGGAGAGGGACAGGCTGGTGCGATACGGGCGAAGACAGATCGCGGCGTTGCGCGGCTGGGACGGTGCGTCCGTCTCGGCGGGGCAGAAGCGGCGGATCGCCTCGGCGCAGACCTGCCCAATGTCCAGCTTGCGAGCCGGCGGCGACGGCGACCGTGTCCTCTTCGAGCATTTGCGCCCTGCGCCGCGCCAGTGGCGGCGAGCACCAGCATCGAGCGCGGCAGGTCCGATCGTTCGGTGCACGCTATTCTTCCTTGATCGCGTGGCCCCTGTAACATCAATCTAGCGGACAAGTCACGATCTTCGTTGCGCGGCGCGCAATGAGACGGGGAGATACGGAGAGCACCATGGAGTCGATCACCCGGGGCATCACACGGCGGGCGCTGCTCGGCACCGCGCTGCTAGCGGCCGGATGCCGCCAGGCCGTGACATCCCGCCGCTGCGCGGATTACCGGCCGCAAACCTATCGGCTCGGACCGGGCGACCAGCTCCGCATCATCACCTTCGGCGAGGAGCAATTGACCGGCGAGTTCCGCGTCGACGACGGCGGCCGCATCGCCTTGCCGCTGCTCGGCAGCGTGGCTGCCGGCGGCCGCAGCCCGAAAGAGCTGGAGACCGACATCGAAGCACGCGCTGCAGAGCCACGACTTCCTCAAAAACCCGCACGTCACCGTGGAGGTCATCGCCTATCGGCCCATCTTCGTCCTTGGCGAGGTCAGCAAGCCGGGCCAATACCCGTATCAGCCTGGCATGACGTTCCTGACCGCCGTCGCCATTGCCGGCGGGTTCACCTATCGCGCGGTCCAGGACTACGGCACGGTCGTGCGCACGCTGAACGGCACGGCCTCGACCGGCCGGGTCACCCAGAGCTCGTTCCTGGCTCCCGGCGACGTGGTCCAGGTGCTCGAACGCAATTTCTGATCAGCGCAGCAGGAGAAGCAATAAGCCGCCGAGCGCCGCCCAGAGGACGAACGCGAACAACACGCCGTTGACCAGCCCCCGCCCGGGGGCGGTCTCGTCGGCGTGGTCATCTCTGATTGGAAGGCTGCCGTCCAAAGGTCAAGCTCGTTGTGCATTGCGATGCATTTTGCTCGCTCCGGTTGTGGACGATCGTCGCCGTTCAGGTCAAATTAGAACGTCGTCAATCTCCGCAAGCGCGGCGGCGTTGTCGGGCGGCGAAGCGGGAGATGGACCATGATCAGCAGCCGGGCGCATGCGGCGATCGATTACAGCGTGGCGGCCGGGCTGGCGGCCCTCGCGCTCGCGCCGAAGCTGCCCCGGCAGACCCGGCTCACCTTCGGCGCCGCCGCCCTGTTCCACACGGCCTACTCCGCCCGCACGGATTACGAGGGTGGGCTCGTCGGGCACATCGGTCATGGGCTCGCACCTTTCCTGCTGGACCTCGATCGGGGCCGCGGGGATCACGCTCTCCGGCCTGCTCGCGGCGCCGGAGGAGCGTCCGTTGCTGCTCGGGGTGGGCGCGGCCGAGCTGCTCGTCGTTGCGGGGAGCGACCGTCGCGCGGCCGCCGGCGTGCCAAGCAGCACCTATGATCCGCTCGACGTCCCGAAGCCGTTTGCCGACGGGATCTGGGTCGTCGACAGCGTGCTCGGTCCCGGCCTGCCGGTCCGCATGACCGTCATCCGGCTGGGGAACGGCGATCTCCTGCTCCATTCGCCGACCCGGTACAGCTCCCGCCTGCGGATCGCGCTGGAGCGGCTCGGCCGCATCCGCCACCTCGTCGCGCCGAACATCGCGCACTGGACGTTCATCAAGTCCTGGCAGCAAGCGATGCCGGCGGCAGAGGTTTGGGCCGCGCCGGGCCTGCGTGAGCGCGGCCAGGTTCGCCGCTCCGGCCTCCGCATCGACCACGTCCTCGGCCCAAGCGCGCCCTCGGTGTGGAGCGACGAGATCGACCAGCTGGTCGTCCCCGGCGGCGCCGGGTTCCACGAGGTCGCGCTATTCCACCGCCCGAGCCGGACGCTGCTGCTCACCGACCTCGTCCAGAACTGGGAGGCGTCGAAGCTCCCCTGGCCCATCCGCGCCCTCGGCGCCCTGATCGGCACGCTCGCGCCGGTCGGGCGCGCGCCTGTCTACCTGCGCCAGTTGGTCCGGCTCCGCCGCCGGGATGCGGCCGCGGCCGCCCGACATCTGGTCGACTGGCAGCCCGACCGCGTCCTCCTCACCCACGGCCGCCCCTGGGAGCACGACGCCACCGCCCGGCTGCGTCAGTCGCTGGGTTGGCTGCTCGTTCCCGAATAGCGGGCTGGGTCTGAGATACTGCCGCTCCGCTGCGCGCCGAGCGCAGTAGCGCTCGAAGGCGCGCCGCTCCGGCTCCAGGCCGAGCACCGTGCGCCAGGTGTGGCCGCGGAACGTGTGGGCGAGGAGCGCGAGGCCGTGGCGGAGCGAGAATAGCGGGTCGTGCCGGATCATCGCCGGCATGTGCCGCACCTTCATCCAGCGATCGGCGCGCCAGCGCAGGTATTCCACCTCGCGCAGCTCGAGATGCTCGCAGCGCACCACGGCCGTGGTGCCGTCGTATTGGGCCACGTCGTCGATCGCGATCAGGTCGCGCTGGCGCAGGTCCGCGGTCATCGGCGTGCCCGGATAGGGCGTGGGGTGCTGGATGTAGGGCCAGTCGATCCAGCGCCGGGCGAAGTCGAGGTTGGCCTCGATGTCGTCGCGCGTGTCGTCGGGGTTGCCCACGATCAGGCCGCCGACCACGAACATGCTGTTGCCGCGGATGTGGCGGATCGCGTCGATCGCCGCATTGCCGCTGCGCTTGCCGTCCACGCGCTTGAGGTTCTTGCTCTCCGCCTTGAGGAAGCCGAGATCCTGCTGCAGCACGTTCTCGATCCCGAGGAAGACGTAGCGGAACCCGGCGCGGCGCATCAGCGGCGCCAGCTCGGCACCATGGTCGGCGATCGTCGAGGTCATCGCCTGCACGGTGTAGTCGATCGTCTGCAGCCCGGCGGCGATGATGGCGTGGCAGAGCGCGGTGAAGCGCCGGACATCGAGCACGATGTTGTCGTCCACCAGGAAGATCGAGCGCGCGCCGTGCGTCTTGGCGTCGGCGATGTCTTCGATGACCCGTTCGATCGAGAAGCGGTGGAAGTTGCGGCCGCGCATCTCGATAATGGAGCAGAAGCTGCAATCGAAGGTGCAGCCGCGCGAGGTCTCGACGACGTCGGTCTGGCGCCCGTTCATGCCGTAGCCGGATAGCACCCGGCGCGCGCGGTTGGGCAGGCGGATCTCCTCGCCGCCGAGCTTGGCGATGCCGCGCTTGCGGTTGTGACGGAAGGTGCCGTCGACGCGGAAGGACAGGCCGTCGATCGCCTCGAACCCGTCGCCCCGTTCGATCGCGCGGAGCAGCTCGCGGAAGGTGAGCTCGCCCTCGCCGGCGACCAGAAAGTCGGCTTGCGAGTTCCGTGTAGGCGTCCTTGGCCAGGCTCGGGTCGTAGCCGCCGACGACGATGCGAACCCCGGGCTTAATCGCGCGCACGAGGTCCATGACCGCGAAGGCGGTGGTGCGCTGGAAGGTCATGATCGAGAGGCCGACGACGTCCGGGTCCCATTCGGCCATGAGGCGCCGGACCGTTGTCTCGACTGAGCGCTGGGCGAGGATCAGGTCCGCGACCGCGACGCGGTGGTGCGGGTCGACGTTGCCGGCCAGCGAGGTGAGGGCGCCGTTCGGCATGCGCACGGCCTTGGCCGGCATGTGCTCGAACGAGTCCGGCATGGACATCAGCAGCACGTTCATTCGCCGCTCCGATGCCGGGCTGCTCCCGGCGGCTTAGAACCCGAACATGTGGTCGAGCGAGAAGGCGCCGCTCGCTTCCATGAGGCCATGGTAGCCGAACAGGCGGCAAGTGGTGTCGCGGATGATGACGTAGCCGCGCGGGCCGGCTTGCTCGAGCAGGTCGTCGCCGAAGTGCTCGTGCGGGAAGACCAGGGCGCTGCCGGAGCAGGCGATGTGCAGGGGGCGCTCGGCGATGAGCTGGCCGTCGCCGTCGTGGAGCAGGAGGGTCGTGCTGCTCTGGGGGTGCCAGGGGGCGGAGGCGGCGTAGATCAGGGCGGCGAAGCTGCGGCGGGTGCGGTCGCCGAGTTTCAGGAACAGCCGGGTCGAGAGGCCCGGCGGGGGGCCGGAATAGCTCTGCGGCTCGTCGCGATAGGTCATCGCCGTGTTGTAGATGTGGGCGCCGAAGCTGCTCTCGGCGGCGTGGCCGCTCGCGCGGTGCTCGTAGCGGACCAGGCAATGCATCCAGCCGTCGGCGTTGCCGCCGTCCTGGAAGTCGTAGACCAGCTCGGCATGGCCGGTTTCGGCGCCGAGCTCGTCGAGGTCGACGGCCAGCGCGTGGTCGCGCGGGAGGTCGCCGAGGAAGCGCTCCGACACCTTCCGCCCGTCGGCGCCGAATACTTCGAGGCGGAGCGGCAGGTCGGCCTGGCTCTCGGCCATGGGCGTGGGGAGGACGATGCTGCGGAAGCGGTCGGGCGGGAGCACGGGGAAGGGCAGGAGGTAGCCGCGGCCCATCAGGTTGTGCAGCGACTTGATTTCCGGGTTGGGCTTGAGGTCGGCGCGCTCGACGTTGAGGTGGGCGATGCGGGCGCGGCCGTCGCGGACCACCTCGTAGCGCGGGCGGACCACGTGGCGGCCTGCTCGCACTTCGACTTGGGCCGGCCATTCGACGCCGGGGAGGAGTTTGGCGACGTCGACGGCTTCGGTGGCGTAGCCCGCGAGTTCGCGGGGGAACGGGACGGGCTGCTCGGCGCCCATGCGGTCGAGCTGGACGGCGCCGGCGGGGATGGGGGCGGCGTGGCTGTTCTGGAGCCAGAAGAGGACGCGCTCGCCGGGTCGGGGCGCGGGCATGCCGGCGTAGCGGTCGCTGGGCCAGGCGTTGGCGTCATGCGTGCAGGAGAGGCTCGGCTCGCCGCCGGTGCCGTAGGTGTCGAGGGCGTATTTGACCACGTCGTGGCCGGCGGCGCCGGTGGCGTGGATGAAGAGCTGGCCGGTGAAGGCAGGGAGCGCGAAGCGGGCGCGGACCTCTTGGCTGTCGATGCTGATGCCGCCGGGGCCGGGCGGTGTGGGTTCCTCCCACTCGGCGAGGACCTGGCCATCTTCACCGAACAGGCGGCACCAGAGGCGGACGGATTTGGCGCCGTAGCCGGCCCAGTAGTTGGCGGTGACCAGGCGGGTGTGCAGGCCGGGGCCACCGGGCTCGCCGGTGTCCCGGAAGAACGCGTAGTTGGTGGCGAAGTTGGTCTTCTCGAGGTAGCGGCCCTTGTTGGTCAGCATCTCCGGCGGGAGCTTGGCCTCGTCCAGCGTCAGCACCTCGGCCCCTTCCGGGACCATGAAGCCGATCCGCTGGAGGATGCGGCCGGCGTCGAAGGCGGCGACCAGCAGAATCCGGCAGGACGAGTGCGGCAGCTCGGTGAGCGGACGGGCGGCGACGCCGGCGCGGAGATCGCCGATCTCCGCCACGTCGTGGACGAACACGTCCTGCGGGCGGGGCATGGAGGGGTGCATGGCCCAGAGGGCGCCGGCGACCCGGTCGGGATCGTAGACGGCGAGCGGGGCCGAGCCGATGCGCGCGGCGAGGCGTTCGATCGCTTCGGCGGCGAGCGGGTGGGCGAGGGCTTTGTAGATGACGTTCCCGCCGGCACGGGCGTCGAAGGTCTGGATGTCGAGCATGGCGCCTCAATAGCCTAGGCGGCGGCGTACGTCTGCGCCTGCGGCTGGCGTGTCGTCGAGGGGCTGCGCCGGCCACATCTCGAGCCGCCCGGCGAAGGGGCGGATGCGGCCGTCCTCCAGGAGCAGGCGATTGAACAGGCGGATGCGGCGGGAATGGCCGGGGAGCCCGGCCAGCAGCACCGGCGCGGCGGTGGCGACGGCTTCGGAGACCATGGAGACGCTGTCCTCCGTGACCACGATGGCGTCGGCGAGCGCGAGCAGGCCGAAATAGGGGTTCTCTCCGTGCATGTCCCACACGTAGGCGCCGAGCGGCTCGACCGCGTCGGCCAGGGCGGCGCGGGCGTCGGCGGAGGTGCGACGGGAGGGGGTGAGCGCCAGGCCGACGCGGTCCGCGCGCATCATGCCGGCGAGCTGCGCGCCGAGCTGGGCGGCCACGGCGCGGTCGAGCCGGAAGCGGCCGTTGCTGCCGCCAACCAGCACGGCGACGAGCGGGCGGGGCAGGTCGGCGAAGCGCGGGCGCCAGTCGGCGGCGGCCGCGGCCAGGCGGGACGGGGTGGCGCGGTGGAGCGCGGTGCGGGTGACGATCACGTTCGGGCCGGCGAGGCCGTCGTGGCGGTTGACCACGACCACGTCGAAGCGGCTGGGGTCCATGCGCGGGTGCTGGATTTGGACCAGGCGGCGGCCGGGTCGGCGCAGGGCGTGGGCGACGATGCCGGCGGTGCCGCCGGCGCTGATGAGGATGTCTTGGCCGGGATCGGGCAGGCGGACGGCGCGGAGCGGGGCGGGCCAGAGCCGGGCGGTGACCCAGCGCCAGGGGGCGCGCGGGTGCAGCGCGACGAGTTCGGGCTCGAGCGAGGCGGCTTCGGCTAGGCCGAGCGCCTGAGCCTGGAGCCCGGCGAGGGGCTCGCTGAGGATCGAAGCTGTCCGCATGGCGCGCTTGTCTGGCTGCGATGAGCGCGCGTCAATGTCGGGGCGCATTAGTGCTTCGGTAATCGGGTTCGTGGTAAGCAGCGGCCGCGCAAAACGGAGGACGCGCTCTGTCGGGGCCGATCGTGAGGGACGTGGGCGCAAGGCTGCCGCGCGCGGGGATCTTTGCGGATCGTGTGGTGCTGTGGCGCGTGACGGTGGCGGTTGTCCTCGGCCTCGCGTCCGTGGTGCTGCTGCTGACCGCGCCGGTGGACGACGATTTCTGGTGGCAGGACGCGCCGCGGCACGCGCTGAACGGCGCGTTCGTGCTGGACTTCGTGCGGGCGCATCCGTGGCGCGACCCGCTCGGCTGGGCGGCGGAGTACTATATCCGGTACCCCGCGCTGACGATCGGGTTCTACCCGCCGCTGTTCTACGCGTGGGAGGCGGTGCTGTTCGCCCTGTTCGGGGTCAGCCACTTCGTCGCCCAGCTCGCGGTGAGCCCGTTCCTGTTCGCGCTGGGGCTGGGCGGGTATCGGCTGGCGCGGCTGCTGCTGCCTCGCCCGGCGGCGCTGGGGGTGGGGCTGCTCCTGCTCGGGGCGCCGGGGATCGCGCTCTGGGGCCGCCAGGTGATGCTCGACATTCCGGCGCATGCGGCGCTGCTGTGGACCGTCGTGTGCTTCGCGTCGTACGTGCGGCATGGCCGGCCGCGGTCGCTGTACGGCGGCATCGCGCTGTTCGTGGCGTCGCTGTATCTGAAGTTGAACGCGGCGTTCATCGCGGTGCCGATCGCGCTGACGCTGCTGGTCGCCCGCGGCTGGCGGGTCCTGCTCGACCGGCACCTATGGATCGCCTCGGCGCTCGGGGCGGTGGCGTGCGTTCCGATCGTGCTGCTCACGCTCCGCTTCGGCGCGGTGAACGTCGAGAACGTGTCCGGCCATGTCGGGCTCCCGATCACCAGCCTCGCCGCCTGGCTGTTCTACATCAAGGCGCTGCCGGAGCAGATCGGGTGGGTGCCGCTCCTGTTGGGCGTGGCCGGGGTGGTGTGGGTGATCGTGCGCCCGCCGCCGTTGAGCCGGCCGATGCTGGTGCTGTTCAGCGCGTGGCTGCTGTTCGGATACGTGGCGTTCTCGGCGATCAAGGTGCGTGAGGCGCGGCACGATCTGATGATCCTGTTCCCGCTGCTGCTCTGCGCCGGGTACGCGGTCTGGAACTGGGTGCCGAAGCGCTGGGCGGAGATGGCCATTTTGGGGCTCGGTGTGGTGGTGTTCGGGAGCACGGTGCTGGCCGGGCCGCCACCGAGCGTGCGCGGCTACCAGCAGGTGGTCGACGACGTCGCTGCCCGCGCGCGGCCAGGCGCGGTCATCGTCTATTCGGGTTACCGCGACGGCAACTTCGTATTCGGCATGCGGACGCATCCGGAGCGGAGCGACCTGCGCATCCTACGCACGGACAAGCTGTTCCTGCGGCTCGCGGTGACGCGGAACTGGGGCGTGCGCGAGTTGGGGATCGACGAGGCCGGATTGCTGGACGCGCTCAGGCATAACGGGGTCAGCTTAGTGGTGGCTCAGCGCGGGTTCTGGAACGACATCCCGCAGATGCAGCGGTTCAACGCGTTGCTGGATGGGCCGTCGTTCCGCCGGGTCGCGAGCTATCGGATCACCGGCGACCTCAGCACCAATGACGGGCGCAACGATCCGGGCGGGGGCATGGTCGACATCTACGAGCCGACCTACAAGGTGCCGCCGCCGCCGGACTCGATCGATATCGACGTGCCATTCGGGCATGTCCGGCTGCATGGGACGCTTGCGCAGCCGGGGGCGCACTGACAGCAGCGGCTGGGCAGGCTGGCGCGAAGCGGGCAGGATGGACCGATGCCGCTGATCAAATATCGAAGCTTTAACCCGGACCTGCTGCCGCGGCGCACGCGGCTGGAGGTGCCGGGCTGGGCGGGGACGCAGGAGCCGCGCCAGAGCGGGTCGCACGAGCAGCCCTGGCATTGCATCCCGTTTACGGAAGCGGCGCGCGCCGGACTCGAGCTGCCCTATCCGCATCCGGACGAGCTGCGGGTGAGCACGCGCGATGGCGAGATCCTGTTCGAGGGCGAGTTCGGAGAG
The DNA here is from genome assembly GCA_963708585.1 of uncultured Alphaproteobacteria bacterium. Classification (GTDB taxonomy): domain Bacteria; phylum Pseudomonadota; class Alphaproteobacteria; order Acetobacterales; family Acetobacteraceae; genus JAVVHH01. The sequence continues at coordinate 200,358 of CAVPSW010000002.1, read as the reverse complement.
GCGGGCGACCCGGACGCGCGGCGGCCGCCGTTCCGCAGCTTCGGCCAGGAGTACTATACGTATCAGCTGCTGCTTGACCTCAAGGTCGAGCCTGGGTGGGGTCTGCGGATTGAGACGCACCCGCGATTTTTTACCGATACGACGGGGACGGTGCCGATCGCCGTGCCGGCGGTTCTGCGGCACTGGTGGCCGATGATCAACTTCGTGGTGTTCAAGACGCCGGCGCCGGGCCAGGTGCACGTGTTCCGGCCGGGCGAGCCGATGCTGGCGATCAGCCTGGTCGTGCCGGACGAGAAGCTCGATCTCGCGCCGATGAGCGAGGAGGAAGCGGCCGAGCGAGAGCTGACGTCGCGCCGGATCCACGCCAGCCGCGAGACGCTCTCTGCGGACACGCAGTGGACGTCATCGACGGACACCGTGTTCGACGGCACCTACCGAAGGCTGTTCGGGGCGGCGAAAAGCGCCAAGGAGCGCTGAGCGCCGCCGCGTCTCCCGTCCTGGCCGGTCTGGGCCAGGACGGGCCCAGATCAGCGGTAGTAGCCCTGGTGATGATGATGGTGGTGGTGATGGTAGCGGCGCCGGTAATACCGGTGGTGGTGATGGTGATGATGGTGCCCGGTTAGATCGCGGACCACCCGGTCAAGCTGCACCTGTTCGACATACGCGCCGTCAGGGGCGCTCGCACCGTCCATGGCCTGCAGGGTTTCGAGCGCGTTCGGGATCGGCCGGAGCAGGTCGGAATAGCTGGCGGCTTCGAGCACGGAGGCGGTCGGTGCGGGTTGCATCATGGCCTGACCGGGCGTTGACGCCACCATCGCGCCAACCGCGCCCAGCAAACCCGCAACTGTCTTGTCCATTCTGTTCCGTCTCCTTCAAGGTACGCCTACGGCAGTTGCTTTGTAACGGGCGAGATTGCGTTTCGTTTCAACGCGGTTGTGGATCCATCTCTCCGCCTGCGTGCCGGGCCGGTTCCGCGGGCTTTAAACAGATGGCATAAGGAACGGAGCGATTCCGCCACCGAGGGCGCGATGTCCCGCGCCGAGCTGGGCGGCGCTGGACCGGGCGGTGGCGGAGCGCGAGGCTTGGGCGCAGGAGCTGTTCGAATCGAATCGCTTTGCGGCTGAGTGGGTCGTGGCCCGGCAGAACCTCGAGGACGAGTTGGCGGTTGTCACCGCGCGGGCGACGCAAGCGGACTCGGCCTGCGAGCGCAACGAAGCGTGGCTGGAGCGCGATCAGGCACGACGGGAGCGCGACGCCGCGCTCGAGCGGATGTGGGCCGCCGACGCGATGCTGGACCACGTCGTGACGAGAATCGCGTGGCGAATCACCGGGCCGCTCCGGCACGGGCTCGCGCCGATGCTCGGCCGTCCACGAGGTCGATACTGATCGACCTTGGCTGTAGGGATGCCCAGATCTGCGTGGTCGGCCGTTCCACCTTCGCCTCGGCGATCGGCTCGATCGCCTACGGCACGGCGGAGCTGGTGGCGCGCAGCTTTCCCGTGAGCTTCCTGCCGACCGAGGAGGCCCGGCGTGGGGACGGTGAGGTGGTGCTGCCGAATGGGCGTCGTCTGCCGGTCTGCAGCCATCCGCACCGGGTCGAGGTGAGCGTGTTCTGCGACGTGCTGTGGAACGGCGTGGCGGACCGGAAAGCGGCGCTGGTTCCCGCCGGCAGCCTCAAATACGCCTGGCTCACGCACCACTCCGACCGGCTGCCGACGCAGGCGGTCGAGCTGCTCAACACGCAGTTCGACCTGGTGATTGCGGCGAGCCCGCATCAGGTCGGGCTGGCCCGCGGCAGCGGCGTGGAGCGGCCGATCGCGGTTCTGCCGATCCCGCTCGACCTTGACGGGTTGTTGGCGCGGCCGTTCGCGACGCGCGACGGCCGGGTCGTCCGGTTCGGCAGCATCGCCGCATTCCATCCGCGGAAGGGCCAGGACGTGCTGCTCGCGGCGTTCCTGTCTCGGTTTGCCGGACGGGACGACCGCGAGCTCGTGCTGCACAGCAACCTCGCGTTCGGCCCGACCCTCGGCCGTCTTCCAGGCGATGGTCGCGGAGGCGGGGGGCGAGGAACGTCCGCATCAGCCATGGCTGGCTGTCGCCGGCCGAGAAGGCGGCGCTGCTCGGCTCGTTCGACGTGTTCGTCGAGTTGCTCGCGGGGCGAGGGGTACGGGATCGGGCCGCGCGAGGCGCTGGCTTGCGGCACGCTCGTGGTCGCGTCGAATGTGGGCGGGCATGCGGACCTGTTCGGGGTTCCCGGGGTGTTCCCGTGGAGCCGGAGCTGCCGGTTCCAGCGGGCTTTCCCGAGATCGACAATTTGGTCTTCGGGGAGCAGCGCGCCGTGCGGCCGGCGGCGGTTGCGGACGCGCTGGAGGCGACAGCCGCGTATCTCGGCACGCCGGACTGCGCCCGCACGGCGCTGATCCGGCGGGCCCGCGCGCGGGATTGGAGCTTCTCCGCCCTGGGGGGGGGCAGCGTGGCGGCGCTGATCGATCCGAGCATCGGCCGCTACCGGGCGCAACGGCCGCCGGAGGTCGCCATTCCGCCCGAGTTCGAGGCGGCGGTGGAGCGGCGGCTCGGGCGCCGCGCGGACCGGATCGGAGGCGTGCGGCGGCAGGTCTGTCCGGCCTACGACGCCGGGTTCTTCTCCATTTTCAACTCGTTCATGAGCCATCTCGTCTGGCAGGAGCGGGAGGACCGATGCCACGCCGTGCTTCCGGACTGGGACGTGGACCGGCTGGTCGCGGCGCTCGCGTTCGAGCTGCATCGCAGCCGCTAGTTCGAGCGCTGGCGGCGGCAGTATCACCGGGTGTGGTCGCAGCATGTGCGGCTGCGGCCGGAGCTGGCGGCGGAGGTGGAGCGGTTCGCCGGGTCGCAGCTTTCGGCGCCGGTGCTGATCGCGGCGCATGTGCGCCACCCTAGCCATACGGTCGAGCAGCCCGATGGCCGGATTGCCGGGACGGACGCGTATCTCGCCCTCGTGGAGGAGCAGGTGCGGCGGCGGGGCGCCGACCCGGCGGGCGACGGTTGGCGCGTGTTCCTGGGGACGGATCAGGAGCGCGTGCTGCGGCGCTTCCAGGACGCGTTCGGCGACCAGGCGGTGTTTTACCCGGACGCGCGGCGGACGCGGGCGGCGGAGGACGCGGCGTTCGACGCGCTGTCGCCGGCGGAGCAGAACCGCGAGGGCCACCAGCTGGCGGAGGTGTCGGGCTACCGTCGCGCGATCGAGTGGGACCGGAGCATGCCGGATGGGCAGAGGCGCCGGGCGTATGACGTGAGGAAGCTGCGGCGGCTCGGTTCCGTCGACCTTGCGTGAGGGGCTGGCGGAGACGTTCGCGTGGTTCGACGCGAACGCGGGGACGGCGCGGCGTTAGCTTAGCGGGCCATGCGGGCCCTGTGACGGGCGAGGTCGGCTTCGACCATCTCGGCGACCATATCCTCGAGCGGGATCTCCGGGGTCCAGCCGAGGCGGTCCTGCGCCTTGGCGGAGTCCCCGAGCAGCACATCGACCTCGGCGGGGCGGAGGAAGCGCGGGTCGATGCGGACGTGCTCCTCGTAGTTGAGCCCGACATGGCCAAACGCGAGGCGGCAGAACTCGCGTATGCTGGTGGTGTGCCCGGTGGCGATCACGTAGTCGGACGCCTCGTCCTGCTGCAGCATCAGGTGCATGGCGCGGACGTAGTCGCGGGCGTGGCCCCAGTCGCGCTTGGCCTCGAGATTGCCGAGCGGCAGCTCGCGGGCGAGGCCGAGCTTGATGCGGGCGACGGCGTCAGTGATCTTGCGGGTGACGAACTCGATGCCGCGCAGCGGGCTCTCGTGGTTGAACAGGATGCCGGAGCTGGCGTGCAGGCCGAAGCTCTCGCGGTAATTGACCGTCATCCAATGCGCATAGAGCTTGGCGACCGCGTAGGGGCTGCGCGGGTAGAACGGGGTGCGCTCGGATTGGCGCGGCTCCTGGATCTTGCCGAACATCTCGGAGGACGAGGCCTGGTAGAACCGGGCCTGGGGGCGGATGATGCGGACGGCTTCGAGCACGTTGCCGGCGCCGAGCGCGGTGATCGTGCCGGTCAGCAGCGGCTGCTGCCAGGAGGCGGCGACGAAGCTCTGGGCGGCGAGGTTGTAGATCTCGTCCGGCTCGTTGGTCTGGAGCACGCGGATGAGGCTGGAGAGGTCGGCGAGGTTGCCGTCGAGTAGCTCGACGTCCCCGAGCACGCCGAGCCAGCGCAGGCGCTCGCCGATCACGTCGGAGGAGGCGGAGCGACGCATCAGCCCGACCACGCGATAGCCCTTCGTCAGCAGATGTTGCGCGAGGTATGCGCCGTCTTGTCCGGTGACGCCGGTGATGAGGGCTGTGGGCATCGTGCTCCCGAGGTTGGCCGCGGGAGGGGTTAGCCCAGGCATCCCAGCGCGTCCATGCGGGGCGGCGGCGCGGCGCCGGCAGCGCTCGCCGGGCTTACGAACGACGATGGCCCGGACGCGCCGAGCCATCGACCGCATTGGTTCGCGTTGTCGGGCCGTCAGAAGATCTGGCGCAGCAGGACGTAGAGGCTGCCCGAGATGATCATCGCCGCCGGGAGCGTCATCACCCAGGCCAGCGCCATGTTGCGGACCGTGCTCCACTGCAGGCCGGAGCCGTTGGCGGCCATGGTGCCGGCGACGCCGCTCGAGAGCACGTGGGTGGTGGAGACCGACTCGAAGCCGAGGGCGATCAGCAGCGCGAGGCCGAGCAGCACCAGGGCGCCAGCGGCGATGTGTGCTCGCCGACGCTGTTCACGTCGCTGACGATGCTGAACGCGGCATAGGCGAGTCCGGCCGCGAGCACGACCAGGAACACGATCTCGCCAAGCGCATGGGGGCGGCCGTTGAGGTTGGGCCGCGGGTCATGCGTGGCGTCCGGCTGGAAGCCGTTCATCGCCAGGTCCGACATCTTGTCTCACCTCCGGTTCGAGCCCTGCCAATACTCTGTCCTGAGTGGGCTGTATCGTGTCAGCTTCGTGACGATTGTGGCAACGTTATCACCCCGGCTCGCCGCGCAACTCGACGGCCCAGGAAGGCGGCGGGCCGAAGTTGAAGCGGCGCGCGAGGCCGGCGACGAGGTAGACCGGCGCCGGGCTGCCGCCGCAGCGCGAGCAGCGCAACCCGGCGACGACGCTGCGGAATGTCCGGTCGCCGCGACGGAGCAGATAGCTTACCGGGATGACGACGACCCGGCCCGAGCAGGGACAGGTGACTTCGAGGCGGCACTCCGGCCAGTCGGAGAGTTGATGGTCGATGCTGAAGTCGGGCGGATGCACGGGAGCCAGGGTGGCGCGTCGCGCCGACGAGAACAAGACAGGAACGCACGCCGGCTGACGGAGGCGCTGGATCGCGGCCGTCGCCGGGTCGCCTGGTCCTATCAGTGCGTGGGTTAACCGATGTGGACGTCGTCACAGCACATACTGTGGTACGCTTGCCCATCATCAGATGTCGGCGTCAGGCCAAGGTGCTGAGAGAGAGAGGACTGCTCTCGCCTGAACAGGGAGGAGCTGCCTTCAAATGGACCGGGACATTCCTGACGGCTTGCGGCCGTTCGTTCGCAAGATCGATAGCCTCTACCGGCTCGCGCCGGAGGAGGAGCAGGCGCTGGCGAGCCTTCCGATGCAGATCCGCGAGCTCCGGGCTGCCCAGGCCATCGTGCGCGAGGGCGACAAGCCTTCCCGCTGTTGCCTTGTCCTCGAGGGTTTCGCGCAACGCTACAAAGTGCTTGAGGATGGACGCCGGCAGATCTTCGCGTTCCACATCCCCGGCGACGTTCCAGACCTGCTGACCTTACATCTGCCCGTAATGGACCATGATTTAGGGACGTTGTCCGCGAGCAAGGTCGCGTTCATCTCTCATGACAGCATCCGTCAGCTCCTCCGCGCGTACCCACGCATCGGTGACGCATTCTGGCGCGATACCCTGGTCGACGCCTCGGTGTTCCGGGAGTGGATGCTGGGCCTGGGGCGGAGACAGGCGGTGGTCCGCGTCGCGCACCTGATCTGCGAGCTGATTGTTCGGATGCGCGTGAATGGGATCATCAGCGGGAGCGTCGCGCAAATCCCGCTCACGCAGACCACGCTCGCGGATGCGCTCGGGCTGTCGACGGTGCATGCGAATCGGTGTGTCCAGGAACTGAGACGGCGGGACCTGATCACCTGGGATGCGAAGGTCGTCACGATCAAGGACTGGGAGGCGCTGCAGAGGTTCGGCGAGTTCGATCCGACTTACCTCCACCTCCACGCAGAGGCAGAGGTATAGCGGCTGCGAGCCGCCGGGTAGGTGGTGCCGAGGCTCAGGATTGAACGTAAGCGGGGCGTAGCGGCCGTTCTTCTGTTGGCGGTCTGAACGTGGTTGGGGCCGTGTATGACGGCTTCGCGCTATCGCTATGGATGACATTAACGCTGACGCGAAGGCCGGCTTTCGTCGGATTGAGGTTCTGACGGGACCGGGTCGGCGTCGTCGCTGGTCGGCTTTGGAGAAGGGGCGGATCGTCGCCGAGACTCTTGCGCCGGGTGGTTCGGTCAGCGAGGTGGCCCGGCGCTGGCAGGTTTGCCCGCAGCAGGTGTTCACGTGGCGGCGCGAGGCCCGCGCCGGGTGCTTTGATGAACTCAGTGTGGAGAGCAGTAAACGCAGTATGAGCAATAGCTGGAATAATTGCTGAGCCCAGTATACCACGCCGAACGACAGAAGAGCCACTGTAGCAAAGAGTTGGATGGACATTCCCGCAATGGCAAAGATCTTTGCTCTCCCGACTTCTACGTCCCGTAAACGGAGGAGATCCCGCAGCAGAGCGCAAAGCGAAATGCTGGCAATTGTCTGTAGGATTAAGTTGAAGGTCAACAACCCCTGAGAGCTCGGCATTAAACCGGTAAGAGAAAAGAACAGCGTCGGAACAAGAAAGCCCAGGGGAGGGAAGGAGGTATACACTTGGTCCCCATGACGGGTGCGGACCGTTGCGTCCCAGGCCACTCCTTTTATCTTCGGCGGCTCCTTAGAGTCGATCCGGGATCATGTTGTTTGCTGACAGAGCTTTCGCAGCATGAGGCGGACGGACGCCCATCTCAGGAACGCAAGACCAGAGCGGTTGAGACATTCCCAATCTTTGGCCAGTCGGCGGCATCGGTTGAGCCAAGCGATGGTGCGTTCGACGATCCAGCGTTTGGGCAGGACGACGAACCTGTGGAGGTCGGAACGCTTGACGATCTCGACGTTGACCTGAGCGCAGGCCCTGGCCAGGCCGTCGCGGAATTTCGCACCTTGGTAGCCGCTGTCGGCGTAGAGCTTGAGCAAGAACGGATACAGGCCGAACAGGGCGCCCATCAGCAGCACCCCGCCGTCGCGGTCCTGAACGTCGGCGGCCTGCACGACGGCCCGCATCAGCAGGCCCTGCGTGTCGACCAGGACGTGCCGCTTCTTTCCCTTGGTCTTCTTCCCGGCCTCATAGCCCGGCGGATCGACCGCACGCCCCCCTTTTCCGCGCCCCTGACACTCTGGCTGTCGATGATCGCCACTGTGGGACTGGCCTGCCGCCCCGCAACTTCGCGACACGCACGTAAAGCGCGTGATGGATGCGCTCCAGCGTGCCGTCCCAGTCCCAGCGCCGGAAGTAGTCGTTGACGGTGCTGCGCGCAGGCAGGTCCTTCGGCAGCGCGGCCCACTGGCAGCCAGTGCTCAGCACATACATCACCCCGTTCACCACGGCGCGGACGTCGACTGTCCGCTTGTTACCGCCGCGCTTGGCTGGCGGGATCAGCGGGCCGATCAGCCTCCACTCTTCGTCGGTCAGGTCACTCGGGTAGCGCAGGCCACGACGGTCGTAGCGGGCGCGGTTCTCGTTGGTCCACATCCCGCGAGTGTCGCTAACCGCACCGCGCCGCCCCCAATCACAAGCGATTCAACTCGCTGAGCATGTTCCCGGAGAGACACTAAGATTACCGACAGAAACCCTGGAATCAGAGCACCAGAAATCCGGAACCTCTCGGCCCGAAGTCCGGAACGGGCGTAGAATCGCCTGGTAAAACCAGAGACTTAGCGCTCCATTCTGGTTGTCACAACGGGACCAGGAAATCTGGAATCAGTGTCATGGAGCCTGGAACGTTGTGTCCGGCCCGCCACCCACTCAAGCCCGAGTTTCCCGGCTTTCTGGAACGACGCGGGTGGTCTGGAGCCCCCGGCGTCGACGGCTCGCGCCTCAACTTTCGCCGTTCCAGATCGCATATAGCAGAGGCGAGTGGCCTGGCTGCGGGTAGCCCGGCCAAGATTCCACTGATCGTGTCATAAATTCCAAAGACCATGTCACCCATTCTGGTCCAGGTGTCACTTGTAAGTCACTGATTTTAGCGTTATTGTCACGGGATTCCAGATTATGGGTAGCGTCCGCGGTCGTGGTGGAAATCCGCTGACAGCGGCGGTGTAGGCGGAGGTGGTCACCGGATCGGCTGGCTAAGGTGGAGTTGCGAGGCTCCCACCCGAACCGACGAGGACCCGATGACCGAGGAGAGACTACCGTTGGCCGAGCTGATGGCCAAAGCCGGAGACGGCGACTTCCTACGCAGCGTGGCGGAGGCGGTGGTGCAGTTACTGATGGAGACCGACGTGGACGGCCTGATCGGCGCCGGACGACACGAGCGCACCGGCGAGCGCACGACCTATCGCAACGGCTATCGCGATCGCACGCTCGACACGCGGCTGGGTAGCCTGCAGCTCCGGATCCCCAAGCTGCGCCAAGGGAGCTATTTTCCGCCGTTCCTCGAGCCGCGGCGGACGTCGGAGAAGGCCCTGGTCGCCGTCATCCAGGAGGCCTGGATCGGGGGCGTCTCGACCCGGCGGGTCGACGACCTGGTGCAGGCAATGGGGCTGGCGGGCATCAGCAAGAGCACGGTGAGCAAGCTGTGCAAGGATATCGACGACCGGGTGAACGCTTTCCTCGAGCGCCCGCTCGTCGGCGATTGGCCGTATCTCTGGCTGGATGCGACCTACCTCAAGCAGCGTGAAGGCGGGCGCATCACCAGCGTGGCCGCGATAATCGCCGTGGCGGTGAACACCGACGGCAAGCGCGAGATCGTCGGCCTGCATATCGGGCCGTCAGAAGCGGAGACGTTCTGGGCAACGTTCCTCAAGAGCCTGGTCCGACGTGGCCTGCGCGGGACCAAGCTGGTGATCTCGGACGCGCACGAGGGTCTCAAGGCAGCGATCCGCCGCGTTATGGGCTCGGCGTGGCAGCGCTGCAGGGTTCATTGGATGCGCAACGCTCAGGCCTATGTGCCCAAAGGCCAGCAGAACATGGTCGCGGCCGCGCTGCGCCAGGCGTTCATCCATCCCGATCGCCCCTCCGCGAGCCAAGCACTGCGCCATGTCGCTGATCAGCTCCGGAGCAAGTGGCCCAAGCTCGCGGCATTTATCGACGAGAGCGAGACCGATGTGCTGGCCCACATGGATTTTCCGGTCCAGCACCGGGCCAAGCTTCACTCAACCAATCCGCTCGAACGCTTGAACAAGGAGGTCAAACGTCGAGCCGACGTAGTCGGCATATTCCCGAACGAGGGCGCCATCATCCGGCTGATCGGCGCCGTGCTGCTCGAGGCTAACGACGAATGGCAGCTGCAGCACCGCTACATGCAAACCGAGGTCATGGCCGAACTTACACCGCCGCTGATCGACGCCATTCCACCACAGATCGCCACCGTAGCAGCCTGATCAATGGCCACCTCAACTACACCGCAAATTCCACCACGTTGACGGACGTGACCAGATTATGGGTTGGGCAGCTGTCAATACGACCAGTGACTTAGTGGGATTCTGATTCCAGATTTTGGTGTCAGTTCACAGGTCCTCAGCCTTGGCGCGCCAAGATCGGAACAAACTGCCGGACCAGCAAGCCGCCCCCTCTGAGGACGGTGAAGGACCCGAGCGCTCGGTCACTGGCGCGGCGTTCTGGGCTTTGATGGACCGCTGGGCCGTGCCGGACGACGTGGCGCTGCGGCTGATCGGCGGGCCGGCGCCGACCCGGCCGGGCACAAGGCCGCGGTTCCGGCTCCGCGGCGCGCAGGTCGACACCTACGAGCTGCTGCGCGCGATCGACCGGCACCTGGAAGACCTGCACGGGACCTCGCGCGCCTGGCTGTCGCAGCCGCAGCGAGAGGCGCCGTTCGCGCGCCGGACTCCGCTCGCCGCCATGGCGGAACGCGGGCCGGAGGCGGTCGGCGAGGTGCTGCGCGCCTTGGAGCGCGACGCGTTCAAGGCGTCGCTGCGGCGCAGCGTCGAGCGCTGACCTCAGTGGCCGCGCGGCGGGCCGCCCACGCCGCCGCCGCCGTAACCTGAACCCCCGTAGGGCGACCCACCGGAACCGGGCCCGCCGTAGGGCGGGCCGAACCTGCCGTCGCCGGGCCGGGCGTCGGGGTCGAAGCCGGACGGTCCGTCCCGATCCCTATCGCCGCGCCCGCTGCGGCCCGGCTGCGCGCCGCGGCCGCCCCGCCCGAAGCGGCCGCGTTCCCGCCCCGGCGCGCGAACCGAGCGGTCCGGCACCGGCGCCGGCTCGAGCCGGCTCAACCCCGATTCCGGCGTCGCGGTCATGCCCACCGCGCGCAGTCCGCCATCGCTGCGCTCGAGCCGGAACACGCCACGCTGCGGGCCGTCCAGCCGCAAGCCCGGCGCGGGTACCACCAGCCGCCGGCCGACCCGCAGCCGCCCGGTCTCCAGCACGGCGAACCCCTCCACGAACACGGTGCCGACACCCGGGCCGAAGAATGCCGCCGGGTCAACGGCCAGCAGGTCCGGAGCCACCCCGCCGGGGATCAGCACCCCGCCCAGAAGGTCCCCGGTCACCACCACCTCCTCGCCGATGTGGTCCGCCAGGCCCGGCACCCGCCGGATCGGGAGCGCGCCGATCATCAGCGCCCCGTCCACCTCGCGCAGCGTGCCGCGGACCAGCACCGGGCCCGGGTCGCGCGGGTCCAGCCGGGTTGCCTCGATCGTGCCGTCCTCGCGCCGCAGCCCGCTCACCGTCACCCAGTCGCCAGTGCGCGGACGGACGCCCCAGGTGGTTGAAGTGAGCGTGACGTCCTGACCGGCGACGCGCAGCCGATCGCCGGTCGCACGCTCGACCGGCCCGGACACCTCGTCGCGAACCAGGATCCGGGTCGCGCTGAGACCGGACGGATCCGGCTGCGCCTCGACCGCAACCACCTGCCCGGCCCGCAGCGCGTCCGTGGTCGCGGGCCGCGAGTCGACCGAGACCTCCACGTTCGGCGGCAGCGCGACCTCCTGGCCCGCGAGGCACACGCTGGCGAACCCGGTGATCACGCCAACGATTCCGGTTCCGCCAATGCCGCGGTCGGCGATTTGTGGTCCGCCCGTGCCGCCGATCCCGCGGTCGGCGGTCTGCACCGGCGCGCCCGTGCCGCCGATGCCCCGGTCGGCCAGGACTGGCCCGCCATCCGGCCGGACACGGCACGAAGATGCCCGCTCCGGCGCCGTCGACGCGAGCGGGGGCGGACGCTGGCCGCACGCGGCGAGCTCGGCCAGCAGCAGCGAGACGAGCAGCCCGCGCCTAAGGCGCATCCGGCTCGTCTTCCACATAGAGGTAGATGCCGAAGTTCACCCGCCGGGTCCGGCGCTTCTCACCTGACGCGTCGTCCGCGTCGGCGAGGGCGAGCGCCGCGCGGTTGACCTCCAGCAGCGCGTTGCCCGCCACCTCCCGCGCGTGCTGCTCCATCGCGGCGGCGGCCTCGGGCCCCAGCTTGTCGTAGTGGACGCTGCGCTCAAGGAACGGCGCGGGCGCGACCGACAGGATGTTGGCCGTCGCCGCGGCCGCGTGGTCGTGCAGGTTGCGCGCGAAGTAGAACAGCCGCGCCTCGTCGTCCGCCTGCGGCAGGAACGCCGGCGCGTGTAGCACGACCCGCCCGTTCGCATCCAACGCCGCGGTTCCCTGCGCCAGCCACTCGTCCAGCACCGCCCGCGAGCGGACGTCGCGCGTCAAATTGGCGACCAAGGCCTCGAACGAGGGCGCCGGGCCCGTGCGCGGCAGGGGCAGCGGCCGCCCTTCGGGGTCGGCATAGGCCCGATCGCCCAGCCAGCGCGCGATGATCGAGCTGTGCAGCGTCACCACCGCAGGCTCGGCCGTCGCCCCCGCCTGCTCGCGCTGCCGCCGCAACTCCTTGCGGTGAATGCCGGTGAGCAGGGAGATGCGACTATCCGTCCGCGCGCGCTCACCCGGATCGAGGTCGACGGCCGCCACCTCCACAAAAAGCGTGCGCAGCAGGTCCGCGAGCACGGGAAACGTGATGTCCGACCGTATCAGGAGACGCACCAACGGCCGGAGCGTGCGCGAAAGCGCTCGCAGCAGGGCGTCAGGCGCAGGACGGGCGACGGGTTCGGGAATGGTGTGGCTCCGTCGCGGACTTAGCACGGACGTTTTAGTGGGAAAAGCGCCCACATGCTGTTGACGTGGGAAAGTGACCCACTTACAACAGGGGCCGGCGACAGAGGAGGTTCAGCTAATGTCCACCGCCGTTTCGCTTGGGTCAGGCGCCGCCGCCGACTTCCGGCAGCTTCGACATCAGACCAAGAACGCGCTGGCCCGCATCCTGGCCCAGCTCTCGACCGGGCTGGCGGTCAGCGATGCGTCGCGCCGGGTCGCGGCGGAGCTGGAGCGCCGGGTGCTGCTGACGGCGGAGATCTCGGACGCGCTGTTTGGCCTCACCCGCGCGCCGGAGCGGTTCGACCGCCGTCTGTGCAGCCTGTGCGAAGCGGTGGTCGACCTTGCGGCCGAGCCCGACCAGCACCTCACGCTGCACTGCCGAGTGGAGACGGAGGTCTCGGCCGCGCATGAGGACGTGCTGGTCCGGGTCGCGCACGAGCTGGTCGGCAACGCCGTCAAGCACGGCATGCACATGCGCCTGATCGGCCGGATCGAGGTCGAGGTCCGGCGCGAGCGCGGCGCGACGGTGCTCGAGGTCAGGGACGACGGCTGGGGCTGCGGCCGTTCGCCCTGTTGCGGCGAGGGGCTGCGCGTCGCGGGCCTGCTCGCGCGAGGAGTTTGGCGGACGGCTGGCCTTGGAGCGGCAGGGCGAATGGACCGTGGCGCGACTCGTGCTGGGGGCGGCGTGATGCGCACTTTGGGCCGCGCGCTCCGGCGGGCGGGCGGTTGGCTGCTGCTGTCGGGCTGGGTCGTGTTACCGCTGCTGCCGCTGATGGCGTTGGGCCTGTCGAGGTTCCTGGGCCTCGGCCTGTTCTGATCGGCGGGCGCCGGTCAGACCACTAGGTCCGACCGCAGCGCACAGTCGCGCGCCGCGTCCGGCGTCTCGAGCTGAACGGTCGCGTGCACGATGCCGAACCGCTCCTGCGCGCCACACTGCACGTCGCGGAGCAGGGTGCGGTCGGCCGCGGGGTCGGGGCGGACCAGATGCGCCGTGAGCGCGGTCTCGGTGGTGCCGATCGCCCAGACATGGAGATCATGCACCTCCGTCACTCCCGGTAGCCCGGCGAGCCAGGCTCGCACCTCGTCCGGGTCGATGCCGTCCGGCACCGCGTTCAGCGCGAGATTGATCGAGTTGCGGAGCAGATTCCAGGTGCCGACGAGGATGACCGCCGCAATCACGAGGCTCACGGCCGGGTCGAGCCAGAGCGCGCCGGTGGCGGTGATCAGCAGCGCGGCGACGATCACGCCGACCGTCACCACCGCGTCCGCGGCCATGTGCAGGAACGCGGCCCGGACGTTGATGTCGCCCTTCCGCCCGGCCATGAACAGCCAGGCGGTCCCGGCGTTCACCGCCACCCCGACCGCGGCCACCCACAGCACAGTCCCGGTGGCGACCGGCTCCGGATGGATCAGCCGCTGCACCGACTCCCAGCCGATCGCGCCGATCGCGACCAGCAGCAGCATGGCGTTGAGCAGGGCGGCGAGGGTCGAGCTCGCTTTCAGCCCATAGGTCCGCCGCCGGGTCGGGCCTCGGCGCGAGAGGTGGGCCGCGCCCCAGGCGAGCAGCAGGCCGAGCACGTCCGACAGGTTGTGGCCGGCATCGGCCAGCAGGGCCATGGAGCTGGACAGCACGCCGAACACGGCCTCGACCGCGGCGTAGCCCAGATTGAGCCCGACCCCGATAGCGAAGGCGCGACCGAAATCCGCCAGCGCATTCGCGTGGGCCTGGTGAGGGGCGTGGTCGTGCGGCATGCCAGGCGCCTCCGGGCGAGCGCTTCGGAGTAGCGTCGGGCCCGGCCGGCGGTCAATCCGGCCGGCTGTTGCCCACCTCCCGGAAGCCCGGCGATACTCCGGGCGCAACGGGGAGGACACGAATGAGCAAACGGCTGCTCTTGGCGACCGCGTGCCTACTGGCGCTCGCGGGCGCGGCGCGGGCTGGCGAGGTGCTGGACGCGATCCATGCGCGCGGCACGCTGCGCGTCGGCACCACCGGCGACTACAAGCCGTTCAGCTTCCGCGATGAGGACGGAAGTTATCGCGGCGCCGACATCGAGATGGCCAAGCGCCTGGCCACGCGCCTCGGCGTCCGGCTCGAATTCGTGCCGACCACCTGGTCCTCGATGACCGCCGACTTCGAGGCCAAGAAATTCGACATCGCGATGGGCGGCGTCACCGTGCTCCCGGCCCGGGCGGCGCTGGGCGACTTCTCCGACGTGACGTACGTGGACGGCAAGCGCCCGGTGGCCCGTTGCGCGGACCGCGAGCGCTTCACCAGCATCGCCGCGATCGACCAGCCCGGCGTGCGCGTGATCGTCAACCCCGGCGCCTCCAACGAGCAGTTCGCGCGCGCGCATTTTTCGCATGCCCAGCTCACCGTGCATAAGGACAACGCCACCGTCTTCGACGAGATCGTGGCCAACCGGGCCGACGTCATGGTGACGGACGGCATCGAGGCGGACCACCAATCCGCGCTGCATCCAGAACTGTGCCCGACGGACGTCCCCGCGCCGTTTACCCGGCTGGAGAAGGCCTACTGGCTCCCGCACGACCGGGAGCTGCTGGCGCAAGTCGACGCGCTCGTGGACGAGGAGAAGGCGAACGGCGACTGGACCGCCATCCTCGGCGCGGCGCAGAAGCAACCATAAGGAACGGCCGCCGCCGGGGTCTCCGGCGGCGGCCGTGTCAGCCGGTCAGGCCGCGGCGACCTGCGCGACCGCCTGCCGGCGCTCGGCCACCTGGTTCTTCATCGACTTCTGCAGCTTCTCGAACGCCCGCACCTCGATCTGCCGCACCCGCTCGCGGGAGATGTTGTACTGCTGCGAGAGTTCCTCGAGCGTGGTCGGATTGTCCTTCAGCCGACGCTCGATCAGGATGTGCCGCTCGCGCTCGTTCAGCGTCTTCAGCGCGACGCTCAGCAGCGCCCGGCGGCCGGTGAGCTCCTCCTGGTCGGCCATCACGGCCTCCTGGTCCTCGCTCTCGTCCACCAGCCAGTCCTGCCACTCGCCCTCGCTGTCGGCGCGCACGGGTGCGTTCAGGCTGTTGTCCGGCGCGGCCAGGCGCCGGTTCATGCTGACCACGTCCTGCTCCGGGACGTCGAGCATCTTGGCGATCTTGCTCACCTGCTCCGGCTCGCAGGTCGCCGTCCTCGATCGCCTGCATCTGGCCCTTCAGCCGGCGCAGGTTGAAGAACAGCTTCTTCTGCGCGGCCGTGGTGCCCATCTTCACCAGCGACCAGCTGTGCAGGATGTATTCCTGGATCGCGGCACGGATCCACCACATCGCATAGGTGGCCAGGCGGAAGCCGCGGTCCGGATCGAACCGCTTGACCGCCTGCATCATGCCGACGTTGCCCTCGCTGATGAGCTCGCCCACCGGCAGCCCATAGCCGCGATAACCCATGGCGATCTTGGCGACGAGCCGCAGATGCGACGTCACCAGTTTATGCGCCGCCTCCTGATCCTGCTTGTCCCGCCAGCGGCGCGAGAGTTCAAGCTCTTCCTCCGGCGCGAGCATCGGGAACTTGCGGATCTCCTGGAGATACCGCGACAGGTTGCCCTCAGGGGCGACATTGACCAAAGCAGCAGCCATATAAGGCCCTCACGCGCCGTTTCTTTGCCTCGTTTCGAGCCCCTATACGGCGGACCGGAACGCGCGGTTGCGGCGCAACAGATAACAAGGCGCGAGGAAGCCGATCACGTCCCGGAGACCACCGCTCCAAAGCCGACGCTCCCCGGACAGGCCGAAGCCGCACGCCCGCAGCTTCGAGGCGTTTGATACCGGACCACTGTAGTCCTGTCAACATTTAGTCGTAACCGCGGAGGTTCTAGCCGAGCGCTGCGAGCAATCCCGCCATGTCGGCGCGGTAGGGGCGTCTCGAACCGAAGCCGCTCGCCTGTCCGCGGGTGATCGAACCCCAGGCTCGACGCGTGCAGCGCCTGCCGCGGGAAGTCGAGCAGCGCCTGGCGCACGGCCGGCGCCGCCGCCTTCGCCGCCGCCGGAACCCGGCGAAGGTAGACCGGGTCCCCCACCAGCGGGTGGCCGATGCTCGCCAGGTGCACCCGGATCTGGTGGGTCCGCCCGGTCAGCAGCCGGCACTCGAGCAGCGCGGCCACCGGCGGCCAGGCCCGCTCGGTCGCGTAGCGCGTGACCGCCGCCTTGCCGCCCGCCGCCACCATCGCCATCCGCTTGCGGTCCCGCGGGTCGCGCCCGATCGCGCCCTCCACCTCGCCCCGCGATGGCGAGGGCACGCCCCACACCAGCGCCGTGTAATGCCGGTCCAGGTCGCGCGCGGCGAACGCGGCGGACAGCGTGGCGAGCGCGCTCTCGGTCTTCGCGACCACCATCACCCCCGACGTGTCCTTGTCGAGCCGGTGCACGATGCCGGGCCGCCGCTCGCCGCCGATCCCCGGCAGGCTGTCGCCGCAATGCGCCAGCAGCGCGTTGACCAACGTGCCGTCCTCGTTGCCGGGCGCGGGATGCACGACCAGCCCGGCCGGCTTGTCGAGCACGAGCAGGTCCGCATCCTCATAGAGGATCGTGAACGGGATCGCTTGCGGCCGTGGCGTGGCCGGCACGGGGGCAGGGGGCTGCACGAGGAACCGGCTGCCGGGGCGGACCGGCTCGGCCGGGTTGCGCAGCGGAAGCCCGTCGCGCAGCACGGCCCCGTCCTCGATCAAGCACTTGACGCGCGAGCGCGACATGCTGCCGATGGCGTCGGCGAGGAACCGGTCGGCGCGCGACCCGGCCGCCTCCGGCCCGGCCACCACCTCCATCGCGTCGGGCAGTGTGTCGGACTGCAATATGTGGGACTCAGGCAAGCGGAGGCGTTGCGGTGCGCGGGTTGATGGTCGCCGTGGTCGGCATGGGCATCCTGATCGTGGCGGGCGTGACCGTCATCGCGGTCGTGCTGGTCGGCCGTATGTCGTCCCCCTCGGCCCCGATTGCCAGCGGCGCGGCGCCCGCGGTCGCGACCTTGGACGAACCGGCCGGCACGCGCATGGCCGGCGTCTCGCTCGGGCCCGACCGGGTCGCGGTGCGGCTGGAAGGCGGCGGGCCGGACCGGGTGGTGATCGTGGACACGCGGGTCGGGCCGCGTGGTCGGCCGGGTCGGGCTTGGCGCGATGAGGACACGGCTCGCGCCTCGGCATTGCGCTCGCGGGTGGCGGCCCGCCCTTGATCTCGCGCGGGCGGTGCCATAATGGAGCGGCTCCGGCTTCGGTCCCGTTCGTCTAGAGGCCCAGGACACCGCCCTCTCACGGCGGTAACAGGGGTTCGAATCCCCTACGGGACGCCACCATTTTCAGTCGCTTAGCTGCGTTTTGCACAAGCATCTGTCCAACATCCGTCCGATATACGGGCGCGAACAGGCGTGGAGATTGGCCCCGGAGATTCGGTGGGCATGAAGATCGTAGTGCCCTGCATGCACTGCCAATTTGACACCCATGCCCCTATGTTGTCGCTAGAACTGTCTGATCTGCCCGATACCAATGAAATCGGGTCCACATGTAAACGTAGACATCTGAACGCTATCATCCTGAACAATGATCGATTTGAGCTTCTATCTGAATTGCTGTTCAGGCTATCACAAAGGGGTGTTACCGGGAGAGCGTAGGATCATTGCGTCATCTTCGAGCGGCTGAGGGTCAGAATCAGGGTGCGATCCAAAATCTGTGATGTGAAGCCGTTTTGTAGCGGCTGCGCTCGCTCCCGCGCCTCCAGGTGACTTGGCGAGGCTAAACCACGGGCTTGGGCTGAAAGCACCACCCAGGCCAGCGCGACCTTGAGGACCAAAGGACGACCTGTAGTCAAGCATTGGTGACCGAAGGACGATCTGCAATCAAGTATCGGTGACCGCGGGACGACATACAATCAAGTATCGGTGCGCGAGCTGCCGCAAGGACTTCACGGTCACGCACGAGTTGGCTAGTCGCTACGGATGCTCACCCGCGTCCGAAGCATCTCGCCGAGTTGGATCGTCACGGCCGTCCTCGGCACGCTCGCACTCTGCGGGTTCGCCCTGATCAACGGTGGCCCACTCGTTTATCCCGATACCGCCGATTACCTGACGGACGGAGAACGGCTAGTCCGGCTCGCGACGCCCGACAACACCAGGCCCGTATTCTACGGCCTGGCCATCTGGTTCCTCCACATGGAGCGGACGGTGTGGCCGGTATTGGTCGCGCAGGCGATCGTGGTCATGAACATCAGCTATCTTTCTCTACGGTCCGTCGGCGCCGAAGTCAGGCCCGTGTCGTTCCTCCTCTTGCTGGTTTTCTTGGCCGCCTTCACCCCGCTCTCTTACCACGTCTCGCAAGTGATGCCGGACGTCTTCTCCGGCGTGCTGGTGCCGGCGCTCTTCCTGCTGGGGTCTGCGCGGGATCGCATGAGTTGGTCGGAGACGGCTTACGTCTTGGGGCTCGCCACAGCCTGCATCTGCTTTCACCTCACCAACCTAGTGATCGGAGCGGGGCTGGCCGGGCTTGGCTGGCTGGTCTGGCTTCTGCTCCGCCGCCGAGACGTGGTGGCCCGGCCGCTCCTGGCGACCGTGCCGCTTGTCTTGGCCGTGCTGGCGCACGTCGCCTTCTCGCTCGCGCTCTACCACTACATCAGCTTCTCGCCGAAAAGCCCGCCGCACTTCATGGCGCGGCTGATCGCCGACGGGCCTGGACGCGACTATCTCCGGCAGGCATGCCCGACCAGGCCCTTCTACCTGTGCCGGGACTTGGATGAGCTTCCTGACACTGAAAACGGCATCCTCTACCGTTATTTGGCGAAGTTGCCGGCCGAGGACGGCGAGGCGATCCGGGCGGAGGCCGAGGACGTCGTGAAGGGCACGCTCAAGACCTTCCCCCTGCAAGTTGCCGGGCACATGCTCGAGAACACGGCGCGCCAGTTCGTTACGATCGGCGCCATGACGGAGCTCGATCCGCCTTGGTGGCAGATGATGCAGGCGAAGTTCCCTTACGTCGCCCGTGACGCGGCCGACACCCTGCAGATGCGCGGCGTGTTCGAGGGGCACGGTCTGGACCGCCTCAATCTCGTCTATGACATCGCCGCATTGGCGAGCGGGTTGGCGTGTGCCGGTTTGGCCTGGGCCTGCGCGGTCTGGCGGCATTGGCGGTCGCTGAGCCTGATCTGCTTCGTCTTCGTCGCACTTTGGATCAACGCGTTCGCTGCAGGGGCGCTCGGCGGCGTGTTCGGCCGCTATCAAGGGCGCATGATATGGCTCGTGCCGCTATGCGCCTTCGCGGCAGGTTCTGTGCTGCTCGGATCGCAAGGCTCACATGCAGCCGCAATATCGCCGCGCCTGCGCCTGAAGCTGTATTCGGGTTGATCACCCTAACGATCTCTCCAGGGTTCCTTGTTGCCCCCCCGGCCTCACCCTGAAATCCCGGGGGAGCCGGAGTAGGGTCCCCGGTCCTAGGGTAATTCGGGGTTTAGACGGCATCTTGAAAGAGGGACCCCGTAGGGGGTCGTCATGGCGGCGATGCGTCACCGAAGTCCCACGCATCACAGCGCGTCGCGCCGCGGATCCACCTTGCGGCGGCGCAGGTGCTTGATTTTCCTTGGTAGGCGACCCGTCTCCTACGGGACGCCAATGAATCAGCGCCAAGATGAGCCCGCGGGCTCGCAAGGACTGCGCGCGGCGAGATCATGCGGCGCTGCCCGCAGCGCGAATCCCGACCGGGCCGAGGCGACGCCACCCGTCGCGGACAGCGGCGCTCTCGCCAGAGCGTCCAGGCGCCGCGGCCCAGCGACAACAGGTCGCCGCACACCGACGGTCCCGACAGGGCCACCGGATCGTGCGCCAGCCACGGCAGCGCCGAGAGCAGCATTAGCAGCTTGAAACGGCGCGGCTCGGTTTGCCAACGCGCGAGGCAGGAGAGCGTCAGCCCCATCCCCGCGAGCAGCGATCCGATGCCGGACCACGACAGGACGGTGATCGCCACGATCGGCCGCACCGTGAGCAGGAATCCCCGCCGCGCCCATCGCACCCGCGCGCTCCCGGGCGGCCCGTCCATGCCGGCCGACAACAAGGTGACCAAGATGGACGTCAACGACATTCCCGGCGTGGTCAGTTCACCGCGCAGTCCCCAGGAGGCCAGGTAACCCGGCTGCGTGGCCAATAGCACCAGCAGCATCGCCCGCCGGTTCGGCGCGAACGACCAGCCGAGCGAGCCCGCCAGGCCCCACACGCCGCAAACGGTCGGGAGGCAGGACAAGAACACGGCGCGATTCACCCTCCGGAGAGGGGCCAAGCTGGCAAGCAATGTTTTAGAATTCGTTAGCCGCGCGTCCGAGGCGGCCCCCGAGGCGCTTCTGGCTCCCAACTAGCCTCCGTCCTAGGATGGGCGCAAAACCGGAGGACGCCCCATGCCGGAGATCCAAGTCCGCAAAGTCACGCCGCTGATCGGCGCCGAGATCCATGGCGTCGACCTGTCACGCCCGCTGGGCAACCAGGCGTTCCAGGTCGTCCACGACGCGCTGATGGAGCATCAGGTCATCTTCTTCCGCGACCAGCAGATGGATCACGCGCAGCAGAAGGTGTTCGGCCGCCTATTCGGCGAGCTGCACGTCCATCCCGCCGCACCCTCCGTGCCCGACCATCCCGAGGTCATGATCATCCATGCCGACGCGAACTCGAAATTCGTCAACGGCGAGGCGTGGCACTCCGACGTGTCCTGCGAGGACGAGCCGCCGATGGGCAGCATCCTCTACATGCGCGTGCTGCCGGAAGTCGGCGGCGACACGCTGTTCGCCAACATGTACGCCGCGTTCGAGGCGCTGTCCGAGCCGATGCGGCGGATGCTGGCCGGGCTGACGGCGATGCATGACGGGGAGGGGCTGTATCGCGGCCGCTACGGCACCGACGACCGCGGCAAGGTGTATCCCCGCGCGGTCCATCCGGTGATCCGGACCCACCCGGTGACGGGCCGGCAGGCGCTGTTCGTCAACTCCTTCTTCACCACCCGCATCGTCGAGCTGTCGAAGCCGGAGAGCGACGCGCTGCTCGCCTTCCTGTTCCGGCACGTGGAGACGCCCGAGTTCTCCTGCCGCTTCCGCTGGGCGCAGAACTCGGTCGCGTTCTGGGACAACCGCTCCTGCCAGCACCACGCGCTCTGGGACTACTACCCCCACACGCGGAGCGGCACCCGGGTGACGATCAAGGGCGATCGCCCGTTCTATCGCGCCTGAGGCGGCCGCAGGCACGCCCGGAACAGCTGCGCCATCGCCTGGGCGCGGTGGCTGGTCGCGTGCTTCCGATCCGGGTCCATCTCGCCGTAGGTCTCGGTCCCGCCTGCCGGCACGAAGATCGGGTCGTACCCGAACCCCCGATCGCCCCGCGGCGGCCAGACTACCTCGCCGGCGACCCGGCCGATGAACGTCGCCGTCTCCCCATCCGGCCAAGCCAGGCATAGGGCGGAGACGAACCAGGCGCGCCGGTCGGTGGTCCCCTCCATCTCGCGCCACACCCGCGCCATCGCGGCCGAGAAGTCCCGCTCCGGCCCCGCCCAGCGCGCCGACAGCACGCCCGGCGCGCCCCCGAGCGCGGCGACGCAGAAGCCGGAATCGTCCGCCAGCGCCGGCGCCCCGGTGCTGGCCGCCGTCAACGCCTTGATCCGCGCGTTGCCAGCGAAATCCGGGGCGTCCTCCGCCGGCTCCGGCAAGCCGAGCGACCCGGCCGACACTGCCTCCACCGCAAAAGGCGCGAGCAGCGCCGCCATCTCCCGCAGCTTGCCTAGATTGTGCGTCGCGATGATCAGCCGGCTGCCGCGCGCGAGCCGCCGCGTCATCCGCCCAGCGCCGCCCGCTGCAGCGTGAACAGCCGCGCCGTTCCCGCCCGCGCCAGCGCCATCAGCGCCTCGAATTGCGCCGCGCTGAACGGCGCCTTCTCCGCCGTCCCCTGGATCTCGACGATGCCGCCCCCCTCCGTGAGCACGAAATTGGCGTCCGCCTCGGCCCCGCTGTCCTCGGCGTAGTCGAGATCCAGCACCGCCTCGCCGCCAACGAGGCCGCAGCTCACCGCGGCGACCTGCCCCACGAGCGGCGACCGGGCCAGCACGTTGTTCTTCTGCAGCGTCTGGAACGCGAGGCTCAGCGCCACCCACGCGCCGGTGATGCTGGCGCAGCGTGTCCCGCCATCGGCGTTCAGCACATCGCAATCGAGCGTCACCGTCATCTCGCCCATCGCGGCCCGGTTCACCACGGCTCGCAGCGAGCGGCCGATCAGCCGCTGGATCTCCTGCGTCCGTCCGGACTGCTTCCCCCGCGCGGCCTCACGGTCGCCCCGCGTATGCGTAGCCCGCGGCAGCATGCCGTATTCGGCCGTGACCCAGCCCTCGCCCTTGCCGCGCAGGAACGGCGGCACCCGCCCCTCCACGCTGGCGTTGCAGAGCACCTCGGTCCCGCCCATGCGGATCAGGCAGGACCCTTCGGCGTGGCGGGCGAAGCCGAGGGTGAAGGAGACGTCGCGAAGGGCGTCGGCGGCGCGGCCGGAAGGGCGCATGCGGGGAACTGTCCTGTTCAGGGGCCGGTTCCTATAAACAGGGTCGTGAAGGATGGGGAGAGGGATGCTGAAGCTCGGGATCATCGGCGCGGGGATCATGGGGGAGCGGCTGCTGCGGGCGGCGGCCGAGCACGCGGCGGAGGTCGTCGAGGTGTCGGGCGTCTGGGACCAGGAGCAGGCGGCGCTCGACCGCGTCGGGGCGACCGGCGGCGTGCGGACCGCGGGCTCGGCCGATGAGGTGATCCAGGGCGCCGACTGCGTCTACATCGCGACCCCGCCCGCCTCGCATCTCGACTATGCCGGGCGGGCGCTCGCCGCGGGGAAGGCCGTGTTCCTCGAGAAGCCGCTCGCCGTCGACCTCGCGGCGGCGGAGGCGTTCGTGCGCCGGCATGGCGGCGACCGGGTCGCGGTCAATTTCCCGATGGCCTCCTCGCCCGCGGTCGAGACGCTGCGGGACTGGATCGACGAGGGGGCGGTCGGTGCGGCGCGCGGCTTCTCCATCGAGGTCGCCTTCGCGCGCTGGCCGCGGTCATGGCAGGAGGGCGCCGCCTCCTGGCTCGCGGGCCGGGCCGAGGGCGGGTTCACCCGCGAGGTCGTCTCGCACTTCCTGTTCCTGTCACGCCGGCTGCTCGGGCCGCTCTCCTTGCTCCGCGGCCGGGCCGAATTCGGTCCTGAGGGGACCGAGCGGCAGATCGAGGCGCGCATCGATGCCGGCGGCCTCAAGGGCACCGTGCAGGGCGCCGTCGGCACCACGGCGGAGGACGACACCAATCGCTGGACCCTGCGCGGGGTCGGCGCGATCCGGCTGCGCAACTGGTCGATCGCGGAGCGTGAGCGGCCCGACGGGACCTGGGTCGCCGACCCCTCGGCGATGCCCAACGAGAAGGCCCGCCCGCTGGTGCTCCGCCGTCAACTGGAGCAGGTCGCCTGCATGACCCGCGGCGAGCCGCACCGCCTCGCTCGGCTCGACGAGGCGCTGGAAGTGCAGGCCGTGGTCGAGGGCATCCTGCGTGTCTAGGAACCCCGCGGAGCTCGATACGCGCTCGGCCGCCGTGCTGCGCGAGATCGTCGAGCAATATGTCCAGACCGGCGAGCCGGTCGGAAGCCGCACGCTCTCGCGCCGGCTGCCGATGACGCTCTCGCCGGCCACGATCCGCAACGTCATGTCGGACCTGACGGAGGCCGGCCTGCTGTTCGCGCCGCACACCAGCGCCGGCCGGCTGCCGACCGAGCGGGGCTTGCGCCTGTTCGTGGACGGGCTGCTGCAGTTCGGCGAGGTCGGCGAGGAGGAGCAGGAGGCGATCTCGCGCGCGCTGGAGGCCAAGGGCCGCAGCCTCGAGGAGACGCTGGCCGAGACCAGCACTTTGCTCTCCGGGCTGGCGGGCGCGGCCGGGTTGGTGCTCGCACCGAAGTCCGACGGGGTGGTCCGGCACGTTGAGTTCGTCCCGCTCGGCTCCGGCCGGGCGCTGGTGATCCTGGTCGGCGCCGACGGGCACGTCGAGAACCGGGTTATCGAGACGCCGGCGGGCCTGCCGCCCTCCGCGCTGACCCGGGCGTCCAATTATCTGAACGCGCGGCTCGCCGGCCGTAGCCTGGCCGAACTCCGGCGGACGGTCGCGGGCGAGATCGCCGACGACCGCACGCATCTCGACGCGCTGACCAACGAGGTGGTGGCGGCCGGGCTGGCCACCTGGAGCGGCGACGGGCGGGGCGGCTCGCTGATCGTGCGCGGCCAGGCCCGGCTGCTGACCGACGTCACCGCCAAGGAGAGCCTGCAGGCGATCCAGACCCTGTTCGAGCGGCTGGAGCAGGAGGAGACGATGCTCCGCCTGCTCGAACTGGCCGAGGCCTCGGACGGCGTCCGCATCTTCATCGGCGCGGAAAGCGGGCTGTTCGGCGCCAGCGGCGTCACGACCGTGGTCGCGCCTGCCCGCAACCAGGCCGACCGGATCGTCGGTGCTATCGGCGTGATCGGCCCGACCCGGATCAACTACGGCCGTATCATCCCCGTGGTGGACTACACCGCGCGCGCAATCGCCCGGCTTTTGGGCTGACGGGCACAGCCGTAAAAAACTAACTTGGATCACATCAGTTTGCGGTTGCGTTTCAGCAAAGAACGTCCGCCCGCTCGCGCCGTTCACGAGGTATGTCCCGTCGGCCGCACCACTGCCTGTTGCTCGTTGAGGATGACCCGCTGGTCCGGGATACGATCGCCCTCATGCTGGAGATGGAAGGCTACCACGTCACCGTGGCCGCCGACGCCGCGGAGGCGTTGCAACTCGTGGAGGAGGGATTGGACACGCCGGTGATCGTCACCGACGTCGATCTCGGCGCGGGCCCGAGCGGCACTGACCTGGCGGACGCGCTCCATATGCTTCGCCCAGACGTGCGGGTCATCTTCATCACCGGGCGGACCACCTCGCTCGCCAACCGCGTGCTAGACGAGCGCGAGGCGATCCTCCCCAAGCCGTTCGAGAGCGCCGCGCTTTCCGTCCTGGTGCGGCAGATGGCCGGATCCTGCGGGGAGGGCGGCTAAGCCGCCGTCCAGCCGCCGTCGACCACCAGCGCCGACCCGGTCATCAGCGCGGAGGCGTCCGAGGCCAGGAACACCACCGCCCCCATCAGGTCCTCGACCCGCCCGACCCGGCCGAGCCGGATATTGCTCAGAACCCAGGAGCGGAACGCTTCCTCCTCGAAGAACGGCCGGGTCATCGGCGTCTCGATGAAGGTGGGGCAGAGCGTGTTGATGCGGATCCCCAGCGGGCCAAGCTCGAGCGCGGCCGCCTTCGTCATGCCCTCCAGCGCATGCTTGGTGGCCGAGTAGACGCTGCGCTTGGGCCCGCCGACCAGGCCCATTTGCGAAGACACGGTGACGATGCTGCCGCGCTTGCCCGCGTCGCGCATGCCTTGCGCCACCGCCTGGGCGGCGAAGAACGCCGCGCGCAGGTTCAGCGACAGCACCGCGTCGTAGTCCTCCTCGGTCACCTCGAGGAAGTGCGCATGCCGGCTGCCGCCGGCGCTGTTGACGAAGGCGTCGAACGGGCCGAGCCGCCCGACTGCGTCCCGCATTGCCCCAAGGTCCGTTACGTCGAACGGCGCCGGCTCCGCGCTGAAGCCGGCTTCGCGGATCTCCGCCGCCGCGCTCTCCACCTCGGATGCGGTGCGCGCGGACAGCACCACGTCCGCTCCGGCCTCCGCCAACGCGGCCGCGCAGGCCAGCCCAATCCCCCGCCCGGCCCCCGTCACCAGCGCGCGCTTGCCGTCGAGACGGAACGACGGCGTGCGCGGGAGGGTGCTCACTCCGCCGCGGTCGCGTAGGGGATGTTCCGGCCGCCGTACCGGCGCACCCGCACGTTGGCCTGCTCCGCGTGCCCCGCGAACCCCTCCAGCATGCACAGCCGCGACGCGTATTCCCCGATCTCCGCGCTCGCCTGGTCGGTCAGCACGCGCTGGTAGGTGCAGGTCTTGAGGAACTTGCCGACCCACAGCCCGCCGGTGTAGCGCGCCGCCTTGCCGGTCGGCAGCGTGTGGTTGGTGCCGATCACCTTGTCGCCATAGGCCACGTTGGTGCGGGCGCCGAGGAACAGCGCGCCGTAGTTGCGCATCCCGTTCAAAAACACGTCGGGGTCCCTGGTCATGACCTGGACGTGCTCGGAGGCGATCCGGTCGGCCTCGCGGATCATCTCCGCCTCGTCCTCGCAGACGATCACTTCGCCGTAGTCCTGCCACGCCTTGCGCGCGGTCTCGGCGGTCGGGAGGATGGCGAGCAGGCGCTCGACCTCGCCCATCGTCTCGCGCGCGAGCTTTTCCGAGTTGGTGAGCAGGATGGCCGGGCTGGTCGGCCCGTGCTCGGCCTGGCCAAGCAGGTCGGTGGCGCACAGCTCGGCGTCCGCGGTGTCGTCGGCGATGATCAGCGTCTCCGTCGGCCCCGCGAACAGGTCGATCCCGACCCGGCCGTAGAGGTGCCGCTTGGCTTCCGCCACATAGGCGTTGCCGGGCCCGACCAGCATATCGACCGCCGGGATCCGCTCGGTCCCGAGCCCCATCGCGCCCACCGCCTGCACGCCGCCGAGGCAGTAGATCACGTCCGCCCCGGCCATGTGCTGCGCCGCCACGATCGCCGGCGCGGGCTTGCCCTGATACGGCGGCGCGCAGGTCGCGACATACGGCACGCCCGCCACCTTGGCGGTGATGACGCTCATATGCGCGGACGCCAGCAACGGGTATTTCCCGCCCGGCACGTAGCAGCCGACCGACTGCACCGGGATGTTCTTGTGCCCGAGCACCACGCCCGGCAGCGTCTCGACCTCCAGGTCGGTGATGCAGGCGCGCTGCTTTTCGGCGAAGCCGCGCACCTGATCCTGGGCGAAGCGGATGTCGTCGAGGTCGCGCGGCCGGAGCTGGGCCATGCAATCCCGGATTTCCGCGTCCGTCAGCCGGAAATCCTCGCGGTCCCACTTGTCGAACTTGGCCGACATCTCCCGCACCGCGGTGTCGCCGCGCGCCTTGATGTCGGCGAGCAGCCCCTCGACCGTGGCGCGGATGCCGGCATCCACCTCGGCCGCGGTCTCGGCGGAAATGCCGTGTTTCAGGATTAGGGGCATGTCGAACCTTCCCTCACCTTGTCGCCATCTCCCTCTCCCTCCGGGAGAGGGCCGGGGTGAGGGCCTTTAGTGTGCTTCAGCCCAGCTTTGCCCGGCGCCCGTCTCCACGACAAGGGGAACGGAGAGCGTCGCCGCCCCTTCCATCACCTCTTTCGCCACACCCGCCGTTCGCTCCGCCTCCGCTTCCGGCGCCTCGAACAGCAGCTCGTCATGGACCTGCAGCAACAGCCGCGAGGTCAGCCCCGCCTCGCGCAGCGCCCGCGGCAGCTTGACCATCGCCCGCTTGATCACGTCCGCCGCGCCCCCCTGCAGCGGCGCGTTGATCGCCTGCCGCTCGGCATAGGCCCGCTTGCGCGGCAGCCTCTCCTTGATCCCCGGCACCCAGCAGCGCCGCCCGAACGGCGTCATCACGTAGCCGTGGATCCGCGCCTCCTCCTTGGTCCGCTCCATGTAGTCCCGGATGCCGGGATAGCGCTCGAAATAGGCCTTGATGTAAAGCGCCGCCTCCGCCTGCTCGATGCCGAGCTGCCGCGCCAGGCCGAAGGCCGAAATCCCGTAGATGATCCCGAAGTTGATTGCCTTGGCCCGGTCGCGTGTCCTGCGGTCCATCCCCTCCATCGGCAACCCGAACACCTCCGAGGCGGTCCGCGCATGAATGTCCTGCCCGGTCGCGAACGCTTCCTTCAGAGGGCCGACATCCGCCACATGCGCCATCAACCGCAGCTCGATCTGGCTGTAGTCGCAGGAGACCAGCACGTGCCCGGGCTCGGCGATGAAGGCCCGGCGGATGCGGCTGCCTTCCTCCGTGCGGATGGGGATGTTCTGCAGGTTCGGGTCGTTCGACGAGATCCGGCCGGTGCTGGTGTTGATCAGCCCGAACGTCGTGTGCACCCGCCCGGTCGCCGGGTCGATCTCCTCCAGCAGCGTCTCGGTGTAGGTCGAGCGCAGCTTACTCAGCTGCCGCCAGTCGATCACCCGCGCCGCCAGCTCCTGCCCCTGGTCGGCCAGCGACTGCAGCACCGTCACGTCCGTGCCCCAGGCGCCGGTCGCCATCCGCCGCCCGCCCGGCAGCTTCATCTCGTCGAACAGCACTTCCCCCAGCGCCTTCGGGCTGCCGAGGTTGAACGGATGGCCGGCCAGCGCGTGGATTTCCGTCTCCATGACGGCCATGCGCTCGGCGAAGTCGGCCGACATGTGGCGCAAGTCGTCGGCGTCGACCTTCACGCCGGCCCGCTCCATTTCCAGCAGCACGGGCACCAAGCGCCGCTCGACCTGCTCGTACAACGCGAGCGCCCGTTGCGTCCGCAGCCGTGGGCGCAGGATGTGCCAAAGCCGCAGCGCAATGTCCGGGTCCTCGGCGCCATACGCCGTCGCGCGGTCCAAAGGCACGTCCGCGAACGGCAGCCGCGCCCGCCCAGTCCCGGTCACGCTGTCATAAGTGAGCGGCTTGTGTCCGAGGTCGCGCAGCGCCAGCTCGTCCAGCCCGTGCGGGTGCGCCCCCGTCCCCATCGCAAAGGACATCAGGCTGGTGTCGTCCACCGGCGCCACCGGAACGCCCTCGCGCAGCAGCACCAGGAGGTCGGACTTGCCATTGTGCATCACCTTGAGCACGGCCGGGTCGGCCAGCAGCGGACGCAACGCGTCCAGTGCCGCCTCCGGCGCGATCTGCTCCGGGCCCGCCGGCTCATCGAGCGAGCCCTGGCCCGGGCCGCGATGCCGCAGCGGGACGTAGCAGGCCCGTCCCGGCCCGAGCGCGAGCCCGATCCCGAGCAGCCTCGCCCGCATCGGGTCCTGCGCGTCCGTCTCCGTGTCGAGCCCGACCGCCCCTGCCGCCCGCGCCTCCGCGATCCAGTCCTGGAGCCGCCCGAGCGTCGTCACCGTCTCGTATGGTCCGAATGGCGGCTGCTCCGGCGGCGCCTCCAGCTCCTCCGGCTCCGGCGAGGGCTCCGCCGCCTCGGCGAACAGCCCGAGCCGGGTCGCCGTGCTGCGGAACCCCATCGAGATTAGCCAGCGCGCCAGCGTCGGCTTGTCCGGCTCCTTGAGCTCCAGCGCTTCGATCGGCATCGGCAGCGGGCAGTCGCGACACAGTTCCACCAGCTTGCGGCTGATCCGGATGTTCTCGCGGTGCTGGTCGAGCAGGTCGCGCCGCTTCCCCGGCTTCATGCCGGGGATCGCCGCGATCACCCCCTCCACATCCCCGTGCTCCTGGATCAGCTGCGCTGCGTTCTTCGGCCCGACTCCCGGCACGCCCGGCACGTTGTCGGTGCTGTCGCCCATCAGCGCCTGCACCTCGACCACCTTGGCCGGGTGCACGCCGAACTTGGCCATCACCTCGTCGGCGCCGATCGGCTTCTGCTTGATCGGGTCCAGCATCCCGACCCGGCCATCGATCAGCTGCATCAGGTCCTTGTCGGACGACACGATCGTCACCCTGAACCCGGCGGCGGCGGCCTGCGTGGCGTAGGAGGCGATCAGGTCGTCCGCCTCCATGTTGGCCAGCTCCAGCGCCGGCACCCCGAATGCCGCCGTCGCGTCCCGCACCAGCGCGAATTGCGGCTTCAGCTCGTCCGGCGGCTCCGGCCGGTGCGCCTTGTAGTCGGCATAGAGCTCGTTGCGGAACGTGGTCCGCCCCGCATCGAAGACGACCGCAAGGTGCGTCCCCTCGTGGTTCCCGAGCAGCTTGGCGAGCATGTTGGTGAAGCCGAACACGGCATTCACCGGCGTCCCGTCCGGCCGACTCATCGGAGGCAGCGCGTGGAAGGCGCGGAAGATGAAGCCGGAGCCGTCGATCAGGACCAGATGCGGCGCGGCCTCGGCCGGCGGCGGGGCAGGAACCGCGTCCGGAATGGCGGTGTCCGGCACCTCAGTGGCCGAGATCGGACCCGGCGCCGGGCTTCAGCCGGTAGACCCGCGAGCAATACGGGCAGAATGTCTGCTGGTCGACGATATGCAGCCACACGCGCGGGTGGCCGAGCGGCCCCTCGCCGCCGTCGCAGGCGATCACCCGCTGGTCGACCATGATGATCTCGGCTTCGCCGACGTCGAGCGTGGGCGTGTTGGCGCCAAACGGCATGGTAATCCTCTAGTCGGGAGCGGAGCGGAGATGATAGCTCTGCCGTCCGTGCTTTCAACCTTGCGCGCCGGCCGCCTGCGTTTTGTGCTGCTGTCCGCCCTCCTGCTCGGCGGCTGCTCCAGCCTGCCGGTCTACAACCCGATCCTGCCGCCGCTGCCCGCCGCCTCGCTTCAGGCGGACGAGATCGCCACCATGCCGGACGGGGCGCGGCTGCCCATGCGCGAGTGGCTCCCGATCGGCCCGCCGCGCGCCGTGGTGCTCGCGCTGCACGGGTTCAACGACAGCCGCGACGCCTGGGAGCTGTCGGGGCCGGAGTTCGCCAAGGCCGGGATCGCGCTGTTCGCGCCGGACCAGCGCGGCTTCGGCGCCGCCCCAATGCGCGGCCGTTGGCCCGGCACCGACACGCTGGCCGACGACGCGGCCGCGCTCTTGCGCCAGCTCCGTGCGCGTTATCCCGGCACCAAACTCTACGCCATGGGCGAGAGCATGGGCGGCTCGGTGCTGATGGTGCTCTCGACCCGGCCGGACGCGCCGCCCGTCGACGGCTGGATCTTGCTCTCGCCCGCCGTCTGGGGCCGGGCGCAGATGGGCGTGCTGCTGAGCAGCGGGCTGTGGCTGGTGTCCAGCGTCGCCCCGGGCCTCAGCGTCACCGGCGGTGAGGTCAAGCTCAAGGTGACCGCCAGCGACAACCGCGAGGCGCTGCTCCGCCTGGCGCGCGACCCGCTGACCATCCGCCGCACCCGCTTCGACGCGTTGCGCGGCCTCGCCGACCTGATGGACGACGCGCAGGCCGCCGCCGCTCACCTGCCCCCGCACGTGCTGGCGCTCTATGGCGAGAAGGACATGATCGTCCCGGTCGAGGCGGCATCGCGCGCCTGGCGCCACATGCCCGCTTCTGTCCGACGCGGCCTGTATCCCTCCGGCTATCACTTGCTGACGCGCGACCGCGGCCGGGCGGCGGTGATCGGCGACGTGATCGCCTGGATGAACGACCAATCCGCGCTGCTGCCCTCCGGCGCCGACCGCTGGGCGCGGATGTGGCTGGCCTGGCGCGCGCAGGACTAGCCGGCGTGGAGCGTCCGCGCTATGAGGGCGACGGCGAGGACCCGTAGCTCAGCTGGATAGAGCGTTGCCCTCCGAAGGCAAAGGTCGCACGTTCGAATCGTGTCGGGTCCGCCACTCCAGCCTTTCGACCCTACTCAGGTCAGCGGATCAGCCCGGCGAGCGGGCTTGACGGGTCGGCGCCCATCCGGCGCGGCATGCGGCCGGCCAGGCGCGCCAGCCGCCCCGCCTCGACCGCCAGCTTCATCGCCCGCGCCATGCCGACCGGGTCGCCGGCATGGGCGATCGCCGAGTTCAGCAGCACCGCGTCGCAGCCGATCTCCATCGCGATCGCCGCATCGCTGGCCGTGCCGACACCGGCATCGACCAGCACCGGGACCTTCGCCCCTTCGAGGATCAGCGACAGGATGGCCGGGTTCTGCACGCCGAGCCCGGAGCCGATCGGCGCCCCCAGCGGCATGACCGCGACGCAGCCCATGTCCTCGAGCCGCTTGGTCGCGACCGGGTCGTCGGCGCAGTAGACCATCACCTCGAACCCGTCCTTGATCAGCGCCTCTGCCGCCTCGAACGTGGCCGGCATATCGGGGTAAAGGTGCGGCGGCGGGCCGAGCACCTCCAGCTTGACCAGATTCCAGCCCCCGGCCTCGCGCGCCAGCCGCAACGTCCGCACCGCCTCGTTGGCGGTATGGCAACCGGCCGTGTTCGGCAGGTAGGTGTAGCGCTTGGGGTCGACGTAATCCTGTAGCATCGGCGCGCCGGGGTCCGACAGGTTCACCCGCCGCACCGCCACCGTCACCATTTCCGCGCCGGACGCCTCGATCGCCGCCGCGGTCTGCTCCAGACCCTTGTACTTACCGGTCCCAACCACCAGCCGCGAGCGGAACTGCCGGCCCGCCACGGTCCAGGTGTCGTCGTTTTGTCCTGGGGCGAACCCGTCCATCGCTAACCTCCCCCGATGAAGTGCACGATCTCGAGCTGGTCGCCCTCGCCGAGCACCGTTTCGCCGTAGGTCGAGCGCGGCACAATCGCCTCGTTCCGCTCCACCGCGACCTTGCGCCGGTCCAGCCCGATCATCTCCAGCAGCGCCTGCACGCTGCTACCTTCCGGCACGCGCCGTTCCTCGCCGTTCAGCGAAATGCGGATCGCGGCGGAGGTGGCGGCGCTCATGCGGCCAATATGTGCGCCGGGCGGAGGCGCGACAACCTGGCCGCAACGCGGCGCAAACCTGCGCGCGCGGCGGGCTGGCCTCCAGGGTCGCCCGGCGTTGCCGAGCCGGACCGGGCCCCGTACGGTATACGCCCCCAGCGACCGATGATGCGCGCGTGGGAAGGAGGCACCACGATCGGCAATCCGGCCCTTATCTCGCCAGAGGACCACGGGTGCGTGTTGGCCCTGAACAATGCGTTTGCGACGGAACTGTCCCTGCTCGACGCGCACCGCCTCGCCAGGCTCCTGGACGAAACGTTCTACGCCCGCCGCATCGGCGCAGTGGACGCGTTCCTGATCGCCTTCGACGAGCGGGCCACGTATGACAGTCCGAACTTCCTGTGGTTTCGCGAGCGCTATCGGCGCTTCGTGTATGTGGACCGCGTAGCCGTCGCGGCGGAGGCACGCGGGCGAGGTCATGGGAGAATGCTCTACGGCGACCTGATCCGGCATGCGCTCGCCGGCGGGCATGATCTGATCGTCTGTGAGGTCAATTCCGATCCGCCGAACCCGGTCTCCGAGGCTTTCCATGCCAAGCTCGGCTTCGCGGAGGTCGGAACGGCCTCGATCCACGGCGGGGCCAAGACCGTCAGGTATCTCGCGCTCTCGCTTCCCGTTTCGGACGCGTCGCCCTAGCGCGACGCGCCGTCCCTCGCCACGAGCAGCGTCGTGCCCTCCAGCCCGACCACCCGCAGCTTCTCGCCCGCAAGCGGTGCCGACGCGTCGGCCACGCGTGCCTGCCACGTCCCGTCGCGCAGGCTGACCCGGCCCTCGCCGGCATCGAACGCCAGCGCTCGGCAGCTCTCGCCGATCAGCCCGGCGCCCGGGGCGTTGACCTTGTCGCGCGCCGGCCGTCGTCCTCGCAGCAGCGCCGCCAGCCCGACCAGCACGACCGCCAGCACGACGAACGCCCCGACCTGCCCCTCCCAACCGAGCGCCCAAAACTCCGTCACCGCCCCGGCCCCGCACGCCGCAGCCCCAATCGGCAGCAGGAACACCCCGGGATGCAGCAGTTCGAGCGCGCAGAGCAGCAGCCCGGCGACGCCCCAGGCCGCCGCCGCGCTCATGACCCCGGCCGGGTCTCGGCCGCGCCCATCTGCATCGCCGCCATGGCCGCCGCGACCCCGCCGGCCAAGCTGCCGGTCTCCAACGGGATCACCAGTGTGCGTCCGGCCGGGTTGGCGGCCAGCCGCCCGATCGCGTCCACGTAGCGCTGGGCGATGAAGTAGCGCAGCGCCTCGCCGCCCGGTCCGGCCACCGCCGCCGCAACCGAGCGCGTCGCGTTCGCCTCCGCCTCGGCGAGCCGCTCGCGCGCCGCCGCGTCCTTTTGCGCCGCCTCGAGCCGAGCCTCCGCCTGCAGCACCGTCGCCTGCTTCTGCCCTTCGGCCCGCGCGACCGCCGCCTCCCGCTCGCCCATGGCGCGGGCCACCGTCGCACGCCGCTCGCGCTCGGCCGTCATCTGCATGTTCATCGCGACCACCAGGTTGGCCGGCGGCTCGATCTTGCGCAGCTCCACCCGGCTCACCTTCACGCCCCACGGCTCGGTGGCGTGGTCCATTGTGGCCAGCAGCCTGGCGTTGATCTCCTCGCGCCCCGACAGCGCCCCGTCCAGGTCCATCGCCCCGATCACGCTGCGAATGTTGGTCATCGCCAGCGTTGTCAGTGCCCGCACCAGGTTCTGCGCCCCGTAGGCCGCGCGCACCGGGTCGAGCACGCGGTAGTACATGATGCCGTCCACCGCCACCGCGGCGTTGTCGCGGGTGATCACCGCCTGCTCCGGGATCTCCAGCACGATCTCCTGCACGTTCATCCGGTGTCCGACCCGCTCGACGAACGGCAGCATCAGATTCAGCCCCGGCTGCAGCAGCCGCGAGTAGGCGCCGAAGCGCTCGACGGTCCAGACCTGCCCCTGCGGCACCGTCCGTACGCCGAGCGCCACGGCCAGGATCACGACGACGGCCAGCGCCGCGAGCACGACAATTCCCATGCGCGCGATCCTAGAACATGATCGGGGTCAGAGGAACGTTGCTGAAAGGGACTGGTGTGACGGAGTTCGCGTCCTTCGACTTCGAGACCTTGTCGCCCGGCGACGCCTATCGGCTGACCACCAGCACCGTCGTCCCGCGCCCGATCGCGTGGGCCGTGACCCAGAGCGCCGCCGGCATCGTCAACGTCGCGCCCTATTCCTTCTTCAACGCCTTCGGCGAGAACCCGGTCATCCTCGTGCTCGGCCTGCTCGGCAGCCGCGAGGCTGGCCGGCGCTTCAAGGACACGGCGACCAACATCACCGAGACCGGGGAGTTCGTGGTCTGCCTGGTGCCCGAGCGGCTGCGCGAAGCGATGAACGTGACCACGACCAATGCGCCGCCGGAGGTGAGTGAGATGGCGCTGGCCGGCCTGACGCCCGTCCCCTCGACCAAGGTCGCCCCGCCCCGCATCGGCGAGAGCCCGGTCGCCTTCGAGTGCAAGCTGATGCACGCGCTCGAGACCGGACCGACGCAGCTCACCGTGATTGGCCGGGTCGTCCAGTTGCACATCGACCGCGCGTATCTCGAGGGCGACCCGGCCCGCCCGCGCGTGCGCACGGCGGACATGGGCCTGATCGGCCGCATGCACGGCCGCGGCTGGTACGCGCGCACCACGGACCTGTTCGAGATGGACCGGCCCTCGGAATGGAAAGGTTGAAGGCGATGGAGCGGATCGGGTTCATCGGCGTGGGCGCGATGGGGCGCCCGATGGCAGCAAAGCTGGCGGGCGCGGGTTACGGCCTCGTCCTGCTCGATGCCGACCGGGCGCGGGCCGAGGCCGTCGCATCCGAACTCGGCGCCACCGCCGCCGCGAGCGGTGCGGAACTGGCACGAGAGGCCGACGTGGTGCTGACGATGCTGCCGACCAGCGCCGTCGTCGCCGCGGTGCTGGACGGGGAGGGGGGCGTGCTGTCGGCGCTGCGCCCCGGCACGCTCGTGCTGGAGATGAGCAGCGGCGAGCCCTCCGCAACCAAGGCGCTCGCCGCCCGCGTCGCCGCGGCCGGCGGCACCCTGGTCGATGCCCCCGTCTCCGGCGGCGTGTCCCGCGCGCGGACCGGCGAGCTGTCGATCATGGCCGGCGGCGACCCGGAAGCCATCGACCGGGCCGAGCCGATCCTGCGCGCCATGGGCACCACCGTCACCCGCATCGGTCCGGTCGGCTCCGCCCACGCCATGAAGGCGCTGAACAACCTGCTCAGCGGCGGCAGCTTCCTCCTGGGGATCGAGGCGCTACTCATCGGCACGCGCTTCGGCCTCGACCCGGCCGTCATGGTCGACGTCATCAACGCCTCCACCGGCATGAGCAACAGCAGCCAGAAGAAGTTCAAGCAGTTCGTCCTGTCCCGCTCCTTCGACGCCGGGTTCGGGCTGGACCTGATGGTGAAAGATCTCGGCATCGCCCTCGGCGTGGCGCGCGACACGGCGACCCCCGCGCCCGCCTCCGCCCTGATCCGCGAACTCTGGGCCGCCGCGCAGGCCATGCTCGGCCCCGGCCAGGACCACACCGCGGCCGCCAAGATGTCCGAGCGGCTCGCCGGCACGGAGCTGAAGCTCTAGCTGGACAAATGCGCCGCGATGTCGCGAGCCATCTCCGCCGGCGACAAGTCGGCGCGGATCGGCGCCAGAGAAGTCCCGCCCGGCGCGACCAGGTACAAGACCGAACTGTGATCGATCATGCCGGCATCGCCCGGACGTCGGCTGACGGTGACCCGGTACTCGGTTGCGACAAGGTGCAGCGCCTCCGGCGTGCCCGACAATCCGATCAGCCGCGGCGTGAACTCGGTGGCGTAGCGCGCCATCACCTGCGGCGTATCGCGCTCCGGATCGACGGTGATGAACACCGGCTGCACCCGTTCCGCGGCCGCGCCCAGATCATCGAGCGCGGCAGTCATCGTGGTGAGCGTGGTCGGGCACACGTCCTGGCATGACGTGTAGCCGAAATAGATGAGGAGATACTTGCCCCTGAAGCTGCGCTCGGTGACCTCCTGTCCATTGCCCGCCACCAAGCTGAACGGCCCGCCGATTGCGTCTGGGCGGCGATGGTCAGGGTGACGGGGAAGACGCGAACTCCGGCAACAACATGGGCGGAAGCCGAGCGTACGTGGCAAAGCGATAGGCTGGCGCACGCCAGCGCGGCGATTGGACGGGTCATTTTC
Organism: uncultured Alphaproteobacteria bacterium; assembly: GCA_963708585.1. GTDB lineage: Bacteria > Pseudomonadota > Alphaproteobacteria > Acetobacterales > Acetobacteraceae > JAVVHH01. The sequence goes on along the minus strand of CAVPSW010000002.1, from coordinate 163,287 downwards.
CCTGTCCTCGGCAAAAGGGATCACACAACCGTTGCAAACGGGCGATCGAACTCAGGCCAGGATGGGAGGACCTCTCGGAAAGGCGGTCGCGAGCCACCGCGACGGGGGCGCCCGCGCTTGCGCGGCACGAGCGCGTTGAAACGGGAGCGCGTCGCCGGGTCCCGGCAGGATCGGGTCCGAGACGGGAATGACTGGGGGCAACGCGAGCGCAACTGCAAGCGGGCACAGCGCGCAACCACGCTCATGGTGCCCATGGGGCGGCGCGCGTGTGGGCTCGGTCCCTTGTGTCGCGGCACGGCACGGCACCATGGCTGCCTCGAGCGCGGCCAGCCCGGCTTCCTCCGGCGTCTCCGGCAACGAGGCTAGCTTGGCGGGCTTGTGCCCGGCAACAAGCCTCGCGACGCAAGCTCTTAAATCGTTCCCTCCGCGGCACCCTGCGCGAAGCCGCGCAGCCGGGTCGCGATCACCTCGCCCACCGTCTCCACCGCCGCCCGGCGGGGGAAGTGGGCGCGCCAGGCGATCCGCACCGTCCGAAGCGGGCGCGAGAGCAGCGGTCGCAGCACGATCCCCGCATCCTGCGCCGGTCCGGCCGCCAGCCCGGGCACCAGCGTCGTCCCGTAACCCGCCGCCACCATGTTCAGCAGCGTGGACAGGCTCGCGGCCCGCAGCGTCCCATCCAGCGCGCCGCTCCGACCGCACACGGCCAGAGCCTGGTCGCGCAAGCAATGTCCGTCCGCGAGAACCAGGATGTCGTCCGCCAGATCCTCCTCCGCCACCGCCTCGCGCGCCGCCAGTCTGTGCTCCGGCGGCAGGGCGGCCAGGAACGGCTCGGCGAACAGCTTCTTCGACACGAGATCCCCGCCGTCCACGTCCGTCGCCAGCAGCGCCGCATCCAGCTCGTGCCCGCGCAGCCGGTCCAGCAGCACGGACGTCGTGTCCTCCCACGGCTCCAGCTCGAGCGCCGGCATCGCGTCGCGCAACGGGGCGAAGATCAGCGGCAGCAAGTAGGGTGCCAGCGTCGGGATGATGCCCAGCCGAAAGCGCCCGGCCAGAGGGTCCCGCAATGCCCGGGCGAGGTCGAACACCGCCTCGACCTCCCCGACCGCGGCGCGAACATGCCCGAGCAGCCGCTTGCAGGCGCCGGTCGGTTCGGCCGCCTTGGTCCCGCGCTCGAACAGCGCGACCCCGAGTTGTTCCTCGAGCTTGCGAATCTGCACGGACAGCGTCGGCTGGCTCACCCCGCAAGCCTCCGCCGCGCGGCCGAAATGCCCGTGCTCGGCGACGGCGATCAGGTAACGGAGATCGCGAACGTTCATCGCTCCCGCATATCATAGGTTCTGCCTATCGAAGAAGCTTCAAAGATGGGCTTCCGTCTATGCCGGGAAACCTGCTACTGCCGCGAGTGCGCAAGTCGCGACGCGGGGGAAAACCATGATGGACGGATTCGATACCCAGAGTGCGGGCAAATGCCCGGTCGTGCACGGAGCCCGGCCCCATCACGTGCTGTTCGCTGGCCGGTCGAACCGCGACTGGTGGCCGAACCAGCTGAACCTGCACATCCTGCACCAGAACAACCCGGCCGCGACGCCGATGGACCGGGAGTTCAGCTACGCGGACGAGTTCGAAAAGCTCGACTATGAGGCGCTGAAGCAGGATCTCCACGCCCTCATGACCGACAGCCAGCCCTGGTGGCCGGCGGATTTCGGCCATTACGGCGGCCTTTTTATCCGCATGGCCTGGCACAGCGCCGGCAGCTATCGGACCGGCGACGGCCGCGGCGGCGCTAACTCGGGCGCCCAGCGGTTCGCGCCGCTGAACTCCTGGCCGGACAACGCCAATCTCGACAAGGCCCGCCGCCTGCTTTGGCCGATCAAGCAGAAATACGGCAACAAGATCTCCTGGGCTGACCTCATCATCCTCACCGGCAACTGCGCGCTCGAATCGATGGGCTTCAAGCCGTTCGGCTTCGGCGGCGGCCGGGTTGACGTGTTCGAGCCGCCGGCGGACATCTATTGGGGCAGCGAGGACACCTGGCTCGGCGACAAGCGCTACAGCGGCGACGACCGCAACCTCGAGCGCCCGCTCGCCGCGGTGCAGATGGGCCTGATCTACGTCAACCCCGAGGGCCCGAACGGGAAACCCGACCCGGCCGGCTCCGCCCGCGACATCCGCGAGACGTTCGGTCGCATGGCCATGAACGATTACGAGACCGTCGCGCTGATCGCCGGCGGCCACACTTTCGGCAAGTGCCACGGCGCCGGCGACCCGACGCTGGTCGGTCAGGCGCCGGAGGGTGCGACCATCGACGAGATGGGCCTCGGCTGGAAGAACACCCACGAGAGCGGCCACGGCGTGCACACGACCACCAGCGGCCTCGAAGGCGCCTGGACCCCCATGCCGACCAAGTGGAGCATGGGCTATTTCGACATGCTGTTCGGCTTCGAGTGGGAGCTGACCAAGAGCCCCGCCGGCGCCTGGCAGTGGAAGCCGAAGGGCGACGCCGGCAAGGACCTGATCCCGGACGCCCACGACCCGAACAAGCGGCATCAGCCCTTCATGCTGACGTCCGACCTCGCGCTTCGGGTCGACCCGATCTACGAGCCGATCTCGCGGCACTTCCACCAGAACCCGGACGAGTTCGCCGACGCCTTCGCCCGCGCCTGGTTCAAGCTGACCCATCGCGACATGGGGCCGAAGATCCGCTACCTCGGCCCGGAGGTCCCGTCCGAGACCCTCATCTGGCAGGACCCGGTGCCGCCGGCCGACCACACTCTGGTCGACGCGGAGGACATCCGCTCGCTGAAGGCCAAGCTGCTCGACTGCGGCCTGTCCAACCGTGACCTGGTCACCACCGCCTGGGCCTCGGCCGCGACCTATCGCGGCTCGGACATGCGGGGCGGGGCCAATGGCGCCCGCATCCGTCTGGCGCCGATGAAGGACTGGGAGGTCAATGAGCCGGAGAAGCTCGCCCGCGTGCTGGGCGTGCTCGAAGGGCATCCAGAAGTCGTTCAACGACGGCCAGAGCGGCGGCAAGCGGATCTCGCTGGCCGACCTGATCGTCCTCGGCGGCACCGCCGCGGTCGAGCAGGCCGTGAAGGCGGCCGGCTTCGACGACGTGGAGGTGCCGTTCACCCCGGGCCGCAACGACGCGACCCAGGAGCAGACGGACGTCGAGTCCATGGGCCGTGCTGGAGCCGATCGCCGACGGGTTCCGCAACTACATGAAGAGCAACTACGGCGTGCCGACGGAGGAGCTGCTGATCGACCGCGCCCAGCTGCTCACCCTGACGGCGCCGGAGATGACGGTGCTGATCGGCGGCATGCGGGTGCTCGACGGCAACTTCGGCCAGTCGCAGCACGGCGTCTTCACCGACCGGCCGGGCGTTCTGACCAACGACTTCTTCATCAAGCTGCTCGACATGCAGACGGGCTGGCGGCCGAAGGGCAAGTTGGCGGAGGAGTTCGAGGGACACGACCGGATCACCGGCGAGACGAAGTTCACGGCGACCCGCGTCGACCTGATCTTCGGTTCCAACTCGCAGCTGCGGGCGATTGCCGAGGTCTACGCGATGGAGGACGCGCACGAGAAGTTCGTGCGGGACTTCGTAACGGCGTGGACCAAGGTGATGAACCTCGACCGCTTCGACATCCACCGTCCGTCGTTCGAGACGCCGGACGCGGCCACGCTCGACAACTAACACCCACCCCAGGCCCTCTCCCGCCCGCGGGAGAGGGCCTGGGTGAGGGTGGCTCAGACCCGCCCGCACCATGAACCCGTCGAAGAACTGCCGCCAGCTCCCGCGTCCGCGCCAGAGCGGCAGCACGTGGGCCACGTACTGGTCCGGCCGGACCACCACCATGCAGCCCTCGCGCGAGATGCCTCGCTTCTGGAACACGTCGCCCCGCCGGAAGTCCGGGCAGAACACCTTCTCGTAGTCGATCAGCCCGAAGCGCCCCTTGCGCGGACGCAGCAGCGCCGGGATCGCCTCCGGCGCGAGCTCCCGATGCGGCTCCCGGAACACCGCCCGCACGTCGAAAACGGAGTCCAGGTCCGCGCCCGCCGGCGTATACCGCCGCACCGGCGACTGCTCCGACTCCGCCAGGAACGCGCATGCCTGCCCCATCCCATCCTCCTCGCCCGCGAACAGGAACAGCCGCCACCGCCCGTCCGCCTTGACCACGTGCCCCAACTCGACCGGCTTGGCGTCGGCAAAGCGTATCACCGGCGCGGAGTGGAACCGCATGCCGATCACGAACCCTTCCGCGAGAGTGCTGATACGTCGGCTCGCCGATGATGAGCGACGGCCGGTAGCGCGTCGCCGTTCCCGCGGTGAAGCGGCCCTGCATGACGAAGTGGCGCTGGAACTCCGCCGGGTCGATGCCGTCCCCGTCCGCGTCGCCCGCGGCTTTCGGCGCGGCGCTGAACATCTTCGCGAACTCGCGGTCGAAATCGATCAGCTCTTTGGCGATCGCCTGGCGCTCCGCCGAGTAGGTGTGCAGGAGGTGCGGCGCGCACCGCCCGCTTAGCACCGAGGCGAGCTTCCAGCCCAGGTTGAAGCCGTCCTGCATGGAGACGTTCATGCCCTGGCCGGCCTTCGGGCTGTGCGTGTGGCAGGCGTCGCCGGCGATGAACACGCGCGGCTCCCGCCCCGCCGCCTCTTCCTCCGGCACGTCGTCGAACTTGTCGGTCAGCCGCTGGCCGATCTCGTAGACCGACCACCACGCGACCTCCTTCACCTCGAGCGTGTAGGGCCGGAGCACGCGCTGCGCGGTCGCGATCAGCTGGTCGACGGTGATGTTGCGGTCGGCGACCCGCTCGCCCGGCTCGAGCTTGTCGAGCTCGATATACATCCGCACGAGGTAGCCGCCCTCGCGCGGGATGATCAGGACGCTCCCTTCGTTGGCCGAGTGGATCGCCGATTTGAGGCGGATGTCGGGGAAGTCGGTGACGGCGAGCACATCCATCACGCCCCAGGCCTGGTTGGCGGAGTCGCCGGAGAGGGCACGGCCGAGCGCGCGGCGGACGCGGCTCCGCGCGCCGTCGCAGCCCACCACGTAGCGGGCCCGCACCGTCTCCGCCGCGCCGTCGCTCCGCTCGAGCCTGACCGTCACGGGCCGCTCCGGATCGGCGTTGCTTCCGGTTTCCAGGCTGAGGTCGAGGAAGCTCCGCCCGTAGAACGGCTCGATCGCCGCGGGGCCGTTCGCCATCGTCTCGAGGTAGAAGTCGTGCACCCGCGCCTGATTGAGGATCACATGCGGGAACTCGGACAGCCCCTCCTCCGTGTCCTGGATCCGGCCGCCCCGGACGATGACGTCGCGCCGCTCGTCGTCCGGGCTTCCAGAACGACATCTCATTGACCCAATACGCCTCCCGCAGCACCCGGCCGCTGAAGCCGAACGCCTCGAACATCTCCATCGTCCGGCACGCGATGCCGTCCGCCTGCCCGGCCTGGAGCCGGCCGCCCTTCTGGTCGACGATGCAGGTTTCGATGTCGGGAAAGGCCGCGAGCTGGGAGGCGAGCGTGAGCCCGGTCGGGCCGCAGCCGACGATCAGCACGTCGACCCGCTCGGGAACCGTGTCGGCCCGTGCCGTCCGCTGCCGGGCGGCGTCGGAGATGTCCGGGTCTCCCGGCCGATAGCCGTTCAAGTGGAACTGCATCGTTGTTTCCTCCTCCCCAGGAGCCTCACTTGTCCTTTGTTATCGGTCTCGACGCAGCAGCGACCAATAGAGCGGCTGCCGTCCCTCGCGCCGCGCCTTCGCTTCATAGCGCGTCGGCGGCCAGTCCTGTGGCCGCTCGGTCGCGGGCGGAGCGAAGGCGAAGGCGTGCTGGCCGCCGAGCACCTCCTGAACCCAGGATTGATAGGTTGGGTCGTCGGAGGCGATGCGCCACTCGCCGCCGGGCCGCAGCACGCGGGCGATGAGCGGGACCTGCTCCGGATGCACGAAGCGCCGCTTCGCGTGCCGCGCCTTGGGCCAGGGATCGGGGAACATGAGGAACAGCTTGGAGAGCGAGCCCTCCGGCAGCGCCCGCAGCAGCAGCCGCGCATCGTCGGACCAGATCCGGAGGTTCGCCGGCACCGCCCCGTCCGCCTCCGCCCCCTCCGGCACGAGGCGGGACAGCAGGGAGCAGATGCCGTTCTCGAACACCTCGCAGGCGATCAGGCCGACGCCCGGGTTCGACCCGGCCAGCGCCTCCGCATGCTCGCCGCTGCCGAATCCCGACCTCCAGCCACACCTCCCGCGGCGGGATGCCGAACGCGGCGGCCGGGCTCGCCGGCCAGCGCCAGCGGGAACGCCATCCGCGGCAGCGCCAGGTCGAGCAGCGCCTGCTGCCGCGGCCGCAGCTTGTGGCCGCGCAGCCGGCCGTAGAGCCGCTCGGCCGGAGGCTTGCTGAGGCTAGCGGTTGAACGCGTTCCGGAGCTCGGGGACAAGGTCCGTCCGCTCCCAGGTGAACGTGTCCAGCGCCTCGTCCGGCTCCCGGCCGAAATGCCCATACGCCGAGGTCACCGCGTAGATCGGCCGGTTCATCCGCAGGTGCTCGCGGATGCCGCGCGGGCTCAGGTTCATCACCTCGCGCAGCACGCGCTCCAGCTTCGCCTCGTCCACGTCCCGCCCGGTCCCCTGCAGGTCCACATAGACCGAGAGCGGATGCGACACGCCGATCGCGTAGCTGATCTGGATCGTGCAGCGCTCGGCGAGCCCGGCCGCGACCACGTTCTTCGCCAGGTAGCGGCAGGCATAGGCCGCGCTCCGATCCACCTTGGTCGGGTCCTTGCCACTGAACGCGCCGCCGCCGTGCGGCGACGCGCCGCCATACGTGTCGACGATGATCTTGCGCCCGGTCAGCCCGGTATCCCCGTCGGGGCCCCCGATCACGAAATTGCCGGTCGGGTTCACGTAGAGGTCGTCGTCCCCGCACATCCAGCCGTCAGGCAGCGTCGCGGCGATCAGCGCCCTTCAGCCGGTCCTTCATCTCGCCCTGGTCCATGCCTTCCTCGTGCTGCGTCGAGAGCACGATGCTGGTCGCCTTGACCGGCTTGCCGTCCACATATTTGAGCGTGACCTGGCTCTTCGCGTCCGGCAGCAGCCCGGCGACGGCCGGGTCGCCCGCCTGCCGCCCCTCCTTGATCCGCAGCAGGATCTGGTGGGCGTAATGCAGCGGCGCCGGCATCAGCGCCGGCGTCTCGGTGCAGGCATAGCCGAACATGATGCCCTGGTCGCCCGCGCCCTCGTCCTTGTTCCCCGCGCTGTCCACCCCGGCCGCGATGTCCGAGCTCTGGGCGTGCAGCAGGCAGTCGATCTGGGCGTGCTTCCAGGAGAACCCGGCCTGGTCGTAGCCGATCTCGCGGATCGCCTCGCGCGCCCGCTCGGTCAGCAGCTCCGGCGTCACGCTCTCCGGTCCGCGCACCTCGCCGGCCAGCACGACGCGATTGGTGGTCACCAGCGTCTCGCAGGCGACGCGCGACTGCGGGTCGGCACCGAGGAACGCGTCGAGCACGGTGTCGCTGATCCGGTCGGCGACCTTGTCCGGGTGGCCTTCGGAGACCGACTCGGACGTGAACAAAAACTCGCCCTTGTCGCGCATGGACTTCTCCTCTTGTCGCGGCGGAGTTGGGGGAGCGGCGAAACGGCCGCTGCCGGCCTTGTGCCGGGGTCGGGCGGTGTGTGGCCTAGCGGCATCAATCGGTCAAGATTGCAGACCCATGACCTCGGCCATCGTATAGCGGCCCGGCGGCCGCCCGTACGAGCCACGCGGCTGCCCGCACCGCGCCGGACGCGAAGGCGCGCCGGTCCAGCGCCCGATGCGAGATCGCGATGTGCTCGCCGGCGGCGGCGAACAGCACCGTGTGCTCGCCCACCACCTGGCCACCGCGCAGCGCCGCAAACCCGATCGCCCCCGGCGCGCGCGGGCCGGTATGCCCGTCGCGCCCGCTCTCCATCACGTCCTCGAGCCGCACGCCGCGCCCCTCCGCCACCGCCCGGCCCAGCGCGATGGCGGTGCCGGACGGCGCGTCCACCTTCTGCCGATGGTGCATCTCGAGGATCTCGGCGTCGTATTGCTCGGCTGGCAGCGCCGCGCCGAGCTGGCGCGCCAACGGCGAGCAGCAGGTTCACCCCGGGGCCGAAATTCGCCGCGTAGACCACCGGGATCCGCCCCGCAGCCGCGTCCACCGCGGCCTCGTCGGCCGGCGACAGGCCGCTGGTGCCCAGCACCCAGGGCGTTCCGGCCGCCGGCCAGGATGTCCGCGTGGGGGGCGGCCGTGCTCGCATGGGTGAAGTCGATCACCACGTCCGCGTTCTGCGCGAGGTCTGGCAGGGACATTGCGGCCACCCCGTCCGGCGGCGTGCTTCGTGTCGTGCCCCCGACCACCTCGTGCCCGGCGGCGCGGCTCTCCTCGACCAGGAGCCGTCCCATCCGCCCCGACACGCCCGCGATCCCGATCCGCATTGCCCGACTCCGCCACGTCCGTCAGCAAAGGTGCACGGCAGGGGCTAAAAATGAACCGGCGCGGCTGACATCGTGGGGGGAACGATGCCAACCGCGCCATCCATCTGGGTCCGCGTCGATCGGGGGAATGACAAGCGAACCTGCGCCAGTAAACCCCGGCTGCGGTTAAAGGTTTATTGACAACCCTGTGAGATCACCTCGCGATACAGCGCCTCCGTCCGCGCCGCGATCGCGTCCCAGCTGAATCGCTCCTCCACCCGGCGCCGCCCGGCCGCCGCAAACCGCGCCCGCAGCCCCGCATTGTCCGCCAGCCGATTGATCGCGTCCGCCAGCCCGGCGGCGAACGCGGCCGGGTCGGCCGGCTCGAAACTGCCCGGCCGCAAGCCGGGGTCCACCAGGAGTCCCGTCTCCTCCGGCACCACCACTTCCTTGATCCCGCCCACCGCCGACGCCACCACCGGCGCGCCGCACGCCATCGCCTCGAGGTTGATGATCCCGAACGGCTCGTAGACCGAGGGGCAGCAGAACACCGCCGCGTGCGTGTAGAGCTGGATCACCTCCGCCCGGGGCAGCATGTCGCGGATCCAGACCACCCCGGGCCGCTCCCGCCCGATCGCGTCCACCCCCGCCTCCATCTCCCGCCCGATCTCCGGCGTGTCCGGCGACCCGGCGCACAGCACGACTTGCAGCGCCGGGTCGAGGCGAGGGAATCGCGTTCAGCAGGTGCAGGATGCCCTTCTGCCGCGTGATCCGGCCGACGAACAGCACATAGGGCTGCTCGCGGTCGATCCCGTGCCGCTCCAGCGCGTCGGCGCTCGGTGCGGGGCGGTACTCGTCGAGATCGATCCCATTGTGGATCACGTGCACCCGCTCCGGCTGGACGTCGAACAGGCGCAGCACGTCCTCGCGCGTCTCGCCTGACACGGCGATGACCGCGCTCGCCGCCTCGATCGCGGTCCGCTCCATCCAGGCGCTCAGGTGATAAGCCCGGCCGAGCTGCTCCTCCTTCCACGGGCGCAGCGGCTCGAGCGAATGGATCGTCAGCACGCTCGGCACGCCCCACAGCTTCGCCGCGAGCAGCCCGCCCATGTCCGTATACCAGGTGTGGCAATGCACCAGGTCGGCGTCGAGCCGGTCCTTGGCCATCCGCAGGCTGCGCTCGAACGCGTCGACCGCGCCGGCAAAACGGGGGTCGGTGTCCCGCTGTCGCCTCCGGCCACTCCGGATAGAACCGCACGCGATGGGTTGCCGGGCACCGCCGGGTCGTCCCCGAAGGCCCGGACCTCCACGGTCATCCGCTTGGCCAGCGCCCGGCTCAGATACTCCACGTGCACCCCGGCGCCGCCATAGATGTTCGGCGGATACTCCTTGCTGAACAGCGCGACTTTCAACGGAGCGCGTCGATCATCGGCTGCGTGATCAGGCAGATGCCCCGTTCGGTTCGCCGGAACCGGCGTGCGTCGAGCTCCGGGTCCTCGCCGACCACGAGCCCGTCCGGAATCCGCACGCCCCGATCGACGACGACGTTGCGCAGCCGGGCGCGCCGGCCGATCTCCGCATACGGCAACACCACCGCGCCCTCGACGGCGGCGTAGGAATGCGTGTGCACCCCGGTGGACAGCAGCGAGCGGCGGACGGAGGTGCCGGACACGATGCAGCCGCCCGCGACCAGCGAGCTGATCGCCTGGCCCCGCCGCTCGCCCTCGTCATGGATGAACTTGGCGGGCGGCGTGATCTCGGCATAGGTCCAGATCGGCCAGTTGTGGTCGTAGAGGTCGAGCGCCGGGGTGAAGTCGGTCAGATCGATGTTGGCCTGCCAATAGGCGTCCACCGTGCCGACGTCGCGCCAGTAGGTCACCGCCTCCGGCGTGCTCTTGACGCAGGAGAGCGCTGAACCGGTGCGCCACCGCCTTGCCGCCGCGGACGATGGCGGGGATCACGTCCTTGCCGAAATCGTGCGACGAGTTTGGGTCGGCCGCGTCCAGCCGGAGCGCGTCCATCAGGAAGCGCGTGTCGAACACGTAGATGCCCATGCTGGCCAGCGCCCGGTCGGGTTGGCCGGGGATGGCCGGCGGGTCCGCGGGCTTCTCCAGGAAGGAGAGGATGCGGTCGTCCTCGTCCACCGCCATCACCCCGAACCCGCTCGCCTCCACGCGTGGCACCTCGATGCAGCCGACGGTGACGTCCGCGGCGTCGAGGCAGTGCTGCTGCAGCATCGGCTCGTAGTCCATCTTGTAGATGTGGTCGCCGGCGAGCAGCACGATGAAGCGGGGGGCGTAGCTCTCGATGATGTCGATGTTCTGGAACACGGCGTCGGCAGTCCCGGCGTACCAGCCGGCCTCATCTACGCGCTGGCTCGCCGGCAGGATGTCGAAGCTCTCGTTCCGCTCGGGGCGGAAGAAGTTCCAGCCGCGCTGGAGGTGGCGGATCAGGCTATGCGCCTTGTACTGCGTGGCGACGCCGATGCGGCGGATGCCGGAGTTGAGCGCGTTAGAGAGCGCGAAGTCGATGATCCGGCTCTTGCCGCCGAAGTAGACCGCGGGCTTGGCGCGCTTGTCGGTCAGTTCCTGCAGCCGCGTGCCGCGCCCGCCCGCCAGCACGTAGGCCATGGCGCTGCGCGCGAGCGTCGCGCTCGCCGGCCGGCTGAAGGCGCGCCCCACGCCCTGATCCATCCCTTATCCTCCCGGTCACGCGCGCGTGCGTGATCAGGCCGTACGTTGAGACGGAACAGAGCGTCCCGCAACAGTTACTGGTGGGTGACAGCGGGTCGCGAGCTCGCCGCCTACTCCCCGTGCCGAACCGGAATCCCCCAAATCTCGCCCGCATACTCCGCGATCGTCCGGTCGGACGAGAACCAGCCGACCCCCGCCGTGTTCAGGATCGCCGCCCGCCACCACTGCGCCGGATCGGCCCACAGCCGGTCCACCGCCGCCTGTGTCGACAAATAGCTGTCGAAGTCGGAGGCGACCATGAACGTATCGCGCTCCAGCAAGTCGTGCATCAGCTTGGCATAGCGGTCGGGCTCCCCCGGCGAGAACACGCCGCGCCGCACCGCCTCGATCGCCTGTGCCAGCGCCGGGCTCGCCGCCACCTGGTCATGGGCGCCCAACCCGCGCCGCCGCCGCGACTCCACCTGATCCGCGGTCAAGCCGAAGATGAAGATGTTGCCCGCGCCGACATGGTCGCGGATCTCGACATTGGCCCCGTCCAGCGTGCCGATCGTCAGCGCCCCGTTCAGCGCCAGCTTCATGTTGCCGGTCCCCGACGCCTCCATCCCCGCGGTCGAGATCTGCTCGGACAGGTCGGCGGCGGGGATGATCTGCTCCGCCAGGCTGACATTGTAGTTCGGCAGGAACACCATCTTGAGCCGCCCGGCCACGGACGGGTCGTCGTTGACCACCTGCGCCACGTCATGTGCGAGCCGGATCACCTGCTTGGCGACCATGTAGCCCGGCGCCGCTTTGCCGGCCATGATCTTCACCCGCGGCACCCAGTCCCGCATCGGCTGCGCCCGGATCGCGTCATACAGCGCGACGCAGTGCAGGATGTTGAGAAGCTGGCGCTTGTATTCGTGGATGCGCTTGACGTGCACGTCGAACAGCGCCGCGGGGTCGACAGTGACGCCGGTCCGCTCGGCGATGCAGCGGGCCAGGGCCGCCTTGTGATGCGTCCGCTCGCGCGCGAACTGCTCCTGGAATGCGCCTTCGCTGGCATAGGCGGCCAGGCCGACCAGCCCCTCGCTGTCGCTCAGCACGCGCTCGCCGAGCACGTCCACGATCAGCCGGGTGAGGCCGGGGTTGGCACGATGCAGCCAGCGGCGGAAGGTGATGCCGTTGGTCTTGTTCTGCACCCGCCCGCCATAGATCGCGTCCAGGTCGCGGAAGATCGAGTGTCGGATCAGATTGGTGTGCAGCGCCGACACGCCGTTGATGGCGTGCGAGCCCAGGAACGCGAGGTGGCCCATCCGGACGCGCCGCCCGTGCCGCTCCTCGATCAAGGACGTGGCCGCGAGCAGGTTGTCGTCCGCGCCCGGCTGCGCCCGCACGTGCTCGAGATGGCGTGCGTTCAGCAGGTAGATGATCTGCATGTGCCGCGGCAGCAGCCGCTCCATCAGCGGCACCGGCCAGGCCTCGAGCGCCTCCGGCAGCAGCGTGTGGTTGGTGTAGGACGTCGCGGCCACGGTGATCCGCCAGGCCTCGTCCCACGGCACGCCGTGCACATCGAGCAGCAGGCGCATCAGCTCGATGATCCCGATGGCGGGATGGGTGTCGTTGAGCTGGATCGCCGCCTTGTCCGCCAGCGTGTGCACCGTGCCGAACTGCTGGACATGCCGCCGCAGGAGATCCTGCAGCGACGCGGAAGCGAAGAAATACTCCTGCCGAAGCCGCAGCTCCTGCCCGGCGTCGCTGTCGTCGCCGGGGTAGAGCACGCGCGAGACCGATTCCGTGCGCACCCGGTCGCGCAACGCCCCCTCGTGGTCCCCGCGGTTGAACACCTCCAAGTGCAGCGGCGTCAGCGCCCGGGCCGACCAAAGCCGCAGCGTGTTGGCCTGCCGCGCGAACCCGCCCACCACCGGCGTGTCGAACGCGACTGCGAGGATCTCCTCGCTCGGCTGCCACGTGTAGCGGACGTGCCCGCCCGCGTCCTCGCGCGCCGCGACATTGCCCCCGAACCCGACCCGGTAGGCGAACTCCGATCGCTCGAACTCCCACGGGTTGCCGAACGACAGCCAATCCTCCGGCAGTTCCTGCTGCACGCCCTCCGTGATCACCTGGCGGAACAGCCCGTGCTCGTAGCGGATGCCATAGCCGAACGCGTGCACCCCCAGAGTCGCCATGCTTTCCATGAAGCAGGCCGCGAGCCGCCCGAGCCCGCCATTGCCCAGCGCCGCGTCCGGCTCGCGCTCGCGCAGGCTGTCGAGATCCACACCCTCCGCCGCCAGCGCCTCCCGCACCGCCTCCGTCAGCCCGAGATTGCCCATCGCGTCGCTGAGCAGGCGGCCGATCAGGAACTCCAGCGACAAGTAGTACACCCGCTTGGCGCCGCTCGCGTACGCCCGGCGGCGCGAGTTCGAACCAGCACTCCAGCGCCGAATCGCGCACCGCGAAAGCCGTGGCCATGAACCAGTCGCGCGGGCTTGCCCGGTCGGGCAACTTGCCCACCTGGTAGCGCAGCTTGGCCAGGATCCGCTCGCGCATCTCGGCTCGCCGTCAGGCTCGGCACGGCCGGGGGGGCGAAATCGGGGGCAGGGTAAGGCATGTCCATGACCACGAACTCCTCAGTGCGAAGGCGCACTTGTCGAATTCCCCGACCCACTCACGCCAGAGCAGGATCAGGGCGGCCATGACCGCCGGACCGACAAACAAGCCGAGCAGCCCGAACGTCTCCACCCCTCCCAATATGCCGAGCAACACCCAAAGAAACGGTAAACGGGTGGCCCCGCCGATCAGCGCCGGCCGGATCGCGTGGTCGGCGATGAAGATCACCGCCATCCCCGCCGCGAACAGGACCACGGCCGTCACCGCGCTGCCCCCAAACAAGACCAGCGCCGCCGCCACCGCAAGCACGAACGGCGCGCCCATCGGGATCAGCGCCGCGATCACGGTCGCGCCACCAAGCAGGGCAGGGTGCGGCACCCCGGCGATCGCATAGCCGATCCCCAGCACCACCCCGATCCCGACTCCTACGAGCACCAGCCCGTCCACCGTGCCGTGGATGGACGCCACCATCTGCCGCGCCACCGGCTCGCCATCCGGCCCGAACAGGCGGCGGCTGGCGAATAGCAGCCGCTCGGCCAACGACGGCCCGTGCCGGAACAGGAAGAACAGCGTCAGCACCGTGAAGAAGAATTGCACGACGACGGTGCAGCACCGCCGAGCCCACCTCCCGGCCATACTGCATCGCGTTGACCCGGCCAAAGCGGCCGAGCAGCGCCCGCGCGCCCTCTGGGTCGGCCAGGTTGGTCTGCCACCAAGCCACCACCTGATCATGCAGCACCGGCACACGGTCCAGCCAGGGCGGCGGCGGCACCCCGGTCTCCCGCGCGTCGTGCACCCACTGCACCGCGAACAGCAGGTCATGACGGACGGTCATGACCAGCAGGACCAGCGGCACGATGAACAGCAGCGTGGTCCCCGCCGTGAACAGCAGCGGCAGCACGATGTCGTGCCGGTCCGCCGGTATCCGCCGGCGCGCCCGCGCATAGAGCGGCCCGACCGCGATCGCCAGCACCGCCGCCCAGATCAGCGGCCGCAGGAAGTCCTGCAGGATGTAGATGCCGAGCCCGATCAGCCCCACCGCGAGCGCGATCCGCGCAACCGATTGCCCGCGGTGTCGCGCGGCCCTGCGCTCCTCGACCGTGCTCATGCCTCTGCCCTCCTCCTCCCCGGGCGACCTTGCCCGGTTCTCCCGAACACGTCACCCTGAATAGGGGAGGACGTGCATGACGGATTGGAAGGAGAACGGGGTCCGCGTGATCCCGGGCGGCAGCCTGGACAGCGACACGCCGCAGACGCCGGGGATGAGCCGCGCCGCCGCCATCAACTTCGCCCGCGCGGGCGCGCAGAAGCTCTGGGCCGGTACGGTCCACATCCATCCCGACGCCAAGACCGGCGCCCATCATCATGGCGAGTTGGAAAGCGTAATCTACGTCGTCCGCGGCCGGGCGCGCATGCGATGGGGAGAGCGGCTCGAATACATGGCCGAGGCCGGCCCGGGCGACTTCATCTTCGTGCCGCCGTTCGTCCCCCACCAGGAGATCAACGCCAGCACGTCCGAGACGCTGGAATGCGTGCTGGTCCGCAGCGACAACGAGGCGGTCGTGGTCAACCTCGACATCGAGCCGGTCGAGAGGCCGCAAGAAGTGCACTGGATCGACCCGATCCATCGGGGGCCTTGATGCACCTCTCAACCTGTCCCTGCTGCCGCCCGCTCGCGCTGACCCGGCGCGGCCTCGTCGCCGGTGCGGCCGTCCTCGCCGCCGCCGGGCCCGCTGCGGCGCAGGAAAAGCCCTGGCGGATCGACGTCCACCACCACATCGCGCCGCCCAATTGGCTGGCCGCGGTCAAGCGGGCCAAGCTCGACAACCCGCCCATGAACAATTGGACGCCGCAGGCCTCGCTCGACGCGATGGACGCGGCCGGCGTGCAAACCTCCGTCGTCTCGCCCACCACACCGCAGGCGACGTTCCTGCCCGCCGTGGACGCCGCCGCGATCTGTCGCGACGCCAACGAATACGCGGCCAAGCTCCGCGCCGACCACCCCGGCCGCTTCGGCGCCTTTGCCATGCTGCCGCTGCCGCATGTCGACGAGAGCCTGAAGGAGGCTGCCTATGCGCTCGACCAACTGAAGGCGGACGGCGTCGGCATCCTCACCTCCTACGGCGACAAATGGCTCGGCGATCCGACCTTCGACCCGCTCTGGGCGGAGCTGAACCGCCGCAGGGCGGTCGTCTACACCCACCCGACCAGCCCCGCTTGCTGCGTCAACCTGGTCCCGATGTTCCCTGACTACGCCATCGAGTGGGGCACGGACACGACCCGTGCCATCGGGACGATCCTGTTCGGCGGCACCTCGCAGCGCTTTCCGAACATCCAGTGGATCTTTTCCCACGGCGGCGGCGCCCTGACCTCCTTCGCCGAGCGGTTCGAGATCCAGTTGCTCGCGCTTCCGGGCTTCAAGGGTAAATGGACCCGCGAGAGCGTGGACCACGAGCTCCGCCGCTTCCACTACGACACCGCCCAGGTCGCGAACGCGGTGACGATCGAGGCGCTGGTCAAGCTGGTGCCGGTCTCGCAAGTCGTGTTCGGCAGCGACTACGGCTACCGCACCCCTCTCGAACACGTCCAAGGCCTCGCCGCCCGCTTCAACGAAGCCGACCAGCGCGCCATCGAACGCGACAACCCGCTGCGGTTACTGCCGCGACTCAGTTCCGGCTGAGTCGGCCGAAAAACCCTCTCCCGCTCGCGGGAGAGAGCCTGGGTGAGGGTGGTCGCGCCGCCTGGACCTACTCCGCCGCGCCCGCCACCGCGTAGTCCTCCACGATTTCCCCTGCCAGTACCCGGCGCATCCGCGCCGAGTCCAGCTCGCCCTCGCTTTTCGCCATCACCACGGTCGCCACCGCATTGCCGATCGCGTTCACCAGCGCGCGCACCTCGCTCATGAACCGGTCGATCCCCAGGATCAGCGCCATCCCCGCCACTGGGATCGTCGGCACCACCGACAGCGTCGCCACCAGCGCGATGAACCCGGCGCCGGTGATGCCCGACGCGCCCTTCGAGGTCAGCAGCGCCACCGCGAAGATGGAGAACTGCTGCGTGATGGTCAGGTCGGTGTTGGTCGCCTGCGCCACGAACAGCGCGGCCAAGGTCATGTAGATGTTGGTCCCGTCGGCATTGAAGATGTAGCCGGTCGGCAGCACCAGCCCGACCACCGGCTTGGAGCAGCCGAGATGCTCCATCTTCTCCATCAGCGGCGGCAGCGCCGGGTCGGAGGAGGACGCGCCGAGGATGATCAGCAGCTCCTCCTTGATGTAGCGCAGGAAGGAGAGGATGCCGAACCCGGCGTAGAGCCGCGCGATCAGCCCGAGCACCACCAGCACGAAGATCAGCGCGGTCAGGTAGAACGTGCCGATCAGCCCGGCGAGCCGCCCCAGCGAGCCGACGCCGAAGTTGCCGACGGTGAACGCCATCGCGCCGAACGCCCCGATCGGCGCCACGTGCATCAGGATGTTGATCACCCCGAACACCAGCGCGGCCGAGCTGTCGACCAGCTCACGCACCGGCCGCCCGCGCTCGCCGAGCTTGGACAGCACCACGCCGAACAGCACCGCGATGAACACGATCGGCAGGATGTCGCCGCGCGCGAACGCGTCCAGCACCGTGTTCGGGACGACGTTCGAGATGAACTCGACGATGCCCATCTCCTTCGCCTGGCCGGCATAGCGCGTGATCGCGGCGGCGTTGAGCTTGGTGGGGTCGGCGTTGAAGCCGGCGCCGGGCTGGATGACGTTGCCGACCAGCATGCCGATCAGGAGCGCCAGGGTGGAGACCACCTCGAAGTAGATCAGCGACTTCACCCCGAGCCGCCCGACCCGCTTCAGGTCGGTCATGCCGCCGATTCCCGACACGACGGTGACGAAGATCACCAGCCCGATGACCATGCGGATCATCTTGATGAAGACCTCGCCGAGCCAGCGCAGGTCGGCGCCGAACTTCGGCCAGAGCCAGCCGACGATCGCGCCCAGCACGATGCCGGTCAGCACCTGCACGTAGAGATGGGCGAAGAACGGCTTGCGACGGGCCTGGGCGGCAGTTTCCATGCGGATGTTTCCTTTGTTCGTTCAGGGCCGCAGTACGACCCGGTCCTTCGAGCCCGAGAGCACCGCTTTGTAGGCGCTGTGAGCGTCTTGGAGCTGATAGCGCGCGCCCTCCGCCACCGGGAAGGGCCGCAGCGCGCCGCTTTCGAAGCCCGGCAGCAGCTCGCGCAGGATCGCGGCGGAGGCGACGCTGTCCAGCGCCAGCGTGTCGATGCCGACATAGGTGAGCTGGGCGCGGTAGAAGGCGAAGATGTCGAACGGGACCGAGCGCTCGACGGTGGAGATGAAGATCTGCCGTCCGCCGATCGCCAGCGCCGCGTTGGCGGCCGCGAAGTAGGGGCTGCCGACCGTGTTGTAGGCGATGTCCGCCCCGTGCCCGCCCGTCTCGTCGCGGACGACCTTTGCGATGTCTTCCGAACTCGCGTCGATCATGCGCACCGGGCTCGTGGCATGCCCCTGGTAGTCCTCGCGCCCGCGTTCCACCCCGAACACGCGCGCGCCGCGCATGGTCGCGATCTGGGTAGCGGCCTGGCCGACCTTGCCGTTGCCGCCAAACACCAGCACGACGTCGCCCTCCTTCGGCAGCCCGGCGCGGCGCAGGCCTTCGAACGCGGTCACGAACGGCACCCCGAGCGCGCCGGCCTCCTCCAGGCTGATCGGCCCGGGCTTCGGCACCGCCGCGTCGCGCGGCAGCCGCAGGTAGTGCGCGTGCGACCCGTCCCGCTTGATCCCGAGTTCGCCCCCGGACCCCCAAACCTCCTTGCCGACCATCTTCTCCGGCCCGGCCACCACCACCCCGGCCCAGTCCCGCCCCGGCGTCCGCGGCCAGACCGCGTGCGGCATGGCGCCCAGCGTCGCCTTCACGTCCGACGGGTTCACCCCCGCGGCCCGCACCTCCACGACCACCTCGCCAGGTCCCGGCTGTGGCGGCGTGTCGTCCGCCTCCATGTCGAACCGAAGCGCCTCGATGTCCTTCGCTGCCGCGTGAACCCGCAGTCTCTGCATGGTCTCAACCCTCAGTCCGTAGCCAGGCCCAACCCATCGTCATCGCCGGGCTTGACCCGGCGATCCCCGCGCGGAGCGTCCGAGATGCCCGGTTCAAGCCCGGGCATGACGATGCTCACTGACACGAGGCGACATCAAAGATGCCGCCCGCCATCCACCTGGATGACCGTCCCGGTCGCGTAGCCGAGCGTGGTCGCGCAGGCGAGCACCGCCGCGGCCACGTCCTCCGGCGTGCACAGCCGTCCCAGCGGCGTCGCCCGCCCCTGCTTCTCCCGCGCCGCCTTGTCCCGCCCCGGCACGAAATCGGTGTCCACCACCCCCGGCGACACCGTCAGGATCCGGATCGCCGGCGCCAGCGCCCGCGCCAGCGCCGCCCCCATGATGTCCACCCCCGCCTTCGCCGCGCAGTAGGCGACCGAGCTGCCCGTCCCGGTCGTCGCCGCGATCGAGCTGAGATTGACCACCAGCCCGCCGCCCGCCGCCTCGCGCAGCAGCGGCGCGAACGCCCGGATGGCCGAGAACGCGCCGCGCGTGTTGACCTGCAGGATCCGGTCGAACAGCTCGTCGGTCAGCGCCTCGAGGTCCGCCGCCGGCACCGCCTGGGTGAACCCGGCCGAGTTCACCAGGATGTCCGCCCGCCCGATCTCCGCCGCCAGCCGCTTCAGCCCCTCGCCGTCCTGGACTGGACAGGCCCAGGCGGTGTGGCTCGGGCCGCGCTCGCCGCTCGGCAGCGCGTCCGCCACCGCTTGCGCCCGCGCCCGGTCGGTATTGGCGACGACCGCGACGGACGCGCCGGCCTCGGCGAACAGCCGCGCCGTTGCGGCCCCGATGCCGCCGGAGCCGCCAAGGATCACCGCGTGGCGGCCGTCGAGCGGGGAAGGGGGGAGCGGCATGGGTTGGACCTCAGCTTATCGGGGGCTTGGGGAAGTGGCGCTCGCCGGGCACCAGCACGAAATCGTACTCGACCAGCGCCCAAGGGACGGTGAACCCCGGCGGCGCGCCCTCGAGCGTCTCTTGCCTCTGGAACGTCGACACCAGGCTCCGGATCACGCTGAAGGTCACGTCGCTGTTCAGGTGCTCCGCGTCGTCGGCGAACACCTGGGTGATCAGCGTCTTGCGGCCGGCGCGCTGATATCATGAAGTGGATATGCGCCGGTCGGTATGGCGAGCGCCGCTGCTTGCCCGAGCAGCTGCCCCGCCGGCCCGTGCGTAGGCACCGGGTAGCCCGACGGCTTGACCGTCGTGAACCAGAACCTCCCGTCCGCATCGGTGCGGAATCGCCCGCGCAGGTTCATGTGGTCGAGCGTCGGATCCTGGTTGTCGTAGAACCCGGCCGGGTCCGCCTGCCACACGTCGACCACCGCGTCCGCGACCGGCCCGCCCTCCTTCGCCCGCACCGTCCCCCGCACCAGCACCGGCAGCCCCGGCGTCGGCCGCTGCACGACGGAGGCGCCGAGCGGCAGCTCCGGCGAACCCGCGCGCCAGAACGGCCCGAGTAGCGCCGCCTCGGTCTCGCCCGCATAGGCCGGGTTGTTGAGCAGCCCGATCAGCGTCGAGGCGCCGAGCACGTCGCTCGCCAGGATCACCTCGTTGTGGCTCTCCGTCGTCGCCTGTCCCAGCCCGGCGACGAACTCCACCCCGCGCTCGAACTCCTGCTCCGTCGGCCGGACCTCGCGGATGAAGGCGTGGAGGTGGCGCACCAGCGCGCTCCATCACCTCGCGCAGGCGCGTGTCCTCGGTGTCTTCCATCGCGCTCAGCACGGCGCCGGTCAGCATGCGCTCGCCGTCGATAATCATGGTTCCTCCTGCAATCGATTGCAGCGAGGCTGTTCTCCGGCCTGTTGCTCCCCCTGTCAACCCCGCCAAGCGTCGCTGCAATTTTGTAACCATTTGCGGCCGCAATCAATGCCGGTGGTCGAACGGCTTTTCGTCTCCGCAAACCAGCTCGGGATTCTCATGCTGGACTTCCCCCCAGCTTCCACCGCCGCCTACGTCGCGCTCATCTTCTGCTTCGTGCTGGTCTGCTTTTTCGAGTTCGCAAACGGCTTCCACGACACCGCCAACGCCGTCGCCACCGTGATCTACACGCACTCGCTGAAGCCCCGGATCGCCGTGGTCTGGTCCGAGAAAGATCCGCGGCGAGATGCGCCCGGCGGTCGAGTGCGCTCCCTGGTGGGTGCGGGTTCTGAGCGCGACATGCCTCGGCGTTGGCACCATGATCAGCTCCGGCTCCCGCATCCGCGGCGGGATGGTCTCCCGCATCGCGCTGGCCTGGGTCGTCACTCTCCCGATTACGATCGCCGTCGCCGCCGGCCTGTTCTATGTGCTCGCCCGCTAAACCCCTCTCCCGCTGGCGGGAGAGGGCCTGGGTGAGGGTGGCCAAAAGCAACCCCGCATCGACACTGCTCACCTCCCGGCGCAAACTCCCGCCGTCTTCAGGGAGTACCGCCATGCACGACGTCGTCCTGCGCAACGGCCGGGTTATCGATCCCGGAGCGGGTCGCGACGAGGTCATCGACGTTGCTTTCGCCGGCGGGAGTGGTCGCCGAACTGGGCCAGAACCTCCGCGGCCGGGTCGAGCGCGACGTTGCCGGCTGCCTCGTCATGCCGGGGAACATCGATTTCCACACCCATGTCTACTGGGGCGGCACGTCCATCAGCGTCGATGCCGACCAGCTCGCCCGCCGCTGCGGGACGACGACCTGGCTCGACGTCGGCACCGCCGGCCCCGGCAACTTCGCCGGCTTCCGCAAGCACGTCATCGAGCCGAGCCAAACCCGGATCCTCGCCTACCTCCACGTGAGCCACGCCGGCATCTTCGCGTTCTCGCCCACCGTCATGGTCGGCGAGAGCCTGGACCTCCGGCTGATGGACACGGCCAACTGCGCCGCGGTCGCCCGCGCCCACCCGGACCTGATCCGCGGCATCAAGGTCCGCGTCGGCGCGAACACCAGCGGGGTCAACGGCATCGCCCCGTTGTTCCACGCGATCGAGGCCGCCGACCGCGCCGGCCTGCCGGTCATGTGCCACATCGACCGCCCGCCGCCCCGCTACGTCGACGTGCTGGCCGAGCTGCGGCCCGGCGACACGCTCACCCACTGCTTCAAGCCGTTCCCCAACGCGCCGATCCATGCCGACGGCCGGGTCAAGGAGGCCTGCTGGACGGCGCGCGAGAAGGGGGTGATCTTCGACATCGGCCACGGCGCCGGGTCGTTCGACTTCGACGTCGCCGAAGCCATGCTCAAGGCCGGTTTCCCGCCCGATATCATCAGCTCGGACGTCCACGTGCTCTGCGTGGACGGGCCGGCTTATGACAACATGGAAACGATGAGCAAATTCCTCTACCTCGGGATGCCGCTCCTCGACCTCGTCCGCGCCGTCACCGCGACGCCCGCCCGCGTGCTCGGCCGCCCGGACCTCGCCGACCTCTCCGTCGGCAGCACGGGCGACGCCACGGTCATGCGCATCGAGGAGGGGCGCTTCACCTTCACGGACGTCAGCGGCAACAGCCGCGCGGGCCGTCAGCGTTTCGCGCTGGACAGCATGGTCGTCGCCGGCGCGCTCTGGCACGAAGCGGGGGGCGCCGCGCTCGCCGCCGACTGAAGGCACGAGGGGCACAAGCAGTCCGCTACATCGGCCGCGATCGGAACCGGGGGCAGCGCGCACACCAGCACGCGCCCTGCGCCGCGCCACACTCGAACGGCGTCCCGCAGCGCGGGCAGGTCTTGCCATTCATCTCAACCAAAACCCTCTCCCGCCGGCGGGAGAGGGTGGGTCCGCAAGCCGGGCGGCCGCAAGCAAAAAGGGCCCGGACAGACCGGGCCCTTCTCGCGACCGCTGGGCGTGCTCAGCGCGGGTTGCTGTTCGTCCCCGTTGCGGGGCGAGTGGTGCCAGCCCCGGTCGTGCCGCCGGCCGGAGCCGTTGCCGTGCCGCCAGTCGCGCCGCCGGCCGGAGCCGTTGCCGTGCCGCCGGTCGTGCCTGCTCGCCGGAGGTGCCTCCGTGCCGCCGGTCGTTCCCGTCGCTCGACCACCGCCCGTCGAGCTCGGTGTTGCCGGAACCCCGGCGCGCCGTGCCGCCGCCGCCGTGGCGCGACTCGGCAAGAGCGCGCCGCGTCTCCGGCCCCATCACGCCGTCGATCGCCCCGTGGTAATAGCCCTCGCGCTCGAGCCGCGCCTGCAGCCTGCGCACGCGGGCGCTGCCGCCACCGCCCTCGCGCTCGCCCGCACTGCCGTTGTCGCCACCGGCTGACCGGCCACCCGCGCATTCGGGTTGTCCCACGGCGGCCGGCCCAGGTTGACCTGGTTCGGCGTCGTCTCCGCGCCCGCAATCGCGCCCGCGCCCGCGCCGATCGCCGCGCCGACGCCTACGCCGACCGGCCCGCCCACGGCGCCGATCACCGCGCCCGTCGCCGCACCCGCGCCCGCGCCGCCTGTGGTCCGCTCACCCGGATTGGTGCCGCACCCGGCAAGCGCGCATACGGCCAACGCCGCTCCTGCAAGCCTCCAACTCATCCGATCCCTCCCGATTCTAATGAAAAGCAAGGAAACCAACGCACGGCAGGTGGAAGGGTTCGCGCCGGGGCGCTTCAGACGCCCATCGGCGCCACCTGGGGTCGCTGCGCGCTGCAACCGAAACGCGAGTACGAGCAGCACGACGCCGAAAGCGATCGCATACGCCCCGAGCCACCAGGTCAGCACCACCGCTCCGGTGAATGGGGCCGCCGCCAGCAGCACGCCCCAGATGATTGAGACGAGCCCGCCCAGCGTCAGCCAGAGCCGGCCGTGCGTGCCGTGGAGCCGGAAGCTGCTCACCAGCATCAGCACCCCCGTCACGAGCGCCCAGCCCGCCACCACCAGCACGAACCCGAGCACCGCCCCTGCCGGGAACACCCAGACCACCGCCCCGAGCAACAGGTCCAGGATGCCCTCCAGCAGCAGCAATCCCCAGCGTTCGTGGTGCTCTGCCGCCCGGATCGCGGCGACGATCGCGAACATGCCGTCCACCACGAGATAGGCCGCGAACACCCAAGTGAGCGACAGCAGCGCCGCGGCCGGCATCATCAGGGCGATCACCCCGAACACGATTCCGGCAAAGCCGCGCAGCGCCATCGCCCACCAGTTGCGGGCCAGCGCGGCGCTCATCGGCCCGTTCATGGCGCTTTTCCTGCCTCGGCCCCAGGCGAGGGCGAGGGCGATGGCGCCGATGACGCGCTGCCCTCCAGCGTCTTCCCGCCACCACTGCCGGCCTGGATCTGGATGCGCCGGGTCCGCTCCTGCGGCTGCGCCTTCGGCACCGTCACGTGCAGGACACCGTTCTCGAACCGCGCCTGCACCTGGTCAGGGTTGGCGCGGAACGGCAGCCGGATCGAGCGCTGGAACGTGCCGAAGCTCCGCTCGCTGATGTGCACGCCCTCGCGCTCCTCCTTGCGCTGCTGCTTCTTCTCCGCCCGGATCGTCAGCAGGTCGTCGTCCAGCGACAGCTCGAGGTCGTTCTCGCTGACCCCCGGCAGCTCCGCCTGGATACGGATCTCCTTGTCGGTCTCGCTGACGTCCGTGTGCGGCGCGATCAGCGACGCCGGCCCGCTTCCGCCGCCGCCCGGCGTGCCGCCGCCGCGGATCACGTCGTCGAACAGGCGGTTCACTTCGCGATGCAGGGTGAAGAACGGGTCAGCGGCGCCGGTGAGGCTGCCCGGGCTGAACAGGCTGGGATTGCGTGCCATGTTGGGTCTCCTCTCAAGCTGTGCGCGAGGGCCCCGCAGGCGAGAGTTCGGCAGCGGCGCTCGCGCCTCGATGCCGCTCAAATAGGAAAACGCCGGCCCGGGTTGCAGCCCCGTCGGCCACAATTCGAAGATTATTCTCCTAACAAATGTAAGACGAGCTCGCGCCGGTGCGGCGCGCGTCGGTGCTCGAACAGGTAGATCCCCTGCCACGTCCCGAGCACCGGCCGTCCGCCCTCCACCGGCACGGAGAGCTGCACATCCGTCAGCATTGCCCGCAGGTGCGCGGGCATGTCGTCCGGGCCTTCCTGTTCATGGACATAGCGGCCGGGCCGCTCCGGCGCGATGGTTTCGAAGAAGGCGCGGATGTCTTCGCGGACGGCCGGGTCGGCGTTCTCCTGCACGGTGAGCGACGCCGACGTGTGCCGGCACCAGATCGTCAGCAGCCCGGTGCCGATCCCCTGCGCCGCGACCCACTCGACCACCGGCCGCGTGATCGGGACCAGCCCTTTGCCCTCCGTCCCGACCTCCAGGCGGCCGAGCGCCTGCCTCAACCCGCCTGCTGCTTGCACCACCGCGCGACCTCCTCATGGGTCGCGAACCACACCGTGCCGCGCGTCTTCGCGTGCGCGATCAGCTTCTCCAGCACCGGCATCCGCGAGCGGTGCCCGGAGATGTGCGGATGGCACGTGAGCAGGAACAGCCCGCTCTCCTCCCAAGCACCGTCGAACTCTGCCTGGAAGATGTCGTGAACCGCGTCCGGCGGCGTATAGGGCCGCAGCGCGCTGAACCGCAGGAAATTCCAGTACGCCGCGTCGTCCCGGATCCATTCCGGCGGCAGCTCGACCACCCCGGTCGGCTCACCATCGGCCACGAGTTCGTAAGGTTCATCGTCGGCCATGAGGGAGCTGTCGTAGAGCAGCCCGAGCTCGCGCACGATGCTCATGGTCTCCGGCGAGAAATCCCAGCTCGCCGTCCGCAGCCCGACTGGCCGCCGGCCTGCGATCCGCTCCAGCGTGTCCGCCGCGCGCAACGTCAGGTCGCGTTCCACCCCCGGCGGCAGCCGCGTGTTCGCCTCGTGGATCCACGAATGGATGCCGATCTCGTGGCCTTCCTCGGCCACCGCGCGCACCTCGTCGGGATAGAGCAGGGCGGACACTGCGGGGTAGAAGAAGCTCGCCTTGATCCCCTCGCGCTCGAGCAGGCGGCGGATGCGTGGCATCGCCGCGCGGTTGCCGTACTGGCCCTGGCTGATCCGCATCGGGCTCTCATCGGCGTCGCGCAGCGGGATGGTGTCGTGGTCGGCGTCGAACGAGAGCGCGAATGCGCACCGCGCGCCGTCCGGCCAGCTCGCGGGCTTCAGCGAGCGGCCGGCCCGGGCGCGGCCGGTGATCCGCCGCCAGACCTTCTCCTCCCACGCCCAGGGTTCCCCGTCAGGGTGAGGCGTCGCGTCCGTCATGCCAGCGCCCGCAGCCGCTCGGCCGCTCGCTTCGGTCGCGAGCCCGGCGCCGCGCGGCCAACGCTTCCCCCTCCGCCCGCAGCGCCGCCACCAGCTCCGGCCGCGCCGTCTGTGGCGAGCCGCCGCCCGGGAACGGCGGCGCCGGGTCATATTCCATCTGCAACTGCACCCGCTCCGCGACCGTCCGCCCCGCCAGTTCCGCCACCACCTCGAGCGCGAAGTCGATCCCCGACGTCACGCCCGCCCCGGTCACCCGGTCGCGGTCCCACACGACGCGTTCCGCGACCGGCTTCGCCCCGAGCAGCGCCAATTGGTCGAGCGCCGACCAGTGCGACGTCCCCCGGTACCCGCGCAGCAACCCGGCCGCGCCCAACACGAGTGACCCCGTGCACACCGAGGTCACGAGCCGACACCCTCGAGCGACCCGGCGCAGGAAGCCGAGCGTCTCCTCGTCGCCCATCAGTGCTACCTGTCCCGGCCCTCCCGGCACGCACACGAGGTTCGAGCGCCGGGCACGTCGCCATCGTCACGTTCGGCAGCAGACGTAGCCCGCCCCGGTCGGCCGGCACCGGCCCCAGTTCCTTGGCCACCAGTGCCACCTCCCAACCCGGTACCCGGCTCCAGACCTCCAGCGGCCCGGTCAGATCGAGTTGGGTCAGGTTCGGAAACAGCAGCAAGCCGACCCGCATCGCGAGCTCCTCAGAGACAGCGAGACCCTATCAGGGGATCTTCCGCGTCTCCACGAGCATCCGCGCCGCCTTCTCCGCGATCCCGCTCACGCCCTCGCGCCGCTGCAGCTCCGCCCACACCTCCTCGGGCTCCACCCCGGACGCGACCCACAGCACGATCAGGTGATAGAGCACGTCCGCGCTCTCGGTCGACCAACGCCGCTCGGGTTCTTGGCGACCGCCTCGATCAGGCACTCGACCGCCTCCTCGCCGAATTTCTGCGCCACCTTGGCTGTCCCACGCGAGCAGCAGCCGGGCCGAGTGGCTCTTCGCCGGGTCCGCATCCCGCCGGCTAATCACGGTCTGCCACAACCGGTCGAGCACGTGCTCTCCCGGTCCCCTCCGGCGCCCGGTCAGGACGCTGCAGCTTCTGCTTGGCGCGGATCGTCCCCTTGATCTTCGCCATCCGTTACGCCGCCACCAGCGACGGCAACCGCACCGGCAACCCGGCCGCGTGCAGTGCCCCCTTCACCTGCGCCACCGTAAACGTCCCGAAATGGAACACGCTCGCCGCCAGCAGCCCGGTCGCCCCCGCCCGCGCCCCCTCCACGAAGTGCTCGAGCTGGCCCACCCCGCCCGACGCCACCACCGGAACCCGCACCGAACCGCACACCGTGCGCAGCAGCTCGAGGTCAAACCCGGCGCCCGTCCCGTCCCGGTCCATGCTGGTCAACAGGATCTCGCCCGCGCCCAGCGACGCCACCTGCCGGCACCACGCGACCGCGTCGAGCCCCGTGCCCTTCCGCCCGCCATGCGTGAATACCTCCCAATGCCCGTCGCCGCTCGACCGCGCGTCCACCGCGACCACCACGCACTGGCTGCCGAACTTTCTCCGCCGCCTCGCGCACCACGTCCGGCCGCGCCACCGCGGCAGAGTTGATGCTGCACTTGTCCGCCCCCGCCAGCAGCAGTTTGCGGATATCCTCCGTCGAGCGCACGCCGCCGCCCACCGTCAGCGGCAGGAACACCCGCGCCGCTGTCCGCGCCACCACGTCCAGGATCGTGTTCCGGTTCTCGTGGCTGGCCGTGATGTCGAGAAAAGTCAGCTCGTCCGCGCCCGCGGCGTCATAGACTGCGGCCTGCTCCACCGGGTCCCCGGCATCGCGAAGGTCGACGAAGTTCACGCCCTTCACCACCCGCCCGTCTTTCACATCCAGGCAGGGAATCACCCTCAATTTGAGCATGTGCTTACATACGGAGCGGCAAGAAGCCGCCGCAAGAGCAACGGTAACGCGCTAAATTGTCTATACAACGCACTGCACTTGTGACCGGCTCGCCGAGCACCGAGAGCGCCTCTGACGGGTCGATCCGCCCGTCATACAGCGCCCGCCCGACGATCACCCCCTCTATCCGCCCCGGCACCGTCTCCGCGCCGCCGCCAGTGCCCGCAGGTCCGCGATCGACCCGGCCCCGCCGCTCGCGATCACGGGCGTCGAAATCCTCGCCGCCAGCGCCACCGTCGCCTCGACGTTCAGCCCGCTCAGCATCCCGTCACGCGCGATATCCGTGTAGATCACCGCCGCCGCCCCCGCGTCCTCGAGCCGCAACGCCAGCTCCGTCGCGGCGATGCCGGAGCTCTCCGCCCAGCCCTCCGTCGCCACGATCCCGTCCCGCGCGTCGATCCCCACCGCGACCCGGCCAGGGAACGCCCGGCACGCCTGGCGAACCAGCGCCGGGTCCTTCACCGCGGCACTGCCCAGGATCACCCGCTGCACCCCGGCCTCGAGCCAGTGCGCTATTCCAGCGATGTCCCGGATTCCGCCCCCCAGCTGCACCGGCACATCGACCGCTTCGAGGATTGCCGACACCGCCTCGCCGTTCACCGGCCGCCCCGCGAACGCCCCGTTCAGGTCTACGACATGCAGCCACCGGCAACCCGCCGCCACCCAAGACCGCGCCTGCGCCGCCGGGTCGTCCGAGTAGACGGTCACCTGCGCCATGTCGCCCCGGCGCAGCCGAACGCATGCACCATCCTTCAAATCGATCGCCGGGAACAGGATCACAGCTTCGGGTCGTCCTGCAGCATCTTGACGTAATAGAAGCCGCGCACCGTCTGCCCGCCCACCCGCGCATAGCACGGGTGCTCGCCCCAGCGCTCATACCCGAGCCCCTCGTACAGGTAGATCGCCGCCAGCTGCGTCTCCCGCACGTCCAGGTTCAGCACCTGGTAGCCGAGTGCCCGCGCACCCTCCTCGACCCGGCGGGTAGTCATCCGCGCCAGCCCGTGCCCCCGCGCATACGGCGCGATGAACGCGTGCATCAGCGTCGCGGCGAATGCCTGCGCCTCGTTGTTCCGCGGCGGCCGCACCAGCTGCGCGCTGCCGACGATCACGTCATCCAGCCGCGCCACGAACAGCTGCCGCTCCGGCACCAGCAGCACGCCGCGGAAATAGCTCTCCAGCGCCAGGCGCCCCGGGGACTTCACCCAGCCGAAGCCGCCGCCATCGATGATCGCCGCGTCCGCTGCCTCGCACAGCTGCTGCAGGTCGTCGTCCTCGAGCTCCGAGACCCGCGCCACCGCCAGGCTATGTGTGAGCTGTTCCATCAGTTCGGCGTCCAGCGCAGGAAATTCGCCAGGAGCCGCAGTCCGACCGCCTGGCTCTTCTCGACGTGGAACTGCGTGCCGAGCCGGTTGCCGCTGCCGACAATAGCCGGCACGGTCCCGCCGTAGTCGGTCGTCGCCAGCACTTCGTCCTCGCGTCCGCCGCGCAGCGCATAGCTGTGCACGAAATAGGCGTGCTCGCCTGGCTCCAGCCCCTCCAGGAGCGGGTGCGACCCCGGCTCGAACTGCAGCGCGTTCCAGCCCATCTGCGGCAGCCGCAGCCCCGGCGCCTCCATTTGCGCCACCTCGCCCTGGATCCAGCCAAATCCTGGCGTCTCCAGGTGCTCCAAGCCGCGCTCGGCCATGAGCTGCATGCCGACGCAGATGCCGAGGAACGGGCGCCCGCTCGCCGCCGCGTGCTCGATCGCATGCCGCATCCCCGGCACCGAAGCGAGCCCGGTCGCGCAGTCCCGGAACGCCCCCTGGCCCGGAAGCACCACCCGGTCCGCCGCCGCCACCGTCTCCGGGTCGGCCGTCACCGTCACCGCCGCGTCCAGCCCGGCCTGCTCCGCCGCCACCGCGAGCGCGCGCGAGGCCGAGGCGAGGTTGCCGCTGCCGTAATCGACTACGGCGACCCGCATCACCGCAGTTGCTCCACCAGGTCGGTCCGGGCCGCGAGCAGCCGTGCCAGCGCCGTGTCCTCGTCTCGCGCCGCTAGTACGTGCGCCAGCTCGTAGCCACGGAGCGCCAGCGACCAGCGCACCAGGTCGCGTCCGAGCAGCCCGAGCAGCCAGGCGAGGCCGAACAGGGCAGGGGCCCGGAACGGCTCCGGCGCCAGCACCAGCAGACCGACGATCGCCGCGGTGACGAGCACGGCCGGGATCCATGCAAGCTGGAACAGCAGCCAGAGCGGCCCGAACAGAAACGCGCCCCAGCTCCACCCCTCCCGCACCAGCACCAGCGGCGCGGCCAGCTTCAGATGCGCGGTCCACGTCTTCACAGGGTGCCCTTGGTGGAGGGGATCGCCTCCGCCGCACGCGGGTCCCGCTCCACCGCCTCGCGCAGCGCCCGGGCGGCGGCCTTGAAGCAGGCTTCCGCCACGTGATGCGCGTTCCGTCCCGCGCGCTGCGTCAGGTGCAGGGTGAGCAGCCCGTTCATCGCGAGCGCGCGGAAGAACTCCTCGAACAGCTCCGTGTCCATCTCGCCGATCTTGTCACGTTCGAAACGGACCGACCAAGCGAGAAATGGCCGTCCCGACAGGTCCACCGCTGCCTCCACCAGTGCCTCGTCCATCGGCACGACCGAGTGGCCGTATCGCCGTATGCCCCGCTTGTCCCCCACCGCCTCGCGCAGAGCCTGGCCGAGCACGATCCCGACGTCTTCCGTCGTGTGATGCAGGTCGACCTCGAGATCGCCCTCCGCCCGCACCTCGAGATCGAACAGCGCGTGCCGGGCCAGCGCGGTCAGCATGTGGTCGAGGAACCCGATCCCCGTATCCACCTTCGCCTGGCCGCTTCCGTCCAGGGTCAGCCGCAGCGTGATCCGGGTTTCGCTGGTAGCCCGCGTGATGTCCGCCGTCCGCGCCATCGCGCTCCCCTACCGCAAACCGGCTGCGGGGGAAACGGTCCCCGACAGGCGACCCGTCGCCGCGGGAGGCGAGCGGCCAAGCGCGTCCACTCCGATGGCGCGGCAACCCTCAGGCCGAAACCTGGACGCTCTTCCAGAACGCGACCCGGTCACGGATATTCGCCGCCGCGTCCTTCGGCTCCGGATAATAACAGACCGCGTTCTCGTTCACCGCCCCGTCCACGTCGAGGCTTTAGTAATGCGCCGTCCCCTTCCAGGGGCAGACGGTCGTGTGCGCGCTCGGCCGGACCACGCTCTCGTCGAGGCTGGTGGAGGGGAAATACGCATTCCCCTCCACGGTCACGATGTCGTCGCTCTCCGCGATGACCCGCCCCTTCCAGCTCGCCTTCATGGCCCCCGCCGCCCCACCCGCTACTCGACCGTTTCCGGCTCCTTCTCGATCCCGCCCTCGTCGCCGTCGCCCTCCTTGGCCGGCGGCCCCTGCGCTTCCGTGAACTCGAACTCGAGCTTGCCCTCCTTGAGCGCCACCTTGACCGCGCCGCCCTTGACCAGCTTGCCGAACAGCAGCTCCTCGGCCAGCGGCTTCTTGATGTGCTCCTGGATCACCCGCCCGAGCGGGCGCGCGCCATACAGCCGGTCGTAACCCCGCTCGGCCAACCACTCCTTGGCCGCCGACGACAGCTCGATCGTGACGTTCCGATCCGCCAGCTGCGCCTCCAGCTGCATGACGAACTTCTCCACCACGCGCCCGACGATTTCCGGCGTCAGCCCGGCGAAGGTGATGATCGCGTCCAGCCGGTTGCGGAACTCCGGCGTGAACAGGCGCTTGATCGCCTCCTCGTCCTCGCCCACCCGCGCCTCGCGGCCGAACCCGATCGCCTCCTTGGCCATGTCGGACGCGCCCGCGTTCGTGGTCATGATCAGGATCACGTTGCGGAAATCGACCACCTTGCCGTTGTGATCGGTCAGCTTCCCGTGATCCATCACCTGCAACAGGATGTTGAACAGGTCCGGGTGCGCCTTCTCGATCTCGTCGAGCAGGAGCACGCAATGCGGATGCTGGTCGATCGCGTCCGTCAGCAGTCCGCCCTGGTCGAACCCGACATAGCCGGGCGGCGCCCCGATCAGGCGCGACACGCTGTGCCGCTCCATATATTCGGACATATCGAACCGCGTGAGCTCGATCCCGAGCGTCGACGCGAGCTGCCGCGCCACCTCCGTCTTGCCTACGCCCGTCGGCCCGCTGAACAGGTAGCAGCCGATCGGCTTCTCCGCGTCGCGCAGCCCGGCCCGCGACAGCTTGATCGCCGCCGCGAGCGCCTCGATCGCCTTGTCCTGACCGAACACCATGCTCATCAGGTCGCGCTCGAGATTGCGCAGCGTCTCCTTATCGTCGGCCGACACCGACTTGGGGGGAATGCGCGCGATCTTCGCGACGATCTCCTCCACGTCGCGCAGCGTCACCGTCTTCCGCCGCTTGCCTTCGGGCTGCAGCATCCGCGACGCGCCGACTTCGTCGATCACGTCGATCGCCTTGTCCGGCAGCTTCCGGTCGTTGATGTACTTTGCCGACAGCTCGACGGCGCCCCGGATCGCCTCCTCCGTGTAGCGGACCTTGTGGTGCTTCTCGTAATTTGTCTTCAGCCCGCGCAGGATCTTGACCGCGTCCTCGAGCGTCGGCTCGTTGACGTCGATCTTCTGGAACCGCCGCACCAGCGCCCGGTCCTTCTCGAAGTAGTTGCGGTATTCCTTGTAGGTCGTGCTGCCGATGCAGCGCGAGCGTGCCGCTGGCCAGCGCCGGCTTGAGCAGGTTGGACGCGTCCATCGCGCCCCCGCTGGTCGCCCCCGCGCCGATCACCGTGTGGATCTCGTCGATGAACAGGATGGAGCCGGGATGCGCCTCCAGCTCCGTCACCACGGCCTTCAGCCGCTCCTCGAAGTCGCCGCGATAGCGCGTGCCGGCCAGCAGCGCGCCCATGTCGAGTGCGAAGATCGTGCTCTTGGCCAGCACCTCCGGCACGTCGCCTTCCACGATCCGCTTTGCCAAGCCCTTCGGCGATCGCCGTCTTGCCCACCCCGGGATCGCCCACGTACAGTGGGTTGTTCTTGGTGCGCCGGCACAGGATCTGGATCGTCCGCTCGATCTCGATGTCGCGCCCGATCAGCGGGTCGATCTTGCCGGCAGCCGCCTTCTTGTTGAGGTTCACGCAGTAGTTGGAGAGCGCATCCTGGGCGCGACGGCCGGGCTTCTCCTCGCGCTCGTTCTCCGTGTTCCCCTCCTCCTTGGTGCCCTGGACCGGGCGTTGCGTCAGCCCGGCCGGGCGCCTTGGCGATGCCGTGGCTGATGAAGTTGACCGCGTCCAGCCGGGTCATGTCCTGCAATCTGCAGGAAATAGACCGCGTGGCTCTCCCGCTCGCTGAACAGCGCCACGAGCACGTTTGCGCCGGTCACCTCGTCGCGCCCGGAGCTCTGCACGTGGATCGCCGCCCGCTGCACCACGCGCTGGAACCCGGCCGTCGGCTTCGGGTCGCCTGCACGGTCGGTCGCCAACCCGGACAGGTCCTTGTCGAGGAACTCGCTCAGATCCTGGCGGAGCTTGTCCAGGTCCACGCCGCAGGCGCGCAGCACAGTCGCCGCGTCGCTGTCATCGGCAAGCCCGAGCAGCAAATGCTCCAGCGTGGCGTATTCATGCCGACGCTCGCTCGCCAGGGAGAGGGCGCGGTGCAGCGTCTGCTCTAGATTCCGTGACAGCATTCAGTTGACGCTCCTTCGCGCTGACCCTCGTCCCGCTTTGCAAAAAAGCGGCCATGGCGAGGCCAGTCAGATCCAAACTCTACAGATATGGGGCCCGCAGTTCGAATCAGTTCATTCCTTCTCGATTGTGCATTGCAGCGGATGCTGGTTTTGCCGAGCCAGGTCCATCACCTGGGTCACCTTGGTCTCCGCCACCTCGTAGGTATACGCCCCGCAAACGCCGACGCCGCGGCGATGAACGTGCAGCATGATGCGCGTCGCCTCTTCGCGGCTCTTCTGGAAAAACCGCTCCAGCACGTGGACGACGAACTCCATCGGCGTGTAGTCGTCGTTGAGCATCAACACCTTGTACATCGCGGGCTTGCGCGTCTTCGGCCGCGCCTTCACCACCACGCCGGTGTTTGGTCCCTCTCCGTTGCCGCGCTTGTCGTTGTCGCTCATTCGTCCCGATACCCTGGCCGCAAGCACCGCCCACCGCCGATGGGCGCAAAACCGTGCGCCGCTGGAGCAGGTAGGGGCTCCAGCGACGACCATATCGGAATGCGCGTCGCCGGGAAAAGACTTCGGATGCCCCAGCCCGGATAATCACCCGGGGAGGTTGAGAAACCGTGAACGAAAATGGCCCGGAGCGGAGCGCCCCGGGCCAGTTCCTGATCTGCTTGAAACGTCTCGCGAAGCGGGCCGAAGCCCGCCCCGAACGAGGAGGCCTGATCAGGCCGCCTTGAACGTCTCCACGGCCAGCGTCACGCGCCCGGCGATCGGCTGGTAAGCCTGCTCGGCAAGCTTAAACGACGCCTCGGTCAGCTGCCCCGTCTGGCTCACGGCCTTCTCGAAGCTGGTGCGCGCGAACGTCGCCTGCAGGTCAATCGCCTCCTTCAGCGAGCGCACCCCGGAGAGCGCGCGGAAGGTCGAGAGGCTCTCGTCCATTGCCGCCTGCGCGTTGGCAGCGATCTGCTTGCCCATGTCCTGCAGTCCGGTGGCCACGATCTGGCTGGACTTGACCAGCGCCTCGACGTTGCCCTGGCCGAAAGTGATGAATTGCTCAGCAGTCTTCATTGTGGCTTTTTCCTTTTCTCTCTGAGCTGCGCGAAGCAGCCGCGGAGCCCTCCCCGACGATGCTGCGCTGCAACATGGTCGTTATGACCGAATCGGTTCCGCCGCACCAATGTGAAATTGTGCAGTGCACAATGCGTGGGACGCAGGGCGCGGACGCTGTGCTGTGTTAACGAATTGCTAAGACTTTAGGGCTATAACCGTCTGAGCCTAATGGAAAGATGCTGGACAGCAGCGGGCCTGGCCCCGTACACTGACCACACCACGTCAAAAGGATGGACCGAATGCCCGGTCTGACTAACCGTCCGCGGCTTGCTGTTTGCCTGCGCGCTCCTGGTTCTGGGCGCCGCTGGCACTTCGCCGCGCGCCTGGGCACAAATCGGCTCCGACCGCTACAGCTCCATGGTCATCGAATCCAACTCCGGCCAGTTGATCTCCACCGCCAACCCGGACGAGTACCGATTCCCGGCCAGCCTAACCAAGATGATGACCATCTACATGCTGTTCGAGCAACTGCGTGCGCACCACCTTGCCTTGACGGATGCCGTCCCGGTTTCCGCCTGGGCCGCCTCCATGCCGCCCACCAAGCTCGGCCTCATTCCCGGCACCTATCTCACCGTCGAGCAAGCCCTTCTCGGCCTCGTCACCAAGTCCGCCAACGACGCCGCCACCGCGCTCGGTGAACTCATGGGCGGCGACGAAGAGCGGTTTGCGCAGATGATGACAATGCGTGCCCGCGGCCTGGGCATGGCACACACCACCTTCCGGAACGCGTCCGGCCTGCCCGATTGGGGCCAGGTCACGACCGCGCGCGACATGGTGATGCTCGCCCGCCACCTGGTCCAGGACTTTCCGGAATACTACCACTACTTCAGCACGCCCTCGTTCCAGTTCCATGGCCGCACGATCCTGAACCATCAGACCTTGCTGCGGACCTACCCGGGCGCGGATGGGTTGAAGACCGGCTACATTGAAGCGTCCGGCTATAACGTGGTCACCTCGGCAATGCGCAACGACGTCCGCCTCATTGGAGTCGTTTTCGGGGCCGCCAGCGGCGGCGAACGTGACGCCCACATGGCCGCCCTGCTCGACCAAGGGTTCCAGCGCCTGGGCGTCGCCCCGGTCGAGGTCGCGCGCCGTGAGCCCAGCTATCGCATGCCGTTCCTGAGTGCCGCGCACGCCGCCACCCTCCGCGCCGAGATCGACGAGCCGCCGCCGCGCTGGCAGGCCTCGGCCGGCCCGAGGCCGTGAGGTCGCCTCACGCCGCGCCGTCGTTTCCCGGCGCGCTACGCTCCGCCGCGCCGCCTACTTCCCTCCCCCCGCGCGCGAGATCCGCGTCATGCGCCGCATGCCGTTCCCGCCGGTCCGCAGTGCCACCGTCAGCCGCGCCCGCAACACCCGCCGCACCGCCCACCGCCTCTGGACTGGCCGCGCGCCCGGCTAGACTACAGCATCGCTAATGGCTGTTTCCGCCGCGGCGGCGGAAACGCGCGCGTCGAGTGCCGCCAGGTCCTCCGCCGTGAGCGCGATCTCCCGCGCCGCCGCATTCTCCCGCACGTGGTCGAGGTCCGCCGCCTTCGGGATCGCGACCACCCCAGGCGCCCGCAGCGTCCAGGCCAGCGCAATCTGCGCCGGCGTCGCCTCATGCCGGGCCGCGACCTCGCGCAGCGCCGGATTCCGCAACAGCCGCCCGCCTTGCCCGACCGGCGAATACGCCATTACCGGCATTCCGCGCTCGCGGCACCAAGGCAGCAGGTCCCACTCGATCCCCCGCGCCTCGAGATTGTAGAGCACCTGATTCGTGAAGCAGCCCGGCGGCACCTCCTCCATCTCGTCCACGTCGAAGTTCGACACCCCCCAGTGCCGGATCTTCCCTGCCTCACGCAGCCGCTCGAACCCCTCCGCCGTCTCCTCGATCGGCGTGCTGCCCGGCCAGTGCAGCAGGTAGAGATCGAGCGACTCCACCCGCAGCCGCCGCAAGCTCCGCTCGCATGCCGCCGCCACGCCCTGACGCGACGCGTTGTGCGGATACACCTTGCTCACCAGGAACACGTCGTCTCGCCGCCCGGCGATCGCCTCTCCGACCACCTCCTCCGCGCCGCCCTCGGCATACATCTCCGCGGTATCGATCAGGGTCATGCCGAGCTCGATCCCGAGCCGCAGCGCCGCCACTTCCTGCGCCCGCCGCGCCCGGTCCTCGCCCATGTGCCAGGTCCCCTGACCCAGCTTGACCATCGCCTCAGCCAACCGCCGCCGTCCTCCGCCATCCGCAGCAGCCGCAGGAAGTTGCCGCCCCACAGCGCCGCGATCTCCTCCTCCCCGTACCCGCGCCGGACCAGCTCGGCCGTCAAATTCGGGCTGTCCGCCGCGTCATGCCAGTCGCTGAACCCGCCACCCCCGTCGAAGTCCGAGCTGATCCCCGCATGCGCCAGCCCGACCCGGCGCACGACATAGTCCACGTGGTCCACGAAGTCCCGGACCGCCACTTTCTCCGCCTTGCCGCCCGGCCGCAGGAAGCTCGGCACCGCCGTCACGTTCACCATCCCGCCGCAATCGCGCAGCGCGTCCAGCATCAGGTCGTCCACGTTGCGCGGCACGTCGCACAGCGCCCGGACGCAGGAGTGCGTCGCCAGCACCGGCGTTTTCGACAGCATCGCCGCCTGCAGCGCCGTCTGCTGCGACGTGTGCGAGATGTCGACCAGCATGCCGAGCCGGTTCAGCTCCCCGATCGCCGCGC
The DNA here is from genome assembly GCA_963708585.1 of uncultured Alphaproteobacteria bacterium. Lineage (GTDB taxonomy): Bacteria > Pseudomonadota > Alphaproteobacteria > Acetobacterales > Acetobacteraceae > JAVVHH01. The sequence goes on along the minus strand of CAVPSW010000002.1, from coordinate 125,939 downwards.
GCCCGAACTCGGAGAGCCCGCCATGCAGCGTCTCCGCCGTCGCCCAGATCGCCCCGCGGATTGCTGCTGTCGCACAGCAGGTTGTGCCCGTTGTGGCAGAGCGTGAGATACCGTGCCCCCTTGGCCCGGAACGTCGCGAGCAGGCCGAGATCCTCCCCCAGCGCATGCCCGTTCTCCACACACGGGATCACCGCCAGCACGCCATCGCGCCGCGCCGCCTCGATCGCGTCCGCCGTGTCCGCCACGCGCGCCGGCGGCTCCCTATCCGCCCGCCCCATCGCGTTGATCGCGTCGAGCATCCCGAGCGCCCGCTCCCGCGCCGCCGCGAACCCGGCCGCATCGCGCTTGCCCTGCGGCACGTACGCCGCGAAGCACCCGGCGCCGAGCCCGCCGCGCCGCATCTTCGGCAAATCCACCCGCCGCGCGCCCGGCCCCCGCGGCCCGTCCTCCCAAGCATCCGGCCCGGACGGCCAGGGAATGTCGATATGCGTGTCGATCGTGACGATCGCGTGGTGGACTGCCAGCGGGTCGAGCAACGCCCTAGAACCCGACCCGATCGCCACCCTTGAGGTGCAGCATCTCCCTCGCCTCCGTCGGGCTCGCGATCTCCAGGCTCAGCTCCTCCAGGATCCGCCGGATCTTCGCCGACCTGCTCGGCGTTCGACGTCGCCAGCTTGCCCTTACCGAGATAGAGGCTGTCCTCCAGCCCCACCCGCACATTCCCGCCCATGATCGCCGCCATGGTCACGAACGGCATCTGATGCCGCCCCGCCGCCAGCACCGACCACACGTACTGGTCGCCGAACAGCCGGTCCGCCGTCTCCTTCATGAACATCAGGTTGCGCGGCTCCGGCGCGATCCCGCCGAGGATCCCCAGGATCGTCTGCACGAACAGCGGCGGCTCGACGACCTTGCGCTCCAGCAAGTAGGCCAGGTTGTAGAGGTGCCCGACATCGTAGCACTCGTATTCGAAGCGGGCCCCGTGCTCGCGCCCCATCCGCCCGACGATCCCTTCCACGTCCTTGAACGTGTTGCGGAAGATGAAGTCGTCGGTCCGGTCGAGATACGGCTTCTCCCAGTCGTGCTTCCACTCCTTCACCCGGCTGCCGGCGTTGGAGATGTTGAAGTTGAACGACCCCATGTTGAGGCTGCACATCTCGGGCTTGGCGTGCATCGCCGCCGCGGTCCGCTCCTCCAGCGTCATCGTCAGGCCGCCGCCGGTGGTGATGTTCAGCACCGCATCCGTGCTCTGCTTGATCACCGGCAGGAACTGCATGAACAGCTTCGGGTCTGGGCGTCGGCGCGCCCGTCTCCGGGTCGCGCGCATGGAGGTGGATGATCGCCGCCCCGGCCTCCGCCGCCTCGATGCTGCTCCGCGCGATCTGCTCCGGCGTGATCGGCAGATACGGCGACATGCTCGGCGTCGCGATCGCCCCGGTGATCGCGCAGCTGATGATGACCTTGGCCATGCGTCCTCCCTCGTTCCCGCAATCCTGCACCGCGCGGGAAGGCGCGACTAGATCAGGCCCTCGCTTCGGAGACTTCGCGTACAGCCCGTTCCCCACCACGACGTGGTCGTGCAGCGTGATCGCCAGCGCCGCCGCCGCCGCGGCGACCTCCCGCGTCATCGCGATGTCCTCCCGCGACGGCTCCGGATCGCCGCTCGGGTGGTTGTGCGCCAGGATCACCGCGGTCGCATGCAGCTCCAGCGCCCGCTTCACCACCTCGCGCGGATAGGCCGCGGTGTGGTTCACCGTCCCGCGCGATTGCGCCTCGTCCGCGATCAACCGGTTCTTGCTGTCCAGGAACAGCACCCGGAACTGCTCCACCCGCTCGCGCCCGATGGTCGCCTGCAGATACTCCTGCAGCCGCGCTGAACTCGACAGCACCGGCCGGTCCTGCACCTCCGCCCGCACCAGCCGCAGCGCCGCCGCCTGCACCGTCTTCAGCGCCGCCGCGCCCGCCTCGCCGAGCCCGTCCACCCCGCGCAAGTCGGGCAGCGGCGCCGCAACCGCGTTGGCAAACGACCCGAACCGCGCGAGCAGTGCCCGCGCGATCGGCTTCGTGTCCCGCCGCGGCAGCGCCAGGAACAACACCAGCTCCAGCAGTTCGTGGTCCGCCACGCTCTCCGGCCCGGCCGTCAGCAGCCGGGCCCGCAGCCGCCGCCGATGCCCCTCGGCGCTGACCGGGCTCGGCGGCTTAGCGTCCGCCGCCTCCGCCCCGCCGCCGCCGAGCAGGTCCGTCACTCGGGCTGCCAGCGCTGCGAGGCTCGCCCGCCACGGGTCGATCGCGACCGCCCGCCCCGACGCCCGATCCAGGATCACCAGCACCGTCTGCGCCCGCGCGCAAACCTCGCCGCCATAGATCAACCGCTGCCCTAGCGTGAATGACCGCCCGCCCAGCCGCACCACCTCCGACTCGATCCGGACCTCGCCGGGCCAGCCCATCTCCCGCATGAAGTCGAGCTCTAGCCGCACGATCACCAACGCCTGGGCCCGCGCCATCGATCGGCAACCCGGCCAGCACGGCCATCTCCGAACGCCCCTGCTCGAGCATCACCGCGAACACCGCGTTGTTCACGTGCCCGAGCCGGTCCGTGTCGTTGAACCGCAGCCGATGCGTCGTGACGAACGCCGACATCAGCTCGCCCGCACAAGCGCGGAGAGGGTGTGAGGGGAGGGAGCATCAAACCCCGTATGGCGGCTTGGTGAACCCGGCCGGCGAGTAGGTGAACACCTCCACCCCGTCCTCCGTCACCCCCACCATGTGCTCGAACTGCGCCGACAGGCTCCGGTCGCGCGTCACCGCGGTCCAGCCGTCGTCCAGCACCTTCACCTCCGGCCGCCCCGCGTTCACCATCGGCTCGATGGTGAAGAACATGCCCGGCCGCACCAACGGCCCGTCGCCGGGCCGCCCGAAATGCAGCACGTTTGGCGCCTCGTGGAACCGCCGCCCGATCCCATGGCCGCAGAAGTCGCGCACGACGGAAAACCGCGCCGCCTCCACATAGCTCTGGATCGCGTGCCCGATGTCGCCCAGCGTCGCCCCGGGCCGCACCGCCCGCACGCCGCGCATCAGCGCCTCGTAAGTCACGTCCATCAGTCGCGCCGCCCGGGTCGACGGCGTGCCGGCCACGAACATCCGGCTCGTGTCCCCGTGCCAGCCGTTCAGCACCACGGTGATGTCGATGTTCAGCACGTCCCCGTCCACCAGCTTCCGCTCGCCCGGGATGCCGTGGCAGACCACGTGGTTGATGGAGGTGCAGATGCTCTTGGGGAAGCCGCGATAGTTCAGCGGCGCCGGCGTTGCCCCGTGCGAGAGGATGAACTCGTGGCATAGCTCGTCCAGCTTGCCCGTGGTCACACCCGGCTGCACGAACGGCGTCAGGTAATCGAGCGTCTCCGCCGCCAGCCGCCCCGCCGCGCGCATGCCGTCGAAATCCGCCGGCTGGTAAATCGTGATCCGCCTCGCGTCGCCGCCGCCGTCCATCCGGACTAGGTCCTCTCTTGCCGATTGACCAAAATGCGCAGGCCCGTCGCCCCGTGCAAGGGCGCCCGCCGGCTGGCGCGCGGTAAGCCTGCCCTGCGCGTCCTCGGATCGGCCTACACCGCGCGCCAGCCGGGCTTCTCCGGATCGACCAGCTTGTAGTTGACCGGCCCCATCCCGCAGATCGCGATCCATTGCAGCTCGTTCGGCGGCCGCATGATCGTCTGCGCCGGGTTCAGCGGGCTCGCCTCGGCCGCCCGCCCGAGCAGCCCGGTTCCCAAGCTGCCGGTCAAGCTGGCCAGCACCAAGCCTCGCCGCGACCCGTCCATCCCTCTCCCCCGGTCTCCGCCGATACCCCATCGTGACGACTTCGCCGCCCTTTGGCAACTCCTCCGTCGATGCAGGCGACCGGGAAGGTGAGGGGCCCAATCCCGCCCCTCGTCATCGCCGGGCTTGACCCGGCGATCCACGATCCCAACCGCCGGGCCTATCGGCGAGCGCTGGATGCCCGGGTCACGCCCGGTCACGCCCGGGCGTGACGATCAAGGTGGCTGGACGCGGCGGCCCTACCGCCCCACCGCATACCCCTGCATGCCCCGCGGATTGGCGCCGGCATAGAAGATCTCCCCCTCCCGTCGTGCGCCCGACACCCGACCCTCCGACCATGCCTCGCCCATTTCGGCCCGGTGCCCCCGCGCCAGCAGCGAGTCCAGCACGGACCGTGGATAACGCCCCTCGATCACCACCTTCCCCGGCCGCGCCACCCGCGGCCAGAACGAGCTCGGCCAGTGCTCGGTGTGGAAGCTGGGGGTATCGATCGCCTCCTGGATGCCCATCCGGTGGTGCACCATCCGCAGGAAGAAGGTGAGGGACCACTGGTCCTGCTGCTCGCCCCCGGGCGTCCCGAACGCCATCCAAGCCTTGCCGTCCCGCAGCGCGAATGACGGCGACAATGTTGTCCGCGGCCGCTTCCCCGGCGCGAGCGAGGTCGGCAAGCCCGGCCGCAGCCAGAACATCTGCCCGCGCGTGCCCATCGGGAAGCCCAACTCCGGCACCACCGGGCTCGACTGCAGCCACCCGCCCGAGGGCGTCGCACTCGCCATGTTGCCCCAGCGGTCGATCACGTCGATGTGCACCGTGTCGGCTCCGATCACCCCGAGCTGCGCGACGGTCGGCTCGCCCGCGCCCGCCTCCGCGCCGCCGAGCATGGTCGCGCGGTCCGCCGCCCCCTGATCTACCCACGCCGTCTGGCCCGGGATCTGCCCGGGCCGAAGCTCGAGCGAGGCCCGTTCTCCCACCAGCTTGCGCCGCTCATCGTTGTATTCCGGCGACAGCAGGGTCCCGAGCGGCACGTCCGGCACGTCCCCGTAATAGGCCTCACGGTCCGCGTAGGCGAGCTTGGCGCACTCCACCACCGTATGGATGAACTCGGCCCCCAGCGGGTCCATCCCCCCGATCTCGAACCCGCGCAGCAGCGCCAATTGCTGGAGGAACACCGGCCCCTGCGACCAGGGCCCGCACTTCAGCACGGTATGGCCGTGGTATTCGTACGCCACCGGGTCCTCGACCGTCGGCTGCCACTTGGCGAAATCCTCCGCCGACAGGAACCCCCGGTGCCGCCGCCCCGACGCGTCCAGCACCTCCTGCCGGAAGAACCGGTCCACCGCCTCGGCCACGAACCCGTTGTACCAAGCCCGCTGCCCCGCCTCGATGCGACGCTCCCGGCTCGACCCGGACGCCGCTTCCCGGCAGATCCGCTCATAGGTCTCCGCCAGCTTGGGATTGCGGAACAGCGCCCCCACCGCCGGCGTCTTGCCTCCCGGCAGGAACACCGCGGCACTTGTGGGCCACTCCTGCTCGAACAGAGCCCGCACGCTCTCGATCTGCGCTGGGATCCGCGGCACCAGCGGCACCCCGCCGCGCGCATACCCGATCGCCGGCGCCAGCACGTCGGCCAGCTCCCACGTCCCCCAGTCCCGCAGGATGCGGCACCATCCGCCGAACGCCCCCGGCACCACCGCGGGCAGGAACCCCGTGCCCGGAATCAGATCGAGCCCAAGGCCCTCGAACGCCGCCAGCGTCGCCCCGGCCGGCATCACCCCCTGACCGCACACCACATGCTGCGTCCCCGATGCCGCCACATGCAGGATCGCCGGCAAATCCCCGCCCGGTCCGTTCAGGTGCGGCTCCGCGACCTGCAAAGTGAACGCTGCCGCGACCGCCGCGTCGAACGCGTTGCCGCCCCGCTCGAGCACGCCCATCCCCACCGCGCTGGCCAGCCAGTGCGTGGTGGCAACGACGCCGAAGGTGCCCGCGATCTCCGGCCGCGTGGTGAACATGACGAACTCTCCTGGTTGCGCAACCCGCAGCCTATGCGCAAGGTCCGCCCGCGCAAACGGGGACAAGCGAGTGCTCATCCTGATCGTGGGCCCGTCCGGGGCCGGAAAGGACACGTTGCTGAACCGAATCCGGGCCCAACTCGCCGATCACCCCGGCATCCGCTTCGTCCGCCGCGTTATCACCCGCCCCGGCGACCTCGGCGAGGAGGACCACGAAACCGCGACCGAGCAGGAGTTCGAACTGCGCGAGGCGGCCGGCGACTTCGCCCTCACCTGGCGCGCCCACGGCCTGCACTACGGCATCCCCGCCGATATCGCCTTCGACCTCGCGAAGAGCCGCGTCGTCCTGGCCAATGTCTCCCGCGCCGTGGTCGCCGAGGCCGCGGCGAAATACCCCGTCGCCGTCATCGAGATCACCGCCCCGGCCGCTCTCCTCGCCGACCGCCTCCAGCGCCGCGGCCGCGAGGACGCCGAGGACGTCGCCCGCCGCCTCGCCCGCGACATCGAACTCTACCCACCGGTCACCCGCCTTCAGGTGGTCAACGACCGCACCCCGGAGGAGGGCGCCGCCCGCCTCCTCGCCGCGGTCCGCGAGGCCGCCGGGCTCGACACGCTGCAGGCCTGACCCCGCGCCGCCGCGAAGACCTCCCGCCGAGCCTACCCGCCGCTGATCGCTGTCAGGATCACCACCTCCGCCCCCGCCGGCACGGGGCTGTCCAAACCGGCGATCTCGCCCTGAAGATACACCCGGATATGCCGCCTCAGCGCCCGCGACCCGTCGCACAGGCTGCTCCCCACCCCCGGCCAGGACCGGTCCAGCGCCGCGATCGCCTCGGCCACCGTGCCCGCCTCCACCCGCGCCTCCCGCGGGCATCCAGGGAACAGCGCGAGCAGCGCCGTCGGCAGCGAGATGAGGACCTCCCCCACGATCACCCCGGCCGCACCACCGTCTCGACCGAGGCGATCGGCGGCAGATGCTCGGCGATGCACGACCAGGACTCCCCCTCGTCGGCGCTCGCATACAGCGAGCCCGTGCTGGTTCCAAAATAGATCCCCGCAGGCTCCAGCGTGTCGGCCGCCATCGCCTGCCGCAGCACGCCGAAATACGCGTCGCGCTGCGGCAACCCGGCCCGCAGGTCCTGCCAGCTCGCCCCGCCGTCCCGGCTGCGCCACACGGCCGTCTTCCCGTCCGGCACGTACCGCCCCATCACCGCCCCGTTCAGCGGCAGCAGGAACAGCGTCTCCGGGTCCCGCGGGTGCGCCACGACCGGAAAGCCGAAATCCGATGGCAGCCCGCTCTCGATGCTCGACCACGACTGCCCGCCATCGTCGCTGCGATACATTCCGCAATGGTTCTGCTGATAAAGGCGCGACGGCGACCCGGCCGCCATGGCCAGCCCATGGACGCACTGCCCCACCTCGGGGTAGCGGGCTTCCGGCGGATTGAAGTCGCAGCGCGTGCCTCGGTTCCGCGGCGCCCAGCTCCCGCCGCGGTCGGCGGTGTGGAATACGCCCGCGGCGGAGATCGCCACCCAGAGCTGAGCGGCATCGTCCGGGTGCGCCACGATGGCGTGCAGAATCAACCCGCCCGCGCCTGGCTGCCATTGCGCCCGCGAAGGATGCGCCCGCAGGCCGGAGACATGCCGCCAGCTTCGCCCGCCATCCTCGCTGCAGAACAACCCCGCCGGATCCACTCCGGCCCAAAGAACGTCCTCCTGCGCGGCCAGGCTCCAAACCGCGGTCACCTGCGGCTCGCCCTCGCCGTAGCTGATTCCTTCGCCGGAATGCGTCCAGCTGGCGCCGCGATCGTCCGACCGCCACACGGAGGGCCCGAACCAGGCGTTCCCGCCCCCTGCGTAGATCGTCCCCGTCCCCGGATCAGCGACCGCATGATTGATCGGCCAAGCTTCGCAAAAGGGTCCCCGCAGCTCCCACCCGCGCCGCTCCGGCCCGCTCTGGAGCAGAAACAATCCCTTCCGCGTCCCCACCAGGATCGTGACGAGTGCGGCCAAGGCGTGCCTCCCTGGGATGCTTGTCAGGTGCTGACCGTTCCGAGGTTAGTCCACCATCCCGCCCCAAAGCCAGGGATGACCGGACGGCGATGCCACAGACGTTGCGAATACAAAAGAAACGGTTTACAATTCAACTGCCCTGCCAGGAGAGCCAAAATGGACCAGCTCCGGACTTCCCGGACCGCACGAACTCTGCAGGCCGCCGCGCTCGCCGCGCTGATCCTGGCGCCGGCCGGGTTCGTCCTCTCGCATCCGATGCCAGCCCGGGCGGCACCGAACGGACTCACCTGCCGCGTGTTCTTCTATTACAGCGACGCGAAGAAGACGAACCAGGTCGGGACCTGGGCGCGCTGCCCGGGTGGCGCGAAAACGGGCCGCACGACGAAATGGTTCAACGTGGAAACCTTCACCGTGAGCACCCCGAATCCGCCCAACCCGCCCCAACCCGGCGACCTGCCCTGCGAGTTCCTCGCGAGCGGTTGCGGACCGTTCGGGCACTAACTCAGGGCTCCGCCCCCTCCGCCCACAGCAGCGCCTCCACCTCCGCCTGCGGCACGTCGCTGCAGGTGAACGCCTCGCCCACGCCGCGCGCCAGCACGAAGGTCAGCGCGCCGTCCCGGACCTTCTTGTCCCGCCGCATGTGTCCGATCAGCCGCGCCGCCGAGAACCGCCGGTTCAGCATCCCGAGCCCGCTCGGCAGCCCGACGCTCTCCAGATGGCCCGAAACACGCTCCGCATCCTCCGCATCGCACAGCCCGAGCCGTGCCGAGAGCCGGAATGCCAGTCCCAGCCCGCACGCCACCGCCTCCCCGTGCAGGATACCGCCGCCGTAGCCGTATTCCGCCTCCAGCGCGTGCCCGAACGTGTGGCCGAGGTTCAGCAGCGCCCGCCCGTTCGACGGCCGTTCCTCCCGCTCGTCGTCGCCCACCACCGCGGCCTTGAACGCGCAGGCCCGCAGGATCGCCTCCGCCTGCGCGTCCCGGTCCCCCCGCAGCACCGAAGCCGCATGCGCCTCGCACCACGCAAAGAACGCCGCGTCCCCGATCAGCCCCGCCTTCGCCACCTCCGCATACCCGGCCCGCAGCTCCCGCTCGGGCAGCGTCGCCAGCGTCTCCGTGTCCGCCAGCACCATCCGCGGCTGGTGGAACGCTCCCAGCAGGTTCTTGCCCTGCCGCGTGTTGATCCCCGTCTTCCCGCCCACGCTGCTGTCGACCTGCGCCAGCAGCGTCGTAGGCACCTGGATGAACGGCAGCCCGCGCAGCGTGGTGGCCGCCGCGAACCCGGCGAGATCTCCCACCACCCCGCCGCCCAGCGCCACCACGGAGGTCCGCCGCTCCACCCCGTGCTCCAGCAGGTCGTCCACCAGCCCGGTGAATGCCTCGACGCTCTTCGACGCTTCCCCCGGCGGCACCACGATCGGCCGCGCCGATACCCCGGTCTCCGCCAGCCCGGCCAGCAGCGCCGGCAGGTGCAGCCGGGCCACGTTCGCGTCCGTCACCACCACCGCCCGCTTCTGCGGCAGCGCGTCGGCCAGGTGCGCCCCCGCCCGCGGCGAGCAGCCCGGCGCCGATCACCACGTCATAGCCCGACGTCGCCAGCGCCACCGGCAGCCGCCGTGGCGGCCGCCACTCTTCCAGCGCCTGCACGACCCGGCCCGTCGTGATGTCCGGAGGCTCGTCGCTGCAGTCGACGATCACGTCCGCCTCGGCATAGACGGGGTGCCGGAGCTCCATCAGCCGGGACAGGATTTCCGCCGGGTCGCCGTTGGCCAGTAGCGGCCGGTTGCTGCGAGACGCCACCCGCCGCACCAGCGTCGGCAGCTTGCACCGCAGCCATACCGAGACGCTGCTCTCCCGCACCGCCGCCCGCGTCGCCCGGTCCATGAACGCGCCGCCTCCGGTGGCCAGCACCAACGGGTCGCCCGCCAGCAGCCGCCGGATCACCCGCCGCTCCCCGTCGCGGAACTCGGGCTCGCCGAACCGGGCGAACAGCTCGGGGATGGTCCGCCCCGCCGCCAACTCGATCTCCGCGTCGGCGTCGCGGAACGGCAGGCCGAGCCGCGCCGCGAGCCGCCGCCCGATGCTGGTCTTCCCCGCCCCCATCAGCCCGATCAGCACGACGCTGCGCCCCGCGAGTGCCGGGATCGGCTCGTGCGAGGGGAGGGCGGCCTCCCGCACGGCGGCCGGGCCTGAAGCGATGTTGCGCTGCATGACCGCCGAGGCTAGCACATGCCTCCACTTCACGGCCAAGGACGCGAATGGCTCGATTCCTGCTCCTGGCGCTCGGCGTGATCCTGCTGATCGTCGTCGGAGTTGCTGTCTACCTGGGCACGTTCCCGCCCGCCCCGCACACCGAGCAGGTCCAGCGGGTGCTGCCGAACGACAAGTTCGCGCCCCAGCACTGACCTTCTCGCCGGACGAGGCATGAACCCTCACGTGGAAGCCTATCTGGAGATGCAGGCCGCCGAGCGCGGCGCCGCCCGCAACACGCTGCTGGCCTACGCCGCGGACCTCGAGGACTTCGCCGCCTTCGCCGCCGCAAGCGGCGAGTTGCCCGAATCCGCGGGGTCCGCGACGCTCAGCGCCTATCTTCGCAGTCTCCACGGCCAGGTTGCCGCGACGCACCGCCGCGCGCCGCCTCTCGGCCCTGCGCGGCTTCTACCGCTTTCTCGCCCGCGAAGGGCGGCGCGACGACGACCCCACCCTGCTGCTCGACGCTCCCCAGGTCCGCCCGGCGCTGCCCAAGTTCCTCCACGAGGCGGAGGTCGAGCGCCCTTCTGGCAGCAGCCGCGTCCCGCTCGCCGCTGGCCCGCGCCGCGCTGGAGATCCTCTACTCCACCGGCCTGCGCGTCTCCGAGCTGCTCGCCCTCCGCCAGGCCCATCTCCAGCACGGCGGCGCCACCCTGATCGTCCGCGGCAAGGGCGGCAAGGAGCGCATGGTCCTGCTCTCCCGTCCCGCCCGCGAGGCCGCCGCCGCCCTGCTCGACGGACGCGGCAACGCCCCCCTGTTCCCCGGCCGCGACAAGCGCCGCGCCATGACGAGGCAAGGCTTCGCCCTCCTGCTCAAGCAGGTCGCCCTCGACGCCGGCCTCGACCCGGCCCGCGTCAGCCCGCACGTGCTGCGCCACAGCTTCGCCAGCCACATGCTCGCCCGCGGCGCCGATCTCCGCAGCCTCCAGCTCCTGCTCGGCCACGCCGACATCGCCACCACCGAGATCTACACCCACGTCCTGTCCGAGCGCCTGGCCGAGCTGGTCCGCCTGCACCACCCCCTATCCCGCGGCGCCGGCCCCGCTAATCCCCCCTCAAATGCGTCACTTCCTGGACTTCGAGCGCCCGCTCGCCGAGCTCGAGCTGAAGATCGACGAGCTGCGCCAGATCGGCGAGCCCGGCGGCATCGACATCGAGCAGGAAGTCCGGCTGCTCGAGGAGAAGACCGAGGAGCAGCTCCGCCAGACCTACGCCAAGCTCACCCCCTGGCAGAAGACCCAGGTTGCCCGCCATCCGGACCGTCCGCACGCCCTGGCCTATATCGAAGGCCTGATCACCGACTGGACCCCGCTCGCCGGCGACCGCGCCTTCGCCGACGACCCGGCCATCGTCGGCGGCCTCGGCCGATTCCGCGGCCGACCGGTCGCCGTGCTCGGCACCGAACGCGGCTCCGACACCGAAACCCGCGTGCTGCGCAACTTCGGCATGGCCCGCCCCGAGGGCTATCGCAAGGCTCGCCGCCTGATCGAGCTGGCCGGCCGGTTCCGCCTGCCCCTGCTCACCCTGGTCGACACCGCCGGCGCCTTTCCCGGCATCGACGCCGAGGCCCGCGGCCAGGCCGAGGCGATCGCCCGCTCCATCGAGGCCTGCCTGCTCGCCCCGGTCCCGATCATCGCCACGATCATCGGCGAGGGCGGCTCCGGGCGGCGCCATCGCGCTGGCCGCCGCCGATACCGTGCTCATGCTGGAGCACGCGGTCTATTCCGTGATCTCCCCGGAGGGCTGCGCCAGCATCCTCTGGCGCGATGCGGCACAGGCGCCGGCCGCCGCCGAGGCCCTGCGCCTGACCGCCTCGGATCTGCTCGCCATGGGCATCGTCGACACGGTCGTCGCCGAGCCGCTCGGCGGCGCCCACCGCATGCCCAGCCGAGATGATCACCGCCCTTGGCGACGCGATCGCCACCGCGCTCGACCCGCTGCTCGCCCTGGAGCTCGGCCGCCCTCCGCGCCCGGCGCGAGGAGAAGTTCCTCCGCATGGGCGCGACGGAGCCACCTGAACTTCGCGCGGTGGCCGCGTGTTGGCTTGGTGCTACTCTGCATCCGTCATCTCGGACTCCGGAATGCCGCCCAGCTCTGCCGCCACCGCCGCCGATGCGCCCGAGGCCCCGGCTCACCCGGGCGCAGTTCTTCAAGGTGTTCCCGTCCATCTGCCTGCCGATGTTCCTGGCCTCGGTGGACCAGACCATCGTCGCGACCGCGCTGCCCAACATCGCCGGCTCCCTCGGGTGACGTCGAGCGGATCTCCTGGGTCGTCGTCGCCTATCTGATGGCGACCACCATTGCCGCCCCCGTCTACGGCCGGCTCGGCGACGTGTTCGGTCGCAAGAAGCTGCTGTTCGTGGCACTCGCGGTGTTCATCGGCGCGAGCTTCTGCTGCGCCTTCGCGCCGACCATGCTGGCCCTGATCGGGGCCCGGGTGCTGCAGGGCGCGGGCGGCGGCGGGCTGATGACCTTGTCGCAGGCGCTGGTCGGCGAGATCGTGCCGCCGCGCGAGCGCCCGCGCTACCAGGGCTACCTCGCCGGCACCTTCATGGTCTCCTCCACCTTCGGCCCGGTCGCCGGGCGGCTGGCTGACCGCAGCATTTCGGCTGGACCTCCGTGTTCCTGGTCAACCTGCCGCTCGGCGCCATCGCCGTGCTGCTCGCCTTCCGCCTCCCGAACCGCGCGACCGCGGGCGGCAAGTTCCGCTTCGACTGGCTCGGGATCGTGCTGCTGGCCGGGTTCGTGATCCCGCTGCTGCTTGCGCTGGAGCGGGCGCAGCGCCTTTCGCTGGCGGCCGTCCCGGCCATCGGCAGCGCTCGTCGCCGTCGCCGTGGCCTCGCGTCACGCTGCTGCTGCGCCAGGAGCGGCGCAGCGCCTCGCCGCTGATCCCGGTCCGCATCCTGAGCCAAGCCTCGATCTGGCGCGCCGACGCCATGGCCGGCTGCGTCGGCGCCATGATCGTGGGCGGCGTCACTTTTATGCCGATCTACCTGCAGGTGGTCCGCGGCGCCGACCCGGACATGGTCGGCCTCCTCTTGCTCCCGCTCACCGCCGGCATCGCGGTCGGCTCGCTGACCACCGGCCGCCTGATGACCCGCACCGGCCGGACCGCGATCTTCCCCTCGATCGGCCAGGGGATCGTGACCGCCGGATGGGTCGTCCTGGCGCTGTTCGGCCCGCATATTCCGCTGCTCTGGCTGCCGGCGCTTGTTCATCATTATCTCGCTGGCCACCGGCACCACCATGCCGGTGGTTCAGATCACGACCCAGATCGTGGCGGGCCCGAAGAACCTGGGCGCCGCCTCCGCCAGCGTGCAGTTCACCCGCTCCATCGGCGCCGCGCTGGGGACGGCGACGATCGGCGCCGTGCTGTTCGCGATCCTGTCGGCCCAGGATCCGCGCGTCGCGGCGCTATTCGCCGACGTGGTCGAGCGCGGCCCCGCCGTGCTGCAGACCGTCAGTGCCGACATGCGCAGCCTGCTCGCCGCCGACATCGTCGGCGCCTTCCGCGGCGCCTTCCTGACGATCGGCGGCTTCAGCCTGATCGCGATGCTGATGGCCTGGTCCCTCCCGATGCGGAAGCTCTGACGCGTCCAGAAAACTCCCCCGCTGGCGGGAGAGGGGCGGTGAGCGTGGGCCCGCTTCAAGCCCGGATCAGCGTCCCGATCCCCCCCTCCTTGAACAGCTCCAGCAAGCACGCGTGCGGCATCCGCCCATCCAGGATCACCGCCCCCTTCACGCCCTGCCCCGCACCGCGTCCGCGCAGTTCTCCACCTTCGGGATCATCCCCCCGCTGATCATCCCGCTCGCCACCCCCGCCTGACGTCCGCCAGCGACATCTCCGGGATCAGCCGCTTCTGCCCGTCCAGCACCCCCGGCACGTCCGTCAGCATGAGCAGCCGCCGCGCCCCCAGCGCCCCAGCCACCGCGCCGGCCACCGTGTCGGCGTTGATGTTGTAGGTCTGCCCGTCCTCGCCGATCCCCACCGGCGCGATCACCGGGATCAGCCCGGCGCCGGTCAGCGCATGGATCACCCGCACGTCCACATGCTCCGGCTCGCCGACGAAGCCGAGGTCGAGCGCGCGCTCGATGTGGCTGTCCGGGTCCACCACGGTCCGCTGCAGCTTTCGCGCCCGGATCAGCCCGCCATCCTTGCCGCAGATTCCGACCGCGAGCGCCCCCGCCTGATTGATCAGCCCGGCGACGTGTTTATTGACGGTGCCGGCCAGCACCATCTCCACAACCTCGACCATCGCCGCGTCGGTCACCCGGAGCCCGTCGACGAAGCTCGACTGGATCGCGAGCCGCTTGAGCATGGCGTTGATCTGCGGGCCCCCACCATGGACGACCACCGGGTTGACCCCGACCTGCTTGAGCAGCGCGATGTCCCGCCCGAACTGCTCGGCGAGATGTTCGTCCCCCATGGCGTGGCCGCCATACTTGATGACGACCGTGACCCCCGCATAGCGCCGCAGGAAAGGTAGAGCCTGGACGAGAATCCCGGCCTGTTCCGCCGCGGCATCGAGATCGAGAGGCAGTGACATCGGGCTCCGCTTGCGGGTGGGGCGACGGCACACTTGCCCAGGGTGCTATCTCGGTCAAGGTTCGGCATTACGAACTAAATCAGTAACTAACTTGCCGGACGGCGGGATAAAACGACGATGTCGGCGCGGCAGCGTCATCGCAAACCCGGCGCGCTCGACCCAGTCGCGGATCACAATCGCCAGCAGCAGGCAGCCCAACCAGGCCGGCCAGCGCAGATGCCAGATGTCCGGGCGGTTCAGGCCCTGGACAAAGTAGAGCAGATACCCCGCCGCGATCGCCGCGATCACCAGCGCGGTCCCGTTCCGGCCGGACCGGTACGAACGCCAAAACAGCACCAGCGCCGCGGCAAGAACGACGATTAGGAGAGCAGCGCCGGCGGCAGGACGGCGATTTGCAGCGGCTGGCGCCACAGACGGTCGTTATGGATCCAATACGTCACGTCAAACAGCGTCGCCGTGAACAGGCGTACGCCCCCCAGCGCGA
Source organism: uncultured Alphaproteobacteria bacterium (assembly GCA_963708585.1). Taxonomy (GTDB): domain Bacteria; phylum Pseudomonadota; class Alphaproteobacteria; order Acetobacterales; family Acetobacteraceae; genus JAVVHH01. Next base: position 110,822 of record CAVPSW010000002.1, on the reverse strand, counting down.
AAATCGCGATGAGGCCTGCCCCAAATCCGGCCGCGAGCGGGGCGAGCGGACGCGGCGAGCGCGACAAGACGATGAGCCCGGCTACGAACAGCCCGGCCGCGGGGATCAGGCCGCGAGGTGCAACCCGAGCCTCAGGGCGGGCCCAAGCAGGCCTGACGGATCGCCTTCCTGCTCGCCCAGCCACACGGGCCAGGCCTCCTGCTCCAGGATGACGGGCATCCGGATACACGGGCGAGCTCGCGACCGTCCCTCGTAGGTAGAAGGGGAAGGCACGCCGGCCGAAAGAAGCGGCTCAGCGGATCTATTGGCCAAAGAGACCACGCCGTATGTAGAGTTCAACGCTATGGTTCGGAGCCGAAACCGCCTCCGCCGTTTCAGCCTGCCCAGTCGCAGGTCGCCGCCCCGACGGAAGTATCCCGGCGCAGGATGGTGAACCGCTTGTTCTGCCAGGCGACCGTGAATGCGGCCGCGATCGCCCGCTCCAACCCCTCCTTGTTGGGGTCCGGCGCCGCCGGCATTGCTGGGAAGAACTCCGTGCAGGAATCCCGCTTCCGTCCATGGCCGGTCGACAACGACCAACGGTGCGTAGCTCAGCACGGCGACGCACGCGGCCCGGGTACTGCCGGGCCGAGGTGTAATAGGGCACGAATACGTCGTTGCGCGACACTTGCCGCACGTCCAGCAGGAACGGCAGCACGGGCACGTAAGGGTAGAAGAACGCGCGCGTCGCGCTCTCGCGCCGCAGTGCCGCGAGCAGTTCGCGCTCTTCCGCCCCGAGTGCCACCGGTCCCCGCGGCGCTGGCGTCAGTGTGGCCTCGCGCGCACTCTCGACCGTCCAGGCAAAGCGGCGCAGCGAAGGCACGCACACGGCGAGCAGCGCCGGCCCTACCACGGCGACCACCGGCCAGGGCACGGACCGCGCCAGCAACCGCCCGCAATAGGCAGCCAGTGGCAGCGAGAGCGGCAGCGAGAAGCCGATATGTGTCTCGTCCGGTCGTGGGAACGCGCCCAGCAGCCCCGCAGCGGCAAGCGCCAGTGCCGACCAGAACCGAGCATCGCCCCGCACGCGCTGAAGCTGCATGCCCGTTACCAGGACCAGTGCCGTACCAAGCGCCGGATAGACATAGGCGAGCGGCCCCCCCCCCCGTGGCCGAACGGCACCCACTGAACATTTGAGTATTGCTGCGCTGGGAACAGGATAATGTCGCGGAACGCGTCCGTGCCCCGCCCAGACTTCACCAAAATTGCCACCACCAACACCGGGACCACCGTCACGCCGGCGACGAGCACCCCCGCCTTCCGCCACCGCTGAGCCCCGACCAGCACGCTCGCTAGCGCGGCGAGCGCGATCAGCGCGCCCCGCGTCTGCGTCACCATTCCCGCCGCTCCGGACGCGACCCCCGCGACAAAAATCAGCGCGGCCGAGGGGCGCTCGACCTGCCGCAGCACCGCCCAGCCCGCGACCATCGACAGCATGGTGGTGAACCAGTGATGGTTGATCTGCAGCGGCCAGCTTTGCTGCGACCACGCCGCCCAGAGCAGGGTCAGCGCCGCCGACAGCAGCGGCGCCCGCGATGCCTCCAAGCAGGCCAGATAGGTGAAGCCGGCCGCCAGCGCGAGTGTGGCTAGTGCCAGCGAATGTGCCGTTACGACTGAGGGCCCGAATAGCCGAAACCAAAACGCCGTCAGCCAGAACCCGACCGGCGGATTGAGCTCGAAGAAGTCGGCGTACAGCCGCTCACCGTGCAGCAGCCGGTCGGCACCGTCGAGCCAAATGCCCTCGTCTCCAAGCCAGGAAATTTGGTACAGGAACGGCGCGCAGCACAGCGCCGCGACCGCGAGCGCCAGCAGCGGCGCGAGCCAAACCGCGTGCCGGCCGGCGCTCGTGCGCGCCGCCCGTGGCAGGGCGCCCAGCACCGTACTTAGGGGCCGCCCAGCGCCGTTCAGGAGCCGAACTCCCCGCGCGCAGGCTGCTCGACCATCGGCCGCTTGTCGAGCCGTCCTGCCGCCGTCGCTCGCACCACTGCCTCGGTCAGGTAGAGCGGGCGCTGCTTGGTCTCGTTGAAGATGCGGCCAACATACTCGCCTATGATGCCAAGCGTGATCAGCTGCACTCCGCCGAGGAAAAGGACCACGACCAGCAGCGACGGATAACCGGGCACCGGATTGCCGTTGACCAGCGTGTCCGTGATTATGAACAGCCCGTAAGCCGTCGAGGTCGCCGCGATGAACACGCCAAAATAAGACGCAAACTGCAGCGGCACGATGGAGAAGCTGGTGAGCCCCTCCAGAGATAGCTTCCATAAGCGCCAGTAATTCCACTTAGTGCTGCCGGCCGCCCGCCTGGCGCGCGAGTAGACAACCTCGGTCTGGCGGAAGCCGATCCAACTACCCTTCATGAACCGGTGCTGCTCTCGTAACCGAAGCAAGCTGTCGACCGCTCGCCGGCTCAAGATCCGAGTCGCGCATCGTGCGGGATCGGCGGCTGGGCCATGCGGTTGAGCAGCCGGTAGAACAGGTGCGCAGTCACTCGCTTCAGCGCGCTCTCGCCTTCGCGCTCGGCCCGGCGCGCATAAACCACGTCGTACCCCTCCTGCCAGCGCCGGACCAGATCGCCGATCAGCTCCGGCGGATCCTGCAGGTCCGCGTCGATGACTACTCACCGCCTCCCCGCGCGCGTGATCGAGCCCCGCGGTCAGCGCGATCTCCTTGCCGAAGTTGCGCGACAGCGACACAAGCCCAATCCGCCCGTCCGCCTCGTGCATGCGCCGGATGATCGCGGCCGTGGCGTCCGCGCTGCCGTCGTCGGCGAACACGATCTCCAAGCTCATCCCCGCCGGTCCAGCGCCGCGCATCGCCCGCTTCTCGGAACGCCTCCAGCACCGCCTCTTCATTGTAACACGGTACGACGAGGCTGAGCCTTGGTCGCGGGTCGTCATCCTGGGCGGGGTTCATGCAATCGCCTAGTTGCGCGACCCGGTAGGGTCGGTTATGTGCGGTGCAGCGTCATTTTGAGGATGTGTGTCCATGGACGTCAAGGAGCTGGAACAGCTCGACTGTCCGCCTGAAGAACACTGGTATTACAAGAGCAAGTTCGATCTCCTGGCGGCGACAGTCGATCGCATGGGAGCTAGGCGCGTCGCCGATATAGGGGCCGGCTCCGGCGTGTTCGCGCGATTGCTGCTCCAGCGCACCGACTGCCAAAGCCCTCTGCATCGATCCCGCCGTACGAGCGCGATCATGAGGAGCCGGTGGCGCAAGGCCCTGCGCTTCGGCCGCTCTGCGCGGGGGGCCGCGGCATCGACCTCGTCCTAATGATGGATGTGCTGGAGCACGTTGACGATGACGCAGGGCTGCTGGCTGAGGCTGCAGGCCAGCTCCGACCGGGCACCCCGCTGTTCATCACCGTGCCCGCCTTTCAGTTTCTCTGGTCGGCCCATGACGTCTTCCTCGAGCACCGGAGGCGCTATAGCGCGCCCTCCCTCGCCCAAAGTCCACGGGGTAGCCGACGGCCTGGGCCGCCTAGTCGCGTTCACCAATCACCACCGGGCAGGTCAGCGACTACCGGCCCGCCCCAGACCTGCTGGCACACTGCCGCCACCCGAGACCTGTTTGGCCGATGGCGGCTACGAGAGCGACCGTTTGCGATCGCTGGTGATCCAGCGCGGGACGGTGCCCGTGATCCCGAATGGGCACACGCGTAAGCGCCCGCACCCGTTCGACCAGCTCGCCTATCGCAGCCGTAACCTTATCGAGCGAATGTTTTGCCGCCTCAAGGACTGGCGTCGGATCGCGACCCGCTATGACAAGCTGGCCGCCAATTACGCATCCACCGTCGCCATCGCCGCGATCGTCCTGTGGTCGACCTGATCGAGTCTCGACCCTAGGTTTCCGGTGTGCGTCCTGCAAGTCCGGCCAGCTCCGCCCGCAGCGCCTCGATCCCAGCGCCCGTGTCGCTGCTCGTGGTCAGCACCGTCGGAAACGCCGCCGCGTGGCCGCGGGCGAGGCCCGCGATCTCCTCCTCCTTGCGCCGGAGCGGCCCGGGCTTCAGCCCGTCCGCCTTGGTCAGCACCAGCTGGTATGTCACCGCCGCACGGTCCAGCAGGTCCATGACCGCCAGGTCGGACGGCTTGACCTCGATCCGACTGTCCAGCAGCAGCACCACCCGCCGCAGGGTCGGCCGCCCGCGCAGGTAGTCGAACATCAGGTCCTGCCAGTCCGCCTTTATGTCCTTGGCCGCCTGCGCGTAGCCGTAACCTGGCATGTCGACCAGCACGAGCTGCCCGCCGAGATCGAAGAAATTGAGCTGGCGCGTGCGCCCGGGCGTGTTGGACGCGCGGGCCAGCGCCCGCCGCCCGGTGAGCGCGTTCAGCAGGCTCGACTTGCCGACGTTCGACCGCCCGGCAAACGCCACCTCCGGCAAGCCCGGCTCCGGAAGCTGGTCCAACCGCTGGGCGGCGAAGAAGAACCGGCACTCCTGCGCGAACAGGAGCCGGCCCGCCTCCAGCCGCGCGCGCTCTTCCTCGTCTACGAGCGCGCCATTTGCGGGCGCCGCACGTTCGCCCGCTTCATGATCGTCCATTGCTGCAAAATCGTCAGGGTGTTGTTCCAGCTCCAGTAGATCACCAGCCCGGCCGGGAAGTTGGCCAGCATGAAGGTGAAGATGATCGGCATGAACTGGAACACGCGCGCCTGCACCGGGTCCGGCGGCGGCGGGTTCAGCTTCTGCTGGAAGAACATGGTGCAGCCCATGATCAGCGGCCACGCCCCCAGATGCAGGAAGTGCGAGTAGGGCGCCGGGTCGAACGGCAGCAGCCCGAACAGGTTGAACACGTTGGTCGGGTCCACCGCCGAGAGGTCGTGGATCCAGCCGAAGAACGGCGCGTGCCGCATCTCGATGGTGACGAAGATCACCTTGTAGAGCGAGAAGAACACCGGGATCTGGACCACCATGGGCAGGCATCCGCTGGCCGGGTTGACCTTCTCGGTCTTGTACAGGCGCATGATCTCGCCCTGCATCTTCCCCGGGTCGTCCTTCAGCCGCTCGCGGATCTCCTGCATCTTCGGTCCGAGCAGCTTCATCTTGTTCATCGCTCGGTAGGACTTGTTGGCGAGCGGGAAGAACAGCGCCTTGACGCAGACCGTGAAGATCATGATCGCCACGCCGAAATTGCCGACCACGTGATAGAGCCAGTCCAGCGCGTAGAAGATCGGCCGGGTCAGGAACCAGAACCAGCCGAAGTCGATCGCCCGCCAGAAGCTGACGATCTTGTATTCCTGCTCGTAGTGGTCGAGCAGCTGCACCACTTTGGCACCGGCGAACAGGTGCGTGGTCGCCACCGCGTCCCCGCCCGGGGCGGCGGTCACCGGCGCCGTGCTCACGAAGTCCACCTGGTAGCGGTCCGCGCCCGTTCTCGGTCAGGTGCCGGAACGCCGCCTGCTCCGGGATGGACTGGTCGGGGATCAGCGCCGTCAGCCAGTATTTGTCGGTGATCCCCGCCCAGCCGCCGGTCGTGTCCGATTTTCAGGCTCGGCCCGCCATTGGCCTTCTCGGACTCCGACTTGGCCTTGTCATACGTCTGCTCCTGCAGCGTGCCGCCGAGCACGCCCACGAGCCCCTCGTGCAGCAGGTAATACCCCGCCGTCTGCGGCTTGTAGTCGCGCCGGATGCGCGACCACGGATACAGCTTGACCGGCGCGCTGCCGTTGTTGCGGACGTCCTGCTCGACCGTGAACATGTAGTTGTCGTCGACCGCGAGCTTGATCTCGAACACCTGCCCGTCGCCGTTGTCCCAGGACAGCGTCACCGGCTGCGACTGCGTCAGCTCGGGGGCTGAGGCCTTCCACAGGGTATCCGGCCCCGGCACCTTCACCCCGTCACCGGTCCAGCCGAACTGGACGTAGTAGGGCTGCGGATCCGCCCGCGGCTCGAGCAGCCGCACCAGCGGGCTCTCGTCCGAGACCTCCACGTGGTAGTCGCGCAGCACCAGGTCGTCGATCCGCGCCCCGTCGAGGTTGATGCTGCCCTGCACCTTCGGGGCCGCGATCGGCAGCCGCGGCACGTTGCGGCTCTCCGTCGGCGGCGGCACGGCGACGGGCTGCGTCCCTGGCGCGGCCGGGTTGCCGGTGGGCGCCGGAGTGGCGTTGCTCGGCGTGGCCTGGGTTGTCTCGGCCACTTGCGGGTTCGGCGGTGGCCGGCGCGGCATGAAGTACTGGAAGCCGAGCAGGATGGCGATCGAGATCGCGATCGCGAGGAAGAGGCGATTTTGGTCCATCAGAGAGCCGTCGCTTTCGGAGCCATGGCTTGCTTTGGGGCTGGCTTTGGGCAGCACGGCGGCACCGGGTCGAGCCCGCCCGCCGTCCATGGGTTGCAGCGGAGCACGCGGCGAGCGGCCAGCGCGCTGCCGCGCAGCGCCCCGTGCCGCTCGAGGGCCTGCACCGCGTAGTGGCTGCAGCTCGGCTCATACCGGCAATGCGCGCCGATGAACGGCCGCAGCGTCCATTGGTAAAGCCGCACCAGCAGGATCAGCGCCATGCGCATCACAGCAGGCCGACGCGGGCGAGGGCGCGCCGGAAGTCGTCCTGCAGCGCCGCGAACGGCCGCCCCGCGGTGGCGTCGCGCCCGATCAGCACCAGATCCGCGCCGCGCACTGGCGCGCCCGCCAGGACCAGCCGCGCCGCCTCGCGCAGCCGGCGCCGCGTGCGGTTGCGCACCACCGCGTTGCCAACCTTCTTCGTCACGGTGAAGCCAAGGCGAGCGGGCTCCTGGTCGTCGCGTGCGAGCGCCTGCAGCACCAGCCCGGTCGTCGGCGCCTTGCGCCCCTTGCCGGCCACGCGGAGGAACTCGGCTCGGCGGGTCAGCCGCGTCTGCGGCGCCTTGCGATCCGGCGCCATCGGGACGGCCTCAGGCGGACAGGCGCTTGCGGCCCTTCGCACGTCGGTTGGCCAGCACCTTGCGGCCGCCGACCGTGGCCATACGGGCGCGAAAGCCATGGCGGCGCTTGCGGACCAGCTTCGACGGTTGATAGGTGCGCTTCACGATGAACTCCGAAAACAGGGGCGGTCCGCCAACCCGCGGACGGCCATAGCGAGCGATCGCGCCCTCCGGCGGCGGCTCCCAGTAGGCGCGGCTTATAGGAGCGGCGCGGCGCCGGCGTCAATGCCGGCAACCGCCGGCGCCGCACGGTGTTTGTAATGAGGCGGCCGGGAAACGGATGAGGGTTGGATGCGAAGAGGTCTCCCGGCCATCTCCGCGCTTGGCGGCGCGGCGGCGTTCGGCGCCGCCGGGTTGTCACTGGCCCTCACGGGCCTCGGCGTGCCGTTCCTGCTGGCAGCGCTCCTCTCGGGGCTCTGCGTCGGGCTGTTGCTCTACGTGGCTGGCCTCCTCCTGGTCGAGGGGGTGAGGGCAGGGAGAGCCACGCCCATGCGGGACTTGGAACGGCGCGTGCGTCAGCTGGAGGAAAGCGGCGCCGGTCTGCGCCACGACCTCCGGGGGGTGCTGTCGCCGGCGCTGATGATGGCCGATCGCCTGCTCAGGAACGAGGACCCGGCGATCCGCCGGGCTGGCGACGCGGTCGTGCGCTCGGTCGAACGGGCCACCGCGCTGCTGGCGGAGCACAAGCGGCAGAACGCGCCGGCAGGAGCAGCAGCCGAGCCGGGCGCAGCGGTGCGACAACCACAATCCCCGCCTGCCGGAACCGCCGGGCCAAGCCTCTGACCCGGCGCGGGTCGGCCCGGACCAGCACGTGCTCCTCCGCCCAGCCCCGCCCGACGCCGCAACCCGGCCAGTGCGGCACGCGCCGCAGCCAGCCCTGGAGCGCCCGCGCCATCCGCCGGTTGCGCCCCGGCGGCGCCAGGCGGCCCCACGGGTTCCAGGCCGTCACGAACACCCCAGGCCGCCCTTCGAGCAGACGCTCGACCGATGCCGACCGCCGCCCGATCCAGGCGACCGCCTCACCCGCGCGATACTCGGTCTGCCGCCACGCCCCAAGACGCCCTGACAGCCGGCCTATTCCTTCCGCTCCTCGAACTCCACGTCCCGATGCACGTGCACGCTCATCAGCAAGCCCCATGCCGAACATCACTGTCAGCATGGCCGAGCCGCCATGCGAGATCAGCGGCAGCGGCACCCCGCCCACCGGGATCGCCCCCATCACCATGGCGAGGTTGACGAAGCAATACATGAAGAAGTTGGTCGCGATCCCCAGCGCCAGCAGCCGCCCGTAATGATGGCGGCAGCGCAGCGCGATCAGCATGCCGCCGACCACGATCGCGGTCAGCAGCCCCATCACCACCAGCCCGCCGACCAGACCGAACTCCTCGGCGATCATGGTGAAGATGAAGTCCGTCTGCTTCTCCGGCAGGAAGTTCAGGTGCCCCTGCGTTCCCTGCATGAACCCCTTGCCCCAGAGCCCGCCCGATCCCAGCGCGATCTTCGACTGGATGATGTTGTATCCCGCGCCGAGCGGGTCGCTCTCCGGGTTGAGGAAGGTCGTGATCCGGGCGCGCTGGTAGTCGTGGAGGTGGGCGAACGCGATCTTCGCCGCGAACGGGATCGGCAGCAGCGACCAGCAACAGCTTCCACCACCGCAGCCCGGCCACCAGGATCACCGACCCGCCCACGATCGCCGTGATGACGGCGGTCCCGAGGTTCGGCTCCTTCAGGATCAGCCCGACCGGCAGCAGCACCATCAGCACCGGCGGCAGCAGGAACAGCGGGTTGCCCACCCGCTCCCAGCTCGCCTTGCTGAACCAGGCCGCCAGCGCCATCACCAGCCCGATCTTGGCCAGCTCGGACGGCTGTAGCTGCAGCCCGCCCAGCTCGATCCAGCGCTGCGCCCCCTTGCCGACATGTCCCATGCGCAGGACCAGCACCAGCAGCCCGATCGAAACGCGCGTAGATCGGGTAGGAGAACCGGGCGACGAACCGGATGTCGAGCATGGCGATCGGACAGCATCATCACCAGGCCGAACGCGAACCGGATGATGTGCTTGGAGGCATACGCCTCCGGCCCGCCGCCGGCCGAGTAGAGTGCGATGTAGCCGGCCCCGGCGAGAGCGCAGAGCAGCAGGACATAGCTCCAGCTCACCTGCCAGAACTTGGTCATCAAGCCGAACGACGGCTCGGCCCGGATCAGGCGACGGGCGGTAATCACGACCGACTTCTTGTCTGGTCACGACGGAAGCGCTTCTTTCGTCATGAGCGGTCGGCCACCTTCTGGTCGGGGCTCTCGGAATGGTTCACCGGGTCGCGCAATAGCGCGTCCGTCATGATGTCGCGCGCGAGCGGCGCCGCCGCCGCCGCCCCGGCATTTCCGTGCTCGACCACCACGGACACGGCATAGCGCGGCGCAGTCATACGGCGCGTAGCACACGAACAGCGCGTGCGGCCGGAACTCCCACGGCAGGTTCTCCGACTTGAACCCGTGCTCGCGCGCCTCGCGTGACACCCGGCGCACCTGCGTCGACCCGGTCTTGCCCGCCAGCGTCACGCCCGGCACCGAGATCCGCGCCCCGATCGCCGTCCCGCCGGCCTCGTTGACCACCGCCCACATCCCCTCCCGGCACAGATGCAGGTTGGCCTCCGGCACGGCCATCGCCGGCCAGTCCGTCGGCTGCACTCCGTGCTGCAGCGCCCCCCCGATCGCGCGCGTCAGATGCGGCTGCACCGTCCGCCCGGTCGCGACCCTCGACACATAGGTGCACAGCGCCAGCGGCGTGGTCTGGATGTAGCCCTGGCCGATCCCGCAGCTGATCGTGTCGCCGATGTTCCACGGGTGGCCCTTGCTGATCCGCCACTCCCGGGTCGGCATCAGCCCCTTGCGCGCGCCCGGCAGCTCGATCTCGAGGTCGACGCCGATCCCGAACCGGTTGGCCATCGCCGCCACGCGGTCGATGCCGGTCCGCCGCGCCGTCTCGTAGAAGAACACGTCGCAGCTGTGCTTGAGCGCGTTGCGCACGTCGAGCGCCCCGTGCCCGTACTTGCTCCAGCAGTGGAACCTTGTGTCGCCGATATCGAGATAGCCGGGGCAGACGATCCGCGAGCCCGGCGTGATCGTCTTCGCCTCCAGCCCGGCCATCGCCACCGCCATCTTGAACGTCGAGCCCGGCGCATACAGCCCGGCCGCCGCCTTGTTGATCAGCGGCGCCCGCCGATTGCGCGTCCACTCGATCCACTGCGCCTGCGACACCCCAGAGTTGAACAGGCTCGGGTCGAAGCTCGGGTTGCTGGTCATCGCCAGCACCTCGCCGTTGCGGCAGTCCATCACCACCGCGGACGCGCTCTCGTCGCCCAGCCGCTTGAGCACCTGCTGCTGCAGCCCGACGTCGATCGTCAGGTTCACTTCCTTGCCAGGCGTTCCGTCGACCCGGTCGAGCTCGCGGATCACCCGCCCGACCGCGTTGACCTCGAGCTGGATCGCGCCCGCTTTGCCGCGCAGTTCGGGGTCGAGCGCCTTCTCCATCCCGTTCCGCCCGATCCGGATCCCGGGCAGCGCCAGCATCGGGTCGTCGCCCATGTCCGCCTCGTTGGGCGGCGCGACGTAGCCCACCACATGCGCCAGCGCCGGCCCGTACGGGTAGAGCCGGGTGGTGCCGACGTCGACATAGATGCCGGGCAGGTCCGGCGCGTTCACCTCGAGCCGCGCCATCTCGTCCCAGGTCAGGAACTCGCGCACCACCAGCGGGATGAACCGCCGCCGCTTCTTCATCTCGCGGTCGATCCGCGCCCGCTCGTGGTCCTGGAGGTCCACGACCCGGGCGAACGCGTCCAGCGTGTCGTCCACGCTGTCCGTCTGCTCGACGGTCAGCAGCGCGCGCCAGTTGAGCTTGTTGCCGGCGACCGGGGTCCCGAACCGGTCGAGGATCCGCCCCCGCGGTGGCGCGGTCAGCCGGGCGCTGATCCGGTTGCTCTCGGCCAGCGTGGCGTAGCGTTGGCCCTCCACGACCTGCACCTGGTAGAGCTTGGCTCGCCAGCGCGCCGAATATCCCGAGCTGGCCCGCCCCGAGCAGCAGCGCGCGGCGCGTGAACACGCCGGTCCGCTTGTTCTCCCGCTTGAACTGGCTCATGCTCGCTCCGGATCGGCCAGCCCGCGATGCGCCCGGGTCCACAGCGTCGCCAGCGCCGGGTAGAACCCGGCCGTCACCCCGAACTGCAGCAGCGCCGGCCCGCCCGGGAACAGCTTGAACGCGAGCAGGCAGGTCAGCGCCCATTGCAGCGCCGCCGCTCCGGCCGCCACCGCCACGAACACCAGCCAGACCAGCAAGAACCCCTGCGCCGCCAGGAACCGTCGCGCCCGCATCGCCACGCCATGGGCGATCAAGAGCACCACCACGGAGATCCCCGGCGGCGCCAGGCTCAGCAGGTCGAGCAGCAGCCCCAGCATGAAGATCGCCGGCGGCGGCATGCTGTCCGGCCGGAACACCGACCAGAAGAACACCGCCGCCAGCGCCGTCGCCGCCTGCAGCTGCGGCTGGCCCGGCAAGCCGAGCGGCGCCGACAGGAACAGCAGGATCAGCGCCGCGGTGCACACCGGGAACGCCTTGCGCGACGCCGCGTCCAGCATGCGCCACAGGCTCGGGCGCGGCCGGATGCCGGGGAGCCGGTCAGCCATCGCCGTCACTTCCGCCCGATCACGGCGGGCTTTTCCATGGACCGGAGCGAGTTCTCCGGCGGCTGAATGCCCCGCAGCCCGTAATCGAAGATCCGCACCACCTCCAGCCGGTCGAGCTTGGCCGCCGGTTCCACCTCGGCGACGTTGTTCGCGCTGTAGCGCACCGTCCCCACCGGCAGCCCGGCCGGGAACGCCCCGGCCTCCGCCGACGTCACCACCCGCTCGCCCTCCGCCGGCGTCACCCCTTCCGGCCAATACAGCAGCCGCGGCCGCGGCCCGTTGGTGCCCGCCAGGATCGCCCGGGCCCGGCTGTTCTCGAGCGTCACCGGGATGCGGCTGTTGATGTCCGTGATCAGCAGCACCCGCGCGCTCCGCGCCCCGATCTCCGTCACCCGGCCGACCAGGCCATTCTCGTCCAGCGCGATCTCGCCCTTGGACATCCCGTGGTTGGGACCGACCGCCAACAGCACCGCCCGCGCATAGACGCCGCCCGCGTCGGCCACCACGCGCGCCGTCACGTAGGACGGCGCCGGGTCGGGAATCCAATGCAGGTTCGCCTTCAGCACGGTGTTCTCGGCGTCCAACGCCAGCGCCACGGCCTGCCAGCGCCGCAACACCTCGTTCTCCTCGCGCAGCCGCTGGTTGTCCGCCCGCATGGACCAGAACTGCTCGACGTCCTGAAGCACGTCCCGCGCCCGCGCCAGCGGCTCGGCCACCAGGGAGAACAGCGGCGCCAGCGCGTCAGCCAGAGCCATCCGCGCCCGCTCGGCCAGGATCGCGTCCGCCTTGCCGAGCAGCATGACCCCGAACGCGGCCGCGATCAGCACCGGCAGCGTCAGCTTGGCCAGCGCCTGCCGCATCTGGATCGACAGACGGATCAACCCTGGCCCCCCTGCGCGCCCACGAAGCGGCGCCCGTTAGTACATCGTCGTCAGCACGTTCCTCAGGCGCTTCATCTCCTCCAGACGCCCGTCCTGTGCCCAGCGCCACGCAACTCAGCGGGTTCTCGGCCACAACCACCGGTAGTCCCGTCGCGTCGCGCAACACCTGATCCAGACGGTACAGCAGCGCGCCCCCGCCCGTCAGCACAATTCCCTTGTCCACGATGTCCGCGGCGAGTTCCGGCGGCGTGTTCTCCAGCGCCACCTTCACCGCCTCCACGATCGCCGTCACCGGCTCCGAGATGCTCTCCGCGATCTGCCGCTGCCCGACCACGATCTCCCGCGGCACGCCGTTCATCAGGTCGCGGCCCTTCACCTCCCGCCACGGCCCATCCTCGTACTCCGGCGACGGCGTCGCCGCGCCGATGTCCATCTTGATCCGCTCGGCCGAGCTCTCGCCGATCAGCAGGTTATGGGTGCGGCGGATGTAGCTGATGATCGCCTCGTCCATCTTGTCGCCGCCCGACCCGGACCGACTTGGAATAGACGATGCCGCCCAGGCTGATCACCGCCACTTCCGTGGTGCCGCCGCCGACATCGACGATCATGCTCCCCGACGGCTCCGTGACCGGCAGCCCGGCGCCGATCGCGGCCGCCATCGGCTCCTCGATCAGCAGCACCTTGCGCGCCCCCGCGCTTTCCGCGCTTTCCTGGATCGCCCGCCGCTCCACCGCGGTGCTCCCGGAGGGCACGCACACGATGATCAGCGGCGAGGCGAAGCCGCGGCGGTTGTGCACCTTGCGGATGAAGTGCTTGATCATCTCCTCCGCCACCTCGAAGTCCGCGATCACGCCGTCGCGCAGCGGACGGATGGCCGAGATGTTGCCCGGCGTGCGGCCGAGCATCTGCTTGGCCTCCTCGCCGACCGCGAGCACCACCTTCTTCCCACGCACATCGGCGATCGCGACCACGCTCGGCTCGGCCAGCACGATCCCGCGACCCTTGACGTAAACCAGCGTGTTTGCGGTGCCGAGGTCGATGGCCATGTCGGCGGACATGATGCCCAGCAGGCGTCCGAACATAAGGTATCCCTAAACGAGTGCAGTTTTTTGCGGCCGGACTGCCGGGGCAGGCGGGGCGGCGGTGGCTTAGCGGGCGCACCCTCGCCGCGGCAAGGCCCAGGGGTCACCTCTTCGTGACTCCGAGCCCGTTCGCCACAAAGAAGCCGCGTCCACGTTGCATCCCATTGCAGACGTGGATACGGCCTCAACTTATGGTTGTGTCTCTCAACACTTGTTCGCAGGAGACGCGTGGATGCGTAAGACGACAATGGCGGTCGCGGCGGCGGCGATGACGCTGCTTTTGGCGGCATGCGGCGAGGAGCCGGGGACCCGGGCGGTCACCGGCGGGCTGCTCGGGGCCGGCGCCGGCGCGGCGGTCGGTGCGGCGACCGGCGGCAATCCCGGGACCGGCGCGCTGATCGGCGGCGGCGTCGGCGCCGTCGGCGGCGCAGTGACCGCGCCGCGTTACTGACCGCGCTTGGCGCGTGGGTGCCGGGGATAGCACCCGGCGCCCATGCTGTTTGAGGGAATCCCAATCATGAAGAGCAAAGCTGTACTGGGCCTGGCTTTGGTGGCCGGGCTGGGGCTGACCGCCTGCACCGACCCATACGATCCCGGCCAGCGCGCCGTGGGCGGCGGCCTGATCGGCGCCGGCGCCGGGGCGGCGCTGGGTGCGGCAGCCGGCGGCGGCCGCGGCGCCGCGATCGGCGCGCTCGCCGGCGGCGCCGTGGGCGCGGCCACCGGCGCCGCGACCACCCCGCAGCCTTACTACGCACCCCCGCCGGCCTACGGCTACGGCCCGGGCCCGGCTACGCACCGCCCCCGCCGGCCTACGGGGCTACCCGCCGCCCGCCTACGGCTACTAACAGCCCATCCAAACCCTCTCCCGCTGGCGGGAGAGGGCCTGGGTGAGGGTGGATCCTAAGCCGAAAGCGCCTCCGGCTCCGTCCGCGCCCGCTTGACCAGCAGCTTGTTCAGCGCGTGCACATAGGCCCGCGCGCTCGACACGATCGTGTCCGTGTCCGCGCCCTGGCCGTCCACCATCTTGCCCGCTTCCTCCAGCCGCACCGTCGTCCGCGCCTGCGCGTCGGTCCCCTCCGTCACCGCGCCGACGGAGAACAGCACCAGCCGCGCCTCATGCGGGAAGAGCGCGCGGATCGCGTTGAAGGTCGCGTCCACCGGCCCGTCGCCGGTCGCCTCCGCCGTCTGCACCTCGCCATCCACCTCGAGTTCCAGCACCGCCCGCTGCGGCCCGCGCGACCCGCACGCGACCTCGAGCGACGCGAACCGGATCCGCTCGTGGTCGCGCCCGACCTCGTCGTCCACCAGCGCCACGATGTCCTCGTCGTAGACCACCTTCTTGCGGTCGGCGAGGTCCTTGAACCGGCGGAACGCGTCGTTCAGCTGGTTGTCGCCGACGTCGCCGTAGCCCAGCGCGTTCAGCTTGTCGCGGAACGCCGCCCGGCCGGAATGCTTGCCCATCACCAGGCTCGACTTGCTCCAGCCCACGCTCTCCGGCGTCATGATCTCGTAGGTCGCGGCGTTCTTCAGCACCCCGTCCTGATGGATGCCGCTCTCGTGGGCGAACGCGTTCCGCCCGACGATCGCCTTGTTCGGCTGCACGTCGAACCCGGTGATGGTCGACAGCAGCTTCGAGACCCGCAGGATCCGCTCCGTCTTGATCCCGTTGCTGACCGGGTTGACGTCCGGCCGGGTCCGGATCGCCATCACCGTCTCCTCCAGCGCGGCGTTGCCCGCCCGCTCGCCGATCCCGTTGATCGTGCACTCGATCTGCCGCACCCCGGCGCGCACCGCCGCCAGCGTGTTGGCGACCGCGAGGCCCAGGTCGTTGTGGTTGTGCGTGGAGAGGATCACCTTGTCCGCCCCCGGCACTCGCTCGCGCAGCATGGTGAAGATGCGCGTCATGTCGTCCGGCACGGCGTAGCCGACCGTGTCGGGGATGTTGATCGTCGTCGCCCCCGCCTTGATCGCCGCCTCGACGCAGCGGCACAGGAATTCCGGCTCCGTCCGGCTGCCGTCCTCCGCCGACCACTCGACATCGTCGGCGTAGTTGCGGGCCAGCGTCACGCTGTCGACGGCGAGCTGCAGCACCGCGTCCGGCTCCATCCGCAGCTTGTATTTCATGTGCAGCGGGCTGGTGGACAGGAAGATGTGGATCCGCTTGCGCTCCGCCGGCTTGAGCGCCTCCGCCGCGCGCAGGATGTCGGCCTGCCCGGTCCGCGCCAGGCCGCAGATCACCGGGCCCTTGATCGTGCCGCGCGATCGCCTCGACGCTCTCGAAGTCGCCGACGGAGGCGATCGGGAACCCCGCCTCCATCACGTCCACGCCCAGCTCGGCCAGCGCCTCGGCCATCCGCAGCTTCTCGTTGAGGTTCATGGAGAAGCCCGGCGACTGCTCGCCGTCGCGCAGCGTGGTGTCGAAGATGATGACGCGGTCGTCCGGCACGGTGCCGAAGCTCGGATGTTCGATGCTCATGGAAACCCCTCGTAAACCGTTGCGGCTGATGGCGTTGCCCGAGGCTGGCCCAGGCCGTTACCCCTGGGCGAAGCCGGGACCGATCAGCCCGGCAGGACGCTCAGGGGCGGATAAGTCGAAGGAGGAGGCCGAGGCCGAGCAGGCGCAGGAACGCCCGCGCAACGCGGCGCACGCAGCAGAAGCCCAGAAAGGGGACTGCCAGGACCATGCCGGAAAGATACCGGGCCGTTCGTGCCCCGGCAAGCGCGGTCGTGTCACAGGCGCCCCGCGTTGACCTTTCGTTCAGCTTTCGCGCGGTACACTCCGCTGCCGCCGCCTGCGAGAATGGCCTGCGATGGACGTGATCGACCTGAACCGACCGCAACCGGGCCTTCCGGCCCCGCTGACGACGGGGACAGCGACCATTATCTCGCGCGCGACTCATGACTTCGGATCTGCTGCTCGGCGTGCTGGAGCTGCGGGGCGGCAGCCTGGTGTTCAGCATGGTCAACCCGGCGATCTGCGACGCCACCGGCTTCGACGAAGCGTCCCTGATGGGGCGGACGCTCGACGTGCTGGACCCCGAGCCCGCCACCCCGCCCCTCGCCGAGCAGTTCCGGGCGGCCTACGCCCGCGGAGAGCTGCTCCGCCCGGAGCTCCGCTGTCACGCCGCCGACGGCCGCCCACTCGTGCTCGGCCTGACCCTGATCCCCGACCGGGATGGCGACGTCATCCGGGCCGTGGTGATCGGCCGCGACGTCACCGAAGCTCAGCGCCAGCGGGAGCAAGAGGCGCGCGTCCAGGGCCTGCTGGCCAAGGTGTTCCCGTGGTCGACACCCCGCTCTACATCGCCGACCTCGACGGGCGCATCATGCTCAGCAACCCCGCCTTCGAGCGGCTGCTCGGCGCGGAGCCGGGCACGCTGACCGGAGTGGATGCCCTGGACCTGATTGACAGCGCCGCCCGCGCCAATATCCTCCGCCTGCGCAAGCACCAGGAGGCGACCGGGGAAGAAATCCAGTTCGCGGCGACGATCATCCGCCGGGACGCAAGCCGGCTCCGGTGCGACTTCACCAGCAACATCATCGGCCGGGTCGACCTCCGGCGCTTTAAGATCGTCACCGTCCGCCCGGGCGGCGCGTTGTCCACGCGTCCAAGCGTCACGGCCGGTGGACAGGTGCAGGTCATCGGGCTCGAGGAGGTGCGCGAGAGTTTGGGCGAGCGATGGGGTGAGTTGCGGGAACGCGTTCTGGGCACCGCCGAGCACGTGATCCGCCGCCACCTCCGCGCCGGGGACAGCGTGGCAAGGACGGACGCGCACGACTTCGTCGTCTTCTTCGGCGATGCAACCGAGGAGCAGGCGACGGTGCGCTCCGCCGAGATCGGCCGGGCGGTTCGCACCCGCCTGATCGGCGAGAGCGCCGGAGGGGCCAAGTTGCACGTCCTCTCGGCCGCGGTCGCGCTTGCCGCCCGAGGCCGCGGGCCTGTCGCCGAAGGAACTTGAGCCGGTCGTCCGGCGCCGGGTCGAGCAGCGGCTCGCGGCGATCCAACGCGAGGCGCGCGAGCGGCTCAAGACCGCGATGGGCTCGCTGCGCTGCGAGACCCGGCCGGTGCGCACCACCCGCGGCGGGCGCGAGCTCGGCCGCCTGCTCGGCTACCCGGCGGAGACGGAGCGCGCCCTCGCCACGGCGATGAGCCTGCTGCCGGAGGCGGAGACCGCGGAGCTGAACACGGACGCGCTGCTGCTCGAATTCGCCCACCAGGCCGCGGCCGAGACCGCGCTGCGGGGCAGCAAGGAGCTGATCTTCCTGCCGGTGGGCCTGGAAGTGCTGCTGCATCGCAAGCGGGTGAAGGAGTTCGCCGACGATTGCAGCCGGATCGGCACCGGGCTGCGCAAACAGCTGGTGCTGCTGGTCACCGTGCCGGCCGCGGGGGACGCGACGCGCCTGCTGAAGGAGGCGATGATCCGGGTGCGCCCGTTCTTCCGCTCGGTCGGCCTGATCACCGACGCGGCCGAGCTGGACGAGATCTCGGTTGCCGAGCTGGGGATCAGCTTCGCCGCGGTGAACCTGACGGACACGGTCGAGCCCCGCGGCGCCGAGCTGCGGCGGCTGGCCGACAAGCTCCGCGCCCAGCGCTGCGCCACCATGGCCATCAACGCCGCCGGCGCCGATCCCCGGCTCCTGGAGGGCAATGTCGAGCTCTACTGCCCCGCCAGCGGCGGTTCATGAAATCCGCTTCACCCCCTTGGTACGCGCGCCCGAGCAGGCCCACATCCTTCCTCGGAGGACGCCATGAACAAGCTGCTTGGATCGCGCTGGACGCTGCTCGGTTCGTATGTGGTCGTGGTCTCGGCCATGAGCCTCGCCGCTCGATGGGCCCTGCTGCTGCATTGACTTTCCGCGCCGCGTCCGTATAACGCGCGGCTTCCGGTGGCCGGGCCTCGCCCTGCCGCCCCATCCGTGCAAGAAGGGCTGTCCGGCGCGCGCCGAGGCGGCTGACCAGGACAGGCAGCATGTTCGCAATCATCCGCACCGGCGGAAAGCAGTATCGCGTCGCCCCGAACGCGGTGCTCAAGATCGAGAAGCTCGAAGCCGCCCCCGGCGACACCGTGACCTTCTCCGAGGTCCTCGCGGTCGGCAGCGACGCCGGCACCACGATCGGCCGTCCGCTGGTCCCCGGCGCCACGGTCTCGCGCGACCGTCATCGCCCAGGACCGGCTCGACAAGGTGATCATCTTCAAGAAGCGGCGCCGGCAGAACAGCCGGCGCAAGAACGGCCACCGCCAGCACGTGACGGTGCTGCGCGTCGCCGGCATCACCGCGGACGGCATCGAGGAGCCGCTGTCGGCCCAGCCGGCCAGCACGGAGGCGCCTCTGCCGACGCAAACGGAACCCGAAACGGTCCCGGCCTAAGGAGAAGCAGCGATGGCACACAAGAAGGCAGGCGGCTCGTCGCGCAACGGGCGCGATACGGCAGGGCGGCGCCTCGGGATCAAGAAGTCCGGCGGCCAGGCGGTCGTGGCGGGCAACATCATCCTCCGCCAGCGCGGCACCAAGGTGAAGCCCGGCGAGAACGTCGGCCTCGGCCGCGACCACACCATCTTCGCCCTGGTCGAGGGCCGCGTGAAGTTCCAGCGCAAGGCCGACGACCGCGTCCACGTCTCCGTGGAGACTGTGCCCGAAGCCGCCGAGTAGCACCCACGAAACCCTCTCCCGCTGCGGGAGAGGGCCGGGTGAGGGTGGCCCCGCGCCGAGAACCCAGATCATGAAATTCCTCGACCAAGCCAAGATCTACCTCCGCTCCGGCGACGGCGGGAACGGCGTGGTCGCGTTCCGGCGCGAGAAGTTCCTCGAGTTCGGCGGGCCCGACGGCGGCAACGGCGGGAAGGGCGGCGACATCGTCTTCGTCGCCGCCGAGAACCTCAACACGCTGATCGACTTCCGCTACACCCAGCACTTCCGCGCCCCCAAGGGCGGCAACGGGGCCGGCGCAGACCGCACTGGCGCCGGTGCGCCTCGGACGTCGTCATCTCCGTCCCGGTCGGCACCCAGATCCTCGACGAGGACCGCGAGCTCGTCCTCGCCGACATGGACCAGCCCGGCAAGCGCGTGACCCTGCTCCGCGGCGGCGATGGCGGCCACGGCAACGCCCACTTCAAGAGCAGCACCAACCGCGCCCCGCGCAAGGCCACCCCCGGCTATCCCGGCGAGGAGCGCTGGGTTTGGCTCCGGCTCAAGCTGATCGCCGATATCGGCCTGGTCGGCCTACCCAACGCCGGCAAGAGCACTTTTCTGAGTGTCGTCTCCGCCGCCCGCCCCAAGATCGCCGATTACCCGTTCACCACCCTCCATCCCCAGCTCGGCGTCGTCCGCCTCTCGCACAGCGAGGAGATGATCATCGCCGACATCCCCGGCCTGATCGAGGGCGCGCATGAGGGCGCCGGCCTCGGCGACCGCTTCCTCGGCCATGTCGAGCGCTGCGCCGCGCTGCTCCATCTCGTCGACGGGGCGGCCGGCAACGTGGTGGCCGCCTGGCGGACCGTCCGCGAGGAGCTGGAAGCCTACGGCGCCGGGCTGGCCGAGAAGCCGGAGCTGCTGGTCCTGAACAAGGCCGACGCCATGACCCCGCGCGAGGCCTCCGCCCGCCGCGCCGCCCTGTCCCGGGCCGCCGGCGCCCCGGTGATGCTGATGTCCGGCGCCACCGGGCAAGGCGTCCCGGAGGTCCTGCGCGCGCTCATGGACCGCGTGCACGCCGCCAAGCAGCCGGCATGATCCCCCGCCTGCTCGACGCAAGGCTGCTGGTGGTCAAGATCGGCAGCGCCCTGGTCGTCGACCACGCGGAGCCCCGCACCGCCTGGCTGCACGGCGTCGCCGCCGACATCGCCGCCGCCCGCGCCCGCGGCACGGCCGTGATCGTCGTCTCCTCCGGGCGCCATCGCGCTGGCCCGCTCCGCGCTCGGCCTCGGCCGCAAGCGCCTCAAGCTCGAAGAGAAGCAGGCCGCCGCCGCCGTCGGCCAGATCCGCCTCGCCCAGGCCTGGACGGAGGCGCTCTCGGCGCACGGCCTCGTCGCCGCCCAGTTGCTGCTCACCCCCGACGACACCGAGCACCGCCGCCGCTACCTCAACGCCCGCGCGACCCTCTCGACCCTGCTCGCCCTCGGCTGCGTCCCGGTCATCAACGAGAACGACACGGTCGCCACCGCCGAGATTCGCTTCGGCGACAACGACCGCCTCGCCGCCCGCGTCGCCGAGATGGTCGGCGCCGACCAGCTCGTGCTCCTCTCGGACATCGACGGCCTCTACACCGCCGACCCCAAGCGCGACCCGGACGCCGCGCACATCCCGGTCGTCCCCGCGCTGACGCCGGAGATCGAGGCCATGGGCGGCGAGCCGCCACCGGGCTACTCGAGCGGCGGGCATGCGCACCAAGCTGCAGGCCGCGCGGATCGCGACCGGCGCCGGCTGCGCCATGGCGATCGCGGTCGGCCACGTCGAGCACCCGCTGCGCGCGCTGGCCGAGGGCGCGCGCTGCACCTGGTTCCTGCCCGCCGCCGAGGGCCGCTCCGCCCGCAAGCGCTGGATCGCGGGCGCGCTGCAGCCCGGCCGGGGCCCTGATCGTCGACGCCGGAGCCGCCCGGGCGCTGGCCGCCGGCCGCTCGCTCCTCCCCGCCGGCGTCCGCGCCGTGGAAGGCGACGTTCGAGCGCGGCGACCCGGTGCTGGTCCAATTCGCGCGACGGCACCGTGCTCGCCCGCGGCCTCTCCGCCTACGCCAGCGCCGACGCCCGCCGCATTGCCGGCCACCGCTCGGAGGAGATCGAAGCCATCCTCGGCTGGCGCGGCCGCGACGAGATGGTCCACCGCGACGACCTGACGCTGGTGTAGTCCTACCGAGGTGGGCAGAGCAGAAGCGTGCGGAAGAGCTTGCGCTCCGATCGCCGATTGCCGTTTGTCCCGCCCTTCCAGTCTTTGTGATGGCGCCGTCCGGCCCGTGCCGGAGTTTGAGGGGCTCAGACATCTGGGGGAACGCATGAAGGCGCTCTGCTGGCACGGCAAGAAAGACATACGCTGCGACACCGTCCCCGACCCGAGGATCGAGCACCCGCGCGACGCCATCATCAAGGTCACCGCCTGCGCGATCTGCGGCTCGGACCTCCATCTCTATGACGGGGTGATGCCGGGCATGATGAACGGCGACGTGCTCGGCCACGAGACCATGGGCGAGGTCGTCGAGGTCGGCGCGGAGGTCACCAACCTCAAGAAGGGCGACCGGGTGGTCGTCCCGTTCACGATCTCCTGCGGCGAATGCTTCTTCTGCAAGCAGGGCTACTTCTCCGGCTGCGAGCGCAGCAACCCCAGCCCGAACCGCAAGGTCGCCGAGGAGCTCTGGGGCCACAGCCCCGCGGGCCTGTTCGGCTACACCCACCTGCTCGGCGGCTATGCCGGCGGCCAGGCCGAATACCTCCGCGTCCCGTACGCCGATGTCGGCCCGATCAAGGTTCCCGAGGGCCTCACCGACGAGCAGGTCCTGTTCCTGTCCGACATCTTCCCGACCGGCTACATGGGCGCCGAGTTCTGCGAACCGCAGGGCAAGACCATCGCCGTGTTCGGCTGCGGCCCGGTGGCGCAATTCGCCATCCGCTCCGCCTTCCTGCTCGGCGCCGAGCGGGTGATCGCGATCGACACTGTCCCGGAGCGGCTCGAGATGGCCCGCGCGGCCGGCGCCATCACGATCGATTTCATGGAGGAGAGCGTCTACGAGCGCATCAACGACCTCACCGAAGGCCGTGGCGCCGACGCCTGCATCGACGCGGTCGGCACGGAGGCCGAGACCTGGGCCAGCGTCGATTCCGTGCTCGACCGGGTGAAGCAGGCGGCGTTCCTCGGCACCGACCGGCCGCACCCGCTGCGCCAGGCGATCAACAACTGCCGCAACTTCGGCATCGTCTCCATCGTCGGCGTCTATGGCGGGCTGCTCGACAAGGTCCCGATGGGCTCGGCGATCAACCGCGGCCTGACCTTCCGCATGGCGCAGACCCCGGTCCAGCGCTACCTCGGCCCGCTGCTGGAGCGGATCCAGAAGGGCGAGATCGACCCTTCCTTCGTCATCACCCACGAGGGCAAGCTGGACGACGGGCCGGACCTCTACCGCGTGTTCCGCGACAAAAAGGACGAGTGCATCAAGGTGGTGCTGAAGCCATGAACGACATCCAGATGGCCCGCATCCTGGGCCTGCTCAGCCTCGGCCTCGGCGCGACCGAGATCGCCATGCCGCGCTGCGCCTCCAGCAGCCTCGGCATCGGCAAGCCGCATCTCGTGGAGGCGTTCGGCGGCCGCGAGATCCTCGCCGGCGCGCTGGCGCTCGCCTACCCCGACCGCGCCTGGCCGATCTGGGGCCGGGTCGCGGGCGACGTCGCCGACCTCGCGCTGCTCGCCTCCGCGCTCGGCAGCTCCAACCGGCGTCGGCATAACGCGGCCTGGGCCGCGCTCGGCGTGCTCGGCATCACCCTGGTCGACGTCGCCGTCGCGGTCGCGCTCAGCAAGCGCGAGGGCAAGGCGCTGGCCACCGCCCGCCGCACGCACATCCGGCGCAAGCTCGGCCAGCCTCTGCCGAAAACGGCGTAGCGGGCTCCGGGCGGGGCGGCATGGACGTCCACCACCTCGGCCTCGGCGCCATGCAGCCCTATGGCGGCGCCCTGTTCGATGGCAGGACGAGCGGGCTCGGCCCGTCCGAACTCGTCTGCCATTGCCTGCTGCTCGAGACCTCCGTCGGTCCCGTGCTGGTCGACACCGGGGTCGCCGGTGCCGACCCGGCGGCGACGGCCTCGCGGATCGACCCGTTCTTCCGCTGGACCGACCGCGTCCGGCTTCGGCCGGAGGAGCTCGGCCGCGCACCAGGTCCGCGCCCTCGGCCACGATCCGGCCGATGTCCACCACATCGTCATGACCCACCTGGACTTCGACCACGCCGCGGGCCTGCCCGACTTTCCGGCGGCAACCATCCACCTCTCGAAGAGGGAGGCGGACGCGGCCCGCCACCCGGTCGGCCCGAAGGAGCGAGCCCGCTATCGCACCGCCAACGCCGCCGGCCCCGCGAGCCTGGCATACTTACGACACCATGCCCGCCGAGTTCTTCGGGCTGCCTGCGACCTATCTCGACGGCATCCCGGGCCTGATGCTGGTCTCTCTGCCGGGCCATACGGCCGGGCATTGCGGCGTCGCCATCGACCTCGGCCGCGGCCAGTGGCTGCTCCATGCCGGCGACGCGATCTTCAACGCGCGGGAGCTGGACCCGGACCGGCCCAGCATGCCGACCGGCGCCCGTCTCTACCAATGGTTCATGGAGACCAGTCAGACCGAGCGTCGCCGCTCCCTCGCCGCCCTGCGCCGCATCCGCCGCGACCACTGGGAACACGTCGAGATCGTCTGCACCCATGACCCGGCGCTGCTCGCCCGAAGCCGCACCGAGCACACGACTCGTGCGCCAGCGCTCGCCGGGCACCGGCGGTTAGCTCGGACTAATGCCGGCCGATCCGGGCGCGGTTGGCCGCGAGCTCCTGCGGCGTGAGCTGGAACCCGACCGTCACCTGGTAGTCGCCCGCCCCCTGGCCCTCGCGGACCGGCAGGCGCAGGTCGACGCTGTCGCCACTCAGGCGGATCCGGTCGGTGTTCTCCGGGAACTCGGGGCGAATGTGATAGACCTGCTTGTCCAGCACCCGGTCGCCCCGGCTCACCGCGACGAAGTAGGCGACGTCCGCCGTGCGCCCGCGCGCCGCCGGGCCGCGCGTCAGCTCCAGACCGACGGTGACCGTCGCCGCCACCACGGTCGGTCCGTCGCGGGTGCAGCTGCCGCCGATGTTCGTGATCCGCCCCGCGAGCACGCTGTCCGTCAGGTCGCGCCCGGCGCCGCGGTAGCGCAGCAGGTCGTTGGCGTCGCGCAGGATGGCGGCCGGGGGCATGCGGGGGCGAACGTATCCTTCACGTCTCCCAGCCCACAGCCGCCGAGGACGGGCAGGGTCAGTGCGGCAAGGAGGCAGGTTCGGGACAGTGCAGGCATCCGTTGCTCCAGGTTGGCCGCCCTTGGCGGACGGGCCAGTTGTAGCCATAACAGGGCGGCGGGACCTAGCCCGCCCCCAGGCTGGACACAATGGACTGCAAACCTCCTCTCAGCGTCGTTCTGGCGGGACCGCGCGGCTTCTGCGCTGGCGTGGACCGGGCGATCCGGGTCGTCGAGGAGGCGCTGCGCCGCTACGGCGCCCCGGTCTACGTCCGCCACGAGATCGTGCATAACCGCAGCGTGGTCGAGGCGCTGGAGGCGCAGGGCGCGGTGTTCGTGGAGGAGTTGGACGAGGTGCCCGAAGCGGGCCACGTCGTGTTCTCCGCCCACGGCGTGCCGAAATCGGTGCCCGCGGAGGCGCAGCGGCGCAACCTGCTCTATTTCGACGCGACCTGCCCGCTGGTCAGCAAGGTCCATCGCGAGGCGGAGCGCCACTATGCGGGCGGCGGCGACGGGCGGCGGCACATCCTGATGATCGGCCATGCCGGCCACCCGGAGGTCGTGGGCACGATGGGCCAGCTGCCGCCGGGCTCGGTCACGCTGCTTCAGGACGTGGAGGACGCGCGCGCCGTGCAGCCGGCCGACCCCGGCCGCCTCGCCTTCATCACCCAGACCACGCTCTCCGTGGACGACACGGCGGAGATCGTCGCCGTGCTGCGCGAGCGCTTCCCGGACATCGAGGGGCCGCGCTCGGAGGACATCTGCTACGCCACCACCAACCGGCAGGCCGCGGTCAAGGCGGTCGCGCCGGAGTGCGACCTGGTCGTGGTCATCGGCAGCCCGAACAGCAGCAACTCGCAGCGCCTGCGCGAGGTGGCCGAGCGGGCCGGCGCCCGACGCGCCATCCTGCTGCCGAAGGCCGACGCGCTCGACTGGTCCGCGCTCGCACGGCGTGCGCCGGCTCGGCCTCACCGCCGGCGCCTCGGCGCCCGAGCGCCTGGTGCAGGAGCTGCTCGGCCGCCTTGGCGAGCGCTACGACCTCGAGGTCGAGGAGCGCCGGGTGACGCAGGAAGACGTGGTGTTCAAGCTGCCGGCGCCGCTCGCATGACGGGCTGATGGCCGTCTACACCGAGGTCACCGACGAGGCGCTCGCCGCGTTCCTCGCCGAATACGACCTTGGCACCGCCGTTGCCTTTCGCGGCATCGCCGAGGGGGTGGAGAACAGCAACTACCAGCTCCGCACCACCGAACGGCGACTTCATCCTGACGCTGTACGAGAAGCGGGTCGACCCGGCCGAGCTGCCCTGGTTCCTCGGCCTCATGCAGCATCTGGCCGGGCGGGGGATCACCTGCCCGCTGCCGGTGCGCGGCCGCGACGGGGAAAGCTTGCGCCAGCTTGCCGGCCGCCCGGCCTGCATCACGACGTTCCTGCCGGGCGTTTGGCCGCGGCGGGTGCGGCCGGAGCACTGCGCGCCGGTCGGGGGGGCGCTGGCCGGGCTGCACCTTGCCGGCGCGGGTTATTCGGCCGAACGCGCCAACGCGCTCGGCCCGCACGGCTGGCGGCCGCTGCTGGACCGCTGCCTTCCCCGGGCCGATTCCGTCCAGCCGGGGCTGGCCGCGGAGCTGGAGGCGGCGCTGGCGGGCATTCTCGCGTCCTGGCCGGCCGAGCTTCCCCGCGGCCACATCCACGCCGACCTGTTTCCGGACAACGTGTTCTTCCTGGAAGGCCGCATTTCCGGCCTGATCGACTTCTACTTCGCCGCCACCGACCTGCTCGCCTACGACATCGCCGTCTGCCTGAACGCCTGGTGCTTCGAGCCCGATTTCCAGTTCAACGTCACCAAGGCGCGGGCGATGCTGCGGGCCTACGCGGAGGTCCGGCCGCTCGCGGACGCCGAGCGTGCCGGTTTGCCCGTCCTGTGCCAGGGCGCGGCGATCCGCTTCCTGCTGACCCGGCTCTACGACTGGGTGAACACGCCGGAGGGCGCGCTGGTCACCCGCAAGGACCCGCTGGAATACCTGCGTCGCCTCCGCTTCCACCTCCGCGCCCGCGACGAGCACGCCTATGGACTCTGACTTCGGACACTGGAGCTCTCGGGCGTTTGGTCGAGATCTGGACCGATGGCGGCTGCAAGCCCAATCCCGGTCCCGGCGGCTGGGCGGCCATCCTCCTGTTCGGCGAGCACGAGCGCGAGCTGTCCGGCGCCGAGCCGGAGACGACCAACAACCGCATGGAGCTGACCGCCGCTGCGGCCGCGCTCGAGGCGCTGAAGCGTCCCTGCCGGGTCGTGCTGCACACGGACAGCGAGTACCTCCGCAACGGCGTCACCCGTTGGAGCACCGGCTGGGTGCGCCGCAACTGGCGCAATGCCGCCGGCGACCCGGTCGCCAACATGGACCTCTGGCGCCGCATCCTGGACGCGGCGAAGGCGCACGAGGTCGAATGGCGCTGGATCCGCGGCCACGCCGGCAATCCCATGAACGAGCGTGTCGACCGGTTGGCCACCTCCGCCCGCGAGCGGCTGGGCCGGAGCTGATGTAAGCGGCTATAACGGAGGGGGAGGGCAGGGACGGGCTTGGGCGAGCGAGGCGAGAGCAAGGGCTATCATCACGGCAACCTTCGCGAGGCCCTGATCCAGGCCGCGCTCGGCCTGATCGCCGAGCGCGGGATCGCCGGGTTCGCCGTCGCCGAACTGGCCCGTGCGGTGGGTGTGAGCGCCGCCGCGCCCTATCGCCACTTCCGCGACCGCGACGCCGTGGTCGCGGAAGTGGCGCGGCGCGGGTTCGATAATCTGGCCGCCGAGATGCGCAGCGCCGTCGACGCGCATCGCGGCAACCCGGTGGCCGCGTTGGAGGCCGGGGCCCAGGCGCACCTCGCCTTTGCCGCTCGCGAGCAGCCGGTCTACGCCGCGATGTTCGACCCGCACTTCCCCGCCGGCGCCCATCCGGACCTGGTTCGGGCGCGCGAGGCCGCCTTCGCTGTGTTGCGCGCCGCCGCGAATGCCGCTTGCGAACGCAGCCGGGCTCCGCAGCGCCCGCCGCCGCTGATGGTGTCGCTGCACATCTGGTCGCTCACCCACGGCATCGCCGCGCTGTTTGCGGGTAGCAACGGCGCCGGGCAGTTGCCGATGAACCCGGCCGAGCTGCTCGAAGCCGGGCTGCTCGTCTACCTCCAGTCGCTCGAGTTGCCCGTCGGTTGAACTGCGGTGAGCGACGCTGGACGCGCCATCGTGCCAGTGTTAACGTCTCTTACATCGGATGGAGGCAGGGATGCTGCTCAGCAAGATCGACGAGTTCGGCAAGGTCGGCTGGATCACGCTGGTCGTGGTCGGCTTCTGGATCGCTTGGCCGCTCGGGCTGATGCTGCTCGCGTTTCTCGCCGGCAGCGGGCGCCTCGGCTGGGTGCGCGCCGGCGGGTGCGGGGGCGGGCCGGGCGCATGGTTCAACCTTGGCGCGGAGGAGCGGCGCGCGCGTCCAGGAAAGCCGTGGGGCCAGGCGTGGGGTCGGCCGCGTGCGGCCGCCACCAGCGGCAACAAGGCATTTGACGAGTATCGCGAGGAGACGCTGCATCGGCTCGAAGAAGAGGAGCGCGAGTTCCAGGCGTTCCTGGACCGGCTGCGCAAGGCCCGCGACAAGTCGGAATTCGACGCCTTCATGGCCGAGCGGCGCAACCGCGGCGGCGGCGTGCAGGACGTCGGCGCCGAGAGCGTCTGACCGGGCGCCGCCGGCGCGGTGCGAATATGACAATTGCCGCGCCGGCGCGGGGGAGCCTAACCTCCACAGCATGTATCGCCGCACCTTGCTCGGCAGCGTAGCCGCCGCCCTCGCCGTTCCGGCGTTGGCGCAGAAATCCTCGGTCCTGCGGTTCGTGCCGCAGTCCAACCTGACCGCGCTGGACCCGATCTGGACCACCGCCACGGTCACCGGCAACCACGGCTATTATGTCTACGACACGCTCTACTCGGCGGACAGCAAGCTCGCGCCGCAGCCGCAGATGGCGGAGGGGCAAGAGGTGTCGGATGACGGCCGCAGCTGGCGGTTCCGCCTCCGGGAGGGCCTGCGGTTTCACGATGGCACCCCGGTCCGCGGCGCCGACTGCATCGCCAGCATCAAGCGCTGGGCCGCCCGCGAGCCGATCGGCCAGCTGCTCGCGCAGGTGGCCGACAGCTACGTGCCGGTGGACGATCGGACGTTCGAGATCCGTCTGACCAGGCCGTTCCCGCTGATGCTGGACGCGCTGGCCAAGCCGGACTCGTCCATCCCGTTCATCATGCCGGAGCGGATCGCGGCCACCGACCCGAACAAGCAGTTCACCGAGGTGGTCGGCTCCGGCCCCTACCGGTTCCTGCCGGACGAATATGTCAGCGGCAGCCGGGTCGTGTACGCCAAGTTCGACGGCTACGTGCCGCGGCGGGAAAAGCCGGACTGGGCGACCGGCGCCAAAGTCGCGGGTTTCGACCGCATCGAATGGCAGATCATCCCCGACCCGGCCACCGCCGCCGCCGCTCTGGAGCGCGGCGAGGTCGATTGGTGGGAGCGGCCGCTCAACGACCTGCTGCCCTCGCTGGCCGCCAGCAACGGCGTCAGCACCTTTATCCAGGACGTCGGCGGCCGGATGGCGCTGATGCGGCTCAACCACCTCCAGCCTCCGTTCAACGACGTCCGCATCCGCCGCGCCGTGCTGATGTCCGTCGACCAGGACGAGTATCTCCGCGCCACTTACGGCGACGACACCAGCCTCTGGAGCGTCTGCCGCAGCATCTATCCCTGCAGCACGCCCTACGCGTCCGAGACGGAAGCCAAGACGGTGATGCGGGGCGACCTCGATGCGGCGCGGCGCATGCTGAAGGAGGCGGGCTACGCCGGGCAGAAGGTCGTGATCATCAGCCCGAGCGACTATCCGCAGATCGGCCCGCTCGGCCAGGTCACGGCGGACCGGCTGAGGCCGGATCGGCATGAACGTCGATCTCCAGGAGATGGACTGGGGCTCCGTGGTGCAGCGCCGGACCTCGCGCGAGCCGGTGGAGAAAGGCGGGTGGAGCATCTTCCATACCACCGGCTCGTCGCCGGGCTACTCCAACCCGGCCGTCTCCGCGCTGGTGCGAGGGCAGGGGGCGAAGGGCTGGTATGGCTGGTGGGACAGCCCGAAGGACGAGGCGATGGTCGAGGAGTGGATCAACGCGCCGGACGCCGCGACGCGCCACCGCCTGGGCGAGGCGATCGGCAACCTGGCGTTGGACGAGGTGGCCACGATCCCGCTCGGCATGTTCTACACCAAGACCGCGTTCCGGGCTGACTTGACCGGGATGCTCGAGGGCCCGTCGCCGTATCCCTGGAACCTGCGGCGGGTATAGCCATATGGCTCTCCCATGTTGCAACGCCGCACCTTGCTGAGCGCCGCCGGCGCCAGCGCTGTCGTCACGCCCGACACCGAACGAACGTTCCGCCTGCTGGAATGGCGCGACGGGGCGCGCGACCGTGCCATCCCCGTGCTGATCCGGCTCCCGGCCGAGATAACCGGCCCGGCGCCGCTCGTGCTGCTCTCGCACGGGCTCGGCGGCTCGCGGCAGGGGCTCGCCTTTCTCGGCCGGGCGCTGGCCGAGGCGGGTTTTGTCGCCGTCCACCTGCAGCACGCCGGGCTCCGACAGCTCCGTCTGGCAGCGGCGCGGCCGACCTGCGCGGCGCTGATGGCCGCGCTGTTGACCCGGCCGCCGCGCTGGCCCGCCTTCAGGACGTGGGTTCGCGCTCGACCTCGCGCTCCGGGCGGGCTCGATGGGATGACGGTCGACCGCGAGCCGGGTCGCGATCGCCGGCCACTCCTACGGGGCCTGGACTGCCAGCCACATGGTCGGCGAGCGCCTTCCGTTGTTTGTCCCGGGCGTGCGGCTGCCGGACGAGCGGCTGCGGGCCGGCATCGAGCTGTCGCCGATCCCGCCGCTCGGCGTGTCGGTCGGATCGGCGCTTCGCGCCGATCCGCGTGCCGACGCTCCATGTGACGGGGACGCGGGACAGCGGCTTCGGCGTGCCGGATTGGCGTGCGCGGACGTCGGGCTTCGCGCACGCGGCGCGCGCCGGCGCGCTGGCGGTCCTGGACGGCGCCGCCATGCCGCCTTCGCCGGCGAGGCGGAAGTCGGCGGCCACTGGGACGATCCGGCCTTTCAGGGCCGGACCGCCGACTTGCGGTGCCTTCCTGACCCGGTCCTGCGCGGGAAACGCCATCCGCGAAGCCGCCTCTGCTCGCCGGCGCCGGGCTCGAGCCGGCGACACGGTCGAGAGCGGCCTGCAGAAAAACGGCGTAGGCCCGGCGATCGCCGGCCCCGCGCGGCTACTTCACGGTGACGAACCGAAGCGGGAAGCTGTCGTCGGCGAGCTGCACCAGATCGATGTTGGATCTGGCGGCCCAGACGATCGTCTGCTGATGCAGCGGGATCGTCGCCACGTCGTCCATGGCGATCTTGGACGCCTGTTGATCATCTCCTGCCGCTTCGCCTTGTCGGTCTCGACCGCGATCTTGTCAGCAGGTCGTCGAACTGCTTGTTCGACCAGCCGCCATCGTTGAACACGCCGCGGGTGCCGTTGCGGGTGCCGAGCAGGTTGAACAGCGAGTTGTGGGCGTCGTAGGTCGTGGGCGTCCAGCCCAGCATGTAGAAGCTGGTGTGGTAGTCGGGATTGCTGATCTCGGCGAAGTATTTCAGCCGGGTCTGCGCGTTGAGCGTGACCTTGATGCCGATCCGCGCCAGCATCGCCGTCGCCGCCTGGCAGATCGCCTCGTCGTTGATGTAGCGGTCGTTCGGGCAGTCCAGCGTGACGCCGAACCCGTTGGGGTAGCCGGCCTCGGCGAGCAGCTTCTTGGCCTCGTCCGGGTTGTACGGCAGGCGCTTGTCCAGCGCCGGGTCATAGCCGTTGACGCCCGGGGCCATACATCAGGGCGGTCGGGTGCGACTGGCCGCGCATCACCCGGTCTGGATCGCGTTGATGTCGATCGCCTCGTAGAAGGCCTGGCGGACCCGCTTATCCTGGAACGGGTTCTTGCCCTTCACGTCCGACTTCAGCAGTTCCGGCCGGGACACGTCGAAGGCCAGCCAGACCGTGCGCAGCTCCGGGGTGGTCCAGAGCTTGATCCCCGGCGCGTGCTCGAGCCGCTGGATGTCCTGCGGCGGCACCGTGTAGATCATGTCCATGTCGCCGGACAGCAGCGCGGCCACCCGCGTGGCGGCGTTGCTGATGACGTTGAACGTCACGTCGGTGACGTTCCCGTCATCTTGTCCCACCAGGCCGGATTTGCGTGCATGGTGGTGCGGCGGTCGGGCTCGCGCACGTCCAGGATGTAGGGGCCGGTGCCGTTGGCGTGGCGCGTCGCGTAGTTCTCGCCGGCCTTGGTCAGGTCGGTCGGCTCGGTCGCGTTGTGCGCCTCGCACCAGGACTTGGACATGATCACCCAGTGGGTGATCTCCTGCAGGAAGATCGGGTCGGGCACCTTGGTGATGAAGTCGACGGTGAAGTCGTCGACCTTCTTCACGTCCTTGACCGCCTGGAAGTAGGAGTTGATCTGGCTTCCCGGCCCGACGGCGCGCTTGTAGCTGAACACCACGTCGTCGGCGGTGAAGTCCTGGCCTTCCTGGAACTTGACGCCATGCCGCAGATGGAACCGCCAGGTCGGTCGGGTTCGGCTGCTCCCAGCTTTCGGCGAGCGCGGGCTCGACCTTCAGGTTCTTGTCGCGCCGGACCAGCGGGTCGTAGAAGTTCTGCGTAAAGGTGAGCAGGAAGGTCTCGCTGCGCGACGTAGGGGTCCATCGAGTTCGCGTCGCCGTCATTGGCCCAACGGAAGCTCGCCGCCTCGGCCGAGACGGCAGCCGCCAGTCAGCCCCGCAGCGACCAGGGCCGCTCTTGCAAGGCGCTTTTGGAAACATCGAACGCTTTCCTCACGGTGGAATGCGCTCGCTGGCAGAGTAGAGCAGGCGCGGCCGGCCGCAAGCAAAAAGCGCGGCCCCGCGGCCGCGCTCCCGTCATAAGAGTATTTCGCGCTGGACAGGCGGGCGCTTAGGCGGCCCGTCGGCCGCCCAGCGCCGACGGCAGGCCCTGGATCGCGCGGTCCACGAGGTGCGCGTCCGCCTCCGGCGCCGAACCCTGGCGGCGATCACGCGCTCGGCCGCGCCGTGCGCGATTTCGGCCGCGGCCTGCGCGCACCTCCGTCACCGCGGCCTTTTCCGCCGCGGCGATCCGGTCGGTCGCCATCCGCTCGCGCCGCTTCGCCGCCTCGGCCGCCTCGGCGCGCGCGGTCTCGGCCACCTGCGCGGCTTCAGCCGGGCGTGCTCGAGCATCGCTTGCGCGTCCTTCAGCGCCTGCTCGCGTTGCGCGCTCGCCTCCTTCAACATTTGTTCGGCCTCGGCGCGGAGCCGGGCCGCCTCGTCCAGCTCGGCCCGGATGTCGGCGGCGCGCTTGTCCAGCATGGCGGTGAGCGCGGCCCAGATCTTCCGGCCGAAGATCACGTAGAACATGATGAAAGCGAGGCCGATCCAGGTGCGCGGGTTGGCGAAGAAGCTCTCGTGGTCGTTCCCTCCTACCCTCGTGCGCCCATGACCTCGCCCACCGCGGCGTCGAGCGCGCGCGGGCTCGGGCGAATGGCCGGTCAGGCGGGCGACGACGGTGCTGGCCGCCTCGCGGGCGACCTCGCGCAACGCGCCCATCGCCGCCGAGCGCGCGGCGGCGATGCCTCTGCTCCGCCTCCGCGAGCTGCTCGCTCGAGCTGCTCGTTGTCGGCCCGGGCGCGTTCCGGCCGCCTCGGCTTTCGCCGCCGCGACCGCCTCGGCCACCTGGCGCTGCGCCTCCGCCGACGCGGATCGGCTGCGCTCGGCAACTTCCGCCGCCGCCGCGTCCGCCTGCTCCTTGGCGACCCGGGCGCTGTCGAGGTCGGCGAGGATTTGGCGCTCACGGCCCTCGATCACGCCCCCCACCTGCGGCAGCGCCCAGAAGGCGAGCGCGGCGTAGAGCGCGCCGAAGATGACGAACATCCAGACGACCTGGGAGATCGTCAGCGGATTGGCGAAGTCGAGCTGGGGCATGCGCGTCCGGTCCGGGCGCGGAGGGCCGGCGCGAGGCCGGCCGCTCGCGGCTTAGGTGAAGAGGATGAGGAACGCGATCAGCAGGGCGAACAGCGCCACCGCTTCCGTCAGTGCGAAGCCCAGGATCCCGATCGGGAACACGGCGTCGCGGGCCGAGGGGTTGCGGGCCACCGAGGAGACCATGGAGGAGAAGATGTTGCCGATGCCCACGCCCACGCCTGCAAGCGCGATGACGGCCAGGCCGGCCCCGAGCGCTTTATAGGCGGCGATGGTGGCTTGAGCGGCGGCGGCGGCAGCGTTGGGATCCATACTCGTCGTCCTTCCAGGGTAGAGGTGAAAAGGCCTGCGCGTCAGTGCAGATGCACTGCGTCGTGCAGGTAGATGCAGGTCAGGATCGCGAACACGTAGGCCTGAAGTGCCGCGACCAGCAATTCGAAGCCCTCGAGCACGACGTTGAGGGCGAACGGGAGGATCCCCATCGCGCCGGTCACGATGCCGCCGCCGGCGAGGATCAGGATGAACGTCCCGAACACTTCGAACATGACGTGCCCGGCGACCATGTTCGCGAACAGACGGATGGAGAGGCTGACCGGCCGCGAGAGGTAGGAAATCACCTCGATCGGGATGATCAGCGGGGCCAGCGCTTTGGGCGCGCCCTCCGGGAAGAAGTAGCTGAAGAAGTGCAGCCCGTGGATGCTGAGCGCCACGAAGGTGACGATGATGATCACCATGATCGCCAGCCCGGCCGTCACCGCGATGTGGCTGGTGTAGGTGAAGGAATACGGCAGCAAGCCCAGCATGTTGCCCATCAGCACGAAGAAGAACAGCGTGAAGATGAACGGGAAGAAGCGCTTGCCCTCCGGCCCGATGGAGCCGACCGTCATGGACATGATGCCGGAATAGGCGAGCTCGGCCAGCGCCTGGAACCGGCCCGGCACCACCGCGCGCGGCTTCGCGCCGAAATAGAGCGTGAGCAGGATCAGCGCCGCGCCGATCAGCATCAGCAGGTTGGAATTGGTGAAGTTCACCGAGTGGCCCAGGCCGCCCAGCGCCGGGTAGAGCTTGAACTGGCCCAGCGCGTCGATCTTCGGCGGTGCTTTCGCTCTCCAACTCCGTCCCCCCTACCGTGCCCCGGACCCGTCCGGGGCGTTTTCGGCATCATCAGCCGCCACACATTCGCGATGCCAGCGCCGCCGCCCAGCAGCACGAACAGCGCCAGCAGCCAGGGCTTGGTCCCCAGCAGCCAGTCGAGCCCCCAACCGATCGCGAGGCCAACGGCGAGCGCCGAGACCAATTCGACCCCGACCCGGACACCGATGCCCATCGCGCTCGGGGCGCCGTCGGAGGAGGGGGAGGCGGCGCGGCAGCGGCTTGGCGGGCCTGTGCTGCCCGCAGCCGCTCCTCGAACGAGCCGTCCTCCCGCTCACTCATCGCCGCCCCTCGCACGCCCATCCGGCCGCGCCGCAAGGCCTGGGGTTGCTAGCTTCGAGGGTCGGGGGTGTCAAGCGGAGTGGGACGGAGAACGCGGCCTCTACCGTTACGTGGTACGTAACGAAATGGGCGTGAAAGCGCTTGGTGTTCAGGAGGGACGTTTTCGACGCGAGGGCAGGGATGGGCGGGTTCCGGGGCTGCGGGGCCGGGCTGGGCGGTTGGGCGTGGTGAACGGTTCGGGCCGAGTGCTGGGCGGCGTGAGGTCTGGCGGCGGGGAGGGCGGGGCGGCGGCGAGGCCGAGGCTGCGGAGGAGGGGGCGGAGGCTGCGGTGCAGGGCGGGGGTGGCGTCGAGGAGGGAGGCGACGGCCGGGTCGGCGAGGAGGGCGCGGAGCTCGGCGGCGGTGGCGGGGGCGATTTCGGGTAGGGCGGCGAGGAGCCAGCCGGGGCGGCGCGGGAGGGAGGGGGTTGTGGCGGGCCGGCGCAGAGGGGCGACGCCCGCTGGGGCGGGGTGCGGTGGGGCGGGGGCGGCGGGCTCCCGTTTGGCTGGAGCGGGGACGCCGAAGTTGCTGATGCGGATGAGGCGGATGACGAGGCGGCTGAGGCGGAGGAAGAGGCTTCCGGCGTCGGCTTGGTGGAGGGTCGGGGTGCTGCCGGTCGTGGCGATTGGGGCGACGGCGCGGACGAGGGTCATCAGCACGGTGGCGAGGCGGTCGGCGGCGAGGAGGGCGGCGGGCGGGAGCACGAACGGAAAGGGAACATATGCGGGTGGGGTTTGGCAAGGAGTAGGGGTGGCGTGATTTCGGGTGAGGTGAGGAATTGAGTTTCGGGCGGGATTGCGTAAACCGTGGTCGTTCCGCCGTGGTTGGCGGTTTTCGAAACGGTCGCTTCTGGCGCGTCCGGTTTCGGGCGGCTCACGGCGGACTTCTCTGCCGAAATGGATCAGGGCCGCACTTCCAACCTGCGCGCCGTGCAACCGTAGTGACGCGCGTCACACCTGGCGGAGCTGTTCCCTCGTATTATTCCGGGGCAGGAACGGCCCTGCTCGATGGGAGAGGTTGAAATGGCACACGCGATTCTGTTCAAGAACGCTAATTTCCATGGCGACCACAAACATGTGGTCGCCGCTGAACCGAACCTGAATGCCGGGGACGACCATGGCTTCAACGACGCGGTCTCGTCAGTGGTCGATTCTGGACGGCAACTGGCGGTTCTATCAAGACGCCGGGTTCAAAACGCCGTACCCGTTGGTGCTTGGCCCGGGGCTCTATGCCAGCCTCAACTCGACCAAAATCGTTAACGACTCTGTTTCGTCGCTTCAGCCGACCCTCGATCGGGCGACCGTGAACGGTGCCCGATTTGGTGGACATGCGATCCTGTTCAAGGATGCGAATTACACGGGGGACCACAAGCACGTCTTTGCTGCCGAGCCCAACTTGAACGCCAGCGATGACAGTGGCTTCAATGATAGCGTCTCGTCGCTCGCCATTCTGAGCGGGAATTGGGAGTTCTATGCCAACTCCGGCTTCCAGAGCCCCTATAAGCCGATTTTGGGGCAGGGTGGTCTGCCGTTTGTTGCCAATATCGGCATAAAGAACGACGACATGTCATCACTCCAGCCGGTCACGGCGAGCCCGACCCAAAGGAACCTGCAACCGGTTCAGCAGGGAGTTGTCCTGTTCGAAAATGCCGGCTTCCATGGCAACCACAAGCACGTCCTGATGGCTAACGGCAATCTCGGGTCTCCGACCGACAATTCCTTCAACGACCGGACCTCGTCGATCGCCGTCTTGAGCGGCACCTGGATATTCTACCGGGACGCCACATTCCAGACGTTCCTGGCCGAGCTGCAGCCAGGCGCCTACCCGTCGGTCGAGGCAGTGGGCATTGCAAACGATGCCGTGTCATCTCTCCAGCCCGCCTGAAAGGTGGCGGCGAAAGTCTGGTCACCACCCAAATCGGCCTCGCATGCTCGGGATTGTACGTCCGCTTTGCAGAGGTCCGCCCGCGTCTGCCGCGGATCGATAGGAGGTGGGGGCCGGGCGGGATTAAGGCCGCTGGATTGCTTCGTCGCTGCGCCCCTCGCGATGGCGAGGGGAACCACCCTCACCCAACCCTCTCCCGCCCGCGGGAGAGGGCTTATCCGGTCGCGGGGGCGGGCGGCCTTACTCCGCGGCGACGGCTTCGACCATCTCTACGGCGCGGCTGAGGTCGACG
The DNA here is from genome assembly GCA_963708585.1 of uncultured Alphaproteobacteria bacterium. Lineage (GTDB taxonomy): Bacteria > Pseudomonadota > Alphaproteobacteria > Acetobacterales > Acetobacteraceae > JAVVHH01. The sequence continues at coordinate 73,588 of CAVPSW010000002.1, read as the reverse complement.
GAGAGGAGGCGGGAGACGCCGCGCTCTTGCATCGTCACGCCGTAGAGACGGTCCATGCGGGCCATGGTTAGGTGGTGGTGGGTCACCACTAGGAAGCGGGTGCCGGTTTCGGCGACGGTGTCGGTGAGGAGGGTGCAGAAGCGCTCGACGTTGGCGTCGTCGAGCGGGGCGTCGACCTCGTCGAGGACGCAGAGCGGCGCCGGGTTGCAGCGGAAGATGGCGAAGATCAGGGAGAGCGCGGTCAGGGCCTGCTCGCCGCCGGACAGGAGCGAGAGCGTGGCCAGCTTCTTGCCGGGGGGCTGCGCGTAGATCTCCAGCCCGGCCTGCAGCGGGTCGTCGGAGCCGACCAGCGCCAGATGCGCGCGACCGCCGCCGAACAAGCGGGCTGAAGAGGGCCTGGAAGTGGCGGTCGACCTGGCCGAACACCTCGGTCAGGCGCTCGCGGCCCTCGCGGTTGAGGTGGCCGAGGCCGCCGCGCAGCTTGGCGATGGCGGTGCCGAGCTCGTCCCTCTCGCGCACGATGGTCGCGACCTCCGCTTCCAGCGCCTCCGCCTCGATCTCGGCGCGGAGGTTCACCGGGCCCATCTCGTCGCGCTCGCGGGCCAGGCGCTGCCAGCGGGCGCGGGCGCGGTCTTCGGCGGCGGCGGAGAGGTCGGCGGGCGGGGGCGGCAGGGTGAGCGCGCCGAGGCGTTCGGCGACCGCGGCCTCGGCGGCGTTGCGGGCCTGTGCGGCGGCCTCGACCGCCGCCTCGGCGCGGACCAGCGCCTCGCGGGCGGCGTAGAGCGCGCCTTCGGCGACTTTGGCCTCCGTCGCGGTCGCGGCCGCGTGCCGCTCTGCCGCCGTGAGCGCGGAAGCGGCTTCCACGTGGGCCGACCCGGCCTCGCGCAGGCGTTGCTCGCTCGCCGCCGCCCCGCGCGCGGCCGCTTCCGGGGCGTCCGCCAGCCGGGTCGCCTCCCGCTCCGCGTCCGCCGCCCGGGCGCGCAGGTCGGTGACCCGGCCGGCGGCATCGGTCGCGCGCAGACGGCCGTCGTCGCGCTCGCGGACGATGGTCTGCAGGCGCGCCTGCCGCGCCGCGTCTGCCCGCTCCAAAGCCTCGAGCGCGCGCTGCGCCTCCCGGTCGCGCGCCCGGGCTCCGGCCAGGGCCGACCGTGCCCGCTCCGCCTCCGCGCGCAGCAACGAGAGGTCGGGCGCGGCGTCGCGCTCGCGGCGGGCGTCCGCCAGCGCCGCCTCCGCCTCCTCCCGTTCGGGCGCTGACGGCGTCGAGCTGGGCCTGGAGGTCCTGGAGCCGGGCGGCGCTGGCGTCGGCGCGGGATCGCAGCGCCCCGGCCTCGGTGCGGGCGCGCTCGGCCTTGGCTTCGGCGGCGCGCAGCGCGGCCCGCGCTTCGGCTTCGGCCTTCACCGCCGCGCGCTCGTCCGCTTCGGCCTTCTCGCGCTCGGTCCGGGCGGCGGAGCAGGCGGACTCCGCTGTCGCCAGCTCGGCGCGCAGCCCGGCCAGGCGGTTACGTTGCTGCAGCCGGACCGCCGCCGCGCTGGGGGCACCGGCGCGCACCGTGTAGCCGTCCCAGCGCCAGACTGCGCCGGCGCGCGAGACCAGCGTCTGTCCGGGCTTGAGCTCGGCTTGCGCCGCCTCGCCGTCCCGGTCGTCCGCGACGACGCCGATACCGGAGAGCGCGCGGGCGAGGGCGGCCGGGCCCTTCACCGGGCCGAGCAGGCACTCGCCGGGGAGTGGCGCGGGGTCGGGCAGCGGCGGCAGCTCGCGCCAGTGACGCGCGGCGGCCGGGTCGCCGGCGGCGGCGAGCTCGTCGGGCAGGGCGGCGCCGAGGGCGGCTTCGAGCCCGGCCGGCACCTCCAGCCGGTCCAGCATCGGCGGCCAGCGCTCGCCGTCGCGGACCGCGAGCACCGCCGCGAGCCCCGCGACCTCCGCGGCCAGCCGGGCGCGGGCGGCGTCCTCGCGGCCTTGGCGCGCCCGGGCGGCGGCGGAGGCCGGGATGGCGGCGGCGCGTGCTGTGTCGGCGGCTTCGGCGTGGGCGCGCGCGGCTCCGAGCGACGCTGCGGCCTCCTGTGCGGCCAGGGCGGCGGCCTGCGACCGCGGCCGGGTCGGGGGCAGCGGCCTCCGCGCGGGCGCGTTCGGCGGCGAGCCGGGCGACGGCCTCCGCCGCCCGACGCGCCCGGGCCTCGGCCGCGGCAAACACCCGATCGGCCGCCTCGGCCCGGGCGGCGAGCTCGGCGGTGCGGGTGGTCGCGGCGTGGGCGGCGGTCTCGGCCGCGAGCAGCGCCGAGGCGGCGGCCTCGGCCTCGGCGCGGGCTCGCTCGAGCTGCGCCGGCGCGCCCTTCGCCTCCTCCTGAAGTCGCGCCTCCTCCGCCGCGAGCCGCTCGTCGGCGGCCGCCACGTCGCGCTCGATCCGTTCGGCGCCGGCGAGGTCGCGCAGGACCTGGGCGCGGCGCTCCGTCGCGGCCGCGAGCGCGGCGCGGGCGCGGCCGATCTCGGCCGCCACGCCCTCCTGCTCCACCCGGGCGCGCTCGAGCGCGGTCCGCGCCGCCGCCTCGGCCGCCCGCAGCCCGGGCAGCGCCGCTTCGGCTGCTTTCGCCTCCGCTTCGGCCGCAATGGCGGCCGACGCCGCCCTGGTCAGCTCGCCGCGCGCCGCGTCCAGGGCCGCCTCGGCCTCGCGCGCGCCCGCGTGCGCCCGCGCGAGCTGCAGCGCGAGCAGCGCCGCCTCCGCCTCGCCGACGCTGGTCGACAGGACCCGGTAGCGCGCCGCCTGCTTGGCCTGCTTGGCCAGGCCGGCGAGCTGCGTCTCCAGCATCGCCCGGCGCTCTTCCGCGCGCTCCAGATTGGCCTCGGCCGCCCGCAGGCGCGTCTCCGCCTCCGCCCGGCGCGCATGCAGGCCGGTGATCCCCGCGGCCTCCTCCAGCACCTGGCGCCGCTCCTCCGGCCGGGCCGAGACGAGCGCGCTGACCCGGCCCTGGCTCACCATCGCCGAGGACCGGGCGCCGCTCGCGAGGTCGGCGAACAGGGTCTGGACGTCGCGCGCCCGGGCTTCGCGGCCGTTGACCCGGTATGAGCTGCCTGCGCCGCGCTCGATCCGGCGGGCGACCTGCAGCTCCGGCTGCTCGGCGAAGGGCGGCGGGAAGCCGGGCGCGCCGGGCTCGGCCTCGAGCGTGAGCGCCACCTCGGCGAGGTTGCGGCTCGGGCGCGCGCCGGTGCCGGCGAAGATGACGTCGTCCATCTCGCCGCCGCGCAGCGTCCGGGCGCTGGCTTCGCCCATGGCCCAGCGCAGCGCGTCGGCGACGTTGCTCTTGCCGCAGCCGTTGGGCCCGACGATGCCGGTCAGCCCCGGCAGCAGCTCGATGGTGACGGGCTCGGCGAAGCTCTTGAACCCTGCGACCGCGAGGCGGACGAACTGCGCCCGCACCGCGGCGACGGGCTGCGCCCCCGCCGGGGTGACGGGCTCGGCTGGCGCCGGGGTGACGGGCTCCGCCGGGTCCGGGGTGACGGGCTCCGCCTGCACCGACGTGACGGGCTCCGCCCGCGTCGGGTCGACGGGCTCCGCCCGCACGGGGTGACGGTCTCCGCCCGCACCGGGGTCAGGAAGTCGCGGCGGCCTCGACCGCCTTCAGGAAGGTGTCGTAGGGGATGGCGCCGGGGGTCGGCTTGTCGTTCATCACGAAGGTGGGCGTGCTGTTCACGCCATATTTCTTCTCGCCCTGGTCCTGCTCGCCGAGCACGAACTGCTTCAGCGCGTCGTCGCGGGTCGTGCTGTCGAAGGTGGCGCGCGGCATGCCGGCCAGCGCCGACATCTTCAGCAGCTCCTCCATCGGGTTGGCGCTGCGGTTGAAGGCCCAGCGGTCCTGGGTGGTCAGCAAGGCGGTGATGAACGGCTCATAGCGGTCGGGCGGGAGCGCGCGGGCGACCATCGCGGCGTAGAGGGCGAGCTGGTCGAGCGGGTAGTCGCGCCAGATGTAGCGGATCCGGCCGGTGTCGATCAGCTCCGCCTTCACCTGGGGGAACGTCTCCTGCTGGAACGCGGCGCAGTGGGTGCAGGTCAGGCTGAAATACTCCTGCACCGTCACCTTGGCGTTCGGGTTGCCGATGCTGCGCTCGGCCATGCGGGGGTCGGCGGGCTGCGCGTGCGCGACCCGCAGCGCCGGGGCGGCGGCGAGGGCGGCGAACAGCGTGCGGCGGGTTAGCGTCATGGCGGTCTGGGCTCCGAGAAGTGGCGCCGTTTATGCGCCGCGACCCCGCGACCGCGTCAAGCGCCATCCGATCGGGCGGCGCGGGCGACGGCGCCGCCGAGGGCCGCCAAGGCCTCGCGCAGCTCGCCCGGCGGCAGGCCGGGAACGTCCACCGGCGCGGGGCGGGGCTGAGCGCGCGCGCGCTCCGGAGCCGGGCGCGGGACCCACGCCTCCTGCACGAAGCGGAAGCGCTCGACCACCGTGCGGCCGAAATGGGCGTTGATCCGCTCGGCCAGCGGGCCCTGCAGGTGCTGCAGCTCCAGCGCGACCGGCCCGGCGCAGGCGATCGTCAGCGTGCAGTCGACGAGGCGGCGCGGCAAGGTGGCGGACGCGAGCGCGGGGCCGACGATGACGGCCCAGTCGGCCAGGAGCTGCGCGGCGGCGGCGGAGCGGGAGCGGAACGCGGCGCGCGTGACGGCCGGCAGCAGCGCCCCGATCGCGCGCGGGCCGCCGACGAACCGCGCTGCCGCCTTGCCCGGCGCATCCTCGCCCGCCATACCGGCCGCGTGCCTCCTCTGCCCCCTGCCGGCGCGCTGTTGCGCTGGTACGACCGGCATCGCCGCTCTATGCCATGGCGCGCCCTGCCGGGCGAGATGCCCGACCCGTACCGCGTCTGGCTGTCGGAGATCATGCTGCAGCAGACCACGGTGGCTGCGGTCATCCCCTATTTCGAGCGGTTCCTGCGGCAGTTCCCCACGGTGGCGGCGCTCGCCGCCGCGCCAGAGGAGGCGGTGCTGCGCGAGTGGGCGGGGCTCGGCTACTACGCCCGCGCCCGCAACCTGCACCGCTGCGCCAAGGCGGTAGGGGCCGCCGGAGGGTTCCCGCGCGACCCGGCCGGGCTTCAGGCGCTGCCCGGGATCGGCGCGTACACGGCCGCGGCGGTCGCCAGCATCGCATTTGGGGTGCCGGTGCTGCCGGTGGACGGCAACGTGGAGCGCGTCGCCGCCCGGCTGTTCGCGGTAGAGCGTCCGCTGCCCGGTTCGCGCACGGAGATCGCGGAGGCGGCCCGCCGCCTGCTCGGGGACAAGGCGGCGCGCGCCCGCCCGGCCGACTTCACCCAGGCGATGTTCGATCTTGGCGCCACGGTCTGCACTCCCCGGGCGCCGGCCTGCGCCCTGTGTCCCTGGCGCGGGAGTTGCGCCGCGCAGGCGGCCGGGGTGGCGGCCGAGCTGCCGCGCAGGGCGGCCAAGAAGCGGCGGCCGCTCCGGTTCGGCGCCCATTTCTGGCTCGAGGACCAGACCGGCGCGGTGCTGCTCCGTCGGCGGCCGTCGGAGGGGTCTGCTCGGCGGCATGCTGGAACTGCCGGGAACGGCATGGCGCAGCGAGCCCTGGTCGGAGGCGGAGGCTTTGTCGCACGCCCCGCAAGCGGCCGAGTGGCAGCTGGCCGGACAGGCGCGGCACGGGTTCACCCATTTCGAGCTGCAGCTTGACGTATATCGGGCGTCGGTGGCGCAGATCGCCGCGGCCGGGCTGCTTCGGCCGGCGGATGGGCTGGATGAAGAGGGCCTGCCCACGGTGATGCGGCGCTGCGTCGTGGCGGCCAGGAATTTAGCCGTTCCGTTCACCGGCCGTTAAGACCTTCCCGGCATAGTTGCGACAGCGCCGCAAAACGGGGGCGTGTTCTCTCACGCTAAAGCATGAGGCTTACACAATGAACTCCGTCAATACCAACCTCGCGGCCCAGGTCGCGCTGCAGTCCCTGAACCAGACCCAGTCGGAACTGCAGGCTACGCAGAAGCGCATCAGCACCGGTTACCGGGTTGCTGACGCGACCGATGATGGCGCCGCGTTTGCGGTTGCTCAGCGCGTCCGTTCCGACGTCGGCGCGCTGACCACCGTCAACCAGGATCTCGGCAGCGCGCAGGGCCTGATCAGCACGACGACGCAGGGCCTGACCACTGTTTCCAACTCGCTGACCAGCGCCAAGAGCCTGCTCGTCGAGATCGGCGATGCCAGCATCTCGTCCGGTCAGCGCGCTCAGTATGTGGCTTCCTACCAGAGCCTTGTCGAGCAGGTGGCCAACACGGTCGACAACTCGACCTATAACGGTCAGACCCTACTGGGGAGCACGGGCGGCACGGCCCCGACCAACGTCAACATCGTGACGAACGAGAGCGGCGGGACGTCCGCGCTGCATGCCGAGGATGGGACGACGCTCGCCAACGCGCTGGCCAACCTGATCGGGTTGACCTTTGCGCGCAGCGGCGGGACGGACACCTGGACCGGCACCGCGGCGCAGACCTCGGCCGCGTCGGCGCTGTCCGGCACGGGCGCGGGCACGTTCGATGCGTTGCAGACCAGCGTCTCCAACCAGCTGAACCAGGCTGGTGCGGACGCGAACTTCCTGAACGCGACCATCACGTTCAACAACGCGAAGATCGACGCGCTCAATGCTGGCCTGGGTGCGCTGGTCGACGCGGACCTGAGCAAGGAATCGGCGAACCTACAGGCCCTGCAGATCCGTCAGCAGCTGGGCACCCAAGCCCTGTCGCTGGCGAACCAGTCGCCGCAGGTCCTGCTCAGTCTGTTCAAGTAATTTGGACAACCCGGCGGCGGCTGGGCCGCCGCCGGCTCTCACCTGATCGCAAGAGGCTGACTGGATGTCCAACCTCGTATTGGAACTTCGGCAAGGGGAGACGATGATAATCAACGGAGCCCCGATCCGTTTCCGCACCAAGGCCCGCATCGAGCTGACCGCACATGCGCGGTTCCTGTTCGGAAAGCAGATCATGGCGCCGGAAGCTGCCGATACCCCCGCCCGCCGCCTGTATTTTGCGCTGCAAGCCGCCTATATCGGCACCGACGAGGAGCGGGCACGCGGACTGGAGACGGCTCGGGCGCTGACCGCCGCCTTCAAGTCCGCCACCACGTCCGCGCTCGCCCGCGACATCCTGGACCGCGCTCTCGCAGCAGCCGAAGCGGACGAATGCTACACCGCGCTCAAGCTCGCCCGGCGGATCATCCGGCATGAGGATGCCGTCCTCGGCCGCGGCACCGCCCCTCCACAGGAGAACGCTTCATGCATGGCCTGAAAGCCACGCGCGCCTACCAGACCCGTGCCGCCGACCGCAATTTTCGTGAGCAAGAGGCGGACGTGTTCCGTCGTGCCACCGCGGCGCTGCGAGAGGCCCAGTCCGCCGACGAACTCACACGCACTCGCGCCGTGGCCGACAATCGGCGCCTGTGGGGCACGCTGATTGCCGTGCTGAAAGATCCCGATAACACGCTCCCCGCGCCGCTTCGCGGCTCGCTCATCTCCGTGGGCATGGTCGTGCAGCGCGAGCTGGAGGCAGACGAGCCCGACCTGCCATTCGTGATCGGCATCAACGAGCAGATCACCGCCGGACTGACCAGCAACTGACCTCAAGAGGTCAGGGCCAGTCGGCTCTTCTGCGGGCGATCGCGGGAGCGTTGCCCCGCGCCGGATAAGCTAGGCTTTCGCGGCCCAGCCTCAGGCCCCGTGGGCGATACCGTTTGGCGGTGCGGCCATCATCAGCCAGGTTGGGCATCAGCCAGGTGGGCATCAGCCAGGTTGGGCATCAGCCAGGTTGGGCATCAGCCAGGTTGGGCATCAGCCAGGTTGGGCATCAGCCAGGTTGGGGTTCACTCAGGTCCGGGTCCACTCAGGTCGGGCGCCATTTGTAGCGGTCGGAGAGCCATCGGCGCAGCTCGAGCAGAACCGGAGGATCGACCACGATCGCCTCGAGGCAGGCCGAAGCGTGGCCCGAGCCGAGTGGTTGAACGGAGGTCCGTGTCGCCTCCGACTGCACGTCCGCCGCCGTCGCGAGCAGGGTGCAGCTGCGCCGCCACCAGGCAACCACCGCTGCGGGCGACGACCGCGGCAGCACCAGCGCCACGTCCAGCTTCGCCGCGGCCACGACGGCGTTGAGAGCCAGAGCCAGCTCGGCTGGGCGGTCGCGCTGGGCACGCGGTTTCAGGATGGGCAAGTCGGGCAGCGAGGGATCCGGCACTAATTCGCCGTTCGGACCGGGCGAGCCGAAGGAAGCCGCCAGGCGCCAGCCAGGCGGGAGCGCCGGGCTGTGCAACTCGGTGCCGCGGAGCAGCACGACGTCGAGATCGGGTCGCTCGAGCAGGCGAGGGCCGGAACCGGTGACCGCGACCGGCACGACCTCCAGCCCGGCCAGGTCCAGAGCCAGCATCCCGGCCAGGTCGGGTCCGACCACACTGCGCACCGCCAGTCGCAACGGGCGCGCTGCCGACAAGGGGACACGGCTCGCGAGGGCCAGCGAGCAGCTTGCGCCCCAGAGCGGCAGCCAGTTCCCCGCATCGAACCGGACCCGCGCGTCCCCGGTGAGCCAAGACAGCGACGCCGCCCCCGGCAGGAGCAGGGCGGTCCCGCCGTCCGGGAGCGTCCGCGCCTGAAACTGGTTGGCGCCGGTCACGCCGTCCGGTCCCCCGATGCATTGGCGCACCAGCGCCGCGCCTTCCATCATCGCCTTGCCGAGCGGCTCCGCAATCAGCGCGGCCCAGCGGTCCGTTTTCCCCCCGCCGGGCCGGCGACCATGATGGTGGGCCGCTCGGGGAACCCGGCGGGCGCTGCCCGAGCCGCGCCAGCCACGAGGCATCCGGCGAATGCCGACATCGCCCCGCGGCGAGTGATCGGTTTCTGCATCGCTCCTCCCGGTCCGGGCTGCGAGCGCCCGTGGGCTCCGACCTGAACGAAGCCGAGGTCTCGTGTCAAATTTTAGGCGTAGCGACTCAGGAGTCGTAGGAGATCAGCGTGTCACACTGCACGTCGAGCCGCTCGCGCCCGTGCAGGAACGTGAGCTCGATCAGCGCCGCCGCCGCTGGAACTTCCGCGCCGACCTGGCGCAGAAGGTGGACACCCGCCCCCATGGTGCCGCCGGTGGCGAGCAGGTCGTCGAGGATCACCACGCGCTGACCGGGCTTGACGGCGTCGGCCTGGATCTCGATCCGGTCTTGTCCGTATTCGAGCGCGTAGTCATAGCCGATCACGGCGCCCGGTAGCTTGCCCCGCTTGCGCAGCATGGCGAAGCCGCAGCCCAGCTTGAGCGCGAGCGGGGCGGCCAGCAGGAAGCCGCGGGACTCGATGCCGGCCAGCAGATCCGGCTTATGCGCGCCGACCATCGCCGCCATCCGGTCCATGGCCGTCTGCCAGGCCTCGGGATGCCGGAGCAGGGTCGAGATGTCGTAGAAGAGGATGCCGGGCTTGGGGAAATCCGGGATACCCCGGATATGGTCCTTCAGGTTCATCTCTCCGCTCCTATCGCGCAGGCGAGGGAGCGGCAACCGGGAACGCTGCGCAATGTCGAGAACGCCGATCGCGACCGTGGCCGGGCTGCTGTTCGTGCTGGCCTATGTCGTCGGCGCGGTGCTGCTCCCGGAGCGTCTGCCGCGCATGGCTTGGCCGGTGCAGGCGCTCTATTGGTGCGTGGCCGGGCTGCTTTGGGTTTTGCCGGTGCGCTGGCTGATGCTGTGGGCGGCGGGCAAGCGGTGATGCAGTCGACCCCGCGGGGTGGGTTCACGGGTCCGCAACATTAGTGCAAGATCGCGGTAACGTGCCCCGCGTAGAGCCCGGCTGACCCAAAAACGAGGAGACCCCGATGCATCGTCGCACCCTTCTGGCCGGCGCCGCCGCGTTCGCTGCCGCCCCGGCGCTGGCGCAAACGCCGAGCGCAGGGCGCACCCGGGTCGTGTTCTGGCACGCGATGAACGCTCCGCTCGGCGACGAGGTGAACCGGCTGGTGGCCGGCTTCAACGAGAGCCAGGGGGAGACGGAGGTGGTGCCGGTGTTCAAGGGCACCTATCCGGAGACGCTGACGGCGGCGATCGCCGCCTGGCGTGCCGGGCAGGCGCCGCATTTGGTGCAGATGTTCGAGGTCGGCACCGGGTCGATGCTGGCGGCGGGCCCGGCGGTCAAGCAGGTCTGGGAGCTGGCGAAGGAGACGGGCGTCTCGCTCGACCCGGAGGGCTACATCCCCGCGGTCCGCGGCTATTACAGCCTGCCGGATGGGCGGCTCGCCTCCGCGCCGTTCAATTCCAGCACGGCGATGCTCTGGATCAATCAGGACGCGTTCGAAAAGGCGGGGCTGGATCCGAACAAGCCGCCGGCGACCTGGGAAGAGCTGGTCAAGGCGGCCGAAGCGCTCAAGAGCAAGGCCGCGACGCCGATCCCGGTGACGAGTTCGTGGTTCACCTGGATCCAGCTCGAGCAGTTCGCCGCCATGCACGACCTGCCGTACGCCACCAAGGCGGACGGGTTCGAGGGGCTGGACGCGCAGCTCGAGATCAATAAGCCGCCGTTCGTCAAGCAGATGGACCGGCTGCTGCAGATGTCGAAGGACGGGCTGTTCAAGTACACCGGCCGGGACAACGCGCCGGACCCGGTGTTCTCCTCCGGCCAGGCCGCGATCAGCTTCAACTCGTCGGGCTCGCGCAGCGAGATCGCCAAGAACGCCAAGTTCCGCTGGAAGGAGGCGCTGCTGCCGTACGATCCGCAGATCAAGGCTGACCCGATCAACTCCATCATCGGCGGCGCCAGCCTGTGGACGATGACGGCGCCGAACCGGACCGAGGCGGAGTATCGCAGCGTCGCCCGCTTCCTCGCCTACCTCGCGCAGCCCAAGCAGGTCGCGCAGTGGAGCGAGGCGACCGGCTACGTGCCGGTGACCGGGGCGGGTTTCCAGCTGATCAAGAGCGAGGGGTTCTATGAGAAGAACCCCGGCGCGGACCTGCCGGTGGAGCAACTCCAGCGCGGGCAGGTGACGCCGAACAGCAAGGGGTTCCGGCTCGGGCGGATGCCGGAGCTGCGCAACATCCAGTACGAGGAGATGGAGCGCGCCTTCCAGGGCCAGCAGACGGCGCAGCAGGCGATGGACAACGCGGTGACGCGCGGCGACCGGGTGCTGCGGGAGTTCGAGCGCGCCAACAAGGCGTAGCTTGGAACGGCGCACGATCTTCCCTGGGCGGGCGCTGCCAGCGCTGCTGGTGGCGCCGCAGCTCCTGCTGACCGCCGTGTTCTTCCTGTGGCCAGCGGGGCAGGCGATCTGGTTCAGCGCGCAGCGGCAGGACGCGTTCGGGCTGCGGACGACCTTCGTGGGGCTGGAGAATTTCTCTGAGTTGTTCTCGGACCCGCTCTATGTGGACAGCATTGGGCGGACGGCGCTGTTCTGCGCGGCGGTGACGGCGCTGGCGATGGGCGTGGCACTCGGGTTGGCCGTGTTCGCGGACCGTGAGATCAGGGGACGGGCCATCTATCGGACCCTACTGATCTGGCCGTATGCGATCGCCCCGGCGGTCGCGGCCGTGCTGTGGATCTTGCTGCTGCATCCGCAGATCGGGCTGATCGGACGACGGCTGAACCAGGTCGGCATTCCGTGGGACTACAAGCTGGCAGGCGGGCAGGCGATGTCCGTCGTGATCCTGGCGAGCGCGTGGAAGCAGGTGAGCTATAATTTCATCTTCTTCCTGGCCGGGCTGCAGTCGATCCCGCGCAGCGTGGTCGAGGCGGCGCGGATCGACGGCGCTGGAGGGTGGCGGCGGTTCCGCACCATCACGCTGCCGCTGCTGCTGCCGACGATGTTCTTCCTGCTCGTCGTCAACCTGGTCTATGCCGCGTTCGAGACGTTCGGCACGATCGCGGCGCTGACCGGCGGCGGGCCGGGCAAGGCGACCGAGACGCTGATCGTGAAGGTCTATCGCGACGGCGTGGTCAACCTGGATCTCGGATCCTCCTCGGCGCAGTCGGTGGTGCTGATGCTGGCGGTGATCCTGCTGACGGCGGCGCAGTTCCGTTTCCTGGGGCGGCGGCGTGCGGACTGACTGGACGGCGCACGTGGTGCTACTGCTGGGCGTGCTGCTGTTCATGGCGCCGGTGCTGCTGGTGTTCGCGGCGGCGACGCAGAGACGCCGGCGCGATCGCCCGCGGCGACGTGTCGTTCCTGCCGAACCCGGCGGGGCTCGGCGTGTTCCGCGATGTGCTGCAGGGCGGCGCGGACGGGACCAGCCCGGTCGGGCGCATGCTGCTGGTCTCGTTCGGGATGGCGATGTGCATCGCGGTCGGCAAGATCGCGATCTCCGTGCTCTCGGCCTATGCGGTCGCGTTCTTCCGCTTTCCGTTCCGCAACCTGGCGTTCTGGACCATCTTCCTCACGCTGATGCTGCCGGTGGAGGTGCGGATCATCCCGACCTATTCGGTGATGGCCGGGCTGGGGCTGATCAACAGCTTCACCGGGCTCACGGTGCCGCTGATCGCGTCGGCGACGGCGACGCTGCTGTTCCGGCAAGTGTTTCTCGCCGTGCCCGACGAACTGGTGGAGGCGGCGCGGATGGACGGAGCGGGGCCGTGGCGGTTCCTGCGCGACATCCTGCTGCCGGTCTCGGCGGCGAACATCGCCGCGCTGTTCGTGATCCTGTTCGTCTATGGATGGAACCAGTATCTCTGGCCGCTGCTGGTGGCGACGGACCCGCGGCTCGACACGGTGGTGATCGGCATCGTCAAGATGATCGGAACGGAAGCCGTCGTGGAGTGGAACAAGGTGATGGCGACCGCGGTGTTGGCGCTGCTGCCGCCGGTCGCGGTGGTGCTGTTGATGCAGCGCTGGTTCGTCAAAGGGCTCGCGGAGGCCGACAAGTAGTGGCGACGCTGCGTCTCGACGGGCTGCGGAAGAGCTTCGGCGACGTCCAGGTGCTGCAGGGGATCGACCTCACGCTCGAGGACGGCGAGATGCTGGTGATTGTCGGCGCCAGCGGGTGCGGTAAGAGCACGCTGCTGCGGCTGGTGGCCGGGCTGGAGACGGCGACCGCGGGGCGGGTGCTGATCGACGGGCGCGACGTCACCACGCTCGACCCGGCGGCGCGGGACATCGCCATGGTGTTCCAGAATTACGCGCTCTATCCGCATATGACGGTGTTCGACAACATGGCCTACGGGCTGCGCATCCGCGGCATCAGCCGGGGGGAAATCCGCCGGCTGGTCGAGGAGGCGGCGGCGCTGCTCGGGATCGAAGCGCTGCTCGGGCGGCGGCCGAGGCAGCTCTCCGGCGGGCAGCGGCAACGGGTGGCGATGGGACGCGCGATCGTACGCGACCCCAAACTGTTCCTGTTTGACGAGCCGCTGTCCAACCTGGACGCCAAGCTCCGGGTGCAGATGCGGGCCGAGATCCGGCGGCTGCAGCGGCGGCTCGGCGTGACCAGCCTTTACGTGACGCACGACCAAGTGGAGGCGATGACGCTGGGCGACCAGCTTCTCGTGCTGCATGGCGGCCGGCCGGTGCAGCTGGCGCGGCCGATGGAGGTTTGGCGCCGGCCCGCGGATACTTACGTGGCCGGGTTCATCGGCGCGCCGGCGATGAATTTCTTGGGTGCCGAGCTGGTCGGGGATGGGTGCGCCGTTCGGCTTCCGTCGGGGCCGACATTCCCGTTGACGGAGCGGATCGCGGGCGGCGCGGTCACGCTTGGGGTCCGGCCGGAGCACGTCGCGCTGTCCCCGGACGGGATCCGGCTGCAGGTCGAGCTGGTTGAGCCGCTCGGGTCGGAGACGCTGGTGCATGGCCGTATGGAAGACGGGACGCCGCTGCTCGCCAAGCTACCGGGTGCGGCGGAACTGGCGGACTCCATCACGGTCGCGCTTGACCCGGCGGCGTTGCACGTGTTCGACGCCGAGACGGGCGCCCGGCTCGGGCTGCTCTAGCGGGCTGTTGAGAATGGGGATTCCCAGGGATACGGCGACTGTGATTTAAGTTCCGAAAGGAGTTTGGCATGGATCGGCTTATCTTGACGGATGCGCAGTGGGCAAAGATGGAGCCGTTCGGCTTGGGCAAGCCGAGCGATCCTGGCCGGACTGGCGGGGACAATCGACTGTTCCTAGAGGCCGTTTTGTGGGTGGCCCGTACGGGCGCTCCATGGCGCGATCTGCCGCGCTTGTTCGGCAAATGGAATACGGTGTTCAAGCGGTTTCGCGACTGGGTGAAGGCCGACGTCTTCAAGCGCATGTTCGACGCGGTGGCGGAGGAACCAGACATGGAATACGCGATGGTGGATGCCACAATCGTCAAGGTCCACCGGCACGGTCAGGGCGCAAAAGGGGGACTTAGAGCCAGGCCATAGGCCGTTCCAAGGGCGGCCTGACCACGAAGATTCTGGCGCTGACCGACGCGCTAGGTAACCTAGTCCGCTTTGTCCTGCTTCCCGGACATCGCTACGACACCATCGGGGTCGCACCGCTGATCGAGGACGTCGAGTTTGAAGGCTTGATCGGCGACAAGGCCTTTGATGCAAACTGGATCATCGACGAGTTGAACGAGCGCGGCGCCAAGATCGTCATCTCGCAAATGCCGCAGCGCAAGGCACCACTCGCCATCGACCTCGAAGTCTACAAATGGCGGCACCTGATCGAGAACTTCTTCGGCAAGCTCAAGGAGTTCAAACGGGTCGCCATGCGCAGCGACAAGACGGACCATAGCTTCGCCGCCATGGTCCATCTCGCGGCTGCGGTGATCGGCTCGAAGTGACCGAATCTCAACAGGCCCTAGAGCATGTTCCGTTCGCATAGGCTCACGAACCCTGCTCCAGCCTTTGTTTTGACAAGCATCTTTGTCCGACGGCTGACCGCATTCGGTCGGACGATGCTCTAGCAGGCTAGCGAGCGACCGGGCACACCAAGCGCGAGTCAGTCGTCAGCGTCATCGCGTTCAACTGGGCCGGCCGCTTGTCGGTCGACCTCACCAGAACATCGATGATTTCCGTCCGCCACATATCCGGCAGCAGGCAGACGGAGGTTGCGCCCGGGGCGGCGGGGCCCTTTGGGCGGGGAGCGCCCGGCCGTCCGCGGCGGTCACGTCCAGGGTGCTCGGTGCGGTCAGGGTCAGAACGAGGGGTCGGTCCGCCAGCATGTCCGTCCGGAACACGAGCCGCCCTGCGTCCCCGGCGATCGGCGTGCCGGCCGGGCCGGCATTGGCCCAACCGGAGACCTCGTAGATCCAGCCGCTGCCGCGGTCGCTGAAATCCACGGGCGCGCCCGGCGCGAGGTCGGACGCCGCCAGCGGGCGTGGTCCCTCCACGGTCGCGCGGCAGAACACGCTCGGCACCCACCATAGGCTTTCCGCCCGCACGCAGGGGGCCCGCGGCACCAAGCCGTAGCTGGCCAGTGCGCTGCGGGTCGCCGGGTCCATCGGCACGTCCACGCCCAGGGTCCAGATCCGGCCGCCCGGGGGGTGGGCGAGCCCGTCCACGATGCGCTGCCGCAGCAGGCCGCCGGTCGCCAGGCCCATCGGGGTCGCCTCGTAGAAGCGCGATCGGAGCGACAGGAGGGGAGGCCAGTAGCCGTTTGGATGCCAGACGACGACAAAGGCTGCAGGCTCGGCCAGGACCGCGGGAATGACCGGCCGGTACGGATCGGTCCAGGGGCGGTGCCACCACTCCGGCGGCGCCGTGAGCGCGGCGAGGCCGACGAGAGCCGCAACCGCGACGGCGCGCCCTGCCCGCGGCGGCGGCACCTCCGCCAGGAGGATGACCGCGAGCAGTCCCGCCAGGATCTCGATCGCGACTGCGTAGCGCTCGATGGCGAACAGGTCGAGCCAGGCGATGTAGGCGCCGGCGGTGAACGCCAGCACGGCCACCAAGCGGCGGCCCAGAGCGCCACCGGAACAGCAGGAATACGGGCGCGAGGACGGTGAACGCGGCCAACCGGGGCTCGGAGAAGGCGTTCTCGGCCGTGGGATGCTCGCCCAGCGCGATCCGGAACGGGTATCGGAGGGCGTCGAACCACCCGGCGGGCAGGAAGCGAGGGTCGGTGAAGTTGCCCAGCGCCGCCGAATTGGACCGGAACAGTGTGTTGAGGCCGGGGAAGATCGGGTTGTGCAGCGTGACCCAAAGATACGCGGCCCAGGCTCCGTCGCTGAGCAACAGGCCGGCCGCGACCCCGCAGAGGGCGGCGAGCAGCCCGACGACGCGGCCCCGCCATGAATCGGCGCCGGCGAGCGCCGCCAGCAGCAGGCCCGGAACGAAGATGCCGTTCGTCAGCTTCAGCCCGGCGGCGGCGCCGATCAGGCCGCCCGCCAAGCCCAGCCGTCGGCTCTCCCGAGCGGGCCAGGTCGGTCCGGCGAGCACAAGGGCGGCGCAGAGCACGAGGACGGCAAGCGGCAGGTCGGCGAAGCTGGTGCCCACCTCCGAGACGACCATGGCCGTCCCGACCCCAGCGGCCGTCGCGCAGAGTTGGACGAGCATGTCCGGGCGCCGCTGCAGCGACCCGGCCAGCAACCAGGTCAGCGACACCACGACGGACTGCAGCGCAGCCAGAACGAGCGCGCCTGCACGGGGTGGGAGCCAACGGTCGAGCAGGTAGGCCGGCAGGTACGGGAGCGGGTTCTGGTAGGCCTGGAACCCGCCGGGCCCGACGTCCAGCGTGTAACGCCAGTGGAGCAGCGCAAAGGCGGCATACCGATGGTAGTTCTGCAGGTCCCAGTTGGCGTCCTGGCCGACCGAGAGCGCGCGCGCCGCGAACGCCAGCGTACCGCCGAGCGTCATCAGGCCGAGCAGCGGTAGCGAGGAGCCCTGCCGACCGGTCCGGACGAGCGACTGGACCGGACGCCGTGTCAGATCTCGCCCTTGAGCAGGGGCGCCGCCACGATCTTCGGCACGGGGCGGACGGCAAGACGCCTTCCGGCGGGGGCGAGGGTGGTCGACTGGAGGAAGTCCCGCGCCAGCCAGAACACGCCGACTGGGTGGGAGAAGGCGACCGAAAGCGCCGCCAATCCGCGCGACTGGTTGGCGAAAATGAGAAGCGGCGTTGCCTGACCAGTCAAAGCTCGCATTCGCCGTGCCTCAGGGAGGTTCCTGGTCGCGGAAGAGGCGCCGGCTATAGTCTGGGGGACTTAGTGGATCAAGTCCGCCACGCCACCGACGTAGAGTTCGTCCAGCAGTTCGTAGATCCACTCGATCACCACGATGCAGAGCGCGACCGTTGCCGGCCAGCCAAGCGCGGTCTGCCTGCAGTGTCAGCTCCAGCCGCAACAAACGGTATTCCTCAGAGTGGTGCATTCCACCCTCGGGCATGCTGACGCTCCAGTTGAACAACCATTACTCGATTGCTTCTACACTATAAGGCGCGTATCGCGTAAGTCCGTTCTGCTTGGCCCTGCTCGGAAAGTGCGGACGTTAATGCGAGATTGCGCGTCTTCCCCCGATCTTGCTTGCACGAGAAATGTCGGTCTTGTTCCCGGGGTGCCGGAGCAAGTGACCGCCGCGCCGGGGGCCGGTCGGCGAAATATTCGCTCCGGCAGCGACGCCGCGGCGCACCCTTGATGCCCGCGCGACTATCAGACGAGACAGGCTTCGAGTAGGAGGAACGTTGTCGACGAATGCCGCGTTACATGGGTTTAGTGTTCGGAACCCGGTTGACTGGAGTCTTTCCTCGGGATAACATAGATTATATATTGCCTCCGCGAGCAGGCCGACCGTTAACCGATCGTGAGAAAGCGAGCTCATCGTTGCGTGCCATGAACAAATCTGGCCGGGATCGCTTGGCGAGGCCCGCTCTCGAAGGAGAGGCGGAGGAGGGAAGCCTCGCCCCCGGGGCGCTGGCGGACCTTATCGCAGTGCGGAATTTCATGACCGCGCGGCAGACGGCGCTCGCGGGCCTATTCGGGCGCAAGCTCCCGCCCAGCTTCCTTCGCGAGGAGCTGACCCGCGCGGTGGTGATCGAATTCGGCTTCGGCCGCTCCCGGACTATCGCCCACTACGTCGGGGCCTGTGCGGCGGGCGGCAGTCCCGCCGAAGTCGACAGCGAGCTGCGCC
This sequence comes from uncultured Alphaproteobacteria bacterium, assembly GCA_963708585.1. Lineage (GTDB taxonomy): Bacteria > Pseudomonadota > Alphaproteobacteria > Acetobacterales > Acetobacteraceae > JAVVHH01. The sequence continues at coordinate 55,579 of CAVPSW010000002.1, read as the reverse complement.
TGCTCGAGGAGCTCGGCCTCGTGCTGCTCCCCACGGAGGGCAAGGATCCGCGTGGGGGCCGGGTCGTGCCGACCAAGAAGCTGATCGATTGGTATTCGAAGACCATGCCCCGGCTGATGGAGGAGGTCAGCATGGCGCTCGAGGCCCGCTCCGCCTCGAGCGGTCTCATCTGACTCCGGCGCGGCAAGCTGGTCGGGGCGAGAGGATTCGAACCTCCGGCCTCTTGCTCCCGAAGCAAGCGTACTACCAGGCTGTACCTACGCCCCGACCGAGGCGCCCGCGTATAGAGGAGCGGCCGCGGGCGGGCAAGGGGTGGCGAACCCGGGGTGGCAAACCCTCCGTGGCGGGCGGGCGTTGGTCACGAAACAGGAGGAGAGCGTCATGAGCAAGGAGCCGACCGAGAAGGACGTGACCGGAACGACGGGCGCGCCGAACCCTGCGACGGGTAGCGCCGACGCGGCCCGCGGGGTGGGCGGCCACAGCAAGGACGCCGACCACGGCAAGGATGCGCCAGCCGGCTACGTCGAGAAGGGCGAGGGTAAAGGCGCCTAAGAGGTAACGGGGTCGACCGGCGCGGGCGGGACGCCGCCGGCCTCGATCGCTTCGCCGGCCAGCAAGCACAGGTCCTCGCGGTAGCGCGTCGCGACAACCTGCACGCCGGTCGTGGTGGTGCCGACGGTCGTGGTCGAGACGGTCAGCGCCGGCAAGCCCATCAGCGGCAGCCCGGATTGCACGAGCTGCGCGGCGAGAACCCGGTCGAACTCGCGCAGATCGAGATCGTCGGGGAAGGGCAGCTCGGCCGAGACGGGCAGCAGCAGCACCGGGTAGCGGTCGAGGAACAGCGACCAGGCGCGGGCAAGGGCCATGCGCGACTGGAGCGTGCGGGCGACCACGTCAGGCGGAAGGTCCGGCACGAGGCGGCGGAATTGGGCGAGGATAGTGAGCGCGGCAGCGTCGCCCTCGCGCTCGGCAAGCTCGGCGAAGGCGCCGTAGCCGTCGCCGAGCCAGAGGCGGACCACCATCTCGGTCGCCTCATGCAACGACGGGACGTCGTCCACCGTCTCGATCGTCCAGCCGGCCGCCTCCAGGCGCCGGGCTGCGTCCTGCAGGGCCGCCTCCACCTCCGGGGCGGTGTTCATGCCGCCGGGCCGAAGGCAGAGCGCGGCGAGGCGCGGGCGGGGCGGGCCTTCGAGCGGGGCGGGCGTCCACCAGGGGTCGCGCGGGTCCGGGGCGGCCATGGCGGCCAGCGCCAGGCGGAGGTCGGCGATCGTGCGGCCCAATGGGCCGGAGACGGCCATCAGCTGCGGCCCGATCGTGCGGTCGAGGCCGGTCGGGTTCCAGGCGGGGACGCGGCCCAGGCTCGGCCGCAGCCCGTGCACGCCGCAAGCGTAAGCGGGATAGCGGATCGAGCCGGCGATGTCGGTGCCGTGGGCGAGCGCGCCGATCCCAGCGGCGACGGCGGCGGCGGCCCCGCCGGAGGAGCCGCCGGGCGTGCGGGCGGGGTCGCGCGGGTTGCGGGTCCGGCCGTGCAGGCCGTTGCTGGTGAACCAGCGCAGCGAAAAGGCGGGCGTGTTGGTGCGGCCGAGCAGGACGGCGCCGGCCCGGCGCACGTTGGCGACCACCGGGCTGTCCTCGGCGGCGACGAGGTCGCGCTGGAGAGTCAGGCCGTTGGTGGTGGCGAAGCCGGCCTGGTCGACGTTGACCTTGACCGTTACCGGAACGCCGGCGAGCAGGCCGGGATCCTCGCCGGTTGCGATCCGGCGGTCGATCGCGTCGGCGTCGGCCAGGACTTGCTCCGGCCGGCAGTCGACGATGGCGTTGATGGCCGGGTTGACGGCTTGGAGCCGGTCGAGCGCGCTCTCGGCGGCTTCCCGCGCGGAGATCGCCTTGCTGCGGACCCGGTGGGCCAGGTCGGTCGCGGGGAGGCGCCAGAGCTTGTCCATCATACGCCCTCATGGCCCAGCGTTGCCGTCCCGACAACCTCCGGGCGGCGCAGGGCGCGCGCGAGCGGGGCGGCGGCGAGGAGGTTGAGGGCGGCGGCGCCGGCCAGGATCGCTTGCGGGTGCAGCCCGGCCGCCGCCAGCGCCGCGATGACGGCCGCGCCGACGACCATGAAGGCGGCATTCATGACGTTGTTGGCGCCGATTGTGCGGGCGCGCTCGGCCGGGTCGGCGCGGCGCTGGAGCAGCGCGTAGAGCGGGACGGAGTAGACCCCGCCGCTCGCGGCTGCCCCGAGCAGGGCGAGGAGCGCCAGTACCCCGGTCGGGGAGCGGAGCATGGCGGCGGGCGTGGTCCAGCCGGCCGCGTCCGGCAGCGCGGCGAGGCCGGCGAAGGCGAAGGTAAATGCGGATAGCAGCAGGGCGGAAGCCGGCACGGCGCGGAACGCCGCGTCGCCGCGCAGCGCCCGGCCGACGACGGCCGAGCCGACCCCGACCCCGAGCACGAACGCGGACAGAAGGAGGGTGACGACCCGGTTGTCGGCCCCGAAGCTGGCTGTGGCCAACACGGGGAACTGGGAGAGGAAGGTGGCGCCGAGCGCCCAGAACCAGGACAAGGCGAGGATCGCGGTCCAGACTGTCCGGTCGCGTGCGGCGCTGCGCAGGAGCGTGGCGGTTCCGGTGGCCGGGCTCCAGCGGACGCGAAGGCCGGGCGCTGCCGGCTGCGCCTTGCGGGATTGCGAAAGCGGCGAGCAGGCCGGCGGCCGCGAGCAGCAGGCCGGCGGCGCCGACCAGAGCCGGGCCGATCGGCAGGCCGACGAGCAGGCCGCCGGCGACGGTGCCGAGCAGGATGGCGGCGAAGGTCGCTGCCTCGACCAGCGCGTTGCCGCGGAGCAGATCCCGTTCGTCGAGCAGCTCAGGGAGGATGCCGTATTTCACCGGGCCGAAGAATGCGGCCTGGACGCCGAGGGCGAACAGAACGGCGAGCAGGAGCGGGATGCTGCCGAGGAGCAGGCAGAGCGCGCCGGCGGCGCTGATCAGCAGCTCGAGGAGCTTCAGCGATCGGATCAGGCGCGCCTTGCCCAACCGGTCGGCGAGCTGGCCGGCGGTGGCGGAAAACAGGAGGTAGGGGAGAATGAACAGGCCGCCCGCGACCGCGACCAGGGCCGGCGCGCCGGGGACGCCGCGGAACGCGATCAGGACCACCAGGGCGTTCTTGAACAGGTTGTCGTTCAGCGCCCCCAGCGCCTGGACCACGAACAACGGCAGGAAGCGTCGGGACAGCAGGAGGCGCGGCATGGCGGAGGCTTACCATGCCGGGACGGTCAGGGGTGGTGCTCCTCCCGGGCGCGCTCGCGCGGCCCTTCGATGCTAATTCTCGATCCTAATTTGTGATGCAGTGGCCGTGACGCTCCGACTACACTGACCGAGCTGTTCAGGAGGCGCGACGATGGATGGCACGGCGTTTGTGGTGCTCAGTGGCGCGCTGACGTTCGGGGTTCCCCTGGTGCTCGCCATGCGGGAGCTGTTCGAGCTGAAGCGTCGGGACGGGGGTGGCTGGGAAGGCGACGGCCCGGCCCCGTCCGCACCGCGACCGACGCCCGGCAGCGGGCAGAAGCCGCTGCCCGACTGCCTGATCCCCCGCCTGCCGTCGGGGCCGGCGCCGATCCGGGAGCTCGAGGAGGTCTAGCCGCGCGGCGGAACGACCGGAAGCTTCATGCGTCTTTTCCCGCGAGGGGGCGCGAGCCTCTGCGCATGACGAGGGAGAGGCGCTGTGAGCGACAATTACACCAACACCGACGGGCGCTCGGACAGCTACAATGCCGGCGCGGCCCACGACGCCGGGCTGTATGACCCGAACCTGCACGACAACCAGATCGTGGCTGTGTTCGAGAACCGTGCCGCCGCCGACCAAGCCGCGAGAATGCTGCGCGAGGCCGGAACCCCCGAGGCCGCCATCCAGGTGATCGATCAGCTGGCGGGCGACGCCGTGCCCGGCGCCAGCCACGCGGAGGACACCAATCAGGAAGTCGGCATCTGGGGCCTGATCAAGACCCTGTTCGCGCCCCAGAGCGACTATCACGACTACCACCACGCCCTCGGCCAAGGCCACGCGATGGTGGTGGTGGTGCCGACGGCGGAGACGGACCGGCACCGGGTGATCCAGGTGCTGGAAGCGTCCGGCCCGATCGACTTTGACGCCAAGCTCGCGGAGTGGCGGCAGGCGGGCTACGACGCGACGGGCGCGGCGCGCTCGGCGCAGACCGCGGCGGATGCGGCTAGCCTCCAGCAACCGCCGGCGCCTGCGCCCAAGGGCACCGCCTATGAGCTGCATAGCCGCGAAACGCCGGCGCCGCGGACGGGTGCTGCGCGGCTGGACGAGGACCGCGTCCGGGTCGGGTGGCGCGAGCAGCCGCAGGGGGCGACGCGGGTGCGGAGCTACGTGGCGGAGCGTGGCACGGGGGACCAGCAGGTGCGGCTCCACGAGGAGCGGATCGGGCAGGCGAGCGCGATGGCGTCCGGCACGGAGCCGGTCTAGCGCGGTTTAGGGGGTTGAGAGCGCGCCGGGCGGGGCTTGTCGTCCTGCTCGGGGCGGCGCTGACGGCGTGCTCGCGGCCGCTTCCGGTCGAGCACTTCGCCGGGATGGGGCCGACGCTCGACCCGGTGCGGTTCTTCACCGGGCCGATCCGCTCCTGGGGCGTGCTCGAGAACCGGTCGGGCGCGCCGACGGAGATCGTCACGACCGACGGCGACGGCGTGCCAGAGGGCGGGGATGGGGTGCATTTCCTGCAGCACCTCCATATCGGGTCGGATCCGGCGAGCACGCGTGATTGGCACTTCCGGCGGGTGGGACCGGGTCGGTTCGAGGCGACGGCGAACGACGTGGTCGGGACGGCGCAGGGCGAGGCGGCCGGCCGGGCGTTCCACTGGACCTGGACGCTGGCACTCCGGCCGGGCAATCCGCTCGCGAACGTGACGATGGACCAGTGGTGGTATCTGCTGGAGGACGGGTCCCTGCTGAACCGGACGGTGATCCGCAAGCTGGGCTTCGTGGTCGCCGAAGTGACCGAGCGGTTCGTCCGCGGCCCGGCGAACCGCGGCGCTGATGGCGCGTCCTAGCCGGGGTCGGAACGGGAGGGGCGGATGTCGGTGATGCGGTCGGTGGGGTCGGCGCTGCAGTCGCTTCGGCCGGGGATCGATGCGTTGCGGAGCTCGCAGCTTGCCAACGAGCTCGGCTTCTCGCTCAAGGTGACCAGCCCGTCGTTCAAGGAGGGCGGCGCGATCCCGGTGCAGTTCACCGCCGACGGGGACGGAATTTTTCCGGGCGTTGCCTGGGACGGGCTGCCGCCGCAGACGGAATCGGTGGTGTTGCTGATGGAGGACGCCGATATCCCGTTCTTCCGACCGGTGACGCATGCCATCGTCCATTCGATCGCGCCGGAGATCGGGGAGCTCGAACCGGGGGCGGTGAAGCGGCGGATGTGGGGGCCAAGCCCGGAGGGTTGGGCGTGCGGGCGCAACTTCCTGGGCGCGACGGGATGGACGCCGCCGTCGCCGCCGCCGGGTCATGGCGCGCATCGGTATGCATTCCAGGTGTTCGCGCTCAACGCGCGGCCGAGCTTTCCGTATCCGCCGAGCCGGGCTGGGCTGATGCGGCGGATCCAGCCGCACCTGGTCGCGCAGGGGCGGGTGATTGGCGTTTACGAGCGGGAATAGGCTGGCAGGCTTGACTTTGCTGCGCTGCAGCACCATTATAGCTCCGCGCGGTCCGATTTTTCTCGTGCGCTGACTCAGGCGCCCGCTTCGAACCTTTGCGCCGGTTCGCGGCCCTGATGACCGCTGTGCGCTGCCGTTTTGGCGGCACTACGAAAGCCACATTATGACTAGTTTTGCCGAACTCGGCCTTGCCGCGCCGCTGCTGCGGGCGCTGGACCGCCGAGGGCTATACAACGCCGACGCCGATCCAGGCGCAGGCCATTCCGCCGGCACTCGCCGGGCGGGACGTGGAGGGCATCGCCCAGACTGGAACCGGCAAGACCGCCGCGTTCGCCCTGCCGATCCTGCATCGTTTGCTCGAAAATCGGCGCCCCGCGATCCGCGGCGGCTGCCGCGTGCTGGTGCTGGCCCCGACGCGCGAACTCGCCGGCCAGATCGCCGAGAGCTTCCGGGCGTACGGGGCGCATACCGGCCTGCGCACGGCGCTGATGTTCGGTGGCGTGCCGAAGCCGCGACAGGCCAAGGCGGTCGCTGGCGGGGTCGATATCCTGGTCGCCACGCCCGGCCGCCTGCTCGACCACATGGGCGACGGCGCGGTCACGGTGTCCGGGACGGAGATCCTGGTGCTGGACGAGGCCGACCACATGCTGGATCTCGGTTTCATCGTGCCGATCCGCCGCATCGTCGGGCACATCTCGAACAAGCGACAGACGATGTTCTTCTCCGCGACCATGCCGAAGGAGATCGCTTCTCTCGCGGCCGCCATGCTGCGCGACCCGGTGCGCGTCGCGGTGACGCCGGTGGCCACCACGGCGGAGCGTGTCCAGCAGAGGGTCATCTTCGTGGAGATGGCGCGCAAGCGCGAGGTGCTGGCCTCCATCCTGCGCGACCGGAGCATGGAGCGGACGCTGGTGTTCACGCGCACTAAGCATGGCGCGGACAAGGTGACGCGTCACTTGGAGGCGATCGGCGTGTCCGCGGCGGCGATCCACGGCAATAAGAGCCAGCCGCAGCGGGAGCGGGCTCTGCAGGCGTTCCGCGAGGGGCGGGTGCGGGTGCTGGTGGCGACCGACATTGCCGCCCGCGGCATCGACGTGGACGGGGTGACGCACGTGGTCAACTTCGACCTGCCGAACGTGCCGGAAGCCTATGTACACCGGATCGGGCGGACGGCGCGGGCGGGGCACGCGGGGGTCGCGATCAGCCTGTGCGACGGGAGCGAGCGCGGCCAGTTGCGCGACATCGAGAAGCTGATCCGCACGCGGCTGCCGGTGGAAGCGCCTCAGGCGCTCGCCGCCTAACTTACAGGGACGGGCAGCGCGGCGACGTCGCGCAGCCCGTCCACCATCGCACGGGCGATCAGCGGCCAGTTGCCGCCGCCGGCTTCGACGGGCGGCGTGCGGTCGCGGGCTAGCAGGGCGCTGATCGCGCCGGCGACGCCGTCCGGCGCCGGGTCGCACAGGAGCGCCATGGGTTCGGCGCCGAGCTGTTCCGGCAGCCCGCCCACCCGGGTCGCGATCACCCAGCGGCGGGCGGCGATGGCGGCGGCGGCGACCCCGCTCTGGCTCGCCTCCCGATGCGAGAGGATCAGCGCGTCCGACCATCCGAGCAGCGTCGGGATCTCCGCTTCCGACACCCAGCGATTTTCGACGGTCACCCCTGGCATGGCGCGCAGCCGCTCTAGGTCGGCGGTCTCCGGGCCGCTGCCGACCACCCGCACTTCGAGGTCGAGGCGCGGGCCGAGGCGGTCGAGGCCGTCGGCCAGGAGATCGAGCCCCTTATAGGGCAGCAGTCGGCCGAAGCTGAGCAGGCGGAGCGTGCCGCCGTGCGCGCCGGGCGGTGCCAGCGCCGTGCCGTAGTGGAAGGGCGGCAGCGAGGCTAGCAGCAGGCGCTTGTCGCCGAGCTGGCGCTGCTCGCGGAGGCGCTCTGCGACGTGCGTGCTCAGCGCGAACACCGCCCGGGCGCCGCGCACCAGCCAGCGTTGCAGCCGGATTTGCGAGGCGAAGTGGTCGCCCGGGTGGAGGTCCGCCTCGTGCACGACCACGGCATACGGGATGCCGGCGCCGCGCAGCGCCGCGGCCATGGCCAGGTCGAGCGCGGCCGGCATGGCGCAGATCGCGACGTCGACCCGGTGCCGCCGCAGCCAGAGCACCAGTTCGGGCACCAGCACGGGCGCCGTCATCACCCGACCGGCGAAGCTCAGCAGCCCTGAATAGGTCCGGACCGGCAGTGCGCAGGCGGGCGGGTGGGCCGTTTGCAGCAGCTCGGCGCGGGCTGAGAGGCTGAGCAGGGCCTCCGTGTCCGGCGCGGTGCCGAAGCTGCGGGCGAGTTCGGCGGCGTAGCGCGGGCCGGCCCCGCGACGCCCCCATTGCCAGACGAGGATCCTCAACCCGCAAGCCCGATCGTGCGGACCGCCTCGAGCAGGGGCTCGGGCCCCAGCCGCGCGGACGCCGCATCGCGGCCGGCGGTGCCCAGAAGCGAGCGAAGCGCCGGGTCGGCATACAGGCGCTGAAGCCAGGCGGCGGCTTCGTCGAGATCCGGCTCCGCCCAGATCGCGCCCTTCACCCTATAGACGCCGCGCGGGTCTTGCGCCGGGACCAGCCGGGCAGGGACGAGCGCGGCGCAATCCGCGTCCATCCACTCGGCCGTCGCCGACCAGTCCGTCGCCACCACCGGCACTCCGAGCAGCATCGCCTCGGCCGGGACGAGGCCGAACCCCTCGCTCCGATGCAGCGAAAGCAGCACGTCGCAGCAGGCGAGCAAGGCGTGCGCGTCGGCCCGCGGCAGCGTCTCGGTCCGGATGCGGACGTTGCCGGCCGACCCGGCGGCGGCCTCGAGCCGGGCGAAGTCGGCCGGGAAATGGTGCGGGTTCGTGACGTGCATGAGCAGGATACGGCCGGGATCGCCGCCAAACGCGCGACGATGTGCCTCGATCGCGCCGAGCGGGTTCTTTCGCTCGAAGCTCGAGGCCAGGCTGAACACGACCCCCGTCACGAACGCGTCCTCCGGCAGCCCGAATGCGGCGCGGCCGAGCGCCGACGGCGCGGGCGGGCGGACGGCGGCGGGCAATGGGACGACGCGGACCGGGCCGACCAGCGGTTCGAGCGCGTCCGCGGTGAAGCGGGACGGGGCCCAGACCTCGTGGACGAAGGGGAGGCCGGCGCGCCAGGACGGGGGCGCGGTGGGCAGCTCCCAATACCAGTAGCCGATCACAAGGCGCCCGCGCACAAGCGCGCGCCCGAGCCGCAGCAAGTCGAGCGGGAGGGAGGGAGCGAAGCCGTGCAGCAGCAGCGGCGCGCCCGGGGACGGGATCGGGCCGCCGGGCCGCACCGGCCAGCATGGAACGCCGGCCCGCTCCAGCGCCTCGAGGCAAAGCCGCGCGCCCTCGCCGATGCCGGAGGCGCGGTCAAGCTCGCCGGCGACCGCGCATCCGGGCGCGGCCGGGGGTGGGTTCCGATCCGGGCGGGGGGCGAGGAGTGCGGCGGACCGCAGCAGCGCCGCCCGGCGCGGGCCTCGCGGCAGGGCGCGCCAGGCGTGATGCAGCGGATGCAGACGTGCCGAGACCACCTCCCTCTCGTGGCGGGACGAACCCTGCGCACTTGGCCCCGGCGTGGGCCGCGCGGGGGGGCGGCGTCCGCGCGGTGCCCATCACGGAGGCTTTATACGCATGCGCGGCGCAGGCGCGCCAGCGCCCTCGGTTGCCCGGTCCGGACGGGGCTGTAGAGTACGGGCATTCATGGGTTCCGCTCTACCTTCTTCCGGCGCCGTTCCGCACTTCCCCGTGGAGCTCGAAGCGCCCGACCTCCGGCCCTGGCTGTCCGGCAACACCGGAACACCCGGCGTGACGACCTGGGACTCCGGCCTGTCGGGTCCGCACGTCGTGCTCGCGGCGTTGTTGCACGGCAACGAGATCGCCGGCGCCATCGTGCTCGAGGAGATGCTCCGGCGGGGAGTCCGCCCGGCACGCGGACGGCTGACGCTGGTGTTCGCCAACCTGTCCGCCTACGTCCGGTTCGACCCGGAGCAGCCGACCGCCTCGCGCTTCCTCGAGGAGGACATGAACCGGCTCTGGGACCCGGCGGTGCTGGACGGGCCGCGGAGCAGCAGCGAGCTGATCCGGGCGCGTGCGTTGCGGCCGATCATCGACACTGCCGACCTGCTGCTCGATCTGCACTCGATGCTGTGGCCGAGCGACCCGCTGCTGCTCTGCGGGCCCGGAGAGCGTGGCCGGGCGCTGGCCGTAGCGCTTGGGGTGCCGGACCTGGTGGTGGCCGACCACGGCCACGCGACCGGGCCGCGGCTGATCGACTACCCGCGGTTCACCGGGCCGGGCGAGGCGGCGGCCTGCCTGGTGGAGGCGGGACAGCACTGGCAACAGGAGACGGTCGCGGTGATGCGGAGCTGCGTCGGTGCGATGCTCGGCCATGCCGGGATGGCGCCGTCGCCGATCCCCCGCAAGGCGCCGCGCTGCGCCGAAGTGACGGTGGCGGTGACGGCGGCCACCAGCCTGTTCACATTCCTGCAGCCCTTTCGTGGCGGCGACGTCATCCCGGAGCGCAACACGCTGATCGCGCTCGACGGCGAGACCGAGATCCGCACCCCCCACGACGAGACGCTGCTCATCATGCCCAGCCTGCGCGCGAGCCGTGGCCACACGGCCGTGCGGATGGCGCGCTTCCTTTAAGGAATAACTAGATGCCCCTCAGTGACCCGGCGCCGCGGCGCCTTCTGCACCTGCGCGACATCGAGCTGCGCGGCTACCAGCGCGACGACGGGCTGTTCGACATCGAGGCCCGGCTGACCGACACCAAGAGCTACACGTTCAGCAACGAGGACCGGGGCGAGATCCGGCCCGGCACGCCGCTCCATGGCATGCTGGCGCGCATGACGGTGGGCGACGACATGGTGATCCGCCGGTTCGAGGCGGCGACCGAGTTCGGGCCGTACTTCGCCTGCCCTGCGGCGGCGCCGAACTTTTCCGCCCTCGCCGGGCTCACCGTTGGCCGCGGCTTCCTGAGGGCCGCCAATGAGCGGGTGGGGGGCATCAAGGGTTGCACGCATCTGCGCGAGCTGCTGGGGCAGATGGGCACGGTCGCGTTCCAGACGCTGATCGTGGTGCGGCGCCCCAAAGTGAGTGCGCCGAACGCGGTGGAGAACCCGAAACGGCCGGCGCTGCTCAACTCGTGCCTGGCCTATGAGGACGGCGGCGAGATCGCGCGCCGGAGTTGGCCGGAGCTGTATGCGGCTACCGCTCGTCCGGAGCCTTGAGCGTCAGCGCGAGCGCGTGCAGGCCGGCGCCGAACTCCTCCGCGAGCGCCTCGTTCACCAGCCGATGCCGGTCGACCCGGCCGACGCCGCGGAACCGGTCGGACACGACCAGCACACTGTAATGGGTCTCGCCCTCCGCGCGTGCGCCCACATGGCCGGCGTGTTTGGCGCTGTCGTCGACGACCTGCAGCACGCTGGGCGCGAAACGCTCGCGGAGGGTCAATTCGATGCGGGCGGCGCGGTTCGTCATAGCCCCCATCTACCGGCGGGCCTTGCCCCGCGCCACCCCGAACGCACATAACTGCCCGATGACCCGACGTTCAACGCGACCCCGGGCCTACGCGCCCGATCCGGACGCGCCGGGCCGAACCTGCGACCATCCTGGCTGCACGGAGGCGGGCGAGTACCGCGCGCCCAAATCACGGGCGGCGCTGAACCAATACCACTGGTTCTGCCTCGAGCACGTCCGCGCGTACAATGCGAGCTGGGACTATTACAAAGGCATGACCCCCGGCGAAATCGAGCGGCAGACGCGGCTCGACACCGGCTGGCAGCGCCCGACCTGGCCGCTTGGCAGCATTGGCGGCCGGGCAGTCGACGAGACGGCGTTGCGCGACAAGCTCCACGTGCTGCACGGGGACCCACTTCGCCGCGAGCAGAGGCGGGAGTCGCTGGTGCCAAGCGAACTGCGCGAGCCGGTGCAGACGCTGGGGCTCGATTGGCCGATCTCGATGGACGCGCTCAAGGCCCGCTACAAGGAACTAGCCAAGCGCCACCATCCCGACGCGAACGGCGGGGACCGTGCCTCGGAGGAGCGGCTGAAGCTGATCAACCTCGCATACGCCGCCGTTCGGCATTATTTGACCACGGAGCCCCGGATGGCGGCGGCCGGCTGAGCCTTTCGCCGCGTTGACGAGGGGGGTAGTCTTCTCCTCGGGTGGGCGGCCTTTCGGAACGGTACAGGGACACTTTAGGCTTATGAACAACATCGCTGCGCTCGCTGACGCCCGTGCGACCCCGACCTCGGCCATCAACGTCCCGGACATGACGGTGACGGCGCGACAGGTGTTCGGGGTCGACACCGACCTCGAAGTGCCGGCCTTCTCCGTCCGCACCGAGCACGTGCCGGAGGTGGACGACGCTTACGTGTTCGATCGCGAGACCACGCTCGCGATCCTGGCCGGCTTCGCCTTCAACCGTCGGGTGCTGATCCAGGGCTATCACGGGACTGGGAAGTCGACGCATGTGGAGCAGGTGGCGGCGCGGCTGAACTGGCCGTGCATCCGCGTCAACCTGGACAGCCACATCAGCCGCATCGACCTGATCGGCAAGGACGCGATCGTCCTGAAGGACGGCAAGCAGGTGACCGAGTTCCGTGAGGGCATCCTGCCCTGGGCGCTCCAGCACGCTTGCGCGCTGGTGTTCGACGAGTACGATGCGGGCCGGCCGGACGTGATGTTCGTGATCCAGCGCGTGCTGGAGGTCGAGGGGCGGCTCACGCTGCTGGACCAGAACAAGGTGATCCGGCCGCATCCGAGCTTCCGCCTGTTTGCCACGGCGAACACGGTCGGCCTCGGGGACACGACCGGGCTCTATCACGGCACGCAGCAGATCAATCAGGGCCAGATGGACCGCTGGAACATCGTGGCGACGCTGAATTACCTGCCGCACGCGCAGGAGACCGCGATCGTGATGGCCAAGGCCGGCGTCAAGCCGGAGGACAAGGCCAAGAAGAAGCAGATCGAGAGCATGGTGGCGCTGGCGGATCTCACGCGCGCCGGGTTCATCAACGGGGACATCTCGACGGTGATGTCGCCGCGCACGGTGATGACGTGGGCGGAGAACGCCCGGATCTTCGGCGATGTCGGGTTCGCGTTCCGCCTGACGTTCCTCAACAAGTGCGACGAGGCTGAGCGCAGCACGGTGGCTGAATATTACCAGCGCTGCTTCAATGAGGAGCTGCCGACCGGGCTGCTGGCACCGCGCAAAGGGTTGTAAATCCCGTGAGGCTGGCCGCCTGACGCCGGTTTGCTGCGCTCCGGTGCTCACGACCCGTATGGTCGCTCCGCTCCGGTGCTCACAAACCGACGCCATTCGACTCCTGACGGGTTTTATGGGCGGCGGTGAGGCGAGAGGAACAGAGAGGGCGGCGTAGAGCGCATGTCGGGTTCGAACAGTAAGGACAACGCCCGGACCGAGGACTTCAAGCGCGCCACGGCGGGGACGCTGCGGGCCATCGCGCAGTCGCCGGAGGTGCAGGTCGCGTTCCAGCCGGGGCCGTCCGGCCTCGTGGGCAAGCGCGCCCGGCTCCCGCTGCCGACACGGTCGCTGCCGCCCACCGAGATGGCGAAGCTGCGCGGCGCCGCGGACAGCGTGGCGCTCCGGCTGCGCCACCACGACGATGCGATCCATGCCTCGCGCAGCCCCGGGCGGCGCGAGGCCAAGGATGTGTATGACGCGCTGGAGCAGGCGCGGGTGGAGGTGGTCGGCTCCCGGCACATGGAGGGCGTTGCCGCCAACCTGCGCGCTCGGCTGCAGGAGGAGTGCGAGTCCGAGGGCTTTGACCGGATGACGCGGAAGGACCAGTTGCCGCTCGCCTCGGCGCTGGCGCTGCTGGCGCGCGAGCAGATGTCTGGCCAGGCGTCGCCGGAGGCGGCGGCCCGGATCCTGGAGACGTGGCGCGGCACGCTGGGCGAACAGGCGGACGCGGCCCTGGCCGAAATGGCCGAGGCACAGAACGACCAGACCCGGTTCACCCGCGCCGCGCGCAAGCTGCTGGCCGCACTCGACCTGGCCGAGGCGGAGCTGGAGACGGAGCCGGACGAGCAATCGGACGATTCGGAAGAGGGCGGGGAGCAGAGCGGCGCCCAGGACAATCAGGAACAGCAGCAGGGGGACCAGCAGAGCGAGGCGGAATCCATGCTCGGCGCGCAGCCCGAGCAGATGGAAGCCGACGCGAGCGAGGACGAGGGCCAGGACGAGGCGGACGAGGACGCCGCCACTGCCGAAGGCGAGGATCGCCCCGGCGGCCCGCAGCAGCGCCGTGAGAAGCCGGTCGGCGACGATCAGCAGGGCTATCGCGCCTACACCCGCGCCTATGACGAGGAGGTGGACGCGGAGGATCTCTGCGACGCCGACGAGCTGACCCGGCTGCGCCAGCAGCTCGATCAGCAGCTCCAGCACCTGCAGGGCGTGGTCAGCAAGCTCGCGAACCGGCTGCAGCGGCGGTTGCTGGCGCAGCAGACCCGGGCCTGGGAGTTCGATCTGGAAGAGGGGATGCTGGACGCCGGGCGGCTCGCCCGCGTGGTGGTCAACCCGCTGCTGGCGCTCTCCTACAAGCGGGAGCGGGAGACGGATTTCCGCGATACCGTGGTCACGCTGCTGATCGACAATTCCGGGTCGATGCGGGGCCGGCCGATCACGGTGGCGGCGATGTGCGGCGACATCCTGGCCCGCACGCTCGAGCGCTGCGCGGTCAAGGTCGAGATCCTCGGCTTCACCACCCGCGCCTGGAAGGGCGGGCAGAGCCGGGAGCGGTGGGTCCAGGACGGCAAGCCGCGCAACCCCGGGCGGCTGAACGATCTCCGGCACATCATCTACAAGTCGGCCGACGCGCCCTGGCGGCGGGCGCGCAAGAATCTCGGGCTGATGCTGCGCGAGGGGTTGCTGAAGGAGAATATCGACGGCGAGGCGCTGCTCTGGGCGTATCGGCGCCTGGCCGGGCGGCCGGAGCATCGGCGCATCCTGATGGTGATCAGCGACGGCGCGCCGGTGGACGACAGCACGCTGTCGGTCAATCCCGGCAACTACCTCGAGAAGCATCTGCGGCAGGTCATCCACGAGGTCGAGAGCCGCGAGTTGGTCGAGCTGATCGCGATCGGCATCGGCCACGACGTGACTCGGTATTACCGCCGCGCGGTGACCATCGTGGACGCCGAGGAGCTGGGCGGCACGGTCATGAAGAAGCTGGCCGAGCTGTTCGACGAGGATGCCGGGCTGGCCTGGGCGCGGGCCGCGGCCGAGCGCGCGCCCCTGGTCGCCTGAGTTAGCTGGTCGAGGGTGCGTAGAAGGCGATCCCCTCCGGGGTGAGGTCGGGCCTCGTGGCCAGGATGGAGGCGCGTTCGGAGGCGCTGTCGGTGAACAGGTGCGTGCCGTTCGTGGTCTCGAAGAAGCGATAGACCGGCACGGTGCCGGGCTGCTGGGTGGTGTAATCGTCGAACGCCACGCCTTCGTAGGTCATGTCCGGACGCGTCGCGATCACCGAATCGCGCTCCGTGGCGCTCTCGGTGAAGAAGTGGGTGCCGTTCGAGGTATCGAAGAAGCGGTAGATCGAGGCGGCGCCCGGGTCGCTGGGGTTAGCGGCGGCGAAGGCGAGGCCCTCGCTGGCCAAGTCGGGCCGGGTGGCAAGGATTTGGTCGGCCTCGGCGGTGCTGTCGGTGAGGAACTGGGTGCCGGTGACGCTGTCGAAGAAGCGGTACACGGGCAGCTCGCCGTTCGGCAGGTTCACCGGTTGTAGCGTGTTGCTGCCATTGGTGCCGAGCGAGACCGGCGTTGTGACGCTCGACGGCGGCATGCTGCCGGTTGCGCCGGAGGACCCGCCGCTGCCGGCTGCCGTGCTGTCGCTCGGGTCCGTGTCGACCGGCGAACTGGTATTGAGCGCGGGCTCGGTGCTGAGTGCGGTGTCGTTGGAGACGGTGCCGGTCCCGCTCAGAACGTGGGCGGCGGACGGGCCATGGTACTCGTTGTTGCTCACCGTGGCCTGGGCCGAGGTCGAGTTGCGCACGAACACGGACGAGGACGAGGACGAGTGGTCGTAAAGCAGCGTGTCGTTCGAGACCGTCAGCTGCGAGTTGGCGTAGATCCCGCCCTCCTCGCCGAAGGAGATCATGACCGGGTTTTCCGAGTTCGGCCCCTTCTCGATCACGTCGTTGGTGATCGTGTCGTTGCCGCCATTCGGCAGGTCGATCGTGTAGCTCGCGGTCCCGTTCGGGCCGTCTTGGATGCGGCTGTTGGTGATGACGTTGGTCTCGGCCCGGCTCTTGATCTCGTGGCCGACATTGGTGCCGGTGAAATAGCTGTTGTTGACGGTGAGCTTGGCGATGTCGCCGATGTAGATGCCGTGGGTGTAGCCGGTGCCGGAGCCGTTGTTGATGAACTCCGAGTTCTCGATGTCGATCGTGCCGCCCGGCACGACGCCGGCGAGGATGCCGTTCTGGTTGTTCTCGAACACCGAGTTCTCGATCACCAGGTTGCCGCCCTGGTAGCGGATGCCGGCGCCGTTGGCGTCAGTGACGGTCGCGCCCGAGAAGGTGAACCCGTTGATGGTGACGTCCGTGTCGGTGACCAGGATCGCCTTGCCGTTCGGGATCGGCTCGGTGGCGACCATGTTCACGGGGCCGCCGACCGCCTCGAGGGTGATCTTATGGGTGATCTCGGCGAAGTCGTTGGTGTAGGTGCCCGCCTGCACCTGGATCACGTCGCCGTCCCCGGCGGCTGCAATCGCGGACGCAATGGTACTGTATTCCTGGCCAGTACCGACCGCCAGAACTGCCATGGTCAAGTCTCCGCAGGAGGCGCCGGAGCTCGACCGCCCAGTTATGGGCAAGAGCAGAGATATGGCGCCAATGATCCGCGTGCGGATTTTGCCGTCACATCGTGCGGGACTTTGGCGACGATAGTTTAAGCGACGGTTAACGCCGTTGCCGTGGGCACCAGTGGCGGCCGAGACGGAAGATCACAGTTCAGTGCTTCGGGCTGACCCGATCCATCAGCGCGAGCAACAGCGCGCAGACGACGAACACGAGGAGGATGCCGACCATCCAGGCGAGGTCGCGGTCCGAGATGTCGCTGACCTCCATGAACTCCTCCAGCACTTGAATGGCGGAGATCGCGACGATGGAGGCCATCAGCTTCAGCTTGAGGTCGCCGAAACCGACCTGGCCCATCCAGTCCAGCCGGGCCTGCTCGTCCAGCTCCAGTCGTGAGACGAAGGTTTCGTAGCCCGCGAGGATGACGATGAGGAGGAGGTTGGCCATGAGGCCTAGGTCGATCAGCGACAGCACGGAGACGATCATCGCGGTCCCGCTGGCGTCGAGCGCGCCGGCCAACATCTTCCAGGTGTATTGGACGAACTTGGCAAGCAAGGCGAGCTGGCCGAGGATCAGGCCAAGGTAGAACGGCGCCATCAGCCAGCGACTGCCGAAGATGGTGCGCTCGATCAGCCGTGCGACGGGCCTCCCGCGCTGGCGCGGCGGGGCGGGGTCAGGCGACACGGAAGCGGTCCAGCGCGGCACGCTCGATCTCGACGCCGAGCCCGGGTCCCTGCGGGATTGCAACCCGGCCCCCGCTCTGCACGATCGCCTCCTGCAGCACCGCCATCCGGATCGGGTGCTCCGAACGGTCGAACTCGAGCAGCGGCTCGATCGGATGCAGGCCGGGCGGGTTGTGGGGCAGGGCGGCGATGAGCTGGAGGGAGGCGGCAAGGCCGACGCCGGTGCCCCAGACATGCGGGTTGACGCGGACGCCGAACGCGTTGGCCATGTCGGCGATCTTCTTGCACTCGGAGATGCCGCCTGCGGCGCAGACGTCGGGCTGGGCGATGTCGACGCAGCGCTCGGCGAGCAGGGGGCGGAAGCCCCAGCGGGTGAACTCGGCCTCGCCGCCGGCGACGGGGATGCGCAGCGCCGCCTTGACCTCGCGATAGCCGGCGAGGTCCTCCGGGGGCACCGGCTCCTCGAACCAGGCGATATCGAGCTCCTCGATCGCGCGGCCGAGCCGGATCGCGGCGGTGGCGTCGTAGGCGTGGTTGGCGTCGACCATGATGCGGAGATCGTCGCCGACGGCGCGGCGGACCGTGTGGCAGAGGCGGATGTCGTCCTCGAGGCCGAAGCCGAGCTTGAGCTTGATGCCGGTGAAGCCTTCCTGGACGCGCTCCCGGGCCTCGGCGAGGAGATAGTCGAGAGGATCGCCGCCGCGCTTGCGGTAGAAGCCGGTGGCGTAGGCTTCGACGTCCGTGCGCAAGGGGCCGCCGAGCAGGCGGTGCACGGGCAGGCCGAGATGGCGGCCCTTCAGGTCCCATAGCGCGATGTCGACGGCGCTCAGCGCCTCGATCGCGACGCCCTTCTGCCCGTGGTCGCGCAGCATGTTGTAGAGCGACTGCCAGATCGCCTCCGTCGCCAGCGCGTCGGCGCCGACGAGGAGGGGTCGATAGTGGGCGACGATCGCGGCGGTGACGCGCGCCGGGCCGAACGCCTCACCCCAGCCGCTGTTGCCGTCCTCGCCGACGATCTCGACCAGCATGGCGCCGCGCCGCTCGTACCAGGCCTGCGAATAGGCAAAGGGCTGCTCGAGCTGCGCCTCGAGCACGTGGGTGCGGACATCCGTGATTTTCATCGGGCGGCGAGGCCTGCGGTTGCCTCGGGCCGGCCAGGCGCGATGGCGCGGCCGTAGACGAGCAGCGCGATCCCGCCGAGGACCACCAGCCCGCCCAGCACCATGAAGCCCGACATGTAGGACCCGGTGGAGGCGTTGAGCAGGCCGACCAGGAACCCGGCGATGGTGCCGCCGCCGCCGGCGCCGAGCCCGTTCATGATGCCCGCCGCCGGGCCGATCGCGCGCGGCTCGACCGTGCCCTGCAGGATCGACCAGATGTTGGGCGTGTAGCTGCTCGCGTAATAGCCGAGTGCCACCGTGATCAGCGCGAGCTTGGCCGCGCCGCTGTCGACGGCGGGGAGCAGGAGAAGCAGCAGGCCGGGGATGATCAGCCCGAGTGCGGCGATCAGCACACGCCTGCCGGTGCGGTCGCTGATCAGGCCGATCGGGACCGCGAGCAGCACGGCGGCGACATAGGGCAGGGCGCTGGCGAAGCCTTGGGCGAGCCCGGTGAAGCCGAGGGAGCGGACCGCGAGGGGGATCCACAGGGTGATGCCCCAGAACAGCATGCCCTGGGTGATGTAGCTGAACACGACGAGCAGGAACGGCGCGCCGCCCAGGGCAGCGAGCGTGAGCCGGCTGGTCTCCTGCCGCTCCGGCCGGTAAGGGGCCTCGGCTTCGGGCCGCAGGTTGGCCATGTAGAGCGGCACGATCAGCACGAGGCCGATGCCGCCGGTGAGGAAGAACAGCACGCGCCAGCCAAACGCGTCATAGATCGGGGTCAGCACCATGAAGCCGATCGCGAGGGCCAGGAACTGGCCATAATACTGGATGACGGCGTTGGCGCGGGTGCGCTCCTCGGGCGCGAACCAGGCGCGGGCGAAGCGGGATTGCTGCGGCCAGTAGATGCCCTCGGCCACGCCTAGGATGAGACGGCAGACGAGCAAGACGGCGGTCGAACTGGTGAAGCCGACTACGACGGTGGCGAGCGACCAGAGCGCGAAGCAGGCGATCACCACCGACTTGGGGTCGAAGCGTCTGGTCGCGAAGCCGCCCAGGATGTTGGCGAGCGCGTAGCCGATCAGGAAGATGGTCAGCGCCCAGCTCGAGGTGACGGCGAATCCCTCGCCGGCGAAGCCCATGTCCTTCGAGAGCTGGGGCAGCGAGACGGACAGGTTGGTGCGGTCGAGGTAGGCCACGAATAGGCCTACGAGCAACGACCCACCGATGCTCAACCACCGCGACTGTCCCATGTCCGCCTCTCCTTTCCGGTCCGCGACAGTATGGCAGCGCGCCGGCCCCGCAAAGGGACGGCCCGGCGCTTGCATCGGGGGAGCGGTTCACGACCAGACGGGATCAAATGGTCAGCAAAGCGTTCCTAAAAGCCGGACATCCGCCCACGCTGTTTGCGGCTTTCTTCTACTTCGACATGGCGTTCATGGTCTGGGTGATCCTCGGCCCGCTTGGGGTGCAGATCGCCTCGTCGCTGCATCTGGATGCGGGACAGCGGGGGTTGATGGTCGCGGTGCCGCTGCTGTCCGGCGCGCTGTTGCGGGTGGTCAACGGCGTGCTGGTGGACCGGATCGGGCCGCTGCGGACGGGGATGATCGGGCAGGTGATCGTGATCGCCGGGCTGCTGATCGGCGTGGTGGTTCGGGGTGCACAGTTTCGCGCAAGTGCTGTGCCTGGGTGTTGTGCTCGGCGTTGCGGGCGCTTCATTCGCGGTGGCGCTGCCGCTGGCGTCGCGGTGGTATCCGCCGGAGATGCAGGGCGTCGCGCTCGGGATCGCGGGGGCGGGGAACTCGGGGGTGGTGCTGTCCGCGCTGTTCGCGCCGGGGCTGGCGGCCGCCTATGGTTGGACCAACGTGCTCGGAATGGCGGCAATCCCGCTGACGGTGGCGTTCATCACCTATGTGGTGCTGGCGCGGGAGAGCCCGGAGCGGCCGCCGGCCAAGACGCTGGCGCAGTACGCGGCGGTGTTCCGGATCGGCGACGCGTGGTGGTTCATGCTGTTCTACGCGGTGACGTTCGGGGGCTTCTCCGGGCTCGCGTCGTCGCTGCCGAGCTATTTCCACGATCAATATGGGCTCGACCCGAAGGTCGCGGGATATTTCGCGGCGGCCTGCGTGTTCGCCGGGTCGTTGGTGCGGCCGGTGGGCGGGACGACGGCGGACCGGATCGGGGGCGTGAAGGCGCTGTCGATCATGTACACGGTGGCGGCGGTGGCGCTGGTGGTGGTCAGCAGCGGGCTGCCGGCGGCGTGGATGGCGCTGACGGCGTTCATCATCGGGATGCTGGCGCTGGGCATGGGCAACGGCGCGGTGTTCCAGCTCGTGCCGCAGCGGTTCCGGCGCGAGATCGGGCTGATGACCGGGCTGGTGGGCATGACGGGCGGGATCGGCGGGTTCTACCTGGCGTCCTCGCTCGGCTACTCGAAGCTGCTGACCGGGTCGTATCAGGCGGGGTTCCTGGTGTTCGCGACGCTGGCGGTGATCGCGCTGGCGGGCGTGCTGTTCGTGAAGACGCGTTGGCGGACCACCTGGGGCGCGGCGCCCGGGATGGGGCGGATCTAGCCCTTGTCGGGCTCGCACTGCCCGTATTGCGCGCTGCAATGCGCGATGGAGCTGGTGCCGGATCCGGAGGACGCCGGGCCGGCTGGCGGTCGCGGCGCGGGACTTCCCGACCAACCGCGGCGGGCTGTGCCGCAAGGGCTGGACCGCGGCCGACCCGCTGCAGGCGGCGGACCGGCTGCGCACGCCGCTGCTGCGCGACCGGCAAGGGCGGCACGCTTGCGGGAGGCGAGCTGGGACGAGGCGCTGGACCGGATCGTGCGCGGCGTTGGAGGCGATCCGCGGCCGAGTCCGGGCCCGATGCGGTCGGCGGTGTTCGGCGGCGGCGGGCTGACCAACGAGAAGGCCTACATGCTGGGCAAGTTCGCCCGCGTCGGCCTGCAAACGCGGCACATCGACTATAATGGCCGGTTCTGCATGGCGTCGGCGGCGGCGGCGGGCAATCGGGCGCTTGGGCTCGACCGCGGGCTGCCGTTCCCGCTGGAGGACATCCCGGGCGCGGATGCGATCCTGCTCGTCGGCAGCAACCCGGCGGAGACCATGCCGCCGATCATGCAGTATTTCGACGCGCAGCTGGCGCGCGGCGGCAAGCTGATCGTCGCCGACCCGCGCCGGACGGCGACGGCGCAGGCGGCGACGCTGTACCTGCAGCCGACGCCGGGGACGGATGCGGCGCTGGCCAATGGGCTGCTGCACATCGCGGTGCGGGACGGCTGATCGACGAGGCGCTTCATCGCGGAGCGGACGGAGGGGTTCGAGGCGGTGCGGCGGCTGGTCGCGTCGTGGTGGCCGGACCGGACGGAGCGGATTACCGGGGTGCCGGCGCAGCTGCTGGTGCGAGGCGGCGCACATGCTGGGCGAGGCCGAGCACGCCTTCATCATGACCGGTCGGGGGCCGGAGCAGCAGAGCCACGGCGTGGACAACGTGCTGGGCTTCATCAATCTGGCGCTGGCGCTGGGCAAGGCGGGGAAGCGCTATTCCGGCTGGGGGACGTTCACCGGGCAGGGCAACGGCCAGGGCGGGCGCGAGCACGGGCAGAAGTCCGACCAACTGCCCGGGTATCGGCTCGCTCGCCAACGCGGCGGACCGGGCGCATGTCGCAGGGGTGTGGGGCGTGGCGCCGGAGAGCTTGCCGCCGCCGGGTCCGCCGGCGACGGAGCTGCTGAGGCAGTGCGGCGGCGAGATCCGGGCGCTGCTGGTGTTCGGCTGCAACCTGCTGGTCTCGGCGCCGGCGGCGGGCCAGCTGCGGCGGCGGCTGGAGAGCGCTGGAGCTGCTGGTGGTGGCGGACCCGTTCCTGTCGGAGACGGCCGCGATCGCCGACGTCGTGCTGCCGGCCGCGCAGTGGGCGGAGGAGGAGGGCACGATGACCAATCTGGAGGGCCGGATCCTGCTGCGGCGGCGGATGGTGGCGCCGCTCGACGGGCGTGCGGACGGATGCGGAGATCGTCAAGGCGCTGGCGGACCGGCTGGGGCAGGGGCGAGCGGTTCAGCGCGGAGCCGCGGGCGATCTTCGACGAGCTGCGCCGGGCCAGCGCGGGCGGGGTGGCGGACTATAGCGGCGTCACTTGGGAGCGGATCGAGGCGGAGGACGGCGTGTTCTGGCCCTGCCCGGGCGAGGGCCATCCGGGCACGTCGCGCCCGTTCCTCGACCGGTTCGCGACGCGCGAGCGGGCGGGCGCGGTTCCACCGGGTCGAGCACCGGGCGACGGCGGAGGAGCCGGACGCGGAGTTTCCCGATGATCCTGACCACCGGCCGGGTCATGGCGCAGTACCAGTCCGGCACGCAGACGCGGCGGGCGCCGGAGCTGCAACGCGGCCGAACCGGAGGCATTCTGCGAGATCCATGCCGACATGGCGCGCACGCTCGGGATCGCGCAGGGCGACGCGGGTGCGGCTGACCTCGCGGCGCGGCACGGCGCGTGATGCGGGCCCGGCTGATCGCGCACGATCCGGCTCGATACGGTGTTCGTGCCGTTCCACTGGGGCGGCGAGGCCTGCGCCAACCTGCTGACCAGCACCTACACCGACCCGGTCTCGGGCATCCCCGAGTTCAAGGTCTGCGCCGTGCATGTCGCGCCCGAAGCCGGGTGCCGGAGGAGGCGCAGGCGGCGGGCGCGATCCCGGCATAGTTCTCGCATGGTCGCCGGGCGAAGTGAGCCAAGGGCGACGATGGAAACCACACCTCGATTCATCAACGGAACGTATACGGCTTCTCCGGCCAGGGCCTGGCCGCGCCGGCGCCGCTCGGCGCGGAGGTTGGCTACACGGTGCCGTCGGACAAGCGCTCGCAGCTGATCTATTTCCGGGCCGGCAACTCGGCCGACGCGATGGTGGCGATCAGCCTGGTGCGGGACGGCAAGCCGTTCCGGACGTTCCCGATCGGCGCCAAGGGCGCCGTCCACGTCCCGCTCGCGGTGGTGGAGGACCTGATGCCGGAGAGCAGCGTGACGGTGTTCGTCGCGGCCCCGGAGGGGACCAGCGGACACATCGTGCTCGACATCGGCCTGATCGAGATCTGAGCGGAGGCGGCGGTGAGCAAGCGGAAGCTGGTGGTGGTCGGCAACGGGATGGCCGGGCGCGCGGGCGGTGGAGGAGGTGCTGGCGCGCGGCGGCGGCGAGCTGTTCGACATCGTCATGTTCGGCGACGAGCCGTACGGCAACTACAACCGGATCATGCTGTCCAACATCCTGAGCGGGCAGCAGGGTTATGACGAGATCTTCCTCAATCCGCTCGAGTGGTACGCGGAGAACGGCATCACGCTGCATGCCGGCGCGCGGGTGAACGAGATCGACCGGTTCGCGCAGGTGGTCCACGCGGAGAACGGGGTGCGGGAGACGTACGACGTGCTGCTGATCGCGACCGGGTCGCGGGCGTTCATGCCGCCGATCCCGGGGCTGCATCTGGAGGGCGGCGGGCTGAAGCCGGGGGCGTTCGGGTTCCGCACGATCGACGACACGCGAGGGCATGATCGCGGCGGCCGGGCCGGGGAAGCGGGCGGCGGTGATCGGCGGCGGGCTGCTCGGGCTGGAGGCGGCGCGCGGGCTGCTGTCGCATGGCTGCGAGGTGACGGTGATCCATCTCGGCGGGCATCTGATGGAGCAGCAGCTCGATGGGCCGGCGGGGCCATGCTGAAGAAGCGGCATGGAGCGGATGGGCGATCTCGGTCCGGCTCGCGACGTCGACGACGCGGGTGCTGGGCGAGGAGCGGGTGGAGGGGCTGGACGTTCAAGGACGGCAGCTCGATCCCGTGCGACCTGCTGGTGGTGGCGGCGGGGATCAAGCCGAATGCGGAGCTCGGGCACGCGGGCCGGGCTGACGGTGGAGCGGGCGATCGTGGTGGACAACCACATGCGCTCGGTGGACGACATGAACGTCTACGTCGT
Source organism: uncultured Alphaproteobacteria bacterium (assembly GCA_963708585.1). GTDB lineage: Bacteria > Pseudomonadota > Alphaproteobacteria > Acetobacterales > Acetobacteraceae > JAVVHH01. The sequence continues at coordinate 31,330 of CAVPSW010000002.1, read as the reverse complement.
CGGCGAGTGCGCGCAGCATCGGGGCATGGTCTATGGGCTGGTGGCGCCGCTGTGGGACCAGGCGAAGGTGTTCGCGGACCATGTGACCGAGCGCGAACCGCGACGCGGCGTATCACGGCTCCAAGCTGGCGACGAAGCTGAAGGTGATGGGCGTCGAGCTGGCCTCCATGGGCGTCACGGAGCCGCAAGGAGGAGCGGGACGAGATCATCCAGTTCCAGGAGCCGGCGCAGGGGACCTACAAGAAGCTGATCGTGCGGGATGGGCGGCTGGTGGGCGGCATCCTGATGGGGGACATCTCCAAGGCCGCGTTCCTGATGCAGGCGTTCGACCGGGACTCGCCCGTTGCCGGAGGAGCGGCTGTCGCTGCTGTTCGATCTCGGGGCGCCGCCGGCGAAGGTGACGCATCGACGAGATGCCGGCGGAGGCGCAGGTGTGCAACTGCAACGGCGTGTCCAAGGCGGCGATCGGGGAGGCGGTGGCGGCGGGGGCCAAGAGCCTGCCGGCGGTGATGAACGCGACGCGGGCCGGGAAGGGCTGCGGGTCGTGCAAGGGGCTGGTCGGCGAGGTGATCGGCGTGGTTCGCCGGCGGCGCGGTCGAGGAGGATCCCTCGGTCCACTACTACGTGCCGTGCATCCCGATGAAGAAGCAGGAGCTGATCGCGGCGATCAAGGCGCAGGGGCTGCGCTCGGTGTCCGTCGGTGTTCGCCGCGCTGGCCGGCGGCGATCGAGGACCCGGCGAGCAAGATCCCGCTCGCTTCGCTGCTCAACACGATCTGGCCCGGCGAGTACGAGGACGAGCGGGATGCGCGGTTCATCAACGACCGGGTGCACGGGAATATCCAGAAGGACGGGACCTTCTCGGTGGTGCCGGAGATGGCGGGCGGGGTGTGCACGCCGGATGAGCTGATGCGGATCGCGCAGGCGGCGGTGAAGTATCAGGTGCCGCTGGTCAAGCTGACGGGCGGGCAGCGGATCGATCTGGTGGGGGTGAAGAAGGAAGACCTGCCGGGGATCTGGCGCGACATCGGGATGCCGGCGGGCCATGCCTGGGGCAAGAGCTACCGGACCTGCAAGAGCTGCATCGGGATCGACCATTGCCGGTTCGGGCTGGGCGACAGCATGGGGCTGGCGGTGCGGATCGAGAAGACGTTCCGGTCGCTGTCGGACAGTCCGGGGAAGATGAAGCTGGCGACGGCGGGGTGCCCGCGGAACTGCTCGGAGGCGCTGATCAAGGATCTCGGCGCGGTCGCGATCGGCGACGGGAAGTGGGAGCTCTATGTCGGCGGCGCGGGCGGCGTCGCATGTGCGCAAGGGCGATCTGCTGTGCACGGTGGATGGCGAGGACGCGGTGATGCGGATCGCCGGGCGCTTCATGCAATTCTACCGCGAGGATGCCAAGTACAAGGAGCGGACCTACACCTGGGTCGAGCGGGTCGGGATCGAGCGGGTCCGCGCGGTGGTGGTGGATGATAGCGAGGGGTGGGGCGAGCGGTTCGACGCGGAGATCGAGGCGGCGGTCGCGGCGTATCGCGACCCGTGGACGGAGCGACCGGAGGCGCCGAAGACGGCCAACCAGTTCGCATCGCTCATTCCGGTGGAGGCCTGAGATGCCCGGCGAGGTGCTGTCGCGCGACAAGGAGTATTCGCATCGGGTCGGTGGAGCAGGTGCCGCCTGGCGAGGGGCGGGCGTTCGAGGTGGCCGGGCTGCTGATCGCGGTGTTCCGGACGCGGGCGGGGGAGGTGTTCGCGACGCAGGCGCTGTGCCCGCATCGGGCGGGGCCGCTGGCGGACGGGATGCTGGGCGGGCGGGTGATCATGTGCCCGCTGCACGACCGGGCCTATGATCTGGCGACCGGGCAGGAGATCGGGGCCGATTGCAAGCTGGACACGTACCCGATCCGGACGGGTCCCGACGGGGCGCTGCTGCTGACGCTGCCACCGGGCTGAGCGGGCTTCAGGTCGGGCAGGGGCTGGCGAGCGAGCGGGGCCAGCGGCCGGCCAACGAGGATTTCGTCGCGTGCTGGACGGGTGACGCGCAGCGAGGCGGGGGGGACCGGCGGTCGCTGCATGGGGTGGTGGCGGCGTTGGCGGATGGAGTGGGCGGCTCGCGCGGCGGCCGGGTCGCGGCGGAGATGGCGGTCCGCGAATTCATCGACGGGGTGACGGGGCAGAGCGAGGCGCTGCCGGTGCGGCGGACCGGCGGGGTGGCGATCGCGGCCGTCAACGGTTGGATCCATACGCTCGGGCGGACCGATCCGGCGCTGGCGGGGATGGCGACGACGCTGACCGCGTTCGTGCTGCGGGGGCGGCGGGTGCATGTGTTCCATGTCGGGGATTCCCGGCTGTATCGGCTGCGGGGCGACGAGCTCGAGCTGCTGACGGAGGATCATGTGCAGGGGCGGCCGGGGGTGTCGCACGCGCTAAGCCGGGCCTTGGGCGCGGCGGACACGGTGCGGGTCGATTACGCGGAGCATGCGGCGCGGGCGAACGATCGGCTGCTGCTGGTCAGCGACGGGGTGCATGGGGCGCTGTCGGAAGGGCAGATCGCGGACGCGCTGCGGCGGCGGGAGGCGCCGGAGGCGGCGGCGCGGCGGCTGGTGCAGGCGGCGCTGCTGGCGCGGATCGGGGACAATGCGAGCGCGCTGGTGCTGGACGTGCTGGACCTGCCGGCGCCGGAGGAGGCGGATATCGCGGCGGAGGTCGCGGCGCGGCCGATCAGGCCACCGCCGCGGGCGGGGGCGGAGGTGGACGGGTTCGTGCTGGAGACGGTGCTGGCGGACGCGATGTACAGCCGGGTGTTCCGGGGGCGGGACCGGCGGGACGGGCGGGCGGTGGTGTTGAAGTTCCCGAAGCCCGGCGCGGCCGAGGAGGCGACGTTCCGGAAGGCGTATCTGCGGGAGAGCTGGATCGCGGCGCGGGTGCGCAGCCCGTATGTGGGCGAGGTGCTGGAGCCGCCGGAGGGGCGGGCGAGCCAGCTCTATTCGGCGATGCCGTTCTATGGGGAGGACACGCTGGAGCGGCGGTTGCTGCGGGCGCCGGTGGGGCTCGCGGAGGGGCTGCGGATCGCGACCGAGCTGGGCAAGGGGGTGGCGGCGCTGCACCGGGCTGGGGTGGTGCATCGGGACATCAAGCCGGAGAACGTGATCCTGTCGGCGACCGGGGTGCGGCTGATCGATCTGGGGGTGGCGCGGCTGCCGCACTTGGAAGAATTCGCGGCGGGGGATGCGCCGGGGACGGCGAGCTATATGGCGCCGGAGCTGTTCGAGGGGCAGCCGGGCGACGAGCGGTCGGATTTGTTCGCGCTGGGGGTGACGCTGTGGCGGATGTGGGCGGGTGGGGCCTATCCGTATGGCGAGGTGGAGACGTTCTCGCGGCCGCGGTTTGGGCGGCCGGCGGCGCTGGAGGGGCGGCGGCCGGACTTGCCGTCGTGGCTTGGGCAGTCGCTGGCGCGCGCGATCGCGCCGGATCCGCGGGAGCGGCACGGGGACGTGCTGGAGTTCGTGCTGGAGCTGGAGGCGAACATGGCGACGGGCGGGCCGGCGGTGCCGCGGCGGTTTTCGCTCTATGAGCGCGATCCCGTGCGGTTTTGGCAGGTGGTTTCGGCGCTGTTGTTCCTCACGCTGTTGGTGGGGGCGGTGCTGGGGCGGTGAGGGTTCATTCTTGGTCGCGGTTGAAGGCTTCGGGGCGGTCCTTCGGGGTTTGGTTGGCCCAGGGGGGCGGGTCGCAGACGCGGGGCGGCATGCCGAGGACTTCGTCGGAGAGCTTCGAGAAGTCGGGCTTGCGGCCGATCGTGTCGCAGACGGACATCAGGACTTCGTCGATCGGGATGTCGCCTTCGGGGTCGCTCAGGAGTTCGTGGTCGATCGCGTCGTCGATCACGCCGCGGAAGGCGTTGCGGGCGGCCGGCGTGGGCTCGTCTTTGGCGAGCGGGTGCAGCGCTTGTTGCAGCGGCGCGCGGCGGCGATCGAACGGGAGAATGCGGGTGCGGGGCTCGAGGACCTCGCCGCGGACGACGCGGTTCTCGCTGTTGACGGCCAGCGTGACGCCGCGGGTGGCGCGGGCGAGGTCGAGGGTGGGGCTCGCGGTGTTGGCGTCGGGGCCGGCGGCGTGGGCGTCGCGGACGCGCTCGGCGGCGATTTCGGCGGCTTCCATGTTGAGGTCGGCGAGCCGGCGGAAATAGGCGAGCTGGCGGGCGCGGCGGTGCTCCGGGGTTTCTTCCGGGGGAAGGTCATTGGCGTTGGCGGCGGCGGCGAGCATGGGGTGGATTAGGAACATTTTCCACAGGCGGGGGTCAAGGGGTTTGCGGTTTAGGGTTGCGTGAGCGATCCGATTCATGGAAGTGTCTGAAATCACGAATTCGGGAGCCCCGGTGATGTCGCGCATCGTCACTGCTGAGCCCGCTTGCGCTGCTCGCGCGGCACAGCCGGGTTGGCCACGCCAGGCCCAGGCCGGACCGACATGACGATCAACCCGAACGCGGACTTCAGCATCACGCCATACAACCTGTCGTTCGATGGCGGCACGACGATCTCGCTATACGTTCTCCAATCCCCACCTGGCGAGCGGTGATGGGGCGATCAGCACGTATTCGAACTCGGTCAAGGGTCTCGTCGGGGCCGACGGTTCAACGACACCGTATACGCTGCCGCTCGCTCAGAGCAATTTCATGTCAGGGAAGCAATTTGACGTTGTTGCCCACCGACACTGGGCGGTCAAGACGACCGGCACTTGCCCTACAGTTTGCCCTGACATGGACCGGACCTTTCAGGGAAATGCCGAGGTGGTCTCCACGGACAACAATGGGGTTTTCGACATCACGCTGGCGTCAGTGACCTACCAGGCAGTGCCGGAGCCGGTGTCGCTGGCGCTGCTCGCGACCGGGGTGGCTGGGGTGGTGGCGATGCGGCGGCGCCGGCGTCAGGCGAGCGCGCGGTAGAAGGCGGCCTGCTCGGTCAGCACCTCGGCGCCGGTCCGCAGGGCGAGGTTGACGGTGTCGCGAACATCGTCCTCGGCCATGAAGCGCCAATGCGTCGCGCCGACGGCGACGGCGCGGTCCTTGATTGCGTCGATGAGCAGCGCGTTGGCCCAGCCGCCGCGGTAGGCGGGCGCGATCACGATCGCGTCCGCCACCGGCTCCTCCTCCCAGCGAATCAGCACCGCGCCCGCGACCTGTTCACCGACCAGCAGAGCGACGGAGTTGGCGATCGAGATGCCGTCTCCGCCGGCTTCGAGCCGGGCGCGCAGGCCGGGGCGGGCGGAGCGCAGCTCGGCGGTGACCAGGCGCGCGATGGAGGCAAACTCGCGGCCGGCAACGGCACGACGCGGGCGTCGGCCGGGATGCGGCCGCGCGCGCGCAGCCGTGCGATCAAGGGGCGGGTCAGGCAGGCGACGGCCGCCACCTCCGCCCGGTAGTGGCGGACGCGGGTGTTCGGCACGAAGCCGCAGGCGGCGAGGAAGCGGGCGGGTCGCTGCCCTCGTCCAGCATGTCCCAGGACCAGAGGCCTGGCGCCTCGCCACGGGCGAGGGTTGCGGCGGCTTCGACCAGGGCGCGGCCGACGCCGCGGCGACGGACGGCGGGGACGACCTGGACGAGCAGGGGAAAGCCGGGCGGCGCGGTCCAGCTCTGCCAGCGCAGGGCGGCGGCGCCGAGGATGGTGCCGTCGCCGCCGCGGGCCAGGAGCACCTCCGGCTCCGGGCCGGTATAGGCGGCGGGGAGCAGCATGCGGCAGGCGCGGGCCTCGGCGTCGCGCGCCGGGGCGATTGCTAGGTCAGTTCGGTCCATGAGGCGCATGTAGCATGACGCGGGTGCTGCTGGTCGGCCTGCCCGGGGCCGATTGGGCGACGCTGCCGGCGAGGTTGGGCGGCTTGCCGTTCCTGCGCGGGATCGTGGAGGGCGGCGTGGCCGGGCCGTTGCGGAGCGTGCCGCCGGCGGCGGGGCCGGCACGGTGGGCGGCGCTGGCCACCGGGCGGCACGCGGAGGTGCATGGGGTGCCGCTCGCGACGGAGGTGCGGCCGGACGGCGGCGGGCTGCGGCCGACATCGGCCGGGTCGTGGCGGGCGGCGCCGCTGTGGAGCCGGCTGGAGGCGGCGGGGCTGCGCACGGCGGTGGCCGGCTGGCCGGGGGCTTGGCCGGCGACCGCCTGGCCGGGGCTGCATGTGGACGAGCGGTTCGCGGTCGCGACGGGGCGGGACGCGGAGGGATGGGCGCTCCCGCCGCGCTGCGTGACGCCAGAGTTGCGGGAGGAGATGCGCGGCTTGCGGCTGCATCCGACGGAGGTGGATGCGGCGACGCTGGCGGAACTGGTTCCGGAGCTGGGGCGGGTGGATCAGGCGCGGGACCCGGCGCTGGCGGAGCTTGCGGTGCTGGTCGCGGAGGCGGCGACGGTGCATGCGGCGGCGACCCACTTGGCCGAACGGCGGACGCCCGACCTGCTCGCGGTGCATTACGCGTGGCTCGAGCGGGCGCTTGCGCGGTTCGGGGGAGCTGGGCCGCCGCTGGACGGGGTGTTCGGACGCGGCCTGGCGGTTCCAGGACGCGATGCTGGCGCGATTGGCGGCGTTGGCCGGGCCGGAGGCGGCGGTGATCGTGGTGGCGCCGGCCGGACCGGGGCAGGGGCTGATTGCGGCGTCGGGGCCGGGCGTGGCGGCCGATACGCTGCTGCATGGGGCTGGGGTGCTGGACGTGGCGCCGACGGTGCTGGCGCGGTTCGGTCTCCGAGACGAGGGGGCGCCGGGGCGAGTGTTGCCGGAACTGGCGGCCCCGCCGGGGCGGCGGGCCGCGCCGGTGCCGGCCAAGGCTCCGCCGGAGCCGGAGGACGAGGCGGCGGTGCGGGCGCTGCTCGCCCAGGGTTACCGTGACGTGCCGGACGGGGAGGCGCTGCGGGCGCAGGAGGTCGCGCGGCTCGCCGCGCTCGCGGCGGCGCTGTTGCAGCGGGATCCCGGCGCGGCGGCGGGGGCGGCGGAGGCGGCGCTGCATTTGTCGCCGGAGGCGCCGGGGCTGCTGGCGACGCTGGCGCTGGCGAAGGTCGCGCTGGGCGATGCGGAGGCGCTGCGGGAGTTGGGCGAGCGGCTGCGCCGGGCTGCGCCGGAGCGGAGCTGGGGGGCGCTGGCGCTCGGGGCGCACCACGCGCTGCGGGGCGAGGCGGAGCTGGCCGGGCCGTATCTGGAGGAGGCGGAAGCGTCGAGGGAGGCAGCGGTGCTGCTGCGGGCGGGGACGGCGTGGCTGCTCTTGCACCGGCCAGGGGAGGCGGCGCGGGCGATGGCGGCGGCGCTGGAGGCCGACCCGCTGTTGGCGGAGGCGGCGACCGGGCTGGGGCTGGCGCGGCAGTTGGCGGGGGATCGGGAGGGGGCGGAGGCGGCGTTCCGGCGAGCGCTTGCCCTGGATCGAGGGGCGCCATTGCCGCACCTCTATTTAGCGGGGGGTTGATCGAGGCCGGGCGGCTTCGCGAGGCGGCGGCGGCGCTGGACGACGCCGCGCTTCTGGGCGCTGACCAGGGCGTCTTGGCAGAGCTCCGCGCCCAGCTGGCCACCAGCGCGGTTAGAGCCCTCCGGGCGCGGGGAGGAGGAGGAAGACGTATTTTCCGGTCTCTAGCTTGACCACCGAGCGTTCGGAGACGTCGGTGTAGGACGACAGGATATCGAACAGAGTCCGTAAGGTGGAGCCCGTGTAGGTGCCGGAGGGTAGGCCGCTGCGGCAGTCGGGGGTCAGCGAGATCGGATCGTCCCGGATGGCGAAGACGGCGTAGCGGGCGCCGGCGATGTTGGCTCGCTGCTCAGCACGATGGATTGGTCCGCTTCTGGCCCGACCTCGAGCAGACTGGTGGGCCATTGCGGGATGGGGCTTGGGACGGTCATCGAAATGGCTCCTCCTGCGATCTGTGCTCCATGCGGTTCAACTCGCATAAAGCCTTATGCTGTCGGCAACGCTGTCGGCGATGTGTTCCCTGGTGATGATCCCGACCACCTGGCTGGCGTCGCCGTTGCCGGCACGGCCAGTACCAGCGCCGTCGTCGCGCGTCTGCGGCGCATGCGGGTGATGACTTCGAAGACCGCGGCGTCTTCGCGGACGACGGTGAAGTTGCGCTGCGCCAGCTCGCCGAGGGTGACCTCGGCTTGGGCCGCGCCGACCGCGCGGCGGAGGTCGATGTTCACCCGCAATACGCCGACGGTGCGCGAATCCTCGGTGACCACGACGTGCTGCAATCCGCCGGCGCGCTCCGACTTCGTGAGATAGGTGGAGAACAGCGTTGCCGCATCGAGGGTCACGATGTCCCTGAGCATCACGTCGCGGGCGTTGCGGACCAGGAAGAGGTTGCCGTGGAGGCCCTTCGGTACGTTGTGGCCGCGCCGGGCCAGCTTCATGGTGTAGATGTTCTCGCGCGAGAGGATGCGGCGGACGCCGAGGCTGAGGGCGACGGCCAGGATCATCGGGAGCACGATGTTGTAGTCGCGGGTCATCTCGAAAATCATGGTGACGGCGGTCATGGCGGCGCCGGTGCCGCCGCCGACCATGGCGCCCATGCCGACGAGGGCGAACGCGGCCGGGCTGACCGGCACGCCGGGCAGGAGCGGGGCGATGAGGCCGGCGAAGCCTGCGCCGAGCGTGGCGCCGAGGTACAGGGAGGGCGAGAAGACGCCGCCTGAGGACCCGGAGCCGAGGCTGACGGTCGTGGCGGCCAGCTTGGCGACGAAGAGGAGCAGCATGAACAGGCTGCCGGACAGGCCGCCGGTCAGCACGGCCTGGATGGTCGAGTATCCGACGCCTTCTACGTAGTAATGGCCGGCGAAGGTCAGCAGGGCGTAGATGAGGACGCCGACCAGCAACATGCCGATTGCGTGGCGGAGGTAGCTGCCGGGGAGTTTTTCGAACAGGTCCTCGGCCCAGTGCAGCGAGCGGACGAACAGGGCGGCGGCGACGCCGATGAGGCAGCCGAGGACGCCGTAGAGCACGAGGGTCAGGGCGCTTCCGGGTGCGTTCGGGAGCGCGGCGAGTTGTTCGGGGACGGTGAAGGCGGGTGCTTCGCCGAAATACAGGCGTCCGATAAAGGTGGCGCAGCCGGTGGCGAGGGCGACGGGCAGGAAGGTGTTGACGCTGACCTCGGGGAGCATCAGCTCGGTCGCGAACATGACGCCGCCGATCGGGGTGTTGAAGGTGGCGGCGATGCCGGCGCCGGCGCCGGCCGCGACCAGGGTGATGCGCTGTCCGACGGGCATCCGGACTAGCTGGCCCAGGGTCGAGCCGAGGGCGGAGCCGATCTGGATGATCGGTCCTTCGCGGCCGACGGCGGCGCCGCTGCCGATGGCGAGCGCGGAGGCGACCGATTTGGCGGCGGCGACGATCGGGCGGATGACGCCGCGATTGTAGTAGATCGCGTCCATGACCTCGGGGACGCCGTGGCCTTTTGCTTCCGGGGCGAAGGTAGTGACGATGAAGGTGACGCCGAGCGAGCCGATGACCGGGACCAGGATCACGGCGGCGCCCCAAGGGGAGGCGGGGGTGAAGATGCTGGCGTCGTAGGAGAAGGCGAACTGGCCGAGGAACAGGATGTTGTGGACGAGGCCGATCAGGGCGCGGAAGAAGACGGCGCCGTAGCCGGTCACGATGCCCATCACGATGGCGAGGCCGCAGATTCCCCAGAGGCTGATGGGGCGCGATTTCGGGCTCCGCCTGTCCGCGGCGGTGGCTTCGGGCTCGTGCACCGCGTCCGCCTGGGTCAGGTCATTCACGCGAGGTCTCCGGCAGTGTCAGTTCGACATCTGTAGGACGACGCGCGGGGTCTGGACACCTGCGGCTCTCCCGCGATCGCGGGCAGTCCGCGGTGGTGCGGCGGGGGTTAGAGGAGGTCGGCGAGGGTGATGGGGAAGCGGCGGATGCGCTTGCCGGTGGCGTGGTGGATGGCGTTGGCGATGGCGGCGGCGGTGCCGGTGATGGCGATCTCGCCGACGCCCTTGATGCCGAGCGGGTTCACGTGGGGGTCGTGCTCTTCGACCAGGATCGCTTCGATGGAGGGGACGTCGGCGTTGACCGGGACGTGGTAGTCGCCGAAGTTGGCGTTCATGATGCGGCCGGAACGGAGGTCGGTGACGGCGGCTTCGTGGAGGGCGAAGGAGATGCCCCAGATCATTCCGCCGTAATATTGGCTTTGCACGAGGCGGGGGTTGATGATGCGGCCGGCGGCGAAGGCGCCGACCAGGCGGGTGCAGCGGATCTGGCCGAGGTCGGGGTCGACGGCGACTTCGGCGAAGACGGCGCCGTGGGAGTACATGGCGTAGTGCTCTTGGGCGGCCGGGTCGGGGCTGGCGGTGCCGGTGCCTTCGAGTTCCGAGAGGCCGGCGCGGGCGAGGATGGCGGCGTAGGGTTCCGCTGCGGGTCTCGTCGTCGCGGCGGTGGTAGGCGGCCGTCGCGGGCGATGACGCCGGCGTTGCCGGCGCCGAATAGCGGGGAGCGCTGGTCGGCGGTGGCGAGGTCGGCGAGTTTGGCGATGGCGTCGGCGCCGGCGCGGTCGATGGCGGAGCCGGCGGTGGCGGTGTGGGCGGAGCCGCCGGCGATGCCGGCGTCGGGGAGGTCGGAGGTGCCGCTCTGGAATTCGATGGAGTTGATGGGGAGGGCGAGGGAGTTGGCGGCGAGTTGGGCGAGGGCGGTCCAGGCGCCTTGGCCCATGTCGTGGGCGCCGATTTTTATCGACGGCCGGGCCCTCGGCCCTGATCGTGGCGGTCGCGTTGCCCTGGAACATGAGGGCGGGGAAGGTGGCGGTGCCCATGCCCCAGCCGAGGAGGAGGCCGTCGTCCGTTCGCATTTGGCGGGGCTCGCGGGGGCGGCGGTGCCAGCCGAAGCGCTCGGCGCCCTGGGCGTAGCATTCGCGGAGGGCCTTGGAGGAGAAGGGCTTGCCGGAGATCGGTTCGACTTCGGCGTAGTTCTTGAGGCGGAACTCGAGCGGGTCCATGCCGACGGCTTCGGCCATCTCGTCGACGGCGCTTTCGAGGGCGGCGCTGCCGGTGGCTTCGCCGGGGGCGCGCATGAAGGTGGGGGTGCCGGTGTCGAGGCGGACGGCTTCGTGGGAGGTTTGCAGTGCTTCGGTTTTGTAGAGGGAGTGGGCGATGCGGCTCGAGGGCTCGAAGAAGTCGTCGAAGCTGCTGCTGGCGGTGAGTGTGTGGTGGTCGAGGGCGAGGAGGGCGCCGTCGGGGGCGGTGGCGAGGCGGATGGTTTGGCGGGTGGGGGCGCGGTGGCCGACGGGGCCGAACATGCCGCCGGTGCGGGGGACGACGAGCTTGACGGGGCGGCCGGTGAGTTTGGCGGCCAGGATGCCAAGGACCTGCGGGGCCCAGATGAGCTTGGAGCCGAAGCCGCCGCCGAGGAAGGGGGTGCGGATATGGATGTCGGCCGGGTCGATGCCGAGGAGGCCGGCGAGGCGCATCCGGGTCATGGCCATGCCCTGGGTGGGGATGTCGAGGTGGAGGGTGTTGCCGTCCCAGGCGGCGACGACGGCGTGGGTTTCCATGGCGTTGTGATACTGGGCGGGGGTGTCGTAGGTGGCCTCGATGTGGGCGGCGGCGGTGGCTAGGGCGGTGTCGATGTCGCCGTGGCCTTCGGCGGGGGGCTGGCCGACGCCGACGGCTTTCGGGGTGAAGCGCTCGGCGGCGTCGAAGTCGGCTTGGGCGGGTTCGGGGGCGTAGGTGGGGGCGAGGAGGTGGGCGCCTTCGGTGGCGGCCTCGAGTGTTTCGGCGATGACGACGGCGATCGGCTGGTTGACGTAGCGGACGCGGTCGTTGCCGAGAAGGTCCATCTTGAAGGTGAAGGGCTGTTCGACCGGCGTCCTGGTCTTGGGCGAGCGTGCGGGCGGTTGGCGGGGGTCATGACTTCGATGACGCCGGGATGGGCGCGGGCGGCGGCCACGTTCAGCGAGGTGACCCGGCCGCGGGCGATGGTGCTGGCGGCGACGACGGCGTGGAGGAGGCCGGGCGGGTTGTGGTCGGCGGCGTAGTCGGCGGCGCCGGTGACCTTGAGCAGGCCTTCGCGGCGGGTGAGGGCCTGGCCGCTGTTGGAGCCGTGGCGGATGTGGGCGGGGGCGAGGTCAGCCATGGGCGACGGCTCCGAACGGAGAGGCAGGCAAGGCGGGGATGCGGTCGGGGGTGCCGGCGGCGGCGAGGGTGAGGGCGCGGGCGACGACGCGGCGGGCGAGCTCGATCTTGTAGGCGTTGTCGCCGGAGGGGGTGGCGCCTTCGAGTGCGGTTTCGGCGGCGGCGCGGAAGGCGGCGGGGCTGGGGTGCTGGCCGGCGAGGGAGGCTTCGGCGGCGCGGGCGCGCCACGGCTTCAGGGCGACGCCGCCGAGGGCGAGGCGGGCTTCCGTGATGCGGCCGTTCTCTAGGCGGATTGCGGCGGCGGCGGAGACGACGGCGAAGGCGTAGGAGGTGCGCTCGCGGACTTTCAGGTAGCGGGCGTGGGGGGCGAAGGCGGCGGCTTCGGGCGGGAGGCGGATGGCGGTGATGAGTTCGCCGGGTTCGAGGGCGGTTTCGATGTGGGGGGTGTCGCCGGGGAGGCGGTGGAAGTGCTCCAGGGGGATCTCGCGGGGGCCGTTGGTGCCCTGGATTTCGACGATGGCGTCGAGGGCGGCGAGGGGGACGCAGAAGTCGGAGGGGTGGGTGGCGATGCAGCTCGTCGGACCAGCCGAGGATGGCGTGGTTGCGGTTCTCGCCGCCGATGGCGTCGCAGCCGGCGCCGGGCTGTGCGTTTGTTGCAGGCGTTGGCCGGGTCGTAGAAGTAGGCGCAGCGGGTGCGCTGGAGCAGGTTGCCGCCGGCGGTGGCGGCGTTGCGGAGCTGGGCGGAGGCGCCGGAGAGCAGGGCCTCGGCGATCGCGGGGTAGGCGCGGGCGAAGTCGGGGTCGTGGGCGAGGTCGGCGTTGCGGACCAGGGCGCCGATGCGGAGCGCGCCGTCGGGGAGGCGCTCGACCCGGTCGAGGCCGGGGAGGCGGGTGATGTCGACGACGCGGCTGGGGCGGGTGACGCCGCCCTTCATGAGGTCGAGCAGGTTGGTGCCGGCGGCGAGGTAGACGGCGCCGGAGGCGGAGGCGGCGGCGATGGCGTCGGCGGCCGAGGTGGGGCGGAGGTATTCGAAGCGGTTCATGCGGCTTCTCCGAGCGCCGCGCCCATGCGGGATTGGGCGTCGAGGACGGCTTCGGTGATGCCGATGTAGGCGCCGCAGCGGCAGAGATTGCCGCTCATGGCTTCGCGGACGCGCTCGGGGTCGTTGCCGGCTTGGGCTTCGCGGATGAGGCCGACGGCGCTCATGATCTGGCCGGGGGTGCAGAAGCCGCATTGGAGCGCGTCGTGGTCGAGGAAGGCTTGCTGGACGGGGTGGAGGGCGCCGTTCTCGGCCAGGCCTTCGATCGGTGAGGATTTCGGCGCCGTCGTGGCTGATGGCGAGCGTGAGGCAGGAGTTGATGCGGCGGCCGTCGACGAGGATCGTGCAGGCGCCGCATTGGCCGCGGTCGCAGCCCTTTTTGGTGCCGGTGAGGTCGAGGCGCTCGCGGAGGAGGTCGAGCAGGGTGACGCGCTCGTCGTCGAGGGCGACCTGGCGCGTTTGGCCGTTCACGGTGAGTGTGACCGTTGGCTGCATGGCGGGCTCCTGACGTGTGTGTCGTTGCGCCGGGCCGGGGTGATGCCGGTGGGGTCTGACGATCAGGTTGGGCGCGAACGACGAGAAGCTAGGGCCCGCGGGGCGGGTCCGGCAAGGGGCCTGGGCGTTTGGCGGGGTCGAGTTTCAGCTAAACAACCGGCGATGATCGTGCTATAATCGTAATTATATCGCGCGTTGCCGAAACGACGTTGACGGGTAGCCAGGAGGACTCCGATGAACGGCAAAAAGCCGAAGCACAGGGGAGTTGTACGCCGCGTTGACCCGTCGGTCAGGGCAAAGGGCGCGGACGAAACGTTCTCGCCCGACTACACGGTGACCAGCACCACCGATAATGGCGGCGAGCTCCTGACCAATGTCGAAGTCATCCTCTGCTTCTGGGGCAGTTTCTGGAGCAGCAGCCCGCCGCCGAGCCCATCGAGCGACGACTACAAGCAGGCGATCGACGGCATCCTGACAGGTCCATTCCTCGGCGGCCTCAACCAGTATCGAGGCGTCGGCCAGGCCGAGCTGATCCATAGCTTCATCAACGACAATACAGACCCAGCCAACCTCTATACCGACGCCGACGTCGTCGCGATGTTGAAGGACCGGTTCCAGAACGACACCAGCGTGCCTGCTCCGGAAGCCGGGCACCAGCGCTTCTACGCAGTGATCCTTCCGGTCGGCATCAACAACAGCCTGACGGGTGATGCTGGGCAGCATCAAAGCCTGACCTTCAACGGCGTCACCGCCTGGTACGCCTGGGTCGACAATACCGGCTCGCTGACCGGCCATGACTGCGTCACGAAGGTGTTCTCCCACGAACTGGTCGAGGCCTGCACCAACCCGAACGTCGACACCTCCAACGACGGCATCCTGGTGAACGGCAAGTCCGGCACTACCACGATCACCAACGACGAAATCGGCGACACCTGCAACAACCAGTTCGCCACGGTGGACATGAACGGGGTCGAGTGCTCGGTCCAGAGCTACTGGAGTAAGGCCGACAACACCTGCATCCTGCCGATGGGGAGTTTGTCCTTCTGGGTCGACAAGAACACGTTCGGCAAGGACGAGGTGCAGGACGTGATCGGGAGCGGCGGCAACTGGCCGAAGGCCTTTTGGCTCGTACTCGAAGGGTTCAGCAAGACCACGTTCGGCAGCCTGAACGTGACGGTGTCACCCACTGGCCGCTTTGCCGACTCGGCCGGCGCCACGATCACCCAAAACTCCAACATCGACTTCGAGAACGACGCCAACCCCGACGCCCCCCAGCGCATCCGCATTCCCTTCGACATCACCTTCACTTCGGTGAGTGCTTTTCCGGGATCGGGCAGCCAAACCTTCGAGCTGGACGCGTTCATCGCCACCGACGGCACCAAGAGCCCCGGCAGCGACGCCTCGACGCTGTTCGAACTCGTGGCCGGCGCCGATCCGTATTTCACCAACATCAACCCGGCGGAGAACAATGTCTTCTACCTGAGCCAGGATCTGCGGGTGTTCACCGCGACCCCGGGCCTGAACGGGACGCCGGTGCCGGGCGGGCCGGCCTTCGGCACCGACAGCACCGCCGGGGCGTTCACCTACATCCAGAACCTGCTCTCTTTCCTCAATGCCACGTTCGGCGATCCGAACGGGACCGATCCGTTCGCCTCCGTCCTGCCCGGCCAGTCGGGCGCGTTCCAGGGCGATTCGTCGGTCTCGCCGCTCACCATCCGCTTCAATTCTCCCTTCAACTTCCGAGTGTTCAGCAATTACAATTTCGCGGTCGCCCGGGTGCGGCTGCACGGGCCATCGCAGGCGCAGAACGCGCGCGTGTTCTTCCGCTTGTGGACCACGCAGACCCCGGACACCGACTATGTGACCGTCTCGACCTATCCCAGCAACCCCGACGCTGCCGGCCTGCCGGGTTCACCGCTGGTCGGCGCCGACCACATCACGCTGCCGTTCTTCGCCACGGGCAACCTCGGCAGCAGCACCGATTACGATGTCGGCGGCGTCAACAACCGCGACATCACGGCCGGCGCCGGAGAGAGCGTCTGGGCCTATTACGGCTGTTTCCTCAACGTCTACGACCCGGCCAACGTCATCGACGGGCAGCAGGTACAGGCCTGGCTGAACGGCACGCATCACTGCCTGGTCGCGCAGATCGCCTTTGACGGCACGCCACTCTTCATCGGGGCCAATCCGGAGGCCTCGGACAAGCTGGCGCAGCGCAACCTCCAGGTGACGACGTCCGACAATCCCGGGCCGGCGTCGACGCACCGCATCCCGCAGACCTTCGACATACGTCCGAGCCCGATGGGCCAACTGGCGGGCCAGGTCGACGAGCTGATGATCGACTGGGGGGCGATCCCTGCCGGCAGCATCGCCTCGATCTACTGGCCCCAGGTGCCGGCGGCGCAGGTGCTCGCGCTGGCGAAGAGCCTCTACAAAGTCCAGACGCTGACGGCGGCCGACAGTCACACGATCCAGGTGAAGGTCAAGGGCGGCGTGACCTACATTCCCGTGCCGCCGAACGCCGGTGCGAACTTCGCCGGGCTGCTGACGCTGGATCTGCCGCCGAGCGTCGTCACCGGGCAGCAGTTCGATGTGGTGGTCAGGCGGGTCAGCCGGAAGGACGTCCCCATCATCGAGATCCAGGCACGCCGCGGGGGAACGCCTCCGACCCGGCCGCGGGCAAGCCAGGGGGGCGGGGCACTCAGCTGGCGTTACGTGACCGGGACGTTCCAGGTGAGGATCCCCGTCTCGACGGCCGCGGTGATGTTGCGTCCCGAGGAGGACACACTCGCCATCCTGAAATGGCGGCTGCAGCAGATGCAGCCGGCGAACCGCTGGTATCCGGTGCTGCAGCGCTACATCGGCTACGTGTCGGACCGCGTGACCGGGCTGGGCGGGGATCCCAGCGCCATCCCGCCATCGCCGAGCGGGGCGCCGTTGCCGGTGACGGAGCCGTGCGAGGACGTGGTCGAATACTGCGGCAAGGTGGTCGAAGTGATCTTCGACTGCTTCGGCGACCTGGAAGGGTTCGTGCTCGACTCGTGCTGCGAACGGATCGTGTTCAGGACGCGCGAGGCCAGGCTGGGTGAACTGGTGCTGAAGGCGTGCAAGGAGCGTCTGGCGCTGTGCGTCTTTGTGCTGCGGCACGACAAGGCGACGATCCGGCGGATCGTGATCAGGAGCTGAGGGCGCCGGGTTTACGCGGTCGTGGGTATGCCGCCTTTGCGGGCGACGGCGAGGTGGCGTTCGAGCAGGGCGGGGTCGGCGCGGAGCTCGGCGCTCGGGCCGGCGTGGACGACGCGGCCGCGCTCGAGGATGAGGGCGTGCGTCGGTCACCTGCAGGATGCGGTGGGCGTGCTGCTCGACGATCATGGCGGACATGCCTTCGCCCATGATGCGGACGAGGGCGGCGAGGAGTTCGTCGACGATGACCGGGGCGAGGCCTTCGGTGGGCTCGTCGAGCAGGAGGAGACGGGGGTTGAGGACCAGGGCGCGGGCGATGGCGAGCATCTGCTGCTCGCCGCCGGAGAGCTGGTCGCCCATGTTGCGGCGGCGTTCCTTGAGGCGGGGGAACATGGCGTAGGCGGTCTCGACGGTCCAGGGGCCGGGGCGGGCGACGGCGGTGAGGTTCTCCTCGACGGTGAGGGAGCGGAAGATGTTGCGCTCCTGCGGGACCCAGCCGATGCCGGCGGCGGCGCGGCGCTCGGGGCGGAGCGCGGCGAGGTCGGTGCCGGCGAGGCGGATGGCGCCGCCGAAGCGGCGGGTGACGCCGGCGATGGTGTCGATGAGGGTGGTCTTGCCGACGCCGTTGCGGCCGAGGACGGCGAGGGATTCTCCCTGTGCGAGGCGGAACGAGATGCCGTGGAGGACGGCGGCAGCGCCGTAGCCGGCGCGTAGGTCGTCCACCTGAGCAGGTCAGTCATGGCTGCCCTCGCCGAGGTAGACTTCGCGGACGCGGGGGTCGGCGGCGATGTCGGCCGGGCTGCCTTCGAGGAGGACGGCGCCGGCGACGAGGACGGTCATGGAGGTGGCGAAGCGGAAGACGAGGTCCATGTCGTGCTCGATCAGCAGGACGGTGACGTCTTCGGGGAGGCTGGCGACGGCGGCGAGGATGTCCTCGCGCTCGGATTCCGGGACGCCGGCGGCGGGCTCGTCCAGCAGCAGGACGCGGGGGGCGCAGGCGATGGCGACGGCGATCTCGACCAGGCGCTGCTGGCCGTAGGAGAGGCCGGCGACGCGCTGCTCCAGCACGCCGGAGAGGTGGAAGCGGTCGGCGAGGGCGGCGGCCTCGTCGATGACGGCGCGCTCGGATCGCGCGCGGGTCCAAGCGCGACCGCCGACGCGGCGGCGCTCGGCCGACGGGGATGGCGAGGTTCTCGATGACGCGCATGTCGGCGAAGAGCTGGTTGATCTGGAAGGTGCGGGCGAGGCCAGCTCGGACCCGGCGGTCGGGGCTGTGGGCGGTGATGTCGGCGCCGCCGAGCAGGACGCGGCCGGCGCTGGGGCGGAGCACGCCGGTGAGGAGGTTGACGAGCGTGGTCTTGCCGGCGCCGTTGGGGCCGATCAGGGCGTGGCGGGCGCCGACTGGGAGGCGGAGGCTGACGTCGTTGGTGACGGCGATGGCGCCGAAGTTGCGGTGGAGGTTGATGGTTTCCAAGGCAAGGCCAGGGGCGCTGCCCCTGGACCCCGCTGGGGCCGCAGGCCCCAGACCCCGATTATCAATCATTCGGCGGGGGCCGCGGCGCGGGGGCGTGGGCGGGGGATCAAAGCGACGATGCGCTCGCGGCCGATCAGGACGATGGCCATCAATAAAATGCCGATCCAGAACTGCCAGTATTGGGGGGTCAGGGCGGATAAGAGGTCCTGCATGACCTTGAAGATGACGGCGCCGATGAGGCCGCCGCCGAGCCAGCCGACGCCGCCGATGACGAGGACCAGGAGAACGTCGGCGGAGCGGTGGAAGGCGAGGACGTCTAGGGAGACGAAGGCGGTGGATTGGGCGAGCAGGGCGCCGGCGATGCCGGCGAGGGCGGCGCCGATCGTGTAGGCGGCGACCAGGCGGCGGTTGACGGGGACGCCGACGGCGGCGGCGCGCAGGCGGTTGCCGCGGATGGCGCGGAGCGACCAGCCGAACGGGGAGTGCACGACGCGGTACGCCAGCAGGAAGCCGAGGAAGAGCACGATCAGGCAGTAGGCGGCGGCGACCCGGCCGCCGAGGTCGAAGTCCCAGATGCCGAGCACCGGGCCGACATCCATGCCTTGCAGGCCGTCGGCGCCGCCGGTGAGGGCGGGCAGGCGGTTGGCGATCTCGTAGAGGATGGAGGCGACGCCGAGGGTGACCATGAGGCGGGTGAGGTCGGAGCCGCGCAGGACGAGGAGGGAGGTGGCGGCGCCGAGGATTGTGGCGGCGGCGGCGGCGAGGAGGAGGCCGAGCACCGGGTCGCTCGAGGCCGTGGGTGGCGGCGATGCCGGCCACGTAGGCGCCGAGGCCGAAGAAGGCGGCGTGGCCGAGGGAGAGGATGCCGGCATAGCCGAGCACGAGGTCGAGCGAGAGGGCGAAGAGGGCGAGGGTGGCGATCTCGGCGATCAGCATGGAGGCGGAGGGGAACAGGAACCAGCTTGCGGCGGCGGCCAGCCAGAGCAGCGCCCAGGCGGCCGGCTTTCACCGGAGCCTCGCGCGGCCGAACAGGCCCTGCGGGCGCCAGATCAGGACCGCGACCATGACGCAGTAGATGACGAAGGCGCCGAGGTCGGGGACGTAATACTTGCCGGCGACGTCGGCGATGCCGAGCAGGAGGGAGGCGGCGAAGGCGCCGCCGATCGAGGCGGTGCCGCCGACGGTGACCACGATCAGGAAGTAGATCATGAACTTGAGCGGGAAGGTCGGGTCGAGGCCGAGGATCTGGGCGCCGAGCGCGCCGCCGAGGCCGGCCAGGCCGGAGCCGACGGCGAAGGTGACGGCGAAGATGCGGTTGACGTCGATGCCGAGGCCGCGGGCGACGCGGGGGTCGTCGACGGCGGCGCGCAGGCGGCTGCCGAAGCGGGTGCGGGCGAGGGCGAGGTGGAGCAGGAGGGCGACGACGCCGCAGATCGCGATGATCAGCACGCGGTAGGCGCCGACGGAGACGCCGGCGATGTCCCAGCGGTCGTTGAGGGAGGCGGGGATGTTGACGAAGACCTGGGAGGAGCCGGCGAAGTAATCGACAGTGGCGATGGCGACGAAGACGAGGCCGATCGAGAACAGGACCTGCTCGAAATGGCTGCGGGCGTAGATGTGGACGTAGAGCAGGCGTTCGAGGACGGCGCCGAGGGCGGCGGCGAACAGGAAGGCGGCGAGAAGGCCGACCGGGAAGGGCAGGCCCCAGCGGTTGACGGTGACGACGGCCGCGTAGCCGCCGGCCATGGCGAAGGCGCCGTGGGCGAGGTTGACCAGGTTCATCAGGCCGAGCGTGACGGCGAGGCCGCAGGCGAGGATGAAGAGGACCATGCCGTAGGCGATGCCGTCGAAGAGGACGGTTAGCATTGGGCGTTATGAGGTGGGTTTGGCGGGGTCGTGGACCATGGGGAAGGTTTCGAATTCTACGTTGTAGAGCTGGCCGTTCTGGCGTTCGACGCGGCGGATGTAGATGTTTTGGATGATGTCGCGGGTCTTTGCGTCGATCTCGATCGGGCCGCGGGGGCTGGTCCATTTCTGGCCCTTCATGGCGTCGATCAGGGCCTGGCCGTTGGCGCCGGGGCCGGCTTTCTGGGCGGCGAGGGCGATGAGGTGCATGCCGTCCCAGCCGCCGACGGACATGAAGTTGGGGCGCATGCCGGGGTTGGCCTTCTCGAAGGCCTGGACGTAGGCGTGGTTCTCCGGGCTGTCGTGGGCGGCGGAGTAGTGTTGGGCGGTGATGGTGCCGAGGGCGACGTCGCCGATGCTGTTGAGGAGCTCGTCGTCGACGACGTCACCGGGTCCGATGAGCTTGATGCCGCGGTCCTTGAGGCCGCGCTCGGCGAATTGCTTCATGAAGGCGGCGCCGACGCCGGAGGGGACGAAGATGAAGACGGCGTCGGGCGATGCGTCGCTGGCGCGCTGGAGGAAGGGGGCGAAGTCGGGGTTGGCGAGCGGGACGCGGAGGGATTCGGGGACCTGGCCGCCGGCCTTGGTGAAGGGGTCCTTGAACCATTTCTCGGCATCGAGGCCGGGGCCGTAGTCGGTGACGAGGGTGACGACCTTCTTGAGGCCGTTCTTGTTGGCCCATTCGGCGAGCGGGGAGACGACTTGCGGGATGGTCTGCGAGGTGCGGGTGATGAAGGGGGAGGCTTCGGTGATGGAGGAGGTGGCCGCAGCCATGACGATGAGGGGCACCTTGGCGCGGGTGGCGACCTGGGCGGCGGCGAGGGCGAGCGGGGTGAGGCCGAAGCCGGCGAGGATGTCGACCTTGTCGTTGACGACCAGTTCCTGGGCGAGGCGGCGGGTGGTGTCGGCGACGCCGGCGTCGTCGCGGAGGACGATGTCCATGGCCGGGCTGGGGTTTTGGGCGAGGTAGAGGCGGCAGGCGGCGTCGATCTCGCGGCCGGTGGAGGCGAAGGGGCCGGTCATGGGGAGGATGAGGCCGACTTTTATTGGGGCGCCCCGGAGGGGGCGACTATGGGGGCGTCGGCGGCGCGGGCGAGGTGGGCGGCGGCGGTCGCGGCGGTGGTGGCGAGGAGGGTGCGTCGGGTGATCATGTTCTTTCCTGCGTTTCCTCTTGCATCCAGTTGCGGAGCGCTTCGGTGACGGCGTCCGGCGCTTCCATGGGGGACATGTGCCCGCTGTTCTCGAAGATGGTGAGGCGCGCGCCTGGGATGGCGGCGGCGATCGGTTCGTGCTGGGCGGGCGGGCTCCAGGCGTCGTCGCGGCCGACGGCGACCAGGGTCGGACAGTTGATGGTGGGGAGGAGGGCGGTGGTGTCGGGGCGGTTGAGCAGGGCCTCGACCTGGCCTTCGAAGATGTCGGGGGTGGCGCGGCAGACCATGTCGACCATCGCTTGCAGGATCGGCGCGGGGGCGTTGGGGGCCAGCATGGGCGGGATCCAGCGCGCGGCGAGGGCTTGCATGCCTTCGTTTCGGGCGAGGTGGACAAGCTCGTAGCGTTTCTCGCGCTCACCGGGTCGGACGGGGTGGGTGCCGGTGTCGAGAAGGGCGAGGCGCTCGACGCGGTGCGGGGCGGCGCGGACGATCTCGAGGGCGACGCGGGCGCCCATGGAGTGGCCGACGACCGCGAAGCGGGGCGGGGCTTCGGCGAGGACGGAAGCGGCCATGTCGGGGAGGGAACGGAAGCCGTAGAAGCTGGGGATGCGGATTTCGGCTAACTCGCTGAGGTGCTCGCGCTGGTGGGCCCAGGTTGAAGCGTCGCAGAGGAGGCCGGGGAGGAGGTAGAGGACGGGGCGATCAGGCATGCCCGAGGTCCTCGTAGATGACTTGGGCGAAGCCGGTGTGGAGCGGGGCGTGGTAGTTGCGGTGGACGCAGCGGACCTCGGGCGACAGGGCGCCGCGCATGGCGAGCCACATGATGACCTCGGACCCCTCGGCGCCGCCGCGCTCGATGTAGTCCTGCAGGCGGAGGGAGGCGAGCTGTTCCGGGTCGGATTCGAGCAGGTCGAGAAATTCGGTGTCCCAGGAGAGGTTCTGGAAGCCGAAGCGCTCGCCATGGAGCTGGTGGGAGAGGCCGCCGGTGCCGAGGACGACGACGGTGTAGTCGGGGTCGGGGTAGCTCTCGATGGCGCGGCGGAGCGCCTGGCCGAGCTTGAACAGGCGGCGGGGCGAGGGGACTGGGAATTGCAGGACGTTGACCGCGAGCGGGAGGAGCTTGCAGGGCCAGGGGGCGGTGCGGTCGGGCCAGAGGGCGGAGGCGGGGGTCAGCGCGCCGTGGTCGAGCGGCATGTCCTGGCAGAGGGTGATGTCGAACTCGTCGTCGACCAGGGAGTGGGCGATGTGCCAGGCGAAGTCGGGGTCGCCGGGGATGGGGGCGAGCGGGCGGGGGCCGAAGCCCTCGTCGGCGATGCGGTGCTCGGCGGCGACGGAGAGAGCGAAGGTGGGGTAGAGGTCGAAGAAGAAGGTGGTGACGTGGTCGTTGTAGACGAGGATGGCGGCGTCGGGGCGGCGTTCGGCGAGCCAGCGCTGCATCGGCTCGAAGCCGCGCAGGAGCTTGCCGAAGTCCTTGTTGTCCCAGTCGCCGGCGTCGATGAGGGCGCCGATGGAGGGGGCGTGGGGCGAGCCGAGGCCGGCGATGACGCGGCCCATCAGGCTGATTTCGCGAGGTTGCGGGTGGCGAGGTATTGCTCGACGGTCTCGCCGCGCATTTGGGCGCCGGTGGCGATGAGGCCGTCGCCGCAGAGGTCGGCGAGGCGGAGGAGGGGGAAGACGTTGGCGCCGCGCTTGATAAGGCCGAGCCAGTCCTTGGCGCGGATGAGGGCGCGGTCGGCTTCGTCGAGGGCGTAACGTTCCATGGCGGCTTCGGGGTCGGCGGTGAAGGCGGCGCGGTTCTCGGGGACGCGGAGGTCGTAGCAGAAGCGGTTGACCTTGAGGCCGCGGCGGGCGGCGTCGCCGCTGTTGAGGTAGGTGCCGGGCGGAAGCGCGTCGGCGTCGAGCTGGCGGCTGCGCATATTTCCTCCTCCCTCCGTTATGGGGGCGGAGATTAAGGGATGCGCGGGCGCAGGGCGAGGGTGGGCGTGTGACGAGCGAGTTCGGCAGGCAGGGGGGCGGGTGCTGGGGGTAAGCGGGGTGGGCGGCCAGCTTTTGCTCGATGTCTCCTCGCTCGTGCGCTGGACCGGGCCGGCGGTCGGTATTGCGCGGGTGGAGCACGCGCTGGCCGAGGCGGCGATGCAGCGGCCGGACGCGGCATTGTGCATCTGGGCCAAGCAGAACCGGGCATTTCGGAGCCTGCGGCCGGAGTGGGCCTCGACGGTGCTGGGCTGGTCTGGGGTGGTGGACTTTCCCGCAACGGGGCAATCGCTGCTGTCCCGGCACCGGCTGTTCTCGGAGCTCGAGCGGGTGCGGCTCACTGTTCCTGCTTTGGCCGGGGTCGCGGGGGTGTTGCAGGACGCTCTGCTCTCGGTTCGCCGCCACGGTCACACCATCCGGGACCCCAGAGGACGGCGCGTGGCGCATCTGCCGCCGGCGATGGCGCTCGGCGAGGCGATCCGGCTCGGGCCGGAGGACGTGCTGCTCTCCGCCGGATCGGACTGGTATCATCTGGACGCGGCGGGCATTGGGCAGGCCAAGGGCCAAAGCGGGTTCCGCTATGCCTGCGTGTGCTATGACCTGATCCCGATCACGCATCCGCAATTCTATGCGCCGCAGGACGTGGCGATGATGCACCGCCATTGGCGTGCAACAGTGCGGGTTGCTGACCTGGTGGTGACTAACGCGCGCTGTATTGCGGAGGACTTGGCGCGTTTCTGCGCCGCCGAGCAGATCGAGGCGCCCGAGATCGCGGTCCAGCCGCTCGGCTACGATCCTCCGCCGGGCCGGGCGGGGCCGCCACCGCCTCCGCTGGAGAGCGGCCGCTACGCGCTGTTCGTCAGTACGATCGAGCCGCGCAAAGGACATGCGATGCTGTTGCGGGTCTGGCGGCGATTGCTGGCCAGGGGGATCCCGCAACGGCACCGGTTCCATCTGGTGTTCGTCGGGCGGCCCGGCTGGATGGTGGACGACGTGCTGCGCGAGCTGGCGGACGGGACCGGGCTCGAGGGGACCGTGCTGCACCTGCGGGGGATCGACGATGCCGCGCTGCACGGGCTTTACGCGCATACGGCGTTCGGCCTGTATCCTTCCGCCTATGAAGGGTTCGGGCTGCCGATCATCGAGGCCTTCGCGCATGGGAAGAAGGTGATTGCCTCGACCGGCGGCGCGCTACCCGAAACGGTCGCCGGCGCCTGCCCGTGTCTGCCGCCGGATGACGAGGAGGGATGGGAGACGGCGATCGCAGAGTGGATCGAGCGGCCGCCGGGTCGCTTCGAACCGGTCAGGAGGCATCCCACTTGGCGGGAGGCGGCGGCCGCGATACTGGCGCGAGTCAAGCCGGTTTAGACCCGCTCCTGCGAACGATGGCTGCCTGCGCGCCGAGCAGCAGGAAGTGCAGTCGGGTTCGCACGAGCAGGCCGGGCTGTCGCAGGCCGAGCTCGACCGCGGCGCGCATTGCCGCCGGAAATCCCGCCGCACGCGCGTCGATGGCGGAGCCCAGGGCGCGGGCGATCACGCCGGCACGGATCGCCTCCTCGGTCATGCCCATCTGGCGCAGCCGGGCGCGGTCGATCGGTGCATCGCCGTCGCCGTGATCGGGACGGCCCGACTGGCGGCAGGCGTGCGCGGCGATCGCACCCATTTCCGAGACGATGCGCTGTTGCAGGTTCCGCCAGGCGGCTTGGCCGGGATGCTCGCGATAATCCAACAGCACCTCGGGCAGGCACATGACAAGGTGCCGGTCGAGCAGCCGCAGCCACAGGTCGTAATCCTCGGCGAGGAGGAAGGCCGGGCGGTAGCCGCCGAGGTCGAGCACCGGGTCGCGCCGCATCATTACGGTGGGGTGCCCGATCACGCAGGCCTTCCCCAGCGCGGCGCGCAGGTCGGCGTCGCTCAGCGGCGGCTGCACGACGCGGCGGACGGCGCCTCCGGGGCCGATGACCCGCCACGCACTGCCGACAAGGGCGACGCCGGACTCCATCGCGGCGAGCTGAAGCTCGAGCCGGTTGGGAGCGGCGACGTCGTCCGCGTCCATCCTGGCCACGAGCGGCGCCTTGGCCTCGCGCAAGCCTCGGTTCAGGGCTGCGACCAGGCCCTCGGGACCTTGGCGCAGGACCCGGATTCTTGCGTCGGCGGCTTCGAGTTGGGCGAGGATGGAGGGTGTGGCGTCGGTGGAGCCGTCGTCCACGACCAGCAACTCCAGCGCATCGAGGGTTTGCGTCAGGATGCTGGACGCCGCCGCCTGCAGATACGCGGCACCGTCTCGGACAGGCATCAGGACAGTGACGAGCGGCGCGCTGGCTTTGCCGCGAAGCGCCATCCGTTTCCCCTGTTAGCGGAGGGCGCCTTGGCGGGCGGCGGCGAGGATGTCGGCGACGAGGCGTTGCGAGGCGACGGCCTCTTCGCCGGGGATGGCGGGGTCGCGGTTAGATTGCACGGCGTCGATGAAGTCGGCGAGGAGGGCGCGGTGGGCGTCGATGGGGAAGTCCATGATGTTGGCGCCGCTGCCGGTGGCGCCTTCGCCTTCAAAGGTCTGGTCGCGCCCGTCGTGGGTGGCGATGCGGAGCGTGCCGCCGATGAGGGAGGCGGTGCCGCGGAGGCCGATGATCTCGATGCGCTCGGGGTCGCCGGGGTAGGACGCGGTGGTGGTCATGATCGTGCCGGGGGCGCCGTTGCCGAGGCGGATCAGGGCGGAGACGTAGTCTTCGGTTTCCATGCGGTGGACGGCGGTAGTCGTTGCTTGGGCGGCGACGATTGCTGAGACGCCGACGAGGGAGCGGAAGAGGTCGAGGGTGTGGATGGCCTGGGTGAGGAGGACGCCGCCGCCGTCGCGGGCGAGCGTGCCGCGGCCGGGCTCGTCGTAATAGGATTGGGGTCGCCACCAGGGGACGGTCATGGAGGCGGCGGCGAGTTCGCCGATCGTGCCGGATTGCAGGGTCTCGCGCAGGCGGGTGCTGCCGATGCGGAAGCGGTGCTGGAGGACGACGCCGAGACGGAGGTTGGCGGCGCGGGCCCGGCGCACGAGTTCTTCGCCGCGGGCGAGGTCGGTGTCGATCGGTTTTTCCACCAGGACGTGCTTGCCGGCTTCGAGGCAGCGGGTGGCGACTTCGAGGTGGGATGCGGGCGGGGTGAGGACGAGGATGGCGGCGATGGCCGGGTCCTGGAGGACGGCGTCGATGTCGGTGGTGGTGGGTATGGCGAAGCGGTCGGCGAAGGATTTTGCGCGCGCTTCCGTTCGGCTGGCGGCGAGGCGGATTTCGGCCCGGTCGGCGAGTTCGAGGAGGGAGCGGACGTGGGGCTCGGCGGCGGGGCCGAGCCCGATTATCCCTAACCCGATGCGAGACGTCACCTTCCGGCCTTGCTGCCGATCTGTTCGTCCCAACGGCGGAAGGCGGCGATGAGGCGGTCGGGGGTGAGCGGGGCGGCGGTGGGGAATTCCTTGAACCAGGTGGCGTATTCGGGGCGGCCGTATTCTTTCACGATGTCCTGGCTCTCCTTGGGGGCTTCGGAGAGTGGGGCGTCGGCGATGACCGGGCCGGGGTAGAGGTAGCCTTTGTCGTAGGTCAGAACCTGTTGGGCGCGCTGGAGCATGAAGGCGATCAGGCGGACGCCGACCGCGACCTTTTCGGGGGCGACGCCTTTCGGGATGGCCATGAAGTGGGCGTCGGGCAGCCAGTGGGTGTTCGCGAGCGGGAACACCTTGGCTTCCTTGGGGACGATGCCGAGGACCCGGGGGTTGATGTCCCAGCCGCAGGCGGTGGTGATGATGTCGCGGGTGCCTTCGCCGAGCTCCTTCATCGTGGCGGCGGTGCCGGGCGGGTAGTAGTCGATGGTCTCGGCCAAGGCGGAGAGGTAGGGCCAGGACTTGTCCCAGCCGTTGACCGGGTCGGTGGGGTCCTTGTCGCCGAGGATGTAGGGGAGGCCCTGGAGGAAGGTCCAGCCGGGGCCGGAGTTGGCTGGGCGGGCGTAGACGAAGCGCTTGGGGTGGGCGCGGGCCCAGTCGAGCAGGTCCTGCGCGGTCTTGGGCACGGTGTTGCCGACGCGGTCGGGCGTGTATTCAAACAGCGGGCCGGAGGGGGTGTAGGAGACGATGGCGCCGAAGCCGCGGGCGAAATTGTCCTGCATCATCTTGGCGCCGGGAATGAGGATCTTGCCGAGGTCGGGCAGCACGTCGGCGTGGTCGGGGTAGAGCTGGGTCCAGACGCCCTGGGTGATGCCGTCCGAGAGCGGGCCGATGCCGAGCAAGACGAAGTCGATGTCGACCCGGCCGGCGGCTTGCTCCGCCTTCAGCTTGCCGGCGAGCTCGGGCGAGGGGGCGAGCTGGGTGTTGTAGTGCGAGAGCAGGTTGGGGAACTGGGCCTGGAAGCGGTCGATGGCGGGGCGGTCGATCTGGAGCGCGCCGGCGACGTCCATGATGTTGAGGCTGACGGGACTGGCGGGAGTTTGGGCGCGCGCGGCGCGGGCTGTGAGGAGGGCTGCGCTGCCCGCGATTAGGGGGCGGCGTCCGATACTCGTTGCGTCCATTTGATGGTCCTCCCGTTGCCGGAGAGCGTGGCATGCGACAGCGTGGTCGGCAATGTGGGAGGCGGCGGGTGAGGCTGTGTGACGCGACGCTGGGGCAGGCGCGGGCGGGGGTGTTGCTGCCGGGGTATGAGCGGGCCGGGTTGCCGGTGGGGATCGTGCATCTCGGGCTGGGGGCGTTCGTGCGGGCGCACATGGCGACCTACACGGACGATCGATGCTGGCGTCGAGCCGGGGCATTGGGGCATTGTCGGGGGCGAGTTTGAGGCGGCCGGAGCAGCGCGACCGGCTGGCGCCGCAGGATTGGCTGTACACGCGCTGGAGCGGGATGGCGACGGGGTTCGGCGCGGATCGTGGGGTGCGTGCGCCGGGTCGTGGTGGCGCCGGAGGATCCGGCCGGGCTGGTCGCGCGGATGGCCGATCCGGCCTGCCGCATCGTCAGCCTGACGGTGACGGAGAAGGGCTATTGCCATGACCCGGCGAGCGGCCGGCTGAATGCGGACCATCCGGACATCGTGCACGACCTGGCGCATCCGGGGCGCCGCGGTCCGCGGTGGGGCTGATCGTCGCGGCGCTGGCGCGCCGGCGTGAGGCCGGGCGGGCGCCGTTCACCGTGCTGTGCTGCGACAATCTGCCGCACAACGGCTCGCTGCTGGGCGGGCTGGTGCGGGATTTCGCGGCGCTGCGCGACGACGGGCTGGCCGGGTGGATCGAGGCGGAGGTGGCCTTTCCGGCGACCATGGTGGACCGGATCGTGCCGGCGGCGACCGAGGCGGATTTGGCGGACGCGGTGCGCGCTGACGGGGCTGGCGGATGCCGCGCCGGTGAGCCATGAGCCGTTCCGGCAATGGGTGATCGAGGATCGGTTTGTCGATGCGTGCGCCCGCGTGGGAGACGGTGGGGGCGGAGTTGGTCACCGATGTGGCGCCGTAGGAGCACGTGAAGCTGCGGCTGCTGAACGGGGCGCACTCGGCGCTGGCGTATCTCGGCTACCTGGCGGGGCATGAGACGATCGCGGATGCGGTGGCCGATCCGGTGTTCCGCGGGTATGTGGCGGGGTTGTGGGGGGAGATCGATCCCGGTCGTGCCGGCGCCGCCGGGGGTCGATCTGGGGGATTACACGTGCGCAGTTGCTGGCGCGGTTTCGGGAATAAGGCGATCCGGCATCGCACCTGGCAGATCGCCATGGACGGGTCGCAGAAGCTGCCGCAGCGGCTGCTTGCCACGGTGCGGGAGCGGCTGGCGCGGGGGCTGGCGATGCCGCGCCTGGCGCTGGGTGTCGCGGGGTGGATTCGCTACGTCGGCGGGGTTGATGAGGCAGGGCGGCCGATCGATGTGCAGGATCCGCTGGCGGGCTTGCTTGCGGGCGGCGCTGGATCGGGGCGGGGAGCGAGGCGGCGGCGGGTTGGGGCGGTGCTGGGCGTGTCGGACGGCCTGCCGCGGATCGTGCCGGCCGGTTCGAGGCGGCGGTGACTGAGGCTTACCGGCTGCTGGTCGAGCGGGGTGCGC
The DNA here is from genome assembly GCA_963708585.1 of uncultured Alphaproteobacteria bacterium. Lineage (GTDB taxonomy): Bacteria > Pseudomonadota > Alphaproteobacteria > Acetobacterales > Acetobacteraceae > JAVVHH01. Next base: position 1,978 of record CAVPSW010000002.1, on the reverse strand, counting down.
GGGCGGCGCGGCGGAGTGCGGTGCGGAGGGGGACGAGATGGAGGAAAGCTGGCGGTGGTTTGGGCCGGCTGACGTGGTGACGCTCCATGCGATCAGGCAGGCGGGGGCGCGGGGCGTGGTGACCGCGCTGCATGACATGCCGTATGGCGAGGTTTGGACGCGTGGAGGCGATCGAGGAGCGGCAGCGGCCATCGCGGCCGATGGCTCGCTGGGGTTGCGCTGGAATGTGGTGGAGAGCCTGCCGGTGCACGAGCGGATCAAGCTCGGCGAGGGCGATCTGCGGCCGCTGTTCGATGCGTATCGGGAGTCGATGCGGAATCTGGCGGCGGCGGGGTGCGGATTGTTTGCTACAATTTCATGCCGGTGGTGGATTGGACGCGGACCGAGCTGTCGCATCTGCTGCCCGGGGGCGGCCGGGCGCTGCGGTTCGATGCGGCACGATTCGCGGCGTTCGATTGGCTCATGCTTGGGCGGGACGGGGCGGAGGCGGATCATCTCGGCGGAGGTGCTCGGGCGGGCGCGGGATTGGTTCGGGCTGGCGTCGGAGAGGGACAAGGGCGCGCTGCTGGCGAGCATCATGGCCGGGCTGCCGGGGGCGTTCGACCGGTATGATCTCCAGGCGTTGCGGGGGATGCTCGCCGCTATCGCGGGCGGATGCGGCGACGGCTGCGGGAGAGGCTGATCGCGGTTCCTGCAGGAGATCATCCCGACCGCGGAGGAGGTGGGCATGCGCATGGCGATCCATCCGGACGATCCGCCGCGGCCGCTGATGGGGCTTGCCGCGGGTTGTTTCCAGCGCGGAGGATCTGGCGGGCATCGCGGAGGCCGTGCCGACTCGCGGCGAACGGGATCACGTTTTGCACCGGGTCGCTGGGGGCGGGGGCGGAGAATGATGTGCCGGCGATGGCGCGGGGTTCGCGGGGCGGGTGCATTTCGTGCATCTGCGGAACGTGCGCTAAAGAGCCGGACGGGTCGTTCACGGAGGCGGAGCATCTCGACGGGGACGTGGACATGGTGAGCGTCGTGGAGGCGCTGCTCGAGGAGCAGAAGCGGCGGCGGGGGCGGGGGACGAGGGCTGGCGGATCCCGTTCCGGCCGGATCATGGGCATGAACTGCTGGATGATGTGGGGAAGGGGAGTTTTCCGGGTTACTCGGCGATCGGGCGGCTGAAGGGGCTGGCGGAGATCCGGGGGGTGATGGCGGCGGTGGCGCGGCTGCGGCAGGCTGGTGCTGCTGAGCTTGGCGCGGCTGCCTGATCGCGGTTCGGCGCGGTAGGGGCGAGGCAGGCGTGAGCGGCGGGGCGTTCGCTCTTGCCGCGCAACGGAGATGGCCCGATGCTCCGGCGCAGACCGGGACGACCCGGCGGCCAAGGGAGAAACGGGATGACGAAGCTGTTTGCGGCGGTGGTGCTGGGCGGGGTGATGCTGGCCGGGTCGGGCTGGGCGCAGACGGGGCCGGCCCCGGCAGCGGGCGGGACCGGCAGCGGGCGGGCCGGCGCCGTCGAACCCGCTGGACGTCATTCCGGAGAAGATGCCGTTCGACGTGCCGTATGGGGCGCCGATCGGGCTGGACCGGGCGCAGGAGGTGCTGAACGCGGTGGTCGCCGAGGCGAAGAAGCACAACTGGAAGATGAACGCGGCGGTGGTGGATTTTGGGGGGAACCTGGTCGCGTTCGTGCGGATGGACGGCGCGCAGCTCGCGTCCGCGGCGATCGCCGAGCACAAGGCGAAGGTCGCCGCGACGTTCCGGCGGGACACCAAGGCATTCGAGAACGGGGTGCAGTCGGGCCTGGTCTATCAGCTCTCGCTGGACGGGATGATCGCGTCGCGGGGCGGGATCCCGCTGGTGCAGGACGGTAAGCTGATTGGGGCGGTGGGGGTGTCGGGCGGCGCGGGGCGCAGGATGAGGTGTGCGCGAAGGCGGGGGCGGCGGTGGTCAATAAGTAGGGCGAGCGGGAGCGCCCTCACCAAGGCCCTCT
>CAVPSW010000001.1:0-476812 GCA_963708585.1 uncultured Alphaproteobacteria bacterium | reverse complement strand
CTCCCTCGCCCTCTCCGGCCGCGTGCTCCACCACCCGCGAGTGGAGGTCACCGACTTCTCGATCGCCTTTCTCGTCGTCTCGGTGATGATGCTCCTCGCCGCCCCCGCCTCCCTGCTCATGCCGGCGGACGCCGGGGCGGAGCTGAGCGGTCACCGGCACGGCTGAGCCAACTCACACCGGGGAAAACGGACGTGGACGATCACAAGAAGTCTGTCGCCAAGACCTGCCTCGACGGTGCGGAACACGGCACGATGACCTTTCCGCAGATCGTCGGAACCTTGATGGGGGAGGGGTTCGAAGGCTACGCGGTCGACTTCCGCCGCGCGCTCGCGACCTTCTACCTGCTCGATGGCGAAAGCGTCGAAGTGTCGAGCCACCAGATCGAGGGGCCGGTGGCGCCGTCCTTTGATGCACACCGTATCCAGGGCGCGATCAGGGAAGCGCAGCTTCTTGTTCCCGGCTACACCTATCTCGGCTTTTGCGAGAAGATCGCAGCGGCCGGTTGCGCCGGTTACATCGTGTCGTTTTCCGGCCGTCGCGCCGTCTACATCGGCCGGACCGCCGAGACCCACGTGGAGCACTTTCCCGACTAGGGATGCGGCGAGGCCGGGCGCAGGGCAGGCCCTGGCCTTGCTCGAGCAGCTTGCTTAGGCTCTCCCGGTCTGGAGGAACCCATGGACGGAATGCTGGAAGCGGGCACGTCCCGCATGATCGCGAGGGTCGAGGGCCCGGTCGGCTGGATGATCTTCAACAACCCGGAGCGCCGCAACGCCGTCAGCCTCGACATGTGGGAGGCCGTCCCCCGCATCCTCGCCGCCTTCGAATCCGACCCGGCCGTCCGCATCATTGCCCTGGCCGGCGAGGGTGGCCGCGCCTTCGTCTCCGGCGCCGACATTTCTCAATTCGACAAACAGCGCAGCAACGAGGAGCAGGTCGCCCGCTACGACGAAGTCGCCGGTGCCGCCTCCGATGCCTTGAAGCGCGTGTCCAAGCCCACCGTCGCCGTCATCCGCGGCTGGTGCATCGGCGGCGGCCTCGGCATTGCCGTCAGCTGCGACCTCCGCTGGGCGACCGACACCTCCAAGTTCGGCGTCCCTGCCGGCCGCCTCGGCCTCGGCTACGCCCACACCGGCATCAAGCGCCTCATGGACGTGGTCGGCCCCGCCTACGCCCAGGAGATCTTCTTCACCGCCCGCCACTTCACCGCCGCCGAGGCCCAGCTCATGGGCCTGGTCAACCGCGTCCTCCCCGACGCCGAGTTCGACGCCTGGGTCGCCGCGGAATTCGCCACCATCGCCGCCAACGCCCCCCTAACCCTCCGGGCCGTGAAAGCCACCGTCCGCGAACTCCTCCGCGGCCCCGACGCCGACCTCGACCTCTCCCGCCGCCTAGTCGCCGAATGCTTCGCCAGCGAGGACTACAAGGAGGGCCGCCGCGCCTTCATGGAAAAGCGCCAACCCATCTTCCAAGGCCGCTAACCCATGCCCGCCCCCTTCTCCCTCTCCCTCCGGGAGAGGGCCGGGGTGAGGGCGCTGGGCTGACATGTTCGCGTCGACCGCCGCCGGCGAACGCCACACCTTCAAATCCCTCGCCGCCCTCTTAGCCGCCGCCACCCCCGCCCGCAGCGGCGACCACCTCGCCGGCATCGCCGCCACCTCCGAAGCCCAGCGCGTCGCCGCGCAGTTCGCCCTCGCTGACCTCCCCCTCGCCACCTTCCTCGCCCACCCCCTCATCCCCTACGAATCCGACGAAGTCACCCGCCTCATCCACGACACCCACGACCCCAGCGCCTTCGCCCCCATAAGCCACCTCACCGTCGGCGCCTTCCGCGACTGGCTCCTCTCCGACGCCGCCACCACCCCCGCCCTCGCCGCAATCGCCCCGGGCCTAACCCCCGAAATGGTCGCCGCCACCAGCAAGCTCTGCCGCCTCCAAGACCTCATGCTCGTCGCCCGCAAAGTGGAAGTGACCACCGCCTTCCGCACCACCATCGGCCTCCGCGGCCGCCTCTCCGTCCGCCTCCAGCCCAACCACCCCGCCGACGACCCGGCCGGCATCGCCGCCTCCATCCTCGACGGCCTCCTCCTCGGCGCCGGCGACGCCTGCGTCGGCATCAACCCGGCCACCAACTCCCCCGACCGCACCCACGCCCTCCTCTGCCTGCTCGAGGAGATCCGCACCAAGCTCGACATCCCCATGCAAGGCTGCGTCCTCGCCCACGTCACCACCACCCTCGACCTCATCCGCCGCCAATCCCCCGTCGACCTCGTCTTCCAATCCATCGCCGGCACCGAAGCCGCCAACCGCAGCTTCGGCATCACCCTCGCCCTGCTCGACGAAGCCGCCGACGCCGTCGCATCCCTCGGTCGCGGCACCGTCGGCACCAACGCCATGTATTTCGAGACCGGCCAAGGCAGCGCCCTCTCCGCCGGCGCCCATCACGGCGTCGACCAGCAGACCCTTGAAGCCCGCGCCTACGCCGTCGCCCGCCGCTACCGCCCGCTCCTGGTCAACACCGTCGTCGGCTTCATCGGGCCGGAATACCTCTACGACGGCAAGCAGATCACCCGCGCCGGGCTCGAGGACCATTTCTGCGGCAAGCTCCTCGGCCTGCCGATGGGCTGCGACGTCTGCTACACCAACCACGCCGAAGCCGACGCCGACGACACCGACGCCCTGCTCTCCCTCCTGGTCGCCGCCGGCGTCACCTACGTCATGGGCGTCCCCGGCGCCGACGACATCATGTTGGGCTACCAGAGCACCAGCTTCCACGACGCCCTCGCCATGCGCGAGCTCCACGCCCGCCGCCCCGCCCCGGAATTCGAAGCCTGGCTACAGCGCCAAGGCCTGACGGACGCCGCCGGCCGCATCCGCCCGCCCTCGCTCCCCGCCCACTTCCGCGCCCTGCTTCCCGCCGCGTGACCGGCTGGGACGACCTCCGCGCTCTGACCACCGCCCGTCTCGGCCTAGACCGAACCGGCGCCTCCCTAGCGACCCGGCCACTATTAAAACTCCGCCTCGCCCATGCCCGCGCCCGCGACGCCGTTCACGCCCCCCTCGACGAACCCTCCCTCCTCGCCGCCCTCCCGCTCCCCGCCATCACCGTCTCGAGCCAGGCCGAGGACCGCCGCACCTACCTCCTCCGCCCCGACCTCGGCCGCACCCTCCGCCCCGAAGACCAAGCCGCCCTCGCTTACCGCGCCGCCCCCTTCGACCTGGCCCCCTTCGACCTCGCAATCGTCATCGCCGACGGCCTCTCCGCGGCCGCCGCCGAGCGCCACGCCCCGCCGCTCCTCGCCGCCCTCCTACCCTCGCTCGCCACCTGGCAGCTCGCCCCCTTGGTCGTCGCCCGCCACGCCCGCGTCGGCCTCGGCGACCGGGTCGCCGCCGCGCTCGGCGCAAGCTCCGTCCTGATCCTCCTCGGCGAGCGCCCCGGCCTCTCCGCCCCCGACAGCCTCGGCGCCTACCTCACCTGGTCCCCCGGCCCCGCCACCACCGACGCCGCCCGCAACTGCGTCAGCAACATCCGCCCCGACGGCCTCCCCCCCACCACCGCCGCCCGCACCCTTACCTACCTCCTCACCCGAATGCGCACCCTCCGCCTCACCGGCACCGCCCTCAAGGACGAGTCAGCAGCCCAGCCCGTCATCCCGACCACCGCCCCCCCCACCGTCATCGCAAGCGGCGAAGCCGCGCGGCGATCCAGAGGCCCCCAGGACTGACCTTCCGTCCAGCGGCGCCCGCCCACACCAACCCCCCTTGCATCCCGTCATAAGAAAATGTTCCTATCCCGCCCGTCATGCAGCCGCTGCCCCCACCCGAAACCGACGAAGAGCGCAAGGCTCGCCAGCTCGCCACCCTACGCTTGCTGACCGAGGCCGGCACGAATCTCGCCATGGCCGCCGCCGGCTTGGCCGCCGCCGAGTTCGCGGCCCCCGACCCCGAACCCGATCAGCCCCAAGCTCGTCCCCCCGCCCGGCGCGACTACCACGCGATCTTCAACCGCTGCGCCACCACCGTGCGCCAGTTGATCGCCCTCGAGGCCAAGATCGCCGCGGACGGCTTCGCCCGCCCAGCCCGCCCCAACTCCGCCCGATCCGACACCGCCCGCCCGGACGCCGCCCGCACCAGCAACGGCGCCCGCCCGAACGTTGCCGCCCGCATCGCCCTCGCCACCGACCCGCGCCGACAACTGCTCCGCCGCGCCCTCGAGCACTCCGTCGCCGATCGCGAAATCCGCCGCATCATCCACGACCGGATCGATCAGGATCTCCTCGCCGACCCCGACGCCGCCCTCTCCCCCGCCACGCTGCTTGTCGACATCTGCGACGACTTCAAGCTCAAGATCGACTTCGCCCGCCTCCCCGACGAGATCCTCGATGCCCTCGCCGACGGCGTCGACGCCGACTCCCCTCCATCTCCCCAAACCGGCCCCCCCGAGCACGCGTAACGCGCGCCGGGTTGGCCGGCGGCGGCGCGCAACCAAAGACTTTTCCCCGCCCCCGCCCGATGCTCAAACCTCCCCACGATGCGTAAACTCGCCGCGTGAAAATCGTCGAAGTTACCAACGTCGACTTCTCGCTGCGCCACTTCCTGCTCCCGCTGATGCGCGGGATCGCAGCGCGCGGCCACGAGGTCGTCGGCGTCTCCGCCGACGGGCCCCTGCTCGACGAGGTCCGCGCCGAAGGCCTCCGAGTTCGAGCCGCTCCCGCTCGCCCGCTCCCTCTCCCCGCTCGCCCAATGGCGGGCGCTCCGGGCCATGCTCGCTTTGCTCCGACGCGAGCGCCCCGACCTCGTCCACGCCCACATGCCCATCAGCGGCTTCATCGCCCGCCTCGCCGCCCGCCTCGCCGGCGTCCCCACCGTCGCCTACACGTGCCACGGTTTCCTCTTCAACCAGCCCGCCCCCTGGCCCCGCCGCGCCCTCGCCTTCGCCATCGAGTGGCTCGGCGGCCGCCTCACCGACCTCACCCTCACCGTCTCCACCGAGGAGGCCGCCGACGCCCGCCGCCTCGGCATCGCCCGCCATCCGATCCCGGTCGGCAACGGCCGCGACCCCGCCCGCTTCCACCCCGACCCGGCCGCCCGCGCCCGCATCCGCGCCGAGCTCGGCTGCGCCCCGGACACGCCGGTCATCGTCATCGTCTCCCGCCTGGTCCGCCACAAAGGCTACCCCGAGCTCCTCGCCGCCATGGAGCAGGTCCCGGACGCCGAGCTCTGGATCGTCGGCGAGCGCCTCCTCTCCGACCACGGCGCCGACATGGAAGCGGTGTTCGCCGCCTCCACCCTGGGCCCCCGCCTGCGCCGCCTCGGCTACCGCGCCGACGTGGAGAAGGTCCTCGCCGCCGCCGACATTTTCACCCTGCCCAGCCACTTCGAGGGCCTGCCGATGTCCGTCATCGAGGCCATGCTGACTGGCCTGCCCGTCGTCGCCACGAACATCCGCGGTCCCCGCGAGCAGATCGTTGACGGAGTCAACGGTTTCCTTGTTCCTCCCGCGACCGTCGCCCCTTTGGCCGAAGTCCTCCGCCGCCTCGTCGACGACCCCGCCCTGCGCACCCGCCTGGGCCAAGCCGCCCGCGCCCGCGCCCTCGAGCACTACACCGAGCACGACGTGGTCGAACGAACCCTGGACGTGTTAGGACTGTAAGCGCCTCCTAAAAACCCTCTCCCTCCGGGAGAGGGCCTGGGTGAGGGTCCGCCGCCCAACCGCTGCACCGCCGGCACCAAGTCGTGAGAGCCTCGGACCCTGGATCGCCACGCGGCTTTGCCGCTCGCGATGACGGGTCACGGTCACCCACTTCGGTGTTAACCGGTGACCGCGCCCATCACCCCCCCAAACACGCCGAACGCGCAGGTCACGGCCGCGATCGCCAGCACCAGCCAGAGGTAGACGCCGCGGAGCCGCACCGCCTCGGGCAAGGCGCGCACCGCCAGCGCGATCAGGAACCCCAGCACGAGCGGCAACAGCAGCGCGTTCATCACCTGCACGGCGATGTTGAGGCTCACCAGGTTCGGCCAAACCGCGACCAGCAACGCGCCGCCCAGCACACAGACTCCGTACACGCCGTAGAACCAGGGCGCCTGCGCGGGGCGCATCTCGAGGCTCCGGCGATAGCCCGCAACTTCGCCCAGCCCCCAAGCGAGCGCGAGCGAGGCCACCACGGCCGCCACCATGGCCGCACCCAGCACGCCGGCAGCGAACAGCAGCTTCCCGATCTGGCTGCCGAACAGCGGGGTCAGCGCCTCGGCCAGCGCCCCGACCGTGTCGAGCGAGCGGTCCGGGTCGGCGGACGGGACAAACGCCGCCGCAGCGACCAGGACCGCCGCCATCACCAGCTGCGTGATCACCGCGCCCAGCGCCGTGTCGATCCGCGCCGCGGTCAGATCGGCGGCGACCAGCTTTTTGTCCGCGATCGCGGACTGCTGGTAGAAGATCATCCACGGCATGATCACGGCGCCGATATTGGCCGCGACCAAGAACAGGTAACGGGTGTCGCCGACCGGAATGTCGGTCGCGCCGCGCACCACGTCCGCCATCGTCGGATGCGCGGTGTACGCCACGGCGAAGAACGCGAACTCGAACAGGCCGAACAGGATCGCGATGCGCTCGACCCGTCGGTAGCCGCCGGTCAGCCCGACCAGGAGCAGCAATGCGGCCGCGAGCGGCAACGTCACGAATCGTGACAGCCCGAACAGCTCGCCCACGCCCGCCACCCCGGAGAACTCGCTCAGCAGCGCCCCCGCCACCGCGACCGTCAGTCCGACCGCCGACACGTACGCCCAGGTACGCCCGAACGTGTCCCGGATCAGCTCGCCATGGCCGCGCCCGGTGTGGATCCCGAGTCGCACCGTGAGTTCCTGCACGACGAACAGGATCGGCATCAGCACCACCTGCAGCAGCAGGAGTCGATAGCCCCACTGAACCCCGCTCTGTCCGGCAGTAATGATGCTGCCGACATCCGTGTCGGCCAGCATGACGATCAGTCCAGGCCCCACCACCCGAAGCAGCCGGGCCACGGGTCTCGGTGGGGATGTGCGCTGGGCTGTGCTCATTCCGGTCGGGTCCAAGGCAGACAGCAACTCGCTGGCATCGTGCCTCCCGTCAACCCCGGGTACCGGGTCCCAGCGCCCCTCGCCGAATCCGGAATAACAATATTTAACGGAGCACCGCGCCTCCATCCAGGGATGTATTTCAAACACCACTTGACGAAAGGCAAATGATAGCGGACGTTTGCTTCGGCGCGGGGGATGGCGGCGATCCGCCAGCAACGAGACGTCGCAGAACAGCGACAAGGCCGCGCGGCTCGGAGCCCCCAATCCCTATCTGCCAAGACCCAGTCGCGGTGGCACACCCAACAACATGAGCACCATGCGCAGGACCAACGACCCACAAACCCCCCTCTCGCTCGATCCGCAAATCGACGAGGACCGCGTTCGACGCGCCCTCGGCCTCAAGAGCAGCAGCAGCAGCGCCCCGCATCAGCAACGCCCGGAGCAGGCCCGACAACGCCACCGCTTCGTGGCCGACGGCGCGGTGCCGGTGGTGATGCTCAATCGGACGGACGGCGAAACCTCCGGCCTGAAGGAAAAATTGGCCGCCGCGGAGGCCGCGCTGGACCACGAGCGCGCCGCCCACGCCGCCACGCGCCGCGCCCTGCAGCGACGCCCAGGCCGCCAATCAGGCCGCCGAGACACGGCGGATGCACGCCGAGCTGGCCCACAACGAGGCGCTCGCCGCCGAACGCGCCGCCCGCCGGAGCGCCGAGGAGGCGCTCGGCAGCGCTGCGGACCGAGCGTGCCGAACCGCCGCCGCCGCCCCGGCCAACGCCCCAGACCGTGCGGCAGGCGGCCCCCGTGGTCGAGCGCGTGGAGCCCCTGCTCGAACGCCCGGTCCGCAAGCCCCGCGCGCCCGCGGCGCCGAAGGACGCCAAGCCCGTCCGCTGGTGGACCCCAAGCTACCGCGCCAAGAAGGTCTGATCGCCCCAACGAGAGACGTGTCATCGCCGGGCTTGACCCGGCGGTGACACGGCGCCGTTACCCTGCCTGTCGCAGCGCCGCGCGCGGCAAGAGCGGGCGCAGGAACCGCCCGGTGTGGCTGGCCGGGTCGGCCGCGATCACCTCCGGCGGGCCCTCGGCCACGATCGTCCCGCCGCCCTCGCCGCCTTCCGGACCCAAGTCCAGCACCCAATCCGCGGTCTTGATCACCTCCAGATTGTGCTCGATCACCACCACCGTGTTGCCCTGGTCCACCAGCGCGTGCAGCACTTCCAGCAGCTTGCGCACGTCCTCGAAATGCAGCCCGGTAGTCGGCTCGTCCAGAATATACAGCGTCCGCCCGGTCGCCCGCCGCGCCAGCTCCTTGCTCAGCTTGATCCGCTGCGCCTCGCCGCCCGACAGCGTCGTCGCCTGCTGGCCGAGGCTGATATACCCGAGCCCGACCCGCTGCAGGATGTTGAGCCGGTCGCCGATCCGCGTCGCCGCCGAGAAGAACGGCACCGCCTCGTCCACCGTCATCGCCAGCACGTCGGCGATCGACTTGCCGCGGAACTTTATTTCCAGTGTCTCACGATTGTATCGCGCGCCCTTGCACGTGTCGCAGGTGACGAACACGTCCGGCAGGAAGTGCATTTCGATCTTAATGCACGCCGTCGCCCTGGCAGGCCTCGCAGCGCCCGCCCTTGACGTTGAAGCTGAACCGGCCCGGCTTGTAGCCGCGCGCCCGGCTCTCCGGCAGCTCGGCGAACCAGTCGCGGATCGGCGCGAACAGGTCGGTATAGGTGGCCGGGTTGCAGCGCGGCGTGCGGCCGATCGGCGACTGGTCGATGTCGATGATCTTGTCGAGCTGCTCGAGCCCCTCGATCCGGTCATGCGGCGCCGGCACCTCGCCCGAGCCCATCAGCCGCCGGCTCGCCGCCTTGTAGAGCGTGTCCACCACCAGCGTCGACTTGCCCCCGCCTGACACGCCGGTCACGCAGGTGAACGTCCCGAGCGGAACCCGCGCGCTGACGTCCTTCAGATTGTTGCCCGCGCGCCCCGACCACCTTCAGCATCCGCTTCTTGTCGATCGCGCGCCGCTTCGGCACCGGAATGAACGCAGCGGCCGGAGAGGTAGGCGCCGGTGAGGCTGGCCGGGTTGGCGGCGACCTCGTCGGGCGTGCCCTGCGCGATCACGTGCCCGCCGCCCACGCCGGCCGCCGGGCCCATGTCGATCAGATGGTCGGCGGCGCGGATCGCGTCCTCGTCGTGCTCGACCACCAGCACCGTGTTGCCCAGCCCCTTCAGCCGCCGCAGCGTGCCGAGCAGCCGCTCATTGTCGCGCTGATGCAGCCCGATGCTCGGCTCGTCCAGCACGTAGAGCACGCCGGTCAGCCCGGAGCCGATCTGGCTCGCCAGCCGGATCCGCTGGCTCTCGCCGCCCGACAGCGTCGTGCTCCCCCGCGACAGCGTCAGGTAATCCAGGCCCGACATCGACCAGGAACTGCAGCCGCTCCACGATCTCGCGCAGGATCCGCCGCGCGATCTCCTGCCGCTGCGGCGTCAGCGTCTCCATCACGCCGCCGGAACCAGCCGAGCGCCCGGCGGATCGGCAGCTCGCTCGCCTCGGCGATATTGAGCCGCGCCACCTTGACCGCCAGCGCCTCCGGCTTCAGCCGCGCGCCATGGCACACCGCGCACGGCTTCTCCGCCTGATAGCGGCTCATCTCCTCGCGCACCCAGGCGCTGTCCGTCTCGCGGAACCAGCGCCGCTGCAGGTTCTTCAGCACGCCCTCGAACGGCTTGGTCACGCCATACGTCGCGCACCCCGTCCTTGTATTTGAACTCGATCGGCTCCTCGCCGCTCCCATACAGCACGACGTCGCGCACCCGCTCCGGCAGCTCGCTCCCACGGCGTCCGCGTGCTGACCTTGTAGTGCCGCGCGATGCTCTGCAGCGTCTGGTCGTAATACGGCGTCTGCGCCCCGCTCCAGGGCGCGATCACCCCGCCCGCCAGCGACGCCCGCTCGTCCGGCACCACCAGATGCGGGTCGAAGAAGCGTCTCGACCCCCAGCCCGTCGCACGCCGGGCACGCCCCGTGCGGCGAGTTGAACGAGAACAGCCGCGGCTCGATCTCCTCGATCGTGAACCCGCTCACCGGGCAGGCAAACCGCGAGCTGAACACGGTCCGCGCCCCGCCATCCGCGTTCTCCGCATAGACCACGCCGTCCGACAGCGCCGAGCGCGGTCTCGAAACTGTCCGCCAGCCGCGTCTGCGCTCCCGTCGCGCACCACCACCCGGTCCACCACCGCCTCGATCTCGTGCTTGATCTTGCGGTTCAGCGCCGGGACCTCGCCGATCTCGTACAGCGTCCCGTCCACCTTCACCCGGGTGAACCCCCGCCGCTGCAGGTCGGCCAGCTCCTTGCGATACTCGCCCTTCCGGTCCCGCACCACCGGCGCCAGCAGCAGCAGCCGCGTCCCCTCCGGCATCGCCATGACCCGGTCGACCATCTGGCTCACCGTCTGCGCCTCGATCGGCTCGCCCGTCACCGGCGAATACGGCACCCCCGCCCGCGCCCAGAGCAGGCGCATGTAGTCGTGGATCTCCGTCACCGTGCCCACGGTCGAGCGCGGGTTGCGGCTGGTCGTCTTCTGCTCGATCGAGATCGCCGGCGACAGCCCCTCGATGCTGTCGACGTCCGGCTTGCCCATCAGCTCGAGGAACTGCCGCGCATAGGCCGAGAGCAACTCGACATAGCGCCGCTGCCCCTCGGCATAGATCGTGTCGAACGCCAGGCTCGACTTCCCCGACCCCGACAGCCCGGTGATCACCGTCAGGCTGTCCCGCGGGATCTCCACGTCGACGTTTTTGAGATTGTGCTCGCGTGCGCCGCGCACGCGGATGAAGCCGGACATGCTGCGCCCCGAGCGATTGTTCGCGAATTGTTCACCCGTTATATGGCACCGGCCGCGACGGATTTGGAACCCTGCGCGCGGCACCTCTATGATACGCGGCAGCGTAGAGGTGGGCGATGGCGGGCAGCGTCAACAAGGTGATTCTGGTGGGCAACCTGGGCAAGGACCCGGAGGCCAGAAGCTTCCAGAACGGCGGCAAGGTGGTGAACTTCACCCTCGCCACCAGCGAGACCTGGAACGACCGCGGCTCCGGCGAGCGCCGCGAGAAGACCGAGTGGCACAACGTGGTGATCCGCAACGAGAAGCTGGGCGAGATCGCCGAGCGCTATCTGAAGAAGGGCGCCAAGGTCTACATCGAGGGCTCGATCCAGAGCCGGAAGTACCAGGACCAATCCGGCCAGGAGAAATACATCACCGAGGTCGTGGTCGGCCCCTTCCGCGGCGAGCTGACCATGCTGAGCGGCCGCGGCGAGGAAGGCGGCATGGATGCCGGGAGCAGCTTCGGCGGCGCCCGCGACCGCAGCTCCTCCGCCCCGCGGCAGACGCCGGCCCGCTCGGGCGGCGGCGGTGGCGGTGGCGGCGGGAGCTGGGACGCGGGCCGCGGCGGCGGGGATCTGGACGACGAGATCCCGTTCTAGCGGCTACGCGCAGGTCGGCACGCTCAGCGTCACTCCATGCAGGCGGCCCGGAGCAAAGGACTAAAGTGGGATCGGCGATGAATATCTAAGCACCGATGCTCAAACTGAATCGCCTGAATAGCTCGGCGCACGTGCAGTCTTGAAGCTGCAGAGGCATGCTTTGGATCTCGAGTGACCGACCGATGGAGCGGCCAGAGGGAGGATACACCGCATCCGGCAATCCGGAAGGTGGGGGGTCGGAAATCAAGGTTCTCACGAGACCTCGGACGATTGATAAATCCGCCTCCGAAAAACCCTTGGCCGTTCCGAATACAGTGCTCGCGTTCGTGGCGGTCTCGGGTCTAAGCAAGCGCATGTTCGGATCGTGATAGCCAAACCCTAGGAACACGAGCCTACTCGCTGCGGCAAGTGAGTCCCGCATCCTGCGGAGTTCCTCGCCCTCTTCGATTCGCTCTGTAAAGGTCTTCACGCGTTGCGCGATCTGCTTCAGCTGACTCGCGGAAGGCTCAGCACCGAACATGACGCCACCACGCCGCCAGAGAGGGTGGTCACCGATTGTCCCGTAGGGGTGAAAGATGTCGACCGTCGCCAAAACTTCCATGACTGTTGCGTCGTCTAGGAAGAAGTAGGACTTCAACGCTTCGGATAGGAACTGCTCAACACACCGATCATAGTTGAAAACGATGAAAGCCACGTTTCGGAACATTTCGTGGACGGTCGCGAGCTCAATCCCGGAAACGAGAAGACTCCAAAACAGAATGAACCAGGTGTCTCCCATGCGGCCAAATGCCGGAATGTTGTAAATGTTCCCTTGATCATAGTACAAGGGGCTCGCTCGTTCGGCCTCAAGGATCGCCGACGCAATGCCGATTTTGCCGCAAGTCTCCACGGCTCGGTCCTCGCGATGAGTGTCGAGGAAGTAATCGATGGAAGGGGCTAAAGGCATCCCCCGTGCTATCTTGTGCATAGCTTGTTGGGCTTCGTTGCGCCCCCAACCTGCTGCACTTCCGGACGTGGCTAGAGCCATCATAAGCTCCCCGGCAGCGGCTGTGCCTGGATTTGCTTCATAGGCAAGCCGGTCAGCAATCTTTCGCTTCAACTCGCTGCCAATCGGCAATCCGACCTCGTGACTAGCTCCAGCACCCACGATGAAGATCGTTTTCGACCTAATCACTCGGTGCTCGCTCCCATGCTGTGGGACCTGGAAGATACCCGCGATTTAGCACGCGTCCCCTTCGGACCAAGCAAGCCTAGCAGGCGTCGGGGAGTGCTCTTCCGCACCCCACCACCATCCTGGAACGGCCGGCTAATCCGGCTCGCCACCAAGCTCTCCGAACCCGTCGATAGCCAACGACGACCGACCACTGTGAGCCGGGAACGGGATTTGAACCCAAAGCGGCACGCACGTCCGCTCTGCGGCCGCCGTCGAGAACCGTGAGCTGGCTGGTTGTCGTTCCATAATCGGAACAGAGTGGACGTGAAAAGGCCTGGTGTCCGGGAGGGGGATTCGGGCGGCGGCAGGGATTGGCCGTTTCCGGGTTCGTCGAGGCGGGCTGGGCGGCGGCCTTGGGGATGCGGTTCAGGTGGTGGGGCGCTGGGCGGGGTGGGGTTGGGAGGCGGGTTGGGCGGGGCGGCGGCCAGGCCGAGGCCGAGGCCGCGCAGGAGGGGATTTCGGGCGCGGCGCAGGGTGGGGGCCGTGTCGAGGAGGGTGGCGAAGGACGGGTCGGCGAGGAGGGTGCCGAGATCGAGGGCCACGGCGGGAGCCGTGTCGGGCAGGGCGTCGAGGAGCCAGCCGGGGCGGCGGGGAAGGCTCAAACTGGGGGCCTGCGTCGCGGGCTGGAGGAGCGGGGCGGCGGGCTCGAGGTGTTCGGCCGGCGCGGGTTCCCTTGGGGCGCGGGCGCCGAAGTTGCTGATGCGGATGAGGTGGGTGACGAGGCGGGAGAGGCGGAGGAAGAGGGTGTGGGCGGCGAATTCGGGGAGGGCTGGGGAGCCGCCGGTGCCGGCGATTTGGGCGACGGCGTGGACGAGCGTCATGAGGGTGGTGACGAGGCGGTCGGCGGCGTCGAGGGCGGCGGGCGGGAGCACGAACAGAAAGAGAACATTAGAGGCGGCGGTTCGCAAGGGGGTGATTTGCGGGGGTTGGTATGGTGGTGGGGTGCGGAAGAGCACCCCACCCTACGCAGGCGAGATTGCGCCACCTCCGGCCAATCCGGGGTCTGGGGCCCTCGGCCCCAGCGGGTCCAGGGCGGCGCCCTGGCCTTCCCTTGCCGTGGCCAATTCGCAATGCCCGAGCAGCGGTCGAGGTGGCCGAGACCTGTTATAAGCTCTGCCGGACAAAACGCCGGAGGCCGGTCCTCGTGAGGGACATGGAGGAGCGACATTACGCCGTCCTGCGGCGGCATATGGTCGAGGTGATCGGCATCCATGTCGAGCTCATGCAGGACGAGCTCGGGCGGTCCGCACTCGACCAGCGCGTGATGTCGGCCATGCTGGGCGTCCCGCGGCACCTGTTCGTCCCCGCCCAGCTGGCTCCGTTCGCCTATCACGATACGCCGCTGCCGATCGGCTTCGACAAGACCATCTCGCAGCCCTTCATGGTGGCGCTCATGACCGACCTGCTCGAGCTCGAACGGCACGATTCCGTGCTCGAGGTCGGCACCGGGCTCGGCTACCAGACCGCCGTACTGGCCGACCTCGTGGGCAGCATCCGAACCGTGGAGATCATCGAGGAATTCGCCGCCGCCGCAGAGGAGCGCCTGCGCCGGTCCGGCCATGGATCGGTGCAGATCCGGGTCGGCGACGGCTCGCGCGGCTGGGCCGAGCACGCGCCCTACGACAAGATCATCGTGACCGCGGCCGCGGACGACCAGCCGCCCCAGGGCGCTGCTGGAGCAGCTCAAGCCGGGGGGACGGATGGTGCTGCCGGTCGGTCCGGAAGACGCCCAGATGCTCACCATCGTGGACAAGGGCGCCGACGGGCGCTGCCGGTCGCACGGGCTGATCCCCGTCCGGTTCAGCCGGCTCGAAACCGTCCTGTAAAAACTCCGTTGGCGGCCATCTAGCGGCGATTTGCTTGCGCTTCGATGCTCACGGGCTCTACGCCCGCTGCGCTTCGATGCTCGCAAATCACCGCTATCTGACTCACCACCGGAGTTTTTCCGCAGCCTGCTTGAGGGCTAGCGGGCCTGCTACCCCAATTGCGGCCAAGTATCCGAGAGCCGATACCCCAGCGGAAACGGATCCTTCGGATCGAGCATCAGCTGGTGCGTCCCCGTGATCCAGGCCCGCCCCGCCAAGCTCGGAACCACCGCCGCCCGCCCGCCCACGCTCGTCTCCTCCTCGACCCGGCAGTTGAACCGCGTCCCGATCACCGACTCGCCGATAAACCGCTCCCCCACGCGCAGCCGCCCCTGCGCATGCAGCACCGCCATCCGCGCCGAGCACCCCGTCCCGCATGGCGACCGGTCCAGCTTGCCCGGCCGGATCGCCACCGCGTTCCGCCCGACCAGCGCGCCGTCCTCCTCCCGCACCGGAGCCGCGAACTGACAGAACGAAATGTGGTCCCAGTCCGGGTTGAGCGGATGCCGGAACCCGATCTGCGCGTTCGCCGCCGCCGTGATCCGCATGCCCAGCTCGGCCAGCTCCCGCGCCTCGTCCGGCTCCAGCCGAGCCCGAACGCCGCTGCGTCGACGATGACGAAACTGTCCCCGCCATAGGCGGTGTCGACCAGCAGCGTCCCCGATCCCCGCCACCTCCAGCGCCACCCCGAGCCGGTCCGCAAACGACGGCAAGTTGCGGATGCGGACCTGCTCGACCTTCCCGCCCCGGCACGTCGCCCGCGCCTCCACCAGCCCGCCCGGCGCCTCGAGCGTCAGCACCGTCTCGCCTTCCGTCATCGGCAGGATCCCGGTCTCCAGCAGCACCGTCGCGACACAGATCGCGTTGGAGCCCGACATCGGCGGCGTGTCCGCCGGCTCCATGATGATCCAGCCCATCTCGGCCCGCCGATCCACCGGCGGCACCAGCAGGTTCACGTGCCGGAACACGCCCCCGCGCGGCTCGTTCAGCACGAACCGCCGCAGCCCGTCATCCCCGGCGATCCAGCGCGACTGCGCCCACAGCGTCTCGCCCGGCGGCGGCGCCACCCCGCCCACGATCACGTCCCCAACCTCGCCCTCGGCGTGGCAGCTGACGACGTGGATCACCCTTGCGCTGCGCATCGCCCATCAGGCTACGACGAAGGCGCGGGCAAGCCGATCCCCTCGGGCGAGGTTCGGCCTTGTCGCGCACTGGACCTGCGACCGCGCTGTGTGCCTACGCTCCGCCATGGAGCCCTTCACCCTCGCCGTCCCCGACGCGGACATCGCCGACCTGCGCGAGCGCCTCGGCCGGACCCGCTTTCCCGACACGGCGCCCGGCGCGCCCTGGGCCTACGGCACCGACCCGGCCTACCTGCGCGACCTCGTCGAATACTGGCGCACCCGCTTCGACTGGCGCGCGCAGGAAGCGGCGCTGAACGCCTTCCCGCAATTCACCGTCGAGCTCATGGGCGCGCCGCTGCACTTCCTCCGCGTCCCGGGCAGGGGCCCGAACCCGCTGCCGCTGCTGCTGATGCACGGCTGGCCCGGCTCCGTGTTCGAGTTCCTCGACATCATCCCGCGCCTCACCGACCCCGCCCGGTTCGGCGGCGACCCGGACGATGCGTTCACCGTCATCGCCCCCTCGCTGCCGGGTTACGGCCCGTCCTTCCGCCCGGGCCAGCGCCGGTTCGGCGTCCAGGACTTCGCCGACTGCTTCGCCGCCCTGATGACCGAAATGCTCGGCTTCCCCACGCTTCGCCGCGCAGGGCGGCGACTGGGGCGCGCACACCGCGACCAGCCTCGGCATCCGCCACCCCGACAAGCTCATCGGCATCCACCTCAACCTTCTCTCGATCCCCCCCGACGCGCCGCCGCCCGCGCACCCCACCGCGGAGGAGCGCCGCTATCTCGAGGAGGCCCGGCACTGGATTCGCGAGGAGAACGGCTACGGCACCATCCAAGGCACCCGCCCGCAGACCCTCGCCTTCGCCATGACCGACAGCCCGGCCGGGCTGGCCGCCTGGATGGTCGAGAAGTTCCGCGCCTGGTCCGACAATGACGGCGACGATCGAGAGCGCGATCGACCGCGACCGCATGCTGGCCAACATCTCGCTCTACTGGTTCACCGGCGCGATCGGCTCATCCTTCTGGCCCTACTACGCCCGCCAGCACGGCCAGCCGACGATCCCGGAGGGCGCGACGGTGAACGTGCCGACCGCCTACGCCGCCTTCCCGCACGAGATCCGCCGCCCGCCGCGCAGCATCGCCGAGCGGACCTACACCGACATCCGCCGCTGGACCGCGATGGAGCGCGGCGGCCACTTCGCCGCGCTGGAGCAGCCGGCGGCGCTGGCCGCCGACGTGGCCGCGTTCTTCCTGCACCCTCCGCGCCGCTCGACTCGCGTTGAGGTCGGCGCATGCACCGGCAAGCCCTCCACTTCCACCTCGGGCTGGACCTCAGCGGCCATCGCTGCCTCCGCCTGCGCGGCGCCGCCGAGACTCCGCCGCTGCCGCGCGCGCCGGGCGCTGAAGCCGAAGATCGTGCTTTCGCCGTGCGGCGCGGCGCAGGAAGTCTGGCGCAACGGCCTGCATCGCAGAAGCTGGCTGATCCTCCTGGCTCAGTCCCGCGGCGACCGGCGCTGCTTCCTCATGACCCTGAAGCGGCCGCCGCTGGTCTGCCCAACGCCGCCGTTCTGAGCGCCTCGCGGGCCCGCACCCGCTCGCGGTGCACGATGTAGAGCCCGCTCGCGATGATCACCGCCGCGCCCAGGAACGCCGCCGCGTCCGGCACCGAGCCGAACACGACGAACCCGAGCGCGGCCGAAGAGAGCAGCTGCAGGTAGGAGAACGGCGCCAGCACGGAGGCGGTCGCCCGGCGATAGGCCAGGATCACCAGATACTGCCCGGCGGACGCAGCGATGCCGAGGCAGACCCCGAGCCCGACCTGTTGCCAGGTCGGCACCGTGAACCCGAACGGCAGCAGCGCCGTCAGCAGCAGCAGCCCGGTCGCCGACGACCACAGCAGCGTCACCTCGCTGCGGTCCTCCGTGCCCATCATGCGGGTGATGATCATGCACACCGCCCAGCATGCGGCCGAGGCGAGCGGGAACAGCGCCGCCATCTGCAGCGCGCTGCCGCCGGGTCGGATCACGATGATCACCCCGGCCAGCCCGACCAGCGTCGCGGTCCAGCGCCGGATCCCGACCTCCTCGCCGAGCAGCAGCACGGACAGCGCTGTGATGAAGGCCGGCGAGACGAACGAGATCGCCGAGGCTTCGGCCATCTGCAGCTTGCTCAATCCGGCGATGAAGAACACCGCCGAGCCCAGCAGCGTCACCCCGCGCAGCGTCTGCAGGCCCGGCCGCGCCGGCCACGCCCCGGCAAACCGCCGCCGCCCGGCCAGCGCGATCCCGAACAGGGTGAACACCACGTAGCGCAGCCAGGCGATCTCGACCGCCGGCAGCGACTCGCGCAGATATTTCGACGTGGCGTCCGACGTCGAGAACAGCATGACCCCGAGGAGCACCTGGAGGATCGCCGGCCAGACGGCGGCGGGCGGGCTGCTGGTCCGAGTTCGCGAGCATGGAGCCGGCTTAGCGCGAGTGCTGCCCGTCGTCCCGCGCCAATCGAGAGGTGGAGCCACGCAACTCGCGCGACAGTGAGGCTCGAACACGAAAACGTGAAAATAAACTCGCCCCGTCCCAAATTCCTGACTAAGAAAGCGGGGTTCCCGCCCGGCATCAGAGGCAGGGCACAGTTGGAGAGGCTGGATGCCAGGCGACGAAGGGGCATCGGCAGCGATGGATTGGGCGACATCCGGCGTGGCGGGAGCGCTCCGTCGTCCGCAGCGCGCCTCCTCCGTCCGGCTGCATTTGTCCAGCCGGTGGCTGGTGCCACTCGTGCTCGTGCTCGCGGCCCTGGCCATCGCGGCCCTCCAGGAGATCGCCGGGGTGCGCATCACCGGGTATGGGCGCTCTCAAGACGGTGGCTTCGCTGTCCTGGCGCTCCGGGATTTCCTGACCGCCCAGGCGGATGGGGCGGCGTTTCCGCGCTGGGCCGCGGCCGCGAACGGCGGGCTCGGCGCGCCGATCTTCTTCTTCTATCCACCGGGCGCCTACGCGTTCGCCTCCATGCTGGCCCACCTCCTCCCGGGCGACATCACCGAGGTGGGCATCCTGGCCGCGACGGAAACCTGTTTCCGCGCGCTCTCGGTCCTGACCTGCGCCGTTTGGCTGCGGAATCGGGTCGATTGGTCCTCCGCCACCCTCGGCGGCGCGTGCTACGCGCTGATGCCCTATGTCGCGCTGATCAACCCACAGGTCCGGCTCGCGTTTGCGGACACCGCGGCGGGCGTGGTGCTCCCCCTCGCGTTCCTCGCGGTCGACCTCGGCCGCGGACGGATACTGCGCACGATCGGCTTGGTGGCCCCGGCGATGGCCCTGCTCGTCGTCACCCACCTGCCGCTCGCTGTGCTCTCTGGCGGGCTTTGCGTGGCCTACGCCGGGTTCTGCGGCTTGTCTGTTCTCGACCGGGTGCAGCGCGCCGCAAGCGCCTCGGCCGGGGTGCTGCTCGGGCTGGCGCTGGCTGGCGTGACGCTTGTCCCCGCCTTGCTGCTGCAGCCGTTCTCACAAATGGAAACCCTGGACGCCCCTTTCTACGATCCGACGACGCACTTCATGTTCACCATGCGGTTCAGCTCGGCCATGGACGTCGTCCTGCATGGAGCCATGCTTGTTCCCGTGTTGTGCGGCGTGTTGGCCTGGGTCTGGACCGGCCGGCGCGGCGTGTCCGGGCTCCTGCCCATCTTGGCGACGCTCGCGCTCGCGGCCTTCCTCCTGCAACCCCTGAGCCGCCCGGTTTGGGACCACATCCCCTTCCTGCGGCATGTGCAGTTCCCATTCCGGTTGGGTCTGCCGATCTCCTTGCTGGGGGCCGCGGCGCTCGGGGTGGCCGTCGCGGCGCGGCCGGGCCGGCTCCGCCCGGCCCTCCTGCTCGGGGGACTTGCGCTCTCGGCCGCTCTGAGCGTGGCCGCTTGGCGCCTGGGCGACGACGGGCGGCCGGAGAGCCTTCGGACCGGTCATGCCGTCGCCTATGCGGAGACGGCCGAATACATCTCGGGCGCGGCCAGGGTCCACCCGGAATGGCAAGAGCTGCGGCCCCATGGCGTTGCTCCGTTGCGCGCCGAGGCGGCGCGGCTGTCCGGGTGCGGCGATGGTCGGATGCCCGCCTACACCGTCACCTCGACAAGCCTGACCGTTACGCCGCCGGACGGCTGTGAGGGGCGCGTGGTGCTGCCGCACTTCTTCTTCCCCGGCTGGGCGCCGAAAGGGGATGCCCCGCCGCTGGAGCCTGATCCGGTCAGCGGCCTCATCGCCGTTACGCCCATCCGGCAGGGGCCGCTGCTCTACGAGCGCCAGCCGCTGGCCGAGGAAGAGATGGGAGTCGATCTCAGCATGTTCGCGCTCGGCCTGTGGGCCATCGTGCTGACGCTCGAGCTGGCGGCCGCGCCGGAGCGGCAAACGGGCGGCTTCCGGCGTCCCGCGCTGGCCGTACTCGCGACCCGTCGGAGGCGCTGACAGGCGGACCCGCGCGAGGCGCCCTACCGCGTCGCGCTCACCAACGCGAAGCTCGCCCCCTGCTTGTCGCGGCACATGATGATCCAGGCGCCGCCCGGCACTTCCTGCGGCCCGTGCAACACCATGCCGCCGCCCTCCTGCACCCGGACCAGCGCGGCATCGAGTGCGGGCACGACGAAGTAGAACAACCAGCTCGGCGGCACGCCGTCCGGCGCGCGCATGATGCCGCCGCGGTCGAGCCCGTCATAGGCGAAGATGTGGTAAGTGCCCATCGGGCCCATGTCCATCGCCCGGCTTTCCGTCCATCCGAACAGGCTTCCGTAGAAGCCGAGCGCGGCCGCGGGATCCCCGGCGCGCAGCTCGTGCCAGCCGACCCGGCCGGGCGTCATCGGCGCCGGCTCCTCGTCGCCCCGGCGGCTCGCCTGGAATAGGTAGAACGGCGCGCCACCGGGATCCGCGACCACCGAAAAGCGGCCGATGCCGGGGATGTCCGACGGCTCGCGCTTGATGCTGCCGCCGGCCTCGGCCACGCGGCGCGTCATGGCGTCGACGTCCTGGACCAGGATGTATCCGCCCCAATGCGGCGGCACGCCCGCATCGCGCAGATGCGCCGGCAGCTCCATCAGCCCGCCGGTCATCCGCTCGCCCATCTTGAGCACGGTGTAGTCCATCTCCGGCACCTTCTCGGCGTGCCAGCCGACGACGGCGGCGTAGAAGGCGGCGGCGGCTTCCGGGTCGGTGGTGGCGAGGTCGTACCAGACAAAGGCTCCGTCTTTCATTACGCGGGCTCCAATTCGAGGGTGGAATACACGGCGGAGCGGAACGCCTCGGCGAGTGCGGTGTCGTCGGCGCTCCGCATCATGCGTTGTATCAGCAGAATTGTGACAGTTTCCGCCGCGGGGTCGACGGTGAAGCTGGTGCCGAAGCCGCCGTCCCAGCCGTAGCTGCCGGGGCGCGGGCCGCCCGGATCGTCGCGTGTGACGACGGCGCCGCCATAGCCCCAGCCGACGCGCTCCCAGAACCCGGGCGCGAAGGGGGAGCGCTGTTTCTGTTCCGGCGTGATGTGGTCCCGCATCATGCGGCCGATGCTGTCGCCCGGGAGCACGCGCCTTCCATCGAGCTCGCCGCGGCCGAGCAGCATCCGGGCGAAGCGGAGATAGTCGTCCGCGGTGGAGAGCAGCTCGCTTGGGAACAGCGGCGGCGCGTCCTCGCCCGGGATCTCGTACGGGATCAGGCGCCCGTCATCGTCGCGCCGGTAG
The DNA here is from genome assembly GCA_963708585.1 of uncultured Alphaproteobacteria bacterium. Taxonomy (GTDB): domain Bacteria; phylum Pseudomonadota; class Alphaproteobacteria; order Acetobacterales; family Acetobacteraceae; genus JAVVHH01. Next base: position 455,361 of record CAVPSW010000001.1, on the reverse strand, counting down.
GCGGTCGCGAGCCGGTCGCGCTGCGCCGGGGACACGTGGAAGCCGGTGTCCACCATGCCGAGCGGGTCGAACAGCCGCGTCTGGAGCAGCTCCGGCAGCGAGGTGCCGGCGACGCGGGCGAGCAGCACGCAGAGAATGTCGGCGCCGGTGTGATAGAGCCAGCGCTCGCCGGGCTGGTCGGCGAGCGGAAGCTGCCCGATGCGGGCGATGTATTCGTCGGGCGAGAACGGCACCGGGGGCGGAGCCGGGGCGACGCCGAGCCGGGACATCTCGGCCGCGAGCGGGCCGGACTGGAGCCAGCCGATCCCGGGCCGGAGCGTCAGCAGGTCCTCGAGCGTGATCGGGCGGCGCGCCGGCACCGTGTCGTCGAGCGGGCTTTCCGGCGTGCGCAGCACGCGGCGGTCGGCGAGCTCCGGGAGCCAACGCTCGACCGGGGAGTCGAGCGCGATCCGGCCCTCCTCGACCAGGACCAGGGCGGCGGCGGCCGTGATCGGCTTGGTCATGGACAGGATGCGGAAGATCGTGTCCCGCCGCATCGGCGCCCGGCTCCGGAGGTCCTGTGACCCGGCGGTCACGACCTCGACCGCCGCGCCGAGGGCGACGAGGCCGACCGCGCCGGCCAGCGTGCCCTCGGCGACGGCGGGGTCGAGCACGGAGCGGGCGAGCACGGAACGGGCGAGGTCGGCCCTCACCGCCTCACCCCCTCAGCCCCGGGCCGCCGCTTCGATCGCGGCGATATCGATCTTGGTCATGCCCATCATCGCAGTGAACACGCGCGCGCTTTGGGCCTTGTCGGCAGAGCCCATCAGCTGGAGCAGCCTGCGCGGCACGATCTGCCAGGAGAGCCCGAACCGGTCCTTGCACCAACTGCACTGGCTGGGGCTGCCGCCGTTGCTGGTCAGCGCGTCCCAGTAGCGGTCGGTCTCTTCCTGGGTGTCGGTAAAGACCTGGAACGAGATCGCCTCGCTGAATGGGAATTTTGGCCCGCCGTTCAGGCCGACGAAGGGGCTGCCGAGCACGGTGAACTCGACGATCAGCACGTTTCCTTGCTTGCCGGCCGGGTAGTCGCCCGGCGCGCGACGGACCGCGTCAACCCGCGAATCGGGGAAGGTGGCCGCGTAGAACTCGGCCGCTTCGAGCGCCTGTCCGTCGAACCACAGGCAGGGCGTGATCCGTGCCTTCGGCGCGGCGTCGCTCGCGGGCTCGGGGGCCGAGGTGGTGATCGCGTCCATTACGTCCTCCTTCGTCGCTGGCCCTTGCAGCCTGCGTCCGTGCGACTAAGTTGATATCAACATGTCGGCCCTGGCGTCAACCCGTTCCGTACCATTCCAGACCACGCTGCACGTGCGCGACACCTGCCTCTGCCTGCACACTCAGCGTGCCGCACGGAAGCTGGCGCGGCGGTTCGACGAGGCGCTCCGCCCGCTCGGCCTCACCAACGGCCAATTCTCCTTGCTCATGGCGCTGAACCGCCCGGACCCGCCGCGCCTGGGCCCCGTCGCCGAGCTGCTCGCGATGGACCGCACCACGCTCACCGCCGCGCTCAAGCCGCTGGAGCGAAGGGGGCTGCTCCGGGTGGAGCCGGACGCAGCCGATCGGCGCGGTCGCCGCCTGGTCCTGACCGAGGCCGGGCTGGCGGCGCTCGCGGCCGCGATGCCGGTGTGGACTTCGGTGCACGCCGAGATCGAGGGAGGGCTGCCGGACGGGGCCGACGCGCTCCGGACGGGGCTTGGCCGCGCTCGGCTGACCTTGTGGCCCTTTACGGGCCGCCCCATTTTGGTCATAGACACCTGACCGCGCCAGAGGCTGCCCGCCGGCTTGCACCCGGGCCCGAACCGGCGCGTCTGACCGCCACGGACCCCTCGGATTGAGCGACACTCCCCAGACGCCCGGCCCCGCGTACCCTCCCGTTACGCTCGAAGACGAGATGCGGCGCTCGTATCTCGACTACGCCATGTCCGTCATCGTCAGCCGGGCGCTGCCGGACGCGCGCGACGGGCTGAAGCCGGTGCATCGCCGCATCCTCTACGGGATGAACGAGAGCGGCTACACGTCCGACAAGCCCTATCGCAAATCGGCCCGCGTGGTCGGCGACGTCATGGGCAAATACCATCCCCACGGCGACGCCTCGATCTACGACGCCCTGGTCCGCCTCGCGCAGCCATTCAGCATGCGCGTGCCGCTGGTCGACGGGCAGGGCAATTTCGGCTCCGTCGACGGCGACCCGCCGGCGGCGCAGCGCTACACCGAGGTCCGGCTCGCCCGCGCCGCGCAACGGCTGCTGGACGACATCGACAAGGACACGGTCGACTTCCAGCCCAACTACGACGAGAGCGAGCACGAGCCGCGGGTCCTGCCTGCGTCCTATCCCAACCTGCTCGTCAACGGCGCCAACGGCATCGCCGTCGGCATGGCCACCAACATCCCGCCGCACAATCCCAGCGAGATCATCGACGCCACCCTCGCCCTGATCGAGAACCCGGCCATCTCGCTCGACGAGCTGATGCAGATCGTCCCCGGCCCGGACTTCCCGACCGGCGGCATGATCCTCGGCCGCTCCGGCATCCGCGCCGCGTTCGAGACCGGCCGCGGCGGCCTGATCGTGCGCGCCAAGGCCTTCATCGAGGAGATGCGCGGCGGAACGGCAGTCGCTGGTCGTCAGCGAGATCCCGTATCAGGTCAACAAGAAGGTCCTGCTCGAGCGCATCGCCGAACTGGTCCGCGCCAAGCAGGTCGAGGGCATCTCCGACCTGCGCGACGAGAGCGACCGCGACGGCATGCGCATCGTCATCGAGCTGAAGCGCGACGCGACGCCGGAGGTCGTGCTCAACCACCTCTACCGATTCACCCAGCTGCAGACGAGCTTCGGCGTCAACTTCCTCGCGCTCGACGGCGGCCGCCCGCGCACCATGGGGCTGAAGGACGCGCTCGAGGTCTTCCTCGCCTTCCGCGAGGAGGTGGTGCTCCGCCGCAGCCGCTTCCTGCTGGCCAAGGCCCGCGACCGCGCGCACCTGCTGATCGGCCTGGCCGTCGCCGTCGCCAACATCGACGAGGTCATCCGCCTCATCCGCACCAGCCCCGACTCCGCCACCGCCCGCGCCGCGCTCATGGAGCGCGACTGGCCCGCGGAGGACATCGTGCCGCTGCTGGCGCTGGTCGACGACAGCGGCAACCGGGTCGAGGACGGCAGGGTCCGGCTCACCGAGACCCAGGCCCGCGGCATCCTCGATCTGCGCCTCGCCCGGCTGACCGGGCTGGAGCGGGAGAAGATCCAGGCCGACCTGTCGGAGGTCGCGGGCGAGATCACCGAGCTACTGGAGATCCTCGGCAGCCGCCCGCGCCGCCTCGAGGTCATCCGCGACGAGCTGGCCGCCGTGCGCGAGGAGATCGCCTCCCCGCGGATGACCGCCATCGTCGACTTCGTCGCCGACCAGGACGACGAGGCGCTGGTCGAGCCCGGCCAGATGGTCGTCACCATCACCCGCGACGGCTTCATCAAGCGCACCGCGCTCGACCTGTTCCGCCAGCAGAACCGCGGCGGCCGCGGCCGGACCGGCGCCGGCACCCGCGGCGACGACATCGTCACCCGGAGCTTCAACGCCCACACCCATCAATGGGTGCTGTTCTTCTCCAGCGGCGGCAAGGCGTATCGCGAGAAGGTCTGGCGCCTGCCGGAGGCGAGCCCGACCGCCAAGGGCCGCGCGCTGGTCAACCTCCTGCCGGAGCTCGGCGGCGACGAGGTGACGGCCGTGCTGCCGCTGCCGCAGGACGAGAGCCTGTGGGAGAACCTCCACCTCGTCTTCGCCACCGCGAGCGGCACCGTCCGGCGCAACCGGCTGTCCGATTTCGGCCGCATCCGCGCCTCCGGGCTGATCGCCATGAAGCTCGACGAGGGCGACCGGCTGATCGGCGTCGCCACCTGCCGCGAGGGCGACGACGTGTTCCTCGCCACCGAGAAGGGCCGCTGCATCCGCTTCCAGATCTCCGACGACACGCTGCGCGTGTTCTCCGGCCGCGAGAGCGCGGGGGTGCGCGGCATCCGGCTCCAGCGCGACGACCGGGTCATCAGCCTGTCCGTGCTGCGCCATGTCGAGGCGAGCGTGGCCGAGCGCGCCGCCTATCTCAAAGCCGTCCGCCGCCGCCGCGGCGCCGAGGACGAACCGAATGGCGACTGGCGACGTGGAGGAGCCGGTGGTCGAGGATGTGGCGCTCAGCCCCGAGCGCTTCGCCGACCTCGAAGCGGCCGAGGAAATCCTGCTCACCGTTACCGACGGCGGCTTCGGCAAGCGCTCCTCGGCCTACGAGTATCGGGTCTCCGGCCGCGGCGGGCAGGGCATCACCAACATCACGCTGACCGCGCGCAACGGCACCGCCGTCGTCGCCAGCTTCCCGGTCCGGCCCGGCGACGGCGTCATGCTCGTCACCGACGAAGGCCGCCTGATCCGCGTCCCCGCCGACCAGGTGCGCGTGACCGGCCGCAGCTCCATGGGCGTCACCCTGTTCCGCCTCGGCGACACCGAACGGGTCAGCTCCGTGTTCCCGGTGCTGGAGACGGGCGAGGCGAGGGCGGCGCCGAGGACGACGCACCGGACGACGCGCGCCCGGAGGATCCGCAGCCGGAGGCAGCAGCCGGAGGATGGGGATGCCTGAGCGGCATCACGTCGGCGTCTACCCCGGCACTTTCGACCCGGTCACCAACGGCCACATCGACATCATCAGCCGGGCCGCGAAGATGCTGCACCGGCTGGTCGTCGGCGTGGCCGAGAACCCCGGCAAGGGCCCGCTGTTCCCGCTCGAGGAGCGGATCGAGCTGGTCCGCGCCGAGACCGAGCAGATCGCCGATCGCACCGGCACCGACATCGAGGTCCAGAGCTTCCGCGGCCTGCTGGTCGATTTCGCCCGCTCGGTCAACGCGGGCGTGATCGTCCGGGGGCTTCGGGCGGTCACCGATTTCGACTACGAGTTCCAGATGGTCGGCATGAACCATCGGCTCGATCCGGGGGTGGAGACGGTGTTCTTCATGGCCAGCGAGAGCCACCAGTTCATCTCGTCCCGCCTCGTCAAGGAAATCGCCCAGCTCGGCGGCGATGTCAGCAGCTTCGTGCCGCCGCTCACCCTGGAGCGCACGCTGAGCCGGGTCCGCAAGAAAGGGGAATGACCGTGCGTCGCCGCAGCCTGATCGCAACCGCCATCGCAGGACTCTCTGGTCGCCGGAACTGCCACGGCGCAGCCTCCGGCCGACCCGCAGAACACGCTGTACATGGACCTGAAGGACAACTGCCGGGTCACGATCCGCCTGCGTCCGGACCTCGCGCCGAAGATGGTCGAGCGGGTCAAGACCCTGACGCGCCAGGGGTTCTACAACGGCACCCCGTTCCACCGGGTCATCGCCGGCTTCATGGCGCAAGGCGGCGACCCGACCGGCACCGGCACGGGCGGCAGCAAGCTGCCGGACGTGCCTGCGGAGTTCACCAACAAGGCGCACTTCCTCCGCGGCACCGTGGGCGCGGCGAGGACGTCGGATCCGAACACGGCCAACAGCCAGTTCTTCATCATGTTCGACGCCAACCCCGGCCTCGACGGGCAGTACACGATCTTCGGCAACGTCGTGGACGGGATGCGCTGCGTCGATGCGATCAAGAAGGGCACCGGCAACAACGGATCGGTCAGCAACCCTGATCGCATCATCCGGATGCAGGTCGCAGCCGACGCCCACTGACCGGCCCAGCGATCATCGAGGCCAAAGAATGTCCGAAACCACCACCGAACTCGACCCTGAGAACACGCTCCTCATCGAATTGCCTTCGGGTCAGGTCGTCATCCAGCTGCGCCCCGATCTCGCCCCAAAGCACGTCGAGCGCGTGAAGGAGCTCGCACGCACCGGGTTCTACGACGGCACGCCGTTCCACCGCGTGATCGAGGGCTTCATGGCCCAGGGCGGCGACCCCTCCGGAACCGGCACCGGCGGCAGCCACCTCCCGAACGTGCCGGCCGAGTTCACCCGCAACGCGCAATTCCTGCGCGGCACGGTCGGCGCCGCCCGCACCAACGACCCGAACAGCGCGAACAGCCAGTTCTTCATCATGTTCGCCCCGGCCTCGCACCTCGACGGGCAATACACGATCTTCGGCCAGGTCGTGTCCGGCATGGAACACGTCGACAAGATCAAGCGCGGCTCGGGCGGCAGCGGCAGCGTGGGCAACCCGGACAAGATCATCCGCATGCAGGTCGCGGCGGACGCGAAAGGCCTGACCTTCAACCCCAGGCGCGCCTGGGGTATAGCGCACCGCGTGGGGCCTGTAGCTCAGTTGGTAGAGCACGAGACTTTTAATCTTGGGGTCGTGGGTTCGAGCCCCACCGGGCCCACCATGCCGGAGCGGACATGTCGGACGACGGCCGCATGAGCGAGGAGATCGAGCGCGGCCGGGCGCTGGCCGAGCGGCTCGACGCCGAGGGCCACGCGGAGGCGGCCGAGCGCGTCCATGCGGCGACGCTCGGCGAGCGCATCGGCGACGAGCTGCTCGGCGCGCTCCGCGCCGCGTGCCAGTTCGCGCTGACCACGATCGAGGCGCTCGACCCGAAAACGGAGCTGCTCGCCGAGGAGCTGCGTCTGGAGATCGACAAGCGCCTAAGCCGCTGACCGGCCAAGACTTAACCCGTCCTTAAAGTTCGTGCTGCACCTTTCGGCCATTGAACGGCCACGGTGCTCCATTGAGCCAAGTCTACTTCTGCCTCACATCGCAGCACGATCTCCGCTTGGTGGCGGTCGCCGCGGTCGTCTGCCTGCTCACCTCCTGGACCACGCTCAAGCTGCTTCGCCGCAGCCTCGGCAAGTCTGACGGCGAGCAGGCGGCGTGGAGCGTTGCTGCCGCCGTGGCGGCCGGATGCGGCGTCTGGGCAACGCACTTCGTCGCCATGCTCGCCTTCGATCCGGGGCTTGCGATCGGCTACGATTTCGACCTGACCGCGGTCTCCATCTTGATCGCGATCCTGGGCGCAGAGGTCGCGTTTGCTGTCGCCCTCGGCCACGAGCGGGTCCGGTCATGGCTCGCCGGCTGCGGCCTCGGGCTCGACATCGCGGCGATGCATTACACGGGCATGCAGGCGGTCCAGGTGTCGGCCCTGGTTCGCTGGGACCCCGAGTTGCTGGCGGTCTCGGTCGCGTCCGGCGTGGTGCTCGGCGGCTTAGCCCTACAGACCGCGCTCGGCGGCCCCGGCTTGCGCCGGCTCTTGGGGGGCACCCTGCTGCTGACCGCTTCGATCTGCGCCGTCCACTTCATCGGCATGGGCGCGCTCCGGCTCGAGCCCAGCGAGTGGATGCCGGCCGCGACCAACCTGCTGCCGGCCTGGTGGTTGGCCATGTCGGTCGCGGCCGCAACGGCCGTCGTCCTGGCTGCGGCTGTGGCCGGGCTGATGTTCGACACGCATCTGAACCGTCGTGCCGCCCGCGAGGGCACGCGCCTGCGCACGCTGGCCGACGCGACGTTCGAGGGCATCCTCATCCATGCCGAGGGGATCATCCAGGACGTCAACGAAAGCCTGCTCGGCCTGCTGGGGCGAGATCGGGAATCGCTGATCGGGCGGCCGGTGAACGAATTGATTGCGCCCCATCGCCCGGCCGCGGGGGACTTGGAAGCGATCGGCTCGGCCGAGGCGCTCGAGACCGAGTTCGTGCGCGCCGACGGCAAGACCGTGCCGGTCGAAGTGCTCGGTCGCGCCATCGAGTATCAGGCCCGGCCCGCTCGTGTCATGGCGATCCGCGACATCACCGAGCGGCGCCAGTCGGAGGAGCGGATCCACCGCCTGGCCTATCACGACGTGCTCACCGACCTGCCGAATCGTCGGCTGTTCCGCGAGCACCTCCAGCTCGCGCTGGCGCGTGGCCGCCGAGGTGGAAGCCTCGCGGTGCTTTACCTGGACCTCGACCGGTTCAAACACGTGAACGACACGCTGGGCCACCCGTTCGGCGACGCGTTGCTCCGGGCCGTGACCGCCCGGCTGCAGGGCTGCGTCCGGGCATCGGACGTCGTTGGGCGGCTCGGAGGCGACGAGTTCGCCATCCTGCAAGAGAACGCCGCTCAGCCGGAGAACGCCACAGCGCTGAGCCGCCGTCTGGTCGAGAGCATCGCGGAGCCGTTCGAGATCGACGGCCATCGGGTCATCATCGGCGTGAGCGTGGGCATTGCGCTGGCTGAGGACGCCGGCGCGGACGCCGATGAGCTCATCAAGTGTGCGGACCTGGCGCTCTACCGGGCCAAAGCCGACGGCCGGGGCACGTACCGCTTCTACGAAGCGGAGATGGACGCGAGGATGCAGGCGCGCCATCGTCTCGAGCTCGACCTCCGCACGGCTCTGGCCTCTGGCCAGTTCAGGGTCGTCTACCAGCCGCTGGTGAAGGTGGAAACGCACGCGGTTTGCGGGTTCGAGGCGCTTCTGCGCTGGGAGCATCCAGAGCGCGGATTGGTCTCGCCGGTGCAGTTCATCCCGCTGGCCGAGGAGATCGGCCTGATCGACGACATCGGTGAATGGATTCTGAGGCGTGCCTGTTGGGACGCGGCGCGCTGGCCGGGCCAGGTCGGCGTCGCCGTCAACCTCTCGCCGGTCCAGTTCCGCTCCGGCGACCTGGTCGACCGTGTCCAAAAGGCGCTCGCCGACGCCGGGCTGCCCGCGTCCCGGCTCGAACTGGAGGTGACGGAGTCGCTCCTGCTCGGCGACGAGCCCGCCGTGCTTGCGACCCTGCACGCATTGCGTCGGCTCGGCATCCGGATCGCCATGGACGATTTCGGGACCGGCTATTCCAGCCTGAGCTATCTGCGCCGCTTCCCGTTCGACAAGCTGAAGATCGATCAGTCGTTTGTCCGCGGTATCGCGGACTCCGGCGACTGCTCCGCGATCATCCGCGCCGTGGCCGACCTCGGCCGTTCGCTTGGCATGACCGTAAACGCCGAAGGGGTCGAGACGGAGTCGGAGCTTGCGGCGCTTCGGGCCGAAAGCCTCGACGAGGTTCAAGGCTACCTGTTCAGCGAACCGATCCCCGACGCCGAGGTCGCTCCGCTGATTGAACGCTACGGCGTGGCCCAGAAGCAGGGGCTGCTGGCAAGCTGATCGCCGGGCCGGGACGACCCGTCCCGACCCGGCCATGGTACTCGCTCAGCCGCCCCGGCCGGCTCGCTTAGCCGACCCGGCCGGGAACGTACCGGCCGCCCGGATCCGGGCAGCCGCAGGCGGCGCCGACCGGGCGCGCCTCGTGCAGCGGGCAGCTCAGGTTCCGCGGGGCCACGCACCGCGCCACGGTCGCGCCATACGGAGTCGGCGGATAGTAGGCGGGCGGCGCGTAATAGGCAGGCGGCGGCGCATACACGATCGGCGGCGGCGCATAATAGTACGGATACGGGTACCCGAACGGGACCACCGGGAAGCCGAAACCCACCCCGAAGAACACCCGCGCCTCCGCAGGCGGCGGCGCGGCAGTCACGACGGGCAGCGCTGCCGCGATCGCCAGCAAGCCGCCCAAAAGGACACGACGCATGTTCATGACACCCACTCCTACGCTGAGCAGCCGCTCACCCCACGCTTCCTCGCCCGCGAACTTCCCTCAGCGCAAACGGAAATTCGCCGGCCTCACCTTCCAGCTTGGGCGCCGGCGCGCGGTTCGCAAGACGTCGGCTGCGGTGAAGAAACCGCGCCGACGCACCCTACTCGTGCACGCTCGCGTCGCCCCGCTGCGACACCCCGAGCAGCACCACGAACACCGCAGCGACCAGCCCCGGCGCGCCGAGCCCCATGTAGAGGCTCCGCACGTCCCAATGCCGGCCGATCAGTGCGGCCGCGACCAGCGGCCCGGTGAACGAGCCGAGCCGGCCCAGCGCCGTGGCCCAGCCGACGCCGGTCGAGCGGATCGAGGTCGGGTAGAACGCCGCCGCCAGCGCGATCAGCCCGGAACTCCCCGCGCCCAGCAGCACGCCGCCCGCGCCCTCCAGCAGCAGCGTCGTCGGGAACGAGGGCACCCCGAAGCCGACCGCGCCGAACGCCACCGCGCTCAGCAGGAGCAGCACGGAGAGCACGACGTACGGGCCGGCAACCCCCATCAGCCAGCCCACGGCGAGCGTCCCCAGCACGCTGCCGCCATTGTAGGTCGCCATGATAAGCCCGGCCTGCGGCAAGGTGATCCCCGCGCCCTGCAGCACCACCGGGCTCCAGGACGAGTTGGTGACCAGCATCAGGAACGCGGTGAAATAGGGCACCCAGAGCAGCACGGTGCCGATCCCGCGCCGTCCCTCGAACAGATGCCGCACCGGCACGCCCGCCAGCGGCCGCTCGGCCAGCCGGAAATGCCGCCACTCGGGGAAGCGCTCGCCCGGGAACATCCGCCGCAGCACGCCCAGGATCTGCTCGGCGGGCGCGCCGCGATTCACCAGAAACCCGATCAATTCCGGCAGCGCCGCTACCAGCGCGATCGTCAGCAGAAGCGGCGCGATGCCGCCGACAAAGAACACCGACGGCCACCCGAAGCGCGGGATCAGGAACGACGCCAGCACCCCCCCGATCACGCCGCCCAGCGGGAAGCCCGCCCAGAGCAGCGTGACGTAGAGCGCATGCCGCCGCCGCGGCACGTATTCGGAGGCCAGGCTGATGAAGCACGGCATCGCACCGCCCAGGCCGAGCCCGGTCAGGAACCGGACCAGGAGCAGCATCGGGTACGAGCTCGCCAGCGCCGTGCAGACCGTGAACACCCCGAACGTGATGGTGCTGCCGATCAGGATCCGCTTGCGGCCGAACCGGTCGGCCAGCGGCCCCAGCACCAGCGCGCCCAGGGTCAGCCCGAGCAGCGCCGCGCTGAACACCGTCCCGAACACCCTTGGCTCGATGTGGAGCGCGGCGATGATGCCCGGCGCCGCCAGCCCGATCGCCTGCAGATCGAGCCCGTCCAGCAACGCCACGCAGCCGCACAGCACCAGCAACCGGAGCTGCAGGGCGCCGAGCGGCCGCGCGTCGATGAGGTCCGGGACGCTCACGCCGCTCCGCCCGTCCGCGGCAGAATCACGCGCCGGGGCACTCAGCTCGGCCGGCCCTCCGGACGCCATCTCGCCTCCCCAGCTCGTTGCCCCAACTCGCTCGTTGCCCCAACTCGTTGCCCCAATCGCCCAATCGTTGCCCCAACTCGTTGCCCAACTCGTTGCCCCAACTCGTTGATTGTGAGTTGACGCGCCGCGGCGGACGCTTGTCAACGCGCCTTGCGGGCCCAGGAGCCCCGGTCCAAACTGGCGTGAGAACAGCCGGGAGGGCGGGGTGACAGCGCGGGTCAGCTTGACCGTGAACGACCGGGAGCACGTGCTGGACGTCGACCCGGACATGCCGCTGCTCTACGCCTTGCGCGACGAACTCGGCCTCAACAACCCCCATTTCGGCTGCGGCCTGGCGCAATGCGGCGCCTGCACCGTCCATCTCGACGGCGCCCCGATCCGCTCCTGCGTGACGCCCACGAGCGCGGCGGACGGGCACCGGGTCACGACGCTAGCCGGGCTCGGCAGCCGCGAGCACCCGCACCCGGTGCAGCAGGCCTGGATCGACGAGCAGGTGCCGCAATGCGGCTACTGCATCAACGGCTGGATCATGACGGCGGCGGCGTTCCTGCGCGACAACCCGCAACCCGACGGACGGGCAGATCAGGGAGGCGCTGTCGGGCCTCAAATGCCGTTGCGGGACGCATATGGCGATCCTGCGCGCGGTCAAGCGCGCCGCCGCGTCGATGGCCGGATGACCGCCTTGCTCTCCCGCCGCGCCGTGCTCGGTGGCGCGCTCACCGTCACGGTGGCCGCCGCGCTCGGCCCCGAGCCCTCCGCCGCGCAGGCGCCGGCCTCGCCCGGCCTGCCGCCGCCCGACCAGCTCGGAACCTATGTACGGGTCGGCGCCGACGGCGCGGTCACCGCCTTCTTCGGCAAGATCGATTGCGGCCAGGGGCTCGACGTCGCGGTGGCGCAGATCGTGGCCGAGGAGCTGGACCTGCCGGCCGACCGGGTCACGGTGGTGATGGGCGACACGCAGACCAGCGTGAATCAGGGCGGGGCAAGCAACGCGTCCGGCGTCTCGCAAGGCGCGGTGCCACTGCGCAACGCCGCGGCCGAAGCCCGGCTGCTGCTGGTCGAGCTGGCGGCCGAGCGGCTCGGCGCGCCGGTCGCCGAGCTGCAGACCGCGGACGGGGTCGTCTCCGTCCGCAGTGCGCCGGAGCGCCGGGTCGGTTACGGCGACCTCGTCGCCGGCCACGAGCTGCAGGCGACGCTGAAGTGGAACGGCCGCTACGGCAACGACCTCAACGTCCAGGGGCGGGCGACGCCGAAGAAGGTCGCGGATTACAAGGTGGTCGGCACGCCCGTGCCCCGGCGCGACATCGCGCCCAAAGTGTTTGCCGAGCACGACTACGTAACCGACGTGCGCGTCCCCGGGATGCTGCACGCGCGCACGATCCGCCCGCCCGTCGCCGGCGCCGTGCCGGTCGCGGTCGATCAGGCCTCGCTCGCCGCCATTCCCGGCGCCCGCGTGGTCTGGAACCAGGGTTTCCTCGCCGTCGCCGCCGAGCGCGAGTGGGACGCGATCCGCGCCCGCGAGGCGCTCAAGGTACGCTGGAGCGACGCGCCGCCGCCCTTCCCCGAGCAGGCCGCGCTCTACGACCACATCCGAACCGCCCCGGTGACCAAGCGCGGCGCCCCGCTCACGGCCGGCGACCCCGAAGCCGCCATTGCCGGCGCCGCCCGGGTCGTCACCGCCGAATACGAGTGGCCGTTCCAGGGCCATGCCAGCATGGGCCCGGCCTGCGCCGTCGCCGACGTCCGCGCCGACCACGCCACGATCTGGACCGGCACGCAGAAGCCGCATTACGCCCGCGACGGCGTGGCCAAGTTCCTCGGCCTGCCGCAAGAGCAGGTGCACGCGATCTGGGTCACCGGCCCCGGCTCCTACGGCCGCAACGACGCCGGCGACTGCGCCATCGACGCCGCGCTGCTGTCGCGCGAGCTCGGCCGGCCGGTCCGGCTGCAATACATGCACGACGAGGGCCAGGCCTGGGACGCGAAGAGCCCGGCCTGCGTGCATCGCATGCGCGCCGGGCTGGACGCCGACGGGCGCGTGATCGCGCTGGAACATCAGGCCAAGGCGTTCTCCCGCATCGACGTCGCGACCAGCGAGGCCGACCCGCGCGACAGCCTGGCGAGCCAGCTCATGGGCGGGCCGCTCGCCCACGGCGACATCTACCTCTTCCCCGGCAACTCCGTGCCGATCGGGCCCTATCGCGTTCCGAACAAGTCGATGACCTGGGAGGTCATCCCGCCGCTGCTCGCCCGCGCCTCTCCGCTCCGGACCTCGCATCTGCGCGACCCTCTCGGCCCGGAGACGGTGTTCGCCAGCGAGTGCTTCATCGACGAGCTCGCCGCGGCGACGGGCTCCGACCCGCTCGAGTTCCGACTGCGCTATCTCCATGACGAGCGCGACGTGGCCCTGCTGAAGGCCGTGACGGCGCGGGCCGGCTGGCAGTCCCGCCCCGCCGGCCCGCGCGGCCCGGCCACCGGCGACGTCGTCACCGGCCGCGGCCTCTCCCTGGCGCACCGGGACGGCACGGTCGTGGCGCTGGTCGCCGAGGTCGAGGTCAACCGCGCCACCGGCCATGTCCGCGCCCGGCGCTACGTGGCCGGGCACGATTGCGGCCTGATCGTCAACCCGGACGGCATCCGCCGCTGCATCGAGAACGCGCTGATCTACAGCACCAGCCGCGCGACCCGCGAGGAGGTGACGTTCAGCCGCGAGAACGTCACCAGCGTGGACTGGCAGACCTACCAGATCCTGGACATCACCGACGCGCCCGAGTTGGTGGAGGTGGTGCTGATCGACCGCCCGGACCTGCCGCCGACCGGCGCCGGCGAGCCCTCGGTGCGCTCCGTCGCCGCCGCGCTGGGCAACGCGATCTTCGACGCGACCGGGGTGCGCATCCGCCGCGGCCCGTTCTCCGACGAGCGCGTCAAGGCGCTGCTGACCGCCGCATGAGCGCCGCCCTGCTGCTCGCCTCCGCAATCGTGCTGGCGCAAGCCGGCGGCCCGCCCACCACGCTGATCACGCCCGGCGCGAAGGAGGGCGCGGTGAAGTCGGCCCCCGCGCCGACGCCGGAGCGCGGCGCGGCCGAGCTGCAGGCGCCGAAGGTCCCGGTCGGCAGCCCCGGTCAGGCGCAGCGACCCACTCCCGATCAGTCCCGCTGAGGCATCGATGACCGAAGACGAGATCAAGGCCGAGCTGGCGACGGCCAACCGCATCCTCGCCCATCACGGCGTGGTGGACGCGTTCGGCCATGTCAGCGCCCGCCATCCCGACCGACCCGACCATTACCTCCTGGCCCGGAACATGGCGCCGGCGCAGGTCACCGCGTCCGACATCATGCGGTTCGACAGCGAGCATGCGGCCGTGGGCGACGACCGCCGGCCGTATCTGGAGCGCTTCCTCCACGGTGAGATCTATCGGGCCCGCCCGGACGTCCATGCCGTGGTGCACAGCCACTCGGAGGCCGTGATCCCGTTCGGGATCGTGGCCGGGGTGACGCTGCGCCCGGTGTTCCACATGTGCGGCTTCCTCGGCGCCGGCGCCCGCCAATTCGAGATCCGCGACGTGCGCGGGGACGGGAGCGACCTGCTGATCCGCGACCCCGAGCTCGGCGCCGCGCTGGCGCGGTCGCTCGGGGACGCGCCGGCCGTGCTGATGCGCGGCCACGGCTCGACCGTGGTCGCCGACTCCGTCCGGCTCGCGGTCTATCGGGCGGTCTACGCCGAAGTGAACGCAAGGCTGCAGTGCCAGGCGATCACCATGGGCGGGGAGATCACCTTCCTCACGGAGGCGGAGGCGGCGGCGGCCGCGGAGACCAACAAGGGCCAGCTCGCTCGTCCCTGGGACCTTTGGGCGGCGCAGGCGGGCTGAGAGCAACGGCGCGATTGACCGGCGGAGCGGCGTCGGGGAACACTGGCGCGAATGGTCCGCACCCAGCCCCTGCTCCCGCCGCCGCTCGCGGTCTGCACGTCCCGATCATCCCCATGAGCGGCGACGGTGACGAGGTCGAGCGCAAGCTCAAGCGTCTGGCCGAGCTCGAGGCGGCGACCGCGTCCTTGCGCCACGACGTGCGCGGGATGCTGGCGCCGGCGCTGCTGGTCACGGACCGGCTGCTGAACCACTCGGACCCGAAGATCGTGCGGGCCGGGGAGACGATCGTTAAATCCGTGCGCCGGGCCGAAGCCCGGCTGCTGGAGACCCGCGCCGTCGATATCCCCTAGGAGATATCCCCTAAGCGCCGCGGCGGAGCCACGCTGCCGCCATAATCGGGGACCAATCGTCCCGGGTTAGGGAAGGGTTAACGATTGCGCGCCTTTATCTTCCTGCTGGCGGTGCTGGTCGTCGTCTGCGCCGCGAGCCTCGCGATGAGCGTCGGCTGACGCAGCCTCAGGCCGCCGCCTCGTCGGCTTCCGGCGGCGGCGGCGTCGGCACTGCGTGGCCCTCGCGCGCCAGCCGCTCGTTGGCCACGGCGACCGCGGCGTTCAGGTCCGCCTGGCTGCACAAGCCCAGGATCACCGGGTCGCGCGGCTTGATGTTCGCGCTGTTCCAGTGGGTCCGCTCGCGCACCTTCTGGATCGTGTCCTTGGTGGTGCCGAGCAGCTTGATCACCTGCGCCTCGGTCAGCTGCGGGTAGTTGCGCAGCAGGAAGGCGATCGCGTCCGGCCGGTCGTTGCGCTTGGCCACGGGCGTGTAGCGCGCGCCGCGCTTGATCTTGGAGGTGTTGGCCGGCGGGATCAGCTTCAGCCGCGCCTCCGGATCGGCCTCGCAGCGGCGGATGTCCTCGATGCTGACCTGCTGGTTGGCGACCGGGTCGTAGCCGATGATCCCTTGCGCCACCTCGCCGTCGGCGATCGCCTGGACCTCGAGCGGGTGCATGCCGCAGAACTCGGCGATCTGCGTGAAGGAGAGCGCGGTCTTTTCGATGAGCCACACGGCGGTGGCTTTCGGCATCAAGGGTAAGGTCATCGTATGCGTCCTTCCCCGGTCGCGCGTCGCGGGGCGAACGGGCCGGTTCAAATTCGTGGGATAGCGGGATATGGGACGCGGCCGGGTGGCGGGTCAAGGCCCGCCGTCGGCCAGCGAGAGGAACGACGAACGATGAGCGACGACGACCTGCCACGCGCCAAGCCCCGCTTCCAGCCGCTGCCGCTGGACCGGCTCGGGGTCGAGGAGCTCGAAGCCTATATCGGCGAGCTCCGCGCCGAGATCGCGCGCACCGAGGCGGAGATCGCCCGCAAACGCGGCGTTCGCAGCGCGGCCGACAGCGTGTTCAAGTTCGGCTGAGACAGGTTCGGCTGAAATGGAAAGGGCCGGGTGTTGACCCGGCCCTCCCCCTGTCTGTTTCGACCCGGATCAGGCCGCCCGAATTAGGCAGCCTGGGCGGCCGTCTCCGAGGTCTCCGCCGTGTCGTTGGCGATCGCCGGCTGCTGCGCCTGGCTGCCGCCGATGGCGATGCGGCGGGGCTTCAGCGCCTCCGGCACGACCCGCTTCAGGCCGACATGCAGCAGACCGTTCTTGAGGTCCGCGCCCTCGACCACGATGTGGTCGGCCAGCACGAAGCGGCGCTCGAACGCGCGCCCGGCGATGCCGCGATACAGCACCTCGCCCTTGTTCTCCTCGGCCTTCACGCGGCCGGTGATCACGAGCGTGTTGTCGCGCACGACGAGCTCCAGCTCGTCCTCGCTGAACCCGGCCACCGCCATCGTCAGCCGATAGCTGTCATCGCCGGTGCGCTCGATGTTGTAGGGCGGGTAGGACTGCGCGGTGGCCGCCTCCTGCGCGGAGTTGGCCAGCCGGGCCATGCGGTCGAAGCCGATGGCGGTACGGAACAGGGGTGTGAAGTCGAGAGTCATGAGCTGAACCTCCAAGAAGCAAGGTCGCGATGTGGCCGCCCGGGTGGGCCGGCCGGTAGGAAATCCAAGGCCCCAGTGGGCGCCTCGGATGCCCCAAAATAGGAAACGGCCGCCCCTTCGTTCAAGGGGCGGCCGCGTGCCGCGGCGCGAAAAATCCGCCGCGTCTACTTCTTCAGCCCGAGCCCGGCGAACTTCTTGTTGAACTTCGCCACCTGGCCGCCGGTGTCCATGATCCGCTGCACGCCCGTCCACGCCGGGTGCGACTTCGGGTCGATGTCGAGCCGGATCGTGTCCCCGCCTTGCCGGCGCAGGTCCGGGTGGTGAACTGCGTGCCGTCCGTCATGATGACGGTCACTTCGTGGTATTCGGGGTGGATGCCGGGCTTCATGTGTCTGTCCTGTCGCTGGGCCGCCGATGCCGACCGGCGGCGAAGCCCGGCTCTATAGGGCCCGGCCCGCCGCCGAGCAAGGTTTTGCTCAGTCCCAATCAGCCGTGGCGGTGGTCGCGCCGATGCTCGATGCACGAAGCGCTGCATCACCTGGTCGGCCTCCTGCCGCTGCGGCGGCGAGAGCGAGGCATAGAGCGCGTCCACCGCCGGGACCAGCCGGGCCATGTTGTCCGCACGCTGCTGCGCCAGGTCGGCCGAGGCCCGCAGCGCCTGCACCGCATTGAGCTGGCCGGAACGCAGCGCCTGCAGCGCCGGGCTCGCCCGCATCGACTGCGCGTTCTCGCGCAGGGTCGCGACCACCGCGTCCCATTGCGGCTGCTGCGCCGGCGGTGATGCCGAGCCGGTCGTGCAAGTGCCGCAGCCGTCCCGCCATGCGGCGGCCCGGCCCGTGGTCGCCATAAGCTGTCGGCGCGTTGCCGTCAGGTCCCGGCGGAACGCCCTGGGCCAGCACAGGTCCAGAGATCAGCATCGCCACCGCCGCGGCAGGTAAAAGAATCTCGTTTGATCATGTGCGCCCTCCTGTGGTGCGTCCTCTATACGCAGGAAGGCGTCGTTTCCTCACACGGCGGCGCGCTGATACTGCGGCACCAGCTCCAGCTTCACGCCCAGCGCCGCCGCCGCCCGCAGCGGCCAGCCGGGATCGGCCAGCACCGCCCGCGCCGACGAACACCAGGTCCGCCCGCTCGTTGGCGACGATCTCCGCCGCCATCTCCGGCGAGCGGATCATGCCGACCGCCCCGGTCGCCATGCCGGTCTCCGCCCGGATCCGCTCGGCGAACGGCACCTGGTAGCCCGGATGGATCGAGGGGATGCGCACCGTCGGCTCGATCCCGCCGCTCGAGCAGTCGATCAGGTCCACGTCGCCCCGCTCCCCAGCCAGCGCGCGAGCTCGACCGAATCCTCGATCGTGAGCCCGCCCGGCGTCCAGTCGGTGCAGGACAGGCGCAGGAACAGCGGCAGCTCCGACGGCCACTCGGCCCGCACCGCGTCGATCACCTCCATCAGCATGGTCGCGCGCCCCTTGAGGTCGCCGCCGTAGCCGTCGTTGCGGTGGTTGCTGATCGGCGAGAGCATCGAGTGCAGCAGGTAGCCGTGCGCGCCGTGCAGCTCGATCACCTTGAACCCGGCCTCCCGCGCCATCCGCGCCGTGCTGGCGAACTCGCCGATCACGGTCCGGATCTCGTCCGCGCTCATCGCGTGCGGCTCGACGGCGTTGTCGTGGAACGGCATCGGGCTCGGCGCCCACGGCACCCAGCCGCCCGCCTCCGGCCGCAGCGCCTTGCCGCCCTCCCACGGGCGCTGGCTGCTCGCCTTGCGCCCGGCATGCGCGATCTGGATGCCCGGCACCGCCGCCGCCATAGGTGATCAGCGCCACCAGCCGCCGCAGGAACGCCTGGTGCTCCTCGGTCCACAGGCCCAGGCAGCCCGGCGTGATCCGGCCGAGCGCGGAGACATGCGTCGCCTCCGTGAACACGAAGCCGGGCCCGCCCATCGCCTTGGCGCCGAGGTTCTGGACGTGCCAGTCGTCGCCCGAGCCCGTCATGGGCGCGAATACTGGCACATCGGCGAGATCGCGATCCGGTTGCGCGCGGTCACCGAGCGGAAGCTGATGGGCTGGAACAGCAGGGGCGTGGCCATGCGCTCCACCCTTGCCGCGTCCGTCCGGCTCGCGTCTAGCTACCGGCGGCGTTGAACATCCTCTCCATCCAGTCCTGGGTCGCCTACGGCCACGTCGGCAACGCGGCCGCCGTCTTCCCGCTGCAGCGCCTCGGGGCCGAGGTCTGGGCCGATCAACACCGTCCAGTTCAGCAACCACCCCGGCTATGGCGACTGGACCGGCCGGGTCGCGCACCGGCCGACGAAGTGGCCGAGCTGCTGGCGGGGGTCGAGCGCCGCGGCGCGTTCGCGCGCTGCGACGCGGTGCTCTCCGGCTACATGGGCGATGTCGGGCTCGGCCGAGGCGCTCCTCGACGCGGTCGCCGCGCGTGCGGGCCGCCAACCCGGCGCGCGCTCTATTGCTGCGACCCGGTGATCGGCGACGCCGGCCGGGTCTATGTCCGCCCGGGCATCCCGGAGCTGATCGCCGCCCGCGCGCGTGCCGGAGGCCGACCTCCTGACCCCCAACCAGTTCGAGCTGGAGCACCTCACCGGTCACGCCTGCGCGCACGCGCCGACGGCGGTCCGCGGCGCGATCGGCGGCGCTGCGCGCGCGCATGCGCCCGGCCGGGCCGCGGGCGGTGCTGGTGACCAGCCTGCGCACCGACGGAGACGCCGGCCCGGCTACGCTCGACATGGTCGCGGCGGACGACGCACGGCGTCCACGCCGCTGAGCGTGCCGCTGCTGCTCGATCGCGGCCGCGAGCGGGGCCGGGGACGCGACCGCGGCGCTGTTCCTGCTCCACTTCCTGCGCGACCGGCCAGGCCGCCGCGGCGATGGCGCAGGCCGGCGGCCGCGATCCACGGCGTGCTGCGCCGCACGGCCGAGGCACGGATCGCGCGAGCTGCTGCATCGTGGCCGCGCAGGACGAATTCGTGACCCCGTCGGAGCGCTTCTCTGTCCGGGATTTATTGAAACTTCACGCCCGCGCCCCGGTTTTCTGCCCTGTTCCTGCCGTGATTCGGAGCTTCTCTCAGGTCCAGGCCAACCTCCCACGCCATCGGTGCTCGCATGCGCTTCTTCCCCATCTACGGCCGCGTGCTCTCGTCGCTCGGCAGCGACAAGCGTCTCGCGGCGCATGCTGGGCGTCGCCAACGTCATCGTCGCCGGGCTGCAGTTCCTCGATCCGGTGCTGTTCGGCCGCGTCATCGGCATGCTGTCCGGCTCCGACCAGGTGTCGAGCCACACGCGTCTGGGCGCAAGCGGCGCAGCTGCTCAGCATCTGGTTCGGCGTCGGCGCTGCATCGGCATCGCCGCCAACATCGCCGTCGCGCTGCATTCCGAGCGCATGGCGCACCGCAACCGGCTCAGCATCATGAGCCGCTATTTCGGCCACGTGCTGTCGCTGCCGCTCTCCTTCCACGGCGACATCCACTCGGGCCGGCTGATGAAGGTGATGCTCGGCGGCTCGGACGCGCTGTTCGGCCTGTGGCTGAGCTTCTTCCGCGAGCAGTTCTCGACCTATGTCGCCGTCATCGTGCTGCTGCCGCTCACCTTCGTCGATGAACTGGCGGCTCGCGCTCGACCCTGGTCGTGCTGGTCGTCCTGTTCATCGCGCTCACCCTGTTCGTGGTGCGCAAGACCGAGGCCGGGCAGCGCCGGGTCGAGTACTACCATTCGCACGCTCGCCGGCACGGCGCAGGACGCGCTGTCCAACGTGATGGTGGTGCAGAGCTTCACCCGCCTGGCCGCCGAGAGCCGGCTGTTCGGCCAGATCGTCGAGGACGTGATCCGCAACCAGTTCCCGGTGCTGAACTGGTGGGCGGTGGTCAACGTGCTGACCCGCGGCGCCAGCACGCTGGCCGTGATCGCCATCGTCGTGATCGGCACGCTGCTGCACCTGCAGGGCCAGGCCAGCGTCGGCGAGATCGTCAGCTTCATGGGCTTCGCGACGCTGCTGATCGGGCGGCTGGAGTCCGCGGTGCAGTTCACCTCGCGCGTGTTCTTGCAGCTGCCGATGCTCGAGGATTTCTTCAGCGTGCTGGACGCGAAGTCCTCCGTCCCGGAGAAGCCGAACGCGGCCGTGCTGGTCGCGCCCGCGCGGCGAGGTCGTCGTTCGACGATGTCAGCTTCGCCTATCCGGGCGGGCCGAACATCCTGAGCAACGTCGTCGTTCACGGCCAGGCCCGGCACCTCCGTCGCCCTGGTCGGGCAGACCGGCGCCGGCAAGTCCACCGCCATGAACCTGCTGCAGCGCCTGTGGGACCCGGTGGAAGGCAGCATCACGCATCGACGGCCAGGACCTGCGCGACGTCACGCTCGAGAGCCTGCGCCGCTCGCATCGGCGTGGTGTTCCAGGAGAGCATGCTGTTCAACCGCTCGATCCGCGAGAACCTGCGGATCGGCCGGCCGGAGGCGACCGACGAGGAGATCGAGCGCGCCTGCCGCCTGGCCGACGCGCACGAGTTCATCATCCGTCAGCCGCAGGGCTACGACACCGTCGTCGGCGAGCGCGGCTCGACCCTCTCCGGCGGTCAGCGGCAGCGCCTGGCGATCGCCCGCGCCCTGCTGAAGGACCCGCCGATCCTGATCCTCGACGAGGCCACCAGCGCGCTCGACGCGGCGACCGAGGCGCGGGTCTCGCGGGCGATGCAGACGCTGATGAAGGGGCCGCACCACCTTCATCATCGCCCACCGGCTCAGCACGATCCGCGACGCGGACGAGATCCTGGTGTTCGACAACGGCCGGGTCGTCGAGCGCGGGCAGTTTCGAGGAGCTGGTGGCCCAGGGCGGGCGCTTCGCCGAGCTGGTCGCCACCCAGCTCTCGCCGCCGGTGCCGCGTGGCGGCGGAATAATCGGCTTCTCCTGCCCGTTTTGCTTGCTACGTTAGCGTGACAGGCGCGGAGTCGGGCGCCGCCATGCAGGGCAGGGACGCGATAGGGATGGATTGGGACAAGCTTCGGGTGTTTCACGCGGTGGCGGAAGCGGGCAGCTTCACCCATGCGGGCGAAACCCTGAACCTCAGCCAGTCCGCGGTCTCGCGCCAGATCTCGGCCCTCGAGGAGAACCTCCAGGTCCCGCTGTTCCACCGCCACGCCCGCGGCCTGATCCTGACCGAGCAGGGCGAGAGCCTGAACCGCACGGTCCGCGAGGTGTTCGCCAAGCTGGCGATGACCGAGGCGCTGCTGACCGAGAGCAAGGAGAAGCCGGCCGGGCGCATCAAGGTCACCACCACGGTCGGCTTCGGCACCACCTGGCTCGCGCCCCGGCTGCGCGAGTTCCTCGAGCGCTATCCCGGACATCACCATGTCGCTGCTGCTCGACGACAGCGAGCTCGACCTGGCGATGCGCGAGGCCGACGTCGCCATCCGCATGCACGCGCCGAAGCAGCCCGACCTGGTGCAGCGGCACCTGTTCCAGATCAACTGGGTCACGGTCGCCGCGCCCGAATACATCGAGCGCCACGGCACGCCCGAGCGGCCGGAGGAGCTGGACGACCACCGGCTGATCCTGTTCGGCGACTACCGCCCGCCCGTGCCGGACATCAACTGGCTGGCCGAGGCCGGCCGCCGCTCCGGCTCGCCCCGCCGGGCGCTGCTGGAGGTCAACTGCCTCTATGCGATGGCGACCGCGATCAAGCTCGGCCTCGGCATCGGCGCGCTGCCCAACTGGATGACGGAAGAGATCTCCGGCCTGGTCAAGGTGCTGCCCGAGCTGAAGGCGCCCAAGGTCGACGTGTTCTTCGTCTATCCGGAGGAGCTGCGAAACTCCAAGCGGGTCGCCGTGTTCCGTGACTACCTGCTCGCCCGGCTGCAGGAGCTGCATTGAAGCGACGCCATTCTGACTTCTGGGGACCCACGATGCTCGCGTGGGAAGCCCAGCAAGTGATCGCCCTGCGGCTCATGCGGCTCGCCTGCGGCGGCCCGGCGGCGCAGCCGCGAGGCCGAGCGGATGGTCACGGAGAAGATCCACGCCGCCGGGGTCGCCGCCTCGATGCTGGCGATCCCCTCTCTCGACGGCCACGATCGCGTCGTACGCATGCTGCGCCGCCGCGTGCGGGCGAACCGCAAGCGCCTGCTGCTCGGCTAGACCGACCGCCGCCCCTTCAGCGCGGCCGTCAGCGTCCCGTCGTCCAGCACGTCCAGCGCGCCGCCGAACGGCACGCCCTGGCCCACCCGCGTGATCGGCAGCGACGGCGCGACCCGGCGAAGCTGATCCGTCAGCCAATGCGCCGTGCTCGCCCCGTCCACCGTGGCCCCGAGCGCCAGGATCACCTCCGAGAGCCCCGGCGCCGCGTCCAGCAGCGGCCGCGTGTTCAGGTCGTCCGGCCCGGTCCCGCCCAGCGCCGAGAGCGTGCCGCCCAGCACGTGGTAGCGGCCCCGATGCACCCCGGTCCGCTCCAGCGCCCATAGGTCGCCCACCCCCTCGACCACGCAGACCAGGGCCTGATCCCGCGCCGGGTCGCTGCAGATGCCGCACGGGTCGCGGCTGTCGAGATTGCCGCAGATGCTGCAGGGCCGGACCGCCCGCGCCGCCTCCGTGAGCGCCGCGGCGAGCGGCAGCATGCGCGATTCCGGCTGCTGCAGCATGCGCAGCACCGCCCGCCGCGCGCTCCGCGGCCCCAGCCCCGGCAGCCGCGCCAGCATCCCGATCAGCCGCTCGACCTCAGGCCCGCCCATCGTCTGGCCGTCTAGAACCCTCTCCCGCTAGCGGGAGAGGGCAGGGTGAGGGTGGTTCCAGCAAGCGTCAGAACGGCAGCTTCAACCCGCCCGGCAGCTCGAGCCCGCCAGTCGCACGCTGCATCTCCTCGGCCATGATCTGCTCGACCTTGCGCTTGGCGTCGGCATGCGCGGCGACGATCAGGTCCTCCAGCATCTCGGCCTCCGCCGGGTCGATCAGCTTCGGGTCGAGCTTGAGCTTCCGCAGCTCGCCCTTGCCGGAGAGCGTCAGCCGGACCATGCCGGCGCCGGCCTCGCCCTCCACCTCCATAGCGTCCAGCTTGGCCTGCATCTCCTGCATCTTGGCCTGCATCTGCGTCGCCTGCTTCATCAGGCCGGCAAGGTTCTTCAACTCTCATCCTCCATATCTGTGGAAAGCTCGGGGTCGCCGTGGCGGTTCCGGCGAGCAGCCCATACGCGTCGACCCGACTGTCGGTCACGCGCTCGATCGTGGCGCCGGGCCAGGCCTCGAGGATCGCGCGCACCAGCGGGTGCTCGGCCGCGGCGTCGCGCCGCTGGACGTCGGCGGCCTGCGCCTGCGCGGCGAGCGTCGGCTCGCCCTGCTCCTGCGACAGCGCGATGGTCCAGCGCGTGCCGGTCGCCTCCAGCAGGAGCTTGGCCAAGTTCGAGGCGAGGTCGCGCGGCGCGGACGGCTCCGGCCGCAGCTCGATCACGCCCGGCGCGAACCGCACCAGGTGGACGCTGTGCAGCAGGTGCCCGTGCAGCACGGGATGCCCGTGCGAGACCAGGGCCACGACGTCGCGGAAGCCACGGAGCACCGGCGCGGCGTTCCCCGCTTGCGCCGGCTGGAGCACCGTGCCGCCATTGGCCACCGCCCGCGCCCCGCCGTCGCCTCCTGCCGGCGCCAGGGACGGGGCGAGTGACGGCCGGGTCGGCGTGGCGGCCGCGCCGTCGCTCAGGCGGCGCACCAGGTCCGACGGCGGCGGCAGGTCCGCGGCGTAGCAGAGCCGGATCAGCACCATCTCCGCCGCCGCGCGCCGGTCCGCCGCCGCCTCGACCTCCGCCGATCCCTTCAGCAGCATCTGCCAGGCCCGCCCAAGCACCGGCACCGACAGGCGCTCCGCCAGCGCCGCCCCGCGCACCCGCTCCATCTCCGGCAGTTCGTTCCCGTCGCGCAGGCCGGGGACCGCCTTCAGCCGGGTCAGCGTGTGGGTCAGCTCCAGCAGGTCCAGCAGCACCACGCCGAGATCCGCCCCGCGCTCATGCGCCCGGTCGGTGATCGCCATGCGCCTCCGCGACCCGGCCGCCGAGCACCGCCTCCAGCAGGTCGAACACCGCGCCGCGGTCGGCCAGGCCCAGCATCTCGGAGACCGACTCCGCGGTGATCGGCTCCGCCCCGCCGCCCGCTTGCGCGATCGCCTGGTCCAGCAAGGAGAGCCCGTCCCGCGCCGAGCCGTCCGCCGCCCGCGCCAACAGGTCCAGCGCCGGGTCCGCGATCGCCACCCCCTCCTGCGCCGCGACCCGGCCGAACAGCCCCCGCAGCTCCGCCATCGAGATCCGCCGCAGGTCGAACCGCTGGCACCGCGACAGCACCGTCACCGGCACCTTGCGGATTTCCGTGGTCGCGAAGACGAACTTCACATGCGGCGGCGGCTCCTCCAGCGTCTTCAGCAGCGCGTTGAACGCGTTGCGCGACAGCATGTGGACCTCGTCCACGATGAACACCTTGAACCGCGCCTGCAGCGGCCGGTAGCGCGTCGCGTCGATCACCTCGCGCACGTCGTCGACGCCGGTATTGCTGGCCGCGTCCATCTCCAGCACGTCCGGATGCCGGTCGGCCAGGATCGCCACGCAGTTCGGGCACACGCCGCACGGGTCCGCGGTCGGCCCGCCCGTGCCGTCCGGCCCGGTGCAGTTCAGCGCGCGGGCGATGATGCGGGCCGTCGTGGTCTTGCCCACGCCGCGCACGCCGGTCAGCATCCAGGCATGCGCGATCCGCCCCTGCGCGAACGCGTTGCGCAGGATCCGCACCATCGCGTCCTGCCCGATCAGGTCATCGAACGTCCGCGGCCGATATTTGCGCGCCAGCACGCGATACGCGGGCGCTGGCGGCGGCGCGGCGCGGGCAGGGGCGTCCCCGAACAGGCCGGGTCCTTCGGGCGGCGGCTCCGGCAGCAAGTCGTCGGCCAACCCGAACATCCCTCGCGCTTCGGTGGGGTGGGAGGCCGAACAAACGACCCGAGCGGAAACTCGTTGCGGCTGCTTCCTTCCGGACCTGACCGGGTTGGCGAGGCGCCCGTCCGCCGCCGACCTCCCACGCGCGTCTTAGCACGCCCGGCCGGGGGTGGCACAAGCAGGGCGCGCATGCGAGAAGCGGCGCGGCATGACCGTCATCCTCGCCAGCCGCCCGAACGCCTATACCGGCAGCCCGCTGGACCGGGCGGCGGCGCTGCGTGACGACGCCGACTGGATCGCCGACCGCCTCGCCGACCCGGCCAGCCTGTTCGTCCCGGTCTGGCGCGCGAAAACCCTGGTCTCCGGCGAGGACGCGCCGCAGGCCGCGTTCCTGACCGGCGAGGCCGCCGCTTCGGCGCGCATGGCGGGCGGCCCCTGGGCGTTCCTCGGCCTCAAGGGCGAGCAGGCCGTCTTCGCCGTCGACGTGAGCGCCGCGGACGACCCGCTGCCGCTGCTCCCGGAAGGTCTCGGCCGCTTCGAGGACCTGCGCGCGCTCGCCGGCCGGCTCCCGGCGGAAGACGCCGCCATCCTCGCCCACGCTCGTGGCCTGATGCACTGGCGGCTCCGGCACCGCTTCTGCGGCGTCTGCGGCGCGACCTGCGAACCCCGCAGCGCCGGCCACGCCCAGGTCTGCACCAATTGCGGCGCCCAGCATTTCCCGCGCACCGACCCGGCCGTGATCATGCTGGTCCACCGCGGGGACCGCTGCCTGCTCGGCCACTCCCAGCGCTTCCCGACCTCGACCATGTATTCGACCCTGGCCGGCTTCGTGGAGCCCGGCGAGAGCCTCGAGGAAGCGGTCGCCCGCGAGGTGCTGGAGGAGGTCGGCGTGCGCGTCGGCGCCGTGCGCTACCACAGCAGCCAGCCCTGGCCGTTCCCGGCCAGCATCATGCTCGGGTTCTACGCCGAGGGCGTGTCGGACGCGATCACCATCCAGCAGGACGAGCTGCGCGACGCCCGCTGGTTCACCCGCGCCGAGCTGCGCGCCCCGGAGGCGCACGGCTTCGCCCTGCCGCGCCGCGACAGCATCGCCCGCCGCCTGATCGAGGACTGGATGGCGCACGAATGAGCGGCCGCGCGGCCGTCGCTCTGGCGCTGCTCGCGCTCACCGCCTGCTCTCGGGCGGGCACGAACAGTCGCCGCAGCATCCTGCGAGGGCGCGGCAGACCGGGACCCGGCTGTTCAGGAGGACCTCGCCAAGTCGTCCGGCAACCTGAACTGGCAGTTCCAGTATCAGGCCAAATACCGCGCCGACCGCCAGGACGCCGTCACAAGGTGCCTGCAAGCCCGCGGTATTATCCGCCCCGGCGGCGTCGAGCGGCAGAAGCAGCAGCGGTAAGGCGGCCGGCGGAACGCTGGATGCGTTCACTCGCCGGTTTTCCTAACGCGCAGCTTCGGTTGCGGCGCCGAGTTGGTTATGCTCGCTCGCGACATAGTTGGGTGCGTAAGGCGGTGAGTGAGCCAGAGCAGCGGAAAGCCTCGTGGTGGAGCACTCTGCCTGGAACACTCACCGGGCTGGCCGCGCTCCTGACGGCTCTCGGGGGACTGATCGTGGCGCTCAACCAGGCTGGCCTGCTCCCGAAGCCGTCGCCGCCTTCTCCGCCCCAGACGCAGCCCGTGCAGAACGCTAGCCACACCGAGCCGACGAGGCGCGAAGAGAGGTCGAGCTCGAGCTCTGCCGCCGCTGTGGCGTCGGGCGAACCGCACCGGGTCGATGGTGTGAGCGTTCGGATCACTTCGGCGGAGCGCCGGGGGTCCTTGATCGACCTGCGCTACGCGGTCGACACGGGCTCGACCAGGTTCGCGACCCACGATCCCGCGCAATTCGTCCGGCTCATCTCGGGAGATCGGGAAGTCGCCCCAGTCTGGGCCTCAACGGGAGAGGTGAACCTGCTTCCAAACAGCCGGCAGGACTTTGCCGTTCGGTTCGCAGTCCCGCAATCGCCAGCGCCTCTCGTTTTCCGGTTCGGGCAGGAGCGCCACATCGACTTGACCGGGCCCTCGCTGGACTGAGCGCGATGGGACTGGGTAGCATCGGCCCGCAACGACTCTGTCGAGGAGACCGGGGATGGGGATCGCGGTTAGCCAGGGTCCCGACGACCGGGCCGCCACACGCCGTATGGTGACCGGCTCGCTCCTTGCGCTCGCCGGCCTCGCCAGCTGTCTCGAACTCTCGGAACGGCAACGCGCAATCGAACGATGCGGACGCGTCGACGCCGGAGAACGTGCCAACCATGGTCCCGGGCCTGCGCGTGCGGATGCCGTTCGGCTCGGTCCAAGTCTCGACGTTTGCACGCGCGAATGGCAACTCGGGCTTTACTTACAAGATTGAGTTGATCGTTCAGAACGATACCACGGACGGAATCAAGGTGGACGTCCGCAACTTCGCGAGGCTCGTGGCAAACGACGTTCCCTACGCCCCGAGTTCGTGGTCCCCTCGTGATTGTTGCGGCGGCCCCATGTCGGTCCAGCCGGAAAGTGCGGAGTTCGTCAACTACACGTTCGAAACCCGGACCAGGCAGGGGGCCGTCCTAATTCGCCTTGGAGAAGGCAAATCGCAGGCGCGAACCGTCCTGCGCTGGCCGACCTAAGTCTCCGGTCAATCCCCGCCCGCCGCCGCCCGGAACGCCGACTTCGGGTAAACCCCCAGGATCCGCGTCTCGCGCGAGAAGAACGACAGCTCCTCCAACGCCCGGCGCAGCGCCGGCTGCTCCGGATGGCCGTCCACGTCGCACATGAACTGCGTCGCGGTGAACGTGCCGTCGAGCATGTAGCTCTCCAGCCGGGTCATGTTGACGCCGTTGGTCGCGAACCCGCCCAGCGCCTTGTAGAGCGCGGCCGGCACGTTCCGGACCCGGAACACGAACGTCGTCATCATCCCCGGCGCGTCCCGCGGCTGCGGACGCGCGGCCGACGCGGTGATGAAGAACCGCGTCGTGTTGTGCGACGCGTCCTCCACGTTGGCGCGCAGCACCTCCAGCCCGTAGATCTCGGCGGCCAGCGCCGAGGCGATCGCCGCGTCCTCGCGCCGCCCCCATTCCGCCACCAGCTTGGCCGACCCGGCCGTGTCGGCCTCCACCACCGCCTCCGCCCCCAGCTCGGCGACGATCCGCCGCACCTGGCCGAGCGCCACCGCATGCGAATGCACCCGCCGCACGTCGCCGACCGCTCGCCCCGCGCGGCCCGAGCAGGCAGTGCTCCACCCGCTGGAAGTGCTCGCCGACGATGAACAGCCCGCTATCCGGCAGCAGCGCGTGGATGTCCGGCACCCGTCCGGCGAGGCTGTTCTCGCAGGCCAGCATGCCGAGCGCCGCCTCGCCCGTGCGCACCGCCTCGATCGCGCGCTCGAAGGTGGGGCAGGGGAGGGTGTCCATCCCCGGGAACGCCTGACGGCAGGCGAGGTCGGAATAGGCGCCCGGCACGCCCTGGAACGCGATCCGGCTCATGATGCGAGCGCCCGCCGCGCCCGCTCGAGATCCGCCGGCGTGTCCACCCCGAACGGCGCGTGCTCCACCCGCGCGCAGGCGATCCGCATCCCGGCCTCCAGCGCCCGCAGCTGCTCGAGGCTCTCCCGCCGCTCCAGCGGGCTCTCCGGCAGGCTGACGAAGCGGGCCAGCGCGGCCCGGCGATAGGCGTAGATGCCGATATGGTGCCAGCGCGGCCCCTCGCCGGCCGGAATCGGCGCCCGCGAGAAATACAGCGCCGGCGAGACCGCGCGCCCCCGGTCGAACGCGCAGGCCGCCTTCACCACCGACGGCGCCTCCGCCTCTTCCTCCGTCCCGATCGGCGCCACCAGCGTCGCGATGTCGAACGACGGGTCGGCGAGCGGCGTGATCACCGCCCGCAGTTGCGCCGCCGGCATGGTCGGCAGGTCGCCCTGCAGGTTCACCACCACGTCGTGCCGCCCCTGCGGGTCGAGCGCCGCCAGCGCCGCATGCACCCGGTCGGAGCCGGACGGCAGGCTCGGGTCGGTCATCACCGCCGTCCCGCCCTCGGCCCGCACCGCGTCGGCGATCTCCTGGTCGGCGCAGGCCACCGCCACCGGGCCGATCTCCGCCTCCCGCGCCCGGTCCAGCACATGCAGGATCATGGGCCGGCCGCCGATTCGGCAGCAGCGGCTTGCCCGGAAGGCGCGAGGAGGCCATGCGGGAGGGGATCACCACGATCGGGGTCATCGGTTGTGATCGGCTGGGGCGGTGGTCATCGTTGTCGCGCGGCACCTTAGAAACGGGGTCTCCCGGGCGCAACGCCCGCCCAGCCTGGAAAGGAAGGCACCATGCACAAAGCCCTCTTGGCGGCGGCGCTGCTCGCCGCGGCGCCGGCATTCGCGCAGAACCGGCCGGACACCCCGGCGCAGGGACCTACTCCCAGCCTGCCCAACCTCAACAACCCGCAGGCGCAGGCAAATCAGAGCCAGCAGCCGCCGAACGCCCGCACCGACCCAACGGTCCGGCGACGCGCCCAGCATTCCGACGCCGGTGCTCAACAAGCCGAACCACGCCGACCCCCCAGCGCTGAACGCGCGATGGAGGCGCTGATCCGGGCGGCGGAGGCGGCCGCCGACGTCGCCGCCGCCGTCATCCGGCCGTTCTACCGCCAGCGCCTCCGCGCCGACGACAAGGCCGATAGCAGCCCGGTCACCGTCGCCGACCGCAGCGCCGAGCAGGCCATGCGCGCCGTGCTCGCCGAGCGCTTCCCGGAGCACGGCATCGTCGGCGAGGAGTTCGGCGAGGACCGGCCCGGCGCCCGGTATCGCTGGGTGCTCGACCCGCTCGACGGCACCCGCGCCTTCCTCACCGGCCGCCCGCTGTTCGGCACGCTGGTCGGCCTGCTCGAGGGCGACGTCCCGGTCCTCGGCATCATCGACCAGCCGATCACCGGCGAGCGCTGGGTCGGCGTGCGCGGCCAGCCCACGCGCTTCTCCGGCCCGCACGGCCAAGCCGGCTGCCGCCCCTGCGCCCGCCTCGCCGACGCCGAGCTCTCCTGCACCTCGCCCGACCTGTTCACGCCCGAGAGCTTCGCCGCCTTCCGCCGCGTCCAAGCAAGCCGCCCGCCGCACGACCTGGGGCGGCGACTGCTACGCCTACGGCCTGCTCGCCCTCGGCGGCATCGACGCCATCGTCGAGCCCGGGCTGAAACTCTGGGACTGGGCCGCGCTGGTCCCGGTAATCGAGGGCGCCGGCGGGCTCCTGCGCACCTGGACGGGCGAACCGCTCCGCCCCGGCGGACCCGGCGACGTCATCGCCGTAGGCGATCCCGCGCTCCTGCCGCACATTGCCGCCCTCCTCGCCTAAGCCCTCGGAGCCCCGATGCTGCGCGCCGCCTGTCTCGCCCTCCTTCTGCTCGCCGGGTCCGCGCACGCGCAGGTCACGCGCAGCCATGCCATCACCATCCTCGGCACCCCCGCGCTCCCGCCGGACTTCCCGTATTTCCCTTACGTGAACCCGAACGCCCCCAAAGGCGGCGACGTCACCTTCGCCATGGTCGGCAGCTTCGACGGCTTCAATCCCGTACATCCTGCGCGGCAACGCCGCCTTCGGCCTCGGCGCCGCCTGGCAGCCCGGCGTCGGCGGCACCGAGTCCGGCGCGGCCGGCGGCCATGTCTGGGAATCCCTCCTGATCGGCAGCGCCGACGAGGTCGCGACCGGCTACGGCCACCTCGCCCAGACCATCGAGATGCCGGCCGACCGCATGTGGATCGCCTTCGAGATCCGCCCCGAGGCCCGCTTCTCCGACGGCACCCCGGTCACCGCGCAGGACGTCGCCTGGACGTTCAAGACGCTGATGGAGAAGGGCCGCCCCTCCATCCGCGTCGCCTACGCGGACGTGCAGGACGCGGTGGCCGAAAGCGACCGCCGGGTCGTGTTCCACTTCAAGTCCAACACCAACCGCGAGCTGCCGCTCCTGGTCGGCGGCATGCCCGTGCTGCCGATGCATTGGTGGGCCACGCGCGACTTCACCAAGCCGCTGCCGGAGGCGCCGGTCGGCTCCGGCCCCTACAAGGTCGAGAGCTTCGAGCTCGGCCGCAGCGTCACCTATGTCCGCGACCCCAACTGGTGGGCGCGCGACATGCCCACCGGCCGCGGCTTCGACAATTTCGACCACGTCCACATCGAGTATTTCCGCGACCCCACCGTCGCCTTCCAGGCGTTCAAGGCCGGCCAGATCGACTATCGGCAGGAGAACATCAGCAAGCAGTGGGCGACCGGCTACGACTTCCCCGCCGTCGACAGCGGCCTCGTCCGCAAGGAGGAGATCGAGCACCACCTCCCGCTCGGCATCCAGGGCTGGGTCATGAACACCCGCCGCCCGCAATTCGCCGACCGAAGGGTCCGCGAGGCGCTCGGCCAGGTGTTCGACTTCGAGTGGATGAACAAGAACCTGTTCTACGGCGCCTACGACCGCACCACGAGCTACTTCGGCAACACCGCCCAGGAGGCCAAGGGCCTGCCGAGCGACGCCGAGCGCGCGCTGCTCGACCCGTTCAAGGACAAGCTCCCGCCCGAGGTCTTCACCACGCCCTTCACCCTCCCGGTCACCGACGGGTCCGGCAACAACCGCGACGGCCTGCGCCGCGCGCTCGACCTGCTGCGCGCAGGCCGGCTGGACGATTCAGGACCGCAAGCTGGTGGACGCGTCCGGCAAGCAGATGGCGTTCCAGATCCTGCTCGACGACCCGACGCTCGAGCGGATCGCGCTGCCCTACCAGCAATGGCTGCAGCGCCTCGGCATCGACGTCTCCGTCCGCACCGTCGACAGCGCGCAGTTCGAGCGCCTGACCGACGATTACGACTTCGACATGACGACGGTGATCTACCCCGGCAGCGACCTGCCCGGCAACGAGCTGCGCGACGAGTTCTCCTGCGAGGGCGCCAAGGTCCAGGGCGGCGCCAACCTCGCCGGCATCTGCGACCCGGCCGTCGACGCCCTGGTCAAGCGCGCCATCGACGCGGGCGACCGCGACACGCTGGCCACCGCCGGCCGCGCGCTGGACCGCGTGCTGCTCTACGGCTGGTATCTCGTCCCGAACTGGCACGATTCGAAGTTCAAGATCGCCACCTGGAACCGCTTCGCCCGCCCCGACGTGAAGATCCGCGACGGCTTCGTCCTCGACGATTGGTGGATCGACCCCGCGCTCGCCGGCCAAGACCGACGCGGCCAAAGGCGGTGGGTAATTAGATGGACGCATCGCCAGACCGGGACGAAGCGCTCCAGCGCCATCTCGCGGCGCACGGCCCGGTCTCCGACTGTCCCCTGATCGACGGCGCGAAGGTCACCCTGCTGCCGAGCGGCGCCGCCGCGTTCGACGCCATCTTCGACGCCATCGCCTCCGCTCGCCAGGAGCTCCTCCTCGAATACTACATCTTCGAGGACGTTCGCTGGCGCGAGCCAAAGCGTCGTCGACCTGCTCGAGCAGAAGCTCCGGGAAGGCGTGCGCGTCGCCTTCAGCTGGGACGCCGCGGGATCGCAGGACACCGCCGACGCGGTGTTCGACCGCTTGCGCCGGGCCGGCGCCGAGCTGCTCGAGTTCCACCCGTTCAGCCCGTTCCGCAAACGCTTCAACCCGCTCACCCTGAACGACCGCGACCACCGCAAGCTGCTGGTCGCCGACGGGCGGGTCGCTATCCTAGGCGGCGTCAATTTGGACAGCGTCTATACGAACCCGCGCGAGGCCGGCGCGCCCGCCGACCCGTTCAAGGGCTTCTGGTACGACGCCGCCGCGCAGATCGAGGGTCCGCCGGTCGCCGAGGCGCAGAAGCTGTTCGTCAGCAACTGGCGCTTCCAGGGCGGCGATCCGCTCCCGGCCGAGCAGTTCCCCCCGCCGCCGCCTTCCGGCAGCGAGATCGTGCGCATCGACGGCAGCGCCCCGCGCCAGCACCGGCAACTCTACTTCGAGTCCGTCAAAGCGGCCCTCGCCGCCGCGCGCAGCCACGTCCTGCTGGCGACCGGCTATTTCGTGCCGAGCCACCGCCAATGGCGACTGATCGCGGAGGCCGCCGAGCGCGGCGTGGCGGTCGACCTGGTGCTCGCCGGCTATAGCGATCTGCCGAGCTGCGTCCACGCCGCCCGCGCGCTGTACGGCCGGTTGCTGCGCCGCGGCGTGCGCATTCACGAGATGAACGACGGCATGCTGCACGCCAAGGTCGCCACGATCGACGGCGTCTGGACCGCGATCGGCTCCTCCAACCTCGACCGCCGCAGCTTCCTCTACAACAACGAGATCGACGCCATCATCTTCGGCCGCACCACCGCCGCCGCGGTGGAGTCGCTGCTGCGCGATTGGATCACCCGCGCCGAGCCGATCACCCTGGAAGGCTGGCGCGCCCGCTCAATGCACGAGATTGCCGGCGAGCTGCTGGCCCGGGTCTGGAGCCGCTACATGTAGATCCGCATGTCATTGCGAGGAGCGCAGCGACGAAGCAATCCAGGGCCCGCCAGACTGACGCATCCGTGCTTTCGGCCCTGGATCGCCACGCGGCTCCGCCGCTCGCGATGACGAGGGCACGGCCGCAACTCTCGCGGCCGCCGTTCGCTATCTCCGCAACCCCAGGGGAGCGATCGCATGAGCATTTTCGGCTCGATCATGTCCAAGATCTTCCACCACCCGGCCGCCGCCGCGCCGGAGCAGGCGGCGACCCAGTCGCAGCCCGAGGCCGCCCCGGCCGCCGCCGCCGCAGACGGCCGCACCCCGGTCACCCCGACCGCCGCCGCCCCGGCGCAGCAAGTGGACGTCGAGGCCGTGCTCACGCAGATGGCGGCGCAGAAGGGCGGCGGCGGAAACTGGCGGACCTCGATCGTCGACCTGCTGAAGCTGCTCGACCTCGACTCCAGCCTCGACGCCCGCAAGCAGCTCGCCAACGAGCTGAACGTGCACACGGGCGCGGACGGCTCCGCCGAGGAGAACGTCGCCCTCCACAAGGCGGTCATGCAGAAGCTCGCCGAGAACGGCGGCAAGGTCCCCGACAGCCTGCGCGGCTAGCCCTCGCCCGTCATCGCGAGCGGCGAAGCCGCGTGGCGATCCAGCGGCGGCATGACCGGCTGGCGGCCCTACGCCACCAGCCGGGTCCAGCCGTGCTTGTCGTTGGTCTCGCCGTACTGGATCGACGTCACCGTGTCGTACAGCCGCCGCGTCAGCTCGCCGATGCCGCCGCCGTTGATCACCATCCGCTCGCCGGCATAGCCCAGCTCGCCCACCGGCGAGATCACCGCCGCCGTCCCGGTGCCCCACATCTCGGCCAGCTTGCCCTCGCGATGCGCCGCGACCACCTCGTGGATCGAGATCGGCCGCTCCTCCGCCGCCACGCCCCAGTCCGACAGCAGCCTGAGCACGCTGTCGCGCGTCACCCCCGCCAGGATCGACCCGCTCGAGAGCGGCGGGGTCAGCACCGTGTCGCCGATCCGCAGCATGATGTTCATGGTGCCGACCTCGTCCAGGGTACTCGCGCTTGCGGCCATCCAGATAGAGCACCTGCGTGAACCCCGCCCGCTCCGCATCCCGCGCCGCCGCCAGGCTCGCCGCATAGTTCCCCGCCGTCTTGGCGCTGCCGAGCCCGCCCGGCACCGCCCGGACATGGTCCTCCGACACCAGGATCCGCACCGGGTTGAGCCCTTCCTTGTAGTAGGCCCCCACCGGACTGAGGATCACGTAATACAGGTAGCTGTGCGACGGGTGGACGCCGAGGAACGTCTCCGTCGCGATCACGGTCGGGCGGATGTAGAGCGACGTGCCCCGCTTGCGCGGCACCCAGTCCTGGTCGGCGTCCACGATCGCCGCGATCAACTCCTCGACCACCGTTCTGATCGAGCGGCGGGATGCAGAGCGCCTCGCAGGAGCGGTTCAGCCGCGCCGCGTGCTGGTCGACCCGGAACAGCCGCACCCGCCCGTCCGCGCCGCGGAACGCCTTCAGCCCGTCGAACACCGCCTGCGCGTAGTGCAGCACGCAGCAGGCCGGATCCATCGTGAGCGGCCCGTAAGGCACGACCCGGCCATCATGCCAGCCCCGTCCCTCGTCGTATTCCATGAGGAACATGTGGTCGGTGAACACCTTGCCGAACTGCAGCGTGTCGTCGGCGGGATGGGGCTTCGTTCTGGGTCGTGCGGGTGATCGGGAACATCCGGATTCCCTACCCGGAATCCCGGTCCCCCGCCAACTGCGCGGGCGTTATGGCTGCTTCGCCCCGCCCTCCTCGATCCGCCACAGCTCCGTCGTCAGCGCGATCGGCGCGCCCGGCTTCCACCAGTCCATGTCCTGGATATGCGAGCTGGTGACGTAGATCGTCCCGTCCGGCCCCTCGGAGAACGTGTCGGGCCAGCGCAGCCGCGCGTCCTGCACGAGCATCACGTCCCGGTCGCCCTGCCGCACCTTCACCGCGTTGTCCTGGATGGCCGTCAGCAGCAGCCGCCCGCGCCGGTCGATCCACATCCCATCCGTCGGCTCCGCCTCGCCGACCCGCTCGACCCGGCCGGCCACGTCCTTCGCCGGATGCGGCGCGTTCAGCACCTCCGTCGCGATCCGATACAGCGTCTTCCCGGTCAGCGGCTTCCAGTAGAGGTACTTGCCGTCCTTAGTCAGCGCGATGCTGTCCGCCGAGAACTCGACCCCGCGCCCGTCCGGCCGGCGCAGCACCTTTCCGTCCGTCATCACCTGCACGTCCTTCTCCGGCTGCGTGCTCTTGTCGCCGTCCAGCACCCGCCGCGCCCGCCCGCTCGGCAGCTCCACCACCACCAGCGCGCCCACCGCGCCGGAATCGGTGATGTAGGCGTGGTGCCCATCCGGCGAGAACCGCACGTCGTTAAGTAACTGCCCTGCGGCGCCACGCTCGGATCGAAGTGGATCACCTGCGCCACCTGATTGGTCTTGAGGTCGATCCGCACCAGCTTCGGCCCGCCCGGCACCACCTGCGCCGTCGCCGGCGCGGCCGGGTCGAGCACCCAAAGGTTGCCGCGATCGTCGGCGACGACGCTCTGCACGCAGACAAAATGGTCGCCCGCGCTCATCTGGTTCTTCTTGGCGTTGCGCCAGGCGTTCCACTCCTCGTTCGGATAGGGATGGACCGCGCCGTCCTTGCCCACCTCGGCCACCGACACCGGCGCATCCTCCGTCCAGCGCGGGAAATTCACGAAGATCCGCCCGTCCGGGGCGACGGAAACGCCCGTTACCTGGTGATCGAATTTCGCCGACAAGCTGCAGCCGGGCGGTGCCGGCATCCGGCGCCTGGCGCCAGACCTGCCGCAGGCAGCGCCGCGGTCGCCAACCCGGCGGCCAGCGTGAGTTCGGACCACGTCATCTCGCACCTCCTCGCATCAGCTGCGTGCCGCACCAACGCGCGGCCCGCCGGCCGTGTTCGGTCAGCCGGGCTTCGACCCGATCTCGTGATTGGCCATCGCCTCCAGCGCCCGGACCATGCCCGAATGGTCCCACGCCTTGCCGCCATGGGCGACGCAGGCGTTGAACAGCTCCTGCGCCGTCGCCGTGTTCGGCAGGCTCACGCCCAGCGCCCGCGCGCCCTGCAGCGCGAGGTTCAGGTCCTTCTGGTGCAGCTCGATCCGGAAGCCCGGGTCGAAGGTCCGCTTGATCATGCGCTCGCCGTGCAGCTCGAGGATGCGCGACGTGGCGAGCCCGCCCATCAGCGCCTGCCGCACCTTGGCCGGGTCGGCGCCGGCCTTGCTGGCGAACAGCAGCCCCTCCGCCACCGCCTCGATCGTCAGCGCCACGATGATCTGGTTGGCGACCTTGGTCGTCTGCCCCGCCCCGGTCTCGCCCACCAGCGTGATGTTCTTGCCCATCTTGCTCGAACAGCGGCTTGACCCGGTCGAACCCCGCCTGCGACCCGCCCACCATGATCGTCAGCGACGCGTTCTTGGCCCCCACCTCGCCGCCCGAGACCGGCGCGTCCAGGTAGTCCGCCCCCTTCTCGCCGACAAGGCGCGCGAATTCCTTGGTCGCGATCGGCGAGATCGAGCTCATGTCGACCACCGTCTTGCCCGACCCGAGCGCCTCGGCCACGCCATCCTCGCCGAACAGCACTTTCTCCACGTCCGGCGTGTCCGGGACCATGAGGATGATCACCTCCGCCTTCTCGGCGACCTCGCGCGGACTGTGGCAGGCGGTGCCCTTCATCCCCTCGGGCACGCCGCTCCGGCTGTGCAGGAACATCGTGTGGCCGGCCTCGGCCAAATGCCCCGCCATCGGCCGGCCCATGATGCCCAGCCCGATAAAGCCTACGTCCATGCGTTCCCCCCGATTTCTAGCCCGCCAGCGCCCGGCGCGCCCCTTCGTGCAGCACCCGGAACCCCATGGCGAGGTCCTCGTCGCTGGTGTCCTCGGCCCAATGGTGGCTGATGCCGCCGATGCTCGGCACGAACAGCATCGCCGACGGCATCACCCGCGCCATGTATTGCGCGTCATGCCCGGCGCCGCTCGGCATGAACTGCCAGCGTCCCGGGATCAGCATCTCCGCCGCCTCCGACAGCGCAAGCTGCAGCCCCTCGTCGCAGATCGCCGGCTTGGATTGGCTCATCACCTCCAGCGTCGCCCGGCACCGCTCGCGCCGGTTGCTCTCCTGCACCGCCGCGCTCCAGCACCGAATGCAGCCGGGTCAGCACATCGACGGAAATGTCGCGGAACTGGAACAGCACCTCCGCCTGCCCTGGGATGATGCTCGCC
Source organism: uncultured Alphaproteobacteria bacterium (assembly GCA_963708585.1). Taxonomy (GTDB): domain Bacteria; phylum Pseudomonadota; class Alphaproteobacteria; order Acetobacterales; family Acetobacteraceae; genus JAVVHH01. The sequence goes on along the minus strand of CAVPSW010000001.1, from coordinate 416,799 downwards.
GCCCCCGGCGAGAGCGCGATCCGCCCGCAGGTCCAGGTCGTGCGCGGCCCGACATGCTTCGGGAACTCCGCGTCCAGCCAGGCGAGCAGCCGCACCGCCGCCAGCCCCGCATCGCGCCGCTCGAGCATGGTCGTGCCGCCGGCATGGTCCTGCTGCCCCTCGATCAGGATCCGGTACTGCCAGATCGCGACGATCCCGGTGACCACGCCCACCCCGTGATCCGCGCTCTCCAGCGCCGTGCCCTGCTCGATATGCATCTCGAGGAAGCCGCGGTAGCGATCCGCCTCCACGTGCAGCCGCGGCCGCCCGGCGAGCCCCGCCTCCTCCAGCGCCTGCCGCAGCGGCTTGCCGTGATAGCGGTTCTTCAGCGCGTCGATCTCGCCCTCGTCCAGCAGCCCGGTGAACGAGCGCGACCCCACGAAGCTGCCGTAATGCCCCTCCTCGTCGGCAAACGCGATCGCGTCCACCGCCAGCCCGTTGCGCGCCAGGTGCACCGCGGAAACCACGCCCAGCGCCCCGTCCAGCCACCCCGCCTCGTTCTGCGTCTCGATATGGCTGCCGACCAGCAGCTTCGGCCCCGGCCCGGGATGCCGGCCCAGCACGTTGCCGACCCCGTCCATCTCCGGCTCGAGCCCGGCCTCGCGCATCCGGTCCATCAGCCAGCGCCGGCTCTCCATGTCCTCCGGCGAGTAGGTCGGGCGGTGCACGCCGGTGCGGAACGTCGCCGATCCGACGCAGCGCATGCAGGTCGGCGAGGAAGGCGTCCGTGTCGGGCTTGTTCTGCATGGGCGGCAAGACTGGCAAGACGGGAAGCAAGCGGCAAGACGTGCTAGATGACATGCTTCAGCTTCGAGGTGGGCGATGCGACACGAGATGCGGCCGGGCGCGCTGGCGCTGCTCCGGGGCGGGGAAGGCAACACCTTCCCGGCGACCCGGCTGCGCCGTCTGCGCCGCACCGAAACGCTGCGCAGCCTGGTGCGCGAGCACCGGGTCGTCGCCGAGGACCTGATCCTGCCGATCTTCGTCGACGAGGCCGCCGACGAGGCGCAGCCGATCGCCGTCCATGCCTGGCGTCTCGCCGCATCCCGCTCAAGCGCCTCTCGCACGAGGTGGAGGCGATCGCCCGCGACGGCGTGCGCGCGCTGATGCTGTTCGGCGTCTCCGCGCATAAGGACGCGACCGGCAGCGACACCATGTCGCCCACCGGCCTGCTCGCCCGCATGACCCGCGCCGCCAAGGACGCCGCGCCGGAGCTGCTGGTCATCACCGACAACTGCTTCTGCGAATACACCGACCACGGCCATTGCGGCGTGCTCGAGCCGGACGGCCACGTCCACAACGACCAGACGATTGAGAACCTCGGCCGCCAGGCGGTGGTCGCCGCGGAGGCGGGCGCCGACATGGTCGCGCCCTCGGCGATGATGGACGGCCAGATCGCCGCCATGCGCGCCGCCCTCGACCGCGCCGGGTTCGAGCACCTGCCGATCATGGCCTATTCGAGCAAGTTCGCGTCCGCGTTCTACGGCCCGTTCCGCGCCGCGGCCGGCTGCGACCTCCAGGGCGACCGCAAGAGCTACCAGACCGACCCGATGAACGCCCGCGAGGCCCTGCGCGAGTCGGCCATGGACGAGGCCGAGGGCGCGGATATGCTGATGGTCAAGCCCGGCATGCCCTATCTCGACATCCTGGCCCGGCTGCGCGAGCAGACCATGCTGCCGCTCGGCCGTGTACCAAGTGTCCGGCGAATACGCGATGATCAAGCATGCCGCGCTAGCCGGCGCGCTCGATGAGGACCGCGTCGTCCGCGAGTCCCTCGGCGCCTTCAAGCGCGCCGGCGCCGACCTGATCCTCACCTACTTCGCCCGCCAGGTGATCCGCGAGGGGATCTGATCCCTAGGATCAGACCTTGGCAACGAAAGGCGGCAGGCCCGCTACAACCGCGCGTTGTGGCATTGTCCGAGGCTTTCTAGATCGTTGCGGGTGCGTGCAGCGCCTTCGAAGCAGGTGTTTGAGCTTGGCGAACACCTGCTCGATCGGGTTCAGGTCGGGCGAGTATTTCGGCAGCAGGATCAGCTTGGCACCGGCAGCACGAATGGCGCGCCGTATCGCCGGGCCTTTGTGGCTGCCGAGATTGTCCATGATCACGACGTCGCCGTGGGCGAGTGTGGGGGCGAGGACGCGCTCGACATAGACCCTGAAGCTTTCGCCGTTGACCGGGCCGTCCAGCAGCCAAGGCGCGTCAATTCGATCGTGTCGCAACGCCGCGATGAAGGTCATCGTGTTCCAATGCCCGTAAGGTGCCTTGTCGAGCAGCCTGGCGCCGCGCTGGCCCCAGCCTCGCAGCGGCGCCATATTCGTCTTGGTCCAGGTTTCGTCGATGAACACCAGCCGTGCCGGGTCGATCCGCGATTGAAAGCGGCGCCACTGCGCCCGGCGGCGCGCGATGTCCGGCCGGTCCTGTTCGCTGGCCAGAATAGCGCCAACCAGGCAGCGCCGATGGCCAGGACGAGGCCCGCCAAGCCCAAGGCGGAGCCGAACAGAAGAACGCAAAGCCAGCACCAATCGGGAAGCATGACGCCGCTCCGAGGCGAAAGCCAATTCCTCCCAGCCCGGTGTCCGGGCGCGGTACGGCCTTCACGAAATTGTGAGGTGCCGTAATGTTCTGCTACGGCCGGGCGAGAACGGAGGCCCAGCTCAACTTTTAGACGAAAAGGCGTGGTCGGTCCAGGAAATTCGTCCCACTCGCGAACTCGTTACGGGGCCGGTATCGGCGCCGCGATCGCCGGGTCGATGTCCAGCCACACGCTGTCCCCGATCTCGTGCCGCTCCGAAGGCGCCGTGGTGACCCGCAGCCGCAGCCCGCCCTCCGCCGGCGACACCACGTAGTCCCAAAATTCGCCGAGATAGGACCGCTCGGTGATCCGCCCCTGCACCCACCAGCGGCGGCCCGGCTCGGACGGCGCGCTTCTGTGCAGCCCGATGCTCTGCGGCCGCACCGAGAAGCTCGGCCGCGGCTCCAGCGCCCCCGGCGCCAACCCGGCCGGCACCGAGAACCCGGGAAACCGGATCTCGCTCCCCTGCAGCACTCCATCCAAGAAATTGGTCCGCCCGATGAACCCGGCCACGAACCGCGTCTGCGGCCGCGTGTACAGGCTCACCGGGTCCGCCGCCTGCTCGATCCGCCCGGCATTCATCACCACGATCCGGTCCGACGTCACCATCGCCTCGGCCTGGTCGTGCGTGACGTAGACGGTGGTGATGCGGAACTCGTCGTGCAGCCGCCGGATCTCCGAGCGCATCTCCTCGCGCAGATTGGCGTCCAGGTTGGACAGCGGCTCGTCCAGCAGCAGCACCTCCGGCTCGATCACGATCGCCCGCGCCAGCGCCACCCGCTGCTGCTGCCCGCCCGACAGCTCCGACGGATAGCGGTCGGCGAGGTGCCGGAGCTGGACCACGTCCAGCATCGTGTCCGTCCGCCGCTGGACGTCCGCCCGCGACAGCCGGCGTAGGTTGAGCCCGAACGCGACGTTCTCCCGCACCGTCATGTTCGGCCAGATCGCATAGCTTTGGAAGATCATCGACATGCCGCGCCGCTCCGGCGGCACCACGCCGCCCGGCGCCGACAGCACCTGCCCGTTCATCGCGATCGTCCCCTCCGTCGGCGCCATGAACCCGGCGATCATGCGCAACGTCGTGGTCTTGCCGCAGCCCGAGGGGCCGAGCAGCGAGACGAACTCGCCCTCCTCCAGCGCCAGCGTCACCCCGGACACCGCGTAGAGGTTCTGGCCATATTGCTTGCCGAGCCCCTGCAGCACCAGCTTGCCCACCGCTCAGGCCCCCTGGAACTGTGGCGGCCGCTTGGCCAGGAACGCCTCCATCCCCTCGCGGAAATCGGCGCTCTGATAGCACATCAGGATCAGCTCCTCGTCCTCCTCCACATTCCCCCTGAGCTTTCGCAGCGCCATCTTGGTCGAGCGCAGCGTCAGCGGCGCATGGCTCGCGACCGTCCGCGCCAGTTCGTCCGCGCGCGCCGCCAACGCATCCGCCGCGACCACCTCGCTCACCAGCCCGATCCGCAGCGCCTCCTCCGCCCCGACCAGCCGGGCGGTGAAGATGACCTCCTTCACCCGCGCCGCCCCGATCAGCGCCGAGAGCCGCGCCAGGTTGTTCATGGAGAGACAATTGCCGAGCGTCTTGGCGATCGGGAAGCCGAACCGCGAGCCCTCCGCCGCGATCCGCAGGTCGCAGCACGCCGCGATCCCCGCGCCGCCCCCGGTGCACGCCCCCGCGATCGCCGCGATCGTCGGCACCCGGCAGACTCTCCAGCGTGTTCAGCACGCCGTCGATCCGCTCCTCGTAGCCGATCGCGTCCTCCGGCGAGTTGAACGACCGGAACTGGCCGATATCCGTCCCCGCCGCGAACGCCTTCTCGCCGGCGCCGGTGATCACCACCGCCTTGATCGCCGGATCGCGGTCGGCCTGTTCGATCGCCTGCACCAGCCCGTCATACATCGCCCAGGTCAGCGCATTGCGCTGCGCCGGCCGGTTGAACGTGATCCGGCCGATCCCGTCGGCCACCTCCCACAGCAATTCATCCGTCATCGCGTCCTCCCTTTCCCCGAGCATCGGTCAATCGACGACCGACGCATAGGTCAGCACGCGCAGTTCGCGCCGGACCGGGTAGGTGCTGGACGGCGTGAGTTGCGTCAGGAACACGACCGCCATCTCCTCCTTCGGGTCGATCCAGAACGCCGTGCTCGCCGCGCCGCCCCAGGCATACTCGCCCGGCGTGCCGACGATCTCCGCCCGCGCCGGGTCGAGCATCACGGAGAAGCCGAGCCCGAACCCGACGCCGTTGTAGTTGCTCTCGCTGAACCGCGGCATGCCCATCGACGCCATGTCCCCGGGCAGGTGGTTGCTGGTCATCAGCTCCACCGTCTTGCGCCCGAGCAGCCGCTCGCGCCCCAGCACGCCCTTGTTCAGCATCATCTGGCAGAACCGCATGTAGTCCCGCGCCGTCCCGGTCAGCCCGCCGCCGCCCGACGCGATCTTGCGCTGCTGCAGGAAGATGCTGGTCTCCGGATCGTCCAGCAGCTTCGCCGCCCCGTTCTCGCCGCGCGCATAGTTCGCCGCGAACCGCGCCCGCTTCTCCGGCGCCACGAAAAACGCCGTGTCCACCATCCCCAGCGGCCCCAGCACCCGCTCCTGCAGGAACCGCTCGAACGGCATCCCCGACAGCTCCGCGACCAGGTGCCCGAGCACGTCCGTCGCGATGCTGTAGTTCCACGCCCGCCCCGGCTGCGCCAGCAGCGGCAGCCCGGCCGCCTTCTCCACCACCTCGCCGAGCGTTCCTTCCGCGGTCTGGAAGTCCACGCCCCCGTCGCGGTACATCGCGTCCACCGGCGTCGCCATCATGAACCCGTAGGTCAGGCCCGACGTGTGGGTCATCAGGTCGCGGTAGGTGATCGGCCGCTCCGCCGGCACCGGGTCCCGATCCTCGCCGGCATAGACGCGCATTTCGCGGAAATACGGCAGCACCGAGGAGATCGGATCGTCGAGCTGGAACCGCCCCTCCTCGTAGAGCATCATCGCTGCCACGGTCGTGAGCGGCTTGGTCATCGAGTAGATCCGCACGATCGTCTCCGGCGACATCGCGAGCCCGCGCTCCCGGTCCGCCATCCCGTACCATCCCTCGTACGCGACCTCGCCGCGGCGGCAGACCAGCACCGACATGCCCGCCAGCCGCAAGCTGTCCACCCAGCGCCGCATCCAGCCATCGATCCTGCCGAGACGCGCCGCCGACAGCCCAACCCGTTCGCACACAGCTTCGTTCATTCCTGCCTCATTGCTCCCAACGCCGCTCGGTGGTCAGCTTGCGCCCAAAAGGGAGAGGGAGCGTCGCGTGATCCACGTCCTGGCCATCATCACCGCCAAGCCCGGCCAGCGCGAGGCGGTGCTGGCTGAATTCCGCGCCAACATGCCGGCTGTGCACGCCGAGGCGGGCTGCGTCGAGTACCAGCCGGTGATCGACGCCCCCGACGCCGGGCCCGCCCAGACCGCGCTCGGCCCCGACACGTTCTGCGTGATCGAGAAATGGGAGACCATGGACGCGCTCCGCGCCCATAGCGGGGCGCCGCACATGAAGGCCTATGCCGGCCGCGTGAAAGACATGCTGGCCTCGCGCGTGATCCACATCCTGAGCCCGGCCGCGTCGTGAGCCTGGCCGCGCCGCCCACGCTGGACGTCGCCCGCTTCATCGACGCCCAGCCGGTCGGCCGCTTCCAGGTCCGCCTGGTCCTGCTCTGCGCCGCCGTGCTGTTCGCCGACGGGTTCGACACCCAGGCGATCGGCTACGTCGCGCCCGCGCTGTCGCGCGCCTGGAGCTTGCCGCGCGGCGCGCTCGGGCCGGTGTTCAGCGCCGGGCTGTTCGGCCTGATGCTCGGCGCGCTGCTGTTCAGCCCGATCGCCGACCGGATCGGGCGCAAGCGCATCATCGTCTGGAGCACCGCCGCGTTCGCGGTCGGCACGCTCGCCACCACGCTCGCGCAGGACGCGCCGACGCTGATCGCGATCCGGTTCGCCGACCGGGCTCGGCCTCGGCGGCGCCATGCCGAACGCGGTGGCGCTCACCGCCGAGTGGAGCCCGCACCGGCGCCGCGCCACCATGGTCATGCTCGCATTCTGCGGCTTCTCCGTCGGCGCCGCGGTCGGCGGGCTGATCGCGGCCGCGCTCATCCCGAGCTTCGGCTGGCGCTCCGTGTTCGTGGTCGGCGGGATCGCGCCGCTGCTGCTCACGCCGATCCTTGCCCTGCGGATGCCGGAGTCGATCCGCTTCCTCGCCCTGCGCCGCGGCTCCGACGCGGCGGCCGCATCCGCTCTCGCCGCGGCCTTCCCCGCCGTGCCGCCCCCGCCAGGCGCCCGCCTCGCGCTTCGCGAGGAGCAGCCGGCCGGAATGCCCGTGGCGCAGCTCTTCGCGAGCGGCCGCGCGGTGCCCAGCGCGCTGCTCTGGGTCGTGTTCTTCATGAGCCTGCTCGACCTCTATTTCCTCTCCAACTGGCTGCCGACCGTGCTTGGCCGACCTCGGCGCCAGCGTCGCCATGGCCGCCCTGATCGGCTCCTTGCTGCAGGTCGGCGGCTTCATCGGCGTGCTGCTGCTCGGGCGGGTGATGGACCGGTTCTCGTTCCGCGGCCTCGCCCTGACCTACGCCTTCGCCGCGGTGACGATCGCCGCGATCGGCCAGTCCGGCCACTCCGCCCTCCTCGCCGGGCTCACCATCTTCGCCGCCGGGTTCTGCATCGTTGGCGCGCAGACCGCGGCCAACGCGCTGGCGGCCGCCTACTACCCGACCGCGCTGCGCTCGACCGGGGTCGGCTGGGCGCTCGGCATCGGCCGGGTCGGCTCCATCGTCGGGCCGCTGCTGGGCGGGGCGCTGATGGCGGCCGGGCGGGGCGCCGGCGGGCTGTTCCTGCTCGCCGCGATCCCGGCGCTCGTCGCCGCGCTTGCCGCGATGCTGCTCGCCCGCGCGGTCCGCGCCTGACGCGGATGGACGCTGACGTTCTGATCGTCGGCGGCGGGCCGGTCGGGCTTGGCCTCGCGGTCGAACTCGGCCAGCGCGGCGTCTCCTGCGCCCTGGTCGAGCGCGCGCTCGAGCCGTCGCCGATCCCGCGCGGGCAGAACCTGACCCAGCGCACGATGGAGCACATGTGGTCCTGGGGCTGCGAGCCGGCCCTGCGCGCCGCCCGCACCATCCCGCCGGAATACGGCATTGGCGGCCTGACCGCCTACGGCACGCTGCTGAGCGGCTGGCACTACGACTGGCTGCAGCGCGAACTGGTCCGGCCGTTCTACTTCACCGACAACGAGCGCCTGCCGCAGCCGGAGACCGAGCGCGTGCTGCGCGCCCGCGCCGCCGCGCTGCACTCGGTGCGCACCCTCTACGGCTGGACGCTTCGAGACGCTTCGGCAGGAGCAAGACGCCGTCTCGATCGACATCGCCGAGCGCGCCGGACGCGGGCGCCAGAGTCTGGCCGCCAAACTCTACGCGGCCAATACCTCGTCGGCTGCGACGGCAGCCGCTCCGCGGTTCGGGCGCAGGCGGGCATCACCGAGACCCGGCAGGGACCACGACCGGCTGATGGTCCTGCTGGTGTTCCGCTCCGAGGAGCTGCACCGCCTGCTGCAGCGCTTCCCGGGCAAATCGTTCTTCAACGTGCTGCACCCGGATTACGGCGGCTACTGGCAGTTCTTCGGCCGGGTCGACCTCGGCAGCACCTGGTTCTTCCACGCCCCGGTCCCGCCCGGCACCACGCCCGACAATTACGATTTTATGAGTTTGCTGCACCGGGCGGTGGGAGCGCCGTTCGCGGCCGAGTTCGAGCGCATCGGCTTCTGGGACCTGCGCATCGCCATCGCCGATTCCTACCGCGCCGGGCGCGTCTTCATCGCCGGCGACGCCGCGCACAGCCATCCGCCCTATGGCGGCTACGGCATCAACACCGGCCTCGAGGACGCCCGCAACCTCGGCTGGAAGCTCGCGGCGGCGCTCAGCTCCTGGGCCGGCCCCGCCCTGCTCGACTCCTACGACGCCGAGCGCCGCCCCGTCTTCGCCTCCACCGCGCAGGACTTCATCGAGCGCGCCATCGCGGCCGACCGCGATTTCCTGCGAGGCGTTCAGCCCGGAGCGCGACCGCCCCGCATTCGAGCGCGCCTGGACCGAGCGCGGCTCCGGCGCCGTCTCCGAAGTCGGCGCCTTCGAGCCGAACTACGAAGGCTCGCCGATCGTCTGCGGCGAGGGCGCGCCGAGCGCACTCGGAAAACACGAGTTCGCCGCCCGACCCGGCCATCACCTCGCCCCCGCCCGCCTCACCACCGGCCAGATGGTCCACGAAGCGCTCGGCCCCTTTTTCACCCTGCTCGCCCTCGACGCCCCGGACGACATCGTCTCCGCGTTCGAACACGAAGCCGCCGCCCGCTCCGTCCCGCTCGCCATTATCCGGGACACTCGCGCCGACGAGCGCGCCCGCTATGGCGCCTCCCTGATCCTCGTGCGCCCGGACGGCTTCGTCGCCTGCGCCGGCGACGACCTCCAACCGGACGACGCGCTCGACCGCGCCACCGGCCACGACCCTCAGTAATCGCGACCCTGCTCTAAGCTGGGCGAGAACTCCCACGGCTGGCGAGAGCCCGGACGCCGTGCCTATGATCGCCGCAACCGGCGCTGGAAGCCGGGCAGGGGAGACGCAATGCACACCACCCGTCGCACGCTCATGCTGGGCGCCGCCGCCTCCGGCACGCTCGCCCGCTTCGCGATCGCCCAGGGCGCCGAGCCCGTCCGCATCGGCTGGCTCGCCGCCCTCACCGGGGCCAGCTCCGCGCCCGCGATCGGCTTCAACCGCGGCGTCCTATTTGCCGCCGACCAGATCAACGCGGGCCGGGCCGCAAGGTCGAGATCGTCACCCGCGACACCCAGGGCGACCCCACCAAGGCCGTCAACGCCACCCAGGAGCTGATCAGCCGCGCCAAGGTCAACGCCATCTGGGGCCCGACCAACTCCGGCGAGGCGCTCGCCACGACGCCGATCATGGCGCGGCAGAAGATGCCCTGCATCCACCCCTGCGTTGTCGACAGCCTGATCGACCCGGACAAATACCCCACCGCCTTCCGCCTCGCCCCCTCCAACGGCCAATGGGACGACGCCGTCCGCTCCTATGTGCAGAAGCAGCTCGGCGCCAAGCAGGTCGCCGTGTTCGGCGACACCACCGGCTACGGCACGTCAGCCGTCGCCGCCACCGTTGCCGCCTTCGGCAAGGACGGCGCGCAGGTGGTCAGCCAGGCGCAGATCGACGCCACCCAGCCCGACGTGACCCCCGACATGCTCCGCGCCCGCAACGCCGGCGCCAAGGCGATCGTGGTCTGGACGGTCAGCGTCGGCCTGCTCGCCCGGCTGATGAACGCCCGCGCCACCATGGGCTGGGACGTGCCGATCACCGGCCACCCCTCGCTCGGCGCCGGCGAGGTCCGTAACCTGCTCGACAAGCCGGCCAACTGGGAGAACGTCTTCATGGTCGGCTACCGCACCTGCAGCTTCGACGCCTCTGGCAAGCTCCCGCCGCGCTCGCAGGACTTCGTGGAGAAGATCAAGGGCAAGATCGACCTGAGCGATACCAGCCTTTGGTGGGTCGCCTGCGGCTACGACGCGGTCAACCTGGTCGCCAAGGCCGTCGCCGAGAAAGGGTCTGCCAGCAGCGATGCCATCGTCGCCTACTGGAACGGGCTGAAGGACTACCCCGGCATCTTCGGCAGCTATTCGTTCACCCCCGAGCAGCACAACGGCTACCCGCAGAACGAAGTCGTCATGTCCCGCGCCAACTCGCAAAAGGACGGGCCTTCGCGCTCGCCCCCGGCTACGGCTGAAGCCGCCGGTGCTGGCCGTCGATCCTCGCGACCGGGCTCGCGCTCGGCGCGGTCTATGCGCTGATCGGCATCACCTACAACGTCATGTTCTCCGCCTCGCGGGTGATGAGCTTCACCTCCGGGCAGCTTGGGATGCTGGGCGGCGTGTTCGGCTCCATGTTCATCCTGCGCCTCGGCCTGCCCGCGCTGCCGGCCTCCTGCTGACCCTCGTCTGCTGCGCCGCGGTCGGCGTGGTCACCGAGGTGGTCGCCGTGCGCCCGGTGCTCGCCCGGCTCGACCAGCACCTCTACGTGCTCTCCACCCTTGCCGTCGCGCTGATGATCCAGCAGCTCGCCGCGATCGAGTGGAGCACGGAGCCGCAGCCTTTCCCCGCCTGCTCGGCGGCTTCGGGCAAGCGGCGCTGGACGAGAAGTTCTGGCTGCCGCCGCTGGCCTGCGCCGCCGTGATCGTCGGGCTGGAATGGATGTATCGCCGCACCCTGGTCGGCCGCGCCTTCGTCGCCATCGCCGAGGACAACTACGCCGCCCGCGCGCTCGGCCTGCCGGAGCGGCGCCTCGGATGGCGAGCTACGCGCTGGCCGGCGCGGTGGCCGGGCTGGCCGGGTTCAGCGCCGGGGAGCTGCTGCTCGCCTTCTTCGCCAACGGCGCGATGCTCAACTTCTACGGCTTCGTCCCCGTCGCGCTCGGCGGCCTCGGCAACAACCGCGGCGCCGTGGCTGGCGGTCTCCTGCTCGGCCTGTTCCAGCAGGCCGCCAACTTCGTCGTCGGCGGCGTCTTCGCCAGCGTCGCCGTGTTCGCCGTCTTCATCCTCGTGCTGCTGGCCGCCCCCAGCGGCCTGTTCGGCGCCGCCGCCGCGCGCCGGGTCTAACGTGTCCGAAGCAATCGCACTCGCCGGACGCCGCCCCGCCCGACCCCGCCTGCGCGCCGTCGCCCCGTACCTCCTCGTCCTCGCCGCCGCCCTCGCCCTGCCGCTGCTCGGCCAGGACTACTGGACGGTGATCGCCACCCGCGCCGCGATCTACTGGATACTCGTCGCCGGGCTCAACCTCGTGGTCGGCTTCGCCGGCCAGCTCGCCATCGGCTACGTCGCCCTGCTCACCCTCGGCGCCTACACGGCCAGCGTCCTGGTCGAGAAAGCCGGCCTCGACCCTTCGCCGCCATGGCCGCCGCCGCCCTGGTCGGCGCCGCCGCCGGCGTCCTCGTCGGCCTGCCCGCGCTTCGCCTGCGCACCTTCTACTTCGCCATGACCACGCTGGGCTTTGCCACCATCGTCACGCAAATCGCGCTCGCCTGGACGAGCGTCACCGGCGGCGGCATCGGCGTCCCCGGCCCGACCTTGCGCGCCCCGTTCGACACCACGCTCGGCCTCTACCTGTTCGCCGTCGCCGCCGGCGCGCTCTGCACCTGGATGACGCTCAACCTCGCCGCGCAGCCGCTTCGGCCGCGCCCTGGTCGCCATCCGCGACGCCGAGGTCGCCGCCGAGGCCAGCGGCGTCCCCAAGACAAGGCTGCTGCTCTCGACCTTCCTGTTCAGCGGCGCCCTCGCCGGGGTCGCCGGCGCCCTGTTCGCCACGCTCCAGAGCTACATCACCCCCGACGCCTTCACCTTCGACCTCTCCGTCCTGTTCTTCATCGCCATCCTGATCGGCGGCCGCGGCTCCGTGCTCGGCCCGCTGCTGGCCACCATCCTGCTCACCGTGCTCCCCGAGTTCGCCGCCCCGCTGGTCGCCTGGTCCACCTTCCTCTACGCCGCGCTGCTGCTCGCATCGTCCTGCTGCTTCCCGGCGGCATCGCCGACCTGCTCGACCGCGCCGGCCGCCGCCCGCTCGAGGCCGGCCGCACCGCCATCCCCCGCCCCGACCTGCTCCCGACCCTGCTCCAGACCCGGCGCCACCGGGCGCCACCGACGTGCTCGAATTGCGCGGCGTCGCGCTCAGCTTCGGCGCCGTCCGCGCCATCGACGGCCTCGACCTCGACGTCCGCCCCGGCGAGGTCCATGGCCTGATCGGCCCCAACGGCAGCGGCAAGACCACGACGCTCAACGCCATCTGCGGCTTCGCCCGCCCGCAATCCGGCACCATCCGCGTCGGCGCCGCCGCGCTCCCGACCGGCGCCCCCGAGCGCCGGGCGCCCGCCGGCATCGCCCGCACCTTCCAGACCCCGCGCGTGGTCGGCGAGGCCACCGTGCTCGACAACGTCATGCTCGGCGGCACCATCCTCGGCCGCGCCGGCTTTCCTCGAAGCCGCGCTCACCCTGCCGCGGCACCGCGCCGACGAAGCCCGGCTGCGCGACCGCGCCCTGTCCGCCCTCCGCGTCCTCGGCCTCGACTCCCTCGCCGCCGATCCGCGCCGACCGCCTGCAGCACAGCGAGCTCCGCTCCGTCGAGATCGCCCGCGCCCTGATGCCCGGCCCCGCCTTCCTCCTGCTCGACGAACCCGCCGCCGGTCTTGCGCCCGGACGAGATCGAGCGCCTCGGCCGCCTCCTCACCGCCGTCGCCGCGCAGGGCACCGGCGTCCTGCTGGTCGAGCACCACGCCGACCTGATCTTTTCGGTGTGCGACCGGGTCACCGTGCTCAACCTCGGCCGCGTCCTCGCCTCCGGCACGCCCGCCGAAGTTCGCGCCCACCGCGAAGTCGTCGACGCCTATCTGGGGCGGACATGAGCCTGCTCGACGTCCGCGAACCTCGCCGCCGGCTACGGCAAGATCGCCGTCCTGCACGGTCTGAGCCTCGAGATCCGCGCCGGCGAGATCGTCACCCTGCTCGGCCCCAACGGCGCCGGCAAGACCACGCTGCTCCGCGCCCTGTCCGGCCTGCTCCCCTGGACCGGCGGCGACGCCAGCTTCGACGGCGCCTCGCTCCGCGGCCGCGACCCGCGCGACATCGCCGCGAGCGGCCTGGTGCACGTCATCGAGGGCCACCGCGTCTTCACCCAGCTCTCCGTCGCCGACAACCTGGCGCTCGCCGGCTACGGCCTCCCCCGCCGCGAGCGCGAGGACCGGGTCGCGGCCGCGCTCGACGTTTTCCCGGAGATCGCCGCCAAGCGGGCCGAGCGCGGCGGCGCGCTCAGCGGCGGCCAGCAGCAGATGCTCGCCGTCGCCCAGGGCCTGGTCCGCCGCCCACGCCTGCTGATGCTGGACGAACCCTCCGCCGGCCTCTCCCCCGTCCTGGTCGACCGCGTCTTCGGCGTGCTGACCCGGCTGCGGGGAGAGGGGACGTCCGTGCTCCTGGTCGAGCAACTGGTCGAAAAGGCCCTCGCCGTCGCCGACCGCGCCTACGCCATGGTCGGCGGCCGCATCGTCCTGGAGTCCGACGCCGCCGAGCCCGGCCTCGGCGACCGCCTCGAGCACGCCTATCTCGGCGCCGGAACCCTCGCATGAAGATCGCCGCCGTCGACGCCATCGCCATCGCGATCCCCTACGGATACGACGGCCCGCGCCACAACGTCGCCGGCAAGGACTGGACCACGCTCGACACGCTGCTGGTCCGCGTGACGACCGAGGACGGCCTGGTCGGCTGGGGCGAGGCCTTCGGCCACGGCAGCATCCCCGCGACCCAGCGCGCGCTCGAGACCCTGGTCGGCCCCTGGATGATCGGCCGCGACGCCGCCGACATCGCCGTCACGATGCGCGCGGCCGAGCAGGCGATGCACCTCTACGGCCGCGGCGGCCCGGTCACCTACGCCCTCTCCGGCGTCGACATCGCGCTCTGGGATCTCGCCGGCAAGGCCGCCGGCCTGCCGCTCCATCGCCTGCTCGGCGGCTCGGCACCCGCCTCCATCCCCGCCTACGCCAGCCTGCTCCGCTACGGCGACCCGGCCATCGTCGCCCGCAACGTCGCCGCCGCCGTCGCCGCCGGCTACCGCGCCATCAAGCTGCACGAGATCACGGTCCCCGCCGTCGCCGCCGCGCGCGAGGCCGCCGGGCCGGACATCCTCCTGATGAACGACACCAACTGCCCCTGGCCGCCGCACGAAGCCCGCGCCATGGCTCGCGCCCTCCGCCCGTTCGACCTGCACTGGTTGGAAGAACCGGTCTGGCCGCCCGAAGATTTTTCAGGCCTCGCGTCGGTCCGCGCGGAAGGCGTGCCGATCGCGGCCGGCGAGAACATGGCCAGCCCGGTCGAATTCCTCCATGCGATCGAGGCCGGCGCGCTCGACATCGCCCAGCCCAGCGTGACCAAGATCGGCGGCATCTCAGCCTCGCGCCGCGTCCTTGCGCTCGCCGAGACCCACGGCGTCCGCGCCGTCCCGCACTGCGCCTATTTCGGCCCCGGTTTCCTCGCCTCGCTCCATTTGGTCGCCGCCATGCCCGACCGGCCCCCGCTCGAGCGCCTGTTCCTCGACACCGAGGCGAGGCTCCACGACCCGTTCACCACAGCCACGAACGGGGCGCTCCCCATTCCCGACGCCCCCGGCCTCGGCTGCGACCCCGATCCCGACGTGATCGCCCGCTACCGGGTCACTTGAGGTCCAGCGCGATCGGCCGCACCAGCCCATCCGGCCGCGGCGTGAACCCGACGACCCGCGCCGACACGCCCCAGAACCAGGTGAAATGGTAGAGCACGGCATAGGGCAGGTCGTGCATCCAGATCGCGTTCGCGTCGTGGTAGGCCGCCTTGCGCGCCGCCGGGTCGAGCGACGCCGCTCCCCGATCGAGCGCCGCCTCGAGCTCATGGCTGCACCAGCCGGTCCAGTTCAGCGGCGCCCCGCACCGCATCCAGATGCTCATATTGCCATCCGGATCCGGCCGCCCGCTCCAGATCGCCATTGTCGCCTGATAGTCGCCGCGCGCCGCCGTGTCCGTCTGCGTCACGCTCTCGCCTTTGTTGAGCGAGACGTCGAACCCCGCCTCGCCCGCCATCGCCTGGATCACCTCGCCGACCTGCACGTCCACCGGGCTGTTGACGACGTTGAGCACCAGCTTCGGCCGCGCGACGCCCGCCTGCGCCAGCAGCGCCTTGGCGCCCGCGAGGTCGCGCGCCGGCACGGGGAAGGCCGGGTCCCAATACGGGCTGCCCGGCGCTTCGGTCTGGTTGCTCGGCGTGAACCGCCCGTCGAACACGATCTGGTTCAGCAGCGAGCGGTCGATCGCGCGCAGGAACGCCTCCCGCACCCGCACGTCCCGCCCGAACGGCGTGTCCGCGGCCGGGCCGTGCGCGAGATTGAAGGACAGGAGCTGGAACCCGATCGACGGCGCCTGCACCACGCGCAGGTTCGGCGCGTGCGCCACGGCCGGCACGTCCGTCGCCGCCAGCCGGTTCGCGACGTCGAGCTGCCCGGACTCGAGGTTAACCCGGCGGATGGTCGAGTCCGGGATGATCCGGAACTCGATCCGGTCCAGCTTCACCGCTCCCGCGTTCCAATACTGCGGAAACCGCTCGAGCGTGATGTGGTCCTGCGCGACGCGCTCGACGAAGCGGAACGGCCCGGCGCAGACCGGATGCGCCGCGATCTCCTGCTGCGAGAGGCCGAGGATGCGCGGCGACAGCATCGTCCCCGACCGGTTCGCCAGCAGCGCGAGCAGCGGCGCATAGGGCTGCGACAGCCGGATCCGCACGGTGAGCCGATCCACCGCTTCCACGCCGGTGATCGGCTTCAGCTCGCCCTTCCGGTTGCTGTAGGCGGCGGTGCGATCCCGATCGAGGTTCGCCTTCACCGCCTCCGCATCGAGCGCCGCCCCGTCCTGGAACACGACCCCGTCGCGCAGATGCAGGGTGAGCGTCCTGTTCCCGTCCGCCCACTCCCACGCCGTCGCCAGTTCCGGCACGATGTGGAGCTGCGGATCGATGTTGAGCAGCTGGTCGCACATGGACGCGTTGACCGCCCGCTCGATGTAGGAGCCGGACCGCGCCGGGTCGAACGTGTCGAGATCGAAGTCGAGCCCGAACCGCAGCGTCCCGGCGGCATGCGCCGAGACGGGCAGGGCGATCAGGGCGGCGAGGAGGAGAGGGCGCATACCTCAGCCTATCCCGCGAGCCGTTCGATCTCCGCCACCACCTCCGCCGTCGTCCGCTGCCGGCAGTAGCCGCGGTTGTTGCGGAACGCCCAGTCATGCCGCTCCTGCGACAGCGTCGCGCACGCATCCGTCACCGCCGTCACCAAATAGCCGAGGTCGCACGCATCCCGCACCGCGCTGTCGATGCATTGGTCCGTCAAGCACCCCGCCATCACCAAGTAACGAACGCCGAGATTGCGCAGCACGTAGTCGATGTTCGTCGAGATGAACACGGAGGACGACGTCTTCGGCAGCACGATCTCGTCGTCCCCCGGCGCGATCGCCTCGATCACCTTCGCGTCCCAGGAGCCCCGCGGCACGTTCAGCCCGGTGATCTTGTAGTCGAGGCTCCGATCCCGCCCGTCCCGGGTCAGGTTCTCGATCACGGTATAGATCACCTCGATCCCCGCGTGCCGACACGCCGCCTGCAGCCTTTGCATGTTCGGCACCGCGCTCTCGCGCATGGTGCGCAAGAAGAACCCAAATTCCGCGTCCCGCTTCGCCGGGTCCATGCCGGCATAGGCGCCGCCCGCCTCCGTCGCGCTCAGATTCTGCACGTCGACGAACAGCAGCGCCGCCTGGAGCGGCTCGATTTCCACCTCGCGGCTCAGCATGACGGCCGTTCTAGCTCCTCGCCCCACTTGGGTCCAACCAAGTCCGGCCGTCGTTTTCACGGCTAGTCAGAATTCCTTCGCTGGCCGATGATCGGGGGAATGCTGGATTCGGCTGTGCGCCGGGGACCGGGCAAGGGGAGGACCGATGGACAAGAGCCCCCGTTGGAAGACCGTCAGCGAACTCCTTGGCGCCCGACGCGGGATCGTCTTTTCGATCGAACCCGACGACACCGTCCTGACCGCGATGCAGCGGTTGGCCGAGCGGGACATCGGCGCCCTGGTCGTGCTCGAGCGTGAGCGGATGGTGGGCATCGTCTCCGAGCGCGACTGCGTCCGCAAAGTGGAGTTGCTCGGCAGAACGGCTAGGGACACCGCGGTCAAAGAGGTGATGACGAGGGAGGTGCTGTACGTGATGCCGACCCTGACCATGGATCGGTGCATGGCGCTGATGCGACAGGACCGCGTGCGCCACCTGCCGGTCCTCGAGGGCGAGAAGGTGGTCGGCGTCGTCTCCGCCCGCGACATCCTGGAAGATATCGCGGCCCAGCAGGCGCACGCCATCCGCGATCTCGAGCGGGACCGCTTGATGATGACCGTCAATACCGGGTCCTACTAAGGCATCACCAGTGAAGGGCGACATTCCACCGAGGAACCTGCCAGTGGAGAACCAGCCTTGAGCTTCCTGCTCGCAATCGCGGCGCTCGTGTTCCTGATGTTCGTCGCCTATCGCGGCTTCAGCGTCATCCTGTTCGCGCCGGTCGCCGCCATGGCAGCGGTGCTGCTCACCGACCCGGCCGCCGTGCCGCCGATCTTCACCGGCCTGTTCATGGACAAGATGGTCGGCTTCGTGAAACTCTACTTTCCCGTGTTCCTGCTCGGGGCCGTGTTCGGCAAGGTGATCGAGCTCTCCGGCTTCTCTAAGTCGATCGTCTCGGCGGTGATCGGCATCGTTGGGCACCAGCGCGCCATGCTGTCCATCGTTCTGGTCTGCGCCATCCTGACCTACGGGGGCGTGTCGCTGTTCGTGGTGGTGTTCGCGGTCTATCCGTTCGCCGCGGAGATGTTCAGGGCAAGCAATATCCCCAAGCGGCTCATCCCGGGCACCATCGCCCTCGGCGCGTTCACCTTCACCATGGATTCGCTGCCCGGGACACCGCAGATCCAGAACATCATCCCTACGACCTTCTTCAAGACCACCACCTGGGCCGCGCCGATCCTCGGCACCATCGGCTCGGTGTTCATCCTGGTCGTGGGCCTCTGTTACCTCGAGTGGCGCCGCCGCCAGGCCGCCGCCGCGGGCGAGGGCTACGGGGAGAACCACATCAACGAGCCGGAGCCGATCACGCAGGAGCACCTCACGCATCCGGCCATCGCGATCCTGCCGCTGATCGTCGTCGGCGTGCTCAACAAGGTCCTCACCAGCGTCATCACCGCCGCCTATGGGCAGAGCAACGAGGTGACCCTCGCGGGCCTGCCGCACCCGGTGGTGACGCAAGTCTCCTCCGTCGCGGCGATCTGGGCGGTCATCGGCGCGCTTCTGGCCGGCATGCTGACCGTGGTGGCGTTCGCCTACAAGCAGGTGGGCCGAAGGTTCGCGGAGGGCACCAAGGCCGCGGTCGGCGGCGCCCTGCTCGCGTCCATGAATACCGCCTCCGAATACGGCTTCGGCGCCGTCATCGCGGCCTTGCCTGGGTTCATCGTGATCCGCGACGCGCTCAAGGCGATCCCGAACCCGCTCGTCAACGAGGCCATCAGCATCAGCGTGCTCGCCGGCGTGACCGGGTCGGCGTCCGGCGGGCTGAGCATTGCGCTCGCGGCGATGTCGGACCAGTTCATCGCCGCCGCGAACGCGGCCGGCATCTCTCCCCAGGTGCTGCACCGGGTCGCCTCGATGGCGAGCGGCGGCATGGACACGCTGCCGCATAATGGCGCCGTGATCACGTTGCTGGCCGTCACCGGTCTGACCCACCGGCAGGCCTACGGCGACATCTTCGCCATCACCTGCACGAAGACGCTGGCCGTGTTCGTCGTGATCGCCGTCTACTACGCGACAGGACTGATCTGATGGACACGTTTCGCCTCAATACACCGCGGCATACCGCGCGCAGACCCCCTCCTCGTCCAGCCCGGCCAGTGCCTTCAGCTCCGCCCGCTTGAACCGCAGATAAACCTCCCGGAACAGCGGCCCGAACCACTCCGCTACCGCCACGCTCTCCTCGAATAGCCCCAGCGCCTCCTCCAGCGACGCCGGCAGCGCCGCCCGCTCCAGCTCTGCCAACCGCCGTCTCTTCCGGAGCCCATCGAGCCCCGCCCAAACCAGCACGCCCAGCGTCAGATACGGGCTCGCCGCCGCGTCCGCGACGCGGAACTCGACGTTGAACTGGGTGGCGGCCGGGTCCTCGCCGGTCGCGTAGACCGGGCAGATCCGCACCGCGCTGCCGCGGTCCTGCACGCCTAGATCCACCGATGTCGGCGCCCAGCGGCCGGGCCGTAGCCGATAATACGAAGAGACAGACGGCGCCGTCACTGCGACCAACGCCGGCAAATGGTGCAGCATGCCCGCCACCATGTGCTCCGCCTCGTCCGAGAGTCCGTGCTCGCCGCTCTCGTCGTAGGTCGCCGGGCGGCCGAATTCGTCCAGCAGGCTCCAATGGATATGCGTGCCGCTGCCGACCCCGTCCGCCCGCGGCATCGGCGCCAGCATCGCCCGGTTCCCGAGCCGCGCCGCCACCGCGCGCAGCAGCTCGCGCACGATCACCGCCTGGTCCGCGGCCGCCACGCCCACTGCCGGCGCCGCCGTCACCTCGTATTGCCGCGGCCCATACTCGGCAAGAAACGAATCCGGCGTGATCCCGCTTTCCCGCATCGCCGCCAGCACCGTGCCGCCGAACGCGCCCTGTCGCCGCAGCGCCTCCAGCGTGTAGGGCGAGCCCGGTCGCTCCCCTACGCCCGTATAGACCAGCTCCTGCTCGAACGACGCCTGGAGCGACAGCCCGAACTCCGCATGCAGCGCCGCCAACGCCCGCCGCAGGAAATACCGCGGGCAGCACTCCCAGGGCGCCCCGTCCAGCTCGAGAAAATCCCCGAGCAGCAGCACGATGTCCGGCCCGTCCGCCGCGGGGATCGACGTCCGCGTCTTCGGGTCCGGCACCAGCATCAGGTCGCCCGCGGTGCCGAATGGCGTGTCGTAGATCGGGCCGAACGGCGAGAGCAGCAGGTTGCTGCTCGCCATCCCCACGCCGCGCCCCATCCGCCGCTCCAGCTCCGACCACGGGATCGACTTGCCGCGCAGCAGCCCGGCGAGGTCCGAGGTGCCGATGAAGGCGAGCGGTTCCGGGTCCCACATACAAGAACCCTGGCGCGTCTACGCCCGGCGCGCAACGAGCCCGCGGATCAGCCGCCGCAACTGCCGGTCCGTGTGGTGGCGCGACAGCCCGGTCCGGATCACCACGTCGGCCAGGCGCCGCTTGCGCGCATCCGGCACCTGCTGCGCGATCACCGCCTCGATCTGCGCGTCCGTCATCTTCCGCCGCTTCCGCACCCGGGCCCGCTGGATGTCCGCCGGCGCGGTCACCACCACCACCTCGTCGACCCGCTTCTCGCCCCCGGTCTCGAACAGCAGCGGGATGTCGAGCACCGCGACCCGCCGCCCCTCCCGCCGCGCGCGGGCCAGGAACGCCCGCTCCTCCGCCCGCACCAGCGGATGCACGATCCCCTCGAGCCGCCGCAGCGCCCCCGTGTCGAACAGCACCGCCTGGCGCAGCGCCGCGCGGTCGACCGCGCCGTCCCGCACCGTCCCGGGAAACGCCTGCCCGATCGCCCGCACCGCGCGCCCGCCGCGCCCCTGCAGCCGATGCACCGCCGCGTCCGCGTCGAACACCGGGATCCCCGCCCGCCGGAACGCCGCCGCCGCGTTCGACTTGCCCATCCCGATCCCGCCCGTGAGCCCGATCACCTTCACCCTTCGCTCTTGGCCGGGTCGCCCCCCTACTGCAAGAGCGTCCTGCAAGAGCGCGTGAGCGCGGTGGACCCGGACGCGCCCGGGTGCCATGCCGCTGCGTCACGACGGAGCGCCCCCATGTCATCCCCGGCCGACCCCGAATTCGCGACCCTCGACGCTTATTGGCGCGCCGCCAACTATCTCTCGGTGGGCCAGATCTACCTGCGCGCCAACCCGCTCCTCCGGGAAAAGCTCACCATCGAGCACATCAAGCCCCGCCTGCTCGGCCACTGGGGCACCACGCCCGGCCTCAATTTTGTCTATGCCCACCTCAACCGGCTGATCCGGGCGCGCGACCTCAACCTGCTGTACGTCTGCGGTCCGGGCCATGGCGGGCCGGGCATGGTCGCCAACACTTGGCTCGAAGGCACCTACACCGAACTTTATCCCGCGATCACGGAGGACGGGGAGGGGATGGACCGCCTCTTCCTCCAGTTCTCCTGGCCCGGCGGCATCCCCAGCCACGCCGCCCCCACCACCCCCGGCAGCATCAACGAAGGCGGCGAACTCGGCTACTCGCTCGTCCACGCCTACGGCGCCGCCTTCGACAACCCGGACCTGGTCGCCGTTTGCGTCGTTGGCGACGGCGAGGCCGAGACCGGCGCGCTGGCCACGAGCTGGCACTCCAACAAATTCCTCAACCCACGCCGCGACGGCGCCGTGCTGCCGATCCTGCACCTCAACGGCTACAAGATCGCCGGCCCGACCGTCCTCGCCCGCATCCCGGAAGCCGAGCTGCTCGACCTCTTCCGCGGCTACGGCTACGACCCGGTCATCGTCTCCGGCCACGAGCCGGCGAAAATGCACAAGGCCATGGCCGAAGCCCTCGCCAAGGCGTTCGACGACATCGCGGCCATCCAGCGCGCGGCGAGGGAAGGGGGCCCGGAGACCCTCCCCACCTGGCCGATGATCATCCTCCGCTCGCCCAAGGGCTGGACCGGCCCGGTCGAGCTCGACGGCAAGCCGGTCGAGAACACCTGGCGCGCCCACCAGGTCCCGCTCGACGGCCTGCGCGCCCATCCCGAGCGGATCGGCATGCTCGAGACCTGGATGAAGAGCTACCGGCCGGAGGAGCTGTTCGACGAAGACGGCCGTCCGCGCCCGGAGATCCTCGCGGAAGTCCCGCAAGGCGACCGCCGCATGGGCGCCAACCCGGTCAGCAACGGCGGCAAGCTCCTGCGCAGCCTCCGCCTGCCCGACTTCCGCGACTACTGCATCCCGGTCGAGCAGCCGGGCGCCACCGAGGCCGAGAGCACCCGCGTGCTCGGCGGCTGGCTGCGCGACATCATCCGCGACAACCCCGACAATTTCCGCCTGTTCGGCCCTGACGAGACCGCCAGCAACCGGCTCGACGCCGTCTTCGAGGTGACGACCCGCGAGAGCATGGCCGAGTTGAAGCCGACCGACCAGGGCATCGGCCCCGAGGGAAGGGTCATGGAAGTGCTGAGCGAGCACCTCTGCGAGGGCTGGCTCGAAGGCTACGTGCTGACCGGCCGCCACGGCCTGTTCAACTGCTACGAGGCCTTCATCCACATCATCGATTCGATGTTCAACCAGCACGCCAAGTGGCTCGAAGCCTGCCAGCACATCCCCTGGCGCCGCCCGGTGCCCAGCCTCAACATCCTGCTCTCCAGCCACGTATGGCGCCAGGACCACAACGGCTTCAGCCACCAGGATCCCGGCTTCATCGGCCACGTCGCCAACAAGAAGGCCAGCGTCGTCCGCGTCTATCTGCCGCCGGACGCCAACTGCCTGCTCTCGGTCATGGACCACTGTCTGCGCAGCCGGAACTATGTGAACGTGGTCGTCGCCGGCAAGCAGCCCGCGCTGCAGTATCTCGACCGCGAGGCCGCGCTGCGCCATTGCGCCGCCGGCATCGGCCTGTGGCCCTGGGCCAGCAACGACGGCGGCCAAGACCCCGACGTCGTGCTCGCCTGCGCCGGCGACGTCCCCACGATGGAGACGCTGGCCGCCGCCGACCTGCTGCGCCGGCACGTTCCGGACCTCCTGGTCCGCGTGGTGAACGTCGTCGACCTGATGGCGCTGCAGCCGCCGAGCGAGCACCCGCACGGCCTGCAGCAATCGGTGTTCGACTCGCTATTCACCCCGAACCGCCCGGTGATCTTCGCCTTCCACGGCTATCCCTGGCTGGTCCATCGCCTGATCCACGGCCGCTCCTGCGCCGAGCGCTTCCACGTCCACGGCTATATCGAGGAGGGCACCACGACCACGCCGTTCGACATGGTGGTGCTGAACAAGCTCGACCGCTTCACCCTGGCGATGGCGGCGCTCGAACGCGTGCCACGGATGATCAACCTGTCCGGCCACCTGGTCCAGCACCTGCGCGAGGAACTGGTCAAGCATAAGGCGTATGTGCACGCGCACGGGGAGGACCTGCCCGAAGTCCGCAACTGGCGCTGGCCCGCCGACCCCACCACCCCCGACGAGTCCTGACCCAAGAACGGAGCGAAGAACCCTCTCCCGCTGGCGGGAGAGGGCAGGGTGAGGGTGGCCTCACCGCAACAACGACCCGTGCCGCACGCTAAGGCGCGTAGGGTGGGGTGCCCTCCCGCACCCCACCGACCGATGCGCTTGAGTTTGGAGAGATCGGGCCGGATTAGAATTGCCGCGCCGTGCCTTTCCGAGTGGTGGGGTGCGGAAGAGCACCCCACCCTACGCGCTGGAAACGGCCAGCAGACTTTCGCCCTTTAGTTCAGCCGCGTCCGCAGCTCATCCATCGCCGCCCGCGTCCGCGCCGCCGCCGCTCCGTTCGGCACCAGGTCCAGAACCCGGCTGTAGCACTTCAGCGCCGCCGCCACGTGGTCCAGCCGCGCGTGCATCACCGCCGCCTCGCGCCACAGCTGCGCATTGTCCGGCGAGATCCGCAGCATGTCCTCCGTGCAGGTCAGCGCGCCCTGGAAATCCTCCATCTGCAGCCGCCGCACCCGCACGTTCTCCTGCAGCCGCAGCAGCACCCGCCGGGCCGACATTGGTTGCAGCACGCCGGGGCGCAGCTCCACGCTCGGGCCGGCCACGTGCTTGAGGAGGGTGCGGAGGTCTTTTGACTCCAGCGGCACGCCGCCCGCGAACACGTCCAGCACCGCTTGCTGCGCCGTCGGCTGCCGGTGCCGCTTGCCCTCCGGCTCCGCCTCCAGCGCCAGCAGGAAATGGCCGGGGAAGTCGATGCCGTGGGCGCCCCAGCCGATCGCGCGCGTGCAGTGGAGCCAGAGGATTCCGAGCGCGACGGGGAGGCCGCGGCGGCGCTCGACGACGCGGATCAGGTTGGCGTTGACCGGGTCGTCATAGGTCTCGCTGTCGCCGCGATAGCGGTGCCGCCCAGTCAGCAGCCCGGCCAGCGCGCCGGCCCGTGCGGCGAGGTCGCGCTCCGGCACGTCCCGCGCCAGCGCCACCGCCTCGCGCGCCAGCTCCGACAGGTGGCGCTCCACCGCCTCCCAGTCGCTGTCCGGCGCGTCGATCCGCGCGAGCTGGAGCGCCGCGCCGGCGATGTCGATCTCCACGTCCGGCAACTGGCCGATCGCGTCGAGCGCATCGCGCGGAGAGAAGCTCAACCGGCGGTCTCGCGCACGCGCATCACTCAGCGGCGGGCAAATACACCTGCCCGCCGCGCTCCTTGAATTCCGCGCTCTTCGCCTCGAGCCCCGCCGTCCGCTCCGCCTCGGCGCGGATGTCCTGGCTGATCTTCATCGAGCAGAACTTCGGCCCGCACATGGAGCAGAAATGCGCCACCTTGTGCGCGTCCTTCGGCAACGTCTCGTCGTGGAACGCGCGGGCCGTGTCCGGGTCGAGGCCCAGGTTGAACTGGTCCTCCCAGCGGAACTCGAAGCGGGCGCGGCTGATCGCGTCGTCGCGCAGCTTGGCGGCCGGGTGGCCCTTGGCGAGGTCGGCGGCGTGGGCGGCGATCCTGTAGGTGATCACGCCGGTCTTCACGTCGTCGCGGTTCGGCAGGCCGAGATGTTCCTTGGGCGTCACGTAGCAGAGCATCGCGGTGCCGAACCAACCGATCATCGCCGCGCCGATCGCGGAGGTGATGTGGTCGTAGCCCGGCGCGATGTCGGTCGTCAGGGGCCCGAGCGTGTAGAACGGCGCCTCGCCGCATTCGCGCAGCTGCTTGTCCATGTTGACCTTGATCTTGTGCATCGGCACGTGGCCGGGCCCCTCGATCATCACCTGGCAGCCGCGGTCCCACGCCACCTTGGTCAGTTCGCCGAGGGTCTCCAGCTCCGCGAACTGGGCGGCGTCGTTGGCGTCGGCGTTTGAGCCGGGGCGAAGACCGTCGCCGAGGGAAAACGAGACGTCATACTTGCGCATGATCTCGCAGATCTCGTCGAAGCGCTCGTAGAGGAAACTCTCGCGGTGATGCGCGAGGCACCAGCGCGCCATGATCGAGCCGCCGCGCGAGACGATCCCGGTCACCCGGCGCGCGGTCAGCGGCACGTGGGCCAGGCGAACGCCGGCATGAATGGTGAAGTAGTCGACGCCCTGCTCGGCCTGTTCGATCAGCGTGTCCTTGAACACCTCCCAGTCGAGCTTGTCCGCGTCGCCGCCGACCTTCTCCAGCGCCTGGTAGATCGGCACCGTGCCGATCGGCACCGGGGAGTTGCGCAGGATCCAGCCGCGGATGTTGTGGATGTTCCGCCCGGTCGACAGGTCCATCACCGTGTCCGCGCCCCAGCGGATCGCCCAGACCAGCTTCTCGACTTCCTCGGCCGCGCCCGACGTGACCGCCGAGTTGCCGATATTGGCGTTGATCTTGACCAGGAAGTTGCGGCCGATGATCACCGGCTCGAGCTCGGGGTGGTTGATGTTGGCCGGGATGATCGCCCGCCCGCGCGCGATCTCCGAGCGCACGAACTCGGGGGTCACGAACTCGGGGATCTCGGCCCCGAAGCTCTCCCCGTCGGCGATCCGCTCGCCCGCCTCCGCCAGCGCCTGCGCCCGGCCGAGATTCTCGCGGTGGGCGACGTAGATCATCTCCTCGGTGATGATTCCCGCCCGCGCGAACTCGAACTGGGTGACGTGCTGGCCCGGCCGCCCCTCGAGCAGCGCCCGCGGCGCCGGGCACTCCGGCACCAGGCGCTCGGCCGGCACGAACCCATTGTCCTCCGGCTTGAGTGCCCGCGGCATGGTCGGCGCGAACCCGCGGCGCGCGATCCACTCGCCCCGGATCTGCGGGAGCCCGGCGGCGAGATCGATCGCCGGGCTGTTCTCCGTGTACGGCCCCGACGTGTCGTAGAGCCGCACCGGCTCCTCCCGCGCGGAGGGGTCGAGCGCGATCTCGCGGAACGGTACGGAGATGTCCGGCCGCCCGGCCGGGCTGCTGTAGACCTTGCGCGACCCGTTGATGGGCCCCGTGGTGACGGAACTCGGCTTCTGCTGGTAGGTCACGCGCCCCTCCGCTTTCGGACCATGAACGGCCGGGACGGGGAGCGCTGGCGGACCCGTCCCTACGCCGGCATGACCCGGATCAGGTGTCACAGGGTCATCGCGGCGCCCACCGGGCGTAGCGAACTCTCAGCCCCTTGCCGGGGCCCCCCTCGGATTGCAGTAAACTCGGCTCGGCGCGAGCCGGTGTCAATCACGCCGCGCCAGCATCGGTCCCAACGGCCCACCGCCGAACAGATGCACATGGAAATGCGGCACTTCCTGGCCGGAGTGCGGCCCCATGTTGGCAAGCACCCGATAGCCCGGCTCCTCGAGCCCGAGATCGCGCGCCACCCGCCCGACCGCCCGCCAGAACCCGGCGACCTCCGCCTCCGACGCGTTCGCGGAAAAGTCCGCCAGCGAGACATAGCGTCCCCGCGGGATGACCAACACGTGAACCGGCGCCTGCGGGTTGATGTCGTGGAACGCCACCGCCCATTCGTCCTCCCACACACGCCGTGACGGGATCTCGCCGCGCAGGATGCGGGCGAAGATATTGTTGTCGTCGTACGGTCCCAACCCGCTCACCGGCATGTTCGTGCCCTCCTTGCCGCCGTACTGCCATCTTTGCGCGTCATGACAAGCGTCCGGACACGAAGAAAGCAGGGGAGGGTGGCATGCGGTTCGTGGTGAGTGCCCTAGGGGCAGCGCTCTGCCTGGGCGCCTGTGCGCCCTACGGCTATGGCTACGGATACGGCCGACGGCCCTTACGCGCCCCCAACCGCCTACGGTGCGCCCGTCTACGCGCCCGAGCCCGCCGCCGAGGTCCTGCTCGGTGGGGGCCGGGTCTATGACGACCACCGCGGCTATGACGACCGCCGGGGCTATGACAACCGCCGCTTCGACGACCGTCGCGGGCAGGCCGAGCGCGTCGCCGACGAGCGGCACGACCGCGCCCGCCAGGCGCCGGCTCGTCCCGCGCCCGCCCCTGCCGCGCCGCCGCAAGCCGCCCGCGGCAACGTCCCGCCGCCGCCCGCCGGCGGCCCCGCCTTCGAGCAGTGGCAGCACACCTACGTCAACGGCGCCCCGGGCAACGCCACCAGGTAGGAACAGGACGCCGGACCCCGCCTCGCGTCCGGCTTGACCCCAGCCGGACCTCGCGTCCGGCTTGACCCCAGCCGGACCTCGCGTCCGGCTTGACCCCAGCCGGACCTCGCGTCCGGCTTGACCCAGCAACTAGGAAAATATACCGCTCTCTGATGGCAGTGGAGCGGACCGTCCTTGACCTGTTCAGCGGCATCGGCGGGTTCAGCCTCGGTCTGCACTGGGCCGGATTCCAGACCGTCGCCTTCTGCGAGAGCGACCCGTTCTGCCGCGGCGTCCTTGCCCGGCACTGGCCGGATGTCCCGATCTACCCCGAAATCCGCGGCCTCACCGGCGCGCGCCTGCGTGCCGACGGCATCCGCCCCGCAATCGTCTGCGGCGGCTTCCCCTGCCAGGACGCCAGCCTCGCCGGATCGGGCCGCGGGCTCGAAGGCCCGCGCACCGGGCTCTGGGCCGAAATGGCCCGGATCATCGGCGAGTGCCGGCCCCGTTGGGTCCTGGCTGAGAACGTTCCTGGCCTCAGAAGCCGCGGCGCGGACCGGGTCCTCGCTGATCTGGAGGCGCTCGGCTACACCGGCTGGCCGATCGTGGTGGGTGCTGTCCATGCCGGCGCGCCGCACCGCCGCCGCCGCGTGTTCGTGGTGGCCCGGGCCGTTTCTTCCCACCCCGCTCGCCCGCGATTGGCGCTGCGGTTCTGCCGCGCAGCGGGCGCGACGCCGTACCTGCCAGCTGAACGATGCAGTGGGTGGCCTGCTGAACCCGGCCTTACCTCGAGTGGATGATGGGTTTCCCGGCCGGGTGGACCGCGTGAGGGCGCTCGGCAACGCCGTCGTGCCCGACCTCGCCGCCAATCTCGGCCGCGCCATCCGCGCGGTGGAGTCCGCCCTGTGACGACCTCGTCTGACCGCGCGCATGCGGACCGACCTCGTGCTGATCGTCGAGGACGAGGCCCTCGTCGCGCTCACCATCGAGGACGCGCTGCTCGACGGCGGCTGGAACGTGTGCGGCATCGCCGACACCGCCGCCGGGGCGCTCGACCTCGCCCGCCGGCACCGGCCCAACCTCGCCGTGCTGGACGTCCGCCTGGCCGGCGGCGACGATGGCGTCGCGCTGGCCGAGGCGCTGGTGCTGTTGGGCCCGATCGGCATCCTGTTCGCCACCGGCAACACCGAACGACGTCCTCGCCCGCGCCCGCGTCGGCGCCGCCTGTCTCTCCAAGCCGTTCGAGCCGAGCTGGCTCCTCGCCGCGCTCCGGGCCGTCCGCGACGGCGAGACCGGCCGCGCGGGCGACGGCGACACCAGCCGCGCCGACATCCCGGGCTTCGTCCCGCTGCCGCCCCCGACCCAGCCCGGAAAGCCGCGTCCATGAGCCCCGTCATCCCCGTCGAGCATCCCTTGCGGCAGACCCTGGCCGACGCCCTCCGCCGCGAGGCGCCGCCGCCGCTCACCGCCCCCGCGCGCGCCTCCTGCCTCGTCCTGCTCGTCAGCCCGCCGGACCGCGACCGCCTCCGCGACGCGCTGGCCTCCCTCGCCACCCGCCTTGGCGCCCCGCCGCCCGCCGCCGACGCGGAGCGCTGGGACGCCGAGCTCCCCTTCGGCCAGCTCCTCTGGGAATGGGGCGACGGCTTCGTCCGCTGCGTCGTGCTCGCCCCTGGCGCCGGGTCGGACCCAGCCCTCTCCGCGCTGCCCGCCGACTGGGTCGCCGCCCTCCCCGGCGAGACCCTGCTCGCGCTGCATCTCGACCTCCAGGAAGCCCGGCCCGGCGACCCGGTCGCCCGCGCCGCCCTCCTGTTCCCGCCCGACGGCTTCGCCGGCGCCACCGTCGCCGACGGCGCCGCCGCCGCCTTTACCGACTTCCACGTCCGCCCGGACGGCTTCGGCCGCATGCTCGTGCTCGACCGCCAGCTCACCCCGGCCGCCGCCGGCCGCCTCGTCCTCCGGCTGCTCGACATCGAGACCAGCCGCACCCTCTCGCTCCTCGCCGCCAGCCTCGCCGCCCCGCTCGCCGCCGCCCTCGACCGCGCCGACACCGATCTCGGCACGCTCCGGACGGCCCTGCTCGACCCGGCCGCGCGCGTGCCGGACCTCTCCTCACGCCTGCTCCGCCTCGCGCTCGAGCTCGATGCCGCCGCCGCCGCCGTCCGCCCCCGCCTTCGCCGCCGCGGCGTCCTACCGCGCGCTGGCCCGCCGCCGCCTCGCCGAGCTCCGCGAGACCAGCCTCTGCCCCCGTCCCGACAATCGGCGACGTCCTCGAGCGCCAGCTCGCCTCCGCCGCCGACCGCTGCGACGACCTCGCCGCGCCGGCAGCGCGACCTGTCCCGCCGCGTCGCCGACGCCGTGGCGCTGCTCCGCCTCCCCGCGGGCCCGGCCGGGCCCGCGCCGTCCCACCCCTCTACCGGCTGGACCGTCGCCGCGCTGCTGCTTGGGCTCGGCGCCGCCGCATTCGTGGCGCTCGCGGCCGGGCTCAAACCGGTGCTCATCCCCGCGCTCGCCATGCCCGCATCGCCGGTGCCCTGCCGCTCCTGCTTCGCTGGCCCCTCGCTCCAGTCGCGCTGCACCGCAACCGTCAGATCAGCAGCATGATCGCCAACGCCGGCAGCCCCGGGACCCAGACCCCGACGCTCCGACGCCTCCTGCCCCGCCGTATACCAGCCCGCTCGCCGCCGCCCCGCCAACATAGAACGCGACGGCCAGCACCGGCCACCGCACCCGCCCCGGCTGCCCCTGCTCCCGCCCGAACAGGCCGAACACGATGTTGGTCAGCGTCCCCGTGAAATACGTGGTCGACACCCCCGGCACGCCGATCCGGTGCGCCACCGCGCTCTGCACCCCCATCGCCACCGCCGACGTGCCGATCAGCACGAACGTCCACGGCTCCGGCCCGCGCAGCCCCCAAAGCACCGCGAACCCCGCGAGCAGCGCCTCTTCCAGCAGGAGCGTCCGCAGCAGCGCCGCCCGGTGCGCGCCGGCCCGCAGCAGCGCCGCCCCGACGAACAGCCCGCCGACGAAGCCCGCGAACGCCGTCATGTTCCGCGCCGCCGCCCCCAGGTCGCCCCGTCCCAAGTCCACGGCCCATCAGCGCGACGTTGCCGGTCATCGCCGAGGTGAACACGTCATGGAGGAACTGATAGCTCAGCACGTCGGTGCACCCGGAGCTGAGGCTCATCAGCATCAGCCCGGCCACGATCGCCGTCGCGCGGGTTCCGGTTCGGGCTCGAAGCTCGGTGAACAGGGGCATGGCCACCGCTTTTATGGCCGGAGTAACGTTGACAGCTTCGGCGCCGTTGGCAATTCAGAGCGGGTGGACGCGTCTGGAGACCACTGATGGACAGCCTCGAACTCAACAAGGCCGCGGCCGCCGTGCTGCTGGCGGGGATTGCGTTCGTCGGCTCCGGCCTGCTCGGCCGTGCGCTGGTCAACCCCGAGATCCCGGAAAAACCCACATCGCGATCGCGGTGCCCGAGGCCGGTGGGGCCGCCGGTCAGGCCAATGCCGCCCCCGAGCCGCCGATCGGCGTCCTCCTCGCCTCCGCCAACGCCACCCAAGGCGAAGCGCTCACCCACGCCCAGGGCTGCATCGCCTGCCACACCTTCACCAAGGGCGGTAAGGCGGGCGTCGGCCCCAACCTCTACGGCGTCGTCGGCGCGCCGCACGGCCACATGGAGGGTTTCGACTACTCCAAGGCGCTCAAGTCCAAGGAGGGCCCCTGGACCTTCCAGGAACTGAACGAGTGGCTCACCAAGCCCAGCGCCTACGCGCCCGGCACCAAGATGAGCTACGCCGGCCTCTCCGACCCCAAGAAGCGCGCCGACATCATCGAGTATCTCCGCACCCTCTCCGACAACCCGGAGCCGAAGCCGCCGGTCGAGGAAAGCGCCTCCGCCCAGCCGGCCGCGGCCAACCCCGCCGCCGGGGCCGCCGGCGCGACCGCCAACGGCGGCGTCCAGCCGACCGGCGCGGCCGCGGGCGCCTCGATCGACGACCGCCTCGCCGCGCCGACCCCGCCGCCGGCAAGTCCGATTTCACCAAGCTCGGCTGCACCGCCTGCCACACCGTCAACCAGGGCGGCAAGGCCGGCGTCGGCCCCAATCTGTAGGGCGTCGTCGGCGCCCCGCACGGCCACATGGAGGGCTTCAGCTACTCGTCCTCGCTGAAGTCCAAGCCCGGCCCCTGGACCTACGCCGAACTCGACCAGTGGCTCACCAAGCCCAACGCCTACGCCCCCGGCACCAAGATGACCTTCGTCGGCGTGGCCAACCCCAAGGAGCGTGCCGACGTCATCGATTACCTGCGCACCCTCTCCGACAAACCGGAGCCGCTGCCCGGCAAGTAGCCGGGACTCGGCTAGAGCGGCGGCTCCGACGTCATGTCGGGGACGCCCTCTTGCCCGTCGACCTCCTTCTCGGCGCGCAGCCAGTAGTCCATCTCGCGCCCTTCCGGCCGCCCGTCAGCCTCCCACAGCGCGTGCGCACGCTCCCGGATCTGCTGCTCGCGATTCTCGCTCATGCCTCATCGCCCTGCTTTTTGCGGCGCGGCATCCGCTCCAGCGCGCGCCGCGCCTTCTTGTCCTCCGGCGTGAGCGGCACCGGGTTCACCGGCGCCACCCCCGGCGGCACCGCGTCCCCCGGATCGATCCCGCGCGTCGCCCTCCCGCTCGGACGCCATCCGCGCCGCGATCTCCCCCACCAGACGGTTCAGCTCCTGAAGCTGCCCGAGGATGGCCTGAAGCGTATCCCGATCGCTGCCGTCGCGTGTTGCCATGTGGCGCCAACGCCGCAAACCCGCCCAGGATGCGCCCCCGCATAGCCTCGCCGCATCAGCCGGGCTATCACGGAGCGGAGCCAACCGAGGACCACCGTTTGGGCGCCTACCTCCTGCGCCGGCTGCTGCTGCTGCTGCCGACCCTGCTGGGCATCATCGCCATCAACTTCGCCGTCGTGCAGTTCGCCCCCGGCGGCCCGGTCGAGCAGGCCGTCGCCGAAGCCCGCGGCGGCCCCTCCGCCACCGCCCGCATCACCGGCGCCCAGAGCGACACCGGCGCCTATCGCGGCGCTCGCGGCCTCGACCCCGGCCAGATCGAGCAGATCAAGCGCCAGTTCGGCTTCGACAAGCCGCCCGTGCGAGCGCTTCCTCGACATGGTCGGCAACTACCTGCGCTTCGACTTCGGCCAGTCCTTCTTCCGCGACAGCTCCGTCCTCAACCTGATCATCCAGAAGATGCCGGTCAGCATCTCGCTCGGCCTCTGGTCCACCCTGCTGGTCTATCTGATCAGCATCCCGCTCGGCATCCAGAAGGCCGTCCGCGACGGCTCCCGCTTCGACGTCGCCAGCTCAGCGATCGTCCTGGTCGCCTACGCCATCCCCGGCTTCCTGTTCGCCATCATGCTGGTCGTGCTGTTCGCCGGCGGCAGCTTCGTGCAGTGGTTTCCGCTGCGCGGCCTCACCAGCTCCGGCTCGGAAAACTGGTCCTGGCCCGCCCGCATCGCCGACTACGCCTGGCACATGGTGCTGCCGACGATCGCGATCGTCGCCAGCGGCTTCGCCGGGCTGACCGTGCTGACGAAAAACTGCTTCCTCGAGGAGATCCGCAAGCAATACGTGCTCACCGCCCGCGCCAAGGGCGCCGGCGAGCGCCGTGTGCTCTACGGCCACGTCTTCCGCAACGCCATGCTGCTGATCGTCGCCGGCTTCCCCTCCGCCTTCATCGGCATCCTGTTCAGCTCGGCGCTCCTGGTCGAGATCGTCTTCTCCCTCGACGGCCTCGGCCTGCTCGGCTTCGAGAGCGCCATCCGCCGCGACTACCCCGTCATGTTCGGCACGCTCTACATCTTCACCCTGTTCAGCCTGGTCCTGCAGGTGGTCGGCGACCTCCTCTACACCGTCGTCGACCCCCGGATCGATTTCGAGGCCAGGCGATGACCCCGCTCACCCGGCGCCGCCTCGCTGCCTTCCGTGCCCATGGCCGCGGCTACTGGTCGCTGCTGATCTTCGCCGTCCTGTTCGTGATCTGCCTGTTCGCCGAATTCATCGCCAACGACCGCCCGCTGCTCGTCAGCTACGACGGCCATCTCTACTGCCCCGTCCTGCGCGACTACAGCGAGGACACGTTCGGCCCCGACCTCCTCCCGCTCGAGGCCGACTTCACCGACCCGGTGCTGCAGGACCGCATCAAATCCCACGGCTGGATGCTCTGGCCCCTCATCCCCTACAGCTACGACACGGTGGTCAAAGACCTGCCCACCCCCGCCCCATCCCCGCCCACGCTGCGCAACCTGCTCGGCACCGACGACCAGGCCCGCGACGTGCTCGCGCGCGTCATCTACGGCTTCCGCATCTCCGTCCTGTTCGGCTTCACCCTCACCGCCGTCTCCTCCGTGATCGGCATCGCCGCCGGCGCCGTCCAAGGCTTCTATGGCGGCCTCACCGACCTGCTGTTCCAGCGCTTCATCGAAATCTGGTCCGGCATGCCGCAGCTCTACATGCTGATCATCCTCGGCAGCATCGTCGCCCCCACCTTCTGGATCCTGCTGCTGTTCCTGCTCGTGTTCTCCTGGATGGGCCTTACCGGCGTGGTCCGCGCCGAGTTCCTGCGCGGCCGCAACCTCGACTACGTCCGCGCCGCCCGCGCCCTCGGCGTCCGCGATGGCGCCATCATGGGCCGCCACATCCTGCCCAACGCCCTGGTCGCCGTGCTGAGCTTCCTGCCCTTCACCCTGTCCGGCTCGGTCACTGTCCTCGCCAGCCTCGACTTCCTCGGCTTCGGCCTGCCGCCGGGTTCGCCCTCGCTTGGCGAGCTGGTCAGCCAAGGCAAGAACAACCTCCAGGCCCCCTGGCTCGCCGCCACCGGCTTCGTCGTCCTTGGCGGCCTGCTCACCCTGCTGATCTTCATCGGCGAAGCCGTCCGCGACGCCTTCGACCCGCGCAAGGGCGCCTGAGCGAGAAGCGGAAACTTTTCATCAACCTTCCCCTCGCATGATCCCGGAATGGGTCGGAGTTCCGGAAGCATGTCGTCGTCGATCAAGCAGCTTCTGGTCTGGGCGCTGGCGCTCGCCGCCGTCGCGCTATTCCAGCTCGCTCTGCTGACCCATGGCGACATGAGGCTGATCGCGCCCGAGCGGCTCGACGGCGCCTTCGACTCCATGCTCCAGCACCTTCTGCGCGGCGACGTGACCGTGGATCCGGATGCGATCGGCTACGAGAGCTTCACCCGCGAGGGCCGCACCTACAGCTACTTCGGCATCCTGCCCGCCCTGCTCCGACTTCCGGCCCTGCTGCTCGGCCCCGCGGACCCGAACCGTATGCACCTGGCCCGCGTCTCCTGCCTCGTCGCCAGCGTGGCCTACGTCGCCATCCTCCTGCGCACGCTGCTGCTGGCGCACCGCTCCCTCCCGGCCGAGCGGCGCAGCACGTGGCTCTTCGTGCTGGTCGCGGTCGGCCTGATGTTCGGCGGCACGCAGACGATCCTGCTGAGCTCCGCCTATCTCTACAGCGAGCCCGTGATGTGGGGCGCCGTGCTCGCCGCCGGCTTCAACCTCGTCGTGGTCCGGGCCGCGCTGCGCGGATCCACCCTGTCCGCTGGCGACCTGGTGGTGCTGGCGCTCCTTGCCGGCGTTGCACTGAACACGCGGGCCAGCATCGGCTTCGATCTGACGGTCGGCGCCGGGCTCATCCTGGGATGGTGCCTGCTCTGCGGCCTGCTCCGCCGCCCCGCGGCCCCCGAGTGGGGATCAATCCTGCCCGCTTGCGCCGCGTTGGCTGTCGGGCTCGGCGTGGCGGCTCTGATCAACTGGGCCCGCTGGGGCAACCCGCTCACCTTCGCGGACATGCCGCTACAGGACATCATCCGCCGCCATCCGGAGCGCTGGGCGGAACTGCAGGCAAATGGGATCTTCAACCTGCGCCGCATGCCAACGTCGGCCACCTACTACCTGACCGGCCTCACCTACGCGCTGAAGAACTTCGGCCAGATCGGAGAATTTATCACCAAACTGTACGAGCCGATCGAAGGGCCGCCGAGTTCGCCGCTGCTGACCGGCCCGGTCTGGACGATCCTGGCGCTGCTCGGCATCAGGTCCACGCTGCGCCAGCGTTGGTTCATTCCCGCCACCCTAGCCGGGCACATAGCGTCGGCGCTGCTCCTGCTCTGCGCCATGTCGCTCACCCTGCGCTACCGCCAGGACTTCGCCCCACTCCTGGCCCTTCCCGCCTTTTTCGGCTTCGTCGTCCTCTCGGGCATCCTCTCGAGCAGCGAGCACCGCCGTCGTCTGCTGCTCGGCCTGACCGGCCTCGGCGCGCTCGGCATCGCCTCCAGCCTCTACGTCCTCCTGATGTCGGACGTGCTGAACCCGGCCGTCCCCGTCGCCGTCCGCTGCACGCTGCACGCCGCCGCCCCGTTCCTCCCGATCAACAACCCCGACAGCCCACCCCCGCCGGGCTGGGCCGCGTCCACCGCGCAAAACCCGTAGCGAGGGCGGTCAGCACGATACTGGGTCAGTCCTGACCCACTAACGTCAGCACGCCCAACTGGCGCCCCCGCGATCCCCCTGATACGCCTAGACCAATGCTTTCGGTCGAGAACCTCACCGTCGCCTTCGGCACGAGCCGCGTCGTCGACGGCATCTCCTTCGCGGTCCGGCCCGGTGAAACCCTCGCCCTGGTCGGCGAGAGCGGCTCCGGCAAGTCGCTCACCGCCCTCTCGATCCTGCAGCTCCTCCCGCCCAGCGCCGCCTGCTCCGGCCGCATCACCGTCGACGGCCAGGACACCGTCGGCGCCGACGACCGCACCCTCGGCCGGGTCCGCGGCGGCACCGCCGGCATCGTGTTCCAGGAGCCGATGACCAGCCTCAACCCGCTGCACCGGGTCGGTCGCCAGGTTGCCGAGGCCATGGCCCTGCACGGGACCCG
Organism: uncultured Alphaproteobacteria bacterium; assembly: GCA_963708585.1. Classification (GTDB taxonomy): domain Bacteria; phylum Pseudomonadota; class Alphaproteobacteria; order Acetobacterales; family Acetobacteraceae; genus JAVVHH01. The sequence continues at coordinate 380,385 of CAVPSW010000001.1, read as the reverse complement.
CCCCACCAGCGACGCCGTTACCGCGCTCCTTGCCCGGGTCGGTTTCGCCGATGCCGCCGCCCGCCTCGAGGCCTTCCCGCACCAGCTCTCCGGCGGCCAGCGTCAGCGCGTCATGATCGCCATGGCGCTCGCCAACGACCCCAAGCTCCTGATCGCCGACGAGCCGACCACCGCGCTCGACGTCACCATCCAGGCCGGCATCCTCGACCTCCTCGCCGCCGAGAAGCGCCGCCGCGGCCTCGCTTTGCTGCTCATCAGCCACGACCTCAACGTCGTCCGCCGCGTCGCCGACCGGGTCGCGGTGATGAAGGACGGCCGCCTGGTCGAGACCGGCACTATCCACGAGGTCTTCCGCGCCCCCAAGCACCACTACACCCGCGCCCTCCTCGCGGCCGAACCCTCCGGCGCGCCGCTGCCCGTCCCCGACGCCGCCCCCGTCGTCGCCGAGACCCGCGACCTCAGCGTCATCTTCCCGGTCCGCCGCGGCGTGCTCCGCCGGACCGTCGCCGAGATCCGCGCCGCTGACGGCATCAGCCTCCAGGTCCGCGAGGGCGAGACGCTCGGCCTGGTCGGCGAGAGCGGCTCCGGCAAGAGCACCATCGGCCTCGCCATGCTCCGCCTGATGCCCGCCACCGGCCGCGTCCTGTTCGAAGGCCGCGACATCTCCACCCTGAAGCAGCGCCAGGTCCGCCCGCTCCGCCGCCGCATGCAGATCGTCTTCCAGGATCCCTACGGCAGCCTCTCGCCCCGAATGAGCGTCGCCGACATCGTCGCCGAAGGGCTGCGCGTCCACGAGCCCGGCCTATCCCGCCGCGAGGTCGAGACCCGCGTCGAAGCCGCGCTACAGGAAGTCGGCCTCGACCCGGAAACCGCCCATCGTTATCCGCACGAGTTCAGCGGCGGCCAGCGCCAGCGCATCGCCGTCGCCCGCGCGATCGTCCTCAAACCCCGCCTGGTCGTCCTCGACGAGCCGACCAGCGCGCTCGACCGCTCCGTCCAGGCCCAGCTCATCGACCTCCTGCGCAGCCTGCAAGCCGCGCACGGCCTCGCCTACCTGTTCATCAGCCACGACCTCGCCGTGGTCCGCGCACTCGCCCACCGGGTCGCGGTGCTGCAGGCCGGCCGCGTCGTCGAGCACGGTCCGGCCGACGCGCTGTTCGCCCGCCCCCGCACTCCCTATGCCGCCGCGCTGATGGCCGCCGCCTTCCCAGAGGACGCGCCCCCGCTCGCCGCCTCCGGCTGAGGCGCTTCGTCCTTCAGCCGGACCGTGAACAGTAGCGCGATCGCCGCCACCGGGAAGATCGCCATCGCCCCAAAACTCGGCCCGAACCCGATCAGCTCCACCGCATAGCCCCACAGCACGCTCGCCAGCGCCGCCCCGCCGGCCTGCATCATCGCCAGCGCGCCCATCGCCGTCTGCGTCCGCCCGCTGCCATAGGTCAGGTCGGCCACCGCCAGCGGCATCGACACGCTGAACGTCGCCGCGCAGATCCCGTCCAGCACCTCGATCGGGATCAGCCAGTAACGCCCGACCGCCCACATCGCGACCGCGCAGCGCGCGATCACCACCGCGCAGGCGAACATCAGCAGCCACCGCCGCCCCACCCGGTCCGCGTTCCGCCCGACCAGCAACGCGACTGGGATCATCGTCAGGCTCGCCGCGATCACGCACCAGCTCATCCACCTGGTCGCGTCCCCGTCGCCGTCATGCACGATCCGCTGCCCGAGCAGCGGCAGCATCGCCGAGTTGCCGAGCTGGAACAGCCCCACCACGGCCAGCACCGTCCACAGCCGCCGATCCCGCAGCAGCGCCCGTGTCCAGCCCCGCTTCTCCCCCTTCTGCCGCCCCTTGCGCCCGCTCATCCGGTCCGCATCGATCGCGCTTGGGTCCATGGTCCATAGCGTGACCAGCGTCGCCGCTGCCATCACGGCCAGGATGATCACCGCCGCGTATTTCCCGATCTCGAGCCCCGCGATCGACCAAGACCCGAGCGCCACTGACAGCGCCCCGATCAGCCCGGCCGCCGTCACGTTCCCCGCATGATTCGCCGCCTCGTTGGTGCCCTGCTGGCGCGGGTAGCCCTTCTTGCCTACCACCGCGAGCGTGAGCCCGCTGATGCTCGGCGCCCCCAGCGAACCGCCGGCCGAAGCCACCATTTGCGCCGCCATCACCGCCCAGAACGCGTGCACCGCGAGCAGCGCCAGCGTCCCCAGCAGGATCGCCCCGCACGCCACCGCCAGCATCAGCCGCGGCTTGCCCAGCCGATCCACCGCCGACCCGGCAGGTGCTGCCAGCACCGCCGCCGTCACCTGCCCGCCGGCCACGACCCAGCCAATCTGCTGCGGGCTCCACCCCGCCACCTCGGCAAGGAACGTGGACAGGAACGGGCCGAGCCCACCCCCCACATCGGCCATGAAAAAATTCACAGCCGGCAGCCCATACGTGGCGTTCATTGCGAACACAACGTATGATGCTGCCCGAAAGTTCTTAACGTAGGCTAAACGGCGCCACTGATGGCGCCGTCACGACGGCGCCCGATTGGTCGCCGTCACGCGGGTCAGGCGACGCTGAGTCGCACCGGCACGTTGCCCCGCGTCGCGTTGCTGTACGGGCACACCTGGTGCGCCTTGTCGACCAGCGCCTCTGCCTGCTCGTGCGGCACGCCCGGCAGCGACACTTTGAGCTCGATGTCCAGCCCGAACCCGCCCTCGCTGCGCGGCCCGATGCCCACGGAGCTCTGCACCGCCGCGTCCTGCGGCACCTGCGGACCGTCCTTGTTCTGGCTCGCCACGAACTTCATCGCGCCGAGGAAGCACGCCGCATACCCCGCCGCGAACAGCTGCTCCGGGTTGTTGCCGCCGCCCGGCCCGCCCATCTCCTTCGGCACCGCCAGCTTGACCGCGAGCGCGCCGTCATCGGTCCGGCTCTCGCCGTCCCGGCCGCCATGAGCTGTTGCGCTGGTACGATACTTCACGTCGACGGACATGCGGCAATCCTCCCTGATACCAGCCCCCAACATCGTCGCGACCTCCGGAGGCCGCAACCCCGGGCCTCCGGTCACGTCGCCGATCGGCCGCCTCCTCGAAGGCCCGGTGCGGCCCGGCCGGGTCCAATGGATCGGGCTGCGCCCGGCCCGCCATGCCCCGATGCAGGCGATCGACGCGGCCACGCTCGACCCGGCCATCGGCCTCGCCGGCGACCACTACGCCGGCCGCAACGGCCTCCGCCAGGTGAGCCTGATCGCCGAGGAAAACCTTGCGTCTATCGCCTCATTCCTCGGCCGCGCCGCCGTGCCCCCGTCGCTCCTGCGCCGCAATTTCGTCACCTTCGGCGTCAATCTGCTCGCCCTGAAGGGGCGCCGGTTCCGCCTCGGCCCCGCCCTGCTCGAATGCACGGGCGAGTGCCACCCGTGTTCGCGCATGGAGCAGCTGCTCGGACCCGGCGGCTACAATGCCGTGCGCGGCCAGGGTGGCGTGCTGGCCCGCGTGCTAGACCCCGGGGTCGTCCGCGTGGGAGATACGCTGGTGCGAGGGGAACTTTGCTGACATGGAAGTCTGAGCGCCTATGAAACCCGTCGGCCTCTGTCTGCCTCGTCCTGCTTCTGCTCACCGCCGCCTGCGCATGGCGCGACGAGCCGCCGCCGATCCCGCCGGTGCAAGCCGAGCGCGTCCCCACCCCGCCGCCCTCGACCGAGACCCTCATCTGGCAGCCCGGCCATTACGACTGGGACGGCGCCGACTACGTCTGGATTCACGGCCGCTGGGTGCCCCGCGCGGGCCACGGCCCGCTCTGGCAAGACGGCTTCTGGCGACACACCGCCGCTGGCCCGGTCTGGGTCCCGGGCCACTGGCTCTAACCGACGGCTTGGCCGGGGATCAGCGCCCCGGCGCAGCCTCTCCAGCCGGCGCCTCGACCACCGGCGCCTGCCCCGTCGTCGCGTTTTCAGCCGGTGCGGCCGGCTGATACGCCTCCTCCGAGTTGCCGCCGCCGTTGCTGGCAAGCCCCGGCGTGGGCAGCGACGGCCCGGCCTGCGGCGGCGCGACCGGTGGCGCTGAAGCCGGCGGCCCCTGGTCGTTGCCCTTCTGCTGCTGCAACGGGAAGATGAACGGCTGCGCCGCCGCCGGCACCGACGCCAGCAAACACGAGATAACCACCCAGCTCCGACTGCGCATCAAACCCTCCTCAACGCTCGTAACGGAACACCCGCGCCCCGTAGGGATCGGCGGAGTACACGCCGATATACGGCCCCTCAGGACGCGGCGCTGCCCAAGCCTGCGCCGGCTCCGACGAGACCGAAGCTTCCGCCGGCGCAGGCCCGCTCGGTCCAATCGTAGCCAGCCGCCTCCGGTTCCCTCGGCGCCCAGCGCGGCGAATGCAGCCGGCGCTCGACCAGCCGGAATGCCTCGCGCGACCGCGCCTCGGCCCGCTTCGGACGGGCCGGCCGCGCCTCGCCCTCGCCCGTCGCCGGCGCTTTCAGCCCCGCCTCCGGCGCCGCTAGGGCCAGCGTGGCCCGGCCGTTGCCGTCCTCCGGCGCCGCCGCGGCCGTTCCGCCTGCGCGCGCGCCGGTTCGGCGGGCGCGGGCTCCGGGTCCGGCGCTGGCTGCGGCAACGACGCCTCGCGCACCGGCGTCGGCGGGGAGGGCACCACTGGCACGGGCGCCGGCACCGGTGCCGAAGCGGCCGGCGTCGGCAACGAAGCCGCCGCCGGCGGAACAGGCGGAACCGGGATCGCCGTCAGCGTCGCCGGCTCAGCGGCCCGCTTCGGCACGACGGGCACCGCCCCTGCGGAGGCCAGGTCCGCTCCGACCGAGACCGGCACTGGCCCCGCGACCGGCCCCGCGACCACCCCGGACTCCGGCGGCGCCGACACATGCCCCAGCCAAACCCCGAGCGCCAACGCCCCCACGCTCGCCGCCGCCCAGAACGGCGCCGGCCGGAACGACGCCCGCCGCAGCAATCTCGGCCGCAACGACCCCCGCACCGGCACCGACAGCGTCGCCAACCGCGCCCGCGGCGGCGCCCGCTCCGGCTCCAGTGTGATCGGCGGCAGCGGCACCGGCACCGGCACCGGCGTTGGCTGGACCGGCATCGCCACCGGCGCGACCTCCTCCGCCGCCTCGTCCTCCTCGCATTCGATCGGTGGCTGCGTCTCCAGCCGCGCCCGCAGCCCGGCAAAGTCCGGCTCGAGCAGCGAGCGCTGCAGCGCCGGCCCCGCCGCGACCACCAGCACCAGCGCCGGCGCGCTTCTGGCCACGTGCTGCACGAACCGCAGCGCCGGCCGCTGCACCCCGCGCGCCGCATCCAGCATCAGCACGATCCGCCCGCCCGGCTCGTCCGGCACCGACAGCCGCTTGATACCCCAGCGCCAGCACGGAATCGTCCTGCGCGTCCAACTCCTCGCGCCCCGAAAGCTGCGCCATCAGCGCCGACAGGCTGAGCGGCCCCGGCCCGCCCCCAGCCTCCAATACCCGGCACTCCGCCGTCAGCGCCTCCGCCGCGTCCGTGCATCAACGCGCGCGCCAGCGCCGGCGTCCCCAGGACGACAGCGTCCTGGCCCGCCCGGACCTGCTGGAACAGTCGGGACAGCGCAGGGGAATGCAGCATCAGCTTTCCACGCTCCTCTTGTCGCATGGCGTCGACGATCGTCCCGACCGACGGTAATATTATGGCACGCACTGACACGCCTTCGCGATTTAAATCACGAAGACACCGCGCGTGACCGGGACCGCGCTGCCGCCGATCGAGGCCCGCACCCCGTCCGCCGCCCGCCGCGCCGCCGCCCGCATCAGCGACGGCCGGCCCATCTCCACCCCTTGATGGATCGTCCACGCCCCCGCGTCCTCGCCCCCAAGCTGCAGCAGCAGCGCCGCCAGCGCGACGTTGGCGCTGCCCGTCGCCGGGTCCTCGGGAATGCCGGACAGCGGCGAGAACATTCGCGTCCGCAGCACCTCGCCCTCGCGCACATAGAGATGCACCGGAAACCCCGCCGGCCGCACCGGGAACCGCCCGGCCGCCTCCCGCATCGCCCCGACATCCGGCGCCGCCGCCGCGCAGCCCGGCCGCCGTCACCTCCGCGATCACGAAATCCGTCCCCGTCCCCGCCACCACCGGCGCATGCCGCGCCGGTCACCACCTCCGCCGCCTCGAGCCCGACGCAGCCGCGCCACCACCTCGGCCGGCACCTCCGCCCCCAGCTGCAGCGGCACCGGCGCGTCCAGGGTCGCCTGCGGCGTCCCCGACCAGTCGAACCGGATCGCCACCAGCCCCGCCTTCTCCTCGAACACGAACCGCTCCGGCCGCCCGTCCTGCGCCGCCAGCACCAGCGCCGTCCCGACATTCGGGTGCCCGGCGAAGTCCAGCTCCACCGTCGGCGTGAAGATCCGCACCTCCGCCCTGTGCGCCGGGTCCCGCGGCGGCAGCACGAACGTCGTCTCCGACAGGTTGAACTCCCGCGCCACCGCCTGCATCTCGGCGCTCCGACAGCCCGCGCGCGTCCCGCACCACGGCCAGCGGGTTGCCGCCGAAGCGCCGGTCGGTGAACACGTCGACCGTCTCGAACTCGTACTCGCCGGGCGTCGCTCATGGCGCTCCCATAGGCGGCCCGCTCGTGCGCTTGCACAACCCCGCCCCTTGCAACATCTATGGGCGAGAGCGGACAAGGTATTACGCCCATGGATACGCTGATCGGACGGACCGACGCCAAGCCGAAGCCCGGCGCCGAAGCCTAGCCCCGGCGCCGCAGGCCAGTATCGTCGACGGCACCCAGGCCACCTTCATGCAGGACGTCATCGAGGCGTCACGCAAGGTCCCGGTCCTGGTCGATTTCTGGGCCACCTGGTGCGGCCCCTGCAAGCAGCTCACCCCGGCGCTGGAGAAGGTCACCAAGGCCGCCGGCGGCCGGGTCAAGCTGGTCAAGATCGACATCGACGCCAACCGCGCGCTCGTCCAGCAGCTCGCCTCGATCGGCCTGCCGATGCAGTCCGTCCCCACCGTCGCCGCCTTCTGGCAGGGCCAGATCGCCGACGTGTTCCAGGGCGCGCTGCCGGAATCGGAGGTCAAGCGCTTCGTCGAGGGCCTGCTCCGCATGGCCGGCGGCGCCATGCCCTCCGCCGACCTGCTGGCCGAGGCCAAGGCCGCCATGGAGGAGGAGCGCTGGGAGGACGCCGGCGCCCTCTACAGCGCCCTGCTGCAGGACGAGCCGGAAAACCCGGACGCCTGGGGCGGCCTGATCCGCGTGCTGATGGCGATGGGCCAGGAGGACCAGGCCCGCCGAGGCGCTCGCCGAGGTCCCGGCCAAGATCGCCGACCACGCCGAGATCAGCGGCGCCCGCAGCGCCCTCGCGCTGGCCGAGCGAGGGCCGCAAGGCCGCCGCCGGGCTCAAGGGGCTCGAGGCCCGGGTCGCGGCCAACCCCGACGACCACCAGGCCCGCTACGACCTCGCCACCGCGCTGAACGCCACCGGCAAGCGCGAAGAGGCCGCCGCCGCCCTGCTCGAGATCATCCGCCGCGACCGCAACTGGAACGAGCGAGGCCGCCCGGCTGCAGCTGCTGAAACTGTTCGAGGCCTGGGGCATGACCGACCCGGCCACCCTCGCCGCCCGCCGCAAGCTCTCCGCCCTGCTGTTCAGCTAGCCCGCCCGATGGGAACCCACCGCGCACCGCAAGCTGCCGACCGAGTTCCCCGTTTTCCCGCTCCCGGGGGCCGTGCTGCTGCCCGTCGGCCGCCTGCCGCTCAACATCTTCGAGCCGCGCTACCTCGCCATGGTCGACGACGCGCTGGGCGAGGGCCGCGTGTTCGGCATGATCCAGCCCGACCCCACCCGCCCGCGCACGCCCACCGGCCCCGCGCTCTACCGGGTCGGCTGCCTCGGCCGCATCACCTCGTTCAGCGAGACCGATGACGGCCGCTACCTGATCACCCTCACCGGCGTCACCCGCTTCGCCGTCTCCGTCGAGCTCGAGACGCGCCGCGGCTACCGCCGGGTCCGCGCCGACCTCGCCCGCTTCGCCGCCGACCTCGAGCCGGAGGAGGAGGGCGTCGAGCGCGCCGTCCTGCTCGCGGCGCTGCGCGCCTATTTCGCCGCCCGCGGCTTCGACGCCAACTGGGACGCGATCAACGAGATGCCGGACGGCGTGCTGGTCGCCACCCTCGCCATGGTCTGCCCGTTCGAGCCGCCGGAAAAGCAGGTCCTGCTGGAGGCGCCGGGCATCGCCGACCGCGCCCGCGCCCTGCTCGCGCTGCTTCAGATGGGCGCCCACGCCACCGAGCGCCGGCGAGACCGGCCGGCCCCCCGAGCTGACAAGGCCCGAGCTGACCATGACCGACACCGCACATCGACAAGCGCCTGCTCGAAATCCTGGTCTGCCCGGTGACCAAGGGCCCGCTCGAATGGCACCCCGAGCGCGCCGAGCTGATCAGCCGCAAGGCCGGCCTCGCCTTCCCGGTCCGCGACGGCGTGCCGATCATGCTGCCCGAAGAAGCCCGCGTGCTCGACGAGTAGCAGCGGTGGCGCAGCCCCGGTCGCGACCGAACTCCGCATCCGCCGCGCCACCAGCGCGCTCGAAGTCGCCTTCGACGACGGCGACCCAGGCCAGCCTGCCGGCCGAATACCTCCGCGTGGAGAGCCCCAGCGCCGAGGTCCAGGGCCATGCGCCGCACGAGAAGGTGCTGGTCGCCGGCAAGCGGACGTGAACATCGAGGCGGTGGAGCCGATCGGCAACTACGCCGTCCGAATCCGCTTCACCGACGGCCACGATACCGGCATATTCTCGTGGGCGCTGCTGCGCCAGCTCGCCGACGAGCACGACGAGCGCTGGGACGCTTATCTCCAGGCGCTTGCCGCGCGTGGCCTGCGCCGCCACGGATTGACCCGGGCCGGGAGGGCCGTTGTCATTTTGTTAGTGTTTTGGGTGTAGTGATGCAGGTGCTGCATTCAAGCCGGGCGCTGCTGGCCATGCTGCTCGCGGCTCTCCTGCTGGGATGCGTGGCAAAACCGCCGGAGTCGCGTCTCGTGCTGAGTTACCCGCACACCCGATCGTCGGCAAGGCCGCATCGCCACGGTCTCGCCACCCCGCCAGCGCGAGCCGACGAGAAGCCTGCGCACGCTGGCGAACCCAGGGCCGCCGCGGACCGGGCCATCCCCGTCCCCCCGGCGCCGGTACCGGAGGCCGAGCAGAGCAGCCCCGCTCCACAGGCCGCCACCCAAGTCTCCACCCCAACTGCCCTCAAGCTGGCGCGCCAGAGACGGCCCCGGACGACCGGGGAGCTCAGCCCGGCCGCCAAGCAGAACCTGTTTCACGACTTCGAAGACTACCTCTCCAAGTCGGGGCACCCGCAATGACGACGCTTGACGCGCTCTCGACCCATGCTGCAACTCGGCTCACGCCCCCGGAAGCGGACGCGGCAGTCGAGCAGCTCACGCCGGCGAACCCCTCGTCTGCCTCCTTCTCGCGGCACCCACGGCCCGCACCGCCGCGCTCGACGAGGTGCTCGCCCGCGTGGTGGACGAGGAGACTCGCATTGTCTGGGTCGGCAACCCGCTCCGCTCCCCGCTCACGCTCGAGCGCCTGTTCATGCAGGTCGTCGGCCCGGAAGTGGATCTCCGCGTCGAGCGCAGCCCGGCCGAACTCACCGCCCTGCTCGCCCGCGCCCCCGGCTCGCCGCTCCCACCTCCTCATCGTTCTCCAGCAGCCCGAAACCCTCGCCCCGGAGACGTTGGAAACGCTTGGCCGCATGGCCCCGTACTTCGCCGGCGCCGACCCGTCGATCCAGATCCTGTTCTGCGGCCCACCCGGCTTCACGCCTCCCGCGAGCCGTCCGCCGCCCCGTCCTCCACCGCCCTCTACCGTCAACGCAGCCAGCCTCCTCGACGAGGCCCCGCCCGCCCGCCGCGAGCTGTTCCGCCTGCGTCCTGCTGCTGCTCCTGCTCGCCGGCGCCGGCGCCATCTACTGGCAGAACGACCCCACCGCGCCCGGCCCCGTCCGCCCCACTCTCGGCCCCCGCGCCGACCTCGCGCCGAAGGCCGCAGCCGCAGCCGCAGCCCCGCGCCCGCCCCGCCGCCCCGCCCCGCCGCCGGCGCCTGCGCCCGCGCCCACGGAAGACGTCGCCGCCCTTCGCCGCGAGTTCGAAGCCTTCCTCGCCCAGCGCGCCCCGGCCGTCGCCGCCCTGAGCGAGCGGGAAAAGGACGCGCTATTCGCCGAGTTCCTAGCCCGCCACCGGCAAACCGCCACCCCCTAACCCGCCTCCCAACCCCCCCTCCGAACCGCCGCCCCGAAGCACTCTCCCGCTGGCGGGAGAGAGTTGGGTGAGGGTGGTCCACCCTCCCGGCCGCAAACCCATTAGCGCGCCGTCATCGCAACCGGCGCAGCCGCGCAGCGATCCAGGCGCCACCGGCTCGAGCGCTAAAAAACCCGCCCCGCCGCCACCTCCCGCCCAAACCCCAGCACACCCTGCGCCAGCGCGCCAAACCCCGCGTAACGCGAGTCCGTCGCCGCCCCCCGCCGATGCAGCGCGTGCAGTTGCAGGAAGATCACCGCCAGCTTCACGATCGCCCAGCACCCGGTGGAACCGGATGTCCGACACGTCGCGACCCGTCAGCTCGGCCCAGCGCAGCGCCGCCTGCTCGCGGGTCAAGAACCCCGGTGCCGCCGTCGGCATCTGCTGCAGCGCATGCATCGCCTCCGGGTCGCCGGGCTCGGTCCAGTAGCTGAGCAGCGTCGCCAGGTCGAACAGCGGGTCGCCCCGCGTCCCCTGGTCCCAATCCACCACCGCGCTCGGCCGCAGCGACACCGGGTCGAGGATGATGTTGTCCAGCTTGAAATCGTTGTGCAGCAGCGTCGGCGCGCCGGTCCGGCACCGCATGCGCCCGCAGCCACCCGCCGAGCTCCTCCAGCAGCGCCCCGCCCTCCACCGCCGCGCCCCGCCGCAGCCACCCCTCCACCGCCCGGCCGAGAAACCCCTCCGGCCGCCCAAGCTCGCCCAGCCCCACCGACTCCGGCGTCACCGCATGGATCGCCGCCAGCGTCGACAGCATCAGCTCCGACAGCGCCGCCCCCGCGCCCGACAGCTCCGGCGGCAACGTCCCGTGCACCACGATCCCCTCGCGATATTCGAGGATCTGGAACTTCACCCCGATCACCCCCTCGTCCTCGCACAGATGCAGGCTGCGCGGCACGAAGGGCAGGGCGTCCGGCAGACGCGAGAGGATCCGGTGCTCCCGCGCCATGTCGTGCGCCCCCGGCGGCAGCGGACCCGGCGGCGGCCGCCGCAGCACCGCCGGCCCGGTCGAGAGCTCGATCAGGTAGTTCCGGTTCGCGAACCCGCCCGGAGAAACGCGGCCGCTCGCCCTCGAGCAGCTGCAGCCCGTGCCGCCCGAGATGCCGGCCCACGGCCGCCCAATCCATGTCATCCCCGTTCATGCGCGGCACACTGGTCGAATCTGGACGCCCCCGTCCAGCCGCCCTAGACCCAGTGAAAAGGGAGGATGCACTCATGCCCGACGCCTTCATCTGCGATTTCGCCCGCACCCCGATCGGCCGCTACGCCGGCGCGCTGAAGGACGTCCGCACCGACGACCTCGCCGCCCACCCCATCCGCGTCCTCAAGGAGCGCCACGCCGACGTCGACTGGGAGGCGCTCGACGATTGCTACATGGGCTGCGCCAACCAGGCCGGCGAAGACAACCGCAACGTCGCCCGCATGGCCACGCTCCTGGCCGGGCTGCCCACCGTCCGTCCCCGGCAGCACCGTCAACCGCCTCTGCGGCTCCGGCCTCGACGCCGTCGGCACCGCCGCCCGCGCTATCCGCACCGGGGAGGCCGAGCTGATGCTGGCCGGCGGCGTCGAGAGCATGACCCGCGCCCCCTTCGTCCAGGGCAAGGCCACCGAGGCCTTCGCCCGCGCCGCCGAGATCTACGACACCACCATCGGCTGGCGCTTCGTCAACGGGCTGATGAAGGCGATGTACGGCACCGACTCCATGCCCGAGACCGGCGAAAACGTCGCCGAGCAGTTCCAGGTGACCCGGCAAGCGCAGGACGAATTCGCCCTCCGCAGCCAGCAAAAAGCCGGTGCCGCCCAGAAGAGCGGCTTCTTCGCCCGCGAGATCGCCCCCGTCACCATCAAGGGCCGCAAGGGCGACACCGTCGTCGACACCGACGAGCACCCCCGCCCCGAAACGACCCTGGAACAGCTCGCCAAGCTAAAGACGCCGTTCCGCAACCCCGGCACCGTCACCGCCGGCAACGCCTCCGGCGTCAACGACGGCGCCGCCGCCCTCCTCCTCGCCAGCGAGGACGGCGCCCGCCGCCACGGCCTCACCCCCCGCGCCCGCGTCGTCGCCATGGCCACCGCCGGGGTCGAGCCCCGCATCATGGGCATCGGCCCGGCCCCCGCCGTGCAAAAGCTGCTCGCCCGCACCGGCCTCGACCTCGCCGACATCGACGTCATCGAGCTGAACGAGGCCTTCGCCTCCCAGGGCATCGCCGTGCTGCGCCAGCTCGGCCTCGCCGAGGACGACCCCCGCGTGAACCCCCACGGCGGCGCCATCGCCCTCGGCCACCCCCTCGGCGCCAGCGGCGCCCGCCTCGCCCTCACCGCCGTCAATGCCCTGGAAACCCTGGGCGCCAAGCGCGCCATCGTAACGATGTGCATCGGCGTCGGCCAAGGCATCGCCGCCCTCATCGAACGCGTCTAACCCCTCGCGCCCCAAAACCCTCTCCCGCTGGCGGGAGAGGGCCTGGGTGAGGGTGCCGTTCGATCGCCGATCGATCCGAGCTAACATCGATCCATGATCATCGTGACCACCGAGACGATCGCCGGCCACATCATCGTCCAGACGCTCGGCCAGGTGTTCGGCGTCACCGTTCGGAGCCGCGGCCTAGGCGGCAACTTCATGGCCGGCCTCCGCTCGATCGCCGGCGGCGAGATCCACGAATACACTCAGATGCTCGAAGAGGCGCGTCGCCACGCCCTCGACCGGCTCACCACGAACGCGACGGCCATGGGCGCCAACGCCGTGCTGATGATGCGCTTCGACAGCGCCGAAATCGGCCAGACCATGAGCGAAATCGTCGCCTACGGCACCGCCGTCATCATCAAGCCCGACTAGAGCATCGTCCGACCGAATGCGGTCAGCCGTCGGACAAAGGTGCTCGCCAAACAAAGAGCTAGTGCTTGTTCCGATCCGCTTTGATCGGAATAAGCACTAGTGCCGCCCGCGTTCTTGTGGATCATCTGGGCCCTGATGGTGTTCGGCCCCGTGCTGATCTGGCTCCTGTTCCGCGGCCGCGGCTACAAGCGCCATCTCCTCAACCGCCCGCCGGGCCCAAACTGGCAGCGCACCACCGAGCGCTCCGTCGACCCAACCACCGGCGAGCTCATGGAAGTCTGGTTCGACCCGGCCACCGGTGACCGCGCCTACATACGCGCCCCACGCTAGCCCCCCCCCAAAACCCTCTCCCCCTGGGAGAGGGCCTGGGTGAGGGCGGTCAGCGCCGCGGCGCCACCAACGCCAACAACGAAAGCCCCAGCAACACCCCCCGCGGCCCCGCCAGCTTCCCCTCGCCGCGCCGCATCTCGCTCGCCAGCACCGCCCCGCTCGTCACCGCCAGCACCGCCGCCCCCAGCCGCCGCGTCCACCCGCAAGCGAGCATCGCGCCACCCGCCACCTCCGCCATCGCCGCCGCCCGCATCTCCTCCTGCGACCAGCCGAGCTGGCGGAACATGTCCTCATACCCCCGGTCGCCGCTCAGCTTATCGACCCCGGCAACGGCAAACGCGGCCCCCAGCAACGGATAGATCATGGCGCCCTCCCGCATAGCGCGATGACCGGAGGCGGAGTCGCCGGAGGTCTGAATTGCGCGATCAAAGCGTATGCCGAGCAACGCGCCCGCCCCTCCGATCGTTCGACTCCTCTCAAAACCTCTGCAATAACCCCGCCATGGCCAGCCCGGCGCCGTTCTGGAAAACCAAGTCGCTCGAGGAGATGACCCAAACCGAGTGGGAATCCCTCTGCGACGGCTGCGGCCGCTGCTGCCTCCACAAGCTCCGCGACGACGAGACCGAAGAACTCTCCTTCACCAACGTCGCCTGCCGCCTCCTCGACCTCGGCACCTGCCGCTGCCGCCATTACGAGACCCGCCGCACCTACGTGCCCGACTGCGTCTCGCTCACCCCCGAAATGGTCCGCGAGATCGACTGGCTCCCGCCCAGCTGCGCCTACCGCCTGCTCGCCGAAGGCCGTGACCTCCCCGCCTGGCACCCGCTCCGCTCCGGCGACCCGGCCACCGTCCATCAATCCGGCGCCTCCATCCGCGGCCGGGCTGTGGACGAGCGCCACGCCGGCGAGCTGGAACATTACATCACCGAATGGCCCGGCCGCATGCCGCGCCCTAGAAAATCGAAGGGAAACGCGAGATGATGCAGGACGCGCTCTACGGCGGCGTGAACGTCGCCGTCCTCACCGCCATGCGGCCGGACCTCTCCGTCGACCTCGACCTCATGGCCGCGCATTGCCGCTGGCTGCTCGAGAGCGGCGTCAACGGCCTCGGCATCCTCGGCACCACCGGCGAAGCCAACTCCCTCGGCGTCTCCGAGCGCATCCACCTCATGGAAGGCCTCGTCGAGCGCGGCCTCCCCGCCCGCCAGATGCTCCCCGGCGTCGGCGTCCCCGCCATCACCGACACCGTCGCCATGGCCCGCCGCGCCGCCGAGCTCGGCTGCCGCGGCGCCCTCGTCCTCCCGCCCTTCTTCTACAAGAACCCCAGCGAGGACGGCCTGTTCGCCTACTACAGCGAGATCATCCAGCGCCTCGGCGGCGCGCTACAGATCTATTTCTACCACTTCCCCGCCCAATCCGCCGTCCCGATCACGGTCAGCCTGATCGAGCGCGTCCTCCGCGCCCATCCCGGCGCCGTCAAAGGCATCAAGGACAGCACCGGCGACTGGTCCAACACCAAGAGCTACATCGACCATTTCGCCGCCGACGGCTTCGAGGTCTATTGCGGCGACGACAGCCACCTGCTGCAGAACCTGCAAGCCGGCGGCGCCGGCTCCATCTCCGCCGCCAGCAACGTCACCGCCGCCGTCAACGCCCAGGTCTACGCCAACTGGAACAGCCCGGCCGCCGCCGAAGCCCAGAAGACCCTCACCGCCCTCCGCGCCGCCGTCTCCGGCCCCACCCTGATCCCCGGCCTGAAGGCCCTCGTCGCCCGCCACACCGGCGAGTCCGACTGGGAAACCATCCGCCCCCCGCACACCAAACTGACGGCGGAACAGAAAGCCAAACTCTTCGCCGCCTTCGACGCCTGCGGCGTCACCCTCGCCAAAGCCGCCTAAACCCACCCTCCCAAACCCTCTCCCGCTGGCGGGAGAGGGCCTGGGTGAGGGCGCTCTAGCAAGCCGACACCCCCAATTGCCCCCGCTCCCCCGCGCCTAGCCTCCTCCGCAACATCAACGGAGGAAACGCACCGTGCCAAACCGGATCAAGCAGGCCTGGAGCGAGGGCCGCGCCACCGTCAACGGCTGGCTCGCCATCCCCAGCGGCTTCTCCGCCGAGGTCATGGCCCAGGCCGGCTGGGACAGCCTCACCGTCGACCTCCAGCACGGCGTCCAGGACTACCTCTCCATGGTCCATTGCTTCCAGGCCATGCAGGTCCACCCCGTCCTCCCCATGGTCCGCGTCCCCTGGAACGAGCCCGGCATCATCGGCAAGGTCCTCGACGCCGGCGCCTACGGCGTCATCTGCCCCATGATCAACACCGTCGACGACGCCCAGCGCTTCATCGCCGCCTGCAAATACCCGCCCAAGGGCGCCCGCTCCAACGGCCCCATCCGCGCCGGCATCTACGGCCTCGTCGGCCCCTCCGGCGGCTACCAGGCCACCGCCAACGACGAGATCCTCTGCATGCCCATGATCGAGACCAAGCAGGCCATCGACAACCTCGCCCCCATCCTCGACACCCCAGGCATCGACGCCGTCTACATCGGCCCCAGCGACCTCGCCTTCTCCATGGGGCTATCCCCCAGCCTCGACCGCGAGGAGCCCGAGATCCTCAGCATGTACGAGACCATCCTCGCCGAGACCGCCAAGCGCGGCCAGAAAGCCGGCGTCCACTGCTTCAAGCCCGAATACGCCCGCCGCATGATCCAGATGGGCTTCAGCCTCGTCACCCTCGGCAACGACAGCGGCATCATGCTGAACGCCGCCAAATCCGCCATCGCGGCAACCCGCACCCAATAACCCCGCATCCCGCCCAAAAACCCTCTCCCCCCGGGAGAGGGCCGGGGTGAGGGCCCCCGACCATGACCCAAACCATCCGCCTCCACCCCGAAGACTCCGTCCTCATCGCCCGCTCCACCCTGATGGAGAACGTCGAGCTCGCCCCCGGAATCGTCACCCGCACCCGCATCCAAGCCGGCCACAAAGTCGCCATCCGCCCGATCGCGCCCGGCGAGCCCGTCCGCCGCTACGGCCAGATCATCGGCTTCGCCACCGCCCCCATCCAACCCGGCGAGCACGTCCACACCCACAACATCGGCATGGGCGACTTCGCCAAGGACTACGCCTTCGGCGTCGACGCCCGCCCCACCCCCCGCGCCAACACCGAAAAAACCTTCCTCGGCATCCGCCGCCCCGACGGCCGCGTCGCCACCCGCAACTACATCGGCATCCTCACCTCGGTGAACTGCAGCGCCCACACCGCCGAGCTCATCGCCGAGCAGTTCCGCCGCAACCCGCTCACCGGCAGCCGACCCGCTCGCCGCCTGGCCCAACGTCGACGGCGTCGTCGCCCTCACCCACAAGACCGGCTGCGGCATGACCGACGGCGAGCCCCTTCGCCTCCTCCGCCGCGTCCTCGCCGGCTACGCCCGCCACGTGAATTTCTCCCACATCGTGGTCATCGGCTTGGGCTGCGAAGTGAACCAGATCGGCGGGCTGCTCGAGGAGCAGCGCCTCGCCGACCGCGTCCGCTCCATGGACATCCAAACCATGGGCGGCATCCGCAAGACCGTCGAAGCGGGCGTCGCCTTCGTCCGCGAAATCCTCGACGAGGCCAACCGCGTCCACCGCGAGCCCGCCCCCATCTCCGAGCTCACCGTCGCCCTGCAATGCGGCGGCTCCGACGGCTATTCCGGCGTCTCCGCCAACCCGGCGCTCGGCGCCGCCTCCGACCTCCTCGTCCGCCACGGCGGCGCCGTCATCCTCTCCGAGACCCCCGAAACCTACGGCGCCGAGCACCTCCTCACCCGCCGCGCCGTCTCCCAGGAAGTCGGCGAGAAGCTGGTCGACCTCATGCGCTGGTGGGAGGACTACACCGCCCGCGAAGGCGCCGAGATG
Organism: uncultured Alphaproteobacteria bacterium; assembly: GCA_963708585.1. GTDB lineage: Bacteria > Pseudomonadota > Alphaproteobacteria > Acetobacterales > Acetobacteraceae > JAVVHH01. The sequence goes on along the minus strand of CAVPSW010000001.1, from coordinate 363,044 downwards.
AACGCCAACCCCAGCCCCGGCAACAAAGCCGGCGGCCTGACCACGATCCTGGAAAAATCCTTGGGCGCCATGGCCAAAGCCGGCAGCACCAACCTGGTCGACGTCGTCCGCTACGCCGAGCCCGTGACCGCCCGCGGTTTCGTCTTCATGGACACCCCCGGCTACGACCCGGTCGCCGCCACCGGCCAAGTCGCCGGCGGCGCCAACCTCGTCTGCTTCACCACCGGCCGCGGCAGCGTTTTCGGCTGCAAACCCGCCCCCAGCATCAAGCTCGCGACGAACACGTCCATGTATCGCCGCATGGAAGACGACATGGACATCAACTGCGGCACGATCCTGGACGGCGAAGAGAGTGTCGAACAATGCGGCACCCGCATCTTCGAAACTATTTTGTCAGTCGCCAGCGGCACCCGCACGAAGAGCGAGCAGTTTGATGCCGGCGGGGCGGAGTTCGCGCCTTGGGTGATCGGGGCCACGATGTAACTCGTCTCGAGAACGAATTCAGCGCACGCCGGTAGAGATTAGCTTAAGCGAGGGGCCAGATTACTGAATGCTGAACTCCGTTCCGTGCGGCCGGCTCTGCTTCCACCTTTCAACTATGCGGGCGAGCTCGCCCGCGACAGCGGCATCTGAGGGCTTCACCATCTGAACTTCCGCCGCATCCAGAGTTAGCGTAATTTTCATTCCGCCGACATGCACGACCAGCTCATCCTTACCTGTGGTCGATGGTAGTAGGATGGACTTGCCCAACCGCCCCTTCCTCATCGCAGTTATAGCGACTTTGTCCTCGTCGCCTTTATCGAACTGAGAGGCCATCGCGGAGACAATGCTTGTATTCACAGCCGAACTGACTAGAGCATGAGCGACGGCATTCCTGTGATCTTTATAGGCCAGAGAGGTCTCGGAGCTTGTGGTGCTGATGAAAACCGTCCCCTTCGCGTCACTCTGACCAGTGGATATGGCCGTTGCGGTGCTGTCGTGAAGAGGTCCGTGTAACTGACTGACTTCTTCTTGCACCACGCCGAAATGGACCGCCAGCGCGACTATACCTGAAGCAGCCCCGATTATCAGGGCAGGAACGGCAGCCGATGGCCAGATCTGTGTAGACAAGGCGGAGCAAAGGCCGAGTGCCAGAAGTCCGTTCATCAAGGCCCGATAAACCGCCTCCTGCGACAGCCACCTACTACGGAAGATTTCATTCATTGTCGGCCCTCATTTCGTAGCAAGCCCAGCGGTCCAGCCCATTCCAGCGGCGAATGCCTGACCGCCAGTTGCTGGCCCGAAAACTTGAACGGTCACATAGGAGCCCAGAGCTATAAAGATAATGCACTCCGTCAACGCACGCGCACGGGACTGGTTTGGAAAGATACTCTGGACTACGTCGCTCAAAGCGAATACTTTGCGACTACTCCTTCCCAATTTACCCCACAAAATTGCCGCACCGATGGCAGCATTTGTATAGAGGACCAGCGCAGATGAGGGTTCTACACTCGCCATCATCAACCTTGACGCGGCGAAGACTGCAAAGTCGCAAATTCCTCGGCCGCATCCATCTGCTTGAGCGCAATGCCTAGCTTATTACAAATCCTCTCGACGTCATGTCGGCTGAGCTGTAACCACAATCTTTGGAAGCGGGCATCTGTGGAGATATGCACAACAGCAACAGCAACACTGTCTTCAAGCTTGTTATCGTCAAATTTAAATCTTAAATCTACCGCGACGTCAAAGGCAGTAAGAGACGGCAGGACCGTTGCGGCGAGGTTCTCGCGAGCCATCGACCTTTTAAGTTCAGGCCGTTGCGCAACGATCTCTGAAGCTACAGACGCGACCGCATCGACATATTTGTCGTCGAATATGTGGCCGCGACCAATCTCTGTTAGATCATCAACGGCTGCAGAAGTATCGGTCAGGAGTTCCTATCGTGATCGAAAGAGCTGCGCCCAATCTGGACGCATCGTTCTTGCTTATTCCGGCGGCATTTGCAACGGTCTCGTTGTCCAGAGAACCCCCAGCACGCTCGATCTGGCGCACCAGCAATCTAATCGTCTCGGCCCTTGTGCTCTCTGGTAATGTGGCTGCGATCGCGTAACCATTGCGAATAAGACTAAGCGCGTCCGCCGGTATCTCCGTTATTCGCCGCTGAAGCGTCTCACGGTCTGCTGAAGTAGCCTCCGACACCAAACACCTCTGGAATTCTCCCTGAAGGTCGCACTTTCGTTCATCGGCAGCAAGCGCAGGGCGCATACGCGAATCGCCGGGCGCCGCAACACCTAGCGCTGGCGTACGGCGTGCGCGTTCCGAGAGGGCCTTCCGCGGCCCCGAAGCAAGCTAGCGGTGCATAAGCGAAGCGCCATGCGCCGTCACACCGGCGCCACCATCCGCCAAGCGCCAAGCGAAACGCACCGTCCCAACTTGCCCCTCCGAAGCCGTCGCGCCCGACGTTCCCCTGGGCCCCCCGATTTGGGCGGGCGTCGGCGGCGCATGACGCTGCGCTCATGCGCCCTACCGTCTCGCCCTTGCCGATCTCGCCACCCACTCCGACCGCCCCGCAAGGCAATCGTTCTCACCGTCGCTCCCCGTCTCCTCCGGCTCCGCCTCGCCCCGGGACCACCCCGCCGGTTACATCCCCACCGCGACAAACCGCCGAAAACGACGAGTACGCCAATCGGCCGCATGCGCCGCGACCCATGCTTGACCGGGTTAAACGCACATAATCCATCTGCGCCGCGTAGCACCGCTCGTCCCGGATCGCTTGCTCCCAAACCCTCCTGACGAACGTCGCGCTCGCGGAAGCACGCGCCATAGTGTCACGGCGCAGCTCGAACCGCGGACTTCGTGACGCTTTCGGCCCAGCCATCCAACGGGATAGCATCGTTAAAGTCGAAACAATTATGACTTTAATCGAACTGCGCCAAGAGCCATGACCAGAACACGTAGGACTTCATCCCGCGGTTTTCTATTGCGCTCGTTCTTAACTTCTCATTTACCGATCTCAGCGAGCTTTGACCCCGCTGAGACAGGATGTCGTCAGGGACCATAACCCGCGCGATTGCGCGCCGCCGGCCTTCCAACACGCAAGGAGCCGCCGGCCGCGCTCGCCCCAATGACGCAGGCCCATTCAATGACCGATCAAACCATCCTCACCGTCGGCTCCGGCCAACAATACGCCACCATCAACGCCGCCATCACCGCCGCCGACCAGATGGGCGGCAACGCCGACATCCGCGTCGCCGCCGGCACCTACACCAACGACGGCGGCTACCTCTGGGACGGCATCAACAACGTCACCATCGAAGGCGTCGGCGGCACGGTGAAGATCGTCGACCCCAGCTATTACGCCGGCGGCAAGGCCGCCATCGTCACCGGCGGCCAGAACATCCTCCTCAAGAACCTCGACATCTCCGGCGTGACCGTCCCCGACGGCAACGGCGCCGGCGTGCGCTACGACCAGGGCACGCTCACCCTCGACAACGTGTCGCTGCACAACAACCAGAACGGCATCCTCGGCGGGCCCGACTCGAACGGCTCCATCACCATCCAGAACAGCAACATCTACGGGAACGGCACCAGCGCCGGGAACACGCACAACATCTACATCGGTGACATCGCCCAGTTCACCCTGACCAACTCCTATGTCCACGACGCCAATGTCGGCCACGAGGCCAAAAGCCGCGCCGAGAACAACACCATCACCAACAACGTGATCGCCGATAACTCCGGCACGTCGTCCTACGCCATCGACCTGCCGAACGGCGGCAACGCCACCATCACCGGCAACGTCATCGAGCAGGGCGTCAACAACCAGAACCACACGGTCAACGCCTATGGCGAGGAGGGCAACCTGCACGCCGGCACGTCCGTCACCTTCTCCAACAACACCGTCGTCAACGATGACGGCAACGGCGCCGGGCCGCTCTGGGCCAACAACGGCGCCACCATCACCGGCTCCGGCAACACCGCCTGGAACCTCAGCTACCTCGGCAACGGGGTCAACCCGGCCTCCGTGACGCAGCTCGCTTCCAAGCCGAACCTCGCCGCCGCCGAGCAGGCGATCACCTCGAGCGTCAGCGGCACGCCGACGTCAACCTCCACGTCGACCTCAACGCCAACCCCGACCCCGACCCCGACCTCCACCCCCGCCCCGGCCTCCTCAGCCACGGAAACGGTTCTGACCGTCGGCGTCGGCAAGCAGTTTTCGACCATCAACGCCGCCATCCTCGCGGCCGACCAGATGGGCGGCAACGCCGACATCCGGGTTGATGCCGGCACCTACACCAACGACGGCGGCTACCTCTGGGACGGCATCAACAACGTCACCATCGAAGGTGTCGGCGGCACCGTGAAGATCGTCGACCCCAGCTATTACGCCGGCGGCAAGGCCGCCATCGTCACCGGCGGCCAGAACATCGTGCTCAAGAACCTCGACATCTCCGGCATCACCGTCCCCGACGGCAACGGCGCCGGCGTGCGCTACGACCAGGGCACGCTCACCCTCGACAACGTGTCGCTGCACAACAACCAGAACGGCATCCTCGGCGCCGCCGATTCGAACGGCTCCATCACCATCGAGAACAGCAATATTTACGGCAACGGCGTCGGCGGCAGCGGCTACACCCACAACATCTACATCGGTGACATCGCCCAGTTCACCCTCACCAACTCCTACGTCCACGACGCCAATGTCGGCCACGAGGTCAAAAGCCGCGCCGAGAACAACACCATCACCAACAACGTCATCGCCGACAATTCCGGCACTTCCTCCTACGCCATCGACCTGCCGAACGGCGGCAACGCCACCATCACCGGCAACGTCATCGAGCAAGGCGCGAACAACTCCAACCACATCGTCAATTCCTACGGCGAGGAGGGCAACCTACATGCCGGCACCTCCGTCACCTTCTCCAACAACACGATCCTGAACGACGATACTGGCGGCGCCGGCCCCCTCTGGGCCAACAACGGCGCGACGATCACCGGGTCCGGCAACACCGCCTGGAACCTCACCAACCTCGGGAACGGGGTCAACCCGGCCTCCGTGACCCAGCTTGCCTCGGAGCCGAACCTCGCCGCCGCCGAACAGGCGAAGCTCGCGGGCACCGCAACGCCCGCAAAGGCATCCAGCACGACCCTCCATCCCACCATCAACACCATCACCGGCGTGCCCTACACGGGCGTGCGCCTCGCCGGCACTTCGGCCGCCGGCAGCACCGTCACCGTCACCGACACGCACGGCGGCAAAACCATGGTCCTCGGCACCACCACCGCGTCATCCACCGGCGCCTGGACCTTCACCAGCAACTCCGGCCTCGGCCGTATCGACCTCTCGTCGGTCCACGAGTACTGCGTCTCCGCGACCGACTCCGCCGGCAACACCGGCAGCATGGCGGGCGGCCTGTTCCTGACCGACACCGGCAACGACACGCTCACCGCCAACCCGGGCGTCGCCGAAATCTTCGCCGTCATGTCCAACCTGGGCTCGGACGTGATCAATGGCTTCCAGGCCAGCGGCGCCAACCACGACGTCCTCAACTTCAGCGGCCGCGGCCTCAGCTCCTTCAGCCAGGTCCAGGCCATTATGTCCGGCAGCGCGTCCACCATCTTCACCCTGTCCGGCGGCAAGACCGTGACCTTGAACGGCGTCGCCCCGAGCGCGCTCACCGCCGCCGACTTCCGCTTCTCCTGACCCGGCCGTCGCAGCCAAAACCGCTGCGACACCCGCCCCGCTGATCCCGGCCGAAGTAAAGGCTGCGGCACTTAAGCGGTCTTTAACTACCCTGCAGGATACTTGCCTCCCCTCCAAGGTCGCCTTCACGTGCCTGCCGTCAACAAGTCACTTACGAGAAAGATCGGGTACGGCGGAGCCGGGATCGGGATCACCTGTTCAGCAATCGCCAAGCAGAGTGTCTACCTGCACCTATTCTTCGACGTCTTGGCCTTGGCGATTGCGTGCCTATTCGGTTACGCGCAGGTCAAAGCCGAGCGCATCCGCTGGGCCGCCCTGCAGAAGGCAAACGCGAGGCCCGAGGCAGACGAGAGCTGAACGTTGCAGGCGCGTTATCCTCGCTGAACGTCCTGAACCGAGACACCACCCAACGTCCCACACGCTTGACCCCGTCCGCCGATAATGTTCCCTTTCTGTTCATGACCGCCGCGGCCGCCGCCCCGCTCGTCGACTTCAAACCCCGCCAACCCGGCGGCGGACGACGCTGAGCATTACAAGAAAGTCTGCCGCGTCCTCGTCGACTTCGGCCTGAACGTCGCCCGCATGCTCCATGACGAGATCGCAGCCGCCGCGCCCCCGCCCGCTGCCGACCGGCCCGCCGCCGATCCGGCCGACGCCGATCCAGCCGAGCCCGAGCCCCAACAAGCTGCCCGCGCGACATATCTCAAAGGCCTCGCCGCCGAGTTCGAGCGCGTCTCCCGCGGCATCCGCCGCACCATCCTGCTCGCCACCAAACTCGCCGAGCCGCCCCCGCCGCCCCCCGCGCCCTTCGACCGCGTCGGCGCCCGCAAGCGCATCATCCGCGCCGTCGAGGACAGGATTCACCACCAAATCCGGTCCGAACCGGAGCGCGACCGCCTCGCCGCCGAGCTCGCCGAGCGCCTCGACTCCCCGGACCTCGAGAACGACCTCCCGAAGCGGCCGACCAACGAGATCATCGCCGAGATCACCCGCGATCTCGGGCTCGACGCCATGGCCGCCCATTGGAAGCGCCGCACTCCGGACGTCGTCGCCGACCTTTGCGCCTTCGCCGCAAAACCTCCGCGCCCGCCCGACGCGGCCGCCGACCCGGCCCCCGCGCCGCCTCCGGTCCCGCAAGCCGTCCCGCACCCAGACCCCGAGCGCCTTTACCGCCTCCTCGCCCCCGACCACGCCTGACGCGCGGTCGCGGCGGCGAACCGCGCTCGGCTACTCCGCCGAAGCGAGCGCCTGCACACGACTGGCAAAATAGGCCTTCGTGCGATAGGCCTTCGAGCCGCAGCCTGCATAGTTCAGCACCATCGCCGGCGCCGGCACGCAGTCCTCGAGCCCCTCGACGAGGATGTCGGCCGCTCGCGCCTGCCGTTCAGCCTTGGCCGCGAGCTGCAGGTCCACGGCGCTGCCCCAGATCCCGACAGTGAGGAGAGCGGCGCATAGCGCGCCGATTTTGGTGTTCTCAGGCATCGCAACCCCCAAAAATCGCAGCACCCAGAGTACGTCCTGAGGTCCTAACGACTCGTTACGAAACACATAAGCAATTTCGCCCGCTCGCGACGAACCGCGCGTGACCCCGATCGTCCGCCCATAAGCGCCCCGCCCACAGGCGCCCCGCCCCCGCGCTCACGCCATCGCGCCCGATCCAGGCTATGTGACGATCTCGACCCCGGGGGAAACCAAGTCCATGCCGACCGACGCCGACCTGTTCGAAGCGCTCCGCGCCGCCAGCACCGCCACCCTCACGACCGTCCTGCTCAAGCGCGGACTTCGCAACGTCTGGATGCGCGGCACCAGGCCGCTCCGCGCCAACCAGGGCCGCGCCGTCGGCCGCGCTTTCACCATGCGCTTCGTCCCCGCCCGCGAAGACCTCGCCACCCCCGCCGCCTGGACCTCCCCAACCTCCACCCGCGCCGCCGTCGAAGCCATGCCGCCGGGTTGCTTCGTCGTCGCCGACGCGATGCGCTCCACCGACGCCGGCGTGTTCGGCGACATCCTCTGCGCCCGCATGGCCAAGCGCCGCGTCGCCGGTCTCGTCACCGACGGCGCGCTGCGCGACCTCGACGGCGTCCGCAACACCGTGCTTCCCGTCTGGGCCAGCGGCGCCGCCGCCCCGCCCGCCGTCGCCGCCCTCACCTTCGTCGATTGGCAGAACCCGGTCGGCTGCGGCGGCGTCGCCGTCTTCCCGGGCGACATCGTCGTCGCCGACGGCGACGGCGCCGTGCTCATCCCCGCCGCCATCGCCGAAGCCGTCGCGGTCGAAGCGCCCGAACAGGAGCGCGCCGAAGCCTGGATCCTGCACGAGATAGAGCGCGGCGCCCCGCTCCCCGGCCTCTACCCCATGAACCCCGAAACCGCCGCCCGCTACCGCGCCCAAACGAGCTGACACATCCAAGAGTGCACAGCGAGCCTGCTCAGATCTCGATCTCGAGCCCGATCTCGACGACCTGCGTCGGCGGCACGCCAAAGTAGGCCGCCGTGCGGTTCGCGTTCAGGTGCATCGCCGAGAACAGCGACTTGCGCCACGTCGCCATCCCCCGGCCCGACCGCACCGGCAACACCGATTCCCGCCGGAAGTAATACGTCAGCTCCTGCGGATCGATCGGCCCCAGCCCCAGCTCCTGGCACGCCAGCCGTAGCCCCTCCATCACGTCCGGCCGCTCCATGAACCCGAAGAACAGCACGATCCGGCTCAAACCCTGGCCCATATCGAGCACCTTCACCCGCTGCGCCGGGTCCACATACGGCGCGTCCGTGGTCAGGCCCGAGATCAGCAGGATCCGCTCGTGCAGCACCCGGTTGTGCTTGAGGTGGTGCGTCAGCGCGAGCGGCACACCGGTCGTCCCCGCCGTGAACACCGCCGCCGTCCCCGGCAGCCGCAGCGGCGGCGCCGTCAGCAGCGCCTGCACGAACTCGTCCTCCGGCTGGCGCAGCCGCACCCGCGCATCCTCCAGCAGCAGCGCGCCCCGCCGCCACGTCAGCATCAGGAACGCAATCAGCCCGGCCAGCAGCAGCGGAAACCACCCGCCCTCGACCACCTTCACCGCATTCGCCGCGACGAACACCAGGTCCACCACCAGGAACAGCCCGTTGGTGATCACCACCGGGACCGGGTGATAGCCCCATTTCAGCGCCACCAGCGCCGCCAGCACCGTCGTCACTGCCATCAGCAGCGACACCGCGATCCCATACGCCGCGCCCAGCGCGTCCGACGAGCCGAACGTCAGCACCGCCGCCAGCGTCCCCGCCGCCAGCGCCCAGTTCACGAACGGCATGTAGATCTGCCCCCGCTCGTGGCTCGCCGTGTGCCGCACATGCATGCGCGGCAGGAAGCCGAGCTGGATGGCCTGCTGCGTCAGCGAGAAGGCGCCGGAGATGATCGCCTGCGAGGCGATGATGGTCGCCAGCGTCGCGAACCCCACCAGCGGGTAGTGCGCCCAGTGCGGCGCGAGCAGGTAGAACGGGTTCTCGACCGCCGCCGCGTCCTGCAGCAGCAGGGCGCCCTGGCCGAAATAGTTCAGCACCAGGCAGGGCAGCACCACGCTGAACCAGCCCAGCCGGATCGGCGCCGGGCCGAAATGCCCCATGTCGGCATACATCGCCTCGCCGCCGGTCACCGCGAGGAACGCCGCGCCGAGCACGCCGAAGCTGACCACGGGCCGGGCATGCAGCAGGAAGCCGAGCGCGTGGAACGGGCTCAACGCGGCCAGCACCGACGGCGCGCGCGCGATCGCGATCGCCCCGAGCACCCCGATCGTCGCGAACCACACCATCATCACCGGACCGAAGATCCCGCCGATGAACCCGGTCCCCTTGCGTTGCATGAGGAACAATCCGATAAGAATGACGATCGTGATCGGCAGCACCGCCGGCGCCAGCTGCGGCGCGTCGAGCTTCAGCCCCTCGATCGCACTCAGCACCGAGATTGCCGGCGTGATCACCCCATCGCCGTAGAGCAGCGCCGCCCCGGCCAGGCCCACGATCAGCAACGACGCCCGCCAGCTCTTGGACGTTGCGTGCCGCACGTCCAGCAGCGCGAGCAGCGCCATGATCCCGCCCTCGCCCTGATTGTCGGCGCGCAGGATCAGCACGGCGTATTTGAGCGAAACGACCACGATCAGCGCCCAGAACACGATCGACAGGATTCCGAGCACCGCCTCCGGCACCGGCGTCCCCCCCGCGTCGACCGCCTGCTTCAGCGCGTAGAGCGGGCTGGTGCCGATGTCGCCATAGACGATGCCGAGCGCCGTCACCGCCAGGATCGGCAGCCTCGGGGCATGGCGGTGCGGGAGCGCCGCAGCCTCCGTCGCAGTGGACATCGTGCGCTTCCCTCATGTGCGGGCGTGGTCGCCGCGGGACAGCTTCGCGCAGCAAAGAGCAGCTTTGCAACGACGCTGCAGGGTTGACCAACTGTCGCCCCAAACCAACTTACGGTGGTGAGCGCTCTGAGGGAGCTGCCCAGGGCTCGCCCGGCAACGTCCGCATCACCATTACAACGCGCTGCTCACAACGCCCGGGCGACCTCCGCGGTGACCGGGCGCCCCGTGAGATAGCCCTGCACATAGGGGCAGCGCATGCTTCGGAGCTGCTCCAACTGCGCCTCGTATTCGACCCCCTCGGCCACGACCTTCAGATTGAGCCGGCGACCGAGCAGCAGGATGGCCTCCACGATCGCATCCGACTCGCGGTCGACGCCGAGGTTGCGCACGAACGAGCGGTCGATCTTGATCTTGTTGAATGGAAAGCGGCGGAGATAGCTGAGCCCGGCATGGCCGGTCCCGAAATCGTCAAGCGTGAGCGAAACTCCGGCCTCGCGGAGCGCGACCATGGTCTCGTGAACCGCCCCGCTGTCCTCGAGCAGCACGCCTTCCGTCACCTCCAGCTCGAGCCGCTCCGGCGCCAGGCCACTGCGCTGCAGCGCGGCCGTGACCGTCTCGACGAGCCCGCCGCCTCGGAACTGCACCGGCGACAGGTTGACCGCGACGGAGCAAGCGGTCGGCCACGTCGCCGCCTCCTGGCACGCCGTTTCCAGCACGGTCCGCCCGAGCGGCACGATCAGCCCGGTCGCCTCGGCCACGGGAATGAACAGCTGCGGCGACACCTCGCCCCGCACCCGGTCGGTCCAGCGCAGCAGCGCCTCGTAACCGGCCACGGAGTTGGTTTCGAGCGAGACGATCGGTTGGTAGGCGAGCCGGAACGCGCGGCTGCCCAGGGCCTCCCGCAGCGACTGCTCCAGTTGGAATCGCTCCTGCTGCGCGACCGTCATGCTTGGCTCGTGCTGGCAGTGGCGGTTCCGCCCTGCGTCCTTGGCCCGGTACATCGCAATGTCCGCGTTGCGCAGCAGCGCGTCCGTGCTGGCGCCCTCGGAGGCCAGCGCGATCCCGATGGAAACCGTGACCTGCAACCGCAGCCCGTTGATCACGTGCGGCTCCGCCAGGACCTGGAGCAAACGGTCGCCGAGCGCGGCCGGGCTCTCGCCGACGCGCTTGGCATCGTGCAGCACGGCAAACTCGTCCCCGCCGGTGCGGCTGAGGAAGTCCTCGGGACTGATCGCACCTTGCAGTCGTCGGGCCGCTTCCATCAGCAAACGGTCGCCCGCCTCGTGCCCGCGCGCGTCGTTCAGAAGCCGGAACCGGTCCAGGTTCAGATAGAGCAGAGCCAGCTCCGCCCCTTCCGAGGCGGCCAGCCGCCGCTCCAGCTCCCTGCGCAGCGAAAGCCGGTTCGGCAGGGCGGTCAGCTCATCGAACAACGCGGCCCGCTCGATTCGGCTCTCGGCCTCTTTGCGGTCGGTAATGTCGGTATAGGTGCGAACCATCCCGCCGCCCGGCAGCGGTAGGCTGCGGATTTCCACCCAACGCCCGTTCGGCCGCTGCCGCTGATAGACGTGCGGCTCGTCTAGGATTCCGCCGGCGAGGACGAATTCGCGCAGGCTTTGCCCCGTGCGGGCGAACTCGCCCGTCTCCCACTGGAACTGCAAGATCTCGCGGAATGCGGGGCGTCGCGCGAGCAACTCCTCCGGGATGTCGAGCATCTCCACGACCCGGTGATTGAACGCGGCGACCTCCCCGGCCGCGTTCACCATCATGATCCCTTGGTCCATATATTCTAGTGTCGTGTCGAGCGTGGCCGACCGCTCGGCCAACAGCGCTTCTCCGCCGCGCAAGGCTGCAGCGGTTTGCTCCAGCTGCCTAGTTTGATGCTCGAGATCGCTGCGCGCCTGCTCGAGATCCTGGTTGCGCTGCGTCAGGGCGTCGCGGTTGGCCCGTTGCGTGCGGAACTGCCGCAGCAAGGTGTACAGCATGATCGCCACGCCCATGACCGTGGCCGCCGTCAGCACGGTGATGGCCAGCACCTGCCGGCGCCAAGACGCCAAGGCCGCGTAGTCGCTGAGCGTCACCTCCACCGTGAGCGGTGCCTGCGGCAGCCGGTGCGCGGACAGCAGCATGTCATGGTCCGGCGGTGGCGCGACCCTGCCGATCATCGCCTCGTCCCACGGAAAGCGCGCCATCACCACCCGGTCGTCGCTCAGCAGCGTCGCCGCGCTGCCGGGCACGGCGGCCACGCTCTGATAGGTTTCGGCCAGCCGCTCCAGCGGAACCACGCCGACGAGGATGGCCGCGAACCCGCCTGGGCCGGCCTCGAGCCGCCGGGCGACGAACACGCTCCAGGCCTGGTTGACCAGGCTGCGAGTTGGTCTGCCGATGAAAGGCTCCGCCGAGGCTGGATCGCTCAGCGCCCGGAAATAGTCGCGGTTCCTCACGTCCAGCGTAGGCGAGGTAAAGCCGCGGCTCATGTTGACGGTGTAGCCGTGCTCATTGACCAGGGTGAGGGCGTCGAGCTGGCTCGCGCTGCGGAGCTGATCGCGCAGGAGCTGATTTCATCTCCGCGCTCGACAGCATCGCTCGCAGCGGCGTGCCGCTCCGCAAGGAAGCGAACTCCGCCTGGTGGATCGTGTCCTGCAGCACGACATCGATCGCTTGCAGGGAGCGGGACGTCTGCTCCGAGATGGCCGTGCTCAGCCCATCAAGGGTCCGGTGCGCGTCCGTCAAGGCGCTGGCGCGAAGCGCCGCTCCAATCGTGACCGCCCCCAAGAGGGCCATGACGATGTAAATCGCGCCGCTCAGGAGGTAAAATCGACCCCGATCCCCGCGTTCTGCCGGGCGCGTCGAAGCGGTTGTGCCCTGATCCACGCTGCTATCTTAAGTGGAATTGCCCGTGGACGCGAGCAGGATGGGTGCAACGGGTCGCCCGCGCGCCCGACCAATCGACCCATGACGTCCTGTCACCGCCTGCCTCCGGCTTCGGATGAGCAGCAGAATACGAGCGATAGATTAACCGTTGCTTTCGCGCTCCGCCTTTTCCTTCAGGTTCGCGGCAACGTCCGTCTCCGTCGTGCCCGCGGCGGGAATTGCCGTTCCTTCCGGCGGAACCTGGGCGCCTGCTTCTGGGTCGCGTCGCGGCCCATGCTGAGCGACCTCCGTCATCGCCGCCGCCTCCGTGTCGTCCTCGCCGTAGCCGGACGCGACGCTCTCTTCCTTGTCGCCGCTCATGCGCGCTCCTCCCCTTCGTCCCGGGCCAACGTCTGCGCCCGGACCCCGGTTCGACCCCCGCCTCAAAGCCGGAGCAGCCGCCGGACCCGCGTGCTCACCGCCTTCGGGTGCCAGGCCGGCGCGACGCTCAGCCAATGCATCCAGCGCTGGGCGTTGGCCAGGCTCAGCTTGTAGCGGTCCGCCCCGGCCAGGAAGTCGTATTCGCGCACGCCCGGCTTGTCGATAGGCCTCGATGGCCAGAAAGTGACAGGTCAGCCCCGGCTTCTGGTGCGGCCCGGCATCGCGGTAATTGAACCCGCTCTGATAGGCCGAGACCACCCCGCGGTGGCGGAAGTTCATCAGGTACCCGAGCACGACCGGCCCGGCGGCAATCTGAAGCAGGTCGACCTCGCCCCGTGGCACACCGCCGGTAATCAGCGCCTGGTGGAACCGCCGCACCGCCGGGGTCGCGAACGCGCCCGGCTTGCCGCGCGCCCGCCAGGTCACCTCGTGCAGCGTGATCAGCTCGGCCAGGAAAGCCAGCCCCTCCTCCACCGTCTCCGCCCGACGCAGCCGGAGCGGGCCGGCCGCCTCGTATTGCCGGTTCGAGCGACGGAGTTGGTGACGCGTGTTACGGCTCAGCCGCTCGATGAAGGGCTGCCCAGCCGGCACCGTGGCGAAGTCGACGTAGGGAGCGATGCGGACCGAGTCCTGGTCGACGAACCCGCCGGTCAGCATCGCCGCCGCCGCGCAGTCCTGTCCCACGCCTGAGAGAACGAGCCGGCGGGGGCGCGCCTTCACCCCGCCGATCGGCGCGGTCATCGCCTCGGTGAGCAAGTCGGCCAGGATCGCCTGCCGCAGCACCGGGTCGGCCACCGCGACGAGCGGGCCGTTATGCTCCGTGAAAATGGAGTTCGAGCACCGGGTCATCGCTCTCGTGCAGGTAGAGCGAGTCGCCCTCCATCCGGCTGTTGCGCCGGTTGAACAGCGCCAGCGCCACGGTGCGTCCGTCGCGGGTCACCTCCAGCAGCAACGGGTCCGGGTAGCGCTCCACGGCCAGGCACCCGACCCAGGTCCAATCTTGGAAGAACGACGCCCCGGCCTCGGCGGCGAAGGTGCGCCAACGCGCCTCGAGCGCGGTCCGGCCGCAGTCGAGATCGGGGCGAGTGAGCATCGTTCTGAACATGAGCCTGCACATCTACCCTGGATCAGGGCCGCCTGCACCTTCTCACGCCGCCTCGGTCCTGGCAGGGTCCGGCCGACCTGGAGGCCGACCGAGTGAATCTCGTCATCGACGTGCTGCTGCCCCCGGCGAGCCTGGTGATCCTGGCGCTGCTGCTGCTTCTCGCCGGCCGGCGCGCCCGCCCGCTGGCCGTCCTCGCGCTGCTCGTCACCGCCGTGCTCGGCATGCCGCTGGTCGCCACCGCGCTTCTGAACAGCCTGACCCCGCCGCCGCCCGCCCCAGGCCCGGCCCCTGCGGCCATCGTGGTCCTCTCCGGCGACGCCATCCGGGTCGGCGGCCCGGTCGACCTCGAGCCGGGCCTGCTCACACTCGACCGCCTGCGCGCCGCCGCTTCCTTGCACCGCAGCACCGGGCTGCCGATCCTCGTCAGCGGCGGCAGCTTCCTCGGCGCACAGACGACCCTGGCCAGCATGATGGCGTCGAGCCTGCGCGACGATTTCCGCGTGCCCGTGCAATGGGAGGAGGACCGCTCCGTCGATACCTGGCAGAACGCGGAATTCAGCGCCGCCATTCTCAAGCCGGCCGGGATCACGCGGATCTACCTGGTCACCCACGACTGGCACATGCGCCGAAGCCTGCTCGCATTCCGCGCCTCCGGGCTCGACCCGGTCGCCGCGCCGGTCCGTCCGGCCTACACGCCGCCGTTCTCCTGGCGCCAGGTGGTCGTCACCGCGTCGGCCTGGCTCAACAGCTACTATGCCCTGCACGAATGGGTCGGCCTCGCGTATTACAGCCTGCGCCGTTGAACGGGGGCGGCACGCTGCAGGTCAGGACGGAGCGGGACCTGAGCCGGCTGGGCTCGGATTGGGACACGCTGTTCGCCGCCGGCGCCGGGCTGCAGACCGGGCGCGAGTGGCTCGCGGCGAGCGCGGAGGCGGCGCTGCCGGACGGGGCGGAGGCGCGCTTCCTGCTGATCACGGAAGGCGATGCGCCGCTCGCGCTGGTCCCGATGCAGGCCGGCCCCGGCCGGACCTGGCAGTCGCTCACCACGCCCTACACCTGTCTTTACCAGCCCCTGCTGCGCCCCGATGCCGACCCGGCCCTGCGCCGGGCCGCGTTCGGCGCCTTCGCCCGCCTGTGCCGGGCATGGCCGACGACCCGGCTGGACGCGCTCGATCCGGACTGGCCACTTCTGCCCGAACTGCGCCGGGCGTTCGGGCGCGCCGGCTTGGTCACCCGGACGTTCGAGCATTTCGGCAACTGGCGCGGGGAGGTGCCCGGCGGGTCGTGGGCGGGCTATCTCCAGTCCCGGCCGGGCAGCTTGCGCGAGACGATCCGCCGCAAGAGCCGCGCGGCGGAGCGGGACGGCTTGCGGCTCGAAGTGGTCCGGTCCGGCTCGCTACTCGAGCCGGCGCTGGCCGCCTACGAGCACGTCTACGCCCGAAGCTGGAAGGAGCCTGAGCCGTTCCCCCGCTTCAACGCCGCCCTGGTTCGCGCCCTCGCCGACACCGGCGCGCTCGCGCATCGGCCTGATCTGGGCGGGCGAGCGCCCGATTGCCGCGCAATACTGGACGGTCGTCGGGTCGGAGGCGACGGTGCTGAAGCTGGCGCACGACGAAGCCTATAAGCCACTCTCGCCCGGGACGGTGCTCACCGCCGCGGTGATCCGGAGCCTTATCGAGGAGGACGGGGTGACGAGCCTCGATTTCGGACGCGGCGACGACCCGTATAAGCGTGACTGGACCGGGGAGCGGCGCCGCCGGATCGGGTTGCTGGGCCTGAACCCGCTCCGCCCGGTGGCGCTCCGGCATCTCGCCCGACATGACGCTGGACGAATTTTGCGTCAGGCGCATATTTTATGGGGGCGGGCGCGGGGTGACCGGCTATACCGCCCGGCAGTTCACATCTCGGTATCTCAACGGCCCATTAACGAACTTGGGCTAGCGTGACGCGGTAAATCAGGTTTCGGTAGCGACGGAACGGAGCACGCGTGGGCACGTACGCGATTACAGGAGGTGCGGGGTTCATCGGCTCTCACCTGGCAGATGCCTTGCTGGGAGCCGGGCACGCCGTCCGCATCCTCGATGATTTCTCAACCGGCAAGATCGAGAACATCGACCCGCGCTGCGAGGTGCTGCGCGGGGACGTGTGCGATGGTCGGCTCGTCCGCCGTGCGCTGCTCGGCACGTCTGGCTGCTTCCACCTGGCCGCGATCGCCTCTGTCCTTCGCTCCAACGAGGACTGGCTGGGCACGCACCGGGTCAACCTCGGCGGGACGATCGCGGTGCTGGACGTGGCGCGCCATCTCGGCGGGCTGCCGGTTGTCTATGCGTCGTCCGCTGCGGTCTACGGCCGAACGGAGGGCGTCGCGCACGAGCAGTGCGCTGCCCATGCCGCTGACCGCCTATGGCGCGGACAAGCGCGGGTCCGAGTTGCATGCCGGCGCCGCCGCCATCGTGCATGGCGTGCCCTCGGTCGGCTTCCGCTTCTTCAACGTCTACGGCCCACGGCAGGACCCGCACTCTCCATATAGCGGCGTCATCTCCATCTTCACCGAGACGCTCGCGGCCGGGCGCCCGGTCAACGTCTACGGTGACGGACGGCAAACCCGCGACTTCGTCTTCGTCGGCGATATCGTCGCCTTCCTCCGCGCGGGCATGGAGGCGCTGCGCAGCGGAGACCTGCCCGCCGCGCCTGTCCTCAACGCCTGCACCGGGCGGGAGACCTCCGTGCTGGACCTGGCACGCACGATCGGCAGCCTGGTCGGCTGCGAGCCCACGGTCCGGCACGCCGCGCCGCGGCCCGGCGACATCGAGCGCTCGGTCGGCTGCCCGGAACTGGCGGCGGACATGTTGGGGGTGAGGGCGACGACAGAACTGCGCGATGGGCTGCGGGCGACGCTGACCGGGCTGCAGGGCAAAACCAGCCTGCTGCCCGCTTGATCCCACTTTGCCTCACAAAAGTCGCAGTGCTATTGCACCTGCTCGAAGGCGTGTAGCTCAGTGGCAGAGCGCTGCTATCACATGGCAGAGGCCGGGGGTTCGACTCCTTCCGCGCCTACCACGGTTTTGTGGTATGAAGGCTGACTTTCAATCAAGTGGGGGCCGGGCGAGCGCATGATCAGCCAATTGGGGCGGTTCTTCTGTCTGTCGTTGGTGCTAGCCGGCGCGCTCGTTGCCTGCTCGCCATCGCTCGCCGCCGGTGAACCAGGTCGTCGAGCCCAACCTGCCCTACATCATCGGCCCCGGCGACTCGATGGGCATCTATGTGTTCCGCAACCCGGAACTGAGCACGACCGCGATCGTCGCCCCTGATGGACGGATCTCGCTGCCGCTGGTCCCGGAGATCATCGCGTCCGGCAAGACCGCCACCGAACTGGCCCGTTCCATCGAGGCACGGCTCAAGGAATACGTGAAGGAGCCCAAGGTCTCCGTCATCGTCAACGGCTTCGTCGGCCCGACCAGCCGCCAGGTCCGCGTCATCGGCGAGGCGATCGACCCGGTCGCCGTCCCCTACCGCGACCAGATGACGCTGCTCGACGTCATGATCGCGACCCATGGCCTGACCCGTTATGCCGCCGGCAATCGTGCCGTGATTATCCGCCGCTATGGCGGCCCGCGTCAGGTCATCCCGGTGCGCCTGTCCGACCTCATCAGGGACGGCGACATCGATCAGAACGTTCTCATGGCGCCGGGCGACATTCTCCTGATCCCGCAGACCTACTTCTAGATCGATCGACACGGCCATGTATCAATTTCAACTCCTGCTTCGAAAGCAACTCACCGCGGCGTGGCGGTATCGCTGGCCCGCGATCATGCTGTGCTGGCTCGTCTGCGCGGCCGGCTACGTCGCCGTAATGCGCATGCCGAACACCTACGAAGCCAGCGCGCGGATGTACATCGACGCGGACGCGATCCTCACGCCCTTGCTTCGTGGCCTGTCGGTTGACACCTCCCTTCAGTCCCAAGTCGACCTGCTGTCGCGCACACTGCTGAGCCGCCCCAGCTTGGAGAAGCTGGTGTCAAGCACGGATCTTGAGCTGCAGGCCGGAACGCCTGCGGAGCGCGAGACGCTGCTCGACCCGGTTGGCGAATGACATCAAGATCGTCCCTCAGACCCGCAATCTGTTCCTGATCTCGTATCGCAACGAGAGACCCAAGCTTGCCTTTGACGTTGTCCAGCAGATGCTGAACGCGTTTGTTGAGGGCAAGGCGGGCAATAACCGCACGGACCTCGAGAACGCGAGCAAGTTCATCGAGAGTCAGCTCGCGATCTACGAACGGCAATTGCGGGACACGGAGCGGCGCCGGGCCGAGTTCCGCACCCGCTATATGGACCTTCTGCCCGGTGATGCCGGGGTAAGTGGGCTCGACGCGGCCAGGACCAATGTGAAGACGTTGACCGGCCAACTCGAGGACGCTCAGGCTCGCCGCATCTCGCTCGCCAAGGAGCTGGCAGGCACGCCACCCCTTCTGGTCACCGACAATGAGAGTGGACCGGCGGCAACCGCGGCTTCGCGTCTCGAACAGGCCGAACAACAGTTGCGCGAGTTGCAGCTCCGCCTGACCGACGCCCATCCGGACGTGATCGCGCAGAAGCAGCTGATCGCGGCGCTCAAGGCCGGCAAGCTGGGCCGCGACCCGGCCGAGAGCGCGGCGGGCACCAAGGCGCCGGCCCCTGGAAGTCGGGCGGTTCCGAACCCTGTGTACGAGCAGTTGAAGGTTCGCCTGGTCGAGACGGACACCACGATCGCGTCGCTGCAGCGTCAGTTGGCCGATGCGACCAAGGAGCGTGACCGGATGGAGACGATCGCGCGCAGTGCGCCCGGCCTGCAGGCTGAAGCCATCGGCCTGGATCGTGATTACGGCATTCTGCGGACCAACTACGACGCCCTACTGTCCCGGCGCGAGTCGATGCGGATCTCCGCGGCGGCTGAGGCGACCTCCGACAAGGTGAAAATCCAGATCATCGACCCGCCGCTGGTCCCGCGCGTGCCCATCGCCCCGGCCCGGACCAAGCTGCTGACCGGCGTGTTGGTCGCAGGCCTCGGCGCCGGTCTGGGCTTGGCGCTGCTGCTGGTGCAGCTCGACCAGTCGTTCCACTCGACAGACGATCTCCGGAATCTGGGATATCCGGTCGTGGGCGGCGTCTCGCTCCTCGGCGCAACTATCCCGTTCTTCCGGCGCGCGTTCGCGGTCAGCGTCTTCGCGGCAGCGATCATCTTGCCATGCATCGTCTATGGCGGGCTAGTCGTGCGGTTGGTACGGAGCGGGATGGCCTGAAGGATCGCTTCAGTCGGGCACCGCGTAGGCCTGGAGGTCTTCAAGGCGGCAATACGCGAGCGCCATCGCGTGGGTTGCGCGAAGCACGACCCGAGGCGCCATCCCGGCCTTGAGTGCCTCATGCCATCGCGGTGCGCATAGGCACCAGCGGTCGCCGGGTCGCAGGCCGGGGAAGCCGTATTCGGGCCGCGGCGTGCTGAGATCGTTGCCGACCGCGCGGCTGAACTCGAGGAAGTCGGCCGTCATCTCGGCGCAGACGGTGTGGCTGCCGTCATCATCCGGCCCAGTCTCGCAGCACCCGCTCCGGGTGAACCCGGTGCGGGGGTCGAGCGAGCACAGTTCGAGCGTGCCCCCGAGCACGTTGCGAGCGCTGCGGCGCGGGCCGGACTCGTCGAGCGGCATCGTGACCTCCGGTGAGGGGCCGCTCAGCGGGCCCGCCGGAGCTTAGCCCGGCTCGTGTCCAGCGTGCACCAGGTCGTGGATGAAGCTGAGCTTGCTGATCACCGCTGGCGACAGCACGAACGGGTAGAGATCGCCCAGCCCCATACTGCGGTTCATCGCGTTCAGCGCGATGGTGAGCGGCAGCCAGGTCTCGGCCAGCCGATCGAACCGGCGTTCGCCGTAGGGGTCGGCCGCGGGTTCGGCGTGCAGCAGATCGTCCGCGTCGATGCTGGGATGGACCTCCAGTCCGAACGCGGCGGCCGTCTCTAGGCTGTCGATGATGTGGAGATAGTGCGCCCAGGTCTCGGCCCAGTCTTCCCAGGCATGGGCGGTGGCATAGGTGCTGACGAAATTGTCCTGCCAGTTCGCCGGCGCTCCCTGGGCGTAGTGGCGTTCGAGCGCCTCGCCGTAATCCTGCCGGTCGTCGCCGAACATGGCGCGGCACGCCTCTTCCTGGCCGCGGTCCCGGACCAGCACGTTCCAATAGAAATGCCCCACCTCGTGGCGAAAATGGCCGAGCAGCGTGCGGTAGGGCTCGCCCATCTGGTCCGCCTCGCCTCACGCTCCGCGTCGTCGGCCTCGGCGAGCGCCAGGGTGATCACGCCTTCGTCGTGGCCGGTCAGGACCTTGGGGCCGTTGGGGTCCGCCGGGTCGGCCAGGAAGTCGAACACCAAGCCGCTCTGTGGATCATCGATGCGATTGGGCGTCGGCAACTGCAAGCGTAGCAGAGTGTAGAACAGCCGATGCTTGGCGAACTCCATCTTCCGCCAGGCGAGCAGGCTCGACTCGATCGAGAGGTCCGGGACGGTACGGTTATGGCGGCAGGCGACGCAGAACTGCTCGCCGGACGCCGCCGGAACCAGCCAGTTGCAGACCTCGTAGCTGGCGTTGGCGCAAAAGCGCCACTCCGAGCCAGGCTGGGCGAGTGCGCGCCACCCGTTGTCCTGCGGTTCGAGCGCGCTGAGTTCGCACGGCTCGGGCAGGAAGCCGAGGCGGTGGCCGCACCGTCCGCACGTGCGGTTCTCGAAGAACAGCACCTGGTTGCAGTGCTGACATTTGAACAGCCTCATCCTGGACCCCTGGTGCGCGGGGCTCCCTACGTTGCGGGGTCGCCGCGGTTTCGTCGGGCCAGCGCTGCGTTGCAACAAAGGTCGAATCAGGGTTGCTCCGGGTACCGGTGGTGCCAATATCGACGCCGATGACTGCGGTGATCGAGTTCAGGCCCCGCCGTGACGACACGCTGTGGGCGGTGGTCGCCTCGGTCGGGCGCAAGACCCGCGTCGCCGAGATCTTCCCGAGCCGCGAACGCGCCCTTGCCGACCGGGCATGGCGCGAGCAGCAGATCCGGGCCTATTCGAACCTGTTCCAGGGTTGCCGGCAGCCGGCGCCGCTTTACAGCGTCGCGCCGATCCGCAAGGAGGACCTGCCGCGGGCCTGGACGCCGTTGCCGGCGCTGGGCTTCCTGCGGGGGCAGTTCATCTGAGCCGACAAGGCGAGGGGTTCAGGCTTCGTTAACGTTTGCGCGCCAGACTGGCCGCATGACGACGATCAGTTCCTCTTCGGTCGCGCTGAGCTTGCTTCAGAGCATGACGACGAGTAGCGGCTCGACGGACATCGCGACCATCCTCTACGGCGGCGGGTCTTCCGGCTCCAGCACCGACCCGGTGGAAGCGCTCACTCAGGCAGAGGCGAACCAGACCAAGGACGTCAAGATCCAGGAGAACGACCCGGAGACGAAGGCGGAGACTTCAGCATTTCCTCGACGTCGTCGGCAAGGCGAAAACGCTGCAGGACGTGATGAACGATCCGATCGCGCGCAAGGTGTTGCTGACGGCCAACGGGCTCGGCGACCAGGCCGACTACACGGCGCTGGCCACCAAGGCGCTGATGTCCGACCCGAATAAGACCGGCAACCTCGCGAGCACGTTGAGCAATCCGGCGTGGCTGTCCATGGCGAAGACCTACGACTTCGCCAACAAGGGCCTGAGCGTGCTGAAGGACCCGAGCGTTCTCAGCACGATCACCAGCGGCTATGCCCAGGTCCAGTGGGAGCAGTCGCTGGACCAGACCACGCCCGGGCTCTCGGCGGCGCTGGACTTCCGCAGCCGAGCCTCGACCATCACCAGCGTCGACCAGATCCTCGGCGACAGCAACTTCCGGCAGGTGGTGACCGGGGCGCTGGGCATCCCGCAGCAGATCGCGTTCCAGCCGCTGGAGGCGCAGGAGAAGGCGATCTCGACCCGGCTGGATATCAGCAAGTTGAAGGACCCAAAGTTCGTCGAGAACTTCGCGCGCCAGTTCCTGATCGAGAACAGCATCAATAACTCGAGCTCCACCTCGAGCTCGGGCTCGTCGATCACCAGCCTGCTGGTCTGACCGCCTGGTCTGACAAGCCGGGGGGTCTGTCGGCCTCCCGACTTGCGTCGGGCGGGGTATAGTCCGGCCGCGACCGCCGACAATCGGCAGAACTGGGAGGTCCATCCGTGCAACGCCGTCCTTTGCTCGGCGCCGTCGGCGCCACGCTTGCCAGCGCCGCCTCGCGCGCGTCCGCGCCAGCGGAGCCGGCCAGACAGCAAGTCGCGCTCTCGGATTGGGGCAGCTTCCATGTCGGCGGGGAGGATGTGGTCATCAGCGGCCAACCCGTGCGCGAGATCCTGTTCAGCCCTGGCGGTGTGCCGGCAAAGGTCGATCCGAACGGGACGTACCTAATGGGGCAGATGTATGCCCAGTACATGATCCCGGCGGAGCGGCGCGGGAAGGCGCCGATCCTGATGTGGCATGGCGGCGGGCTGACGGGCGTGACGTGGGAGACGACGCCGGATGGTCGGGAGGGCTGGCAAAGCATCTTCCTGCGCCGCGGCTGGCCGGTGTTCGTGTCGGACGCGGTGGAGCGCGGCCGGGCCGGCTGGACCATGATCCCTGACCAGACCGGGGGGATTCGGTGTTCCTGCCGGAGAGCGACCCTTGGACCCGGTTCCGCATCGGGCCGGCCGGCAGCTTTGCCAGCCACACGACGTATCCGGGTTGCCAGTTTCCGTCGGATCCGGAGAGCTACCGCAACTTCGTGCGCCAGATCGTGCCGCGGTTCACCACCACGGATGCGCTCACGCTGAAGGCGTATCTGGCGCTGCTCGACCGGGTCGAGCCGGCGGTGGTTATGGCGCATAGCCAGGCGGGGCTGTTCGGGTGCCAGGCGCCGATGCAGCGGCCGGATAAGGTGCGGGCGATCGTGCTGGTCGAGCCGGCGGCGACGGGGGAACTGGCGCATGTCGCGGCGCTGAAGGATGTGCCGGTGCTGATGGTCTACGGGGACTTCATCGACCGGGATTCGCGCTGGCCGGCGATCCGGGCGGCCGGGCTCAAGTTCGCCGACGCGCTGCGGGCGGCGGGCGGGAGCGTGGACGTGATCGACCTGCCGCAGCACGGGATCCATGGCAACTGCCACATGATGATGATGGACCGGAACAACGACGTGGTTGCCGGGGTGGTGCAGGATTGGCTGGCGGGGAAGGGGTTGTGGGGGTGAAGCAGGCGCTCGGCGCGGTTGCGGCGGGGGCGCGCTCAGCCTGGCCTTGATCCGCGTTGCGGCTCGCGGGCGAGATGGCCGGATCAAGTCCGGCCATGACGCGGTGGTCAGGTGCCGTTGGGGGTGGCGAGGAGGCGGTATTCTCGCTCGGGCGGGGTGTCGTTGGCGGGGAGGCCGGCGCGGGCGATGAGGGTGTTCGCGGCGCGGGCGGCGAGGGCGGCGACCTCTTCGGGGGTGCGGCGCTTCCAGCGCGGGGGGGCGCCGTGCAGGCGGGGCCGAGGCCGAGGTCGTGGATGATGTCCTGGATGATCTCGCCGGCGGGACGGTCGTCGAGGTCGTCCTCGAACTCGAGGGTTTCGAGGCGCTCGTGCAGTTCGCAGGTCAGGCGCTCGGCGTGTTCGGGTTCGAGCGGGGCGCGGGCGATTTCGTCCTCGACGGCGCGGAGGACGCGCTTGCGGGCGGCGAGGCGGTCCGGGTTGGGGACGGCGCGGGGCTCCGCGAGGCGCTGGATCAGGAGGACGGTGCGGCGGATGCCGGCGGAGACGCCGTCGAAGGCTTTTGCCAAAGCGGGGAGATGGACGTCGGGGGCCGGGGGAGCGGCGTGCTCGGTGGGGACGATGCGGTCGCGCAGCGCGCGGGCGATCTCGAGGCTCATGTCGGCGACGTCGCGACAGAGGGATTTGCAGAAGTCGAGGTCGGGGTTGGGCTCGGCGGCGGACATGGGCGGATGGGAATATTTACCGGCAGCGGGAGTCAAGGGGTTTAGAGCCGAGAGGCAGTCGGCTGGGGTCAAGCGCCAGCCCACGCCAAAGTGACATCGCAGAAACGAGGCGTTGTTATAACCTGAAATAGTATAACAGAACCAAAACGAAAACAAGGGAGATCGCGCCATGGGGTCCAGGCTGAACTCGGTGGCCGTGTCGGTCATCGTTCTGGGAGTGCTCGGGGCGGCCAGCGCGCGAGCAACCGACTTCACCGTGACCAAGGATGTCGGCGCCGACACCATCGCGCTCACGGACACGAACCCTGCCTTCGGCGTCACCGAGCTTCTGGTCGCCGCCCAGGTGCTGAATGGGATCAGTGGCAATCCGGGAACCACCCTGGCCGGGTGGTCGACGGAGAATCTCTCGTTCGGCACCGACCCGCTGGGCTGTAACCCGCCATCACTCGGGGCCACGTTCACGACCGCGGTTTGCTACAAGTTCACTGGCCCGGGCGGAGCCCCGATCACGGGCGGCACGACCAACTTCACCTACGACAGCAGCTTCGACACGTCCGACCCAGCGGAGTTCGCAGTCCTGTTCAACACGCCGACGGGACTGCAAGAGGCATGTTTCGGCAATACCGGACCGGATGGGGGCTGCAACGCGCCGGCGGTTCCGGAGCCGCCCGCCGGCAGCCTCGTGCTCGCCGGGCTCGCCGCGATGCTGGCCATGTTCGGGATCGGGCGCGTCCGCGGCGTCTAGAGCATGTTCCGTTCGCATCGGCTCACGGAACCTGCTCTAGGCTTTGTTTTGGCGAGCACTACTCCCGATCGAACGATTACAGCAGTTCGGCCTATGCGACGGAAATGCTCTAGGAACAACGATCGGAGGGGGAACACAACAATGAAGGCGAGCAAAATGCTCCGGCCGGTGCTTGGCCTGTTGGCGGCGAGCGCTCTGTCGCTATCGATGCCGGCAGAAGCCCGGATCACCAGGATCGTGATCGATTGCACCACTTCGCCGACCATCGGCGGCGTGGCTTACACGCAATTGTATGGCCGGATCTTCGGCGAGCTCGACCCGGCCGACAGCCACAACACGATCATCCAGGACATCGGCCTGGCCGCCGCTCGACGGCAACGGCAAGGTCCCTTACGTCGCGACCATCACCGTGCTGCGCCCCAACAGCGGGCGCGACCGGTCTGATGCTCTACCAGGTCGCCAACCGCGGCGGGCAATCGCTGCCCAACGCCGTAACCGCGGCGCCCGGCGCCACCTATGTCTGGACCGGCTGGCAGGGTGACCTGCTCGCGAAGCCCTGCATCACCGATTATCCCTGCAGCGACCTCAACGCGGGCCCCTATAACGGTGCCTCCGGCGCGCAGGTGCTGCAGGTCCCGGTCGCGAGGAACACCGGCAATACGCACGATCACAGGCCCGGTCTACGGCTACATGCTGAACCAGAGCGGCTCGACCGGGCAGCTGATCAACTACAGCGCCCCGCTGCCCTATCGACCGGCCACGCTGGACACGTCGCAGGCGACGCTCTGGAGCGCCACCTACCAGGCGATCACCGGCGAGGAGACCGGACGCACGCAGATCGCGCCGTCCGACTGGGCCTGGGCCGATTGCCGGACCACGCCGTTCCCCGGCACGCCTGATCCGACGCGCATCTGCCTGCGCAATGGGATCGATCCGAACCTGATCTACGAGATGGTCTACACCGCCCGCGATCCGCTGGTGCTCGGCATCGGGTTCGCGGCGACGCGGGATGCGCTGACCTTCCTGCGCGATGCGACGCAGGACGACAACGGGACGCCCAACCCGCTGGCCGGCCAGATCACGAAGATGGTCGGCATGGGGACGTCGCAGTCCGGCAACTACCTGCGCTCGTTCACCTATTACGGCTTCAACCAAAGCGAGGCGAACCGGCAGGTCTTCGACGCGATCTGGCCGCATATCGCCGGCCGGCAGATCTGGATGAACACCCGCTTCGCCCTGCCGGACGTGATCCAGATGCTCTACATGGCGGGCGACGAGGCGCCGGTTTGGTGGGGCGACTGGCCGGACCCCGCGCGCAACCGCCCGGCCGACGGCATCCTGCATTCCTGCACCGCGACCGGCACCTGCCCCAAGGTCGTCGAGACGTTCGGCGGCACCGAGTGGTGGGACCTGAAGATGTCCCCCGACCGGCTGGGCACCACCGCGACGCAGGACCTGCCGGAGCCGGCCAACGTCTACACCTACTACTTCCCGAGCACGCAGCATGGCGGCGGCGGCGCGTCGGCCTTCGGCGGCAGCGGCAGCCCGAATCCGCCCTCGACCGTGTTCCCGACCACGCTCCCGGCGGTTCCGTCGGGCTGCACCTTCCCTGGCAATCCCAATCCCGAGGCGGACCAGTTCAACGCCGTGCAGGACAGCGTGGTCGCCTGGGTCATGAACGGCGTCACGCCGCCCGCCAGCGTCTATCCCAAGCTCGCCAACGGCCAGCTCGTGCCGGCGACCCAGAGCGCGATGCAGTTCCCGAACATACCGGGCTTCCCGCTGCCGCCAAACCTGGTGAACCCGTTCACCAACTATGATTTCGGCCCGCGCTTCAACGCTGCCAAACAGACCGGCATCATCGACTACGAGCCGCCGCACGATCCTCGGCTTCTTCCCGACCTACGTGGTGAAGACCAACACCGACGGCAACGAGGTCGTGGGCATCCCGTCCGTCAACCTGCAGGCGCCGCTCGGGACCTATACCGGGTGGAACATCTGGGCCACCGGCGGGCGCAAGGGCGAAGTCTGCAACCTGAGCGGCAGCTACCAGCCGTTCGCGACCACGCAGGCGGCCCGCGTCGCCGCCGGCGATCCGCGGCCCTCGCTCGAGGAACGTTACGGCACTCATGACGGATTTGTCTGCGTCGTGAAGCTCGCGGCCAAGAGCGCGATCAACCAGCGCTTCCTGCGGCAATCCGCCGCCACGGCGCTGGTCGCCGCGGCGCAGGGCAGTGCCGTCCTCAACGGCGGCTTCACGCCGACGGCGGGGGACACCGCGCGCGCCCAGTTCTACTGCAGTGCGGCGGCGTCGACTGGACTCTGACGCCGCCCCCGGCCCCTGATCGGGCGGGAGCGGCAGGGTGCGAGGGCAGCGCGGGTTCGTGCTGCCCTTCGTGCTGTGGATGTGCGGCCTGCTCGCGCTGGCCGCCAGCACCTTCCTCGTCTCCTCGCGGACTGACGCGGTGCTGGTGCGGACGGAGATGTCGGTCGCCCGCGCCGGCGCGGCGGCTGACGGCGGCGTCGCGCTCGCGCTGCTCGGCACGCTCGGAGCCGGGCCTGATGGCTCCTGGCCGCGCGACGGCAGGGTGGTCCGGTCCCGGTTCGGCAGCGCGGAGCTGCTGCTCTCCGTGCAGGACGAGTTGGGTCTTCTGGACGCGACGGAGGCCGCGCCGATCGTGCTCTCGGGACTGTTCCGGGCGCTTGGGCGCGAACGGCGCCGCGGCGGACGGGCTCGCAGCGGCGATCGTGCAGGGGCGGGAAGCCGCCCAGCGGGCCGGCCGCCCGATCGAGCAGGTCGAGGACCTGCTGGACCTGCCCGGGATCGATCGCAGGCTGCTGCAACGTGCGCTGCCGTTCCTGACCGCCCGGAACGGCACCGCAGCGATCGACCCGGTGACCGCGCCCGGGCCGGTCCTGCGAAGCCTTCCGGGGATGGCGAGCTGGGAGGTGGACCGGCTCGTCGGCGCCCGGGGACAGGCGACGGTGCTGCCGGGCACGATCCCGCTGCTCAACGACGCTGACGGCCAGGGGCCGCCCATGCACCGCTTCGTGCGCATTCGGTCGGAGGGCGTTGTCGCTGCGGGAACGCGGGCCGTGCGGGAGGTCGAAGTGGAGCTGCGGCCGGACGCCCAGACCGCCTTCCGTGTCCTCTCCTGGAGCGACGGAAGCGACGGGCGCGACGGGAGCGCGGGGCCATCGTGAGGCGGCGCTGGGTTCACGCTGATCGAGGTCCTGGTGGCGCTGGCGATCGTGCTTCTGGCGTCCACGTCGCTGCTCGCGCACACTCGGCACCGGGTTGCGCAGCGCGAGGCAGGCGACGACCGAAGCTGCTGCACTGGAGGTTGCACGGAACGCGCTTGCGGTGGCGGAGGGCACCGGCGCGGGCGCGATCAACGTGACGGACAAGTTGCCGAACGGTCTGGAACGCTCGGTGACGATCCGAGCCCGTCCGGACCTGCTCGACCCGGCTGCGGGCCTTCCGGTGCCCTACCAGATCGATGTCACCGTGCGCTGGCAGGAGGAGGGCTTCCGGCCACGCAGCCTGGTGTTGTCCACGCTTCGGGTGGACCCGCGATGAGGCGCAGGACGGGCGAGCGCGGCATGACGCTGTTGGAGCTGCTGGTCGGGATGGCGGTATTCGGGCTGCTGCTGTCCGCGCTGCTCGGGCTCTGGCGACTCACCTTCGCTACCACCGGCCGCCTGACGGCACGGGCGGAGGCGCGCGCGGGGGCGGCCCCGGGACTTCGACTTCCTGGAACGGACACTGACGGATGCGCGTCCCATGGCGGGTGCGGCGGGCGAGCCGGTTGCGTTTGCCGGCGGTCCGGAGGGGCTCTCGTTCGTCACGCCGCTCAGGGCCGGCTCGGGTGGGCTGAAGCTGATGCGCTTGGCGGTCGCGGGACATACGTTGCGTCTCAGCTGGACCCCGTATCGCCCGATGGCGCTGTCGGGGGACGCGGGAGAGGCGGTGGTGCTGCAGAATTTGTCCGGGTTGCAATTCCGCTATTTCGGGGCGGTCGGCGCAGGTGCGGCCAGCTGGCATGACGGCTGGACCAGTATGCCGGTCTTGCCCAGCCTGGTTAGCCTGACAGCGACCCGAGAGGCAGACGGAGGCAAGGAAGAGCTGATCGTAGCCCTGCATGTGACCGGGACGGCTTCGTCCAACAGGCGGTGAGCACCGGGGTTGGCGGGTTCACGGCGCGCACGAAGGAGCCGTGGGGATCCAGGGGCGGCGAGGTCGGGGATGGGGCGCGGCGCCGGGTCGTCCTCCGGGGGAGAGGGCGGAGGGGTGGTGGTGGGGCCCTCACCCAGGCCTTGGTCCGCGTTGCGGCCCAAGCCTGGAGGGAGAGGGTTTGGGGGTTTATTCGGCGGCGACGGCTTGCTGGGCGGTGACGCGGGCGGCGCAAAATTTGAATTCGGGGATCTTGCCGAACGGGTCGAGGGCGGGGTTGGTGAGGAGGTTGGCGGCGGCCTCGGCGTAACAGAACGGCATGAACACCATGCCCTTGGGCACGTCGCGGTCGCTGCGGACCTTGACCTGAACCGCGCCGCGGCGGGTCTCGAGGAGGATGAAATCGCCGGGCTCGAGGCGCATGCGCCAGAGGTCGCCGGGGGACATGAAGGCGACGGCTTCGGGCTCGATCGCGTCGAGGACCTCGGCGCGCCGGGTCATGGAGCCGGTGTGCCAATGCTCCAGCACGCGGCCGGTGGAGAGGACCATGGGGAAGTCGTCGTCGGGCAGCTCGTCCGGGGGCAGGACGTGGGCGGGGACGATGCGGCCGCGGCCGGACTGGGTGGGGAAGCCGGCGTAGAAGATGATCTCGTTGCCGGGCTTGTCGGGGGCGTCGACCGGGTAGGTGACGGCGCCTTCGCGTTCGAGGCGCTCCCAGGTGATGTTGGCAAAGGACGGCATGGTGGCGGCCATCTCGGCGAACACCTCGGACGGGTCCTGGTAATGCCAGGGCAGGCCCATGCGGCGGCCGATCTCGTTGATGATCCACCAGTCCTGACGGGCGTCGCCGGGCGGAGCGATGATGGGGCGGGCGAGCTGCACGCGGCGGTCGGTGTTGGTGAAGGTGCCGCTCTTCTCGGCGAAGGCCGAGGCGGGGAGCACGACGTCGGCGTGGAAGGCGGTTTCGGTCAGGAACAGGTCCTGGACGACGAGGTGCTCCAGCTTGGCGAGGGCCTGGCGGGCGTGGTTGAGGTCGGGGTCGGACATGGCCGGGTTCTCGCCCTCGATGAACATGCCGCGGATCATGCCGGCGTGGATCGCGTTCATGATCTCGACGACGGTGAGGCCGCGGACCGGGTCGAGCGACTGGCCCCAGTATTGCTCGAAGTGGGCGCGGATCTCCGGGCTCTCGACGTTCTGGTAGTCCGGGTAGACCATCGGGATCATGCCGGCGTCGGACGCGCCCTGGACGTTGTTCTGGCCGCGCAGCGGATGCAGCCCGGTGCCGGGGCGGCCGATCTGGCCGGTGGTCAGCGCGAGCGCGATCAGGCAGCGGGAGTTGTCGGTGCCGTGGACGTGCTGGCTGATGCCCATGCCCCAGAAGATGAGGGAGGCGCGGGACTTGGCGTAGGCGCGGGCGACTTCGCGGATGGTGTCGGCGGGGATGCCGCAGACGGGCTCCATGGCTTCGGGGGCGAAGTCCTTGATGCGGGCCTGCAGCTCCTCGAAGCCCTCGGTGTAGCCGGCGATGTATTGCTGGTCGGTCAGGCCCTCGGTGATGATGGTGTGCAGCATCGCGTTGAGCAGGGCGACGTCGCTGCCGGGCTTGAAGGCGAGGTGGCGCCAGGCGTGGCGGGAGAGCATCTGGCGGCGCGGGTCCATGACGACCAGCTTGGCGCCGTTGCTTGACCGCGTTCTTGATGAAGGTGGCGGCGACCGGGTGGTTCACGGTCGGGTTGGCGCCGATGACGATGATGATTTCGGCGTCGAGCGCGGCCGCGAAGGGGGCGGAGACGGCGCCGGAGTTGAGGCCCTCCATCAGCGCGGCGACCGAGCTGGCGTGGCAGAGGCGGGTGCAGTGGTCGACGTTGTTGGAGCCGAAGCCGGTGCGGACCAGTTTTTGGAAGAGGTAGGCTTCCTCGTTGGAGCCCTTGGCGGAGCCGAAGCCGGCCAGGCCGTGCGGGCCGTGTTCGGCCTTGATGCGGCTGAAGCCTCCCGCGGCGCGGTCGAGCGCCTCCTCCCAGGTGGCTTCGCGGAAGTGGGTCCAGGGGTTGGCCGGGTCGATCTGGTCGGCGGCGTCCTTGGCGGCGTTGTCGAGGCGGATCAGGGGCGCCGTGAGGCGGTGCGGGTGGTGGATGTAGTCGAAGCCGAAGCGGCCCTTGACGCAGAGGCGGTTGTGGTTGGCCGGGCCGTCCTTGCCGGTGGCGTAGACGATGCGCTCGTCCTTGACCTCGTAGGTGACCTGGCAGCCGACGCCGCAATAGGGGCAGAGGGAGTCGACCTTGCGGTCGGGCCACACCACGCGCTGCTCGTCCTCGTTCAGGTAGGCGGCGGGCATGAGCGCGCCGGTGGGGCAGGCCTGGACGCACTCGCCGCAGGCGACGCAGGTGGATTGGCCCATCGGGTCGTCGAAGTCGAAGACCGGCTTGGCGGCGGCGTTGCGGTAGGCCATGCCGATGACGTCGTTGACCTGGACCTCGCGGCAGGCGCGGACGCAGAGGTTGCACTGGATGCAGGCGTCGAAATTGACGCGCATGGCGGGGTGGCTGGGGTCGTGCTCCCAGCGGTCCTCGAGGCCGGGGAAGCGGCTCTCGGTGACGCCGGTGCGGTCGGCCCAATTCCAGAACGAGCTGGTGGGGTCGTGCGAGGTTGCGCGGGGGGGCTGGTCGGCGACGAGCAGCTCGAGCACCATCTTGCGGGCCTTTTCGGCGCGCTCGGTGCCGGTGTGGACCTTCATGCCGACGGCGGGCATGCGCTTGCAGGACGGGGCGAGGACGCGCTCGCCCTCGATCTCGACCATGCAGACGCGGCAGTTGCCGTCGGGGCGATAGCCGGGCTCCGGGCGATGGCAGAGATGGGGGATGTCGGTGCCCATGCGGCGGGCGACGTCCCAGATGCTCTCGCCGGCGCGGGCCTGGACGAGCTGGCCATCGAGCTCGAAGGCGATGGTGGCGACTTCGGTGGTGTCGCCCTCGAGGAATTGCGGGCCTTCCCGCGTGGTGGAGCTGCTCATTCGGCGGCCTCCTTGGGCGCAGGGATCTCGGGGAAGTAACGCAGCACGGAGGTCAGCGGGTTGCTGGCGGCCTGGCCGAGGCCGCAGATGGAGGCGTCGCGCATGACGGTGGCGAGCTCGTCGAGCAGGCCGGCGTCCCAGTCGCCGCGCTCCATCAGCATGCGCGCCTTCTGCGTGCCGGAGCGGCACGGGGTGCACTGGCCGCAGCTCTCGTCCTCGAAGAAGCGCATCAGGTTGAGGGCGACGTCGCGGATGTCGTCGTGCTGCGAGAAGATGACCACGGCGGCGGAGCCGATGAAGCAGCCGTATTTTTCGAGCGTGCCGAAGTCGAGCGGGATGTCGTTCATGGCGGCGGGGAGGATGCCGCCGGAGGCGCCGCCGGGGAGGTAGGCGCGGAACTGGTGGCCGTCCGCCATGCCGCCGCAGAACTCGTCGATCAGCTCCTGCACGGTGACGCCGGCGGGGGCGAGCTTGACGCCGGGGTCGCTGGACGCGGCCGGAGACCGAGTAGCTGCGCAGGCCGACCCGGCCGTTGCGGCCGTGGCTCTTCCACCAGTCGGCGCCGCGCTCGACGATGTCGCGGACCCAGAACAGGGTCTCGATGTTGTTGATCAGGGTGGGGCGGCCCCAGAGGCCGACCTGGAACGGGAAGGGCGGCTTTTGCCGCGGCAGGCCGCGCTTGCCCTCGATGCTTTCCAGCATCGAGCTTTCCTCGCCACAAATGTAGGCGCCGGCGCCGCGGCGGATGTGAAGGCGAGGCAGGCCGGGCGGGAGCTTGGCGATCTCGCGGTGGAGGATCTCGAGCGCGGCCGGATATTCGTCGCGGATGTAGAGATAGACGTCCTCGGCCTCGACGACGGTCGCGCCGATCAAGGTGCCTTCGAGGAAACGGTGCGGGTCGCGCCTCGAGATAGTAGCCGTCCTTGAACGTGCCGGGCTCGCCCTCGTCGCCGTTGACCGCCATCAGCCGCGGCCCCTTCTCGCCGCGGACGGAGCGCCACTTGCGCCCGGTCGGGAACCCGGCGCCGCCGAGGCCGCGCAATCCACCGCCGTCAAGCGCGGTCAGGACGTCCTCGATCGAGGTTTCGCCGGAGCGGACGCGCTCGAGCAGACGGTAGCCACCTTCGGCACGGTAGCGGTCGTAGTCGATCGTAGTCAGGAATGTGGGCGATGGGTGTCACCGGCGGCGACGGCGGCCTTCACCGCGGCCGCGTCGGCGTGATGAAGGAAGTTGTGGCCGACCTCGACGGCCGGCGCCTGATGGCACAGGCCAACGCAAGGCGCGCGGACCACGCGGGCGGGCGCGCCCAGCGTGCCCGCCACCGCGTCGCTGCTGCAGCTCGGCCAGCAGCGATTCGGCGCCGAACAGGGCGCAGGTGATGCTGTCGCAGACGCGGATCGTGAGCGGCGGGAGGTCGGGCTCGCCTTCCTTGATGACGTCGAAATGGGCGTAGAAGGTCGCGATCTCGAAGACTTCGGCGAAGGCCATGCCGAGCTCGTCGGCCAGCGCGGCCAGATGCGCGGCCGAGATCTGGTGCCACCGGTCCTGGATCAGGTGGAGGTATTCGATCGTGTATTGGCGGTCGCGGGGGCGGTCGCCGAGCAGGGTCTCGATCTCGTGCTTGGCCTGCGGCAGGACCTGGCGGCCCTTCGGCTGCGAGAGCGCCTTCTTGCGACCGGCGCCGGGGTGCTGAAACCTGATAACCTCACCTGGGCCGGATCTGGCCATACGTCCCCCTCGCCGCTCTTCTGCGCGTCGGCACGAAGGCACTTATATAAGGGGTGGCGCGTGGATCGCCACTCTTCTGGTATACAATATACGAGGATGGTTCCTTGAAGCGCTGTTTTCGCCGATGCGGGTGATCGGTTTGGCCGGCTGGAGCGGCGCGGGGAAGACGACGCTGCTGCGCCGGCTGATCCCGACCTTGATCCGCCACGGGCTGCGCGTCTCGACGCTCAAACACGCGCATCACGCGTTCGACATCGATCAGCCCGGCAAGGATTCGTGGGAGCACCGCCAGGCGGGCGCGACGGAGGTGCTGATCGGGTCGGCCAACCGCTGGGCGCTGATGCACGAGCTGCGCGGCGCGCCGGAGCCGGATCTGGCAGAGCTACTGGGCAAGCTGAGCCCGGTGGATGTGGTGCTGGTCGAGGGGTTCAAGCGGGCTGACATCCCGAAAATCGAGGTGCACCGGGTCGCGAACGGCAAGCCGCTGATGCATCCGGAGGACCGGACGGTGGTGGCGGTGGCGACGGACGGGCCGATGGTGGGGACGCTGCCGCACGTGCACTTGGACGATGTGCCGGGGGTGGCGGCGCTGGTGCAGGCGCATGCGGACGCGTTGCGCTGAATGGCGCAGCTGTCGGACGACTGCTTCGCCTTCGGAGGCAAGCTGCAGACGCTGGACGCGGCGCTCGAGCTGATCGGCGGGGCGGTGCGGTGCGCGGTGGGCGTGGAGACGGCCGGGCTGCTGGAGGCGGACGGGCGGGTGCTGGCCGCGGATGTGCGGGCGCCGGTGGACTTGCCGCCGTTCGCGAACTCGGCGGTGGACGGGTATGCGGTGCGGCTCGCCGACGTGGCGGGGGGTGGCGTGATGCCGGTGTCCGGGCGGCTGGCGGCGGGGATGGCGGCGCGGCCGCTCGAGAACGGGACGGCGCAGCGGATTTTTACGGGCGCGCCGCTGCCGCCGGGGGCGGACACTGTCTTCATGCAGGAGGATGTGGAGGCGCTTGGACGGCGCCGTGCGGCTGCCGGCCGGGCTGAAGCGGGGCGGGAACACGCGGCCGGCGGGGGAGGATGTGGCGCGGGGCGCGCTCGCGTTGACGGGCGGGGACGCGGCTGCGGCCGCAGGACGTGGCGCTGGCGGCGGCGCTGGGGAGGGCGGCGCTGCCCGTGCGGGAGCGGTTGCGAGTGGCGCTGTTCTCGACCGGGGACGAGCTGGTCGATCCCGGCGCGGTGCCGGGGCCGGCGCAGCGGTTCGATAGTAACCGCGTGCTGCTTGCAGCGCTGTGCCGGCGCGCGGGGGCGGAGGTGACGGATCTCGGGATCCTGCCCGACCGGCGCGAGGCGATCGCGGCGGCGCTGGCGGAAGCGGCCCGGGGGCACCATGCGATCCTGACGTCGGGCGGCGTTTCGGCGGGGGAAGAAGACCACGTGCGGGACGCGGTGGCGGAGGCCGGGCGGCTGGTGTTCTGGCGGCTGGCGATCAAGCCGGGGCGGCCAGTGGCGATGGGCGAGATCGGGGACGCGGCGCTCATGGGCCTGCCGGGCAACCCGGTGGCGGCGTTCGTGACCTTCGTGCGGGTCGCGCGGCCGATGCTGGCGGCGCTGGGGGGTGAGGCGTGGCGGGCGCCGGCGCCGGTGTCCGTGCCGGCGGCCTTCAATTACCGGAAGAAGGCGGGGCGGCGGGAATACGTGCGGGTGCGGCTGGCCGACGGACGGGCGGAGAAGTACCCGGTAGAAGGGGCTGGGATCCTGTCGTCGCTGACGGGGACGGATGGGCTCGGAGAGCTGTCGGACGACGTCCGGGAGGTGCGTCCGGGCGATGCGATCGGGTTCCTTCCGTTCGAGGCGTTGGCGGGCTGAGTCTCGCCCGCGATGACATCGGCGCGGCTCTCGCGGCGTTTGGGTCACGTTCCAAGCGGAGACGATCCCGGCGGTGCCGGAGCCTGGGTCACTGGTGCTGGTCCGTCATTGCTGGACCGGCTGCTCGGGAAGCGGCGCCGGCTGGCTCGACTATAGCGGCTGATCGACACGCTCGATGGCCAGCGAGGTCTCGAGCGCGGCTGGTTCGGAGCTGGTGCCTTCGATCGGGGCGGCGGCGATGGGGTGGGCGCCGGAGGCGAGGGCGATGTGGCCGGAGCCGGTGATGAGGCCGGAGGTGGCGTCGAGGCCGAACCAGCCGGCGCCGGGGAGGAAGATCTCGGCCCAGGCGTGGAGGTCGGCGCCGTCGTGCTCGAGGCCGGGGGTGGGGTCGGCCGGGTTCACGAGCTGGATCAGGTAGCCGGAGACGAAGCGGGCGGCGAAGCCGAGGGCGCGGGCGGTGAGGACCAGGAGCCAGGCCATGTCGCGGCATGAGCCGGCGCCGCGCTCGAGCATGTCGGCCGGGTCGAGGATGCCGGGCTCGTCGCGGGTGATGTAGCGGATGCGCTGCGCGGACGGCCGAGTTGAGGGCGATGAGCAAGCCGATGGTCGGCTGCCGTTCCATGTTCAGCCCGGCCACCAGGCCGGCGAGCCATGGGTGGAGCGGCACGGGCTCGCGATAGGGGGCGAGGTCGCGGCGCAGCCATTCCGGATAGGCGAACGGCCATTCGGCGGCTTCGGCGTCGAGGACGAAGTCGAACGGGTTGAGCTCGGGCATCTCGGCGGTCAGCGCGACCTCGATCTCGAGCGCGCTGGCCGGGTCGGCGAAGGAGGCGCGGGCGAGGCGGTTGGCGAGCGGGTCGGCGAACCAGTGCAGCGAGAGCGGGGCGGGCTGCACCGTCAAATCGTAGGAGCGGATCCGGGGCTGGCTGGCGGGGGAGGGGTGCAGGCGGATGGTGTGCGGCCCGAGCACGGCGGGGCGGCCGAACCGGTAGGTGGTCCGGTGCCGCAGATTAACGACGGGGACGGTCACGTGGGGGGCTAGACGCCTTTGCTCATGGCCTCGATCGCGGGCTTCACGTCGGGCGGGAGCGGGCAGACATAGGGGGTGCGGGCCATCTTGGCGGCGTGCTCGGCCTTGGCGCGCTCGATCAGCGCCGGGTTCTGCAGCGCGTCGACGGCGGTGCCGGCCATGACCTTGGCGACGTGGACGAGGCCCTTGTGCGCGGCCGGGCTCTTGCCCTGGGCGGTGAGCTGCCAGGAATGGAACGGGGTGCCGACGGCGCAGGTCGCACCCCGGGCCTGGACGGTGGGGACGGCCCAGGAGACGTCGCCCACGTCGGTAGAGCCGTTGCCGCCTTTGCCCTTGGCCTCGAGCGGGACGATGAAGTCGCAGAGCGGCAGGTCCGGGCGGAGGGGGACGCCGGCGCGGTCGAAGGCGGCGGCGATGTCCTCGGGACGGAGCGTCGCGCGGATCTGCTCGGCATAGGCGCGGTCGGAGTTGTCGAACTCCGGCGGGCCGAGGCGTTCGAAGTTGTCGTGCATGGCCTGCTCGAGCGGGGCGTTGCCGAGCAGGTTGGAGACGGCGCTGATCACCTTGGTGGAGACGGTCGTCTCGGTCATGAGCGCGGCGCCGTCGGCGATCTTGCGGACGCGCTCGACCAGTTGGGTGAGGCCGGCGAGGTCGGCGGAGCGGATCAGGTAGCGGACCTTGGCGCGGCCCTGGACGACGTTCGGGGCGATGCCGCCGGCGTCGATATAGGCGTAGTGGACGCGCGACGTGCTCGGCATGTGCTCGCGCATGTAGTTGACGCCGACGCTCATCAGCTCGACCGCGTCGAGCGCGCTGCGGCCGAGATGGGGCGCGGCGGCGGCGTGCGACGAGCGGCCGGTGAAGGTGAAGTCGATGCGGGTGTTGGCGAGGCTGACCGGCTCGTTGACGCCGGAGAAGGAGGCGGGGTGCCAGGAGATGGCGATGTCGACGTCATCGAAGGCGCCGTCGCGGACCATGAAGCCCTTGGCGGCGCCGCCTTCCTCGGCCGGGCAGCCGTAGTAGCGGACGCGGCCGGGCAGGTTGTGGGCGGCGAGCCAGTCCTTGACGGCGGCGGCGGCGAGCAGGGCGGCGGAGCCGAGCAGGTTGTGGCCGCAGCCATGGCCGACGCCGTTCTGCCCTTCGACCGGGCGGGGCTCGGCGATGCCGGCTTCCTGGCTCAGGCCGGGGAGGGCGTCGTATTCGCCGAGGATGGCGATGACCGGGCCGCCCTCGCCGGCTTCGCCGATCAGGGCGGTCGGGATGTCGGCGACGTTCTCGGTGATGCGGAAGCCTTCCTCCCGCAGCATGGCGAGGTGCTCGGCGGCGGAGCGGTGCTCGCCATAGGCCAGCTCCGGCATGCCCCAGACCCGGTCGGCGAGCGCGATGTAGTCGGGCGCCTTGCGGTCGACCTCCGTCCAGATTTTTTCCACGTTGCGCATGGTGTCCGCCTCAAGCTGTGGGCGCGAGGCTAGGCCCGGCCCGCTTTCTTGCCAATGTTCGGAAGCGCGTGCGAGAGAGCCGGCTCATGAGCGGCCGCCCGCGCCTCGTGTGCCTGTTTGCGCAATACCATCCGAGGCAGCGTTTGCGGGAGCCGGTGCTGCATTACATCGGGGCGCTGCGGGCTTGCGGGTATGCGGTGTTCGTGGCGGCGGCGGGGGATAGGGCGCCGCCGGACGAGGACCGCGGGGCACTCGAGGCCACCGGGGCGGTGCTGCTGCCGCGGCCGAACGGAGGGCTCGATTTCGGGTCGTGGCAGTTCCTGATCGGGGAGGGGTGCGCGGACGGGGCGGACCGGGTGTTGCTGGCCAATGACAGCGTGTTCGGGCCGTTCTTCCCGCTGGCTCCGTTCATCGACCGCATGGAGGCGGGGGGGTACGATGTCTGGGGCGCCATCGAGAGCCGGCAGGAGAGCTGGCACCTGCAGTCCTGGTTCCTGCAGTTCACCGGCGAGGCGTTCCGGCGCCCGGAGATCAGGCGCGTGTTCGAGCTGCCCTACGCCTCGATGACGAAGGGCGAGGTGATCGTGGCGGGCGAGTTGGGTCTTGGGGCGGCGATCGAGGCGGCCGGGCTGCGCTGGGGTGCGCTGGTGCGGCATCGCGACGCGACCTGGCTGGCGCGTCGGCATCGGCTGAACATGATGCACCTGGATTGGCGGCACAATCTGCTGAGGCGGCGGCTGCCGTTCCTGAAGGCCGAGCTGCTTCGGGACAACCCGATGCGGCTGCCGTGGACCGGCGCGTGGGACGGCGCGTTGCGTGGGATCGGCGCCGATCCGGCGCCGCTGCACGATTACCTCTATGATTACACCGGCCGGATGCGCGAGAAGCGGGACGCGCCGTTCAGGGCGCTGGTCGGTGGGCTAAAGCCGCGGATGCTGCTCGGCTACACGATGGCGACCCACGACCGGGCCACAGCGCTGCGCTGGATCCTCCATCCGCGCGACGAGATGGTGGAGCGGACGACGCTGCCGCCGTTTGTCGTGTGAGCTACACGCGCGCGGGTTGCCTCGCGGTCTTGGCTTTTGCGGAGGCGGCGCGGGCGGATTCGGTGACGTTGAACATCTCGAGCACGTCGAGGTCGTCGTCGCGGACGGGGGTGAGAGCTTCGTCCATGTAGGCGCGGGCGGCCGGGTCGCGCTTGAGGCGGCGGCGGAGGAGGGACAGGCGCCAGATCATGCCGGCGAGGCGGGCGTGCTTGGCCAGGAAGTGCCAGGCTTCGCGGGGATAGAACAGGACGGGGTTCTCGATCGGGAAGCCGGGGCGGCGATCGGTGCGGACCCGGCGGCGGCCGTAGCCAGCCTGCAGCGGATGCACCTTCTCCAGGAACACCGCGCCCCAGAACCAGACCAGGAACAGCATCATCCTGCCCGGGCTGATCCTTGTTGCCATGGCGCGGCGTAGGATCGTCTCCATGTGCTCCGGCGTATAGTAATGTTCCCAGGCGAGCTTGTAGGTTTCCTCCCACTCTTCTTTGGACATCTTCGGGTGGGCGACGAGGGCGTGCTCGAGGTCGTATTTGTTCATGTCCGGGTCCATCGGGACACCGGCGGTGAATAGCTTCTTGTGGTCCTCCGAGCCCGGCAAGGGCGTGAGGAAGAAGAACTCCAGCAAGTCGAGCGGAAGCTCGCGCTTGATGATCTCGATGTCGCGGAGGACGGACTCCTTGGTGTCGCTGGGGAAGCCGATGATGTAGCCGGCATAGGTGAAGCAGCCGACCGCCTTCCAGGCGAGCAGCATCTGGCGGTATTCGGCGATGCGGTTCTGCTTCTTCTTGACCGCGAGCAGGTTGTCCGGGTTGATGTTCTCCAGGCCGATGAAGACACGGCGGACGCCGGCGCGGGCGGACTTCTCGATGAAGTTCGGGATCTTGTGGCAGAGCGTGTCGACCTGGATGATGAAGCTGAAATACAGCTTCTCGCGCTCGCGCATCTCGATCAGCCGGTCGAAGATCACTTCCCAGTTGCGGTTGCGGGCGAAGTTGTCGTCGGTGATGAAGAAGCGGCAGACGCCGGCGGCGAGGTTGCGGCGGATCAGCTCCTCAACGTCGTCGGCGGTGCGGTAACGCGACTTGCGGCCCTGGACGTTGATGATGGTGCAGAAGGAGCACTGGAACGGGCAGCCGCGGCCGGCGTCGAAGCTGCTGACCCCGCCGGCGGTGCGGGCGATGCGCTCGGGGCCGAGGATCGGGGCGGGCTGGCCCTCCAAATGCGGCAGGTCGTCCATGTAGTTGTAGATCGGCTTCAGTGCGCCGGCGGCGGCGTCCTGGAGCACTTCGTCCAATCGGCCTTCGGCTTCGCCGGCATACAGAGAAATGCCGAGGTCGAGCGCTTCCTGCAGATCCGGCTGGATGCCGGGGAGCATGGCGATGCAGCCGGAGACGTGGAAGCCGCCGATGGCGACCTGGATGCCGTCGGCGCGTAGGCGCCGGGCGATGTCCATGGCGCGGGGGAACTGATTGCTTTGCACGCCGACCAGGGCGACTAGGCCGAGGCCGCCGGAGGCCTTGATCTCGCGGGCGATGCGGTCGGGGCGGATGCGGGCGTTGGTCTCGTCGGCCTCGAAGATCTCGATCGCGGTGTCGGGGCCGAGGACCTGGCGCTCGCGGCAGTCGGCGGCGAGGCCGTAGAGCGCGGCGAGCGTGTTGGACGGGATGGCGGAGCGCAGCCACTGGATGACGTAGCCGTCGTCGTCGTAGTGCGACGGTTTGACCAGATGGAGCTGGAAGCGGCGCTTTGGGAGCATGCCGGGTGCTTACGGCATCGGGCGAGGGCGGCGCAACCTGAGGAAAGGGTCAGCCGGTAGTGCGGCCGAAGAGGATGCCGAGGAGGGCGGCGAGGCAGACCAAAACCAGAAAACCGTTGAGCGCGAGAAGAAGGGCGCGTGGGAGGGTGGGGATGTCGGGCATGGGCGGGGGCGGGCCGGCCCAGACGTCGCGCCAGACCGCGGCGATGAAGCAGAAGGCGGCGAAGAGGACGATGACGGTGCCGGTGAGCAGGATCAGCCAGTCCGGCAGCAGGCCGCCGAGGACCTTCTTGGCGCCGACCCCGGCAGCAAGCGCCGCGAACCCGGTGCGGACCCAGGCCGCGTAAGTGCGCTCGCCGGCCAGGACGTTGCGGTCGGCGGCGAGCTCGGTGCGGCGTTCGGCGCTGTCGGTCGAGGGCGGCGTGTCAGGGCTCCGAGTGGAAGGCGGTGGGCGCGTCGTGCCGGGTGAGCGGGTCGAGCATGCCGAGGCCGAACAGGGCGACGACGAGCCAGAAGGCGCCGGCGAGGGCGAAGATGCGGCCGGCGTTGGGCGCTTCGGGGAGCTCCATCGGGACGGTGACGACGAGGGCGGTCATGGCGACGCCGATGAACGGGGCGGCGACGCCGGCGCCGAGCAGCGCGAGAACCAGCTCGAGCACGAGAAGGCCGAGCAGGGCGCCCCAGGGCAGGAGGAAGCGGCGGTGCTCGTGGACGAAGCGGCGCATCAGCGGTCCAGGAGGTAGATGACGGGGTAGAGATTGATCCAGACGATGTCGACGAAGCTCCAATACAGTCCGACCACCTCGACCGGGTAGCTGTAGCCGGGGCTGAACTCGCGGCGGTAGGCGCGCGCCAGGCGATCCAGGCGACGAGGCCGACGCCGACCACCATGTGGACCACGTGCAGCCCGGTGCCGGCGTAGTAGAGCAGCCAGGACAGGTGCTGGCCGCCGATATCGGGGCCATGGGCCTGGAAGTTCTGGCCGGGCCATTTTCCCTTGCCGACGTCCTCGTGCCACTCGAGCAGCTTCAGGGCGATGAACGCGATGCCGAGCGCGCCGGTGACGAGGCAGGCGCGGAACAGCGCCTGGTTGCGCCCGGCCTTGGCCTGCACGACGCCCCAGAAATAGACGATGCTGGTGGTCACCAGGATCGCGGTGTTGATCGAGCCGATCAGCAGGTCGGTGTCTTCGGCGGCGGCGTGGAACCCTGCCGGGTGCCAGCGGCGCAGCAGGTACCACAGATAGAACAGGGCGCCGAAGAACAGCAGCTCGGTGGCCAGGAACAGCCACATGCCGGAGAGCATGGTGCGGGCCTGGTGGTCCGCACTGGGATACTGGAACTCGGCATGCGCGCGGGGGGCGGCGAAGTCAGACATGGCGCTCGCCCAGCGCCTTCTCGCGCGCCTCGGACAGGATGAACTGCTGCTTCTCCGGCGGCG
This sequence comes from uncultured Alphaproteobacteria bacterium, assembly GCA_963708585.1. Lineage (GTDB taxonomy): Bacteria > Pseudomonadota > Alphaproteobacteria > Acetobacterales > Acetobacteraceae > JAVVHH01. Next base: position 320,438 of record CAVPSW010000001.1, on the reverse strand, counting down.
GGTAGTCGTAGGCCTCCCAGGTCACCACGGGGGTCTCGGGGAAGTTCTCGGTGGGCGGCGGCGAGGGCGTGGTCCATTCGAGGCCGGCGGCGTCCCAGGGATTGTCCGGCGCGCGGCGGCCGCGCCAGACCGACCAGCCGAGATAGAACAGCGGCATGAGGTAGGCGATGGCGAGGATGCTGGCGCCGGCGGAGGAGAGGACGTTCAGCACCTGGAATTGCGGCGGGTAGGTGGCGTAGCGCCGCGGCATGCCGAGGAAGCCGAGGATGAACTGCGGCAGGAAGGTGAGATTGAAGCCGAGGAAGATCAGGGCGGCGGCGAGGCGGCCGAGCATCTCGTTGTAGAGGCGGCCGGTGATCTTCGGCCACCAGAAGTGCAGCCCGGCGAAGAAGGCCGTCACCATGCCGCCCACCATGATGAAGTGGAAATGGGCGACGACGAAGTAGGTGTCGTGCAGGTGGACGTCGGCGGCGAGCGCGGCGACCCAGAGGCCGGTGAGCCCGCCGGTGGTGAACAGGCCGATGAAGCCGACGGCGTAGATCATCGGCGCGTCGAACTTGATGAAGCCGTTGTGCATGGTGCCGAGCCAGTTGAACACCTTGATCGCGCTGGGCACGGCGATGATGTAGCTGAGCAGCGAGAAGACGACGCCGGAATAGATCGAGACGCCGGCGACGAACATGTGGTGGACCCAGACGAAGAAGCCGATGACGGCGATCGAGATGCTGGCCCAGACCACGAACTGGTAGCCGAAGACGCGCTTGCGCGAGAAGGCGGTGACGATCTCGGTGATGATGCCGAAGCCCGGCAGGATCATGATGTAGACGGCGGGGTGGCTGTAGAACCAGAACAGGTGCTGGAACAGCAGCGGGTCGCCGCCGAGGTTGGGGTCGAACACGCCGACATGCAGGAGGCGCTCGGCCGCGATCAGCAGCATGGCCATGGTGAGCACGGGGGTGGCGAGCACGTTGATGACGGAGGTGGCGTAGAGCGACCAGCAGAACACCGGCATGCGGAACCAGGTCATGCCGGGGGCGCGCAGGCGGTGGATGGTGACGATGAAGTTGAGCCCGGTGGCGATCGAGCTGTAGCCGGACATGATGATGCCGAGCGCGGCGAGCGACGACGTAGCCGCGGGCGTAGTCGGTGGAGAGCGGGGCGTAGAAGGTCCAGCCGGTCTCGAGGCCGCCGAAGAACAGGGCGTAGCAGGCGAGCGCGCCGCCGGCCATGAACATGTACCAGCTCGCGAGGTTGAGCTTGGGGAAGGCGAGGTCGCGGGCGCCGATCATGAGCGGCAGGACGAAGTTGCCGAGCACGGTGGGGGCGGCGGGGACGAGGAAGAACCACACCATGATCACGCCGTGGATGGTGAACAGGCGGTTGTAGGTGTCGTGCTCGACCAGGGCGCCGGTGGGCGAGATCAGGTGCCAGCGCATCAGCGCGGCGGCGGCGCCGCCGATGAAGAAGAAGAAGGTGATGGAGGCGGCGTAGAGCAGCGCGATGCGCTTGTGGTCGGTGGTGAGCAGCCAGGAGGCGACCGTGTTCTTCTCGGTGAGGTAGTTCGGCGGCTGGCGGGCGACCGTGTTGCTGCGGTCGAGGGTGGCACTCATGTCGGCGCACTCCAGGGGCTTTGCCCCTGGACCCCAGCAAAGGCGCAGCCTTTGCAATCCGATAATTCCCCGCGCATCACGAGCCCGCCCCCAACGACTTGATGTATTCGATCAGCTTCACGAGGTCCTCCTCCCCGATCACGCCGGCGAAGGAGGGCATCACCGGTTCGTAGCTGGCGACGACCTGGGCCTGGGGCATGATGATCGAGTCGTGGATGTAGCGGTCGTCGGCGATGACGGTGGTGCCGTCGGAGAGCGGCACCGGGCTGCCGTAGACGCCGTCGAGCGGGGGCGCGCGGACGGTGCCGTTGCCGCCGCGGCCGCCGGCGCGGTGGCAGCCGCTGCAGCCATATTGGACGAACAGGCGGCTGCCCGCGGCGACGAGGCTCTCGGTCGACCCGGTGCTGGAGAGCCAGCGGGCGATAGTCGGGCTGGCTCATGACGATCACCTTGCCGACCATGGCGGAGTGGTCGACGCCGCAGAACTGGTTGCAGTAGAGCGTGTAGGTGCCGATGCGGTCGGGGGTGAAGCTCAGCGTCTCGTAGCGGCCGGGCAGGACGTCGTGCTTGAGGCGGAAGTCGGGCAGGCCGAAATCGTGGATGACGTCCTCGCTGGTCATGCGAAGCTGGACCGGGCGGCCGACCGGGAGGTGCAGCTCGTTGATCTCGCGCTGGCCTTCGGGGTGCTCGACCTTCCACATCCACTGCTTGGCGACGACGTCGATGGTGAGCGCGCCGGGCTTGGCCTGGAGCTCGCGGACGTAGAGGTCGGCGCCCCAGACGAACAGGCCGAGGAAGCCGACCAGGGTCGCGACGGTCCAGGCGGTCTCGAAGCGCCAGGACTTGCGGAGCGGCTGGCTGCGGTCGACGCCGCTCGCGCGGTGGAAGCGGATGGAGAACATCAGCAGGAGGAAGAAGACGAGGCCGAGCACGGCGAAGGTGAGCGCGAGCAGGGCGGCGAAGAAGATGTCGACCTCGCCGGAGTTCGCCGAGGCGTGGGGCAGGCCGAGGCTGATCACGCGCTGCCTCTCCGCGACGCTGCAGGAGGAGAAACAGGGCCGAGCAGGGTGACGAGCGTCAGCGCGGCGAGGGTGGAGAGGGCGCGGTAGACGGCGAAGTCGTAGGTGCCGGTCTTCGGGTCGAAGTGGAAGCAGAGCAGCAGGATCGGCGAGATCGCGGTGGCGACGGCGCCGGCGTCGGCGCGGAGCACGGCGGAGCGGATGTCCGACGGCTCGTAGCCGACGCCTGGCAGCGCCGAAGAGACGATGCCCGGCCGGGGTGGCGACGACGAGGCCGGCGGGGTGGAGGAACAGCTTGGTGGCCGGGTCGAAGCGGAAGCGGAAGCCGGCGACGCGGCTGATCTCGTCGATGCTGGCGGCGGGGGCGGTGAGGAAGCGCCAGTTGGCGTCGGCGGCCGGGTCGGGGAAGCGCGAGAGGGCGCCTTCCTTGGCGCGGGCGGCGTCGTCCGGGGTTTCGGCCGGGTCGATGCTGAGGACGAGCAGGCGATAGTCGGCGCCGGGCCGCAGGCCGGCGCGCTCGAGGGCGCCGAGCGCGTCGTCGCGGACCACGCCGCAGAGGGCGGGGCAGTGGAAGTAGCCGAGGACGAGGACCAAGGGCGGGCCGCCGAGCAGGGTGCCGAGGGTGAGTGGGTGGCCGGCCTCGTCGCGGAGCGGGGCGTCGGCGGGGAGCGCTGAGCCGAGCTGGGGTTTGAGGGCGAAATCGGCGTCGTCCACGGCGGCGGCGGCCGGCAGTGGGGCGAGCAGGAGCAGGAGTAGGAGGGGGAGGGCGGCTTTCATTTGGGCGCCGGTCCCTTCGGGCCGGGCCAGTCGGGGATGCCTTCTTCGGCGACTTTGCGCATGGCGTCGGCGATCGGGAGGTGGACGACGCCGTGGCCTTGGTCGATCCAGTAGACGCCGTTGAGCTGCTTCTGCTGCTGGGCTTCGAAGCGCTCCATGTCGGCGCGGGGGCTCGACTGGAGCTGCGGCGCGGCGAAGCGCGGCAGGGGCTCGGCGACGTATTGGTCGGTCGTCGTGTTCGGGAACATCCAGAAGGCGGCGAGCAGGACGATCGCCAGGCCGAGCGCGAGGAAGGACAGGCCCGGCGGCGATGTAGCGGAAGCGGACGTCGCGGATCTCGCTGCGGGCCGGCGAGAGGATGTGGACCGGCTCAGACATAGGCGCGCTCACGGCGGGCGGGGGCGCGGCGGAAGGCGGGCATGCGGGCGAGCAGGAGCAGGAGGCCGCACGGCGAAGGCGGCGAGGCCGGCGATGCAGGCGAGGTCGACGAGGCCGGGCGCGGCGCGGGCGCCGGGGAGCACGAGCCACCAGGACGCGCAGGATCCCGAGCGCCACGAGCAGTCCGGCAAAGCCGAGCACGGCGGCGTCGATCCGGCGGATCTTGGGGATGCCGAGCAGCAGCAGGGCGCCGAGGCCGTGGATGATGGCGGCGGCGCCGAGGGTCCAGCCCCAGAAGCCGGCGAAGCGGGCGGCGTACCAGGGGGCGTCGCTGTCGAGGTTGCTGTTCCAGACCACCAGGAGCTGGACGAAATCGAGATAGGTCCAGAGCACGCATAGGGCGAGAAGGAGCTTGCCGAGCTGGTCGCGGCCGGGTCCGGCGGCGCCGGGGACGGCGAGGAGGATGGCGACGGAGAGCGCGAACAGGGTCATGCCGGTACCGGTGAGCATGCCGTAGACGCTCGAGTTGAACTTGGGGTCGAGCGAGGCGGTGAGGTCGATGGAGGCGAAGGTGACGGTGAAGGCCAGCAGGAGCAGGCCGGGCGGGGCGATGCGGGCGAGCGCGGGGCGGCCGCCGATGTGCGCCGAGGAGGGTGAGGACGGCGAGGACGAGCCAGATCAGGGCGTAGGCGGCGGCACGGCCGAGGAGGAACGGGGTGTTGAGATACCAGCTGTTGTAGAGGCCGTGCGCGACGTCGGCGTGCGCCCAGGGATAGAGCGTCGGCAGGAACAGGTAGACGGGGATCGCGGCGAGGATCGGCGAGCGGGCAGCAGCAGCGTGCCGAGCAGCAGCGGCAGGCGGATCGCCTCGCCCCAGCGGCCGCCGGTGAGGGCGTGGATGAGCAGCAGCGCCATGCTGCCGAGCGGCCAGCCGAGCAGCGCGAACAGGGCGGCGAGCCAGCCGCGGGCGAATGGGGCGGGGGCGAGCAGCCAGGTGCCGATGGCGAGCGCGGCGCCGACGATGAGCAAGCCGACCGCGAGCAGGAGGGCCTTCATCGCGAGGCCTGCTGCTGGAGTTGGATGCGCTGCTCGGGCGAGAGGTCGTCGAGCTTGCCGGCAGTGCTGCGCTGGAGGGCGCGGATATAGGCGGCGATGGCCCAGCGGTCGTCGGGCGAGACGCGGTAGTCGAACGGGTACATGGCGCCGTAGCCGTGGGTGATGACGTCCCAGAAGTGCTGGGTGGGCGCCTCGCGGAGGCGGGCTTCGTGGTAGGAGGGCGGGGCCGAGAAGCCGCGCTGGACGATCATGCCGTGCCCGTCGCCGAGCTCGGAGTGGCAGGGCGTGCAGAAGCTGCGGAACCGGTCCTGGCCGCGCTGGATCAGGGCGAGGGTGAGCGGCGGGGCCTTTGCCGGGCGAGGCGCGCCACTCGACGGTCTGTCAGCCGGCACCGGGCCGGGGCCGACGCGTGGCGGCGCGGAAGCCCGGCAGCTTGGGCTGGTGGATCATGGAGGGGTCGTCGCAGCCGGCGAGCAGGGCGAGGAGCAGGACCAGGAGCGGACAGGCGGGGGCGGGACCTCATGCCATCTCCTCCAGCCGCAGCGGGTGGAGGCGTTCGAGCAGGGCGCGGTCGGCGGCCGGGTCGGGGGTCTCGAGCAGCAGGAAGTAGCCGTCGCGGCTGGCCTCGTGGAACATGAAGAAGCGGTCGACCGGGTGGTAGAGGAGCGGCATGCCGCTCGCGAGGATGAAGCCGACGAAGCCGACCGCGACGGCGATGAGGACGCCGACCTCGATGGCGTTGCCGATGTAGGTGGGCCAGGAGAAGTCGGGCCGGCCGCCGATGTTCATCGGCCAGGCGTAGACGTCGGAGTAGGCCTGCAGCGCGAAGAAGCCGGCGAAGCCGAGGAGGCCGGCGATCAGCATGATCAGGGAGACGATCGAGGACTCGGTATCGGGGCCTTCGTCCTCGATCTCGTGCGGCGCGTAGATCTCGACCCGGCCATGCGGACTCCCGCTCCAGGCGACGGCGCGCGTCGAGCAGCGCGTCGAGGTCGCGGAAGCGGGCGAGGATCACTTGCTGCCTCGCTTGCGACAGCATCGCGCGCATCTCGGCCATGGAGACGACCGGGAACAGGCGGATGCCGAGCAGGAAGATGGCGAGGAACAGGCCGATCGTGCCGACGAAGGTGCCCCAGTCCCAGATGCGTGGGCAGGAACCCGCCCCAGGCAGTGGGCAGGCGTGGCCGGGCCAGGCTGGTGACGACGATCTCGTAGCGCTCGAGGACACATTCCGACGATGATGCCGAAGCAGATCAGCGACCGTGAGCGGCTGGTTGAGCCGCACGGCGCGGAACCAGAATAGCTGGGGGATGACGAAGTTGAGCGCGACCTTGCCCCAATAGATCAGCCAGAAATCGCCCCAGAGGCGATTGACGAACATGGTCCGGTCGGCCTGCTTCGGGGCCGTAGAACGTGCTGAACGCGTCCATGACGTAGCTGTAGGAAAGGGCCAGGCTGGAGGCGAGCAGGAGCTTGCCGAGCACGTCGAGGTGGCGGGCGGTGATGTAGGCGCCGAGCCGGTAGAGGGCGCGCAGCGCGATCAGCAGGATCAGGACCAGGGCGAGTCCGGACAGGAGGGCGCCGAAGACGAAGAAGGGCGGGAATTGGGTCGAGTGCCAGCCCGGCGGCTGACCGCCCGCGAAGTCGAGGCCGACGAAGCTGTGGATGGAGACGACGACGGGGGCCATGATCGCGGCCATGGCGCCGTAAGTGCCGCGGAAGTGGCGCCACTGCCGCGCCGAGCCGCGGAAGCCCAGGGCGAGCACGCCGTAGAAGACCTGCTTGAACCGGGTCTGGGCGCGGTCGCGGACGGAGGCGAGGTCTGGGATCAGGCCGATGTACCAGAACAGGACACGCTGGTCACGACGTAGGTGAGCAGGGCGTAGAAGTCCCAGACGAGCGGGCTGCGCCACTGCGGCCAGAGACTCCATCGTGTTCGGGTAGGGGAACAGCCAATAGGCGAACCAGGGGCGGCCGAGATGCAGGATCGGGTAGATCCCGGCCGAGGCGGCGGCGCTGACCATCATGGTCTCGGCGATGCGGTTGGTGGAGGTGCGCCACTCCGAGCCGGTGAGGAAGAAGAGCGCGGAGACGAAGGTGCCGCCGGAGGCGAGCGCGATCCACCAGACGTAGATCAGGATCGGGAAGCCCCACATGACCGGCCAGTCATTGCCGTAGACATAGACGCCGCGGGCGAACAGCCAGGCGATGCGAGATGGCGCCGACGCCGAGCATGAGCAGCGCGGTGCCGAACGCGGCCCACCACCAGATCGGGGTGTGCGGGCGGAGAACGAGGTGGCAGATGCGGTCGGTGACGGTGGCCGGGGTTTCGCCGGGGGCGACCAGGGTTTCGAGAAGGGGCTGGCGGCGGTCGCGGCCGGCGGCCTCGTCCTCGAGGGCGCGCAGGCGGGAGGCGAGGCCTTCGGCGCCGGACATCAGACGGCTTCGCCCCTGTTGCGGTTGCGGATGCGGGCCTCGTAGGTCACGCGGGGGTAGGTCGATTCCTCCGGGAGGAGCGGGTAGTCGAGCGGGCTTTGCTTGCGCTTGACCACGTCGCTGGTCTTGTCGTTGAGGTCGCCGAAGCTGAACACGCCAGTGGGGCAGGCGGCTTGGCAGGCGGTGGTGACGCGCTCCGGCGTGCCGTCGCGGTCGTGGGCGATGCGGGATTCGACGATCCGCTGGACGCAGAAGGTGCACTTCTCCATCACGCCGCGGGTGCGGGCGGTGACGTCCGGATTGCGCGCGATCGGCGGGCGCATCTCCTCGGCGACCCAGTTGGCGTAGTTGAAGCGGCGGACCTTGTAGGGGCAGTTGTTGGAGCAGAAGCGGGTGCCGATGCAGCGGTTGTAGACCATGAGGTTGAGGCCCTCGGAGTCGTGCTGCGTGGCCTCGACCGGGCAGACGACCTCGCAGGGCGCCTGCTCGCAGTGCATGCAGAGGACGGGCTGGAACGAAGGCGCGACTTCATTGGGCGCGCCGCCGCCCGCCAACCCGGCGCGCTCGTCCGCATGCTCGCCGATGTCGTAGCGGTCGATGCGCAGCCAATGCATCTCCCGGTGCTTTAGGACCTGGTCCTTGCCGACGACCGGGACGTTGTTCTCGGCCTGGCAGGCGACGACGCAGGCGTTGCAGCCGATGCAGGCGTTGAGGTCGACGCTCATGCCCCACTGCACCTCGCCGTCGGGGCGGCGGCGGTAGAGCAGCTCCTCGGGCTTGGGGTTGGTGGGGTCGGTCGGGCGGTCGCCGGCCTGGAACTGTTCCAGCGTGCGGCGGCGGAGGATGTCTTTGGTGTCGGCCTCGAGGCGGTAGTGGCGGTCGGTGGTGGCGAGCTCGACGTGGCCGGCGGCGCGGAAGAGCTGGGTGTCGGCGCCGGACGCGGCGGCGCGGAGCGGGAATAGGTCGAAGCCGGCGCCGGCGCCGGCCTCGCCGACCACGCGGCGGCCGTTGCCGAGCACGGCGATGGCGACGTCGGGCGCCTGGCCGGGCACGATCCAGGCGGGGAGCTCGGTGCGGGAGTCGCCGGCGACGGCGGCCAGCTTGTCGCCGTTGGCCACGCCGAGGCTGGCGGCGAGTTCCGGCGATAGGAGCAGCGGGTTGTCCCAGACCAGCTTGGTGTGGGGGCGGGGGAGTTCCTGCAGCCAGGGATTGTTGGCCCAGCGGCCGTCGCCGAGATAGGGGTCGGGGCGGAACAGGACGGTCACCGCGCGGGGCGCGGGGATCGGCGGGCGGGTGCTCCTCGCCTCCGGGCGGAGCGGGAGGTCGAGCGGGGCGTTGGCGGTGCCCTCGATCAGCCCGGCGGCGAGCGCCTTCTGCCAGGCATCCTCATTGGGCAGGTGGTCGCGCCAGGTCTGTTGGACCGCGGCCAAGGTGTCGATCGGCTGGGGGCCGGCGAACAGGGCGAGCACTTCGAGCGGGCCGTAGCCGCCGTGCAGCGGGAGGGATTGCGGCTGGGTGATCGTGGCGGTGCCGTCATGGGCGCGGGCGTCGCCCCAGGCCTCGAACGGGTGGGCGAGCGGGACGAACCAGCGCGCGGCGACCCCGGTCTCGTCGAGCGCGGGGGCGGAGGCGAGGGTGAAGCGGACGCGCTGCATCCGCTCGAGGAAGCCCGGCGCCGTGAAGGCGGGGTTGGTGTCGAGGATCACGAGCTGCTCGACGCGGCCGGCGTCCATGTCGGATTCGAGGTCGGCGAGGCTCGCCGCGGGATAGAGCGGGGGCGGCAGGAGATCGTACGTCTTGCCGCGGCCGCCGAGCGCCTCGTTGACGGCGTGAATTGCGGCGTGGGCTTCGGGCGGGAGGTCGGGGCCGGCATGGACGAAGGCGCGGCCCTGCGCGGCCTTGAGGTCGGCGAGGAGCGGCGCGAGCCAGGGTGGGGCGTCGGACGGGGCGCCGCCGCCGAGCACAGCGGCGGCGAGCCCGGCGACGACGGCCTGCATGGCGGCCGGGCCGGCGGCATAGCGGTGGTCGGCGGCGGCGCCGATCAGCGTGGGCGTGGCCTCGACGGCGTAGACCCGGTTCATCTGGGCGCGCACCGGGTTGCGGCGGGAGGCGAAGTCGCGGCCGTAGCGGACGTGGCCGGGCGCGGTCTCGAGCAGGTCGCTGTCCAGGGCGAGGATCACGTCCGCCTTGTCCAGGTGGGGGACGGTCTCGACCGGGCGGCCATAGGCGAGGGCGGCGCCGGCGCGGGTGTTCGAGGGGGCGAACGGCTCCCAGACGTGCCATTGGGCTTCGGGGTATTGGCCGAACAGCTGCTCGATGGCGGCGGCGAGGGTGGGGGAGCAGACCGGGCCGGTGAGGAGGCGGAACCCCTTGCCGTGCGTCGCGGCGAGGCGGGCGCGCTCGGTTAGCAGCGCGGTCAGCAGGGATTGGCGCTCGCTGGGGTGGGCGTCGTGCTGGATGCCGATGCTGCGCGCCGGGTCGTAGAAGTCGAGGATGAGGGCTTGGGCGAGCGCGTCGGTGGCGCCTAGGGAGCTGGGGTGGGCGGGGTTGCCCTCGATCTTGATCGGGCGGCCCATCGAGTGCTCGACGACGATGCCGAGCGCGGTGCCGTCGGTGGTGCTGGCGGTGGCGTAGTAATTGGGGATGCCGGAGACGATGCCGGGCGGGGCGACGACGGCGGGGACGTAGGCGGCGTCGGGATTGGCGGGGTCGTCGCAGCCGGAAAGGCCGCCGAGGGCGAAGCTGGCCGCGAGCAGCTTGAGCACGGCGCGGCGGTCGGGGGTGGCGACGAGGGGGTCGCCGCCGGGCTGCTCACGCCAGGCGCGCCGGTCCAGCGGTGGGCGGTCTAGCGGTGGCATGTGGAGCAATCCAGGATGTTGCGCCGGCCAATACCGTAATGCGCCATCAGCGCTTGCGGCGAGGGCGTGTCGGGGGTGCGGTGCCACTCGGTGTTGAAGATCTCGGACTCCGGGCGGAGGTTGGGTCCGGGGTTACGGTGGCAGGAGAGGCAGAAATCCATCGTCAGCGTGACCGCCTTCTGAATCAGCGGCATGCGGTCGACCTGGCCGTGGCAAGACTGGCACCCGACGCCCTTGGCGATGTGGATGCTGTGGTTGAAGTAGACGTAGTCGGGCAGGTTGTAGACGCGGTTCCAGCTGATGGGCGTGCCTTTGGCGAAGCTGTCGCGGACGGGGGCGAGCAGGGCGGCGTTGGTCCAAATCTGGCTGTGGCAGGTCATGCAGGTGCGGGTTGGCGGCAGCCCGGCCTGCGCGCCGGCGAGCACGGTGTTATGGCATTGGAGGCAGTTGATGCCGAGCCCGGCGACGTGGTGCTCGTGGCTGAACGGGACGGGCTGGGGGATCACGAAATCCTTGTGCCGTGCCCAATCGGTGCGGGGGCCGACGATCCACCAGAACAGGCCGACGACGACGAGGAGGGCGAGGCCGAGGAAGGCGAAGCGCAGGCCCATATCGGCAGCGGGCGTGAAGATCGGCGTGCGGCCGGCTTCCGCGCCCACGCGAAACTCACGTTCCGTCCCCCCCGTGGCCGACATTCTTGCTCCGCCTGATCGGCCCGAGAACGCCATCTTTGGTCTGATAGTTCGAGTGAATTGTTGGACAGAGGCGGAGGCGGATGGGAATCGAACCCACCGCCCGCTGTTCGCGAGCCACTGGTTTTGAAGACCAGGGGGGCCACCAGACCCCGATCGCCTCCGTGACGCCTCCCTAATCCGACTTCCCCACCGCCGCCAGTATGCGGCGATCCTGGATGCGGCGGGTCCAGCGGATGGAGTTGAGATGCTCCAGCAGCGGAACGCTGAATTTGCGGGAGATGCCGAGGGCGGTGCCGACCTCGTTGACGAGCAGGCCCGGGGGGCGGGACAGCAAGGGGCGGAGGCGGCGTTGGGCGTCGGCGACGGCGTCCTGGTGGAACAGGACGACACGCCTCTGACCGCTGTCATGGGCGCGGACGATGACGCCCTCGCGGACCAGGCGGTCGAGCGCGCGCTTGGCGTCGAGGCCGGAGGCGAGGGCCGCCTGGTCGGGCGGGGCGAGGCCGCCGCGGCGCAAGGTCTCGGCGAGGGTTGCCGCTAGACGCGCCTCTGACCCGGCGGCGGCGCGCTCCTCTTCCGGGCGGGGGATCGAGAACAGGCCGTTCTGACCGCGCACGGTCCCGGAGGCGAGCAGCCGGGCGAGTGCCTCGTCGAGCACCAGCGGCCCGGTGCCGGGCAGGGCGGCGAGCAGCTTGTCGCGGGCGAGGCCGGCGCGGTGGGGCTGCAGGACGGACGGGATGCGGGCGAGCAGGGCGTCCAGCGCCGCTTGCGGCACGACCAGGCCGGAGCGGGTGACCAGGACGGGGCGGGTGGCCAGGGCGGCGGCGACCTGCGCGGCGGCGAGCGCGGATAGGCGGGAGAGGTCGCGCAGGGTGGTTCCGGTGGTGCCGGCTCGCTCGGCCTCGTCGGCGACGAGGGCGGGGGGCGGGAGGGTGCGGAGGCGGTCGAGGCGCTCGAGCGCGGCTAGGTCGCGGCGGCGGCGGCGGGGCGTCTCGGGCTCGAGGATGAGGCCGCCGGCGACGGTCTGCGCCGGGGAGGCACGGCGCAGGATGACGTGCTCGCGGGCGGGGATGGCGACGGGCTCGGCGAGGTGGAGCTGGGCGGGGGCGGCGTCGCCGGGCTCGATTGTGTCGCGGTCGAGCAGGCGCAGGCGGGCGTCGAGCTCGGCGGTGCCGAGCAGGGCGCGCAGGCGGGCGCCGTTGCGGAGGGTGGGCGCGCCGGGGACGGCGCGGAGGGCGACGGTGAGCCAGGCAGAGGGGGCGAGCGCGCCGGGGGCGGCCAGGGCGGCGCCGCTTGGGATGTCGTGCGGCTCGAGGCCGCGGAGGTTGACGGCGATGCGTTGGCCGGGCTGGGCGGCGGGGACGCGGGCGCCGTGGACCTGGGTGGCGCGGACGCGGACCGGCCGGCATGCGGGGAGGAGGTCGAGCGTGTCGCCGGGGGCGATCGGGGCGCCGCGGAGCGTGCCGGTGACGACGGTGCCGTGGCCGGGGATGGTGAAGGCGCGGTCGATGGGGAGGAAGGCGACGCCGTCGGCTGGGCGGGGGGTCGAGGCGGCGGCGAGGGCGGCGAGGGCTGCGCGGAGCGCTTCGACGCCGTCGCCGGTGAGGGCTGAAAGCGGGAGCGGCGAGAGGGGGTCGAGGCCGGCGCGGCGGAGGAGGGTCACGGCCTCGGCGCCGATGCGGGCGGCGTGGTCGGGGGGCACGAGGTCGGATTTGGTGACGGCGACCAGGGCGCGGCGGAGTCCGAGCAGGCCCGCGATGTCGACGTGCTCGACCGTCTGCGGCTGGACGCCCTCGTTGGCGGCGACGACGAGGAGGACGGCGTCGATGCCGGTGGCGCCGGCGATCATGGTGCGGACGAACCGCTCGTGGCCGGGCATGTCGATCAGGTCGACGACCGTGTCCGGCCCGGCTGGAAGGTGGGCGAAGCCGAGGGCGATGGAGATGCCGCGGCGCTTCTCCTCCGGGAGGCGGTCGGTGTCGGTGCCGGTGAGGGCGCGGACCAGCGCGGTTTTCCCGTGGTCGACGTGGCCGATGACGCCGAGGACCAGCCGGGTCATGGGAGCAAGGGCTGGAGTGCCGAGGCGAGTTCTGGGAGGTCGTCGTCGGCGATGGCGAGCATGTCGAGCAGGAGGCGGCCGTCGGCGATGCGGCCGACCACGGCGGGGCGGCCGGTGCGCAGGCGGCGCGCGGCGTCGTCGGGGCCTCCGGGCGGGTCGAGGGCGAGGGCGCGGCTCGGGCGGCGTTCTTCGGGCAGGGAGCCGCCGCCGGCGAAGGCGATGGTCGGGATGACTTCGCCGGCGCCGAGGAGGGCGCGGAGGCGGTCGGCGCGGGCGGCGAGGACCGCTTCGGTCTGGGCGAGGATGCGGAGGATGGGCACGCGGTCGGGGGCGTCGCGGTGGAGGCGGAGCGTGGCTTCGAGGGCGGCGAGGACGAGCTTGTCCAGGCGGACGGCGCGGAGGAGGGGGTGGCGGCGGATTGGGTCGAGGGCGCGGGCGGCGCCGAGGATGAGGCCGGCTTGCGGGCCGCCGAGGAGCTTGTCGCCGCTGCAGGTGACGAGGTCGGCCCCGGAGGCGAGGGCTTTTGTCAGCGTGGGCTCGGCGACGCCCGGGGTTTCGTGGAGGAGGCCGGAGCCGAGGTCGGCGACGAGGAGGAGGTTGTGCTCGCGGGCGAGGGCGGCGAGGTCCGGGATGGGGGTGTCGGCGGTGAAGCCGATGGTGCGGAAGTTCGACTGGTGGACTTTGAGGAGGATGCGGGTTTCGGGGCCGATGGCGGCGCGGTAGTCGGACAAGCGGGTCTTGTTGGTGCTGCCGACCTCGACCAGGCGGGCGCCGCCTTGGCGGATGACGTCGGGGATGCGGAAGCCGCCGCCGATCTCGACCAGCTCGCCTCGGGAGACGATCACTTCGCCGTTGTTGGCGAGGGCGGCGAGGGCGAGGAGGATGGCGGCGGCGCCGTTGTTGACGGCGAGCGCGGCCTCGGCGCCGGTCAACTCGCGGAGGAGGGGCTCGATCGCGGCGGTGCGGGAGCCACGGGCGCCGGTCTCGAGGTCGAATTCGAGGTTGCTGTAGGCGCGGCCGGCCTCGGCGGTGGCGTCGAGCGCCTCGGGGGCGAGCGGGGCGCGGCCGAGATTGGTGTGGAGCGCGATGCCGGTGGCGTTGAGGGTGCGGCGCAGGCCGGGCTCGGCGCGGGCCCGCAGGTCGGCCGCGGCGCGGGCGAGGAGGGCGGCGGGATCGGGGATCTCGGCGAGGAAGCCGGCGCGGAGGTGGGTGCGGGTGGTGTCGAGCGTGCGGCGGAGCGCGTCGGCGAGGGCCGGGCGGCCCCAGGCGGCGGCGAGCGCGTCGGCCTCCGGCGTTTCCAGCAAGCGCTGGACCTGCGGCAAGCGCCGCAGGAGGTCGTCACCACTGCCCCTCACCCGTCGCGCCCCATCCTGCTACATCCACCGGCTCATAAGTAAGGCTGCCGGGGAGAGTTTGGACCATGGCCGATTTCGAGACGCGCCTGACGGCGCTCGCCCATGGCGGCGGATGCGGGTGCAAGCTGTCGCCGGCGGTACTGCGGGAGCTGCTGGCGGGGGTGGGCGCGGCAGCCGGGTTCCCGGACCTGCTGGTGGGGACGGAGACGGGCGACGACGCGGCGGTGTGGCGGCTGAACGACGAGCAGGCGTTGGTGGCGACGACCGACTTCTTCATGCCGATCGTGGACGACCCCTACGATTTCGGGCGGATCGCCGCGGCCAACGCGCTGTCGGACGTGTACGCGATGGGCGGGCGGCCGATTATGGCGCTGGCGATCTTGGGCATGCCGCTGGGGAGGATCGCGCCGGAGACGGTGCGGCAGATCCTGGCGGGCGGCGCTTCGACGTGCGCGGAGGCGGGGGTCCCGGTCGCGGGCGGGCACTCGATCGATGCGCCGGAACCGATCTACGGGCTGGTGGCGCTGGGGCTGGTGCGGCCGGACCGGGTGCGGCGGAACAGTGGGGCGCAGGCGGGGGATCGGGTGATCCTGACCAAGCGGCTCGGGGTGGGGGTGATCAGCGCGGCGCTGAAGGGCGGACAGGTCGAGGGGGCGGCCAGGGAGGCGGCGTATGCGGCGCTGGTCGGCTCGACGACGCGGCTGAACGCGGTGGGGGCGGCGCTGGCGGAGCGGGCGGCGGTGCATGCGATGACGGACGTGACCGGGTTCGGGCTGCTGGGGCACGGGCTGGAGATGTGCCGCGGCGCCGGGCTCGGGATGCGGCTGCGGTTTGCCGGCGTGGAAATGCTGCCGGGGGTGGAGGCGCTGGCGCGGGCGGGGGTGCGGACCGGGGCGGCGGTGCGGAACTGGGACAGCTACGGGGCGGACGTGGTGCTGCCGGCCGGGTTCGAAGGCTGGCGGCGGGACGTGTTGTGCGACCCGCAGACCAGCGGCGGGCTGCTGGTCGCGGTGGCGCCGGAGGCGGTGGATGCGGTGCTGGCGGAGACGGAGGGGTTTGTGGTCGGGGAGATGGTGGAGGGCGCGGGGATCGAGTGCCTTTGAAAACTCTACTATGCTGGCCGTCTGACGGCGATTTCCTGCGCTCCGGTGCTCACGGCCAACACGGCCGCTCCGCTCCGGTGCTCGGAAATCACCGCCAGCCGACTCAGCCTAGCGAGTTTTGACAGGCACTCTGGGCCGCTATCCAAGGGCAGAGAGGCAGATTTGTTCGAACCGGCGGGTCACGACGGGCCAGCCGAAGCGGGCGGTGACGAGGTCGCGGGCGGCGCGGGATAGGCGGAGGCTTTCGGCCGGGTCGGCGAGGAGGCGCAGGAGCGCTTCGGCGAAGGCGGGGGCGGTGTCGGCGCGGAGGAAGTGTTCCTCGTCGCGGACGTCGAGGCCCTCGGCGCCGAGCGTGGTCGACACGACGGGGCAGCCCATCGCCATTGCCTCGAACACCTTTATCCGGGTGCCGCTGCCGACCCTGAGGGGAATTGCGTAGGCGTGGGCGGACGCGACGTAGGGGCGCACGTCGTCGACGAAACCGGTGAAGGTCCAGTCGAAACCGCGCGATGTCGCCGCTTCGCGCAGCCGGTCCGGTGGGTTGCGGCCGGCGATCACCGCCCGCGCCGCTGGCCGGCGCTGGACGACGAGCGGCCAGACTTCCTCCATCAGGAACTCGATCCCGTCGATGTTCGACCGCGAGTCCATTGACCCGGTGAACACGACGGTCCCGCCCGCCTCCGGCGCCGGCTTCGGCGGGTGGTAGGCGTAGAAGTCGGTGTCGACCCCGGTCTCGATCGGTTCCACGCCCGAGACGCCGTAGGCGGATTCGAGGGCGCGGGCGTCCCGTTCGGAGACCGCGATCACCTTCTGGCAGCGGTGGAGGGTCTCGGCCTCGAAGCGGCGCATCTTGCGGGCTTCGTGCTGCCAGACGACCCGCATGGGCCCGCGGGCGACCGAGGCGTGGCGGGCGAAGATCTCCGCCTCGACGTTGTGCGTGAACAGGATCGCCGGCACGTCGAGGCGCGAGGGGAGCAGCACGGAAGCGTGCGGGAAGTCGACCAGGATGGCGTCGGGCCGCTCGCGCAGCGCGGCGGCGACGGCGCGGCTTCCTGCGGTGGACGCGTCGCTCGCGACGGTCACCGGTAGGCGCCCAAGGAGGCTCAGCGCCTTCTGCCAAGCGGGCATGGCCGGCTCGGGCCAGGAGATGAAGCGGTCGCAGAGGCGCTCGGTCTCCGCGCTCCAGCGCGCGGCGTCGGCCGGCGCGGGGGAGAGCAGGGTGAGGTGGAACGCGCCGCCCTTCATGTGGCGCAGCGTGTTGGCGGTGCGGATGCGCCCGCCCTGGTCGAGGGGAAACAGGAACCGCGGCGAGAGGACCAGCAGCCGCCGGGCTGTCACCAGCACAGGCCCTGGTAGGTGATGGCCTTGTGCTCGCGCAGTTCGGGGATGCCCGCGAGGTCGAGGACCTTGTGGCCGTCGAGGGCGGCGAGGAGGGCGGGGCGATCGGCCTTGCTGACGTGGCCGACGACGACCAGGTCGGCGCCGCGGACGGCGTCGACGGGTTCCGGGGCCAGGAGGCGCTCGAGATGCGGGATCTCGCGCTCGATATAGGCGCGGTTGCTCCCGGTCAGGCGCGCGACCTGGACGAAGCGGTCAAAGATTGTGAGGTCCCAGCCTTTGCCGATCAGGCGCTCGGCCAGGACGACAAACGGGCTTTCGCGTAGATCGTCGGTGCCCTGCTTGAAGGCGAGGCCGAATAGGGCGAGGCGGCCGCGGCCGTGCTTGGCGATCGCCTCGAAGGTGCGGTCGATCACGGCTTGGTTGCTCGGCAGAACCTCCTTGAGGAACGGCGCCGGCACGTGCGCGCTGTCGGCCAAGGCGAGCAGGCTGCGCATGTCCTTGGGCAGGCAGGAGCCGCCGAAGGCGAACCCCGGCTGGAGGTAGGCGGGCGAGATGTTCAGCACCCGATCCTCGCAGAACAGCTTGTAGGCGGCGCGAGCGTCCACGCCGAGGGCGGACAGGATGGCGCCGCCCTCATTGGCGAAGGCCAGCTTCACCGCGTGATAGGCGTTGGCCAGCATTTTGACGGATTCCGCGACCCGGTAGGGCGCCACGTGCACGTCGCCGGTCACGCCGCGGTAGATCTCGCGGAGCACTGCGCCGTCGTCGCCTGGGGCGGCGCCGATCAAGGTGTAGGGCGGCGCATGGAAGTCGCGGACCGAGCTGCCTTCGCGGAGGAACTCGGGGTTCGAATAGTAGCGGAAGCCCTCGCCGTGGCGCTTGCCGCTGGACCATTCGAGGGACGGGATGACCCGGTCCTCGGCCGTGCCGGGGGGGACGGTCGAGCGCATGACGACCGTGTGCGTGCCGTTCTTGTCCCGCAACGCCTTGCCGATGGACGCGACGACCTCGTCCACTGCGCGCAGGCTCACGCTGCCGTCCGGGCCGCTGGGCGTGCCGACGGAGATGAAGGAGACCTCCGTCTCGCGGACCGCGGCCATCACGTCGTCGGTGGCGCGGAGGCGGCCGGCGCGGACGCCTTCGGCGATCAGCGTGTCGATCTCGTCTTCCACGATCGGGGACTGGCCGCGGGCGAGCATCGCCACCTTGTCGGCGGCCACGTCCACGCCGACGATCTCGTGCCCGGCGCCCGCGAGGCAGCCGCAGGACACCGCGCCGACATAGCCGATGCCAAAAACCGAAATCCTCATGGGTTCAGGTCGCGCTCCGTGACGTCGGCGTTGTTACCCGAAAAGTCCGAACGGACAGTTAAGGCGGCAGATCGATGGCCGGTACCAGGGTCCAGGGCGAGCCCGGTTCGCAGAACAGCGGGATGCCGTTGGCGGTGCGCACGTTCGGCTCGAGCCCCATGGCGGAGCGCAGCGCCCGGAACAGCGCGCCGTGCGCCACCACCAGCACCGGCGCCTCCTGCTCCAGCGCGCGGTTGATGGCCTCGACCGCGCGCTGGCGCAGTGCCGCGAACGACTCCGCGCCCGGCGGCGTGTAGCGCTCGGCAACCCACTCGTTGAACCAGTCCGCCAGCATCGGCTGCCCCTCGTGGTCGCCGAAGTTCACCTCTTGCAGCTCGGGCTCGTATTGCACCGGCACGCCGACCACGGCGGATGCGGCGAGGGCGGTGTCGCGGGCCCGTTGCAGCGGCGAGGCGACGATGCTGCGGATGCCCCGCCCGCGCAGCCGTTCGGCGGCAAACTGCGCCTGCGCCTGCCCGACCTCGTTCAGCGGGATGTCGACCTGGCCCTGCGCGAGATTCTGCCGGTTCCAGTCCGTCTCGCCGTGCCGGAGGAACCAGAACGCTTCTTTCCGCAGCATCGGATCAGGCCTGCAGCCCTTCGGCCTCGAGCACACGCTTGGCTGCTGGCCGGGCCAGGACCCGCTCCAGATGGGCGGCGAGGTGCGGCGGGAGCTGCATGCCCATCCGCTTGGCGCCCCAGTATTCGACGTAGAACAGCGCGGAATTGGCGTAGCTGAACTCGCCTGCGACCCACTCCTTGCCGTCCAGCGTGCGGTCCATGATGCCGAACCCCTTCTCGATCAGCTCGCGCCCGCGCGCCTTGACCGCCTCCTGATCCGCCTCGTTGGGGGTGAAGTTGGAGGGCCGGAACAGGCGGCTGAATCCCTGCATGTGGATCGTCGCGACGCAGTAGTCGGTCGCCATGGCCGCGGTGAGCTCGGCGTCCTCGTCCTCAGGTAGCAGCCCGGCGTCGCTGTTGGTCTTGGCCAGATAATGCGCGATCACTGGGTATTCGGTCAGCACGGTCCCGTCGTCGCGCACGATCGTCGGGACCTTGCCCTTCGGGTTGACGTCCGTGAACGGCGGCTTGTGCTGCTCGCCGGCGCGCAGGTCGAGCCGCACCGCCTCGTAGGGCTTGCCGATCTCCTCCATCAGGAGGTGGATACCGATGGAGCAGGCGCCGGGGGCGTAATACAGCTTCATGGCGGTTCCTTTCAGAGTGATCGGGTCAGTCGAACAGGGAGCTGACGGAGGTCTCGTCGGAGATGCGCTGCATCGCCTCGGCGAGGATCGGCGCGATGGTGAAGACGCGGATGTTGGACGCGTCGCGCGCGGCGTCGGACGCCTGGATGCTGTCCGTCATGGTCAGGCTCTCCATCGCGGAGCGCTCGACCCGGGCGACCGCGCTGCCCGAGAGCACGCCGTGCGTCACGTAGACGTCGACCGAGAGCGCGCCTCGAGCTTTCAGCGCGTCGGCCGCGTTGATCAGCGTGCCGCCGCTGTCCACCAGGTCGTCGACCAGGATGCAGGATTTGTCGCGCACGTCGCCGATGACGTTCATCACCTCGGAGACGCCCGCCCGCTCGCGGCGCTTGTCGATGATCGCCATGTCCACGTCGAGCCGCGAGGCGATCTGGCGGGCGCGGGCGACGCCGCCCACGTCGGGCGAGACGATCATCAGCTCGCGGTTGCCGAACCGGTCGCGGATGTCGCGGCTGAACAGCGGGGCGGCGTAGAGGTTGTCGACCGGGATGTCGAAGAAGCCCTGAATCTGGCCGGAGTGCAGGTCCATGGTCAGCACCCGGTTGGCGCCGGCTTCGGTGATCAGGTTGGCGACCAGCTTGGCGCTGATCGGGGTGCGCGGCCCCACTTTGCGGTCCTGCCGGGCGTAGCCGAAATAGGGGATGACCGCCGTGATCCGCCGTGCCGAGGCCCGGCGGAGGGCGTCGAGCGTGATCAGCAGCTCCATCAGGTTGTCGTTGGCCGGGTAGGACGTGCTCTGGATGACGAACACGTCCTCGCCGCGGACGTTCTCGTGGATCTCGACGAAGACCTCGTTGTCGGCGAAGCGGCGGATCGCCGCGTCGGCCAGCACCAGCCCCAGCTGTCCGGCGACCGCGTCCGCGAGCGGGCGGTTGCTGTTGCAAGCGACGATTTTCATGAAGTGGCGGGTTCCGTTGCGGTCGCGGCAGGCGATGGAGGCCGGCGCGGTTTAGCAAGCACCTTCCCCCCTGTCACCTGGAGCCGAGCCGTCCTGACTGTCGTCAGGCCGGATCGGTTCCGGATTAGTTGCGAGGGCGATTCACGCCCTGACCGTTCGGTCAGGACGATCGCGCCCGAGCGTCACTTCATGGCCGCGTCGCCGACCCGCGGCCCGGCGGCGTTGTAGAGCACGTCCTTGACGCCGCCGGCGGCCTGCTCCGCCGCCACCACGGCCACGTCGCCCCAGTAGTGGTCCACCGCGGCGCGGGGGATCTCGTTGAGCTGCACGACCTTGCCGCGCTCGCCCTTGGCGTCGTCGACCACCCATTGCAGCTCCACCTTGAGCTGGTCGCCGCTCGCCGGAGCGGTCTTGATGTCGCAGCGGAGCTGGTAGTCGGCGCCATCCGGCGTGTCCTGCACCACGATGCCGTAGCTGGTGAGCTTGAGCCGCATCTGGGCGGCGAGGCTGGTGTTGCCGTCGCCGGGCGCGCCGGTCACGCCGGAGAGGAAGACCCGCGCCGGGCGGTTCTGCAGGCTGTTCGGGTCGCTGTGGAGGCGCGCGGCCTCGATCCGGGTGAGCAGCGCGTCGATGTCGGGCGCGGCCTGCGCGGCGGAGGCTTGCAGCACGGCCGGGTCGTTGTGCGACCAGATTGCGGCGGGGACGGGCTTGCCCTGCGCCGTGCCTTGGGCGGCGCCGGTCGAGTCCAGCACGGCGTAGCTCGGGAGCACGTCGGTCCCGCGCATGGTGGCGGAGAGCACGAGGGTCCAGTCGCCGGGGTGCGGGGCGTTGTGCGAGGCCGGGAGGGCCTGGTCCTCCAGGGCTTTCGCGGTGGCCGCGGCCCAGGCCTCGCTGCCGCCGTCCGAGAGCAGCGACTGCGACGGGGTCGGCACGGCGAGGCGGCCCGGCGGCGGCTGGGCGAGCCGCGCCCCGGCCCTGCCGGGATTGCCGAAAAAGGGTTGGGGCAGCGCGCCGCAGGCGGCGAGGGAAAGCAGGAGGAGCAGGGAGACTAGGCGCATGAGGGGCGCGGCTATAGCACGACCACGCTGACCTGGTGACCGATCAGCCCGCCGCCGGCGAGGGTGCGGCGACGATGGCTCCAGAACAGGTCCGGCTCGGCCGCGGTGTCCGCCTCGAGCACGTCGAGCGCGCCGATTCCGCGCAGCCGGGTCGCGCAGTAGCCGGCGAGGTCGAATTGCCAGTGACCCGGGCGCCCGTCGGCGAAGAAGCTTGCGTCGGCCGGGTCGCGGGCCAGCACGGCGTCGCGCAGGTCGGGGCCGACTTCGTAGCTCGGCTGGCGGATGCACGGGCCGATCGCGGCCACGATCCGCGCGCGGACCGCGCCCAGCGACTCCATCGCCGCCACCGTCGCCTCCAGCACGCCGAGGAGCGCGCCGCGCCAGCCGGCATGGGTGGCGCCGATCACGCCGGCGTCGGGGTCGGCAAACAGCACCGGGGTGCAGTCGGCCGTGATCACGCCGAGCGCCAGGCCCGGCCGGTCCGTGACCAGCGCGTCCGCTTGCGGCCCGGCGCCCGGCGCCCATGGCTCCGTCACGGTCACGACTTCGGCGCCGTGGACCTGGTGCAGGCCCAGTAGGCGATCGGCGCCGAGACTCTGCGCCACCAGGCCCCGGTTGGCGGCGACGGACTCTGGGTTGTCGGCGCTGGAGAGGCTGCAGTTGAGGCTGGCGAACGGCCCGGTGCTGACTCCGCCGTGCCGGGTGAAGAAGCCGTGCCGGACCGGTAGGGCGGGGCTGCGGAGGCTCTCCGGGCTCATGGCTCGAAACCCGCGGGCACGCCAAGCGCGGGGTGCGCGACCGCCATCGCCTTGAACAGCCGGCCCATTCCGGCGGGCTCGGCCAGCCGCCGCGCCGCCTCGATCAGCGCCGAGGCCCGGGAGGGAGGCACGCCTTGCGCCAGGCGGTCGGTGCGCTGGAACAGGCCGAGGCGCGCGAGGAACAAGCCTTGCGGCACCGGGCCGTGCACGGCGGCGCCCGCCGCCTCCGCGGCTTCTCGTAACGCGCCGAAATCCACATGGGCGGTGAGGTCGGCGTCGCCGGGCTGCTGCAGCGGATCGGCGGGGGCACCATCGCGGAGCGCCTGCAGCGTGTCGGCCGGGCCCGCTTCGGCCGCGCCGTAGTCGAGCAGGAGCGCGGCGCCGCCGTGCTGCGCGACCCGGCTTGCCAGGGAAGCGACCACGTCGCGGGCGGCGTCGCTGCGTTCCAGCACGGCGTCGTCCGCGGCTTCCTCGGCGAGCGCCGCTGGCTGCTCGGCGAACGCGCCGTCGCGCACCCAGCGCTCGACCCAAGTTCCGCCGCGGCGGACGAATTGGCGGATCGGCAGCGCGTCCAGGAACTCGTTGGCGATCGCGATCGTGGGCATCGCGGGCACCGTCTCGAGCCGGTCGTGCCACGTCGCCGTCAGGCGCTGGGCCTGTAATGCCCGCAGACGGGGCGAGCTCTCGACCAGGTGCAGATGGAGCGCGGCGGCGAAATCGGGCGCCACGGCCCGCACCGCCCGCAGCGCGTCCGCCATCAGCGTGCCGCGGCCGGGGCCGAACTCGAGGAGGGCGACGGGGGCGGGCCGGCCCATCGCGGCCCAGGTGACGGCGGCCCAGGCGCCCAGGAGTTCGCCGAAGACCTGCGAGATCTCGGGGGCGGTCGTGAAGTCCGCGAACGGGTCGTGGGTGGCGTAGTATCGCGCGTTGGCGCGGGCCATGAAAGCGTCGAGCCGCTCCACGTGCGTCACCGCGCGCTTGCCCGGTGCCGCCGCTCCTTGCGCACGGGCTCCAGCTGGACGTAGGGGCCCTGCTTGGCCCGCACGATCAGGAACAGGCCGAAGAGCACCAGCGGGATGCTGAGCAACTGCCCCATGGTCGCGCCGCCCCAGAGGAAGCCCAGGAACGCGTCCGGCTGGCGGAAGAACTCGGCGGTGATCCGGGCGCAGCCGTAGCCGACGAGGAAGACGCCGGTCAGCGTGCCGAACCGCGCTCGGATGCGTGGCCGCGAGCACAGGGCGGCGAGCAGGACGAGCAGCACGAAGCCTTCGAGGAACGCCTCATAGAGCTGGCTCGGGTGCACCGGCGGCGAGCCCGGCGACGGGATCATCGCCCAGGGCAGCCAGAGCGGCGCCTCGCGGCCCCACAGCTCGCCGTTGATGAAGTTGGCGATCCGGCCGAGCCCGAGCCCGATCGGCACGACGGTCGCGATCCGGTCGGCGAAGCCGAGCAGGTTGATCCGGCGCTTGAGGCAGAACAGCAGCAGGGCGAGCGTCACCCCGATCGCGCCGCCATGGAAGCTCATGCCGCCCTGCCACACCTCGAACGCGTCCAGCGGGTGCGCGAGGTAGTGCGACGGTTGGTAGAACAGCACGTAGCCGAGGCGTCCGCCCAGCACGACGCCGAGGGTCGCCCAGGTCAGGAAGTCGTCCACCTCCACCTCGGTGGCCACCGGCGGGTCGAGCCGGACCAGCCGGCGCACCACCCGCCAGCCGATCACGAGGCTGACGATGTAGGCCAGCGCGTACCAGCGGATCGCCAGGGGACCGACCTGGACCAGCACCGGGTCGAAGCCGGGATAGACCAGGACGGGGATCATGGTTTGCGCTGCGTCATACGTAAGGGTCTCCGCTGTCGAGGAGCGCCACGTAGCGGGCGATTCCCTCCTCGAGCGTCGTGAGCTGGCCCGCGTAGCCCGCCGCGCGCAGCCGGTCCAGCCTGGCCTCGGTGAAGCTCTGGTATTGGCCGGCGAGCGCCTCCGGCATGGGCACGAACTCGATCCGCTCCGGCACGCCGCACGCGCGGCAGACGGCGCGGGCGAGGTCGAGGTAGGTCCGGCTCGTGCCGGTGCCGGCGTTGAAGAGGCCGGTGACCGCCGGGTTGTCGAGCAAGCCAGAGCAGGATGTCGACGGCGTCGCCGACCCAGATGAAGTCGCGCCGCTGCTCGCCGTCGGCGACGTCGGCGCGGTCGGAGCGGAACAGGCGGGCGGGGCCGCCGGCGCGCACCTCGTCCCATTTGCGCTTGACCACGGAGATCATGGGCCCTTTGTGGTACTCGTTCGGGCCGTAGACGTTGAAGAACTTGAGCCCGGCCCATTGCGGCGGTGCCGGCTCGTGCCGCGGCGAGCGCGTCGGCCACGCGGAGGTCGAAGGCGTGCTTGCTCCAGCCATACAGGTTGAGCGGCTGGAGTTCGGGGAGCAGGGCCGGGTCGTCGTCGAACCCGTGCCCGCCATTGCCGTAGGTGCTGGCGGAGGAGGCGTAGAGGAACCGCACGCCCCGCTGCGCGCACCAGCGCCAGAGCCGCCAGGACAGCTCCACGTTGGTGCCCCAGACCAGGTCGGCGTCCGTGGCCGTGGTCTCGCTGATGGCGCCCAGATGGACCACCGCCTCCAGCGCCGGGCCGGTCGCGAGGAAATCGTCCAGCTCCTCCGGCGCGATCAGGCTGGCCGGCGGGTGCCGGCGGAGGTTGCGCCACTTGCCGTCCGCGCCGAGCCGGTCCGCGATCACGCAGCGCTGCCCGCGCCGGGCCAGGGCGCCGTGCAGCACGGAGCCGATGAAGCCGGCGCCGCCGGTCAGCAGGATCATGGCGCCGACTTATAGGAGAGAGGTCGTGGGCTGACATAGTCCCGTGCATGCGCCATCTAGGGATGGCGCGACGGATGGGCGCGACGGAGGCATGGATGAGCGACCGACCCAAGTTCTTCGACGACCTGGCCGGGGTGGCCGGGGGCGCGCTGTCGGCGCTGGCCGGGCTGCGCGAGGAGTTCGAGAGCACGATGCGCGCGCGGGTTGACGAGGCGATCCGCAAGCTCGACCTGGTCCGCCGCGAGGAGCTGGAGGCGGTGCAGGAGATGGCCAGCAATGCGCGGGCGGCGCAGGAGCGGCTCGAGGCCCGGGTCGCGGCGCTGGAGGCGAAGCTCGCGCGTCGCCGTGCGACTCGGCGGCCAGCGTCGTCGCGACGCGGCGCTGACCGACCTCCGCGGCGTTCGGGTCCTCGTCGGCAGCGTTCACGGACACGACGGACTTCCCGCCGCCGGCGCCCGAGCCGGACGGCCCGGCGAGCCGGGCTGACGCATCCCGGCCGGGCTTGCTGCGGCTACGAAGCGGCCGGTAGTGTCTCAGCACCGTGGCGATTCGCACCCGGGGCGGGCTGCGGGCGCCGCGAGACGGCCGGCCTGCCCCACAGGAGGGAGACCCAGCGTGTCCGCAACCATTCTCGCCGCAGACAGCGCGGCCAACCCCCTGGACATCGTCGAGCAGCTGATCAGCGCCAACGAGTGGGCGTTCGACCGCCGCACCGAATCCGAGATGGCCGCCGAGGCGCCGGGCAAGTGGTGCGACTACGGGCTGCATTTCTGCTGGTCGCGGGAGATCAGCGCGATGCACTTCACCTGCGCGTTCGACCTGAAGGTGCCGGAGAACCGCCGGACCACGCTGTACGAGCTGCTGGCGCTGGCCAACGAGCGGCTCTGGATCGGCCATTTCGGCATGGACAGCGATGACGGCATGCCGCTGTTCCGGCACTCCGTGCTGCTCCGCGGCGCGCCGGGCGCCAGCGCGGAGAGCCTGGAGGACATGGTCGACATCGCCATCACCGAGTGCGAGCGGTTCTACCCGGCGTTCCAGTTCGTGCTCTGGGGCGGCAAGTGCCCGGCCGACGCGCTGCAGGCGGCCATGCTGGAGTGCGTCGGCGAGGCATGACCGGCAGCCTGCCTCCCGTCCTCCTGCTGGGCGGGGGCAAGATGGGCGGGGCCATGCTGGCCGGCTGGCGCGAGCGCGGCCTTGCGCCGTCCGTCGTCGTCGACCCGGCGCCGGAGGCCGCGTCGCTCGGCGGGGGCGGGGTCACGGTGGTGGCGTCCGCCGCCGCGATACCGACCGGGCTTTCGGCCCGAGGCGGTCGTGCTTGCGGTGAAGCCGCAGGTGGCGGCGGAGGCGGTGCCGGCGGTCGTCCCGCATCTCGGCGATGCCGTCGTGCTGTCGATCATGGCGGGCAAGACGCTGCGGAGCCTGGCCGGGCTGGTCGGGGCCGAGGCGGCGGTGGTGCGGGCCATGCCGAACACGCCGGCCGCGGTGCGGCAGGGGATCACGGTCGCGGTCGCCGGGCCGGGGGTCGATGGGGAGCGGCGGCGCTGTGCCATGCGCTGCTGGAGGCGATCGGCGAGGTCGAGTGGGTGGAGGACGAGGGGCTGCTCGACCCGGTGACGGCCGTCTCCGGCGGCGGGCCGGCCTATGTGTTCCTGCTGGCGGAGGTGCTGGAGCAGGCGGCGCGCGAGCAGGGGATTCCGGCGCCGCTCGCCCGCACGCTGGCGCGGGTCACGGTCAGCGGCTCCGGGGCGCTGCTGGCGGCGAGCGAGGCCGACGCGGCGGACTTGCGGATCGCCGTGACGAGCCCAGGTGGCACGACGCAGCGGGCGCTCGCGGTGCTGATGGAGGCCTGGCCCGGCCCCATGTCCCGTGCGATCGAGGCCGCGACCGCGCGCTCGCGCGAGCTGGGAGGCTGAGATGGACAACGACGAGTTCGACCGCGCCGTGGTCCGCGCCGTGTTCGACCAGGCCGCGCTGCGCGGCTGGCGCGAGGCGAGCCTGGTCGAGGCGGCGCTGGATACCGGGCTCGACCTGGGCCGGGTGCGCAGCCGCTTCCCCGGGCGCGGGACGGTGCTGATCCGGCTCGGACGCCAGGCCGACGCCGCCGGCGCTGGCCGGCGCGGCCAGCGCCGGGCACGCCCGCGGGAGAGGCTGTTCGACATGCTGATGAACCGGTTCGAGGTGCTGCAGCTGCTACCGGGGCGGCGTCATGGCGCTGCATCGCCGGCGCTGCCGGACCGACCCGGCCGACCGCGCTGCTGCTGGGCGCGGCGACGCTGCGCAGCATGCGCTGGCTGCTCGAGGCGGCGGGCGTGCCGGTCGTCGGGGCCGGTGGGCGCACTTCGGGTCCATGGCCTGCTGGCGGCCTGGCTGTATGCGCTGCGCGCCTGGCAGCGGGACGAGAGCGCGGACCTTTCGGGCACGATGGCCGCGGTCGACCGCGGGCTCGACCGGGCCATGCAGGCGGAGCGGAGCCTGCCCGGCCGAGCGCGCCCGGCTGCCGAGCCGCCGCCTGAGCCGCCGGCCCCGAGCCGCCGGCGCCGGAGCCGGAACCGCCGACCGTGATGCCGCCGGACGACCTTCCCGGCTCCTCGCCGACCGT
This sequence comes from uncultured Alphaproteobacteria bacterium, assembly GCA_963708585.1. Classification (GTDB taxonomy): domain Bacteria; phylum Pseudomonadota; class Alphaproteobacteria; order Acetobacterales; family Acetobacteraceae; genus JAVVHH01. Next base: position 293,015 of record CAVPSW010000001.1, on the reverse strand, counting down.
GATTTAAACAAAAAGTTAGCCGATCGGGTAACTGAAATCTGGCCCAACCGGTGGAGCGTTGCTACAGGGCTGCCACTACGCCGCCCAATAAGGAAGGTGCCATGTCGGACAACAGCGATAAACCGAGCAATCCCGTCAACAAGATGGCCAATCAGGCCAGGGCGATGACCTCGCAGGCCAGCGCCAACGCCCAGCGCGGCATGGACACGATGCGCGACATGGGCCGCGCGACAGGCGACCACGGAGGCGGGACTTGGCCGGGATGGCCGAGTTCACCCGCATGTTCAGCGATATGAAGTTCCCGGCGATGCCGGACATGGACGCGTTCCTCGCGGCGCATCGCCGCAACATGGAGACGCTGTCGGCGGCCAACCGGGTCGCGCTCGAGGGCGCGCAGACGGTGGCCAAGCGGCACATGGAGATCGTCCAGCAGACGATGCAGGAGATGACGGAGACGATCCGCGAGCTGTCGAGCCCGGAGAGCCCGCAGGCGCGCGCCGCCAAGCAGGCCGAGCTGATCAAGCACGCCTATGAGAGGGCCGTGGCGCAACATGCGCGAGCTGGCCGACCTGATCCAGCGCTCCAACGGCGAGGCGCTTTCCATGCTCAACCAGCGCTTCGCCGAGGCGATGGACGAGGTGAAGGCGATGGCCGAGAAGTCGGCGCAGAAGGCCGTCTAGAACTGACTGCACGCCAGCCACCCCGACGTCGTCGTTATCGGCGGCGGGGTGGTCGGCAGCGCGGTGGCTTATTGGCTGTGCCGAGACGGCGCGGCCCGCGTCACCGTGGTCGAGCGCGACCCGACGTATGCGCGCGCGTCCTCGTCGCTCTCGGCGAGCTCCATCCGCCAGCAATTCTCCTGCGGCGTGAACATCGCGCTGTCCCGGTTCGGGATCGAGTTCCTTCGGACCGTCGCGGAGCACCTCGAGGTCGACGGCGAGGGCCCGGCGATCGGGCTTGCGCGAGCCCGGATACCTGTATTTGGCCGAGGCGGACGGGGCCTGGAGTGCTCGAGGCGAACCACGCCATCCAGTCGCGCTTACGGTGCGCAGGTCGCGCTGCTTGCGCCGGAGGCGCTGCGGGCGCGCTTTCCATGGATGGTGACCGACGGGGTCGCGCTGGGCGCGCTCGGGCTGGAAGGCGAGGGCTGGTTCGATGGCCCGGCGCTGGCGGCAGGGTTCCGCCGCAAGGCGCGGGCGCTCGGGCGCGACATACCGCGCCGGCGAGGCGGTCGGCTTCGAGCGCGAGGGGGCCCGGATCTCGGCCGTGGTGCTCGCGGATGGGGAGCGGCTGCCTTGCGCGGCCGTGGTCAACGCGGCCGGCCCGAACGCGCGTGCGGTGGCCGCGCTGGCCGGGGTCGCGCTTCCGGTCGAGGCGCGGCGGCGCAGCGTGTTCGTGCTCGCCTGCCGGGAGCGGCTGCCGGGTTGCCCGCTGGTGATCGACACCACCGGCGTGTGGTTCCGCCCGGAGGGCGACCGTTTCCTTGCCGGCTGGTCGCCGCCGGATGAGGAGGATCCGGAGCGATGGGCGCTCGAGGTCGACCACGAGCAGTGGGAGGGCGTGGTCTGGCCGGCGCTGGCGGCGCGGGTGCCGGCGTTCGAGGCGGTGCGCGTCACCGGCGCCTGGGCCGGGCACTACGACTACAATACGTTCGACCACAACGCCCTGCTCGGCGCGCTGCCGGAGGTGCCCAACCTGTACTTCGCCAACGGGTTCAGCGGGCATGGCATGCAGCAGGCGGCCGGCGCCGGGCGGGGGATCAGCGAGCTGATCCTGCATGGGCGCTACCGGACGCTGGACCTGTCGGACCTCGATGTCGGCCGGGTCGCCGCGGGGCGGCCGACTGCGCGAGCTGAACATCATTTGAGGACGCTCGGCCCGGCGGAGACGGAAGAGGCGCTGCCGTTCCCGCGCGCTGATCGCGGCGCTGCGGGACGCGTTCGCGTCGGAGGTCGAGGCGCCGGAGCGCCACCACCATGCGCTTCCCGGCGGCGCCACCCTGCTGCTGATGCCCGCCTGGGGTGGGGGCGTGATGGGGGTCAAGCTGGTCACCGTGCATCCCGCCAATCCCGGGCGCGGGTTGGCGGCGGTGCATGCCACTTACCTGCTCTCGGACCTTGAGACGGGCGCGCCGATCGCGCTGCTGGATGGCGACGTGCTGACTGCGCGGCGCACGGCGGCGGCCTCCGGGCTGGCGGCCTCGTTCCTGGCGCGGGAGGATGCGAGCCGGCTGTTGCTGCTCGGCGCTGGCCGGGTCGCGAGCCTGTTGCCGGAGGCGCACGCGGCGGTGCGGCCGATCCGCGCGGTCGAGGTGTGGAACCCGACGCGGGAGCGGGGCGAGCGCCTGGTGGCGGCGTTGCGGGAAGCCGGGTTCGAGGCGGACCGGGTGGACGACCTGCCTGGCGCGATCGCCCGGGCGGACATCGTCAGCGCCGCCACGCTGTCACGGACGCCGTTGATCGAGGGACGATGGCTCCGACCCGGCACCCATGTCGACCTGGTCGGCGCCTACACGCCGGAGATGCGCGAGGCCGACCCGGCGGCGATCGCGCGCGCTTCCGTCTTCGCCGATACGGCGGCGGCGCTGCATGAGTGCGGCGAGCTGGCGGGGATGGGCCCGGAGGAGCTGCGCGGGACGTTGGCCGGGCTGTGCCGCGGCGGGATGGGTCGGAGGTCGGCCGACGAGATCACGCTGTTCAAGTCGGTCGGCACCGCGCTCGAGGACCTGGCGGCCGCGACGCTCGCGGTAGGGTAGGCGCCGTTGCGGGCGGCGATGACGCCCGCAACGGCGGGATCTCTATTGCGCCGGCCGCTGCTGCTGCATCTGGCCGATCTTGTCGATCAGGGCGCTGGCGGCCGCGACGCAGGCCTGCGTCGGCTCGTCGGCGGCGCACTTGATGCCGATCTCGGTGTCCCCCCGCTTGAAGCGGAACGCGGCGGAGCGGGACGCCATCTGCATCATGCGCATGGCCATGCGGTCATGCTGCTCCATCATGCCCGGCGGGCGTGGGCCGGGACCACCCGGGCCAGGACCATTCAAGCCGGGGCCCGGCGGCATCTGCGCCATCGCCACCCCGCCGCCCGCCAGCACGGCCAGCCCAGCTCCAACCAGCAACACTTTCCTCATCCTGTCCTCCCAAACGCGATTGGTTCGCCCGGAGGTTACGCCCCGGCGCTCGGGACGGCCCATGCTCGCAAAGTGGCGAGCGGTGCGTTCGCGGCCGGCCCGGCGGTTGCAACCGCCGCGGAGTTCGGCTACACGGCCGGCCGCGCGCTGGCACCCCTGGAGGCCGGCGCTTTTCGTCGTTTCGGAGCACACCATGGCCAATGTCACATCGATCGAGGCCGAGGCGCGCGAGCGGGCCGGTAAGGGGGCGGCACGCGCAACTCGGCGGGCGGGGATGGTCCCCGCTGTCATCTACGGCGCCAAGGAGACGCCGACCCTCTGCCAGCTCGACCCGCGCGTCGTGCTGCGCGAGCTGCACCGCGGCGGTTGGCGCTCGCGGCCTTACGAGGTCAACGTCGGCGGCGCGCCGGTGCGCGCGCTGATGCGCGAAGTGCAGTTCCACCCGGTCAGCGACAAGCCGATCCATGTGGACTTCCAGCGGCTGGCGCCGGGCGAGAAGATCCGCATGGCGGTGGCGATCCACTTCACCGGCGAGGGCACGTCGCCGGGGATCAAGCGCGGCGGGCTGCTGAACGTGGTGCGGCACACGGTGGAGGTGCTGGCTGACCCGGATTCGCTGCCGGAGTTCTTCACCGCCGACGTGAGCGGGCTCGACATCAACGGCACCGTGACATGGACGGACCTGCGGGGCACCGAAGGCGTGCACCCGGTCGGCACCACGGAGGGGGTGACGCTCGCCTCCATCACGCCGCCGACCAAGTCGGCCGAGGCGGCGCCGGCGGAAGCGGCGGCTGCGGCCGCGGCGCCGGCCAAGGCGGCCCCGAAGGCGGCGGCCAAGCCGGCGGCAAAGAAGTAAGGTCCACCCTCACCCTGGCCCTCTCCCGCCAGCGGGAGAGGGTGAACGGGATTGTCCATGTTGCTTTGGGTGGGGCTCGGCAACCCCGAGCCGGCGATGGCGCGGCAGCGGCATAATATCGGGTTCATGGCGGTCGACCGGATCGCGTGCGCGGCACGGGTTCGGCCCGTGGCGGGCGCGGTTCAAGGGGTGGATCGCGGAGGGCACGGTCGGCGGGCGAGCGCGTGCTGCTGCTCAAGCCCGGTACCTATATGAATGCGTCCGGCGAGAGCGTGCAGGCGGCGGCCGGGTTCTACAAGCTGCCGCCGGAGGCGATCACCGCCTTCCATGACGAGCTGGACCTCGTGCCGGGCAAGGTGCGGGTCAAGCGCGGCGGCGGTGCGGCCGGGCATAACGGGCTGCGGAGCATGGACCGGAGCCTGGGCACGCCGGAGTATTGGCGGGTGCGGCTCGGCATCGGCCATCCCGGGCACAAGGAGCGGGTGACCGGGCACGTGCTGGGCGACTTCGCCAAGGTGGATGCGGGCTGGCTCGCGACACTGCTCGACGCGGTGGCGGACGAGGCGGGGCTGCTGGCGCAGGGCAAGCCGGAGGAGTTCATGAACCGGGTCGCGCTGCTGACACAGGAAGAGAACTGATGGGGTTCAATTGCGGGATCGTCGGGCTGCCGAACGTGGGCAAGTCGACGCTGTTCAACGCGCTGACCGCGACTGCCGCGGCGCAGGCGGCCAATTACCCGTTCTGCACCATCGAGCCGAATGTCGGGCGGGTCGCGGTGCCGGACCCGCGGCTGCAGACGCTAGCGGCGATCGGCAAGTCGAAGCAGATCGTGCCGACCAGCCTCGAGTTCGTGGACATCGCCGGGCTGGTGCGCGGGGCGTCGCGGGGCGAGGGGTTGGGCAACCAGTTCCTGGCCAACATCCGCGAGGTGGACGCGATCATCCACGTGCTGCGCTGCTTCGAGGACCCGGACGTGACGCATGTGGAGGGCAGCGTCGACCCGATCCGGGACGCGGAGACGGTGGAGACGGAGCTGATGCTCGCGGACCTGGAGAGCCTGGAGCGGCGGCTGCCGGCGCTGGTCAAGAAGGCGCGCGGCAACGACCGGGAGGCGCAGGCGCAGGTGGCGCTGATGGAGCCGATCGTCGCGGCGCTGCAGGCGGGCCGGCCGGCGCGGACCGCGATCGCCCCGGCGGACCGGGACGCGGCCAAGCGGCTGCAGCTGATGACCAGCAAGCCGGTGCTTTACGTCTGCAACGTCGAGGAAGCGGCGGCGGCGACGGGAACGCGTTCTCGGCGCGCGTGCTGGAGCGGGCGGAGGCCGAGGGCGCGCGGGCGGTGGTGGTCTCGGCGGCGATCGAGGCGGAGGTGGCGCAGTTGCCGGAGGAGGACCGGGCGGAGTTCCTGGCCGGGCTGGGCTTGGAGGATAGCGGGCTCGACCGGGTGATCCGGGCCGGCTACGCGCTGCTCGGCCTGATCACCTACTTCACGGTGGGCCCGAAGGAGACGCGGGCCTGGACGATCACGGCGGGGACCAAGGCGCCCGGAGCGGCGGCGGCGATCCACAACGACTTCGAGCGCGGGTTCATCGCCTGCGAGACGATCGCCTATGACGACTTCGTCGCCTGTGGGGGCGAGGTCGGCGCCAAGGAGGCCGGGAAGATGCGGGTGGAGGGGCGCGACTACGTCGTGCGCGACGGGGATGTGTTGTTGTTCCGCTTCAATGTATGAGGCTTTTACGTCCGTCCGGAACTCGCGCGGCTGAACCGTTGTTAGACAGGCACCTACTGCTTCTTGGGAGTGGTGTTGCATGTCCATCATCGGTTGGATCATTCTGGGCCTGATCGCCGGGTTCATCGCCAGCAAGATCGTCAACAAGCAGGGCGAAGGCATCATCGGCGACATCATCCTCGGCGTCATCGGCGCGGTCGTCGGCGGGTGGCTGTTCAGCTTCTTCGGCGCGGCGCCGGTCACCGGGTTCAATATCTACAGCATGATCGTGGCGGTGATCGGCGCGATCGTGGTGTTGTGGATCTACCACATGATCGTCGGTCGGCGGACGATCTAGCGGTGGGCCTGCTCGACAACGTGCTCGGCGGTCTGCTGGGCGGGGGCGGCAATGCCGGCCCGCTCCAGCAGATCCTGGGCTCCGTGCTGGCCGGCCAGGGTGGCGGCGGTTATGGCGGCGGGTCCGGGATACAAGGGCTGATCGGGGCGTTCGAGCAGGCGGGGCTTGGTCATGTGGCGAACTCCTGGGTCGGCAACGGGCCAAACCAGCCGGTCAGCCCGAACCAGCTGCAACAGGTGTTCGGGCAGAACCAGGTGAACCAATGGTCGCAGCAGACCGGCATGCCGCAGGAGACGATCCTGTCGGAATTGTCGCGACTGCTGCCGCATGCGGTCGATCAGATGACGCCGAACGGGCAGATGCCGCAGGGTGGCGGCGGCGCCGACCCGTTCGACGCGCCGGGGCTTGAGCTGCCGCAGCGCTAGGGAGGCGGCCGACCACCCTCACCCAGACCCTCTCCCGGCGGGAGAGGGCTTTTTGCGTTCAGGATAGGCCGGCTTTGAGGCGGGCGGTGGCGAAAGCGGCGTAGAAGCGGGCGAGGGCGGCGACGGTCTTGTCCAGCAGGATCTCGCCGGCTTCGACCGTGGAGGCGGCCGGGTCGCCGTAGTAGCCGGGGTCGCCGGCCGGGAACAGCATGGCATAGGACGCGCCGGTGCCTTCGAAGCGGGTTCGCGCCGCTTTCGACATAGGGCGGGGTCATGCGTGTCGGCAGGCCGGCGACCCGGCCGAGGATGCGCTGGCGCTCGCCGGGTCGCAGCGCGAGCTGCATGGAGGTCTCGTAGGCGCAGGCGTGGGCGACGGTCTTCTTGGCGCCGGGGACGTGGTCGGTCCAGTCGGCCTGGCCGGGCGAGAAGTAGTTGACCGCGGCGACGCGCAGGCCGCGGCTTCCGAGGTCGGAGCAGAGCGCGCCGAGCGGGGCCTGGTTGCCGCCGTGCCCGTTCACGACCAGCAGGCGGTCGAACCCTGTCCGCATGACGCTCTCCGCCACGTCGGTGACCATGGCGAGGAAGGTCGGAAGCGAGAGGGTGATGGTGCCGGGCCAGGCCGCATGGTGCGGCGAGAAGCCGAAGCCCGGCGGCGGCAGGACGAGGGCGAACGCCTCCGTGCAGCGCTCCGCGGCCGCCATGGCCACGCGATAGGCGGACACGGCGTCGGTGTCGACCGGCAGGTGGTCGCCGTGTTGCTCGCAGGAGGCGACGGTCAGCACCGGGAAGGCGCCGGCGTCGCGGGCCTGGCGGATCTCGTCGCGGGTGAGCGCGCCCCAGTCGTGCGTGCGCTGCCAGTCTTCCATCCCATTCCTCCAGTTCGATGCTTTAAGCCTGCCGCATGGCCGCGCGGAGCACGGTCACCATGTCGGCGATCGACTCCCCGCCGTCGCGCGCCGTCACCGCATGCTCGACGGCCGCCGTCAGGTGGTCCTGGATGATCAGGAGCGCGACTTCGCGGAGGGCGGCGGTGATCGCGTTGGCCTGCTGCACCTCATCGAGGCAGTAGCGGTCCTCCTCGATCATCTGCTGCAAGCCCCGGACCTGGCCCTCGATCCGGCGAAGGCGCTTGAGCAGCGGATCCTTCTGCTCGGGCGTGCGGTGGAGGTAGAGGCGGCCGTCGCGAAACTCGTGATCCATCTTAACCCAAGATACCCCTACCCAGTATGTGATCAGGCGCCGCGGCAACATCGACGCCGAGCATCCGTTCGTCGCGTGTCCAACGTGCCAAACGGAGGGGCGACACGGATGTACTATCATGACAAACGCTTGCAGTGGCCAGTGCGGGTCGAGAATCCAGACCCGTTGTTCGCGCGCCAGCTGCAGCAGGCGATCGGCGGGATCGAGGGCGAGATCCGCGTCTGCCATGCAGTATTTCTTCCAGGCCTGGGGCGCGCGCGGCCCGACGACCAAATACAAGGACGCGCTGCTTCATACGGCGACCGAAGAGCTCGGCCATATCGAGATGCTGGCCACCGCGGTGGCGCTGAATCTCGAGAACGCGCCGATCAGCCTGCAGGAGAGCGCGGCGGAGGCGAGCCCGGTGCTCAACGCGGTGATGGGCGGGCACGAGCGGCCGCGCCACGCGGTGGAGGGCATGCTGCAGCGGCACATCCTGTCGACCGGGATGGCTGCCTTCCCGGCCAACTCGGACGGGGTGCCGTTCGACATGTCGCACATCTATGCCAGCGGCAACCTGGCGGCGGACATGTTCTGCAACATCGCGGCCGAGAGCACCGGCCGGGTGCTGGCGGTGCGGCTGTACAACTCGACCAAGGATCCCGGCATGAAGGAGATGCTCTCCTTCCTGATCGCGCGCGACACGATGCACCAGCAGCAGTGGCTGGCGGTGATCGAGGACATGGGCGGGCTTGCGGCGGCGCTGCCGATGCCGAACTCGTTCCCGCAGAGCCAGGAGGCGCAGGAGTATTCCTACAAGTTCTTCGCCACCGAGGTGAACCACGCGCCGCCGCAGGCGGGGCGCTGGACGCAGGGCCCGTCGCCGGACGGCAAGGGCGAGTTCACCGTGTTCCAGAACACGCCGATGGGCGAGGAGCCGGTGCTTGGTCCGGCCCGCGAGAACAGCGGCGCGCAGGCCGAGCAGATCGGCAAGCCTGCGGGGATGTAGTTCAACGGCGGGTGCCCGGGTTTGACCCTGGGCATCAGCGGACCACCCTCACCCAGGCCCTCTCCCGCCAGCGGGAGAGGGTTTTGGGGTGAGTCCTACTCGGCCTCGTCCTCGTCGAGGAAGAACTGGTCGGCCTCCTCGTCGTAGCCGTAGAGCTCGGCGTAACGGCCCCAGGAGATCACCGCCCGCAGCGTCTCCTCGGCGTAGTCGGGCGACATCGTGTCCTCCAGCTCGTCGCGGAAGCGCACGGCGGCGGCGCGGTGGCCGGGCCGTCGTCGAGCACGCGGCGGATCTGCGCGGCGAGCGGAACGTTCGCCCGCAGCGCCTCGCGCGAAGATCGCGCTTGCGGCTCATCCGTGTCGGCGTCGACGAAGGTGCGGCCGCGGTCGGTGATGCGCAGGTCGCCCTCCTCCAGCACGCCCATCCCGAGCAGCTGCAGCGCGTCGCCCATCGGCAGCAGGTCGTCGAGTTCGAGCTGCAGCGAGCCGGCGAGCGCCGGCAGGTCGGCGCGCCCGTTGTAGGGCGGCGCCGCCAGGGTCTCGAGCAGGCCGGAGAGCAGGTTGGTGGACACCGGGTGGATCTGCATCGCCTGCGCCGGCGAGAGCGCCGACGGCGGTGCGGGGCGCCGGGCGCCGGGTCATGACGGCGTAGATGTCGTCGACCAGCTTGCGGAAGGCGGGGTCCAGGCGGTTGCGCGGGTGCGGGAAGCGGACCCGCTGCTCGGTGGCGACCCGGCCGGGATTGCTGCTGAACACCAGGATGCGGTCGCACATCAGCACCGCCTCCTCGATGTTGTGCGTCACCATCAGCACCGATTTGATCGGCAGCTTGCCCTCGCTCCAGAGGTCGACCAGGTCGGTGCGCAGCGTCTCGGCGGTCAGCACGTCGAGCGCGGAGAACGGCTCGTCCATCAGCAGCAGGTCGGGGTGGACGACCAGCGCGCGGGCGAGGCCGACGCGCTGGCGCATGCCGCCGGAGAGCTCCTTCGGGTAGGCGCTCTCGTAGCCGCCGAGGCCGATCAGGTCGATCGCCGCCTCCGCCCGCTCCTCGCGCTCGCGCTTCGGCACGCCCTGCGCCTCGAGCCCGAGCTCGACGTTCTCCTGCACGGTCAGCCACGGGAACAGGGCGAAGCTCTGGAACACCATGGCGACGCCCGGCGCCGGGCCGTGGAGCTTGCGGCCGCGCCAGACGACCTCGCCGCCGCGTGGGCGTGAGCAGCCCGGCGATGATCCGCAGCAGCGTGGACTTGCCGGAGCCGGAGCGGCCGAGCAGGCCGACGATCTCGCCGGGTTTGAGCGTCAAGTCGACGTCGTCGAGCACGACCAGGTCGGCGCTGCTGTCCTTGTGATAGGCCTGGCGGACGCCGCGGATCTCGAGCAGCGTGTCGGCGGTCGCGATCTGGTCCATCGGCGGGCCCCTACCCCAGCGTCAGCCGGCGTGTGGCATAGCCATAGAGCGGCCGCCAGAGGAAACGGTTGAAGGCGATGACGAAGCCGCTCATCAGCGTGACCCCGAGCACGACCCGGGCGGTGTCGCCATTGGCGGTCGCGTCGGCGATGTAGGAGCCGAGCCCGTGGGCGACGAGCTTGTCGTTGCCCCAGCTCGCCGCCTCCGCGACGATGGCCGCGTTCCAGGAGCCGCCGGAGGCGGTGATGGCGCCGGTCACGTAATAGGGGAACACGCCGGGCAGGATGACCCGGCGCCACCACAGCCAGCCGCCGATGCGGAAGTTGCGCGCCGCTTCCTGCAGGTCGCCGGGGAAGGCCGAGGCGCCGGCGATGACGTTGAACAGGATGTACCACTGCGTGCCGAGGATCATCAGCGGCGTGAGCCAGATGTCCGGGTTGCCGGAGAAGCGGACGATCAGGACGACGAAGATCGGGAAGAACAGGTTGGCCGGGAACGCGGCCAGGAACTGCACCACCGGCTGGATCCGCCGCCCCCAGCGCGGGCGCAGGCCGAGCCAGACGCCGGCCGGCACCCAGACCACGGTCGCCAGGATCATCAGCACGACGACGCGCACGAGGGTGATCAGGCCGAGCAGGAACGCGTGCAGGACCTCCCTGGCCGTCAGCGCGTCGGACGACGAAGCGGACGATGAACCAGAGCGCCCAGGCGAGCAGCGCCAGCAGGACCACCAGGAACAGGGCGTCGCCCGAGCTTGGACGGGCGGGCCTCGCGCCACGCCGGTCAGCCTGGGCGGCGCGAGGCGCAGCCCGGTCGAGCGCGTTGAACCCGGACGCGACGGTGTCGGAGGCCGCGCGCAGCAGCCGGGTCCGGCGCAGCAGCTTGAGCATCCAGGGATCCTCGACGTCCTCCGAGGCGGTCAGCTCGAAGCGGAACTTGGCCGACCAGGCGACCAGCGGGCGGAACAGCAGCTGGTCGTAGAGCAGGATCACGATCAGCATCGTGAGGATGGCGTAGAACACCGCGACGATGCTGCGCTCCTCCAGCGCCAGCGCGACGTAGCTGCCGATGCCCGGGAGCTTGACGGTGGTGTCGCCGACCGTGATCGCCTCGGAGGCGACGACGAAGAACCAGCCGCCGGACATGCTCATCATGGTGTTCCAGACCAGGCCGGGCATGGCGAACGGGACTTCGAGCCGCCAGAAGCGCTGCCAGGCGGAGAGGCGGTAGCTCTTGGCGGCCTCGTCGAGGTCGGCGGGGATGGTCTTCAGCGACTGGTAGAGGCTGAACGCCATGTTCCAGGCCTGGCTGGTGAAGATGGCGAAGATCGCGGCGAGCTCGGCGCCGAGCACCTTGCCGGGGAACAGCCCCATGAAGAAGACGACGGTGAAGGTGAGGAAGCCGAGGATCGGCACGGACTGCAGCACGTCGAGGATCGGGATCAGGATCAGCCCGGCGCGGCGGCTCTTGGCGGCCCAGGTCGCATAGGTGAAGGTGAACAGGAGCGAGCAGACCAGGGCGGCGAACATGCGCAGCGTGGTGCGGACGGCGTAGAACGGGCAGGTTGGCCGGGTCGAGGCTGATGGCGGTGGCTTCGGGGGCGCTGAGCGGCGCGAAGGTCGTGCGGGCGACGCCGATGACGTAGATCAGGACGGCGAGCAGGCAGGCGCCGGCGAAGAGGTCGAACACGTTCGGCAGCCGCCGCTGCGAGGCGAAAGCGGGGAAGGGCGTGTCCGACATGGGTGGCTCGTAGCCGGTCCCCTCATCGGCCTGTCAGCAGGGCGGATCGTTTCCGTTCTGGTGGCGACGGCCGCTCTAGCTGGACCTGAGCGGCCGGCGCGCGCTCGCGAGCCGACCAGCGCGAAGCGGCGACCAGCAGGGCGGCGGCGGCCAGCGCGGAGGGCAGGGCAAAGCCGCCGGCCCAGTCGGAAAGCGCGCCGCCGACCACCGGGCCGAGCGCCTGGCCGAGGCCGAAGCCGACGGTGATGACGGCGAAGCGGCGCTCCTGCCCCTCCGTGCCCCACTCGCGCGCGACCGCGAAGCCGAGCGCGGTGATGCCCATGAAGGTGCCGCCGAACAGGATCGCGGCGACCAGCAGCCCGCCCCCGCCGCGCGCCGCTCGCCGGCAGCAGCACGCTCGCCGCCTCGACGACCGCCGCCACGGCGTAGGCCCGGCGCGGGCCGAGGCGGGCGGCGACCCGGTCCCACAGGAGGATGGAGGGGAACGCGGCGGCACCGACGACGAGCCAGAGCAGCGGGCCGAGCGCCGCCCCGGAGCCGGAGGCGCGCACCATGGCGACCAGGAAGGTCGCCGTCACGACGTAGCCGAAGCCGAACAGGAAGTGGCAGATCGCGAGCGGGAACAGGCCGCTTCCGAGCGGGACCGCGGCCGCGCGGCGGCCGCCCGCGTCGCGCCAGCGCAGCGTGAGCGCGGGCGCGACCAGCATCGCCGCCGCGACGAGGCCCGGTGCCGATCCACAGCGCCTGCCAGGGCGCGCCCGCCGCCTCCAGCGCGGCGACGGACCCGGCGGAGACGCCGATCCCGAGTCCGACCCCGGCATAGTGCAGCCAGCGCAGCCCGCCTCGCCCCGCGCCGGCCAGCGCCTCCAGCACCGCGGCGGTGCCGAGCACGAGCACGAAGGCGCTCGACCCGCCGCCGAGGAAGCGCAGCAGCAGGAACGCCGGCAGTGCCGGGAAGGACGCCCATCAGCACCGTCGTGCCCGCGCCGAGAAGCAGGCTGCAGACGAACCAGGTTCGCTTGCCGCCCGGCAGCGAGGGCGCGGTGGCCAGCAGGGCGCCGGCGAGATAGCCGACGAAATTGGCCGAGGCGACCAGCCCGGCGGTGCTGGCCGTCCAGTGCAGGGCGGCGGCCATGGACGGCAGGATCGGCGTGTAGACGAAGCGACCGATGCCGAGCGAGGAGGCCAGCGCGAGCATGCCGGAGAGCGCCGGAAGCAGGGCGCGGCGGCGCGATGTCGGCGGCGGGGCGAGGGCGGACGTGCTGCATGAGCGCGAGCTTAGGAGCCTAGACCCGCGCCGAAAAACGATGGTTTCAGATGACCTCCATCACGGTTCCGTGATGGGTCAGGCGGCGGAGCGGACGGCCTGCAGCGTGTCCTTGAGCAGGGACAGGAAGGCGGATTGGGCGGCGGAGACGAACCCGTCGCGGCGGCGGACGAACTGCGTCTCGACCCGCCCCTCGCGAGCCGGCAGGCGCGTGCACGGCCACCCTCCCTTGGCGCCAGACCGGCCCAAGGAGGGCGCGGGGCAGCATCGTGACGCCGAGCCCGGCCGAGACGGAGGCGACCACCGCCTCGAGCGTCCCGAACTCCATCACCCGCGGCGCCGTCACGCCCTGCCGGACCAGCCAGTTCTCGAGGATCTGCCGGTAGGAGCAGCCGCTCCGCAGCACGACGATGCGCAGCGCCGGCGCGGCGACCGCCTCGGCGAGGGTGAGGAGGTGCGGCGCCGAGAGCAGCGCGAGTTCTTCCTCGAGGACGGTCTCGGCGAGGAGCGCCGGGTCGGCGACCGGGCCGCAGACGAAGGCGCCCTCGACCGCGCCGGCGCGGACCATCTCGAGCAGCTCGGCGCTGGTGCCGGTGCGCAAGGTGAGGTCGACCTCCGGATACGCGCGGACAAAGGCGGCGACGGCGTCGGCGAGGCGAAGCGCCGCGGTGGTCTCGAGCGTGCCGAGCAGAAGGCGCCCACGCGGGCGGCCGTCGTCCTGGCGCGGCGCGGACGGCGTCGCCCAGCAGCCGCTCGATCGCGCCGGCATAGGGGAGCAGCCGCTCGCCCGCCGGCGTGAGCCGGACGCCGCGAGGGGCTCGCTCGAACAGCGCGGCGCCGAGCTCGTCCTCCAAGCGGCGGATGCGGGCGGAGACGTTGGACTGCACGGTGTGGAGCGCGGCGGCGGCGCGGCCCATGCTGCCGAGCCGAGCCACGGTCTCGAAGATGCGCAGGTCGGTGGGGTCCATGGTGCTCCTCCGAGTGCAGCCTGGCGCGAACGACGGGGCCGCACAACCGGATCGGCGCCGTTAACGGGCCCTCAACGTTTTGCACCTAGTCTGGCTGGGCTCGCGGAGCGCTGGAGGACGACGAGAACGATGCACGACCCACTGAACCGCGGCCAAGGCGGACAAAGCGTCAGTCGCGAGCTGCTGTCGTTCCGGGTTGGGGCGCAGGAGTTCTGCGTCGACATCATGGCGGTGCGGGAGATCCGGGGCTGGACGCCGGCGACGCCGCTGCCGCACGCGCCGGGTTATGTGCGGGGCGTGGTGAACCTGCGCGGCGCGGTGCTGCCGATCATCGACCTGGCGGAGCGGATCGGGCTCGGCCGGTCGGAGCCGACGCCGCAGCATGTGATCATCGTGGCCCAGGTCGGGGCGCAGATGGTCGGTCTGCTGGTCAGCGCGGTGTGTGATATCCTGACCGTCACGGAAGAGATGATCCAGACCACGCCGGATGTCGCTGCGAACCAGACGCGGGCCTTTGTTCAGGGTCTCCTCACCGTCGAAAGCCGGATGCTCGGGCTTCTGCGGATCGACAATCTCATCCCGGAGCCGATGGCCGAAGCGGCCTAGGCCGGACCTCGGCCGGACCGACGCGACCCGGCGGCAGGCGAAAAGCGGTCCGGCGTGATCTGGGCGGTCGTAGGGCAGCGCGTTGGTCATGCTCGGGCTTGACCGGGGCATCTCGCGGCGTGGCGCGCGCGCTCGGCTGGCTCCGGCCACCCTCACCCAACCCTCTCCCGCCAGCGGGAGAGGGCTATCAGGCTGGCGGGTGATCCTCGGGTCAGCTTGGGGCGGGGATGGCGCTGAGGAGGGATTGGACCTTTGCGATCAGCGCCGCCGCGGTGAAGGGTTTGAACACGATCTCCACGTCGTCGCCGGGTCGGCTGGCTCCGGAGAGGCTCTCGTCGGTGTAGCCGGTCGTGAATAGGACGCGCAGGTCGGGTCGGCGGCGAAGCGCCTCTTCGGCCACGGCGCAGCCATCCAATGGGCCGGCCAGGACCATGTCGGCGAACAGCAGTGCCACGTCGTGGTGCGAGTCGAGCAGACGGAGGCCGGCTGGACCGTCGCTGGCGGCGATGACGCGGTAGCCGGCCTCCTCCAGCGCGGACACGGTGAACTCGCGGACCATGTCTTCGTCCTCGAGGACGAGGCAGGTCTCGCCGCCGCCGGGGCCACGACAGCGCCGGCCGGTCTTCGACCGCCTCCGGCTCAGGATCGGCCGGAACCGCGCCGAGGCAGGGAAAGAACAATTGGATGGTGGTGCCGCGGCCGGGCTCGGAATCGAGCGCTGCGTGGCCGCCGGACTGGCGCATGAAGCCGAACACCTGCGACAGGCCAAGCCCGGTGCCCTTGCCGACCGGCTTGGTGGTGAAGAACGGCTCGAACACCCGGTTCTGGATCTCGAGCGGGATGCCGGTGCCGCTGTCAGCCACCGCGATCACGGTGTAGGCGCCCGCCTCCAGTTCGCCGCGCAGGCCGGCTTGCGCTGCCTCGCCGAACCGCGCATTGCGCGTCTCGATCCGCAGGCGTCCGCCGTCCGGCATCGCGTCGCGGGCGTTGATGCAGAGGTTGAGGATCGCGTTCTCGATCCCGCTGCGGTCGGCGCGGACGGGCCAGAGCCCGCCGCTCGAGCACCGTCGCGACCTCGATCGTCTCGCCCAGGGTGCGGCGGATCAGGTCCGTCATGCCCTCGATCACCGTATTGAGGTCGAGCACCTCCGGGCGCAGCGGGGACTGGCGCGAGAAGGCGAGCAGGCGATGGGTCAGTACGGCCGCGCGGCGCGCGCCTTCGAACGCGGAGCCGAGGTGGCGCAGCAGGCGCGGGTCGTCGCCCTCCGCCTCGACCCGGCGGCGGGCCATCTCGAGATGACCGGTGACGACCGTCAGCAGGTTGTTGAAGTCGTGCGCGATGCCGCCGGTGAGCTGGCCGACCACCTCCATCTTCTGCGACTGGCGCAATTGCTCCTCCGTGCGGCGCAGCGCCGCCTCCGCCTCTTTCTCTGCGGTGACGTCGCGGGCGATCGCATGGAGCAGGCCGGCCTCCGGCACGGCCGTCCAGGACAGCCAGCGATACGACCCGTCCTGGTGCCGGTATCGGTTCTCGAACCGCAGCGTCGGGCCGCCCTCGGCTAGGCGGGCGGCCTCGGCCAGGCTCGGCTCGACGTCGTCGGGGTGGACGAAGTCGATCGAGCGGCGGCCGCGCATGTCGGATTCGGCCCAGCCGAGGGTCCTGCTCCAGGCCGGGTTGAGGGCGATGATGGTGGTGTCGAACCGGGCAACCATCATCAGCTCGGTCGAGATCCGCCAGATGCGGTCGCGCTCCTCCGCCGTCTCCTGGACGCGCCGCTCCAAGGTGGCGTTCAGCTCGCGCAGGCCGGTCTCGGCGCGCTTCAGCCGGTCGATGTCGAGGATGGCCACCACCCCGCCGGCGACCCGGCCCGCGGCATCGCGGATCGGGGCGGCGATCAGGCGGACCCAGACCATCTCGCCGCTCGCGCGGAGGAAGCGGGCCTCGAGCTCGGGACGCTCCTCGCCGTCGCGGACCACGCGTGCCAGCGGAAACTCGGCCGTCCCGACCCGGCGCCCGTCCGGGTGGAAGGCGGTCCAATGCTCGCCGGCCTCCCGCCCCTCCAGGGAGCGGCGACCGAGGATGCGTTCGGCCTGGGCGTTCCCCTCCGTGATGGTCCCGCGCGGGGCCTCGGCGATGACGACGCCGACCGGCACGGCCTCGAACACCGCGCGCAGCCGGGCCTGGCTCTCGGCGAGCGAGGCCTTGGCCTCGTGCTCGTCGGTGATGTCGGTATGGACGCCGACCCACTCGCGGACGGCGCCGTTCGCGCCAATGACGGGCACGGCGCGGACGGAAAAGCGGCGATAGGTGCCGTCGGCCACGCGGACCCGGTGGACGAAGTTGAAGGTGCGGTGCTCGCGCACGGCCTGCTCCCATGCGCGGACCGTCGGCACGGCATCCTCCGGATGCACGGCGTGGGCCCAGCCGTGACCCCGATACTCGTGCTGCGACTGGCCGGTGAGCGCGGACCAGCCGGGCTGCTCGCCGGTCATGCGGCCCGCCGGGTCGTTGGTCCAGATGACGCCGTCGACGGCTCGGACGGCGGCGCGGAAGCGTTCCTCGCTGGCCTGCAACGCGGCGCCGCGGGCGGCGATGGCGCGCTCGGCGGCGGCCAGGGCCCCGGCGACCTCGTCCACCTCGGCGAGGCCGGTGCGCAGCTGCGGGACCGGCTCGCCGCGTTCCAGGCAGCCGGCGGCGGTGGCGAGCCGCGCGATCGGCTGGCTGATGGTGCGGGCCGCCCGCAGCGCCAGCATGGTCGCGAGCAGTCCGACAAGGGCGGCAGAACCGAGGATGAGCAGGATCAGGCGCCGGAGCGGCGCCTCGATCAGGTTTTCCGAAACGCCGACCGCGACGCGCCAGCCCGAGAGCGCGGAGCGGGCGTAGGCGCCGACCACGGGCGTGCCGTCCAGCGTCTTACCCAGCCAGGTGCCGCGGTCGCCCTTGGTGGCCTCGCGCAAGTCGGGCGTGGCGAGCTGGCCGACATAGGTCTCCTGTCGTCGGGAGCGGGCGATGATCCGGTCGTTGCGGTCAATGAGGGAAACAGTCCAGTCGGGACGGGCGGCTTCGGCGAAGATGGCGGCCAGGCGATCCGCGTCGAGCGAGGCGTGCAACGCGTATTCGACTTGCCCGCCGCGAAAGACCGGCACATCGACCAGCACGTGCGGGCGCCCGGTCGTGAGCCGATAGCGGAGGTCGGAGATCACCGGCCGGCCGGTCTCGAACACGGCGCGATCGAGGGCGAGCGTCGCCGCGTCGGTCTGACGCGGCAGCGCGGTGCCGAACGGGACGGTGGAGCTGATCACCTGCTGGCCCGTGCGGTCGCGCATGATGATGTAGGAGCCGCGGGTGCGCAGCAGCTCCTGGGCCTGGCGGTGGAACGCGGCGAGGTCGCCGCCGGCCCGCAACGCCGGCGAGGTGGCCAGGCCCTCGAGCGCTGCGGTCAGGCCCACGAGCTCGCGGTCGATCGTGCTGCAGAGTTGCTCGGCCAGTCCCTCCGCCTCGGCCCGCGAGCGGTCGCGCTCGGTGACGGAGAACTGCCAGAACAGGACGAGGGCGAAGATTGCCGGTGGGGCGAGGACGGCCGCGACCAGCAGCATCAGCCGCGACCGGGTGGTCGACGCTCGCCGAAACAGTCCCGGTGTCACGTTCCTCCGCTGGTCCGCGTCTCGGGCTGGAGTCATGCACTTAATGGATACCGGAGGTCCAGGCGCGTTCAGCCCTGGCTACGGTCTGCGGTCACCTTGCCGTGCCCGGCGGGTGGATGACGGGCATGTCGGTGGTCATGTTGGCCGGCGGCGGCGCGACCATACCGGGGTCGACGACGCGCGGCTGGAGGACGCCGCGGGCGACGCCGCCGGGCGGCGTGGTGGGGGTGGTCGGCGGGGCCGGCCACTCCCGGGTCGCGCCGGGCGGCGGGGCGGCGGGCGCGGTCTGGGCGAGCGCTGGAGCCGCGAGCACGGCGCCGAGCGCTGCCGTGATGATGAACCGGGTCCGCATGCGTCAGCCCTCCCCATTCCTGCTGCCGACCGGCTCGACCGCGATCGGGCGGGGACCGGGCACATCGGCGCGCCCGGCCGGCCACCCCTCGCGTTGGCGCGCCCGGTCGCCGTCGGTGCGCTCCGTCTGGTCGTGGAACAGGATCTGGCGCGTCGGGAACGGCAAGTCGATCCCTTCGGCAGTGAGCGCGTCCTTGATCGCATGGAGCGCCTCGTCCGTGCTGGCGACGACGTCGGCGCGGCGGGGCGGGTTGATCCACCAGCGGGCGCGGATGTTGACGGTGTAGTCGCCGAGGCCGACGACGAGCGCCTCCGGCGCCGGGTCGCGCAGCACGCCGTGGACGTGGGCTAGCGCGCTCCGGATGATGTCTTGGGCGCGGTTGATCTCGTCGCTGTAGCCGATGCCGATGTCGTATTCGAGCCGGCGCTTCTCGAACGCGGTGTTGACGATGACCGACTGGGTGAACAGGTTCGAGTTCGGGATCACGACCCGGCGCCCGTCATAGGTGCGGATGTTTGTGGCGCGGGTCTGGATCTCCTCGACCGTGCCCTCGTAGCCGCTGACCACGATCTGGTCGCCGATGCGGAACGGCTCGGTCAGCAGGATCAGGATGCCGGCGAGGAAGTTCTGCAGGATGTCGCGGAAGGCGAAGCCGATGGCGACGCCGCTGATGCCGAGGAGCTGGATGAGCTGGGCCGGCTGGAACGAGGGCAGCGCGATGACGAGCGCGATCAGGGCGCCGAGCAGCATGAGGCCGCCCTCGGCCAGGCGCCCGAGCACCATGCCGACATTGGCGTGCTTGCGCCGCGTCGCGCTGAAGTGGCGGATCAGCCGCCGGGTGGAGCGGGCGGCGACGTGGAAGCCGATATAGACGACCAGCGCGATGACGAAATAGGGCAGGCGCGCGAGGAAGGACGAGAGCAGGCCTTGGAGCGAGGCCAGCACTTCCGAGACATCGAGATGCATTCCGGCCTAAGGCGGGATCGGGCCCTCGGTTCCCGGCGGCGCGTCGTCTCCCGCCGGAACTGAATTGAACCGGATCGGGACGGGTTTGGAGTCCCGACCCAGCCGAAGCGCCTGGCGGAGGAAATCCAGCACCGCCGCCTTGTTCTTGGCGGCGACCGGGCCGGCCAGTTCGGCGTCTATCCTGGCGCGGCCGGAGGTGTAGCCGGGCGGGCCGGGCACGTGGAGGTAGACCGGCCGCCCGGCGGCCACGGCCGCGGCGACCGTCTCGGCCAGGCCGTCGGCCTTCAGCGCGGCGCGGTTCAGCAGGGTGACGATGATGCCGAGCCCGTCGACCGGGTGGCCGTGCAGGCGGATCAGCACGCCGGATCGATCCGGGCGGAGGGTCGGCCTGACCCAGCGCAGCAGGCGCCAGCCGCAGTTGAAGCGGCGGCAAGTGTCGGGGCGGGTGGAATAGATACTGCAGCGGTTGTCCGGGAGCGCGTTGCGGCAACGGTAGCCTTGCGGCTTCTGCAGCTCCGGCTCGTCGATGGTGAGCGCGACGCAACAGACGTTGCAGCCGTCGCATTCGCGGCCAGGCAAGGGCTCGCCGTCCATAGGCTCCTCCCGATGAACGGCGCGATGCTAGCACGTTGCGGCGGCGGTGGTGTTCCCCTCGCGGGCGGGGAGGCGTAGGCTTGGGCGAAATAATTCAGAGGAACCGTCGATGCCCGTCATCACCCGCCGTCATGCCTTGGCGCTCGGCGCCGGCCTTGCCGCCGCACGCACCATGCCGGCGCGAGCCGCGATCAACGCGGCGCAGGTGGAGCCGCCGAAGCTCGATGTGGAGAAGGGGGCGTCGCTGCGGGTGCTGCGGCCGGCCAAGTTCGTCGACGGCGACCAGACGACGTTCGACGCCAACTCCAAGCGCTATTCGGACCAGACGGGTGTGCAGGTGCGGGTGGATTACCTCGCCTGGGACAACATGGCGGCGCAGACGGCGGTGGTGGCGAATACCGGCGCCGGGCCGGACGTGGTGCTGGGGTTCGGGCCGGACCCGCATCTGTATACGGAAAAGCTGCATGAGCTGACCGACATCGCCGACTATCTGGGCAAGAAATACGGCGGCTGGTTCCAGCTTGCCGAGCTGTACGGGCGGCGGTGGAAGACGAATACCTGGATCGGGCTGCCGATGGGCGGCAGCCCAGGCCCGATCGTCTACCGGCAGTCCTGGGTCAAGCAGGCGGGGTTCGACAAGATTCCCGAT
Source organism: uncultured Alphaproteobacteria bacterium (assembly GCA_963708585.1). Taxonomy (GTDB): domain Bacteria; phylum Pseudomonadota; class Alphaproteobacteria; order Acetobacterales; family Acetobacteraceae; genus JAVVHH01. The sequence goes on along the minus strand of CAVPSW010000001.1, from coordinate 272,157 downwards.
GACCTCGGCAAGTTTCTCGACCTGTGCCGCGGGCTGAAGAAGATCGGCCATCCCTGCGGGTTCGCGCTCGGGCACGCACCGGGCGATGCGAACGGCTATGCCAACTTCCTGCTGTGGGCGCATGGCGGCCGGGTGGTCGATGACGACGGCAAGGTCGCACTGGACAGCAAGGAAACCCGGGCGGCGCTCGACTACGCGAAGGCCATGCAGGAGACGATGATCGACGGCACGCTGGCCTGGAACGACACGAGCAACAACAAAGCCTACGCCAACGGGGATATCGGGCTGACGTCCAACGGCGTCTCCGTCTACTACGCGGCGAAGACGTCGAAGGACCCGGCGCAGCAGGCGATCGCGGCGGACACGGACCACGCGTTCATGCCGCGCGGACAGGCCAAGGGCCCGCCGCAGAGCGCGCTGACGCTGAACGCGATGGTGTTCAAGCACACCAAGTATCCGAACGCGGCCAAGGACTACCTCCGCTTCATGATGGAGGCGGATCAATACGACCCGTGGCTGACGGCAAGCCTCGGCTACTGGTCGGAGCCGTTGAAGGCCTATGCGAGCAGCGCGTTTTGGACATCGGATCCAAAGCTGAGCGTGTTCAAGACGGCGATGGATACGCCGTTCTATTACGGCTACTCAGGGCCAGTGAACGAGGCCGCGGGGACGGTCACCAGCGATTTCGTGGTGGTCGACCTGTTCGCGCGGGTGGTGAGCGGGCAGAGCTCGCCGGACGATTCGATCCGACAGGCGGTGCGCTCGGCGCAGCGCTATTACCGGTAGGGGGCGGCCATGGATCGTTTGACGCGTCGTGAGACGCTGCTGCTCGGCGCCGGGCTTGCGACCGCCGCGGCCTCGCCGGGGGTGGCCGCCGTGCCGGTGGCCGACGTGCCGGCGCTCTCGGTCAAGCCGGAGCCGGGGGCGAGCCTTCGGGTGCTGCGGCCGGCCAAGTTCGTCGACGCGGACGAGCGGCTGTTCACGGAGAACAGCGCCAAATACGCGCAGTCGGCGGGGGTGCCGGTGCGGGTGGACTACCTGGCCTGGGACAACATGCCGGCGCAGCTCGCCGTGGTCGCCAACACCGGCGCCGGGCCGGACATCGTGGTCGGGTTCGGGCCGGACCCGCATCTCTATGAGGAGAAGCTCGTCGAGCTGACGGACGTGGCCGATTATCTCGGGCACAAATATGGCGGCTGGTACAACGCCTCACAGCTGTTTGGCCGGCGGTGGAAGAGCGAGAGCTGGATCGGGCTGCCGATGGGTGGCAGCGGCGGGCCGTGCAATTACCGGGTCTCGTGGGTGAAGGAGGCGGGGTTCGAGGCGATCCCGAACGACCTCGACCAGTTTCTCCAGCTTTGCCGCAAGCTGAAGGCGAACGGGCACCCGTGCGGGTTCGCGCTGAGCCACGCGCCGGGCGACGCGCCGAACTACGCCAACTGGCTGCTCTGGTCGCATGGGGGCGCGCTGGTCGACGCGAACGGGCAGGTGACGCTCGACAGCAAGGAGACAAGGGCCGCGATCGACTACGCGAAGGCCATGCAGGAGACGATGACCCCCGGCACGATGTCGTGGAACGGGGCGAGCAACAACCAGGCGTTCGCGGCGGGGAACATCTCGCTGACGCAGAACGGGGTGTCGATTTACTACTCGGCCGTCAACGCCAAGGATCCGGCCGGGCACGCGGTGGCGGTCGACATGAACCACTCGGAGATGCCGCGCGGGGCGGCGAAGGCGCCGCCGGAGGCCTGCCTGGTGCTGAACGCGATGCTGTTCAAGCACAGCAAGTATCCGAACGCGGCCAAGGACTATCTGCGGTTCATGATGGAGGCGCCGCAGTATGACCCGTGGCTGACCGGGTCCCTCGGCTACTGGTCGCAGCCGCTGAAGGCCTATGCGCAGAGCGCGGTCTGGACCTCGGACCCGAAGCTGGCGGTGTTTCGGGACCAGATGGATACGCCGTTCCACGACGGCTATGCGGGGCCGGTGGATCAGCGGGCCGGGGCGGTGCTGAACGACTGGGTCCTGGTGGACATGTTCGCCCGGGTGGTGACGGGCGAGAGCGATGCGGAGGACTCGATCCGCCAGGCGGTCCGCGCGGCGCGGCGGTACTATAAATAGCGGGAGGGAGCGATGCTGAGCCGGGAGCAGGTTGAGGAATATAACCGGGTCGGGGCGATCGTGGTGCCCGACGTGTTGTCGGCGGCGGAGGTCGCGGAGCTGCAACGGGTCACGGACGAGTTCGTGGAGCGCGCGCGGCAGGTGACGGCGCACGACGATGTCTACGACTTGGAGGACACGCATCGGCCGGAGGAGCCGCGGGTGCGGCGGATCAAGACGCCGCACGCGCATCACCGGGCGTATGGCGACCTGGTGAGCCATCCCGGGATCATCGCGGTGCTGCAGTCGCTGTGGGGGCCGAACATCCGGTTCGACACGGCCAAGCTGAACATGAAGTCGGCCGGGTTCGGGGCGGCGGTGGAGTGGCACCAGGACTGGGCGTTCTATCCGCATACCAACGACGACCTGGCGGCGGTCGGCGTGATGATGGACGATATGGAGCTGGAGAACGGGCCGCTGATGATCATTCCCGGCAGCCATACCGGGCCGATCTTCGACCATCACTTCGAGGGCAAGTTCTGCGGCGCGATGGACCCGGCGCGGGGCGAGGTGGATTACGCCTCGGCGGTGCCGCTGACCGGCAAAGCGGGGTCGATCACGGTGCATCACGTGCGGGCGGTGCACGGCTCGGCGCCGAACCTGTCGGACCGGGACCGGCGGCTGCTGCTGTTCCAGTTCCGGGCGGCGGATGCCTGGCCTCTGCTGGGGTTCCCGCAGGGGCTCGAGGCGTATGACGCGCTGATGGCGGCCGGGGAGGCGGACAGCATCACGCCGCGACTTACGCCGGTTCCGGTTCGGCTGCCGTTGCCGCCGGCGGACCTGGCCGGGTCGATCTACGAGAACCAGAAGGGGCTGAAGAACCGGTATTTTGATAGCGTGCCGGCGCGGGAGTTGGCCGCGGCGAAGTAGCGGCAGCGCTCCTGGCGGGGGATCGCCGGGTCGAGCCCGGCGATGACGAAGGGGGGCGGTCTGTCGTGTTGGGGTCGTGACCACCCTCACCCAACCCTCTCCCGCCAGCGGGAGAGGGCTTTTGGGGGACGGCTAGGTGAAGGGGGACGCGCCGAAGGCGGCTTCGTTCCCGGAGTGGACCACCATGCCGCCATCGATCTTCGGCTGCGTGTGGCCCGGAGAGGTGTTCAGCGACATCGCCAGCACCAGGCAGCCGCTCGACAATTCGAGCCTCTTGGCGGAGCGGCTGGAGATCGGGATGTTCACGCGGCGGCAATGGATGAGGACGGAGGCGAGCAGCTCGTTGCTCTCGAGAGTGACGATCGCGCTCTCGGGCGAGGTCGTCGCCGCACGCCAGTTGGAGAAGGCCTGGCTGAGCGCGCCACCGGCGCGGCTCAGGAGGTGAACCTGGGCGACGACGGCGCCATTCGCCGCAAGCTCCAGTTCCACACGCTCGACCTGGATCGGGCGCGTGTTTTGGGTTCGCCGCAGCAGGAACTCCGCTACCGCGCTGCGGGTCTCCTCCGATGTGAAGAGGATGAAGCGCACTTCCCTGGCCACCACAGCTTCTCCGGGTTGAAAGCGTAGATTCCCAGGATCGGATGAAGAATTCGTAAACGAACGATCAGCGAAAACACTGGAGATAAACGGTCGACGGGTTGGCGACGGCGTCCACCTCGTCTGGCCGGCGCTCCGGCCCCGTGCTCTCCGCGGTCTGCGGGTGCACCCCGTTCGCGTCGAGGAAGGCCAGCGCCTCCGTGCCCTTCACAGCGAAGTTCACGTTCTGCGGGATGTCGCCGCCGGTGAGCTGGGCGACGCGGGCGGCGTTCAGCTTGGAGACGACCACGCCGATGACGTTGCCGCGGTCATCGAACAGCGGACCGCCGGAGCTGCCGGGCTGGACCGCGGCGCTGATCTGGAACAGCGCCGGGTTGTCGCGCAGCCCGGCCAGCGCGCTGATGTTGCCGGTGGTCAGCGACGGGCCGGAGGAGAGCAGGCCGTAGAGCGGATAGCCGTAGGTGATGACGGCCTCGCCGCGGCGGACCGGCGGCGCGTCGCGGAAGGTGAGCGGCGGGCCGACGGAGGCCGGGACGCTGAGCAGGGCGAGGTCGCGGTCGCGGTCGGTCGCCTGGACCTCGGCGGGCAGGCGCGCGCCGTCAGGCGGCCGGGCAACGACGCGGCCGCAGCTCTCGACGACATGCTGATTGGTCAGCACCTTGCCCCCGGCAACGACGAAGCCGGTGCCGCTTGCGCTCGGCTGCTCAGTCTTGGCACCGGCCTCGTTGGCACCGAGCGGGGCTGGCTTGCCGGGCGGCACGCCGTCGATCACGCCGCGCGGCCCGTCCCACGGCATGCCGAGCGGCGCCGGCTTGTCGGCCAGGGCCGGCGCGGCCAGGAGGAGGGAGAGGGCCAGGACGGCTCGTCGCATGGGCGGGGAACGATGCGCGCCGCGGCCTTGCGGCGTCAACGCGGCGCACGCAGGATCGGGGCGGGCCAGACGGGGGATGGGATGAAGGGGATCTTCGTGGACGCGGCCGGGGAACTGGGCGACGTGTTCCGTGCCGTCCTGCGCGAGGACGATCCGCCCGTCGCGCTGAACGAACAGGCGCAGGTGGAGCCTTCGGACCTGCCGAGCCTGCTGGCCGGCTATCAGTTCGTGATCAACGACCACACGTTCATGCCGGACGAGGTGATGCGGCGCTGCGAGGGGCTGAAGCACGTGATCTTCCTCGGCACGGGCGCACGCAGCTACATGGACCCGGACGCGCTGGCCGCGTTCGGCATCACCGTGCACACGATCAAGGGCTATGGCGATACGGCGGTGGCGGAGCACACGGTGGCGCTGATGTGGGCGGCGGCGCGGGGCGTGGCGACGATGGACCGCGGCATCCGCGAGGGGCGGTGGCTGCGTACGGAGGGGATGCAGCTCACAGGCAAGACGCTGGGGCTTATTGGGTTTGGCGGCATCGCGGCGGAGGTGGCGCGGATCGCGGGCGGCGGTGGCATGCGGGTGCTGGCGTGGAACCGGACGCCGAAGACGGCGGCGGGGGTGGAGTTCGTGCCGCTGGAGCGGCTGCTCGCGGAGAGCGATGTGGTTTCGTTGCACCTGCTGCTCACGGACGAGACGCGGGGGTTTCTGGGGGCGGAGCGGCTCGGTCAGGTGAAGCCGGGCGCGATCCTGGTCAACACGGCGCGGGGCGCGGTGGTGGATGAGGCGGCGATGATCGAGGCGCTGCGGTCGGGGCGGCTGCGGCATGCGGCGCTGGACGTGTTCGTGGAGGAGCCGCTACCGCCGGGTCACGCGCTGGCGGGGCTGGAGAACGTGACCCTGTCGGCGCACAGTGCATTCCGGACGCCGGAGGCGAGCGAGAATCTGCTGCGCCGGTCGCTGGACATCGCCTGCACAGTGGTCAAGGGTTAGTGGAGGCCCGCCTGGCGGAATTGGTAGACGCAGCGGACTTAAAATCCGACGTCCGTGAGGGCTTGCCGGTTCGAGTCCGGCGGCGGGCACCACCCCGACTTAGACTGCGTTCGCCGACCTTTGTGAGGCATCGCCGGCGCGAGTCCGGCGGCTGGCACCAGAGCGGGAGAGGGCGAGCGCGGCGGTGACGGCGGCGAACGGCAGCAGCCAGATGACACGCCCCTCGTAGCGGCCGAACACGCCGCCGAAGGCGCCGCAGGCGAAGGCGTTCGACAACAGGCCGAGCAAAACGGAGAGCAGCAGCAACGCGGGACGACGCTGGCCGAGGGCAAGCGCGCGCGCGAGCAGGGGAACGGCGGCGAACAGGCTCAGGATGGCCACGGCGGCGTGGAGCGCGTTGATCCCGTTCAGCGCCGGGCGCTCGAAGGCGCCCTGGGCCTGCAGCGAATGGGCGACTTGGCGGGCCAGCGGCGTGCCATCGCTCTCGAACTTTGCCCACTCGTCCGGGCGGAACTGCGTCTCCGAGCGGATCGTGACCAGCTGACGCAGGGTGTTGGCCAGCATGTGGCCGATGACCGCGCCAGGGTAGGTTTCGATGGTCCCGCGGATGACCGTGCCCGCCTCGGCCTTGATCCGCTTTCCGTCCGCGGTGGGGATGCTGGGCAGCATGTCCCAAAGGAACCCGTCCTCCGTCGGCGGCAGCCGGTCGAGGTAGGCGCACAATTCGAGGTCGGCGCCGGGGCAGCGGTCGCGCAGGTATTGCTTCGCCGGGCCGTCCGCGAGCAGGCGGGCGAGCAGATGCGGTGGGCTGTTCGGGGTCAGCGTCACGCGCTGCCAGATCGCGTAATTGAAGGCGAGCGAGCCCGCGAGCGCCAGGAGGATCGGCAGCAGCGCGAGAAACGGCCGGGCCGTGCTGCGGTCCCACAGGAAGACGAGGAGCACAAATGCGAATGCGGCCAGGGCGACCGGGATCGCGGTGATGTGGAAGGAGGTGGCGGCGGCGGCGAGCAGGACGAGGTAGACGGTCTCGGCACGGCTGAGCCCGTCGCGGCAAAAGGCCAGGAGATAGAGGGCCAGGATCAGCACGGCGACGAACACGTCCGGCAGGAGGTGGGCGACGTGCCATGGGAGCGGGGTCAGCAGTATCAGCCCGACGATCAGCAGCAGGAACGAGAGTGGCCGCAGACCGGCGCCGACGCTTCGCGCCACGAGATAGAGGATGTGGGCGATGACCAGGGCTTGGGCGAACAGGGCGAGGCCGACCTGGCCGCCCCAGTGAAGCGGCCAGACCGCGAGACCGTAGAAGACCGGGCGGACCGCATAGGGCGCCACGCGGTGGAACAGCCGGTCGGCGTCGATCAGGTAGGCGAGACTGTCGGGGTAGATGATCGGGCCGCCGTTGACGATCGCCACGGCGCAGAGCAGCGCGGCGCTGGCGAGGAGCACGGGGAGCCAGCGGCGAAGGAAGCCTGCGGTGTCCGGCGCCATGGCGGCGTGTTCCCATGAAAGGCGGGCTCCCGCAAGCGATGGACGGCGAACCAGGCGGGCCGGCGGCGGTTAAGACGGTCGTGACAGAGGAGACCGCCATGTCGGCCCATCCGCCTCCCGTTCCACCCGAAAACCGGAGCCCGAAAGGCCCGGGCGAGCCTGCCTCGGCACCGAAGGGCGCCGAGGGCATGGGCGGCCCCGGCAAGGGCAACCCGAACACCGGTGAGGTCGGGAATCCCGGCAACACCAAGCAGAACACGACGAACAAGGGCCTGCAGCAGGACCGCTAGCGATGACCGACAAGAATCCCGCCGCCGACCGCAGCCATGGCGGCCCCGGCAGCAGCCACGAGAACGCCGACAAGCCCGGCGAGGACTCGCGCCGTCGCGCCAGCGGCGGACACAACAACAATCCGCCCGAGCCCGGCGAGCCGACCAACCCGCCGCACAGCCAGCGCTCGGGCGGCGGGGGCGAGCGCGACAGCAAGCATACGCACGACCCGCGGACGAAGTCCTAGCCGCGCAGACCGGGGCCACCGTCACCCAACCCTCTCCCGCCAGCGGGAGAGGGCTCGGATTGGCTACGCCTCCTCGGCGAAGCGGATCGGCTGGGCGCCTTGCCAGAGGGTCAGCTTGCCCAGGGCGGTGAGGTTCTCGCGGCCTTCGGTGATCGTGAGGAAGTGGTTGCCGGCGAGTTGGCCGACCTTGCTTGCGAACCGGCAGGCGCCATAGCTGAGCAGGATCTCGGTCTCGCTGACGCTGCCGGGATGGATCAGGATCTCGCCGGGCGCGGGATAGCTGGTCGGGTTCTCCCAGGGCAGGCCGAGGTCGAGCGTGCCGAGCGGGATCCAGCAGGCCTCGCCGCTCCAGCGCACATGGATGATGCGCTCGGTGTAAGGCAGCAGCGCGCGGAAGCGGGCGCAGGTGGCGGGCGCCACCGAGTCCTCCCAGCGGGCGCGGAAGGTAAAGGGTCCGGCCTGAATGGTCAGCGGCGGCATGGGTCCTCAAAACGGCGTGGCGACCGCGCCCCGAGGCGTCGGCTCACGTTGGGGCGGCAAACAGAGGAGGCCAACATGGCGCAGGACCCGACCAGCTCGCAACCGAAGCCGCCGATGGACACGCACCCGATCGCACCGCCCGGGCATACGCGCGAGATGGACCAGAAGCCCGACCACGGCGAGCGGAGCTATCGCGGCAGCGGCAAGCTCGAGGGGCGCGCGGCGATCATCACCGGGGCGGATAGCGGGATCGGCCGGGCCGTGGCGATCGCGTTCGCGCGCGAGGGGGCGGACGTGCTGATCGCCTACCTCAACGAGCACGAGGACGCGGAGGAGACGGCGCGCTGGGTGCGCCAGGCGGGGCGGCGGGCGGTGCTGATGCCGGGCGACATCAAGCAGAGTGAGCATTGTCGGGAGATCGTGCAGCAGGCGGTGGCCGAGTTCGGCCGGCTCGACATTCTGGTCAACAACGCGGCGATGCAGCGCACGCATGAGGACATCTCGGAGATCTCCGACGAGGAGTGGGACGAGACGTTCCGGACCAACATCTATTCGCAGTTCTACCTGTGCAAGGCGGCGGTCGAGCACATGAAGCCCGGTGCTGCGATCGTGAATACGAGCTCGATCAACGCCAAGAATCCGACACCGCAGTTGCTGGCGTACGCCACCACTAAGGGGGCGATCGCGAACTTCACGGCCGGGCTGGCGCAGTTGCTGGCGGAGAAGGGCATCCGGGTGAATGCGGTCGCTCCCGGCCCGATCTGGACGCCGCTGATCCCGTCAACGATGCCGGCGGAGAAGGCGGAGTTGTTCGGGTCGAACACGCCGCTGGGGCGGGCGGGGCAGCCGGCGGAGCTGGCCCCGGCCTATGTGCTGCTGGCCTCGGACGAGGCGAGCTACATCACGGGGGCGCTGCTTCCGGTGACGGGCGGGCGGCCGATGTTGTGATCGGCAGCTCCGCCCGCGCCGGGAGTTTTCTTGCGTAACGGCGTTGCTGGAGCAGGCTTACACCCGAGGCCGTCGACTCGAGTTGACGCCGCGCCTTCGGCTGAAAATGCCGGCGCCCACCAGGCTGATTCCGAGCACTGTCAGTGATGCGGGCTCCGGCACGTCCGCAAAGCCGGACACGATCAGCCGCTTGTCGGAAACGGTGCAGGAGTATCCGGCACACTCGCCTGACGCCGGGGCGCCGGCAAAGTAAGCGTTGGCCGTGGTTCCAGGGATGATCGGATCGACGCCAGGTGTTTCCAGCGGATGGGCGAAGGTCAGATAAAGCAGCTCCGAGTAGGTGCGATTACCAACATTGATCTCGTATGTGACCCCGCTGTTGGACGGCGTTTGGCCCACCCCCGAGGTACCCGAAGCCGACGAGAAGTTGAAGGCGGCGATGGGAGTGTTGTTCGTGGAGTGACCAGCCTGGGTGTCGAAGGACCATCCGGCACCAAGATACCCGTAAGGTGTCAGGTTGAACTGGCCGGTCAGCGTGGTGCCGTCGTCGAACGTTACGTTCTGGAGCCAGATTGTCGGCTGGTAAGCTGCCGCCTCTGCGCGGCCCGCTGGACCAGAAGCAAGCGCAAGGGCCGCAGCTACGGCTATCGAAGTGCATTTTGCAATGTGCATGTGGGCATCGTCCCGAGTTTTGTCTGCGGAGAAGTCTACACGAGATTGTGACCACGGCAACGGGGCAAATCTCAGAGTTGTGATGAAGCTGGGCTGCTCTCGCCCTGTGCGGGCGAATGTGGCCGCGCCGGGTTGCATTCCTGGTCCTGCCTGCGCCGATCCGGTCGGGGAGCGAATCACTGACAAACGGCAAAGCCCCGATTCGAGGTCTCCGGCGCCCTCTCAGCAACCGTCCTATCTCAAAAGGCCGGTTGCTGCCCCGGACGGTGGAGGCGAGCATCGGACATGTCGACGATGTGGTGGCTGTTCGGGGCTGGGCTGCTCGCTGGGGCGATGAACGCGCTGGCAGGGGGCGGCTCGTTCGTGACCTTGCCGGCGCTGATCGCGGCGGGGGTGCCGTCGGTGGGGGCGAATGCGTCCAGCACGGTGGCACTCTGGCCCGGTGGCGCGGCGAGCGCATGGACGTACCATAGCGGGTTGCGGCCGGTCGCCGGGATGGCGCCGGGCGCCATGCTGGCCGTGACCATCGCGGGCGGGCTCGTGGGCAGCCTGCTGCTGTTGTGGACGTCGTCCTCGGCGTTCGACCTCGTGCTGCCGTGGCTGCTGCTGGTCGCGACGCTCGCGCTGGCGTTCGGACGGCGGGTCGGGGTGATGTTGCAGGGGCGGCTGCGCGGGCTGGGCGCGGCGGCGTTGGTGGGGCAGTTCGTGCTCGGGATCTATGGGGGCTACTTCGGCGGCGCGGTCGGGCTGATGATGATGGCGATGTGGTCCGTGCTGGGCGAGTTCGACCTGAAGGCGCTGAACCCGCCGCGGACGCTGATGGTGACGGCGGCCAACACGGTGGCGGTGCTCGCCTTCGTCGTGGCGGGGGCGGTGTGGTGGGCACAGACCCTGCCGATGCTCCTGGGCGGACTAGTGGGCGGGTATTCGGGAGCGCGGCTCGGGCGGGTGCTGCCGAGCGGGGTGGTGCGGGCGGGGACGGTGTGCGCCACCGCCGCCATCACGGTCGTGTTCTTCCTGCGGGCGTATGCCCGGTGAGGCGGTGATCGGGCTGACCGCGGGGTCCTGGGGCGGGCCGTGGCTGGTGTGGGGGATCGCGGCGGCGGCGACGGCCGGGGTGATCGTGCGGCCATTCGCCTCGCCGGAATGGGCGTGGGCACTGCTCGGGGCGGCGCTGCTGGTGGTGCTCGGGCTGCTGCCGCCGGGCTCTGCGCTGCAAGGAGTGCTGCGAGGGACCGACGTCTACCTGTTCCTGATCGGGATGATGGTGCTGGCGGAACTCGCGCGGCAGGAAGGGCTGTTCAACTGGCTGGCGGCGTGGGCGGCGAGTTTCTCCCGGGGCTCGGCGGGGCGGCTGTTCACGATGGTCTATGGGGTGGGGACGTTGATCACCGTGTTCCTGTCCAACGACGCGACCGCGGTGGTGCTGACGCCGGCGGTGGCGGCGGTGACGCGGGCGGCGGAGGTGCGCACGCCGCTGCCCTACCTGCTGGTCTGCGCGTTCATCGCCAATGCGGCGAGCTTTGTGCTGCCGATCTCCAACCCGGCGAACCTGGTGATCTACGGCAGCCATATGCCGCCGCTGCTGCAATGGCTGCCGCGCTACGCGCTGCCATCGGTGCTGGCCGTGGGTGCGACCTATGCGGCCCTGCGCTGGACCGAGCACGACCGGCTGCTTGAGGCGGTGCGGGCGGAGGTGACGGTGCCGACCCTGTCGCGCGGCGGGCGGGTTGCGGCGTTGGGAATCGCGGGGGCGGCTTGCGTGCTGCTGCTCGCCTCGGCGTTCGACGTTTCGCTCGGCTGGCCGACGTTCCTGGCCGGGCTTGCGACGGCGGCGCTCGTGCTGCCGCGGTCCGCATGCCGGCCGGCGGCCACGGTCCGGAGCATCTCGTGGGGCGTGCTGCCGCTAGTGGCGGGGCTGTTCGTGCTGGTCGAGGCGTTGGAGCGGACCGGGGTGACGGACGCGTTGGCGGCGGGGCTGCGCAGCTGGGCCGCGGTGGTCGGAGGCGGGTGCGGCGGGGTTGGCCGGGCGTCGTGCTCGGGTTCGGCTGCAACCTGTTGAACAACTTGCCGGCCGGGCTGGTGGCCGGGCGCGTTTTGGAGGCGGCGTCGGCGGCGGAGCAGGTGCGGGCGACGGCGCTGATCGGGGTGGACCTCGGGCCGAACCTGTCGGTCACCGGGTCGCTGGCGACCATCCTGTGGCTGCAGGCGCTGCGGCGCGAGGGGGTCCGGGTGGGGGCGCTCGAGTTCCTGCGCGTCGGCGCGGTGGTGATGCCGCCTGCGCTGCTGCTGGCGCTGCTCGGGGTGTGGGTGACGGGCTAGACGGCCTCGACTTGGCCTCCGTCTCCCGGCCTGTGTAGGTTGCCGCCCGGCAACGGGAGACGGTCATGGACGGGGCGGTGCAGGTCGGTGATCTCGAGATCGGGCGCGTGGTGGAAGCCGAGGGGCCGCTGCGGCCGGCGCTGGAGATGCTCCTGGGGCTCACGCCGGAGCGGCTGGACGAGAACCGCGACTGGCTTCGGCGGGTGCGCGGGCTGAACGAGAAGGACGTGCTGCTGCTGGCCTTCCAGTCGTTCGTGGTCCGCACGCCGCACCACACGATCCTGGTCGACACCTGCATCGGCAACCACAAGGAGCGCGTCGGCTTCTTCCCGTCCTGGCACCGCAAGGACGACACGCGGTTCCACGACGGGCTCGCGGCACTCGGGATCGGGGTCGAGCAGGTGGACTATGTCCTGTGCACGCACATGCACGTGGACCATGTCGGCTGGAACACGCGGCTGGAGGATGGGCGCTGGGTGCCGACCTTCCCGAACGCGCGCTACGTGTTCGGACAGGACGAGTACGCCTACTGGGAGGAGCAGAATCGCAAGGCGCCGGTCCAGGTGTTCCGGGACAGCGTGCTGCCGATCGTCGAAGCCGGGCGCGCGGAGATGGTGGGGAACGAGCACGCGATCGGCGACCACGTCCGGCTGACGCCGACGCCGGGGCACACGCCGGGCCATGTCTCCGTGCGGCTGGGCCGGCAGGACGAGGCGGTGGTCTCCGGCGACCTGGTGCACTCGCCGCTGCAGGCCCGCTATCCCGAGATGTCGGTGGCGTTCGACGTCGACCCGGCGCAGTCGGCCTCCACGCGGCGCGCCTTCTTCGAGCGCTACGCGGAGACGGACACGGTGTGCTGCATGACCCACTTCCCGTCGCCCTCGATCGGCCGGATCCGACGCTGGGGCGAGGGATTCCGGTGCGAGGCGCTGGACGACACCGAGTGACGCCGGCGCGGTTACTGGCGCGAACTACTGGGCGGGGCGGAGCTGGCCGCGGATCTCGCCGCCGGGGTTCTGTGCGGTGTGGATGTTGACGTATTCCTTGCCGGCCTTGAGATCGGCCACTTGCTGCGGGCGTGAGGGTGGCGGTGCCCTTGATCGGGCTGGCCGGGTGGCGTGAAGGGCACGTTGACGCCGGCGTTGGCGCCGGGCTCGGCCGGGCCGTGGATGTGCGCCATCGTGGCCGGGCCGGTCAGGCCGGAATACTCGACCTCGTAGGTGATCTTGTCGCCGTCGAGGGTGACGGTCGCGTTGCCGGTGCCGTTCGTCTGCTTGGGCGGCACCTCTTGCTTGCCGTCCATCTGTGCCTTGAAGGTTTGGGCGGCGGCGGGGAGCGCGAGGCAGCAGACCGCGGCGGCGAGCAGGATGTGGCGCATGGGTTCCTCCGTTTATTAACGCGTGATAATCGCGCAACTCCGGTCTGCGCGCGCTGCACGTTTCCGTTGGCGCGCCGGCGCGCCGGCGCGGGCATGATCGCGTGATGGAACAACGCAAGCTCGGTCCGCCCGTCGACGCCACGCCCCGCCCGCTGCCGGCGCGGGTGCCGATCCGGGGGCAATACGTGCTGCTGGAGCCGCTGCACCGGCGACATGCGGCGGAGCTGTGGGGCGCGATGCAGGCGGAGGAGGCGGCGGCGAGCTGGGACTACATGGGGTATGGGCCGTTCGCGTCGGCCGAGGCGCTGGCCGGGTTCGTGGCGGAGTTCGCCGCCACCCATGACCCGATGGCCTGGGCGGTGCGGCCGGTGGCGACCGGGGTCGCGACCGGCTGGCTGACGCTGATGGAGATCCAGCCGAAGAACGCGGCGATCGAGCTGGGCCACATCTGGTTCGGCCCGCGCGATGCAGCGGACGCGGGCGGCCACGGAGGCCATGTTCCTGCTGATGCGGCTGGCGATGGACGAGTTGGGCTATCGCCGGCTGGTGTGGAAGTGCAACGCGCTGAACGCGCCGTCGCGCCGGGCGGCGGACCGGCTCGGTTTTACGTATGAAGGGACGCTGCGGGCGCATCTCGTGGTCAAGGGGCGGCGGCGCGACACCGCGTTCTTCTCGATCCTCGAGGACGAGTGGCCGCGCTGCCGCGACGCGCTGCTGCGCTGGCTCGACCCCGCCAACTTCGCGCCGGACGGGACGGCTCGGCGCGGACTTCGCGAGATCCGCGCCGAGCTTGGGTGAGGCGGCGACCACCCAGACCCTCTCCCGCTAGCGGGACGAGGGCTGGCGCGTCGTCAGTTCGCGGGGGTGAAACCGTCCTTGCCCACGTTGACGCGCGACGCGGTCAGGCTGCCGTCGGTGGCACGCTGGGCGAACAGGATGACCTTGGCACCCGGCTCCAGCATGGCGGGCGTGCCGGACTCGATGGCCTGGATCACCGTGTTCGGGGGAACGGCCACCTGCACCGGCTGGCCCTTGACGGTCACGGTCAGCTCCTGCCCGTTGGCGGAGTCGACGTCGGCGGTGACCGGGGCGTTGGTCATCGTGCTGTCGGGGGCGGAGTCCCAGGCGAACTGTGCCTCGTTGACCTTCTGGCCGGGCGGGAAGATGGAGATCACGGCGGCGCGCTGGTGGGAAGGCGGGCCGAAGCCGACGATGCCGATCGTCGTACCCGGCTTGATCTGCATCCATCGTGGCGGGGACGACCGCACCGACAGTGTAACCCGCGCGCGAGCGTGATGCGGTGTGCGCTGCCGTCGCGGGCCTCGACGGTGAGCACCGTTCCGTCGAGCGCCTGGATCGTGCCCCGGATGCCACGTGCCGTGGTCTGAGCGTGGGCGGCGCCTGCAAGCAGCAGGGCAGCGCAGGCAAGCATCGAGACACGGCGCATGAACAATCCTTTCGATCGACCGGCCGTATATGAGGACGATCGCCGCGACTGCTACTCCTCCGCCACGAAGGGCCGCAGCCGTAACAAAGTAGCGATTGCGAGCTTCCGGCTTCGCCGGCGGGATCACGACTTGGAGAACCGCGGTGGTTGTTTGCCGGTCCGTGCGTATGCCTCCAACCATGAAACTGAGCCGCACTTTGGTGCTCGGCGTCGCCTTGCTTGTAGGTGGCTTCGCCGTTTGGCACTTCACGCGCCCGAAGCAGCAGGAGGCGGCAGCGCCGCCGCCTGTGCCGGTCCAGGTCGCGTCCGCAAGGCAGACGGAGCTTCCCGTCTACCTGACCGCCATCGGGACCGTGACCTCGCTCAACTCGATCGAGATCCGGCCGCAGGTGGGCGGGGTGCTGATGGATGTGCCGGTCAAGGAGGGCGACCAGGTCAAGAAAGGCCAGGTGCTCGCCGTGATCGATCCGCGGCCGTTCCAGGCGGCGCTCGACAAGGCGAAGGCGCAGCTCGTGCAGGACCAGGCGCAGTTGCAGAATGCCCAGTTGGACTACAAGCGCTACAGCGCGCTGGCCAAGAGCGACTTCGCTTCCCGCCAGCAGGTCGACACGCAGGTGGCGACCGTGAACCGCCTGCAGGGCGTGGTCGCGGCGGACCAGGCCTCGATCGAAGAGGCGCAGATCAACTTGGGTTACACGGTGCTGAAGTCGCCGATCGACGGGATGGTCGGTCTGCGCCGGGTCGACCCGGGCAACCTGGTGCAGGCGAACAGCACCGGGCCGGGGATCTTTCTGGTGGTGCAGTACCAGCCGATCTCGGTGATCTTCAACCTGCCTGAGACAGAGCTGCCGACGGTGCGCGACGCGATGCGGCAGCGCAAGCTGCCGGTTCTGGCGGACTCGGCCGATGAGCAGCGGGTCCTGGGCAAGGGCGAGCTGGTGGTGGTGGACAACGCGGTCGACAGCGCCTCCGGCACCATCCCGCTGCGGGCGGATTTCCCGAACCCCGATCAGATGCTGGCGCCGGGCCAGTTCGTGAACGTCCGGCTGCAGGTCGAGCACCGCGAAAGGCGTGACGGTGCCGCACAACGCGATCCAGCATGGGCAGGACGGGCTGTTCGTGTTCTCCGTCAAGTCGGACGACACCGTGCAGCGCAGCATGGTGGACGTCGCCTACGATAACGGGAAGCAGACGGTGTTGAAGAAGGGCCTGGACGCGGGCGCCAAGGTCGTCGTCGCCGGGCAGGCGCGGATCGGGACCGGGACCAAGGTCGCTTACAAGGACGGGCAGGGACGGCGGGCCGGATGAGGGCGGTCCGCAGCAGAGCGCCGAGCGATGAGCGTCTCGAGCCCCTTCATCCGCCGCCCGATCGCGACCTCGCTGATCGTCGCCGCGATCTTCCTGGCCGGTCTGGCCGCGTTACCCGTTCCTGCCGGTGGCGCCGCTGCCCTCCGTCGAGTTCCCGACCCTGACGGTGTCGGCGCAGTATCCGGGGGCGAGCCCGCAGACGATGGCGACCTCGGTCGCGACGCCGCTGGAGACGCAGTTCGGCCAGATCCCCGGCCTGACGCAGATGACGTCGGTCAACGTGCTCGGAAGCACGCAGATCACCTTGCAGTTCGACCTCTCGCGCAACATCGACGCGGCGGCCAACGACGTGCTGGAGGCGATCAACGCCGCCGGCGGGCAGTTGCCGAAGGACCTGCCGAGCCCGCCCACCTTCCGCAAGACCAACCCGGCGGACGCGCCGATCCTGATCATGGGCGTCACCTCCGACACGCTGCCGCTGCCGCAGGTGGACAGCTACGCGGAGAACGTGCTGGCGCAGCAGCTCAGCCAGGTGAAGGGCGTGGCGCAGGTGCTGGTCGGCGGCCAGCAGACCCCCGCGGTGCGGGTGCAGGTCGACCCCGGCAAGCTGTCCGGGCTCGGGCTGACGATGGAGGACGTGCGCACCACGCTGGCCAACGTGACCGCGAACGCGCCCAAGGGCACCATCATGGGCCCGCACCAGGCGATGGCGATCTACGCCAACGACCAGCGCACCCAAGCCTCCGAATACAACAACGCGATCATCTCCTATCGCGGCACCGGGCCGATCCGGATCAAGGACATCGGCAAGGCGATCAACGGGCCGCAGAACTCGCAGCTAGCGGCCTGGCAGAACAACAAGCCGGGCGTGCTGCTGATCATCTTCAAGCAGCCCGGCGCCAACGTCATCGAGACGGTGGACGGCGTGGAGGCGAAGCTGCCGCAGCTCGAGAAGAGCATCCCGCCGGACATCAAGGTCCAGGTCGCCTCCGACCGGACCCAGACCATCCGCGCCTCGGTGACCGACGTCGAGTTCACGCTGCTGCTCTCGATCGGGCTCGTCGTGATGGTGATCTTCCTGTTCCTGCGCAGCGTCTGGGCGACGATCATCCCCAGCGTCACGATCCCGGTGGCTCTCGTGGGCACGTTGGGGGCGATGTATCTGCTCGGGTTCAGCCTGGACAACCTCAGCCTGATGGGGCTGACGATCGCGGTCGGCTTCGTGGTCGACGACGCGATCGTCATGCTGGAGAACATCGTCCGCCATATCGAGGAGGGCGAGAAGCCGTTCGAGGCGGCGCTGAAGGGCGCGTCGGAGATCGGCTTCACCATCGTCTCGATCAGCATCAGCCTGATCGCGGTGTTCATCCCGCTGCTGCTGATGAGCGGCATCGTCGGGCGGCTGTTCCGCGAGTTCGCCATCACCGTCTCGGTGACGATCCTGGTGTCGGCGCTCGTCTCGCTCACGCTGACGCCGATGATGAGCTCGCGCTTCCTGGTCTCGGAGCACAACAAGAAGCACGGGCGGTTCTACCGCGCGATCGAGGCGATGTTCGACGCCATGCTCGGCTTCTACGAGCGGACGCTGGATCTCGCGCTGAGGCTGCGGCTGCTGACGCTGATGGTGTTCATCGGGGTGGTGGTGGCGACCGGGGTGCTGTTCGTCATCATCCCCAAGGGCTTCTTCCCGCCGCAGGACACGGGCGTGATCATCGGGATCACCGACGCCGCCCAGGACGTGTCGTTCGCAGGCGATGAGCCGGCTGCAGAAGCAGGTGAACCAGATCGTGCTCGACGACCCGGCGGTCTCCGGGATCTCGTCGGCGGTCGGCGCCGGGGCGGGCGGGCAGACCCAGAACAACGGGCGGATGTACGTCCAGCTCAAGCCCTGGAGCGACCGCAAGGATACCGCGCAGCAGGTGATCGCGCGCATCGGCCAGAAGATGCAGTCGGTGCAGGGCATCCGGCTGTTCATGCAGGCGGCGCAGGACGTGAGCGTGGGCGGCCGGCTGTCGCGCACGCAATACCAGTACACGCTGTCGGACCCGGACGAGGACGAGCTGAACCACTGGGCGCCGCGCATCCTGGACAAGCTCAAGACGCTGCCGCAGCTCGCGGACGTGACGACGGACGCGGCGCAATCGGGGCTCACCGCCACGCTGACCTACGACAAGGACGAGGCGGCGCGGTACGGGATCCAGCCGGCCCAGATCGACGCGACGCTGGATGACGCGTTCGGCCAGCGGGAGGTGACGCAGTATTTCACGCCGCTGAAGGCCTATTACGTGATCCTGGAGGTGCGGCCGGACCTGCAAGGCTCGGTCGACACGCTGCGCAAGCTCTACGTGCGCGCGCAATCCGGCGCGCTGGTGCCGCTGTCCACGCTGGTCAAGGTCGACACCGCGCCGGTCCAGCCGCTGGTGGTCAACCACCAGAGCCAGTTCCCGTCGGTAACCATCTCCTACAATCTCAAGCCCGGCGTGTCGCTCGGCGACTCGGTCAACGCGATCCAGCAGGCGCAGGCCGGCATGGGCGTGCCGGGGACGGTGAACGGCTCGTTCCAGGGCACGGCGCAGGCGTTCCAGTCGTCGCTGGCGTCGCAGCCGTACCTGATCGCGGCGGCGCTGATCGCGGTCTACATCATCCTCGGCATCCTGTACGAGAGCTACATCCTGCCGCTGACGATCCTCTCGACGCTGCCGTCGGCGGGCGTGGGCGCGCTGCTGTTCCTGCTGGCGTTCGGGTTCGACCTCACCGTGATCGCGATCGTCGGGATCATCCTGCTGATCGGCATCGTGAAGAAGAACGGGATCATGATGGTGGATTTCGCGATCCACGCGGAGCGCAACGACGGCAAGAGCCCGGAGGAGGCGATCCGGCAGGCCTGCCTGCTGCGGTTCCGCCCGATCCTGATGACCACCATGTCGGCGCTGCTGTCGGGCCTGCCGCTGATGCTGGGCAACGGCGCCGGGTCGGAGCTGCGGCGGCCGCTCGGGTTCGCGATGGTGGGCGGGCTCGCGCTGTCGCAGATCCTGACGCTGTATACGACGCCGGTGATCTACCTCTATCTGGACAAGCTGCAGCACTGGCTGAGCCCGGCGCGTGCGCGGCGCGACATGCCGCGCCTGGCCAAGGCGATGGGGCCCGAGGCGCAGCCGGCCGAGTAGGGGCGGTAGTGGCGCGCTATGGCTCGAACACGACCTGGACGCGCGTGCTCGGGTGGCGGGTGATGCCGAACTCGATCACCGTCCCGGCCGCGTCGACGTTGACGTTCTCGCAGACCAGCAGCGGCCGGGCGCGGGAGACGCGCAGGAGGTCGGCTTCGGCCGCGGTCGGCATGCGGGCGGCGACGCGGGTGGACTGGCGGACGTAGTCGGCGACCCCGACCGCGGACAGCGCCTCGGTGATGGTCGGCGCCGCGCGCAGGTTGGCCGCGATGCCGGGCAGGCGGTCGGCCGGGAAGTAATGGTCCGACAGCGCTGACCGGGACGCCGTCGGCGAGGCCGAGCCGGCCCATCACCACGACCGGGGCGCCGGGCTCGAGCCGGAGCCCGGCGGCGACGGTGCGGCTGCAGGCGAGCTCGCGCACATGCAGCACCTGGCCCTCCGGCGCGCGGTTCTTGCGCCGGATCCATTCGGAGAAGCGGGTGCGGGCGGAGACCTCGTAGGCCAGCACGTCTTCGGCGACGAAGGCGCCCCGCCCTTGCTCGACCCGCACCCGCCCTTGGCGCACCAGGCGTCTCGACCGCGCGGCGCACGGTGTGGCGGTTGACGCCGAACCGGGCGGCGAGCTGCGCCTCCGTGGGCAGGCGCGCGCCGGGTTCCAGGCCTTCGGCGTCGATCTCGGCCGAGAGGGTCTGGGCGATGCGGCGCCAGAGCGGGACGCGTGGGCGTGTCCGCCGTCATGCAGATGTCACCGTTCTCCGGGCGCGTTCGGGTTGACCGTAACGGGGCCGGCGCGTAGTTGTCTAGACAACTTCGGAGGTCTCTGAGGTGACCGAGCGGCAGGATTGGATGGCCGTGCTGGCGCGGGCGAGCGCGGCGGAGCTGGAGGCGGCGAGCGCTGGGCTGCTGCCCGGCTACACGGTGCTGCGCGGGCCGGAGTTGGGCCTGGTCATGCTGCGCGGCCGGGCTGGGGGCAGCGGGGCGGCGTTCAACCTGGGCGAGGCGACTTCGGTGCGCTGCACGGTGCGGAGCGAGGCGGGGCTGGTCGGGCACGCGTATTGCCTCGGGCGGGAGCTGCGGCGGGCGGAGCTGGCCGCGGCGATCGACGCCGGGCTGCAGGACCCCGCGCGGTTCTGCGGCGCTGCATGCGCGGGTCGTCGCGCCGCTGCGAGAGGCGCAAGCGGCGGCGCGGGCGCAGACGGCGCGGCGCGCGGCGGCGACGCAGGTGCAGTTCTTCACCATGGCGACGATGAGGACCGGCGAGGGCGCCGGCATGAGCGCGGCGCTGCTGCCGGGTTTCGCCGACCCGGTGCGCGACGCCCAAGCCGTGTTCCGCGCCGTGCTGGACGCGATGGCGCGGCCGGGGCGGATTGTTCAAGACGACGGCGCCGGCCGAGCCGCCGCCGCCGCTTGGATCGGGCGACGGCTGCGGTGTTGCTGACGCTGGTCGACGCGGACACGACGCTGTGGCTGGACGGGGCGGCGGGGGCGGCGCGGGAGTGGGTCGCGTTCCATTGCGGCGCGCCCGCTGCGGGGCCGGCGGAGGCGCGGTTCGCGGTGGCGCTCGGGGCGGTGTCGCTCGCCGATCTTCGATGACGGGCACGGACGAGGAGCCGGAGAGTTCGGCGACGCTGATCCTGCAAGTGGCGGCGCTGGGCGAGGGGCGGCGGCTCGTGCTGTCGGGACCGGGGCTCGAGGGCGAGGCGGCGCTGTTCGTCGCCGGGCTGCCGGACGGGTTCGTGGCGGAGTGGGCGGCGAACCGGCGCCGGTTCCCGCGCGGGGTGGACGTGATCCTGTGCGCGGGCGACCAACTGGCCGCCTTGCCGCGCACGGTCGGGATCGAGGCGGGCTGATGGCGTATGTGGCGGTCAAGGGCGGCGAGCGGGCGATCGACGCGGCGCATGCCTGGCTGGCGGCGGCGCGGCGCGGCGATCCGTCCGTGCCGGCGCTGGAGCTCGAGCAGATCGTGCAGCAGCTCGGCCGGGCGGTGGACCGGGCGATGGGCGAGGGCTCGCTGTATGACCAGGAGCTCGCGGCGCTGGCGGTGCGGCAGGCGCAGGGCGACCTGATCGAGGCGGCGTTCCTGCTCCGCGCCTTCCGCACCACCCTTCCGCGCTTTGCCGCGGCCGAGCCGGTGGAGACCGCGTCCATGCTGGTGCGGCGGCGGATCTCGGCGATCTTCAAGGACCTGCCGGGCGGCCAGGTGCTGGGGCCGACGACCGACTACACGCACCGGCTGCTCGATTTCGCCAGCGCCGAGCCGCCGGCGCCGGCGGAGGTGCCGGCCGAGCCCGAGACGGTGCCGCCGGCGTTTTCGATCCTCGGGCGCGAGGGGCTGGTCGAGCCGGATCCCGACGTGCCGGATGGCGCGCCCGGCGACCTCACCCGCGAGCCGCTGGCCTTTCCCGCCGCCCGCGACGTGCGGCTGCAGGCGCTGGCCCGCGGCGACGAGGGCTTCCTGCTGGCGATGGGCTACTCGACCCAGCGCGGCTGGGGCGGCACGCACCCGTTCGTGGGCGAGATGCGGGTCGGCGAATGCGAGGTCGTGCTCCAGCCGCCGGAGCTGCCGTTCCCGATCAGCATCGGCGACGTGGACCTGACGGAGTGCCAGACCGTCAACCAGTTCCACGGCTCGCGGACGCAGCCGCCGCAGTTCACCCGCGGCTACGGGCTCTGCTTCGGCCATGCGGAGCGGCGGGCGATGGGGATGGCGCTGGTGGACCGGGCGCTGCGGGCCGAGGAGCTGGGCGAGACGGCGGAGGCGCCGGGGCAGAACGTGGAGTTCGTGCTGTCGCATTGCGACAACGTGGAGGCGACCGGGTTCGTCGAGCACCTCAAGCTGCCGCACTACGTCGACTTCCAGAGCGAGCTGGAGACGATCCGGCAGATGCGGCGGGACGCGGCGGCGCCGACGAGCGCCGGGAGGCGGCGGAATGAGCGACGGCGATCGCCGCGCCGGCGCGGGCTACAACTTCGCCTATCTCGACGAGGGCACCAAGCGGATGATCCGCCGCGCGATCCTGAAAGCGGTCGCGATCCCCGGCCACCAGGTCCCGTTCGGCAGCCGCGAGATGCCGCTGCCCTATGGCTGGGGCACCGGCGGGATCCAGGTGACGGCGAGCGTGCTGGGGCCGGACGACGTGCTGAAGGTGATCGACCAGGGGGCGGACGACACCACCAACGCGGTCAGCATCCGCCGCTTCTTCGCCCGCACGGCCGGCGTGCGGACGACGACGCGGACGCGGGAGGCGACGGTGATCCAGACCCGGCACCGCATCCCGGAGACGCCGCTCCGCGAGGACCAGATCCTGGTCTACCAGGTGCCGATGCCGGAGCCGATGGCGCGGCTGGAGCCGAGCCGGGCGGAGACCAAGCGGATGCATGCGCTGGCCGAATACGGGCTGATGCATGTGAAGCTCTACGAGGACATCACCCGCTTCGGGCATTTCGCGACCAGCTACGACTACCCGGTGACGGTGGCCGGGCGTTACCTGATGTCGCCCTCGCCGATCCCGGCGTTCGACAACCCGAAGCTCGATCGGATGCCGGCGCTGCAGCTGTTCGGCGCCGGGCGGGAGAAGCGGATCTACGCGATCCCGCCCTACACGGAGGTGCGCTCGCTCGACTTCGAGGACCATCCGTTCCAGCCGCGGCGGGCGCCGGCGACCTGCGCGCTGTGCGGCTCGGGGGAGAGCTATCTGGACGAGGTGGTGACGGACGACCGGGGCACGCGGATGTTCGTCTGCTCCGACACGGATTACTGCGCGGAGCGGCGGGGTGAGTGAGTTGATGGCCCACCCTCACCCCGGCCCTCTCCCGCCAGCGGGAGAGGGAGTGGTCGAGCCGCTGCTGTCCGGCCGCGAGCTCTCGCTCCACTTCGGGCGCGATCGCGGCCCTCGATGAGGTGAGCGTGGACCTCTGGCCGGGCGAGGTGCTCGCGATCGTCGGCGAGTCCGGGTCGGGGAAGACGACGCTGCTCAACGTGCTGGCCGGGCGGATGCGGCCGGATGCGGGGATCGTCAGCTATCGCGACCCCGAGGGCGTGCTGCACGACCTGCATGACATGCCGGCGCCGGCGCTGCGGGCGCTGCATCGGTCGGACTGGGGCTTCGTGCAGCAGAACCCGCGGGACGCGCTGCGGATGCGGGTCTCGGCCGGGGGGAATGTCGGCGAGCGGCTGATGGCGTCGGGGATGCGGCATTACGGGAGCATCCGGGAGGAGGCGATCCGATGGCTGCGGGAGGTCGAGATCGACCCGGCGCGGGTGGACGACATGCCGCTCACCTTCTCCGGCGGCATGCTGCAGCGCCTGCAGATCGCGCGCACGCTGGTGACGCATCCGCGGCTGGTGTTCATGGACGAGCCGACCGGGGGGCTCGACGTCTCGGTGCAGGCGCGGCTGCTGGACCTGATCCGGACCTTGGTGGCGCGGCTCGGGATCGCGGTGGTGCTGGTGACGCACGACATCGCGGCGGCGCGGCTGCTGGCCGGGCGGATCGCGGTGATGCAGCGCGGCCGGGTCGTGGAGACCGGGCTGACCGACCAGGTGCTGGACGACCCGCACCACCCCTATACGCAGCTCCTGGTCAGCTCGGTGCTCGCGGCATGATCATGCTGCGGGCCGAGGGTCTCTCGAAGACGTTCGTGCTGCATCTGCAGGGCGGGACGCGGATTCCGGTGCTGCACGGCGCGACCGTGGAGCTCCGGGCCGGGTCGTGCCTCGCGCTGACCGGGCCGTCGGGGGCCGGCAAGTCGACGCTGATGCGCTCGCTCTACGGCAGCTACAAGGTCGATGGCGGGCGGATCCTGGTGCGGCACCGGGGCGAGATGGTCGACATCGCCGGCGGGGACCCGCGGTTGGTGCTGGAGATCAGGCGGGAGACGCTGGGCTACGTGAGCCAGTTCCTGCGCGTGGTGCCGCGGGTGCCGGCGCTCGAGGTGGTGGCGGAGGCGGCGCGGTGCCGGCCGGAGCCCGGAGGCGGCGCGGGCGGAGGCGGAGGCGCTGCTGCTGCGGCTCAACATCCCGCGCCGGCTGCATGGCCTGCCGCCCGCGACCTTCTCCGGCGGCGAGCAGCAGCGAGTGAACCTGGCGCGTGGCTTCATCGGCGGGCACCCGATCCTGCTGCTGGACGAGCCGACCGCCTCGCTGGACGCCGCCAACCGCGACGTGGTGGTGGGGATGATCGCCGAGGCCAAGGCGCGCGGGGCCGCGCTCGCGGGAATCTTCCATGACCCAGCCATGCGCGACGCGGTCGCGGATGGCGCGCTCGAAGTCTCTCCCTTACAGGACGCGGCATGACGGTCCTGACCAATGCGCGAGTCGTGCTCGGAGCACGAGGTGATCGACGGCACGGTCGTGCTGGAGGGCGCCACCATCCGCGACGTACAACCCGGCCGCAGCAACGCCCCGGGCGCGATCGACCTCGACGGCGACGTGCTGATGCCCGGCGTGGTCGACGTCCATACCGATAACCTCGAGCGCCAGGTGCAGCCCCGCAGCAACGCGCGCTGGCCGTCGCGCTCGGCGATGCTGGCGCATGACGCGCAGTGCGCGGTGAGCGGCGTGACCACGGTGTTCGACGCGCTCTGCGTGGGCGACCTCAACTTCTCCAATAATGACGACCGGGTGCAGACCTTCCGCGACGGTGTGCGCGACCTCGACGCGCTGGCGGACACCGGGCTGCTGAAGTCCGAGCACTTCCTGCATCTGCGCTGCGAGCTGCCGTCGCCGGACATGATCACCTTGTTCGAGCCGGTGGCCGAGCATCAGCGCCTGAAGCTGGTCAGCCTGATGGATCACACGCCGGGGGTGGGGCAGTACGCGGATCTCGGGCGCTATCGGAAGATGCGGCGGCGGGACGGGGTCAGCGACGAGGTGATCGAGCAGCGGATCGTCGAGATGCAGGCGATCCAGGCCGAGCTGCGCGAGCCGCATCGGCGGTGGCTGCTCGAGCGAATGGCGGCGAGCCACGTGCCCGTGGCGAGCCATGACGACCGGACCGAGGCGGAGGTGGAGGAGAACCATCGCGACGGGATCGGGATCAGCGAGTTTCCGGTCTCGATGGTCGCGGCCAAGGCGGCGCGGGCGCGTGGGATGCAGGTGATCGCCGGGGCGCCGAACATCGTGCGCGGCGGGTCGCACTCTGGCAACGTCGCGGTGGCGGAGCTGGTGCGGGAGGGGGCGGTCGACGGGCTGGCCAGCGATTACGTGCCGGCAAGCCTGGTGGAGGCCGTGTTCGCGTGCGTGGAGAAGACCGGGATCACCTTGCCGGAAGCGGTTGCGATGGTGACCGTGCGGCCGGCCGGCGATGACCGGGCTGCAGGATCGGGGCCGGATCGCGCCGGGGTTGCGGGCGGACCTGGTCCGGGTGCGGGAGTTCCAGGGCACGCCGGTCGTGCGCCAGGTTTGGCGCGCCGGGGAGCGGAGTCATCTGAACGCGACGCGGGTCGCGGTCTACTACGCGCCGGAGCTTGACGATCCGCTTTGGGAAGCCGGGCTGCCGCTGGTCGGGGCGCGACCCCGAGCACGCCGTGGCGCTGACGCAGCCGGAGTTGCCGGACATCGCGGCAGTGACGGCGGACGCGCGGAGCTACGGGTTCCATTGCACGCTGAAGGCGCCGATGCGGCTTGCGACGTCGTATGCGGCGCTGCTCGATGACGTGCGCGGGCTGGCCGGGGCGCTGCATCCGTTCGAGCTGCCGCGGCTGGCAGTGGCGGAGCTGTCCGGGTTCCTGGCGCTGCGCGAGACCGAGCCGAGCCCGGCGCTGCAGGCGTTGGCGGATGCGTGCGTCGCCTGGCTGGACGGGCATCGCGAGCCGCCGGACGCGGCGGAGCTCGAGCGCCGGCGTGGGGCGGGGCTGCCGCCGGATGCCGACGCGCTGTTGCTGCGCTGGGGCTATCCGGGCGTGTTCGGGCGCTGGCGGTTCCACATGACGCTGACACGGCGGCTGTCGGACGAGGAGCGGCCGTTCTGGCGAGCCGAGGCGGAGCGGCATTTCGGCCCGGTGCTCGAGATGCGGCGCCGGGTCGAGTCGCTGTGCCTGTTCACGCAGGCCGAGCCGGGCGCGCCGTTCCTGCTGGCCGAGCGGGTGCCGATCGGGATGACGATGGCGTTCTGACGCCGCTTCGCGGCGACCACCCTCACCCTGCCCTCTCCCGCCAGCGGGAGAGGGTCTTGCTTGAACTATCCGGTGAACTTGCCCTCGTAGACGGTCTCGGCGAGCGGCTTGCGGCCGTTCATCATCTCGCGGGCGCGGACCGGCTCGGGCAGGATCGAGGGGTCGCCGCGGCGGCCGATGGCGATCGCGGCCTCGACCCGGTAGCCTTCGGGAAAGCCCAGCTCGGCGAAGGCGCGGTCGCGGTCGAAGCCGACCATCCCGTGCGCATACCAGCCGAGCTTCGTCGCCTGCAGCGCGAGGTAGGCCCAGGCGGAGCCGGCGTCGAGCGAGTGGCTCCAGGACGGGATCGGGTTCTGCTGGCCGGGCACGATCATGGTGGAACTGGACGCGAGGATCATCACCACCGCGGCGTTCTTGGCCCAGGAGCGGTTCGCGTCGTTGAGCAGGCTCAGCATCGGTTCCCAGTGCGGCGTGTCGCGGCGGGCGTAGACGAAGCGCCAGGGCTGCGAGTTGTAGGAGGAAGGCGCCCAGCGCGCGGCCTCGAAGATCTGCATCAGCTCCTCGTCGCCGATCGGCTCGCCGGTGAAGGCGCGGGGCGACCAGCGCTCGAGGAAGATGGGATCGATCTCATGGTCGGAGGTGCGGGTGCCAACGGTGGTCATGCCGAGCTCCTTTGCGGGCGCGCGGTTCTGCCCTGTAACCGCGATGGTTTCAATCCACCGCAGCGCGAGCCCGACGGCTGGCGAAGGCCAGGACGAGGAGGCCGAGCGCGGCCGAGATCAGCGACCCGGCGAACACGGCGAGCTTGATCTCGTTGCCGCGCGGGGTGTCGCGATAGGCGAGGTCGCCGATGAACAGGCTCATGGTGAAGCCGATGCCGCACAGGATGGCGGCGCCATAGAGCTGCAGCCGGGTCACGGCGGCGGGCAGGCGGGCAAGGCCGACGCGGGCGGCGAGGGTGACGGCGCCGAACACGCCGATCTGCTTGCCGAACGACGAGCCCGGCCGCGGCGCCGAGCGCCACCGGGTCGAACCAGGCGCCGGGGGGCAGTGCGGCGAAGCTCAGCCCGGCATTGGCCAGGCCGAACAGCGGCAGGATCCCGTAGGCGACCCAAGGTTCGAGCGCGTGCTCGAGGCGGAGCGCGGGGGCCTCGTCCTCCTCGGCGCGGCGCTCCATCGGCACCACGAAAGCGAGCGCCACGCCCGAGAGCGTCGCGTGCACGCCGGAGCGGAACAGCAGCATCCAGAGCACCACGCCGCCCAGCAGGAACGGCGGCAGCGCGCGCACCCCCGCACGGTTGAGCCCCCATAGCGCCAGCAACACGAGCAGGGCGCCGCCGAGTGCCAGCAAATTCAGCGCGCTGGTGTAGAACAGGGCGATGACGATGATGGCGCCGAGGTCGTCGATGATGGCCAGCGCGGTGAGGAACACTTTGAGCGAGATCGGCACCCGGCGGCCGAGCACGCTGAGCACGGCGAGGGCGAAGGCGATGTCGGTCGCGACCGGCACCGCCCAGCCGCGCATGGCGAGGCGATCCTGGTAGTTGAAGGCGGAGAAGATGATGGCGGGCACGATCATGCCGCCGAGGGCCGCGATGGCGGGTGCGGCGAGCCGGTCGGGGGTGGCGAGCTCGCCGCGCGTCATCTCCCGCCGCAGCTCGAGCCCGACCAGCAGGAAGAACACCGCCATCAGCCCGTCATTGATCCAGACGTGCACGGTCTGCGGCCCGGCGTGCAGCTCCAGCAGCTTGCTGTACAGACCGCCGAAGCCCGAATTGGCCCAGAGCAGGGCCAGCAAGGCGGCGACGATCAGGATGGCCCCGCCCGCGCTTTCCGAGCGGAGGAAGTCGAGCAAGGCGCGCAGCCGGCGCAGCGGACCGGTATCTTTCAGCGATGTCGACATTCGGACCTGGCCCCTCGCCGCAACGCCACGACGAGCGGCGGCGTTGCGGCGGACGGTATGAAACATGCAGTGCTGCCTCAACCAGGGGATGCCGACGGGTCTGCATGGCCCGGGCTATGGCTCGAAGCGATGCGGGCGGGCGACTTCGAGGCGGCCTGGCGCGTGAGCGACGACGTGCTCCGCGCGCGCGACCCGGCGGGGCGGGACGACCCGGCGCAGCCGTATCACCTGCGCTGGGTCTGGGACGGGCGGGCGTTCGACGGCAGGGACGTGCTGGTCCGCTGCTACCACGGGCTCGGCGACACGGTGCAGTTCTGCCGTTACCTGCCGGCGCTCAAGCGGCGGGTGCGGCGTCTGACGCTAGAGGCGCCGCCGGCGCTGCTGCCGCTGCTGCGGGCGGTGCCGGGCCGGACCGGATCGTCCCGTTCCGGCCGGAGCGGCCGAGCCCGCCCGCGGAGTGCGACCTGGAGATCATGGAGCTGGCGCATGCGCTCCGGATCGCGCCGGAGCCGGTGCCCTATCTCCAGGTCGCGCCGCGCACGCTGCCGCAGGCGAGGGCTGCGGGTGGGCGTTTGCCTTCCGGTCCAACAGCAGCTGGGCGCCGGAGCGCTCCGTGCCCTCTTCCCTGCTCGATCGGCTGCTCGCGGTGCCGGGCGTTGCGCTCTGGAGCCTGCAGCCGGGGCTCTCTGTCAGCGGAACCGAGTGTCCCGGCTCCGTGCTGGACACGGCGCGGCTGATCGCCGGGCTCGACCTGGTGGTCTCGGCGGACACGATGGTCGCGCATCTGGCCGGGAGCGCTGGGACGGCCGCTGTTCCTGCTGCTCCCTGCGGAGCCCGATTGGCGCTGGCTCGCGGGCGGCCGGGGCTCGGTCTGGTATGCCGGCGTGCAGAAATACCGCCAGGACCGCCCCGGAGACTGGGAGGTTGCTGCGGCCGCGCTGCTCGCGGACTTGACCCGGCTCGCCGCACGGAACAGCGTTGCTCGACAGGTAGCGACTCCGCGGAGGTTTGTAGGACGACATGGGGACCCGCAGGTTACGCATCGTCGTCCTCGGGCTGACCATCACCTCCTCCTGGGGCAACGGCCACGCAACCACCTATCGCGGCCTGCTGCGCGGGCTCGCGCGGCGCGGGCACCGGGTGCTGTTCCTGGAGCGGGACAAGCCCTGGTATGCGGAGAACCGCGACCTGCCGCAGCCGCCCTACGGCGAGACCGCGCTCTACGACGACGTGTCGGCGCTGCAGCGGCGCTGGGCGGGGGCGATCCGGGCCGCGGACCTGGTGATCGTCGGCTCCTACGTGCCGGACGGGATCGCGGTGGGCGAGATCGTGCAGTCGCTGGCGACGGGGGCGACGGCGTTCTACGACATCGACACGCCGGTGACGCTGGCGGCGCTGGAGGCGGGGAGCTGCGAATATCTCTCGCCGGAGCTGCTGCGCGGGTTCGACCTTTATCTCTCGTTCACTGGCGGACCGACGCTGGAAGAACTGGAGACACGCTGGGGCGCGCGGGCGGCGCGGCCGCTCTACTGCTCGGCGGATCCCGGAGATCTATCGGCCCGATCCCGCGGCCGAGCCGCGCTGGGACCTCGGCTATCTCGGGACCTATAGCGCCGACCGGCAGCCGGCCTTGAACGCGCTGCTCTGCGCGCCGGCGCGGGACTGGACGGACGGGCGGTTCGTGGTGGCCGGGCCGCTCTACCCGGCCGATATCGCCTGGCCGGACAACGTCGACCGGGTCGAGCACCTCGCGCCGGGGGAGCATCGCGCGTTCTACGCCGCGCAGCGCTTCACGCTGAACGTGACGCGGGCCGACATGGTCCGCCGCGGCTACAGCCCGAGCGTGAGGCTGTTCGAGGCGGCGCTGTGCGGCGTGCCGATCGTCAGCGACTGGTGGCCGGGGCTGGACACGTTCTTCCGGCCCGGCGAGGAGATCGTGATCGCGCGCGGGCGGGAAGACGTGCTGGCGGCGCTCCGGCGCATGCCGGAAGAAGAGCGGGTGCGGCTCGGCCAGGCGGCGCGGGCGCGGGTGCTCGGCGAGCCACACCGGCGACCACCGGGCGGCGGAGCTGGAGGCGTATGCCGCCGAGGCGGGGCGCGCGGTGCGGCGGCGGGTGACCGCATGAGGATCGTCATCTTCGGCCTGTCCGTCAGCTCGTCGTGGGGCAACGGCCACGCGGCGCTGTGGCGCGGGCTGATCCGGGCGCTGCTGGAGGCGGGGCACTCGGTCGTGTTCTGGGAACGCGACGTCCCCTACTACGCCGCCAATCGCGACCTGCACGAGCTGCCGGAGGGCGGCGAGCTGCTTCTCTATCCCGACTGGGAGGAGGCGCTGCCGGCGATGCGCCGCTCGCTCGCGGGAGCGGATGTCGGCATGGTGACGTCCTACTGCCCGGACGGGCTGGAGGCGACGGAGCTGGTGCTCGGGTCGGATTTGCCGGTCCGCTGCTTCTACGACCTGGACACGCCGGTGACGCTGGCGCGGCTCGAGGCGGGGGAGCAGGTCGGCTATATCGGGCCGGACGGGCTCGCGCCGTTCGACCTGGTGCTGAGCTATACCGGCGGCGGCGCGCTCGACGCGCTGCGGACCCGGCTGGGTGCACGCCGGACGGCGCCGATCTTCGGCTCCGTCGACCCGGAGCTGCACCGCCCGGCGCCGCCGCGGCCGGAATACCGGGCGCTGCTCTCCTATCTCGGGACCTACGCGGCTGACCGGCAGGCGACGCTGGAGCGCCTGTTCGTCGAGCCGGCGCGGCGTCTGCCGGACGAGCGGTTCGTGATCGGCGGCGCGCAATATCCGGACGCGTTCCCCTGGACCCCCAACACCTATTTCGTCCGCCACCTGCCGCCGCCGGAGCACCCGGCCTTCTATTGCTCGTCGCGGCTGACGCTGAACGTGACGCGCGAGGCGATGGCGCGGATGGGGTGGTGCCCGTCGGGGCGGCTGTTCGAGGCGGCGGCATGCGGGGTGCCGATCCTGTCCGACTGGTTTGCGGGGCTCGACACGTTCTTCCGGCCGGACGAGGAGATCCTGGTCGCGCGGAGCACGGAGGAGGCGATGGACGCGCTCGCGCTGGGCGACGCGGCGCTGGCCGGGATCGCGCGGCGGGCACGCGAGCGGACGCTGGACGAGCACACGGCGGCAAGGCGAGCGACGCAGATGGTGGCCGCGTTCGAGGCTGCGACGGCGCGGGAGGTGGCATAGCCGTGTGGGGGATCATTCCGGCGGCGGGGAACGGGACGCGCATCCAGCCGCTCGCCTTCAGCAAGGAGCTGCTGCCGGTCGGCTCTCGGCTTGACGCGCGCGGGGTGGAGCGGCCGCGGGCGGTCAGCGAATACCTGATCGAGCGCATGGTCCGGGCGGGGGCGGACAAGATCTGCTTCGTGATCTCGCCGTGGAAGAGCGACATCCTGCAGTATTTCGGCGGCGCGATCGGCGATGTGGACCTGGCCTATGTGTGCCAGGCAGGGGCCGCCGGGCTGTGCGACGCGATCTTCCGAGCGCTGCCGTTGATCGCGGAAAGCGAGCCGGTGATGGTCGGCCTGCCGGACACGATCTGGTTTCCGGCCGACGCGCTTTCGCTCCTGCCCGACGACCGGCTCTCGTTCCTGCTGTTCCCGGTCGAGCAGCCGGAGCTGTTCGACGCGGTGGTGCTCGATGGCGAGGGCCGGGTCGAGGAGATCCAGGTGAAGTCGCCGCGAGGCGCGGTCGCACTGGATCTGGGGCGCGTTCAAAATGCCGGGCGGCGACGCTGCACGCGCTGCACCGGCTCTGGCTCGAGCGCGAGCGGCGGGACGAGTTCATCGGGACGCTGGTCAACGCCTGGCTCGCGCGGGGTGGCGAGGCCTGGGGCGTATGTGCAGGGGAGAGTTACGTGGACGTGGGCACGCTGCACGGATATCGGGAAGCGATGCGGTTGCTGGGCGGGCAGGACAGCGCGCCGTTCGCGCCGCCTTCGGCGGAGCGGCCGAGCGGGCGCGCCCGGGTGGAGCGGAGCGAGGCGTGAGCGCCGCCAGTTGGACCCAGGAGGAGATCCGCGACCGCGCGGAGGCGCTGGGGCCGTGGTTCCACAACCTCGATCTGCATGGCGTGCGGACGGCGCCGGAGCACTTCCTCGGCGACTACCCGCAGGTGAAGTGGCAGCGGTTCCAGCACTGTCTGCCGGCGGACCTGACCGGGAAGACCGTGCTCGATATCGGCTGCAACGCCGGGTTCTACGCGATGGAGATGAAGCGGCGCGGCGCGGACCGGGTGCTCGGGGTCGATTTCGACGAGGACTACCTGGCGCAGGCGCGGTTCGCGGCCGAGGTGGAGGGGCTCGACATCGAGTTCCGGCAGCTCAGCGTCTATGACGTCGGCGCGCTTGGGGAGCGGTTCGACGTCGTGTTCTTCATCGGCGTCCTCTACCACCTGCGCCACCCGCTGCTGGCGCTCGACCTGATCTGGGAGCACGTCGCGGACGATCTGCTGGTGTTCCAGTCGATGCAGCGCGGGTCGAACGACGTGATGGCGGTCGAGCCGGATTACGAGTTCTGGGATCAGGACGTGTTCGACGCGCCGGGTTGGCCGAAGCTCCACTTCATCGAGCGGAGCTACTCGCACGACAACACCAACTGGTGGGCGCCGAACCGGGCGTGCTCGGCGGCGATGCTGCGCTCGGCCGGGTTCCGGATCGAGGCCAACCCGGAGGAGGAGATCTTCATCTGTCGCCGGTCGGAGCGGGCGGACCCGCGGTACGGGGCGGTGTATCCGGCGGGAGGGAAGAGGGCTTGATCGAAGCGGCGATGATCTGGAACGAGCCGAACAACAAGTCCCATTGGGACTTCGAGAACGACCCGGGCTGGGCGGTGTTCGCGGAGATGGCCAAGCTGGCCGGGCAGGCGATCGCGGCCGAGGCGCCGGGGCTGCCGCGGGTGCTGGGCGGGATCAGCCCGATCGACCCCGACTTCATCCGCGTGCTTCGAGGGGCACGGCGCGCTGGAGGAGCTGGACGCGGTGGCGGTGCACGGCTTCCCGCTCGACTGGAACCACTGGATGATCGACGAGTGGCCGGACAAGCTCGACAGCATCCGTGCGGTCACCGACAAGCCGATCTGGGTGTCGGAGGTCGGGATCTCGACCTTCGGCGCCGAGGAGGTGCAGGAGTGGGGCTTGCGGCGGACGGCGGAGCTGCTGACCGGCCGGGCGCCGCGGATCCATTGGTATAGCCTGTACGACCTGCCGGCGGCCTGGCCCGCAACGACGCGGCATCGCGAGGCGGAAGGCAGCTCCTATTACCGGCACTTCCACATGGGGCTGCTGGACGAGCATGGCCGGCCGAAGCGGGCCGCGCGGGCGTTCTCGGACTACACGCCGGAGTTCGGCATCTGCCAGTGGTTCCACTTCGAGGACCATCGGCTGGACGACGCGGTGCGCTGGCTGCGCGACATGGGCGTGACTTACCTGCGCACCGGGCTCAGTTGGGCCGATTGGTTCCGGCCGGATGCGGAGCGGTGGTTCGACCGGCAGATGCGGGCGCTGGAGGACTTCCGGGTGACGGCGACCTTCTGCTTCACGCCGGAGCACGAGGGCCAGTGGGCGCATTACACGGCGGTGCCGAAGCATCCCGAGCGGTTCGCCGAGTTCTGCGCGGCGATGATCCGCCGCTATGCGCCGGGCCGGGCGGAGGCGCTGGTCCCGGCGGGCGCGGGAGCGCAATAGAAGCATGCTCGCCGCTCTCGCCCAGCGGCAGCCGATCGAGCAGCCCGTCGCCGTGGTGGTCGCCCATCCGGACGACGAGACGGTCGCCCTGGGCGGGAGCCTGCATCTGTTCCGGCGATTGCTGCTGGTGCACGTGACGGACGGGGCGCCGCGGCGGCTCGGGGACGCGGCGCGGGAGGGGTTCGCGACGCCGGAGGCGTACGCGGCGGCGCGGGCGCGGGAGCTCGAGGCGGCGCTGGCGCTGTCCGGCGCGGCGCCGGAGCGCGCGGCGCTCGGCGTCCCGGACCAGGACGCGGTCGCCGCGATCGCGGAGATCGCCGAGCGGCTGCGCGCGCTGTTCCGCGCGCATGACGTGCGGCACGTGCTGACCCATGCCTACGAGGGCGGCCATCCCGACCACGACGCGGTGGCGCTCTCGGTGCACCTCGCGGGGGCGCCGGAGGTGATCGAGTTCCCGCTCTATCATGCGCGGCCGGAGGGCGGGCTGGCGGCGCAGCGGTTCATCGAGGCCACCTTCACCCCGGCCCTCTCCCGCCAGCGGGAGAGGGAGATTCGGCTGACCGAGGCGGAGATCGCGCGCAAGCGGGCGATGACCGCGTGTTTCCAAACGCAAGCCGCAATCCTGTCGCAATTCGACGCGACGACAGAACGGTTCCGGCCGGTGCCGGAACACGACTGGACCGCGCCGCCGCATGCGGGGCGGCTGCTCTACGAGGAGTGGGGGTGGATGACGGGTTCGGAGTGGCGAAAACGGGCTGCGGACGCGATCGGGGCAGCGCGATGCGTCGTCTGACGGTGCTGAGCGTGGCCTACACGTTGGCCCCGGTCGGGCCGAACGCGGTGGGCGGATCCGAGCAGGTGCTGACGGCGATCGACAACGCGCTGGTGGCCGCGGGCCACCGCTCGATCGTGGTCGCGATCGAAGGGTCGGAGGCGGCTGGGTCGCTCGTGAGCTATCCCGCCCCGCGCTCGGGCCGGCCGATCGACGACGAGATCGTCACGCTTCAGCGCGGCCGCGCCGATCGGGCGATCCGGCGGGTGCTGAAGTCGGAGCAGGTGGACGTGATCCACATGCACGGGCTCGACTTCCACTATCTACTTGCCGCCGCCGGGCGTCCCGGTGCTGGCCACGCTGCACCTGCCGCCGGACTGGTATCCGCTGCAGGTTTGGGAGACGACGCGGCCCAACACCTGGCTGAACTGCGTCTCGCAGGATCAGGTGGACCATACCTGGCCGAACCCGCGCATGCTGCCGCCGATCCCGAACGGCGTTCCCGTGACAAAGTTGGGCGCGATCCATCCGCGCAAGTGCCGCTATGCGCTGATGCTGTCGCGGGTGTGCCCGGAGAAGGGGCTGCACCTCGCGCTGCAGGCGGCGCATGCGGCCGGGAGCTCGCTGCTGATCGGCGGCGAGGTGTTCCCGTATCCGACGCACCAGGAATATTTCGACCGCGAAGTGAGGCCGCTGCTGGACCGGCACCGGCGCTACCTCGGGCCGCTCGGGTTCGAGCGCAAGCGGCGGCTGCTGGCGGGCGCACGGTGCCTGCTGGTGCCGAGCCTGGTGCCGGAGACGAGTTCCTTGGTGGCGATGGAGGCGGCGAGCTGCGGCACGCCGGTGATCGCGTTCCGCAGCGGGGCGCTGCCCGAGGTGGTCGAGGACGGGCGCACCGGGTTTGTGGTGGACGACGTCGCCGGCATGGCGGCGGCGATCGGGCGGATCGGCGAGATCAGAGCCGGAGATGTGCCGGCAGGTGGCGCGGGACCGCTTCTCGCTCGAGCGGATGACCGACGCCTACATCGAGCGCTATGCGGAGCTCGCCGGCCAGGCGGCGGTGACGCGGGCGGCTTGATCGCCGTCCTGGAGACCGACGCGGCGCTGGAGGCGTTGCGGCCGGAATGGGACGCGTTCTGGGCTGAGACGGCGGGGGCGACGCCGTTCGCCTCGCCGCGCTGGCTGCTGCCGTGGTGGCGCCAGTTCGGGACCGGGATGGCGCGCGTGGCGGTCGAGCGCCGTGGCGGGCGGCTCGTCGGCGTGCTGCCGCTGTACGTGTTGCCGGAGGAGCGTAAGGCGCTGCCGATCGGGGCCGGCACGACCGACTATCTCGACGCGCTCGGCGACCCGGCGCCGCTGCTCGCCGCCGCGCTCGGACGACTGCGGGACGACCCGGTCGATGTCTGCGATCTGATCGAGGTGCCGCCGGGATCGGCGCTGGCCGGGGTGGAGGTGCCCGGGTGGGCGGCGGCCTGGAGTGAGGGCAGCCCGTGCCCGGTGCTGACATTACCGGCGATCCCGTCGGGCATCCTCCGCAAGCTGCGGATGAGCCGGCATCGGGCGGAGCGCGGGGCGGGGTGGCGGACTGAGATCGCCGCGCCGGATACGGTGCAGCCGTTCCTCGACGCGCTGGTGCGACTGCATCAGGCGCGTTGGACGGCGCAGGGCGAGGAAGGCGTGCTCGCAAGCCCGCTGGTGCGGGCGATGCTGCAGGAGGCGGTGCCCGAGCTGCTACAGGCCGGGATGCTGCGGCTGCAGGCACTCTGGGTCGGGACTGAGTTGGCCGCGGTGATCCTGGCGCTGCTCGCGCCCGGCCGGATCTTTTTCTATCTGAGCGGGTTAGACGAAGCGCACGCGTTCGTCAGCCCAGGGACCTTGTTGCTCGGGGCGATGCTGGAGCGGGCGATCGAGGAAGGGCGGACGGAGGCGCATTTCCTGCGCGGTCGCGAGCGCTACAAGTATGCCTGGGGCGGAGTGGATCGGTTCAATGCCTTCGGGCGGCTCAGCCCGTTGCGATGAGACCGGGATCGCGCACGGCGTGGCGCTCCAGCCAGGGCGGGACCGGCAGCCCTTTCGAGCGCAGGAACTCGGGGTTGAACAGCTTCGATTGGTAGCGCGTGCCGTAGTCGCACAGCACGGTCACAATCGTATGGCCGGGTCCGAGGTGCCGCGCCAGGTGGATCGCGCCCGCCACGTTGATGCCGGATGAGCCGCCGAGGCACAGGCCCTCATGCTCCAGCAGGTCGAACACGATGGGCAGCGCCTCGTCGTCGGGAATCTGGAAGGCGAGGTCGACCGGCGCGCCCTCCAGGTTCTTGGTGATGCGGCCCTGGCCGATCCCCTCCGTGATCGAGGACCCCGTCGCCTTCAACTCGCCTGCGGTATAATAACTATAGAGGCTCGCACCCATCGGGTCGGCCAGGGCGATCACCACCTCTTTGTTTCGCGCCTTGAGCGCCAAGCCGACGCCCGTGAGTGTTCCGCCGGTCCCGGCTGCGCAGACGAAGCCGTCGACCCGGCCGGCGGTCTGCTCCCAGATCTCAGGCCCGGTCGTCTCGATATGGGCCTGCCGGTTGGCCACGTTGTCGAACTGGTTGGCCCAGATCGCGCCGTTCGGCTCCTCCTGCGCGAGGCGCTCGGCGAGGCGGCCGGACACCTTCACGTAGTTGTTCGGGTTGGAGTACGGGACCGCCGGGACTTCGATCAGCTCCGCGCCGCAGAGACGCAGGGTGTCCTTCTTCTCCTGCGCCTGCGTGTCCGGAATGACGATCAG
The DNA here is from genome assembly GCA_963708585.1 of uncultured Alphaproteobacteria bacterium. Classification (GTDB taxonomy): domain Bacteria; phylum Pseudomonadota; class Alphaproteobacteria; order Acetobacterales; family Acetobacteraceae; genus JAVVHH01. The sequence goes on along the minus strand of CAVPSW010000001.1, from coordinate 234,673 downwards.
GGTGCGATATCCGAGCACGCTCGCCACCAGCGCCAGCCCGATCCCGGTGTTCCCGGCGGTGCCTTCGACGATCAGGCCGCCGGGCCGGAGCAGGCCCCGCCGCTCGGCGTCGCGGACGATGAACAGCGCCGCGCGGTCCTTTACGGATTGGCCGGGGTTCATGAACTCGGCCTTGCCCAGGATGGTGCACCCGGTCAGCTCCGAGGCGTGCCGCAGCCGGATGAGCGGGGTGTTGCCGATCGCCTCGACGATGCTGTCATGCGTGGTCAAACCGGTCACTCCCACCGCGCCGCCGGGAACCGGTTGAGCGGTATCTTCAGGTAACGCTGTCCGTCGTCCTCCGGATCGGGCAGGCGCCCGCCGGCGATGTTCACCTGCAACGCGTGCAGCATCAGCTTCGGGAGCGGCAGGGTGGCGTCCCGGGCCTGGCGCAGGGCGACGAACTCGGCTTCGGTGCGGGCGTCCCGCAGATGGACGTTGCAGGCGCGCTGCTCCGCGACGGTGCTCTCCCAGGCCGCCGGACGGCCGCCGGGTCGGTAATCATGGCCGGCGAACAGCCGGGTCGCGTCGGGTAGGGCCAGAATGCGCTGCAAAGTCCGCCACATCTGGCGCGCGTCGCCGCCCGGGAAATCGCAGCGCGACGTGCCGGAGTCCGGCATCATGAGCGTGTCGTGGATGAACGCCGCCTCACCGATCAGGTAGGTGACGGAGGCCAGCGTGTGACCGGGAGAGAACAGGACCTTGGCCGCGATCCCGCCCAGGGTGAACTGGTCCTCATCGGCGAACAGCCGGTCCCAATAGGAGCCGCGCAGCGGGAACGAGCCCGGGAGGTTGTAGAGTTCCTGCCAGAGATGCTGCACCTCGACGACACGCTCGCCGGTCCCGGTGCTCGCCCCGGTCCGCTCGCGCAGGTAGGACGCGGCGGACAGATGGTCGGCATGGGGATGCGTGTCCAGGATCCAAGCGACCCGAAGCTTGTGCTCGGCGACGTAGCGAAGTAGCGCGTCGGCGGACTCGGTCGCGACGGAGCCGGATTTTTCGTCATAGTCGAGGACGGGATCGATGATGGCGCAGGCGCCAGTCTCCGGGTCGGAGACGACATACTGCACGGCGCAGCATCGCGGCTCGTAGAACCCGGCGACAAGAGGCGTCGGAGGCAACACGCCCCGCCCGAGGCTACAACTCGGGCTGCGGCACGATCCGGATGTAGGGACGCGGTGCTTTCCAGCCCTCCGGGTAGATCCGCTTCGCCTCCTCGTCCGACACGGATCCGGAGATGATGACGTCTTCGCCTTGGCGCCAGTTCACGGGCGTCGCGACGCGGTGGTTGGCGGTCAACTGGATCAAGTCGATGACGCGCAGCACCTCGTCGAAGTTGCGCCCCGTCGTCATCGGATAGACCAGGACGAGCTTGATCTTCTTGTCCGGCCCGATGACGAACACGTTGCGCACGGTCTGGTTGTCAGCCGCCGTCCGCCCGTCCGAGGTGTCTCCTGCGGTCGCTGGAAGCATCCCGTAGAGCTTCGACACGTTGAGGTCAGTGTCGCCGATCATGGGATAGTTCGGGGCGAATCCCTGCGTCTCGCGGATGTCCTCGGCCCATTTCGCGTGATTGCCGACCGGGTCAACGCTCAGGCCGATGATCTTGACGTTGCGCTGGTCGAACTCGGGCTTGATCCGCGCCATGTAGCCGAGCTCGGTGGTGCAGATGGGCGTGAAGTCCTTCGGGTGGGAGAACAGGACGCAGTAGGAATCCCCGATCCACTCATGGAAGCGGATGCGTCCCTCCGTCGTCTCGGCTTCGAAATCCGGCGCGATCTGGCCGATTTGCAGGACCATCGGACGAAGTCTCCAGTTTCGGTCGCGGGTCGGCGCGATCTTCGTTTGGGGGCATATCGTTGATACCCCGGATCAGTCTTGCCGGGAAGAGGTCCTACAGATCCGGTCGGGCGAGCCCTCCCGCAGGCTGGGATCAGCGGGACGCGCTGCTCCCGCCGCCGCCGATGGAGGCCTGGACCGCCTCGGCCAGTGCCAGATGCTGCTTGAGGATGGGCAGCGTCTCGATCGCGTAGCGGCGCACGTCCTCGTTCTGCGTGGACTTGATCTGGTCGGAGAACTTCTTGACGTCGTCCCGGTGGTCCTCGATCTGCTCCGCTATGAAGCGGCGGTCGAACTCCTCGCCCTGGAGCTTCTCGAGGTCCGCGATGGTTTTCGCGTTCTTCTGGCCGGGTCCGTTGGGGACGTCGACCGCAAGCGCGTTGACCAGCGCGGCGAGGCGGCTCTCGACCTGGATGTGATCGTCCACCATGAGGCGGACGAAGGCCTTGAGCGCGAGCGAGTGCGCCTTCTTCTCGGCGAGCAGGCTCTCCTGGATCTCACCCTGGTTGTCGGTCGCGGCGTAGTTCAGCCAGTCGCGGTCCGCTGCGCTCACGGCCGGGCTGCCCGGACCCCCATGGGATTGACCCCCGCTCACCCCACCCTGGGCGTAGGCAGGTGCGGCGATCAGGAGTGGGATGATGGCGACGAGCGCGGACAAGCGTGGCATGCGAAGGCTCCGTGGCACAGTGCCATCGCGCGGCGGCGCTGGCGGGCTGCATCAAGGATGCGTGCGGCCGGTCAGAGGTAGCCCGCGCCGGCCTCCTGCTCGAACCGGTCGGGCGAGCCCTCCCAGACGATGCGGGCGTGCTCCAGCACGTAAACGCGGTCCGCATGGGGGAGGGCGAAGGTGACGTTCTGCTCGCCGAGCAGCACCGTGATCGGCGTCGACTGGCGCAGCCTCTCCAGCGCTTGGGAGATCAGCTCGAGGATCACCGGCGCCAGGCCGAGCGTCGGCTCGTCGAGGATCAGCAGTTTCGGCTTCATCATCAGCGCGCGGGCGATGGTCAGCATCTGCTGCTCGCCGCCGGAGAGCGTCACGGCGTTCTGGCCCTGGCGCTCCTTCAGGCGGGGGAACAGCTCGAACAGCGTGGCGAGCTCCTCGGCCCGCTCGGCGTCCGAGAGATGCTGGCCGCCAAGATCCAGGTTCTCGCGGACCGACATGTCGCCGAACAGCTCGCGCGTCTCCGGACAGTGCACGATGCCGCCGCGGGCGATGGAGGCGGCGGAGCGGCCGTGGAGATCCTGCCCGCCCCAGCCGATCTGGCCGGAATAGGGTACGAGGCCGGAGATGGCGTTGAACAAGGTGGTCTTGCCGGCGCCGTTCAGCCCGACGATGGAGACGAACTCGCGCTCGTGCACGTGGATGGAGACGTCCTGCAGCGCCTGCGCCTTGCCGTAGAGCACCGAAACGTTCTCGACCTTCAACAGCGGCGTCTCGGCGTCGGCGAACGCGCTTTCCGGGCGGGCGGCGGTGGTGATGGCGCCGCCGAGATAGACGCGGCGGACCGTCTCGTCGCGCATCACCTCCTCGGCGCTGCCTTCGGCGATACGCTCGCCGAGATACATGGCGACCACGCGGTCGGCGAGCGCCGAGACGCTCTTCACGTTGTGGTCGACCAGCAGGACGGCGCGGCCCTCGTCGCGGAAGGTGCGGATCAGGTCGGAGAACGACTCCGTCTCGGCGCGGGTCAGCCCGGCGAACGGCTCGTCGACCAGCACGACCTGCGGATGCCGTGCGATCGCCTTGGCGAGTTCGAGCTTGCGCAGGTCGGCGAAGGGCAGGGTCGAGGGCCGGCGGTCGAGCACGCCGGTGAGGCCGACGCGCTCGGCGATGGCGCGGGCCTCGCGCTCATGCGCCGGGTCGGCGAGGAGGCGGATGAGACTGTCCGGCAGCAGGGCGAGCTTGATGTTCTCGAGCACGGTCTGGCGCTGCAGCGGGCGCGAGTGCTGGAACACCAGCCCCACGCCCTTGTCGGGCGATGCGGTGCGCGGGCTCGCCGGCGACCTCCTGGCCGGCGATGCGCACCGAGCCCTCGGTCGGGCGCTCGATGCCCATGACGCATTTCATGACCGTGGACTTGCCGGACCCGTTCGGGCCGATCAGGCCGACGATCTCGCCGCCATGGACTTCGAACGCCATGCCCTTCACGGCGACCAGGCCGCCGAAGCGCTTGGTCAGGCCGCTGATCGCGAGCAGCGGCTCCGCACTGGCCTTCATGCCCGCTCTCCCCGGCGGCCCTGCAGCACGCCGATAAATCCGTTCGGCGCGATCAGCACCACGGCCAGCGCCAGCGCCGAGACGATGAAGGTCGCGAGCTCGCCGGTGAAGCGGAGCGCCTCGGTCATCGCGATCAGGAAGATGGTGCCGATCGCGGCGCCGATGATGGTCCGCCGCCCGCCGATCACGGCGGAGATGATGATCTGCACGCCCACCGTGATCGCGACCAGCGTCGAGACCGAGGCCGAGCCCATGTAGAACACCAGCAGCGCGCCGGACAGGCCGGAGAAGAACGCGCTGATGATGAAGGCGGCGAGCTTGTGCTTGGTCACGTTGAAGCCGAGCGCCCCGGCCTGCACCGAGTCCTGCCCGCTCGCCTGCAGGATCAGCCCCATCGGCGAGCGCGACAGCGCCCACAGGATGATGCCGCACACGACCATGAAGCCGTAGGCGATCCAGTAATTGGTGGTGGCATCGATGCTGAGCACGTCCGGCACCATCAGGCCGATCTCGCCGCCGGTGAAGCCCGGCGAACACGACGACCAGGTTCTGCAGGATCAGCACCGCGACGAGCGTTGTCAGCCCGAAATAGGGGCCCGTCACGCGCAGCGCCGGCAGGGCCAGCACGATGCCGCCGAGCACGGCGAGCGCGGTGCCGAACGGGACGCACCACAGGATCGGCACGCCGTAGCCGTTCAGGATGCCGGCGCCATAGGCCCCGAGCCCGATCAGGAAAGTGGGGCCGAAATTGACCTCGTTGGCGAAGCCGAACAGCAGGTCCCAGGCCATCGCGAACACGCCGAAATAGTAGGCCACCGTGCCCACGCCGAGGATGTAGGCCGACGCCCAGGCCGGCAGCGTGCACAGCGCCGCCATCACCAGCATCAGCAGCCAGAAACAGGGGAGATCGAAGGATCCGCATGGCTCAGCGCCGTCCCAGCAGCCCGCGCGGGCGCACATACATGACCACGACCAGCAGCAGCAGCGCCGGGATGAACCGGTACGAGGTCGAGCCGATGCTGGTGCCGAAGATCTGGTCGAAATAGGCGGTGAAGGTCTCGATGTAGCCGACGACATAGGCCGCGATCAGCGAGCCGGTGACGCTGCCGAGCCCGCCCAGCACCACGATGGCGAAGGCGCTCCCGGTCAGCGGCCCGGCGCTGTAGGAGCTGACGCCGAGGAACATGCCGAGCAGCACGCCGGCGAGGCCCGCCAGCACGCCGTAGATGGTCCAGACGACGATGTAGATCCAGGACAGCTCGATGCCGAGCAGGGTGACGCCGCGCGCGTTCATCGAGGCCGCCATCACCGCCTTGCCGGTCCGCGTGCGGTTGACCAGCAGCCATAGGATGCCGATGGCGACCCAGCAGGCGATCGCGGTGAAGATCTCGTTGGCTGGGGTGCGCACGCCGAGGAGCGGCAGCACGCCGCCGACGATCGGCAGCACGGTCTTGGCGCTGTCGGTGTAGAAATAGGCGATCAGCTCCTGGATCATGATGCCCCAGAGCAGGGTCGCGGTCAGGATGAAGATCTCGCGCTCCTCCGGGCGGATCAGGCGCGAGCGCTGGATCGGGCGGACGACGGCGCCGTAGGTGAGCAGCGTCAGCACGACGCAGACGAACACGCCGAACAGGGCGCCGAAATAGGGACCGGTGCCGAGCTGCGCGCTCGCCGCCCAGGCCGCGACCGCGGCGGCGACCATGAGCGAGCCGTGCGACAGGTTCAGCACGCCGGAAACGCCGAAGATCAGGGTGAAGCCGGTCGCGCCCAGCGCGTAAAGCGCGCTGATCGCGAAACCGTCGATGAGAACCTGCCAGAAGAGCATCACGCCTCGGAACCAAAAGAAAACCCCCGCTCGGGAGAGCGGGGGAAGCGCTGGCGGCCGCCTATTGCGCCGCGGTGACCTTGATGAAGCTCGGGAACTCAGCTTGCCGTTGGCCAGGTCCGTCGGCCACAGGTTCACCTGCTTGCCGTCCTGCCATTGCAGCATTAGCCCCGTGATCGTGCCCTTGCCGGTGATCAGCCCGTGCGGGTGTTCGCTGTCGCGGCCCTCGAAGCGGATCTGGCCGATCGTGCCCTGGTAGTCCGTCTTCTCGAGCGCATCGACCAGCTTGTCCGGGTCGTCGGAGCCGGCGCGCTTGATCGCGTCGACCAGGTAATAGACCTCGTCATAGGCGGTGTAGCCGCAATAGGACGGGGGCTGGCCGAACCGCTTGGAGAACGCGTCCACGAACGGGATCGTCTTCGGCGTCACCGCCACGCCCGGACCGGACACCGCGTCGAACAGCACGCCCTGGGTCGCGCCGTTGGTGTCGTTCCAGAACGTGGCGTTGGTCGCCTGCGAGGAGATGCCGATCATCGGGATCGGCACCTGCTGGTTCTTCCACTGCACCGTCGGCTGCACGCCGACATGGGAGATGCCGGTGACGATCATGTCCGGCTTGCCGCTCTCGATTTTGTTGAAGATCGGGGTGAAGTCGGTCGTGTCGGGCGAGAAGCGGATGTGGTCGAGGACCTTGACCCCGATCTTCGGCAGGCACTTCTCGTATTCGGCGTCGAGCGGCGTGGTCCAGGCCGCGTCCTCGCTCATGATCACCGCCGACTTCATCTTCAGCCCGTCGACCAGGATGTCCTTGGTCGCGTCGCAGACGAGGTCGGACAGCGCGCTCGAGCGCAGGTAGCCGTGGAACGTGTATTTGAGGTGGTCGTAGTCCTTCTTGATGTTCTCGCGTGATCACGTCCGAGGCGGCGCCGGGCGTGACCATCACGGTCTTGAGCCGGCCGGACCAGGGCTCGAGCGCCAGCACGACCTCGCTGATGTAGCTGGCGATCACCGCGTTGACGTGGTCCTCGCTGACCGCGCGCTGGAAGGCGCGCACCGAAGTCGGCGGCGGAGGAATGGTTGTCGTAGGTGATGATCTCGACCTTGCGGCCGTCGATGCCGCCCTTGGCGTTGATCTCGTCGGCGGCGAGCTGGGCGCGCTTGCGGGATGGACGCGCCGGCGATGGCCTGCGCCTCCGCGATGACGCCGATGCGGATGGCGGCTTGCTGTTCTGCGCCAGGGCGGTTCCCGCCAGCAGCGACAGCGCAAACGCGCCGGCGGCTGCCGCCACCCCCCGTCGCGAGCCGGTAACACGACTTGCTGCCATCGACGCTCGTCCCTTCCTCGTTCTTGCTTCGTGCTCCGACCGGCCGCGCGAGGCCCGCCGGAGCGGACCCCGCGCGGACGGCGGTTACTGCGCCGAGCCGAGCTTGATGAAGCTCGGGAACTCGAGCTTCCCCTTGGCCAGGTTGGCTGGCCAGATGTTCACCTGCTTGCCATCCTGCCACTGCAGGAACAGGCCCGTGATCGTGCCCTGGCCGGTGACCAGCCCGTGCGGGTGCTCGCCGTTGCGGCCCTCGAAGCGGATCTGGCCGATCGTGCCCTGGTAGTCGGTCTTCTCCAGCGCATCGACCAGCTTGTCGGAGTCGTCCGACCCGGCGCGCTTGATGGCGTCCGACCAGGTAATAGACCTCGTCATAGGCGGTGTAGCCGCAATAGGACGGCGGCTGGCCGAATTTCTTGGAGAACGCGTCCACGAACGGAAGCGTCTTGGGCGTGACCGCCACGCCTGGCCCGGACACGGCGAAGAACAGCACGCCCTGCGGTCGCGCCGTTGGTGTCGTTCCAGAACGTCGCGTTGGTCGCCTGCGAGGCGACCCCGAACATCGGGATCGGCACCTGCTGGTTCTTCCACTGCACCGTCGGCTGCACGCCGACATGGGAGATGCCGGTCATGATCACGTCCGGCTTGGACGCTTCGATCTTGTTGAAGATCGGGGTGAAGTCGGTCGTGTCGGGCGAGAAGCGGATGTGGTCGACCACCTTCAGCCCGATCTTGGGCAGGCATTTCTCGTACTCGTTGTCGAGCGGCGTGGTCCAGGCCGCGTCCTCGCTCATGATCACCGCCGACTTCATGTGATACTGGTCCACCAGCATCTGCTTGGCGGCGTCGCACACCAGGTCGGACTGGGCCGACGACGTCAGATAGCCGTGGAACGAGTATTTGAGGTGGTCGTAGTCCTTCTTGATGTTCTGCGGTGATCGCGTCGGAGGCGGCGCCGGGCGTGACCATCACGGTCTTGAGCCGGCCGGACCAGGGCTGGAGCGCCAGCACGACCTCGGAGATGTAGCTCGCGATCACCGCGTTGACGTGGTCCTCGCTGACCGCGCGCTGGAACGCGCGAACGGAGTCGGCGGCCGAGGAGTGGTTGTCATAGGTGATGATCTCGACCTTGCGGCCGTCGACGCCGCCCTTGGCGTTGATCTCGTCGGCGGCGAGCTGCGCGGCCTGCGGGATCGAGGCGCCGGCGATGGCCTGCGCCTCCGCGATCACGCCGATGCGGATGGGCTTCGGCGTTCTGCGCCAAGGCCGAGCCGGACAGTAAAGCCAAGGCGAACGCGCCGGCGACGGCACGAAGCCGTGACGGCAGCGGGGTGGAATGGGTCAATCAGGCCTCCCGTGTTTCGGTGCTCGCGGCACGCTTGTAGGACTGGCCGACACTAACGCATATCTGCCAGCGGTCTAGCGCAACCTTGCGGGCGAACGGCGTCCTGCAGGATTATTTTTTCGACATGCCGGCCTCGTGCGTACGCACGTGTCCGGCCGGCGCCGGAATGCTTGACCGCTCCCCGGCCGGGGTTCCTATAGCGAGGCCGGCCATCACCACCTTCGCGGGAGCAGCATGGACTACGACGCCTTCTTCCGCCGGGACCTCGACGCGCTTCGGCGCGAGGGCAACTACCGCGTATTTGCGGACCTGCAGCGCCGGGCCGGCGCGTTTCCGCGCGCGACGCATTTCCGCGAGCGCGGGCGGGCGGAGGTCACCGTCTGGTGCTCGAACGACTATCTCGGCATGGGCCAGCACCCTTCCGTGCTCGCGGCGATGCACGAGGCGCTCGAGCGGTGCGGCGCCGGCGCGGGCGGGACGCGCAATATCGCCGGCACCAACCATTACCACGTGCTGCTGGAGGAGGAGCTGGCCGGGCTGCACGGCGCGGAAGCGGCGCTGCTGTTCAACTCCGGCTACATGGCGAACTGGGCGGCGCTGTCGACGCTCGGGAGCACGGCTGCCCGGCTGCGTGATCCTGTCGGACGCGGCCAACCACGCCTCCATGATCGAGGGCATCCGGCACAGCCGGGCGGAGAAGCTGATCTGGGCGCATAACGACGTCGCGGACCTCGAGCGCAAGCTCTCCGCGCTCGACCCGGCGCGGCCGAAGATCGTGGCGTTCGAGTCCGTCTACTCGATGGACGGCGACATCGCCCCGATCGAGGCGATCTGCGACGTGGCGGACCGCGCACGGGGCCTTGACCTACCTGGACGAAGTCCATGCGGTGGGGCTGTACGGCCCGCGCGGCGGCGGGGTGGCGGAGCGGGACGGGCTGCTCGGGCGCGTGTCGGTCATCGAGGGGACACTTGCAAAAGGGTTCGGCGTGGTCGGCGGCTACATCGCCGGGTCGGCGCCGCTGTGCGATTTCGTGCGCAGCCACGCGTCCGGGTTCATCTTCACCACCGCCGTGCCGCCAGCGGTGGCGGCCGGGGCGCTGGCCAGCGTGCGGCATCTGAAGTCGAGCGGGGCGGAGCGGGAAGCGCTGCTGGCGCAATGTCCGCGCGCTGCGGGCCGCGCTGGAGGCGGCCGGACTGCCGCACCGGGACAATCCGAGCCACATCGTCCCGGTCCCCGTCGGCGACCCGGTGCTGTGCCGGCAGGTCTGCGACACGCTGCTGGAGCAGCACGGGATCTACGTCCAGCCGATCAACTATCCGACGGTGCCGAAGGGCACGGAGCGGCTGCGGCTCACACCCTCGGCGCTCCATTCGGAGGACGACATTCGGCACCTGGTGGACGCGCTCTCTTCGGTCTGGTCCGCGCTCAGCCTGCGGCGGGCGGCGTAAGCCAGGCCGGTTACGCGACCTTCATTGGCCGTCCATCAACTGCGCTCGGCGCGCGGCGTCCTCCTCCTTGCGAGCCCGGCATGGTGCCGGCGCTCTCGTCCCAAAAAGGAGGTTTTGATGCATAAGCTCGTTATCGCGATCGGTGCGGCCTCGTTATTCGCCCTGCCCGCCCTTGCCCAGACCTCAGGCACGTCCAACCCGGCGCAAGCGTCCCAGCCGCAAGCCACGCATCCCATGTCGCAGGGCGACCTGCAGCAGATGCGGCAGAAGATCACCCACGACCTGCAGAGCGACGGCTACAAGAACGTGCAGGTGATCCCGGACTCGTTCCTCGTCCACGCTACCGACAAGCGCGGCGAGCCGGTGGTGATGATCATCAACCCGAACTCGGTGTTCGAGATGACCCAGCTTCCGGCCACCGCCGGCAACGGGAATGGCCCGAACGGCACGTCGAGCAATCATAACGGCCTGGGCAACAGCCCGAACGGGACCAGCCGGCAGTAACTGGACGGGGGCGGCGGTTTTCGCCGCCCCACCACCCTCGACTTCGCGGGCGCCGGGTCGTAGAGGAGGCGGGATGGCCAGACCTGTCGATGCCGTCATTGCGGCCGCCCGCGAGTTCCTTGGCGAGCGCATCACCACCAACGCCGCGCTGCGCGAGCAGCACAGCCATGGCGAGGATTACCAGCCCCGGGCGCAGCCGGACGCGGTCGCGTTCATCGAGCGCGGGACGGAGGCGGCGCGCCTGCTCGGGCTTTGCCACCAGCATGGCGTGCCGGTGGTCCCGTTCGGGGCCGGCACCTCGCTCGAGGGGCACGTGACCCCTGTCCGCGGCGGGATCAGCCTGGACCTCTCGCGCATGACCCGCGTCCTCGAGGTGAACGCGGCCGACATGGACTGCCGGATCGAAGCCGGCGTGACCCGGCAGCAGTTGAACGAGCACCTGCGCGACCAGGGCCTGTTCTTCCCGGTCGACCCCGGAAGCGAGTGCACGGTCGGCGGCATGTGCGCGACGCGGGCCAGCGGGACGGCGGCGGTCCGCTACGGGACGATCCGCGAAAACGTACTGGGGCTGCAGGTGGCGCTGCCGGACGGGCGGCTGATCGAGACCGGCGGGCGCGTGCGCAAATCCGCGACCGGCTACGACCTCACCCACCTGTTCATCGGCTCGGAAGGCACGCTCGGCGTGATCACCGAGATCCAGCTCCGCCTGCACGGGATCCCGGAGGCGATGAGTGCCGCGATCTGCCAGTTCGAGACGCTGGAGGGCGCGGTGGAATCGGTGATCGCGATCCTGCAGGTGGGCATCCCGATCGCGCGGATCGAGCTGCTGGACGAGGTGCAGATGGGCGCCTCGATCGCCTTCTCGAAGCTGGAGGGCTACCAGGCGGTCCCGACGCTGCTGCTGGAGTTCCACGGCTCGGTGGCCGGCGTCGGCGAGCAGGCGGCGTTGGCGGAGGAGATCACGAGCGGGTTCGGCGCCAGCGGCTTCCAGTGGGCGACTGACAGCACGGAGCGGCAACCGGCTGTGGAAGGCGCGGCATGACGCGTATTGGGCGGCGCTGGCGCTGCGGCCGGGCTGGAAAGGGATCGCGACCGACGCGATCGTGCCGATTTCGCGGTTGGCGGACCTGGTAGTGGGCGCGAAGGGAGACATCGAGCGCATCGGGCCTGACCGGCGCCGATCGTGGGCCATGTGGGCGACGGCAACTTCCACACCGTGATCCTGGTGCCGGACACGCCGGAAGGGATCGAGGAGGGCTGGGCGCTGGACCGGAAGATCGTGGCGCGCGCGCTGGCGCTGGGCGGGTCCTGCAGCGGCGAGCACGGCGTGGGGATCGGCAAGCGCGAGTTCCTGCTCGAGGAGCACGGGGCGGAGACGCTGGCGGTGATGCGGCAGATGAAGACGGCGCTCGACCCGCGCGGGATCATGAACCCGGGCAAGATCTTCCTGAATTAGCGTGGCCAACGACCCGGCCAGCGCGGAGAAGTCGCTCGGGACCGAGCCGAGCATCCACCGCACCGCCTCCGTCCGGGCCACGACGTTCGGGCGGTTTTGCGAGGTGGGCGCCAGGACCAAGGTCGCCGAGAGCAGCTTCGGCGACTACTCCTACGTCGTGAACGACAGCGACATCATCTACACGACGCTCGGAAAGTTCTGCTCCATTGCGGCGCATACGCGGATCAACCCGGGCAACCACCCGCTCGACCGGGTGATGCTGAGCCATGTCGGCTATCGCAGCAGCGCCTATGGGCTGGGGCCGGACGATGCCGGGTTCTTCGACTGGCGCCGGGCGAGCCCGGTCACCCTGGGCCATGACGTCTGGATCGGGCATGGCGCGATCGTGCTGGCCGGGATCTCCGTCGGCAGTGGGGCGGCGATCGGGGCGGGGACGATCGTGACCAAGGACGTGCCGCCGTTCGCCGTGGTGGTCGGCAACCCCGGCCGGGTCCTGCGGCTGCGGTTCTCCGAGCGCGTGGTCGAGCAACTCCTCGCCATCGCGTGGTGGGACTGGCCGCACGAGCGGCTCCACGCGGCGATGGGCGACTTCCGCTCGCTCGGGGCCGAGGCGTTTTGCGAGAAATACGGGCGCTGCTAGAGACGCCACGGCATACAGGAGATCGCCCCATGAAGGTCGCGGTGCAGATGGACCCGATCGAGTCGGTCAACATCGACGCCGACAGCACGTTCGCGCTGATGCTGGAGGCGCAGCGGCGCGGGCACGCGCTGTGGCATTACGAGGTTCGGCACATGTCGCTGCACGAGGGTCGGCTGGAGGGCAAGGGCCGGGTCGGCCGGCTTCTGGCGCGGGCGCGACCGGTCACCGTGCAGCGTGTGTCGGGCAACCACTATCGCTTTGGCGATGCGGAGCTGCTCGACCTCGGGACGATGGACGTCGTGCTGATGCGGCAGGACCCGCCCTTCGACATGGCCTACATCACGGCGACCCACATGCTGGAGCACATCCAGCCGCGCACGCTGGTGGTCAACGACCCGCGCCACGTGCGCGACGCGCCGGAGAAGCTGCTGGTCACGCACTTCCCGGAGCTGATGCCGCCGACCCTGATCACCTGGGAGCCGGAAGCGGTCCGGGCGTTCCGGCAAGAGTACCGCGATATCATCGTCAAGCCCCTGTTCGGCAACGGCGGCGCCGGTGTGTTCCGCATCCGCGAGGACGACGAGAACCTCGGCAGCCTGCTCGAGATGCACTGGGCTCGCTCGCGCGAGCCGCTGATGGTGCAGCGCTACGAGCCGGCGGTGCGGCGCGGGGACAAGCGGGTGATCCTGGTTGAAGGCGAGCCAATGGGGGCGATCAACCGGGTGCCGGCCAGCGGGCGAGGCGCGGAGCAACATGCATGTGGGCGGGCGGGCCGAAAAGTCGGGGCTGACGCCACGCGACCGCGAGATCTGCGCTCGGATCGGCCCCTTCTTGCGCGACCATGGGCTGATCTTCGTGGGCATCGACGTGATCGGCGATTACCTGACCGAGATCAACGTGACCTCGCCGACCGGGCTCCAGGAAGTGGCCCGGTTCGACGGGGTGGACCTGAGTGTCGCGATCTGGGACCGGATCGAGGCCAAGCTGACCGGCACCAGAGCGGCGGCGTGAAGACTAGTGCTTGTTCCGATCGAAGCGGATCGGAACAAGCACTAGCTCTTCGTTTTGGCGAGCATCTTTGTCCGACGGCTGACCGCATTCGGTCGGACGATGCTCTAGAGAGTGATCTCCGGGGCACCGGCGAGTTGCTCGACGGCTTGGAGCTGTTCGTGGCCGAGCGGGCAAATCAGCATCAGCGCGTCGCGTAGCGTGGGGGCGCAATGGGTGCCGAGCGGCGAGGTGATCACCACGCCGCGCGGTCCGGACCGCAGCGTGAAGCCATCGCCATACACGAGCGGAGGGTCGACGAGCAGCATGGCTCCGCCCTCCTCGTCTTCATCATGCTGAACGGTCCATCCGCCCAAGCCCGGCGCGTGCACCTCCCAAGCGAGAGCGAACGCAATGTCCTTCGGCGAGAATGAGTGGGCGGAGGTGCACAAAGTCGAATGCGGCGAGCGGGGCATGGATCCGATCTCCATCGGCGACGTCTAAAACCTTACACGCTTTTGTGAGGCTGTGCACCTGAAATTACGGTATGATAACTTCGCATTATTGGAACAATCCACGGTAGGTTTAACCAATCCGACTCAGTAGTGGTTTGAATGCTTTGTCCGGCTATCCTCAGACGGAGATGCGGATCCCAGGCGCTTGACCGTGCCTGGAAGTAGGGGCCTAGCCGGTGAGCTCGCGCCGTATCTGAACTGTCCGAAAATCTTACAACCCGGACGCGTGTCTCGCGCGCGCTAACTCCCGGCAGTCCGAGACCGAGCCCTCTACCGCACGCGCCGGAGCAGGAGTCGCACGGCGCCGGGGTTCGCGGGATGCGGGTGCGTGGCGGCCAGCACCATCGGCCGAAGCGTAGGGCCGTTCAGCCAAAGTGGCGTTTCGCGCCGGATCACGCCGCTTTCGCCGCGGCCACGCCCGGTGATGATCTCGACGCAGCGCAGACGCTGGGCGACCGCGGCGGTGAGGAAGGCTTGGAGCTCGGTGTACGCGCGCTGTGCGGTCATGCCATGGAGGTCGAGGGTGCGCGCGGGCGAGAGCTTGCCGGAGCGGAACTTGGTCCAAGTCGAGCGATCCACGCCTCCCGGTGCGGCGCCGATCTCGAGCGGCGCCGAGCGTTTGGCAAGTTGCGGAGCGAACGGTTCGACACGTGATTGCGGAGGCGGCTTCGGCGGCGGCCCAACCGCAGTCTCAGTCGGACTCGCAACGCCGGGCATGGGCACGAGGTGGCGTACGTAGCTCGCCCAGACCTGTCGGTCATGCTCGCTCAGGAGGCGGCGCGGCATCGGTCCGAGAAGGCGAGGTCCATGGCGTCGAAGACATCAAGGAAGGGATCGTCGGGCGCAAGTTGCCGGCGCGTATGTGCCGTCAAAGAAAGAGGGCCCAGTCCTGCGACTGAGCCCTCGAACCCGGAGCCGGACGACGCCCCCCGACGTCGCCCGGCTGGCGGCGGAGTTAGGCGGCGCCGCCCTTGCGCCGACGCACCAAGCCGAGCCCGGCAAGGCCGGTCCCGAGCAGCGCGAGCGACATCGGCTCGGGCGTCGCAGTCGGCGTGTAGGTCACGACCAGGTCGTTGTAGTCGTTATCATCACTATAATATGTCTGCGCATCCCAGCCGTGTCCGACCGTATAGGTCCCGGCCGGGCCGCCGTCATCGAAGAACAGCGCGTAAGTCTTCGTGCTCGGCGCATAGTAGATTGCCATATTGGCTTGCCCGCAGTCGTTGCCCGCGTTGGTGCCGTTACTGAAGAGGGTCGAAGGGCTGTCTCCGGTGTAGGGGTACGAGGAGCAGCTTCCACCTGACCCGTCACTGTGGAAGTAGAGCACGAACGGGCTATAGCTGGGAGCGATGGTTTGGGTCGAAGGGACGGCCGCGTTGCTCGCGAAGACCGTGACCTGACTCGAACCGTTCGGCTTCGCGGTTCCGAAGCTGTCCTTATAGTCCGACGAACGCAGCTCAAGGGTGCCAGATCCGTTCTGGGTGAAGGTCCCGGCGTTCGACCCGTCGTAAACCGTGTAGAGAGACGAATCCAGGCCGGCGATGGCGAACACCGAGCTGTCGACAGGACCGCTGCCAACCGGGCTCGCGTGGCCGACGCTTGCGCCACCCGTGATGAAGGCGACCGCAGCGCCCCCGAGTAGAAGCTTTCTCAACATAGTCATATTCCCCCGTAGAACGAGACCAGAAAACCCGGCCAGGTCTCTACCAGCAAGCGCCGTGCCAGACTATGAGACAAGCTAGATCAACAAGTTGTGCGGAGCTGTCCTGCGGGGGTGTCGGATTTTTTACACAACCGTCCCGAACATCTCACACTCGCGTGAGTTGTAACGGGTTCGTGATCCCCGGCCCCTAAGCGACGTGAGGCATCCGGCCCAGCCTCTTCCCGCGGCTTCGCTACAGGTGCGGGTTCCGTCGACGCCAAAGCCCAGTTCCCGTGCCCGACAGCTTGCGCTCGGCTGCGGTGAAAACGGTCCAGGATTGGTGGTGGCACCTATCTCAGACCAAAAAGAGGGGCGCCGGAGCGCCCCTCTACTTTAATCCCACAAAACGCTCCGCGGTCAGGCGCGGACGCGGCGGCGCCGGACCATCCCGATCCCAGCCAACCCGGCCCCGAGCATCGCGAGCGAGGCCGGCCCCGGCACGGGGGTCGAAGTCAGCGACCAGGCGTTGGTGACGACGCTCGACTGCGCGTAGCCGAGGAAAGCGAAGGTGTTGTCGTCCTTGATGACGAACTCTGTTGCCTGCGGGGGCGTGATGCTCGCGAAGTTGACGGGGTTGCTGTCGTTCGCCTGGATGTGGAGCCCGCTGCTCAGAACCTCGCTGACGACGGTGTTGGCAACGCCGGTCGCGCTGCCAGCTTCGGACAGGTAGACCCCGTTCAGGAGGTCGCCCGACACATTATACTGCCACGCAATGTCGGCGCTCTCATACCCGGCCCCACCTGCGCCGGCGCTGTAGTTGAGCGACAGGCCGTAGAGGGTTTGGCCGTTGTAGCTCATGGTGAAAGGGGTGATGTTCCCGAGCGTCACCGCGGCGTCGCCGATTCCGTCTTTGGTGACCGTGGTGTTGATGTCGATGTTGCTGAAGGTAACGCCTCCGACGCTGCAGGAGAAGTTCGCGGCCATGTAGCTCGCGACACTTCCGGCCGCGCAGGCCGGTGCGGCTTGGGCCGGCGAACTCACCAGCGCAGCGCCACCAAGGAATGGCGCTACGAAGGCCAGCGCTGCGGCAAACTTAACGATATTCATGTCGAACCCCCAGTTATGCAGTCAGTCCCGTGCGGACTGATCCTGGGAATGCACGTAACGTGCTATTGACGATTGTCTAACGATATCAGCGGTTGTAGAAATCCAGAGATTGCGACCTGTAAGGAGCGCTTTACACGCTGCACGTGCAACGCGTGTCGGGGTGAAGCTTGGATATGAAAGGTGTTTAGGTTTCGCGGGTCAGGCGAGGTAGCGCTTGAGCCATGCCTGATCGCGATCCCAGCCGTCGAGGGCGGCCGCTTGCCGGTATGTCGGCGTTCCCTCGGCGAGGAAACCGGGGCCTGCGCCGACATAAACGATCACCTCGACCATGTGGCCGGCGGCGTTGGCCTTGCGCTCGGCCTGAAGCAACAAAGGCTCGGGGTCGGCCGGGTCGCTTTTACCGTAGAGGCCGAGGAGCGGAGCCCGGAGGTCGGCGGCGACGTCGAGCGGCGATTTCGGGTGAGCTTGCGTGCTCGTGCCGCCGACCGGCCCGTACCAGGCGACGGCGGCCTTCAACGCAGGGGTGTGGGCGGCGTAGAGCCACGTCATGCGGCCGCCAGCGCCGAAGCCGGTGATCGGCCAGGCGCGCCGGATCGCCGGCATTCTCGCGAACCGACCCGGCCACCGCGTCCAACGCGCGCATCACCTCGTCGTCCCCGCCAGCGCCCATGACGTCGGCCGCGAGGGCGCAATAGCCGGCGCGGGCCAGGCGGCGACAGACCTCGGCGAGCCAAGCGGGGATGCCCGGGCCGTCCGGGACGACGAGGACCGCCGGGAACGGGCCGTCGCCGGCCGGGTGCGCGCGATAGCCGGGAAGCGAGCCGCCGCCCGGCGCCGGAAGCTGCACCTCGCCCGCGACGAGTGCCTCCGCCACCGCCTCGTCCTCGGCCCATGCGCCTGCGGCGAGACGGCGAGTGCGGCGGCGATCAGGGCGCGGCGGGCGAGCATGCTCGGGCCTACGCGACGCCGTGGCGCTTGAACCAGGCCAGCATCCGCCGCCAGCCGTCCTCGGCGTCCGCCTTGCGGTAGCTCGGGCGGTAGTCGGCGTTGAAGCCGTGCGGCGCGTCCGGATAGACGTGGATCTCCACCGTCTTGCCGGCGGCGCGGGCCTTGGCGGCGGCGGCCTCCACGTCGGCGACGTTGATGCTGCCATCCTGGCCGCCATACAGGCCGAGCAGGGGGCCGTGCAGCTCGCCGGCGACATCGGTCGCGGTCTTAGGCTGGATGTCCGAGGTCGGGCTCTTGATCGGGCCGTACCAGGCGACGGCCGCCTTGACCCGCGGGTTATGGGCGTCGAACAGCCAGATGTTGCGGCCGCCGCGGCAGAACCCGGTCACGCCGAGCCGGGACAGGTCGCCGCCGTTCTTGCCGGCCCAGGCGACCGCGGCGTCGAGGTCCCCGAGCATCTGCGCGTCCGGCGTCTTCAGGATGACCTGCGACATGATCTGGCCGGTGTCGGTCATCTTGGAGAGATCGCCCTCGCGCGCGTAGATCTCGGGGGCGACGGCGAGGTAGCCGAGCTTGGCCAGGCGGCGGCAGAGATCCTTGATGTGCTCGTGGACGCCGAAGATCTCCTCGATCACGAGCACGACGGGGAACGGGCCGGGGCCCTGCGGCTTGGCGTAGTAGCCGGGCATGCCGCCATCCTCGACGGGGATCTTCACCTCGCCGGCGACGAGGCCGTTGGTGTCCGTGTGGATGACCTGCGCCTCCACGGGAACGACGGCGAGGGTGAAGCCGCTGATCAGGCCGGACATGATCATGCCGCGGCGGGCGAGCGGGTAGCGTTGGAGGCCCAGCGTTTCGTTCATGGCGTCGTCCTTTTTGGTTCTGCCACCCTCACCCTGCCCTCTCCCGCCAGCGGGAGAGGGTTCTTGGACGGCCTACTCGGCGGCTTCGGCGTGGGACATGGCGGACTTGCAGATTCTCGTCGATCTTGGCGAGGAAGGCCTGGGTGTTGAGCCATGGCTGGTCGCGGCCGATCAGGATGGCGAGGTCCTTGGTCATGCGCCGCTTTCGACCGTGTCGATGCAGACGCGCTCGAGCGTCTCGGCGAAGCGGGTCACGTCCGGCGTGTTGTCGAACCGGCCGCGATAGGCCAGACCGCGGGTCCAGGCGAAAATGGAGGCGATCGGGTTGGTGCTGGTCTCGCGGCCCTTCTGGTGCTCGCGATAGTGGCGGGTGACGGTGCCGTGGGCGGCCTCCGATTCCACCGTCTTGCCGTCGGGGCTCATCAGCACGGAGGTCATCAGGCCGAGGCTGCCGAAGCCCTGGGCCACGATGTCGCACTGGACGTCGCCGTCGTAGTTTTTGCAGGCCCAGACATAGCCGCCTTCCCACTTAAGCGCGGCGGCGACCATGTCGTCGATCAGACGGTGCTCGTAGGTGAGCTTCTCCGCCTCGAACTTCGCCTTGAACTCGGCGTCGAAGATCTCCTGGAACACGTCCTTGAACATGCCGTCATAGGCCTTGAGGATCGTGTTCTTGGTCGAGAGATAGACCGGATACTTTCGCGCCAGGCCGTAATTGAAGCTAGCGCGGGCGAAGCCCTCGATCGACTGGCGGGTGTTGTGCATCCCCATGGCGACGCCCGGGCCCTTGAAGTCGTGCACGTCGAGCACGAGCGGCTCGCCGCCATCGGCGGGCTGGTATTGCAGCGTGACCTTGCCGGGGCCGGGGATCTTGGTCTCGGCGGCGCGGTAGATGTCGCCGTAGGCGTGGCGGCCGATCACGATCGGCTTGGACCAATGCGGGACGAGGCGGGGCACGTTGCTGCAGATGATCGGCTCGCGGAAGATCGTGCCATCCAGGATGTTCCGAATGGTGCCGTTCGGGCTGCGCCACATCTTCTTCAGCTTGAACTCCGTCACCCGCGCCTCGTCCGGTGTGATGGTCGCGCACTTCACGCCCACGCCGTACTGGCGGATGGCGTTGGCGGCATCCACGGTGACCTGGTCGTCAGTCTGGTCGCGGTATTCGACGCCGAGGTCATAATATTTAAGGTCGATATCGAGGTAGGGGAGGATCAGCTTGTCCTTGATGAAGCCCCAGATGATGCGGGTCATCTCGTCTCCGTCGAGCTCGACGACGGGGGTCTTCACCTTGATCTTGGCCATACGGTCCTCTTTGGGGCGGGCGGAACGAGCTTCGAGCTATGCACCCGCGGGCAGGCGGGGGCAAGCAGGGTGACCGGTCGGGCGATCATCCCGCATTTGGATGATCTCGGGGCCTCGCACGGCGCGAACCGGGCGTTCTTCGAGCTGGCGCGGGCCGGGCTGGTGATATGCGGCTCGGTCATGGTGCCGGGGCCCTGGTTCCCCGAATTGGCCGCGGCGTGCGCGGACGGCGCGCTGGAGATCGGTGTGCATCTCACGCTGACCAGCGAATGGCCCGGCTGCCGCTGGGCGCCGATCTCGACGCGGAGCGGGGCGTCGGGGCTGCTTGGACGAGGACGGCTACTTTCCGCGCAACGTGGCCGGGCTGCGGCGGCGCCTGGTGGTGGAGGCCGCGGAGGCGGAGATGCGGGCGCAGGTCGAGCGGGCGCTCGCGTCCGGACTGCGGCCGACGCATCTCGACTCGCACATGGGGGCGACGATGATCGCGCCACTGCTGCCGGCGATGCTGCGGCTGGCGCGGGACTTCGCGCTGTTCCCGGTCCTGCCGCGGACCATCCTCTGGGCGCCGGACCCGGCCGAGTATGCGGCGGCGCTGGATCAGCTCGAGGCGGAAGGATTGCCGGTGGTCGATCATTGCCGCGGAACGCAGCCGGTGCCGCCGGCGGAGCTGGACGCACGTTGGGCGGCGGTGATCGAGGCGCTGCCGCCGGGGGTCACGCACCTGGCGCTGCATGCCACCGCGCCAGGTGATTTCGCCGCGGCGGCGGCGGACCACGCGGTGTGGCGGTACGGCGAGTTCGGGACGCTACGGCGCGGGGTGCTGCGGGATTCGTGCGCGCGGGCGGGGGTGGCAGCGACCGGGCTGCGGGAGATGCAGCGGCGCTGGGCTCACCAGGTGGGAAAGGGCGAGACGCCGATGATGTGACGGTGTCCGCCGATGAACAGGACGTAAGCGAGCACGCCGGCGCCGATCCGCCACCAGACAGAAGAGGAAAAACGAAGCGAAGTGCGCCCGGCGGCCACGGCGGCAAAGGGCAGGATGGAGGTCTGGCGGGCGAACGCGTCCCAGCGTGCCGGGCCGAGCATGCGGCGGCGCTTGGCGTCGATCGACGGCGGCCCGGCGAGGGCGACGACGAGGAACGTGCCGAAGAACAGGGCGGAGGCGAGGTCGCCGTTGGCCACCAGATGGAGGAACGCCCAGAGCGCGACGCCGACGAGGAATGGGTGGCGCGTCACCTGGACGATCCCTTGCGGCGGCCGTGAGATCAGCGCCTCGGCGCCGACTGCGGTCGGGTTGGGCGTGAGCAGCCCGGCGACTACCAGCACGAAGGCCGGCAGCATCAGCACGTCCGCGACCAGCTTCCACCAGTCCGCCTGCGACCAGAGCGGGACGTAGTCCGCCGCGTTGTAGGCGCTGGCCAGCCACCAAATGCCGGCGACGGAGGCGAGCGAGAAGACGACCATGTAGGCGCGGGCGCCAATCGCTGCGACGACGCGGTCGCGCAGGGTCGTCCCGGCCACGCCGATGTGGAGCGCTATGAAGAACAGGCCGGCGAGCAGGAGCGAAAGCATGTCACCTCGTGGGCGCGACGCACCCTAGCGCGGCGGCGATCTCCGCGTCCCCCGGTAAGGTGTTCAGGGGGAAGAGGCGGGTCACGTGGCCCATCTTGCGGCCGGGTCGCGCCTCGCGCTTGCCATAGAGATGGGGGATCAGCCGCGGGGTGGCGACGATCTCCGGCCAGAGTGCGACTTCCTCCGGGCCCACCAGGTTCTTCATTACCGCGTCCGCATGGCGCAGACCCGGCGGCAGCGGCAGGCCGGCAACGGCGCGGACGTGGAGGTCGAACTGGCTCGCCGGGCAGGCCTCCATGGTCCAATGCCCGGAGTTGTGCGGCCGCGGGGCGATCTCGTTGGCGAGCACGCGGCCGGAGCGGTCGACGAACATCTCGACGGCGAGCAGGCCGACCAGGTCCAGCGTCTCGGCCACGCGCCAGGCGACGCGGCCGGCCTCCGCGGCGGTGCCGGGCGGGACGCGGGCGGGGGCGAGCGTCAGGTCGAGGATGCCGTCGCGGTGTCGGTTCTCCACCGCGTCGAACAGGGAGCCGCCGCCATCCGCGCCGCGGGCGACGACGACGCTCACCTCGCAGCGGAAGTCGACGAAGCCCTCGAGTATCAGCGGCTTCGGCTCGAGCGCCTCCCAGGCCGGGCGGAGGTCGGCGGGGTCGCGCAGCACCGCCTGGCCTTTGCCGTCGTAACCAAGGCGAGTGGTCTTGAGCACCGCCGGCAGCCCGATCCGGCGCGCCGCTTCTTCGAGTTCCGAGAAGCTTTCGACCGGAGCATACGGCGCGGTGGGCACGCCGGCGCCCCGCAGAAACGTCTTCTCGGCGACGCGGTCCTGGCTGATGCGCAGGACATCGGGAGACGGTCGGACCGGGCGGATGGAGCTGAGCAGGTCGAGCCCGGCGGCGCTGACGTTCTCGAACTCGAAAGTGATGACGTCGACGGCGTTGGCGAAGCGGCGGAGCGCGTCCTGGTCCTCGTAGTCGGCGACGGTCGCTTCGGCCGCGACCTGGGCAGCCGGGCTGTCCTCCTCCGGCGAGAGGATATGGCAGCGGTAGCCGAGCGTGGCGGCGGCCATGGCGGACATGCGGCCGAGTTGGCCGCCGCCGATGATGCCGATCGTGCTGTTGGGCGGAAGCGTCGGCATCACTCGCCGCGGTCGACCTCGTGCGCCACGGCTTCCGTCTGCGCCTTGCGATAGGCGTCGAGCCGGGCGGACAGCGCTTCATCGGCGAGCGCGACGATGGAGGCGGCGAGCAGCCCGGCGTTGGTCGCGCCGGCTGGGCCGATGGCGAGCGTGCCGACCGGGACGCCGCCCGGCATCTGGACGATGGAGAGCAGGCTGTCCAAGCCGCTCAGCGCCTTGGACTCGACCGGCACGCCGAGCACGGGCAGCGTGGTCCAGGCCGAGATCATACCCGGTAGGTGCGCCGCTCCGCCTGCGCCGGCGACGACCACGCGCAGGCCCCGGCCGCGTGCGCCGCGGGCGAACTCGGCCAGCCGGTCGGGTGTGCGGTGGGCGGAGACGATGCGGACCTCGTGCGGCACGTCGAGCCGCTCCAGCGTCTCGGCCGCATGCCGCATCGTGGGCCAGTCCGATTGGCTGCCCATGACCACCGCCACCAGGGGATCGGGCATCAGGCGATGTTGTCCGGGATCAGCCGACTCTCGATCCAGGAGAGCTCGTCCTTGAGCAGGAGCTTGCGCTTCTTGAGCCGTTGCAGGTGGAGTTGGTCGCCGCCGGCTTCGGAAAGCCGGGCGATCACGGTGTCGAGGTCACGATGCTCGCTTCGCAATTCGTGCAGCTGGCGCAGCATCGAGTCACGGTCAGTCAACATGAGTTGTGCATACCATGCACCTCGGGCGCGGACCAATTTTTAAGCTGGCGTTCAGATTGCAGCTGTATGACGCTCATCGAGGCGGTCCTCGCCGGGCGTGCGAAGGCCGCTGCTGATCCACCGTCTGGAGGACTTCATGAGCCTGGAATCCCGCATCGAAAGCCTCAAGGGCCGGCATGCCAACCTGGAGACCCGGATCACCGACGAGGACAACCGACCGCGGCCGAATAGCGAAGCGCTCCATCGGCTCAAGCTGGAGAAGCTAAGGCTCAAGGAGGAGATGGAACGGCTGCAGCGAGGTCCGTAAGCCCCGCCTCCGCGCCGGGTTACCCCGGCGCGGCACCGGGTTACCCCGGCGCGAAATCCCCGTGTTAAAGGGCGGGCATCAGCCCCGGAGAGTCCCGCCCGATGCCCGACACCAAGCCGCCGCGTCCCGTCATGCTCGTCATCCTCGACGGCTGGGGATGGCGGGAGGAGAGGGCGGACAACGCCATACGGCAGGCGAAGACGCCGTCGTTCGACCGGCTGATGCAGGCGCCGTCGGCGTTCCTGCGCACGTCTGGCCTCGATGTCGGCCTGCCCGAAGGGCAGATGGGCAACTCGGAGGTCGGGCACACCAATATCGGCGCCGGCCGGGTCGTGATGCAGGACCTGCCGCGGATCGGGATGGCGGTGGCGGACGGGAGCCTCGCGCATAATGAGGCGATCACCGGGCTGATCGAGGCGCTGCGGGAGAGCCGGGGCACATGCCACCTGCTTGGCCTCGCCTCGCCCGGCGGCGTGCACTCGCACCAGGACCATGCGGCGGCGATCGCCGGCATCCTGGCGGAGGCGGGCGTGGCCGTCCGAGTGCACGCGTTCACGGATGGCCGGGACACGCCGCCGCGGTCCGGCGCCGACGACCTCCGCCGGCTGCAGGCGGCGTTGCCCGAAGGGGTGCGGATCGCCACGGTCTGCGGCCGTTACTACGCGATGGATCGGGACCGCCGCTGGGACCGGGTGGAGAAGGCCTATCGCGCGGTCGCCGAGGGGAAGGGCGCCGTGTTTGCCGACGCCGCGTCGGCCATGGACCACGCCTATGCCGAGGACGTGACGGACGAGTTCGTGGTCCCCGCGGTGATCGGCGACTACGCCGGCATGCGGGACGGCGACGCCCTGCTCTGCTTCAACTTCCGCGCCGACCGGGTGCGCGAGATCCTGGCCGCGCTGCTCGACCCGGCGTTCACCGGCTTCCCCCGGCCGCGTCAGATCCGGTTCGCCGCCGCGGTCGGGCTCACGCGCTACAGCGACGAGCTGGCGCCGCTGATGCGGGAGGCGTTTCCGCCGCAGCACATGGGCCACATCCTGGGCGAGGTCGTGGCCGCGGCTGGGAAGCGGCAGCTGCGCATGGCGGAGACGGAGAAGTATCCGCACGTCACTTATTTCCTGAATGGCGGGCGGGAGCAGCCCTATCCCGGCGAGGACCGGACGATGGTGCCCTCGCCCAAGGTCGCGACCTATGACCTGCAGCCGGAGATGTCGGAGCCCGAGCTGGCGGAGAAGGCCGTCGCGGCGATCCGGTCCGGCGACTACGACCTGATCGTGCTGAACTTCGCCAACCCGGACATGGTAGGCCACACCGGCAGCCTGCCGGCCGCGATCAAGGCGGTGGAAGCCGTGGACACCGGGCTCGGGAAAATCATGGACGCGGTGCGCGCGGCGGGCGGGGCGCTGCTGGTCACGGCCGATCACGGCAATTGCGAGCTGATGCGCGACCCGGTGACCGGCGGCCCGCACACCGCGCACACGACCAACCCGGTCCCGGTGGTGCTGATGGACGGCACTGGGCCGCTGCATGATGGGCGGCTCGCCGACGTGGCGCCGACCCTGCTTGCGCTGATGGGGCTACCGCAGCCAGAGAGCATGACCGGAAGCTCGCTGCTCGGCTGACATGGCGTTCCGGCTGCGTTTGACGGTCCTGCTCTGTCTCCTGCTCGCGGCCGCGGCGCCCGACGGGGGTGCGGGCACCGCGACCGCGCGCCTGCGCGAGGCGGAGACCGCGCTCTCCGACGCCGTCGCCCGCGTGTCGGCGCTGGCGCAGCGGAAGGCGGAAGCGGAGCAGCAACTGCAGGAGCAAGCCGCCGCGCTCGGCCCGTTGTTGCCGTTGGCCGAGCGCCTGGCGCTGTACCCTGCGGAGACCGTGCTCGCGGTGCCGGCCCCGCCGGAGGACGCGATCCGGGGCCTGGCCGTCCTGCACGGGCTGATGCGGTCGGTGGAGGCGCAGTCGGCTCAGCTTCGGGCTGATATCGCGCGGGCGGAGGCGGCGCAGCGTGAGCTGGAGGCGGCGCTGCCGCAGCTTCGTGCGGCGCAGGCAGCGCAGGCGCGGGAGGCGGCGGTCGTGGACCAGCAAGTGGCGGCGGCGCGCGCGGCCCGTGCCGCGGCGGACGACCCGGCAGCGGACGAGGCGCGCCGGGCGGCGGCGGAAGCGACCCGCGCGGACTCCGTGCGCGGGGCGATCGCCGCCATGGAAGCAGCGCGGGCGCGGGCGCAGGTGCTGATCCGGCAGGATGCAGAGCGGGCGGAGCGGCAGCGGCGGGAGGCGGCGCTGGACCTTGCGCGGCGGCGGGAAGCGGAGGTGTCCGCGCCCGCCGGTCCTGGCGTGCGGCCGGGCGGCGGCGCCGTTCTGCCGGTGGCGGGCCCGCTGATCCGCCGCTGGGGCGAGCCGACCGATGCGGGTCCGGCGAATGGGCTGTCGTTCCGGGCTCCGCCGTCCGGCCGGGTGGTCGCGCCCTGCGCCGGCCGGGTCGCGTTCGCCGGGCCGTTCCGGAGCTACGGCACGCTCATCATCCTGGACTGCGGCGCGGGGTGGCACTTCGTGCTGGCGGGGCTCGACCGGCTGGACACGGAGGCGGGCGCGGCGGTGCGGTCCGGCGAGCCGCTTGGGGTGATGCCGGACTGGAACCCGGAGGGTGGCGGCAAGCCGCCATCGCTCTACCTGGAATTGCGGCACGAGGGGCAGCCGGTCGATCCCGCCCCCTTCCTCCGCGAGCGATCCTGACCATTTCCTACGCAGGCTTAACTCGCCGCCCAGGCCTTAACCATGTGACAAGGCCACACTGGCTAGAGTAGAGCTTGGTAGAGCGCGCTCTGTTCGGGGGTGCAAGAGGGCTGGATGGGCATGAAGATTCGGACTGGACTGTTGCTCGGCGCGGCATTCACGGCGGGGTTGGTCGCGGGCCCCGGCAGCAACGTGCTGCAGCGTGAGTTCGGCGTGCCGTGGCCGGTCGCGCACGCGCAAGCTCAGGAGAACAATCGCGCCGAGACGTATCGGCTGCTGACCTTGTTCGGCGACGTGTTCGAGCGCATCCGCGCCGAGTATGTCGAGCCGGTCAACGACCGCGAGCTGATCGAGAACGCGATCAACGGCATGCTGACCGGGCTCGATCCGCACAGCTCGTACATGAACGCGAAGGCGTTCCGCGACATGCAGGTGCAGACGCGGGGCGAGTTCGGCGGCCTGGGCCTCGAGGTGACGGCGGATAACGGGCTGATCAAGGTCGTGAGCCCGATCGACGACACGCCCGCGGCCCGCGCCGGGATCAAGTCTGGCGACCTGATCACCATGCTGGACGGGCAGACGGTCCAGGGCCTGACCCTGAACGAGGCGGTCGACAAGATGCGCGGCGCGCCGGGCAGCACGATCAAGCTGACCATCAAGCGCGAAGGGGTGAACACGCCGGTCGAGGTCAGCATGACCCGCGAGGTGATCCACATCCAGGTGGTGCGCTCGCACATGGAGGCGAACGACATCGGCTATGTCCGGCTGACCGCCTTCAACGAGCAGACCGACCCCGGCCTGCGCAAGGCGGTCGCGGACCTGAAGGCGAAGGCGAACGGCAACCTGCGCGGGCTGATCCTCGACCTGCGCAACAACCCGGGCGGGCTGCTCGATCAGGCGGTCGCGGTGTCCGACGACTTCCTCGACCAGGGCGAGATCGTCTCCACCCGCGCCCGCCATCCGCAGGAAAGCCAGCGCTGGAACGCCAAGCCCGGCGACATCGCCGAGGGCCTGCCGATCGTGGTGCTGACCAATGGCGGGTCGGCGTCGGCCAGCGAGATCGTGGCCGGCGCGCTGCAGGATCAGCGGCGGGCGGTGGTGCTGGGGACCCGGACGTTCGGCAAGGGCTCGGTGCAGACGGTGATGCCGCTGCCGGGCAACGGGGCGATGCGGCTGACCACGGCGCGCTACTACACGCCGTCGGGCAGGAGCATCCAGGGGCTCGGGATCACGCCGGACATCGAGGTCGCGTCGTCGCGGACGGAGCAGCCCCATTTCGGCCCGGAGCGGGAGGCGGATCTCCGCGGCGCGCTGCGCAACCAGGGCGGGACCACGCAGCCGGCCAACCCGGCGCCGCGGACCGACCTGCCGCCGATCGCGAAGGACATTCCGAAGGTGCCGCCCGAGGGCGCCCCGGCCTTCGACCTGACCAAGCCGGACACCGACTTCCAGCTCAAGGAGGCGGTGACGGTCGTGGAGGCAATGGCGCAGCAGCGTCGCGCTTCGCGCTGACGGGACAGTGGCGGCCGGCTTCGGCGGGCGCTGGGGCGGCTGGCGCGGCCTAGGCCTGTTCTGGGCCGCGGTCGTGCTGCTCGCCGCCGCCGGGGCGACGGTGCTGCAGCTTCTCGGGCCGCCCGCGCCGCTTGTGCGGGACGCGGCGGCGCCGGCCCGCTCGGCCTCGCTTCGGCCGAAGCGCCGGCGCCACGGCGCGCGTCCGCCGCCGCCCGCTTCCGAGCAGATCGTGGGCCCCCAGCTCGCGCTTGTTGGAGGTCTCCAAGGCGTTCCCGCCGGCGATGCTGCCGCGGGTGGCCGCCGATGGGCGGGTCGCCCGCGCGGTGTACGCGCGGCCGTTCGACCGGGCGGACAAGCGCCCCCGGATCGCCGTGCTGGTCACCGGGCTTGGGCATGTCGGAGGCCGATAGCCGCGCCGCGATCGATGCCCTGCCGGGCCCGATCGCGCTGGCCTTCTCGCCCTATGCGAGCAACCCTGACCCGCTGATCGAGCTCTGCCGGAAGGCGGGGCACGAGACGCTCGTCTCCATTCCGATGGAGCCGCAGGGCTTTCCGCTCAATGACGCCGGCAGCCACTCGCTGCTGACCGGCGCGCAGCCGGCGCAGAACGCGGCCAACCTGGAATGGGCACTGAGCCGCATCGCCGGCTATGTCGGCGCGACCGGCGCGATGGACGGGATGCGCGGCGAGCGCTTTGCCGATCAGCCGTTCGGCTTCGACGCGATGCTGGCCGAGCTGGGCCGCCGCGGCCTGCTTTACATCGACCCGCGGCCGGGCAAGGCGAACGGCAAGGTGGCGGCGGTGCCGGGCCGGGCGGTGGACCTGGTGATCGACGACCCGCCGGCGCGGGCGGAGATCGAGGCGAAGCTCGCCGCGCTGGAGCGGCTGGCGCGCGACAAGGGGTCGGCGCTCGGCCTGGCCGGGCCGCTGCGCCCGGTGACGGTGGAGCGGATCGCCGCCTGGGCGAAGGGCTTGGGCGACCGCGGGATCGCGCTCGCCCCGGTCAGCGCGGTGGTCGAGGGAACGGGACGATGAGCGGGGCGGACCTGCCGTATCGGCGCAACGTGGGCGCGGCGCTGTTCAACCGCGAGGGCCGCGTGTTCGTCGCGCGCCGGGCCGACCTGCCGAATGCGGAGGGCGCGCCGGGCGGCTGGCAGTTGCCGCAGGGCGGGATCGACGCGGACGAGGACCCGCGGGTGGCGGTCTTTCGCGAGCTCGAGGAGGAGATCGGGACGGCGCGGGCGCACATCATCGGCGAGCATCCGGTGTGGCTGTCCTACGATTTGCCGCCGGAGCTGGTCGGCGTGGCGCTGGGCGGGCGGTATCGCGGCCAGACCCAGCGCTGGTTCGCGCTGCGCTTCGACGGCGAGGACTCCGACATCCGCCTGGACCTCGACCCGCATCCGGAGTTCGACGCCTGGCGCTGGGCGGAGCTTGCGGAGCTGCCGGCGCTGGCGGTCGGGTTCAAGCGGGCGATCTACGAGGAGCTGGCGCAAGCCTTCGCGCCGTTCGCCGTTCCGGCGTAAGTTCGATCGCCCTCATCGCCGGGCTTGACCCGGCGATCCAAGTTCGCCGTCTGGATGCCCGGGTCAAGCCCGCATGACGAGTTGTTCGGGAGAGCCCTAGTCGTCGCGCGCGGGGAGGCGCGCGCCGTCGAGTTCGGCGTCGCGGCGCTCGCGCCGTTTGGCTTCGGCGTCCCGCTCGAGCTTGGTCATCCCGTGGCGCGCCCGGTTCTCGGCGGCGCGTTCGGCCGCCGCGTCGCGGGCACGGGCTTTCTTCACCCGGCGGAGGTTGACGATCTCGCCCATCGCTTCATGGTGCCACGCGCCGAGAGGGAGAGCGAGATGGGCAGCACGATCGAGTTGACGGCCGCGGACGGACACACGCTGAGCGCGTACCGCACCGGGCCGGAGGGCGCCGGACGCGCCCTGGTGGTCGTGCAGGAGATCTTCGGGGTCAACCACCACATGCGCGAGGTGTGCGAGAGCTTCGCCGCCGAGGGCTATGCCGTGGTCGCGCCGGCGCTGTTCGACCGGGTGGAGCGCGGGGTCGAGCTGGGCTACGGGCCGGACGACATCGCCCGCGGGCGCGAGCTGCGGCCGAAAGTGCCGGAGGCCGGCGGTCATCGCGGACATCGAGGCGGCGGCGAAGGCGCTCGGTGGCGCGAGCGTCGGGATCGTCGGCTATTGCTGGGGCGGCACGGTCGCCTGGTATGGGGCCGACGCGCACGCGCACGTTCAAGGCGGCGGTCGGCTGGTATGGCGGCGGTATCGCCGCGACCCGCACGGAGCACCCGAACTGCCCGGTGCAGCTCCATTTCGGCGAGACCGACGCGAGCATCCCGATGGAGGACGTCGAGAAGATCCGCGAGGCGCAGCCGGAGGTGGAGGTGTTCGTCTATCCGGGCGCCGGTCACGGGTTCGGCTGCTCGGAGCGCGGCAGCTTCAACCGCGAGGCGCGCGACCTCGCGCAGGAGCGGACGCTCGCGTTCTTCCGGAAACACCTGGGGTAAGCCGCCGCAGGGGATGCCCGGGTCGAGCCCCGGGCATGACGGAGGGGACCGGCCGGAGCTAAACTAGACCCGGGCGAGCTTGGAGGACGGCATCTCGATGTCGATCTCCAGCGTGTTGACGTCGTCGCCGCGGTCGAGCTTCACGTTCACCTTGTCGCGGTCGATCTGCATGTGCTTGGCGATCACCGCCAGGATCTCCTCCTGCAGCACCGCCACCAGCTGCGAATGCGTGTTGCCGACCCGCTCGTGCGCCAGCACCATCTTCAGCCGCTCGCGCGCCACCGGCGCGGTGTTGCGGTTGCGGATCCAGCTGAACAAGCTCACGCGACCCTCCGCCCGAACAGCTTGCTGAACAGGCCGCGGCGCTCGCCGGGGATCGACATCTCCACGCTCTCGCCGGCCAGCCGCCGGACCGCGTCCATGTAGGCCCGGGCCGGCGGGCTGTTGGGGTCGGCCAGCGTGACCGGGGAGCCGACGTTGCTGGCCTTCAGCACGTCCTGGCTTTCCGGAATGATGCCGAGCAAGCGGGATGGAGAGGATCTCGAGCACGTCCTCGGTGCGCAGCATGTCGCCACGCTGGGCCCGCAGCGGGTCGTAGCGGGTGAGCAGCAGGTGTTTGTCGACCCGCTCGCCGCGCTCGGCGCGGGCGGTCTTGCTGTCCAGCATGCCGATGATCCGGTCGCTGTCCCGGACGGAGCTGACTTCGGGGTTGGTGACCACGACGGCAAGGTCGGCGTGGTACATGGCGAGCTGGGCGCCGCGCTCGATGCCGGCCGGGCTGTCGCAGATGACCCAGTCGAACCGCTCGCGCAGCTCCGCCATCACCCGGGTGACGCCGTCGGAGGTGAGCGCGTCCTTGTCGCGGGTCTGGCTGGCGGGCAGCAGATGGAGCGTGTCGAGCCGCTTGTCGCGGATCAGCGCCTGGCTGAGCTTGGCGTCGCCCTGGACCACGTTGATCAGGTCGAACACGACCCGGCGCTCGGCGCCCATGATGAGGTCGAGGTTGCGCAGGCCGACGTCGAAGTCGACCACCGCGACGTTGGCGCCAAGGCTGGCGAGGCCGGCGCCGATCGCCGCGGTGGACGTGGTCTTGCCCACGCCGCCTTTGCCGGATGTGACGACCAGGACCTTGGCCATGCGTACTCTACCTTTCCTTCAGTCCAGCGCGGCGACGCGGATCTCGTCGCCCTGCGAGCCAAGCCTGGACGGCACGGCCCTGCAGCGCGCGGTCGATTTCCTCGGCGGTGCGGTAGACGCCGTCGATCGCCAGCAGCTCCGCCTCGAGCCGGCTGCAGAAGATGCGCGGGCGCGAGTCGCCGTTGCCCGGGCCGAGCAGGCCGGCGATGGCGCGGCCACGCAGCGCGCCGTAGATGTGGATGGAGCCGCCGGCGACGATCTCCGAGCCGGAGGCGACGGAGCCGATGATCGTCACGTCGCCGGCGGGGAAATTGACGCTCTGCCCGGAGCGGATCGGGCGCTCGACCACCAGCGCGATCGGCTCGGGCTGCTTGATCTCCGCGGGCGGCGGCTCGTCATGGGTGATGGTGACGTGGCGGCCGCCGCCGAGCACGGGCGGCAGGTCGTCGCCGAACCGGTTGGGGTCCACGCCCTCGACCCCGACCACCCGCACGCCGCGGCGCTTGAGTTCGTCGAGCAGGGCGGGGAACTCGCGCTCGAGGCCGGCGAGTGCGGCGAAGTCGACCATGACGGCGCGGCCGTCGAAGAATTTGGGGGAGCGGGCGAGCTGGGCGTCGAGCTGCTCGAACCAGTCAGGGAGCGGCGGCTCCGGCATCAGCACGACCGCCATGAATGACCGGCCGCGCAGGCGTAGGAAGGGGCGGGTGCGGACGTCGGTGTTCACGCGGTCCGGCGTATCGGTCGGGGCGAGGGAGGTCAACAACGAAGCGCGAGGGCCGATTTCGCAGCGGATGGACGCGCTTCTCGTCAGAGCCTTAGGGAGCGTTCCTCAAGCGCTGTAATGACCCGCAACGGCGGCCGGCCGAGGCGGGGAAACGAGCGCTTCGGTGCGACTCGGGCGCGCCGCTCAGACGACGAACAGCCAGAGTCCGACCAGGAGGACGATGATGGCGATGACGGCCCAGACGGTGAACTGGGTGAACCGGTTCCAGAACGCCTGGCGATCGACGACGAAGGCCTCGGTGATCGGGTCGGCCTCCCTGACTTCTTGCTGCACCTGCGCCATGCTGCTCGCCATGCCTGATCTGTCCTGGGAACGGCGACCTATCTACGGGCGGTATCCGGCGCGGGCAAGGGGTTGAGCAGCGCCGCGTCCGCGTTCGCGGCCGGGCCAGGCGCACCGAGATGGCGGCGGAGCGCGGCCGGGTAGAGCACGTGCTCCTGGCGCAGCACCCGAGCCGCGAGCCGGTCCTCGTCGTCATCGGGGAGCACGGGGATGGCGGCCTGGGCGAGGATCGGCCCGGCGTCGACTTCCTCCGTGACGAGGTGGACGGTGCAGCCGTGCAGCTTGACCCCGGCTTCGAGCGCGCGGCGGTGGGTGTGCAGCCCGGGAAACGCGGGCAGCAGGCTCGGGTGGATGTTGAGCATCCGCCCGGCCCAGGCGCCGACGAGGAACGGGGTCAGCCGCCGCATGTAGCCGGCGAGGCAGACCGTCTCCACTCCCGCGGCTTCGAGGGCGCGATGGACCTCGCGCTCGTGCGCCTCGCGGTCGGGCCCGAACCGGCGGTGGGGGATGCAGCGTGTCTCGACCCCGCGCGATTCGGCCAGGCGCAGGCCCGGCGCGTCCTCGACGTTGCAGAGGGCGAGCACGACCCGGCCGGGGAAGTCCGCGGCGGAGGCGGCCTCGAGCAGCGCTTCCATGTTGCTGCCGCGGCCGCTGAACAGGATGGCGATCCGGCTCAATCGAGCCAGCGGTCGGGGACGGCGATCTCGGTTCGGGCCGGGCCGTCGGCGGCCTCGATGCGCCCGATCGGGAGGGCGGCTTCGCCGTGCTCGGCCAGCAGCGCGGTCGCCGCCTCGGCGTCGCGCACGACCAGCGCCATGCCGACCCCGCAGTTGAACACGCGCAGCATCTCCTCCGGCGCGACCCGGCCGAGCCCGGCGAGCCAGCGGAACACCGGCGGCAGGGGCCAGCGTCCCGGCGTCGAGCGCCGCCACCGTTCCCGCCGGCAGCACGCGCGGCAGATTGCCGGGCAGGCCGCCGCCGGTGATGTGCGCCGCGGCGAGCAGCAGGCCGGCGCGGTGCAGCGCCAGGAGCGGGCGGACATAGATCCGGGTCGGCTCCAGGAGCGCCTCGCCGAGCGATCGCTCGGGCGCGAACGGGGCGGGCGCGTCCCAGCCGAGTCCGCTCGCCGCCACCAGCCGGCGGACGAGCGAGAACCCGTTGCTGTGCACGCCGGAGCTCGGCAGGGCGAGCACGGCGTCGCCGGGTTGGACGTCGCGCGGCAGGAGCTGGCCGCGCTCGGCCGCGCCGACGGCGAACCCGGCGAGATCGTAGTCGCCCGCGCCGTAGAGGCCCGGCATCTCCGCCGTCTCGCCGCCGACCAGGGCGCAGCCGGCGATGCGGCAGCCCTCGGCGATGCCGGCGACCACCGAAGCGGCATGCTCGACCTCGAGTGCGCCGGTCGCGAAATAGTCGAGGAAGAGCAGCGGCTCGGCGCCTGCGACGACCAGGTCGTTCACGCACATGGCGACCAGGTCGATGCCGACGGTGCCGTGGCGGCCGGCCTCGATCGCGACCTTGAGCTTGGTGCCGACGCCGTCGGTGGTGCTGACCAGCACCGGGTCGGTGAAGCCGGCGGCGCGCAGGTCGAACAGGGCGCCGAAGCCGCCGAGCCCGCCCATGG
This sequence comes from uncultured Alphaproteobacteria bacterium, assembly GCA_963708585.1. Taxonomy (GTDB): domain Bacteria; phylum Pseudomonadota; class Alphaproteobacteria; order Acetobacterales; family Acetobacteraceae; genus JAVVHH01. The sequence continues at coordinate 200,386 of CAVPSW010000001.1, read as the reverse complement.
TGCCGGGCCGGTCGGTGCTGCGCGCGAGCGGCTTGATGCGGTCGACCAGCGCGTCGCCGGCGGCGATGTCGACGCCGGCCTGCCGGTAGGTCATGGGGGGCGGAGTCGATGGGTTCATTCGGGAAGAACTCGGTGAGGACGTTCGCGTTATGGTGCGGGGATGCGCGGCCGAGCCGGACAGAACCATAGCGGCCCCGGGCCATCAACCACGCCGGCGACGGAAGGCGCCCGCGCAGGCGAGGTGCGCCGGCGGTGAACCGCCGGGTCCGCACGGTCGAGCTGGAGCTGCCGGCGGCCGAAACGCCGGAGGCGGACCCGCCGAATCCACTGCCGGTCCGCGCCTCGACCAAGACGCAGCGGATCGCGCTCGTGGCCGGGTTCGCGGCGGCCGTGTGCATCGCGCTGTGGCTGTTCTCCTCCATTCTGCTGCCGTTCGTGGCGGCGGCCTGCATCGCCTATTTCCTCGATCCGCCGACGACGCGGCTGACCCGGCTCGGCGTGCCGCGGGGGCTGGCGGCGGGGATCATGGTGGTCGGGCTGCTGGCGCTCGTGCTGCTGTTCGCCCTGCTGCTCTACCCGCTGCTGCTGGCGCAGATCGGGCTGCTGGTCAGCCGCGCGCCGTCCTACGTCGTGGACATCAGGGATTGGGCGGGCGAGGTGGTGCACAGCCTGCAGGACCGGCTCGGGACCGCCTATGTCGACGAGAAGCTGCGCGACCTGGTGGCCGGGCAGGCCGGGGTGATGCTGGGCTGGCTGGTCGGCGCGCTGACGCGGATCGTCGGCAGCGGGTTCGCGCTGTTCAACGTGGTGTCGCTCGCGGTGGTGACGCCGGTGGTCGCGTTCTATCTGCTGCGCGACTGGCGGCGGGCGGTGGCGCGGATCGATAGCTGGCTGCCGCGGCGCTATGCGGGCGTGCTGCGGGCGCAGGCGCGGGAGGTCGACCGGATCCTGTCGGCGTGGCTGCGCGGCCAGGCGATCTGCTGCGTGCTGCTGGCGGGTTTCTACGCGGTGGCGCTGACGGTGGTGGGGCTGGACCTCGGGCTGATCGTCGGCATGGCGGCCGGGCTGCTGTCGTTCATCCCGTATGTCGGCAGCATCACCGGGATGGTGACCAGCATCGCGTTGGCACTGGCGCAGTTCCATTGGCAGGGCGTCGCGGTGGTGGCCGGGGTGTTCGTGCTCGGGCAAATTCTTGAAGGTTATGTCATCTACCCGCGCTTTCTCGGCGACCGGGTCGAGCTGCATGCTGTGTGGGTGATCTTCGCATTGTTTGCCGGAGGCGCGGTGTTCGGCTTCCTCGGCGTGCTGCTGGCGGTTCCGGTGGCAGCGGCGCTGGGGGTGCTTGCCCGGTTCTGGCTGCGGCGCTACCTGCAGAGCCCGCTCTACCTGGAACCGCCGCTGCATGGCTGACGGGCAGCTCGCGCTCGCCTTCCCCCACACGCCGCACCTGACGGAAGCCGAGTTGCTGCCGCGAGAAGGGGCGCGGCTGGCGCTGGAGTATCTCGGCCGGACCGAGACCTGGCCGCAGCGCCGGCTGGCGCTCTGGGGCGGGCCGGGCGCGGGCAAGACGCACCTGCTGCACGTCTGGGCGCGCGAGCACGGGGCGGCGATCGTGCGCGGCGAAGCGCTCAGTGAGCCGCTCTGGCCGGAGGGCGCGGTCGCGGTGGATGACGCCGACCGGGTCGCGTCGGAACCGGCGCTTGCTGCATTTGCTGAACGCGGCGGCGGAGGCCGGCTATCCCGTTCTGCTGACCGCCTCGCGGCCGCCGGGGCGGATCGCGACCGGGCTCGCTGACCTGCAGAGCCGGTTGCGGGCGACGACGGCGGTCGAGATCGGCGCGGCGGACGATGCGTTCCTCGCCTCGCTGCTGGCCCGATTGCTGGCCGATCGGCAGCTTCCGGTCGCGCCGGAGGTGCAGGCCTGGATGCTGACCCGGCTGCCGCGCACGGGGGCGGCGGTGCGGGAAGCGGTGGCCCGGCTCGACCAGGCGCAGCTTGCCGCGCGCGGCACGGTGACCCGTGCGCTGGCGGCGCGCGCGCTGGCTGGGCTGTTCCGGGACGAACCGATGATGGAGGGTTCTCGATGACGAAGGTAAGCGCCGTCCGGAAACTGCCGCCGGCCGAAGCCTCGGTCATGGCGCCGGACAGCCCGGACCGGTTCATCAATCGCGAGCTGTCCTGGCTCGACTTCAATCACCGGGTCGTGGAGGAGGCGGAGAACCAGCGCCATCCGCTGCTGGAGCGGCTGCGGTTCCTGTCGATCAGCGCCAGCAACCTCGACGAATTCTTCAGCGTGCGCGTGGCCGGGCTGATCGGGCAGGCCAAGGCGGGGGTGGCGGCGCTGAGCGCCGACGGGCGGACGGCGGGCCAGCAGCTGGAGGCGAATCCAGGCGCGGGCGCAGGGCCTGATGGACGAGCAGCAGCGGGTCTGGCGCGACCTGCGGCGGCTGCTGGCCGAGGCCGGAGTCGAGCTGTGCCAGACCATGCTCCTGTCCGACGCGGAGCGGGACTGGCTCGACCACTGGTTCATGGACCGGGTGTTCCCGGTGCTGACCCCGCTCGCGATCGACCCGGCGCACCCGTTCCCGTTCATCCCCAACATGGGCCTGGTGATGGTGCTGAAGCTCCATCGCGACGAGGACGCGACGAGCATGCAGGCGCTGATCCCGCTGCCGGCGATGATCGAGCGCTTCATCCGGCTGCCGGCCAACCCGGAGCGCAAGGGCATCCGCTTCGTCCTGCTCGATGACCTGGTGGGCATGTTCCTGCACCGGCTGTTCCCGGGCTTCCAGGTCAAGGGCAGGGGCTTGTTCCGGCTGATCCGCGACACCGGGGTCGAGTTCGAGGAAGAGGCGGAGGACCTGGTCCGCTCCTACGAGAGCGCGTTGAAGCGGCGGCGCCGCGGCGTGGCGATCCACCTCTCCGTCGACGCCGTCCATGCCGGAGGACCTGCGGGCGCTGGTGATCGACGAGCTCGGGGTGGACGACAACAGTATCCCCGGCGAGGAGGTGGTGATCCAGGACGGCATCCTGGGCGTCGCGGACCTCAGGCAGATGATCACCGACGACCGGCCGGACCTGCTGTTCCCGCCTTACACGCCGCGCTTCCCCGAGCGGATCCGCGACTTCGGCGGGGACTGCTTCGCCGCCATCCGCGCCAAGGACATCATCGTCCACCACCCGTTCGAGAGTTTCGATGTGGTGCTGCAGTTCCTGCGGCAGGCGGCTGCGGACCCGAACGTGGTTGCGGTGAAGCAGACGCTGTACCGCACCAGCCGGGACAGCCCGATCGTGAAGGCGCTGATCGAGGCGGCGGAGGCGGGCAAGTCCGTCACCGCGATGGTCGAGCTGCGCGCCCGGTTCGACGAGGAGGCCAACATCCGCCTGGCCCGCTCCATGGAGGCGGCCGGCGTGCAGGTGGTCTACGGCTTCGTCGAGCTGAAGACGCACGCCAAGCTGTCGCTGGTGGTGCGCCGCGAGGGACCGCTGATGCGCTCCTACGCGCATTTCGGGACCGGCAACTACCATCCGATCACGGCGCGCATCTACACCGACCTCAGCTTCTTCACCTCCGACCCCGACCTCTGCCGGGACAGCGCGCGGCTGTTCAACTACATGACCGGCTATGCCAAGCCGGAGCGGATGGACTGCCTGGCGTTCAGCCCGCTGACCATCCGCAAGACGCTGGAGCGGCTGATCGACGAGGAGATCGCGTTCGCTCGGGACGGCAAGCCGGCGACGATCTGGCTGAAGATGAACAGCCTGGTGGACGACAAGCTGATCGACCGGCTGTACGAGGCGTCGCGCGCCGGGGTGACGATCATGTGCATCGTGCGCGGCATCTGCTGCCTCCGGCCGGGCGTGCCGGGCCTGTCGGATAACATCCGGGTCAAGAGCATCGTCGGCCGCTTCCTCGAGCACAGCCGGATCTTCGCGTTCGGCAACGGCCATCGGCTGCCGAGCCGGCACGCCAAGGTGTTCATCAGCAGCGCCGACTGGATGGCGCGCAACATGGAGTGGCGGGTGGAGGCGATGGTGCCGATCCACAACAAGACGGTGCACGCGCAGGTGCTGGACCAGATCATGGTGGTGAACCTGCGCGACAACCTGCAGTCCTGGGAACTGGGGCCGGACGGGACCTGGCGCCGGGTCGCGCCGGGCGAGCGCGGCGTCTCGGCGCACGACTACTTCATGACCAACCCCTCGCTGTCCGGGCGCGGCTCGGCGCTGCACGGGGCGCCGTCGCCGCTGCATGCGCATCGCCGGCAGGACCGCGTCAGCCAGGATTGAGGCCCGGATGGACCAGGTCGTGACTCATCGGTGGCCATCGTCGACCCGGCTCGGGCCCGCCGCGCTGCGCGGTGGTGGACCTTGGGTCCAACTCGGTCCGCCTGGTGGTGTTCGAGGGGCTCGGCCGCAACCCGATCGCCATCTTCAACGAGAAGGCGGTGCTGCGGCTCGGCAAGGGGCTGCAGACGACGGGCAGGCTGAACGAGGCCGGCGTGCAGCAGGCGCTCAAGGTGATGGTGCGCTACCACGTGATCGCCCGGGCGATGCACGCGGAGCCGTTCGAGGTGCTGGCGACGGCGGCGGTGCGCGACGCAAGCAACGGCGCCGAGTTCGTGGCGGCGCTGCAGGAGCGGATGCCGGGGACGGAGATCCGCGTGCTGCCGGGGGCGGAGGAGGCGCGGCTGTCGGCGGCCGGGCTGCAATGCGGCGCTGCCGGGGGCCGACGGCGTGCTGGCCGATATCGGCGGCGGCTCGCTGGAGCTGGTCGATCTCGACCCGGCCGGCGTGCGCCGGGCGGCGACGCTCCGCCTGGGCGTGATCCGCCTCTCGGAACGCTCCGACGGCAGTCTGGAGCGGGCGCGCGAGGTGGCCGAGGCCGACCTCGCCGGGCTGCCGTGGCTCGCGGAGGGGACCGGGCGCAACCTCTATCTGGTCGGCGGCGCCTGGCGCGCGCTGGCGCGGGTGCATATGCAGCACGTGCGCTACCCGCTCAACATCGTCCATGGCTACACGATCGGGGCGGACGCGGCGCGCGACCTGGCCCAACTCGTGATCGGGGCGGCCCGGCCCGACAAGCTGCCGGCGGCGCCGCGGCGGCGGGCGGAGGACCTGCCCTATGCCGGCGTGGTGCTGCGGCGGCTGCTGAAGGCGACGGGCGCGCGCCGGGTGGTGTTCAGCGCGTATGGCATCCGCGAGGGCTGGTTCCTCGGCAACGTGCCGGACAGCGTGCGGCTGCAGGACCCGCTGATGGCGGCGGCGCAGGGCGAGGCGGAGCGCTCGAGCCGCGACGCGACGCTGCCGCCGGCGCTGATCGGCTGGACCGCGGCGCTGTTCCCGTGAGAGCCGCCGGAGGCAGCCCGGCTGCGTCATGCCGCGTGCTGGCTGTCCGACACCGGCAGCCACGACCACCCGGAATACCGCGCCGAGCTGACCTTCCAGCGCACGCTGTACGCGCCGGGGGCGATCGACCATCCGACCCGCGCCTTTCTCGCGCTGACCCTGGCGATGCGTTACGAGGCGGAGCCGGACGCGCCGTATCTGGCGGCGGCGCGCGCGCTGCTCGACCCGGCCGGGATCACCCGCGCCGAGCGGCTCGGCGCGGCGCTGCGGCTCGCCTACACGCTGTCGGCCGGCACGCCGGACCTGCTGGCCGGGACGAGAATCCGGCTGGAGCCCGGGCGGGTGGTGCTGCGGCTCGAAGGGCCGGGCGTGTTCGCGGGCGAGGGCGTGCAGCGCCGGCTCGACCGGCTCGCCGCATCGCTGGGCGTCGCCGCCGGCGGTCGAGTAGGCGCCTTGCCAGCCTCGTTCCCCCGCGACACAAGAGGGGTTTGCGGCGGAGAGCGGACGGGAGCATGCGGGTCAAGGACGTCAAGAAGGTGGTGCTGGCCTATTCGGGCGGGCTGGACACCAGCGTGATCCTGCGCTGGCTGCAGACCACCTACCGCTGCGAGGTCGTGACCTTCACCGCAGATCTCGGCCAGGGCGAGGAGCTGGAGCCGGCGCGCCGGAAGGCCGAGATGTTCGGCGTCAAGGAGATCTTCATCGACGACCTGCGCGAGACCTTCGTGCGCGACTTCGTGTTCCCGATGTTCCGCGCCAACACGGTCTATGAGGGCCAGTATCTGCTCGGGACCAGCATCGCCCGGCCGCTGATCGCGCAGCGGCAGATCGAGATTGCCGAGCAGGTCGGCGCCGACGCGGTGGCGCACGGGGCGACCGGCAAGGGCAACGACCAGGTGCGGTTCGAGCTGAGCTATTACGCGCTCAAGCCGGACATCAAGGTGATCGCGCCGTGGCGGGAATGGGACCTCACGTCGCGCACCAAGCTGCTCGAGTTCGCCGAGCAGAACCAGATCCCGATCGCCAAGGACAAGCGCGGCGATGCGCCGTTCAGCGTGGACGCCAACCTGCTGCACTCCTCCTCGGAGGGCAAAGTGCTGGAAGACCCGGCGCAGGAAGCGCCGGAGATCGTCTATCAGCGCACCATCCGCCCGGAGGACGCGCCGGACCGGGCGACGCGTGATCGCGATCGATTTCGAGCGGGGCGACCCGGTGGCGATCGACGGCGAGCGCCTCTCCCCGGCCGCGCTGCTGACCCGGCTGAACGAGCTCGGGCCGGGAGAACGGGATCGGGCGGCTCGATCTGGTGGAGAACCGGTTCGTCGGCATGAAGTCGCGGGGCGTGTACGAGACGCCCGGCGGCTCCATCCTGCTGCCGGCCCACCGCGCGATCGAGTCGATCACGCTGGACCGCGAGGCGGCGCACCTGAAGGACAGCCTGATGCCGCGCTACGCCGAGCTGATCTACAACGGATTCTGGTTCAGCCCGGAGCGGCGCATGCTGCAGGCGGCGATCGACGAGAGCCAGAAGAGCGTCACCGGCACGGTGCGGATGAAGCTCTACAAGGGCAACGTGACCTGCGTCGGCCGGGAGAGCCCGAACAGCCTGTATTCCGAGAAGGTGGTGACGTTCGAGGAGGACCAGGGCGCCTACGACCAGTTCGACGCCCAGGGCTTCATCAAGCTGAACGCGCTGCGGCTGCGGATCGGCGCGCAGGCGGGTCGGCGGGGCGGGGCGCTGTAGCTTGTGCCCCGGCTCCGGGTCGACCTGACGACGTCGGCCCGAAGCCGGTCTTTCCTGACCTAGAGCGGCGCGCCTGAAATGCGAATCGGCTTTACCGACGCGGGCGTGATCTGATTCACCGTGGCTGGAGGTGTGGCCATGGCGAAATTGATTTCGATGGATTTGCGCACGCGGCTGGTCGCGGCGGTGCAGGCCGGGTCGTCGCGGCGCGCGGCGGCGGCTCGGTTTGGTGTGAGCGCGAGCTGCGCGGTCAAGCTGCTGGGGCGGGTGCGCGAAACCGGCTCGGCAGCACCCGGGCGCCGTGGGCGTCGACCCGGCAGCGGCAAGCTCGAGCGGTTCAAGGCGGCGCTGATCGACTGGGTGACGGCAACGCCCGACATCACCATGCCGGAACTGGCCGAGCGGCTGCAGCGCAGCTATGGCGTCACGGTGCGGCCGAGTTCATTGTCGCGGCTGCTCTGCCAGGCAGGCTGGACATATAAAAAAAGCGTTGACCGCGCAGGAGGTCGAGCGCGCCGACGTCGCCAAGCGCCGGCGACGCTGGTTCCGCTGGATCCTGCCTTGGCTGAGCCAACGCCCGCAGCGGCTGGTGTTCATCGATGAAACCGCGGTTTCGACCAAGATGACACGGCTGCGCGGGCGCGCGGTTCGCGGTCGGCGCTGAAGGCCAAGGCGCCCTATGCGAAATGGGGCACGCAGACCTTCATCGCCGGCCTGCGCGCTGAGGGACTGACCGCACCCTGGGTGATCCCGGGTGCGATGAACCGTGCCGCCTTCGACCTCTACGTCCAAACCCAGCTCGTGCCGACACTTCGGCCGGGCGACATCGTCATCTTGGACAACCTCTCGGTTCACAAGAGCGCACAGGCCGAGGTCGCCATCCATGCATGCGGCGCGCGCATGCTGTTCCTTCCGCAATACTCGCCTGACCTCAACCCGATCGAGATGGCGTTCGCCAAGCTCAAGGCCCACCTGCGCGCTGCTGCCGCGAGGCTCCCCGAAACCTTGATCGCGGCACTCGGAAAGGTCTGCGGCTTATTTCAGCCAACCGAGTGCCAGAACTACTTCAGAGCTGCCGGGTATGCGTCCTAATAAACGTGCGATGCTTTAAGCGGCCCTTGCGTTTGCGCGTCGCCGGCGGGCGAGGTGACCATCTCCGTCGCCTCAGTTCCGAGATGGTCTAGAGCTAGCCAGGCGGCTCTCCTGCCGGCCATTCACAACCAGGACATTTGATCACGTATCCTGCGCGACCAGCGCCGGCTGGCGGCGCCACAGGACGAGGCAGGCGACGAGCAGGGCGGCGAACAGCGCCGTGTCCATCGGCAGGCCGATGTTGAAGCCGCGCCGCCCGGCGAAGAAGTCGCCGACGTTGGTGCCCGCAGTTCGCACGGCGACGATCGCGATCCAGTAGGAGCCGCGGTCGGTCAGGCCGGCGCCGATCCGGACGGCGAGGATCGCGATCAGCGTCGCTAGGCTGGCGACGCAGGCGGTGCCTAGGCCGACCGTGTGGGCCAGGAAGTCGCCTCCGACCGTGCCGAGCGTGCCGGCGGTCAGCATGGCGGCCCAATAGAGCCCGTCGATGCCGGGGAGCCGCCGGTCCTCCGCCGCGCTGCGCCGGGACCGGTCGGCGAGCCAGAAGACGGCGAGGAGGACCGCGAGCGCCGCGCTCACCATCGGGTAGGACAGCCGGAGATCCTCGGTGAGCAGGTCGCCGAGATTGGTCGCGGCGGTGCGCAGGGTGACGATGGCGAGCCAGTAGAAGGCTTCCGTGCTGAAGGTCGCGCGCCGCTCGAGGAGGAGGGTGGCGGCGAACAAGAGCGCCAGCGGGAACAGGCCCTCGACATGGCCGAGCCCGAGACCATGGGCGAACAAGTCCCCCATGTTGGCGCCGAAGATGCTCGCGAGCAGGATCGCCACCCAGTAGCGGGCGTCGAGGACGGGCGTGCGACAGGTCTTCATGCGTGGGTCCGTGCTGCAGTCCGGCTCGGTCCTGTGCGGCCGGAGCGCCGGACGCAAGCACGGTTCGATGACGGGCGGAAGCCGGAACGGCTGCGGGTCAGCTATGGAACCGTGTGGGAGGAGCGGACCCGGCCAGGCGCAAGCTGCCAGGCGAGAACGGCCACAACGCCGATCGCAAGCTCGCGAAGGCGCTTCAGCACGGAGACGGCCAGCGCGGTTTCCGGGCCGATGCCGAACAGGCCGCAGACCAGAACGAACCCGCCTTCCTGGACACCCAGCGCGCCGGGCACCGCGAACCCGGCGCTGCGGGCCGCCATGCCCAGGGTCTCGATGATGAACGCCGGTCCGAGCCCGACGCCGTGGCCGAGCGCCCGCAGCAGGATCCAGACTTCCAGCGCCCCCAGCGACCAGCTTGCGCTGTGCATCAGCACCGCGGACAGCAGGGCGCGCCAGTCTGCTTGGCGCCGCATCAGCGTCGTGTGCAGCCCCGCCATCGACCAGTCTGCGGTCTCGGGCCAGCGCAGGGCAGCGCGCTCCAGCGCCGCCTCGACCAGCCGCAAGAGTCCGAGGCGCTGTGCCGCGATCAAGCCCGCGACCCCGAGCGCGGTCGCCCCCAGCGCACCCTCCACCCAGACCAACCAGACGCGGTCGTCGGCGCTGCAGCAGGAGCATGGCCACGGCCACCAGGATCACGATCACCTGCGAGGCGGCCTCGAGCGTCAGGTCCAGGATGGTGCCGGCCACGGCCAGCGTGGGCTTCACGCCGGCTCCGACCAACATGCGCACGGCGACGACTTGGCCCGCCGATCTGGGCCGTCGGCAGCAGCGTGTTCACGCCTTCCCGGATCCAGCGGAGGCGGAGAAGCTGGAGCCCGGTCAAGCCGATCCTGCCCATCGCTGCGCCCCAGGCGCACGCCGAGAGATAGAGCTGCACGACGTGCACGGACCCGACGACCGGCAGGGCAAGCCCGGCGAGTGCCACGTCCTGCGCCACCGTGCCGATTCCGACGGACCAAAGGATCCAGAAGAAGGAGCCGACGCCGACGGCCAGCGCCGCCGCGCGGCCCCACTTCATGTCGAGGTTGGCATCGGCGCTGCGCGGCTCAGCAGCGAGGTGAGGTAAAACGGCCGGCGATGGCTGGAGACCAGATCGAACTCGGGCGACCACGCGAAGGCGGAGTGGATGCGCCGGGTCAAACGTGAATCCTTGTCTGCGGAAAAGAAATAGTGGTTGGCGAGCAGGCACAAGCCGCCAGGGGCCAGGAGGCGGGCGATGCGGGAAGCCGTCCGCTTGAGGCTCGGGTCATCCACATGGTCGAGATAATAAAGCGTGTCGGCCACGACCACGAGGTCGAAACTGCCGTCCAGCGCCGGGTCGAGCGCGCCGATATCGCCTTGCGAGAATCGCAGCCCTGGTCGCGCCCCTGCCCGCCGTGTTGCCGCGTCCACGGCCGATTGGGCGATGTCGATGCCGAGCACGCTGTCTGCCACCTTCGTCAGCGCCATGCTGAGCGCGCCGGTGCCCGAGCCGAGGTCGAGTGCGCGGCCGAACCGGCGCCCCTCCGGGAGCGCGGCCATCAGGCCCTCGTATTTCCAGCGCTGATAGAAGTAGCGCGGGTCGGACGAGCGCCAGGGATCGTCCAACTCCGCATACGCCGCCTCGAAGGCGGCGCGCGCACCGTCGGTGGCGCGCTGGGCTGCGATGCGCTGATCCGTGCGGGCGCTCTGCAGGAAAAGACCGATGTCGCGCGGAGACATGAACAGCCACCAGGGCCGGCTGAAGCCGGAACGCGAGCGCGCTGAACTCAAATGATGTCCCCGGATCGATTTATCGTTGTTAACACGCGAGAGTAGACGGAAACCAGGTCAGGGCAAACCGGAGCGGCAGGGGGGATTTTACCCGTCAGCCCGAGAGCTTTCGGCGCATGAAGACGGTGCCTGCGACCGGCGTGTCGTAATAGGGCGCGGTGGTCTCGAAGCCGAGGCGCCGATAGAGAGCCTGGGCCGAGGCCATGGAGGGCAGGGTGTCGAGGCGCATCTCGGCGTAGCCGATGTGCTCGGCGGCTTCGATCAGCGCCAGGACCAAGGCCTCGCCGACGCGCTGTCCGCGCCCGTGCGGGCAGACGTAGAGGCGCTTCAGTTCGCAGGTGCCGGGCGCGTCGAGCGGGCGGAGGGCGGCGCAGCCGAGCGGGGTGCCGTCCGCGGCGCGGGCGAGGAGCAGCGCGCCGGCGGGCGGAGCGTATTTGCCGGGAAGCGCGGCCAGCTCGGCGTCGAAATCCTGGTAGGCGAGGTCGACCGGGAGCGAGGCGGCGTAGGCGCGGAACAGGCCGGCCGCCGCACGGAGGTCCGCGGCGGTTTGCGCGACGCGGATGGTGGGGCGGGGGACCCCCGGGTCGAGCCCGGGGGTGACGAAGGGAGGGGGAGTTTCGGTCAGTGCACCCGGTTGTCGATCAGCTCGGTGACGACGGCCGGGTCGGCGAGGGTGCTGGTGTCGCCGAGGCCCTCGGTCTCGTTGGCGGCGATCTTGCGCAGGATGCGGCGCATGATCTTGCCGGAGCGGGTCTTGGGCAGGCCCGGCGCCCACTGGATGGCGTCGGGCGAGGCGATCGGGCCGATCTCGCGGCGGACCCAGGCGACCAGCTCCTTGCGCAGCGCCTCGCTCGGCTCCTCGCCGGCGATCAGGGTGACGTAGGCGTAGATGCCCTGGCCCTTCAGCTCGTGCGGGAAGCCGACCACGGCGGCCTCGGCGACTTTCGGGTGCGCGACCAGGGCGCTCTCGACCTCGGCCGTGCCCATTCGATGGCCGCTGACGTTGATCACGTCGTCGACCCGGCCGGTGATCCAGTAGTAGCCGTCCTGCGTCGCGGCGGGCGCCGTCACCGGTGAAGTAGTAGCCGGGGAAGGTGGAGAAGTAGGTCTGCACGAAGCGCTCGTGGTCGCCGTAGAGCGTGCGCATCATGCCGGGCCAGGGCTTGGCGATGCAGAGATTGCCTTCCGCCGGCCCCTCGAGGGGCTTGCCTTCGCCGTCCACCAGGACGGGCTCGATGCCCGGGAGCGGCAGCGTGGCGGAGCCGGGCTTGAGGCTGACGGCGCCGGGCAGGGGGGAGATCATGATCCCGCCGGTCTCGGTCTGCCACCAGGTGTCGACGATCGGGCAGCGGTCCTCGCCGACGACCCGGTGATACCAGAGCCAGGCCTCCGGGTTGATCGGCTCGCCGACGCTGCCGAGGATGCGCAGGCTCTGGCGGCTGGTCGACTTCACCGGGCCCTCGCCCTCGCGCATCAGCGAGCGGATCGGCGGTGGGCGCGGTGTAGAAGATGCTGACCTCGTGCTTGTCGACGACGCTGCCAGAAGCGGGAGGCAGTCGGGGTAGGAGGGGATGCCCTCGAACATCAGCGTGGTCGCGCCGTTGGCGAGCGGGCCGTAGACGATATAGGTGTGGCCGGTGACCCAGCCGACGTCGGCGGTGCACCAGTAGACCTCGCCGGGCTGGTAGTCGAACACGAGCTGGTGGGTCATCGCGGCCCAGACCATGTAGCCGCCGGTGGTGTGGACCACGCCCTTCGGCTTGCCGGTGCTGCCGGAGGTGTAGAGGATGAACAGCGGGTCCTCGGCGTTCATCGGCTCCGGCGGGCAGTCCGGGCTGGCGGCGGCGATCAGCTCGTCATAGCGGTGGTCGCGGCCGTCCTGCATGGGGACGGACCCGCCGGTGACGGGCACGACGATCACGTGCTGGATGGACGGGCAGGATTTCAGCGCCACGTCGGCGTTGGTCTTCAGCGCCACCTTGCGGCCGCCGCGGCGGCCTTCGTCGGCGGTGATCAGCACGGTGCTGTCGCAGTCCTGGATGCGGTTGGCCAGGCTGTCGGGCGAGAAGCCGCCGAACACGACGGCATGGATGGCGCCGACCCGCGCGCAGGCCAGCATGGCGACCGCGGCCTCCACCACCATCGGCAGATAGATCGTGACCCGGTCGCCGCGCTTGACGCCCAGCGACTTGAGCGCGTTGGCGAGGCGGCAGACCTCCTCGTGCAGCTGCGCGGTAGGTGACCCGCTTGGAGCTGTTGGGGTCGTCGCCTTCCCAGATGATGGCGACCTGGTCCGGCCGCTCCGCCAGGTGGCGGTCGAGGCAGGAGGCGGAGGCGTTCAGCGTGCCGTCGTCGTAGAAGCGGATGCGGACGTCGCCGGTGAAGTCGCCTTCGACGGACTTGGTGGGGGGCTTGATCCAGCTCACGCGGCTGGCCTGCTCGAGCCAGAACGCGGCCGGGTCGTGCCGCGCGCGCTCGGCCCACTGTTCCCGCTTCGTCTCGTCGAGATGGGCGCGCTGGCACGATTGCGGGCGGGACGGCGTAGAGGGTCTCGGACACGGCGTTCCCCTTGGTTTCTGGCGTTTTGTTGGACGTTAGTCGCGCGCGGCCCGCAATTCCAGAGCGCGGGAATCACGCGCCTGCGCGCGGGTTCCTGGCGAGGCGGAGGATGTGCGTCCACTCGGCCGCGCGTCACCGGGCTCACGGAGAGGCGGGAGTAGCGGACCAGGGCCATGTCGCCGAGCGCCGGGTCGGCCTTGATCTCGGCGAGGGTGACGGGGCGGGGCAGGGGTTCGACGCGCCTTCATGTCGACGCGACCCAGCCGCCGCTTTCCGCGGTCGGGTCCGGGTAGGCTTCGCGGACGACCTCGACGATGCCGACGATCTCCTTGCCGACATTGGAGTGATAGAAGAAGGCGTGGTCGCCGAGGCGCATGGCGGCGAGGTGGCGCTTGGCCTGGTGGTTGCGCACGCCGCTCCAGGGCTCGACGCCGTTCTTCACCTGCTGATCCCAGCTGAAGGAGTCGGGTTCGGACTTCACGAGCCAGTATTGCACGTTGGGAGCCTCTCGCGATGCTCCGGCGGCGTCAATCCGGGGCCGAAGGTGACGCAGCGTTAAGGTCCGTTTACTTACATGCAGGGCTGGGCGTGCTATCTTCTGGGCGTGGACGCCGCCGCTCTCCCTGCCCGACCCGCGCGCTCGCTGCATCGGTTCGCCAACCCCGGGCGGTTCCTGCGCCTGGCCGGCGCGGTGCAGCCTTGGGTGACGTGGCCGGGGCTGGTGCTGCTGGTGGTCGGGCTGGTCTGGGGCCTGTTCCTGTCGCCGGCGGATTGGCAGCAGGGCGACAGCGTGCGGATCATGTATATCCACGTGCCCGCGGCCTGGCTGGCCTCGGGCGGCTATCTCGGCCTGGCGGTTTGCTCGCTGTTCTCGATCGTGTGGCGCCATCCGCTGGCCGACCTGGCGGCGGCGGAGATCGGGCCGGTGGGGGCGGCGTTCACCGGGCTGTGCCTGGCGACCGGGTCGCTGTGGGGCAAGCCGATGTGGGGCGCCTGGTGGGTGTGGGATGCGCGGCTGACCAGCGTGCTGGTGCTGTTCTTCCTGTATCTCGGCCATATCGCGCTGATCCGCGCGTTCGATGACCCGGTGCGCGGGGCGCGGGCGGCGGCGATCCTGGCGCTGGTCGGGGTGATCAACCTGCCGATCATCAAGTTCAGCGTCGATTGGTGGAACACGCTGCACCAGCCCGACACGATCACGCTGACCGGCGCGCCGGGCATGCATATCGACATGCTGTGGCCGCTGCTGGTGTGCACGCTGGGCTACACGCTGACGTTCGCCGCGCTGGTGCTGGCGCGGACGCGGGCGGCGGTGATGGAGCGGCGGATCCGGGGTTTGCTGCTGGCGGAGGCGGAGCGGGCATGACGCACCTGCCGTTCGTGGCCGCCTCCTATGCGCTGGGCGTGGGCGTGCCGCTGGTGCTCGGGGTGTCCGCCTGGATGCGGCTCGGCTCGGCACGTGCGGCGGCTGCGCGCGGTCGACAAGCGGGGCGCGCGATGACCCGCAAGAAGCGGCGCCTCTGGATCGTGCTGGCCTGCGGGATCGGGCTCGGCTCGGCCACCGCGCTGGCGCTGGCGGCGTTCGGCGACAATCTGGTGTTCTTCGTCGCGCCATCGGACCTCGAGGCGCATGCCGGCGAGGTCGGGCGGACGCTGCGGCTGGGCGGGCTGGTCGAGGCCGGGAGCGTGCATCGGACGGAGGTGGCGGGCACGCCGATCGCGCACTTCCGGGTGACGGATGGCAAGGCGGCGGTGGACGTGTCCTATTCCGGGATCCTGCCCGACCTGTTCCGCGAGGGGCAGGGCGCGGTGATGCTGGGCGCGCTGCAGCCGGACGGGACGTTCCGCGCCAGCGAGGTGCTGGCCAAGCACGACGAGACCTATATGCCGAAGGACGTGGCGGACGCGCTGAAGCGGTCGGGCATGTGGCACCCGGAGCAGGGCCCGCCGCCGCCGGCCGCGACCTGGAACACGCTGAGTCCGTCCGGGACGCCCTCCTCGATCGACCGGAAATCCTGACGTGATCCCGGAACTTGGCCATTTCGCCCTGGCGATGGCGTGCGCGCTGGCGATTGCGCAGGCGGTGGTGCCGATCTGGGGCGCGCATCGGGGCGACAGCCGGCTGATGGCGGCCGCGCCGGCGCTGGCGGTGGCGCAGTTGCTGGCGCTGGTGGCGGCGGCGGGCGCGCTGGTGGCGAGCAGCGTCGGCGACGACTTCACCGTGCTCAACATCGCCGAGAACAGCCACACGCTGAAGCCGCTGCTCTACAAGATCACCGGCACCTGGGGGAACCACGAGGGGTCGATCCTGCTCTGGGGGCTGATCCTGGCGCTGTGCGGGGGCGCGGTGGCCGGGTTCGGGCGCAACCTGCCGTCGGCGCTGCGGGCGCGGGTGATCGGGGTGCTGGGCGGGAGCTCGGCCGGGTTCCTGCTGTTCTGCCTCTTGGCGAGCGACCCGTTCGTGCGGCTGTGGCCGCCGCCGCTGGACGGGCGGGACATGAACCCGCTGCTGCAGGACCCCGGCCTCGCCTTCCATCCGCCGATCCTCTACTGCGGGCTATGTCGGGTTTGCCGTCCCGTTCGCGTTCGCGGTCGCCGCGCTGCTCGAAGGCCGGGTGGACGCGTCCTGGGGGCGGTGGGTGCGGCCGTGGACGCTGGCGTCCTGGTGCCTGCTGACCAGCGGGATCGCGCTGGGTTCGTGGTGGGCCTATTACGAGCTGGGCTGGGGCGGGTTCTGGTTCTGGGACCCGGTGGAGAATGCGAGCCTGCTGCCGTGGCTCACCGGCACGGCGCTGCTGCATTCGGCGATCGTGGTGGAGAAGCGCGAGGCGCTGAAGGTCTGGACGGTGCTGCTGGCGATCGGGACGTTCTCGCTCTCCCTGTCGGGCACGTTCCTGGTGCGCTCGGGGATCCTCAACTCGGTGCACGCCTTCGCCAACGACCCGACCCGCGGGGTGTTCATCCTCGGGCTGCTGGCGCTGGTGATCGGGGGCTCGCTGCTGCTGTTCGCGTTCCGGGCGCCGGTGCTGGCGCCGGGCGGGCTGTTCGCGCCGCTCTCGCGCGAGGGCGCGCTGGTGTTCAACAACATCATGCTGTGCAGCGCGGCGGCGGTGATCATCACCGGGACGCTGTATCCGCTGATCGCCGACTTCGTGTTCGACCACAAGATCTCGGTCGGCGCGCCGTTCTTCAACGCGACCGTGCTGCCGCTGGCGGTGCCGGTGTTCGCGATCATGACGGTGGCGCCGGGCGCTCGCCGTGGAAGCGGGCGCAGCTCGGGCCGGCGCTGGCCCGGCTTTGGTGGGCGGCGCTGTTTGCGCGCGTTTGTCGGGCTCGTCGGCCGGGTTCGGGCTGCGGCGGGTGCTGCCGGCGGTGGCCTTTGCCGGCGCGGCGTGGATGATCGTCGGCGCGTTCGCCGAGATCGTCGAGCGGGTGCGGCTGTTCCGGATCCCGCTGAGGCCAGAGCGTGTCGCGGCTGGCCGGGCTGCGGCTCTCGGCGTTGGGGGGCGACGCTGGGGCATGCGGGGCTGGGCGTCACGGTCGCGGGGATCGCGGGGATGTCGCTGGCGACCGCAGCGAGTCGTGGCGCTGCATCCGGGCGAGAGCGTGGAGGTCGCGGGCTATACCTGGACGCTCGAAAGCCTGCGCGACGCGCCGGGGCCGAACTACGAAGCGCGCATCGCCACCATCCTGGTCAGCGACGGACGGGGGCCGTTCCTGACGCTCGAGCCGTCGCGGCGGGCGTTCCCGGTGCAGCGGATGACGACGACGGACGCGGCGATCCATACCAATGGGTTGCGCGACCTCTACGCCGTGCTGGGCGAGGAGCGGGACGGGGCGGCGGTGCTGCGGCTGCATGACAACACGCTGGCGCCCTGGATCTGGTTCGGGGCGCTGATCATGGCGGCGGGCGGGGGTCTGTCGCTGCTCGATCGGCGGGCGCGGGTGGGCGCGCCGGCGCGGGCGGCGGCGCGGACCGGCCGGCGTGGCGAGTGGCGGGCGTGAACCGGCGACGGCTCCTGCTGCTGGCGCCGCTGGCCGTGGCCGGCGGCGGCGGGCTACGGCGCGTGGACCATCCTGGCCCGGATGAGCGAGGGGCGGTTCGACCCGCACGACGTGCCGAGCCAGTTGATCGGCCGCAAGGTGCCGGCATTCGCGTCCCTGCCGCCGCTGGAGCCGGGGGCGAGCGGGTTCGGCAGCGCGGAGCTGGCGGCGCCGGGCCGGCCGATGCTGGTCAATTTCTTCGCGAGCTGGTGCGTGCCGTGCGTGATCGAGGCGCCGACCTTGTCCGCGCTGGCGCGCGAGGGGGTGCCGATCTGGGGCGTCGCCTACAAGGACAAGCCGGACGCCACGCGCGCGTTCCTGCGGCGGAACGGCGACCCGTATGCGCGGGTGGCGGTCGACGAGCCCGGCCGGGTCGCGATCGATTGGGGCGTCTATGGCGTGCCGGAGACCTATCTGCTGGACCGCGAGGGCGTGGTGCGCTGGCGGCAGGCCGGGCCGGTGACGGACGACGTGCTGGAGACGCAGTTGCGGCCGCTGCTGCGGAGCGTGGCGTGATCCGGCTGCTGTTCGCGCTGCTGCTCCTGCGGCTCGCCGGGCCGGCTTGGGCGATCAGCGATCCAGCGGAGATGATGAAGGACCCGGCGCTGGAGGCGCGGGCCGAGCAGGTCGGGCGCCAGCTCCGCTGCCTCGTGTGCCAGAACGAGAGCATCGAGGACAGCAACGCCGACCTCGCCCGCGACCTGCGCGCGCTGGTTCGGCAGCGGATCGCGGCCGGCGACACCGACCGGCAGGCGACCGAGTGGGTGGTCGCGCGGTACGGCGACTTCGTCCGGCTGCGGCCGCCGATGACGCTGATGACGGCGGCGCTGTGGCTGTCGCCGGTGATCGCGGTCGGTGGCGGGCTCGGCGCGGCGCTGCTGCTGCGGCGGCGCGCTGCGAGCCCGCCGGCCCCGCTGTCGGAGGCGGAGCGGGCCCGGCTTGCACGAGCTGACGGGCTCACCGCCGGCCGCATGATCTTCGTCCTGATCGCTCTGCTGGCGCTGGCCGTACTGGCGCCGGTGCTGGTGGTCCTGCGCGGTCGGGCGGCGGCGCGGGGCGCGCGGGAGCCGGCGATCGCGCTGCACCAGACGCAGCTGCGCGAGCTGGACCGCGACCTTGCCGAGGGCCGGATCCTGCCGGCCGAGCACGCGACCGCGGTGCTGGAGGTGCAGCGGCGGTTGCTGGCCGCGGCGGCGAAGGAGGAGGCGGCGCCGCGCGCGAGCGGGCGCTGGGTGCTCGCCGCCACGGCCCTGTTCGTGCCGCTGCTCGCGTTCGGGCTGTACGCGGTGAGCGGCAGCAAGCCGTTCATGCCGTCGGTCAACGGCGCGCAGGTGCAGGCGCAGCGACGCGGCGCTGATCGAGCAGTTGCGGGCAGCGGCTGGCGCTGATGAACCCGGCGAGCGAGCAGGCGCGGCGGGGCTACGTCCTGCTCGGCTCGGTCGAGGAGTCGCGCGGGCACGATGCGGCGGCGGCTGAGGCGTATCGGATGGCGCTGCGGGCGCAGTTCGATCCGACGATCGCCGCGCGGGCGGCCGAGGCGTCGGTGCGGGCGGAGGGCGGGGTCAGCGAGAGCAGCGCGGCGCTGTTCCGGCAGGCGCTCGCCGCCGCGCCGGACGCGCCGTGGCGCGACGCGGTGGAGGCGCGGCTGCAGGAGAAGCGGCTGCCCTGATGGGGCGCTGCAGTTGGCCGGGGATGCCCGGGTCGGGCCCGGGCATGACAAGTTTGGGGGCGGTCCGCCGCGTGGTGGCTCGGGAGGGGCGGCGGCTAGGGAGGGCCGGGTTGGAAGGTGCAGTCGGCGCCGCCGCCGGATTTCTGGGCGATGACGGCCGGGTCGATCTTGCAGCTCAGGTGTGCAGCGCCTCGAAGGCGGTGCCGGCGGCGACGTCGGGAGGCACGCCGGCTTCCCCGACGGTCACGAACAGCTCGTGGGCGTGCCGGCCGGTCAGGGTCACCTGTTTCGTGCCGAAGGTCAGGGCGCAGCTGAATGCGGCGATGTCCACGTCGCCGGCGCGGCAGACGACGGAGGTCGCCGTGACCGTGATGGGTGTCTGGTGCGAGCTGCCGACCGGCTTGTCTTCGAACAGGAGGGCCAGGACGACCTTGTTCGGGATGCTGAGGAGCGGCGAGTAGGACCCGACGATCGCGCCGAGGGCGAGGGCGGTGTGGCTTGATGCCGTGGCGGCGAAGGCGGGCGGGGCCGCCGTCGCTAATGCCAGGGCCGCCGATATGGCCGGGACGAGCTTCATTCTGTCCTCCTTCCGCCAGAGTATCGTCCGGCAGATTGGATTGGACAGGAAACGAAAGCAACCGTCCTGACCGAGAGGGTCAGGACGGATACAGCGGCGGGTTAGCGCCGGTCGTAGCGGCGGTCGTAGCGGCGGCGATAGTGCCGACGGTAGTAGCGCCGGTACCGACGATATTGGGCCTTCTCCACCGAAGTCGGCGCCGAGGTGGTGACTTGCTGCCCGGGCTGGACGGGGGCGGCGTGGGCGGCCGGGGCGAGCGCGCCGAGGGCGAGCAACGGGGCGGCGACGGCGAGAGAGAGGGTCAAACGGCGGAGCAAATTGGCCTCCTATGGAGATTCACCAAGGTGAACGCGCCGATGTCGCCGAGAGTTCAGCCGCCGCCGAGATAGGTCGCGGCGACCCGGCCGTCGCCGGCCAGCGCGGCGCTGGGCCCTTCGAGGACCACGCGCCCGGTCTCGAGCACGTAGCCGTGATCGGCGATGCCCAGGGCGGCGCGGGCGTTCTGCTCGACGAGAAGGACGGCGCAGCCGCGGCCGCGCAGGCCGGCGACGATGCGGAAGATCTCGGCCACGATCAGGGGCGCGAGGCCGAGGCTCGGCTCGTCGAGCAGCAGCACGTCCGGGCGCGCCATCAGTGCGCGGCCCATCGCCAGCATTTGCCGCTCGCCGCCGGAGAGGGTGCCGGCTGGCTGGCGGCGGCGTTCTTGGAGGCGGGGAAACAGGTCGAAGATCTCGGCCAGCGCGCGGGCGGCGGCGGCGCGGCCCTCGTGGCGGAAGCGGAAGGCGCCGAGGCGGAGATTGTCCTCGACGGAGAGGGTGCCGAACAGTTCGCGCTTCTCCGGCACCAGGCAGAGGCCGGAGCGGACCCGGGCTCCGACCCCGAGTTTGCCGATGTCGGTGCCGCGCAGGCGGATGCTGCCGCGGCCGCGGTGGACGCCCATGATCGCGTTCAGCAGCGTGGTCTTGCCGGCGCCGTTGGGGCCGATCACGGTGGCGACCTGGCCGGCTGACACTTCGAGGCTGACGTCGTGGACGGCGATGACGCTGCCGTAGGTGACGGAGAGGTTGCGGACTTCGAGCACGGTCAGGCGGGGGCGCCGAGATAGGCCTCGATGACGGCCGGGTCGGCGCGGACGGCGGCCGGGTCGCCTTCCGCGAGCTTGACGCCGAAGTTCATGACCACCACCCGGTCGGCGAGGTTCATGACGAAGTCCATGTCGTGCTCGACCAGCAGCACGGTGTGGCCTTCGTCGCGCAGGCGGCGGAGCAGCGCGGAGAGGTCGGCCTTCTCGGCGTGGCGCAGCCCGGCGGCGGGCTCGTCGAGCAGGAGGAGGACGGGGTCGAGGCAGAGGGCGCGGGCGACCTCGGCGATGCGGAGCTGGCCGAGGGCGAGGCTGCCGGCGGGAAGGTCGGCGCGGTCGCGGAGGCCGACGCGCTCGAGCTGGCGGGCGGCTTCGGCGAAGAGGCGGCGTTCTTCGGCGCGGTCGAGCCGGAGCAGGGCGGCGAGCGGGCCGGCGCGGCCGCGGCCGTGGGCGCCGAGGGCGACGTTCTCGATCACCGACATGCCGGGGACGAGCTTGGCATGCTGGAAGGTGCGGGCGACGCCGAGGCGGGCGACTTGCGGCGGCGCGGCGCGGCGGAGCGTGTGGCCGAGCAGGCGGACGGTGCCGGCGGTCGGTCGGGTGACGCCGGTGAGGAGGTTGAAGGTGGTGCTCTTGCCGGCGCCGTTCGGGCCGATGAGGGCGACGATCTCGCGGCCGGCGAGGGCGAGGTCGAGCGCGTCCACGGCGAGCAGGCCGCCGAACTGCTTGCGGAGGTGAGTGGCTTCGAGCACCGGGGCGCCGGGTTCCGGCATGGGGCGTGCGGGGAGCGGCTGGGCGGAGGCGATGCGGCGCGGGCGGGGGCGGGCGCGGGCGGCGATGTGGGGCCAGAGACCGTCCGGCGCCCATTGCAGGAGCAGGACGAGGGCGGCGCCGAACACGATCGTCTCGTAATTGCCGCCGGTGCCGAGCAGGCGGGGGAGCAGGGTCTGCAGCGCGTCGTTCAGGGCCGTGACCAGGCCGGCGCCGAGCAGCGCGCCCCAGACGGAGCCGGTCGCCGCCGACCACGGCCATGAGTAGGTAGAAGATGCTGGCGTTGAGGCCGAATGGCGTGGGGTTCACGCTGCGCTGCATGTGGGCGTAGAGCCAGCCGGCGAGGCCGGCGAGGGCGGCGGCGTAGGTGAAGGCGAGCAGCCGGGTCGCGAGCAGGTTCACGCCGAAGCTGCTGGCGGCGAGCGCGCCGCCGCTGAGCGCGCGGATGGCGCGGCCGGGTCGGCTGTCGAGCAGGTTGAGGGTCAGCAGCACGGAGAGGGCGACGCCGATGCAGACGGGGTAGAAGTAGTCGCGGCTGTCGAGCAGGGCGAGCGAGCCGAACGCGGAGCGGGGGGATGCCGGAGATGCCGTCGTTGCGGCCGAAGAGATCGAGATTGGCGAACACGTAGTAGAGGCTGACCGCCCAGGCGATGGTGCCGAGGGCGAGGTAATGGCCGGAGAGGCGCAGCGTGATCAGGCCGACGCAGAGGGCGACGAGGCTGGCGGCCAGCACCGAGACGGGCAAAGCGAGCCAGGGCGAGAGGTCGTAGCGCGTGGTCAGGATGGCGGTGGCGTAGGCGCCGAAACCGAGGAAGCTGGCCTGGGCGAAGGAGGTCATGGCGCCGTAGCCGGTCAGCACGACCAGGCCGACGCCGATGATGGCGGCGATGCCGGCGTAGTTGGCGAGCGTGATCCAGTAGCTCGGGACCCAGGGCAGGAGTGGCAGGCAGAACAGGGCGGCGAACAGGGCCAGCGGGGCATACCTGCTCATTCTTCCTCCTCCGCCGGGCTGCCGAGGGAGCGGATGAGGAGCACCGGGATGATGACCGCGAACACGATCACCTCCTTGAAGGCGCTGGCGTAGAAGCTGGAGAAGCTCTCGACGCAGCCGACCAGGACGGCGGCGGCGGCGGCGAGCGGGTAGCTGGCGAGGCCGCCGACGATGGCGGCGACGAAGCCTTTCAGTCCGATCAGGAAGCCGCTGTCGTAGTAGACGGTGGTGAGCGGGACGATCAGCACGCCGGAGAGCGCGCCGATCAGCCCGGCCAGCGCGAAGGCGATGCGTCCGGCCTCGGCGGTGCCGATGCCGACCAGCCGGGCGCCGAGGCGGTTGACGGCGGTGGCGCGGAGGGCCTTGCCGAGCAGGGTGCGGCCGAAGAACAGGGCGAGCGCGGCCATGCTGAGGACGGTCAGGCCCAGGATCCACAGCGCCTGGCCCGGGACGTCGAGGTCTCCGAGGGCGAGGCGCGCGTCGGAGAAGCCGGTGGCGCGGGAGCCTTCCGGCCCGAAGAAGATCAGCCCGAGGCCGGAGAGCGCGAGGTGCACGCCGACGCTGGCGATGAGCAGGACCAGCACGGAGGCGTCGGCGAGCGGCTGGAAGGCGAGGCGGTAGAGGCAGGGCGCCATCGGGGCCACCAGGGCGACCGCGAGCAGTGCCTCGACGGCGACGCCGGGCCGGAGCGGGGCGAGCACGACCGCGGCGGCGATTGCGGCGGCTGGGATGACGAGTGTCTCGATCAGCAGCGCGCGGCCGACCCGGCGCTCGGTGACCAGCCCGGCGAGGAAGGCGGCGACGGCGAGGGCGGCGAGCAGCCAGATGCTGCCCGGCAGGTGTCCGGTGTCGAGCGCGGCGTAGGTGAGCGCGCCGTAGGCGACGAGCTCGCCTTGCGGGATCAGGATCACGCGGGTGACGGCGAAGACCAGCACGAGCGAGAGCGCGAGCAGGGCGTAGATGGCCCCGTTTACGATGCCGTCCTGCAGCAGGATGAGAGCGATGGTCGAGTCCACGCCGGACCTCAGGCGTGGAGGCGGGAGTTCAGCGGATCAAGGACCAGGTGCCGTCCTTGATCGTGACCATGACGCGGGCGCGGTCGTCGAGCCCGTTGTGATCGGTCGGCGACATGTCGACGATGCCGTTGGAGAGGACGACCTCGTGCTGCCGCTCGAGCGCGTCGCGCAGGGCGGAGCGGAAGGCCTCCGTGCCGGGCTTGCCGGCCTTGAGCGCCTCGGGGACGGTGTGGCTCAGCTCGATGCCGGCGTCGAACATGTGGGCGCCGAAGGTGGCGAAGCTGCCGGCGCCGTAGGTCTTGTCGTACTGATCGACATACTTGGTGGCGATCGGCTTGATCGGGTTGTTGTCGGTAAGCTGGGTCGGGACGAGGACCGGGCCGGCGGGCAGGATCGTGCCCTCCACGTCCTTGCCGCCGACGCGGAGGAAGTCCTGGTTGGCGACGCCGTGGGTTTGGTAGTACGCGCCGGTGTAGCCGCGCTCCTTCAGCGTCTTCTGCGGCAGGGCCGCGGGGGTTCCGGCGCCGGCGATCAGCACCGCGTCGGGGTGGGCGGCCATGACCTTGAGCACCTGGCCGGTGACGCTCTGGTCGTTGCGGGCGTAGCGCTCGGTGGCGACGATCTTGATGCCTTTCGGCTCGAACGCCTTCTGCGCCTCGGTCAGCCAGCCGTCGCCATAGGCGTCGTTGAAGCCGATGAAGCCGACCGTCTTGATCCCGTGCGCGGCCATGTGGCCGGCGACGCCGCGGGCCATGAGGCTGTCGTTCTGCGGGGTCTTGAACACCCAGCGGCGCGCGCCCTCGACCGGGGCGACGATCTTCTCGGAGGCGGCGAGCGAGATCAGCGGGACGTGCTTCTCGCCGGCGACGTCGACCAGGGCGAGCGAGGCGGGGGTGGTGGACGAGCCGATCAGCAGGTCGACGTTGTTCTCGTCGATCATCTTGCGGGCGTTGGCGACGGCGCGGGTGGAGTCGGCGCCGTCGTCGAGCACGATGTATTCGACCTTCTGCCCGGCGATCTCCTTTGGCATGAACGGGACGGAGTTCTTTTCCGGCACGCCGAGGCTGGCGGCCGGGCCGGTGGTGGAGATGGAGATCCCGACCTTGACCTGTGCCTGAGCCGCCGACCCGGCGGTCAGCGCGACCGCTGCCACGACCGCCAGCGCGAAGCCTCGCATGCCCGTTCCCCCTGCGTTTGGCCGAGTGGTATGGCCCGCCCCGCAGGGTGTCAACGATCAGAGTGCCTTTCAAAACTCTACTACGCTGGCCGTCTGACGGCGATTTCCTGCGCTCCGGTGCGACGAGCGAGCGCTCGCGCAGAGCTCCGGTGCTCAGAAATCACCGCCAGCCGACTCAGCGCAGCGAGTTCTGAAAGGCACTCTAAGCCGGGGAGGCGAGCGGCTTGTCGCGCTCGACGACGTAGGTCGAGAACACCTTGGTGGGCTTGCCGCCGTTGTCCACGCTGTGCGGGGTGCCGACGGTGACGAAAAAGGTGTCGCCGGCGCGGATCACGCGTTCGGATTGGCCTTCGATGTGCAGCGTGGCTTCGCCCTCGGCCACCACGCCGGACTCGGTGCCCGGATGGGTGTGGCGCGGGACCTTGGCGTTGGGGTTGATGGTGATCTCCATCAGGATGGTGTCGTAGCCGGTATTGCCGACGCCGGTCTTGTCGAGCTGCTTGCGCGTGAAAGCCGGGGTGGTGCCCTGGGCCTGGGTGCCCTGGGCGGACACGTTCTCGGCGACCAGGCCGATGGCTGCGCAGATCCCGCAGCCGGCAAAAACGCGTCGTGAGATCATGGCCCGCACCTCCTGTTGTCCGGGAAGGTTCGGGCAAAAGCGGAGCGGAGGGCAAGGGAGCGCGGCGCCCGGCCGCGCTCCCTCCCGATCAAGCCTGCGCGGGCGGGGTGGTCGTGGCGGCGACGGTCGCGGCGTCAGCGGCCGGAGCAGGAGCGTCCGGCGTGGGCGTGGGCGCGGGCGCGTCTGGCGTCGGCGTCGGCGTCGGCGTCGGCGCGTCCGGGGTCGGCGTGGGCACGACGGGGGCCGGCGTCACCGTCGCGGTCGCGACCGGGGTGTTGGCCGGGATGGAAGCGGCGAGTGAGGCGGTGTTGGCCTCCAGGCTCTGGCGCACCGCGGCGACGCTGCTGATCTGGTCATCGGTCGCGCCGGCGGCCTTGGCCGCGGCCTCGGCGGCGGCGATCTTGGCGGCGAGGCCGGCGAAGGCGGTGGTGGCGCTGGCGATGACGCTGCCCTGGGCGGCGACGTCGGCGCGGAGCTGGGACATCTCGGAATCGAACGTGTCGGACATGGTTCTCATCTCCTTGAGGATCAGTTGCAGGGTGACCGCCGTGGGCTCGGGCTCGGGCTCGGGCACGGGCGGCAGGGCTACTCTCGGCACAGAACGAAGAGGCGGCGGATGCTGGCGAGGATTCGGGCCTCGTCTCTGGTCAGCTTCGGCATGCGGTGGCGAGGCCTCCAGTCTCGAAGGACTAAGGTCCTAGGATTTCTCGCCTAGGAACGCAAGCGGCGTCAGCACGGCCCGTTGCATGCCGGCCTCGCTCGGCAGGAATGCGTTATCCGAGGTGATGCAGGTCACACTTTCTTCACAGATTTAGCGGATAAGGACGGGAAGCACGGGACGAGTTGACTCGTCCCGCGGTGGGGTGCAGGGTAATGGCCTTCGTTCGCACGGCACTGATCATTCTAGCGCTGCTGATTGGCTGGACCGCCCTGCGGCACCAAGGTCTCGCTCAGCATCCGGGCGAGGACGCTTCCAATACGCTCAGCCCCG
Source organism: uncultured Alphaproteobacteria bacterium (assembly GCA_963708585.1). Lineage (GTDB taxonomy): Bacteria > Pseudomonadota > Alphaproteobacteria > Acetobacterales > Acetobacteraceae > JAVVHH01. The sequence continues at coordinate 174,030 of CAVPSW010000001.1, read as the reverse complement.
GCTGAGCCAGCCCCGGAGCCGTGCCCGCGCCGTCAAAGCGGCGCGCACGTCGGGATCGAGCAGCGCCGATAATTCTCCCGTGTGATCATAATCCGGCATAAGGCGGACGAGGTCTGGGCCGCGGCCAGTGGCCGGGTGGAAATAGAGCTCGCCGAGACCGGGCGGCAGATGCGGCGCGGCGCGGCGCAGGCGTGAGCCCGTCATGCCGCCGCTCCAAGCCAGGCCGAGGATCCAGTCGTTGACCAGCAGCCCGGCGCGGCGCGCCTGTCGCCGGAGCAGGCTGGACCAGCGGTAGAGCGCGCGGGCGCCGAGACCGGGCGGCTCGCCGCAGGCGCGCATCAGCGCCGGCGGTTCGGCCGGGACGCGCAGGGCGCGCAGCTGGTGCGGCCGGCCGGCCTGGATCAGCATGCGGCCGACCGTCGGGTGCAGATGCATGTGCTTGTGGGCGTCCGCGTGGTCGAGCGGCAGGCCCGTGGCGGCGAAGGCGCGGTATTGGGCCTCGATCTCGGCACGGAGGCGCCGGCGGGCGCCGGGTCGGGCGAAGTAGTCGAGGCCGAGGCGGAGCTGGTCGCTGCCGAAGTGGCCAGCGGGGGCGGAGTTGGGCAGCACGGCTGGGCCCTCGATGACGACGAGGTGCAGGCCGACGCCGAGGCCGGGCATGGCGCGGGCGCGACGCACCGCGTCGGCGGCGGCCGGGCCGGCGACCATCAGGCTGGCGCTGGTGAGGATGCCCTCCCGATGCGCCTGCTCGACCGCCTCGTTGACCTCGACCGAGAGGCCGAAATCATCAGCCGAAACGATCAGCTCGGTCGGAGAGGCCAGGGGCTTTGCCCCTGAACCCCAGCGAAGGCCGAGCCTTTGCAATCCGACAACTTAGTACCGGTAGAGCTCGTGCTTGAACGGGCCGGCGACCGTTACGCCGATGTATTCGGCCTGCTGCGGCGACAGCTTGGTCAGCTTCGCGCCGACTTTGTCCAGATGCAGCGCCGCGACCTTCTCGTCGAGGTGCTTGGGCAGGGTGTAGACCTCGTTCTTGTATTTGCCGGCGGGTGCGGTCCAGAGCTCGATTTGGGCGAGGACCTGGTTGCTGAAGCTCGCCGACATGACGAAGCTCGGGTGCCCGGTGGCGTTGCCGAGGTTCACCAGGCGGCCCTCGCTCAGCACGATCAGGCGCTTGCCGTCGGGGAAGACGACCTCGTCGACCTGCGGCTTCACGTTTTCCCAGCGGTAGTTGCGCAGGGATTCGATCTGAATCTCGCTGTCGAAGTGGCCGATGTTGCAGACGATGGCGCGGTGCTTCATCTGCCGCATGTGGTCGATCGTGATGACGTCGATGTTGCCCGTGGCGGTGACGAAGATGTCGGCGCGGGGAGCGGCCTCCTCCATGGTGACGACCTCGTAGCCCTCCATCGCCGCCTGCAGCGCGCAGATCGGGTCGACCTCGGTCACCAGCACGCGGCAGCCGCCGTTCTTGAGACTGGCGGCGGAGCCCTTGCCGACGTCGCCATAGCCGGCGACGCAGGCCACTTTCCCGGCGAGCATCACGTCCGTGCCGCGGCGGATGGCGTCGACCAGGCTCTCCTTGCACCCATAAAGGTTGTCGAACTTCGACTTGGTCACGCTGTCGTTGACGTTGATGGCCGGGACTTTGAGTGTTTCGGACTTGGCCATGTCCCAGAGCCGATGTACGCCGGTGGTGGTCTCCTCCGAGAGGCCCTTGATCCCGTCGAGCAGCTTCGGATGCTTCTCGTGGACGACCTTGGTCAGGTCGCCGCCATCGTCCAGGATCATGTTCGGCGTCCACCCGTCCGGCCCGGCGACGGTCTTCTCGATCGCCCACCAGAACTCGTCCTCGTTCATGCCCTTCCAGGCGAAGACGGGGACGCCGGCCTCGGCCACGGCGGCGGCGGCGTGGTCCTGGGTGGAGAAGATGTTGCAGCTCGACCAGCGGACGGTGGCGCCGAGGGCGGTCAGAGTCTCGATCAGCACGGCGGTCTGGATGGTCATGTGCAGCGAGCCGGCGATGCGGGCGCCGCGAAGCGGCTGGCTCGGGCCGTATTCGGCGCGGATCGCCATGAGGCCGGGCATCTCGTCCTCGGCCATGCGGATTTCCTTGCGGCCCCAGTCGGCCAGCGTGATGTCGCGGACCTTGTAGTCGTGGGGGATGTTCACGTCGGGCATGCCGGGCTCCTGCGGGGTGCCGGGGTGATATAAGGATATCTTTATTGGTGCAAGGCGGGGGCGGCAGGCCACCCTCACCCAACCCTCTCCCGCCAGCGGGAGAGGGCTTTCGGACGTCTCGGGTTAGGTCCTTTCGCCGACTTGCCAGCCGCCGCCGAGGGCTTTGTAGAGCTGGATCAGGTCCGTCGAGACCGCGGTGGTGGCGGTGGCGAGGTCCTGCTGGGCGCTCAGAACGGTGCGCTGCGCCGTGAGCACTTCGAGGAAGTCGGACAGGCCCTGCTTGTAGCGGTCGTTGGCGATGCCGAGCGCGCGGCGGCTCTGGGCGACCTGGGCGGCCAGCCGGTCGCGGCGGAGCTGGTCGGCGCGGTAGGCGATCAGGGCGTTGTCGACGTCATGGAACGCCTGCAGCACCGTCCGCTGGTAATTGACCGCCGCTTCCTGCTGCTGCGCCTTGCGCAGCTCGAGGGTGCGGCGGAGGCGGCCGCCCTCGAAGATGGGGATGGTGATGGCCGGGCCGAAGCCGTAGGTGCGGGCGTCCCAACTCGCCAGATCCTTGAACTGCAGCGCCTGCAGGGCGAAGCTGCCGGACAGGGTGATCTTGGGATAGAAGTCCGCCTGCGCGGCGCCGATATCGGCGGTGGCGGCGTGCAGTTGAGCCTCGGCCTGGCGGATGTCCGGGCGACGGTGAGCGAGTTCGGACGGCAGGCCGATCGGGACTTGCGGCGGCACGGGCGGGATCGGCTTGCGCGGCCGCAGCTCCGCCCCGAGGGCGCCCGGAGGTTGGCCGAGCAGCAGGCTAATGGCGTTGATCGCCTGCTCCTCCTGCTGCTCCAGGGTCGGCAGGGCGGCGCCGGTCGCCTCCTCCTGGGCGCGGGCGTTGGCGACGTCGAGGTCGGAGGCGAGGCCGCCGCGGAAGCGCTCTTCGGTCAGACGCACGGCTTGCTGCGCGGTGGCGAGGTTGTCGCGGACGATGCGCTCGTCTTCCTGGTAGCCGCGGAGCTGGACATAGTTGCGGGCGAGCTCGGCGAGGCTGGTGAGCAGGGTCTGCCGCCGGGCTTCGGTGGAGGAGTCGATGGCGGCGTCGGCGCTCTCGATCTGCCGACGGACGCGGCCCCAGACGTCGACTTCGTAGGAGGCGTCGAAGCCGGCTTGGAACAGGTCGAAGGCGCCGACCGGGGCGCTGCTCGGGATGCCGCCCTGCCGGCCGCCCAGGCCGTTGCTGTCGGTCTGGCCGGTATCGCTGCCGCTGAGCAGGCTGAGCACGCCCTTGCTGCTGGGCCGCTCGCGCGTGTAGCTGCCGTTGCCGTTCACCGTCGGATACTGGCCGGCCCCGGTGACGCCGCGCTGGGCGCGGGCTTCGGCCAGGCGGATCCCGGCGGTGCGGATGTCGAGGTTGCTGTCTGCGACCCGGCGCTCGAGGCGGGTCAGGATGGGGTCGTGCAGCACGTTCCACCACTCGACGTTGATTGGCGCGGCCACCGCCATGCTGATCGCGCGCGCCGGCTCCGAATGGGTGCTGCGGAACCAGGAGAGCGGCGACCAGGGGCTGGGGGGCTCGAAGTTGGGGCCGACCTCGCATCCGGCGAGCAGCAAAGATGACGCGAGAAGAAGTGGCCTAATGCCCACCAACCGGAGCTCCTTTGGGGATATTGGGGAGGAATAGCACGAGCGGCGCGGCGGCGAGTGCCACCACCGTGAGGATGGTGAATACGTCGACATAGCTGAGCATCGTGGCTTGCGTTTGCACGCGCTGGGCGATCTGTGCCAGCGCGGAGTTCCAGCCCCAGCCGTTGTAGGGCGTGATGTGCTCGGCCAGGCGCGCGTGATGGAACTGGCTGCGCCACTGCAGCTCCGTCGTGACCGCGGCGATGCCGACGGAGCCGCCGAGGTTGCGCATGAGGTTCACCAGGGCGGAGGCCTCCGGGCTCTTGTTGGGCGGCACGCCGATGAACTGCACCGCGGAGAGCGGGATGAACAGCAGCGGCATCCAGACGACCTGGAGCATGCGGGCGCGCGAGAGGGTCCAGAACCCGGCGTCCAGGTCGAGGCCGGAGGAATACCACATGGCGTAGGCCACGCCGCCCAGGGAAAGCATGACCAGCCATTTCGGCTGGATGAGCCGGCCGGTGACGATCCCGGAGATCGGCATCATGAACAGGCTGACCACGCCGCCCATCGCCAGCGTCATCCCGGCGGTCAGCGCGTCGTAGCCGAGCAGCTCCTGCGAGAACTGCGGCAGGAGCTGCGTGGTGGCGACGATGATGAAGCCGAAGATGAACAGGATGACGTTGCTGATGGCGAACGGGGCGCTGCGGAGCAGGCGCAGGTTGACGACCGGCTGCTCGTGGCGGAGCTCCCAGACGACCAGGGCGCCGAGCGCGAGGGCGGCGACGACGGCCAGCGCGGTGACCCAGGGGGTGGAGAACCCGTCCTCGCGCGCGAACCGGTCGAGCACGACCTGGAGCGAGCCGAAGCCGATCGCGACCAGGGCGAAGCCGACGTAGTCCACCTTAAAGCCGCGCCGCAGCCGCTCCGCGCGCTCGCGGATCAGCAGCGGCGAGTCGTAGACGAAGAACCAGACCAGCAGCAGCGAGATCAGGCCGACCGGCAGGTTGATCAGGAACACCCAGTGCCAGGAGTAGTGGTCGGTGAGCCAGCCGCCGAGCACCGGGCCGACCGCGGGGGCGGTGACGACGGTGAAGCCGTAGAGCGCGAAGGCCATGGCGCGCTGCTTCGGGGTGAAGCTGTCGGCGAAGATGCTCTGCTCGGTCGGCGCGAGGCCGCCGCCGCCGATCCCCTGCAGGACGCGGAAGACGATGATCATGCCGAGGCTGGTCGCCGTGCCGCACAGGACGGAGCTGGCGGTGAATATCGCCACGCAGATCATGTAGAAGCGCTTGCGGCCGAGGACGTTGGAGAGCCAGCCGCTGATCGGCAGGATGATCGCGTTGCTGATCAGGTAGGAGCTGATGATGTAGGTGCTCTCGTCCTGGCTGGCGCCCATGCGAGCCGGCGATGTGGCGGAGCGCGACGTTGGCGATGGTGGTGTCGAGCACCTCCATGAAGGTCGCGATGGAGACGATCACCGCGATCAGCCAGGGGCTGTTCGGCCCGGCCGCGGATCGTGGGAGATCGGGGCGAGGCGTCAACGCAGGCGTACGCTGGGGACGACCGACATGCCGGGCGAGAGCTGGCAGCGGACGGCGTCCGCGTCCTTGATGGTGATCTTGACCGGGAAGCGCTGCACGACCTTGACGTAGTTGCCGGTGGCGTTCTCGGCCGGCAGCGAGCTGAACACGCTGCCGGAGCCGGGCTGGATGCTGTCGACGGTGCCATCGAGCCCGTGGTCCGGGCAGGAATCGACGCTGATGGTCACGGGCTGGCCGGGCTTCATGCCGGCGAGCTGGGTTTCCTTGAAGTTGGCGGTGATCCAGCGGTCGTTGCCGACCACGGCGAGCAGCGCCTGGCCGGGGTTGACGTAGTTGCCGAGCTCGACGGTGCGCTTGGCGATGGTGCCGTCGCGGGGGGCGGTGATCTTTGTGTAGGAGAGCTGGAGCTGGGCGTTGTCGACGGCGACGTCCGCGGCCTTGAGGTTGGCGCGCGCGGCTTCGATCTGGGCCTGCTGCGCCCGCGCGTTGGCCTGGGCGGCGGCGACGGCCTGGCGGTTGGCGTCCACCTTCGCCTGCGCCGACTTGGCCGTGGCGGCGGCGGTGTCGACCTGCTGGCGGCTGATCGCGCGGGCATCGACGGCGCGGTAGCGGGCGAAGTCGGATTGAGCCTGGCCGAGATCGGCTTCCGCGACCCGGACGTTGGCTTCGGCCTGGTCGATGGCGGCCTGGAGCTGGATCAGCGCCGCCTCGGCCTGCTGGAGTTGGGCGGCGGCTTGGGCGCGCTGGGCTTCGGCCTGGTCGACGCGGACCTGGAAGTCGCGCGGGTCGAGCTCGACCAGGACCTGGCCGGCTGTGACGCGCTGGTTGTCGTCGATGGCGACGCGGGTCACGCGGGCGCTGACTTGGGCGGAGATCTGGGAGACGTGGCCGTCGACGAAGGCGTCGTCCGTGCTGGCGTAGTCGCGGCTATGCAGCCAGAACAGGAGGCCGGCGATCACCAGCGCAGATACTGCGGCCAGGCCGACGGTCCAGTAGAGGAGCTTCTTCCAGCGTGGGGTCGGCTTGCGTCGATCGGCGGGGCGGTCTGCCTCGGCAATGTCGGCGGCACCAAGCTCCCGTGTGGCCGGCCTGCCGGCGTCTCCGTCCATCAGTGATCCTATTTCGGTCAGCCCGAGGCGGGGTGACCGGTGGGTCACTTAAATAGCGCGATTGGCCTGCGGTGGCCAGTGCTTCCCGTCAGGCGCGGCGGAGCAGGAACAGGGCCTGCTCGCCGAACAGGTTGGCCAGGCGCGGGAAGCGGCGCCAGGGGGCGCGGCGGCCGCCGTCGTCGACCGCGAGCCAGCGCTCGACGGCGTAGCCCTCCTGCGCGCACAGGTCGAAGAAATCCTGGATGGTGCAGGGATGGATGTTCGGCGTCTCGTACCAGGGCCGGTCCCAGGTCGAGGTCATCGGCATGCGGCCGAGCGAGAGGAGCTGCCAACGCACCCGCCAGTGGCCGAAATTGGGAAAGCTGACCAGGGCGCGGGTGCCGATGCGGAGCATCTGGCGCAACACTTCGCGCGGGCGCTCGACGGCCTGAAGCGTGCGGGAGAGCACGACGTAGTCGAATAGACCGTCCGGATAGTGGGTGAGGTCGGTGTCGGCGTCGCCGTGCATGACCGGGAGGCCGTGGGCGACGGAGCGGGTGACTTCGTCCATGTCGATCTCGATGCCGCGCGCGTCGCAGCCGCGGGTGCGGAACAGGTGCTCGATCAGGGTGCCGTCGCCGCTGCCGATGTCGAGCACGCGCGAGCGCGGCTCGATCATCTCCGACATGAGTTGGAGATCGAGGCGCATGTTCTTGGCGAAATACTGGACGGGGGGCTGCTGCTTCATATCGCGCGCGGCGCCACCAACCCCGCGCGCAGATGCCGACAAGACGGCATCACGACAGCCCCGCATGCTCCGCGCAGCCGGCGAGGAAGCCGGAGAGCGTGCGGTGGAAGTCGGGCTCGTCGAGCAGGAAGGCGTCGTGGCCCTTGTCGCTCTTGATCTCGACGAAGCTCGCGTTGGCGCCGGCGCGGTTGAGGGCGCGGGCGATGATGCGGGACTGCGCGGTGGGGAACAGCCAGTCGCTGTCGAAGGAGACGATGCAGAACCGGGTCGCGCTGCCGCGGAAGGCGGAGGCGAGGTCGCCGCCATGGTCGGCGGCGAGGTCGAACAGGTCCATAGCGCGGGTGATGGTGAGGTAGGAGTTGGCGTCGAAGCGGTGGACGAAGGTGCTGCCCTGGTGGCGCAGGTAGCTCTCGACCTCGAAGATGTCGCCGAACAGGGTGACGGCGTTCGGGTCGACCTCCGCCGCGGTGCGGACCCGGCGGCCGAACTTGCGGGTCAGCGCCTGCTTCGCTGAGATAGGTGATGTGCGCGGCCATGCGGGCGACGGCCAGGCCGCGCGCGGGGATCTTGCCGGAGCGCCAGTAGCAGCCGTCGTCCCAGTCCGGGTCGGCGAAGATCGCCTGCCGGCCGACCTCGTGGAAGGCGATGTTCTGGGCGGAGTGGAAGGAGGCGGTGGCGACCGGGACGGCGGCGAACACCAGCTCCGGGAAGCTCGCGGCCCATTCGAGCGCCTGCATGCCGCCCATGGAGCCGCCGATGACGGCGAACAGGCGGGGGATGCCGAGGTGCTCGATCAGCTTGCGCTGGGCGCGGACCATGTCGCGGATGGTGACGGACGGGAAGTCGGTGCCCCAGACGCCGCCGCCGGGCTTGGGGCTGCGCGGGCCGGTGCTGCCCATGCAGCCGCCGAGCACGTTGGCGCAGATGACGAAGAAGCGGTCGGTGTCGACCGGCAGGCCGGGCCCGACCACGCGGTCCCACCAGCCGGGCTTGCCGGTGATGCGGGTGGGGCTCGGCGACGTATTGGTCGCCGGTGAGGGCGTGGCAGACCAGGACGGCGTTGCTGCGGTCGGGGTTGAGCTGGCCGTACGTGCGGTATGCCACCTCGAGTTCGGGCAACACGGCGCCGCTCTCGAGCGTGAACCCGTCCGTGAAGGTGGCGGCTTGGTGGGAGATCGGCCGCCCGGGCTCGGGGACATCCATTGCCGGCTCCACATAGGATCGGGGGACCGAGGGGGCAACGGTTGGGCGGAGCGCACTACCGCTCACGGGTCCGCGCCTTATAATGGCGCGCCCATGTCCAGCCCTCGCCGCAACCCCGCTGCCGCCCTCCGACCTGCGCCGCGCACCGGCTTCCATGCGCTGCGTGCCGAGCTCGACCGCATCGACGACGAGTTGCATGACGGGCTGATGCGCCGGGCCGAGATCGTGCCGGAGATCGGGGCGCTGGGGGCCAAGGGCGGGGTGCCGCTGCGGCCGGGTCGGGAGGCGTCGATCATCCGGCGGTTGCTGGCGCGCAATCGGCCGCCGCTGCAGCCGGCGACGGTGGTGCGGATTTGGCGCGAGTTGCTGGCGGGGAGCACGGCGCAGCAGCGGGCGATGCTGGTCGCGGTTGGGTCGGCGGCGCTGCGAGCCGGTGGCGCGCGAGCATTTTGGGGCGCTGACGCCGGTTGCGGTGCAGGGCGGGGCGGAAGCGGCGCTCGACGAGGTGCGCCGGGGCGAAGCGACGGCGGCGGTGGTGCCGATGCCGGGCGAGGGCGAGCGATGGTGGGTCTCGCTGATGAGGACTGAGGGAGACACGGTTGTCATGTGGTCGGCGCGCCTGCCGTTTTGGGCTCGGCGGCCCGATGGCGTGCCGGGAGCGGAGGCGCTGGTGGTGAGCGCGGCGGCGCCCGGACCCGAGCGGGGATGACCGCACGCTGCTGGGGTTCGCGACCGGCGAGGATGGGCACGATCTCGGGGCGGCGCTCACGGAGGCCGGGCTGCGTGTGCGTGGCGCGGGCGCCGGGGGCGCTGCTGGCGGAGATGGACGGGTTTGTCGACGACGGGGACGTGCGGCTTACGACGCTCGCGCTCGTGCACGGTGATCGGGGCCTATGCGGTGCCGGTGGGAGAGGGCGCATGAGCCCGCGTCCGCGGCCGGGCATCCTCGATGTGCGGCCCTACAAGGGTGGGGAGAGCAAGGTCGTCGGGCAGAACCGGGTGATCAAGCTGTCGTCCAACGAGGGGGCGTTCGGCACGCCGCCGGGGGCGCAGGCGGCCTGGGCGGCGGCGGCGGCGGAGGCGTTCCGCTATCCGGACGGCGCGGCGCTCGAGCTGCGGCGCGCGATCGGGGCGCGGTTCGGGCTCGACCCGGAGCGGATCGTGTGCGGCGCCGGGTCGGACGAGCTGATCGCGCTGCTGATCCACGCCTATGGCGGGCCGGGGACGGAGATGGTGATCTCCGAGTTCGCGTTCAGCATGTACGAGATCTACGGCCATGTGGCGGGCTGCACCGTGCGTGAAGGCGCCCGAGCGGGACCTGACCGCGGACGTGGACGCCATGCTGGCGCTGGTCTCGCCGGCGACACGGCTGGTGTTCCTGGCCAACCCGAACAACCCGACCGGGACCATGCTGCCGCAGTCGGAGGTCGAGCGGCTGCGGCAGGGCCTGCCGGCGGAGGCGCTGCTGGTGCTGGACGCGGCGTATGCCGAGTATGTGGAGGATCCCGGCTACGACCCGGGCGATCAAGCTGGTGGATGCCGGCGACAACACGGTGATGCTGCGGACGTTCAGCAAGGTGTTCGGGCTCGGCGGCGCGCGGCTCGGCTGGTGCTACGGGCCGCCGGACGTGATCGACGTGCTGAACCGGGTGCGCAGCCCGTTCAACGTGAACGAGGCGGCGCAGGCGGCGGGGATCGCGGCGCTGGCGGAGCCCGGCTGGGTCGAGAAGGGGCGGGCGCACAACGCGAAATACCGGCCTTGGCTGGTCGCGGAGCTGCGCAAGCTCGGGATCGCGGCGCGGGATGGGCAGGGCAACTTCGTGCTGGCCGAGTTCGGGTCGGCGGAGCGGGCGGACGCGGCGTTCGAGGCGCTGAAGGCGCGCGGGCGTGATCGTGCGGCCGATGGGCAGCTACAACCTGGCCTCGCATCTGCGCATCACCGTCGGGCACGGCGGAGGAGTGCGAGCAGGTGGTGGAGGCGCTTTCCGCCTGGGTGACGGAGCGGGCGGACCCGGCGCATGCCTGAGCCGCTGTTTCGGCGGCTCGCGATCATCGGGTTGGGGCTGATCGGAAGTTCGGTGGCGCGGGTCGCCAAGGAGGGCGGCGCGCTCGCGGAAGAGCTGGTCGCGACTGACAGCTCGCCGTTCGTGCTGGAGCGGGTGCGGGCGCTCGGGATCGCGGACCGGGTCGAGGCCGACCTCGGGAAGGCGGTGCAGGGCGCGGACGCGGTGATGCTGGCGGCGCCGGTCGGGGCGTTCGCGGCGATCGCGGCGGAGATCGCGCCGCACTTGGCGCCGGGGGCGATCGTCACCGACACGGGCAGCACCAAGGTGTCGGTCATCCGCGACGTCGGGCCGCTGCTGCCGGAGCACGTGCATTTCGTGCCGGGGCATCCGCTGGCGGGCACGGAGTATTCCGGGCCGGATGCCGGGTTCAGCGCGCTGTTCCAGGGGCGGTGGGCGCTGGTGACGCCGTTGCCGGGGGCCGATCCGGGCGCGGTGGAGCGGGTGATGGAGCTGTGGCGGCGCTGCGGCAGCACGGTGGAGGCGATGGAGCCGGGGCACCACGACCGGGTCGTGGCGATCGTGAGCCACCTGCCGCATCTGATCGCGTTCACCATTTGCGGCACGGCGGACGACCTCACGGCCGAACGGCGAGCGCGGCGGCGGCGATCAGGCGAGCCGGTCGGAGGTGCTGAAGTTTGCCGCGTCGGGGTTCCGCGACTTCACCCGGATCGCGGCCAGCGACCCGGTGATGTGGCGCGACATCTTCCTCAACAACCGCGAGGCGCTGCTGGAGATGCTGGCGCGGTTCACCGAGGACGCGCAGGCCATGGCGCGCGCGGTGCGCTGGGGCGACGCGGCGTATATCGAGGACCGGATCCAGCGCGGGCGGGAGATCCGCCAGGGGCTGATCGAGATGAAGCAGGCGTAGCGCGCACGCGCGCCGGGCCATGGGCCGAATCGCCAGCGGCGCGTGCTGTTCAACTCGCAGGTCTTCGTGCTGCTGTTCCTGCCGGCGGTGCTGGCGCTCTACTACGCGGCGCCGGGGATGCGGGCGCGGCAGTGGGTGCTGGTGCTCGCCTCGCTGGTCTTCTACGGCTACTGGGATTTGCGCTTTGTGCCGGCGCTGGTCCTGCTCACGCTGACGATCTGGCTGATCGTGCAGTGGTATGCGGCCTGGCGGCGGGGCTGGATCCTCGGCTTAGGGATCGTGCTCAACCTGCTCGTGCTCGGCGTCTGCAAATACGCGAATTTCGTGGGCGCGAACGTGGCGGCGTTGCTCGGGCAGCCGTTCGAGCCGTTCAACATCATCCTGCCGCTCGGGATCAGCTTCTTCACGTTCCAGAAGATCTCCTACCTGGTGGACCTGCGCCGGGGGGACCGGCACATCTATGGGCTGCTCGAGTTCTTCGCCTTCGTGACCTTCTTCCCGCAGCTGATCGCCGGGCCGATCGTGCGGCACAACGAGATGATGCCGCAGTGGCAGCGAGACCCGCACGGGCCGGAGCTGTGGGAGAACCTGTCGCGCGGGCTGGTGCTGTTCGTGATCGGGTTCGCCAAGAAGGTCGGGCTGGCCGACACGGCGGCGCGGGCCTGCGATCCGCTGTTCGCCCAAGCGGGCCATGTGCCGCTCAGCTTTGCCGAGGCGTGGGTCGCGGCCGGCGCGTTCGCGCTGCAGATCTACTTCGACTTCTCCGGCTACTCCGACATGGCGATCGGGCTGGGGCGGATGTTCGGGCTGCGGCTGCCGATCAACTTCGCCGCCCCCTACCGGGCGACCAGCATCCGCGACTTCTGGCGGCGGTGGCACGTTACGCTGTCGCGGTTCCTGCGCGACTACGTCTACATCCCGCTGGGCGGAAACCGGCGCGGGCGGATGGCGCAGGCGCGCAATGTGGTGCTGACCATGTTGCTGGGCGGGCTTTGGCACGGAGCGGCGTGGACGTTCGTGGCCTGGGGCGGGCTGCAGGGCTTGGCGCTTGCGGGGAACGCCGCATGGGACCGGCGGGGCTTGCGGATGCCGGCGGCGTTCGGCTGGGCGCTGACGCTCGTGTTCACGGTCGCGTCGTTCGTGGTGTTCCGGGCGGGGGATTTCGGCGTCGCCGGGCACGTGCTGACGGGGATGGCCGGGCTGGGCGGGTTGGGGCGGACGCATGTGCAGGATGCGTGGGTGCTCGTGCTGGCGATCGCCGTGGCGCTGATCGGGCCGACCAGCCAGGAGTTCGCGCTGGAGCGGCTGCGGCCGGTGGCCTGGATGGCGGTGCCGGCGGGGGTGGGGTTCGTCGCGCTGGCGCTGGCGGCGGGGGGCCGCCTGCCGACGGAGTTCATCTATTTCCAGTTCTGACCCGTCGCCGCAGGCGTGGTGCCGGTTCGCGCGCCTGTTCGCGATCACCGCGGGCGCGCTGCTGGCCATCGTCTATGGGTTCGTCGCGATCGTTGACCCGTGGGACACGCTGCCGCTGTCGCCGCCATTGCCGCGGGTGCCGATCAGCACCAACGCGCGCTACTCGTTCCCGGCGCTGGCGCGCAGCCCGGCGTTCGAACTCGATCGTGCTGGGCGACTCCACCGCCCGGCTGCTGCAGCCGGCGGAGCTGAACCCGGGGTTCGGCGCGCGGTTCGCCAACCTGGCGATGAACAGCGCGACCGCCTACGAGCAGAGCCGGATGCTCCAGGTGTTCCTGCGCGCCCATCCGCAGCCGCGGGTCGTGGTGATCGCGCTGGACCAGGCGTGGTGCAGCGACACGTTCGTGCGCTACACGCCGCGGCCGTTCCCCGAGTGGATGTACCGAACGAACCTATGGCCGGCGTATCGCTACATGCTCACGCCCTATGCCGTGCAGGAGGCGGCCAACCAGTTCGCCGTCATGGTCCACCTCAAGCGGCGACGGTATGGGCTCGACGGCTACACGAGCTTCGTCCCGCCGGAATCGGCGTACGATCCGGTGCGGCGGGACCGGGCCTTCCTGCGCTGGCCGGCGATGGACCACAGCCCGGCGCCGGTCGGGGCCGAGGCGCAGTTCCCGTCGCTGCCGCTGCTGGACGCGATGTTGCGCTCGCTGCCGAACAGCACGCGCAAGGTGCTGTTCTTTGTCCCCTACAACATCCAGCTCCAGGGCGCGCCGGGGAGCGCCACGGCCTGGCGCTGGGCCAAGTGCAAGGAGCAGGCGACGGACATCGCCGAGCGGGATGGGGCGGAGCTGCTCGATTTCATGATCCCGAGCGCGATCACCTCCACGCCGGGACAACTTACTGGGACCCGGTGCATTACCGGATCCCGATCGCGACGCCGGATCGTGGCCGGGCTGGTGCGGGGGGAGTCGCCGGATGCGGTGCGGCTCGTGCCGCCGCCGGAGGCGAGGGAGACGGCGCTTCGGGCGGCTAGCCAGGGCGCGGCCCGGCCTGGCATGGTGCGGCGCATGCTGCCCAATTCGATCGCCCTGCCCGGCGGGACGGCGCCGGTCGTATGGCGCCGCAGCGCCCGTGCGCGCCGGATCAGCCTGCGGATCGAGCCACGCGCCGGCGGCGTCGTGGTGACGCTGCCGCCCCGGGCCAGCGCCGCGGCGGGGCGGGCGGTGCTGCTGTCCAATCAGGGGTGGGTGGCCGAGCGGCTGGCGCGGCTGCCGCAAGCGGTCGCGCTGGGGGATGGGGCGTCCGTGCCGGTGGATGGGCGGCCGCACCTGGTGGTGCATCGGCCGGGGCTGCGCGGCGGCCGGGTCGAAGGCGGGCGAGATCGTCGTCGGCGGCGAGGCGGCGTTCGTCGCCCGCCGGGTGACGGAGGTGCTGCGGGCGCTGGCGCGGGAGCGGCTGGGCGCGCGGGCGCGGGCCAAGGCGGAGGGGGCCGGGCTGCTGGTCCGGCGAGTGGCGGTGAAGGACACGCGGAGCCGCTGGGGCAGCTGTGCCGCGGGCGGCGGCGCTGATGTTCAGCTGGCGGCTGGTGATGGCGCCGCCGGAGGTGCAGGACTACGTGGTCGGCCACGAGGTGGCGCATCTGCGGCATATGAACCATGGGGCGGCGTTCTGGGCGCTGGTCGACGAGCTGACGCCGCATCGGCGGACGGCGATGGCCTGGCTCGCGGCGCATGGCAGCGGGCTGATGCGCATCGGCTGAGGGGGCTGGCGCCGGGCGGCTGGCGGGGTAGTGTGCCGGCATGAACATGCCTTCGATGCTGGTCGTCATGGGCGTTTCCGGGTCCGGCAAGACCACCGTCGCCGCGCTGCTGGCCGGGCTATCTCGGCTGGGAGCTGGGCGACGCGGACGACTGGCACTCGCCGGCGAACGTCCGCAAGATGCGCGGCGGCACGCCGCTCGACGACGCCGATCGCTGGCCGTGGCTCCGTTCCATCGCGACCTGGATCGACGCGACCAGGAGCACCGGCCGGCACGGGGTGTTGGCCTGCTCGGCGCTCAAGCGGGCCTATCGCGACATCCTCATCGGCGACCGGCCGGACGTGCGGCTCGTGTTCCTGCGCGGCGAGGAGAGCCTGATCCAGGGGCGGCAGGCTTCGCGGCACGCCCACTACATGCCGCCCAGCCTGGTGCACAGCCAGTTCGAGACGCTGGAAGAGCCTGGCCCGGACGAGAACCCGCTGATCGTCGACGTGCAGCCGCCGGCGCATGTGGTCGTTCGCGCCATCGCGGACCGGCTGCGATGAGCGGGGCGGATGCGCTGAAGCGCCAGTCGGCAGAGGCCGCGGTCGCGGAGGTGCGGGACGGGATGGTGCTGGGGCTCGGCACCGGGTCGACCGCGGCGATCATGGTGGAGCTGCTGGGGGAGCGGGTGCGGCAGGGGTTGCGGATCGTCGGCGTGCCGACCTCCGAGCGGACGGCCGAGCAAGCGCGCGGGCTCGGCATCGCGCTGGGCGAGCTGGCCGACCACCCCGAGCTGGACCTGACCATCGACGGCGCGGACGAGGTGCATACGGGGACGCTGGACCTGATCAAGGGCCTCGGCGGGGCGCTGCTGCGGGAGAAGATCGTGGCGGCGGCGAGCCGGCGCATGGTGGTGATCGTGGACGAGAGCAAGCTGGTCGACCGGCTCGGGGGCGTGCGGCTGCCGGTGGAGGTGGCTCGGTTCGGCTGGCAGGCGACGGAGCGGCATCTGCGCGAGGCGGGCGCGGAGGGCGAGCTGCGGCGGCGGGCCGGACGGGGCGCCGTTTCTGACCGACAACGGTAACTACATTCTCGATTGCGCGGTCGCTATTCCCGATCCGGCGGCGCTCGAAGCCCGGCTCTGCCGCATTCCCGGGCGTGGTGGAGACCGGGCTGTTCGTCGGCATGGCGGCGCGCGTCATCGCCGGGACAGAGAGCGGCCCACGGATCTTGGAGCGGACATGAACGATGTCACAGCGCTGCCGACCCATACCGGGCTGCCGCCCGCGGCGGGGCCGATCACGCTGGCGCTGGATATCGGCGGCAGCGGGCTCAAGGCGGGGCGGCTCGACCCGGAGGGCACGCTGATCGGCGAGAACCTGCGGGTGACGACGCCGCACCCGTCGCCGCCGGCGGCGGTGATGCCGGCGCTGATCGGCATGGGGCATAGCCTCGGCCCGTTCGACCGCGTTTCGGCCGGGTTCCCTGGCGTGGTGCGGGCGGGGCGGGTGCTGACGGCGCCGAATCTGGGCACGAAGGAGTGGGCCGGGTTCGACCTGGCGGGCGCGCTGGCCGAGGCGTTCGGCAAGCCGGTGCGGGTCGAGAACGACGCGTCGGTCCAGGGCTTGGGCGTGGTCAGCGGGCAGGGGCTGGAGTGCGTGATCACGCTCGGCACCGGGTTCGGCTTCGCGCTGTATGAGAACGGGCGGCTCGCGCCGCATCTGGAGCTGAGCCAGCACATCATCCGCGGGCGCAAGACGTATGACCAGTATCTCGGGGTAGTGGAGCTGAAGCGGATCGGGCGCAAGCGCTGGAACCGGCGGGTGGGGAAGATGCTGGTGCAGTTGCGGGTGCTGGTGAACTTCGACCGGCTGTATATCGGCGGCGGGGACGCGACCAAGGTGGACATCGACTTTCGCCGGACATCCAGATCGTTTCCAACCAGGCGGGGCTGACCGGCGGGGTCAAGCTCTGGAACGAGGCGAACCGGGTCTGACCACGCTCCATCTGGTCCGGCACGCCTCGCACGGGCTGCTCGGCCGGGTGCTGACCGGGCGGATGCCGGGGGTTCCGCTCAGTCCGGCGGGCGAGGCGGAGGCGGCGCTGCTGGCGGAGCGGTTCGCGGGGCGGCCGGTCACGGTGGTGGCGTCGAGCCCGCAGGATCGGGCGCGGGCGACGGCCGAGCCGGTCGCGGCGGCGCTCGGCGTGACGCTGGTGTTGGAGCCGGGGCTGGACGAGATCGATTTCGGCGCGTGGACCGGGCTCGAGTTCTCGGCGCTCGAGGGGCGCGCGGACTGGGCGGCGTGGAACCGGTTCCGCAGCGCGGCGGCGCCGCCCGGTGGCGAGAGCATGCTGGCGGTGCAGGCGCGCGCGCTGG
This sequence comes from uncultured Alphaproteobacteria bacterium, assembly GCA_963708585.1. GTDB lineage: Bacteria > Pseudomonadota > Alphaproteobacteria > Acetobacterales > Acetobacteraceae > JAVVHH01. The sequence goes on along the minus strand of CAVPSW010000001.1, from coordinate 157,190 downwards.
CCGCGGCGCGGCGGCTTGCGGCGGCCGTTCCGGAGGCGGAGGTGGTGCTGGTGAGCCACCAGGACGTGCTGCTGGCGTTGCTCGCGCACTTCCTCGGCGTGCCGCTCGACTTGTTTGGCCGGATCGCGCTCGACCCGGCGCATCGATGCGTCGTCCGGCTCTGGGAGGCGGATGTCAGGGTCGAGGGCGTGAACCTGCCGCCTTAAACCTGTCGTTGACCGTAAGTGGAACGAAATGGACGTGAGGAGGCCTGGCGTCCGGAGAGGAGGATTTGCGGGGCGGCAGGGATTGGCCGGTTCCGGGTCTGCGGAGGCGCGTTGGCGGTGGGCTTGGGGCTGCGGTTCGGGCGGCGGGGCGCTGGGCGGGGTGGGCGCTGGGAGGCGGGTTGGGCGGGGCGGCGGCGAGGCCGAGGCCGCGCAGGAGGGGATTTAGGGCGCGGCGCAGGGTGGGGGCGGTGTCGAGGAGGGTGGCGAAGGCCGGGTCGGCGAGGAGGGTGCCGAGATCGACGGCAATGGCGGGGGCCGTGTCGGGCAGGGCGTCGAGGAGCCAGCCGGGGCGGCGGGGAAGGCTCAAGCTGGAGGCCCGGCTCGTGGGCCGGAGGGGTGGGGCGACGGGCGCTGGGGTTCGGGCGCGGGTTCCGCTCGGGGCGGGGACGCCGAAGTTGCTGATGCGGATGAGGTGGGTGACGAGCCGAGCGAGGCGGATGAAGAGGGTGTGGGCGGCGAGTTCGGGGAAGGTGGAGGTGCTGCCGGTCTTGGCGATTTGGGCGACGGCGTGGACGAGCGTCATGAGGGTGGTGACGAGGCGGTCGGCGGCGTCGAGGGCGGCGGGCGGGAGCACGAACGGAAGGGGAACATTACCGGCGGGGATTGGCAAGGGGGTGTTGGCTGCCGACCCAAGCCCGCCCAACGCCGGAGGGCGAGATTGCCAAGATGAGAGGCATGCCGATCGAGTTCCGTGGGCGGCCTCCGCGGTTATGAGCGGGCTGCTCGCCTGAGGCCGCAGAGAATGAGAGGCGGAGAAACGATTTGTTAACTGTTTACCGGGTAGTTGAGCTCCGGGGCCAAGGGACTTCGTCGGTGCTCTCGCCGATCAGACGTCCCTAGTATAAGCGTGTGGGTTACAAGAAACACCGACAGTTGCAGGCGCTTATCGCTGTTAATGCGAGACGGATCCCATCTACTTACGCCCTAAATGTCGGCCGCTCATGCGAGTTTCTCAAATTGTAGCTTGACGTGAGCGCGATCATCTGTATCACGGTGCCGTGAATGCTGGACCGGGGGAAACGATGCAGTATGGTTTCACGGACGCGATCTTGAGCGCTCGCCAGGAGTTGGTCGTCGAGGTCGCCCGCATGCCGGCCCAGATTCTGCGATTCAAAGCGGCTCCGATACCGGGTCTATTGCGAAGAGCGTGGGTTCGAGCCCGGCGAAGATGGTCTTGAGCAAGATGCCTATGATCAGTGCTCACAGCACGTTCTTGTACGCAGCCGCGAAAGCGGGCTGATTTATGGGACGGTGCGGGTGGCGTTGGCTGCACGAGGCGCGACCAGTCTCGGCTTCCCGATGGAGACGCTTTGCGAGGATTACGTCTTCGCCTCCCTTCCCCGCTCGGCTACCGGGGAGGTGTCGCGCTTCGCCCTGGTCCGTGACCGTGTCGGAATCAGCCCGGCCGCGGCGGGCCTGATGCGGCTTTGCCTCATTCAGGGCGTGATCCAGGTCTGCGGCGAAGTCGGGCTGACCCACCTTTGCGCTTTGATGGAAAAGACGCTGCTGCGCCTGCTGCGCTCCACGTCGATCTACTTCGCCGGGGTTGGCCCCACGATCGAGCACCGAGGCACAAGGCAACCCGCGGTCTGGGGTCTGGCGGACGGGCTACAGCGAGTTCGCCAGGAGAACCCCGTCGTGTGGTCGTTCATCACGCGCGACGGAGCGCTATGGTCACAACACGAGTTCCTCGCGAGGAGTGCTCGGAAGCGCTTGGTCGCCTAGGCTAGAGCGTGTTCCGTTCGCATAGGCTCACGGAACCTCCTCTAGCATCTGTTTTGGCGAGCACTACTCCCGCCCAGGCGAGTCCGCCTGGTCGGAAAGTGCTCTAGCGGAGCGCCGAGGAGTTCGGCTCTGCGATCAGCTCCGAGAGCGGCAGTCGCACCGATCGCGGGCCCGGCAGCCTCGGAGCGGGCTGCCCGATCCGGCCGGCGAATAGAAACTGGTCTGCATTGTCGCCCACGATGTCCTTGAAGGATTGTGCGACGGCGCGCGTCTTGCGCTGCAGGTCCTGATCGACGGTAAACGGGATGCCGGAGCTGCCGTGATGGGCGAGCATGAGGACGGCAGATGCGGGTTGGATGGCGAGCCCAAGCTTGGTCGCCGTGAGCCAGAACCGCTGGATCGCAGCACCGGCCCTCAGCCTTTCCTCGTCCGTCAGGCCACCCGTTCCATCCGCCGGCCCGATAAAGAAGAAGCCGGCGCAGCGGAGCCCGGGAAGGAGGTCCAACTGGGCGGAGGCGAGGCGTGTCCCGGTCAACCGGTTCAGCCGGTGCATCCGGTTCCAACTCTGCATGGCCCAGCGCATGACGAGGAGCGTCAAGCGATCGAGCCCGACGGCTCCCGCGGGAATTCCGGTCTTGCTGTGCCGATTTCCCCAGTCGATCACGCGCTGATGCACGTGGAACAATTCTGGCGCACGCAGACGGATATCGGTCACTCGAGCTCCGAGCCGCCCAATGCGCCAGCGTGCGCGGGCAGTCTCGAACCATCGCACGGTAAACTCCGGCCCCAACGCGCCCTCGAGGGATGATTTCTCCGCCGTGGTCAGCTTCCGGGTCCGAAGTGCTCGGCGATGGACGGAGCGGGTCGTGATATAGCTGTGGAGAGGGTCTGGCTCGACTGCCGGGCTCAACGGCAGGCGAGCAGAGATCACGAGGGATGTCGCCGAGCTGCCTTCGAGGTCGTATTCCAGCGTGCGACCATGCGCCGTGGCCGCAAGACGGATCGTCTCCAGCAGCATTCCGAGCGACAGCAGGGACGGTTCTCCGTTGCGGTACTCGTACGGATTTCCTCGGTCGCCGTTGAACCGGACCAGGACAGACTCGTCACCGCGGATCTCGAAGCGCCAGGGCTGCGCATTGTCGCCGCTGGGCGCCCAGCGTGCGAGCTGAAGGATCTGCTCGAGCGGGGTGGATTTGGCCGGGGCGGGAGCGGCAGCCGAGCGGGGGGCGCGCGCCCGCAGATAGATTTGGCGTGCCACGGCCAGCTTGAGCCGTTGCGCCGGGCCAGCCAGGCCTCGGCGAAGCCGCGTGCGACGGAATACCCCGACATAGGGGTCGAACAGGTGATGGGTCGGGGCCGGCTGGACGTCGCCACGGCCGAGCAGCAGCTTGACCGCCTCGACTCCGACCACGCCGGAGCAGAGCTGGCAGGCCATGGTGGTCGATGGTCCCACCTTCCGCTCGATGTCGACGCGCGAGGGATCGACCAGGTACCGGCGATGGACGCCGCGGGGCGCGAGCCCCATCAGGAACCGCAGGTATTGCTCGGGTTCACTCTGCCCGGCGAGGCGGAAATACTGCTCGAAGCTCATGCCTCCGGGCGTGAAGATGAGCCAGTTGGTGCCCATCCCGATCGGCGCCGCCGTGATTGCGGGAATTCCGAGCTCGGCGCATCGGCTGAAGACAAGGCGCCGGATATCGAGGACGAAGAAGTCGAATCCGTCCACGAACAGGTCGACGCCCTCGAGAAAGGCATCGAGGTTCTCCGGGCTCACTCCGTCCGGAAACTGCGTGATCTGCAGCCGCGGGTTCACGGCGAGCGCCATCTCGGCCATGACGGCGACCTTCGGTCGGCCGATCGAGGCCAGAGTCGCCCCGGCCTGCCGGTTGAAGTTGACGAGGTCGAACGTGTCGAAGTCGGCGATGCTGAACCTGCCGATGCCGAGGCGTGTCAGCGTGAGGAGATGGTTCCGCCCACACCGCCCATCCCGGCGATGGCGACGCGCTTGCTCCGGAGCGCCTCCTGCTCCCATTCGGTCAACCAGCCGATGTTGCGTGCGAAGGCGGTGCTGTAGCGGAAGTCGGTCGTCATCGGGCGTCGTCTAGCCGTCAGCGCCGGTTTAGGCGAGGCCAGCCACGACGGTACCGCTGGCTAAATGCGTCGGGGGCGGCCCCAACCGGCGCCGCCCCCTCGAACCAAGACCGTGGACCTGAAGTGTCGGAAGACTTAGTCCGTCTTGCGCCGGCGACGCGCCGCACCGAGACCGACCAGGCCTGCCCCGAGCAGGGCCAAGCTGGCCGGCTCAGGGATAGGGTTCGGGGTCGAGGTGAAGGTCAGGTCGCCACCGCCGCCGTTCAGCGTGAACGCAGTTCCGCTCGCGAGCACGTTGATGATCTGGCTGTCATTGTTGAAGGCACCATGCAGTGTCAGCGTGGCGTTCGTCGGTGAGGCGATGAAGCCGGCAAGTTGCTGCGCGAACGTCGCGTCGATGTTCGCGCCCGCCCCAAGCGGGCTGACGGTGAACGAGGTGGTGCCAGCAATCAACGAACCCGTCGCCAGCACCTGGGCCCCGGTGGCGGTGGTGAAGGGCTGGTTCGTGGTTGCGTTGATCCCGAAGGTTGCCGCTCCAGGCGCCTCATAAAGCGTGTAGGTGAGGCCATTCAGGGTCCCAAACGACGGGCTAGTGAAGTTGGCCGCGGCTTGAGTGCCGGTCGCCGTGTAGCCGATGTACAGCGAGTAGGCGCTGTTCAGCCCCACAGGCTGGACAAGCGCTACGCCCAGGTTTGCATTGTTGACCTGCAGGAACCCGGTCTCATTGAAGGCTGAACCGGTCAGATCCGTCCGGGAATAGTCAAGCAGGTTCAGCTTGTCCGCCGTAAAGGTCGGCTGCCCAGACACAGCCACCCCCGGATTGAACGTAACCTGGATAGGGGCTGCTTGGGCGGCCAAGCTGCCGGCCGTCAGCGAGAGGATGACGGCAGCGCTCGCGATGGCGGTCCGCTTCAGGGCAGTGCCCGGGGTGTTCTCGTAGCCCATTTCTCAACTCCTGTGGCTAGCGGTGGGGGGCCGCTACTGGCAACTAAGCAAACGGCGGGCCAATTTGCGAACGTGAGTAATTTCAGGGTCTTCCACCAGTGGTTGCCCCTCGGGTGGTGAGCATCTGTAAAAAATACCGACACGAATAGGGTTAGGGCGCCATTATATCACGATCGCGTTACTCAAGATTACGTTACTTTACTCGCGCTACTTGGCCTCGACCGGGCGCGACAAGGCGGCGCTAGTTGGTTCAGAGCGTGGAGTTACATCACGGAGCCGTGAGGTTCCTATCGGACGTGAATTTCGGGTACGCCCAGCACCTATCCGATCGTTCACTTGAACCTGCCTTGAATTGATTGTATGTAGGATGTCTGTTTCTACTGGAAGGCGGTACCGCCAAGGTGAGAGCACCCCAAGGCCAAGTCTGGCGTTGGACGGTACTGTGCTAGCCGGCGAGGTCGACGCGACCCTATGTGCTGTCAGCTGGACGACGCGGTCACCGGCTCTCGAGCGGAGTGGCTTCTCGAGCTGAGCGAACGGGCGAAGGCGAACGGAGATCGTCAGCGCGCCGAAGCGCTACTGCTCGCGGCCTGGATGGCTTATGACGGGCAGGAGGTGATCCTGGACGGTTATGAGGCGCGGCCGGACGCCGATCGACCGCACGTCGACGCCGCGTAGCTCCCCGCCGGGCTGCTCAGGCTTCTGGCCAATATCGAAACCTTAATCTCCTCGCCTGAAATGTCTGGAGTGCGCATTCTGCAGTGCGTCGGCAGCGGGCGCTGTTGCCGGACTCGAATGCTCGGATGGCGTCTGCTTAAGCTGCGCGGACGCGGTGGCGCCAGTCGTCGAGCACGTCGGCTATCGTTTGGGACCAGGGGATCTGCGGCGCCCAGCCGAGGAGGCGGTGGGCGAGCGCCGGGTCGCAGGCGGCGAGGGGGATCTCCGTGGGGCGCAGGCGGGCGGGGTCGGTGCGGAGTTCGGCGCGAATGCCGGCGGCGTCCAGGAGGTCCTGCAGCACGTCGGCGATGCGGCGGGTTTGGCCGGCGCCGAGGTTGAGGATCGTGCCGGGCGGCAGCGCGTCGGCACGCTCCAGCGCGGAGGCGTAGGCGGCGCAGACGTCGCGGACGTCGAGGAAGTCGCGGCCGGCGTCGAGCGCGCCGACCTCGAGCACGGGGTCCTGCAGCCCGGCCTCGATCCGCGCGACCTGGCGGGCGAAGGCGGGGACGGCGAAGGCGTCGGACTGGCCGGGGCCGGTGTGGTTGAAGGGACGCAGGCGCAGGGCGCGCAGGCCCTCGGTTGCCATGGCGCCGAGGGCGAGGTCGGCGGCGGCCTTGGTGGCGCCGTATGTGGTCATCGGGGCGAGCGGGGCGGACTCGTCGAGCGGTCGGCCGGCGGCGAAGGAGCGGCCGTAGGCGTCGGCGCTGGAGGCGAACAGCAGCACGCAGCCGGGCGCGGCGCGCAACAGGGCGCGGGCGAGGTTGAGCGTGCCGTGGAGGTTGACGCGCCAGGCCGTGTCCGGGTCGTGATGGGCCGCCGCCGGGGCGGCGATCGCGGCGAGGTGGATGCAGGCGTCGGGTTGGGCCTCGGCGACGCCGGCGCCCACGGCGTCCGCGTCTGTGACGTCGAAGCCGGGTTCGAGCAGGGCAGCGTCGGGGAAGCGGTGCCGGAGCTCGAGATGAAGGTGCTGGCCGACAAAACCGGCGCCGCCCGTCAGAAGGATGCGGGCGGGAGTCAGGGCCGTCTCCGTCCGAGGAGGTGGCGGGGCATGGGCGGCGCACCTTGCCTGCCAGCCCGGCGAGGGTAAAGGAGAGCGAACATCAGCAGGAACGCATGTTGGATCGCTTGCCGGTACCGGCCGAGAAGGTTTGGCCGAGGAGGAATTGACGGCGTTGCGGGCGCGGGTCGGTGAGCTCGAGGCACTGCTCGGGGCTGCGCGGCCCGCGTCGCGGCCAGAGCCGCAGCAGCTCACGGCGCAGCAGAAGGGGCCGCGCTCGCTCAAATGGTCGGCGTATGGCGTCGTGCGGCCGGTGGTGCGGCCGATCGCCTGGCGGCTGCGCACGTTCCTGATCGGGCCGGTGCGCGACGAGGTGGCCATGCTGCGGGCGGAGGTGGCGGCGTTGCGGGCGCGGCTCGACCAGATCGCGGCGGAGGCGACCGGGCCGGGGCTGGACCGGCGGATGCTGGCGGTCATGGAACAGGCGTTGCTGACGATCGCGCTGGACCGCGAGGACAAGTAGGCGCCATCCAGTCCGCCACGGCGGCGGCGAAGTCACGCCAGGTCGGCAGGCGGAGCGTCGACGCCTCGTCCCACAGACGCCGGGCGAACGCGTCGTCCAGGACGGACCGCACGGCGGCAGCGATGCTGGGCGCGTCGGCCGTCGGCAGCCGGATCTGGCCGGCGCCGGGAAGCCCGTCCAGCGCGGGCAGCCCGGCGGAGACGATCACCGGCACGCCCGCCCGCAGCGCCTCCATCGGCGGCAGCCCGTAGCCCTCGCCCTCGCTGGGGAAGAGCAGGACGCGGGCGCGGGCCAGCGCCTCTCGCACGCCCTCGTCCGGCAATGCGCCCCACAGCACGAGCCGATGCTCGCCGGCGAGGCTCCGCAACAGCGCCTGCTCGACCAGGGATTCGGGCTCGAGCAGCCCGACCATCACCAGGCGGACATCCGCTCCTTCCGCCCACAGGGACTGGAACGCGCGGATGGCGGCGGCGGCGTTCTTGCGCGGCTCGATCGAGCCCAGCATCACCACGTCGCGCCGGCCGGGGTGGAAACGCTGGGGCGCCAGGCCGAGCCCGTCGGCGCCGAGCGGGATCACCGGGCCGTCGCAAGGGCGGCGGAGGATGCGCTCGGCGCAGTCGCGCCTTGTTGCCGCGCTGATGTAAGCCCGGCGCGGGACGGCCCGCAGCGCGTGGAGGTAGGGCATCATGGCGTTGGCCGCGCCGGCGTGGAACCAGTGCGGCGCGAGCCACGGCAGGAAGTCGTAGACGATCCAGGACGCGCCGGTGGAGCGCCGATACCAGTCCAGCGCGAGGCGATTCGTGGAACAGCTCCGCGCAAAGCGTCCGGGCGCCCGGCGGCAGCTCCGGACCCGGCCGGGCGAGGTGCGGGCGCAGGCGTTCGCGCTCCTCCTCCAGCCCGCCATCCGGGGCGTCGCGGCAGATTTCGGCGAAGATCGCGTCCGGCAGGGTGCGCATGACACCCGCATCCTCGTCGAACCGGCAGGGGACGAGGGGGTCCGGGCCCGGCCAGTGCCGGATGAGCTCGCGCTCGACCCGCTGGATGCCGGACCGGCGCGGCTCGTGGGCGAGCTTGGAGATGTCGAGGAACACCGTCATGTGGCGAGGCCGAGCGCGGCGGCGACCCGGGCGGCGACGACGGGCGCGGCGTGGTCGCGTCGGTAGGCGTCGAGCGTCGCCCGTTCGGGCGCGGGGCGGCGCAGCGCGGCGCGGATGCGCTCGGCGAGCAGCGGCGGGCTCGGCTGGTCGGGCACTTCCTCGACGGAGGGCGGCAGGTCCAAGCCGTCGAGGACGGAGCGGCTCGCGAGGCACGGCCCGGCGCCGGCGAACGCCGCTAAGGGCGCGGTGAGGCTGAAGCGGCCGCGGGTGGCGAGGAACAGGCGCAGCGCCGGCGCCGGCGCCGGGTCGAAGCGGAGCGCGTCGGCGACGCCGAGTTTCCGTGCCAGGCCGAGCAGGTGCGGCCGCTCGTTGGGGTCGCAGAGCAGGAAGAGCCGTGCCTCGACACCCCAGAATCGCAGCCATTCCAGGGTCCAGACGCAGCCATCGCCGTTGACGCCGGAGGCGTGGGCCTCGACGGAGAGCGGATCGGGGTTCGGGACCGGCGAGTAGAGGGAAGGCGCGGGCACGACGATCGCCTCCCGGCCGTAGCGCGCCCTGATCTCGTCGGCGAGCGCGGCGGAGCCGACCAGGACCGGGGCGGCCGCATCCAGCACCTCGCCAAACAGCGACACCGGGGATGTGGCGCCTTCGCGCCACCGGTCCCACTCCGTCGGAGAGGGTGACCGCCCCAGCTCCGCCGTGGCCAGCCGGAGCGCGCGGGCCCTGTCGTGTTCGTAGGCGGCGAGCAGGCAGGCATCGCCGATGAACGCGGCACCGCCGAAGCGGCGGAGGAGGCGCAGCAGCGCGCCGCATTGCGGCGTGTTGCGCAGCACGAACAGGACCCGGCCGTAGCGCGGCGACTGCAGCAGGCGGGAGAGCGGCCGCGCGCCGCCGCTCGTGGTGAACAGGTCTGCGGTGCCGCGCAGCGCGGCGGCGAACGAATCATCCGGGTCCAGGGCGACGGAAGCGAGGCTTGTGGCCCGATCCGGCGCGTCGCGTGATCCGGTGGCGACCCGATCCCACAGCTCCGCCTCGGGGACGGCGTGGGAGCGGGCACGCCAGTAGCGGGCGATGGCCGCGTGGAGATCCGCGTCCAGCGGCGCCGGCCGGTCGTATCGTTCCGGCGACGTGGCGCGGAGCCGGAGCGCGGGAAGGCCGGGGCTCAGCAGCAGCCGGGCGGCGAACAGCGGGTCGTCGTCATCCGGCGCGAGCTGCACGAAGCAGTCGGGGCGGCGCAGCGCGGCCAGGTAAGCGTTCGGGTGCACGGCGTCGAGACAGGCGCGGGCGGTTTCCGGCAGGTCCGGCCGCTCGGTGTCGATCAAGCCGGCGAAGGTGGCGTCCGGCAGCGCCGCCCGGCCCTGCCGTAGGAGTTCGAGAACCCGCCCCGGCTCGTTTCCCTGCAGCGGGCGAACGTCGACCAGGATTTCGGGCATCAGGCCCGGCCGTATGTGTCCTCGAGGCGGACGATGTCGTCCTCACCCAAGTAGCTGCCCGACTGAACCTCGATCAGCGTCAGCGGGATGCGGCCGGGGTTGGTGAGCCGGTGCACGCAGCCGAGCGGGAGGTAGATGCTCTCGTTCTCGTGGACCAGCAGTTCCTCGTCGTCGCGGTGGACGAGGGCGGCGCCGCTCACCACGACCCAATGCTCGGCGCGGTGGAAGTGCTTCTGCAGCGAGAGCTTCTGACCGGGGGTGACGACGATCCGCTTCACCTGGAAGCGGTCGCCCAGGATCAGGCGCTCGTAGAAGCCCCAGGGGCGGTAGGAGCGGTTGTGCGCCACCGCCTCGTGCCGCCCCTGGCTGCGCAGCCGGTCCACGACGCGTTTGACGTCTTGGGCGCGGCCTTTGTGCATGGCCAGCACGGCGTCCTCGGTGACCACCACGACCGCGTCGTCCAGGCCGACGACGGCGGTGAGCATGCCATCGCTGCGGACCAGGCAATTGTGCGCGCTCTCGAGGACCACGTCGCCGACCGCGGCGTTGCCGTCGGTGTCCTTGGGCAGGCGCTCCCAGAGCGAATCCCAGCTACCGACGTCGGACCAGCCGAGATCGGCGGGAACGACGGCGGCGCGGTTGGTCCGCTCGGCGACCGCGTAGTCGAGGCTGATGTTGGGGGATGCGCGGAAGGCGGCCGGGTCGAGCCGGACGAAGTCGAGATCGTCGCGACGGCCGGCGACGGCTTCGCGGGCGGCGGCGAGCACGTCCGGTGCGTGGGTGGCCATCTCGTCCAGCAGCGTGCTGGCGCGGAAGACGAACATGCCGGAGTTCCAGAGGTGGCGGCCGGAGGCGGCGAGCTCGGCCGCGACGGAAGCGTTCGGCTTCTCGAGGAAGCGGCTGACCCCGTGCACGCCGGGCGCATCCGGCAGCTCCGGCCCGACCTCGATGTAGCCGTACGCGGTCTCCGCCCGGTGCGGCTGCATGCCGAAGGTGACGATGTGGCCCGCGCGGGCGGCGACGACGGCGCGGTCGAGCGCCTCGAGCAGGGCGTCGTTGCGGCCGATCACATGGTCGGCGGCCAGCATCCAGATCACCGCGTCCGGGTTGGTCTCCGCGACGATGAGGGCGGCGACGGTGATGGCGGGGGCGGAGTTGCGGCCGACCGGCTCGAGCACGACGGTGGCGTCGGGGATCCCGGCGGCGCGCATCTGCTCGGCGACCAGGAACCGATGCTCCTCGTTGCAGACGATCACCGGCGGGGCAAAGGCCGAGCCGACGCCGCGCAGCGCCGTCTCCTGCAGCATGCTGCGCTCGGTGACCAGCGGCCAGAGCTGCTTGGGGAAGCTCTCTCGCGAGACCGGCCACAGCCGGGTGCCGGAACCGCCGGACAGGATCACGGGCACGACCGCGGCGGCCTCGAGCGGGCGGGTGTCGGTGGGAGAGCTGGTGAGACCTTCGGGAGGCAAGGCGGCGCCCTATGATGATCGGCCCCCGTATAGGTTGGGGCGCAAAAGCTTGTCCAGCGTCGCGGGCGCACCCCATAGTGGGGGCATGAAGGTGTGCGTGTTCGGCGGCGGGGCGATCGGTGGGCACCTGGCGGCCCGGCTGCACAAGGGAGGGGCGGAGGTCTCGGTCGTGGCGCGCGGCCCGAACCTCGAGGCGATCCGGGCGAACGGCATCCGGGTCCACGCGAAGGATGGCGAGATCGTCGCCCCCGTCCGGGCCAGCGCCGATCCGGCCGAGCTCGGGAAGCAGGACGCGGTGCTGGTCACCGTCAAGGCGCCGTCGCTTCCGGCTGTGGCGGCCGGCATCGGGCCACTGCTCGGCCCCGAGACGCCGGTCGTGTTCGCGATGAACGGCATTCCGTGGTTCTACTTCCATGGCGAAGGCGGGCCGCATGACGGCAGAGAGCTGTCGCTGCTCGACCGGGGCGGCGTGCTGCGGGCGGCGGTTGGACCGGAACGGGCGGTGGCCGGCGTCGTCTACTCGGCCTGCACGGTGATCGCGCCGGGGGTGGTCGAGGTGGAGAACGCGCGCAGCCGGATCGTGCTGGGCGAGCCGGACGGGACGAGGCGGCAGCGCAGCGAGGCGGTGGCGGAGGTGCTGGAGGCAGGCGGGATCGTCGCGGAGGTGAGCGAGCGCATCCGTGACACGATCTGGGCCAAGCTGTTCCTCAACCTCGGCAGCGGGTTCCACGCCGTGCTGACCGCGTCGCCGCCGAGCCGGTTCTTCGCCGAGGAGGCGTGCCGGGAGGCGACGCGGCGCATTCTGCAGGAGGCGTCGGCGGTGGCGGAGGCGCTCGGGTGCCGCGCGGCGCCGGATGTGGAGGGGCAGATCCGCAACGGCGGCAAGTCGGACCACAAGCCGAGCATCCTGCAGGATCTGGAGCTTGGGCGGCCGATGGAGATCGATGCGCTGCACACGGTGCCGCTTGAGCTGGCGCGCTTGCACGGGGTGGCGACGCCGACGCTCGATCTGCTGGCCGCGATGGTGCGGACGCGGGCGCGGGAGGCGGGGCTGTACCCGGCCTGAGCGGCGGCCGCTGCTGCCATGATCGTACTCGGACTGATCTCCGGCACGTCGCTCGACGCGATCGACGTTGCGGCCGCCCGCTTTACCCAGGAGGCGGACGTGCTGACGCTGGAGAAGCTCGGCCACGCCGAACGGCCCTGGCCGGAGCCGACCCGGGAGCGCCTGCTTGCCGCGCTGCCGCCCGCCCCTGTGACCATGGGCGAGGTCTGCGCCCTGGATGTCCTGATTGGCGAGGCGTTCGCGGCGGCGGCCGGCTTTGCGCTCTCGGCGTTTGGCACCGGCGCTGACCTCGTCTGCTCGCACGGCCAGACCGTGTTCCACTGGGTCGAGGACGGACGGGCGCGCGGGACCCTGCAGCTCGGTCAGCCGGCCGTGATCGCGGAAGCGACCGGGCTGCCGGTGGTGTCCGACGTGCGCGCTCGCGACGTCGCCGCCGGCGGGCAGGGCGCGCCGCTCGCCAGCACGTTCGACCGGCTCTGGCTTGCGGGCCCGGGTGGCCCGCGCGCCGCGCTCAACCTCGGCGGGATTGCCAATATGACCGTGGTCGGCGATGCCGGCGACAAGGTGCTCGCCTACGACACCGGCCCGGCGAGCTGCCTGCTCGACCTCGAAGCGGCCCGGCTGACCGGGGGGCAGCAATCGTGCGACCGCGACGGATGTCTTGCGCTGGCCGGGTCGGTGCGCCCGGACCTGCTCGAACGCTTGCTCGCGGACCCGTTCTATGCCCAGGCCCCGCCCAAGAGCACGGGCCGCGAGTATTTCGACCGCGCCTATGTTGCCCGTCATCTTGCGGGCCTGACAGAGGTCGTCGGCCCCGACCTGATGGCAACCTTAACGGAGCTGACCGCACGGACCGTGGCCGATGCCTGCGTTCGCCATGGCGTGCAGGAGGTCGTCGCTTCTGGCGGCGGCATGCAGAATCCCGCGCTGGCCGCCGCCCTCCGCCGGGCGCTCGGTGCCTGCCGCCTCGTCGAAGCCGCCGAGCGGGGCATGCCGGGTGAGGCCAAGGAGGCCTATCTCTTTGCCCTGCTCGGGTATCTCGCCTGGCACGGCCTGCCCGGTTCGGTTCCGTCCGCCACCGGCGCCCGTGGCCCGCGGCCGCTCGGTCGGTTGAGCCCCGGCGCCGGCGCCCTTCGCCTGCCGCCGCCGGCCGTTCCGCCGGCCCGGCTGCTGATCATCTGATCGCTTGGTCTGCGGATCAGGCGGCGAGAGCTTCGGGGGCACGCAGCGACAGGAGTTGCTGAACCTCCGAGGCGGGCGCGGCCGGGCTGAAGAAATAGCCCTGCGCTTCGGTGCAGCCGGCCTGCTTCAACCAGGCAACCTGCTCGGCGGTTTCGACGCCCTCGGCGGTGATCCGCATGCGCAGGCTTTCTCCTAGCGTGATCATGGCGCGGACCAGCACATCCGCATCGTCTGTGGAATGAAGGTCGCGGATGAACGATTGGTCGATCTTGATCTTGTCGAACGGGAAGCTGCGCAGGTAGCTGAGAGACGAGTAGCCGGTGCCGAAATCGTCCATGCAGATCCGCACGCCGAGGGAACGAAGGGCGTGCAGCGTCGAGCGCGTGGCATTGCGGTCGGCGAGCAGCACGGACTCGGTGATCTCCAGTTCGAGGCGCGAGGCGGGAAGCCCGGTATCGGCGAGCATGTCCGTGACCGTCTGCAGCAGTCCCCCGCTCGCGAACTGCGCCGGGCTGACATTGACGGCGATTTTCACGGTGGTTGGCCAGGCGCTGGCCTCCTGGCAGGCACGGCGGAGAACCAGCTCTCCGAGCGGCACGATCAGCCCGAGCTCCTCCGCGAGCGGGATGAACTCGGCTGGTGAGATGAAGCCGCGGGTGGGATGCGGCCAACGGACGAGCGCTTCGAAGCCGGAGACCCGGCCCTGCTGCAAGTCGAACAGCGGCTGATAGTGCACTTCGAGCGCGCCACTGCTCAGCGCCTCGCGCAAGTCGGCCTCCAAGCCGCGCTTGCGTTGGAGGAAGGCGTCCATCTCCGGCTCGAAGAACCGCCATGTCGCGCGGCCGTCCGACTTCGCCTTGTAGAGCGCCATGTCGGCATTCTTCAGCAGCTTTCCGCAATGCGCCCCATCGGTCGGGGCCACGGAAATTCCGATGCTGGTGGTCATCACCAGCCGGTGGCCGTCGATTTCGTAGACGTCGCTCAGTTGCTCGACGATCCGGCGCGCCAGGATCGCAGCGTCTTCCGGCCGCTCCAGCCCGGCCTGCACGACCGCGAACTCGTCCCCGCCGAGCCGGGCGACCGTGTCCACCTCGCGCACGCAGGCCTGCAGCCGGCCGGCCACCGCCCGCAGCAGCTCGTCGCCGACCGGATGGCCCAGCGTGTCGTTCACCGACTTGAAGCGGTCGAGGTCGATGAACAGCAATGAGCAAAAGCGCCCGTCTCGACCGGCCTGCGCGATCGCCTGCTCGATCCGTTCCGTGAGCACGGTGCGGTTGGGCAGTCCCGTGAGGGAGTCGTGCCGCGCCATGTAGACGATCTTGGCCTCCGCGGCGCGCCGCTCCGTCACGTCTTCGTACGTCGCGACCCAGCCGCCATCGGACAGCAACTGGCGTGAGATCGCGACCACGCGCCCGTCCGCCAATTCCAAGGTCTGCTCGCTGCGCACGGAAGCGGACTTCACGGCGGCAAGCTCCCTTTCCACGAGCTGCGTCACTCCAAGGTTGATGTGGTTGCCCGCCCGCACGCTCATCGCGAGCACCTCTGCCAGGTGAAGCCCGGGCCGGACCTCCTGCTGCGGGAGGCGGAAGATCTCGCAGAAGCGCCGGTTGACCACCTGCAGCCGGCTGCGCGCGTCGTACAGACAAATGCCCTGGGCGATGTTTCCGAGCGCCGCATCGAGCCAGCTGAGCGAGGACCGCAGCCGCTCTTCATTGCTTTTCAGCACCGAGATGTCCGTGCAGACGACAACGGCGCCGTCGTCCTGGGTGGGGCTGGTGTTGATACGCAGCCACCGCTTGCCGACGCGAACCTCGCGGGGCTCGCCGTCCGGGCCGAGCAGGGCGGCGAGGTCGGGCGCCTTGTGCCCCTCCTCGATCGCGCCGCCGAGGAACTCCCGGGCACAGCGGTTGGCGATCACGACGTCTCCAGCCCAGTCTAGCAAGACGAAGCCTTCGCGCGAGCTTTGCAGGGCGTCGGCCAGACGCGCTTCCGCGGAGCGGCGCTGCGCGACCTCACGGTCCATCATGGCGCGGATATTGTCGCGCATCACGCCCATCGCGGTCAGCAGCGCGCCCAGTTCGTCGGTGCTGCCCTGCGGGATCGCCCCGCTCAGGTCGCCGGCTGCGATCCGCGCCGCGGCCGCGGAGGCGGCGGCCACCGGGCGGGTGATGCGGCGGGCGAGGAGCCAGACCACCATGGCGGAGAGCAGCATCGCGCTCGCGGTGGCGGCAATGGTGAGTTGTTGGTCGGTCGCGACGATGATCTTGGCCCGCTGCCGGTAAAGGAAGCCGTCCCCGGCCGTGTAGTTGATCAGCCGCTCGATCTCGTGGTCGGCGGCGTCGAGACTGTGGTCGAGCACGGTCCAGAGCTCGGCCTTGTCGGGCTCCTCCATCAAGTGCTGGCGTGCGGTTTGCCAGGCGCGCACCGCCAGGGCGGCGCTGGACGCGGCCGAACCGGCGCGCGCGGATTGGGCGCGTTCAGCCGCGATCGTGAGATCCTCATTGAGGGACGCGCCGAGGGTTTCCACGCGCTGCAGCATCTGGGCGCGCTCCTCCGGGTCGGACAGCGACCACCAGCGGGTCAGCGCCGCCTGCATCGCGGCGAAGTCGGCAGCGGCGGCGCGGGCGTAATTGACCGACATCAAGGACTTGTCGAAGGTCTCGCTGACGAGCGCGCCGGCCCGCTTGATGCCTTGTTCCGCGTAGAATCCCAGGGCGGCGGTGATCACGCTCATCACCAGGAAGGCGAGCAGGATCTGGCCCCGGATGGTCGCCATCCGGTGACCAACCCGAGCCACGCCGCGAACCCAATCGATGGGGCGCACAGGCTTTCTGCCGCTCGGCATGTTCGGTCGGAGACCCGCCATTGCGTCCGCGCTCATTTCACAAGGGAATATCTCGCGGCCGGCTTAACGCGCCGTTAACAGGGTTCCGCGAAGATGCCGACCATTGGACTCGGAGGAACGGCATGAGCCGCCGATTGACCTGGAGTTGTTTGAGCAAAGCTCGGGCCGGTTACGGCGTCGCGGTGCTGTCCGTTGCCGTGAGTGTCGCCTCCGTGGCCGCGGGCAGCCCGGTGCTGTTCCGCGCGTCGCAGAAAGGCCAGCAATTCAACCCTGGCGAGCTGTCGATTCATGTCGGGGACACGATCAACGTCGTGAATGACGACGGGGACATTTTGCATCACGCCTACATTGAATCGAGCACGTTCAATTTCGATTCCGGCGACCAGGAGCCGGGCAGCACGGTGGCCATTACTTTCCCGGTCGCCGGGTCGTTCAACGTGCTCTGCGGTATCCACCCCAAGATGCGGATGCATGTCGTGGTGCGATGAACATTCTTAGGTGATGGCGGTCCCGAACAGAAGGGCGTGGACCCCGTAGTAAAGCGAAAGAAAGGCGAGCAGAGCGAGCGCGTAGGTTACGGCCGGCTCGGCGATCGAGCGCCAGGCGGGAACCCGGAGCCTGGACCGGCTGCCATCGGCGGCGAGGACGAGCAGGACGGCGATGATCACGGAGTGTCCGATGGCGTCGATCTTGCCGAACTCGGCGATCGCGCTGGTGAACATTCCGGTGAGGATGAACGCCGCCGAGCGCCGGACCAAGGGCGTCCCGAGCAGGGCGAAGGCGAGGGTGAACTCGATGATGCCCGCCGCCCGCATGAAGAGCTCGAAGTCGTACCCCATGCTCATTGCGGGATGGGTGAGGTAGAGCGGCATGGTCCAATCGGGATAGGCCCACTTCTCGACTGAGGCCCACATCAAGGTGATGGAAGCGGACCAGCGCAGCAGCTCGACGGGCTGGAAGGGCAAAGGGATGCCGCCGCGCCAGCACGTGACGATGAGGTAGGAGGCGACGCCGAGGAAGATCGGGTAATCGAGCAGATGGAACAGCCCGTAGTCGCGCAGCCCGAGCGCAAACAGCGCAAAGACGCCGACCGCAGCGAACACCGACGTTCGCCGCGATACGAGCGAAGCGGCCATAGCGAGTTGGAGCTGCGAGACCAGAACCGATCCGGTCTTGAGTTCGGGCGTGAGGATGATGCCGCCCATGGTCCAGAGCGCGACCAGGAAGAAGCCGCAGGTGACCCGGACGAGCAGTCCGGCATTGGTCCGGATGGGTGCGGTGACCCGGTCGAGCGCGGTGGAGATGGCCTCGCCCAGCTCGGTTTGACCGATCATGCACCCGACCAGCAGGACGGAGATCGCCAGCACTGCAAGCGCGATGAAGTCACGATTAACGACGTGCTCCAGCACGCGAGGCTGCTCGGCAACGTCGTAAGCGCAGAACCACTTGACGTGCGCTTGGGCCGCGTCCGTGGCGAAAAAGGCCAGCCCACAACCGGCAACGATGCAGGCTGATTTCTGGTATGGAATAACCCGTAAACCAGGTATAAAAAGCATCTTGCACCTCAAATAGAGTTTGACAGTTTTAGCGCCTCGACGTTGGACCGTCAACGTATCGTTAATTGTCCTGAGTTGTACCAAATAGACAAGCGAGCCCCTTTGAGCGCAGTTCGACCGATGCTTGTCTTGGCCTGCTTCGCGTGCCTGGTCCTTGGCGTTAGCCTTGCCCTGGCATGCCGGAGCGAGCGTCGCCGCGGGAGCTCGCTGGAGCTGGCGGCCGGCGTGCTGATTGTAAGCGGATTGGTTGTGCTTGGCGTGGCGCTGCGGCTCAAGCCCTGATCCGCGCCGTAGTAAGTGACAACATTCGTTAAGGATTGTCTTGTAGACTCTCTCTCGAATCGTTGGGGCGACTGGGATGTTGATTGCGGGGTTGAGCTTGGTGGCTGTGCTCGGCGGTGCGGTTCCCGCTGCGCACGCGGCGCATGCGCCGGTGCGGTTTCGGGCGCGGTACGAGACGGTCGGCGGCGGGCTGATGGCGACGGGGTTGATGCTGCTCGGCGCCGGGCTCCAAACTGTAATGGGCTGACAGGGCGTTGGACTTCCGGAGGGCGGCACGCCTCTAGCTAGCGCGGCAGTTCGGGGACCGTGAGCGGAACGGGGTCGCTGGTCAGCGTGCGCAGGAATGCGACCAGGTCGGCCTTTTGGGCCGGCGACAGGCCGAGCGGCTTGATCTCCGGCGAGCGGCTCGGGCGGTCGATGCCGCCCCGATCGTAGAGCTCGATCACCTCCTCCAAGCTCGGCACCGACCCATCGTGCATGTATGGCCCGCGGCGCGCGACGTCTCGCAAGGTGGGAACCTTGAACGCGTATTGCAGCTTGACCGAGGAGCGGAACAGGCGGCCGCGGCCGATATCCTCGCCCGTGGCGACCCCGATGTCGTGGAACGAGCCGTCCGTGAATGCCCAGCCGCTGTGGCAGCCCGCGCAGCCGGCTTGGCCGACGAATAGCTGGAAGCCAAGCTTGGCGTCCTCTCCGACCGCGCGATCGTCGCCCTCCACCCAGCGGTCGAACGGGGCGGGGCCGGAGACCAAGGTGCGCTCGAAGGTGCTGACTGCTTGCTCGACCCGCTCACGGGTGACGGCGGGATCGCCGAACGCGGCGGCGAACGCGTCGGGATAGCCGGGGATCGCGGCCAAGCGACGCAGGGCGGTATCGGGGTCGAGCGCCATGTTTGCCGCTCCGGAGATGGCGGCAAAGGTCACTTGCTCGATGTCGCGAAACTTCCCGTCCCACCCGAGGCGCGGCAGCCAGGCGGCGTTGAACAGGGTCGGGGCGCGCAGGACCATCGCCGCCCCGTTGTCGCCGATGCTGCGGGGGAGCCCATCGGTCCAGGACAGGGAGGGGTTGTGACAGGTCGCGCAGGACGTAGAACCCGACTTGGACAGCCCGGGCTCGAAGAACAGCGTGCGGCCGAGCTCGAACTTTGCGGGCGTGAAAGGGTTCGTCTCGGGGAACGGGATGCCGTCTGCCGGGCGCCGGAACTGTGCCAAGGCGGCCGGGCGGCCAAGAGCGGCGGGCGTGGATGCGCGAGTAGGGCAGTCCCACTGCGGCAAGGCGAGCAGGGCCGCCACCAACACAGCAAGAGTTCTGATCGGTCGTCCCACCATGAGAAGCGCAGCCTCGCACGGTCACGTTAATGAAGACCTAAGCGGTCGGCCACGCTTGAAGTCGGTGCGGATTCCCGGAATAGCGGGGGATGGCCGGCGAGCTGCATGTCTGCGCGTTCCCGTCCGGTCGAGGATGCGCCTCGCTCGGGGCGGCGCTCCGTATCCTACCAACATTTTTGTTGCTGGCGCTTCTGCTGCTGGGGTGCGCAGAGCATCGGACGGTGGTGCTCGAGGCGCTTTCGGGCCGGAGCGGGGCCGAGATTGCCGCGCCGGGGCGCGTGAGTGGTGCGGTGGGCAGGCCGGCGGGGACCGGTCCGGCTGAAATATCGCTCGGGCCGGGGCAGGGCGTGCGGGCACCGGAAGCGGAAGGAGCCGGGGCGGAGCCAGGCGACGTCTCGCTCGACTTCACCGACACGGACGTGCGGACGCTGGCGGCTGAGGTGCTCGGCCGCATCCTCCGCGTGAACTACACGATCGACCCGGCCGTGCGCGGGAGCGCCACGCTGCGGACCGCCGCGCCGATCCCGCGCGTGCGGGTGTTGCCGGCGCTGGAGGCGGCGCTGGAGGGGGCGGGCGCGAGCATCATCCAATCGGGCGGGCTCTATCGGGTGATCCCGGAAGCGGCCCTTGCCGCGAGCGGCTTGACCCCGGCGGAGACCGGGACCGCCGGGTCGACTGTCGTCGGGCTGCGCTACGCCGGCGCGGCGGATCTCGCGCGGGTGCTCCAGCCGTTCGTGGGCGCCGGCGGGCGGATCGTGGCCGACCCGGCGCACAACGCGCTGCTGGTCAGCGGGGAACCCGCCACGCGGCAGGCGCTCGTCTCGCTGATCCGCAGCTTCGATGTGGAGATCCTGGCGGGCCAATCCTACGCGGTGCTGCCGACGGAGGGCGGCGGGGTGCGCGAGCTGGCGACGGCGCTCGAGACGGCGCTGCGCGGCGGGGCGCCGGCATCGCTGGTTCGCGCAGTACCGCTGGAGCGGCTTGGCGCCGTCCTCGTGGTGGCGGCGGATCCCGGCGCGGTCGAAGCGGCGCAACGCGTGTTCGCGCTGGTGCAGCGCCGGCGCGGCGAGACGGCGCGGAGCTGGCACGTGTTCTATCTCGGCCACGGGCGCAGCAACGAGGTAGCCGCGGCGCTCCAGCAGGCGCTGACGCCCGGCCGGGTCACGGCGCGGGACGGCGGGGATGTCCGAGCGGCACCCTCGATTACCCAGCCGGGCGCCCAGGCGCGCGGTGCAGGTGCGGCTGAGGGGGAGATGCGGGTCGTTCCCAACCCGGCCAACGACGCGGTGCTCGTGCTCGCTACCGCCGCCGAGGCCGAGACGGTGGAGGCGATGCTGCGCCGCATGGATGTTGCGCGGCGGCAGGTGCGGATCGACGCCACGGTCGCGGAGGTGACGCTCGCGGGTGCGCTGCAATACGGCACCCAGTTTTTCCTGAAGGGCGCCGGGGTGAACGCGGCGCTGTCCGCCGGCCCGTCGGCGTCCTCGTTCGCTTCGGGCGTGCCGGGGTTCGTGCTGAGCGGGAACAACGGCGGTGGGGCGGCGCTGGCCGCGTTGTCGAACGCGACGGCGGTCCGGGTGCTGTCCACGCCGCAGGTCCTGGTGCTGGACAACGAGTGGGCCCGGCTGGAAGTGGGCGACCTGGTGCCGTACCTCACCTCGCGCTCGCAAAGCACGGTGGACGCGAATTCGCCGGTGGTGAACGGGGTGGGCTACAAGCAGACCGGGGTCGTGCTCGGGGTGCGGCCGCTGCTGGGCAGGGGCGGCCAGGTGACGCTCGACATCGCCGAGAGCGTGAGCGACGTGGCGTCGACGACGACCACGGGCGGCATCGCGTCGCCAACCTTCGACGAGCGCAACATCGTCTCGCGCGTGTCGCTCGCCGATGGGCAGACGGTCGGCATCGCCGGCGTGGTGCGCGACAGCGAGGCGCGCGGCAACGAGGGGATTCCAGGGCTGCGCTCGATCCCCGGGCTGGGCGTGGCGGCCGGGCAGCAGTCGAACAGCCGGCAGCGCACGGAGCTGGTGGTGCTGATCACGCCGCATATCGAGGAGGTGCGGCCGGCGACGGGCGGCGAGGACCTGCGCCAGTCGGTCATTCGGGCCGCGACGGAGCTGCGTGGCCCGTAGTACTTGTCAGACAGGACGGGCGGGCAAGGCCGTGCTCTCGGACGGGTACACGGAGGACGTGATAGTCACGTTTCCGTGTGATCTTGTGTCGCAAAAGCAAGGGCGTAGCCTTGTTTTTCATGCGGGATAAGAGCTTGTCTGGGTCAGCCGGGCGCTGGTGCCGCAAGCCGCAACTTGAATGACGAATTGACAGAACGATTGGGCCGCGTAGCCTTTTCACGACGCGCACAGGCGCATGGCCGGCTAAGAGCCCAGGGAGGACAGAAATGATGAAGCACCATATTCTGCGTAGCGGAGCAGTGGCGCTTGGGCTTCTCGCTGCCGGCGCGGCGCCGGCCGCTGCCGAGCCCCTATTGCTGAGGACCTCCGGGACGATCACTTCCGGGACGGACGCGCTCGGCCTCTTTGGCGCGGCGGGCGGCAACCTGGCCGGCCGCAGCTACACGGAGAGCATCTACTTCAGCGGCCTCGGTTCCTCGACGTTCATCGTGCCCGGCGTGAACGCGGTCACTTCCGGCCCGATCTCCGGCACGTTGACGGCGACGGTGGGCGGCGCCAGCTACTCCGCCCCGTTTTCCATTTCCTTCGGTGCATTCATCAGCGAGACGCCGGGGGAGATCACCGGCTTCAACACCGGCGACAACGGAGCCGGGCTGAGCATCACCGCCAACAACACGTTCTTCAATGCAGCGGGCGTGTTCCCGGCCGACTTCGCGAAGAGCTTCACCTATACCGGCACCTCGGCGGACCTGGTGTCCAACAGCAACGAGGTCAGCTTCGGCGTCGGCACCACGACCTTCACGGCGACGCCGAGCTCCGTGACGTTCCTGGTGCCGGAGCCTGGCTCGCTGGCGCTGCTCGGCGCCGGGCTGCCGGTGCTCGCGCTGCTGCGCCGCCGCCGTCGGCCTGAGTTCGACAAAACGGGCCGCAAAGCGGCCGTCAATCGGAGGAATGTTCGATGCGAAGCCTACTCTACGCCTCCGCTCTGCCGTGTGCCGCGGTCCTGCTGCTGGGCGCGGCGGGTCCGGCCCTGGCGCAGTCGAGCACGTGTGACCCGCGCAGTTATGGCGCGGTCAATGATGGCACGACCGACAACACCACCGCGATCCAGCAGGCGATCAACGATTGCGCGGCGAACGGCGGCGGGATCGTGCTGATCGCCGGAGGTGGGACCTACATCACCGGGCCGATCAGCTTGCGGAGCCACATCCACCTGCAGGTTGATGTCGGAACGACATTGAAGAACACGACCGATCACTCGCGCTACCAGCCGGCGTTCATCGGCTACCCGTTCCAGTTCCAGAACACCGCCGCGCCGGGGACGGACCAACCGAACCTGCCGGGCAAACCCGAGGCGATGATCTCGGCGGCCAACGTCACGGATGTCGGCATCATCGGGTCCGGGACGATCGACGGCAGCGGCGCGGACACGGCGGCCGATGGCGGGCCGAGCTGGTGGGCGCTAGCGGCCGCCGAGAGCGGCGGGGCGCCGCTCGGTGTCTATACCGACAATTACAACCCGGCGCCGCGCGGCTATCCCGACATCCCGACCAGCAACGGTCTGCCGCGGCCGTGGCTGGTCGAGTTCTACAATGCGACCCAGGTCGTGGTGAACGGCGTCACGCTCACCAACTCGCCGATGTGGAACCTCGGGACTGCGCTACGTGAACGGGGCGCAGGTGACCAACTACATCGTGCGCAACCCGTCGACCTCGCCGAATACGGACGGGATCGACGTGGTCGGCTCGCAGAACGTGACGCTCGCCAACCTCGATATCGACACCGGCGACGACAACCTGGCGATCAAGTCGGGCCTGCCGGGCATCCCCGCGGACGCCTACTATCAGCCGCCGTACAACCTTGCCGCGGCTGGCCACGAGCAACCTCCTGGTCGCGAACTCGACGTTCCGGCGCGGCCACGGGCTGTCGGTCGGCAGCGAGACCTATAACGGGGTCAACACCGTCCGAGCCATGAACATCACCTTCCTCGGCACGGATAACGGGTTCCGCATCAAGACCGGGCGCGACCGCGGCAACCAGATCTACGGCATCACCATGAACGGCCTGACGATGACCGACGTGGCGACCGTGCTGTCGCTCAGCGATTACTACCCGACGGTGCCGAGCGCCACCCAGGGCGATATCACGCAGACGACCACGGCCGAGCCCTATACGCACGACATCAGCATCAGCAACGTGACTGCGACCAACCCGGGGACGGTGCGGGCGACGAACACGGCCGCCGGGCTGATCCTGGGGCTGCCGGAGTCGCCGATCTACAACCTCACGCTCAACCACGTGCACATCAGCGCGGCCAAGGCGACTACGATCCGGCTACGCAACCTCATCAACAGTTCGTGCAACGACGTGACGGTGACGCCGAACACCGGCTCGGTGTTCACGATCGACCCCGGTGCGCCGAACAGCGTCAGTAATTCGCCCGGCTGCTAGTGCCGGCCCGAGGGCGCCCGGGTTCGACCCGGGCGCTTGCGTTGCGCGTCGAGGAAGTCTCGCCTACGAGTCGGTCCATTCGCAATTCAGGGTCAGGGACGCCCGAAAGAGCGCGTTGCCGTCCTCGCAGCGGATAACCACTGATACGGTTCTCCTCTCGCCATCGGGCAGGACGTCGCGCACGATCTCCGGCAGGGCCCTGACGGCCTCGGTCCGCGCTTCGCGGAGATCGTGCAAGACCAGACCGGAGCGATCACACTCCAGTTTTTCGCCGTCATGGATGTCGAAAAAGTAACGGGGCATCGCGCATCGTCTCAGGAGAATGCGACAGCCGCTTTCGCCAGGGTTAATAAAGCGCCCTGCGCGCGAGCGATGCTGTGGCCTCAGAGATCGCGCTGGCCGTCGGTGACGCGCTGGCGGGAGCGGTGCAGGTGGTAGCGCATCGCCAGCCCGGCGGCCTCGGCATCGCTCCGCTCGATCGCCTCCGCGATCGCTTCGTGCTCCTCGATCACCCGCCGGGTCCGTTCCTTCGACCCGGCGCGGGTGATGCTGAGCGCGACCGACATGGTGCGCTGGATGGTCTCCTGCAGCATGGTCAGGAGCTCGGGAAACAGCGTGTTGCCGCTTGCATCCGCGACGGCGCGGTGGAAGGCGAAGTCGGAGCCGGCCGGGAGCGTGCCGGTCTCGAAATCCGAGCGCAGCGCGTTCAGCGCGTCGGTGATCGCGTCCATCTGGTCGGGGCTGTGGCGCTGGGCGGCGAGGGAGGCTGCCTGGCCTTCGAGCCCGATCCGCACTTCGAGGCAGCGGAGCATGCCGGCGATGTCCGAGACCTCGGCGAGCCGGGTCAGCTGCGGGGAGGGGCGCTTGCGGACATAGGTGCCGGAGCCCTGGCGGGTCGTGACCAGGCCGTCCGCATGCAGTCGCATCAGCGCCTCGCGCACGGTCGGGCGCGACACCTGGAACGCCCGGCAGATCTGGTTTTCGGACGGGAGCTTGTCGCCTTCCTGCAGGGCGCCGGAGACGATCTGATCCAGGATCTGCCCATAGAGCTGATCGCCGAGCCGCTCGCGGCGGCGCGGGACCAGCTTCAGGTCGGTCATGCCCTCCTCCTCTGCCGCGCCCCGGCAACAGGCCGAGCGCACGGGGCGAGTGCGGAGTCTTAGCCTGTCCGACGAAACGATGGGGAGAGCGCGGGGTTGGGTCAGGTGCTCAGCCAGTCGACGATCAACTCGATCTGGCCTTCGTCCATCAGCGCCGGGGCGTGGCCGCAGCCGGGAATCTGGTGAAGGTCGGCGCAGGGGCCGCGCCGGGTCATCTCGAGCGCGGTGTCGTGCAGGAACAGGTCGGATTCGGTGCCGCGCAAGACCAGGGTCGGGCAGGTGATCGCGTCCCAGTAGGTCCAGAGGCTGAGGTTGAAGAACCAGCCGGGCCGGAAGGCGGCGATGATGTCCGGGTCGGAGCGCTTCTGCAGGGTGCCGTCCGGCGCCGGGCCGAGGTTGTGGCGGGCGAGGTGACGCCACTCGGCTTCCGACAGCTCGCCGAACGAGGCGTAACTGCGGCGGTAGAACGCGACCGCCGCGTCGAGGTCGGGGAAGCGCCGGGGGGCGGTGCGCACGGCGGCGGCCAGGCGGTGCAGCGCCTGCCAGGGGATGAACGGGCCGATGTCGTTGATCACCAGGCGGCGGATCGGCGCGTCCTGCTGCCCGGCGGTGACCATGCCGGTGAGCCCGCCGAGGGAGGTGCCGATCCAGTCCACCTCGCGCACCTCGAGTGCTGCGATGAGCACCGTCATGTCCATGACGTATTGCGGCAAGGTGTAGTCGTCCGGGTTGCGCAGCCAGTCGCTCCGGCCGCGGCCGGGCAGGTCGGGGCAGACCACGCGCCAGCCGGCGACGGCGAGTGCGGCGGCGAGCCGGTCGAAGTCGCGGCCCTGGCGCGAGAGGCCGTGCACGCAGAGGGCGACGCGTTCGGCGTGCGGGTCGCCCCACTCGACATAAGCCAGCTTATGGAACCCGGCGCGCGAGGCGCTGCGTACGGTGCCGGACCGGTCGGGGGGCGCAAAGCCGTCAAGCAGGTCGGGGAGGGGAGGCGAGGCGTCGGGCAGGGGCGTGCTCAATTGTCGGAGCGGTCAAGAGTAATGGAAGCAGCATACACGGGCGGCGGGGAGTGGCGAGCCCGGCGCGGGCGTGCCTGACAAGTTGAGGCTTGGGGGCGTGCCGGCCATCTTGTCTTACAAGTTGACGAGTGGATCGCGCCCTGGCATGTTCGCGTTGCAAAAGCAGCAAAGCGGGGCGACCCCGCCGGGGAGGAACAATGCACGCACGCAAAACGGTGCTCATGGCAGAGGGCGTCGCCCAGTGAAGGTGGCGTTGTCCGGGGCCGGGGGCCAGCTCGGCCGGTTCCTGCGCACCGCCTTGAGCGAGCAGGGCGTGGATCTCCGCTCCGCCGGCGGCCGCACGCCGCTCGAGCCGACCCGGCCGGGCGAGGACGTGATGCACGGTGACATCCGTGATCCCGCCGTCGTCGACCGGATGCTCGATGGTGTCGACGTGTTGATCCACATGGCCGGGACCAGCGTGGAGCGGCCGTTGCCGGAGATGATCGAGAACAACCTGGTTGGGCTGGACGCGGTCTATGCCGGCGCGCGGCGCCACCGGGTCAAGCGGATCGTGTTCGCCAGCAGCAACCATGCGATCGGGATGCACTCGGTCGGGACCAAGCTGTCGCTCGACTGCGACTTCCGGCCGGACGGGTATTACGGGCTGTCGAAGATGTGGGGCGAGGGCCTGGCCCGGATGTACTGGGACAACCACGGGATCGAGAGCGTGTGCGTGCGGATCGGCAGCGCGATCCCCCGACCGACCGAGTTCCGGCACCTGAGCACGTGGTTCGGTCTCGAGGACCTGCTGCAGTTCACGATGCGTTGCATCGATCGCGACAAGGTCGGCTACGTCGTGGCCTGGGGCGTATCGGATAACACGCGGAGCTACTGGACGCCGACGCGCTGCGACGCGCTCGGCTACGTGCCGAAGCAGAATGCGGAGGACTACGCGGACGAGATCCTCAAGGCGGAGAACCCGCTGTCGGGGGTTGCCCGCGAGTATCAGGGCGGCAGCTTCGCCGCCAACGGTTTTACCCCGCCGGACCAGCGGCCCTGAGAGTGCCTTTGAAAACTCTACTATGCTGGCCGTCTGGCGGCGATTTCCTGCGCTCCGGTGCTCACGGCCAGAACGGCCGCTCCGCTCCGGTGCTCGGAAATCACCGCCAGCCGACTCAGCCTAGCGAGTTTTGAAAGGCACTCTGACCGCTCTCACCTCAGGAGAATCGCCATGCCGAACCCACATCCTGGTTTCCTCGAGGCGCTGCCGGGGATTTCCGGCATCCTTGTGACCCCGTTTGACCGCGATGACCGGGTCGCGCCGGAGCGGCTGCGGCCGATCATTGATCGCGCGGTTGGCGCCGGCGTGCACATCCTGACGGTCAACGGCAATACCGGCGAGTTCTATGGGCTCACCACCGCGGAAGCGGAGCGGATGGTGCACGCGGTCGCCGAACTAGTGGAGGGGCGGGCGCCGGTGCTGGCCGGCGTGGGCCGCAGCATCGGCGACGCCGTGGCGTTGGCGAAGGCGTCGAAGGCGGCCGGCGCCGCGGCGCTGATGGTGCACCAGCCGCCGGACCCGTTCGTCGCCCCGCGGGGCGTCGTCGCCTATGTGCAGCGGGTGGCGGAGGTCGGCGACGGGCTGCCGGTGGTGCTCTACCTGCGCAACGACGGCATCGGGCTCGACGCGATCGAGCAACTCTGCCGCATCCCGGGCGTTGCCGGCGTGAAGTGGGCGAGCCCGACGCCGCTGCGGCTGGCCGAGGCGATCCGTCGTTCGGACCCGAAGATCGTGTGGGTTGGGGGCCTGGCCGAGACCTGGGCGCCGCCGCTCTGCGCGGTCGGGGCGCGGGGGTTCACCTCCGGGCTGATCAACGTGTGGCCGGAGCACTCGGTGGCGATCCACAAGGCGCTGGCGGCGGGCGACTATCCGCGTGCGAACGAGCTGATCCGGACGATGAACGCGTTCGAGGAGTTGCGGGCGGAGGAGAACAACGGCACCAACGTGACGGTGGTCAAGTCGGCGCTGGCGCTGCTCGGGCAGGATTGCGGCCACGTGCGGCCGCCGGGTGCTTGGCCGCTTTCGGAGCGGCAGAGCAAGGAGTTACGCAGCCGGCTGGGTGAGTGGGGCTTGTTGGCCGGGCCGCGCGCAGTCGCGGGCTAGACGTTTTGGCGGGCGGGACCGGTTGTGCCGGTCCCGCCCGCCGGTTCAGCTTACCAGGGGGCGTAGTTGCCCTCCGGCAGGTAGCGCCCGAGCACGTCGAGCGCGCGGATGAAGGCCTGGCCGACAACGCGGGCGAGCGCCGCCGCAATCTGCCGCTGACCCTCATAGGCCAGGAGTTGTGCCGATCCGATCTCTTCGAAGCTGTTCATGGTCAAAGTCCCTTACACACAGGCCGCAGTGGGCCACACGCGATGGGACGTTCCTCCGGGCATGCTGCAGTGCAACATGCTGCGGTGCAACATGAGCGTTCGGCTTTGGGTGTGCAACGGCGTCAGCGCATGGGAGGGTCCAATATCTTTTCTATCGGGCGGCGCTGATGAGTTTGGGCAACACCAGGTCACGGAAGCTGCGCAGCGCCGGGTTGTCCTGGGTGCGGCGCCAGATCAGGTGCAACTCGGCGACGGCGGCCGGCTTTGGCCGCAGCTCGCGGAACGTGACGCCCCGGATGGCCAGGTTGCTGGCGCTGTGTGGGACGACGGCGACGCCAACGCCCGCGCTGACCAGGCCGAGGATGGTCGGGATCTGGTTGACGTGCTGGGCGTAGAGCGGTTCGACGTTGGCCGCCCGGAACAGGCCGGAGATGAGATCGTAGAAGAACCGGTTGTCCGTCGGCGAGTACATGACCAGCGGAATGCGGTCGAGGTCATGGACACCCGGCGGCGTCGCCGAGGTGGCAAGAGGGTGAGCGTCGGGCGCCGCGAGCACGATCTCGTCGCGCGCGACGCAGACCAGGTCCATGCCGCGCCGGTCGACAGGGAGGCGGACCAGCCCCGCGTCCAGGCGACCGGAGGTCAGCGCGTCCATCTGCTCGAGGGTGGGCATCTCGCGCAGAACCAACTCAACGTCCGGCATCTCGGACGCGGATGTGGTGACGATGCGCGGGAGAAAGGCGTAGCTCGAGCCGCCGGTGAACCCGAGCTTGAGCACGCCAGAGTCGCCGCGGGCGACCCGGCGGGCGTCCAGCGCCGCCGCCTCGGCCAGGCGGAGGAGCCGCTTTGCTTCAGGCAGGAAACTGCGACCGGCCGGGGTGAGGTGTACCGAGCGGCTGGTGCGCTCGAACAGGCTCACGCCGAGGGCGTGCTCGAGCATCTGTATCTGTCGGCTGAGCGGCGGCTGGGTCATGTTGAGGCGCTGCGCCGCGCGTCCGAAGTGCAGTTCGTCGCCGACGGCGACAAAGCAGCGGAGTTGGCTGAATTCAAACATCGATGCTCACCTTGTATCGATCGATGCCGAGTCTAGCGTGGACCGGGAAAGGTAACCTGACCTATGACGAACGGAACGGCAATAGACCGAGATCGAAGCGCTAGGGAGGCGCCTGTGCAGCTTACCGGTGAGATGCTCATCGGCGGGGAGCCCGTCCGCGGGAGTGCGGGCGCGGTCCGGGCCGTGGACCCGGCCAACGGCCGAACGCTCGAGCCGGACTTTCCCGGCGGAACGACTGCCGACGTCGACCGTGCCTGCGCACTCGCGGCGGCGGCGTTTGACACCTACCGCGAGACCAGCCTGGACGCGCGGGCACGGTTTCTGGAGGCGATCGCCGACCAGGTGCTCGCGCTCGGCGACAGCCTGATCGAGCGGGCCTGTGCCGAATCCGGGCTGCCGCGCGGGCGCATGGAGGGCGAGCGCGCCCGCACGATCGGTCAGCTTCGGCTGTTCGCCGAGGTGGTGCGCGAGGGCAGCTTCCTCGAGCCGCGGATCGACCCGGCCCAGCCGGCGCGCCAGCCGCTGCCGCGCTCGGACTTGCGGCAGATGCAGGTGGCGCTTGGTCCGGTCGCCGTGTTCGGTGCGAGCAACTTCCCGCTCGCCTTCTCCGTGGCGGGTGGCGACACCGCGTCGGCGCTCGCGGCGGGCTGCCCGGTGGTCGCCAAGGGCCATCCGGCCCATCCCGGCACGTCCGAGCTTGCCGGCCGCGCGGTTGCTGCGGCGGTGCGGCAATGCGGACTGCCGGCCGGCGTGTTCTCCTTGTTGCAGGATGCCGGGATCCAGGTTGGCGGCGCGCTGGTGGCGGACCCGCGGATCAAGGCGGTGGGGTTCACCGGGTCGCGGCGGGGCGGGCTTGCTTTGGTGCGGATCGCGCAGGCGCGCGAGGAGCCGATCCCGGTCTATGCCGAGATGAGCAGCATCAACCCGGTGTTCCTGCTGCCGGCGGCGCTGGCGAACCGTGGGGCAGCGATCGGCAAGGCGTTTGTCGCGTCGCTGACGATGGGCGCCGGGCAGTTCTGCACCAACCCCGGCCTGGTGTTCGCCATTCCCGGCCCCGGGCTGGAGGAGTTCCTTGCCGCCGCGTCCGAAGCGGTGCGGGCCAGCCAGGCGCAGACCATGCTCACCCAGGGCATCCACGCGGCCTACCGCGACGGCGTGGCGCGGCTGACGGCCAACCCGCACCTCTCGGAGGTGGCGCGCGGCGCGGCGGCGGAGGGCGGGGGGTTCAAGGGCCAGACCGCGCTGTTCGAGACCGATGCGGAGGGCTTCCGCGCCGACCGGTCGGTGCAGGACGAGGTGTTCGGCGCCGCGTCCGTGCTGGTCCGCTGCCCCGACCTTGGGGCCATGCGCAGTCTTTTGGACGGGATGGAGGGGCAGCTGACGGCGACGCTGCAGCTCGACGTGCCGGAGGACATTCCGGCCGCGCGCAGCCTGCTGCCGGTGCTGGAGCGGAAGGTCGGGCGCATCCTGGCCAATGGCTGGCCGACTGGGGTCGAGGTCGGGCACGCGATGGTGCATGGCGGGCCGTATCCGTCGACCAGCGATGGGCGGACCACCTCGGTCGGCACGCTGGCGATAAGGCGGTTCCTGCGCCCGGTCTGCTACCAGGACCTGCCGCAAGCGCTGCTGGCGCCGGCACTGCGCGACGAGAACCCGCTCGGGCTCTGGCGACGTGTGGACGGGGCGATGCGGCCGCCGTCACGGTGATGAGGGAGGGACGCTGATGTCGGCGATCGCTGGGGGCCTCGCGACGGCGCGGGGGAGAGTTCGGTTCTCGATCGTCGGGATGCTGTTCCTCGTGACGATCGTCAACTATGCGGACCGGGCGTCGATTGCCATCGCCGGGCCGGTGATGAGCAAGGCGCTCGGGCTGAGCCCGGTGCAGATGGGGTTCGTGTTCTCCGCGTTCGGCTGGTCCTACGTGATCTGCCAGATCCCCGGCGGATGGCTGCTGGACCGGTTCGGCTCCAAGTCGGTCTATTTCTGGAGCATCTTCCTGTGGTCGGTGTTCACCGTGATGGTGGGCCTGGTCGGGCTGGCCGGCGCATCGGCGGTTTATGCGCTGTTCGTGCTTCGGCTGCTGGTCGGCGCGGCGGAGGCGCCGTCGTTTCCGGCCAATAGCCGGATCGTGGCCGCGTGGTTCCCGGCCAACGAGCGCGGGACGGCGTCGGCGATCTTCAACTCGGCGCAGTATTTCGCGACCGTGCTGTTCGCGCCGATCATGGGGTTCATCACCTCGCAATACGGCTGGCCGGACGTGTTCTACTTCATGGGCGGGGTCGGCCTGGTGGTCAGCTTCGTGTGGCTGGGCGTGGTCTACGCGCCGAAGAACCATCCGCGGCTCGGGGCGCCGGAGCTGGATTACATCGAGCGGGGCGGCGCGCTGGTGAACATGGACGTCGGAACCGCGCCGGCCGCGGCCGGCAAGGGGCCGGCCGGGACGGGCAACGAGATGTTCTATATCGGCCAGCTGCTGCGGAACCGGCTGATGATCGGCATCTTCCTCGGCCAGTTCTGCATCAACGCCATCACATACTTCTTCATCACCTGGTTCCCGGTCTACCTGGTGCAGCAGCGGCACATGTCGGTGCTGAACGCGGGTTTCGTCGCGTCCATCCCGGCGATCTGCGGCTTTGCCGGCGGCGTGCTGGGCGGGGTCTGGTCGGACTGGCTGCTGCGGCGGCGCTGGTCGCTGACGTCGGCGCGCAAGACGCCGATCGTGGCTGGGATGGTGATGTCCATGGCCATGGTGATCTGCAACTACGTGGACGCGCAGTGGCTCGTGGTGCTGATCATGGCGGTCTCGTTCTTCGGCAAGGGCGTCGGCGCGCTCGGCTGGGCGGTGGTGTCCGACACGGTGCCGCGGGAGATCGCGGGGTTGGCCGGCGGGCTGTTCAACATGTTCGGCAACATCTCGTCGATCACGACGCCGATCATCATCGGCTACATCATCCAGGGCACCGGCTCGTTCAACGGGGCGCTGGTGTTCATCGCCGCGAACGCGCTGGTCGCGATCCTCAGCTACCTGGTGATCGTCGGCGAGATCAGGCGCGTTGAATTGAGCAGCCCGGCCCCGTCGCCCGCCGTATGACGGACCGATGCCGGTAAGAGGAAGGAGGAACGGAATTGCCTGACACACCGATGCCGCCGCCGGGTCTCGAGCCGGGCGCGATCCCGAAGGAGCCGCTGTCGCGGCGCGACCCGTCGAGCCTGCGATCCGCGCGCTGGTTCGGGCCGGCCGACCTCCGCTCGTTCGGCCACCGGTCGCGCGCCATGCAGATGGGCTACGCGCCGGAGGAGTGGACCGGCAAGCCGGTGATCGCGGTGATCAACACCTGGTCGGATCTCCAGCCTTGCCACATGCACTTCCGGGACCGGGTGCAGGACGTCAAGCGCGGGATCCTGATGGCGGGCGGGTTCCCGGTGGAACTGCCGGCGCACTCGGTCAGCGAGAGCTACCTCAAGCCGACGTCGATGCTGTACCGCAATTTCCTCGCCATGGAGACGGAGGAGAACCTCCGCGCGCATCCGGTGGACGCGGTCGTGCTGATGGGCGGATGCGACAAGTCGACGCCGGCGCTGGTGCTGGGCGCGACCAGCATGAACATCCCGGCGATCTACCTGCCGGCCGGGCCGATGCTGCGCGGCAACTGGCAGGGCAAGGTGCTGGGGTCCGGCAGCGATAGCTGGAAATACTGGGACGAGTTGCGAGCGGGGAAGATCACCGACCAGGACTGGCTGGGCGTGGAGGGCGGCATTGCCCGGTCCTACGGGACCTGCATGACCATGGGCACGGCCAGCACGATGACGGCGATCGCCGAGGCCTGCGGGCTGGTGCTGCCCGGCGGCAGCTCCATCCCCGCGGCCGATGCCGGCCATATCCGGCTGGCTTCGGAAAGCGGGCGGCGGATCGTGGAGATGGCGTGGGAGAACCTGACGCCCAGCAAGATCCTTACGCGGCAGGCGTTCGAGAATGCGATCGCGGTGGCGATGGCGATGGGCTGCTCGACTAACGCGATCATCCACCTGATCGCGATGGCGCGGCGGGCGGGGCAGGATATCGGGCTGGACGATTTCGAGCGCTACAGCCGCCGGGTTCCGGTGATCGGCAACGTGCGGCCGAGCGGCAACCAGTACCTGATGGAGGATTTTTTCTATGCCGGCGGAATCCGGGCGCTGATGCAGAACATCAAGGAGCATCTGCACCTGGACGCGCTGACCTGCACGGGGCGGACGCTCGGGGAGAACATCGAGGGCGCGAAGGTGTTCAACGAGGACGTCATCCGCCCGGTGAGCAACCCGATCTATGGCGAGGGGTCGCTGGCGGTGCTGAAGGGCAACCTCGCGCCGGACGGGTGCGTGATCAAGCCGGCGGCGATGGACCAGCGCTTCCTTAGGCATACCGGCCCGGCGGTGGTGTTCGACGACTATCCGTCGATGAAGAAGGCGGTGGCGGACGAGAACTGGGACATCACCGCGGACCACGTCATGGTGCTGCGCAACGCGGGGCCGCAGGGCGGGCCGGGCATGCCGGAATGGGGCATGCTGCCGATGCCGACCAAGCTGCTGAAGGAGGGCCACCGCGACATGGTGCGCATGTCCGACGCGCGGATGAGCGGCACCAGCTACGGCGCCTGCGTGCTCCACGTGGCGCCGGAGAGCTATATTGGCGGGCCGTTGGCGCTGCTGCGGACGGGCGACATGGTGACGCTCGACGTCCATGCGCGCGAGATCCGGATGGAGGTCTCGGACGAGGAGCTGGCCCGGCGGCGGGCGGAGTGGACCAAGCCGGAGCCGCGCTACGAGCGCGGCTATGGCTGGATGTTCACCCACCACATCCAGCAGGCCAACGAGGGCTGCGACTTCGACTTCCTGCGCACCGAGTTCGGCGCGCCGGTCCCCGAACCCGCGATCTACTGAGGCACATGCATGGCACAACTCAGCCCGCAACTGCGGGACAAGCTCCGGGGCGTGAGCACGGCGACGCTGGCCAGCGCGCTCTACAAGAAGGGGCTGCGCAACCAGATGGTCCAGGGCGCGGTGCCGCTCAGCCCGCCCAAGGGCGGCAGTATGGTCGGGTTCGCCTACACGCTCCGCTATATACCGGCGCGCGAGGACCTCAACCCGATGACGGTGTTCCGCAACCACGCGCACCCGCAGCGCAAGGCGGTGGAGGAGTGCCCGGAAGGCGCGGTGTTCGTGATCGACAGCCGCAAGGACCCGCGCGCCGCTTCGGCGGGCGCCATCCTCGCGACACGGCTGATGGATGCGGGGCTGCGCCGGCATGGTCACCGATGGCGGGTTCCGCGACGCCGCGGAGATCGGGGCGCTTGCCATGCCCTCCTACCACGTCCGCCCATCGGCCCCGACCAACCTCACCATCCATCAGGCGATCGACATCAACGTGCCGATCGGCTGCGGCGACGCGCCGGTGTTCCCGGGCGACGTGGTGGTGGGCGACATGGACGGGGTGATCATCATCCCGGCCGGGATCGCCGACGAGATCGCGGACGAGGCGGTCGAGATGACCGCGTTCGAGGATTTTGTCCTCGAGCAGGTGCAGAACGGGCGCCAAGACGCTTGGGCTGTATCCGCCGACCGACGAGAGCAATCTCGAGCGGTTCGCGGCCTGGCGGAAGGAGCGCGGCCGCTAACGCCAGCCCACCTCACTTCCCGCTTGCATTCATGTATATGACCAGTCATACATATGAATGCGAGCGGGGATGCGGTCATGGACGAGCGGCTTCCACTCTACCAAAGGCTCCGGGACGACATCGCGGGCAAGATCGCCCATCAGGTTTGGCGGCCCGGTGACCTGATCCCCACCGAGGCGGAGCTGGCGTCCCGGCATGGGGTCGCGGTCGGGACGGTGCGCAAGGCAATCGACGTCCTGGTCGGCGACGGGCTGCTCGACCGGCAGCAGGGGCGCGGCACGTTTGTTCGCCGTCGCGAGCTGGACAGCTCCTTGTTCCGCTTCTTCCGCTACGCCGGGGGGAACGGGTCGAAAGCGCCGGGCAGCCGCTTGCTGCGGCGCGAGGTGATCGAGCATCCACCCGCTCCGGCAAGCGACGCGCTGCGCTTGCAGAGCGAGGCCGCGATCCGTCTCGAGCGGCTGCGGTGGCCGAGGCAAGCCGCTGCTGAGCGAGGAGATCTGGCTGCCGCATCGGCGCTTCGCCGCCCTGGTGACCGCGCCTGAAGAGGAGATCGGCGACCTGCTCTACCCGGCGTACGAGCGGCTGTGCGGCGTGGTCGTAGCGCGGGCGGAGGAGGTGCTCAGCGTCGACGTCGCCACGGCGGACGATGCGGCTGCCTCGACCTGAATGAGGGCGCGCCGATCGTCGTGATCGAGCGGGTCGCCTTCGGTTTCGATCAGGAGCCAGTGGAGTGGCGACGCACGCACGGCGACGCGTCCACGTTCCGATACAAAGTGGAGCTTCGCTGAGCGCCGCGCCTTCTGCTAATGACAAAGCAACAGGCCTGAAACGGGGTTTATATAGATGAATAAAGGTCTGGTCCTGTGGAGGAACCAATGAGTGGAACGACGTCCGTCTCCGATCTTGAACGGAGCACGATGCGCCGCGTGACCTGGCGCATCATCCCGTTCCTGATGGTCTGCTACTTCATCGCGTTCGTGGACCGGGTGAACGCCGGCTTTGCCGCGCTGCAGATGAACAAGGATATCGGCCTCTCGGCGGCGGCGTTCGGGCTCGGCGGCGGGTTGTTCTACATCACCTACGTGCTGTTCGAGGTGCCGAGCAACGTCGCCATGGCGAAGGTGGGCGCGCGGCTCTGGATCGCGCGGATCCTGATCACCTGGGGCTTGGTGTCCGCCTGCATGGCGTTCGTGGTCGGCCCGATGTCGTTCTATGCGGTGCGGATGCTGCTGGGGGCGGCGGAGGCGGGGTTCTTCCCCGGCGTGATCCTCTACCTCACCTATTGGTTCCCGCGGGAGTATCGCGGCCGCATCGTGGCGATCTTCATGGTGGCGATCCCGGCCTCGAGCTTCCTGGGCTCGCCGCTCTCGGCGGCGCTGCTGGGGACCGATGGCCTGCTCGGGCTTCCGCGGCTGGCAATGGATGTTCGTGCTGGAAGCGGTCCCGGCGGTGCTGCTCGGGATCGCCGCGCTGTTCGTGCTGCCGAACGGGCCGGAGCGGGCCGGGTGGCTCGCGCCCGAGCAGCGTGACTGGCTGGTGCAGCGCCTCGCCGCGGAGCGCGCGCTGCCCGGGCGGACGGCGACGGCGCACCTGTCGCTGTGGCAGGTGATGTCCAACAAATACGTGCTCGCGGCCTCGCTGATCTATGCCGGCGCGTCCGGAGCGAGCCAGTGCCTGTCACTGTGGCAGCCGCAGATCATCAAGTCGTTCGGCCTCACGAACATGCAGACCGGGCTGCTCAACTCGCTGCCGTTCGGAGTCGCCTCGGTGCTGATGATCCTGTGGGGGCGCAGTTCCGACAAGCGACGCGAGCGGGTCTGGCACACCGGCCTCCCGCTGGCCCTGCTCGCCGTCAGCCTGATCGCCGCGACCGGGATCAGCACGCTGGCGCCGACGATCGCGATCCTCTGCGTCGCGGTGACGGCGACGTATATCGTGAAAGGCCCGTTCTGGGCGCTGGCGACGGAATGGCTCTCGGTGGGCGCGGCGGCGGCCGGAATTGCGCAGATCAACGCGATCGGCAACATCGGGGGCTTCTTCGGAACGACATTGCTGGGCATCATCAAGGACGCGACCGGGAGTTATCCGCTGGGCCTGCTGCCGCTCGCCCTGCTATCCGGGATTGGCTGCCTGCTGGTACTGACGCTCGGACGCGGCCGCCAAGCCGGTCTGGTCGGGAGCGCCGCCGAGTGAACCGCTACGCGAAGGGAGCGCCGCATGAGTGACCGTTCGACGTCCAACCGCATCCAAGCGACCCTGATCCCCGGGGACGGCATCGGACCGGAGATCTCCGAGGCCGTGGTCAGCGTGCTCGACGCGCTCGGCACGCCGTTCGAATGGGATACGCAGCAGGGCGGGCTCGCCGGCATCGAGGCGGGGGGCGACCCGCTGCCGCCTGCGCTGCTCGACAGCATCCGCCGCACCCGGCTGGCGCTGAAGGGGCCGCTGACCACGCCGGTGGGCGGCGGTTTCCGGTCGGTGAATGTCCGGCTGCGGGAGGAATTCCACCTTTACGCCAACCTCCGCCCGGCCCATACGTTGATCCCCGGGGGGCGGTTCGAGAACATCGATCTCGTGCTGATCCGCGAGAACCTCGAGGGTCTCTATGTGGCGTTCGAGCATTACATCCCGCTCGGCGACGACCCGCACGCGGTCGCGATCTCGTCCGGCGTGAATACCAAGGAGGGGTCGCGCCGGATCATCCGCTTCGCGTTCGAGCACGCGGTCCGGCTCGGCCGCAAGAAGGTGACGGTGGTGCACAAGGCCAACGTCCTGAAGGCGCTGACCGGCGTCTTCCTGGAGGTCGCCCGCGAGGTGGCGAAGGAGTACGAGGGCCGGGTCGCGTGGGACGACCGGATCGTCGACGCCTGCGCCATGCAGCTGGTGCTGAACCCGTGGCAGTTCGACGTGATCGTGACGACCAACCTGTTCGGCGACATCCTGTCGGACCTGATCGCGGGCCTGGTCGGCGGGCTCGGCGCGGCGCCGGGGGCCAATATCGGCGAGAAGGCCGCCATTTTCGAGGCGGTGCACGGCTCGGCGCCGGACATCGCCGGCAAAGGTGATCGCCAACCCGACCGCGCTGCTGCTGGCGGCCGGGCTGATGCTCGACCATGTCGGGCGGACGGAGGATGCCGGGCGGCTGCGGCGCGCGATCGACACGACGCTGAACGCGGGCGGCGTGCGCACGCGCGATCTCGGCGGCAGCGCGTCCACGAGCGAGTTCGCACAGGCGGTCATCCGCCACATCAACGGATAAGGGGAAACAGCCAGCCATGCCCAAGGGATCCGACCTGCTCGTCCGCGCGCTCGAGAACGAGGGCGTCGAGCGCATCTTCGGGGTGCCGGGGGAGGAGAACCTCGACGTCGTCGAGAGCCTGCGCCAGTCCTCGATCAAGCTGATCATCACGCGGCACGAGCAGGCCGCGGCGTTCATGGCGGCGACGCACGGGCGGCTGACCGGCAAGCCCGGCGTCTGCATCGCGACGCTCGGGCCGGGCGCGCTGAACTTCACCACCGGGCGCCGCCTACGCTCATCTCGGCGCCATGCCGATGGTGATGATCACCGGCCAGAAGGGGATCATGAGCAGCCGGCAGGCGCGGTTCCAGATCGTCGATGTGGTGTCCGCGTTCCGGCCGCTGACCAAGCTGTCGCGCCAGATCGTCGGCTCCAGCACGATCCCGACGCTGGTGCGCGACGCGTTCCGGGTGGCGATGGAGGAGCGGCCGGGCCCGGTGCTGCTCGAACTGCCGGAGGACGTCGCCGGCGAGGAGGCCGAGGACCGGCCGGTCGTGCCGATCCATCCGATCGAGATCCCGGTCGCGCACCGGGCGGCGCTGGACCGGGCGGCCGACATGATCCTTGCCGCCAAGCGCCCGCTGATCATGCTCGGCCGCGGCCTGCTCGCGCCCGCGCGGGACCACGGGGATCAACGCCTTTGTCCGCCGCACGCAGATCCCGTTCTTCACCACGCAGATGGGCAAGGGCACCGCGGCGGGCGGCAGCAACCTGTATATGGGCACCGCGGCGCTGTCCGAGCGCGACTACGTGCATGAGGCGGTCGATCAGGCCGACCTGATCATCGCGGTCGGCCACGACACGATCGAGAAGCCGCCCTTCATCATGGGCCCGAAGGGTCCGAAGGTGATCCACGTCTCCTACACCCCGGCCAATGTGGACCAGGTCTACTTCCCCGACGCGGAGGTGGTGGGCGACGTCGGGCCCAGCCTGGAACAGCTGGCCGACCGGCTCGAGGGCAAGCTGCACAACGCGGGGGCGCTGCTCTCGATCCGCGACAGCATCCTGAGCCGGATCAGCGACCGCGCGACGGAGGATCGCTGGCCGCCGACGCCGCAGCGGATCGTCCATGACGTGCGCCAGGTGATCCCGGCGGATGGGATCATCGCCCTGGACAACGGCATGTACAAGATCTGGTTCGCGCGGAACTATCGGACCTACGTGGCCAACACCGTGCTGCTGGACAACGCGCTGGCGACGATGGGCGCCGGGCTGCCGTCGGCGATGATGGCGTCCATGCTGTATCCGGAGCGCCGGGTCATGGCGGTGTGCGGCGATGGCGGGTTCATGATGAACAGCCAGGAGCTGGAGACCGCGGTGCGGCTCAAGCTCAACCTGGTGGTGCTGATCCTGGATGACGGCGCCTACGGCATGATCCGCTGGAAGCAGGCGGTGGACAACTTCCCGGATTACGGCCTGACCTTCGGGAACCCCGACTTCGTCCGCTACGCCGAGAGCTATGGCGCGAAGGGCACGCGGGTGACGAGCACGGAGGGATTGATCCCGGCGCTCGAAAACGCGTTCAAGGGAGGCGGCGTGCACTTGGTGGCCGTGCCGGTCGACTACTCGGAGAACACCCGCGTGCTGGTCGACGAGCTGCGGGCGCGGGTGCAGGGCAAAGAGCCGGCAGTCGAGCTGGCCTGAGGGAGGACGACGCATGAAGATCCGGGCCGCGGTCCTGGACCGCATGGGCGCCGAGCCGCCCTACAAGAAGAGTAAGCCGCTGCGCATTGCCGAGCTGGAGCTCGATCCGCCGGGACGGGGCGAGATCCTGGTCCGCGTCGCGGCGGCCGGGCTGTGCCACTCGGACCTCTCGGTCATCAACGGCGACCGGCCGCGGCCGATGCCGATGGCGCTCGGCCATGAGAGCGCGGGCGTGGTCGAGGAGCTTGGCGAGGATGTGACCGACCTCAAAGTCGGCGACCACGTCGTGATGGTGTTCATGCCGTCCTGCGGCCATTGCGTGCCCGTGCGCGGAGGGCCGGCCCGCGCTGTGCGAGCCCGGCGCGGTCGCCGAACGGCGCCGGCACGCTGCTGTCCGGCGCGCGGCGGCTGCATTGCGACGGCGCGGAGGTCAACCACCATCTCGGCGTGTCCGGCTTTGCCACGCACTGCGTGGTGTCGCGCCGCTCGGTGGTGAAGGTCGACCCGGAGCTGCCGCTGGACGAGGCGGCGCTGTTCGGCTGCGCCGTGCTGACCGGCGTGGGCGCGGTGGTCAATACCGGGCGGATGATGCCGGGGCAGAACGCGGCGGTGATCGGGCTTGGCGGCGTCGGGCTTTCCTCGGTGCTGGGCGCGGTCGCGTCCGGCGCGCGGCAGATCGTCGCGATCGATCTGGCCGACGACAAGTTGGGCCTGGCGCGCCAGCTCGGCGCGACCCACACGGTCAACGCGCGGGACCCGGACGCGGCCGAGCAGGTCAAGCAGATCACCGGCGGCGGTGTCGATTTCGCGTTCGAGATGGCGGGCGCGCAGCGGGCGATGGAGCTGGCGTTCAAGATCACCCGCCGCGGCGGGACGACGATCACCGCCGGGCTGCCGCCGCCGACCGCGGCGCTGCCGCTGCCGCTGGTCCAGCTCGTCGCCGAGGAGCGGACGGTGAAGGGCAGCTACATCGGCACCTGCGTGCCGACCCGCGACATCCCGCGCTACGTGGCGCTGTATCGCGCGGGCAAGCTGCCGGTCGATCGGCTGATGAGTGGCAAGCTCTCGCTCGACGAGATCAACGAGGGGTTCGACCGGCTCCATGAGGGCAAGGCGGTCCGCCAGGTGATCGAGTTCCCGCAATGAGCGACTACGCCAAGGCAATGGCAGACCTCTGGTCCGCCGGCGGCAAGGCGTGGCTGGAGGCGCAGGAGCAGGCGACGCGGGCGATGACGGACGGGTTCGGGGCTATGCTTGCCGGCCAGCCCCCGTCCGCCGCGGACGGGAAGGCGCCGGCCGATTCCGGCCGAGCTGGCCGCGGCGGCCGCGGCAACGATGCAGCTCTGGTCGCAGGCGACCGCTCTCTCGGCCGATCTGGCCGGGCAAGCTCGCCAGCCGGGTTGGACAACCCGGGGATGGCATCCGCGAGGCCGTGCTGGAACGGATCACCGACCCGCGGGCCTGGATGGCGGGGACCGGCGAACTGGACGACGTGCTGGCCCGCCTGGCGGAGGGGCCGCGGCTGGCCGATCTGTGGGACCTCGAGCGCCGCTACGCGCGGGTGATGAGGGCGTGGATGGACATGCGCCGCCGCGCCTTCGAGCATCAGGGCGTCGTGCTGGAAGCCTGGCTCCGCGCCGGGCGCCAGTATGCGAAGGAGCTGGCCGCGCAGACCGGCCCCGACGACAAGAAGCTCGATTCCAAGCGCGCGTTTGCCGTGTGGACCGAAACCGCGAACCACGAGCTGCTGCAGACGCAGCGCTCCGAGCCGTTCCTGCGCTCGCAGCGCGAGATGATCCGCGCCAGCACGGAGCTGCGGGTGGCGCAGTCGGAGCTGGTCGAGCACCTCGGCAAGCAATACGGATTCCCGACCCGCACGGAGCTTGATGACGTGCATCGGACGCTGACGGAGATGCGTCGCGAGTTGCGGCGCCTTCGCCGCGCCCTGGCGGACGCCCCGGTGCAAGCTCCGGCGACGCCGCCACCAGCGCCCAAACCTCCCGCCCCCGAACCCATCGCACCCGAACCCTCCGTGACGCTCCCGCGCTCGGCCAAGCGAAAGGCGGCAAGCTGATGTCCCAGCCTCCGATGGATCCGGCCACCTTCATGGCCGACGCCGCCAAGCTCGGCACCAAGTTGCTCGGCGGCGGGCGCGCGCTCGGCGACCTCCGCGACGAGGACGTGCAGATCGCGACCACGCCCAAGGAGCTGGTCTGGCAGGGCGACAAGGTCACGCTGCACCACTTCAAGCCGCTCGCCGAGCAGCGGATCAAGGTGTCGGTGCTGATCTGCTATGGGCTGATCGGCCGCTGGACCATGACGGACCTGCAGGACGACCGCTCGCTGGTGCGCAACCTGCTCAATCTCGGGCTCGACCTCTATGTGGTGGATTGGGGCAACCCCTCCCGCGCCGACCGTTTCCTCACGCTCGACGATTACATCGCCGGCTACCTGGATGATTGCGTGGCCGAGATCATCCGGCGATCCGGACAGACGAAGGTGAACCTGCTCGGCGTTTGCGAGGGCGGCGTGTTCACCACCGCCTATGCCGCGCTCTATCCGGAGAAGGTCAACACGCTCACCTTGAGCATCACGCCGATCGATTTCCACGCCGACACGGCGGAGAACCGGGAGGGCCACGGGTTCATCAATCTCTGGACAAGGAGCCTCGAGCCGGATGACGTGGACCGGCTGATCGAGGCGAACGGCAACCTGCCCGGCGAGTTCATGGGCGCCGTGTTCAACATGATGACGCCGATGCGCACCATGCTCAAATACAATTGGGACATGCTGGAGGTGATCGACGACCCGAAGCGGCTACTGAACTGGCTGCGCATGGAGAAATGGATCGCGGATCGGCCGGACCACCCCGGCGAGGCGGCCAAGCAGTGGCTGAAGGACCTCTATCAGCAGAATAAGCTGGTGAAGAACGAGCTGGAGCTGGACGGCAAGCGGGTCGACCTCGGCCGGATCACCATGCCCGTGCTGAACGTCTATGCGAAGGACGATCACATCATTCCGCCCGCCAC
This sequence comes from uncultured Alphaproteobacteria bacterium, assembly GCA_963708585.1. Lineage (GTDB taxonomy): Bacteria > Pseudomonadota > Alphaproteobacteria > Acetobacterales > Acetobacteraceae > JAVVHH01. The sequence goes on along the minus strand of CAVPSW010000001.1, from coordinate 113,938 downwards.
TTCGCGCGCGCTCGGCGCTAAAGTCGGCTCGTCCGACTATCAGGAGCTTGGGCTGCCCGGCGGGCATGTCGGCGTGTTCGTCGGCGGCAAGTCGCAGAGCCTGTTCGCCCCGGGGGTGGCCGAGTTCCTCGCCAAGCATGACGCTGCCAAGCAAGACGCATCGTGAAGAACAAGATCGTTTCGCCGGCGGAGGCCGCGGCAACCATCCGGGCTGGCGACACCGTGGCAGTGGCCGGGTTCGTCGGGATCGGGACGCCGGACGAGCTGCTGATCGCGATCGAGAAGCGCTTCCGTGAGACCGGCGAGCCGCGCGACCTCACCTTGATGTTCGCCGCCGCTCCCGGCGACGGGCGGGACAAGGGGCTGAACCGGATTGCGCTGCCCGGGCTGATCCGCCGCGCCGTTGGCGGCCATTGGTCGCTGGTCCCCAAGCTCGGCAAGCTCGCGCTCGACGACCAGATCGAGGCCTACAACCTCCCGCTCGGCTGCGTCGTCCCAGCTCTACCGCGACATCGCCGCGCATCGCGCCGGGCTGCTGTCGCGCGTCGGCCTGCGCACCTTCGTCGACCCGCGGCTGGACGGGGGCAAGCTGAACGCCCGCACGACGGAGGACCTGGTCGAACTGGTGGTGGTCGGGGGTAAGGAATACCTGCTCATACAAGGCGTTCCCGATTCAGATCGCGCTGATCCGCGGCACCACCGCCGACCCGGCGGGGAACATCACCATGGAGCGCGAGGCGCTGACGCTGGACGCGCTGCCGGCGGCGATGGCGGCCAAGAACTCGCGCGGGCTGGTGATCGCGCAGGTGGAGCGGATCGCGCAGGAGGGCTCGCTCGACGCGCGCCGGGTCCAGGTGCCGGGGGTGCTGGTGGATTGCGTGGTGCTGGCGGAGCCGGAGAACCACTGGCAGACCTATGCGACCCGCCATAACGGTGCGTTTTCCGGGCAGATCCGCGTGCCGATGGACCGGATCGCGCCGCTGCCGCTGGATGAGCGAAAGGTCATCGCCCGCCGCGCCGCGCTGGAGCTGCCGCCGGGGGGCGTGGTCAACCTTGGCATCGGCATGCCGGAGGGCGTTGCCGCGGTCGCCGCCGAGGAGAAGGTGCTGCAATACCTGACGCTGACCGCCGAGCCTGGCGTGATCGGCGGGATGCCGCAGGGCGGGCTCAACTTCGGCGCGGCGCTCAACCCGGAGGCGGTGATCCAGCAGAACCAGCAGTTCGATTTTTATGACGGCGGCGGGCTCGATTTGGCCGTGCTCGGCATGGCGCAGACGGACCGCGAGGGCAACGTCAATGTCAGCCGGTTCGGCACGCGGTTGGCGGGGGCCGGGGGGTTCATCAATATCAGCCAGAACGCGCGCAAGGTGGTGTTCGCCGGGTCGTTCACCGCGGGCGGGCTGATCGTTGCGATCGAGAACGGCGGGGTGCGCGTGGTCAGCGAAGGGCGCGCGCCGAAGTTCATCGAGCAGGTCGAGCAGGTGACGTTCAGCGGCGAGCTCGCCGGCGAGACCGGGCAGAACGTGCTCTACGTGACGGAGCGCTGCGTGTTCCGCCGGACGGCGGAGGGCATGGAGCTGGTCGAGGTGGCGCCGGGGATCGATGTTGAGCGCGACATCCTGGCGCATATGGGGTTCCGGCCGATCGTGCGGGAGCCGGCGCTGATGGACGCGCGGCTGTTCCTGCCGGAGCCGATGGCGCTCGAGCACATCCTGCTGGGCCTCTCGATGGCCGACCGGATCAGCTTCGACCCGAAGCGGGACACGCTGTTCATCAACTACGAGGGGTTCGCGGTCCGCACCACGGATGATGTCGAGCTGGTGCGGCGGGAGGTGGAGAGCCGCTGCCGTCAGATCGGCCATCGAATTGCGGTGGTGATCAACTATGACGGGTTCACGCTCGACCCGACCGTCTCCGACGCCTTCTTCTCGATGATCACCTACCTGCAGCACCGCTACTACACCAAGGCCTCCCGCTACACGACGAGCGCCTTCATGCGCCTGAAGCTGGGGGCGGGGCTGGCAGAGCGGGCGCTGGCGCCGCACGTGTTCGAGACGCTGCCGGAGGCGCAGGCCAACGTGAACGGCGTGCTGACGGAGGTTCCGGCTCCGACGCCGGCGAAGTGAGCGTCAGGTCGCGCCGTTCCCCGCGTCGCCCAGCAGGAAGTCGCTCGCCGATTGCGGCGTGTGCTTCAGAATGCCGCGTGCGGCCATGAATTGCATGATCGGCAGGGTTCCGCGCACATCCAGCGTATAGGTGACCCCGGTCCGCATCACTTCGGCCAGCTCGTCGACTGGCGTCTTGTCGCCCGTCAGCCTCGCATAGACCGCGGCCGCTCCGGTCCGGTCGCGGTTGATCGAGTTCGTGGCCTCGCGGAGCGCGGTCAGGAAGGCCTCGACCAGCGGCCCGTTCGCCGACGCGAACCGGGTCGGGGTTCCCAGGATGTTGAACGACGCCGCCGCGCCCAGGATGTCGGCCGAGTTCGAGCACCTTGCGCACCCCGGGCGCCTTCAGCGCACGCTGCACGAAAGGCGGCGCGCCGAAGTAGCTGCCGATCTCGCCGCCCGTCGACAGCAGCGCAACGACCGCGTCCGGATGCGCCATGCTCACGGTCAGCGGGTCGAGCCGGGCGAACTGGTCCGGCCCCCACTGCTTGGCCGCGGCCATCTCGAGGAAGATCGCCTGGTTCGACACTTTCACCGCCGGCAGCGCGATCTTCATTCCGGGCCGGTAGTCCTCCAGGCGATGCACGGTTGGCTCGCGCGTCACCAAGGTGAGCGGCGCGACGTTCAGGCCGGACAGGCCTTTCACCTCCGAGCTCTTCCCGACCGTCCGATCCCAGATCACCGCCAGGCCGGGCACGCCGAGGCAGGCGATGTCCAACGTGCCGGAGAGCAGGGCGTCGTTCATCACGTCGCTGGAGCGGAAGGTCGACCACGTGACCTCCAGCCCCGGAATCCCGGCTGCCGCGGCGTGCTTCTCGACCAGCTTGCCGTCTTCGAGCAGTGCCATCTGCGCGTAGCCGATCCCGAACTGCCGGGCGATGCGCAGGGAAGGCGCGGCCCGGGCGGCGCGCACGATGAACGGCGCGGCGAGGCCTCCGAGAAGGGCCGCGCGGCGGGTGGTGACGAGACGGCTTGCTTGCATCGGACGTGGTTCTCCGGCTCCGCGCGTTGACGCGGTTTCCGCCATCATCGTATCCCCATCGCATGACGGCAAACACGTTCGGCCTGGCGATCATGCCCGGCGAGGGCATCGGGCCAGAGGTGATCGACGCGGCGCTGCACGTGCTCGCTGCCGTGGAGCGCCGGTTCGGACTCGGGTTCCGCCACGACACGATCGAGGGCGGTGCGCATTTCTATCGCGAGACCGGAGCGATCCTGCCGCCGGACGGGCTCGAGCGCGCCGGGAAAGCGGACGCGATCCTGTTCGGGGCCATGGGCTGGCCCGACATCCGCCTGCCGGACGGCACCGAGATCGCGCCGCAGCTCGACATGCGGTTCGCCTTCGACCTCTACGCCGGCGTGCGGCCGATCCGCGCCATCCCTGGCGTCCCGACCGCGCTCGCCGATCCGCGCGCGGCGCAGATCGACCTCGTCATCGTCCGGGAAAGCACGGAGGGCATGTTCGCCTCGCGCGGCAAGGGTGAGGTGATCGACGATCGGGAGGCGCGCGATACCCAGGTGATCACCCGCGCCACCACGGAGCGGCTGACGCGGCAGTCCTGCCTGCTGGCGCGGCGGCGCAAGGCGCAGCGCGGCACGCCCGGCCGGGTCACGCTGGTCGACAAGTCCAACGTGTTCCGCTCGTTCGCCTTCATGCGCAAGGTGTTCCACGAGGCGGCGGCCGAGTTCCCGGACATCGAGGCCCGGCATCATTACGTCGACGCGATGGCGCTCGACCTGGTGCGCCGGCCCTGGGAGTTCGATGTGCTGCCGATGGAGAACCTGTTCGGCGACATCCTGTCGGATCTCGGCGCCGGGCTGATCGGCGGCATGGGGTTCGCGCCGTCCGGCGACATCGGCGACGCGAACGGGCTGTTCCAGCCGAGCCATGGCACTGCGCCGGACATCGCCGGGCAGGGCGTGGCCAACCCGACCGCGACGATCCTGTCGGCCGCGATGATGCTGGACTGGCTGGGCGCCACGCGCGACAGCCCGGCCGCGACCGACGCGGCGCTGGCGATCGAGCGCGCGGTGGACCGGGCGTTCGGCACCGAAGGCATGCGCACGCGCGACATCGGCGGCAGCGCGAGCACGCGGGAGGTCGGCGAGGCTGTCGCTCGGCTCGTGGCGGAGGTTTAGCTCTCCGTCCACCTCGCCGAGCTCCGGGAAGAACACGTCCTTCCAGCTCGCGGGCGCGGTCTTGATCGAGCCGACCCGGTGCATGAACGAGGCGAACGCCATCACGCCCTGCGGGGCCAATGTCCAGCGCACGTTCGGGCCGGACACGATGCGCTCCACCTCGTCGAGCGGCAGCTTCGCATGCGTGTCCTCGATCCACAGCCGCGCCGCCTCGCGCCGGTCGGCGTTGACGATGTCCGTCGCCTCGCGGCAGAGCCGCGACCAGGGCGCGGTAGAGGGTGGGGTTGCGGTCGCGGAACCGCCCGGTCGTCCAGGCCACGCTGAACGAGTGCGGGCCGATGGCGTCGAACGAGTTGAGGATGGTGTGGATCCCTGGCTTCTCCAGTTGCTGCTGCTGATACGGCGGGACGCCGAACACTGCCGTGATCCCCGCCGACCCGGTCAGCAGCGCCGTGGTCGCGTCCGGCGGCGACAGCGACACGGTCAGCGGGTCGAGACGCGCGAACTCCGCATCGCCCCACTGCTTGGCCGCCGCCATCTGCAGCACCAGCGCCTGGATCGACACCTTCACCGCCGGGACCGCGATCTTGTCCCGATCCGAAAGGTCCGTGATCGCCTTCACCTCCGGCACGCGCGAGTTCAGCAGGATCGCCTGCGACGAGAGCCCGGCCACGCCCTTGGCCACCATCGACGTACCCTGCGTCTTCGCCCAAAGCGTGAGCAGCCCCGGCACGCCACCGGACACCACGTCCACAGAGTCCGAGATGAGCGCGTTGTTCATCTGGTCCGGGCCGTTGAACGTCACCCAGGTCGACTTCACGCCGGGCAGGCCGAGTGCCGCCGCGTGCTTCTCGACCAGGCCGCGGTGCTCCATCACGTTGAACTGGAGGTAGCCGAGCGAGAACTGCCGCGCGAAGCGGATCTCCGTCGCCTCCGCCGCCCGGGCGATGGCGGGCAGCGCCAGCGCGCCCAGGAATGTCCTACGTCGCATGGTTGTCTCCCGCATGGGCCCGCCTGAGCAGGTGTGGTCCGAGCTCGTCCAGCCGGGTCACGCCGAGCAGCGCCATGTCGCGGTCGATCTCGCCCCGCAACAGGCCGAGCGCATGCGCGACCGCGCGCTCTCCGCCGGCAGCGGCGGCGAACAGGAATGGTCGGCCGACGAACACGAAATGCGCGCCGAGGCAGAGCGCCTTCAGCACGTCCGTCCCGCGCCTGATCCCGCCGTCCAGCAGCACGGCGATGCCGTCCGCCGCCCGCGCCACCTCCGGCAACACGCGCAGCGGCGCGGCTGCACCGTCGAGCTGCCGTCCGCCATGGTTGGAGACGATCACGCCGTCGGCCCCGCTCTCGCGGGCGATGCGCGCGTCCTCGGCGGCGAGGATGCCCTTGACCAGCAGCGTGCCGCGCCAGCGCCGGCGGATCAGCTCGAGGTGCTCCCAGCCGAGCTGGTCGCGCAGCCCGACCTGCCGGACGAGGTCGCGCGCCAGCACCGGCGGCCCGCGCGTCGCGTCCATGTTCTCGAAATGCGGCATGCCGTGCCGGCGCAGCGTGCGCAGCGCGGTGCCGAACAGCCACGCCGGATGGGTCAGCCCCTCCCAGGCGAGAAGCGGCGTCGGCCGCAGCGGCAGGGAGTAGCCGTTGCGGACGTTGTTCTCGCGGTTGGCCGCGACCGGCACGTCCGCGGTCAGAACGAAGGTGTCGAACCCGGCGGCCGCGACCCGGTCCACCAGGCTCTCGATCCGGTCTGCCTCGCCGGGCAGGTAGGCCTGGTACCAGCTCGTGCCGCCGGCGTGGCGGATTTCCTCCAGCGGGATCAGCGAGGACGCGCTGACGATCATCGGCAGGTCGGCCGCCGCCGCGGCGCGGGCGAGCGCGATGTCGGCGCGGTAGGCGCAGAGCGCGCTGGCGCCCATCGGCGCGATGCCGAACGGCGCGGCGTAGCGGCGGCCGAACAGCGTGGTCGCCGTGTCGCGGCCGGCGACGTTGCGCAGCATCCGGGGCACGAGCTCCCATTCGCCGAAGCAGGCGCGGTTGGCGGCGAGCGAGGCGTTGGTCTCCGCCGCGCCGGAGACGAAGCCGTACAGCATGCGCGGCAGATGCCGGCGCGCGGCCGGCTCGAAGTCGTCGAGGGCGAGGAAGCGCTGCAGCCGCGGATCGTCGGTGGGCGGCGCCCAATCGCGGCGCCTTTCGCCCACGCGCCTGGGCGTCCGCATGCAGCGGCGCCGTCGTGTCCGGCATCTTGTTCCTCCCCGCGCGATTAGACCGCGCCAGGGTCGAATCCTATACTCGGGGAAAGCAATGGGGGAAGCGCGATGGTCGGACGTGCGGCCGAACGATGCCGTGCTCGGGGCGACGGTCGGGGGCATGGATTTGCGCCGGGACATGACGCCGGGCGAATTCGGGACCGTGCTGAACGCGCTCGGGACCTATGGCGTCTTGCGTTTTCCGGACCAGGAGCTGGACGCCGCAGACCTCAAGCGCTTCGCGGCACGGTTTGGCGGGCTCGAGATCAACGTCGCCAACGCGTTTCAGGAGCCCGGCCATCCGGAGGTCATGATCTTGTCCAATATCAGGCGGGACGGGAAGCCGATCGGCCTCGCCGACGCCGGCCAGGACTGGCACACGGACATGTCGTACAGCCGCGAGATCGCGTTCGCGAACGTGCTTTACGGCATCCAGATCCCGCGTCGCGACGGCGTGCCGCTCGGCGGGACCGAGTTCGCCAGCATGTATGCCGCATATGACGCACTCCCGCCGGAGCTCCAGGCGCGGCTGGAGGGACTGACCGCGCGGCACGACTTCAACAAGTTCTGGGAGGCGATGCGCAGCCGGCCGGGCAGCACGCGCCAGCCCCTCACGGCGGCGCAGCGCGCGCAAAAGCCGCCAGTGTCGCACCCTGTCGTGCTCACGCATCCGATCACCGGCCGAAAGCTGCTCTACTGCAATCCAGGTTACGCCGTGCGCATCAACGAGCTGCCGGAGGCGGAGAGCGAGGACCTGCTCGGGTTCCTGTTCGAGCACCAGGTGCGGCCGGAATTCCGCTATGTCCATCGCTGGACCGAGCGCGACCTGCTGATCTGGGACGACCTCTGCACCATCCACAACGCCTGGCCGGATTACGGCCCGGACGAGCACCGGCTGATCAAGCGGTGCCAGGTCATGGCCGACCGCGTGTTCGATCCCGATTTCGCCCGGCTCGCCGCCGCGGCCTAACGGTCAGGAGATCTCGGCGTGAAAATCACGGCGCTTGGAGACGCTGCGCACGGCCGAGTTCGGCAACGTGCTGTGGGTGCGCGTGCACACGGATGCGGGCCTGATCGGGCTTGGCGAAACCTATTACGGCGCCGGCGCGGTCGAGGCGCATCTGCATGACGTGCTGGCCGGCCGGCTGCTCGAGCGCGACCCGCTGGGGATCGAGGCGCTGCATCGGGAGATGCTCGCGCTCCCGCTGGCGCAGTCCAGCACCGGGGCCGAGTATCGTGCCGCGTCGGCGGTCGACATCGCGCTGTGGGACCTGTTCGGGAAGCTGTGCGGCCAGCCGGTGCACCAGATGCTGGGCGGGCTGTGCCGGAAGAAGCAGCGCATCTACAATACCTGCGCCGGCTACGGCTACACGCGGCCGAGCGACATCAAGCCGGTCTCGACCTGGAACTTCGACCCGGCGGCCGGCCCGTACGAGGACCTCCAGGCGTTCATGACGCGCGCGGACGCGCTGGCCGAGAGCCTGCTGGAGCAGGGGATCACCGCCATGAAGATTTGGCCGTTTGATCCGGCCGCGCTGGCGAACGAAGGGGTCCATATCGGTCGCGACGAGCTGAAGGCTGCGCTCGAGCCATTCGAGAAGATCCGCCGCGCCGTGGGGGATCGGATGGAGATCATGGTGGAGTTCCACTCGCTGTGGAACCTGCCGATGGCCAAGCAGCTCGCGCGCATCCTCGAGCCCTATGCACCGACCTGGTACGAGGACCCGATCCGCATGAACTCCCCTGCGGCGCTGGCGGAGCTGGCGCGCTCGACCCACGTGCCGATCTGCGCCAGCGAGACGCTCGGTAGCCGGTTTCCGTATTTGGACATGCTGCAGCACGGGGCGATGGGCGTGGTGATGGCGGATCTGTGCTGGACCGGCGGGCTGACGGAAGGGCGCAAGATCGCGGCGCTGGCCGACACGTTCCATCGCCCGTTCGCGCCGCACGACTGCGTGGGCCCGGTCGGGTTCATCGCCGGCATCCACGCCTCGTTCGGCCAGCCGAACACGCTCATTCAGGAGAGCGTGCGCGCCTTCTATACCGGCTGGTATCGGCAGCTGGTGACGGAGATGCCGGTCATTCGCGACGGGTTCGTGCTGCCGATGGAGGGGCCGGGATTGGGAACGGAGCTGCAACCGTCTGTCTTTGAGCGGCCCGATCTCATTGCCCGCCGGTCGGAGGTTTAGGATGGCAACCGGATTGTTCGACCTATCTGGCCGGACCGCGCTGGTGACCGGGTCGTCGCGCGGGCTCGGGCGGGCGATGGCGGAGGGGCTCGCGGCGGCGGGCGCCGCGGTGGTGCTGAACGGGGTGGATGCCGGGCGGCTGGGGGAGGCGGCGGCGGCGATGCGGGCGGCGGGACACGACGTGCGCGAGGCGGCATTCGACGTGGCGGATGAGGCGGCGGTGGCGGCGGCGTTTGCGGCGCTGGATCGGGACGAGGTCGCGGTGGACATCCTGATCAACAATGCCGGCATCAATTTCCGCAAGCCGATCGTGGAGATGGAGACGGCGGACTTTCGCCGGGTCATAGAGACGAACCTGACGGCGGCGTTCGTGGTGGGGCGCGAGGCGGCGCGGCGCATGATGCCGCGCCGGCGCGGCAAGGTGATCAACATCGGCTCGGTGATGAGCGGCTTGTCCCGGCCGACCGTCGCACCCTATGCGGCGGCCAAGGGCGGGATCAAGCTGCTGACCCAGGCGATGGCGGCGGAGTGGGCCGAGCACAACCTCCAGGCGAACGCGATCGGGCCTGGCTATATGTTGACGGACATGAACGAGCGGCTGATCGCGGACGCGGCGTTCAATGCCTGGGTGGTCGGCCGCACCCCGTCCCGAAGATGGGGCCGCCCGGACGAGCTGGTCGGCGCGGCGGTGTTCCTGGCGTCGTCAGCTTCCGATTACGTGAACGGCCAAATCATCTACGTTGATGGCGGGCTGACCGCGGTGATCTAGGGATGCCTCGTAACGCGCAGGTGAACCCATGTGCGCGAGCAAACTCACAGCGCTGCAACTACGACGCGCCTCATGCTCGTCTTGGGCTGAAAGCCGAGCGCCGCAAAACGGGCTGCAACGAGGGTTGATCGGTCGTCATCGCGATAGCGGGGCTGATCACCGTTCGTTGTAGATCGCACCAAGGACCGAGTGGCCGCTTTGTCGCCCCCTGCCTCTGTTTGAATTAGGGAAGGTGAAGCATGGCGCTTGTTGATGTCGGTCTGGGCGGAACACAGACCATCGATCAAAGCGGAACCGACTCCGTCGCGTTCCAGGGCATCGGCACCCTCAACATCGCTGGCAGTCCGGCCAATCCGATCGACGTGATCCTGTCGCAGGTCGGCGGCGTGGGGCTGCTGGACACCGTGGACATCACGGATGCGAACGTCCTGCTGGACGGGGTCGCCGGTGTCAGTGCCCTGGCGAATTACAATGTCGGCAGCGGCAGTCATCGCCGGCGTCACCCTCAAGATGCCGAAGACCAACCCGACCCGGATCCTGGTTATCGGCGACACCGCCGGTGCTGCTATCGAAGAACCGATACACGCCGTCGGACCCGACGGAGAGCGTTCCGGGCGGGTTGATGATCGCGCCGGAGAGATCGGCCGCGTGCCCGGCCTGATCGGCGATGTACGCCCCGTTGAGATTGGCGCCGATCACCCCGAGGTGTTGGCGGCGGTGTGGTTGAACGCGGTGACCGTGGCTTCGCACATCGTGACCGGGAAGGCGTTCGGGCCGGTGGTCAACGAGGTGCCGCGCTGGGTCATCTTGTCAACACCTGGGTTCAATACGCGCCGAGCGACATGGTCCTGCTCCGCGCCATCGACGACACGCCGAACGCCCCCTGCCCGACGGCCTCGGCCGACGGCGCCCCGGTCGACGGCGGCTTGTGCCGGGCTTAGGACGACGGCGGCGGCAAGCCACGGGCTCAGCAATAGGCTTTTTGAGACAGTTATCCGACTCTCCCCATTTGGCGCGACTTAGCGGGCGCTTACGAGCCGGTTATGAAGTCTTGCAGACTTCGTCCAATCCTGATGTCGAATAAGGAGTGAAGCCCATGCTTATGACACCCGACACGATCCGCAGCCGGGTTCCCTACCGGGCGATCCATGACCGACCGAAGCTCGAGCTGCCGGGCGGCGCGCGGGTGGCGGTTTGGACCATCGTCAACGTCGAGAACTGGAGCCCGGACGCGCCCATGCCGCGGACCGTGCTGCCGCCGCCGATGGGCCAGCCGATGCTGCCCGACGTGCCGAACTGGTCGTGGCACGAGTATGGGATGCGGGTCGGCGTATGGCGGTTCTTCGACTTGCTGGCCAAGCGCGGGCTGAAGGCGTCCTTCGCGCTGAATGGCTCCGTCTGCACGCAGTATCCACAGGTGTGCGCGGCGGCGCGCGATGCGGATTGGGACTTCATGGGCCACGGCTTCATCCAGCGGCCGATGCACAAGGTGGAGAATCAGCGGGAGGCGATCGAGTCCACGGTCAAGGCGATCGAGGATTTCACGGGCAAGAAGCCGCGGGGCTGGGAAAGTCCGGGGCTCACGGAGACGGAGGAGACGGCCGACCTGCTGGCCGAGGCGGGGATCGAATACGTGGCCGACTGGGTGCTGGACGACCAGCCGGTGCCGGTCGCGACCCGGGCCGGGCGGCTGATCTCGGTGCCGTACACGCTCGAGATCAACGACGTGGTGATGACGGCGGTGCAGCAGCAGCCGTCCGACGAGATCCTGCGGCGCGGGCGCGATCAGTTCGACCGTCTGTATCAGGACGGGGCGCAGACGCCGCGAGTGATGGCGATCGCCATCCACCCCTACCTGACCGGTGTGCCGCATCGGGTGAAGTATCTCGAGGCGCTGTACGACTACATTCTCGGGCACGAGGGCGTTCAGATGTGGACCGGGGCGGAGATCCTGGACTGGTATCTCGAGCAGACGGGCGGAGCGGTTGCGAGCGGCACGGCGTCCGGATAGCGGCGAACTGCCCCCTCTCGCGGAGAGGACGGTACCCCGGCAGAGTGAGACCATGCCCGCGATCGAAACCGCGCTCGATCTCCGCTCGCCGGAGGCCCGCACCAACGCCGAGACCATGCGGGGGTTGGTGGCGGAGCTTCGGGAGACGGCCGAGCGGGTCCGGCTCGGCGGCGGGCAGGCGGCGCGGGAGCGGCACCTCTCGCGCGGCAAGCTGCTGCCGCGCGAGCGCATCCGGTTGCTGATCGACCCGGTCTCGCCCTTCCTCGAGATCGGGCAGCTCGCGGCGCACGGGCTGTATGGCGGCGAGGTGCCCTCGGCGGGGATCATCACCGGCATCGGCCGCGTCTCCGGCCGCGAGTGCATGATCGTGGCCAACGACGCGACGGTGAAGGGCGGGACCTACTTCCCGATCACGGTGCAGAAGCACCTGCGCGCGCAGGAGATCGCGCAGCAGAACCGGCTGCCTTGCATCTACCTGGTCGATAGCGGTGGCGCGAACCTGCCCAACCAGGACGAGGTGTTCCCGGGGCGCGACCATTTCGGGCGCATCTTCTTCAACCAGGCGAACATGTCGGCGCAGGGGATCGCGCAGATCGCGGTGGTGATGGGGTCGTGCACCGCCGGCGGGGCGCCTACGTGCCGGCGATGTGCGACGAGAGCATCATCGTCCGCAACCAGGGCACGATCTTCCTCGCCGGCCCGCCGCTGGTGAAGGCGGCGACGGGCGAGGTGGTGAGCGCGGAGGAGCTGGGCGGGGCGGACGTGCACAGCCGGGTCTCCGGCGTCACCGACCATTATGCGGAGAACGATGCGCACGCGCTCGGCATCGCCCGCCGGGTCGTGGCGAGCCTGAATGAGGTGAAGCGGCCGGCGGTCGAGCTGCGCCGTCCGGAGCCGCCGCGCTATGGGGCGGAGGAGATTTATTCGGTCGTGCCGTCCGAGCGGCGCACGCCGTACGACGTACGCGAGGTCATCGCCCGGATCGTGGACGGGAGCGCGCTCGACGAGTTCAAGCGCCTTTACGGCCCCACGCTGGTCTGCGGGTTTGCCCATGTCTGGGGCTATCCGGTGGGGATCGTGGCCAATAACGGGATCCTGTTCTCCGAGAGCGCGCAGAAGGGGGCGCACTTCATCGAGTTGTGCGCCCAGCGCGGGGTGCCGTTGGTGTTCCTGCAGAACATCACCGGGTTCATGGTGGGGCGGAAGTATGAGGCCGGCGGGATCGCCAAGGATGGCGCCAAGATGGTCACCGCGGTCGCCACCGCCGCCGTGCCCAAGTTCACGGTTATCATCGGCGGCTCGTTCGGGGCGGGCAATTACGGCATGTGCGGACGGGCCTACTCACCCCGCTTCCTGTGGATGTGGCCGAATGCCCGCATCGGGGTAATGGGGGGCGAGCAGGCTGCTTCGGTGCTGGCCACGGTGCGGCGCGACGGGATCGAGGCGCGCGGCGGCATGTGGTCCGCCGAGGAGGAAGAGGCGTTCAAGGCGCCGATCCGCGAGCAATACGAGGTCCAGGGCCACCCCTATTACTCCAGCGCCCGGCTTTGGGACGACGGGGTGATCGACCCGGCCGAGACGCGTCGCGTGCTGGCGCTCGGCCTATCCGCCAGCCTGAACGCGCCGATCCCGCCCACGCGCTTCGGCCTGTTCCGGATGTAGGCGCGCCATGTTCCGCAAGATCCTCATCGCAAACCGTGGCGAGATCGCCTGCCGCGTGATCGCGACCGCGCGGCGCCTCGGGATTGCGACGGTCGCGGTCTATTCCGAGGCGGACGCGGGCGCCCGGCATACGCGGCTGGCCGACGAGGCCTGGCCGATCGGCCCGGCGCCGGCGCGGCAGAGTTACCTGGTCGGGGCGAAGATTCTCGACGTCGCCCGTCGCTCCGGGGCGGAAGCTGTCCATCCCGGCTACGGGTTCCTGTCCGAGAACGCCGAGTTCGCATCTGCTTGCGCCGAGGCGGGCGTGGTGTTCATCGGCCCGCCGGCGGGGGCGATCCGGGCCATGGGGTCCAAGGCCGAAGCCAAGGCGCTGATGGAGCGGTCGGGGGTGCCTTTGGTGCCGGGCTATCACGGCGAGGCGCAGGATCTCGCCGTGCTGCGGGAGGAAGCCGCGCGGATCGGATATCCCGTGCTGATCAAGGCTTCGGCTGGCGGCGGCGGCAAGGGCATGCGCGTCGTCGAGACGGCCGGGGATGCGGAGGGCGCGGTCGAGGGGGCCAAGCGCGAGGCGCTGGCCTCGTTCGGCGATGACCGGGTGCTGGTCGAGAAATACCTGACCCGGCCCCGGCACATCGAAATTCAGGTCTTTGCCGACACGCACGGCAACACCGTCTCGTTGTTCGAGCGCGACTGCTCGATCCAGCGTCGGCATCAGAAAGTGATCGAGGAGGCGCCAGCGCCGGGCATGGATCCGGCCCGGCGAGCGGCGATGGGCGAGGCGGCGTGCGCCGCGGCGCGGGCGGTCGGCTATGTCGGGGCGGGGACGGTGGAGTTCATCGCCGAAGGCGACGCGTTCTACTTCATGGAAATGAATACCCGGCTGCAGGTCGAGCATCCCGTGACGGAGATGGTCACCGGGCTCGACTTGGTTGAATGGCAGCTCCTTGTCGCTTCCGGCGAGAGCCTGCCGCGGGCGCCGGACGCGCCGCGCGGGCACGCGATCGAGGCGCGGGTCTATGCCGAGGACCCGGCGCGGGATTTCATGCCCGCGGTTGGCACGCTGGTGCACCTGCGCCAGCCGCGCGAGGTGCCGGGCCGGGTGCGCGTGGACACTGGGGTGGTTCAGGGCGACGCGATCACCCCGAACTACGACCCGATGATCGCGAAGCTGATCGTCTGGGGCGAGGACCGGCCGGACGCGGTGCGGCAGCTGGCGGCGGCCTTGGCGCAATACGAGGTAGTGGGGGTGACGACCAATCTCGGCCTGCTCCGGGCCATCGCGGAGCACCCCGCCTTCGCGGCGGCCGAGCTCGATACCGGCTTTATCGCCCGGCACGCGGCCGAGCTGATGCCAGAGGGACCGGAAGGCGACGGTGATCCCGCCGTCTGGGCCGCCGCGGCGCTGACCGTTGTGCGCGACCAGCGCGTGGCGATCGAGGCGCAGGCGCAAGCCACCGGCGATCCGTGGTCTCCGTGGGCCGCGGTGGATGCTTGGCGGATGAACGGCGAAGGCTACCAAGATCTGCGTTTCCGGTCCGGCGACTGGCCGGTCACGCTGCGGACCTACCCGCAGGCGGACGGCAGCTTCCGGCTCGATCTGCCGGGCGGCTCCGTAGACGCCATGCTGACCGAAGACGAGATGGGGAAGCTGTTGCTGCTCGATGGCGTCTCCCGGCGGCTGCGCGTGGTCCGCCGCGGGGCGGAGCTGACGGTCATCCTTCGGGGCCGCAACCACGTGCTCCTAGAGGACGATCCGCTGGCACCGCCGCGGACGGAGACGGCCGGCGGCGGTCGGGTGACCGCCCCCATCCCGGGCCGTGTCGCCCGCGTGATGGTGCAGCCGGGCGACGCGGTGGCCAAGAACGCGCCGTTGCTGGTGATCGAGGCGATGAAGATGGAGCTGACACTCCGCGCGCCACTGGACGGGACGGTCGCGCAGGTCCGCCACGCCGTGGACGATATGGTCGAGGAGGGGACCGAGCTGGTCACCTTCGAGGAGGGGAATTCGCCTCCGCGGTCAATTGCCGAGCAGTGAGCGCGCCGCGCGGACCAGCGTTCCGTCGGGCGCCGACAAGGCGTCGAGCACGGTGAAATGGTCGGCGCCCGGAACCGGCAGCAGCGCCCCCGGGCAGTGGGACGCGGCGCGCAGGGCGTGGAGGTCGCGGCTGTCCTCCACCAGCGGGGGCAGCTCGCGAGTGCCGTACGCGATGTCGAGCGGCTTCGGCACCGGCGGAAGCCGCAGTGGCGAGAGCGCGGCCACCTCCTCGTCGGAAAGGCGCAGCGCCTCGTTGAGGTAGGTGTCGCGGATCGGTCCCAACTCGAACACGCCGGAGATCGCGAGGCCGGCCCGCACGGCTCGGTGCCGGAGCGCCAGCGCGGCCAGGTGGGCGCCCGCCGACCAGCCCGAGACCACGATGGGGCCGGTAATCCCGTGCCGCGCGCCCGCCGCCGCGAGCCAGTCGAGCGCGGCGCTGATCTCGCCCGCGATCTCGCCCAGCGTGGCCGCGGGCGCCAGCGTGTAGCCTGGTAGCGCCAGCGACCAACCGTGCGCCCGCAGCCCCTCGCCGAGCGAGCAGAAATCCTCCCGCCGGTTGCGCTGCCAATAGCCGCCATGGATGAAGACGAGGCAGGGCGCGGCCGGGTCGGCGGCGGGGAACAGGTCCCAACGTTGACGCTCGGCGGGCCCGTAGGGCTGATCGAGCACTGCGCCCGGACGGGCGCGGACTGCGGCGGAGGCGGCGATCCGGGCCTCGTTCAGCGCCGGGCTGTTCGGGACGGCGGCCGAGTTGTTGTACGCCGCGTCGCGCTCGGCGCGGCTCATGCGTCCCCACGCGCCGCCGAATCCGTCCTGTTTTGTCAGCATGCCGCACTCTCCGCTCCTGCTTGCCCCTAAGCAAGCGAAGCGGCGCTACTTGGTGCCGTAGAGGCGGTCGCCCGCGTCTCCGAGGCCGGGCAGGATATAGCCGTGCTCGTCGAGCTCCCGATCGATCGCCGCGGTGTAGACCGGCACGTCCGGGTGCTCCGCGCGCAGCACGTCGAGCCCCTCGGGTGCGGCGAGGAAGCAGACGAAGCGGAGCTGAACGGCGCCGGCCTGCCGGAGCCGGGTCAAGGCCGCGGCGGCGGACTGGCCGGTGGCGAGCATGGGGTCGACGAGCACCACGAGGCGGTCGGGCAGGTCATCGGGCAGCTTGAGGTAGTATTCAACCGGCGTCAGTGTCTCGGGGTCGCGGTAGAGGCCGATATGGCCGACGCGGGCGGAGGGGATCAGGTCGAGCATGCCGTCCAGGATGCCGACCCCGGCGCGCAGGATCGGGACGAAGCACAGCTTCTTGCCGGAGATGTAGGGCGCCTGCATCGGCTCCATCGGGGTCTCGATCGCGAGCGGCTCGAGCGGGAGGTCGCGGGTCACCTCGTAGGCCAGCAGCAGGCTCAGCTCGCGCGTGATCTGCCGGAAGTCGGCGGTGGCGGTGTGCTTGCGGCGCAGCAGGGTCAGCTTGTGCTGGACCAGCGGATGGCTGACCACCGTGACGCTGTGCGCCGCGACAAGGTCATCCATCCAGTCCGCGACCCTTCGGTTGCTGCAGCTCCGCTTCGTCCGGGGTGTCGTCGCTGAAGTAGCCCGCCGCCTTCTTGGCATCCATCTCGACGCTCGCTTCCGGCGGGATCAGCCGATCGGGGATCGGCACGCGCCGGACCACCTCGATCCCGCTGCCGACGATCGGCTGATATTTCAGGTTGCTCATGGAGACGAGCTCGTCGATGCGGGTGATGCCGAGCCAGTGCAGCACGTCCGGCATGAGCTCCTGGAAGCGCATGTCCTGCACGCCGGCGACGCATTCGGTCCGCTCGAAATAGGCCTCGGCGCGGTCGCCGCCCTCCTGGCGCTTGCGGGCGTTGTAGACGAGGAATTTGGTGACCTCACCGAGGGCGCGCCCTTCCTTGCGGTTGTAGGCGACGACCCCGACCCCGCCCGCTTGCGCGGTGGCGATGCAGACCTCGATCCCATGCGCGAGATAGGGGCGGCAGGTGCAGATGTCGGAGCCGAACACGTCCGAGCCGTTGCACTCGTCGTGGATCCGGCAGGCGATCCTGGTCTCCGGGCCGGCCGAGCTTGGCCGGGTCGCCGAACAGGTAGACCGTCGTGCCGCCGATCGGGGGCAGGAAGACGTCGAGGTCCGGCCTTGTCACCAGCTCGGGGAACATGCCGGCGGTTTGCTCGAACAAAGCGCGGCGCAGCTCCGGGAGCGCCACGCCGAAGCGCCGCGCCACGCCGGGCAGGTGCCAGACGGGCTCGATCGCGATCTTGGTGACGCGGACGTCGCGTGCCTCGGTCAGCACGGTCCCGTCCGGCACGAGCCGTCCGTCCGCCACGGCGGCGTGGATCTCCGGCATGTTGATGTGCGCTCGGGTGACCGAGATGGTGGGCCGGATGTCGAGCCCGGCGGCGAGTTCGTCGGCGAACACCTCGGTGACCAGGTGGCCCCAGGGGTCGAGCGAGACGATGGCCGAGCCGTCCGCCCATTGCGGGAAGGGGCCGATCGGCGACCGCGGGGCGCGTGTCGGTCAGGTTCGGCCGATGCCCTGCTTCGAGCTGCCCGGCGGCGACGGCCAGGGCCCGATAGACGGAGTAGGCCCCGGCATGGGCGCCGATCGCGTTGCGGTCGCCGGCGGCGTGCAGGGTCGCGACGACCGGGCCGCGGGCCTTCGGGTCGGCCGCGCCCCAGCGGACGGGCCGCCGGACGATTGTATTGCGTGGATGGGACGTCAGCACGATGGGGCGCGCGACCGGCTTCGGCGCGTTGCGGCGAGGAGGCGGTGCGGTGGGCGTATCCATCGTCAGATCGGCCTTGAAGTGAGCAATGAAGCTAGGGATTGGCGGTGGTCTGGCGGTCAATGCTCTGGACGTCGGCGGCCGCCCGGAATAGCGCTGGCGGATGCCGCAGCCCGTGTTCCGCCCCCGCCCCAATGCGATACGCGCCCTGTTCGGCCGCTCCCACGCGGTGATCGGCGTGATCCATTGCCTGCCGCTGCCGGGCGCGCCCGAGTATGACGGGAGGCCGATGGCGGAGATCGTCGGGCACGCGGTGGCGGAGGGAAGGCGGTACGTCGAGGGCGGGGTCGACGGGCTGATCGTCGAGAACCATGGCGACATCCCGTTCGCCAAGCCGGACCAGTTGGGCCCGGAGACCGCCGCCTGCATGGCGGTGATCGCGGCCGCGGTCGCGCGCGACCTGCAACGTGCCGTTCGGCATCAACGTGCTGGCCAACGCGGCCGAGATGGCGATCGCGGTGGCCAAGGCGTCCGGCGCGGGGTTCATCCGGGTCAATCAGTGGGCGAACGCCTATGTCGCCAACGAGGGGTTCATGGAGGGCCCGGCCGGGTCGGCGTCGCGCTACCGCGCCGCCTTGCGCGCGACGGAGCTGCGCGTGTTCGCGGACGTGCACGTCAAACACGGCGCCCACGCGATCACCGCGGACCGGACGTTGGCCGAGCTGGCGCGGGACGTGGAGTTCTTCGGCGCCGACGCCGCGATCGCCACGGGCCAGCGGACCGGCGACAGTGCCGAGCTCGAGGAGCTGCGGGCGATCGGGAGCGGAACGGCGCTGCCGGTGCTGGTCGGCTCGGGCCTCACGCCGGCCAATGTGGGCGACATGTTCAGTGTCGCGCAGGGCGTCATCGTGGCGAGCTGGCTCAAGCGCGATGGCGTGTGGTGGAACGAGGTCGATCCCGACCGGCTGCGGACCTTTATGGCCGCCGCCGATCGGGCCCGGCCGCCGCGGCCGTAGCTTCAGGCGCAGCGGATGAGGTGTGCCTAGGAGCTGGAAGAGCGCTTCGAGGCTCTCGTCCAGCGTGCGGCCGCTCGTGTCCAGCACTAGGTCGGCCTTCGCATAGAGCGGGACGCGGCTCGACAGGATCGCCTTGAGATCCTCCATCGCGTTGGTCCGATCCGCAGCCATCGGCCGGTCGTCGCCTTGCGCGACCACCCGGCTCATATGTTCCTCGGGCGAGGCCTTGACCCAGACCGTGAGGCAATTCGCCAGCAGGAGTTCGAACGTCGCGGACTCGCTCACCAGGCCGCCGCCCGTTGCGATCACGACCTCGGTCGCAGTGTCGAGGACACCTTGCAGCGCCTCGCGCTCCAACCTGCGGAAGCCGCTGGGCCCGTGCACCTCGAAGATGTCCCGCAACTCCATTCGGCTGAGCCGTTCGACCTCGCCGTCGAGCTCGACGAAGGGCACGCCGCGTGCCTCGGCCAGGCGGCGCCCCAGCGTCGACTTGCCCGCACCACGGAGGCCGATCAGCGCGATCCGGTTGCGGCGCATGCCGAAGGCCTCGGGGGCGAAGCGCTCCATCAGGAGTCGCCGGGCTTCGTGCCGCGCGCGCCGGGCTGAGCCGGCTGAGGAAGCGGTCGAGCAGCAGGGCATCCTGCGACCGGTCCGGGCGGTCGACGGCGACGAGGTCCTCCATGGCGACGCCGAGCGAGGCGGCTAGGCGCCGGAGCAGGAGGACCGACATGTTGCCCGCGCCGGCCTCGAACTGCGCGATATAGCGCTCGGAGACGCCCGAGTGCTGGGCCAGAACGCGCCGCGAGAGGCCGCGCTGCGTCCGGATCAGCCGCAGCCGCTCACCGATCCCGCGCAGATACGCCTCGGCGCCTTCGGACTGCTCCTTTTGGTGTGCCACGCCGGAGCCCTAGCATGGGGAGGTCGAGACCGAGAACTTTGCATTATCGTGCAGGTTCGTCCAATCTGGTCGAAACGAACGGGAGGGTGCGGGGGATGGACCAGGTGGCGCAGGAGCAGCGCGCTTCGACCGGCAACGCCGCCGACTGGTTCGTGGACCGGCACTGCCGGGAGGGACGGGGCGACCGAGTCGTGTTCCGGGATCCCAGGGGGTCGCTCACCTATGCCGGGCTGCGCAGGGAGTCGGCACGCTTCGCCTCGGGCCTGGCCGCGAACGGCATCCGGCGGGAGAGCCGGATCGCGCTGGTGGTGCTGGACGTGCTGGAGTTCCCGGTCGCCTTCTGGGGCGCGTTGCGCGCCGGCGTCATCCCGATCCCGATCAACACGCTGCTGCCGGCCGAGCTGATGCGCTACATCCTGTCGGACAGCCGCGCCGAGTTGCTCGTCGTGTCGGCGGCGCTGCTCCCGGCGATGCAGCCGGTGCTCGCGGGCTCGCCGGCGCTGCGACAGGTCGTCGTTGTGCACGGGCGACCCGGCCGAAGCTGCGGTCATACGGGCTTCGAGGATTTCCTGGGGGACGGGAGCGGGCTCGATGACCCGGTGGCGGCGCACGCGGACGAGGTCGCGTTCTGGCTCTACTCCTCCGGGTCGACGAGCGCGCCGAAGGGGGTCCGGCATCTCCATTCCAGCCTGCGGGCCACTGCGGAGACCTACGGCACCCAGGTGCTCGGCATCGAGCCGGAGGACGTCGTGTTCTCGGCGGCCAAGCTGTTCTTCGCCTATGGGCTCGGCAACGCCATGACGTTCCCGATGGCGGTGGGCGCGTCCGCCATCCTGTTGCCGCATCGTCCGACCGCGGACGCCGTGCTGGAGGTGATGCGGACCCATCAGCCGACGATCTTTGGCGGCGTGCCGACGCTGTATGCCAACCTGCTCGCCCATTCCGGTCTCGGGGCCGGCGCGGGCTCGGCCCGGCTGCGGCGCTGCATCTCGGCGGGCGAGCCGCTGCCGGCGCATATTGGCGAGCGATGGGCTGAGGTCGTGGGGACCGACATCCTCGACGGCATTGGCTCGACGGAGATGCTCCATATCTATCTCTCGAACCGTCCGGGGGACGTGCATTACGGCACGTCAGGGACCGCCGTGCCGGGTTACGACCTGCGGGTGGTGACCGAGGAGGGCACCGATGCCGCTGACGACGAACCTGGCGAGCTGCTGGTGCGCGGGCCGAGTGCCGCCGAGGGCTATTGGAACCAGCGTGCGCGCAGTCGGCGCACGTTTGTCGGCGAGTGGACGTATACGGGCGACAAATACGTCCGCCAATCCGACGGATATTACCGCTACTGCGGGCGCACCGACGACATGTTCAAGGTGAGCGGCATTTGGGTCAGCCCGTTCGAGGTGGAAGCGGCGCTGGTGTCGCATCCCGCCGTGCTCGAGGCGGCGGTGGTCGGGCATCCCGACGAGGACGGGCTGACCAAGCCCCGCGCCTTTGTCGTTCTGCAGGACGGATGGGAGGGGGCGCCGAGCTTGATGCAGACGCTGCAGCTGCACGTGAAGGAGCGGGCCGGGCCGTGGAAATACCCGCGCTGGATCGAGGTCGTCCCGGACCTGCCGAAAACCGCGACCGGCAAGATCCAGCGGTTCAAGCTGCGCGAGGCGAGCTGCGAATGAGCGAGGGCCGGGCGATGCGTCTCGTCGTGGACGGGGTCGGGATCGAGGCGGCGTTCTGGGGCCCGCCGCCGGAGGCGGCGCCGACCCTGGTGCTGCTGCATGAGGGCCTGGGATGCGTGGCACTCTGGCGCGATTTTCCGGCCGAACTGGCCGAAGCGACCGGGTGCGGCGTGTTCGCGTATTCGCGGCAGGGCTACGGGCAGTCCGACCCCGTCCCGCTTCCGCGGCCGCTCAGCTACATGCACGACGAGGCCGGCCGGCTGTCGGCGGTGCTCGATGCCGCCGGGGTGCGGCGAGCGGTCCTGGTCGGCCACTCCGACGGCGCGTCGATCGCGGTGATCCATGCCGGAAGCCGCTACGACGCCCGCGTGCGCGGCCTGGTGCTGCTGGCGCCACATGTGTTCGTGGAGGAGAAGTCGATCGAGGGGATCGAAGGCGCGCGGGAGGCTTACCGATCCGGCAAGCTCCGCGCCCTGCTCGCGCCGTACCACCGCGACGTGGACAACGCGTTCTGGGGCTGGAACGGAGCCTGGCTCGACCCCGCCTTCCGCGCGTGGCGGATCGACGAGTTCGTGCCCTATATCCGCCTGCCGATCCTGCTGATCCAAGGCGGCGACGATCAGTATGGGACGCAGGCGCAGCTGCGCGCGATTGAGGAACTTGCCTATGGGCCGGTCGAGACCGTCATCGTGCCGGGCGCCCGGCACTCGCCGCATCTCGACGCGCCGCAGCCGGTCGTGTCCGCGATCGCTGACTTCGTGCACATGCTGCTCGCCGTGCATGAAGCTGCAGTATAGTGCTGGACACCGTCTCTTATGTAGAATAATGCACGCTTCGCTCGGGGAGGGCAGCCATATGAGCCGGATCGACTTCCAGACCGAGCCGTCGCGCTATCGGCACTGGCGGCTGGAGTTCGAGGGGCCGGTCGCGTCGCTGATCATGGACGTCGACCCGCAGGGCGGGCTGTTCGAGGGCTACGAGCTGAAGCTCAATTCGTACGACCTCGGGGTGGACATCGAGCTGTACGACGCGGTGCAGCGCCTGCGGTTCGAGCACCCGGAGGTGGGCGCGGTCGTGATCCGGTCCGGCAAGGAGGGCGTGTTCTGCGCCGGCGCGAACATCCGGATGCTGGGCAAGGCCAGCCACGGCCATAAGGTCAATTTCTGCAAATTCACCAACGAGACGCGGCTCGCGATCGAGGACGCGACCGAGCATAGCCGGCAGACCTATATCGCCGCGGTGACGGGACCGGCGGCGGGCGGCGGCTACGAGCTGGCGGTGTGTGCCGACCACATCATGCTGGTCGATGACCGGCGGTCGTCGGTGGCGCTGCCGGAGATGCCGCTGCTGGCGGTGCTGCCGGGAACCGGCGGGCTGACGCGGGTGACCGACAAGCGCCGGGTCCGCCGGGATCTGGCGGACGTGTTCTGCGCGACCGAGGAGGGGGTGCGCGGCAAGCGCGCGGTGGAGTGGCGGCTGGTCGACGAGGTCGTGCCGCCCTCGAAGTGGGACGCCGCGGTGCGGGAGCGGGCGCTGGGCCCTGGCGGCGCGGACGGATCGGCCCGCCGATGCGCAGGGCATCCGGCTCGATCCGCTCGATCGCCGCATCGAGCCCGGCACGCTGGTCTACCCGCATCTTCGCGTCACGCTCGATCGCGGCCGCGGCCTGGCCGATCTCGTCGTCCAGGCGCCCACGACGCCGGCGCCGGCGAGCCCGGAGGAGGTGGTGGCGCTCGGCGACGCGTTCTGGCCGCTGGCGGTTGCCCGCGCGCTCGACGACGCCATCCTGCACCTGCGCACCAACGAGCCGGAGCTCGGGCTGTGGCTGCTTCGGACGGAGGGCGACCCCGATGCCGTCCTCGCCCATGACGCCCTGCTCGAGGCGCATCCGGATCACTGGCTGCTGCGCGAGATCCGGCACTTACCTGAAGCGCACGTTCAAGCGGCTGGACGTCACGTCGCGGAGCCTGATCGCGCTGATCGAGCCGGGGAGCTGCTTCGCCGGGTCGCTGGCGGAACTGGCGTTCGCGGCGGACCGGTCGGTGATCCTCAGCGGAGGCCGCGCCGGGGACAATCGACCGGCGGCCGCGATCACGCTTGGGCCCGGTCAATTTCGGCCGCTATCCCATGGGCAATGGGCTGACCCGGCTGCAGACACGTTTCCTCGGCACCCCGGACGCGGTGGACGCCGCCCGGTCGCGATCCGGCGAGCGGCTCGAAGCTGGGGATGCCGAGGCGCTCGGGCTCGTCACCTTCGCCTATGACGAGCACGATTGGGACGACGAGGTGCGGATCATGCTCGAGGAGCGCGCCTCGTTCTCGCCGGACGGATTGACCGGCATGGAGGCCAACCTGCGCTTCCCCGGGCCGGAAACGATGGAGACGCGCATCTTTGGCCGGCTGACCGCATGGCAGAACTGGATCTTCCAGCGCCCCAACGCGGTCGGCGAGGACGGCGCGCTGAAGCGTTACGGCAGCGGCGTGCAGCCGCACTACGATCGCAACCGAGTGTGAGGAGGCCACGATGCCCGACGGCATGAACGTTGATTACGACGGCCTGATCCCGAACAACGTGGGCCTCGGCGCGGACGGCCGCGTGCGCAAGGCGCTCGAGACTTGGCACCCCGGCTATATCAGCTGGTGGAAGGACATGGGGCCGGAGGGATTCCAGGAGAGCCTGGTCTACCTGCGCACGGCGATCAGCGTGGACCCGAAGGGCTGGGCGAAGTTCGATTTCGTGCGGATGCCGGACTATAAATGGGGCGTGCTGCTGGCGCCGGCGGTCGAGGGGCGGACGATCCCGTTCGGGCGGCACAAGGGCGAGCCGGCCTGGCAAGAGGTGCCGGGCGAGTATCGCGCGCTGCTGCGGCGGCTGATCGTGATCCAGGGCGACACCGAGCCGGCCTCGGTGGAGCAGCAGCGGCATCTCGGCAAGACCGCGCCGTCGCTCTACGACATGCGCAACCTGTTCCAGGTGAACGTCGAGGAGGGGCGGCACCTTTGGGCCATGGTCTATCTGCTGCAGAAGTATTTCGGGACCGAGGGGCGCGAGGAGGCGGACGATCTGCTGCGGCGCCGTTCGGGCGACGCCGACACGCCGCGCATGCTGGGGGCCTTCAACGAGGCGACGCCGGATTGGCTGTCGTTCTTCATGTTCACCTACTTCACCGACCGCGACGGCAAGATGCAGCTCGAGGCGCTGGCGCAGTCGGGGTTCGACCCGCTGTCGCGCACCTGCCGCTTCATGCTGACCGAAGAGGCGCACCACATGTTCGTGGGCGATAGCGGGGTCTCGCGCGTGATCGAGCGGACGTGCCAGGCGATGGTCGCGGCCGGGCTGCGCGACCCGCATGACGAGGCGGCGGTTCGGGCCTTGGGCGTGATCGATCTGCCCACCATCCAGCGCAAGATGAACCTGCACTTCTCGCTCACGCTGGACCTGTTCGGCAACGAGATCAGCACCAACGCGGCCAATGCGTTCCACTCGGGGATCAAGGGGCGTTTCCGGGAGGACAAGCTGACCGACGACCATTTGCTCGAGGCCGAGACTTATCCGGTGCTGCGGCTGAAGGACGGGGCGATCACCGAGGAGAGGGTGCCGGCGCTGTCGGCGCTGAACATGCGGCTGCGGGACGACTTCGTGCAGGACTGCGCGTCCGGCGTCACGCGGTGGAACCGGGTGATCGAGAAGGCGGGGATCGACTTCAAGCTGAAGCTGCCGCACGTGGCGTTCAACCGTCACATCGGCGAGTTCTCGAAGCTGCATGCCGATACCGAGGGGCGGATCGTGTCGGAGGCGGAGTGGGATGGCGTGCGCCGGACGAGCCTGCCGAGCGAGGAGGACGCGAGCTTCATCACCGGGCTGATGCAGCCGGAGGTGCGGCCGGGCCAATTCGCCAGCTGGATCGCGCCGCCGAAGGCCGGCATCGACAACAAGCCCGGCGAGTTCGAATACGTTCGGATCCACGAATAGGGGCAGATGGAGCGGTGACCGGAGGGCAGAAGCAGCATCTCATCGATCCCGAGATCTGCATCCGCTGCAACACGTGCGAGGCGACCTGCCCGGTCGGGGCGATCACGCACGACGCGAACAACTACGTCGTGGATCCCGCGACCTGCAATTTCTGCATGGATTGCGTGAGCCCTTGCCCGACCGGATCGATCGACAACTGGTTCGTGGTCGCCGAACCCTTCTCGCTGGAAGAGCAGCTCTCCTGGATCGAGCTGCCGCCCAAGCCGCCGGAGCCCGCCGTGAGCGCCGCGGAGGTGGCCGAAGCGCTCGACGGCGAGGCGCAGGCGCTGCTCGACGACGCGCATCGCGGGGCGGGTGGTCGGGCGCGTGCGCCCGCGTCCGCCTCCAAGCCGCGCATCAACCTGTTCAACCGCGAGCGGCCGGCCATCGCGACCGTGACCGGCAACTACCGGATCACCGATCCGAACTCGCCCTCCGATGTGCGCCACCTGATCCTCGATTTCGGGGCGACCCCGTTCCCGGTGCTCGAGGGCCAAAGCATCGGCGTCGTGCCGCCGGGCCTCGATGCCGCCGGGCGGCCGCACGCGATGCGGCTCTATTCGATCTCCAGCCCCCGCGACGGCGAGCGGCCGAACACCGGCAATCTGGCCGTGACGGTCAAGCGCGTCGTCGAGCCGAGAGCGGATGGCGGCGTGTTCCGCGGCGTGGCCTCCAACTGGCTGTGCGACCTGCCGCTCGGGTCCAAGGTCGAGGTGATCGGGCCGTTCGGGGCCACCTTCCTCATGCCCGACGACCCGGACGCGGACATCCTGATGATCTGCACCGGCACCGGGTCGGCGCCGTTCCGCGGCTTCACCGAACGACGGCGCCGGCTGGCGCATCAGGGCGGCGGGCGGCTCCATCTTTATTTCGGCGCGCGCACGCCCGGCGAGCTGCCGTATTTCGGGCCGTTGCGGAAAGTGCCGCTGACGTTGCTGGCGCAGGAACTCGTGTTCTCGCGCCTGCCCGACCATCCGAAGGAGTATGTGCAGGATCGAATGCGCCGGCGCTCTGCCGAACTCGCTGCGTTGCTCGCCTCGGCCGACGCTCTACATCTATGTGTGCGGCCTGCGCGGTCTCGAGACCGGCGTGGAGGAGGCGCTCAGCGCGGTCGGGCGCGAGCACGGCATCGACTGGCCGGCACTACGGGACCGCATGCGAGACGAAGGCCGGTTCCACGTTGAGACCTACTGAACCGTTCGTCCATCGGCGCCAGATCAGTTGGGGCGACACCGATGCGGCTCGGATCGTCTATACGGCGCGGATTCCGCACTTCGCGCTGGAGGCGGTCGAGGCGTGGTTCATCGACCGGATCGGGCCAGGCTTCTACGACCTGGCGACCGAGACGCGGATCGGCACGCCGTTCGTCCATATGGAGTTCGATTTCCGCTCGCGGATGACGCCGCATGACCGGCTCGCGACGGTCGTGAGGCTGGAGAAGATCGGCCGCACGTCGCTGACCCTCGCCGTCAGCTCGCGGGCCGAGGGCGATGGCCGCTTGTGCTGGACCGGTCGCCTGGTGTGCGTCTACGCCGATACGGAGACCTACACTTCGGTCGAAGTGCCCGAGCAGTTCCGCGAGGCGCTCGCTCACGAACTTGAGCTGGGCCGAGGGACTCAGGCCGGCTGAGCTTGGCGAGCGGAAACCATGATGGTGGCCGTCATGAGCTGGACGGGCTTGACCGTGTTGGTTCCGAGTGATGGTCTGCACCGTGACGACCCCCCGGTCCGGCTTGGTGCGCGACAAGCGGGACTCCAGCACCTCGGTTGCGATCTCGAGCACGTCCCCCGCATGGACGGGCGCTGGCCATTCGAGATCACGGACGCCGGAGCCGAGGATACCGCCTGCGGGACGAAACGCGCTGTCCACGAGAAGGCGGATCGTCAGGCCCGCCACGTGGGAAGGAAGCGCGACCGAAGGGGCGTCGAGGTCGCCCGTGCCGAACGCCGCACGAAACGACGCTATGCCGGCGGCCGTGACGGTCAGCTGAGCGGAGCCGAAGCGCATCCCGGGACGCAGATCATCAATGTAGAGTTCACGCCGCTCGTCCGACACTCGCATACTCCTTTCGTTCCGACGGATGCCGGGCGTCGCAGCTTATCAGACGCCGACGCCGAGACAGCGCTCCATCGTATCCCTGTCCGCGCGCAGGGCGTCGGGTGAGCCCTCGAACACCACGCGGCCCTTGATCAGCACGGTGCTGCGGTCGACGACGGACAGGATGGCCGCCACGGTCTTGTCCACGACCACGGTCGAGATCCCGCTCTCGCGCACGGTGGCGATGACGCGCCAGATCTCGTCGCGGATCAGCGGCGCCAGGCCTTCCGTCGCCTCGTCCAGGATGAGCAGGCTCGGGTTGGTCATGAGCGCCCGGCCGATCGCGAGCATCTGCTGCTCGCCGCCGGAGAGCTGCCCGCCCCGGTGGCCGATCCGCTGCTGCAGGCGGGGGAAGGTGTCGCAGCACGCGGTCGAGCGTCCACGGGCGCTGCCCGTCCACGCCGGGCCGGGCGGCGAGGCGGAGATTCTCCAGCACGGTCAGGAAGGTGAACACGCCGCGCCCTTCCGGGACCACGGCGATGCCGCGGCGGGCGCGGCGGAACGGCGCCTCCCGCGTGATGTCGGTGCCGTTCACCCGGACCGATCCGGCGCGGAGCGGCAGTAGGCCCATCACCGCGCGGATCAGGGTCGTCTTGCCCATGCCGTTGCGGCCCATCAGCCCCACCGCCTCACCTTGCGGCACGACGAAGTCGATGCCGTGCAGCACCAGCCCGGCGCCGTATCCGGCCTGGATGCCGCGCGCTTCGATCACGGCGGTCACGCTGCGTGCCCGAGATAGGCGTCGCGAACGGAGGCGGAGGCCTTGATCTGCGCCGGCGGTCCCTGCTCCAGGACGCGCCCATCGACCATCACGGTGATCCGATCGGCGACGGCGAACACCACGTCCATGTCGTGCTCGATCAGCATGACGGCGTGATCGACGGCCAGCTCGCGGAGGAGCCGGGTCAGAGCTCGCTTTCCTCCGCCCCCATTCCGGCCAGCGGCTCGTCCAGCAGCAGCACCGAGGACGCGGCGGCCAGGGCCATCGCGATCTCGAGTTGGCGGAGTTGCCCGTGGCTGAGCGTGCTGGCGACCCGGTCTGCCGCCGGCAGCAAGCACACCCGATCGAGCGCCGTCTGTGCGGCGTGAATTAGCGTCAGCTCCGCCCCGGCCGGGCGCAGCAGTCTGCTGGCCGGACTCAGGCGCGCCTGGGCGGCGAGACGGACGTTCTCCGCCACGGTCATGTCGCGCAGGACGTTCGTGCACTGGAACGACCGGCCCACCCCCGCTCGCGCGATGCGTGGGGACGGCCAGCCCCCGATCTCCGCGCCGCGCAGCCAGATCGTTCCCGAACTGGGTTTCAGCTCGCCGGAGAGCAGGTTGGTGAGCGTGCTCTTGCCGGCGCCGTTCGGACCGATGACGGCGTGCAGCTCGCCCACGTGCAGCGCCAACGAGAC
The DNA here is from genome assembly GCA_963708585.1 of uncultured Alphaproteobacteria bacterium. Taxonomy (GTDB): domain Bacteria; phylum Pseudomonadota; class Alphaproteobacteria; order Acetobacterales; family Acetobacteraceae; genus JAVVHH01. Next base: position 84,895 of record CAVPSW010000001.1, on the reverse strand, counting down.
CGCGTTCACCGCAACCAGGCCGCCGAACCGGCGGGTCAGGTTCCGGGCTTCCATGGCGGGCACGGGCGTCAAGGGCCGGCCTCCGTCCCCGCGGGTTCGGCCGCCCGCCGCACGGCGAGACGCAGCCCGGCGAAGCCGCGCGGCATGAGCAGCACCACGAACAGGATCACCGTTCCCTGCACCAGGCGTTGGCGGTCGGTGACGGACTCCGCGAGCTCGCCCAGGCCGACATAGACGAGCGCGCCGATGATCGGCCCGTGCAGCGCGCCGAGCCCGCCCAGCAGGATCGCCAGCAGGCCCTCGACCGAGCGGTGCCAGCCGAGCAGCTCGGGCGTGACGAACGCCTCCGTCATCGCCCACATGTGGCCGGCCACCCCGCCAGCGCGCCCGAGACCGTGAAGGAGGCGAGCTTCAGCCGGTAGGTGTCAAACCCTATCGAGCGCATGCGGTGCTCGTTGGAGCGGATCCCCAGCAGGGCGCGCCCGAACAGCGTTCGCAGCAGGGCGACCAGCCCGCCGTACATTGCGAGGAGCACGAGCAGATTGATTAAGAGCATGGCGATGGGACGGTCCCGCCGCCCAATCGCATACTCGAAGCCCAGGGCCGACAGGGCCGGTCTTGTGACAAACACCCCGTCCGGACCGCCGCCGAGCGGGCTGTCGCGGAATAGGAAGAACAGCATCTGGCCGAACGCCAGCGTCGTCATCAGGAAGAAGAACCCGCTGGTCCGCAGCGCCAGCGCGCCCACGGCGAGCGACGCCAGCCAGGCCAGAGCCGCGGCGGCCGGCAGCGTGACGAGGATCGACGGCGCCGGGTCGACGGCGGCGACCAGGTAGACGGTGTAGGCGCCGATGCCGAAGAACGCGCCATGGGCGAGGCTGACCAGACCGGTGCCCCCGACCAGCAACTGTAGACTGAGCGCGAACATCGCCGTCACCAGCATGGTGGAGGCGAGCTGAAGCACATACGGCTCGGCGACGAGCGGCAGCAGCGCGACGAGCAGCGCGCACGCCAGCAGGACCAGCGTCCCCCTGCGTCCGGCGACGGTCATGCGCGGGCGAACAGCCCGGTGGGGCGCCACAGCAGCACGGCCGCCATGAGCGCGTAGACCGCGAGGCCGGAGGCAACGGGCAGATAGGCCTTGGCCAGCGTGTCGACGATCCCGATCAGCAGCGCGCCCCAGAATGCGCCGGCGATGGACCCGATCCCGCCCACCACCACGACCACGAACGAGATGATCAGGAAGCCGTCGCCCATGTTCGGGTAGACCGATTGCAGCGGCGCCGCGAGGGCGCCGGCGAGCATCGCCAGCGCCGTGCCCGCACCGAACACCAGGAGGTGGATGCGGCCGGCGTCGAGGCCGAGCAGGGCCACCATCTCCGGCTTCTCCGCGGCGGCGCGGATCGCGGAGCCCACCCTGGTGCGCTCGATCGTGACGAACATCGCGGCCGCGATGAGCAAGCAGGCGAGCAGGACCGCCAGCCGGTATGCCGAGTAGGAGAAGCCGGCGCTCACCGGGACGGACCAGTCGAGCGCGGCGGGCACCGCGACGCTGTGGGCGTCGTTGCCGGCGAGCATCGAGCGCGCCTCCTCGAACAGCAGGATCAGGGCGAAGGTCAGCAGCACCTGGTCGAGGTGCTCGCGGTGATAGAACCGGCGGAATAGCGTGCGTTCCAGGACCATGCCCACGGCGATGCCGCCGATGACGGCCACCGGCAGTGCGAGCCAGAGGGATCCCGTGGCAGCTTCCACCGCATAGGCGATGTAGGCGCCCACCATGAACAGGCTGCCATGGGCGAGGTTGATCACGCCCATGACGCCGAAGATCAGCGTCAGGCCGCTGCTGATCAGGAAGAGCAGCAGCCCGTACTGAACGCCATTCAACACCTGCACGACGAGCCCCGCCATATGGTGGGGTGCCTTAGGTCGTCGTCATCTTGCAGCCGGTGCCGGGGTCGGCCAGTTCCGGCGCGGCTACGCCGATGACGACGTTCTGCCCGGCTTTGGCTTCCCGCAGGTAGATGTTCTGCACCGGGTTGTGGGAGGGCGAGAGGGTGAAGGGGCCGCGCGGGCTGTCGATGCTGGCCTTCGCCATTGCAGCGAACATCACCTTGTCCGCCTCGAGGTCTCCCTTGGCCGCCTCCAGCCCGACCGCGAGCAATTGGGCCGCGTCATAGCCCTGCACCGCGTAGACGTCGGCTTCCTTCTTGGTCTTGTCGCGGAAGGCGGTCCGGAACGCGGTGTTGCGGGCGTTGTCGATGCCGTCGCCGTAATGCAGCGCGGTCCGGAGGCCCTCGGCGGCGGCGCCCTGCGCGCCGAGCGTGCCCTCGGTCAGGAAGCCCGAGCCGCACAGCGGGATGCGGTCCCGCAGCCCGGCCGCGGCGTAATCGCGCACGAACTGCACCGCACCGCCGCCGGCGAAGAACGCGCCCGCCGCCTGCACCTCGAGCCCGGGGAGTTGGGCTAGGAGCGGCTGGAAGTTCGTCTCCGGGAACGGGAGATAGAGCGACTTGACCAGCTCCGCTCCGCCCGCCTTGAGACCGTCGGAGAAGCCCTCGCCTGCCTCCTTGCCGGCGGCGTAGTCCCAGCTCACCCAGGCGGCGCGCTTGATGCCCTGCGCGGCGAGCGCGCGGCCCATGCCGTAGGCGGGCTGCCAGTTCGAGAACGAGGTCCGGAAGATCGAAGGCGCACAGAGCTCGCGGGTCGCGGCGACGTTGCCGGCGTTCGGGATGATGACCGGAACGCCGCGCTCGCGCGAGGCCTGCACCAGCGCCATCACCACGCCGGAATGCACCGTGCCAACCAGCACGTCCGTCTTGTCGCGGTTCAACAGCCGGTTGACGTTCTGCACCGCCTTCGATGGGTCGGATTCATCATCCAACCGCACGATCTCCACGGCGCGGCCGCCCATCTTGCCGCCCCGCTTGGCGAGGCACAGCTCGAAGGCGTTCGCGATGTTCTCGCCGAGTGCGGCGTATGTGCCGGAGAACGGCAGCATCAGGCCGACCTTCAGCGGCGCATCGGCCGCGATGGCCGGACGGGCTAGGGCGCCGGCGGCGGCCAGCGCGGTCGCAGAGAAGCCGCGGCGTGTGAGCTTGTACCTGTCCACGTTGTGTTTCCTCCCCAAAAGTCGGCCGGTTCCCGGCCGTTTGTTACCCCACCTCCGTCGGCAGCGGCGCGAAGTCGGACCGCTCCAGCAGCCACGCGACGATCAGCCCGGCCAGCAAGCCCCAGAACGCCGCGCCGATGTTCAGCACCGTGACGTCAGCCACGGTCACGAGGAAGCTGACCAGCGCGCCCAGGGTGAACCGGCCCCGGAACGAGGTGATGAACGCCGCCTGCAAGACCCGCAGCATCGCGAGCCCGCCGATCATCATGATGTATTCCTTCGGGCGCGGCGAGCATCAGCCGCGTGAAGGTCGGCGCGGCGAGGCTGAACCCGATCGCCAGCACGCCGGTGAACATTGCGGCCGTGTAGTGCCGCCGCGGCTCGCCGGAATGGGTGACCAGCGCGTTGGTCGGCCCGGTCAGGCAGGAGCTCACCCCGCCGACGCCGGCCGCGAGCAGCGAGCCGATGCCGCAGACGACGGTGACGGCGGTCATCGGCGGGCGGTGGCCGGCGGCCTGCAGCACCGCGAAGCCCTGGCCGTTCTGCACGACGAGCACCGTGATCGCCAGCGGCACGACCAGCTCCACCATGGCCGGCACCGACCAGCGCGGCGCCTGCAGCAGCGGGTGGATCAGGCCGAGGTCGCCCGCGCCGATGCCGCTGATCCGGCCGAGCATCCGCGATCGCGAGCGCGCCCGACCAGCAGCGCCCCGATCAGCGGCGGCAGCCGCCGGCCAAGGCCGGGAACGGCCGACAGCAGGAGGAAGACGAGCGCCATCGGCACCGCGAGGGCCGGGTCGGTGTGCAGCGCCCGCACCAGGTCGAGCCCGAAGCGCAGGAACACGCCGGCGACCATGCCCATGACGATCGGCATCGGGCACGGCCTGCATCGCGCGCTTGACCAAGCCGGACGCGCCGAGCGCCAGGATCAGGACGCCGGTCGCGTAGAACGCGCCGATCACCTCCGCGAACGACAGGTGCTGCAGCGAGGGGCCGACCAGCACCGTGCCGGGGATCGTCCAGAAGAAGCAGAGCGGCTGCCGGTAGTGCCAGCTCATCCCGACCGTGATCAGGCCGTTGACGAAGAACACGCCGAAGATCCAGGAGGCGAGCTGCGCGGCCGAGAGATGCCCTGCGGTCCCGACCGACAGGACGATCGCGGTCGGACCGGTGGCCGCGAACAGCAGGCCGATGAAGCCGTTCGCGGCGTAGACCGGGCCGAAATCGGCGAGGACGCCGCGCAGCCCGGACGGTCGGGCCCGGACGTCCTCCGACGCGATGCCCATCCTATATCAACGCCGGCGCGGAGGCGCGCACCGCTTCGAGGGCGTCGAACCGGTGAATCCAGCCGAACCGCTCCGGGAACCGGCCGACCATCGCGTCTCGCCCGGCGAGCTGGGCGCCCTCCGCGAGGTGCAGCGCGCGATTGCCGTCCCAGGAGGCGCGCTGGATCATGCGGGTGCGCAGCCGGCGCATCGATTGGTAGCGGTCGAGCAGGTCCGGGACAGAGGCCGGCGAGGTCCCCGGGATCAGCTCGGCCAACGTGATTGCGTCTTCGATCGTCGTGTTCGCGCCCTGGCCGTGATGCGGCAGCATGCCGTGCGCTGCGTCGCCCATCAGCACCGCGCTGCCGCGATGCAACTGCCGGAGCGGGCGCACTGCGAACAGGCCCCAGCGGACCGGCATGCATTGCGCCACCATCTCGAGCACGGCCGGGTGCCAGCCGGCAAAGGCGCGCTCGGCCTCGGCGGGTTCGACCGGGTCGAGCCACTTATCCGGGTGCGGCCAGGTCTTCGGATACTCGACCACGGCGAAGAAGTTGACGTGCTCGCCGCCGCCGCCGATCGCGTAGTGCAGCAGGTGCGCGTCTGGCCCCATCCAGAACTGGATCGCCTGCTTGTCCGGGAGCGACGGCAGGCGCTCGATCGGGACGATGCCGCGGAAGGCCGAGGTGCCGGAGTAGACGGTGGCGTCGCCTCCGGTCACGTGCCGGCGCACCCGGGAACGGACCCCGTCCGCGCCAATCACCAGGTCGGCTTCGACGGTCGCGCCGTTCTCGAAGCTGAGGCGGATCGGGCCGCCGAGGTCGGTGATCTCGGCCAGGCGATGCCCGAGATGCAGCCCGGCGCCGCCCAGTGCCGCGCCCAGCGCGCGCTGCAGGTCGGCCCGGTGGATGCCGTAGTACGGCGCCCCGCACTCGCGCTGATAGCGGAGCCCCTTGCGGAGCGCATGCGCGGCAATGCGGCTGCCATCGCGCCAGTTGCGGTAGATCAGCTCGCTCGGCTCGGTCGACGCCGCGGTGATCGGGTCCAGCACGCCGAGCCGGCGCAGCTCCCTGGTCGCATTCGCGGACAGGGCGACCGCGGCGCCGATCTCCGTCAGCTCCTGCGCCTGGTCGTAGAGATCCGGCTCGACCCCGCGCTGACGCAGGGCCAGTGCAAGGGTGAGGCCGCCGACGCCTCCACCAATGACCGCGATCCGCATTTGGACGTTCCTTATTGATTGCGTGGTCAGATCGCGGAAGGATGTCGTGCGAGCGGCACGACGCTGATTTCCATGAACGGGAACAGCGGCAGCGTGGACAGGATCGCGTGTAGCGCGTCGTGGTCCGGGACGTCGAAGATCGAGATGTTCGAATACTGTCCGGTAATCCGCCAGAGGTGCACCCAGGTGCCCTCGCGCTGCAGCTCCTGGGCGCGGGCCTTCTCCTCGGCCTTCAGCCGGTCGAACGCGGCCGGGTCGATCCCGTGCGGCGGGCGGACGTCCATCCTGACGTGGTAGAGCACGGCGTTCTCCCTATGCCCGCGCGTAGCGGCGCAGCTTGGCGTGATCGAGCGTGGCGCCGATGCCGGGCCCGGTCGGCAGGTGCACGTGGAAGTCCTCGAAGCGAAGCGGCTGGACGACGTATTCGCCGGTCAGGATCTGCGGCCCGAAATGCTCACAGCCCCAGGCGAGCTCGCGGAAGGTACTGAACACCTGCAGGTGCGCGGCCGCGCCGACCGAACTCTCCAGCAGGCAGCCGCCGTAGAGGCCGATGCCGGCCGCCTCGGCGACCGCGGCGACCCGCTTGGTGCCCAGCAGGCCGCCATGCTTGACCAGCTTGAGCGAGACCGCGTCGGCGGCCGCGGCGGCGCCGACCTGCAGCATGTCGTGGGCGTCGAACACGCATTCGTCGACCAGCAAAGGCGGCGTACCCGGCCGGGCCCGCAAGCGCGCCATCCCCGCCACGTTCCAGGCCGGGACGGGCTGCTCGACCAGGGTGATGCCGAGTTCGTGCAGGATCGGGAGGCAGCGGGCGGACACCGTCTCGTCCCAGGCCTGGTTGGCGTCGACGATCAGCTCGGCGCGGCCTTCGAGGGCGCGGGCGAGGTGGGTCATGCGGGCCATATCGGCCTCGGGCGCGAGCGCGCCGATCTTGACCTTGAAGGTCCGGTGCAGCCGGGCCTCGAGCTTGCGCTCGGCTTCCTCGGCCTCCTGCGCCGGGTCGCCGGAGGCCAGGGTCCAGAGCACGGGCACCTTGTCGCGCACGGCCCCGCCGAGCAGCGCCGAGGCGGGCAGGCCGAGTGTCTTGCCAACCGCGTCGAACAGCGCCGTCTCGATCGCGGCCTTGGCGGCGTTGTTGCGCTTGGCGGCGGCGTCCATGCGCATGCCGGCCAGCTCGAACCGGTCGGCCCGCAGCCCGGTCAGCGCGGGCGCGAGGTAGGCGTCGATATTGGCCTTCATGGCCTCGACGCTCTCCTCGCTCCAGCGCGGGCCGCCGAGCGTGGCGGCCTCACCGATCCCCTCGGCGCCGTTTTCCAGGCGCACTTGCACGAGCACATAGCTCTGCGCGGTGACCGAGGTCTGCGACAGCTTGTGCTGACGCACCGTGGGGACATCGACGATCGTGCTGGTGACCGAATGGATGGCGAGGTCGCGGGCGAGGGGGGCGGTGTCGACGAGGTGCGAATCCGGCATCGGCGGGGCTCCGGGTGCGTGGGGGCCGCGCCCCAGGAGAGCGCGGCCTTGGGGATCAGGCGGCCTTGGCGTGCTCGCGCACGACCACGGCCTCCGGCAGGTTTGCGGCCTCCCGATTGAGCGTGAAGTCGAACTCGATCGTCGCGAACGGCTCATTGAGGCCGCGCGCCTTGATCTCGGCCGGGTCGGCGTGGCGGACGATGTCGGGGATCAACCCGTCGCGGGTGGCGAAGGCGAAGTCGTCGTGCAAATACTTGTCGCCCGCGATGTTGATCTGCGTCGTCAACTTACGGAATCCGGGCGCCTCGATAAAGAAGTGGATATGGGCGGGGCGCTGCCCATGGCGCCCGAGCGCCGACAGCAGCTCCTGCGTCGGGCTGCCGGGCGGGCAGCCGTAGCCGGACGGCATGACCGAGCGGAACCGGTAGCGGCCTTCGCCGTCGGTCTCGATCCGGCGGCGCAGGTTGTCGGGCTCTGCGAGGGGTCGAAGTGTGAGTAGCCGCCCTTGGTGTTCGCGTGCCAGACATCGACGATGGCGCCCGGCACCGGGTCGCCATCGGTGTCCTTGACCTGTCCCTGCATGAACAGCACCAGCCCCTGCTCCGGGTCCTGGTCGAGCCGGGCCTCGCCTTTCTCGAGCGGGCGTCGCTGATGTAGAGCGGGCCCTCGATGGTGCGGGGCGTGCCGCCCTCGAGCCCGGCGCGGCGCTCCTTCTCGTCCATCAGCAGGTCCAGGAAGTGCTCGACGCCCAAGCCTGGGACGAGCAGGCCGACCTCGTTCGCCTGGCCGAGCCGGGTGAGGTAGGCGCAGGCCGTCCAGAACTCGCTGGGGGTGACGTCGAACTCCTCGATTATGCGGCACATCTCAAGCGCCACGCGCTCGACGATCTTCTTCAGCCGCGGATCCCCGCCCTGCTGATCGTGCCGGCGACCCGGCGCATGAGCTGCTTGACCTCCGGTGTGTTGATGACGGATTCGACCATTGTTCCGCTCCTCCAATCAGCGTGGTTTTACTTGTAGCCGAGGTCCCCGCCATCAACCGAATGTGAGGACCGCGTAAACACATGAGAGCGCGGCCTCGGTGGCGGTGACGCAAGTGATGCCCACAGGAGGCGCATCCTCGATGTCGTATGACTAATGGAGCCGAGCCGAGCCAGGCTGTGCAGGTGCTGGAGCGCTGGAGCGCCGGACGGGGCTCGCGAGCAGCGCATCGAGCGGCTGCTCCAACTCGCCCTCCTGCTCGTCATTGTTCTTGGGGTGGCAGTGGGGACCATAGCGCTCATCGCCGTCTCGCACTGATCCCGCATTCACTCTCCCAAATGGTGGAACGTTCGATTGAAGCCGCGATCTCAGGGCGGAGTCGGCCCGGTTTCGACATTGCCTGACCGTGCGGTTCGACCTGAGCTGGCGCTTTGGGGCGGGATCGAGTGCAGCACGGTGCGCGTGGGCGACAGCTGGCGCGACCAGGTGCGCGAAACCGGCCATCATGATCGCGAGGAGGACCTGGACCACCTCGCGGCGCTCGGCATACGCACGCTACGATACCCGATCCTCTGGGAGCGCGTGACCCCGGGGCACCAGCGGGCGTGCGGCTGGGAGTGGCATGACGAGCGTCTGGCCGGGCTGCGGCGCCGCGGCATCGAGGTGATCGGCGGATTGCTGCACCACGGGTCCGGCCCGGCCACGACGCACCTGCTCGACCCGGAATTCCCGGAGAAGCTCGCGTCCCATGCGGCGCAGGCGGCCGCGCGCTACGAGTTCGTCAGCGCTTGGACGCCCGTGAACGAGCCGCTCACCACGGCGCGCTTCTCCTGCCTCTATGGCCATTGGTATCCGCATGAGCGGAGCGAGGCGGCGTTCCTGCGCGCCCTGGTCAACCAGTGCCGCGCCGTACTGCTCTGCATGCGCGCGATCCGCGCGGTCGTGCCGCATGCGCGATTGGTGCAGACCGAGGATCTGGGCCGCGTGTTCGGCACCGCGCCGCTGCAGGCGCAGGTCGACTACGAGAACGAGCGGCGGTGGCTGACGTTCGACTTGTTGTGCGGCCGGGTCGACCGGACGCATCCCTGGCGCGCCCGGCTCGAGGAAGCCGCCGTCTCGCCCGGCCACCTGGACGAGCTCGCGACCGGGGAGGCCGAGCCGGACGTGATCGGGATCAACCATTACGTGACCAGCGACCGGTTCCTCGATCACCGGATCCGGCTCTATCCCCCGCATCTGCGCGGCGGCAACGGCCGGCAGCGATACGCGGACACCGAGGCGGCGCGTGTGGAGCTGGGTGAGGGCGCGTGCGGTTGGGAGCCGAGGTTGCGCGAGGTCTGGGACCGCTATCGGCTGCCGATCGCGGTGACCGAGGCCCATCTCGGCTGCGTGGACCAACGTGAGCAGGTGCGGTGGCTCATGCAGGCTTGGCACGCCGCCCAGTCTCTCCGGGCGGACGGTGCCGACATCAGGGCGGTAACCGCCTGGGCCCTGCTCGGGCTAGTCGACTGGGATAGCATGCTGTGCGAGCGCCACGGTCGCTACGAGCCCGGCGCGCTCGATGCCAGCGATGGCACGCCGCGGCCGACGCTGCTCGCGCAGGCGGTGGAAGCGCTCGCCCGCGACGGCGATTTCACGCATCCTGCCCTGCTCGATCCCGGTTGGTGGCAGCGTGACGATCGGATCCATGAAGCCTTGCGCCGTGCCTGAACGTTGAGCACAAGCACGCCCGGCGCGGAGCGTGCGCTGGATGCGCTCGCGTTCCTGCTCTCCGACGTGCGTTACGGGTTGGGGGCCTATCTCGGCGTCTACCTGCTGACGGAGCACGGTTGGAACCCGGCCTCGATCGGGTTCGCCCTGTCGTTCGGTGGGCTGACCGGACTGATCGCGCAGGGCCCGCTCTGCTTCCTCGTGGACCGGTTCCAGGCCAAGCGGATCCTGCTCTCGGCGGCCGTCGTGATCGTCACGGCCACGTGCCTGGCCATCCCGCTCACGCCCCATTTCTGGCCGGTCGCCGCGATCGGCGTGGTCGGGGCGCTCGCCGGTGTCACGATCGGCCCGGCGCTGGCCTCTATCTCGCTGGGCATCGTCGGCCCCGCCCGGTTCGCGCGCCGGGCCTGCCGCAACGAGGGTCTGTTCCACCTCGGCAATGGCTGCGTCAACGTCGGAATCTTGCTGACCGCGCCCGTGTTCGGCACGCAAGTCCTGTTCTGGGCGATGGGCAGCACGGCGGTCGCGAGCGTCGCGGCCGCCCTGTGGGTGCCGGAACGGTCGATCGATCACCGGCTCGCCCGCGGCCTGCTGCCGGGTGAGGCGCAGCCGGTCTCGGTCCGCGAGGCGTTCCGCGCGATGGCCGGGTCGCGCCCGCTGCTGGTGTACGCGGTGGCGGGGGCCTTGTTCAATCTGGCGAACGCGTCCTTGCTCGGGATCGTGGCGCAGCAGCTGGCGCTGGCGAATCCGGGGCAGGGGATCGCGCTCACCGCGGCCACCGCAATCGCGGCGCAGGCGGTCATGGTGCCGGCCGCCGCCCTGGCCGGCTGGCGCGCGGATGTGTGGGGGCGCAAACCGCTGCTGCTGGCCGGGTTCTTCGCACTGGTGCTGCGGGCGTTGCTGTTCGCGGCGGGCGGCGGCCCCGCCTGGATCATCGGGGTGCAACTGCTGGACGGGTTTGCGGTCGGCCTGCTCGGGTCGCTGTTTCCCGTCGTGGTGGCGGACCTGACGGAAGGGCTCGGCTGCTTCAACGGCGCGCAAGGGGCGATCGGCACGGTTCAGGACGTGGGCGGCGTGCTCAGCGGGGCCATGACCGGCGCGATCGTCGTCGCCGCCGGGTTCCAGGCGGCGTTCCTGACCGTGGCGGGGATCGGGGTCCTCGCGGTTCTGCTGCTCTGGGCGGCGATGCCGGAACCCGCGCATCTTTCCCCATCTCCGGCCATCTAGTCCGGGACGATCTAGTCTGGGACGATCTAGTCTGGGGCGGGCGCCAGGCGCGAGCGGGTGCCGGGGTCGAGCGGCGTCTCCAGCTCGTGCAGTGCCTCGGCGGCGATCCGCCGGCTGGTGCTGATGGCGGCGGCGCTGGCCGGGCTGAGCCGCTCGTCGGCGCGGGTGAGGGCGGCGAACTCGAACACGAGCGCGGGGCGGAACGGGCGGGCGACCACCCCCGGGGCCGCGGCTAGCTTGGCGAGGCTGTGCGTGATCGCCAGGCCCAGCCCGTCGGCGACGAAGGCGAGCATGAGATGGGTCGTGTCCGCCGCCACGGCGATGCGGCGGGAGCGGCCGACATGGGCGAAGGCGTCGTCCACCGTCTGCTCGAGGATGCGCCGGTCGCGGAGGCGGACGAACGGGGCGTCGCCGATCGTCTCGGGGTCGAGCGCCGGATAACGGGCCAGCGGATGGTCCTCGCGCAGCAGGCACATCGCCTGGCCGCGGGCGATGACGTCCACGCGCACGCCCGGGGCGCCCATCGGCAGCGCGACCAGGCCGACATCGAGCTGGCGGGCGTGCAACGCCTCGATCTGCCGCGCGCGGTCGAGCTCGGAGACGTCGACCACCAGCCCGGGGATTTGCCGATGCAGGGCGGCGACGACGCGGGGTGCCAACCCATGCGCGAGCGCGGAGACGGCGGCGAAGCGGAGCAGGCTGGAGCGGCCGCGGCCGATCTCGCGGCCGAAATCCGAGAGGCGCAGGAGCGCGCCGATCGCGGCCTCCGCCTCCTGCAGGTAGGCCTGGCCGCGCTCGGAGGCCGAAAGCCGCCGCCGCTCGCGGTCGAACAGCGGAAAACCGAGCTCGGCTTCGAGCGACGCCAGCAATCGGCTGACGGCGGGCTGGGTGAGCCCGATCCGCTCGGCGGCGGTGGTCACGCTCCCCGTGTCGCGCACGGCCAGCGCGGCCCGCAGCTGCCGCACATCCGGCAGCCGGGCCGAGCGCAGGTTCATGCCGTGCGAGAATGAACTCATGCCGACTTATGATTGGCATGAATGATTCGCGCTGACTAGTTTTCCTCCAAGTAAAGAACGGGGAGGAACGGACAGGTGCTGACGGCCGAGCAGAATAACATGCTGACCCGCGTCGGTCCCGGCACGCCGATGGGCGAGCTGATGCGGCGCTACTGGCACCCGATCGCGGCGGCCGACGAGCTCAAGGGTCGCTGGACCAAGCGCGTGCGCCTGCTCGGCGAGGATCTCGTGCTGTTCCGCGACCGGCAGGGCCGCCGCGGGCTGGTGGCCGAGTATTGCCCGCATCGCCGGGCTTCGCTCGCCTGGGGCATCCCGACCGAGGACGGTATCCGCTGCCCCTACCATGGCTGGGAGTTCGACGGTCATGGGCACGTGCCTCGACCAGCCGAACGAGCCGGACAACCGCGCCTTCCGCGACAAGGTCCGCACCACCGCCTACCCGGTGCAGGAGATGGGCGGGCTGATGTTCGCCTATATGGGGCCGCTGCCGGCGCCGGTGCTGCCGCCGTTCGACGGCTTCGTCGTGCCCGGCGCGATCCGCATGCTCGGGCGCACCCTGCTGCCGCTCAATTGGCTGCAGATCATGGAGAACTCGGCCGACCCGATCCACACCGAGTGGCTCCACGGGCACCACTACGAGTTCATGAAGCAGGAAGAGAACGAGCAGGTGAAGGTCGCCATCAGCGACCACCACGAGAGGATCGCCTTCAAGGAATTCGAGTGGGGCATGACCAAGCATCGGCTGCTGGTCGGACAGTCGGAGGACTCCGACGATTGGCGCATCGGCCATCCAATCGTGTTCCCGACCATGCTCGCGGTCGGCAACGGCGACGAGCACCAGCGGTCGTTCGCGTTCCAGATCCGAACGCCGGTCGACGACACCCACACGCTGCACCAGTGGTACACCGCCTACGTGCCGCCGGACCCGAGCCGGGTGCCGCAGCATCTGTTCGAGACCGTGCACCTGTATGACGTGCCGTTCCTGGACGAGAACGGCGAGTACCTGGTCAACACGGTCGACAACCAGGACATGATGGCCTGGGCGACACAGGGCACGATCGCGGACCGCACGCTGGAGAACCTCGGCTCGACCGACCAGGGCATCGCCATCTTCCGCCGCATGCTGCGCCGCGAGCTGAAGAAGGTGCAGGAAGGGCTCGACCCGATGGGCACGCTGCGCGACCCGTCGGTCACCGTCGTCGACCTGCCGAACGAGAAGGGGAAGCGGCATTTCAGCGACGGCTTCCGCTCCTGGCTGATGCGTACGCACGCGCGCTACTCGCCGATTGCCGACGACCTGGTGAACGCGTTCGAGCCTCCGGTGCTGCAGGCGGCGGAGTAGGGTCCATCCCCCACGAGGTGCCCATCGGGATCGGCATCGTCGGGGCCGGAACGGCGGCGCGCGCCGCCGCGCCCGCCTTTGCCGCGCACCCAGGGATCGCGATCGCCGCCGTGGCCGAGCCGGACGAGGAGGCCCGCTCGGCCTTCGCGGCCGATTACGCCGTTCCCGGCTATCCCGACCTCCGCTCCATGCTCAAGGGCGCGACGGTCGGCGCGGTCTACATCGCGAGCCCGACGGCGCTGCATGCCGAGCAGGTGCTCGAGGCGCTCGGTTCGGGCAAGCACGTGATCGTCGAGAAGCCGATGGCGACGGAGCTTGCGGACGCGCTGCTGATGGCCGAGGCGGCGGAGTCGGCCAGGCTCGTGCTCGTGGTCGGGCACTCGCACTCGTTCGATCCGCCGGTCCAGCGCATGCGGGCGCTGATCGCGGAGGGGCGCCTCGGCGCCGTGCGGATGATCCATACCTGGAATTTTTCCGATTGGGTGTATCGACCACGCCGCCCGGACGAGCTGGACCCGGCGCAGGGCGGCAGCGTGCTGTTCCGCCAGGGCGCCCACCAGATCGACATCATTCGCCTGCTCGGAGGCGGCATGGTGAGCACCGTGCGCGCCCACGCGTTCGACTTCGACCGCGAGCGGAGCACGATCGGCGCGCACGTCGCCATGCTCTCGTTCGAGGACGGTGCCGCGGCGACGGCGGTCTATAATGGCTATGGCGGCTTGCCCGGCTCGGAACTCTGCGGCGGGGTCGGCGAGTGGGGGTTCCCGGAACCGGATGCGCGGCATCGCCCGAAGCGGACCAGCGCCGGGGAGGACGAGCTTGCGGCCAAGCGCCGCCGGTCTCGCAATCAAGGCGACAAGAGCGGCGCGCCGTTCCAGCCGCATTTCGGGCTGACCGTGGTGAGCTGCGAGCGCGGCGACATCCGGCAATCGCCGCACGGGCTGCTGGTTTATGGGCCCGATGGGTTCGAGGAGCTCGAGATCGAGGAGAGCGCGACCCCGCACGATCTGCTGGCGCGGGAGTTCCATGAAGCGGTGACCGGGCTACGGCCGGCGCTGCACGACGGAAGGTGGGGCGTGGCCAACCTCGAGGTCTGCGACGCGGCGCTCCGCTCGGCCCGGAGCGGCGAGACGGTGCGGCTCCTGCACCAGGTCGCGGTGCCGGCATGAGCGGCGAGACGCTCGGGGCCGACCCGCTGCGGCTCCTGGTCGCGGCCAAGCAGGAGGTGGCGCGCGAGACTTGGCTGTTCGACCTGCGCGACCCGGAAGGCGCCGAGCTGCCGCCGTTCGAGCCGGGCGCGCACTTGGTGGTCGAGAACTCCGGCCGGGTCGGTGCGCCGATACTCGATCTGCTCCGCGCCGTCCGAACGCACGCGCTACCAGATCGGCGTGAAGCACGAAAAGGAAGGGCGCGGCGGCTCGGCCAGCATGATCGGCGACGTCCGCAGAAGGGCGACATCCTCCGCGTCTCGCGCCCTGTCAACTACTTCCCGCTCGACCCGGCCGCGGGGAAATCGTTGCTGATCGCGGGCGGCATCGGCATCACCCCCATCTTGGCCATGGCACGGCATCTGCGCGAGCAGGGCTCCCCGTTCCGGATCGTGTACTGCGCGCGCTCCGCCGACGCCGCGGCCTTCGTGGACGTGCTCACCGCGCCTGAGTTTGCCGACCGGACCGCGATCCACTACGACGGCGGCGACCCGGCGCAAGGGCTCGACTTCGGTCAGCGCCTCCGCGACTACAAGGAGGGCGCGCACCTCTACTGCTGCGGTCCGCGCGGGCTGATGACGGCGGTGCGCGAGGCGACGCGCCACTGGCCGGCGGGCACGGTCCACTTCGAGGATTTCGGCACCAGCGATCACCCCGGCGGGGCGGAGGGCGAGTTCCGCGTCCGCCTGGCCCGCAGCGGCGACGTGGTCGCGGTCGGCGCCGAGGAGAGCATCCTGGACGCGCTGCGCCGCCACGGGCTGGACGTGCCCAGCTCCTGCGAGGCCGGCACCTGCGGCAGTTGCCGGATGACGCTGCTCGCCGGCGAAGTCGACCACCGCGACTTCGTGCTGGACGAGCACGAGTACAGCAGCGCCATCATGATCTGCGTCTCACGCGCGCTTTCGGAGGAGTTGACGCTGGATGCCTGACCCCGTTCCCCTCTCCCCGGAGCTCGAACGGCTCGGGGCGACCGAGTTGGACGCGCTGCTGGACGCGCTGATCACGCGCCGGGCCTCGCTGCTGCCGCCGCCTTCGGTCGCGCTGCCCGCCGAGCCTTCGCCATCGCACGCGACCGATAACCTGCTCTGGAACATCCGGCCCGCGCCGGGCGGCCGCGGCTGCGAGCTCGGGCTGTTCCATCCCGGCCTCGGCTGGATCACCGTGACCCTCTCACGCGCGCAGATCGAGGACATGGAGGACGCGTTCGCCTTCGCCCTCAGCGAGCTCCCCGTACGCATCAATCCGGCGGCCTGACCTATGGACCTTCCCACCAACGACACCGAAGCGACCGCCCGGCGCAGGCTGGTCGAGGCCGGCGCAATCCTGGCGCATGTGGGCCAGGGCGACATGACCCGCGGCCACGTGTCGCTTCGCCTGCCGGGGCGGCCGGAGCTGTTCCTGATGAAGCCGCACAGCCGCGGGCTGGACGAGCTGACCGAGGAGGGCCTGCTGACCATCGGGCTGGACGGCGCGGTGGTGGCCGGGTCGGGCCGGCGGCACAGCGAGGTGTTCATCCACTCGGAGGTCTACCGCGCTCGGCCGGACGTCCAGGCGGTGATCCACGTCCATCCGACGCATGTGGTCGCGCTCTCGGCCACGGGGCACGCGCTGCGGCCGCTCTGCCAGGGCGGCGCCCTGTTCGCCGGGCGGCTGCCAACCTACACCGACACGATGGACCTGATCCGGTCGGAGGCGACCGGGCGGGGCGTGGCCGAGGCGCTCGGTCCGCACGAGGCGGTGCTGATGCGCGCGCATGGTCTGGCGATGACCGGGCGGACGATCGAGGAGGCGGTGATCGGCTGCGTGATGCTGGAGGAGGCGGCTCGCGTCCAGCTCCTCGCCGAGGCGGCCGGGATCGACGCGCCGGACTTCCCGGCCGATGACGTGGCCCGGCTGCGCGACAACCTTATGCGCCCGGAGCAGCACGCGATCAATTTTGACTATTTGGCGCGCCAGGCGGGAGTGCGGCCCAAGCTCGGGTAAGGACAAAGGAACGAGCACGGGGACACACCGTGCCGGGGGAGGAACATGGGAATGATGGACCGGGGTAGGGCGGGTTGCTGAACGCGGCGGGAACCGCGCTTTTGCTGGTCCTGGACCCGTCGCGGCTCGGCATCATGGCGGCGGGCGTGCTGATCGGCCTGGCGCTGGGCGTGGTGCCCGGGCTGGGCGGGATTGTCGGGCTCGCCCTGCTGATCCCGTTCACCTACCACATGGACGCCTACAGCGCGTTCGCGCTCCTGCTCGGCATGGCGGCGACGACGACCGTGTCGGACCTGATCCCGGCGGTGCTGTTCGGCGTGCCGGGGACGGTGGGCGCGGCGGCGACGGTGCTGGACGGATACCCGCTGGCCAAGCAGGGCCAGGCGGCGCGGGCGCTCGGCGCGGGCTACATGGCCTCGCTCGGCGGCGGCGTGTTCGGCGCGCTGCTGCTCGCGGTCACGATCCCGATCCTGCGGCCGGTCATCCTCTATCTCGGCTCGGCCGAGCTGCTCGCCTTCTGCGTCTTCGGCCTGGCCATGGTCGCCGTGCTGAGCGGCAAGGCGCCGCTGCGCGGGCTCACCGTCGCCTGCATCGGCCTGATGCTGGCTGCGATCGGCAGCGACCCGCAGACCGGGACGGAGCGCTGGACCTTCGACAGCCTTTACTTGTGGGACCATCTGCCGCTCGTGCCGGTGACGCTGGGCGTGTTCGCGATCCCGGAGCTGGCCGACATGGCCATCGTCCGCCTCGGCATCCTATGCCCGGAGGAGGGCGGCGTGAGGCTCGAAACCGCGAGCCAATGGCAGGGGCTGCGCGACGCCGGGCGGCATTGGTGGCTGGTGCTCCGCTGCAGCGGGCTCGGCGCGATGCTCGGCGCCGTGCCCGGGATCGGCTCGGCGGTGATCGACTGGATCGCCTATGGCCATGCGGTCAGCACCGAGCGGAACCCGGAGACTTTCGGCAAGGGCGACATCCGCGGGGTGATCGCGGCGGAGAGCTCCAACAACGCCAAGGAAGGCGGGCACCTGATCCCGACCTTGGCGTTCGGCGTGCCCGCCGGCGCGTCGATGGCGCTGCTGCTCAGCGCGTTCATGATGCACGGCTTCACGCCCGGTCCGGACATGCTGACCAAGCACCTGGACGTGACCTTCTCCATCATCTGGACGCTGACCATCGCGCATGTGCTGGGGACGGTGATCTGCCTGTTCGCGAGCAAGGGCTTCGCCAAGCTGGCGCTCATCCGGGTGGGCATGCTGGTGCCTGCGGTGCTGGCGATCGTCTATCTCGGCGCGTTCAACGGGAGCCAGAGTTGGGGCGACCTCTACTCGACCGTGATCTTCGGCCTCGCCGCCTGGCTGATGAAGCAACTCGGCTGGCCGCGCCCGCCGCTGATCCTGGGCTTCGTGCTGGGCAGCACGTTCGAGCGCTATCTGTTCATCTCCACCGAGCTGTTCGGCTGGAATTTTTTGGCGCGGCCGGTGGTGCTTGTCGTGCTCCTTGGCGCGGCGTTCGTCGTGCTTCGGCCGCTGCTGCGGGCGACGCTGCGCATCGCGCGCGGCGGCGGCAGCCGGGCCGCCTGGCGCGGGCCGCGGGTCCAGGCGCGGAGCCTGTTCACCGTCGCGGTGCTGCTCAGCGTCGTCGGTGCGATCGTGCAATCGGCAGGCTGGCCGCTGCAGGCGCGGTTGGTGCCCTGGACGGCGGCGTTCGGGGCGCTGCTGTTCGGTGCCGCTTCCCTCTTGGTCGAGGTATTCGGGACACCGTCCGCCGAGTCTGCGACGACCCATATGGACGCGGCACCGCTCGACGTGCATGGCGCGGGGCTCGCCCCTTCCACGGTCGCGTTCCGGGCGGTGCGCTTCTTCTGCTGGCTGCTCGCGACGTTGGCGGGCATGGCGCTGGTCGGGCCTGCTGCCCGGCCTGTTCGTGGTGACGCTGCTGTTTGCGATGCTGGAGTTCGGCGAGCGGCCGGTTGCGTCACTGAAGCTCGCGGGCGGGTTGAGCCTGGCGCTGTGGCTTGTGTTTGACCGCCTATTCGCAACGCCCTGGCCGCAGGCGATGATCGGCGACCTCTTGCCCTGGCTGCGCGCCAGCACCGGGCTGGTCTGACGGGAGAGATGATGCTGCAGAAGCTGATGCGGTCATGGGCGACGGTGGCGGTGCTGCTTGCACTGACACTCCCGGCACGGGCCGACGACCCGGCCGCGTTCTATCACGGCCGCAACCTCAACCTCGTCATCGGCTACAGCGTCGGCGGCGGGTACGACCTCTATGCGCGCCTGCTCGCCCGCTACCTCGGCGGCTTCGTGCCCGGGGCACCGACCGTGCTGCCGCAGAGCATGCCGGGCGCGGGCAGTCTGAAGGCGATCATGTATCTCGCGAGCGTCGCGCCCAAGGACGGGAGCGTGATCGGCACGTTCGGCCGGACGGTGCCGCTCGAGCCGCTGCTGCACGGCGCCCATTTCGATCCGCGCACGCTCGGCTGGATCGGCAGCATCACCAGCGACGTGAGTCTGTGCATCGCCTCCGCCGCCTCGCCGATCAAGACGCTGGACGACCTGCTGACCAAGAACGCCCGGTTCGGCGGCCAGGGCGCCGGGTCCGACCCGGACATCTACGCCTCCGTGCTGAAGAAGCTGCTGGACGCAAAGCTGCAGATCGTCACCGGCTATCCCGGCAACAACGAGCTGGCGCTGGCAATGCAGCGGGGCGAGATCGACGGGTATTGCGGCCTCTCCTACAGCAGCCTGCTCGGCACGCATCCGGACTGGCTGCGCGACAAGAAGGTGACGATCCTGGTGCAGGCGGGGCTGGAGAAGAGCCCGGAGCTGCCGAACGTGCCGTCGCTGCTGGACCGGGTGACGGATCCGAAGCGGCAGGCGGCGCTCCGCCTCATCTTGTCGGCGCAGACGATCGCACGACCCTACGCGGCGCCACCGGGCGTGCCGCCCGAGCGACTGGCGGCGTTGCGCGAGGCGTTCGTGAAGGCGGTTGCCGATCCGGAGTTCCGCGCCGAGGCTCAGAAGCTCGGCTTGGAGGTCAATCCGGTCAGCCCCGAGCGCATCGAGCAGCTCATCCAGGCCGACTACGCCAATCCACCGGATGTCATCGCGCTGGCGAAGGAGGCTGTCGGCTACTAGCGGGGATCCGAGCCATGAAAATCACCACCGTGGAGCCGTTCATCCTCCACGTCCCGATCGCGCAGGGCTCGATCTCCGATTCCACTCATGCGGTCACGCATTGGGGCGTGGTCGGTGTGCGGCTGCGCACGGCGGACGGACTCGAGGGATACGGGTTCACCGGCACGCACAGCCACCTTGCCTCCGACCGGCTGATCACCGCCTGTATCCGGGATTGCTATGCCGAGCTGCTGATCGGCGAGGATGCGGGCGACGTAGGGCGGCTGTGGATGAAGCTCGCGCGGTTCCCGGCGGTTCAGTGGGTCGGGCGCGCGGGGATCACCCAGCTGGCGCTGGCGGCGGTGGATGTCGCGCTGTGGGATCTGCGCTGCAAGCAGGCGGGGCTGCCGCTATGGCGCATGCTGGGCGGGGCCACGATCGAGCGCCTGATGGCCTACAACACCGACATCGGCTGGCTCTCGATTCCCGGGGATCGGCTGGTGGATGGGAGCCGTCGGGCGGTGGAGGAGGAGGGGTTCCGCGGGATCAAGATCAAGGTCGGGCATGACGACCCGGCGGTCGACCTACGGCGGCTCGAGGCGGTCCGGCGCGCGATTGGGCCGGGCGTGATGCTGGCCACCGACGCCAACGGGAAATGGGACCTGCCGACGTGCCAGCGCTTCTGCCGTAATGCGGAGGGGCTCGACCTCTACTGGCTCGAGGAACCGATGTGGTACGACGATGTCGGGTCGCACGCGGCGCTGGCCCGGTCGACGTCCATCCCGGTCGCGCTGGGCGAGCAGCTGTATACGCTGGACGCGTTCCGCGCCTTCATCGAGCGGGAGGCGGTGCAGGACGTGCAGCCGGACATCACCCGCCTGGGCGGCATCACCGAATACCTGCAGGTGGCGGACCTTGCGCTCGCGCACCGGTTGCCGGTGGTGGCGCATGCGGGTGACATGTGCCAGGTCCACGTCCATCTCGCCTATGCGCACCCGGCCTCGACGCAGCTCGAATACATCCCGTGGATCAAGGACTGGTTCGCAGAGCCGATCTCGGTGATCGATGGCGTGTACCGCCGGCCGGAGCGGCCCGGCGTGGGAGCGGAGCCAAGCCCGGAGGCGTTCGAGCGCCTCGCGCGACCGGCGTAGGCTCGACCAAGGAACAACAAGCGACGAGGGACGGAATGCCGAGACGCCGCTGGCTGATGATCTTCCTTTGCTTCCTCGCAAGCGCGGTCAACTACCTCGACCGCGCCAACCTTGCCGTGGCCGCGCCCTCCATCCGCACCGAGCTCGGGATCGACCCGGCCACGATGGGCCTCATCTTGAGCGGGTTCTTTTGGACCTACTCGGTCATGCAGATGCCTTGGGGCTGGATCGCCGACCGGGTCGGGCCGAAGGTCGCGTTGTCGGTGGCGGTGGTCTGGTGGTCGATCTTCACCGCGCTCACCGCGGCCGGGCGCAGCTTCGCCGCGCTGTTCAGCTACCGGCTCATGCTCGGGGTAGGCGAGGCGGGCGCCTATCCGTCGTTCACCAAGGTCGTGGCCGCCTGGTTCCCCCGCAACGAGCGTAGTTTCGCAAGCAGCATCTTCGACAGCGGCTCGCGCACCGGGACAGTGCTGTCGCTTCCGGTCGTGACGTGGATCATCGCCTCGCTGGGGTGGCAGGCCTCGTTCGTCATCACGGGTGTGCTCGGGTTCGTGTGGCTGGTGGCTTGGCTGTGGATCTATCACGAGCCGGAGCATGACCGGCACGTCACGGCCGAGCAGCTGACCCGTCTCAAGGCGGAGCGGCAGCGGCCGGAGTTGGCGAGCGAGGTCAACCTGCCCTGGTCGGCACTGTTCCGCTACCGCGCGATCTGGGCGATGATGGTCGGGTTCTTCTGTCTGAATTTCACGATCTACTTCTTCATCACCTGGTTCCCGACGTATTTGGTGCAGGCCCGCGGCTTCTCTCTGGCCCAACTCGGCACGCTCGGCACGTTGCCCGGGCTGCTCGCGATCCCGGGCGGGTGGTTCGGCGGCTGGCTGTCGGATGCGCTGTATCGCCGCGGCTGGAGCCTGACCGCCGCGCGCAAGACCTGCCTGGTCGGCGGCATGCTGATGTCCTCCGTCATCACGCTCTCCGCTCTGGCGCCGAATGTGTATGTGGCGCTGGCGCTGTTCGCCGTGTCCTACGCGTCGCTTGCCTTCACCGGCGCGAGCATCTGGACGCTCCCGAGCGACATCGCGCCGACCCAGGCGCACGTGGCCTCGATCGGCGGGATTCAGAACTTCGCCTCCAACCTGGCGGGCATCGTCATCAGCACCTTCACCGGGGTGATGGTGCTGATCACCGGCGGGTCCTTCGTGGTGCCGCTGGTGGTGGCGGGTGGGCTCTGCATCCTGGGCGCGGCCACGTATCTGTTTGGTCTGGGCCGGATCGAGCCGCTCCCGCTGCCGCCGGGTCACGAGGTCCTCGGGGCGAGCGCGCCTTAGCTGGGCCTCGTCGCTCGGCGCAACTCGCGCTCGATCTGCGCCGCGGCCCATGCTCTGTTTGCATCCTGCTCAACGCAGCTGAAAGGCGCGCTCCATGGTTCTCTCGCGATTCCGCTCCCTCCTGCTCGCCGGCGCGGCGCTGGCGATCGCCGCTCCCGCGGCCGGGGCCAAGACGCTGGTCTATTGCTCCGAGGGCTCGCCCGAGAACTTCAGCCCGATGATCAACACCACCGGGACCACGTTCGCCGCCAACCGGCCGATCTACAATCGCCTGATCCAGTTCAAGGACGGGACGACGGAACTCGAGCCGGCGCTGGCGGAGAGCTGGGAGACGTCGCCCGACGGCACGGTCTTCACCCTGCATCTGCGGCACGGCGTGAAGTGGCACAGCAACGCCACGTTCAAGCCGACCCGCGACTTCAATGCCGACGACGTGCTGTTCACGTTCGACCGCCAGAGCAAGGAGGACAACCCGTACCACAAGGTCTCCGGCGGCAGTTACGACTACTGGGGCGACATGGGGCTGCAGAAGCTGATCAAGTCGATCGAGAAGGTCGACCCGCTACACGGTCAAGATCACGCTTACCGAGCCGAACGCGCCGTTCCTGGCCGACCTCGCGATGGATTTCGCGGCGATCGAATTCGGCCGAGTACGCGGATGTCCTGCTCAAGGCGGGCAAGCCCGAGCAGATCGACCAGATCCCGATCGGCACCGGCCCGTTCTCGTTCGTCGCCTACCAGCGCGACGCCACGGTGCGCTATCGCCGGTTCGACGAGTATTGGGGCCCCAAGGCCAAGCTCGACGCGCTGGTCTACTCCATCAACAAGGACCCGGCCGTGCGCCTGGCCAAGCTGCGCGCCAATGAATGCCAGGTGAGCGTGTTTCCCCTGCCCGGCGACCTGCCCGAGCATCAAGGAGGATCCGAAGCTGACGCTGCTGTCGCTGCCGGGTCTGAACATCGGCTACCTGGCGTTCAACACCAGCAAGAAGCCGTTCGACGATAAGCGGGTGCGCATCGCGCTCAACATGGCGATCGACAAGAAGGCGATCCTCGAGGCGGTCTATGCCGGCGCCGGCCAGCCGGCGAAGAACCTGATCCCGCCGACGATGTGGTCCTACAACAACCAGGTGCAGGACTTCCCGTTCGACCCGGCGGCGGCGAAGAAGATGCTTGCCGACGCCGGCTATCCCGATGGGTTCGAGACCGATCTCTGGGCCATGCCGGTGCAGCGGCCCTACAATCCCGATGCGCGGCGGATCGCGGAGCTGATGCAATCGGACCTGGCCAAGGTCGGCGTGAAGGCCAAGATCGTCAGCTACGAATGGGGCGAATACCGCAAGCGCCTCGCAGGCCGGCGAGCACCAGATGGCCGAGTTCGGCTGGACCGGCGACAACGGCGACCCGGACAATTTCTTCGTGCCGCTCGCCGGCTGCGCCGCCGCCCGGCCCGGCGGCGGGAACGTCGCCAAGTGGTGCAACCAGCAGTTCGAGGCGCTGGTGAACAAGGCGGTGACGCTGAGCGACCAGGCCGAGCGGGCCAAGCTGTACGAACAGGCGCAGGTGGTCATGCACGAGGAGGCGCCGTTCTACCTCATCGCCCATTCGGTGACGTTCCAGCCGATCCGCAAGGAGGTGAAGGGCTTCGTCATGACGCCGATCTCGGGCATCCAGTGGAACAACGTCGACCTCGAGTGACCGCGTGCTCCGGCTGCTCGGCTATCGGCTGGCGCTCACGATCCCGACGCTGCGTCGGGGTCACGCTGCTGGGCTTCCTGCTGGGCCATGCCGTTCCCGGCGACCCGGTGGAGGCCCGGACCGGCGAGCGGGGGATCAGCCCGGAGCGGCTCGCCTATTTCCGCCACGAGCTAGGCCTCGACCAGCCCCTATGGAAGCAGTTCCTCGACTACGAGGGCCAGCTGCTGCACGGCGATCTCGGCCACTCCGTCGTCACGCAGGAGAACGTGTGGACGGAGTTCACCACGTTCTTCCCGGCCACGCTCGAACTCGCCGTGTGCGCGCTGCTGTTCGCGCTCGCGGTCGGGCTGCCGTTCGGCGTGATCGCCGCGGTGCGACGCGGCACGGCGCTCGATTACGGGCTGATCGGCATCTCGGTCACCGGGCCTTCCATGCCGATCTTCTGGTGGGGGCTGATGGCCATCCTGTTGTTCTCGGTGGCCCTGGGCTGGACCCCGGTCTCGGGCCAGATCGACGAATTGTACTACGTCGAGCCGCATACCGGGATCATGCTGATCGACACCCTGTTCTGGCCGACCGACCCGGGCGCATTCGGCTCGGTGGTGCGCCACCTCATCCTGCCGACGATCGTGCTCGGCACCATCCCGCTCGCCACCATCGCGCGGATGACGCGCTCGTCCATGCTGGAGGTGCTCGGCGAGGACTATGTGCGGACCGCGCGCGCGAAGGGGCTGGCGCCGCGCCGGGTCGTCGTCGTGCACGCGCTGCGCAACGCGCTGATCCCCGTGGTGACCGTGCTGGGCCTGCAGGTCGGATCGCTGCTCGGCGGCGCCATCCTGACCGAGACGGTGTTCGCCTGGCCCGGCGTCGGCCATTGGCTGGTCGATAGCGTGCAGCGGCGGGACTACAACGTGCTGCAGGGCGGCACGCTGTTGATTGCCATCCTGGTCATGCTGGTGAACCTGGGGGTCGACGTCTTGTATGGCGTGCTGAACCCGAGGCTGCGGCGATGAGCGCAACCGCGGCGCCGTCGCCCTCCGCCGCGCTGTGGCGGCGGCTGAGCGAGAACAAGGGGGCGCTCGCCGGGCTGGCGATCATGGCGCTGCTGGTCGTTCGCCGCCGCTGCCGCGCCGCTCATCACGCCGCACGGCCCGATCGAGCAGTTCCGCGAGCATTTCTTCCTCCCGCCGTTCCAGCGACCGCTCCTTCCCGCTCGGCACCGACAGCCTGGGGCGGGACATCTTCTCGCGGCTGGTCTACGGCGCCCGGCTGTCGCTGCTGATCGGGGCCGTGGTGGTCGCGCTGTCGCTCACGGTCGGCACGCTGCTCGGCTTGGTGGCCGCCTTCGCGCGCGGCGTCGTCGAGGTCGCCATCATGCGGCTGATGGACGTGCTGCTGGTGTTTCCGTCGCCTGCTGCTCGCGATCGTCGTGGTGGCGATCCTCGGGCCCGGGCTGACCAATGCGATGCTGGCGGTCGCGGTCGTGCTGCTGCCGGGCTATGTGCGGCTGTCGCGCGCCGCGGCGCTGGGCGAGCTCACGCGCGAATACGTCATCGCCACACGGAGCGCCGGCGCCGGCACGCTGCGGCTGATGCTGCGCGTGGTGCTGCCGAACTGCCTGGCCCCGCTGATCGTGCAGGCCACGCTCGGCTTCTCCGCCGCAGTGCTCGATGCCGCCGCGCTGGGCTTCCTCGGGCTCGGCGCGCAGCCGCCCACGCCGGAATGGGGCACCATGCTGGCCGACGCGCTGCAATTCTATCAGCGCGCCTGGTGGCTGCTCACCTTCCCGGGCCTCGCGATCCTGTTCACGGTCATGGCCTTCAACCTGCTCGGCGACGGGTTGCGCGACGCGCTCGACCCGAGGCTGCGGCGGTGAGCGAGCGGCGCCGCTGCTGGAGGTCGCGGACCTGTCCGTCGCGTTCGAGACCGCGCGCGGCCGGTTCAGCGCGGTCGAGTCGGTCGATCTGCGCGTCGACCGCGGGCGAGGTGCTGGGCGTGGTCGGCGAGTTCGGCTCGGGCAAAAGCGTCTCCATGCTCGCGGTCATGGGGCTGCTGCCGCCCACCGGCCGGGTCGCGGCCAGGAGCATCCGCTTCCGCGGCAGCGACCTGCTCGGGGCGTCGAAGCGGGCCCGGCGGCGGCTGATCGGCGCCGATGTGGCGATGGTGTTCCAGGAGCCGACCTCCTCGCTCAACCCGTGCTACACGATCGGCTGGCAGATCGCCGAGACGCTGCGGCAGCACCAGGCCGTGCCGCGGGCCGAGGTGCGCGGCCGGGTGCTCGAGCTGCTCGGGCAGGTTGGCATCCCGGCCCCGGAGCAGCGCGCGCGCAGCTTCCCGCACCAGCTGTCCGGCGGCCTCAACCAGCGCGCCATGATCGCCATGGCGATCGCCTGCAACCCGGCGCTGCTGATCGCCGACGAGCCGACCACGGCGCTCGACGTCACCGTCCAGAAGGGCGTGCTCGAGCTGCTGGTCCAGCTGCAGCGGCAGCGCGGCATGGGCCTCGTGCTGATCACGCACGACATGGGCGTCGTCGCCGAGACCGCGCAGCGGGTGCAGGTCATGTACGCCGGCCAGGTCATGGAGGAGCAGGACGCCGCCGCCCTGTTCCGCACGCCGCGCCACCCCTACACCGCCGCGTTGCTCGAAGCGCTGCCGGAGCGCGCGGAGGGGAAGGACCGGCTGCCCACCATCCCGGGCATGGTGCCCGGGATCGACGACCGGCCGGCGGGCTGCCTGTTCGCGCCGCGGTGCCGGTTCCGCACGCCGCATTGCGATGCCGAGCGGCCGGCCCTGCGCCCGGCTTTCGGCGCCCGCGTGCGCTGCCACTATCCGCTCGACGATGTCGGGCAGCCGACCGGCCGGAGTGACCGCGCCATGACGGGATCCGTGCTGGAGGCGCACGACGTCAAGCGCCACTACCAGGTCTCGCGCGGACGGACGCTCAAGGCGGTGGACGGCGTGTCGTTCCGCCTCGATGCCGGCCAGACCCTGGCGGTGGTGGGCGAGTCCGGGTGCGGCAAGTCCACCCTGGCCCGGGTCTGCGCGCTGATGGAGCCGGCGACCGAGGGCGACGGTCCTGATCACCGGCCAGCCCGCGTCGGCGCACCACAAACTGCAGCTGCAGAACCAGATGGTGTTCCAGAACCCGTACGGCTCGCTCAATCCGCGGCGGACGATCGGCGCGGCGCTGATCGAGCCGCTCGAGATCAACCGCCGCGGCACGCGGCGCGAGCGTGAGGCGGCCGCGCGCGCGATGCTGGACAAGGTCGGGCTTCGGCCCGAGGCGTTCGACCGCTACCCGCACATGTTCAGCGGCGGCCAGCGGCAACGGATCGCGATCGCCCGCGCCTTGATGCTGCGCCCGGCGGTGGTGACCGCCGACGAGCCGGTGAGCGCGCTCGACATGTCGGTGCAGGCGCAGATCCTGAACCTGCTGCGCGACCTGCAGGACGAGCTGGGCACGGCCTACCTGTTCATCAGCCACGACATCGCCGTGGTCCGCCACATGGCGCGCGACGTGCTGGTCATGTATTGCGGCCGGCCGGCTGAGCAGGGCTCGCGTGCGGCCGTGCTCGACCGGCCGCTGCACCCCTACACGCGGATGCTGCTCGCCTCCACGCCGTTCGTCGACCCGGCCCGGCGGCGCACGATGACGGCCGGTGGGAGGCCAGCCGCCGTCGCCGCTCGATCCGCCGCCGGGCTGCGCCTTCGCCAGCCGCTGCCCGTTCATGGCCGAACGCTGCGTCGCGGAGCGGCCGGCGCTGCGGGAGGTCGAGGGGCGGCTGGTCGCGTGCCATTTCGCCGAGCGGGTGGCGGCAACGCCGGCGTAAGTCACTCGACGCCGAGGACTGAACTGCCCGCCGGGCTGCCCGCAATCGGCGAGCAGCCGGCGGAGGTCGATGATGGGCGGGAAGATCTCCTGGTTCAGGTCCGCGCCCTGCCGGTCGTAGGCCGCCTGCTCCAGCTCCACGATCTCGCGGTCCTCCTTGAAGATCCGCTCGGTGAACAGGACCAGCAGCGGCCAGGCGGCCTCGATCAACAGAGGGATACGCGGCCGGCGGACCGAGAGCAGGCCGAAGGTGCGGTTGCTGCGCTGCTCCTTGTCGATCGGCACGTAGGCAATCCACAGATGCATGATCGGCAGCTCGTCGCCCGCCCAGATCCGCAGGGTCTGGTACGGATACTCGGTGCGGATGGTCATCTTGTCGCGATTGTTGGCCCAGCCGCCGCTGCGCTTGCTGCCGAAGATCACCCGCTCGCCGAGCGACATGCCGCCGCCGGTGCGGGCGAAGGTGTAGTCGACCTCGAGCCAGTCCTCGCCCATGCGGCGGCCGAGGTAGCGCGGCCGGATTTGCCCCATCTGCGCCCGGTGCAGGAACTGATGGTTCATGTCCATCAGGTTCTCGTGCATGAACGTGTAGTGACAGCCGATCGTCTGGCCGAAGCGCCTGGTCTTGTAGCGGGGATCGGCGACGGCCCCGAGACCCGGGAACGGCACCTGCGTCGGCGCGGCGGTCGTCACCGGGGAAGACGAACACGACCCCCGCCGCCTCGCGACAGCGATAAGGCCGCACGCCGTTCGGGAGCTTGCATTTGCCGAGATAGGGCACCTCGGTGCACCTGCCCGTCCTTGCATAGGTCCAGCCGTGGTATCCGCAGCGGATGCCGTCGCCCTCGACCAGGCCGGCCGAGAGCGGCACTTGCCGATGCGCGCAGCGATCCTCGAGCGCGAACACCTCCCCTGCTCGATCGCGGAACAGGACGATCGGCTCACCCGCAAAGCAGACGCCCAGGGGCTTGGCGGGCTTGACCTCGTGCGACCAGGCGAGGGGATACCAGTAATCCGGATGGGATCCGACTTGGCGGAGATCGCGGAAATGATTGGCGCGCTCACTATCGGGCACAAGATGAACTTTCGGTAAGCAGTTCACCCAGCCGGCGACCTGCAGAGTTTTCTCTGACGCTGAACATCAGGTTGCGAGACCTGGTTGCTGAGCCGCCTCCAAGCAGAACAGGTGGACGCCCCACGCGGGGAGGTCGAGGTATAACCCGTCGCGAACGAGGGAGTCACCGTCCCGCCGATATCGTGCGGGCCCGAGCAGGTCCACCAAATCGTGCGAGGCACCATAAAGTCCGGCCAACGGTAACCGGACGTAGCACTGCGCCTGATGGGGCTGGAAGTTCACCGTGCCAAGCAGGCGAGCGCCGTCCATCTCCTCCCATGTGAAGCAGACGAAACCACCCCAGGTCCAGTTGCCCGGCCAGGCTTCGAACGGTTCCAGCAGTCGCCAGATGCCGCTGCGCACAGCCGGGCGCTGGAGGACCTTGAGCAGCCGGTCGTAGAATGCGCGCACGACCGGGTCGGGCGATTCCTCCGGTGCCCGGTTCAGATGGATCGGCACCCTCTTCGTGCGGCCCTCGAACTGCCCTTGATGAAAGAACCGCAAGCCCGGCGACAGGAAGGTCACGATCGCGGCGGCCTGGTGCACGTCCCAGGGAAAGGTCGCCGCGGCCCTCGGCTCGTCGTGGTTCTCGAGAAAGCGCACGAGGTGGCGCTGATCATCGAGTCCGGCGCGCAGGTGCTCACGCACCCCGCGCCCGTCCTGCGCAATCTCGCGGTCATAGAGCGTCTTGTCGTAGGCGTAGTCGAAGCCCTGCTGCAGCAACTGCCGTTCCAGCCCCCAGTACACCTCGGCAACGAAGACGAAGTCGCTCTGACGGGTGCGGACCGCTTCGATCGCGCTCGGCCAGAACGATTTTGCCTGCCTTCCCCACGTCAGCTGGAACACGTCTGGCAGGATCAGCATGGCCATGTCGCAGCGCAGGCCGTCGCAGCGACTGGCGGCTGCAAGCAGTTGCTGCGCCATGGCCTCGCCGGTCGCCGGGTTGCCGTAGTCGAGCTGCACCGTATCGGGCCAGGCGGGGAAATAGGGGTCGCGGCCATGTGCCAGGACGCGGCCGCCGGGGGCGGCGTAGTAGTTGGCGGGCTCGGCCTCGAGGAGCGCCTGGGTCCCGGCCATCAGCAGCTCCGGGCGGTCGCGAACCCACGGGTGATCGGAGGCGTGGTGGTTGGGCACGAAGTCCAGCATCGAGCCGGACCCCTCTCGCCTGCAGACGCCGCCGCAGGCCTTGGAGCGCGGCGTCGCCGCCCAGTTCCGGGCTCGCGATATAGGCCCTCACGGCGAAACTCGACCCGCAAATGTCGCGCGGCTCGAGGTCGGGCAGCAATGCCTTGAACTCGTTCTGCCATTCCGGTTTGGTGCGGGAGACGTGCGGACCGGCTTCTCCGGTCGTCCAAGCGCCCAACAGGTAAATCCAATCGAAACCATGTGCCGCGAGACCATCCAACTCGGAATCGCCGATATCGTCCAGGGTGGCGCGCCGGCCAAGCGAGGCTTCGAGCTCGCGCATCCGAACGCGTGCGTTCATTTGGAACAGGGCGGGATAGCTCGGCAATTCAGGCAACGCCCGCATCCTCTCGTTCGCCGCCACTAAAGATCGAGCAGCGGCGTTGGACCAGGGGCGGATGGAAGAATGACGTCGTCCCAGAAGCGGATGGCGGGGCCGATTGTGCGGGCCAGCCAGTCCGGGCCGGCGGCCGCCAGGTCGCTTGCGGTGTGGTGCTCGATGCGGATGCCGGCGTCGGTCAGGCGCTGCTCGCGTAGGCGGGCGGCGCGGGGCGTGAGCGCGTGCGGTAGCAGGAGGTGGGCGACGGCGGAGGTGCCGAGCCAGAAGGCGACGTCGACGGGGACGAAGTCGGCCTCGGCGGCGCCGGGCGGGGTCGGGAGGAAGGCGCGAGGCAGCGGAAGGGGCGCCGAGAACAGGAAGTCCTCGGGGCGGAACAGTGTCGAGAAGCGGGCGAGTTTGGCTTCGAGTTCGTCATGGTGGCGGGCGAGGTGCTCCGCCAGTGCGGACATGTAAGCGTCGATGAAGCGGGCGGCGAGGTTGTTCCAGGGCGCGCCGAGGCGCTTGAGGTGGGCAGTCACGCGCTGGGGCAGCGGCGAGTCCGCTTCGGTCACGCCGGGGGCCGGCAGATCGAGGGCGTCGTCGTTCAGGCGGAGGATTTGGCCGTCCCGGACGATGGCGAGCGGATGCGGCGCGACCGGGCGACCGTCCCGCCCCTGGATGGCGTGCATCGACCATCGATCGACGCCGAACGGAACGAACGCCACGCCGCGTACCGGCGGGTTTCGGGATGCCAGACCAACAAGCGGCGGCGGAGCATCTCGAGCCCCTTCACCACCAGAAAACCGAGGATGATGATTTCCACGATGCCGGAGAACACGCCGGCGGAGTTGGCGAAGCGTCCAGCGGTGATCATCGTGCCGCCGACGCCGTTGCCGCCCATCAGCATCTCGGTGACGATTGTGGTGATCAGCGCGACGGGGAGCGCGACCTGCAGGCCGGTGAGGATCTGCGGCATGGCGAGCGGCAGGTAGACTTCCCAGAGCATCTCGCGTTCGCGGGCGCCGAGAGAGCGCGCCGACCAGACCGGCCATTTGTCGATGCCGGAGGCGCCGGCATAGGTGGCGGAGACGATCGGGAAGACGCAGGAGAACGCGACCATGATGATCTTCGACGTGTCGTAGATGTCGAACCAGAGGATGAAGATCGGCAGGAACGCGATCTTCGGGGTCGGGAAGCCGATCGAGATGATCGGATCGAAGAACCAGCGGACGGGGCGCGAGCGCGCCATCAGGATGCCGATCGGCACGCCGAGGACCGCCGCGATCAGGAACCCGGCGAGCGCACGATAGAACGTCAGGCCGATGTCGAGGAAGGCGGTGCCGGAGACGAGGTCCTCCCACAGCCGGGTCAGCACGGTGCTGAGCGGCGGCAGGAGGAACGGGTTCAGCGCGCCCAGCCGAGTGCCGAATTCCCAGATCAAACCGATGACGACGACGACGCCGACTTGGACGAGCACGTCGACAGTCTTCGGCGAGATCATCGGGCGCGGGCGGGTCGGCGCGGGCGCGAGCGCGACGCCAACCTCGGACAGGGAGCTCATGCGTCCCTCCAGCGCAGGGCGCGCCGCGACAGGGCGGCGTAGGCCCGGTCGGCGGCGAAGCCGACTGCGGAGACGAAGAAGATCGCGGCGAACATGCCGGGGTAATAGCCGGCATCGCCGAGTTGGCTGATCATGAAGCCGATTCCATCGGTCGCGATGATGAACTCGGAACTGACCATCAGGATGAAGGCGAAGGCGAGGGCGGTGCGGCATCCGCTGATGATGTCGGGCAGTGCGGCGGGCAGGACCACTTCGCGCATGATGTCGAAGCGCGACGCGCCGAGGCTCGCGGCCGACCAGAGCAGGACCGGGTTGACGCCGCGGGCGCCGTTGTAGCTGGCGACCACGACCGGCAGCAGGCAGCCGAGGAAGATGAGGAGGATCTTCGATTCGTCGCCGAGCCCGAACCAGATCATGACGACCGGGATCAGTGCGGATTTCGGCATCGGATAGAAGATCTGCACGATCGGGTTGACGAGCAGGCGGGCGAGGCGCGAGTTCGCCATCAGGACCCCGACCACGATCCCGACGACGATCGCGGCGACCAGGCCGACCGCGGCGCGGGTCAGCGAGCGGACGAGATTGTGCAGCAGATCGCCGCCGGCCAGCATCTTGAAGAAGGCAGCCACGATCTCGCCGACGCTCGGCAGCATCCGGTGCGGCACTAGGCCGGTGATGCCGAGCAGCTCCCAGACGACGAGGATGAGCAGGAGCGGCGAATAGCGGACGAACACGTCGAGCGCCCCGCTTGTCGCGTTGGAGCGGAGGGCGGTTCCGGACATGCTATTTCCCGCGCGTCGCGGCGACGGCTTGCTCGCGCACCAGGCGCCAGATCTGCTCGCTCAGCTCGACGAAATGCGGGTTCTCGAGGATCTCCTCGCCGCGTTGCTCGGGCAGGTCGACGTCGATCACGTGCTGGATGCGGCCGGGGCGCGCGCTCATGATCGAGATGCGGTCGGCCAGGAAGACGGCCTCCTGGACGTCGTGGGTGACGAAGACGACGGTCTTCGGGCTGCGCTGCCAGATGGCGCGGAGCTCCTCCTGCATCACCCGCCTGGTTTGGGCGTCGAGGGCGCCGAAGGGTTCGTCCATGAGCAGGATCGGCGGGTCGATCGCCAGTGTGCGGGCGATGGCGGCGCGCTGCTGCATGCCGCCGGAAAGCTGCGAGGGGAAGGATCGTTCGAAGCCGGTGAGGTGGACCAGGTCGATGAAATGCTGTGCGCGCCGGGTCCGCTCGTCGCGGGGGATTCCGGCTTTCTTCAGCCCGTAGAGGATGTTGTCCTCCACGGTTTTCCAGGGGAACAGGGCGAAGTTCTGGAAAACGATGCTGCGGTCGGGACCCGGCCCGCGGACTGCGCCGCGAGCGGTGACGATCTCGCCCTGCTGCACCGGGAGGAAACCGCCGATGAGGTAGAGCAGCGTGCTCTTGCCGCAGCCGGACGGGCCGAGGAGGGCGTGGAACTCGCCGTCGCGGATCTGCAGGTTGATGTGGTCGAGCGCGGTGACGGCCGAGCCGCCGCGGCCGGCATAGGTGTGCGTCAGGTCGCGCAGATCGATTCCGCCCTGCGCGTGCCCACCCTGCGCACCGGTGTCCGGACCGGCGCTGGCCCGGGACAGCGCGGCGCTCACGCTGGGCTGGCTTCGATGCGGCGCTTGGCCTCGTTGACGAAGCTCAGATCGGCGTGGTCCGGCTCGACTTTGATGCCCCTGTTGGCGAGCCCCATCTTGACCGCGAGGTCGATGCCGGTCTGCAACGTCCTCAGGTTGGGGATCATGTAGGGGTCGCGGTAATAGTCGTGAGTGGTGAACAGGTATTGCAGCGCCTCGGGCGGCAGCTGCATGAACTTGGCGATGATCTGGACCGCTTCCGCGTGGTTCTTCGGATCGGTGAACCAGCGCACGGAGCGAACGTGGTCTTCGAAGAAATCCATCAACTGGTCTTTGTTCTGAGCCAGGAATGCGCCGTTGGCGCAGAGCGCGACCAGCTCTGAGGGGCCGACCGCGTCCTTCGCGGTGAACAGGGTCTTGAACTTGCCGTTCTTGAGATACTCGTCGGAGAAGGGCTGCAGCACGGTCCCCATGTCGAGCTTTTGCGCCTCGATCATCGCCGGAATGTTCGGAAACGAGGCCTCCACGATGGTGACGTCGCGTTTGTCGCGCAGCCCGTGCTTGTCGAGCATCACGCGGATGGCGGTGTCGGAGGCGGAGCCGATCGCGTTGGTCCCGATGCGCTTGCCCTTGAGGTCCTCGACCTTGTTGATGCCGGAATCCGAACGGACCATGAAGGTTTCGGAGTGGTAGTCGCCGACGCCGTCCTGGATGATGTCGGCGACGGCTTTGGTGTCGATGCGGGCGTTGTTGACGGAGAGGGCGAGGACGAGGGCGCCGAATGCGCCCATGTCGATCTCGTTAGCGGCCATCGCGGAGATCTGCGGCGAACTGCCGCGGAACGAAATCGGCTGGACCGTGTAGCTCTTGCCGTAGTGCTTGAGCCGCTCCGGCTTCTGATACAGCACCGGTATGAGGTGTCCCGGCATGGTCGACCAGCCAATGCGCACTGTGATCGGGCCGTCGCCGGCGCGCGCGATCGTGGCCGGCGCGGCGAGCGCGAGGGCTCCGGCTGCCGCTCCCTTGAGCATGGCTCGTCGTGTCGTCATCGGCGTTCTCCCTCGTTCGTTTATCCGGTTCGCGCGATGGCGCGCCGCCCGGTCCTTGCCGGATCGGCGTCCGGTTATAGATGAGCCGCGGATGAGGACTCGGATTTTCGATCATGTCAAGAAAGAGGCAAGAACTCCGGTGATGTTCGAATGTTCCGATCGACTGAAGAGGTCATGGGAGCATGATCGTTGCTCGTTCCGTCCGCTGGCCGCGCGGACCGTCGCCCGCCCTGCGTGTCGCCGGCGTTGCACGAGGACGAGGGTGAAATGACCAGCAGCAAGGGACTCCAACGCGCCGCGCTCGCGCCATTCGGCGGCACGGCTGATGGCGCCCAGCGAGGTCGCGCGGCTGCTTCGCCGAGGCCGAGGTGGGCAGGGGGGAGGCGACCACCTTCGGCGAGGAGATCTACGGGCGGCTGCGTCGTGACCTGATTGCCGGCCATCTGCAGCCGGGTCACAGGCTGCGCTTCCGCCAGTTGAGCGCCGCCTACGGGGTGGGCATCGCGCCGCTGCGGGAGGCGCTGGCGCGGCTCGTTTCGGAGGAGTTGGTGTGGTTCGAAGGGCACCGTGGCTACACCGTCGCGCCGCTGTCGCTCGATGACCTGCACGATCTTTGCACGCTGCGGACCGAGCTGAGCTGCAACGCGTTGCGCAAATCGATCGAGTTTGGCGACGATTCCTGGGAGGCGGACATCCTGGCCGCGCTGCATCGGCTGGAACGCTGTCCGCTGCCGCAATCGGTCAGGGACCGCGCGGTGGCAGACGAATGGGAGCGCCGGCACGACCGGTTCCACACGAGCTTGCTCGCGTCGTGCCAGTCGCCACGGCTGATCAGCTTATGCCGGGACCTGTCGGATCACTTCCAGCGCTATCGCCGGGCGGTGATCGTCACGGCGTCGAGCTCGAGCGACCTGCTGACGCGCGTGCGTGAGCAGCACCGCCGGATCGCGGAGGCGGCGATCGATCGCGACGCGGAGACGGCGACCGCGGTGCTGACGCAGCATTTCCAGGGCAGCGTGGAGATCGTGGTCATGAACTACGAGAAGATTTCGCGGAGCCTATCGGTGGAGCGCCGACGTAGCAGCGGGGCGAGCTGCCGCGGCTTGACAGCTGTGTAGATGTTCGAACACTGCTGAGGATTAACGATCACAAATAGCTCGAACGAACATTGGTTCGTTCGAATGCCGTCCCGAGGAGGAAACCGTGTCGGCCAGCACCCTCACTGATACGCTGCCGCGTCCCGATTTGATCCGGTCCATGCGGTTGATCGGCCATGACGACCTCGCCGGATATGGCGGCGTCGGCGAGGGCATGTCGCTGCAACGGGCTCCGGACGGGCGGCGGATCATGTGGCTGGCGCATGAAGGGCCGCCGAAGAACTTCACCGGCGTCGACGTGACCGACCCGACCAGGCCGAAGGTGGTGGTGCAGACCGACCTGCCGCACGGCAAGGTGCGGTCCAACTCGCTCGAGACGGTCGGCGACGTGATGGCGGTCGCGTATCAGACGCTCGAGCCCGGGCTCGAGCCGGCCGGGATCGAGCTGTTCGACATCTCGAAGCCGGAATCGCCGCGCAGCATCAGCTTTTTCGATTGCTCGGGGCCGTATTCGCGCGGCGTGCACCAGGTGTGGTTCGTCGATGGCGAGTTCATCCATTGCGCCGCCGGCGCGCGCGACTTCACGCCGCGCAACCAGCTCGACGACCAGACCTACATGATCGTGGACGTGCGCAACCCGTCCAACCCGGTCGAGGTGGGCCGCTGGTGGATGCCGGGGACGGCGGAGGGGGATGCGGAGGCGGCCCCGCGCCGGCTGAAGATCGACAGCGGCTTCCGCGCCCACAACACCAACGCGTATCCGCAGCGTCCGGACCGCTGCTACGTCGGGTATCTCGATGGCGGCGCCTATGTCCTGGACATCTCCGACAAGTCGGCGCCGACGGTCGTGTCGCGGTGGAATCCGAACCCGCCCTATCCGGGTTTCACCCATACCGCGATGCCGCTGCTCAGCCGCGACCTGCTGGTCGTCTCGCATGAATGCGTGCTGGACGACGGGTTGGATGCGCCGAAGCTGACCTGGATCGTCGACGCGCGCGAAGAGACCAATCTGGTGCCGATCAGCGTGCTGCCGATGCCCTCGGCCGATGAGTACATCCCGAAGGGTGGGCGTTTCGGCAGCCACAATCTGCACGAGAACCCGCCGCGCGACACCGCGCTGCAGAGCGACACGCTGATCTTCTCGACCTTGTTCAACGGCGGGCTGCGGGTCTACGACACCGCCGATCCGCTCCAGCCGAGGGAGGTGGCGGCGTTCGTGCCCGGCAAGCCGCCCCGCTCGCGCGCGCCCTCGTCGCAGATCAACGACGTCTATGTCGACGAGCAGGGGATCGTCTACGCGGTCGATCGGCATGCCGGCGGCCTGTACGTGCTCGAGCTCGAAGTGTAGGCAGACGGTGCAGACCACGCCGATCACGCTGATCACCGGGTTCCTCGGCAGCGGCAAGACGACGCTGCTGAACCATCTGCTGAGGGATCCCGGGATGGCGGACACGGCGGTGATCATCAACGAGTTCGGCGATGTCGCGATCGATCACCTGCTGGTCGAGAGCGCGATCGAGAATGCGGTGGTGCTGCAGAGCGGCTGCATCTGCTGCACCGTCCGAGGCGATCTGGTCGACACGCTGACGGAGCTGAAGGCGAAGGCGGAGCGGGGGCAGTTGCCGCCCTTCAGCCGCATCGTGATCGAGACGACGGGATTGGCGGATCCGACCTCGTTGCTGCGGCTGTTTGCCGCGGAGCCGACGCTGGCGGCGGAGTTCCGGCTCCGTGCGGTGGTGGTGACGGTCGATTGCGTCAATGGCGCGAGCGAGCTCGACCGGCACGAGGAGGCAAGGCGGCAGGCGGCGCTGGCGGATATCCTATTGCTGACCAAGACCGACATCGCCGAGAAGGAGGGTGTCGCGTCGCTGACGGCGCGGCTGCGCCAGCTCAATCCCGGCGCCGATCTCGTCCCGGTCGAGCACGGCAGGATCGCGGCGGCCGATCTGTTCGGACGCATTCCGGAGTTCGATGCGGGGTCCGAGGCGGAGGCGCTGCGCTGGTTGCGGCTGGACGCGTTCGAAGAGCCCGGCGATCACGACGATGATCACGGGCATCACCACAGCCACCATGATTCGTCGATCCGCTCGTTCGCGCTCGTGCACGACCAACCGATCGATGCGGATGCGTTGCGGACATGGCTGAAGGCCGTCCTGTCTCTGCGCGGCCAGGATTTCCTGCGCATGAAGGGTATCGTCAACGTCCGCGGCCGGCCCGGGCCGATCATCGTGCACGGCGTGCAGAACGTGGTGCACCCGGCGGTGGCGATGCCGGCTTGGCCGAGTGCGGACCACTCGACGCGGATCGTGTTCATCACGAAGGGGATTTCGCGGGACGCGCTGCAGGCCAGCCTGGACGTGCTGACCGCCGGGTCGCCGTCCTAACCGGAGGACAACACCAGGGGCGGGGGCGTTCGAGATCAGCGAACCACGGGAGCGCCGAACTGTTAACGGTCTAACAGGGGAGGGCGCGCCATGGCGGCAAACGGGAGCGGGACCGTTCGGCAGGTCACGATGGACCTGCTGCGCGACCTCGGGATGACGACCGTCTTCGGCAACCCGGGCTCGACCGAGATCCCCTTCCTCGCCGACTGGCCGAACGACCTGCGCTACATCCTTGCTCTACAGGAAGCCTCCGCGGTCGCCATGGCGGACGGCTACGCGCGGGCGACCGGCCGCGCCGCCTTCGTCAGCCTGCACTCCGCGGCCGGCGTCGGCCACGCGCTCGGCAACGTTTTCACCGCGTTTCGCAACCAGGCCCCGCTAGTCATCACGGGCGGGCAGCAATCACGCAGCCTGCTGGCGCTCCGTCCCTTCCTCGGCGCGACGGACGCCCCCGAATTCCCCAAACCCTACGTGAAATGGTCCTTAGAGCCGGCCCGGGCCGAGGACGTGCCGGCCGCCTTGGCGCACGCCTACCACATCGCCATGCAACGCCCGCGCGGCCCGACCTTCGTCTCGATCCCCAACGATGACTGGGCCGCGCAGACCACCCCGGTGCTTGCGCGCCAAGTCAGCTACGACGTCGCCCCCGACCCCGACATGGTCGAGCAGCTCGCCGCCGCCCTGCAGCGGGCGCAGAGGCCGGTGCTGGTGATCGGCCCGGAAGTGGACGAGGAGGGCGCGGGCAACGCGGCCGTCGCGGTCGCCGAGCGGATCGGGGCTCCGGTCTGGGCGTCCCCGTTCTCCTGTCGGGTGAGCTTCCCGGAAGAGCATCGGCTGTTTGCCGGCTTTCTGGCCGCCGCGCCCGAGGCGGTCGCCGCCGAGTTGGCCGGGCACGACCTGGTCCTGGTGATCGGGGCGCCGGTCTTCACCTTCCACGTCGCCGGCGATTGCGCCCTGTTCCGCAGCGGCACGCCGCTGTTCCAGCTGACGGCCGACGGCGACATCGCGGCCACCGCACCTGTCGGCACCGCCATCATCGGCAGCATGCGGCTCGCCCTGCGCGCCCTGAGCCTGGCCGTGCCGCAAGCGGACCGGCCGGGGCCGGCGCCGCGCAAACGCCCGGCCGCGCCGCGCGCGGTCAACCCGATCACCGCCGAGTACCTGCTCCACAGGCTCGGCCAGGCGATGCCCAAAGGCGCGATCCTGGTCGAGGAGGCGCCCTCGCATCGCCCGGCGCTGCAGGCGCAGCTCCCGATCCGCGCCTGGGGCCAGTTCTACACGATGGCGAGCGGCGGCCTCGGCTACTCGCTCCCGGCTTCGGTCGGTATCGCGCTGGCCCAGCCCGGGCGGCGCGTCGTCTGCCTGATCGGGGACGGGTCCCTGATGTACTCGGTCCAGGCGCTCTGGACTGCGGCGCAGCAGGATTTGCCGATCACCGTGGTTGTGATCAACAACGGCGGCTACGGCGCCATGCGCTCCTTCAGCCAGGTCATGCGCGTGCGCGGCGTGCCCGGCCTCGACCTGCCCGGCCTCGACTTTGTCTCGCTCGCCCGGGGCATGGGATGCGAGGCCACTCGGGTCGAGCGGGTGTCCGATCTCGACGGCGCGCTCGCCGCCGCCTGCGGATCGAGCGGGCCGATGCTGGTGGACGTTGCGGTCGATCCGGCCGTGCCCAAGCTCTACGACGAAGC
Source organism: uncultured Alphaproteobacteria bacterium (assembly GCA_963708585.1). Classification (GTDB taxonomy): domain Bacteria; phylum Pseudomonadota; class Alphaproteobacteria; order Acetobacterales; family Acetobacteraceae; genus JAVVHH01. Next base: position 45,231 of record CAVPSW010000001.1, on the reverse strand, counting down.
TGCGGAGTAGGCGCACTGAAGACAGAGGCACACTGAAGGAGGCAGCACCATGTCCCTTCCCGTTGGCTACAATTACCGGCGGATCTGGCTTTGGCTGTGCCTGGGCTGGCTGGTCAGCTCGATGGACCGGACGATCACCGGGCCGGTCGTCACGTGGATGATCCAGAACAAGGTTTCGTTCATGGCGACGGAAAACCCGTACGCCATTGGCGGTCTGGTCGGCTCCATCTTCTTTGCCGGCTACATGCTGACCCAATTCCCCGGCGGCTATGCCGGCGACAAGCACGGGCACCGGAGCGTCATCATCATCAGCCTGTTCTGGGCCAGCGTCGCGACGCTGCTGACCGGGCTGGCCAGCGGCCTGGCCGTCTTCATCGCCGCCCGCATCTTCACCGGTGTCGGCGAGGGCGTCTATTACGCCAATGATCGCGCGATCATAGCCGACACGACCCCTGTCGCTCAGCGCAGCATGGCGATGGGCATCGTTATCACCGGGCTCAGCATCGGCATCACCGTGGCGACGCTGGGCGGGGCCTATCTGGTCGAATGGGGACGGCCGATCTTCGGCGACGAGAACGCCTGGCGCATGCCGTTCTTCGTGCTCTCGGTGCTGAGCCTGGTGATCGCGATCGGCGTGCGGCGGGAGCTTTGGCTGACGCGGCAGCCGGTGGACCAGCCCGTCGCGGCTTTGCGCCTGCTCGGAAGCTATGCGGCAGTGTTTTTCGTGCTGGTGTTCGCCGTGTTCCTGACCGCACGCTTCGCCAGGCTGCCGAGCTGGGGGCTCACGGTCATCGAGCTGATCCTGGCGATCGGCTTCGTGCTCTATGTCTATCGGGTGAAGGGGCAGGAACTGTCCGGCGCGGTGCGGGACCGGAACCTGGTCCTGCTCTACGTCTCGTTCATCCCGATCCTGTGGAACTTGTGGTTCTTCGGATTCTGGGCGATCTCGATCGTCTCCACCGGGCAGAGCTCGTTCATCCAGGCCGCGCTGACCGCGATGTTCACCGGGCTGTCCGGGATCATCGGCTTTCCGGTCGGCGGCTGGATCGCGGACCGCACGCTGCGTTCCGGCTTCGGGCGGCGGCCGATTCTGCTGGCGTTCACCTTGGCGCAGGGCATTCTGACCGTGTTCTTCGCCTATTACCTGCAGCAGGGGGGCAACTCCCTGCCGGTCATGGCGGCGCTGCTGTTCTTTGCCGGGCTGTTCTTTAATGCGCTGCAGCCGGTGAGCCACGCGATGGTGGCCGAACTTGCCGCACCCGAGCAGCGCGGCAGCGCCTTTGGCACTTATAACCTGATCGGTGAGATCGGGGCTGTGCTGGCGCCGACCATCTCGGGCACGCTGCGCGACAGCTACGGCGCCTGGGCCCCGGCCGTGTATCTCGATGGCTTCCTCATCCTGGCCAGCTTCGTGTGTGTGCTGTTCGTTCGTGAGGCGAGCCGGGCACGCGTGCTCGGCGAACTGGCGGAGGCTCCGCGTTAGAGATTGCCGGAGGCCCCTGCGCTCCAGGCGTAACGAGCAGAATCGTTACTGCTTGAGTGTCGGCCGAGATTTGTGAAATCTTGTGAGGAGATCGTAGGTTCGAAGGCCAGGGCAAAAATGCGACGTGGGGGAGACCGATGAGGAGAACACGGCGCGAAGTGCGCAGCCTCGGAGACACGTGGAATGCGACGACGCTGTGGTATGCCAAGGCGGTCCGCGCACTCCAACAAAGGCCGATCGCGCAGAAGACGAGCTGGCGATACCTCGCCGCTATGCACGGGTTCGACGGCCGCCGCTGGGCCCAGTTCGGCTACCTGCGTCAGGGCGAGGCGCTGCCCCCGACAGCCGAGCAGCAGAAATACTGGAACCAGTGCCAGCATCAGAGCTGGTATTTCCTGCCCTGGCATCGGGCGTATCTGCTGTCGTTCGAGCGCATCCTCCGTTCGGTCATCGCCGACCTGCAGGGACCCGACGATTGGGCGCTCCCCTATTGGAACTACAGCAGCACGACCGTCGCGAATGCCTCCACAATTCCGGACGCCTTCGTCCAAACCAAGCTTCCCGATGGGAGCGACAATCCCCTGCACGTGAGGGCGCGGTTCGGAACGGGCGTCGAGCCGCAAGACGCCGATCTCCAGGGACGCATCACCGAGCCCGGCTTCATCAACGAGGAGGATGTGGCTGGTCCCGGCTTCGGCGGCCCGCGCACGCCGTTCTCGCCCAGCGGCAACGAGGAAGGTCTGATCGAGGCGCAACCGCACGACCTTGTGCACACCGATGTCGGCGGCATGGGCGGGATCATGTCCAGCCCGGTCACGGCCGGGTTGGATCCGATCTTCTGGGTGCATCACGCCAACATCGATCGGCTATGGGAAGTGTGGCTGAGACGCGACCCGGCCGGCAACGTCAACCCGACGGACCCCGCTTGGCTTCAGGGCCCGACCGATCGGCGCTTTGCGATCTTCGACGCGACCGGAGCGGACCAGCCTTCCCGGCCGGCGGACATGATGAACCTGGCGGCACTGGAGTATGGGTATGACGACGTCTCCGACCCGCTGCCCGGCGTGTCGCGCAGACAGTCGCGCCTGCTCAGCCTCGCGCCACACGTCCAGGCGTTCAGCGTCGCCAGCCAGGGAGCGCCCGCCATGCCCAAGCCGAGAGGGGAACTTGTCGGTTCGAACGATCAAAGCCTGTCGCTCGGGCCCGATCCCGTGACCACGCGGGTCGCGCTCGCCAGCGCGCCGCGGAGGACGTTCGCCAACAGCTTCACCCTCGACGCGGTGCAGGCCAGCACGCCGGGCGAGCCCGACCGCACCTTTCTGCGGCTCGAGAACATCCGGGGCGGGGAAGATGCGGCGACGTTCGATGTGTTCGTCAAGCATGCCGGCCCGGAGCCGGAACAGCGGACGAAGGTGGGCTCGTTCTCGCTGTTCGGAGTGACGCAAGCCTCCGATCGGGATGGGCAGCACGCCGGCGCCGGGTTGACCAAAACGCTCGAGATCACCCACGTCATGGACAAGCTGCACACGGCAGGCGGTGTTCCCGACACCCTCAACGTGGAGATCGTGCCGCGGCAGGGCGTGCTGCCGGAGCACGGCATTACCGTCGGCCAGATCACGGTGCATCGCGCGTCGGGCCGATGAGGGCGGTGGTCGGGGCGATGGTGACGGCCGGCGCCTGGCCGTTGCTGGGTGTGAGCGCCGTGGCGTGGGGAGTGATGTTCGCTGCTTCGGTGTTGCCGCACGATACCAGCGGCGTGGCCTGGACGATTTGCGCGTCCCCGGGCACGCAGATCGAGTGGGACACGATCCCTCTGGACGCATTCCTGATGCTCTGCGCGATGACACCGCCGCTGCTGTGGCTCCCGCTGCGCTACCTGCGAGCCCGCACGCTGTATCGTCGCCGATGCTACGCCACGTTGCTGTTCGTGATCGGCTATGGGGCGGTCTGGCTCGGGGCGCTTGCTCTTTTGTGGACTCTCAGCGGCGTGCTGCATCGCCAGAGCGGGACGGTCAGCGCTTTGATGGCGGCGGGGATCGCGCTGCTGTGGCAAGGTTCGGCCATGAAGGCGCGGGCCTTGCTGCGATGCCACGCTCTGCCGCCGCTCCCCGCCTTTGGCGTCGCCGCAGATCTGGCTAGCCTGCGGTTCGGAGCGAGCTTGGGGCTGTGGTGTGCCTCCTCCTGTTGGGCGCTCATGCTCGCGGCCATGGCGCTGCCCGTCCTTCAGGTTCCCGCCATGGCGATTGCCGCAGCGACCGCGACCATGGAGCGCTATAGGCGGGCGCCTCGTCCGAGGTCGCAGGGGCATCTGCTCCTCGGCGGGGCGGCGCTCCTGTCGCTCGCCGCGCTGCTACCGTAATCTCCGACCGATAGGGATGTGGCTGGCGCAGCACTACCGCGGAATCCTCGGGCTCCACGTCCTGGCGGCGGTGACGTTCGTCGCGGGCACCTTCCTGCTGACGGCGATGCTGCCTTCGCTGTCGGGCCCACAGAGGTCGAGCCCGGAGCAGCTCGCCGTGCTACGCCGACTTCGAGGGTGGAACCGGTATGTCACCATCCCCGCGATGATCCTGCTCTGGGCGTTCGGCCTGACGTTGGCGAGTGTCGGCGGCTGGTTCGTCGCGACCTGGCTGCAGGTGAAGATGGCGCTCGTGATCGTGCTGTCAGCCGTGCATGGCATCCAATCGGCGAATTTGCGCCGCTTGGGAACGGAGGACCGGACATTGCCTCGGCCGACGCTGTGGCGGGCGCTCTTCATCGTGCTCCTGGTGACCGGGATTCTCACTCTGGTCTTGGTGAAGCCTTGGTGACCTGACCGCGCAAAGCGAAGCCGCCCAGGGCTGTCCCGTTGAGGTCTTCTGCATCGCGTGCGGCGAGCTTAGACTGGCCAACGGCGCCGCGCAGACGGCCAGGGAGTGAAGCGCAATGACGGCAGACCGGCCCGAGGACCTCTCGTTCCGCTATTTCCCGGACAACTATCGCTGGTCGCATGGCGTGCTGATCGGGCTGAACAGCGCGCCCTGGGGCGGGGCGGAGATCGGCGAGATCAACCGGATCGGCCTGCGCCTGAAGGGGGTGGACCGGGACGACAACGCTTGGTTCGAGGCTTGGGCGGATGAGGCGGCCAAGGTGGAGGGAGCCGGGCGCGAGCGCCTCGCCGACGGCCGGCGCCGCAGCGGAGCCGCTTATCTCCTGCGGGCGGCCAACTACTATCATGTCGGCGAGCGGTTCCTGACGCCGAAGACCGAGAGGAGCAACGAGGCTTATCGGGCCGGCGTGGACTCCTTCCGCGACGCCGCTGCGGCGCTGCCCCGGCCGCGGATCGAGCACGTCGAAGTGCCGTACGAGGGCACGACGCTCCCCGCTCTGCTGGTCCATGCGGAACGGAGCGCGCCTGGACCCGGCCCGGCCATGGTGTATTTCGACGGGTTCGACGTCACCAAGGAGATCCAGTACCTCAAGGGGGTCGCCGACCTCGCGGCGCGCGGGATCGCCTGCCTGATCGTGGACGGACCGGGCAACGGCGAGGCGATCCGGTTTCGCGGCCTCGTCCTGCATCATGAGACCGAGCGCTATGGCCGGGCCGCATACGAGTTCCTCGCCGCCAGGCCGGAGATCGACCCGGCGCGGATCGGGGTGATGGCGTTGAGCCTCGGCGGCTACTATGCCCCGCGTGCCGCATCGCTCGAGCGCCGGTTCGCCTGCTGCATCGCCTGGGGCGCGCAGTGGGACTATTACGAGACCTGGGCCGAGCGCTTCCGCAAGCTGGACGCCGGCACGCTCCCATCGCTCTCCGTTCCCTGGCAGCACCTGCTGTGGATCTTCGGCGTGCAATCGCGCGAGGAGGCGATGAAACGCCTCGAAGGCTTCCGCCTGGACGGGGTCGTGCAGCAGATGCAGTGCCCGTTCCTGCTGCTCCACGGCGAGGGCGACGAGCAGATCCCGATGGCGCTGGCCCGACGCTGCTTCGACGCGGTCGGTTCCGCGCGCAAGACCTTCCGTGTGTTCACGCGGGAGGAGGGCGGCTATCACCATTGCCAGATCGACAATGTCAGCATCGGCGTCGCCGCGATGTGGGACTGGCTCGAAGAGGTGCTCGAGCCCAATCGATAACAGCCGAGGAGACGGTTCATGGACATGCAGGTGCCGGAGGCCCGTGAGGGCGGGAGCGCGGACGCGCATCGGGTCGAGTTTCGCGACGGGATGCACATCGAATGGGACGTGCCGATCCCGATGGATGACGGTCTCGTGCTGCGGGCCGACATCTTCCGCCCGCCTGGAGCGGAGAAGGTCCCGGTGCTGCTTTCGTACGGGCCCTACGGCAAGCTGCTGCACTTCGAGGACGGCTACGTCACGGCTTGGCGGCGCATGGTGGAGACGCATCCGGACGTGGCCGCCGGGTCGAGCAATCGCTACCAGAGCTGGGAGATCGCTGACCCGGAGAAGTGGGTGCCGCACGGCTATGCCTGCGTGCGGGTGGACAGCCGCGGGTGCGGACGCTCGCCGGGCTATGTGTCGCACTGGTCGGCGCGGGAGACCCAGGATTTCGCGGCCTGCATCGAGTGGGCCGGCGAGCAGGAGTGGAGCAACGGCAAGGTCGGGCTGAGCGGCATCTCCTACTACGCGATCAACCAGTGGCACGTGGCGTCGCTGCAGCCGAAGCACCTGGCAGCGATGTGCATCTGGGAGGGCGCCGCGGACCTCTATCGCGACATGGTCCATCACGGCGGCATCCTCAGCACCTTCCTGCAGAACTGGTTCGACATGCAGGTCAAGACGGTGCAGCACGGGCTCGGCCGCAAGGGGCACCGCAGCCGGATGAATGGCGAATGGGTCTCCGGCCCGGCGGAGCTGACGTCCGAGGAGCTCGGCGCGAACCGTTACGATCCCTACAAGGAGGTCATCGAGCACAAGCTATTCGACGATTACTGGAAGGAGCGGGCACCGGACTGGTCCAAGGTCACGGTGCCGCTGTTCTCCGCCTGTAATTGGGGCGGGCAGGGACTGCATCCGCGCGGCAACCTGGAGGGGTTTGTCCGCGCCGCTTCGAAGGAGAAGTGGCTCGAGTGCCATGGGATCGAGCACTGGACGCATTACTACACCGATTACGGCCGCGAGCTGCAGCTTCAGTTCTTCGACCACTTCCTGAAGGGCGAGGACAGCGGCTGGAGCGGCGCGCCCCGTGTCCGGCTTCAGGTGCGCCATCCCGGCGAGCGCTTCGTGGAGCGGCATGAGCAGGAGTGGCCGCTCGCGCGGACGCAGTGGACCAAATACCACCTCTGCCCGGCCGACACTTCGCTCTCGCCGCAGGCCTCCGGCTCGGGGACGATGTCGTTCCGCGCCCTCGGCGACGGAATCACGTTCGTGACCCCGGAACTCGAGCGCGAGATGGAGATCACCGGGCCGGTCGCGGCCAAGCTCCACGTATCCTCGACGACCAGGGATGCCGACTTGTTCCTGGTCCTGCGCGTGTTCGCGCCCGACCTGAAGGAGATCGTGTTCCAGGGCGCGCTCGACCCGCACACGCCCGTGGCGCAGGGCTGGCTGCGCGCCTCGCACCGCAAGCTCGATCGGGAACTGAGCCTGCCGTACCGGCCCTACCACACGCACGACGAAGCTCAAGAATTGCAGCCTGGCGAGATTTACGAATTGGATATCGAGATCTGGCCGACCTGCATCACCTTGCCCGCCGGACACCGGCTTGCGCTCAGCGTGCGGGGGCGGGACTACGTGTATCCCGGCGGCAGTGGCGGGCGGCTCTCGAACATGAAGAACGAGTTCACCGGCTGCGGGCCGTTCCTCCATGACGACCCGCGGGACCGCCCGGTCAGCGTCTATGGCGGCACGACCACGCTGCATTGGGGGGAGGGGCGGGAGAACTACGTGCTATTGCCGATCATTCCTGCCCGTTGAGATCAGCGCGGACCCGGCCGGCTACGGATAGCCGGCCGGGTGTTCCTGGTAGTAGGCGACGTCCTCGGCTGAGGCTTCCCACTCCCGATTGGTTGGCCACTCCAGCGTCCGGGTCGCCATGTCGGATCCGTAGCGCACGCGGAACAGCAGCGAGCGCTGCTTCCCGTTGATGTATTCGTGCACCTCGCCCGGTGGATGGACACAGAACGCGCCGGGCACGACCTCCACCGTGCCCGTCGGCGTCCGCATCGTGCCGCCGCCCTCGTAACAGAAGTAGATCTCTGTCGCGAAGGGATGGCAGTGGTTGGGGCTGACCTGGCCGGGCTCCCAGCAGGCGACGGTAAAGTCCCCGTCAGCGGTCCGGCCGAGGATGTTCTCGACGTGCTTTTTCGGGTCGAACCGCTGTTCCTCGGTCAGGTTGAAGGTGATCATCCGCGTCCCCCGGGCTGTTCTCGTTCTACGGGAGCGTAGGTTTGAGCCCTCACGCCGGCAAGCACTGGCCTGCGCCCGTCGGCGATTGACGCGCTCGCGTACCCGACTGACAGTGGCGCAAAATCGGGGGAAATGCTTTGCGCTACCGTGAAGTCAGCGACGTCCGCGACGGCATGCGGATCGATTGGGACATGCCGATCACGATGGATGATGGGCTCGTCCTCCGCTGCGACATCTACCGGCCGATCGCGGACGGACGCTACCCCGTGCTGATGACCTACGGGCCCTATGGCAAGTGGCTGCACTTCTCCCACGAGCTCTATGGCTTCCAGTGGCACCTCATGTGCCGGAACCACCCAGACGTCCCGACCAACTCCACCAACAAATACCAGTGCTGGGAGGTGGTCGACCCGGAGAAGTGGGTGCCGGACGGCTACGTCGTGATCCGCGTCGACAGCAGGGGCGCGGGGCGTTCGCCGGGCGTGATCGACATCTGGTCCCGCCGCGAGGCTCAGGATCTCGCCGCTTGCGTCGAGTGGGCCGGCGAGCAGCCCTGGTCAAACGGGAAGGTGGGGCTGAACGGCATTTCCTACTACGCGGAGAACCAGTGGCAAGTCGCTGCGATGCAGCCGAAACACCTGGCGGCGATCTGCACTTGGGAAGGCGCGGCCGATTTCTATCGCGACATGGCCCATCACGGCGGGATCTTCTGCAACGGCTTCTCGCGCGACTGGTCGCAGGGCCAAGTCTTCGCCGTGCAGAACGGCCGAGGCACGCGCGGCTTCCAGAGCAGCATGACCGGCGGCTGGGTCTCTGGGCCGGAGACGCTGACCGACGAGGAGTTGGGCGCCAATCGTCACGATTTCGGCTCCGAGTGCCTGGCCGCCAAGCTCGACACCGACGAATTCTGGCAGTCCCGCATGCCCGACTGGAGCAAGGTGGAGGTGCCGCTGCTGTCCAGCGCGAACTGGGGTGGGCAGGGGCTGCATCCGCGCGGCAATTTCGAAGGCTTCGTCCGCTCGGCGAGCCGGCAAAAGTGGCTCGAAGTGCACGGGCTCGAGCACTGGAGCGAGTTCTACACCGACTACGGCGTGGACCTGCAAAAGCGGTTTTTTGGTTATTTCCTCAAGGGCGAGCAGACCGGGTGGGACAAGCAGCCCGAAGTCTTCCTGCAGGTGAGGCATCCGGGCGAGCATTTCGTCCCCCGTGCCGAGACCGCGTGGCCGCTCGAAAGCACGCAATGGCAAAAATTCTTCCTCAACCCGGCGAGCCTCTCGCTCGGCCCGGACGCGGCGCCTGGGCAGGACAGCAGCGTCACTTATGCGGGCATGGGCGACGGCGTCACGTTCCTCTCCCAACCCGTCGACGCGCCGACCGAGATTACCGGGCCGATCGCCGCCAAGTTGTGGGTTTCCTCGGCCACCGAGGACGCTGACCTGTTCCTGGTCGTGCGCGTGTTCAGCCCCGACATGAAGGAGGTCGTGTTCCGCGGCGCGCTCGATCCGCACACGCCGATCGCACAGGGCTGGCTGCGGGTCTCGCACCGCAAGCTCGATGAGAAGCTCACCCTGCCTTACCGGCCCTACCACACGCATGACGAGATCCAGAAGCTCACGCCGGGTGAGGTTTACGAGGTCGACGTGGAGGTCTGGCCGACCTGCATCGTGGTGCCGCCGGGTCACCGGCTCGCGCTCACGGTGCGCGGCAAGGATTACGTCTATGGCGGCGACGCGGCGCCCTCGGAGCACAAGACCGCCAAGCCCTGGACCGGCGTTGCGCTATTCCGCCACGACGACCCGGCGGACCGGCCGGTGAGCATCTTCGGCGGGGACGTGACCCTGCATGCCGGCCCGGATCGCCAGGCGTTCCTGCTGCTGCCGGTCATCCCGCCGCGTTAGCGATGCGTGCCGAGCTCGTCTCGATCCCGACCGAGGCCGAGCCCTTGGACGGGCTCTTCTATGAACCCACGGACGGCGGGACGGGTGTCGCTGCGCTGCTCCTGCACGGCAACTGCCATAACTTCTACTCGGGGCCCTGCCGCTTTCTGCCGGAGCATCTGCTGGCGCGCGGCATCGCTTGCCTCGCGTTCAACCGAAGGGGACATGGCATGGTAGTCTCGCTGTCCGGTCGCGAGGTCGGCGGCGGCTCGTTCCAGCTCGCTAGCGAGGGGATCGCCGACAACCGGCACGCCAGCGACTGGCTGGCCTCGCGCGGCTATTCGCGGCCCATCGTCATCGGCCACAGCAACGGCGGCATGCTCGCGTCCCAGCACTGCGCCGATGATTACGGCGAACCGCGCGCACTGGTCCTGATGTCGGCGCATTGCGGCGGGATCGCGAACGTGCCGTTGATGAGCGGCGCGGGCTTGTTCGCGGCCGACCGTCTCGCGGAGCTGACCGCGCAGGCGGAGGCGATGGTGCGCGAGGGGCGAGGCCGCGAGCTCATGCTGCTGCCGGGCTGGTGGTGGGTGATCACGGCCGAAAGCTTCCTCGACCGGGTGCATAACACGCCCGACACCGTCGCCAACGCCGAGCGCATCCGCTGCCCGTCCCTCTTTCTGCGCGGCGACAACGAGCACGCCGAGTCCTATCCTGCAGAAGCGTTCGCGGCGCGGTCCGGCGGCCGATGCGAGGTGCGGATCCTGCCCGACTGCGACCATTTCTACACCGGGCACGAGGCATCCGTCGGCGCGCTGGTGGCGGATTGGGCTGCGGCGCATGCGGATTGACGCGTCGTCGAAGGCCGTGTTGAGCTTCGGGCAGAAGAGCGGATCGGAACAACGGATCCGAAGGAAACGATCACGATGAACAACAACGAGATTTCCCTTGGACGACGCGCGCTGCTCGCCGGCGCGGGGGCGAGCGTGCTTGCCGCCCCGCATGTGCGCGCGGCGAGCGCGGTGCCGATCCGCATCGGCTTCCTCACGACCTTGACCGGCCCGGTCGCCAGCGGCGGGATCCAGATGCGGCAGGGCCTCGAAGTCTATCTCAAGGCGCGCGGCAACAAGCTCGCGGGCCGAGCGGTGGAGGTCTACACGGCCGATACGAACTCGCTCCCGGCCGTCGCCCGCAGCAAGACGGTCGAATTGGCGGAGCGGAACAAGGTCGACGTAATCGTGGGACCGCTTGCGGCGAACGAGGCGCTCGCGATCGACGACTACATCCGCGCGCAGAAGCTGCCGACGGTCGCGGTGGCCGCCGCGGAGGACATGACGCAGCGCCTGGCCAACCCTTGGTTCGTGCGCGTCACATCGAGCTCGGCGCAGTGCAGCTATCCGATGGCCGATTATTGCCGCAAGGAGCTCGGCTACAAGCGGATGGCCACGCTTGGTGAGGACAATGCTTACGGGCAGGAGCAGGTGGCCGGGTTCCAGCGCGTGTTCGAGGACGAGGGCGGCCGGATCGTGCAGAAACTGTTCCCGCCGCTGAGCGCGCCCGACTATGCGACCTACATCGCCCAGATCAAACCGGATCTCGACGCGATCTACATGGCGCTGGCCGGGTCGAACGGGTTCCGCTTTTTCCGGCAGGCCCAGGAGTTCGGGTTCGGCGACCAGGTGAAGATGGTCGGCGGGATGACGATGGTCGACGAGAGCCTGCTCGAGCAGATGGGCCCGGCGGCGATCGGCTTGATCTCCACCTGCTGGTACTCGGCGCAGCTGGACAACCCGGCGAACAAGACGTTCGTCGCCGCCATGAAGCAGGACTACAACGCCGTGCCCGGCTTCTATGCCGCCGCTTGCAACACGTGCGTGGCCGTGCTGGACCACGCGCTGCAGCAGGTCGATGGCGACACCAGCGATCGCGAGAAGCTGATGCACGCGCTCAAGACCGCCGTGGTGCCGGACACGGTGCGCGGCCCGGTGAAGTTCGACAGCTACGGCAACGTGGTCGGCAACGTGTACATCCGCCGGGTCGCCAAGAAGGACGGCAAACTCGTCAACGAGGTGATCAAGACCTACCCGGATGTCAGCCAGTTCTGGACCTGGGACCCGAAGGACTTCCTGTCACACCCGGTCTACGGGCGAAACGAGCCGCCAGCCCGATATCTCGAGTAACGCATCGTCCAGGGCGTGACGCGAAGCTGCCAGCAATGGATCTAGCGTCATCCGACCCTTAATGACAACCCCGCGCTCATGTGGGCTCCTGCGAGCGGGGCATGGCAAGATAGGCGACCGCCGAGATCAAGGCCGGCACCGCGCTGGCGAGGAAAACACGACCGATATCCGCATGCAGCCCGAGCATGATGCCGCCGATCGTCGGCCCGACGATCGAGCCGATCCGGCCGACGGCGCTCGCCCAACCCACCCCGGTGGCGCGCACCTCGGTCGGATAAGCCTTGGCGGCTACCCCGTTGTTGCAGTTCTGTGACCCGACCACGGCGAACCCCGCCCCGAACACGGCGGCGACGGTGAAGAGGACGGACGCGCCTGCAAACCCGATCAGGGCGATGCATACCGCCCCGAGAACGTAGATGACCGGCAGCACGCGTTTCGGGCCGAAGCGGTCGACCAACGGGCCCAGCAAGAACGACGCGATGATGCCGCCGATCTGGAGCATTGTGGTGGCGAGCGCTGCCACGCTCACCGACAAGCCGGCGTCATGGATCGCCGTGGGCAGCCAGTTCGCCAGCAAGTACAAGTCCAGCAGGTTCATGAAGAAGATGATCCACAGCAGGACTGTGACCCTGGCCTGCCCGGGGGCGAACAGCTCGCGGACCCGGATGCGGACGGCGGTTTCTTTCGCCATCACGAAATGCGCTGGCCCCATCGTCGGGTCGATCCGCGCCATGATCCGCGACAGTTCTGGCGCTCGATCGGGCACGTAGCTCAGAAATCGTGGGGACTCCGGAAGAAAGAAGAAGAGCACGGGGATCAGCAGCATCGTGACGACGCCGCCGACGAAGAACACGGACTGCCATCCGGAGGACTCCAGGAGTTCTCGCGGCCACCACTCCGCCGGCTGCGGCGCCCAAGCCGAAGCCGCACATCAACAAAGCGACCGACGTCGCGCGGCGGCGCTGTGGGCTGTATTCAGCGGTTAAGGTGATCGCGTTCGGCATTGCGGCGCCCAGGCCAAGGCCGGTCAGGAGCCGAGCGAGCAGCAGGGAGGAGAAGTCGTTGCAGAACCCGGTCGCCAGCGTGAGCGCCCCGAATGCCAGGACAGACCAGATGATGACCGGCTTGCGCCCGATCTTGTCGGCGAACGGCGCCAGGAAAAACGCCCCGAGCGAGAGGCCCGCCAGCCCGGCCGCGAAAACCGGTCCGAGCGCGCCGGGACGCAGGCTCCATTCCTTGCTGAGGACGGGCGCCACGTAGCCGATCGCCTGGGTATCGAAACCGTCCACAAACACGGCAAGCCCGCAGAGAACGAAGACCAACCATTGCAGAGCACCGATCGGGCGCCGTTCGATAATTTCGGTGACGGAAACCGTCGTGGCACTCAAAGCTGTTCCTCCTTGGGGCCGGCGCACACGGTCGTCATCAGCGGGGCGGCGTCAGCCCGAGCAGAGTTTCGGCGTTGCGGAAGCAGATCTTCTCGCGGTCCTCGTCCGACAGGTCGAGGCCTTCGACGATCTCGATCGTGTCGCGGATGTAGCCGGGGCCGCGCTCCGGGTCGAACGGGCAGTCGGAGGCGAACAGGACGCGGTCCGCACCGTAGAACTCGAGGCCGCAAACCGTGGCGGGGCGGGAGCCGAACACGGCGGTGTCGGCGTAAAAGTCCTTGAAGTAATCGAACGGGCGGCGCTTCAGGCGCTGGAGCACCTGCGTGAGGTCCTCGTCGGAGGTGCGCTTGCCGAGCTGGTCCCAGCCGGGGCCGACGCGGCCTTCGAAGTAGGGGATCATGGCGCCGAGGTGGTGGGCCAGGACTTTCAGCTCCGGCAGGCGGTCGATGATGCCGGAGAACACCAGCCGGGCCATGGCGGCGCTGGTCTCGTAGGGCCAGCCGAAGGTCCACCAGATCTCGTATTTGGATTTCTGCTCGGTCTTGTAGTCCGGCATGTCGGCGCCGCGGGAGGGGTGGAGGAAAACGGGCTTGCCAGCGCGGGCGGCGGCCTCGAACACCGGGAAGAAGCGCTCCTCGTCGAGCGGGGCACCGTTGATGTTGCTGTGGATCTGGAGCGCGCAGGCGCCGGCGGCAAAGGCGCGCTCGGCCTCGCGGGCAGCGTTATCGGAATTCATCGGCAGGGAGGCGAGCCAGCCGCCGAAGTGGTGGGGATGCTTGGCGCAGAGCTCGGCCATGCCGTCATTGCCGAGTTTGGCGAGGTCTTCGGTGTTGGCCGGGTCGCCCATAGCCTCGAGCGGCGGCATGCCGAGGGAGATGATCTGGGTGTATTCGCGGCCCTGCTGGAAGCGCTCGACCAGACGGAGCCGCTCGTCGAGGTCGTAGATGGCGGGGATGCCTTGCATCCTCTTGCTGATGTCCTTGCCGCCGATGTTCTGCATCCGTTGCCAGATGCCGGACGGGAAGAAGTGGTTGAAAACGTCGATGTAGCGCATGGCGGCCGTTCCCTTCCGTTTCGTCCAGTTTCCGTGGGCGTCGGGCTCGGGTCAAGTCCTACAGTCTGGGATTAGGAGCGCGCAACCGCGCCGCTGACGATCCCGGCGCAGAACCGAACCTGCTGGCCCAGCCGCTCGAGCTCTGGCGCTGGAATGGTGCGCCGGCGCACGGTCACGCTGAGGCTGCCGAGAACGGCGCCGCCATTGTCTAGCACGGCCGCCGCCACACCCGTCACCCCGGGCGTGACCTGGCCCGACGTGCTGTCCCACCCCCGCGTCCGCATCTCGCGAAGGGTGGCGCGCACCGCCGGCAGGTCCGCGCCTAGCCCGGACGCTGCGAACCCGGCCGGGTCGGCCTCGTGCAGCCGCGCGATCATCGTGGGGCGAAGATGAGCCAAGATGATGCGCGACGCCGCGCCCCGGAGCAGCGGCCTCGCCCGGCCGCGCTCGTAGGCGCTGCTGAACCGGGTGTCGCCCTGCTCCTGGTGGACGCACAGCACCCGGTCGCGGTAGCGCCGGCACAGCAGCGCGATGCCGGGTACGCCCCGCGCCAGCTCCGCCATCACCGGCCGGGCCGCGGCCAACAACGCGTCGCGCTCGCGCATGGCGTAGTCCAGTTCGGCGATACGCGGCCCGAGCGCATAGCCGACGTCACCCAGCGAGGTCAGCAGCCCTGCCTCGGTGAGGATCTTGAGATAGCGGTAGAGCGTGGAGCGCGTGTAGCCGAGCGCCGCGTGCACCTGCTCGAAGCTCACGGACGCGGGCCCTGCCTGCACCACATCCAATACGCGCAGCATGCGCTCTCCCGTCGAACTCATGCGCGAAAGCGTCCGCCAATGGACCGGCGAAAGCAACTCGCTTGGCAGGCATCCTGAATCCTGCATGATGGGACAGCGAAAGGGGCGGCGAGGTTGCTCCAACGTGGTGTCGAGCGGTTCTGGTGGAGGAAGCATGGACACGGACGTTCTCGTTGTGGGTGGCGGCCCGGTCGGGCTCACGCTGGCGATCGACCTGGGGCGACGCGGCGTCGACTGCACGCTGATCGAACAGAAGGAGGAGCCGGCGTTTCTGCCAAAGATGGAGCGCTGCAACGCCCGCACGATGGAGATATTCCGGCGCATGGGCCTGGCCGGGCGCATCCGCTCGGCCGGGCTGCGCGGCGACGTGCCGATGGACGTGTATGTGATCCTCGCCATGAACGAGCGCCCGCTGTTGCGGCTGCCATATCCGTCCGTGGACCAGGCGCAGGCGGACATAAGGGCAACGACGGACGGCACCGCGCCGCTCGAAGCCTACCAGCTGATCAGCCAGTACACGTTGGAGCCGCTGCTGAAGTCGGTGGCGCAGCAGATGCCCAGCGTGCGCGTACGCTTCGGAACCGCGTTCGAGCAGTTCGAGCAGGACGCGCAAGGCGTGACCGCGACCGTGCGCGGGTCGGCCGGCACGGAAACGATCCGCTGCAAATACCTCGTTGGCTGCGACGGCGGGTCCTCTTCCGTGCGCAAGCAGACGGGCATCACGCTGCGGGGCGAGGGCGATCTGCTCCGACTGCGCCAGGCGTTGTTCCACTGCGACGAGCTGTATGACCGCCTGCCGATGGGCAACGGTCCCGGCCATGGCCGGCATTACCACGTGGCCGACAGCCGGGCGACGTTCCTCATCATGCAGGATTCGACCCGGCACTGGACGCTGCACTGCCAAGTGGACACCGACGCGGAGATGGCAGAGGCGTTCGAGCGGACGGTGGCCGTGCCGGTGCGCTACGAGATGCTATCCTGTCAGCCCTGGCGCCAAAACCTACTGCTCGCGGAGCGCTACCGCGACGGCCGCGTGTTCCTGGCCGGCGACGCGGCGCATCTGGTGATCCCGACCGGCGGGCTCGGCATGAACACGGGCGTGGGCGACGCCGTCGACCTGAGCTGGAAGCTCGCGGCGACGCTCGCGGGCTGGGGTGGCCCTGGGCTTCTCGACAGCTACGAGGCGGAGCGCCGCCAGGTGGGCGAGCGCAACGTGGGCGCGTCGCGCTACGCCTCCCTCGGCCGGCGCAAGTGGCGGTCGATGTACCGCCCCCATATCCGCGACGCGAGCCCGGCCGGCGCCGCCGCGCGGCAGGACCTGGCGCGGGTGGCGGACGTGGAGCAGCGGAAGACCAACGAGATGATCGGCGCGGAGCTCGGGTACCGCTACGTCGACTCGCCGATCGTCGCCGATATCCCTGGCGGGCCGGAGCACCTGTTCCGCGAATACATCCCCAGCACCTGGCCCGGCGCCCGGCTGCCTCACGTGTGGCTAGACGACGGCACGGCGATGCAGGACCGCCTGGGCGACGGATACACCCTGCTCCGGCTCGGCGGCACCGACGAGGACACGAAGCCGCTGGAAGACGCGCTACGCCAGACGGGCGCGCCGCTGGATGTCTTGGCGGTGCCGGACGAGGTGGCGCGCGAAGTTTATGGTCATGACCTGCTGCTTGTGCGGCCGGATATGCACGTGACGTGGCGGAGCAATCGCCTGCCAGACAACCCGGCCGCGCTCGCAGCCCTTGCCGTCGGGCAGCGCACCCGCCCGCCTGCCCGTTAGGATGGCGCGCCTTGCAGCGGTCGGCTCGAGCGGTTCAGCTCGATCCCTCCGCGGGCGGGCTTGGCCCTCCGGACGAGCGTGTAGAAGGCCGGCGTGAAGAGTAGGCCGAACGCGGTTACCCCCAGCATCCCGGCGAACACGGCGGTCCCTAGGGATTGCCGCATCTCCGCGCCCGCACCGGACGCGACCACCAGCGGGGCCACGCCCATGATGAAGGCGAACGACGTCATCAGGATCGGCCGCAGCCGGGTCCGCGCCCCTTCGACGGCCGCGTCCTCGGGGCGTGCACCAGCCTCCTGCCGTTGGTGCGCGAACTCCACGATCAGGATGGCGTTCTTCGCCGCTAGGCCGACGAGGACGACGAAGCCGATCTGCGCCAGGATGTCGATCGGCAGGCCCCGGAACAGAAGGCCGCTGACCGAGGCCAACAGGCACATCGGCACGATCAGCACCACGGCGATCGGCAGCTTCCAGCTCTCGTATTTGGCCGCCAGCACGAGGAAGACGAACAGCGCGGCGGCGCCGAACACCAGGATCGTCGGCGTCCCCTTCAGCTCCTGCTGGAACGCGATCTCGGTCCATTCGTAGCCGATCCCGGGCGGCAGCACCTGCTGCGCGAGCTGCTCCATCCGGGTCAGCGCGGTGCCGGTCGCGACGCCGGGGGCGGCGACGCCTTGCACCTCGGCCGCGGGGTAGAGGTTGTAGCGCGGCACGCGGTAGGGGACGGTCCGGTCTTCGAGCCGGGCGACGGTGCCGATCGGGACCATCTCGCCGGCGGAGTTGCGCGCACGGAGGCCGGCCAGGTCGCTCTTCTCGCGCCGGAAGCGGCCGTCGGCTTGCGCGATCACCTGGTAGGTGCGGCCGAGCAGGTTGAAGTCGTTGACATATTGCGAGCCGAGATAGATTTGCAGGGCGGAGAACACGTCCGTGGGTGTGAGCCCGACCTTCTCCGCCTTGACCCGGTCGATGTCGGCATAGAGCGACGGGGAGCCGGTGTTGAGCAGGGTGAACACGCCGGCGAAGGTCGGGTCCTTATTGGCCGCGCCGACCAACGCGTTGGCGGCGTCGACCAGGCGTTGCGAGCCGAGCCCGGCGCGGTCCTCGAGCATCAGCTTGAAGCCGCCGGAGCTGCCCAGGCCCTGGACGGGCGGCGGCGGGATAGTCAGCACGAACGCGTCCTGGATGACCGAGAGGCGCCGCCGCAGGTCGGCGAGCACGGTCTGCGCGGTCCGGCCCGGCTGGTCGTGGCCGTAGAGCGAGGGGAGGCCGGAGAAGATCGTGCCCGCGTTCGAGGCGATGGTGAACGTCGTCGCGTCCAGGCCGGCGAACGGGGCGACGTGCTCGATCCCGGGGGTGGTGAGGATGATGTCGATCGCCTGCTTCACCACGGCCTCGGTGCGCTGGAGGCTGGCGCCGGGCGGGAGCTGGACCACGGTGATCAGGTAGCCCTGGTCCTGTTCCGGGATGAACCCGGTGGGCGTGCGGCTGAACTCGTACCCGGCCAATCCGATCAGCGCGGCGTAGGCGACGAGGACCACTGCGAGCGCCCGGACGAGCCGCGCCGTGAGGGCGCCGTAGCCACGGGAGAGCGCGTCGAACACGCGGTTGAAAATCGAGAACGCGCCGTTGAGCGCCCGCCCGGCGAAGCCCGGACGCGCGCCATGCGCGTGCGGCTTCAGTAGGATCGAGCAGAGCGCGGGGCTGAGCGTGAGCGACACGAAGCAGGAGATCACGGTCGAGGCCGCGATGGTCACCGCGAACTGCTTGAAGAACAGGCCGGAGATGCCGGAGATGAAGGCCGAGGGCACGAACACGGCGCAGAGGGTGAGCGCGATCGAGATCAGCGCGCTGCCGACTTCGTCCATCGTCCGGTGCGCCGCCTCCTTGGGCGACAGGCCGGCCGCCATGTTGCGCTCCACGTTCTCGACCACGACGATCGCGTCGTCGACGACGATGCCGACCGCGAGCACCAGCCCGAACAGCGACAGGTTGTTGAGCGAGATCCCGAGCGGATAGAGCACGGCGAAGGTGCCGACCAGCGAGACCGGGATGGCGATGACCGGGATCAGCGTCGCTCGCCAGGTCTGCAGGAAGATGAAGACGACCGCCACAACCAGGGCGACGGCGATGAAGATCGTCGTCACCACCTCGTTGACCGATTTCCGATGAACGTGGTGGGATCGTAGATGATCTTGTAGCCGACGCCCTGCGGGAAGGCTTGGGCGAGCTCCTGCATCGTGTCGAGCACCTCGTGCTCCACGGTGAGCGAATTGGCGCCGGGCTGCGCGAAGATCACGAGTGGTAGGCCGGCGCCGCGGTCGGTGAAGGCGGTGTTGCCGTAATCGGCGGCGCCGAGCTCGACCCGGCCGATGTCGCGGATCCGCGTCACCCGGCCTTGCCCATCGTTCTTGACGATGATGTCGGCGAACTGCTCGGGGGTGGAGAGGCGCCCGAGCGTCTGCACGTTGATCTGGAACGCGGCGTTGCCGGGCAGTGGAGGCTGGTTCAGAATCCCGGCCGAGACCTGCAGGTTCTGCGCCTGCAACGCGGCGAGCACCTCAGAGGCGTTCAGCTTGTAAGCGGCGACTTTGTCCGGATCGAGCCAGATCCGCATTGCGTAATCGCGCGCGCCGAACACCTGCACATCGCCGACGCCGGGCAGCCGGGCCAGCGCGTCCTTCACGTGCAGGGTCGCGTAATTCGAGAGGTACAGCACGTCGCGCGAATTGTCTGGCGAATACATGTGCACGGCGAGCAGGATACTGGGCGTCGACTTGCGCACCTGGACGCCGAGGCGCTGGACGTCCCCCGGCAGACGCGGCAGCGCGTCCTGCACACGGTTCTGCGTCAGCATCTGCGCGACGTTGAGGTCGGTGCCGATCCGGAAGGTGACCGTGATGGTGAGCTTGCCGTCACCGGTCGATTGGCTGCCCATGTAGAGCATGTTCTCGACGCCGTTGATCTCCTGCTCGAGCGGCGTGGCCACGGTCTGGCTCACCACCTCGGCCGAGGCGCCGGGATAGCTCGTGGTGACTTGCACCGTCGGCGGCACGATCTCCGGATATTGCGAGACCGGCAGGATCACCATGGCGCCGAGGCCGACGAGGGTGATGAACACGCTGACGACGGTGGCGAGGATCGGCCGATCGATGAAGGCGTGGGTGAAGCGCATGGGGCCGCTCCTATTGCTCGTCGGCGGCGAGCGCGATCGTGCCGGGGACGGGCTTGACAGCCGCGCCCGGGCGGACCCGGACCAGCCCGTTGATCACCACGCGGTCGGTGGGGGCGAGGCCGGCGCGGATGATGCGGAGGCCACCAAGGACCTCGCCGGTTTCGACCGGCTTCGGCACGACCTTGCCGTCGTCGCCGACCGTCATGACGAGTTGCTGCGTCTGGTCGGGGATGACTGCGGCGGCGGGCACGAGCAGCGCGGGGAACGGCCGCCCGAGCGGGAGCCGGACGCGGGCGAACTGGCCGGGCGTGAGGCTCAGGTCGGGGTTGGGCACGGTGGCGCGGGCATGGATCGTGCCGCTGCTGCGGTCGACCACGTTGTCGATGAAGTCGAGCTTCCCGTGCACGCCGTAGTGCCCGTCGCCGCCGAGGCTGATCGCGACCGGCTCGCCGGCGGCGAGGTCGTGGTGAGCGGCCTGGAAGGCGAGATAGTCCGCCTCGCTCATCTCGAAGTCGAGGTGGATCGGGTCGAGCGAGACGATCGTGGCGAGCAGCGTCGAGGGGCTCGTGCCGGCCCGGCTGCCGCTCACCAGGCTTCCCACCGAGACCTGGTGCGCGCCGATCCGGCCGTCGAACGGGGCGGTGAGACGAGAGAACTCGAGATCGAGCTGGGCGTCGTTGATCGCCGCCTTTGCCGCGGCGATGGCGGCTTCGGCCGCGTGCTGGTCGGCCGTGCGCTGATCGACGTTCTCGACCGTGCCGAAGCTGGTCTGCCGTAGCTGCTGCGCACGCCACAGCTCGGCGTCGGTCAGCGCCTTGTGCGCGACCGCGGTCTGCAATTGCGCGACCGCCTGGTCGAGGCGAACTTGATACGGCCTGGAGTTCGATGGCGAACAGCAAGTCGCCCTTGTGCACGACCTGGCCGTCGCGGAAGCCGATCTGCGTCAGCGTGCCGCCGACTTGTGCCCGCAGCTCGACGCTGTCCACGGCCGAGAACTGGCCAAGGAAGCTCGTCGCCGGCGCGACCGTCTCCTGCAGTGGCGTGGCAACCGTCACCTCCGGCATGGGCGGCGCTGCGGCTGCCGTTTGCGCCGGGCGGTCGGTCCAGGCGAAGCGCCATCCGACATACCCAGCCGCCAGCAGGACGAAGATGGCGATCAGCGAGATACGCAGGCCACGCCGGCTGCGACGTACATCGCTGGGGGCGGCCGACAAGCGCGGGTCAACCCGGCCATCTGCACTGGTCAGCTGGCTCATGACGCACCGCCGCAATCGTGCGATACGGGTTCAGGGAACGGTGCGTCGTACCGGAATTCGGTGAACCGAGGCATTGGCCGACCTCACGGAAAATGGAGCGATCGCTCCGATATTCGCCGAGGTGGGGACGGCCGAACGATCTTCAAGGCGTTATGAAGTGGACGCTCCAAAATCATCGGCCATGGCAACGGGCTGGCCACCAACGCCGGGCCTAAGCTCGGGGCTCGGCCACGCACGCATGCTTAGATCGACAATGCTTTGGAGCTGTTCGTGAGTGGCGCCGTCACGCGCAAGCACGGCCATCCCACGCGACACGGCGGCGTAGAAGCGCGCTAGCGCTTCTGGATCGGTGTCCTCCGGCAACTCGCCGGCCTGGATCGCCCGGCACAGACGAGCGACCATCGCGCGTTGAGCGTCCGTCCGCAGGTCCGTCATTCGATCACGGAGGCGATCCAACGCCGGCGGGACGGTCATGCAGGCGAGCGAAACCATGCAGCCGGTCGGCCGGTCGGTCCGTGTGAATTGCTGTGCTGCCGCGCTGAGCAGGCCATAGAACGCTGTCCTCGTATCCGTATCTGCCTCGAGCGCAGCCAAAAACCATTCGCTGGATCGTGTCAGGTACAGCGAGACCGCCTCCTGGTAGAGACGCTCCTTGCTCCCGAACGTGCCGTAGAAGCTGGAGGGACTGATCGACATGGCCTCGGTCAGCTGATCGAAGCTCGTGCCCTCATACCCGTGTTCCCAGAACAGCCGCATGGCCTGCTCGAGAGCGACGGTGCGGTCGAACGACCTTGGCCGCCCTCGGCCTCGCTTGTTCTCGTTCTTGCTTGGCGTTTCCATGGCCTAACTGTCATTTGCGCCCGGGAGGGCGCCCTCTCGCCGATTTAGGAGCGGTCACTCCAATTTCAACAACGTCGTCGGCAGGAACTCCGCTTCTGAAGTCTTAATCAGGACAGAGGAGGCGATAGCCCACGCCAGGCTCGGTCGTGATCAACGCTCCGGCAGGCCCTAGCTTGTTGCGGAGCTGGCCGACGTACACCCGGAGGTACTGGACGTCGTGGACGTGCGCCGGTCCCCAGACTGCGGTGAGGAGCTGGGTGTGCGTGAGCACCCGGCCTGCGTTGCGGGCGAGAAGCGCGAGCAGATCCCATTCCCGGGGGCTTAGGCTCACCGCGGCCGGGTGCCCGGCAACCCGGGCCCAGCGCCGCTCCAGGTCGATTTCAAGTCCAGGCAGCTTGATCTGGTCGGGGACAGCCTCGCGAGCGCGCTGATGGCGGAGTGCAGTGCGGATACGGGCGAGTAGCTCGCCGATCCCGAAGGGCTTTTCCACATAATCGTCGGCGCCGGCGTCGAGGGCGGCGACCTTTTCGTTTTCGCGGTCGCGGGCGGATAGGACGATGACAGGCACCGGGCTGAAAGCGCGGATGCGGGCGAGGGCGTCGTGGCCGTCGGCGTCGGGGAGGCCGAGGTCGAGCAGGACGAGCTCGGGCGCGCGGCTGGCGGCGAGGCGTACGCCCTCGCCGGCGGTGTCGGCGCGTTCGACCCGGTAGCCGGCGGCTTCCAGCGCGGGACGAAGGAAGCGGTGGATTTGCGGCTCGTCGTCCACCACCAGGACCGTGGGGCCGGGTGCGGTCATGCGGGCGCGGGAAGATGGATGGAGATGACGGTGCCGGGCAGGCCGTCGCCGGGCGCGGCGGGGCGGGGGCTTTGGGCGGCGATCCGGCCGCCCATCGCCTCGACAAGGCCCCGGGCGATGGCCAGGCCCAGCCCGGTGCCGGGGGCGACCCGGTCGCCACGGCTGGCGCGGAAGAAGCTATCGAAAATGCGCGGCAGCTCGTTCGGCGGAATGCCGACGCCCTCGTCCACGACTTGCATCGTCACGCCGTCTTGTTCCGGGCTCGCGGTAATGCGGACCAGTGATCCGGACGGGGCGTATTTGACGCCATTATCGAGCACGTTGAACAGGGCCTGTTCCAGTAGCATGGGGTCGGCGAGGACGTGCAACTCGGGCGGGGCGCTGACGCCAACGAGGGGTGTGCCAGGGAGGCGGGCGACGGCGGCGTCGATCACGTGCGCGAGCGAAACGGGTGCAAGCTGGGGCTTGACCTCGCCGCTCTCCAGCCGGGTCAGGTCGGTGATGCTGGCGAGAAAGCGGGTCATGCGGGTGACATCCTGCTCGATGCTGGCGAGGAGGTCGGAGGATGTGGCCGGGTCGAGCTGGTCGCGCATGCTGGCGAGGGTGCTGGCGGCGCCCTGGATGCCGGCGAGCGGAGTGCGGAGGTCGTGGCCCAGGGAGGCGAGGAGGGCAGTGCGGAGTTTTTGGGTTTCCTCCAGCGCCGTGGCGCGTGCGGCTTCGAGGGCGAGCCGAACGCGCTCGAGCGCGGGGGCGGCCTGATCGACGAGGGCTTCGAGCGCCTGCAGGCGCGGCACGTCGAGATCCTCGGTGGGGCGGACGCCGACGATGCCGAGCCGGCCGCGCAACGTCCGCAGGGGCAGAAAGCGCCAGGGCGCGGAGGGAAGGGTGGTCGTGCCGCGCCCGGTCTGTTCGCCGCGGTTGAAGGCCCAGCGGGCGGCGGCCCAGGCGGCTTCGTCGAGGGGCGCGCCGGTCGGCTCGGTGGCGCGGAGGGCGAGGTCGTCGGCTTCGGCCGTCATGACCAGGGCGGAACCGGCGAGGCCGGCCGCTTGGCGAGCGATTTCGGCCAGCAGCTCGGGTTCGGTCGCGGGCTCGCCGAGGCGGCGGCTGAACTCGCCGATGCGGCGGAGGCCCTCGATGCGGGCGGCGGCGGCGCGCTCCTCGCGGCGGACCCGGCCGGCGAGGGTGCCAGTCAGCAGCGCCACGACGGCGAAGACGGTGCCGGTCAGGAAGTCGCGCGGGCGATCGATCGTGATGGTGTAGAGCGGCTCGATGAAGAAGAAGTCCCAGGCGAGGATGCCGAGCGCGGCGGCTAGCAAGGCCGGGCCCGTGCCCCAAAAAAAGGCGGCGGCGACGACGGCAGCGAGATAGACCATGTCGGCCGCCTCGACCGGGAGATCCTGGCGAAAGAAGTGGCCGATCGCGGTAAGGGCCACGACGGCGACGGCGACGGCAGCGAAGGGCAGCCAACCCTGCGGTTTGGGGCGGGCCGGAACGGTGCGGGGCGGGGGCGCCTTGCCTGGTGCGGGGACGAAATGAAGCGCGAAGTCCGGGGCCTCGCGCGCGAGACGGGCGCCGAGGGTGCGGCCGAGCGAGCGGCGCCAGAACGACGCGGGGGCGCGGCCGAGCACGAGGTGGGTGGCATTTCGGGCACGGGCGGCGTCGAGCATGGTGGCCGACGAGGTCGCCGTGGCTGAAGACCACGAGGTCTGTTTCGGCACCGAGCTGGGCGGCGAGGGCGAGCGGCGCGCGGGCGGCGAGGCCGGTGGCGGAGCCGGCACGCTCCACATGCAATGCGGCCCAGGGCGCCTCGAAGGCGTCGGCCAGGCGCTTGGTCTGGCGGATGACGGCCTCGGCGGTGGGATCGGCACCGACGAGGGCGAGGATCCGCTCGGTGGTCGGCCAGGGGCCGGCGACGCCGGTGCGGCGCATCCAGTTGCGGACGTCGGTGTCGACATGGGCGGCGGCGCGGCGTAGCGCGATTTCGCGCAGGGCGGCGAGGTTGCCCTCGCGGAAGAAGCCTTGCAGGGCGCGGGCGGCGTTGTCGGCGCGGTAGATCTTGCCTTGCTCGAGGCGGGTGCGCAGCTCGGCGGGGGGGACGTCGATCAGCTCGATCTCGTCCGCCATTTCGAGCACTCGGTCGGGGAGGGTTTCGGCGGGGCGGATGCCGGTGATGCGGGCGATGTCGTCGTTGAGGCTTTCGAGGTGCTGGACGTTGAGGGTGGTCCAGAGATTGATGCCGGCGGCGATCAGTTCGGCGACGTCCTCCCAGCGCTTGGCGTGACGGAGGCCGGGGGCGTTGGTGTGGGCGAGCTCGTCGACGAGCAGCAGGGCGGGGCGGCGGGCGAGGGCGGCATCGAGGTCGAAGTCCTCGAGGGTCTGGCCGCGGTAGGGGACGCGCTTGCGGGGGAGGATGGGGAGAGTGCCGAGCTGGGCCTCGGTTTCGGCGCGGCCGTGGGTTTCGATGAAGCCGGCGACGACGTCTTCGCCGGCGGCCCGGCGGCGGCGGGCCTGGGCTAGCATCTCCCAGGTCTTGCCGACGCCGGGCGCGGCCCCGAGGAAGATCTTGAGGTGGCCGTGCTGGCGCTCGTCCCTGGCGAGTTCCGCCAGGAGCGCGTCGGGATCCGGGCGGTCGTCCTCGCGCGGCATGAAAGTGAGATTAGCGCGTCGCCGGGTCGTCGAGGGCGAGATTCAGCTCCAGAACGTCGACTCGGGGTTCGCCGAAGATGCCGAGGAAGCGGGGTTGGGTGTGGGCGGCGATGAGGGCGCGGAGTTGGTCCGGGGTCATTCCGCGGGCAGCGGCGACGCGGCCGACCTGGCCGGCTGCGTTCTCGGGCGAGATGTCGGGGTCGAGGCCACTGGCCGAGGTGGTGACGGCGTCGCCGGGAACGGGGCCGCGGCCGCCGATAGCGGCGGTCACGCGGTCGATGAGGGCCTTGCTGGTGGGGCCGAGGTTGGAGCCGCCAGAGTTGTCGGCGTTGTAGGGGGCGGGGACGGTTTTGCTAGCGTCGTTCGGGTCGGTGTCGACCGTGGCGCTCGGGCGGGGGTGGAAATAGCGGTCTGAGGTGAAGTTCTGGCCGATGAGGGCGGAGCCGACCACCTGGCCGTTGCGCACGAGGAGAGAGCCGTTGGCGCGATGCGGCACGAGCGCGGTGGCGGCGCCGGTGAAGGCGAGCGGGAAGGCGAGGCCGGTCAGCGCTGTGAACAGGGCGATCAGCACGAGGGCGGGACGAAGATGATTCATTTCAGGCGAGCCCCAGCAGAGTGAGGATGATGTCGATCAGCTTGATGCCGACGAAGGGGGCGATGAGGCCGCCGACGCCGTAGAGCAGCAGGTTGCGGCGAAGCAGCGCCGACGGCGCTGATCGGGCGGAAACGCACGCCGCGGAGCGCGAGCGGCACGAGGGCGACGATGATTAGCGCGTTGAAGATGACGGCGGAGAGGATGGCGCTCTGCGGCGTGGTCAGGCGCATGATGTTGAGGGCGCCGAGCTCGGGATAGGTCGCGACGAAAATCGCGGGCAGGATGGCGAAGTATTTCGAGACGTCGTTGGCGATGCTGAACGTGGTCAGCGCGCCGCGGGTGATGAGGAGCTGCTTCCCGATCTCGACGACCTCGATGAGCTTGGTCGGGTCGCTGTCCAGGTCGACCATGTTGCCGGCTTCGCGGGCGGCTTGGGTGCCGGTCTGCATGGCGACGCCGACATCAGCCTGCGCCAGTGCGGGCGCGTCGTTGGTGCCATCGCCGCACATGGCGACGAGGCGGCCCTCGGCCTGGACCCGCCGGATGTAGTCGAGCTTGTCCTGCGGCTTGGCCTCGGCGAGGAAGTCGTCGACGCCGGCTTCTGTGGCGATGGCGGCGGCGGTCAGGCGGTTGTCGCCGGTGACCATGACGGTGCGGATGCCCATGCGGCGGAGCGCGTCGAAGCGGGCGCGGATGCCGGGCTTGACGATGTCCTTCAGCTCCAGCGCGCCGAGGAGGCGGCCATCGAAGCTGACCGCGAGCGGGGTGCTGCCGGCGCGGGCGATGCGGTCGGCGGTGTCGGTGAGCATGGCGGGGGCGGTGATGCCGGCGGGGGCGATCATCGCGTCGACGGCGCCCTTGCGCCAGGAATGGCCGTTGTGATCGAGGCCGGAAACGCGGGTTTGAGCGCTGAAGGGGATCACGGCGGCGCCGTTCGTCAGTTCGGGGGCGATCCCGTAACGGTCGCGCATGAACGCCAGGATGGAACGGCCCTCGGGCGTGTCGTCGCCGAGCGAGGCCAGCACGGAGGCCTCGGCGAGCGCCCGCTCGGAGACGGCGGCGAGCGGGTAGATCGCGGCGCAGGCGCGGTTGCCGTAGGTGATCGTTCCCGTCTTGTCGAGCAGGAGCGTGTCGACATCGCCGGCGGCCTCGACGGCGCGGCCGGAGGTGGCGACGACGTTGAAGCGGACCAGCCGGTCCATGCCGGCGATGCCGATGGCCGAGAGCAGGCCGCCGATGGTGGTGGGGATCAGGGTGACGAAGAGGGCGGCGAGGACGGGGACGGACAGGGTGGTGCCGCAGTAGCGGGCGAGGCCGACCAGGGTGACGACGGCGATCAGGAAGATCAGGGTGAGCCCGGCGAGGAGGATGTTGAGGGCGATCTCGTTCGGGGTCTTGCGGCGGGCGGCGCCTTCGACCAGGGCGATCATGCGGTCGAGGAAGGTGCTGCCGGGGGCGGCGGTAATTCGCACGACCAGCCAGTCGCTGACGACGAGGGTGCCGCCGGTGACGGCGGAACGGTCGCCGCCGGCTTCGCGGATGACGGGGGCGCTTTCGCCAGTGACGGCGCTTTCGTTCACGCTGGCGACGCCCTCGACCACCTCGCCGTCGGAGGGGATGAGGTCGCCGGGTTCGACGAGGACGTATTCGCCGGGCTGGAGCAGGGACGAGGGCGTGGGCTTGTAGAGGGCGCGGTCGTCGCGGCGCAGCAGGACCTTGGCTTGGGTCTCGCTGCGGGCGCGGCGAAGGCTTTCGGCGCGGGCGCGACCACGGCCCTCGGCCACCGCCTCGGCGAAGGTGGCAAAGAGGACGGTGAGCCAGAGCCAGGCGGCGATGGCGATTGGGAAGTGCCAGGCGCCGTCGGTGACGAGGTCGCGGATGCCGAGGATGGTGACGAGGATGGAGACGATCTCGGTGACGAAGATCACCGGGTTGCGCACCAGGCCTGCCGGGTTGAGCTTGAGGAGGGCGTCCTGCGCGGCCCGGCGGAGGATGCGTCCGTCGAAGAGCGCGATGGCCTCGGTTTGGGTTGTCATGTCGATGCTTCCTTAGAACGTCTTGCCGGCGAGCATCGTGAACTGCTCAGCCAGCGGCCCGAGGGAGAGCGAGGGCAGGTATTGCAGGCCGCCCAGGATGAGGATGACGCCGACCAGGAGGCCAATGAACAGCGGCCCGTGCGTCGGGAACGTTCCGGCGCTGAGCGGCAGCTTGGGCTTGGCCGCGAGCGAGCCGGCGATGGCGAGCACGGGCACCATGAAGGCGAAGCGGCCGAGCAGCATGGCGGCGCCG
Organism: uncultured Alphaproteobacteria bacterium; assembly: GCA_963708585.1. Classification (GTDB taxonomy): domain Bacteria; phylum Pseudomonadota; class Alphaproteobacteria; order Acetobacterales; family Acetobacteraceae; genus JAVVHH01. The sequence continues at coordinate 16,730 of CAVPSW010000001.1, read as the reverse complement.
AGGCCGTAGTCGAGCAGAGGCGTGTCGGCGGAGAGGCCGGCGAAGGCGCTGCCGTTGTTTCCGGTGGCGGACGACCAGGCGTAGAGCATCTCCGACAGGCCGTGCGGGCCGGCATTGGCGAGGGCGCCGACACCGCTGGCCAGGTTGAGCGCGACCGCGGCGCCGCCGAGGATGCAGAGCGGGAGAATGAGCACGGCGAGCATGGCGAGCTTCACCTCCTTCGCCTGGACCTTCTTGCCGAGGTATTCCGGCGTGCGGCCGACCATCAGCCCGGCGACGAAGACCGAGAGCAGGGCGAAGACGATGATGCCATAGAGGCCGGAGCCGACGCCCCCAGGGACGACTTCGCCGAGCTGGATGAGTAACATCGGCACCAAGCCGCCGAGCGGGGTGAAGCTGTCGTGCATGGCGATGACGGAGCCGTTGGAGGTGGCGGTGGTGGTGACGGCGTAGAGCGAGGAGAGCGCGGTGCCGAAACGGACCTCCTTGCCCTCCATGTTGCCCATGGCCGGGTCGACGCCGAGATGGGTGAGGAGCGGGTTCCCGGCGGATTCGGCGGAGTAGACTACGGCGGCGCAGGCGATGACGACGACGGCCATAGCTGCGAACAGGGCGAGACCTTGGCGCCGGTCGCGGACCATATGGCCGAAGGTGATCGCCAGCGCGAAGGGCAGCACGATCTCGGCCCAGGTTTCGATGACGTCGGAGAGCGGGGACGGGTTCTCGAACGGGTGGGCGGAGTTGGCATTGAAGAAGCCGCCGCCGTTGGTGCCGAGCAGCTTGATGCGCCTCCTGGAAGGCGACGGGGCCGCGGGCGATGAGCTGCTTGGCGCCCTCGAGCGAGGTGGCGTCGGCATAGGCGGCCAGGGTCTGCGGCACGCCGCAGAGGATGAGGGCGGCGGCAACGAGGACGGCGAGTGGGAGCAGGACGTAGAGGGTGATGCGGGTGAGATCGACCCAGAAATTGCCGAGCCCCTGCAGCTTGCCGCCGGCGAACGCGCGGGCGAGTGCGGCGGCGGCGGCGATGCCGGTTGCGGCGGAGAGGAAGTTGTGGACGGTGAGGCCCCACATTTGGCTGCCGTATGAGAGCGCTTGCTCGCCGGCGTAGGATTGCCAGTTCGTGTTGGTGACGAAGCTCATGGCGGTGTTGAAGGCGAGCTGGGGCGACATGGCAGTGACGCCCTGCGGGTTCAGGGGGAGATATTGCTGGAGCCGCAACATGGCGTAGAGCAGCACGAAATGCGCCGCGTTCAGAATGATCAGCGCGGCGAGATAGGCGCGCCAGCCCATGTCGCGCGCCGGGTCGATGCCGGAAAGGCGGTAGAAGACACTTTCGACCGGATGCAGCCAGGTGACCCGGCCACCGAGCACGGCTGCCATGTAGCGCCCCAGCGGGAATGCCGTGGCGAAGATGAGCAGGAAGATGAGGCTGATTTGGAGCCAGCCGTTCGCGGTCATGGTGCGCCTCAGAAATCTTCGGGGCGGACGAGCGCCCACACGAGATACACGAGCAAGAGCAACGCGGTGGCGCCGCCGAGGACGACGTCGAGCATGGCGGGCCCTAGATGCGTTCGCAGAGGATGGCGTAGGGCAGCATCAGCAAGATGCCGGCGGTGCCCAGCGCGAGCACAAGGATGTCGAGCACAAGTGGCCTCCATTGACGGAGCGTGGAGGCTAGGACGGGGCCGGATAAAGATTCGATGCGGATTAAGAGCTAGCGCATAAACGACTTATAAGGCCCGTTCAGACCTAGCGCGGCTAGCCATCCCGCAATGTCTTGCCTAATTACTCTGGCTCCTCAGCTCTCCGGGTCGGTGAGGAGCTTGCGCACAACCTCGTCGGGGCTCGTCCCCATGAGCGGGCTCTTGGATTGCCCTGACAAGGCCGTGCGGTGTGATGCATAGTGGGATGCGAACAACCGGCGCGAGACATGAGCATAACTCGGGCATTCCTCCCGTGCAGAGTGGGGTTAGCCGTGCTTCTCGTATGCTGGTTGTGCGCGGCACTCGCGCCGGCGCGGGCGGAAGAACGGCTCGCCCTCGTTGTCGGCAACAGCCTCTATCGGAACGTGCCCGTGCTCTCCAACCCAGGCAACGATGCCCGGCTGATCGCCAAGGCGCTGGAGGGCGCCGGCTTCACGCTGATCGGCGGAGGGCCGCAGGTCGACGTCACCCGGCCTCAGCTGGAGGCGCTGATCCGCGAGTTCGGGCGCCGGCTCACGCCGGACAGCACGGCGCTGTTCTATTTTGCGGGTCACGCCGTCCAAGTCGGAGGGAAGAACTACCTCATCCCGGTCGAGGCCAACGTCGCTAGTGCGAGCGACGTCAAATACGAGCTCGTCGACGCGGACTTCGTGCTCGACGAGCTGACGTCGGCGGGAAGCCGGCTGAACCTCATTCTCCTGGATGCGTGCCGCAACAATCCGTTCGGCGCTCGGGGCTTCCGTGGCGCGGCGGCCGGGCTGGCCCAGGTGACCGCGCCGACCGGGACGATCATCGGCTATGCCACCCAGCCCGGCGCCGTTGCGGCCGATGGCGACGGTCGCCGACAGCCCGTATTCCGCGGCGCTCGCCCGCGCGATCGCCACGCCCGGCGCGAGCGTGCTCGAGGCCCTCAACAGCGTCGGCCTGGAGGTCCAGACCGCGACGGCAGGTCGGCAGCTGCCTTGGCTTGCCTTGTCTCCGCTTCGGGGCACGTTCTACTTCACCCCGCCGCCCGGTTCGACGCAGCAGGCCGCCGCCGCGCCTGCCCCTCCTGCGCCGCCGCCCGCATCCGATCGCGGCATACGCGCGTCCGAGCCGGCGCCCGCCGTTCCGGCGCCGCAAAGCGCCCCGCCGGCGGAGATGCGGACCATGGACATTTGCCCTGCGGATTATCAGGGCTTTCCTCCCGACGGGCCGCAGCTGACCTGCGGCTGCACCGCCGAGGCAGCAACGCCGGGCCGCAGCTCAGTCTTTGGCGATGGCGTTTACGCCGGCCAATCGTCGCTGTGCCTGGCCGCGCGGCATGCCGGCGTGATCTCCGGGCGTGGCGGTCAGATCGTGGTCACGCCGGCGCCGACGCCCGAAGAGGATCCGCCGTTCCCGGCCATCCTGCGCAACGGCATCCAATCCTATGGAAGCTCCCCGATCGGCACCTCGTTCCGCGTCTCGGCGGTCGGCGTCGAGCTCCCGCCTCTGCCTCCCCCTTCGCCGCCGGGCATGCGGACGCTGGAGTTCTGCCCGCAGAACTATCAGGAGTTTCCGATGGATGGGCCGGCTTTGACCTGCGGCTGCACCGTCGAGGCGTCGACGCCTGGGCGGGCCTCGGTGTTCGGCGACAAGGTGTACGCGGGCAACTCGTCGCTCTGCCTGGCTGCCCGGCACGCGGGCGCCACCACGGGCAGAGGCGGGAAGATCGTCGTCACCCCGGTGCCCACCCCGGACGCCGACCCTCCGTTCCCGTCCGTGTTGCGCAACGGCATCCAATCCTACAGCAGCGCCCCGCTCGGCCCCTCGTTCCGCGTCTCGTCGGCCGCTCCGGCACCGGACGCGCCTGCCCGCCCGGTCCAGGCCCCGATCGCGGACACGCTGCGCGCGCAAGGACGAGTTCAGGTCTACATCAACTTCGATACGGACAAGGCCAGCTTGCAGCCAAGCTCCGAGCCGGTGCTGCGCGAGTTGCTTGCGGCCTTGAACAGCGCGTCCGGAGCTACGGATCGATCTGATCGGCCACACGGATGCGGTCGGCTCGGCGGCGCATAACCAGGACTTGTCGGCTCGGCGCGCCGCCGCGGTCGCTTCGTGGCTGGTCCAGCGCGGGATCGCGCCGTCGCGGTTGCAGAGCAGCGGTCGCGGGTTTGCCGAACCGATCGCCGACAACGCCTCGGAACTCGGACGCGCTCTGAACCGGCGGGTCGAGGTGAAAGCCTTGAACTAGGCGGCCCGTTCGGGCGGCGCATCTCTGCCCCGTGCGGGCGCGCCCTTGCGCGGCAGGGGGCGCTCACCCTTATCGGCTGCGACCCACCCCGGAGACCTTGATGAGCAAGCAACTCCACCTTGGGGCTTTCATGCGTCCGGTCGGCATCCACACCGCGTGGTGGCGGGTGCCGGGCGCCTATCCGGACGCCAACTTCAACCTCGAGCACCTCGTTCGCTTCTCCCAGACGCTCGAGCGCGGGCGCTTCGACGCGTTCTTCATGGCCGACCACCTGGCCGTTCTGAACATGCCGATCGAGGCGCTTCGGCGCAGCGCCACCGCGACCTCGTTCGAGCCGCTGACCCTGCTCTCGGCGCTGGCCATGGTCACGAGCAGGATCGGCCTGATCGCCACCGCCTCGACCACGTTCGAGGCGCCCTATCACATTGCCCGACGCTTCGCCTCGCTCGACCACATCAGCAAGGGTCGGGCCGGCTGGAACATCGTCACGACCTCCAACCCAGACGCCGCGCTCAATTTCGGCCTCGAGGAGCATGTCGAGCACGACGAGCGGTATCGCCGTGCCCGGGAGTTCTACGGGGTCGTCACCGGATTGTGGGATAGCTGGGCGGATGACGCGTGGCTGCGCGACCAAGCGAGCGGTCTGTTTTTCGACCCGGCGCGCATGCATGTGCTCGACCATCGCGGCGAGCACCTCAAGGTGCGGGGCCCGCTGAACATTGCCCGTCCCGTGCAGGGCTGGCCCGTGATCGTGCAGGCGGGCGCATCGGACGCGGGACGCGACTTCGCCGCCGCCACGGCCGAGGTGATCTTTGGCAGCAGCCGCACGATCGATGACGCCAAGGCCTTCTACGCCGACATGAAGGCCCGCATGCGCAGTTGCGGCCGGGATCCCTCCAGCCTGCGCGTGCTGCCCGGGGCTCTTGTCATCGTCGGTGCCACGCGCGCGGAAGCCGAGGAGAAGAAGCGCCGGCTCGACAGCCTCGTCCATGCCGAGAGCGCGCTCCCGAACCTCTCGATCCGGCTCGGCGTCGACGCCTCCAAATTCGATCTCGACGCGCCCTTGCCGGAGCTGCCCGAGACCAACCAGAGCCAGAGCGGTCAGCGAGCCCTGGTCGCCCTGGCCAGGCGCGACAACTTGACGGTGCGCCAGCTTGCTCAACTGGTGGGCGGGTATGGCGGGCTACAGATGGTGGGCACGCCCGGCGAGATCGCCGACACGATGCAAAAGTGGTTGGAGGCAGGGGCATCGGACGGGTTCAACGTCATGTTCCCGACGGTGCCGGCCGGGCTGGACGAGTTCGTGGACCTCGTGGTGCCGGAGCTGCAGCGGCGTGGCCTGTTCCGGCGGGACTACGAGGGCTCGACGTTGCGCGAGCACCTCGGCTTGAGCCGACCGGAAAACCAGTTCTTTCCGAGCTCGACCCGGCAGGCGGCCGAGTAATCGGGGCGGGCCTAAACCGGCGCTCACGCGGCGGCGCCAGCGGTGAATTGATCCTGATCGAGCCCGGTCAGCCGGGAGCCCTGTTCCTCGGCCGCCTCCATCGCCCTGCGCACGTCTGCTTCCGTTCCGGACGCAACGAGGGCGAAGAGGCTGCCGCGGCCGAACTGCCTTCGGAGTATCAGGAATCGTGCGAACGTGTCCGGTCCAGACCGCTTCAGCACGACGAGCCGGAAACCATGGGCCTCCGCGGCCAGGATTCCGATCCGCTCCGTGTGCCAGACCAACTGTCGCGCGCATCGAGCCCGCGGTGGATGGCGGGTGGATGAGTGTCCCGGTTGTGAGTAATCCGACGCAATGCTTGGATCCGCATTCGCGGTGTCGGCGCTGGTCGGTTCCGGAGCATCGGCGCGGTTCATGTCTCGTCGTCTCCAAATGAAGACCTGGGGTTGGGCGACCTGAAACCAACAGGGTCGAGTGGCCGCCCCCCCGACTTCAGCAAGGGAGCGGTCGTTCGGATACCCGGTCGGTCACTGAGCGAAACTCCGTATGGCAGGCTCGAACATTCGCCGGCGTGATCGCTATGTCAGGGATTTCCCTAAGTGTCTCTCCGGGATCATGTGGAGCGAGTTGAAATCGCTTGTGATTAGGAGCGACGCGGTGCGGCTGGCGACACTCTTGGGATGTGGACGAACGAGAACCGCGCCCGCTACGACCGTCGTGGCCTGCGCTACCCGAGTGACCTGACCGACGAAGAGTGGGCGCTGATCGGCCCGCTGATCCCGCCAGCCAAGCGCGGTGGCAACAAGCGAACGGTCGACGTCCGCGCGGTGGTGAACGGGGTGATGTATGTGCTGAGCACTGGCTGCCAGTGGGCCGCGCTGCCGAAGGACCTGCCTGCTCGCAGCACCGTCAACGACTACTTCCGGCGCTGGGACTGGGACGGCACGCTGGAGCGCATCCATCACGCGCTTTACGTTGCGTGTCGCGAAGTTGCGGGGCGGCAGGCCAGTCCCACGGTGGGGATCATCGACAGCCAGAGCGTCAGGGGCGCGGAAAAGGGGGGCGTGCGGTCGATCCGCCGGGCTATGACGCCGGGAAGAAGACCAAGGGAAAGAAGCGGCACGTCCTGGTCGACACGCAGGGCCTGCTGATGCGGGCCGTCGTGCAGGCCGCCGACGTTCAGGACCGCGACGGTGGCGTGTTGCTGATGGTCGCCCTGTTCGGCCTGTATCCGTTCTTGCTCAAGCTCTACGCCGACAGCGGCTACCAAGGTGCGAATTCCGCGACGGCCTGGCCAGGGCCTGCGCTCAGGTCAACGTCGAGATCGTCAAGCGTTCCGACCTCCACAGGTTCGTCGTCCTGCCCAAACGCTGGATCGTCGAACGCACCATCGCTTGGCTCAACGGATGCCGCCGACTGGCCAAAGATTGGGAATGTCTCAACCGCTCTGGTCTGGCTTTCCTGAGATGGGCGTCCGTCCGCCTCATGCTCCGAAAGCTATGTCAGCACACGACATGATCCCGGATCAACTCTTAAGCACTCGTCCCAGCGGAACACGGCCCTCGCCCGGAGCTTGGGGCTCCGTATCCGCCGCGCGGGCCCGTTCTGCTGCCACACGGGAAACTAGATCGCATTTGGAGGCTGTGACATGGAGGAAGGAGAACTCAGCGGCGTGAAGGTTGCCATACTCGTCACGGACCGAAAGCAGCTACGGCACCGCGGCGGTCGCTGCGGCTGCCGTTCGCGGTCGACCCCAGCCAGGTGCAGGCCCGGTTCGAGAACGGCGTGCTGACGATCACCCTGCCCAAGACGCAGGCCTCCGAACGCAGCGGGCGCATACAGGTGCAAGGCCCGGTGAACCAGACGGCGGCGAACCAGACGGGCGGGGACAAGGGCGCGCAGGCTGGAACGGAGCAAGGGGCTCAGACGCGCGACGAGTCTGGGAGGAGCGAGTGAGCGGCGCTAGCAACCGGGTCGGCCAGGCGAGCTGGACGCAGTCCGCGCCGACGATAGACGTCATGAGCGCGGCGCTGGCGCGCAACTGGTGGGCCGTCGCGTTGCGAGGCGTCCTGGCCATACTGTTCGGCATCGCCGCCTTGCTGCTGCCGTTCGCGACGTTTGCGTCGCTGGTGCTACTATGGGCGGCCTACATGCTCGTGAACGGCGTGTTCGCGATCGTCTCCGCGGTACGCGCGGCCACGCGGCACGAGCGCTGGGGCTGGCTGACGCTCGAGGGCATCGTCGACATCATCGCCGGCGTTGTCGCCTTGCTGTTGCCTGGCTTGACCGCGCTCGTCCTGGTGACGCTGCTCGGCATCTGGGCCGTGATCTCCGGCGTGTGCATGATCGTCGCCGGCTTCCGCCTCCAAACCGGGCACGGGCGGTGGCTGCTGGCGCTCTCCGGTCTGGTCTCGGTCGTGTGGGGCGTCCTGCTCTATCTGGCGCCGATCGCGGGCGCGCTGGTCCTGACCTGGTGGATGGGCGGCTACGCGTTCGTGTTCGGGGTGATGCTGCTCATCTTGGCGTTTTGCCTGCGGGATCGGCGCACGGCGCCGCCGCCGGCTGCCGGGTTGGCGGCGACTTGAGCCCGGGCGGCCACGATGCGTATCGCGCAGATCGCTCCGCTGCACGAAGCGGTCCCGCCGAAGCTGTATGGAGGGACCGAGCGTGTCGTGTCCTACCTCACCGAGGAGCTGGTCGCTTCGGGCCATGAGGTGACGCTGTTCGCATCCGGCGACTCGGTCACCTCAGCCCGGCTCGAGCCCGTATGGCCGCAGGCGCTTCGGCTTTCGTCGCCGATGTCGGACCCCTTGATCCCTCACGTGCTGCTGATGGAGGCGGCGCGGCGGGAGGCGGGCAAGTTCGACCTCATGCATTTCCACCTGGACTATTGGCCATTCGGCCTGTTCAGCCGCCAAGGCACACCCTTCGTCAGCACGATGCATGGGCGGCTCGACTTCCCCGAGTTGGGGCCGCTCTACGAGAACTTCGCCGACATCGCCGTCGTATCGATCTCAAATGCACAGCGCCGCCCGCTGCCGCAGGCACGCTTCGTGGCCACGGTGCAGCATGGGCTGCCGGAAAACCTGCTGCGGCCGCAACCGGTCAAGCAGGACTATCTCGCCTTCCTCGGCCGCATCGCGCCGGAGAAGGGGCCGGAGAAGGCGATCCGCATCGCTCGCGCGTCCGGCATGCCGCTGAAGATCGCGGCAAAGGTCGACCGGAGCGATCAGGCCTATTTCGAGAAGACCATCCGACCCTTGCTGGGGGGCGGCGTGGAACTCGTCGGCGAGATCAACGAGGTGCAGAAGGCCGAGTTCCTGTCCGGTGCGCTCGGCCTGCTGATGCCGATCGACTGGCCGGAGCCGTTCGGCCTGGGTCATGATCGAGGCGATGCCCTGTGGCACCCCGGTGATCGCGTTCAATTGCGGCTCGGTGCCTGAGGTGTTGGAACACGGCCTGACCGGGTTCATCGTCGCCAATGAGGCGGGCGCGATCGCGGTGGTCAAGCGGCTCCCCTCCCTCTCTCGCCGCGTAGTCCGCGCGCGCTTCGAAACCCGCTTCACGGCGCGGCGGATGGCCGAGGACTATCTGCGCGTCTATCGCAGCCTTGCCGGCGAGAGCCGATCGGAGCTGCGCGAGATCGCCTGACGCAAGGCGCCCTCGCGCGAGCGGGAGAGCCCCAACCTGCCCCTGATGGCGGCCGAAGGAAACCCGGCTTGAAGCGGGCGTGCCGGGCCAGTACGTGTCGACCATTGCAGCGCCTCCCTCCAGGCACTCAAGGGTCTCATCATGAATGTGCTTACCTCGGCCACGCTCACCGAAACGCCCGAGCCGTTCTCGGTGTCCGCGACTGTCTCCCTGCAGGACCGGCGGTACCATACCGTCAAGACGGGCGACACGTTCGGCGTCTTCGACCGAAGCGGGGACATCATCTCGGCGCTGGGCGGCACGGACGGGCTGTATCACCGGGATACGCGCCACCTGTCGGGCTTCGACCTGACACTGGGCGGGATGCGGCCGCTCTTGCTCAGCTCCTCCTTGGCGTCGGACAACGTGATGCTCACCTCCGACCTGTCGAACCCGCCCATCAGCGATCGAAGCGGGAACGGCGTGGACCAAGGGCTCATCCACATCCAGCGCTCGATCTTCCTGGGCGCGAGTTTCTGCTATGGCCGGCTGTCCGTGCGCAGCTTCGCCGTACGGCACCACACGGTGCAGCTCGCGATACGCTTCGTCGCCGATTTCGCCGACCTGTTCGAGGTCCGCGGCATGCGGCGCGACCGGCGCGGCGAATATCTGCCGCCGGTCTGCACGGGCAACCAGGTCACCTTAGCGTATCGTGGCCTGGACGAGGTGGTCCGCACGACGGGTCTCACATTCGAGCCGGCCCCGCAGGCGCTGACGAGAGACGCTGCCCTGTTCTATCTCGGGATCGGCCCGGGAGAGCGGTCGACCATCTTTTTCGAGATCGCCTGCTCCGCGCTAACCGGGTCGGATCGCCGTCCGAGGACCGGGTTCCTGAACGCGTACGTCGCCGGCAAGCGCCGGCTCCGTGCCAGCTCCGAGCGCGCTGCGACCGTCTCCTCGGACAGCGAGGAGCTCGACGACATGATGCGGCGTTCGATGAACGATCTGCGCATGCTCATCACCGAGAAGCCGTCCGGACCATACCCGTACGCCGGCATTCCTTGGTTCAGCACCGCATTCGGGCGCGACGGTCTCATCACCGCGCTGCTGATGCTGGCGTTCGACCCGGCGCTGGCGCGCGGCGTGCTCCTGTATCTCGCGCAGGAGCAGGCGACCGAATTCGATCCGGCATCCGAGGCGGAACCAGGGAAGATCCTCCACGAGACGCGGGCCGGCGAGATGGCGGCGGTGGGCGAGGTGCCGTTCCGCCGCTACTATGGGAGCGTCGACGCGACGCCGTTGTTCGTCCTGCTCGCGGGCGCCTACCTGGACCGTACCGGCGACCTGCACACGGTTCGCGGCTTGTGGCCAAGCATTGCGCAAGCTCTGGCGTGGATCGACCGACGCGCCGACCGGCACGGGTTCCTCAGATATAAACGCAGCACCGACCAGGGCTTGGCCAACCAGGGCTGGAAGGACAGCTACGACGCGATCTCCCGCGCGGATGGCACGCTGGCGCAAGGGCCGATCGCGCTCTGCGAGGTGCAGGGCTACGTCTATGCCGCCCGCTTGGCGGCGGCGCGCATCGCCCGGCGGCTGGGTTTGCAGGACCAGGCAGCTTCATCGGAGGTGGCAGCCGCGGAGCTGCAGCAGGCGTTCGAGGAATATTTCTGGTGCGAACGGCTCGGAACATACGCTCTGGCTCTCGACGAGGAGGGGGCGTGCCAGGTCCGGTCCTCCAATGCCGGGCACTTGCTCATGACCGGCATCGCGAACCCCGAGCGCGCGCGCCTTGTCGCGGCAGGGCTGATGGACTCGCGATTCTTCACTGGCTGGGGCATCCGCACGCTGGCCGCCGACGAGGCGCGCTATAACCCGATGTCCTATCACAACGGATCGGTTTGGCCGCACGACAACGCGCTGATCGCACTCGGGATGGCCCGCATGGGCCTACGCGAGGAGACGCTGCGCATGTTCGACTGCCTACGCGCCGCCGCCGGCGCGGCGGACCAGCGTCGCCTGCCGGAGCTGTTCTGCGGCTTCTCGCGCCGACCGGGTCAGGCGCCGACCCCGTACCCCGTCGCTTGCACTCCGCAGGCCTGGGCAGCCGCCACGATGCCCGCCCTCGTGCAGGCCTGCCTCGGCCTGAGCTTCGATACCGAAGCCGGCACCATACGGCTGGACCGTCCCAGCCTGCCGCCATTCCTCAACAGCCTCACCCTGCACAACCTGTCCTTGGGTGACGCGCGCGCCACGATCCAGGTCAGCCGCACGCAAGGGGATGTCGCGGTCAGCGTGGTGGAACGGCTCGGAGCGGTGCAGATGGTCGTGGTCGCGTAGCAGGCTAGTGCTTGTTCCGATCGAAGCGGATCGGAAAAGCACTAGCTCTTTGTCTTAGTGTCTCTCCGGGAACATGCTCGGCGAGTTGAATTGCTTGTGATTGGGAGCGACGCGGTGCGGCTGGCGACACTCTTGGGATGTGGACGAACGAGAACCGCGCCCGCTACGACCGTCGTGGCCTGCGCTACCCGAGTGAGCTGACCGACGAAGAGTGGGCGCTGATCGGCCCGCTGATCCCGCCAGCCAAGCGCGGTGGCAACAAGCGAACGGTCGACGTCCGCGCGGTGGTGAACGGGGTGATGTATGTGCTGAGCACTGGCTGCCAGTGGGCCGCGCTGCCGAAGGACCTGCCTGCGCGCAGCACCGTCAACGACTACTTCCGGCGCTGGGACTGGGACGGCACGCTGGAGCGCATCCATCACGCGCTTTACGTTGCGTGTCGCGAAGTTGCGGGGCGGCAGGCCAGTCCCACGGTGGGGATCATCGACAGCCAGAGCGTCAGGGGCGCGGAAAAGGGGGGCGTGCGGTCGATCCGCCGGGCTATGACGCCGGGAAGAAGACCAAGGGAAAGAAGCGGCACGTCCTGGTCGACACGCAGGGCCTGCTGATGCGGGCCGTCGTGCAGGCCGCCGACGTTCAGGACCGCGACGGCGGGGTGCTGCTGATGGGCGCCCTGTTCGGCCTGTATCCGTTCTTGCTCAAGCTCTACGCCGACAGCGGCTACCAAGGTGCGAAATTCCGCGACGGCCTGGCCAGGGCCTGCGCTCAGGTCAACGTCGAGATCGTCAAGCGTTCCGACCTCCACAGGTTCGTCGTCCTGCCCAAACGCTGGATCGTCGAACGCACCATCGCTTGGCTCAACCGATGCCGCCGACTGGCCAAAGATTGGCAATGTCTCAACCGCTCTGGTCTTGCGTTCCTGAGATGGGCGTCCGTCCGCCTCATGCTGCGAAAGCTCTGTCAGCAAACAACATGATCCCGGATCGAACTCTTAGCGAGCAATTTTGTCCGAGGGCTACCGCATTCGGCCGGACGATGCTCTAGAGAGCGTCGCCCCTCATCCGCTCCGGCGCTTCGCCGTCAACCGGAGGCCAGGACGGCTTCAGCCCGGCCGCAGCGGCCAGCAGCACCACCTCGGGCAAGGTGCGCGCGCCGATCCGCTCCATGACATGCGCCCGATGGATCTCCACCGTCCGCGGGCTGATCCCCAGGACCCTCGCCATCTCCTTGTCGGTGGCGCCGGTCAGCAGCCCCTGCAGCACCTCCCGCTCCCGAGGGGACATATGCGCGAGCTGCTTGCGCGTGACCTCCACAGCAGTGTCGCGCGCGGCAACGTCACGGAGTTCGGCCAGCGCCGCGGCGACCGCGCCCAGCAACGGCCCGCCATCCTCTGAGGCCACCAGGCATTCGACCGCGCCCGCCTTCATGATCCGAACCGCCAACTCGATTTCGTCGGCAGGCGCGCCGACGACGACAACGGGAAGCCCGATCTGCCGCGCCTTGAGCTGCTGCAGCAGGAAGATGGTCGCCGCGGGCTCGGACGTCTGGAGCCCGAGCAGCACGCAACCTGTGGCCAGAGCGGGCGCAACCTCGAGAAAGGCTCGCGACCCCTCGAATTCCTGGACCTGGTAGTTTGCGCCGCGAAGCAGGAGCGAGAGGCGGGCGCGAGCGATGCGATCCGTGTCGACCAGGTAGACGCGAGCCTCGCTCGCCCGCGTCACGTCCTGGGCGATGCCGCCGATTCGGTGCAGCCTATCGCCGGGGATCGGAAAGCAGGTCTCCCGGATCCAGCGCACTGACCCGTCCGGCCGCACGATGCGGAACTCGTGCGTCAGCGCCGCGCCACCCTGCAGGATTTGCTCGAGCGGCTGGCAGGCGCCTGGCCGATCATCCGGGTCCATCGTTTCGGCCAAAGCCTTCGGCCTGTGCAGCATCCCCTCGCGCGGGCGGCCCCAGACCTGCTCGAACGCGGGGCTCAGATACTCGAGCGCATCCTGCTCGACGGCGAGGATCCAAAGCACGTTCGTCGAGTGCTCGGCAAAATAGCGGAACCGCTCCTCCCTCTCGCGCAGCGAGGCTTCGACCCGCTTCTCCTGATCGATGTCTTGATAGGTTGCGATGACGCCGTTGACCGCGCCGCTTTCGTCCCGCAGCGGCGCCGCGCCCACCCGCGTCCAGATATGCCGTCCGTCCGGGTGGGTGTCCTGCGCGTCAATTCCCGGCATCGTGATCTCGCCGCGCACCGCGCCGTCACGTCCGTGGTGAAGGAGGCCGCTCCGAGAAAACGGCCGTTACGGCCGCGCAGCGCGAATGCACGCCAATTCACCAGCGGATTTGGGCCGCCTTGGAAGTGGAGGAAGCGGTATTCGCCCACCCATGAGCCGGTGCGCTCGAGTGTGGGAATGGCGATCTCGCGGATGCTCGGCCGATCCTCGGGCCGGAAGAAGTCCTCGACCGAGAGCGCCGTGAGGTCGTGTTTGCCCAGGCCGACCATGCGCCGGCCCGCTTCGTTCACGAATATTGCGCGCCAAGTCGCGTCGCAGACGCCGATGAAGTAGGGCGCATTGCGAACGACCGCCGCCAGCAACTTGTCTTGCCCCCCGTCATGGGGCTGTCCTGTCGTCGGCGCGGCGTCGGTCATCGGCACGGCCTACCGCCGGGACACTGGCGCATCATTCACATCCAAGCAGCCGAGGCTGAACATCGTCTGGTGCTTGTTCGGGCAGAAGCTGCGGACTGATGCGGACAGGCACCTGCCCATCAGCTATAGGGTTTACCACGGCAATCCGGGAGTTCCCTTAGGAAGGTCCCTTAACCAGAACCTCACTCTGCCTGCGTGGTCCTTCGCTCGAACCTCTACACGCGCTGATTTGTCCAGAATTCACCGGTAGCTCAGGACCCAGCTGTTGCTCCCGCCCAGGCGTATGGGGCTTTGTCATGGCATCGTGTGTGGGCGCCAGACGCGCCTCGATCAGCTCCCTCGTTTCCCGTAAGGGCGCGAGACACCTCCTCACGCCCTCCTCGGCGCTCATCGCGCGCGCCGTCCAGATCGTCGTGATGCAGCCGAGCAGGCGGCGTCCGACGCGGACTGGCAGGGCGATCGACCCGGTGTGCGGCCAGATCTGGCCGCCTTGCCGTAGGCCGTAGCCGCGGCGCCGCGTCGCGGTGATCAGGCGTGCGACCTGCGCCGGGTCGCGGGCAAGCGCGTCGTGCGGGTCGCTGGACTGGGCGAGCATCCCAAGCAGGGCGGCCCGCTCGTCCCGCGGCGCGAAGGAGATGTAGGCCAGTCCTGACGCGCTGCCGAGGACGGGCAGCTCCCGCCCGACCATGTTCCGGTCGATGGAGAGCGGCGCGACCGGATGGGTGGTGTCGTGGATCACCATCTTCAGGCCCTGAAGGGTCGAGACGTCGCATGGCCAGGAGATGCGCAGGGTCAGCTCGACCAGCGCCGGACCGGCGATGGCCGAGATCCATTGCTCGTCCTCGAAGCCCTCGGCCAGGCTGCGTATCTTGAGCCGAAGATGAAACCGGTCGTGGTAGCGTCCGCGGTCGTGGTGGAAATCCGCTGACAGCGGCGGTGTAGGCGGAGGTGGTCACCGGATCGGCTGGCTAAGGTGGAGTTGCGAGGCTCCCACCCGAACCGACGAGGACCCGATGACCGAGGAGAGACTACCGTTGGCCGAGCTGATGGCCAAAGCCGGAGACGGCGACTTCCTACGCAGCGTGGCGGAGGCGGTGGTGCAGTTACTGATGGAGACCGATGTGGACGGCCTGATCGGCGCCGGACGACACGAGCGCACCGGCGAGCGCACGACCTATCGCAACGGCTATCGCGATCGCACGCTCGACACGCGGCTGGGTAGCCTGCAGCTCCGGATCCCCAAGCTGCGCCAAGGGAGCTATTTTCCGCCGTTCCTCGAGCCGCGGCGGACGTCGGAGAAGGCCCTGGTCGCCGTCATCCAGGAGGCCTGGATCGGGGGCGTCTCGACCCGGCGGGTCGACGACCTGGTGCAGGCAATGGGGCTGGCGGGCATCGGCAAGAGCACGGTGAGCAAGCTGTGCAAGGATATCGACGACCGGGTGAACGCTTTCCTCGAGCGCCCGCTCGTCGGCGATTGGCCGTATCTCTGGCTGGATGCGACCTACCTCAAGCAGCGTGAAGGCGGGCGCATCACCAGCGTGGCCGCGATAATCGCCGTGGCGGTGAACACCGACGGCAAGCGCGAGATCGTCGGCCTGCATATCGGGCCGTCAGAAGCGGAGACGTTCTGGGCAACGTTCCTCAAGAGCCTGGTCCGACGTGGCCTGCGCGGGACCAAGCTGGTGATCTCGGACGCGCACGAGGGTCTCAAGGCAGCGATCCGCCGCGTTATGGGCTCGGCGTGGCAGCGCTGCAGGGTTCATTGGATGCGCAACGCTCAGGCCTATGTGCCCAAAGGCCAGCAGAACATGGTCGCGGCCGCGCTGCGCCAGGCGTTCATCCATCCCGATCGCCCCTCCGCGAGCCAAGCACTGCGCCATGTCGCTGATCAGCTCCGGAGCAAGTGGCCCAAGCTCGCGGCATTTATCGACGAGAGCGAGACCGATGTGCTGGCCCACATGGATTTTCCGGTCCAGCACCGGGCCAAGCTTCACTCAACCAATCCGCTCGAACGCTTGAACAAGGAGGTCAAACGTCGAGCCGACGTAGTCGGCATATTCCCGAACGAGGGCGCCATCATCCGGCTGATCGGCGCCGTGCTGCTCGAGGCTAACGACGAATGGCAGCTGCAGCACCGCTACATGCAAACCGAGGTCATGGCCGAACTTACACCGCCGCTGATCGACGCCATTCCACCACAGATCGCCACCGTAGCAGCCTGATCAATGGCCACCTCAACTACACCGCAAATTCCACCACGTTGACGGACGTGACCCCGGTCGTCGGCGGTGCCGCGGCCGACGTAGCCCTCGTCGAGCAAGGTTTGCAGCAGCCGATAGACGGTCGCGCGCGGCACGCCGCGCTCCCGCGACAGCGTCAGCGCCGTCGCGCTGCCGCGTCGGTTGAGCGCCGCCAGCACGGCGAGCCCTCTTGTGAACGACCGGATCGGCTTGGGTTACATCGCATGCTGTCCGCAGTGTGGACGGATCGCGCGACGAGTTTGCTCCCGACCCGGGCGCCATGAAAGGTCTGGCGCAACAAGAAACCAAACCAGCGGGAGGAGACGCCATGACGACCGACGCCACGCCACACGGGAGGGGACACCAAACGGACGTCGCGATCATCCACTGCGGCCCGGTGGGCGCCACGCTCGCCAATCTTCTGGGCATGCAGGGGATCGCGACGCTCGTCCTCGAGCGCGAGGCGGCGATCTACGCCCTGCCTCGCGCGGTCCATTCGATGACGAGATCATGCGGC